>OW818669.1:0-2372500 GCA_942493195.1 uncultured Geobacteraceae bacterium | reverse complement strand
AATACCACCCTGGTTGTTTTGGATGTCTAACCTAGGCCCGTCATCCGGGTCGGGAACACTGTCTGGTGGGTAGTTTGACTGGGGCGGTCGCCTCCCAAAGAGTAACGGAGGCGCGCGAAGGTTCCCTCAGGCCGATTGGAAACCGGCCGTAGAGTGCAATGGCATAAGGGAGCTTGACTGCGAGACCCACAAGTCGAGCAGGTACGAAAGTAGGTCATAGTGATCCGGCGGTTCTGTATGGAAGGGCCGTCGCTCAACGGATAAAAGGTACTCCGGGGATAACAGGCTGATCTCCCCCAAGAGTTCACATCGACGGGGAGGTTTGGCACCTCGATGTCGGCTCATCGCATCCTGGGGCTGAAGTAGGTCCCAAGGGTTTGGCTGTTCGCCAATTAAAGCGGTACGCGAGCTGGGTTTAAAACGTCGTGAGACAGTTTGGTCCCTATCTACCGTGGGCGCAGGATACTTGAGAAGAGCTGTCCTTAGTACGAGAGGACCGGGATGGACGTACCGCTAGTGTTCCAGTTGTGCCGCCAGGCGCAGTCGCTGGGTAGCCACGTACGGAAAGGATAACCGCTGAAAGCATCTAAGCGGGAAGCCTCCTTCAAGATTAGGTATCCCTGGGTGTAACAACCCCTAAAGGCCCGTTGAAGACTACAACGTTGATAGGCCGGGTGTGTAAGTGCAGTAATGCATTTAGCTTACCGGTACTAATCGGCCGTGAGGCTTGACCATAAAATAATTAAAACGGCTCGGGGGAAGGTTTTCCTTCCCCCAGGCCGAATATAAATCGAAAACATACAACCTAAAAACTATCCATCCAAAGCAATTGCCAAGAAAATTAAGGGGCAAGGGGCAAGGGACAAGGGATAAGAGTAAATCAAGAGCGAAAGCTATTGACTTTACTGGACCCTGGACCCTGGACCCTGCACCCTAAGAGTTTCTCGGTGGCTATGCCGAGGGGGTCACACCCGTTCCCATCCCGAACACGGAAGTTAAGCCCCTCAGGGCCGATGATACTGCATGGGTAGCTATGTGGGAAAGTAGGTCGCCGCCGGGAATAAAACAAAAGAGCCCTTAACTCAAGCAGAGTTAAGGGCTCTTTGCGTTGTGACAAGAAAATCAAATATCAATCTACACCCTCTAAACCAAATATATATTCTGCTCTATGTCAGAGTAAATTATGCTTCTTCAGTAACTCGTTAAAAGACTGCTGCATAAGAGGTTTCGTGAGGTAGTCGTCACAGCCACCATTCATTAGTGCTTCAAACATATCATCGGGTGAACTGCTGCTTGTAATCATAAAAGCTGTTGCACGGGTGCTTTGGTGGTCATTTTCCAGTTCACGTATTTTAGCTAATGCTGCGTGGCCGCTAATACCAGGCATCGAGATGTCCATGCAAATTAAATCAAAATGTTCATTATCATCCATGGCTTTTTTGACCAGAAGTAGTGCTTCCTCTCCGCTTGCAGCGTATGCTGTTACTGTAGCGTGCCCCGCAAGGAACATCCCAAGTAATTCTCGGTTCATTTCAACATCATCAACAATAAGTGCTTTCACGCTTCGTCCCTCCTGATTTCAGCCATCTGTTTCTGCTGTTGAAGAATATGTTGTTGTTCGAAAGATAATTCAATCGTTTGAGCCTTCAAATTGAGCGATGTCATGCCGAGATAACGAAAACCGCCATCAATAGTGTTTTCAATTATGGAAACAGGACCTTTTCGTACTTCGGTAAAAGTCTCCGTTGTCATACCTAATGTTATCGTGACTCCATCGAAAAGTTTATTGCGAACATTCACTTTTGGATTGAGTTTATCATAAGACCTTGAACGAACCTCTTGTGTACGTGCAGTTATTTCAGCCCGCTTACCGGCAAATTCCTTCAAGTCGGCGCTACCTTTTGAAGTTGTGCTGAACTCGGATACAAGTTGCTTTAATTCATTAAAAAGCTTATTCAATTCCTCAAGATCCCCATAGTGGACTCCTGCAACGACACGGGTTTTGAGAGCCGTTATACTTCCAATATTTCCGCTTTCCAAACCGGAGAGTGCAAAATATTCGCCACCAGTCAGGCCTCCTTTTAGGACAGAAATGAAACCGAGGCATTTAATCTGACAACTCCTAATTTCAATTGAAGCAATAATATTGCCAGAGCATTCAATAGTTGAATCATAGATATAATTGGCGGCTATAGATCCACCGCACTTAATCGTTCCGCTGCCCTGACCGTTCATGCCGCAAAACACTATGTCACCATCTGATTCTATTGAACTGACTCCAATATTTCCATGAACTTTTATACCTTTGGTGGCCTTAACTTCAAAACCGTCAAGAATATCTCCCTTTATTTCTACAAAACCGTTGAATGAAATGTTACCAACAGCAAAGTCAACATTACCTTCTATTATGTAAATGTCTTCAACTGAAATTGTACTTCCGCGCTGATAAACACGTCCACTTGCTGTTGCATAAATACATATTCCATCATCACCTATCAGCACATTATTGCCTGGTTCAGGAATTACAGGAGTTCCTGAAGAAGGCGGAATCGGTCTGCCGAAAACTGTTTTGCCTGATGAACCACTACCTGGCGGAATTATTTTAGCTATCAGCTCACCGGTTTGGACATTGATAAATGTTTGCACCTGCCTGAAGTTGATAGTTCCTTCATTTGCTGTGGTGTGCTCCGCTGCTTCCTGATCGCTAGTAATGACCTCTATGCGACCATCTTCTCCAGGTACCATAGGGGTGCCACGAGCCAAAAGTATATTTTCAACAGGTTGAGCGGTAACAGCTGCATGCAGTAGTTCTGATATACCTTCTGGACAGATGTTAACGAGAATTTTATGTTTAGATAAATGTTCGTCGAGTTCGGCAGCACTAAGCGGAGTACCACCAAGTGTGGAAGGCTCGTATGTACAGTGGCATTGCAGTTCGTCTGCACTAACATTAATCATCAAAGAATATCCGTGGCGTTTGATCTCAAAGCGTTTGCTTGTCTCTGAACCTTTTATGAAGGTGTTATCTGCCATGGATAAGGGGTGTTGAATCTGTATATGTATCTAGCGGCATAAGGGTCATATTCATTTGGTTATTCCTAGTTTTATAAGAGTTTTAAGAAGTTTTTCTGGTTTTACTGGTTTTACCAAGTGGGCTACTGAACGGGCAGCAACATACGCTTGAATGATGTCATTTGGTGTATGAAGCGATGAAAGCACTATTATGTTTGTACCGCTTCCAATTGCCACGCCCCAATCTTTTTCGACCTGTCTGATTTCGATGGCAGCCGAGTGTCCGTCCATTTCGGGCATGACGATATCAAGAATGATCAGGTCATAGGGATGACCACTTTCAAAAGCACAGCGGAACATATCTACTGCCTGGATGCCGTTTTCTGCCATGTCGCAGGCTGCTATGCCATCCAAGTATAATGCTAATAGTTCACGGCCGAGTTCATCGTCATCAACGACCAGACACTTGATCATAATTGCTCCTGTGAGAGTTTATTGCCGATCAGGTAAAAATCCAAGAGCCGCTGCTTCATCTAAAAATTTTATATATTCAGATTGCAATGCGGAAAAATGCTGTTGTGCTGCTTGCAGATCACCTGACTTGGCAATCTGTTCCAATCTTGAAGCTAGTTTGTGCATACGTTGTGCAGAAATATTTCCGGAAGCGCCCTTGATTGCATGGGAAGCCCGCTGAATTGCCGTGGCATCCTGTTCAATAATTGAGGCCTGTAAAGCCTCCAGATGAGGCCCCGTGCTTTTGCAAAAAAAACCGATAAACCGTGGAACCATCTCAGACTTGCCTCCCAAGCGTTCAACAAGTTCCTGATGATTGAATATCTGTTCAGTTTGTTCCTGAGTGCCTTGAGTTTCGATATTGTCAGTCATTTCAGTTTGTTGTTCACGAGAGAGCAATGAGCTCCCGGACTTGCTGAAGATATTCAGTACGTTAAGCAGCTTGGCTGACTGAATCGGTTTGGTAAGGTAATCATCCATTCCGGCATCGAGGCATATCTGGCGATCTTCATTTCCGGCAAAGGCCGTCATTGCGATGATCGGAGTTCTATGATCACGTTTTTGGGCCTGTTCGAACGTTCTTATTGCTTTCGCCGCTTGCAGACCGTCCATTTCAGGCATTTGAATATCCAGTAACACGATGTCAAAATGTCGTGACGTAAAGCATTCGAAAGCTTCTTTTCCATTTTCGGCAGTTATGATCAGGTGACCGAATGGTTCCAGAACTGCTTGGACAAGCGCCCGGTTAATTTCGACATCATCAGCCAGTAAAATCGAAAGTGGAGTCCTGTTTTCATGATCTACTACAGAGATACTTTCCGTTGCACAGGGCAATTGAGTAGCTGACCCTATCGTGAAATTGGCGGTAAACTGGAAGCAGCTACCGACCCCCATTTGACTTTCTACCCAAATCGTACCACCCATCAACTCTACGAGTTTTTTACAGATAGCAAGCCCTAGGCCGGTTCCCCCGAATTTTCGTGTTGTTGAACTGTCTGCCTGCTCAAACTGGTTGAATATACGCTGACTGGCCTCCGGGGATATGCCGATGCCCGTGTCAGAAACGCGGACGTGCAGGCACACGTTTTGCTCGCTCCTTGAGGATGTCGTAATCTCAACGGAAATACGACCCTGTTGACAAAACTTGATGGCGTTTCCGATCAGGTTTGTAAGGATCTGGCATAATCTCCCTTGGTCACCAATCAAGCATTCCGGTACAGAGCCACTAATCATACGATCTACCGCAAGCCCTTTTTCTTCCGCACGTACAATCAGGACACCCAGACAGCGATCCAGAGCGTTACCTGGCGAAAAGGGGACATTTTCAAGGGTAAACTTGCCTGCTTCAATTTTTGAAAAATCGAGAATATCGTTGATGATCAGCATTAGGCTGTCGGCAGAATCCTTGATGGCCCGTAGATAGAGTTTTTCCTTCTGCGGGGTAAGACCGCCTTGCAACATCAATTCCGTCATTCCCATGATGCCGTTCATTGGGGTACGGATTTCATGGCTCATGTTAGCAAGGAAATCACTTTTTGCCTGATTGGCTGCATCTGCCTGCTGTCGTGCCTCTTCCAAATCACGGGTTCTTAGTTGTACTCGTTCTTCCAGATGCTGGGTATGATCGTGGAGCATTCCATATAACATGGTGCTTTCAAGAGCATAAGCACAAGTATACAACACTATGGAAAGTGCGTTCAGCGAAGCGGCATCAAGTGCAGTGGAACTGCCTGACATGGTCGCAACAAACATTCCGCGGACAGATTTTTGCGTTGCAACAACCTGTAAAAGGAGTGTCTCGGAATCGTCAGTAGGAACAAGAACTGCCTGATTGCGATTGAGTGCCCAGGCGAAGGTGCCGTCCATCATGCGAGTTTCAACGGAAGACTTAATTCTGTTAAAAACGGCTACAGGTT
This sequence comes from uncultured Geobacteraceae bacterium, assembly GCA_942493195.1. Taxonomy (GTDB): domain Bacteria; phylum Desulfobacterota; class Desulfuromonadia; order Geobacterales; family Pseudopelobacteraceae; genus CAIPTY01. The sequence continues at coordinate 2,367,059 of OW818669.1, read as the reverse complement.
CGACTGCAAGTAGTTCAAAACTGCCATCGTCCAGATTTTCAAGAAAGCCCAGCGAATTGAATGGGAATAGCCTGCGCAGCTGGTTGATTGTCGCCGTAAAGATTTCCGCGGCATCCTTGGCATTGCTGAGGTCGCCCTGAAATTCACTGCTAGACGCCAGCATTTCCAGGATGGACATGAAGCGGTGATTGGATTCCTCAAGATAGGTGACTCGTTCCTGAAGGAATTCCGGCGATCTGAGCGTGTCCAGATCAGGCATCGGCTCCTCCGGTCAGAATGGCAAACGTTTCAGAAATCTGCGGTTCTGATTGTTTGAGAACAGTTCCCAGCATTTGGGGCGAAAGTCCCAGACGTTCCCATGCTACTTCGTCTAGCGGCGGGACCCCTCGTTCAGCCCCCTGACCAAATTCCATGGCTTGACAGATGATATCCGCCAGGTGAATCAGGGCTGCTTCAAGACGAAACTGTTCGGCGACGGCAGGATTGTGGTGATAGGATACCGGTTCCCCAATGCTGGCTGGTATCTTCCACTTCTTCAAGAGTGCACCACCCAGTTCGGCGTGATTGAATCCAAGTTTTTCAAATTCAAGTTCCATGTAGAATTTGCCCGTGTCACGCTGACTTTCCAGCAACTCCCGACTCATTTCGGGACGTGCTGAAGCCAGCACCACCTGACCAATATCGTGCAGCATGCCCCCTACGAACAATCGCTCGACATTCGATTCACGACGATACACCGCCAGACTGCGGGCAATAATTCCGCAGGCAATGCTGTGCTGCCAGAACGAGGACATATTCAGCAGGTCTTCAGGTATCCCCTTGAAAACCCCCATGACGGAAGCTGCCAGCGCAAGATCCCGCAATTGCTGAGTTCCAATGATGGTAACCGCTTTTGTGATGGTGTCAACTTTAGCATAACAGCCAAACATGGGACTGTTTGCCAGCCGTAGAAGTCGAGCCGTTAATCCCTGGTCCTCAGTGATTATTTTTGAAATGTCATCAATTGAACTGCGTGGGTGGTTGATAGTTTCATTCAATCGTTCGTAAAACAGTGGGAGTGAATAAACCGTACTGGTTTCTTCCACGATTCTGGCAATGGTGGTTGGAAAATCAGACAGTGCCATGCTGAACCTTTCGTAATGCAGCCAGTCGTATCAGTTCACTAATGGCCGGATGTGTCCTGTTTGTATGTTTGAAGCGATGAGCCACAGCCTGCTCAGCCGCTACAAGTTCAGCCGGATCGACATTGGCAGGAACCTGTTCAGTGGTTGCATCATCTCCGTGACCGACAACATCAGCCTCCAGAACACCCCAGGTGCGAAAAATCACCAGATGCTTCTGGCTCAATTCGGCGCCCGCTCCCAAGAGCATTCTTCCGGAGCGGTCATGAACGTCGCCCGCCAATACCATTCCGGTTTCAAGATTGTCTATGGCAATTTTCCCCACATATCCTCCTCTGTGCGCCACTGACCGCTATCGAACGGTTACGTACTGAAATAAAATTATTATTCATCGTCAAGCATAAGGCGGTTGCCGCCGAATCGTCCAATTTCAATTTTCTGTGATCTGGTCAGTCCAAGAAACAGAATGCCCATTCCCGGCAAGGTTCTGTATTCACCCCACACCCTTATGGAGCGAACCTCCATTGGGACCGGAGTCGTGTCCTTCAATTCCTTGAAAACAAGTAATCCCCGGGATCCAACCTCCAGAGGGTTGTAACTGACCAAAAAACACCCGCCTTGAGAAATGTTTGCCGTTACGGTTTTGCAATCTGTGCTGGTGTCAGTACTGAGAAGTGCAGGCAGGTGCTGCTGTGATCGTTCACATGTACGAATTTTCCGGGGTGCGAATGTGCCGCAGAATTGCTTGATAAAATCGTTCAGCGGCATATTGCCGGGATAGTTAGTCCCGAAGGGAAGAGTACGTATTTCACCGGTCGGTTCATGACATTTGAGGCGCAGAGCCGGGAACAGTGCCACCAGATCAGTTAACAGACGCTTGTCTTCATCACTGCTGCGAATATAGGTGGGCATGTCCACCATGATGCCGCAAAGAGGTCGGTAGTTTTCCCGTTTAAAAAAATCCATCAGAGAGGAAACACATATTGCTGATAATCCGGTAGCATGCATTGTTGAACAGTACAGATTCCTGCTTTTACCTTCCTGACAGATAAGGAGAAGAAAAGTTGAAGCGTCTGGGCAGTGTGACAAAGGTGACTCCTGAACGAGATAGTCGTAGATTTATACCATAAGGAGAGCATGTAGTTAAAGCCAACTTTTGATGATTAGGTGAATTCTGCGGCCCTCATTTCAGTTCTGATTACAAAAGAGTTAACCTCCCTCCCGCAGATTTTCAGGCGCTTGTAACTATTTCTGAACTTTGGAAAAGCGTAGCCGTCTGTTATAGTACCCCACAGTCCTACAATCCGGAGATAATAATACTTTGAAAACCTGCCACTGGCGTCTGATCGATACCGGTTCCCTGGACGGGACCGACAATATGGCCATTGATGAGGCACTCTTGTCATCATTTACACCGCAAATCTCTGAACCGGTGCTGCGTCTGTACGGTTGGCAACCGGCGGCACTATCCTTGGGACGTTTTCAGAAGGCTGAAGAGGTTCTTGATACCGATCGCTGCAGTCATTTGACCGTCCCTGTTGTTCGTCGCATCAGCGGAGGCGGTGTCATATACCACGCTGATGAGTTGACATACAGTATCGTTTGTTCTCCCGAACAGATTTCTCCTGCAGATTCTGTCAAGGAATCGTTTCGCATATTGACCGGCTTTCTTCTGGAATTCTACAGTCGATTGGGGCTTGTTGCCACCTACGCTGTTGACAGCATTTCAGAACGCGGAACATTGGGGTGCAGGACCGCATTCTGTTTCGCCGGTAAGGAGTCCTTTGACATAGTAGTGGACGGCAAAAAGATTGGCGGAAATGCCCAGCGCCGCAAAAAGGATTTGATCTTTCAGCATGGCTCGATTCCGTTACAGAACCGCGCCGCAGAAGGACTTGAATTCATGCGCGACCGCAATTCTGACTATGCACGAGGTGCCGCCAGTTTAGCTGATTGTGGCATATCGGCAGATGTTGAAGTGTTAAAGGCACTGCTGATCAGTTCATTTGAACGTGCCATGACAGTTAATGTAATACCGTCGGCACTGACTGATGTAGAACAACAGCGTTACAAGTATCTTGCGGAATACAAATATTCGTCGGAACGCTGGAATCTGCGAGGGGAAGAATCATGAAAATTCAGCGGAAACCGGAGTGGTTGCGCAAAAAGGTCAATCCGGGAAAACAGGCCGATATGCGGCGGATGCTGGGAGAGCTGCGCCTTAATACGGTCTGTCAGCAGGCCCTGTGCCCGAATATCTCGGAGTGTTTTTCATGCGGACAGGCAACTTTTTTGATACTGGGGACCAACTGTACCCGTCAGTGCAGATTTTGTAATGTTGATAAAAAGCCGCCCCAGGCCGTCGACAACGGGGAGCCGGGGCGGGTTTCCGCCGGTGTGGCGCGCTTGAAACTTTCCCACGTGGTCATTACAAGTCCGACGCGTGACGATCTTGAAGATGGCGGTGCCGCATTATATGCCGCCACGGTCAAATCCATCAGAAACGAAGTTCCCGGTTGCCGCATAGAATTGTTGATTCCGGATTTTCTTGGCAAGACGGACTCACTGCGAACAATTGTTGAATCATGTCCGGATATTATCGCTCATAACGTGGAAACAGTGCCGAGTCTGTATCATGTCCGCTCCGGGGCAGATTATCAACGCTCTTTAGAGGTGCTGCGGCAGTGTCACCGTATGGCACCGCAGATCAACACCAAATCGGGCATCATGCTGGGGTTGGGCGAGGAAGAGTCGGAAGTTGTTCAGGTATTTGAGGATTTGCGCCGGGTGAATTGTTCTTTTCTAAGTATCGGCCAGTATTTGGCGCCCAGCAAGCAGCATTTTCCGGTACACAAATACATTGCTCCGGAAGAGTTTGAACGTTTGCGAAATATGGCTGAACAGGCAGGTTTCACTCATGTAGAAAGTGGTCCATATGTCAGAAGCTCCTATCAAGCCGGCAAGTACCAATAAAAAAAGCCGACCTGCCAAGGGTCGGCTTTAATCAATTTAGCTGTACGAATATGTCAGGCGTAGGTTGAAAAGGAAAATCCGCTATCGGCCATTGGTTGCGGTATCTGTGCAGCGCTCAGTGCCAGCATGTCGGCCATCTGTTGCTGCTGCTGGGCAGCTTGTTTCATGATCGACATGGCGATAGACTGCTGCGTCTGGGATGTTTGCATAAGTAACGCTGACCCGGCAATTGTACTAATGTCCATATTCCACCTCCAGTCTTTTCAGTATCGCAAATAGTAACGGAGAGGTGCAAGGATAAAAATTGGAAATCAGCCGGAATGCTTTCTCTTTGTTCGATTCCTGCTATACTTTACCGAAAACTACAAGAGAGGTCATTCGATGCAGATTGAGTGGTGGTATTGGGTTATTGCCGGTTTTTGTCTGGTTGGACTGGAATTAATCGTTCCATCCTTTACAATTATCTGGTTTGGATTGGGGGCACTGGTTGTCGGGCTTTTAAAATTTCTCTGGCCCGCTTTTCCACTGAGCGGCCAGGTGTTTCTCTGGTCGGTTGCTTCCATTTGCTTTATGGTGATCTGGTTCCGGTTCTTTAAATCGAAGAGTGACCGCACCCACGCCGGAATGTCCAAAGAAGGTATAGTTGGGGAAACCGGAATTATCATCCGCGGAACGGAAGACAGTTATGGCCGTGGCACGGTCAGATTCCGAATTTCTGTACTGGGCGCTGATGAGTGGACCTGCTATTCCGAAGAAGTATTGAAAATTGGAGACAGTGTTCGAGTGGTGGATATAGAAGGACAGATCTTAAAAGTAAAAATAATCTAGGGGGTTATATGCCTGGTATTTTCGTTTTCGGTATTTTCTTTGTAGTTGTTGCGGCTACCCTGTTTGCCGGTGTCAAAACGGTCCCGCAGGGGCAGGAATGGATTGTGGAGCGGTTGGGAAAGTATCACACCATTCTCAAACCCGGACTGAACTTTATCATTCCATATATAGATGTAGTGGCTTACCGGGTCTCCACAAAGGGGGATGTCCTTTCTGTTGGAGCCCAAGAGGTTATTACCAAGGATAACGCTGTCATTATTACCAACGCCATTGCCTTTATCAAGGTTACCGACCCCACCCGGGCGGTCTATGAAATCCAGAATTATGAGTACGCAATTCAGAATCTGGTCATGACATCACTGCGGGCCATCATCGGTCAGATGGACCTGAACAGTGCCCTGTCTGAGCGCGAGCACATCAAGGCACGGTTGCAGGACAACATTTCCAAGGAAGCAGCTGCCTGGGGAATTTATGTCCAGTCAGTTGAAATTCAGGATATTAAACCATCTGAATCCATGCAGAAGGCCATGGAACAGCAAGCCAGTGCCGACCGTTTCAAGCAGGCCACTATTCTTGAAGCTGAAGGTAAGCGGGAAGCCACTATCCGCGAGGCGGAAGGGCGCCTGGAGGCGGCTATACGTGAGGCCGAAGCCCAGATTCGTCTGGCAGAGGCTTCGGCCAAGGCCATCAAGGATATCAGTGAGGCGATACAGGACAAGGACCTGCCGGCTGTATTTCTGCTGGGGGATCGCTATATCAATATGATGCAGAAACTGGCCACATCACAGAATGCCAAGTTGGTAGTGCTTCCGGCCGATCTGCCGGCCGCCCTGCGTGGATTAATGGGCAAGGGCTAGGCTGTGGAGCGTGGTCACGATTACTGGATGGCCCGGGCCATCGCGGAAGCCGGCAAGGCCGGTGCCAAGGACGAGGTGCCGATCGGGTGCGTCATCGTGCATGACGGAACGATTGTCGCCCGGGGGCACAACCTGCGTGAGACCACCCAGGATCCGGCCGCCCATGCCGAACTGATCGCCATTAGAAAAGCCGCCCGGAAACGTTGCTCCTGGCGGCTCCTGGACTGCATCCTCTATGTTACTTTGGAGCCATGCACCATGTGCATGGGGGCCATCATTCTGTCGCGGATTCCAACCGTTGTGTTCGGCTGCTATGATCCCAAGGGGGGGGCTGCCGGTTCCCTGTACGATCTTTCCAACGATTCCCGCCTGAATCACCGGGTGGAGCTGGTGTCACGCGTCCGTGAAGCGGAGTGCTCCCGGCTTCTCAGTTCGTTTTTTGCGGAACTGCGGGCTCGCAAACGGGCTGCTCTTCAGTATTGATGGCACCATATTCCTCGGGGGTGTTCACATTCAGAAAGGACCTGTCTGAACTGCAGATGCCCTGAATTTCTTCCCAGGAAACAAGACGAGTTTTCATCCTTCCGAGTATATCCAGTATCTTCCGTTCATTCCCCTTGATGGCCTGTTCCAGTATATCTCCGCATGAGGTTGAGTAGACCGCATGGAGTGGCTCCTGACCGCCGGAACTGAACGGGATCACTGCATCAAAGCCTTTCTGCTGGAGTTCGCACAGGTAGCGAATGGTTTCCGTCTCAATAAACGGCATGTCGCAGGCCGTTACAAATGTGCGCTGGCTGGAACTGTGCTTCAGGGCCGAGTGCAGACCGGCAATGGAACCGATCCCGGGGAATATATCCGGCACCTTGCGACAGGGGAGGAAGTCGTACTCTTCCGGTGTGTTGGTAACGATGAATACCTCGTGAAACAGCTTTGCCAGAGTCTGGTAGGTGCGGGTAATGATGGGCTGATCGTGTACCTTTAACAGTGCCTTGTTGGTCCCCATGCGGCTTGAAGCGCCTCCCGCCAGAATGGCGGCGCTGACACCTTCGATTTTGCAGGATTCAGGATAGGATTCAATCAGATCCGGTCGACAGTAGACCGTGAATGAGCCTCCCCGGACGTACCCCACCAGGCAGATGCCGCTCTCTTCGCAGAGCCGAATTGCCATGTCGGTGGGCGAGGTGCGGGAAGCGATCATCCGTACACCCAGTACGGCTGCCTTGGCCACCATTTCAGTCGAGACCCGTCCTGAGGTTACCAGCAGGGTGCCGTGCAAATCGATCCCCTTGAACAGTGCCTCTCCGGCGATGCGGTCCAGGGTGTTGTGGCGCCCCAGGTCTTCGGCATAGAGCAGTACTTCACCATGATGCCCTACCGCTGCGGAGTGAATCCCACCATGGCTTTTATACTGCTCGGCCCGGATCGACAGGTGCTGCATCATGGAGAAAATTTCGTCCGGTTTGATAAGATGTCCGGAGGGGTGCCGGAGGTCGCTGTGAGGCACGTCCGGCATGGAAAAACTGATTCCAGTTCCACAACCGGAAGTGAGAACCGGTTTCAGACGTTCCGGCAGTTCTCCTTTGATGCGCACGTTGGCACTGCCGAAGTCTTCACAGACACTGAATATCTGGAAATCATCAAGCGAAGTGACAAAATTCTGAAGACGAAGAAAACCGGCTACCAGAAAGCGCAGGTCGTGGGGAGAACCGATTAGTGTAGCGATCTCACGGCCATTAACGATCAGCTGCAGCGGAAATTCCTGGACAACGCTTCCTTCCGTGGGCTGAAGTGCACCGTCGTGGTATCTGAAACGGATATGTCGATGCTTTTTCATAATATCTTCCGATAAAAAAAGGGGAAGCCGATAGCCTCCCCTTTGGGTTGTTGATGTGATACCGCCGTTTATCCTGCCAGGCCAAAGGTCTCGTGCATCAACCGGACGGCCAGTTCGGTGTATTTCTCGTCCACAACGACGGAAATCTTGATTTCCGAGGTGGAGATCATCTGGATATTAATGCCGTTCTGGGCCAGAGCGGTGAACATTCTGGTGGCGACGCCGGCGTGACTGCGCATCCCGAGGCCGACGATTGAAACCTTGCTGATATTTTCGTCGCAGAGAACTTCCTTGGCATGAATCTCTTTGGCGACTTCGTTGGTGATCAACTGGGCCTGCTTGAGGTCGGCCTTGGTTACGGTAAAGGTGAAATCGGTCAGGCTGTCGGAGCCGGCATTCTGAACGATCATGTCCACGGATATGTTTGCATCCGAAAGCGCTGTCAGGATCTTTGCTGCAATACCCGGTTTGTCGGGTACGCCCATGACGGCAATCTTAGCCTCATTTTTATCGTATGCGATTCCTGAAACGAGAATACCTTCCATATCCTTATCCTCCCTGGTAACCATGGTACCGGTGTTTTCATTTAAACTTGAGCGGACGTGAACGTCCACGTTGTATTTTTTGGCAAACTCTACGGAACGAATCTGCAGAACCTTGGCTCCCAGACTGGCTAATTCCAGCATTTCGTCGTAGGAGATCTTTTCCATCTTGCGGGCTTCCTTGCAGATGTTGGGATCGGTGGTGTAGACACCGTCAACGTCCGTGTAGATCTCGCACACATCGGCCTTGAGCGCTGCCGCAATGGCAACGGCCGAGGTGTCGGAGCCACCCCTGCCCAGTGTGGTTACGCTGCCGAGTGCATCAATGCCCTGGAAGCCGGCCAGGATTACGATGGTACCTTCCTTCAGGTCGGCGCGGATATTCTTGTCGTCGATACTTTCAATACGGGCTTTGGTGGCAGTGGAATCAGTGACGATCGGTACCTGCCAACCCTGGTAGGACTTTGCTTTGTACCCCATGGACTTGAGGCACATAGCCAGCAGGCCGATGGTTACCTGCTCACCGGTGGCCACGACAACGTCATATTCACGACCGTCGGGAATCTCGCAGATCTCGTTGGCCAGGGCCACCAGTTTATTGGTTTCGCCAGACATGGCCGACACGACAACAATCAGGTCATTGCCGGCATCGTAGGTTTTGATAATGCGTTTGGCGACATTCTTGATTCTGTCGGTTGTGCCGACTGATGTGCCGCCGTATTTTTGAACTACTAGTGCCATACTGCTCTCCTTCACATGAAATAGAAGAGAAAATGTATTCGGATTCAGCTCTATAGCAGAAAAACGGGATGAAGGTCAAAGAAAATCTTACCGGGCTTCGGCCGTTTCAAGTCGCTTGATCAGAGCCTGTAAAGCCGCATTGCTGGTGGACAGCGTTATCCGGCGGGTGTCGTCGCCGGCATGCTCAAGGAGAACTTTGATGTGCTCAGGCGGGAGCATGTTTCCCAAACGTTCAGCCCACTCGGCAATGCAGATGCCGTTACCGTTAAAGTAATCGTCAAATCCCAGCTCGGCAATCTCGTGATCGCTGGTCAGACGGTAAAAGTCGAAATGGTAAACCGGAACGGAGCCGGGATACTCGTTCATGATGGCGAAAGTCGGGCTGGCGACCAGGTGAAGGCTTTCAGGAGCAGCCGTTGCCACAATACCCCGGGTAAAGCAGGTCTTACCACCACCCAGATCGCCATACAGGGCAATGAAGGCCCCTTTTTTCAGGTAATTGCCGAGTGTGCGTCCGAGCTGTTCGGTTTGCTCCGGCGAAGTAGTTACGAAGGTCATGTCAGATTCAGGCCTTGATGACGTTACGGATGATGTCGATGCGAGACACCATTCCCACAACCTTTTTTCCATCAACAACCGGAATAGCATGCAGTTTGTGATTGCTCATGATATCTGCAGCGGTGCTTACTGTTTCTCCGGCTGCAATTGTTACGACATCCGACGAACAGATTTCTCCCACGGTCTGAGCGGTCATTTTCTGTAGATCTCGCTCCAGAGAACGTGCCCCCTCCAGTGGAATAACCCAGTCAAAGAGAGAAATTACAGTCGGGATGTGCAGATTCCTGCCCTGTTCGATCAGGTCGGATGCGGTAACTATTCCGGTCAGGTCGCCGTTCTCGTCTACCACCGGCAGGCTCCCGAAATGGCGGGTTTCAAAGATAGTGGCGAGTTCTCTGACAGTCGTATCTTTTGTTACGGTGACAACGTCTTTTGTCATGATATCTGCGACTGTTTGCATGTGAGTCTCCTTGTTGGTGCTGATTCAGATGTTCCCTGGGATAGACCTCAGGATGATTTTAGCAGTTTGTTGCAGGCATAGGGGAGCATTTCCTGAACATCTGTGGCACTGATGCCTATTTCCCCTTTATTTCCGGCAACCATGTCGGCGGCATAACCGTGGAGATAAACGCCCAGTCGACAGGCATCCCAGGGGGAATAGCCTTGGCCGAGCAGTGACGTAATGATTCCGGTCAGAACATCACCCATACCGCCGGTCGCCATACCGGGGTTGCCGCTGCTGTTGATGGCCGCTGTACCGGACGGTGATGCAATAATGGTTCTGGAACCTTTGAGCACCAGATAGATGCCGTAGTTCCTGGCAAACTCCTGGGCAACGGATATGCGGATTGCCTCCACATCCGGAATTGAAGTTCCCAATAATCGGGCCATCTCGCCCGGATGGGGGGTCAGTACAATGCAGTTGGATTTTTTGCGGCGCAGGACGGTGATGTCTTCGGCCAGGGCGTTGAGTCCATCGGCGTCGATTACAAGCGGCAGGTTCACCGTTTCAATAATGGTATGAATCAGGGCCGTTGTTCCGGGACGCCGGTCCAGACCGGGGCCTATAGCCATGGCATCCTTGCCGACAACCTGTCTTTCAATGGCCTGGTAAGCGCTACTGGCCAGGTATCCACTGTTCGAATCCGGTAGCGGAACGGTCATAGCCTCAGTTGTCTTGATTTCAAGGATATGGTGCAGGCTCTCTGGAACCGCCAGAGTTACCAGGCCGGAACCGGTCCGGACGGCACTGTTGGCGGCAAGGGCCGCTGCGCCGGTTTTCCCCACCGATCCGGCCACAATCAGGCAGTGACCGAAATGTCCCTTATGGGCCTGGCGGTCACGTCGATGGAGCAAAGATCGGATGATGTCGGTATTCAGTACATCATAACCGCTGGCGCTCTCCATCAGTTGGGCCGGTATGCCGATATCCCTGACGATCAAACGGCCGGTATGTTCTGCACCGGGATAGAGAATATGTCCCAGCTTGGCGTAGGCAAAGGTGACGGTGACGGTGGCCCGGACAGCCTCACCCAGAATTCTGCCGGTGGTGCCATGAATTCCCGAAGCGATGTCAACGGCTACAACCGGGCGATCACTGGCATTGATCAGCTCGATTGCCTCCAGATATATTCCGGTGACATCGCTGCGCAGGCCGGTTCCCAAAAGGGCATCAACAATGATGTCAGAATCTGTAATCAGTCGAGAACGCAGCGGGGGTAACTGGTTCTGGTACTGGCAATAGATGACCATTTCAAGCGGCAGCAGCGCCAGATTTGTTGCTGCGTCTCCGCCAATATCTTCCCGGGATGCCAGGACATAGACTGTTACATACCAGCCCTGCTCCCTCAGCAGACGGGCAATGACATAGCCGTCTCCCCCGTTGTTCCCTTTTCCGCAAAATATGACGGCCCGTCCAGTTTTGTTGTCGCAGAGGTTTACAATTTCCTCGACGCAGCCCCGGCCGGCGTTTTCCATCAGTTCCAGGCCAGGTATGCCGAATTCCTCGATCGCCTGCCGATCGATCTCCTGCATGGCATGTGCGGTTACTACCTTCATGACTTCTCCAGAACAACCATGGCAATGGCATTGCCACCGTCATGGGACAGTGACAGAAAGGAGCGGCCCAAGCCCTGTGAAACGAACAGTTCTTGTGCACGGCCGGTTAACAGCAGGCTCGGTTTTCCCAGGTTATCGAGAGAAACCTCCATGTCGTGCCAGGAAATACCATCGCGCAACCCGATTCCCATGGCTTTTAAAAAGGCTTCTTTTGCCGAAAATCTGGCCGCCAGGCAGGAGGCGCGTTCTTTGCGTTTAGCGCAGAGTTGCAATTCATTGTGTGTGAACAAGCGTTGCAGTAGTGCGGTGTTGTTCTCATCAATAAAACGTTGAAAACGCTCAACAGCTACGATGTCTGTACCGATACCGGATATCATGCGTACTTGATCATCTCGACCATATCTTTGACGGCCCGGTCCAACCCGACCAGCATGGCGCGGGCAATTATGGAATGGCCGATGTTGTACTCCTCAATGCCGCCAAGGGCTGCCAGTGCCTTGATATTAACGTAATTCAGGCCATGGCCGGCGTTGACGCCCAAACCGACCTTGCGAGCCAGCTTGATGGCTGTGTCAATAGCCTCCAGTTCTCGCTCCTGATCTCTCCAGGTGACCGCTTCCGCATAGGCACCGGTGTGGATTTCAATGTAATCGGCTCCCGTTTTGTTGGCCGATTTGATCTGCTCCTGATTGGGATCCACGAACAGGCTGACAATAATATCTCCGTCACGCAGTCGTTTGACTGCATCCGTTATGGATTTGAGGTTAAGAATGACGTCTAGCCCGCCTTCGGTGGTTAGTTCCTGACGTTTTTCCGGTACCAGTGTGACCTGCTCCGGCTTGACCTTCAGGGCGATGCGGACCATCTCCTGGGTAGCCGCCATCTCCAGATTGAGCTTGGTTTTGACGGTTCTGCGCAGGATTTCCAGATCGCGATCCTGAATGTGCCGGCGGTCTTCGCGCAGGTGGATGGTGATCCCTTCAGCACCGGCCAGTTCACCCATGGCAGCGGCGGTCACCGGGTCCGGTTCCACACCGCCGCGAGCCTGGCGTACCGTTGCTATATGATCGACGTTCAGTCCCAGTTTTGCCACGTGTACAACCTCCATGTAATTCAAAGCGGTCTCACACAAAGCTCACAAAGCTACGAAGAAAAACCAAATCATTCAAGGAAGATAGCTTCTTTGTGTCTTTGTGCCTTGGTGAGAGCTGAGATTGGTTTTCAGGGGTAACTCGGTTTCTCTCCGTGCCTCTGTGTGCTCTGTGAGACATTGCTTTCCGGGTTATTTCTCTCCGATATGCCTCTTCACCAGGTCACAGATCTCGTTGGCCCAGGCCGTAATCTCGTATTTATCCTGTCCCTCAATCATGACTCTCAGCAGCGGTTCGGTGCCGGAATAGCGGATCAAAACACGCCCTTCATTGCCCAGTTTGGCTTCAACGTCCCGCACCTTTACTGCCACCTCGGGAATTGACATAATATCCTTACGCTCGCGTACTCTTGTGTTCACAAGTACCTGCGGGAGGGCGATCATTACCTCTGCCAGTTCTGAGAGCGGCTTGCCTTCCCGACGCAATACGGCAAGCAGCTGGAGTGCCGACAGGATACCGTCGCCGGTGGTGCTGGAATCAAGGAAGATCATGTGACCGGACTGCTCGCCACCCAGGTTGTAGCCGCCTTTACGCATCTCCTCCACCACATAGCGGTCGCCCACGGCGGTCTTTACGATTTTGCCACCCGCCTTGCGGATGGCTATGTCCAGTCCCATATTGCTCATGACCGTGGCAACCAGGGTCTTTTTCCTGAGAGTTTTACGCTTAAGCATGTCAATGGCACAGATGGCCATAATATGGTCGCCATCAACCTCATTGCCGAACTCGTCGCAGACAATTACACGGTCGGCGTCACCATCCAGAGCAATACCGATATCCGCCCGATGTTGTTTGACCGCTTCACTGATAATCTCAGGATGGGTCGATCCGCAGCCTGCGTTAATGTTGGTGCCGTTGGGCTTGACCCCCAGTGGAATAACCTCCGCTCCCAGCTCTTCAAAAACTGCCGGAGCAACCTTGTAGGCCGCGCCGTTAGCGCAGTCCAGAACGATCTTCAGACCGGACAGGTCCAGGTCTTGCGGAAAAGTATTCTTGAGGAAGACGATGTAGCGACCGGCTGCGTCGTCGATACGAAAGGCCTTGCCAACTTCGGTAGCGGTTGGTCGCAGGGTGTCGATTTTTTTTGACTCAATCAGTTTCTCAATTTTTAGTTCGATTTCATCGGGCAGCTTGAAGCCATCGGCCGAAAAAAACTTTATGCCGTTATCCTGAAAAGCGTTATGGGAGGCGGAGATCACAACCCCGGCGTCGGCCCGCATGGATGACGTGATGTTGGCAATCCCCGGCGTAGGTAACGGTCCGACAATCAGCACATCAACACCCATGGAGCAGATGCCGGCGACCAGTGCATTTTCCAGCATGTAGCCGGACAGGCGGGTATCCTTGCCGATGACAATGCGGTGACGGCGTTTGCTGCTGCTTTTGAAGATATAGGCGGCCGCACGTCCCAGTTGCATGGCCATTTCAATCGTCATGGGGTGGACATTGGCAACTCCCCGCACACCATCGGTGCCGAACAGTTTTTTCATACGGGTTCTCCTTCAGAAAGATGGATCATCAGGCCAGACGTTTTACGCCCAGGGCCTTTTTCAATGTTTTGCGCAGTTCGGCCGGTTCCATGTCGTAGGAGATCTTGGCGTCATGGACAAGCGAGATCTTGCCGGTTTCTTCCGATACGACAACCACATAGGCGTCAGACAATTCTGAAAGACCCAGAGCCGCCCGATGGCGGGTGCCGAAACTCTTGGAGATATCCGGATTCTGCGAGAGCGGTAGCAGGCAGCCAGCCTTGGTCAGTTTGCCATTTTCGATTATAACGGCGCCGTCATGGATCGGGGAGTAGGGGAGGAAAATGGAGTTGAGCAGTTCACTGGTCACCTTGGCATCAATCTGCGTTCCAACGTTGATGATGTGGTCAATGGGGATATGGCGCACCAGAACGATCAGGGCTCCAATCTGCCGATCTGCCAGATCCCGCAGGGCCTTGAGCAGTTCTTCCGCCGTTTCGATATCGCCTTCAAAATCCGCTGGAGTGGAGGAACGTTTTCCCAGTGCCAGCAGGGTGCGACGAAGGTCGGTCTGGAATATGACCGCCAGTATGACCGGTGTTGACATGGCCAAAACGTCCAATATCCGGACCAGAGCTGTCAAACCGGCCAGACGGGCAACCAGTGACAGAACGCAGAGTGCGGACATGACCCACAGCAGGCGCATGGCGACGTCCCGCCTGATGACGAGAGCGCAGGCAACCACCACTGCCGTCATTACGAGTGTGTCTGACAACCCTGTCAAATCCGCTGGAATAGGCATGGATACATTTCCGCTGTGAAAGTAATCAGCTGGTTCCGTTTAAAATGGCGTGCGACATGTCAGCAACATCACGCATTGCCTGGACGTCATGGACCCTCAGAATCGCAGCTCCGTTGGCAACTGCCAATGCCACGGTTGCGGCGGTGCCAGCAAGACGCTGGTCCGGCTCCCGCTTGAGGGTGGAGCCGATGAATGATTTGCGGGACGCCCCCACCAGTAAAGGCCGTCCAAAGCCTGAGAATTCCTGGAGATCGCGCAGGATGTGGAGGTTGTGCTGCGCCGTTTTGGCAAACCCGATACCGGGATCAAGGGCGATACACTCTTCGGAGATTCCTGCAGTAACTGCCTGATCCATTGAATTCTGGAGAAATAGCTGGATTTCTGCCACCAGATCGTCGTACTCCGTACTGTCCTGCATGGTCTGCGGCGTACCGCGGGTATGCATCAGGACAACGCCGACACCGGATTGGGCTGCCACGTTTTTCATCTGTTCATCAAAGGTCAGGCCGCTGATGTCATTGACAATCTCAACTCCGGCATCAATTGCAGCCCGGGCGACACCGCTTTTCCATGTGTCAATGGACAGCGCGCAGTTGATTTTACCGGCCAACCCGTCAATTACGGGCAGGATTCGTTTGATTTCTTCTTCGGCAGAAACGGCAGCAGCGCCAGGGCGTGTGCTCTCTCCGCCAATATCGATAATATCTGCCCCTTCTGCGGCCATGAGCAGTGCCCGCTCAATTGCACGCTGCGGGTCAATGAACAGATTGCCGTCCGAGAATGAATCGGGTGTGACGTTGAGAATTCCCATGATCAGGGGGCGTTTCAGTGACAGAACCCGCCGGGATGTTTTCCAAAAGCGGGGTGGGTGAAGCACCCGGGATAGCAGTTGATTGATTTCAGAGCCCAGTCCCGCGAGACCAAATGGCTGCGGGTTGAGTTTGCTACACAGCTTCTGAAACTGTTTGTCTGTTCCAATCAGGATGACGTCAGTGGCTTCTATGCTACAGGCAACCGTGCCGCGGGCAACGGCGGCGTCACCGCCCAGTGAGAGCATTTCCTGTTTGAGAACATTGGCTTGGTGACATTTCAGGCCGATTATCTTGATGCAGCGGGTCAGCATCTTGGTGGACATCATTCCGATGCCGCCCGGATCTACGTGAATGGCGCGCAGTTCCCGTTCCGCATCGCACGGAGTGGCGATGTTCATGACTCTCGCCCGGAAACTGCCCATGATCAGGCCTGAATATCGGTATGCTGTTGAGCTTCGGCATCCAGGGTAGCCTGATGGCCATAGATTGGTGTTCCGGCGGCAATGATTTCGTCAACCTCGACACCGGTCAGATTTTCCTTTTCGATCAGGCATTCGGAAAGATTATGCAGATTCTGCAGGTTGTCACGCAGGATCTGTACGGCCTTGGCATAACTCTCATCAACTATCCGCCGAATCTCCGTATCGATCTCCAGGGCGGTTGCTTCGCTGTAGTTCTTGTGGGTGGCCATCTCGCGACCGAGGAAAATCTGCTCATCCTTTTTACCGAAGGAGAGAGGTCCCAGTTTGTCGCTCATTCCCCATTCACAGACCATTTTGCGGGCCATTTCCGTGGCCTGTTCGATGTCGTTGCCGGCCCCGGTTGTAAAGGTGTTGAAGATGATATCCTCAGCTGCCCGCCCGCCCATCAGTACAGCGATCCGAGCCAGCAGTGCTTCGCGGGAGTAGCTGTGTTTGTCTTCAATAGGGAGCTGCATGGTAACGCCCAATGCCCGCCCTCGCGGGATGATAGAAACCTTATGGATCGGATCGGTTCCAGGAATAGTGCGTGCAACCAGAGTGTGGCCGGCTTCATGGTAGGCCGTACTCTTCTTCTCTTCATCGGAAATGACCATGCTGCGCCGCTCTACACCCATCAGAACCTTGTCCTTGGCATTGTCAAAATCGATCGGCTCCACCTGGGATTTGTCGGCACGGGCCGCCAACAGGGCCGCCTCGTTGACAACATTGGCCAGGTCGGCACCGGAGAAACCGGGGGTGCCGCGAGCGATAACGGCCAGGTCGACGTCGGCCGCCATGGGTACCTTTTTGGCGTGGACTGAAAGGATCATTTCACGTCCCTTGACGTCCGGACGGGGAACGACCACCTGACGGTCGAAACGGCCCGGACGCAACAGGGCCGGATCAAGTACGTCGGGACGGTTGGTGGCGGCAATCAGGATAACGCCTTCATTGGATTCGAAACCGTCCATTTCCACCAGCAGCTGGTTGAGGGTCTGCTCGCGCTCGTCGTGACCGCCTCCCAGACCGGCGCCACGGTGGCGACCGACGGCATCGATCTCGTCAATGAAGATGATACAGGGGGCACTTTTCTTGCCCTGCAAGAACAGGTCGCGGACGCGGCTGGCGCCGACACCGACGAACATCTCGACAAAATCCGAACCGGAAATGGAGAAAAAGGGAACACCGGCTTCGCCCGCAATGGCACGGGCCAACAGTGTTTTGCCGGTACCGGGAGGGCCCATCAACAGGACACCTTTGGGGATTCTGCCCCCCAGCTTGGTAAACTTTTTAGGGTCTTTCAGGAAGGAGATGATCTCGTTCAGCTCTTCCTTGGCCTCTTCGATGCCGGCTACGTCTTCAAAGGTGATCTTGACCTGGTTTTCGGTCAGCAGCTTGGCCCGGCTTTTGCCGAACGACATGGCCTTGCCGCCGCCGACCTGCATCTGGCGCATAAAGAAGATCCAGACACCCACCAGCAGTATCAACGGGAACCAGGAAATAAAAATGGAGAACCAGGAGAATTTTTCTTCATCAGGTTTGGCCTGGATGGCGACTTTCTTGTCCAGCAGCAGCTGGGTCAGGTCGGCATCGGAGTTGGGTTTGTAGGTGCGGAAATCTTTTCCGTCTTTACCGTCATATTTGCCGTAGACATCGTTGCCCTGGATAGTGACAGCCGTTATTTTGCCGGCTTCGATCTGGGTAATGAAGTCGCTGTAGGAGATTTTGTCTGCCACTGGTTTCGGCTTGCTGAACATGTTGAACAGCAGAATCATCATCAGGCTGATGACCAGCCAGAGAGAAAGATTTTTGTAAAACTGGTTCACGGTTACCCCCGGTAATGTGTGCGGATTATGGCCTTTGAAAATTTTACATAATTACCATAATGAGGGGGCAGATACAAGACAATTGAGGGCTGACGGGCTATTCGGGGCGGGAAAAGACGACCTTTGCGACACGTGAGGTGCTATTGTCCACTGCTGCTGTTCGGGACGAGCGGAGCCCGCAGACCCAGATCAACTCATTGCCGCTGAAAACCAGTGGCGTGACCCTGCGTTGTGAAAGAGGAATTTTGTTGTCGATGAAGAGATCTTTCAGCTTTTTGCTTCCTGCCATGCCGAACGGTTTCAGCCGGTCGCCGGGGAGCGGCAAACGGACATACCAGGGAAAGGGTGCTTTCGTCAGATCTAAGAAAACATAATTGACATTAGCCTCGAAACGGGTCGGCAGCTGACATTCTTCGATGGTAAGGGCATCGACCGTCGGAAGCTGGTATCGTCCGGGGCCGCTGATGTGAAACAAGAAATTAGGTGTCTGCTGCGGACTGTCATGGCAGATGATAAGTTTGTCATACTCACGGACAACAGTAACTCCCCTGGGAAGGTTGAGCCGGGCGTTGGAACGCTCACTCTCCGCCATGAGACAAACACTTTCAACGTGAGTACTACCGAAATGTTCCAGATTTCCGCAGGTATCAAACAGCATCCGACGGACCACCCGTCGCTGCAGGGCCCGGGGCATAGCTGTCAAACCGGAACGGATGCAGGTAATGCCCCGTGGTGTTGCTGAACAGATTTCAGCGATCTTTTGATCAGTAAGATCGTCCAGCAGTTTGTTTTCATCGGAGAGCAGTCCGGCGGTGGTGATCAAGCTGGTGCGGATGGCAGGGTTGTACTGCTCCAGCAGTGGCAGCAGTTCGTGGCGAATACGGTTTCGCTGGAATGTTCTATCGCCATTGGAACTGTCATTTCGCCAAGGGAGTCCCTGCTCAATCAGATACTGTTCTATCTCGTCGCGAGTGAACTCCAGAAGTGGTCGCAGGTAACCACGATTATTGAAGTGAGACATGCAGGTCAAACCGGTCAGGCCGGAGCCGCGCAGGAGGCGCATCAGGAAGGTTTCGGCCTGGTCATCGGCATGGTGAGCCAGGACGACTGCGCGGGCCTGCCACTTGGTTGACAGGTCCTCAAAGTAGGCCATTCTGGCACGGCGGCCGGCATCTTCAAGGCTGCAGGCATACTCCTTTGACAGAGCCTTCACATCGACACGAAGGCACTCGAACGTAATTGCATAGCGCCCGGACAGGGTGCGGCAGAATTCCTCGTCTCCGTCAGATTCGGCTTCGCGCAGGCAGTGATTGAGGTGGGCGGCGATCAGGCGCAGCGGTGTCACGGGCAGGGTGGTCAGCAGGTGCAGCAAGGCGGTAGAGTCTGCGCCTCCCGAGATGCCGACGACCAGCGTATCACCGGGGGAGAAAAACTTCCGGTCACGTACTACGGTTTGGAACTGTGCGGGTAGGGTCGAGTCGGTAGTCACTTTTTGTCGATCAGTGTAATGATGTCGGGAATTATCTGTTTCATAGCATCCTGCAGGGAGTTCAACATGATCTTTTCTTTATCCTCTACCGATGCCACTAAAGGAATCGTTCGGTTGTCCCTTGTTGCCACCGAGAATGTTTTGGTGCGGCTGCCGTTTCGAAACACGCTGACGTTGAATTTCAACTCTTGACGTGTATCGGTGCTGATATTTCCCTTGTTGACCTGAAAGATCAGTTCGATGTCAGAAACCAGCAGGCCGCGCTGGGCTGTGGCCGGCAGTACAATAACCTTCGATACGTTGTAGCCGGACTGCTGGAGTTCGTGCAGCAGGGCCTGGGCAATCCATTCGCCGGGACTGCGGTCCGAGAGCAGGTCAGCCTGATGGACGCCATGCACGTTGTTGAGTGATCCGATGATCCACTCGCCGGAGGCGTTTTTTGAAAGTGATGATGAATCAACGTAGGAGACAATCACGTCGCCGGAATGTTTGACGATCGAATCGTTTTGACGGGCATAGTTGAGGCCGATTTTCTGGTCGACAGTCGCGCAGCCGCTGATAACACCCAGGATAGTCAGACCGATTACGATTGCTTGTATACGTTTTCGCTGTGAATTCATGGCAGGCTCCTCATGGAGAGTTCAGAAAGATGCAGGCAGATCTTATTTCGTTCGGAAAATCATGTTGAGTGCAAAGCTGAAGATGCTGTAGAGCAGGGCCGCTATAAATGCTGCACCAAAACCGGATACACTGAAGCCGCCAATTAATGAGGCTGCCAGATAAAACATTACGCCGTTGACAACCAGGGTGAACAACCCCAGGGTCAGAATCGTCAGCGGCAGGGTGAACAGCAGGATGATCGGTCTGAGGACGGCGTTCAGCAAACCCAGCACCAGGGTTGCCACCAGCAGGGTTGTGAAGTGATCGATCCGGATGCCCGGAACCAGCTTCATTACAAAAAACAGGGCGAATGAGTTTAAGACCCAGATAAGTACCAGTCGTGTCATGGTAGTTGTCCGGCGGCTAAAGCCACCGTTTCCTCCTGAAATAGAAGATCATTCCCAGCGTGATCGTGATCATGATGCCCCAGAGCACGAAGTAGCCGTTGTGCCATTCAAGCTCCGGCATATGTTTGAAGTTCATGCCGTAAACCCCCACCAGGAAGGTCAGCGGCATGAAAATCGTGCCGATCACGGTCAGAAATTTCATGATTTCGTTGGTGCGGTTGCTGATGCTGGAGAGGTACAGATCCAGCATCCCCATCAGCAGATCCCGATAGGTTTCAATGGAGTCCATGGCCTGAATGGTGTGGTCGTAAACATCGCGGAAGTATACCCGGCTGGAGTCTTTGACCAGGTCCGAATCTCCCCGTTCAAGAAAGCCAAGAAGCTCCCGCATCGGCCAGACCGCCTTGCGCAGGTAGATCATTTCCTTTTTCAGGGAATTGATCTGTACCAGCGTCCGACGGGTGGGGGAGGCTGCCAGCTCTTCTTCGATGTCGAGCACGCGTTCACCGAATCCTTCCAGCACGGTGAAGTAGCTGTCCACGGTTGCATCGATCAGGGAATAGCAGAGATAGTCGCTGTCCATTCCTCTGATCTTTCCTTTGCCGGTGCGGATGCGAGTGCGGACCGGGTCGAACAGGTCACCCTCGATTCCCTCCTGAAAGGTCAGCAGGTAACCGGATCCAAGCACAATGCTAAGCTGTTCCGACTCAAAATCACCATTGGGCAGTGGTCTGAGCATGCGCAGGACGATGTAGATGTAGTCGCCGTAATCTTCCACCTTGGGCCGCTGCACCGTGCTGACAATATCCTCCAGCACGAGCGGGTGCAGGGTATAATGCTCTCCCAGGGTCCGGATCAGTTCAACATCGTGCACACCTTCAACATTGAGCCAGGTAATGCCGGGCTGGTTGAGGCGGGGCAGGCAGCTGTCCACGGAGAGACAGCGCTGTTCCTGGAAACCGTCCTGGTCGTACTGCATGATATCAATGCCGGCGGCCTGTGTCGTAGCTGTGCCGATATGCACCAGGCTGCCGGGGGGCAGGCCGGCCTTGACGGAGCGTTTTTTCAGGAACCTGCGGCTGGAGGTCATCTAGATTCCCAGAATGTCGGCCATGCGCAGCAGATCTTCATTCAACTTCTTCTGACCGCCATTGACAACCATCTCCAGCAGGGTGGTTGTGAGAGACGAGGCTGACAGGCCGACCATAACCCCCTTGGTGCCGTTCATCAGCAGCTCGACGGATTTGCGGCCAAAACGGCTACCCAGCAGACGGTCGAAAACGGTGGGGGCGCCTCCGCGCTGGTAGTGTCCCAGTACGGTCACACGTGTTTCAAAACCGACCGAATCCTTGATGCCGTCGGCAATGGATTGGGCATTGCCGGCCCCTTCTGCCATGATGATCAGGGCGTTTGTGCGCCCCTCTTCGTAGCGGCGTCGTAACTGGTGGCACATCTCCGAAAGGTCGAATTCAACTTCCGGTACGATGGCAAATTCGGCGCCGGTTGCGATGGCCGAGGTGGATGCCAGATAGCCGGAGTTGCGTCCCATGACTTCCACGATGAACGCGCGGTCATGGGAGCTGGCGGTGTCCTTGATGCAGTCCACGGCATAGATAATGTTGTTGAGAGCCGTATCGACGCCCAGCGCCATATCGGTGTAGGGGATGTCATTGTCGATGCTGGCCGGGATGCCGATAACCGGAAACCCCATCCTGTCCAGTGCCAGGGCACCGTTCAGCGAACCGTCACCGCCGATCACGATCAACCCCTCGACTTTTTCTTTCATCAGGTTATCGAGAGCTTTTTTGCGCCCCTCTTCGGTCCGGAATTCCTGGGAACGTGCCGACTGCAGGAACGTTCCGCCTCTCTGCAGGACGCCGGAAACAGCCCGGGTGTCAAGAATCTGGAAATCATTTTTCAACAGTCCGGCGTATCCCTTGTGGTAGCCGATCATCTCCATATCGTTGGCAACGGCGGTGCGGGCCGCTGCACGGATGGCAGCATTCATGCCGGAGCAGTCACCGCCGCTGGTCAGAATTGCAAGTCGTTTCATAAAGCACCTCGTAGCAGCTTATTGGTTATGTGAGAAAATAGTTTGTAATGCGTTTGTGCGGTAATCGAAGATCTTTTTCAGGCGGGGTGCAACGATCAGGCGATTCAGCATGCCGGCCAACTGATCGTGGAACAACAGATAATGCACCAGATCACGCACCTCGACACCACCTTCCACTTCATGAAAAAAGTGCTGATGGTGCCAGAAACGATACGGTCCAAATCGCTGTTCGTCAACAAAGAAATTTGGCTGGGAAACGTGGGTTATTTCGGTTACCCAGTTCATGGAGATGCCCAGAAGAGGCCTGAGGGTGTAGGTTATGATCTGGCCGGCATAGGTTGTGGCCTGCGGCGGTGATGTAATGCGGAAATTCATTGAAGGCGGGGTTATTTTTGCCAGGTTGTCAGGGCTTGAGAAAAAATCCCAGGCCTTATCAAGGGTTGTGGGGAGAACTTGTACCCGCTCGATGGAAAAAGGTTTCATGGCGCTGCAGGGGGAGTGGTCACGGCGTTGCCGGCCCGATACAGCTTGATGGCCATGAAAGTGCCGAGCAGGAACATGGGAAAACTCAGCAGCTGCCCCATAGAGAAGATCGAAACCAGCAGACCCAGATGGTCATCGGGCTGGCGGAAGAATTCAACAATAAAGCGGAACAGGCCGTATCCGGCCACAAATGTCCAGCCGGTCACACCGGTGGCGGATGTCCTGCGGGAAACAGTTCGGACAATGAAAAACAGCAGCAGGCCTTCAAGGAAGGCCTCGTAGAGTTGCGAAGGGTGACGGGGGCCGCCGCCGCCACCGGGGAAAATGATTCCCCAGGGGACATCCGTCTGGCGGCCGTAGAGTTCGGCGTTGATGAAGTTGCCGATGCGGCCAAGCCCCAGGCCGACCGGTGCGCAGAGGGCGGCCATGTCGATCAGGGTGAAAAAGGGGATCTGCTTGCGGCGGGCATAGATCATAAAGGCAGTGATGACCCCCAGAAAGCCGCCATGGAAGGACATGCCACCTTCCCAGACATAAAATATCTGCAGGGGATGCGTCAGGTAGAAGGATAATTTGTAGAACAGGATATAGCCGAGACGGCCCCCCAGTACGACCCCCATGGCGCCGAAAAATACCAGATCGGCTACTTCATCCATGGTAAGCGGTAATTTTTTTCGGCGGGTTTCTGAACGCAGGATCAGATAGGTGGCAATAAAGGCAAGAACGTACATCAGCCCGTACCAGCGGAACTGGAGCGGGCCGATGCTGAGAAAAACCGGGTCGATCTGGGGAAAGTGCATAGTCCCTGTAATTGTTACACGCCGCAGCCGCAGTTGCGGTTGCAGGTGCCAACCCGCATATGCAGGGCTTTGATGAAGGAGGCATCGGTAGCGGCCTGAATCTCGGTCAGGACGTGTGGCGGTACGGCGGAGTCGAGAGAAAGGATAACCATGGCCTCTCCCTTTTTCTCGCTGCGCCCCAGGTTCATGGAGGCGATGTTGATCTCATGTTGCCCCATGATGGTGCCGATCTTGCCGATCATGCCGGGACGGTCGGCGTAGTGCAGCAGCAGCATGTGCTCTTCGGGGGCGAAGTCCATGGTGTAATCGCGCAGTTTGACAATGCGCGGAGCGCCTTCGAAGAGAGTACCGGAAATCAGGCGGCGTTTGCCCCCCCCTTCGGCTATCAGAGTGATGACATTGGAGAAGGCATCGGCATGGGTCGATTTTGTCTCTTCCACGATGATGCCCATCTGGTCGGCCACCAGCGAGGCGTTGACCATATTGACATCCTGATCGACCATGCGGTTCAGCAGGGCTGACAGGCCGCAGACCGTCAGGGGGGAACAGTCGTAATGGGAGATGTTACCGGCATAGGCGAAGGTCAGTTTTTCCGGGTTGCTGTCCAGGAGCTGGATGCCGAAATCGCACATGACGCTCATCAGGTTCAGGAATGGTCTCATCTGATCCATCAGGGCCATGTCGAAGCGCGGGATGTTGACGGCATTTTCCAGAGGCTGATCGTCCAGGTAGTTGATAATCTCGCGGGAAACATCGATAGCCACGTTGACCTGAGCCTCAAAGGTATTGGCGCCCAGATGCGGAGTCACTACCAGATTTTTATGGCCAATCAGCTGTTTGAGTGTCTCGGTGGCGGGCGGCTCTTCGCTCCAGACGTCGAAGGCTCCGCCAAGTACCTTGCCGGAGTTGAGGTTGTCCAGCATGGCCTGCTCTTCAATGATGCCGCCGCGGGCCACGTTCAGAACAATGACACCGGATTTCATCAGGCCGAATTCGCGCTGCCCGATCATCCCCCTGGTCTCTTCGTTGAGCGGGGTGTGAACCGTGATGATGTCGCAATGCTTGTATATTTCGTCGTGGGACACCAGTTTGACCCCCAGATCATGGGCCCGTTTGGCGCCGATGTAGGGGTCGCAGGCCAGTACGTCGCATTCGAATGCCTTCAGGCGGGTGGCTACCCGGCCGCCTACCTTGCCGATGCCGATGACGCCGGCGGTCTTGCCCTTCAGTTCGTAACCGGTAAAGGGGGCCCGTTTCCACTCGCCGCTCTTGAGGCTGTTGTTGGCAATCGTGACGTTGCGGCAGTAGGAAAGCAGCAGGGCCATGGTGTGCTCGGCGGCGCTGTTGGTGTTGCCGAAGGGGGCATTGACCACGATCACCCCTTTGGAGCTGGCGTAGTCCACATCCACGTTGTCGATACCGACGCCGGCCCGGGCCACCATCTTCAATTTCGTGCCGGCATCCAACAGGGCTTTGTCAACGGTCGTACCACTGCGGGTGATGATGACATCATAGTCGCCAATCGTAGCCAGCAGCTCGTCCTTTTTCAGGCCAAGTTTGACATCCAGCTGAATGCGGGGTTCCTGAGTCAGCAGTGCCAATCCTTCTGCCGATACCTCGTCCGTTACGATAATCTTCATTGCTGCTCCTTGATCAGTATTGTTCTGAGTCAATTTGTGACGTCATTGTCTGGAAATTAAGGGTCGGATAATAGCCCCGTAGGTAAAAAAATGCAAGCATGGCAGCAGTAATAATGGTATACATTCGGGCATCATGGATCCATTCAATATTGTACTGATCGAACCTGAAATCCCCCCTAATACCGGCAATATCGCCCGTTTATGCGCCGCTACCGGCACCAGTCTGCATCTGGTGGGCCAACTTGGCTTTTCCACTGATGACCGCTATCTGAAACGGGCCGGCCTGGATTACTGGGAGCATGTCACTATCCGCTATTGGCAGGATCTGGATGAATTGAAGAGGGCCTGCCCCGACGGCCGCTATTTTTATCTTAGCACCAAGGTCGCCCGCAATTACCTGCAGGTTCAATTCCTGCCCGGCGATTTCATCGTCTTCGGCAAGGAAACCAAAGGGCTTCCCGAGGATCTGTTGGCGGCAAACCCTGAGACATCCATCACCATCCCCATGCCGGCCGAAAAAGTTCGCAGCCTCAATCTTTCAACCTCGGCCGGGATTGTGCTGTATGAAGCACTTCGCCAGGTTGGGGCCCTGGGATGAGCCGAGTAACAATGCGGCCTTATCTGACCGCTCAGATACCCGGTACCGGTGGTGTAATCAAGGAGTCTCCGGATGATTTTATTGTCAGCGAGATTGCTTCCTACGAACCGTGCGGAACCGGGGAACACCTTTACCTGCTGATTGAAAAATGCGGTCTGACAACCCTTGAAGCGATCCGGCGGGTTGCCGCTGCGCTGAAAATTCCCGAACGCGACATAGGTTACGCCGGCATGAAAGATGCCGTTGGGATCACCCGCCAGACAATCTCGCTGCAGCGCGTCCCAGCTGAGGCGGCGCTGGCGCTCTCTCTTGACGGTATCAAGGTGCTTTCCGCCGTTCGACATACCAACAAACTCAAACTTGGTCATCTCAAGGGAAACCGTTTCAGGATTATAATTCGCGGCGTGAATGCCGCTTCGGCCGCAGATGTTCACGACGTCCTGCATGTTTTGAAATCCCGCGGTGTACCCAATTACTTTGGCTATCAGCGCTATGGCGCCCAGGGTAATTCGCATCTGATCGGTGCGGCCATGTTGCGCGGTGATTGGCAGGGAGCCGTCGATGGTCTGATGGGCACTTCCGAAGCGGTGCGGGACGAGGAGTGGCGGGCGGCCATAGATGCTTACCGGCAGGGGCATATAAGCGAGGCCTTCCAGCGGATGCCCCGGCACTGCCGCAGTGAACGGGATGTACTCCAACGCCTGCTGGCAAAGCCGGATGCCTGGGAAAAGGCTTTTTCCGCAATCCACCCGCGACTGAAAAAACTGTATCTTTCGGCATTTCAGTCTTCGCTGTTCGATAAGGTTGTGGAACTGCGCCTGCCATGCATTGATCAGATCCAAACCGGAGATCTGGCCTGGAAGCATCTCAACGGGGCCTGCTTTCTGGTGGAGGACCTTGCTGCCGAAGCGCCCAGGGCAGAAGCCTTCGAAATCTCAGCCAGCGGTCCCATGTTTGGCAGCAGGATGACAGAGCCGACCGGGGCGGTCCGCGAATTGGAACAGGGCGTTCTGGCAACTACAGGGATTTCCGTCGAATCGTTTAACTGTGGGGGAGGGTTGCGTATGGAGGGTGAGCGACGTTCAGTGCGGGTTCCACTGGGTGATCCGTCAT
The DNA here is from genome assembly GCA_942493195.1 of uncultured Geobacteraceae bacterium. Lineage (GTDB taxonomy): Bacteria > Desulfobacterota > Desulfuromonadia > Geobacterales > Pseudopelobacteraceae > CAIPTY01. The sequence goes on along the minus strand of OW818669.1, from coordinate 2,339,840 downwards.
TTGTTCTGGAGAATGACCGGTTGCAACTGGAGTTCAGTCTCCCCAAAGGCAGCTATGCAACGGCGGTTGTGAGAGAAATTACAAAGTCCTTTTGAATGATTGCTCCAGTTTTACGCCCAACCCTTCATAACGGATTCAAGTTTTGAAAGATTGATGTCCTCCAGTTTGAACATCTGAGATGATTGATCTCGCTCATCAAGAGTGTTCTCTGTTGGAAAGAGGCTCACCTTGAATGCTCTGCTGCTCGTATTGACTAAACGGACGATTGCCAGCAGAAAGTCATCTTCGTCCAGTGTATCAGCATGATGTTCCGCCACAATATTCCTGTAAATCTCCGGTATATTCCATGCGTCCATCACCCGGCAGCCGAATTCCACATGCAAATCAGAAAACAGCCCGTGAACATTTCCTCGATCAAATGTAAATCCGAGCATGTTGTTCTGGATCTGTTCCAGTGCCTTGATCAAAAACAATTTGCCGATATCGTGGAGCAAGCCGGCCATATAGGCGTGATCTGCAAGCCGTTGATGGCCGGACGTAGCTGCAATGGAACGACAGCCGAGCGCACAGGCATAGGAGTGCTGCCAGAGATACTGCATGACTTCGTTGATCATCAGATTGTCTGAAGCGTGCTGTGAGGAGTGAGCGGCAGCAATTGCAAGATTTGCAATCTGTTGTGTTCCAAGACGTATGGCAGCTGTTTCTATGGTTTCACATTTGGTAAGGCCTATGTATGAGGGTGAATTAGCCATTTTGAGGACCTGCATCGAAAGGGCCTCATCCATTTTTATGGTTTTTATGACTCTAAAATAGTTTATGTCATGTTCGGACAACTGGTGCAGAAGCTCCAGAGCAATGGAGTTGAAAACCGGCAGATCAATCGGCTGTTCTGCCAGGAGTTCATACAGTGGAATATTCATAAAGCGTACCTCTTCTGTAGTAGATGCCTGTGCGAGGAATGCATTCTGAAATATAGCAGAAATTTTATGAATGTCTTGTTAAGACGGCACATATTTATACAATAAATACAAAAAACACCTTTTATCTCTTTTTGCGATTTGAAAATAAAAAAGCCGGCGGAGTGCCGGCTTTTTCAACTAATGGTCACAACCCTTATTTGCGGACAAAATCCGGTTTGCCAAAGCTGTACTCGAAATGCATGTGGTCGGTATAGGAGCCGTTCAGGATGGCGACCACGTCTTCGGTAAAGACCAGTTCCTCATCGGTGGGAATGACGTAGACCTTAACCGGCGAATCGTCGGTGGTGATCAGGGTTTCGCGTTTGCGGGTCATGGCGCCTTTGTTGCGTTCCTTGTCCAGGTGGATGCCGATATGCTCGAGACCTTCGATAGCCTTCTCGCGGATCAGGGCGCCCATCTCACCAACACCGGCGGTGAATACAACACAATCCAGTTTACCAACGGCAGCCATGAAAGCGCCGATGTACTTCTTCAAACGGTAGGCCTCAATATCAAGTGACAGCTGGCAGCGTTTGTCACCGGCTATAGCGTGTTCAATAACATCCCGACGGTCGGTGAAGCGGCCGGTGACGCCCATCACACCGCTCTTCTTGTTGAGGATGCTGTCAATTTCCTTGGCGGAGAGGTTCTCCTTCTGCATCATGAAAGCCGGGATAGCCGGATCAATATCGCCGCAGCGGGTACCCATGACAGCGCCTTCCAGCGGCGTCAGACCCATGGTGGTATCTACAGAAACACCGCCTTTGATGGCACAGTGTGAAACACCGTTGCCGATGTGCATGGTGACGATGTTGCACTCCGACGGTTTTTTGCCCAGCAGCACCGAGGCGCGTTTGGAAACATACAGGTGCGAGGTGCCGTGGAAGCCATAGCGCCGAACCTGATATTTTTCGTACCATTCGTAGGGGAGGGGATAGATGTAAGCCTGCTCCGGCATGGTCTGGTGGAAGGCGGTATCGAAAATGGCAACGTGCGGCACGGTCGGCATAAGGGCTTTAGCTGCCTCGATCCCTTCGATATTGGGAGGATTGTGCAGCGGGGCCAGGTGCTGAACCTCCTTGACGGCATCCAGAACCGAATCATCGATCATAACAGAACAGGTGAATTTTTCACCGCCATGAACCACGCGATGCCCAACGGCGGATATTTCATTAACACTCTTCAAAACACCGTGAACCGGATCGGTCACGGTTTTAATCAAAAGGTCGATAGCCGCCTGATGATTGACGCAATCCTGCTCATGGTGGTAGGTTTCCCGTCCCGGGACTTCGTGCATAATGAACGAGTCGCCGATAATGACTCGTTCAACCATCCCTTTGGCAACAACCTCTTTTTTATCCCAGTCAAAAAGCTGGTATTTTACCGAGGAACTGCCACAGTTTAATGCCATTATAATCATGGTTGCCTCCCTTGAATAAACAGAGATTTATTTATAATATCAATAAAAAACAAACAGACAGACTAAAATAAACAGCTAAAATAAAACTGTTTTTGATATATACAATAGTATATCTCTGAATTCAACACATTTTGTCAGAATGCCCGGGAGTGTCGGCTATATTCTTTGCTGGACATTTGGAAAAGGGCTATGGTAAATTCTGAACGTTTCCCACAGGGGAAAACCAATCTTTAAAGGAGGAAAAACCGTGTCCCACTCCATTACTGACGATTGCACAAACTGTGCAGCATGTGAGGATTCCTGTCCTGTTAACGCTATCAGCGAGCAGGGTAGCAAGCGTGTAATTGACGCTGATACCTGCATCGACTGCGGCGCTTGCGTGGATACCTGTCCCGTAAATGCAATCCATGCCTAATCCTGTCTGACAGGTGCAGCATTGATGCACATCAAGCAACGAAAAAAGGCCCGTCTCTGACGGGCCTTTTTTCGTTCTGCGTTTACAAAAAAATGTAACGTGATACCAAATATGTATGTTACTTCGTACGCGCCTCATCAATTGCCGGACCCACCAGGTTGGCCAGCGCTATGGCCAGTTTCATATCAGCCAGTTCAAATACGCCGTGCTGTTTGTTGATCGACTGCAGCACTCCGATTACCCGCCCTTTAACGTGCAGTGGCACGGCGATCATCGAACTCGTTACAAAATCAGTGGCGGTGTCCGTGACCCTGTAGAAACGCTCATCGGCCTGAACATCAGGAATGATAATGGCGGTATTGTTTTCGGCCACCCATCCGCTGATCCCCTGCCCTTTGGGAATCCGTACATGCTTCAAAGTCGACTCCTGCTGTCCCAGCACGATTTCAAACTGCAGTTCGCCAGTGGCCGGGTCCAGTAGAAGCAGACTGCCGGTCTCGGCACCGGTCAGGCGGCAGGTAGATTCCACCGCATGAGAAACGACCGTTTCCAGACTGTGCCTGGAGTTGACCAGAGCGGCTACCTCCATAAGTGTTGCCAGTTTGTCATTAAGGCTGTCGATGGTTGCTTGCAGCATGGCTTCTCCTTATCCTAGCAAAGTATGAAAGCGATTTACGTTTAAACTCAGGGCTGGATTTTGAGCCCTTTGACATTCAGTCTGCCATTCTGGATCTTCAGCGTGTTCCGTATGTTTGTAAAATTACCGGTTGGATTGTAATAGGCATCCAGGCCGCCGACCAGATCGATGGTTTTGCCGCCATTAAAGGTTACGGTTGAACCGGCATCACCTTCCGTAAGTGTGACAGCACGAGTGTTAATGGTATCCGATGAGGCTGCCAGTCCGTACACAGTTGCCAGCGAGTCGCCTTCAGGTCCGGAAGCGGCTTTTGCCAGGTATGAGTAAGGGAAGGTTACCGTGGAGCCCATATCTCCGGTCAGAGCAACCTGGCAGGACTCTGCCGTGTCACAGCCGTCAAATCCCCAAGTCGCCCACTGGGAATCGCTGCCCGGAGCCTGAAAGAGCGTGACGGTGCCATCGGCTGGAAAACTTTGGCTGCAGACAACGTCTTCACCGGCACTAACGTTGTCGCAGGTCAGGCGGGAATCCGGCGAGGTGCTGACAACGTTTCCGCCGCCTTTACCCGCAACTGCCTGTTTGAGTGTCACGGTCAGCAGATATGACGAAGGTGACACCGACAGATCCAGGAGAACCTGCACGGTCTGGTCGATGCCGGCACCCGCGATGGTCAGGCTGCTGCTGTAGGGTCCCGGCGCCAGTCCGGCGGCATCGGCTGTGACCGTTACCGTCCCAGCCCCTGTGCCGTTTGGCAGATCAAAGCTGAAGATGTTGTTCGGATCGGCCCCTTTGGTTACGGTCCAGTTCAGCGTACTGCCGCCGGCATTGCTGATGCCGATCGGCTGATTACCGGACAGGCCGGACTTCAGGGTAAAGGTCAAAGAACCGGGGGTGGCAGCGATGACCGGGTAGAGAATCTTGAAACCATCCCCCAGCACCGATATGAAACCATGGTTGGCGGTGTAGGACCCGCCGGTAGAACTACCGACGATACCGGGTTGGCCGATGATCCCCAGGTTATCATAATTGCTTGAGGCGGAAATGCCACCACCGGCGGAGAAGGTCGAAGCCTCTTGTGTGTAAGCAGCCAATGCAGGCGTTACGGCCATACATGAAGTGATCCCAAGTGCAAGTAACATGTTTTGTAACATACGGTCCTCCCGGAATTGTGTAAGTAAGGTTCAGGTGACGCACTAAACTACTGGTTCCGCCAGTCACCGTTCAGGGTCATGATGTCGTCCACGTAATCCAGTCCTGCCGGCAACTGGAGGGTATTATTATAAAACGCCAGCAGTAGAGGACGTATAGATATGCCCGCACTGGTCGAAACTGGCACTCCTGTGGAAACGGCAAAGATGACGGTGCTGGTACGGTTGGCCGGTAGTGTGATGATGGTTGAGGTCGTACAGTTTGCCGCCGTACAACTGGCGTTGGACGTCCAGACGTTGCTGCCGTTGAGGGCAATACTGGCAAATTCACCCCATGTGCTGTAGCAGGTGAAGTGGTAAGTGGGTGTCCAGTTGATGGCGGAGGCCGTGCTGTTTTTGACCCGGAAGAGGGCCAGGCCTACCCTGCCATCGGTCGAGCTATAGGTCGGAACAATATCGGAAAAAACAAGGGCGTTCTTGCCGGCCGTGGCCCGGTTGATGAAAAGGCTCTTCAGGTATTCTGCGTCGCTGCCGATCTGACCGGCGGTGGCGTTTCCATCGGTCCAGCTGCCTGGTGCGACACCTCCATACAGGGCGGGGTTGTTATTCATGAACCAGCCGCCATTGTTGTCATAGGTGTGAAAACTCTTCCAGCGGAAGATGCTGCCGGACAGCGCCTGGGTGGCAGAGGCGGTCAATAGTTTGTGGTCGTCGGCGGAGAGGTAGCCATCAACCGAATCGGTGGCTTTTGGCAGGGAGATGTTTGCGGTGATCACTCCGCTGGTGGTGGCTTCCACCGTGATCGGGGCGGTACTGCTTACGGTGCCCACAATCGGCCCGGCTAGCTTGCTGTTGGTCACGGCACTGTCGGCAATTGTTGTACTCAGCACCGCACTGTTTTGTAACTGATCCGCTCCAACCGTTGCAGCGCCCGGCAATTTTCCCGCATCAACCAGTTTGACGATTGAGCCGTTGTCGCGGTAGGCAACCCAGATGTTGCTGCCGTCAAAGGCCAGAGAGCTGGGAGTCCCATTGGTGGTATATGAACCGATGGTGATGCCTTCCGAAAGTTTATAGACCTGGCTTGAGGCGGTCCACTGGAAAGTGCCGTCAGAGATGATTGCTACCGGGGAGCCGGTCTGTGGATAACTGTTATGCATGGCGGGGTCGGATAGGCTCTTGACCCACCAGACCGTGTTGTCTCCACTGTTAGCCACCCAGAGTGCATTGAAACGCCCATCATAGATCACGGCTACCGGCGCGCTGCCGACGGGGTAGTTGCCAACCTTGGTTGCCGATGCAGCTGTTATCTTGGTGATGCTGTTGCTGCCCTTGTTGGCCGACCAGATACTCGTGCCATCGAAGGCCAGGGCGACCGGATTGTTGCCGGCAAGGATAGGGGAACCGATAGTGGCACCGCTGGCCGGGTTGATGTGGGTGATGGTGTTGCTGGTTCCATTGGCAATCCAGATGCTGGTGCCATCCCAGGCCAGGGCGGTTGGTCCGAATCCGCCGCTGTTGAATGGGCCGGATGTGGTTCCGGTGGCAGCCGTAACGCGTGTGACAGTTTCCCCGTCACCCTGATTACCGTTGTTGGCCACCCAGATGTACGTACCGTCGAAGGCCAGCGCAACCGGATTGATCCCCACAGTTATGGGCGTCCCGAACAGGGTGCCGGTGGCAGGGTTAACCCTTTGGAGTGAGCCGGCGCTTGTTCCGTCACCGGCCAGGGCCACCCACAGGTAGGTACCGTCGAACGCCATGGCGGAGGGAGCTGTTCCCACCGGAATCAGATAACCGGATGATGCCCCCCGTACCTGATCCCAGCGTTGCAGAGCGATCTGCTGGATGGTCGGTTGAGGTGGTTGTGTCGGGTTCAAATATTTGCTGTCCAACTGGGAAAGCGCCGGCCCGCTCAGGCCATCGGCCGAAACTGCTGATGCAGAATTGTCAGCTGTTGCCGCCCTCAAGGCATAGGGTACGCTGTCCAGCTTTTGCAGTGGACTCAGCTCCGGGTCGCTGCCAACGGTCACTCCCAGCCAGTACTGTCGGTCAAACGGGAGGTCCGTTGGTCCGATCTGTGCGCTGTAGACTCCGTTTGACGGCGTCACACTTTGCGGCTGTCCGGACCAGAGCGGATTTACCGGGCTGGCGGAGCTGTAGAGCCGGAAGGAAATGTTGGTGGCGTCACTGACCGGTGAGCCGTTGCCATCCTTCAGGTAGCCCTGGTAGTTGATGGTCTGGGGGGTGGCTGCAAAGGCCAGGGCCGCAACGCATGCAATCAGGGCCGTAACGCACAGTATACTTCTGATCATTTTCATGATTCCTCCGGGAAAGTGTGCATCTAATGAGACTATAAACATAAAGAATTACTGCAGATATTGCTGATGCATTGATTGCTTGTCGCACAATCGCTGTCCGTACCTAGCTTTGCCAAACATGCGCTGCCATTGCAGTAATAACCAGTGGCGCATCCAGAGTCAATACTACATGAGGTGGCGCACGCTGAGCTGTTGGCGCAGGCGTAAGGGGCACAGGAAACGCTGCTGGTGTTGATTCCGCCAGAGCCGTTACAGGTACTCTGGAAGGTGAATGTACCGCCTGTGCACGTGGCCGGCGCAGCGACTGTGCCGTTCGGATACAGGGCACAGGCGCGGGTACCGCTGCACATGCCGTTGGTTCCGCAGGTGGACTCACTTTGCGCGGTACATTCGCTGGACGGATCCTGCCCGCTGGGAATGGCATCGCAGAATCCGAGCCGTCCGGCCTGGCCGCATGATTCGCAGGTGCCGCCGCAACGGGCTTCGCAGCAGAATCCGTCGCTGCAGAATCCACTGGAACACTGGTTGTCAGTTGTACATGCGGAACCGCGAGTTTTCAGGCAGACACCATTGGAACAGACTCCGGAGGCACAGGCAACACCGCACGCTCCACAGTGTGACGCGCTTGAACTCAGATTTGTCTCGCAACCGTCAGCGTACATTACGTTGCAGTTTCCAAAGCCGGGATTGCATGAAGCGATCACGCACGCCGATACGGCACAGGTCCGGGTGCCGTTGGCAACAGGCGGGCATGTATTGCCGCACGCGCCACAGTTGTTCAAATCTGAAGTGGTGTTGGTCTCGCAGCCGTCCGGCAGGGCACTGTTGCAATTACCCCACCCGGTCTGGCAGGCCCCCTGGGTGCAGACGCCACCGAAGCAGGCAGTGATCATGTTTGACAGCGGAGGGCAGACGTTGCTGCAGGCGCCGCAGTTGCCCGTGCTTGATTTCAGATCCATTTCGCAGCCATCCGGTACCTGAGTGTTGCAGTTGCCCCAGCCGGGCGCGCACATGCTGATAGTGCAGCCAGCAGCATCCAGAGTGGCCGGTCCAATACAAGTGGCAGCGGCGTTGGGCAGCGTGGTAACGGCCCCGCATTGCCACGCCCCTGAACTGTACACCAGTACGCCGCCATCGCTGCAGGCCAGACTGACACCTTCCGCTGTCTTTGCCCGGAAGGTATAGGGGGCGTTGGACAGGGGCTGGCGCGGCGTCATTTCAGGGTCGGGGGGGGGCGGTGATCCCCAGGTAATAACGGCTGTCAAATGGGAGCGCCAACGGCGAAACCGCACCGAGTTCGACGCTGTAAATGCCCTTGTCAATTTTGACATCCTGGCTTTCATTCCAGAGGGGTAAACCGCCGGTAGCCGAGCTGTACAGGGCAAAACCCATGGTTCTGGCAGATGAGGAGACCGGCACCCCGAAACCATCGGTCAGATAACCCTGGTAACTGATAGTTGAGGGCGGGGCTGCGTAGGCCGTAACTGCAAAGCAGCACAACACAATGATGTAAATGGCCATTCGCGAAATTCGGTGCGTCACGGCATCCCCCTTAACGCTTCAACTTAATTATTTTACGGCCGGTTTCTGCAATTCCTTCAGTTTCTGATCGAGATATGTCCACTTCTTTTATAAACATGCGTCATCTAAAGGACTGTAGTTCTCTCCGGTGTATGAACTTGCACATATGAAACCTTCAAACAGGGTATTTCCTCCTACAACCGGGCCCGTCAATTTGCTCGCTCCTACGATCACATCGTATCGAGAATCCACGCTGTCTTCCAACAAAATGCTGTTGGTGCTGCCTGCGATACTTGAACGGTCTATGCTGACAATGAATTGTCCACTTAAGGCAGTGATGTAAATACCATGTGCAGTTGCGGGAATCCCTCCGGCGGTTGCCTTTACGGTGACGTTGCTCACGGTCAACGAAGACGTGTCAAGATACACCCCGTTTGCGCCGAACCCTCCCGATGCTGAAAAAGTGCTGTTGGAAATTTCCGGTGAAGAGGAAATACAGGCAACAGCAGTGTTGGACAAAGCGGCACCGGTTGCACTGGCAGTGACTGAATTCATTATCGGAGAAGAGCTCTCGTTATGTACAGCGGTGCTGCTGCCACCTCCGGTTGCGGTGACGGATATATCGTTCATGACAGGGGATGAACTGTTGCCGTTGTAGACCCCGTAGTTGATTGTCCCTGCTCCGCTGGCAGCGATAGAGACATGTTTCATGCGCGGAGAAGAGTTGCTGTTGACCATGCCGGCGCCGTACAGATTTGACCCTGTGTTCCTGATGGCTAGAAAGCGGATCTCGGCATTACTGGCACCGGCCACCGTAGCTGTCGGTGGCAGTGACTCCGTTCCGACCGCGCTGGTGATGATCGTGGCAAGCTCGCCGGAGCCTTCAATGTCGATATACTGCTGCATGGTCAGTGTTCCGCCTGCAAGATCATAGGTGCCAGGCATAATCTTCAGCAAACAGGGACTGCTGACCGAAGGGGCGCTGCACCAGGAAGCACGGCTGTTCATGGCCGTGATCGGACTGGTGTAGTCACCGCCGCTTGTGGCCACCACGACTGTCCGTCCCGGCTTCTTCTGAACACCGCTCAGGCCGCTGCCGTCCCCGGTGAGCACGCCAGCTGCCGAAACCGATGCCACCGACACTCCGTTGCTGTTCTGCCACTCCTGCAGATTGGCGCTCTGGGTTGCGCTATTGGCCTTGACGATCAGTCCCTTACCGGTGTCCGACCCGGCCTGGATGGTCTGGGTGCTTCCGTTTGGCCCAACCAGCTTGCTGGTACCTAGGGCAAGGGTAAACTCACTGTCATTGAGAATGCTGCTGGATTCTCCGGTAAAGGATGAACGATCGGCAGTGATGGTGTACACGCCCAATTCACCAAAGGGAGCGGTGTTGTACATGCCGAAGGAGAAGTTCCCATAGAGAGCGCTGGCATCGACATTTACCATGACCGGTTCGGATGCTCCGGAGTTGTATATGCCGTATCCGTTTGTACCGCCCTCGGCGATGGCGATAACGTTGTACATGACAGGAGACGCATTTGTGTTGTGTATGGCGTAACTGTTTGTATAGCCAGCGGCTGTGGTGCTGACATTTTTAAGGGTTGGTGAAGATTCGAAGTTATAGATGCCGTAAGTTGAAGTGGCACCTGAAGCGTTGACGGTGACACCATTCATGGCCGGAGAAAATGAATTGTTATTGTAGATGCCATAGGTTGCCGTCGAACCGGTAGCACTGACGGTGAGGTTGTTCATGATTGCAGCCGAGGAACTGGAATTGAAGATGCCGTAGCTGATATCGCCCGCAATTACCTTGACGGTGCTGCTGTCAATATCCACGTTGGTAGCGCCCTGATTATAGATCCCGTAACAACTCCCGACTCCCCCCGTAACAGTTATGGCTACCTGGGAAATTCGGGGTGATGCGGCACTGTTGATTATTCCAGCCGAATAATTGCCTGAACAGGTGTTTCTGATGGCAAGGTTTCGAATCTCGGCGTTGTTGGCACCGACCACCGTTGCGGTTGGGGGAGCCACGGCGTTGCCGGCCGTGCTTTTGATCAGGGTGGACCCCTTTCCGGAACCTTCAATATCGATGTACTGCTGCATGGTCAGGGAACCGGCTCCCAGATCATAGACCCCCGGCATGATTTTCAACAGGCAGGGGTTGTCGGCCGAAGGGGTGCCGCACCACGCGGCACTATTTGCCAAGGCAGGCACCGGACTGGTGTAATCGCCGCCGCTCTGGGCCACCACCGCAACCTTGCCATACTTCTTCTGTACGGTGGAAAAATCCAATTTGTCGGCGGAGATTGTGCCGCTGATCTGCGCATCGGTGACAGCACCGTCAGCTATCTTGGCAGTGGTGACACTGCTGTCAGTGATGGCTTCAGTTCCGACGCTGTTGCTGATCACCGCGTCTGCCTGCGAGCTTCGCAAGGCATAGGGAACACTGTTCAGTTGTTGCCGTGGTGACATTTCCGGTTCGGCGCCCACCTGGATGCCAAGATACAGCGCGGTGCCGATGTCCAATGAACTTACAAGGGAATTTTCAGATCCCAATTGAACGGAATAAATTCCGTTCTGCGGTGTGACATTCATCGTGTCCGACCAGATCGGGGAGTTGGCGGCTATGCTGTCGTAGAGCCGGAAGGTGAGCGTTACCTGACCGCTGACCGGGCCATTGGCATCTTTCAGGTATCCCTGGTAGCTGATGGTCTGGGGGACTGCAGCGTGAATAAGTGCCGTAAAACATAAAGGCAGGATAAAACTGACAGCTGACATCCAGATTTTTTTCATGGCATCTCCCTGAACTCTCGACAAAATCTATGGGTATTTATAAGTTGATTATCTACCAGCCGGTTTTTGCAATTCCTTCAGCTTCTGATCAAAAACCGCAAACGGTTGCGCTCCGACCAGCTTGACGCCATCAACCATATCACCTTTTGATCTTCCTACAACAAAACTGGGGGTGCCGTCATTGGCAGTGAAAGCTGTCAGGGCAGCACGAGACATAAGTAGATTTCCGACCTCAGAATGTCCCGATTATCAGTATTCATGCGGTCAGCTCCGAATGAAGCGCTAGTTTGTTACCATGACCCAGCCGTTGATGTTTGTTGTGTAATCTATTGAATAATCATATGCGTTATAGACACAGAACCCGATATTCCAAAGCCCCGGCCCCATGACTCTGCTGGCTGCAACGGATACAGGCACCAGCAGGTTTGTCACTTCGGCGATATTATAATTCCCTTCTTCCATCGTAGAAGGTGGACTTCCTGAGCCATTTGCCTGATAGCACAGTCCATATCCATAGGGCTGCGAGCTTGGTACATCGTAAGAGCCGAGCGATGTTTGTATGGTGCCGGTAATTTTCTGGTTTGCCGTGGTGTTCACCAGTACCGTTGGTCCAACGAACACAAAATCAGCTGCAAGCCCGGGAATTGGAGTGACGTTTCCGCTGATTGAGTAGATGGAAGATGCAACCTTTGAAGCGCTGATGGGACCGGAAATCTTTGCATCGGTTACTGCTCCGGACGCAATCTTGGGTCCAGTGATAGCAGAGTCTGCCAATTTTATTGCAGTAACACTGCCGTTTGCCGGGGCGACATTGGTCAATCCGGAACCGTTGCCGCTGATTATACCCGCGGAAGATATCGATGCAAGCGAAGCCCCGCTGCTGTCCTGCCACTCCTGAAGGTTTGCCGCCTGGGCTGGCGCGCCTTGCACCACCAGGCCCATGCGGGTATTGAGTCCGGAAATGACAGTCTGTTCAGCGATACTGCCATGAGTAAATGTCCCCGTAATATTCTGGGCAGCCGACATGGTTACGGCGCACGTTCCGGTTCCCGAACAACCACCGCCGCTCCATCCGGAAAAGGTGTTGTCAGGGGCCGGTGTCGCACTGAGAATGATGACATCGCCTTGCGTAAAGCCTGCGCTGCAGGTGGTGCCGCAGTCGATTCCCACCGGTGCTGAGGTTATGGTGCCGTTGCCTGAGCGAATAATGGTTGCTGTATGGGTGGTACGGGTAAAGTTGACCGTTACATCCCTTGCTGAATTGGCAACGACCGTGCATGTGGCAAGAGTCGTACTATCGCATCCAGACCATCCGGCAACAGTTGATGTGGCGTCTGGTGCAGCGGTCAGTGTTACAGAACTACCGGTCACATTTGCGCTTGTGCAGATCGCACCGCAGTCGATTCCTGCAGGGCTTGATGTGACCCTGCCTCCCCCGGTGCCTGAACGAAGGACAGAAATTGGAACGGTGTTCCGGCTGAAGTTTGCTATGGCGCTTCGTGCACCGTCTACCGTAACAATACAGCTCCCCGTCCCGCTGCAGACACCGCTCCAGCCGGTGAAGGTGGAGGTGCTGTCGGGTGTGGCTGTCAAGGTTACAGACGCGGCCCCATCATAGGAACCGGTACAGGTTGCACCACAGCTGATACCGGCCGGGGATGATGTTACGGTCCCGTTTCCGGTTCCTGCTCTTGCTGCGGTGAGCGGGGCGGTAAATCGTGCCGACAATGATTTTGCTCCATCTATGGGCAGCGTGCATGTCGATGTTCCGCTGCAGGCCCCCGACCAACCGGCGAATGTAAAGCCGGGATCAGCTGCTGCGGTAAATGTAACACTGTCGCCTGACGGGAGGTTGCCCTGGCAATTGCTGCCGCAGTAGATTCCGCCGGTCGAGGAGGTTACTGTCCCTCCGCCGGTCCGCGTAACCGTAACGGCATAGGTTTTTCGGGTGAAGTTGGCGGTCACGCCCTTGGCTGCATCGACTGTCACATTGCAGCTGCCGGTACCGCTGCAGGCTCCGGACCAGCCATCAAAGGTGGAATTCGCATCTGCAGCGGCAGTCAGGGTAAGCGTTTGACCTGACGAATAGCTTGCACTGCAACTGCCGCCGCAGGAGATGCCGGCTGGCGACGAGGTTACGGTGCCATTTCCAGTGCCGGTTTTTGCGACAGTAACCGGATAGGAGTTCTTTGAAAACTGTGCCGTTATTGACTTGGCTGAGCTCATGGTTGCCAGGCAACTGCCGGTGCCGGCACAGTCACCGGACCAGCCGCCAAAGCTGGAGCCGGCATCGGGGGTTGCCGACAGATTGACGACGGTACCGCTGCTGAGCAAGGTACTGCAGGTCGTGCCGCAGGAGATGCCGGCCGGATTGGAGTCAACACTTCCGGAACCGATACCGGTCCTGGACACCGTGAGGGAATGTGTGTTTGTAGAAAAGGTCGCCATAACCGATGTTGCGCCGTTGATCGTGACAGTACAGGCACTGGTACCGCTGCAACTCCCACCGCTCCAGCCTATGAACGTACTGGCCGGGTCGGCCCCGGCAGTCAGCCGCACAACGGATCCGGCGGCATAACTGTTTGAACAGCTTGGTCCGCAATTGATTCCCCCGGTGTCTGACACGACCGTGCCGACACCGGTTCGAGTGACGGTGAGGCTATGGACACTGCGGTTGAAGGTCGCCTCCACGGTCTTGGCCGAATCGGCGGTCACGGTGCAGGTACCGGTGCCGGTGCATCCGGCCCCGCTCCAACCGGTAAAGGTCGAGGTTGCATCGGCCGTTGCGGTAAGAACCACGCTGCCACCACGACTGAATTCACTTACACAGTTTCCGCTGCAGGACAAACCTGCGGGAGAAGAGGCGACCGTACCGCTGCCGCTGCCGCCAAAGCGGATCATGACCGGCTCGTAGACCGCCGGGATCATGGCCGTTATGTCGGTTATGGTTTTACTGCCGACCATTTCGGCATTCAGATTGTTGATCACCCCGTTTTTGGTGGTGTCAACAGCAAATGGTACCGTACCGCCGGAAGGATTGAAGGTTTTCAGTCCAGTGACGGTCTGGGGGCTGTTCAGAAGCGTAACGTTTTCGGATAGTTTGTTGTCGCTGACCGGACCCGTAATCTTTGTATCGGTCACGGCACCGTCTGCAATTTTTTCTGTGCTTATGCTGCTGTCCGCGATGGAGCTGGTACCAATGCTGTTATTAGAAACCGAATCTGCCAGTGCTGTCCGCAGGGCATAGGGTGCGCTGGAAAGTGGTTGCAGCGACATTTCCGTCGGGTCTCCCGTTACCTGTACACCCAGATAATAGGGCACATCAAAGGGGGCGGTGATCGGGTTTACCGAGCCTAGCTGTACGCTGTAGATGCCGTTGGAGATCGCCACGGCAGGCTGCGTTTCACGCCAGACAGGGTTATTGCGCGGAGAGGAGGAAGAGTACAGTGAGAAGGTCATTGCCATCGGTCCAGCGGCTGGTGCCCCGGTTGTTGAACTTTTGAGATATCCCTGGTAGTTGATCGACTGTGGAATACCGGCGAAGGCGAGGGCGGCAATACACATAATAAAAGCCGCTATACACACAATACTTCTGATCTTTTCCATGCTTCCTCCCAAAGGCAATCTCTGCTGTATGTATCGATTATTTACCAGCCGGTTTCTGCAACTCCTTCAATTTCTGATCAAAGACACCAAACGGTTGCGCCCCGACCAGCTTGATACCATCAACCATATCACCTTTTGATCTTCCCACAACAAAACTGGGGGTGCCGGAAATACCGATCGTACCGGCCAGGGCCGCGCTGGCCTTAACCTTTTCGGCGTGTCGTCCACTTTCCAGGCAGGCCGAAAATTTATCCACATCCAGACCGACCGACTTTGCATAGCCGGGCAACAGCTTGGCATCCAGCTTGTCGCTGTTGGTAACGAGTTTCTCGCGCAGTTCCCAGTATTTACCCTGTTCTTCGGCGCAATAGGTTGCCTCGGCCGCCTTGGGGGCGTTGGGATGGAAGGGGAGCGGCAGGTCGCGCACCACGAAGCGCAGTTTACCGGTGTCAATGTACTGTTTCTTGATCTCCGGCAGGGTCTGGGCTTCGAAGCGGCTGCAGAACGGGCACTGGTAATCGGTAAACATCACCAGGGTCAGGGGGGCATCAACCTTGCCCAGATAGGGCAGCTTGGCAACGGAAACGCTGGCCGGTTCATCGGCCTTGGGGGGCTGTGGCGCTTGTTGAGCCTGCTGCTGCGGTTTTTGCAGCAGTTGTTTGATCTGGCGCAGTTCGTTGAGGATGGCGTCACCCTGTTCCTTGGTCATGGGTTCGGCAAAGGCTTGCGCCGAGAGCAGGCAGGTAACGATAAGTGAGAGTGTAAAAATAGATTTTTTCAACAACATGAGTCCTCCTGATACATGATTGGATGGTGCTTTTATGGCGTGCATTGCGAATCAATGCAAATAAAGCCCTCCTGGCAGACGTTGCTACACGCCCCGCAGTGGGCCGGGTCGTAACGAGTGTCCCGGCATTGACCGCCGCAGTTTACAAGCGGGAACTGGCAGCTGGCCACACAGGTGCCTGCACTGCATACAGTGCCGGAGGCGCAGGCCCTGCCGCACATACCGCAATTGGCGTTGTCACTATACAGATCGCGACAGGTTCCCGAACAGTTGATGAAGCCTGGCTGACAAATGGTTGTGCATGTACTTGAGGAGCAGAATCTACCGGTCGGACATGCTACTCCGCATGCTCCGCAATTTGATTCATCGCTGGTCAGAGTAACGCAGACACCGCTGCAGTTGGTTTGGCCGTTGGGACACGAAACAGTGCAGGCCCCGGCAAGGCATATCCTGCCGGCTGAACAGGCGACTCCACAGGCACCGCAGTTTGTTTCATCACTGATGAGGGTGACGCAGGTACCATTGCAATTTGTCTGTCCGGGGGGGCAATTGAGTACACAGGTTCCGGAACTGCAGATCCTCCCGGTCGAGCAAATGTTCCCGCACGAACCGCAATTTTGACTGTCCGTCTGCAGGCTGCTGCAGGTGCCATTGCAGTTTGTCATTCCCGTCTGGCAGGTCGGAGAACAGGAGCCGGCGGAACAGATTGTTCCTGACGGGCAGGCAACACCGCAGGCGCCGCAGTTTGACTCGTCGCCGGCCGGATTGATGCAGGTGTTGCTGCAGTTGATCAATCCCTGCTGACAACTCAGCAGACATCTTCCGGAGCTGCAAACCTGACCGGACGGGCATGCCTGACCACATTCGCCACAGTTATTCAGATCGGACACCAAACTAATGCACGTACCGTTGCAGTTTGTGAGTCCCGCCTGACAGCTCAGCAGACATCTTCCGGAGCTGCAGGTCTCCCCGGGGGGACAGGCCATGCCGCAGGATCCACAGTTGTTCCTGTCGGTCATCAGATTGGCACATGTTCCACCGCAATTCTGCTGATCAAGGGGACAGGAGCAGACCATGCCGCATTCCCAACCCGTTATGGTCTTGACAAGAACCTGACCCTCACCGCAATCAATCGCCAGGCTTGAGGCCTTAATGCTGCCGTCTGCAACGGATGCGGCAACCAGTGCAAAGGGCACACTGGAGAATGCCTGCAGCGGAGTCATGACCGCTTCCCCTTCAACCTGCACCCCCAGGTAATATTGCTGGCGAGGTGCATCGGAAAAGGGACGTATGCTTCCGAGCTGCACAGTGTAAATTCCGCTTGATACCGGCACGTTGTTGTGCGACTCGGTCCATTCGGCTGTCGGTGATACGTTCTGTGTGCTGTAGAGATTGAAAATCAGGTTTTTGGGCCCGCTGACAGGAACACCACCCGTATCCTTCAGGTACCCCTGGTATGAGATGGTACGCGGGACCGGTTCGGCAAAAGTAACAGCGGTGAGAGCGATGGTTAGAAACAGTACGGTAATTACCAGTGATTTCAGCCAGTACATTGGTGTCTCCTTTTACAAAATGTTAGTCGCGCACTGGAAATAATCCTTGGTCGCATATTGCATAAGTAAGCCCGTTCGGTGCGACACCGCTGAGATTCGGGATGGCAAAGGTCGTGGTACCGTTGCCACCAAAGCGTGCTCCCAGAACAGCATAAAGTGCCTGGTATTGTACAATTTGTAACGTGCGTCCATCGGCAGGCATTCCATGTACAACATTCCCGGCATACAGCATGATTTGGCCCGTCACGCAATCAACTCCAGCGTTGCCGGCTGCTGCTGTATTGGTATTTGTACCGAATCCGGGGAGCGTTGACACCCAGCTTGCCGTGGCACCGTTTGTCCCCAACAGCTTGTTGGCATTACCCGATTGAGCCGGCAGCAGGAAGTTAATGGCCGTTGTCGGATTGGTTGCCCCGGTGCCGCCGCTGTTTATCCCAAGAACGCCACCCAGGGTTATGGTGCCGCTGCTGGTGACCGGTCCTCCACTGGTGGTGAGTCCGGTACTGCCTCCGGAAACAGCGACACTTGTGACGGTACCTCCGCTGCTGCTGGGCGTGGTCCAGGCCAGCGAGGTACCGGTGGACGTCAATACCTGGCCGCTGCTACCTGGTGCAGCAAGGCCGGTACCGCCATTGGCAACAGGGAGAGGTCCCGATAGTTTGGTGGGTGTAACCGCTCCATCCTGAATACTGGACGTGGTGACCACATCGGAACCGATAGAGCTGTTCCAGGTGCCGGAGGTGACGGTACCTGTTCCGGTAATTCCGGACAGGTTGCCGGTGGTGATGACTGTGCCAGAGGCATCGGGAAGCGATACTGTCCGGGCAGCGGTGGCACCGCTTGCCTGCAGGGTGGTGCTGAAGCTGTTAGCGCTGTTGCGCAACTTCATGGTCTGATCAAGGAAAGTCTGGCCGGCACTGAAGGACTGGGCAGTATCAAGTTTGGCACTGTTGGCCGGTAGTAGTCCCGAGTCAATTGTGCCCGATACGATCTGCGAGGCATCAATTACAATAGTGGCGGGGTTGACGCTGTCGGCGCTGGCGGCCCGCATGGCAAAGGGGACACTCAGGATCTGCTGTCGTGGTGAGAGCTCGGGATTGTTCCCGACCTGAATACCGAGATACAGTCCGGAGTTTTCAAATATGCTGCTGTCAAGGGGAGCGGTAGAACCAAGCAGAACAGAAAATATGCCGTTTTGAGGTGTTACGTTCATTTCTTCCGCCCAGAGCGAGGCGCTGGCCTGTAAGCTGTCATAGAGCCGGAAGGTAACAGGTACCTGTGTGCTGACCGGTGCACCTGATACGCTGTCTTTCAGATACCCCTGGTAGTTGATGGTTTGCGGCACCGCTGCGAAGGACACCGACGCGGTCAGCGCAATGAAAAATACGACTGCCCATACGTTTCTCATCTGAATTTCCTCCTGATAATCGCTGCATTTCTGGTTCGCGTACTGAAATTATGCACAGACTTCATTGCAAATGACGGCTTGATCGGGGGTGCTTCCCTCCCGGTGGGGAGGATCGGTGCCGGGGAGGCTGGATGGACTGGCAACTACATAAAATATGGCGCGATAGTAATTGATACAGCGTTTGAATGCAAGGAAATCGACTGCAGAAGGGGTGTGCGGCGGGAGTGTTAAAACCGGCCCTTTGGCAGATGCCAAAGGGCCGGTGACGGTGTCCGTGACAGGGAAATTCCAATGTCAGGGTGTGATTTTAAGGGTACCGCCAATATTCAGTCGTCCGCCAGAGATGATAAACGGAGCCGGTATGGTGGAAACTCCGTTTGTAGCATTGTCGCTCAGCTGGATAAAGCCCCCTAGTAGGGTGAAGGTCATGGCCGGCCGGTTAAGGGTTATGACATCAGGGAAGGCCATGGCTGTGGCCTTGACTGTCGCCCCGTCAGTCGCCGCATTCAGCGCCGTTTTGATTGAACCGTGGTAGCCGGCCGGGTTCGAAACCTGGACATTCTGGGCAGCCGCAAAGTGGGCGGTTACCGTGCGCTTGCTGTTCATGGTCACGGTGGCGCTGTTTGTCGTGCTGCCGTCAACTCCTCCCCAACCGGTGGTTGAATACCAGGAAGGCGATGCTGTCAGGGTGACGGTGCTGCCTTCGGGGTAACTGGCACTGCAGCTGCCGCTGTTACAGGTTATATCCGACGGAGAACCGGCTGTGGCTGAACTGCTGATGACGGTTCCGACTCCGGACACTGATACGGTCAGGGTTTGGGGGACTGAGGCGGGCTGATTCAGTCTGAGCAGATAAGGAACCTGCGTCAGGGTCGGCTGCAGGTCTTCGAAGACCACATAAATATCGTACTCCCCGCCGGGTGAAAGCGTTGTGAAAAGTATGGAACCCTCGGTTTGTGCAATAAGGGCTGCCGACCCTTTCAATCCGCCTGCCAGCGGCGTTCCGGTTGAATCCAGTCCGGCCTTGATCTGGGATGCTGTCGGTGCGCCGCTTCCGGTAGGGAGACAGACAGCATACACGGCACCGGATATTGAGCTTTTTGCCAGAACGTTGGCCGATGTGGATGTGACCGGAACAACAGTGGGATAGCCGGCAGACAGAGTTGGTGAGGTTGTGTTTGACAGCAGCTTGACACCGCCCCGTCTGCCGTCGGCTACGGCAATGTCGACCGGGCCCGACCCGGTAAATGATCCGACCGCCAGAGTTGAGGTGCTGTTAGACCAGAAATGCTGGGCCGGCAGGAATGCACCGTCACCCTTGCCAAGGAGAACGGAAATATAGCCATAGCCGTTGGCGGAGACAAGGTCTTCCAGTCCATCACTGTTCAGATCTGCTGTGATGAGCTGATCGGGTGCGCCGCCGGCTGGAAAATCAACCGCGGGTTGGAAGGTGCCGTCACCGTTTCCCGAAAGAATCGAAACCGTGCCGCCACTACTGTTGCTGACCGCCAGATCCCGTGTGCCATCCCTGTTAAAATCCCCGCTGGAGGCGTAGAACGGACCGGCCCCCACCGGATAGGCTACCGGCGCAGCTAAATTTCCGCTGCCATCCCCCAGCAGAATCGAAACGGTTCCGGAGGTGTTGACGACTGCCAGGTCGAGGTTGCCGTCGCCGTTGAAATCGTCGGCTGCAACATCGTGGGAGTTTGCTCCCGCAGCAAATATCCGCTGGGTCTGGAATGTGCCGTCACCGTTGCCAAGGAAGAGCGAGATGTCGTTGCCGAAATTGGAGTAGTAATTGGCTGCGACGACATCAACCATGCCGTCACCGTTGAAATCACCCGAAACAGCCCGGTTCTGGGCGGTGTCGGCCTGGTAAAAGGTCGGTGGCTGGAAGACATTGCCGGTTGTGCTGAGTGCTGCCGCGATGGTGATGGTGCCCTTACCGGTGGTAACAAGATCGCTGGAGCCGTCGTTGTTCAGATCGGTCGCCAGTATACCGCCGGGAATATAGGTGTTCTGCTGGTTAACTATCTCTATGACCGTTTTTGATGTCAGGCTGCCGCTGCCGTTGCCGTAGTAGGCGATGGCCCTGTTGCTGTTGGGAATACTACCGGCCACATCCAGGAAACCATCCTTGTTGAAATCTCCCGCAGCCAGGGAGATTGGCGCGCCATCAGCGGAGAAGGAAGCCGCAGGTGCGCCGGAAAATGTGCCGTTAGCATTCTGAGGAAAGACAGTAAAGGTACTGTCATTGAAACTGGCCAAACCGATGTCAAGTCGTCCGTCGGAGTTGAAATCGGCGATTGCCATTGCTGTAACTAATTTTGGAGAATCATACTGAACTGCAGTTTTGAAGGTGTTGTTGCCATTGCCGATATACAGATACAGATTGTCACCTGAATTTGACGGTACCAGTATGTCAGGGATGGTATCACTATTCAGGTCTGTCAGCGTGAGTGCTTGTGGAAAAGTGCCGCAGGCCAGGGGCGGCTGGGCGTTTAAGGCGCCGTCGCCAACTCCCTGGAGCACAAGCGTTGAGCAGGTCCCGGCACCGGAGGCAATGTCGGCAGTGACAACAACCAGATCCTGCTTGCCGTCGCTGGATAGGTCGCCAGCGGCTATCTGAAGAGTCCGGTACGATGTTATGGTGTAGGTTTTGGTCGGAAAGGTACCATCACCGGCACCCAGCATGACCATATAAATACTGAAAGAGGTGGTCAAGGCCAAATCAAGCTTGCCATCCCCGTTGAAGT
This sequence comes from uncultured Geobacteraceae bacterium, assembly GCA_942493195.1. GTDB lineage: Bacteria > Desulfobacterota > Desulfuromonadia > Geobacterales > Pseudopelobacteraceae > CAIPTY01. The sequence goes on along the minus strand of OW818669.1, from coordinate 2,318,513 downwards.
CTGCCGCAGCGAGCCTTTCCGGGGGGTAGGTGGTGCTTATTGACAGCGCCTCCCCGAATGTCCCGTTACCGTTACCTGGCAGTATGGAGACGCTGCTGCCCTGCGGGCTGGGCACCGCCAGGTCTATTTTGCCGTCACCAGTAAAATCACCGGCCGCAACATCCAGGGGGGTGGCAAACAGGGGGACAGTGGCTGCCGTGGCAAACTCACCGCTGCCGGTCGCCATGAATACCGATAGGCCGCCTCCGCCATAATTAACGGTCACCAGATCAAGCCAACCATCTTTATTCAGGTCGGCTGCAATAATTCGCAGTGGTTGACTGCCGCTGGCAAGGGTGGTCGGGGGGCGGAAGGTACCGTCGCCGTTGCCCATGAACACTGAAATCGTGCTGGAACTCTGGTTAGCGACGGCCACGTCGGGGATGCTATCACCGTTAAGATCCGCCGTGACCGAGGCTGAGGGATTGCTGCCGGTCAACACGGTACGCGGGGTTGCCAGCTGGAATGGGGTGAGTTCCGGAACTGATACAGAGATGATCTGCGAATTAGCGCTGATTCCACCGCTGGTATAGGCCCGTACACGGTAGAAACAGTTCGTGCCGGGCACTGTTCCCGTAACTGTCGATGAGAGCACGTTACCCACATCAAGATTGTTGAACCCCTGGATAAATGAGGTAAAGGCCTGATCGGTAGCCACATCGAGCCGGTAACCGATTGCTCCGGGCACCGCATTCCACGTTGCGATAAAGCCAGACCTGCCCAGTTTCTGCGGGGCTGCGGCTTGTGGAGATGCGGGAAGCAGCGTTACGGAAAGCGGGTCGGAACTGGCACTTGTTCCGCTGGCGTTAGCGGCGCGCAGCCGGTAGTAATAGGTTGCACCTGCAGTCAGTCCGCTGACGGCAAAGCTGCTGCCCGTGCCGGCATTGGCATTACTGTAGGAAGGGAGTAATCCGGTAAAGCCGGCGTTTGTGGAGACGTCAATCCAGTAAACGGTTGCATGGGTAACCGTGCTCCAGTTTGCGGTAAAGCCGCTGGAGCTGGTGGCAGTGGCCGCAGTCAAGAATGGTGCGCCCGGAGCAGGGGGCAGGGTGGTGGCGGAGCCGGAGTCTGATGAGGCGCTGGTAGCTCCCGAATTATAGGAGCGCACCCGGAAGTAGTAGGGTGTGTTGGGCGTCAGACCTGTTAGTGCCTGGCTGGTGGCGGCATTGACGTTCATGTTGTTGTAGCTGCCGACAAAAGAGGTGAAGCCCTGATCACTGGACACATCGAGACGATAGCCGGTGGCGTGTGCAGCTGCCTGCCAGCTGACAGTGAATCCGGTGGCCGATACGTTGCCGGCCGGGTTCAATACCGGCACTGCTGGCGGCAACATGGTTGTAACGTTGGCCGGATAACTGGACGGGCTTGTGGCGCCGGTCACCGCAGCCCGGACCCTGACATAGTAGAGGGTCCCCTGATCAAGGCCGCTGACGGTCAGGGTGGTGGCATTCCCCACATTCAGGTTATTGTACGTTCCGACAAACGTGGAAAAATCGAAGAAGCGGGACACATCAAGGAAATAGCCGGCAGCGCCGCTCGAAGCGCCCCAATTGGCCGTGAATCCGGTCAGGCCGACGGAGGAGAAGGATACCATGGACGGAGTTGGGGGTGGCGTGACAACCGATAGTTTGAGTGGTGTGGGTTGCAGGGTGCTCAACTGCTCCAGTACTGCGTACAGATCAAAGGCAGTGCCCGCTGTCAGAGATGAACAGCCCGTTGACATCTGGAAATTTGCCGACAGGTCAAAGAGGGTCGATTTCCAGGTTGTAGGATTCCCAGAGGCATCTGTGCCTTCTTTCACCTGTTGTGACGTGGGAGCAGTACTACCGCCCGGCAGACAGATCAGGTAGACCGTGCCGTATTCGGGGGATTTGACGTAGATGCTGGCGGAATTATATTCCACCGGGCCGATGCTCGGATATCCATCACTCCAGACCGGTGAAAGGGTGGTGGTATTAAGGGTGCTGCTATTTTGCTGGTTGACAATAATCACATCCCGTTTGCCGTCGCCGCCAAACTGTCCGGCGGCCAGATCCTGAGGGGATGTCCCGGCTGTCAGGGGTACCTTGGTGCCGAAGCCCCCGATGCCGTTGCCGGGCAGGACTGCGGCGGTTCCATTCTGGTACAGTATTTCAAGGTCAGCCATCCCGTCACCGTTAATATCGGCAAACAGGGCGACTCGGGGGGCGGCATCCAGTGACACGGTCGGACCTGGCGTGAAAGATCCATCAAACATTTGTCCCTGCAGGAAAAAAACTGATTGGCCGGATGATGGGATCAACATGAGATCCGCTGTCCCTGCATTATCAAGATTCGCCGATTGGATGCGGCTTGCCTGGGGTACGTCGGTGGTGTAATCAGGTGACGATATGAAAGACCCATCATAATTAAAAAATTGCGCAACGTTCGTACCGTTGTTTGTTAGCAGAGCCAAATCAATCCAGCCGTTATTGTCAAAGTCACCGGTGGCGATTGAAAGAATTCCAGAACTATCCACAGCCATATTTTCAGTGTTGAAAGAAGAACCGGAGTTACGCAGGATCGCAAGCTGGTTTGATTGGGATACGATCGCCAGATCCGGTCGCCCGTTTTTGTCAAAATCACCGCTGGCCATGCCAATCAGGTTTGAGCCGGAGAAAATCGTGCTGTCTGACTGAAAGGTACCGTCTCCATTGCCGATCATGCGGATAACAGAGCTGCTGCTGAGTACCGCCAGATCGGATATACCGTCATTATTGAAATCGGCCGCTACAACGGCAAGAGGAGAGTTTCCCGTCCCGGTAATACTCGACGGAGCGAAGGAAAGTTCCAATGCGTGCGCAGAATGTGTGTGCGTCAGAACCATCAGGCAGAGAATCAGACTCAGCATACTATTGTGAAACAGTCGCATGTTTACCATGTTTGGCCCCCGGCTGTTGTAGTAACGGCTCAATAATGATCTTTTTCGTCAGGTACTATACGACAGTTCAGATTAAAATATAAACAGTTATTTTTATTATGAAATTTAAATGATAGGTGGTATGCGTAGTCCGCGTTCTATTGATCGATAAAACGTTTTGTTTATTTTATGGCTAATCAATAAAATGTTTTGAATTATCAAATATGCGTATTCAACACTCTTGAATCATTATAAATAATAACATGTAAAAAATAAAATTATGTTTGTAATAATAAAATTGATGTGGTAATGACAACTGCGCTGCGATCTGGTGGCTGTTAAAACTGTGTGGGGGGTGGATGGTGTGAGTGAAATCAATCTGAAGCTGGAAGAAATCCCCGGAGTTTGCACCCGGCAGGAGGTCGTTGAAACTGCAGTCTCAGTGCCAACCGTGATGGAATCTCCTCGGGCATTGATCGAAAAAGGTGCGTTGGCGCCCTCTCTTCAGGGGATGCAGGATGCACTTGCCAAGTTCATGGGGCCAATGGCACAGATCATCTTCCTCGAATGTGTTGAAAAATGGTTGGAGAATCATCAACCGAGTCACTCTACTTTAGTGTCACTGGTTGACAGAGTCGTCGAAGAGATCGGCGATCCTGTCAAAATTGCGGATTATCGCCAGAGGGTTTCAATATTCCTGTCGTACCATTAGACTTCAAAGGAGCGTGTGAATGTTCAGAAAGATCAGTATCAAGGTTGCCCTGTTTGTAAATATCGTACTCTTCATCGTGATCGGAATTGGCACTATTCAAATCGCCAAGGTGCAATTCAATCGCATTGATGAACAGTACAAAACCCAGGCAAAATTCGACAGTCTGGTGGGGGCAAAGGCGGTCAGCAAATTGTTTGAAGAGGCCCTTGATGGCGGTGTCCTGCAACCCGACGATATCTTTGACACAGCTTATCAGCCATACGGAAAATTTGATCCCCCCAAATTTCACACCAAATACGATGCGTACACCGACAGGGCACTCCTGGCGTTGCAGGATGAGATGCTGAAAAACCCCAGCATCATTTTTGCTGTTTCCGTGGATAACTACGGTTATCTGCCGACACATAACACGAAATATTCAAAGGCAATTACCGGTGACAAGAATAAAGACAAGGTTGGGAACCGCACAAAGCGGATTTTTGATGATCCCACCGGACTTGCAGCGGCCAAGAACACTCAGCCCGGTTTTCTTCAGGTCTATAAGCGGGACACCGGAGAAACCATGTGGGACGTTTCTTCTCCGATTATTGTCAAGGGTAAGCAGTGGGGTAATTTCAGGATAGGACTTTCCATTGATCTGTTGCAGAAGGCGAAAATAACCGTGCTGAGCCACCTGCTTCTGAGTGTTGCGGTCATACTGATAGTCTCATTTGTTCTGATATACTACACGATCAAAAGCTCGCTTGAGCCGCTGGTGGCACTGACACATAAAGCTACACTCATGGCGGATGGTGACGTCAGTCATCCCATCATCGCACATTCAAAGGATGAGATCGGTGAACTGGCAGAGGTGTTGGAACGGATGCGCATTAGTTTGAAAACGGCTATGGAGCGGTTGATGAAGAGATAGGTTGCAGCTGGTGTACTTGATTCCCAGGGGTGGTCCGTTGATGTGACGGGGCACCCCTTTCATTTTCCAACATGAAAAGTTTTAATCTTTACAAGTCAACAGCCCCTGTCGAAATTGACAGGGGCTGTCTGCTGCCTGGTATTCCAAAACGTTTACGGTCGAATTTTGATTCCCTTCACTGTCACCCGACCGGCTTTGACTTTCAAGGTCCCCGTGATGAGCGACGAGCTGCCCTGTAATAAGCTCCAGCTGTCATCGTACCCACCAATCAGTTCGATGGTGTTCGGTTGGTCGAAGAGCACATTTTCAGGTGACGGATTGTAGGTCGATTTCAGCATGATCGAGTCCGAGTTTTGGTAGGTGCTCAAAGCCAGGCCGAGAGAGTCATAACCGATCTTACCGTAAATCAGTACCGGCTTGGAGATTGGAGCAAAATGCGCCGTAACCGTCTTGCCGACGTCCATGGTTATGGTAACCGGGTTACCATCGGCGGTATCTGCATTGGTCCAGCCGGTCAGTTCGCTGATACCGCTATGCGCTGCAGTCAGTTCGACTGCTGTTCCGTAATTGTAGCTGTAGCTGCAGCTCTCCGCAGGTGCGGCCGCATAACAGAAGATCCCCGGAGGGGTGCTTTGAATCAGCGTTCCGCCGTCACCGCCGAAGGTTATCGCGAGCTGATATTGGCTGATGGTGGCCGAGCAGGGTTCGCTGTCTGCCCCTCCGTGCAATCCGGAGCAGATCCATGTCCAGGGACCGGTGCCTGAAACCGGGCCGGGGGTGCCGGCGGAACAGAGGCCGGAGTCGGGAATTGTGTCGAACTGCCCGCCGTTGCTGCTGCCGCAGACGCCGACTTCCGGGTTTGCAGTGGTTGCGGTAAAGACCGCAGAAGCTGTTCCGATATTCAGTTGGGCACTGGCTGCGGTGTTGATGAGGTCGGATGAGGTTACCCGGACAACGACGCTGTCGCCGTTCTTCACCTTACCGGTGACAGAGGTAAAGGCGCCGCCGTTGATGGAATAGGTGCCGCCCGAAACGAAGATTCTGACCGGACCGTCAACGCCGGCAACGGTGACCGGGTCGGAGTCTATGGGTGAGCTCAGGAGGACATCAGTTCCATCAGGGAAGCTGAAGGCGTCGGGGGTGGCATCACCGCTGGTAAATGTGCCGAACAATTCAAGATAACCTCCCAGCGGCACGCTTGTGGTGATGTTCATGGTTGCCGTGTCGATAATGGCCATGCTGTTGCCGTTGCTTTGTGCCACAAACAACTGCGAGCGGTCCGGGGAGAGCGACAGGCCGTATGGAGTTCCGGAAACAGGGATAGTAGCGGAAACGGAGTCGTTTAGCGTGTTGATGACAAAGACACTGCCATTTCTATTGGCCACGTACAGCCGGTTCAGGTCCGGGTCCAGGGCCATCCCGGCTAGGTAGAGTCCCTGTGTTTGAATGGGAAGCAACAATGCGCCGGTGGTGGTGCTCATGATATAGACGGCGCCGTTGTTGGAACAGCTGATGTACAGTTTGCCGCCGTCCGGGCTGGTGATCACCCCTTCCGCCGAGCAGCCCGAAACGCTGTAGGTTCCGAGGGTAGCTCCCGTACTGCTATTCAGGAACGATATGTAGCTGCCGCGGGCGACAAACACCTTGCTGTAGTCCGGGTTGAATGCCACACCCCGTCCATAACCGGGAGGGGATTGCGGCAGGGTGGATACTGCCAGCGTCTGATTGTTGATCGAATAGACCTGGGTGGTGGAGTACAGGTCGCTGACAAAGGTCGCCTGGGGACCGACGGCTATCCCGTAGATACCGGAAGCAAGCCCCAGGTTAATGGTGTTTTCAACGGTATTGGTCAGGGTGCTGATACGCCTGACCATGTTTGTGCCGAGCGATGTGACATAGACATGGTCACCGTCCGGGCTGATTGCGACTCCGATCGGAGCACCCGCGACCGGAATGTTTGTCATGACAGCACCGGTTTCGTCGATGACCTTGATATTTCCTGATGCTGAAACCGCCGCATAGGCGAAGAAGCCGAGTCCCTTGCCGCTCACCCGGGTGGTGGTGCTGTCAGTTGAACCTTCCGGGTTGGTAACCCGCACCCAGTACGAGGTGCCGGCGGTGAGAACCGGAGTGGTGTAGCTGACCTGGATTGCGCCTTCAATCGGGGCGGAGGTGTCGCCGGAGGTGCCCAGGTACCACTGGTAGCTGAGCGGCACGGTTCCGGTTGCCGAGACTGAAAGGGTGGCGGTCTGGCCGGACTGGATCCAGACGTTTTGTGGATGTGAGGTTATCAAGCCGTAGCTGGCCGAACAGGTGGCGTCGCTGCCGCCCCACAACCCCTGGCAGCCCCAGGTCCAGGGACCGTTGCCGCTTACTGCGGTTGCAAAGCCCTGTTCGCACAGATTGACCGGTACGGTCGGTATTGGATTAACCGGGTTGACACCGCAGACCGCATCAACCGGTATCGGTTCGAACCATGCGGTTACCTGGACGGCTGCCGTGAGAGTTACCTGGCATGTGCCGGTTCCAGGGCAGCTGTCACCCCAGCCAACAAATATTGAGCCTTCGGCGGGGGGTGCCGTTAGTGTGACCACAGTTCCGTATGGATAGCTTTCTGTGCCGGTCGTACCGTTCCAGGCCAGCAATCCGCTGCCAGGGGAGACGCTGCCATCCCCGCTGCCAATTTTGTAGACAGTCAGGGTTTGGGCAGGGTGACTGACCTGCGTCGAAGCAGATGCCGAATTGTTGGCGCTATTCGGATCGCCCGTCTGACTGGTCAGGGTTACCGTGTTTGTGAGTGAATCTGGCGATGCCGGAGCGGTGACCCTGATAGTGACAGTGACCGCGTCGGTGGAGGTGACATCGCCAATGGTGCAGGTAACGATACCGTTCGTGTGGCTGCAGCTTCCTTTGCTGGTTGTACCCGAGACAAAGGTCGTTCCGGCCGGCAGGGTGTCGCTTAGTACGACTGATTTGGATGTGTTGGCGTTGTTGTTGGTCACAGTTGCCGTATAGGTGAGTGTGCCACTGGTGTTGACCGGATCGGGCGCGTCGGACAGGGCTACGGCAATGTCGGCGGTGGGCGTCAGCAGGGCGTTGGAGTAGAAATACAGTTTTCCGGTAACATCGGCTCCGTTATGGACAACGACCAGGTCCAGGTCGCCGTCCTTATCGAAATCCGCAGCGACAATACCGGCCGGATGAACGCTGGCCGGGAAGCTGAAGGCTGTGCTGAACAGGCCGGCACCGTTGTTGAGCGCTATCGAGATATGGCCGGGTGTGTTGTATTGACTGTAGGCCACGGCAATGTCGGGCGCTCCGTCGCCGTTGAAGTCGGCAATAGTAAACGGGATGTTGTGCCAGTTACCGCCTGGGTCCATGATCAGGTCAACGGAGCCGGCGGGAACGAAGCCGAAGCCGCTGTTTCGGAAGGTGCGGATTTCTTTTGAATCACTTGTGCCGTCAATATGGCAGGAAAGCACCAGATCCGGCAGGACGTCATTATTGAGGTCGGCGGCAGCGATCTGGTTACAAAGTGGATATCCGCCGGACTCTGTCAGTGGGATTTCACTGCTGACCTGGAAGGTGCCGTCGCCTTTGCCATTGACATCGCTGTTTCCACTGAGAATCGTAACGATGAGGCCACGTACTGTGGCGATGTCAATAATGTCATCACCGTTGAAATCGCCGGTTACCAGCGCTTGCGGCATATAAAAAGCTTCATTGTTGGAGACGCCGTTGACGAAGCTCCCCGAACCATTATTCAGCAGAATGGAAAACCTGCTGCTGGGGCCGCTGGGATTGGCGATTATGATGTCCGGGAATCCGTCACCATTGAAGTCTCCTATTGCAATGTCACTGGAGTTGTTTCCATCGGTTGTGTAGTCGACCTTCGGCAGAAACCCGCCGTTCTTGTCATTGATGAAAATTGAAACCGATGAGGGGGTGCCGGGATTAAGAACGGCCAGGTCCGGGTAGCCATCCTTGTCAAAGTCACCTTTGGCGATCTTTGTTGTGTAGGGGGCCGGGGCGGATGTGGCGGCCTCGAAGCTGCCGTTCCCGTTGCCGGATGCAACGGACAGGCCGTACCAGGTATAGGCGAGGTCCGGTTTGTTGTCCTTGTTGAAGTCATCGGCTACCAGGCCGTTCCCGAAATTTTGTGAGATGGTGACCGGTGCCTCGACGGCCACGCTGCCGGCAATCGGGTTCAAGGTCACACTGCCGTTGGCGCTTCCCTTGGTGTTGCTTGCCGTCACGCTGGCGATGGTCACATCAGCGACGGCCTTGGTGGTGACCGGAAAGGTTAACGATGTCTTGCCGGCTGCAATGGTTGTACTGGTGTAGGGCAACTGCAGTTTTGCGCTGTTTGAGGCCAGTGTGATATTCATACCGCTCGCCTTGGCCGGGGCGTTCAGGGTTACCGTCACGGAGAGTGATTCCCCCCCCAACACCGTTGATGGAGTAATCGTCACCGAAGAGGGGACAATCGGCAGGACGTACAGGCGGGCAGCCCGGTAGCTGCCCATGAAGATGGCCCCGACTAGAACGCTTCTGTCTTCGCAATCGGAACTGGGGGTGATGGTGAAATCAGCCGTTACCGCGCCCTGTGGTACGAGTACCGAAACGGGGACCGTGGCGCAGCCGTTATTGTTCGACAGCAGCACCCGTGCTCCGCCGGTCGGGGCGTTGGCCGTAAGGGTAATCGTCGCGGTTACCGGGGTTGAAACTGAGGTGCTGGCGGGGTTGATGGAGAGGGCGGCCAGTTTTGGCACGTCCAGTTGCATGACGTTACGGTAACTGAAAAGTCCGAAACGGTTATCGGCAAAGACTTGGGGAAACAGTTCACCGGTTACAAAATCCGGATAGCTGTTGCCATCCAGGTTGGCGAAGGTGACTGTTCGGTCGATGCTGCTACCGTGCGGGGAGATGCGGGAGAGCAGGGTGAATAGGCCGGTTCCGTCGTTGTTGAATATCTGGATGTCGCCGTTATTCGAAGTCAGCAGCAGGTCGATGTCGCCGTCATTATCCATATCTGCCGACGACAGGCTACTCAGGTTGGCATCGGCCGTGAAGTAAACCGGGTCGGCAAATCTTTCGGCCCCGTCATTCAGTACAACGGCCAGCTCACCCAGTGTGGGGATGATGGCGGCCAGGTCGGTCGTGCCATCCCCGTTGAAGTCCCCCGCTATGATGATCTTGGGTGTTCCGGTAAGCGGCAGAATCGTCGCAGAGTCAAACGACAGCCCGGTCGCGGGAAGTATGGCAATCCCTTCCGCTACAGCAACGGCCAGGTCAGATGTGCTGCCGGAAAAAAATTTTCCCGAAGCCAGATGGCCGGCCGAGAGCGATTTCGTCGGAAGTTCAGAGTCGGTTGGATAGGAGAGGGTGAAGACCCCGTTTCCATCGTTGCGAAGAATCGATATTGATCCCAGCGTGTGAGAAACCACCAGATCCTGATCGTCATCACCATCGACGTCCAGTGCGATCAGTGAATTGACCCCTGTTCTGGTATCAACTGTCCCGGCTGTCGCCAGCGTTCCCGAGCCGTTGTTAACGAACAGGTTGACCCCGGCCGCTCCGGTACTGCTGGCGATGGCCAGGTCGAGTGTGCCGTCGCCGTTGAAATCCGCCACCGCAGCCTGACGACCACTGGAAATAGCTCCGGAATACAGCAGTTGCGGATCGGCCAGGGTACCATTCTGGTTCTTGTAGTGATACAGGGTGAATGATGTGCCTCCGTAACCGGGCATGGCAGCGATGATGTCATCGTAGCCGCTGCCGCTGAAGTCGGCGTTGATCAGAAAGGAGGCAATATTGGCCGAGTTGGTGACGTGCAGCTTTTCCTCAATGGGCACGAACAGAGCACGTTCAATTTTCAGATTCGGCTGAATTCGGATCCTGCCCGCGCCGTCGCTGCTCTGTATCAGGTCAACGTCGCCATCTCCGTCGATATCACCGGCGGTGGCACCCACACTGTTGTCGGCAATGAACATCGGCTGGCTGAAGGTGCCGTCCTGAAGGTTCTGCAGGATAACGGCACCATCCGAGTTGCTGGCATAGATGTCGGGGAAGCCGTCGCCGTCAAAGTCGATCAGCTTGATGTGATAGGGCTGGATACCCACATCGTAGTTGACGGCATTGAATACCGCAGCGGTGGCATTTGGTCTTTTGATGACTACGGAAACGTTTCGGGAATTGTAATTGGCGGTGATGATATCCGGGTACGTGTCTCCATTCAGGTCGCCGGATGCGATGCCGGTGGGGTAGGTGTCGACCGGAGTCAGGTTGACGCCGGAAAACGACATGTTGCCGAGATTGTAAAAAATGGCGATCTTGTTGGTATTCGACAGGGTCACCGCCAGGTCGATGCCACCGTTATTATTAAAGTTGGCCGCGGTAATGCCCATGACACCGTTGGAGGCTGTGTCGAGTTCAATGGGGGTCGTAGCAAATGTGCCGTCACCGTTATTCAGCAGGATTCTGACCTTGGTGGTGTTGGACGCTCCTGACCCGTAATCGCAGGCCACGGCAATATCCAGAAAATTATCGTTGTTCAGGTCAGCCAGGGTTACCGCCATGGGGTAATTGCCGATTGTCACAGATGTACCGGTGATACCACCGGCATTATAGAACACGATGTCTATGCGACCATCGGATGAAGTCGTTCCGGAATTGGCAACGACGTAGTCGGTAAAACCGTCGTTGTTCAGGTCGCCGATAGCCAGAGGGCGTGTACCCGTAGCATAGTTGGTGCTGCCGAGTACGGACGGCGCCTTGAAACTGCCATCGCCGTTGCCACGGAACAACCAGACATGCGACTCATAACTGCCGGTCGCGGGGACAAGCAGGTCCAGATTGCCGTCTTTGTTGAAATCGGCCAACTCCATATCATAGCTCATGTTGATGGCTGGGTAGAGGTTGCTGCCGACATAATCTTCATACAGAAACTGGTAGCGCCCCAGTGATTGGGGTGAAGAGAACGCAAGTGACGGGCTGCTTTCCAGGATGGTTCCGGTTGCCCGGGAATTTCCCAGAGTGGCATTGAGGGGGCTGCTCAAATCGAGGTAAAACGTTTTGTTGCTGCCGGATGCGGAGCCGGACAGGACGGGTACCGTTACGGTCGTCGATCTGGTATTGGCCGGGATGGTCAGGGTGCCTGACACGGCGGTGTAGTCGGTACCGGACTGGGCGGTGCCGTTGGCCGTGGCGTAGTTAACCGTCACTGTCTGGTTACTGACAGCACTGAGGGTGATGTTGAAGACGGCATTAACCGCGACTTTGCGCCCTTTCAGGGCCTTGGCATCACTGCCGTAGATCGCCGGCATGGCGGCGTATGCTGCTCCCTGCAGTACAAGAGACATCAGAATGCACAACCCGAGCATACGTCCGAAAGCATACTTACGATTCATGGAGACCTCCCGTTAGCTATGTACAGGTATAAATTGGATGGAAAACAGATACTTCAAGTGTTGAAGCCGTTTGTGATGTGCATGAAGCTGTATTAATAAATTACTGCATTTTCTCTTTAAAGATCAGGATTTTACAGTGCTGTAGCAGTTTTGTAAACAACGTTTTACGGGAGGTGAGTCAGCGTCTGAACAGCCACATGATGAAGGAGAGCAGGGCGGAGATTAAAAGGCAGGTTGTCAGGGGGATATGGAGACTGAAATCGTCCCGCTTGATGTTGATGTCGCCCGGCAGGCGGCCGAGCCAGGATGGAAGTTTAGGGGAGTAGGTGAAGAGCAGGCCGACTGCAACCAGAATCAGCCCCATGATAATCAAAGGTTTGCCAAACTGGTTCATGCAGTCACTTGCCCCTTGACCCTTGACCCTGTTTTCTGCCCCTGATTTTGTAAATACCGTTCCTTCTCGCTGTAGATGCAGCCGCAGTACTGCTGGCGGTAGAGACCCAGTTCCTTGGAGAGTTTGATCCCCTCCTGCCAGCCGGGGCGGAAATCCTGGTAATGGAAGGGGACTCCAAACTCCTGCCCGATCTGTTCGCCCAACTCTTTGATCTCCTCATGCTTCTGGTAGCGGCTGTAGAGCAGGGCGGCCGTGAAGGCATCGAAGTCACCTTCGGCGGCGGCCTGTGCCGTGGCCCGCAGGCGCGAGGCATAGCAGTAGCTGCAGCGCTTATCCGGTGCGGCGGCCACGTTGGCCAGAAAGCCTTCCAGATCGTAGTCATCATGCATAATCAGCGGCATGGCTTCCTGCTCGGCCATCTTGACGACGGCATCACGGCGCAGACAGTATTCCTGATAGGGGTGGATATTGTGGTTATAGAAAAAGCCGGTCACGTCGTGGCCGGCAGTTCGCAGGGTTCGCAAGGGATACAGGGCACAGGGGCCGCAGCAGGTATGGAGAAGGATTTTCATGGAAAGCCTATACGTTCATATAATTTAAACAGTGAGAAAATCGGACTCTCACTCGCTCACTTCGTTTGCTAAAGCTCACGAAGACACGGAGAAAAGCAATTCAAAAAAACTGAGTAGCACTGATCTTCCGCTCATGGTTCGACAGGCTCACCACGAACGGAAGATCAAGCATCAATGTAGCTAAAACCCGTTCGTCCTGAGCTTGTCGAAGGATGAGAGGGTTTAGTGGGAAATTGGTTCTACTCAGGCAAAAAAATCAGCCTGGTGGAAGCAAAAGAATACCTAATTAGCCGATGTTCTCGACATGCTCCGGCAAAATTTGACGTTCTTCGCGTCTTTGTGAGCTTTGTGAGAGAAGCTGTAAAGAGGTCTGTCAAAGATTCTCCAGCAGATGCCCCATCTTGTCGCGCTTGGTCTTGAGGTAGCTCTTGTTGTTCTTGGTGGCGACCGCCTCGATGGATACCCGCTCGACAACGTCGATGCCGTAGCCTTGCAGGCCGATCAGCTTCTTGGGGTTGTTGGTCAGCAGGCGCATCTTGTGGACACCCAGGGATACCAGCATCTGGGCGCCGATGCCGTAGTCGCGCAGGTCAGCCTTGAAACCCAGTTCCTCGTTGGCCTCCACCGTGTCGCGCCCCTTGTCCTGCAGTTCGTATGCCCGCAGCTTGTTGATCAGACCGATGCCGCGTCCCTCCTGACGCATGTAGAGGATCACGCCGCGCCCTTCCTTGTTGATCATCTCCATGGCGCTGTGCAGCTGGTCACCGCAGTCGCAGCGCTGGCTGCCCAGCACGTCGCCGGTCAGGCATTCGGAATGGACCCGCACCAGTACCGGTTCCTTGGGATCGATGGTCCCTTTTACCAGGGCCAGATGGTCGAGGCGGTCCACGTCGTTTTCAAAGGCCACCGCCCGCCAGTCGCCGCCGTAGCGCGAGGGGAGGTGGGCATCGGCCACCACCCGCACCAGACGCTCGTTCTTGAGGCGATAGGCCACCAGATCGGCAATGGTGCAGATCTTGATGCCGTGCTCTTTGGCGAACTTCTTCAGCTCGGGCATGCGGGCCATGGTGCCGTCATCGTTCATGATCTCGCAGATCACGCCGGCCGGTTTCAGCCCGGCCAGGCGGGCCAGATCGACCGATCCCTCGGTCTGTCCGGTGCGCACCAGCACGCCGCCCGGCTTGGCCCGCAGCGGGAAGATATGCCCGGGGCTGACCAGATCCTTGGCGGAGGCGCCATCGGCCACGGCTGTCACGATGGTGTGGGCGCGGTCTGCGGCGGAAATACCGGTGGTGACGCCATGTTTGGCTTCGATGGAAACGGTGAAGGCGGTCTCGAAGGGGGAGGTGTTGTCGCGCACCATGGGGCGCAGCCCCAGCTGGTCGCAGGCATCAGGCGTCAGGGTCAGGCAGATCAGGCCGCGGCCGTATTTGGCCATGAAGTTGATATTTTCCGGGGTGGCCGCTTCGGCCGCCAGGGTCAGGTCACCTTCGTTCTCGCGGTCCTCGTCATCAACCAGAATAACCATCTTGCCTTGGCGGATATCTTCAATTGCTGCTTCTATGGTTGCTACAGACATGGGGATACCTTTCTAAAATCAGGGTACAGGGTACAGGGTACAGGGTGGTAAAGGTCGTTTCTGCACCCTGTACCCTGGTCACTGTACCCTGCATTACAGAAAACCATTTTCTGCCAGTGTTTTCATGCTTAACCCGCCGCTCTGTTTCCAGGGGGCGGTCAGGCGTTCCACATATTTTCCGATGATGTCGGTCTCAATGTTGACGGCATCTCCCGGTTTCAGAGATGTCAGGGTCGTTTCCGTCTGGGTCAGCGGAATGATGTTGACGGAAAATCCGGTTGAAGAAACGCTGTTGACCGTCAGGCTGACGCCGTTGATTGCCACCGAACCTTTGGCTACCAGATAGCGCAGATGGTCGCCCGGCAGGCTGAATTCCAGAATCCGGTTGCCGGATAGTTCCGACATGCCAGACAATCTTCCAATGCAGTCGATGTGGCCGGTGACAATATGCCCACCCATGCGGTCGCCCAGACGCAGGGCCCGTTCCAGATTGACGGTCTGTCCGCTGCGCAGTGTGCCGATGGTTGTGCTGGACAGGGATTCGGGGGAGACATCGAAGCTCAGGGCGGACTCCCGTTTGGTCGTTACGGTCAGGCAGGCCCCGTTGACAGCCACCGAATCACCAATGGCGATCTCTGCGACCGGCAGGCTGCTCGCTACCGTCAGAATCGCTGCGGCACCCCGACGTTCGCAGGCGGTCACTCTCCCGACCGTCTCAATCAGTCCGGTGAACATGACTTCTCCGGACGGGCGGTAATGACCAGATCTGTTCCGACCCTGCTGATATCGCTGAATGACAGTTTGAGTGACTCTGCCATGCTGGTGATACTGCCTTGCAGGGCAAAGGGGGCAAAGCCGTTGTTACCGATAATCTTGGGGGCAATGAAGAATACCAGCTCGTCGATCAGGTTGTGTTCCAGCATACCTCCAGCCAGGCGACTGCCACCCTCCAGCAGAATCGATTGAATGCCCATGTCACCCAGTTTCTGCAGGAGGTCCTGCATTGATACACGACCGTCGTATTCGTCGCAGACTACAATGGTTGCGCCCTGCTTGAGGTAGCGGGCGTGCACCTTGGGATTGGTTTCAGTGGTGGCAATGATGGTGTTTGATGTGTGCGGATCACTAAGCAGCAGGACACTTTCCGGGGTCCGCATGCGGGTATCGACAATGACGCGCAGGGGGTTGCGTCCGCGCACATGGCGCACCGTCAGTTGGGGATTGTCGGCCAGGACCGTATCAACACCGACCATGACGGCGTCCATACGGGAGCGCATGCGGTGGACAAGTTTGCGTGATTCCTCGCAGCTGATCCAGCGGGATTCTCCGGTAATGGTGGCGATGTTGCCGTCCAGGGTCATGGCGCACTTGTATGTGACATACGGCAATCCGCTGCTGATGTGTTTGATGAAGGGGCGGTTGATGGAACGGCACTCCTCTTCCAGCACACCGCAGGCGGTCAGGATTCCGGCCTTTTTCAAGGCCGCCAGTCCCTTGCCGCTGACCTTCGGGTTGGGGTCTTTCATGCCGGCCACGACCCGTTTGACGCCGGCTTTTATCAGGGCCTTGCTGCAGGGCGGGGTTTTGCCCGTATGGCAGCAGGGTTCAAGTGTGACATACACATCGGCGCCCCGGGCCGCATCACCGGCCATCTCCAGGGCATGAATCTCGGCGTGGGGTCCGCCGGCCTTTTTATGCCACCCTTCGCCTACGATCACGCCGTTCTTGACAATCACACAGCCAACCGCAGGGTTAGGCGCGGTCTTGCCGATGCCTTTGCGGGCCAGGGTCAGGGCGCGTTTCATATGTTTTGCAGCGGTCGTTGGCATGGCGGTCCTTTTAAAGAGTCAAGGGTCAAGGAGGAGCAAGGGTCAAGGAAAAATCTTTCGACGTTACTTGCCCCTTGCCCCTTGCCCCTGATTTCCTGTTTTTAACAGATCCTGCAACTCCTGCATGAATTCACCGATGTCACGGAAGGAACGGTAGACGGAGGCGAAACGGACGTAGGCGACTTCATCCATGCCGTGCAGTTCCTTCATGATCCATTCTCCGATGGCGGTGGTGGAGATTTCCTTGTCCGTTGATTCCTGCAGACGGGCTTCCAATCGGTCGATCATCTGCTCGATCTCTTCCACCGGAATCGGTCTCTTTTCACAGGCCTTCTTGATGCCGTTGATGATCTTCATGCGGTCAAACGGTTCGCGGCGGCCATCCTTCTTGCAGACCTGCGGCAGCATCTCCTCGATTCGTTCATGGGTCGTAAAGCGTTTGGTGCACTCTTCGCATTCGCGGCGGCGGCGGATGGCGGTGCCCCCCTTGTCGGGGCGGGAATCGATGACCTTGCTGTCAGGGTTGCCGCAGAACGGGCATTTCATGGGTTTTCGCCCCCGTCGGAAGTAAAGTGGACGACTTCGATAGCCGCTTCGCTGATCATTTCGCGGGCCAGGTCGTCGGCATAGCCTTCGCCGTAGATCACCTTCGTGATCCCGGCATTGATAATCATCTTGGTGCAGATGATACAGGGCATGGTGGTGCAGTAGAGGGTAGCTCCGTCGATGTTGATGCCGTGTTTGGCGGCCTGGATGATGGCATTCTGTTCGGCGTGCAGGCCGCGACAGAGTTCGTGGCGCTCCCCGGATGGGACCTGAAGGCGCTCACGCAGGCAGCCGGCCGCCTCGCAGTGGGTAATGCCGGACGGGACACCGTTGTAGCCGGTGGCCAGGATATTGCGATCCTTGACCAGCAGCGCACCCACCTGACGTCGCAGGCAGGACGAGCGGGTTGCCACCAGTCTGGTGATATCCATGAAATATTGATCCCACGAGGGTCGCTTCATAAATTCGCAAAATCCTTCCACAAAAGACAGTGGCCCGTAAATTACCCCACTCTGACCTTCAGGTCAATAATCATGCAATCTATTAGAATATATTTGTTTGTTCTTTAATGAGAGCGAGTGATATATTCCCGCACGTTGTAACGGCGATAAACAACCGGGAAGAGCTTGAACTTTATCGAATCCATGGTACCACTATTGAAAGCAATCTCTGGGCGGTAACCATTCAGAAACTAAACTACGATCAGTCGTTTTCAAATAGTCGGAATGGTACGTTAACTTTATAAAAGGATTCAGGTATCAGATGGATATTTCCAACTGTCACGTGCTGCTGGTCGATGATGAAGAGGGGATCCGGTTTACGCTGGGGAGCCTTCTGCGAAAAGAAGGATTCGAGGTTGCCGTTGCGGCCAACCGTGCCGAGGCGATGGCCTGCATGGAATCCTGCCGCATCGATCTGGCGTTTCTCGATATCATGATCGGCGACGAAAACGGAATTGATCTTCTGCGCAGTATCAAAGCTGTTTCTCCCGCCACCCAGGTCATCATGTTCACCGGTTATCCCCAGGTAGAATCGGCGGCCGAGGCCGTTCGGCTGGGTGCGCTGGATTATCTGACCAAGCCGGTGCGCTTCGAAACCCTTATTGCGGTGGCCCGGCAGGCCCTGAGTGTCAAGCAGATGCATGATGAACAGGAGCGTTATCGCGCCAACCTGGATGCCATTTTCAGCAGTGTCACAGACGGAATCATCATGGTTGATCGCGACGGCTGCCTGGCAGAGTTCAATTCTTCGGCGGAGGCCGTATGCGGCTATACAAAGGATAATCTGGGCAGGCGGGCGACGGAAATCGGGTTGAAGTGTTCGGGCGGCTGCCGGAAACTGTCCCTGCAGGTTTTGCAGGACAAGAATCCCGCGCGTCTGGACCGGGCGGAGTGTCGCAAACCGGATGGAACGGTCAGGGTTGTCAGCTTGTCTGCCACTCCGGTCAAGGACAGCGACGGTTCAGTCAAGGGTGTGGTTACGGTTATCCGGGACGAAACCAGGCTGGATGAGCTTGAGAAGGCCATCAAGCATCGTAATCGTTTTTATCACGTCATCGGTAGCAGCCTGGTCATGCGGAAATTGTACTCCCTGACCGAAGCGCTGGCGGATGTGCAGACGACCGTGTTGATCACCGGTGAAAGCGGAACCGGCAAGGAGTTGTTTGCCGCCGCACTGCATAATGCCGGCATTCGTAAAAACGGGCCCTTCGTCAAGGTCAACTGTTCGGCCCTGTCGGAAACCCTGCTGGAGAGCGAACTGTTTGGTCACACCCGTGGCGCCTTCACCGGTGCCATTGCCGACAAGGTCGGCCGCTTTGAAAAGGCCCACGGCGGTACGATCCTGCTGGATGAAATCGGCGATATTTCCATCGGCATGCAGATGCGGCTGCTGCGCGTACTGCAGGAGCACGAAATCGAGCGGGTAGGGGACTCAACCACCAGAAAGGTGGATGTGCGGGTGATTGCCGCCACCAATCAGAACCTGGCCGAGAAGGTCAAACAGGGCAGTTTCCGCCAGGATCTGCTGTACAGAATCAACGTGGTGCGGCTGGAACTGCCTCCATTGCGGGAACGGACTGAGGATATCCCCCAGCTGACGGCCCACTTCCTCGATATCTTCAACGAAAAATTCGCTAAAAACATCCGGCTGGCTTCGGATGAGGTTATGGAGCTTTTCTCGGTCCACACCTGGCCCGGAAACATCCGTGAACTGGAACATGCCATCGAACACGCCTGTATCATCTGCCGTTCCGATGTCATCACGCTGGGTGATTTGCCGCAGGAGCTGACAAGAGTAACCTCTGCAAAACCGGCAGCTGACACCCATTCAATAAAACCGCTCACACTGGAAGAGGCTCTGGTTATGGCCGATGGCAACAAGAGCAGGGCAGCGCGACTGCTGGGCATCAGCCGGCGCACGGTGTATCGCCATCTGGGGGAGTAAGACAGTGTCTCTGCTAAAGAACAGCAATAATTTCGGGTGTTCCGCTTGTATTCGCTGACATGGCGGTCGCTCAAGACCAGGGTTACGCTGCTTTCGCTGGTCATTTTTCTGGTTTGCATCTGGTCGCTTGTTTATTACGCCGGCAGTGTGCTGCACAAAGATCTCCAGCTCCTGCTGGGGGAGCAGCAGTATTCGGCTGTGTCCATTGTTGCTGCAAATGTAAACCAGGAAATGGATTTCCGATTCAGATCTCTTGAGTCGATAGCCAACTCCATCCTACCTCAGACGTTCAGTAATCCCCTCGCACTCCAATCACTTCTCGAAGATCGTCCGATTCTTCAAAAACTGTTTAACGGTGGATTTTATGCTGTCCGTGCCGATGGGACAACTATAGCCGACGTACCCCGCAGCACCGGCCGGATCGGTATGGATGTCAGTGAAAAAGTGTGGATGGTTCAAGCACTGCAGGGGCACACGTCCATTGGAAAGCCGGTGGTCGGAAAAAAACTGGGTGTTCCTGTCTTTACCATGGCCACACCAATCAAGGGACCGGGTGGAACGGTAATCGGGGTTCTGGCGGGTGTTATCGACCTGAGCACGCCGAATTTTCTGGATCAACTTACCGGCAACCGTTACGGAAAATCCGGAGATTTTCTGCTGGTTGCGCCGCAGTACCGTCTGATCGTGACCTCATCCGACAAGAGTCGTGTCATGGAGAATCTTCCCGACAAGGGTCTTAATCCGGAATTGGACCGCTTTGTGGATGGTTATGAAGGGACCGGTATTTTAACCAATCCGAAGGGCGTTGAAGTGCTTGCATCCGCCAAAAGGGTGCCGGCCGCCGGTTGGTACGTGGCCGCTTTGCTGCCGGTGTCGGTAGCATTTTCTCCGATTCAAAATCTGCAGCAGCACGTGATGTCAGCAGCCATTCTGCTGACACTCCTGTCGGGAGCTGTGATCTGGTGGATGCTGCGTCGCCAGCTTTTTCCCATGCTGGAGGCGGTGGAAGCTCTGAGCACGCTGGCGGATGAAAATCTGCCGGTCTCCCCCCTGCCTGTTACCAGGCAGGATGAAGTCGGCCTACTCATTGGTTCGTTCAACAGTCTGCTGGAAGTGATTGCGCACCGGGAATCAGCGCTGCTGGAGAACAAAAATACCATCAGCCAGTTGCTGGATGCCACCGATCAGGGCATCTACGGCATCGACAACGACGGCCGCTGCACCTTCATCAACAGGGCCGGTTTGGGTATGATCGGTTATGAACTGGAGGAGTGCCTGGGCAAGGATATGCATGATCTGATTCACCATAGCTTTGCCAATGGCCAGCCGTATCCCGTTGACGACTGTCCTATCTACAAGGCCAAGATTACCGGTAGCGGGTGCCGGCTGGATAATGAAGTGCTCTGGCGCATGGATGGCACATCATTCCCGGCCGAGTATTCATCCCATCCGGTCATGGATAACGGTCTGATTCGCGGTGCTGTAATTACCTTTACGGATATATCCGCCCGCAAACAATCCGAGGAGGAGAGTCTTGTACTGCAGGCCCAACTGCAGCAGGCCCAGAAAATGGAGTCTATCGGGCGTCTGGCCGGAGGAGTTGCCCATGATTTCAATAACATGCTGACGGTTGTCCTGGGATATTCGCAACTAGGAATGTATGAAACTGGTCCGGAAGGAGTACTCCATAAATATTTTGAGGAGATTGTTAAAACCTCTAACCGTTCAGCCGATCTCACCCGCCAGCTGCTGGCGTTTGCCAGCAAACAGACCATAACAACGCGGCCGCTGGATCTGAACGAAGTCGTGACGGGGATGCTGAAAATGCTGCAGCGGCTCATCGGGGAGCATATCAGCCTTACCTGGCAGCCCGCTCCCGATCTGTGGCGCATCAAGGCTGATCCCAGCCAGATAGACCAGATCATGGCCAACCTTTGTGTCAATGCCAGGGATGCCATAGGCACAAAAGGCCAGCTCACCATCAAAACAGACAACGTTGCCATTGATACTTTCTACAAGGCCGTTCATCCCGATGCCGTGCCGGGCGACTATGTCCACCTGAGCGTCAGTGACACCGGATGCGGCATGGACAGGGAAACCCTGTCCCATATCTTCGAACCGTTTTATACAACCAAGGAACTGGGCAAGGGGACCGGCCTGGGCTTGGCAACAGTATTCGGGATCGTAAAGCAGAATAATGGATTTATATATGCGTACAGCGAACCGGGCGAAGGGACGGTCTTCTCACTGTATCTGCCCCGTCTGCAGGAGATGAGCGTACCGGCGGTGATTGATGCTGCACCGGTTTTTATCCCGCGAGGGACCGAAACCATTCTGTTGGTGGAAGACGAACCGGCAATTATGCAGATCGCCGCTGTCATGCTTGAAAAACAGGGCTACACCGTGTTGAAAACGAATAACCCGGCTGAAGCGTTACAGTTGGCCAGTGATCACCACGGAGAAGTGCACCTGCTGATGACCGACGTAATCATGCCGGAACAGAATGGCCGTGAACTGGCAGACCGCATTGTGTCCCGGTTTCCCCGCATCAAATGTCTCTTCATGTCCGGCTACACGGCCGACGTGATTTCCGATCACGGTGTGCTTGAAGAAGGGGTGAATTTCATTCAAAAACCGTTTGCGCTGCCTGACCTGGCGTCCAAAGTGCGTGAGGTGCTGGACGCTTGAGGTCAAGGGGACAGGGGACAGGGGACAGGGGTGGCGCACCTTTGCCCCTTTTTGTTTCTATGCGGTGTCATACCCCCCTGACCGCTGTGTCACACCCCACTGTGCCATGTCACACAATAAGTGTGACATGGCCACTCGCATCCTCCCTGATTTTTCCTTGCCACCTTGCCCCTAGACCCTGATTTTACGCCCCTGCACCCTGTACCCTATCCCCTGTACCCTGGCATTGGCACACATCCTGTAAACATAGTCCTTCATGAGAAGCGTATGTGACACTGTGACACAGGAGGAGGAATGAGTATGGAAACTGTAACGGAGACGACCCAGTATCTCACCTTCAAGCTTGACGAAGAGATCTTTGCCCTGGATGTGGCCAAGGTGCGGGAGATTCTGGAGGAGAGCAGCATCACCAAGGTGCCGCAAACCCCGGAGTTCATGCGGGGGGTCATCAACCTGCGCGGCAGCGTGGTACCGGTGATCGACCTGCGCCTGAAGTTCGGCATGAGCCGCACGGAAAAAACCGTCAACACCTGCATCATTGTGGTGGAGGTTCAGCTTGAGAATGAGGTCATCGTTCTGGGTGCCCTGGCGGATAGTGTTCAAGAGGTGATCGAGATGGAGCCGCAGCAGATTGAGGCGGCACCACACATCGGCTCTCGCTTGAATACGGATTTTATCAAGGGCATGGGCAAGGTGGATGGTCGCTTCATCATGATCCTTGATATCGACCGGGTCTTTTCCAGTGATGAACTGATTTCGGTAACCGGTAAGGCTGCCTAATAGATTACATAGTGGGTATCCAGTACATAAAAAATCCAAGGAGGACACGTTATGCAATGGTTCAATAATCTCAAGATAGGTACCAAGCTGATATCAGGGTTCATTGTAGTGGCACTGATTGCCGGTGTTATCGGATTCATAGGAATTCAGAAGATTCATCAGATCAACGTGGCCGATACCAAGCTGTATGAAAAGGTAACGTTACCGCTGAGCGATATGGCCGAAATTTCAATCGCCTTCCAGCGTCAGCGCGTCAATTCTCGTGATCTTATCGATGCGCCGACTATGGAGGAAAAGCAGAAGTTTGCCGGGCGCATCAAGGAGTTGCGAGAAGGTAATAATAAAAACGTCGAAGCCTTTGAAAAGACGATTCTAACCGATGATGGGCGCAAGCTGTTTGAGGAGTATAAAACATTGCGTGCGACCTATGGCGTCGAACTTGATAAAATTATGGCTTTAGTTATGCAGGGTAAAAATGCCGAGGCACAGGAAGTACTTAAAGGTTCCGCAGCCAAGGCTTCTCGAGATCTACAGAATCAGATTGAAAAGTTGATGGAATCCAAATTAAAACAGGCCAAATTGACCGCCAATGAAAATACCGCAACTGCCACTGCTGCTTCCCGTCTGATGACCGGATTTGCCATCGGCGGCGCCCTGCTGGCCATCGCGCTGGGTCTGCTGATTGCTCGTGCCATCACCCGCCCGATCAATGAGGCGGTTGGCGTTGCCAACTCACTTTCTCAAGGCGATCTGACCATCTCGGTTGTCTCCAACTCCAAGGATGAGACCGGCCAGATGATGTCAGCCATCTCCACCATGGTGGATAAACTCAAGCAGGTGGTCAGCGACTGCATGACCGCAGCCGACAACGTGGCCGCCGGTAGCCAGGAGCTTTCCGCCACCGCCCAGCAGCTTTCCCAGGGCGCCACCGAGCAGGCCGCCTCCGCCGAAGAGATCTCCTCCTCCATGGAAGAGATGACCTCCAGCATCAAGCAGAACTCGGACAACTCCAGCCAGACCGAAAAGATCGCCATGAAATCCGCCTCCGACGCCAAAGAGGGTGGCAAGGCCGTCACCGAAACCGTAGCTGCCATGAAGGAGATTGCCACCAAGATCTCCATCATTGAAGAGATCGCCCGCCAGACCAACCTGCTGGCCCTGAATGCCGCCATCGAAGCAGCCCGCGCCGGCGAGCACGGCAAAGGCTTCGCCGTAGTCGCCTCCGAAGTCCGCAAGCTGGCAGAACGCAGTCAGGCCGCCGCCGGTGAGATCAGTACGCTTTCGACTCGCAGTGTACAGGTGGCCGAGACCGCCGGTGAAATGCTCAATAAAATGGTACCGGATATCCAGAAAACCTCCGAACTGGTTCAGGAAATCTCCGCCTCCAGTAAAGAGCAGGACACCGGCGCCGAGCAGATCAGCAAGGCCATCCAGCAGTTGGACAGCGTCATCCAGCAGAACGCCTCCGCCTCAGAAGAAATGGCTTCCACCTCGGAAGAACTCTCCGGTCAGGCCGAACAACTCAAAGACACCATCAGCTTCTTCCGCATCGATTCAAGCATGATGGGACGTTCCGGCGGCAGCAGCCGTCGTTCACCCCAGAAGAAACATGTCCAGATTGCCCACGCATCATCCTCAAAAGCGGCACCTCCGGCCCGTCGGGCACCGGCAGGCGGCGTAGCGCTGGATATGGGTTCGGATCACATGGATGACGAGTTTGAGAAATTTTAAAAGGCTGGGGACAGGGTATAGTAGGGTGCAGGGTGCAGTAAAGTCATAAGCTTTTCTGAGCAGCATTGATCTCCAGCTCATGGTTCGACAGGCTCACCACGAACGGAAAATCAAGCATCAAGTAGCTAAAACCCGTTCGTCCTGAGCTTGTCGAAGGATGAGCGGGGTTTAGCTGGAAATTGGTTCTACTCAGGTAAGAATATCTGATTAGCACGTATCTACTGATAGTAACTTCCTCCCCCTTCAAGGGGAGGGAGTATTTTATTGATGAAAAGTGGAAAATTATTACTATTCAGGTAAGCTTTTAACTGTACCCTGTACCCTGTACCCTGAAAAGGAGCGTACATGTCATTCATGCAATGGGATAATTCACTGAACCTCGACATCGAACTGATCGACGGCCACCACCGCCATCTGGTCGGGTTGGTGAACAGCGCCCATGAAAAATTAGCCAACGGTTATGATCACGCCGATATGGTAAAACTTCTGGATGAACTGGTTGATTATGCCACCTATCACTTCGCAACCGAAGAGCTCTGGATGTCTCAGTACGGGTATCCGAAATTACTGGAGCATACCAAGGAACACGAAGAGTTCTGCATCAAGGTGATTGAGGAGGAGCTGCTGTTTGAGGCCGGTCGGAGTGACGTCCTGCCGGAGCTGGTGGTGTTTCTCTCCGACTGGCTGGTGGAGCATATTCAGAAATCCGATGGAGAGTACGGCGAGTTCGCCCGTTCAATCGGTGCCACCCACGATTATGACCATCTGTCCGTCCCCCTGCAGGATTGAACGATACCATGCAAGCGGCGACCGACACCCGACATACCGATGACAAGCCGTACCGGCTACCCGGCCGCACGGTACTGACCCTCCGTTATTTTTCCCCCTTTGCCGCAATCATAATCCTGCTGTTCGTTATCCTGATTGTTGAAGAGCGGCAGCGCTCCTTCCACGAAGTAGCCAATCATCAGAACATCGGTGTTGCATTGGGGGCCGGTGCTCTGCGCAAGCAGGTCAGTCGCTCCTTCAGCGATCTGCGGTTTTTGTCCGAAAGCAATGAGCTGCGTGATTACTTTGCAACCGGTTCACCGGATGATCTGAGGGAGCTGGAGAGTGAGCTCGTTTCGTTTTCAAAGGGCATGATGCTGTACGATCAGGTGCGCTTTCTGGATGAAACCGGGATGGAACGTGTCAGGGTGAACTACCAGGGCGGTTCGCCCCGTTCGGTCCCATCCGGCGAACTGCAGAGCAAGCGTGACCGCTACTATTTCAGTGAGACGATGTCCCTGAAAAACGGGGAAGTATATCTGTCACCATTTGACCTGAACGTGGAACAGGGAAAGATTGAACAGCCGTTGAAGCCGGTGATCAGAATTGCCATGCCGGTTGACAGCGCTGGAAAACGCCGGGGTGTTCTGGTGCTCAACCTGTTCGGTGCCTCAATAATTAATGAGTTCCGTGCCGCTACAGCCAGCATCCGGCCTACCGCCATGCTGCTGAACCGGGACGGCTACTGGCTGGTGAGCCCCAATCCCGCCGATGAATGGGGGTTCATGCACAACCGGGCAACGACACTGCCCGGCCGGCACCCGGGTGCCTGGGAGATGATCCGTTCCAGCGCATCCGGACACAAATCCACTGATGCCGGCCTCTGGACCTGGGAAACGGTGTACCCGCTTGAAGCTGCCGGGGGGGGCATACAGGGTCAGGGAGTGCAGAATGACTATTTCTGGAAAGTGGTTTCATTTGTTCCCCGCGCGGACCTGTCTGCCCTTGTTTCTCCCCAGTTGCTGCTGCAGTCGTTGTTTGGATTGGGCCTGCTGCTTGTTGCGGCGCTCTGGTCCTGGCTGCACGTCGGCTCAAAGATCAGGGAATACAATCATATCGAACAGCACCGCAGGAACGAAGAGCGGTTTCAGGCCCTGTTCAGTTCAATGGCAGAGGGTTTTGCCCTGCATGAGATCATTACCGATGCCGGGGGGAAACCGGTTGATTACAGGTTTGTCGAGGTAAATCCCGCTTTTGAAAAACTGACCGGAATGAACGCCGCGGACACGGTCGGAAAGACGGTTCTGGAGATTTTTCCCGGCACGGAAAAGATCTGGATAGAGCGTTATGGCCAGGTGGCGCTGACCGGGGTGCCGGATAGATTCAGCGAATTCAGTAAGGAGACCGGCCGGGCCTTCGAGGTATCCTCATACAGCCCCGCTCCCGGTCGTTTTGCCTGTGTTTTTTCAGATGTAACCGCCAACCGGCATCTGGAGGATCAATTGCGCCAGTCCCAGAAAATGGAATCAATCGGCACACTGGCAGGAGGCGTGGCCCACGATTTTAACAATATCCTGACGGTCATCATGGGTGCCGGCGCCATGCTGAAGATGAAACTGGCCGGCGACACCGAGCTGATGCCGTTTGTTCGTCAGATTCTTACTTCATCGGAGCGGGCGGCAAAGCTTACCCACAATCTGCTGGCGTTCAGCCGCAAGCAGACCATCAGGCCCTTCAAGGTTGATGTGAACGACGTAATCAGGAATATGCAGGATTTTCTCGGGCGTGTTATCGGCGAGGATGTCACCCTGAAAACCTCCTTCTGTCCCTCTGCGCTGCCGGTTTTAGCCGACCGTGGCCAGCTTGAGCAGGTGCTGATGAATCTGGTAGCCAATGCCCGGGATGCCATGCCGGATGGTGGAATATTGAGCCTGGAGACGGCCCTGGTGAACAGTTATGACCACTCTCTGGAACTGGAAGGGTGCCGGCCGGGCGCGTTTGCACGCATAACCGTTTCCGATAGCGGTGCCGGAATGGATTCAGTCACCTGTCAACGGATTTTCGAGCCTTTTTTCACAACCAAGGAGATCGGCTGCGGAACCGGGTTGGGACTCTCCATGGCCTACGGCATTATCAAGCAGCACGACGGTGTTATCAAGGTCTACAGCGAGCCAGGCGAGGGTACGGTCTTCAAGATTTTTCTCCCGATACAGGGTGGCGCGGCTGCCCATACTGCGGATCCGGTTGCGCATGAACTTCTCGGGGGCAGTGAGACGATTCTGCTGGTGGAGGATGATCCGGAGGTGCGCTCAAGCAACAGCGCCATACTGGAATGTGTCGGCTATAATGTCATCTGTGCTTCCGGCGGAGAGGAAGCGATTGCGCTTTTCGAGCAGTATCAGGAAGGCATCTCTCTGGTAATTCTGGACGTGATCATGCCCGGTATGAACGGCAGGGACGTGAATGAATATCTGCGGGCCCTCAAGCCAGATGTGAATGTGCTGTTTGTAAGTGGCTATACAGCTGATATACTCAACAGGAAAGGTGTGCTGTCGGAAGACATCAATTTCATGTCGAAACCGCTGGAGCCGCATCTTTTTCTGGAGAAGGTCCGGGAACTGATCGAAATCTGAGGCTTTGCAGTCAGCAGAGAAAGGAACGTCGATGGAAGCGGAAATATCACCGCTGAATGCGCCGGATGAACCCGCCGGGGGTGGTGGCATAGCCGGGAAGGAGTGCCGCAAGCTCGGTTACAGCCTGTATGTCTGGGTTTCGGATGATAAGCTGGAATGCCGCTGCAGCTATGTGCCCCATGAGCAGGGGAGCATGATCACCCGCAACGAACTCAACGAACATATCGCCCAGTCCGGTGTGAAATTTGGTCTGCTTCCTGATGAACTGGAGGATTTTGCAGTCAAGGCCGCCGCAGGCCAGGCGCTCAGTATGGCACTGGTGGCATCAGGTACACCGCCGGTACCTGGCAAGGACGGCTGGCTTTCCTATACGGCCCAGGCCTCCGTGACCGTGGCCAAAGAGACTGACGAATCCGAAAAGATTGATCTCCACAATGTCCAGACCTTTATCAATGTTATGCCGGGTGACGAAATCGGCCGTATCATCCCTCCGGTGCCGGGTGTGCCGGGGCGTGGTGTGACCGGTCAGGTGATTATTGCGAAACAACCCAAGGCGCTTAACCTCAAAATTGGCGAGAATGTTTGTGTAAGTGAAGATGGATCGCAGCTGATTGCGGAGACGGCCGGTCGGGTCTGTGCCGGCTCGGACGAGATTTCCGTCGCCCAGGAATATGTTGTCGCGGGTGATGTGAACTTCCGGGTCGGTTCTATCGTGTTCAACGGCTACGTCGAGGTGCGGGGTGATATTCTGGATGGCTTCAATGTGACTGCCGTCAAGGGGTTGCGCGTCAGCGGCAATATCGGCGCCTGCCAGATCAAGAGCGATGGCGACATCGCCTTCTGCGGCATGGATGGCATGGAAAAGGGGACCATTGAGTGCGGCGGGAATATCACTGCCAATTTCATGCACGACTGTGCCCGGATCGATTGCGCCGGTGATGTCCTGGTTGAGGTTGAAATTCACAATTGCCATGTCAATTCCTGCGGACGGATCATGGTCAGCAAAGGTGCCATTGCCAATGGCAGCTACAATGCGCTGGCGGGTATTGAAACCAAAAAATCCGGTTCGGCCTCCTCGCTCAAAACGACACTGCGGGCCGGTTTCGATTATCGTGATATTCCGGAACTGGTACGCATCACTGAAGAGCTTGAAAAGAATACGAAGGCGATGGAAGAGATCAGCTCCTTTCAGGAAATGGAAGCGCTCCGCACAAAGAGGGGCGAGCTGACCGAACAGCTGAGAGCTATCCGGAGTCGTTCGGCAGAAAAAGCCAATCCCAAGGTTAACATCAAGACAATTGTTTACGACAATACGTCCGTAAGAATCGGGATGACGGCAAAACAGAAGATAGATGAAATGGATGGCCCCATCAGCATAATCGAGAACACGGTTGAAGGTGGATTACGCTTTCTTTCCATGACCAGCCTGGATGTGAAGGCGGTCGACATCGAACATGCCTTTATCCGGGAACAGGCCCGCACTCTGAAGCATGTTAACAATTGTGAGAAAATTGACGACTAAATGTGTGCACCCGGATGACAAATATAGTATTTGTGATATAGTTTCAAAAAATTTAATCCGAGGAGAAATTCGTTGATGAAGAAAGTCCTGACCGCTGTTCTGATTGCCGCTCTTGCACTGCCGATGATTGCTTTCGCTGCTGCGACCCCGCTCCCCAAGGGATATGCCAAATGGCAGAAAAGTGAACGTAAAATCGTGACCGACAAAAGTTCGCTTTTTTATGGAATCCATTACATCTATGCCGACAAAAAAGCCATGCAGGGATACCAGGCCAATAATAAATTCCCCGAAGGCAGCACCATCGTGGTTGAACATTTCAATATCAAGAAGGACGGCTCCACCGACACGGACGGTTCCAAAAACATGGTGGTGCTGATGCGCAAGGACAAGCGCAACAAGCAGACCGGCGGCTGGCTGTTTGCCGGTTACGGAGCCGAGGGTAAGCCCAGCGGACTGGACCCGGTCAGCACCTGTTTCGGATGTCATCAGAAAGATGCCGCCCAGCGCGATTTCGTAATTTCCACCATAAAGGACTTCAAACAGAAATAGGGAACCCGTATGGCTGATCTGTCCGACATGACGGCTGCACCACCGGAAGATTGCCCCTGCATTCTGGTTGTGGATGACGAGTCCGATATACGCCAGATGATTTCGATCTGTCTTGCCCAGTCAAATCTGAGGGTTACGGTTGCGGAAAATCCGGAAGAAGCCTACCGGATACTGGATGAACAGGAATTTGATGTCATTCTCACGGATGTGATGATGCCGGGAGAGGATGGCATCACGTTTCTCGGCAAGGTTCACGAACGACTGCCACATGTCCCCGTCATCATCATGACCGGCTATGCCCAGTTGCAGATGGCGGTTAATGCCATCAAGAACGGCGCCTTCGAATTTATCCACAAGCCGTTTGATTTCATTTATCTGCGCAAGATTGTGGATAAGGCGGTTACCTTTACCAGGCTGCAGCGGCTGGAAAAGAATTACCGGTCCGAGCTTGAGGAAACGGTTGCCCTGCGGACGGAAGAGCTGAAAGCCGCCGTGGCCCAGCTGAATTCAGCCAGGATGGCTCTTCTGAAGGCATCACATGAAAAGAGTGAATTTCTGGCCACAGTCTCCCACGAAATGCGCACCCCCATGAATGGTGTCATAGGCGGATTGGAACTCCTGGCCGATTCCGGCTTGAAAGGCAGCCAGAACGAATACCTGCTGCTGGCCCGCCAGGCCGCCGATAATATGGTGGAGCTGGTCGACCGCATGCTTTCCTTTACCTGCGCTTCCGGGCGCCGTGCCGGTGGCTGCCACGAAACCCTTGATCTGCCGGTTGCGATTGAATCCGTCGCCATGAGCCACCGGGGTAAATTTGCCGACAAGGGTCTTTCCTTCGATGTTCAGCTGTCACCCGGCCTGCCGCGCCACATCCTCTGTGACTCGGAACAGTTCGCCCGGTTGCTGGATATTCTGCTGGGTAACGCCTTCAAGTTCACCGAAAAGGGTGGGGCAAGGCTGGATATCGAGCTGGAACGCATGGAAGGCGAGCAGGCGATTATCAGGGTAGTCGTGGCAGATAGCGGTATCGGTATTCCGCAGGAGATGCTTGACCGGATCTTTGAACCGTTTACCCAGGTAGACAGCGCCAAAAATCGTCGTTTCGGCGGTGTCGGGCTGGGATTGAGCATTGCCCGCCAGATTGCCCAGATATTGAACGGCCAGATCCATGTGGAAAGCGTACCCGGCGAGGGGAGCCGTTTCGAGTTTATCATGCATGCAGACGTCAAGCGATGTAAGGAGACATACCCATGAAGTGTCTGATCGTTGAAGATGATTTCATATCCCGTCGTGTCCTGAAGGAGCTGCTCTCCAGCTATTGCGAGTGCGACATTGCCGTTAATGGTGAAGAAGCGGTGACGTCGTTTCGACTGGCCCATGAAAGCAAGAGGCCCTACGAGCTGATCTGTATGGATATCATGATGCCGGGGGTCGATGGCAACGAAGCGCTCAAGCGCATCCGCCAGCTTGAAAAGGAGATGGGGGTGCCCCCCGAAATTGAGGCCAAGGTCATCATGACCACCGCCATGGATGATCCCAAAACGGTCATTGATTCATACTACCGCGGCGGTGCCACCTCCTATCTGGTCAAGCCGGTCAGCAAACAGAAACTGGTTCGTGAATTGCGCAGCTTCGGACTGATTACATGAGAGCATCACACAGGGACCGCCCATGTCCAGGGATGAACGTACAATGACTTCTGATTCCGGATCAACCATCGATATCTCCGTTTTTTCCGGGTGGAACAGTGCCATCGTGCCGTGCCGCAGTACGTTGCAAAAACTGGCCGGAACGACGGAAGATGAATTTCTGCAGATCGGTTCGCAGCTGCAGGATTTTTACCACCGTTCATCCGAAATTACTTCCATGGCGAATCAGCTCGTGGAAACGGTATCGGGGGAGCAGATTCAGACCCTGATCGACCGTTTGCGCCAGATGCTGGCCGACATGGAAGCCTACATCACCAGCGCACGGGGTCAGAGCGCTGCCAGCTGCAGTTCCCTGGAGCGTATCCTGACATTGCTTGATCAGGTATCCCAGCCGCTGGAAGGTTTCCAGAAACTGACCAAAACGCTGCGCATGCTGGGCATTTCCACCAAAATCGAAAGTTCCCGGCTGGGCGAACTGGGGCTTGGCTTCCTGACCCTGGCACTTGATGTTGAAAAACTTTCCCATCTGGTCAGTGAAAAATCTTCCAACATCCTTAATCACCGCCAGTTGCTGGCCCGCATGATCGATGACAATCTGCAGATAGTTCATAATAGCGAGACCGCCCAGGACAGGGAATTGGGCGGGGTTTTGTCCAGCACCTCCGGAAATCTGGAGGAACTTGTTTCTGTCAACAGTCGCTGCGGTGTTTTGGGTTCTCTGGTGTCCTCCGTATCGGCTGAAGTGAGTGATAACATCAGTGAAGTCGTATCATCCATGCAGATGCATGACATGACCCGTCAACAGGTGGAGCATATTGTTGAGGCTCTGGAACGCCTTTCGGGGAAGCTGCAGGAAGCCTTTGCGGCCGCGCCTGACGATGATCGCTGCCGCAAGCTGATTATCGAAGCCGGTGATGTCTGCGAGCTGCAGTCGGCCCAGTTGCGCTTTGCCTCATCGGAGTTGTGCGGCGCCGTTCATTCGATTGTTGACAACCTGCGGGATGTGGCGAACAAACAGGCCCTGATGGCATCCGAGTCCCTTTCCACTACCGGGGTGGTTGATTCGGCGGGTGGATCATTCATGGATAACATCAGCAAGGGCATGGGCAAGGTAACGACTGTCCTGGCCGGCTGTGCCTCCGCAGACCGCGAGATGGCGGTAACGCTTTCCAAAGTGGCCGAAACCATGCAGGAGGTCTCCGGTTTCGTATCCGATATCGAAGAGATCGGGTCAGAAATCGACCTGATTGCGCTCAATTCTCAGGTGAAGGCGGCCCATACCGGTACGGAAGGTGCCGCTCTTGGAGTTCTGGCCGAAGCGATCAAGCGCTTGTCCGATGACGCCATCGCCCAGACGGAACTGGTCTCACAGACACTGGTGCAGGTCAACGACTCCACGGAGCACCTCTTTCACGACGCCACGGAAGAGACCGAGCAGCTGGGGGCCCGCATCGTTGTCATGGAAGAAGAACTGACCGAAATTTTGGCGGCTCTCGGCAGTATGAACAGTGAGCTGATGTCGCTGCTGTCCTCTCTTGGTCAGCGGGTTGGCCGGCTGACCAGTGATATCGAACAAGCAACATCCTCCATCGACGTCCACGAGCGGGTCAGGCTGATGGCGGATGAAGCCATGGCCAGCCTCGATGCGATAGTCAGCAAGGCCCGTGAGATTGAACCGGCCAGCCTGGAGTTTAAGGACAACCTGCGCCATATGGAAGAACGCTATACCATGGACAGTGAGCGTCATATCCACGAAGCCATTGCCCGTAAGCGCAGTGGCGGGGCCGCGGGTGTCTCACTGGTGAAGGTCAAGGAAACTGTCAAGGTTGATGAGTCGGAATTCGGTGATAATGTGGATCTTTTTTGAGGGTCAAGGGCAGGGTACAGGGTACAGGGTACAGGGTACAGCAGAATCAAGGTTTTTGACTTTACTGTACCCTGGCCCCTGTACCCTGATCCCTGATCCCTGATTTCAGGAGGTTTAAATGAGTGCATATCGCATATCCAGAAGCAGCAATCCTGACGGTTCCGTCACGGTCCAGCTGACAGGAGATCTGTCCATCGAGACCAGTGCCGAGTTACACAAGACTTTGTGTGAGTCGCTGGACGAATCGCAACAGGTCATGCTGGATCTGAAAGCTGTCGAGACTATCGATATGACCTGCATGCAGATCATCTGCGCCGGATGTAAGACGGCGGCCAAAATGGGGCGCGGCTATGACTGCGAACCGGATTCAATACCGGGCTGCATGGATACATTCGGGAGCAGCATCGGAGGTCCGAAGGGGCTTGCCTGCAGTCAGAACGACAATAGACCATGTATCTGGTATGGAGGAATACACTGATGGCAAAACTTATCATGACTGCGGACGATTCTGCCAGCGTGAGGCAGATGGTCAGTTTCACGCTGAAACAGAACGGCTACGACGTCGTAGAGGCGGTTGACGGCAAGGATGCCCTTACCAAACTCGGCTCCCAGAAGGTCGATATGCTGATTACGGACCTCAATATGCCCAATCTGGACGGTCTCGGACTGATCAGAGGTGTCCGGGCCGGTTCCCTCAATAAGTTTATCCCGATTGTCATGCTGACCACCGAATCCCAGGACGGAAAAAAAGCCGAAGGCAAAGCCGCCGGCGCCACCGGCTGGATCGTCAAACCCTTCAAGCCCGAGCAGCTGATAGCGGTGATCAAGAAGGTGCTGGGGTAGGGCATTTAGTTCCCTCTCCCCGTGGGAGAGGGTTAGGGTGAGGGGGGCTTTTAATCTTTTAGCCATTGGTGAATTCCCTCATCCGGCCTGCGGCCACCTTCTCCCACAGGGAGAAGGAAATAATGAATCCAGTCTGCTTTCGTTACATAGTTTCCCTGTCCCCTAAAGAGGTTCTAAATGATCGAAGCGCACATAGCCACCTACCGTGAAGAAGCCAACGAACTGCTGACCGAACTTGAAACGTCGCTGCTTGAGCTTGAGGAAACCCCTGAGGATTCAGAGCTGATCGGGCGTGTGTTCCGGGCCATGCATACCATCAAGGGCTCCGGTGCCATGTTCGGTTTTGACGAAATCGCCGGGTTCACCCATGAGGTCGAAACGGTTTTCGATCTGGTGCGAAACGGCAAGATGTCCGTTACCAAACAGCTGCTCAACCTGACCCTGCGGGCCCGCGATCATATCAAGTCCCTGCTGGAGGCTTCAGTCTCCGGTGAAGAGATTGATCGGGCTGCCGGAGATGCCATTATCGCCGGACTGAAACAGCTGGTTCCCGGCGTGGAGCCGGTCGAGGTGTTGAAGGCTGCTCAGGAGTCTGCACCACGGGTGGAGGCCGCTACCGGAGACCAGAAAACCTGGCGTATCCGCTTTAAACCGATTCCGGAAATTTTCATGTCCGGAACCAATCCGCTCAATCTGATCAATGAACTGCGCGAGCTGGGCACCTGCCATGTGATCGCTCATACCGAACTGATTCCGCATCTGAGCGAGATGGTTCCGGAGCACTGTTACCTGTATTGGGATGTCGTGCTGACCTCCAATCGTGGTCTCGATGCCATCAAGGATGTCTTTATTTTCTGCGAGGATGATTGCGATCTGAAGATTGATCTGGTGGATGACGGTCAGTCAGACAGCGAACAGGAATACAAGAAGCTGGGCGACATTCTGGTGGAGCGGGGTGATCTCAGTCAGGTTGAGATGAACAAGATCCTCAGCTATCAGAAGCGTTTTGGCGAACTTGCCGTGGCCATGGGGGCCGTAACCCCCGACAAGGTCCAATCTGCACTGCTGGAGCAGCAACAGGTCAAGGTCGTCCGTCAGGAACGCGCTTCCCAGGATGCCGCCACCAGTATCCGCGTGCCGGCCGAACGGCTTGACCAGCTGGTTAATCTGGTGGGCGAACTGGTGACGGTTCAGGCCCATCTCAGCCAGACCGCAGCCCTGCAGAACAACGCCGAGTTTGCCTCCATAGCCGAGGAAGTCGAGCGTCTGACCGAGGAGCTGCGTGATACCGCCCTCAATATCCGCATGCTGCCAATCGGCTCCACCTTCACCAAGTTCAAGCGATTGGTGCGTGATCTTTCCCAGGAGTTGGGCAAAGAGATCGAGATGGAGACGGAGGGGGCTGAAACGGAGCTGGACAAGACCGTTATCGAGCGGCTTAATGATCCGCTGGTTCACCTGATTCGCAACAGTATCGACCATGGCATCGAAATGCCCGATGTGCGCCGCGCCGCCGGCAAGCCTGCTCTGGGGATTGTTCATCTGGGTGCGGTGCATTCCGGCGACAGTGTTCTGATCACCATTCGTGACGACGGGGCCGGTCTGAACAAGGAGCGTATCCGCGAGAAGGCCGTTGAGCGCGGCTTGATGTCAGCAAGTCAGGATGCGTCCGATAAGGAAATCTACAACATGATTTTCGCCCCTGGATTCTCCACGGCAGACAAGGTTACCAGTGTTTCCGGGCGCGGCGTTGGGATGGATGTGGTCAAGAAGGGGATTGAAGCGCTGCGCGGCTCCATCGAGATCAACAGCGAACCGGGCAAGGGGAGTACCATCACCTTACGGATACCCCTGACTCTTGCAATCATCGAAAGCCTGTTGGTGCGCATTGACAACAACTATTTTGTACTGCCGCTCTCCCATGTGGAGGAATGTGTGGAACTGACCCGCGAGGATATCCGGAACGCCCATGGGCGCAACCTGGCCAACGTGCGCGGCAACATCATCCCCTACATTCCGCTGCGTGAACAGTTTGCCATCAGCAGCAACCGCCCGGAGATCGAGCAGATCGTCATCACCGGCATCAATGGCAGCAAGGTCGGGTTTGTGGTGGATAGTGTCATTGGTGAGCACCAGACGGTCATCAAGACCCTGGGGCGTATGTATCGTGATGTCAAAGGGGTTTCCGGTGCCACAATCCTGGGTGACGGCACCGTGGCGCTGATTCTGGATATGGGGGTTTTGTACCAGGCCGCTGAGGATCTGGAACAGAATATCTAACACCTTCGTAAATATTTATTGATTTTCTTTATGCCGGGCGCTTGCGCCCGGCATATTTGTTGGTAGACTTCAACCTAAGGCTTCGCAGCTCATTGTGAGGAAATTTAAGGAGGACGTATGCTGGCTAACATGAAAATCGGAAAGCGTATGACGTTGGGATTCGGGGTGTTGCTGGTGATCATGATTGTGCTGATCTGGGACGGCATAAAGGGTATGTCGCAAATCAATCAAAATCTGGAGCGGATCGTTAAGGTCAATATGGTCAGAATTGATCTCGTGAGTGACATGCTGAAGAACCTCAGCGACATTGGCATCAACGTCCGTAATATCATTGTCAATAATAATGCGGATAAAAAACAGGAATACAGCCAGCGAATAACTAAATTCCGGGAAGAGTATGCTGCCAGTTATAAAAAAGTGGAAGAAATGACCACAAAAACTGATACAAAGTCCTTGGAAATAATGAGTAAGCTGAACGAGGCACTGGTTGTGTATCGAACACTGAATTCAAAAGTTATTGAGCTCGGTTTAGCCGGCAAGGATGCCGAAGCGGCACAGCTTTTAAGCAAAGAGGCTGCACCGGCAGAACGAGCCGTATCTACACTTATTGAGGAACTGCTGCAGCACAATATGGAACGCAACAAGATGCGCTATGAGGAGGCGGTTAAGGAATTTGAATCAGCCCGAAATACCATGATAGGGCTGGGTACCTTTGCCGTTCTACTTTCTGTATTCACAGCGATATTCCTGACCCGCGGGATTGTCCGCCCCTTGAATGAGGCTGTGGCAGTCGCCAATTCCCTTGCCGGCGGTGATCTGACCATTACGGTTGAATCCAAAACCAAGGACGAAACCGGTGTGATGATGGCGGCGATTGCCACCATGGTGGACAAACTCAAGCATGTGGTAAGCGACTGTATGTCCGCTGCTGATAATGTGGCTGCCGGCAGCCAGGAACTTTCCGCCACCGCCCAGCAGCTTTCCCAGGGGGCAACCGAACAGGCCGCCAGTGCCGAGGAGATTTCCTCTTCCATGGAAGAGATGACCTCCAGTATCCGTCAAAACTCCGACAACTCGGCCCAGACCGAAAAGATTGCCATGAAATCCGCCTCCGACGCCAAAGAGGGAGGCAAGGCCGTTACTGAAACCGTTGCCGCCATGAAAGAGATCGCCACTAAGATCTCCATCATCGAAGAGATTGCCCGCCAGACCAACCTGCTGGCTCTGAATGCCGCCATTGAAGCCGCCCGGGCCGGTGAGCACGGTAAAGGCTTTGCCGTTGTCGCCTCTGAAGTCCGCAAGCTGGCCGAGCGTTCCCAGGCCGCCGCCGGTGAGATCAGTACCCTCTCGACCCGTTCGGTTCAGGTTGCCGAATCGGCCGGCGATATGCTGGATAGGATGGTTCCTGATATTCAGAGAACCTCCGAACTGGTTCAGGAAATCTCCGCTTCCAGCAAAGAGCAGGATACCGGCGCCGAGCAGATCAGCAAGGCCATCCAGCAGCTTGACAGCGTTATCCAGCAGAACGCCTCCGCCTCGGAAGAGATGGCCTCCACCTCGGAGGAACTTTCCGGCCAGGCCGAACAACTCAAGGATGCCATCAGCTTCTTCCGTATCGATTCAAACATGTTGGGCCGCTCAAGCAACTCTTCAAGTCGTCGTCCCCAGAAGAAACATGTCCAGATTGCCCATGTGGGTTCCGCTGCGTCCAGGCCGGCTGCCAGAAAAGGTGGCGTCAGCCTGGATATGGGGGGAAATGATCATCTGGACGACGAATTCGAAAAATTCTGATCGATACATTGCCATTTTATTCAGGGAGGTAGGCGCATGCAGTGGTTCAATAATCTGAAGATCGGTACCAAGCTTATTTCAGGTTTCATCATTGTGGCATTGATTGCAGGCATCATCGGAGCCTTTGGCGTTAATGAAATCAGGGAGATCGGGGCAGCCGATACCAAGCTGTATGAGAAGATGACCGTGCCGTTGGGTGAGATCGGTCAGTTGGCGACCGCTTTTCAGCGCATGCGCTGCAATCTGCTGGAAATGTATTTGGCCGACACCCCGGAGCGCTTCAACGACCAGAGAAAACGGGCCGATGAGCGTGATAAGGAGATTGCAGACCTTGAAGTGCAATTTCAGAAAACCATTCTGACCGATGAAGGTCGTAAACAGTTTCAATCCTACAAGGATGCCTACACAAAATTTGACGGGGCGGAAAAACGCTTTACCGCATTTGTAACGGCCGGTAAAAGGGCCGAGGCCATGGCTCTCTGGTACGGGGAAATGGAAAAAAACCGAAAGGAAGCACAGGCCGGGATTGATGCCCTGGAAGAGTCCAAATTGAAGCTGGCCAAGGAAACCGCCAACGAAAATACCCAGGTTGTAAGCATAGCAACACGCACCGTATCCGTACTGGCTGTTGTGGGTGCATTACTGGCGATCATAATGGGTCTGTTCATTACACGCACCATTACCAGGCCGATCAACGAGGCCGTCAATGTCGCTAACTCATTGGCTCAGGGTGACCTGACTATAACGGTGGAGGCTAAATCTAAGGATGAAACCGGTGTCATGATGAGTGCCATCAGTCAGATGGTCGGCAAGCTCAAGCAGGTTGTCAGCGACTGCATGACCGCCGCCGACAACGTGGCCGCCGGCAGCCAGGAACTCTCCGCCACCGCCCAGCAGCTTTCCCAGGGGGCTACCGAGCAGGCCGCCAGTGCCGAGGAAATTTCCTCTTCCATGGAAGAGATGACCTCCAGTATCCGCCAGAACTCCGACAACTCATCCCAGACCGAAAAAATTGCCATGAAATCCGCTGCCGACGCCAAAGATGGCGGCAAGGCCGTCACTGAAACTGTGGCAGCCATGAAAGAGATCGCCACCAAAATTTCCATCATAGAAGAGATTGCCCGCCAGACAAACCTGCTGGCCCTGAATGCCGCTATTGAGGCCGCCCGGGCCGGCGAGCACGGCAAGGGGTTTGCTGTTGTCGCCAGTGAAGTCCGCAAACTGGCCGAACGTTCACAAGCAGCTGCCGGCGAGATCAGTACGCTTTCAACCCACAGCGTCATGATTGCCGAGACAGCCGGCGAGATGCTGGAAAAAATGGTTCCTGATATTCAGAGAACATCGGAATTAATTCAGGAGATCTCCGCTTCCAGCAAGGAACAGGATACCGGTGCAGGTCAGATCAGCAAGGCCATCCAGCAGCTGGACAGTGTCATTCAGCAGAATGCATCCGCCTCGGAAGAGATGGCCTCCACTTCGGAGGAACTTTCCGGTCAGGCCGAGCAGCTTAAGGACACCATCAGTTTCTTCCGCATCGACACAAACATGACGGCAGGGTCCAGGGGCCAGGGTACAGGGTACGGGTCAAAATCGAAGTCAAAGTCAAAATCGGTTGTGGCTCATATCAGCCACAAGGCCGCCCCGCCGGCCCGTAGGGCACCAGCAGGCGGAGTAGCACTGGATATGGGTTCGGACCACATGGATGATGAGTTTGAGAAATTCTAAACTGCAGGGTTAAAAGCCCCCCCTCCCTTGACGGGAGGGGGTTGGGGGGTGGGTGAAGTTGCTTTGTACGTATCTGTGCAAACTCCCCCCCACCCTAGCCCTCCCCCGCAAGGGGGGAGGGGACTTTATATCTCACTTGACCCTAATAAAGGAGCCTTTCATATGAGCATTGCAGCCATAAACGAAACGGTACAATATCTGACCTTTAAACTTGCCGATGAGGTCTTTGC
This sequence comes from uncultured Geobacteraceae bacterium, assembly GCA_942493195.1. Classification (GTDB taxonomy): domain Bacteria; phylum Desulfobacterota; class Desulfuromonadia; order Geobacterales; family Pseudopelobacteraceae; genus CAIPTY01. Next base: position 2,278,144 of record OW818669.1, on the reverse strand, counting down.
ACTGGATGTTGCCAAGGTGCGTGAGATCCTGGAGCAGAGTTCAATTACCAAAGTTCCCCAGACTCCAGATTTTATGCGCGGTGTCATCAATTTGCGTGGTAGTGTGGTGCCGGTCATCGATATGCGCCTCAAGTTCGGTATGACCGCCACTGAGCAGACCGTCAATACCTGCATCATTGTGGCAGAAGTGCAGATGGAGGATGAGACCATCGTCCTGGGAGCGCTGGCCGACAGTGTGCAGGAGGTTATCGAGATGGAGCCGGAGCAGATTGAGGCCGCTCCCCACATCGGGACCCGTCTCAACACCGATTTCATCAAGGGGATGGGAAAACATGATGGACGCTTTATCATGATTCTGGATATAGATAAGGTCTTTACCAGCGACGAACTGGCAAAGGTTCAGGGGTAAGAGTAGGGTCAGGGGTCAAGGAAAAGCATGATCTAAGGAAATACCAATAATTTTGATCTTACTTGAACCTTGACCCCGGCCCCTTGACCCTGTATTTATGAGGTTCTATGAAACACCACTCCAATACAGCTCCGACGGTCAATATCCCCGCTGTTCTCAGCGACAAGGTCTTCAGCCGCTTCAGCAGCTTCATCTATGATGAGGTCGGCATCAAGCTGCCGCATGCCAAAAAGACCATGCTTGAGGCGCGATTGAACAAGCGCCTCAAGGCCCATGATTTCAAGAGCTTTGAGGAGTACGCCGAATTTGTGTTCAGCCCCGCCGGCCGCGATGAAGAGCTGGTAAATCTGATCGATGTCGTTACGACCAACAAGACGGATTTTTTTCGCGAACCGGCCCACTTTGAATATCTGGTAAAAAGCGCAATTCCCTCTTTGATTGATTCCCATGACGCGGGGTTCAGGAAGCCTTTCAAAATCTGGAGTGCCGGTTGCTCTACCGGAGAAGAACCGTACACCATGTCGATTGTGCTGTCTGAATTTGCCGAAACCCAACCCGGGTTCAAGGCCTCCATCCTGGCAACGGATATTTCAACGGTCGTGCTCAATAAGGCCAAACACGCCATCTATGCCGAAGAGCGGGTTGATACCATTCCGTTGCTGCTCAAGAAAAAATATCTTCTGAAAAGCAAGGACAAGTCCAGGCCACTGGTACGCATGTCTCCTGTCTTGCGCTCGATGATCCAGTTCCGGCGCCTGAACTTTATGGAGGATTTCGGTCTGCAGGAGCATATGGATGTGATCTTCTGCCGCAATGTCATCATCTATTTTGATAAGCCTACCCAGGAGCGTCTGCTGAATAAATTCTGCAAACAGCTTGTCAAGGGGGGCTATCTGTTTTTGGGACATTCAGAAACCCTGAGCGGCCTGAATGTACCCCTGACGCCGGTTGCATCAACAGTTTACCGTAAAGTATGAAAGCCCTGCGTGAATCCAATCTGCCGCACGTTTTCCTGAAACCGGGCGAACTGTTTCTGTCACGTAAACCGGCAATTGTCTCTACGGTGTTGGGGTCATGTGTTTCGGTTACCTTTTTTCAGCCTGAAATGAATCTGGGGGCCATGTGTCACGTGCTTCTGCCCTCGGGGCCGCAGGATGAGGGTTTCCGGTTTGTTGATTCAACGCTGATGTATATGGCGGATAAAATTCAGGGAATGGGAATCAGGCTTGAGCGCTGTGAGGTGAAGATGTTCGGCGGAGCTGATGTGCTGCTGCCCCGCGAGCTGGAAGGTGTCCGGCTATCCATCGGATGCCAGAATGTGCAGGAGGCCCGGCGCAGGTTTCAACTGCTTGGTGTGGAACCTAAAGCGGAGGATGTGGGGGGGAAACAGGGCCGTAAGCTGTTCTTTAACTCTCACACCGGTGATGTGTTTCTGAAAAAAGTGCAGAAAAAGTTGTTCTGAATTCCTGTCGGGAGATGATCTATGGCTAAAATCAAGGTGCTGATCGTCGATGATTCCGCACTTGTCAGGCAGGCGCTGACCGATATACTTCAGTCCGATCCCCAGATCGAAGTAATTGCCGCTGCTCCTGACCCTTTTGTGGCCGCCGAGCGGATGCGGGAGTGCACTCCGGATGTTATCACCCTGGATGTGGAGATGCCCCGCATGGACGGTATCACCTTCCTCCAGAAAATTATGAGTCAGCACCCGATTCCTGTGGTAATGTGCTCGACCTTGACGGAATCCGGCAGCGAGACCGCCATGAAGGCGCTGGAATACGGTGCCGTGGATATCATCGTCAAACCCAAGATGGGCACCAAGCAGTTTATCGAAGAGTCACGGGTCAGTATCTGTGACACGGTCAAGGCCGCAGCCATGACCAAAGGGCGTGTTCGTCCGGTTTCGCATCATGTCGTGCGTGAAGTGGCCCCTAAGCTGACTGCAGATGTAATTATTGAAAAGGGGACCAGTAAGGCCATGGTTCAGACCACGGAGAAAGTCGTCATAGTCGGGGCCTCTACCGGAGGGACGGAGGCGCTCAAGGTATTTCTGGAGATGCTGCCGGAGGATGCCCCCGGAATTGTCATTGTTCAGCACATGCCGGAACATTTTACCGCTGCCTTTGCAAAGCGACTGGATTCAACCTGTAGGGTGACAGTCAAGGAAGCGGCCGACAACGATTCGGTTGTACGCGGGCGGGCCCTGATTGCCCCCGGTAATCACCACACCCTGCTCAAGCGCAGCGGTGCCCGTTATTATGTCGAAATCAAGGATGGTCCGCTGGTTTCACGGCACCGTCCTTCGGTGGATGTTCTTTTTCGCTCCGCAGCCCGTTATGCCGGGAAAAATGTGGTCGGCGTCATCCTGACAGGTATGGGAGACGACGGAGCCCGGGGTATGAAGGAAATGTTTGATGCCGGAGCATACAATATTGCCCAGGATGAGGCTACGTGTGTTGTCTACGGTATGCCGAACGAAGCGGTAAAACTGGGTGGAGTGCACAAAAGCATGCCCTTGCAGAACATTGCTGCCGAGGTGCTGCGTCTCTGCTATTAAGCCTCGTGGAGTTATACGTGATGGAGATTACAATGCCGGCATGCGATCATGCCGGCATTGTTTATTGGAGAGGGTGTGTGTGGGGGATCAGGCACTGGCGTTGAGGAGTGCGCACCCTTCGCCGATATACATACTTGTTTTACCTTGATCGACCACCCAGTAGAGGTTGTCCCTTCCCAACATAATCGATACGGGGGCGCCAAGAGAGATTGCATACATCTGGGCAACTGAATAGAATGGAAATTTGGCATACATGATCGGTACCTCGCTTTGGTTCGACGTGAGCAGTTGCTGTGTCTGATTGCTATAAAGCATCTTGTATGCCAACTTAAAAACGTATGAATAACAGGTTGTTATATTTTTGTGGCATTATTTTGACAGTGATGTGCGCCTGTTTTTAATCGTTTGATTCAAATTATTGACAGGAGGGCTCGTGGTGAGCAGAGAGATTGAAATGCTTGCGAGGTATTTTCAGGGGGAAACCCTGGCAGTTCTGATCGGTCACAGCCGTGCCGTGGCCGATCTGGCATTGGATGTGTCCCATTGCCTCGGATTGCCGGCCGATGAGTGCCGGTTCGTGGAGGAGGCCGCCCTGCTCCATGATATCGGCGTGTGCCGTATCCATGCGCCAAAACTGGGGCTGCATGGCGAGCACCCATATATCAGCCACGGCATTCTGGGGCGCGGGATACTGGAGCTTGAGCAGATGCCGTTGCATGCGCTGGTCTGTGAACGTCATATCGGGGTCGGGTTGACGGTGGAAGATATCATCACCCAGAGCCTTCCATTGCCCCATCGAGACATGTCTCCCGTCTCCATCCATGAACAGATAGTCTGTTTTGCAGACCTGTTCTATTCAAAAAGCCCCGGCAAGGTTACACACCGCAAGAGTCCTGAACAGGTCAGGCACAAGCTGGCCGGTTTTGGAGAAGTGAAAGTACAAATTTTTGACAGATGGTTCGGGATCTTTGGGGCAGGGTTGCATGTTCGGCCGCCAGGGGTATGAGCCGGAAGTTGTGGTTGCACTTCCAACCCTTTTGCAGTATAAAAGCGTTCCATTTTCCCATCAAATTCATCATCGATCCGCCAGGTGATTCCCGTGCAAGAGAACAAGCCGACTATCGAAGAGCTGCGCAGTTCAATTGACAATATCGACGACCGCATTGTTGACCTGCTCAACGAGCGTTCACAGGTCGTGCTGGAAGTCGGCCGTCTGAAGTCCGGCAACAATCTCCAGTTTCACGTCCCGGGCCGTGAGCGTCAGATCTATGAACGCCTGCTGGGGACTAATCCCGGGCCGTTTCCCAATGATGCCCTGCGTAGCATCTACCGCGAAATCATTTCGGCCTGCCTGGCGCTGGAATCCCCGATGAAGGTCGCTTTTCTGGGCCCCAAGGCGACCTTCAGTCACCTTGCAACCATGCAGCATTTTGGTCTTTCGGCCGAACTGGTGCCGCTCAAATCGATACCGGCTGTATTTGAAGAGGTTGAAAAGGGGAAGGCCCTCTACGGCGTCGTTCCGGTGGAAAATTCCACGGAGGGGGTGGTTTCCCATACCCTGGATATGTTTGTTGAGAGCGGCCTCAAAATCACTGCCGAAATCCTGTATGAGGTTCACCACGATCTGCTTTCCCGCACCGGTCGCATGGAGGATATCAAAAAGGTCTATTCCCATCCGCAGCCGTTGGCCCAGTGCCGTCAATGGCTGGATGAAAACCTGCCGGGCATCCCGGCTGTGGATGTGGCTTCCACCGCCACGGCTGCCCAGATCGTCAGTGATGACTACACCGCCGCCGCCGTTGCCAGCGAGCTGGCGGCTTCATTGTACGACCTGAAGGTTGTCCGTAGCCGGATCGAAGACCAGGTCAACAACTTTACCCGATTTCTGGTAATTTCCCGCACTCCGACCGAGCGCTCCGGCAATGACAAGACTTCCGTACTTTTTTCTGTCAAAGACGAGCCCGGTATTCTCTGCCGCATGCTGGAACCGTTTGCCAAGCGGGGTATCAACCTGTCGAAAATCGAATCCCGCCCCTTCAAGAAAAAGGCCTGGGAGTATATTTTCTTCCTGGATCTGTTTGGTCATGTTTCCGATCCCGATGTTGAGGTAGCGCTGGAGGAGCTGAAAGGATGCTGCCAGTTTCTGAAGGTACTCGGCTCATACCCGCGGGCGATGTAATCCATGTCCGACTCTTCAGTAATCATTGATCGACTGACGATCATCGGTACCGGTCTGATCGGCGGTTCTTTTGCCCGGGCCCTGCGTGCGGCCGGCGCGGTCGGGCGAATTGCAGGCGTGGATACGGACAGGCAAAATCTGCAGCAGGCACTTTCTCTGGGCATTGTGGATGAGATCCACGAGGATGCCTGCCAGGGGGTACGCGACGCCCAGGTAGTGTTCATTTCCGTGCCGGTCTGCGCCATTCCTGCCGTTGTCAGGTCGATTGCCCCCTTTCTGGCGCCCGGCTGCGTTGTCACCGACGGCGGCAGTGTCAAGGCGTCTCTCGTGCGGGAGTGCGAAGCTGTGATGCCGCCGGGTTGCAGCTTTCTGGGTGGTCACCCCATCGCAGGCACGGAGCATTCCGGCGCGGCGGCCTCCTTTGCCACCCTCTATTCCGGAAAACGCTGCGTATTGACTCCCTCGGACGCGACCGATGCAGCCGCCTTTGATGTTGTCTCGCAACTCTGGCAGGCGGCTGGTGCCCAGGTCTGCAGCATGGAGGCGGAGCATCACGACCGGATCTTCGCAGAGATATCCCATCTGCCTCACGTTGTTGCCTATGCCCTTGTGCATGCCGTGGGGACGGCCGATGTGGAGGGTGAAAACGTACTTTCCTATACGGCCGGCGGATTCAGGGACTTCACCCGCATCGCTTCCTCTGACCCTGCCATGTGGAGGGATATTTCCCTGATGAATCGTACGGCGCTGCTGGCCAGTATCGACGGTTTTTCACGGAGTCTGGGGGAGCTGCGTCAACGAATTGACCGGCAGGATCCAGAGGGGCTGGCAGAGTTCTTTACCATCGCCAAGCAGTTCCGTGACGGCATTGTCTGAAGCGTGAGTATACTGTCAGTCAATCTGACGTTTTTGAGTACACAATACAACTAACCAGAGTGGAGTCTATTCGTGGCAGATATCACCATCACACCGGCAGCATCCGTCAAGGGGGAGATCACCGTCCCCGGCGATAAATCCATTTCCCACCGCTCCATAATGCTGGGAGCCATTGCCAACGGGACCACATCCGTGCGCGGTTTTCTGCGCGGCGGGGACAATATGGCCACCATGGGGGCTTTTCGTTCCATGGGTGTTGAAATTACCGACGATGGCGAAACGGTCGTCATACATGGCAAAGGTCTGCGTGGGTTGACAGAGCCGGGTGATGTCATTGACTGTGGTAATTCGGGCACCACCATTCGACTGATAACCGGTCTGCTGGCCGGACAGTCATTTTTTTCCGTCGTGACCGGTGACCAGTATCTGCGAAAACGCCCCATGAAACGGGTAGTGGAACCGCTGACCCGTATGGGGGCCAAAATTCTTGGCCGCAATCAGGGCAGCCTTGCACCACTGGCCATCAGTGGAGGCACGCTTAACGCCATCGGCTACGAATCACCGGTTTCCAGCGCTCAGGTCAAATCGGCCATCATGCTGGCCGGCTTGTACGCCGACGGTGAAACCTCGGTGCGTGAGCCGAGTCTCTCCCGTGATCATTCCGAGCGGATGTTTCGGCTGTTTGGCGCTTCTCTGGAAACCTTCAACAACGGTGTAACCGTCAAAGGCGGAGTGGAACTGCAGGGTCAGGATATTACGGTTCCCGGCGACATCTCTTCCGCCACGTTTTTCATGGTTGCGGCCTTGATTACGCCCGGTTCCGAGCTTTTGATCCGTAATGTGGGGGTCAACCCGACCCGCACCGGAGCCATCGACATTTTGCGCGACATGGGGGGCAGCATCGAACTATTGAATCAGCGTGAGGTCTCCGGCGAGCCGGTGGCGGATATCCTGGTGCGCACGTCCGGCCTGAAAGGGTGTGCCATATCGGGAAGTGTTGTCCCGCGCGCCATCGACGAGTTTCCGGCCATCTGCGTTGCGGCGGCGTGTGCTGAGGGCACCACAACCATCTGCGATGCCCGTGAACTGCGCGTCAAGGAAACCGACCGCATCAGCGCCATGGCCAAAAATCTTCGCACCCTCGGTGTGACGGTAGAGGAAAGTGACGACGGCATGACCATCAACGGAATCGAACAGCTGTCCGGCGGGAGTGTGGAAAGTTTCGGCGATCACCGCATCGCCATGTCCCTTTCAGTCGCGGCACTGGTGGCCCGCGAAAGTATCACGATCACCGATACCGGCTGTGTATCAACCTCATTCCCCTCATTTTATCCCCTGTTGGAGCAGGTCACCCGTGGTTAGGCCCGATATCGGTCGTGCAAACGGTCTGGTGATTGCCATTGACGGGCCATCCGGTGCCGGCAAGAGCACAGTGGCGCACCTTCTGGCAGAACGCCTGGGATATCTTCAGATTGATACCGGCGCCATGTATCGTGCCGTGGCATACCTGATGAGCCAGTCCGGCATCGATCCGCAGGATGATGGCGCTGTGCAGCGCTTCTGCAGCGATGTGGACATCTGTCTGGATCGATCTAACGGTTTCCAGCGTGTATATGCCAACGGCCAGGAAGTTACCGACAGAATCCGTACGCCGGAAATGTCACTTCTGACTTCCAAAATTTCTACGCTCCGGCCTGTTCGTGAGGCAATGATGTTTGCCCAGCGCCGCATGGGTTCCAAGGGGGGCGTCGTGCTGGAGGGGCGCGATATCGGTACAGTCGTATTCCCGGATGCCGATGTGAAGTTCTTTCTGTCAGCTTCGGCTGAAGAGCGTGGCCGGCGCCGTTTCATGGAACTGGCTGCCAAGGGGGAACAGGTGACACTTGAATGCACGATCAAGGCCGTTGTTCTGCGTGACGAACAGGATTCCCAAAGGGATCTGGCCCCTCTCAGAATGGCTGAGGATGCTATTGCCATTGATTCTTCCGGCAAAACGATTGATGAGGTTCTTGATCTCATGATGACTGCCTGCAGCACAAAATCTCACGCTTCCTGACAGACGGGGAGCGAACACTTGATATCATTCACAGGAATTCAACCATGAAAATCATACTTGCCAAACGTGCCGGCTTCTGCTTCGGTGTCAAGCGCGCCACGCAGATGGCCTTCGAGGCTGCCGAAAAAGACAAGAAAACCTATACACTCGGTCCGATTATCCATTCCCCCCAGGTGGTCAACAAGCTTGAAAGCCTGGGGGTTAAGGTGCTCAAGGATCTCAACTCCATGGACTCGGGTACCATTATCATACGCTCCCACGGAGTTGCCGCCGGTGAGATCGAGGAGGCGGTGCAGAAAGAGCTGGAGATTGTCGACGCAACCTGTCCGTTTGTCAAAAAGGCCCAGGAACACGTCAAGAGCCTCTCTGAGTCCGGGTACGGCGTGGTGGTTGTCGGTGATGCCGATCATCCGGAAGTACAGGGGATTGTCTCCTACGGTGGTGACAAGGTCTTTGTGGTCGGATCGGGCGAAGAGGTTAAAAAGCTGCCCAAGATGAACAAGATTGGTGTCGTCGCCCAGACGACCCAGTCATTCGAAAATCTGAAAAACGTAGTGTCGGAATGTCTGTTGCGCGGCGGCGAGATTCGTGTGTTCAATACGATCTGCGACGCAACGGCCGTTCGTCAGGAAGAGGCCAAGGAACTGGCCTGTCAGGTGGATTGCATGCTGGTTGTGGGCGGTTTCAACAGCGCCAACACCCGCCGTCTTGCTGAGGTCTGCGCCGAACTCCAGCCTCGAACCCACCACATTGAAACGGCTTCTGAAATCAATCCGGAGTGGTTTGCAGATGTTGAACGGGTAGGGGTGACGGCCGGGGCTTCGACCCCCAAATGGATAATCGATGAGGTTATGGCCAAGATCGAAGGACTTAATAAAAGCAATTGAAATTTTATATGAATGTGATACATTATCACGCTTCGATCGCGACAGGCATCGCGAAGAAGAACAAGAAAATGTCCAGGGGGTACGGTTTAATGGTTGATTTCAAAAGGCTCAATGCAGACAGCGGTGATCATGAAGATCTCGATGGCGAGCAGATGAGCAACGAGTTTGCAGATCTCTACACAGAGAGCCTCAAAGAGAGGCCTGAGAAAGATAAAATAATAGAAGGAACTGTTGCTCGCATTGACCAGGATACCGTACTTGTCGATATCGGCCTTAAGTCTGAAGGTCATGTGAATGCCTCCGAATTCCGCGGTCCCGACGGGACACTGAATGTTCAGATTGGCGATCGCATCAAGGTTCTGATGACCCGTGAAGATGGCAAGAAAGGGTATATCCTTTCCAAGCGCAAGGCTGATTATCTGGCAGCCTGGGAAAAAATCGGCGACGCCGGTCAGGAAGGCGGAATTATCGAAGGTGTTATTACCGCTCGCGTCAATGGCGGCTACACGGTAGATATCGGTCTGCAGGCATTTTTGCCCGCTTCTCAGGTTGATATTCGTCCTTCATCCGATGCAGACAGCTACATTGGTCTGAAAGCCACATTCAAGGTTATCAAACTCAACCAGAAACGTGACAATATCGTTCTTTCCCGTCGCGCTGTTCTCGAAGAAGAGCGTTCATCAGTTCGCGATGTGACACTCGAGAAGCTGGAAGAAGGACAGATTGTGGAAGGCGTTGTTAAAAATGTAACTGATTATGGCGCATTTGTTGATCTGGGCGGAGTTGACGGTCTGTTGCATGTTTCCGACCTCTCCTGGGGCCGCGTCGGAAAGCCCTCCGATATTCTTAAGCCGGGTCAGGAAATCAAGGCCAAGGTACTCAAGTTCGATCGTGCCAAAGGAAAAATTTCTCTGGGGGTCAAACAGACCCAGCCTGATCCGTGGATTGAAGTACCTGCTAACTACCCTGTCGGAACACGTATCAAGGGCAAGGTCGTCAGTTTGATGGAGTACGGTGCATTTGTCGAGCTGGAATCCGGTGTTGAAGGTCTGATCCACGTATCGGAAATGTCCTGGACAAAACGTGTTCGCCGTGCCTCTGACATGCTCACTGTTGGTGAGGTTGTTGAAGCCGTTGTGCTTGGCATTGATATGGGTAACCGCAAGATATCCCTGGGCCTCAAGCAGATTTCCGATAATCCCTGGGCAACGATTGCAGACAAATACCCCGTTGGTACCAAAATTGAGGGCCAGATCAAGAATATGACCGATTTCGGTATGTTCATCGGTATTGAAGACGGCATCGACGGTCTGGTGCACGTATCCGATATTTCCTGGACCAAGCGCATCAAACATCCTGGTGATGTCTATGCCAAAGGCCAGCTGGTTCAAGCCGTCGTCCTTAAGGTGGATATCGAAAACGAGCGTCTTTCCCTGGGCATCAAGCAGCTTGAGCCCGATCCATGGAGTCTTGCTCCCGACACATACCGTCCCGGCACCATTGTCACCGGTAAGGTTACTTCACTGACTGACTTCGGCGTCTTCGTCGAACTGCAGGAGGGTGTTGAAGGTCTGATCCACGTTTCTGAGCTATCCCGTGAAAAGGTTGCATCCGCCAAAGAATTTGCCGTCGTGGGAGATTCGCTGGAAGCGGTTGTACTCAGCTGCGATTCCCGTGAACGCAGAATTTCGCTCTCCATCAAGGCCATGAACGCTGCAGTGGAAAAAGCGGAATTTGAGCAGTACATGGGTTCACAGGGGCAGGCAACTTCCAACTTCGGAGAACTGCTCCAGCAGGAATTGAAAAACAAGAATAACTCTCAGGAATAATATCAATAAACAGGCTATCCGCAGGAGATTGACATGACGAAAAGTGAACTTATAGAAAAGGTAGTACAGACACACGGCATGCTGAACATGAAAGTATCCGAGATGCTTGTCAATACGGTATTTGACTCCATCGAAGAGGCCCTCAAGGCCGGTGATAAAGTTGAAATCCGCGGTTTCGGCAGCTTCACCATTCGTGAGCGGACCGGCCGTGAGGCCCGTAATCCCAAGAGCGGTGAAATCGTCCGGATTCCTTCCAAAAAGACTCCCTTTTTCAAGACCGGCAAGGATTTGAAGGAACGGGTAAACTGCCAGTAATTATTCCGGTTTATCCGGTATGACGCCCGGATGGTGGAACTGGTAGACACAAGGGACTTAAAATCCCTCGGCCGAAAGGCTGTGCCGGTTCGATTCCGGCTCCGGGCACCACGAAAATAAAGGCTTTGCGGGTTTTGACTCGCAAAGCCTTTTTGCTTTTCAGATGCTACCTTTGATATCCCGCGCTGGACTCTCTCAGAATAAACAAAAGGCCACCCATTTCTGTGTGGCCTGATTGCTTTTGTACCGTAACAGTTGACCTAAACGGCAGTTCAATAACACAGAGACACAGAGAATACAGAGAAATCAAAACGTTAAGGGCTAAAACAAAAGAACCATTTTGGTGAACCTTTAAACGTGTGATTTCGCCTCTATCAGTCAGATTTTACTCTGTGTTCTCCGTGTCTCAAATCCTTTTTCTGGGGTAGCAGTGAGTTTCATTCATACTTTAAGATTTTCAACTCTGCGGTTCAACTGGCGTTTCAAGGATTATTCCTTGATGAACTTCTTTCCCTCGGCCTTGATGAAATCGAGCAGTTGCTTTACCGGAGGCGACGGAGCACCTTTGGTAATCAGCAGAATGGCGCTGTTGGCCTCAGGGACCGGCTTGATCGCCTTGACGGTGGCATCCACCATGCCGAGCGGGTCAATGCCGATTGCGCCGACATTGCTGGCTACCGTGTCCTTGATTCCTTTGTAGTCGGTTGTTTCCAGGTTGTCGGCGGTAATCTTGTCACCATCCAGTATCACCTTGGTGAACAGGGCGTTCTGGCCGGGAGAGTTTTTGCCCCAGACAACCAGCACCGGCTCATCAGCGCCTCCCACCTCTTTCCAGTTGGCAATTTTGCCGGTAAACAAGCCCTTCATCTGCTCTTTTGACAAGGTAGCAACCTTGTTAGCCGGATTGATCAGTACAACGGTCTTGTTCGTGCCGATTTCAAAGGTCTGCAGAGCGGCTTTGTCAACCTTGACGCCGTCTTTTTCAGCCCCGGCGATCATGCCGTCCAGGCCGACTGCTGTTACTGAAGCCTCCAGCTGGCCGGACCAGAGCTGCTTAAGCCCATCCTTGGGTGTGCTCTGCAGGACGATCAGGTTGTGACCAGTGGCCTTCTCAAATCCGGATTTAACTGGAGCTACAACGGTAGCGATTGAAGCTCCGCCCCCACCTAGCTTGATTTCTGCTGCAGTTGCCAATGAAACAGAAAGGGCCAGGGTTGCTGCGGTTAAAAATGAAACTTGTTTAAACATGGTAGTGCCTCCTTGGGTTTGGTGTACTGCTAGAGTTTGAACTGTCGTACAATCCGTTGCAGTTCATCGGCATTGCCGCTCAGCAAGGCGGCCGTTGTAGCGGACTCATGTGCCCCGATAGCTGCCTGGCGCACAACTTCGGATATCTGATGCATATTACAGGAGATATCGCTGGAGGTGGCTGTCTGCTCTTCCGCCGCTGTTGCAATCTGGTTCACCTGCATGGTGACAGCATTGATCTGTTCCAGAATATTTTGAAGTGCATTTCCCGAACGGGCCGCTTCCTCTGTTCCGATAACGACCTGTTCTACCCCCTGTTTCATTACTAAAACGGCTCCGGTGGTTTCTTTCTGAATACCCTTGATCATCTCACCGATTTCACGGGTGGCGCGGGTGGTTCGTTCTGCCAGGGCACGAACTTCGTCCGCAACGACCGCAAACCCACGACCCTGCTCACCGGCGCGGGCGGCTTCTATGGCCGCATTAAGGGCCAGCAGATTGGTCTGGTCGGCGATATCCTCGATTGTTCCGATGATCGCACCAATCTGGTCGCTCCTGACACCGAGGCTTTCTATGGTTCTTGCCGATTCCTGGACTCTTTCTGAGATCAGTCCCATAACGGCGACGGTTTTCTCCACAACCATTACGCCATCAGTGGCGGCTTGCGAGGCGCGCTGGACACTTTCTGCGGCCATCTGGCAATTTTGTGCAATATCGGCCGAGGTGGCCGACATTTCCTCGTCCGCAGTCGCCACCGTTGCCGCCTGGGCGGCAATTTGCTCCGATCCGGTGGCGATGTGGTCCGAGGATGTGTGCAGCTGAGTAGAGGCGGAAGCGACCTTAGTCGAGGTGCTGGCAATCAGGGTGATGACGCTGTTGAGCTCTTCGACCAGATGATTGAGCTGTTTGCTGACGTACGCAATTTCGTCATTTCCGGTTGCATCAAATTTTTTACTGAAATCACATTGTGCAAGAAGTCCAACCCCTTCAACAATTTTATTAAGGGGCCTGATAATTGACCGTCGCATGAAAACCATCATCACAATCACACAAATTCCCAGTATGGCGGCGATCCAGCCGCTTGTAGTTACCTGCCCGGCAAGAGCAGCAAGGTCTTGATCCACCTGCTTCATCTGCGTCTGACCGGACTGTTTGCTCCTTTCAGCAACCCAGGCGGCCTCCTGAATAACCCGGTCACAGGCCTTGTCGTAGTCTTCCATGGCCTTGTTACCCTCTTCAAAGCTGTTGCCATATGCCTCAAACATGGTTGTTCCGGTCTGCCACATGGCCGGAAGTGCCTGTTGAATCGCCTGAAGCCGTGCCAGGCGGTCACTGTCCTTTTTATTGATTTCAATCAGTCTGGAGATGATCTGGAGTGATTTGTCATAGGCCGGTTTGGCCTCTTTTTCTATGACATCCCTGTCCCTGGTCAGGCTAGCATCAGTGATGAACTGCCAGACGTTTGCGACCTGTAGCTGCAGATCCTGCGTGAGTGAAATTTCGTCCTGTAGCGCTTCATATTTTGAAAGCTGCGATCCCACCGACTCCAGCCCACGGGATGTCAGCAGGGGACTTGCAATGCAGATCACTGCCATTACCGCCGTCAAACCCACGGCGACCATCATCTTTTTTGCGATACTCATACCTGTTCCTCCTCAGAAAAAATCTACTCCGACCCAAAAATCGTACTTGAGCGGTGTCACACCGTGAAAACATTTACTTTTGTATTCAGGTCACGGGACTGATCATTCAGTTCGCAGACGCTTTCATCGAGGTTTTTGGCCAGTAACATGTTGATTCCGGCCTGCCTGTTTACATTCTCCATGACTTCGACAATTGTATCGGAGGCTTCCTGCTGGTTGACGGTCGCCTGTGCCACAAGCTGCAAGCTTTCCAGTGTCTGTATGATCGCCCGTGAAATCCTGCCCGACTCATCGGCCTGGGCCGAAACCATTCTTTTCATGGATTCAATCAACCCCCGCATTTCTTTGGTGGACGCCAGCATGCTCTCGGAAGTCAGACGCTGCTGCTCCGTGGTCTGATTGATTTGAATTGCCATTGTGCTGACGTCCTGCATTGCGCCGGAAACCATGTTGATTCCAAGGGTCTGTTCCTCCGCCGAACGGGCAATCTGCCGGGCGTTTTCCAGTGACTGTTCGGTTCGTGCGATGATTGTAGTAAGTGCTTTCTCGGCTTCAGCAGAGAGGAGGACCCCGATATCCACCTCTTCTGCACTCCGTTTATTGGCTGCCAGTGCCGATGTTGTCAGCTGCTGGATGCTCTGCACCATATCGGAAATCACGTTGGTGGAGTCTTTTGCCTGCTGGGCCAGCTGTTTAACCTCGTTGGCCACAATCCCGAACCCTTTGCCGTGATCACCGGCCTGGGCAGCAATGACACTGGCGTTGAGCGCCAGCAGATTTGACTGGTCGCTGATCGTATTGATGATTTTCACAATCCGGCTGATCTCCCGCGACATCCGGCCGAGTTCGTTCATAACATCCATCGTCGCGCTTACCTCGGCTCGAATGCGTACCATGCCATCCTTTGTCTTGTTGATCGCTTCAAGTCCCAGCGAAATTGCATCTTCTTTAACCGACCGGGCAACCTCGGCCTGATCCTGGGACCGGCTGCTGATCTCCTTGGCGACAACGCTGATCTGGAGAGCTGATGAGGCCACCTCTTCCGCGCGGCTTGTCACCGTCGAGATGTTTGCCGCCACATCCTTGAACGAAGCGACATTTTCAGAAATGGCTGAAAGTGACAGATCAGCCCTTTCATCCAGATGACGCGTACTGGTGGCAATCTCATTCATTGTTGCAGAAATTTTCTGGGAAGAAGAGGACACCCCCATCAAGGCGTCAAGCACACTTTTTGTATCGGAGGCAATGCTTTTGATGGCCTCATCAAGGCGTCCGGTTGCGGTCAAGGTTTCATTTACCGAGTCAACCTGCTGTGTGACTGTATTACGGATCTGTTCCGATGTCCCGCTGACGGAGCCGGCTGTAGAGGATAATCGGCCCGAAACGGTTGATATGTCAGTAACGGTCTGCTGAAGATTGGAGACAAACTGGTTGAAGGCGCCACACAGACTTCCGATTTCATCCTGGCTGAACTGGGGCAGGCGTTTTGTCAGATCTCCCTGCCCGGATGCGATATTGTCAAGCATGGCTCCTACGGATTGTAACGGTTTCAGAATACTGTTCAGCAGGAAGATGCCTCCCAGAATGAGCATGAGAGAAATGCCAAGGACAGTTATTATCATGACCCGTTCCGAGAAACGCTTGAGTGATCCGGCTTCATTTTCAATTCTGGTGTAAGCAGCCTTGGTCCGCAGTGTTAGTTCGTTGAGTTTGGTCAACAACGGCTCGGCGTACTGATAATCCATCTCCTCCATCAGGAGTGGCAGGCCGGGGTCGCGGTGATCCTGGGCAAATATTTTTAAGGTTGTTTCCTTTGTTGCGGTATAGAGAGGATATACCTTCGTTATAACCTCGCGATCTCTGGCGGAAAAGTGTGTGGAGGCCAGAATCGCCGCGAAATGTGCCTCCACAACCTTGTCCTGTGCTTCAAACTCCTGCCGGTAATTACTTTTGCCGGTAATGATATAATCGTTGCCCGGCATAATGGCTTTATAGGCAGCCAGGCGCAGCTCTGAAACCTGATTGAGGTTGGCTGCCTCGTGACTGAGCGCCAGGAGCTGCCGGTTCAAGCGGTTTTGCGTATACAGTGCGACTCCGCCCAGCACAAGAACCATCAGAAAGACGGTTAAAACTCCCACCCTGAATTTGTTTTTGATTGAGATATTCATGAGGTTCACTCGCAGTGCAGTGTATCGGCAGTGCTTTAAACACAAAAGTAGTGGAATTTCAGTTTGTCCGGGGAATAGAGCTTGTGACTTGCTCGAACCATACAACTCAGGGAGCTTTCAGCAATCAGGCTTGAAGCCTGCCCGCACGCAATGGAATCCTGAAATTGTGATCAGATGTAATGAACGTGAACAGAATGGCTGGGTGGTGAAGCGCGGGTGCTCTGCGTAAGTGTTAACAAAACAGTGAGGGGCAGGAACGCAAAAACAAATATAATCGAAGATACGATCGACAGGTGTACCATGAGAACCGGCGCTTCAATCCTGCCGCCGGAAATGTCCTTGGCCACCTTGCAGATGCTGCAACTTCTCTTGGATACGAAATCAGTGTGCCTGTGGAATGATATCACCAACAAGGATGCGGCAAACAGGGCCACCGCAAGAACGTAAAGATACCTTTGGGTTTTTATCCGCTGAATGAGCATGCGATTCCCGTCAGACTATGTTCCAATCATCAGCACAAATTGAGATACTGGAGTACGTTTTGTGAGTGTTGTTGGTCCGGTTTCCAGCAGATTTTTTGAGAATTTTTTGTCGTGTACGCGCGCTGAAATTTAACGCGAACTTATGGTTAAATTGAGTGTCATGATTATACTTACCATCTTAATGAATCAAGTCAACGCCGGAAAAATTTTTATTTATTAATTGTTTACAGAGTTGTAACTATTATTATTGTGATGGTTTGGCATCTGTCTCAATTCCGGTAGTATTGAAAAAAAGCTTTGATTTATAAGTAATTTGTTAAAGCAATCTTATTTTTTGTAAGCATGGCTGCCGGCTTGACTGAGACTCCGATTGTGTTACATAGACAGCGCGGTTTGTTGTCGAAATCATTCAAAGAGAGAATTCCTATGCAATGCCAGATTGTAGAAGGTGAGTTTGTTGCACATTGTCTGTTGTCGGAACAGCAGCGGCCCGGTTTTGTCCTATGACGCGCGGCATCGGCAAACCTACCATCAGCACAGCCTCAGGACGTTATTATCTGACAGACCGGATCCGCGAGGAGGTGGATTTCTGGGGGACGCAGCAGAATCAGGGTGAACCGCCGCCGCCGGTTCAGAAGCCGGCAGATCCGGGTCAATTGCTGATTGCGCTACCAAAGTGCGAGGAGTGGCATCTGCCACCCTGCGACCTGTTGACGGCCATTGCTATTCGGGAAAGTCATCGTCGCTATCTGCCCGATGCGCTTTCGCTGAATGAACTGGCCATGCTGCTGTGGGCCAGTCAGGGTGTCCGGCAGATTTTCAATCAGGCGGCTGTGCTGCGTACGGTCCCGTCGGCCGGCTGCCGGCATCCCTTCGAAACCTATTTGGTGGTGTCCCGTGTAGAAGGTCTGACCCCGGCCCTGTACCGCTATCTGCCGATTGAACACGCCCTGGTGCTGGAGCGCGAGGTGGCCGGACTGGCGCGGCAGCTGGCCGAGGCCGCCCACGGGCAGCGTTTTGTAGCCGAAGCGGCCGTGACCTTTATCTGGAGCGTAATCCCGGCCCGCACGGAGTGGCGCTATGCCGAGGCATCCTACAAGGTGATTGCCCTGGATGCCGGGCATGTCTGCCAGAACCTGTATCTGGCCTGCGAGGTCATCGGGGCCGGTACCTGTGCGATTGCTGCGTATGTGCAGGGGGCGGTGGATGAATTGCTGGGGGTGGACGGTAATGAGGAGTTTGCCGTTTACCTGGCTCCGGTGGGGAAGGTGTGATGTCTCCGGATTTGTAATTACACGGATGACTGAAGTATCAATTTAAATCTGACCATCCACTGTGCATCGCTACCAGCTGCTACGGTGGGTGTTGTGAGTGTTTGCCGTCACCTCCCTCCAAGTTTTTCTTCAAGCCGCCGGACAACCTCTGCGGCGGTTCCTTCGAGATCATCCCCATAGACCGTAAAGTACAGGTACTGGCCGGAATGGTGTGACCAGTCCAGGTTCTCGACGTGCAACGGTTCCAGCAGCCGCTCGATCTTTTCATAGGAGATGAACGGCTCGCCGTCGGGCCACGTCCGGTCCAGCCTGGCCTGCTGGGCGTCGGAAAGGGGGATCCGGTAGGTTATGGAATGGACCTCGGCCTGCATTACGGTTTGATGTAGGCATTCAGGCCGATGGTAACCGCTTTGCCGTCCACCAGGGCATTGGTGACGGTGTTGCCGCGTGTGCTGGCGACTACCAGGGTTTTGCCGGAGGCAGAGGGGGTCGGTTTTTCCAGGTCGATTTCGATGCAGAGTCTGTTTCCTTTGATTTCAACGGTCATGGCCATGGGGGTCTCTCCTTGTGATTGAGTGCAGAAATGAATGAACGGCGGCGAAATAAGCCTGCTGGTTTACCGCCAAGATGCTGTTGTGGTCGCCGCGCTCAAAAATCAGCAACTGCTTGGGGGTATTGGCCCAGTCATGCAGGCGCTCTGCATGGGAAGCCGATACCATGTCATCGTTGCGGGTGTGCAGTATCAGGGTTGATCCGCTGAAGGCGGCAATTTTGCTGCGCTGGTCAAAGAAGGTGTGCACTTCGGCCTGCAGCTCCGCGGCGGTGGCCCCCACATCCCGTGGCATGATTCGCACCAGGATACGCTCCAGCGGATCGGCCAGTCCGCTTTCGATGATCAGGCCGGCAGCCTGCGGGTAGAGCGCCGCGCCATGGACAGCATACAGCGAACCGAGTGAACGTCCGAAGAAGACGATCTGCTCCGGCGGGACACCACTGGCCTCCACCAGCAGCGCCACATCATCCAGCATCTCGGCCAGGGCGGGAGCACCGCTGGACATGCCATATCCGCGGTACTCGGCCAGCAGCAGGTTGGCGCCGGCATTGGCGACCGACTCCTCGAAATCCCCCAGGTAGTCGGCCACGCATTCTCCATTGCCATGAAAATGGATGATGGTGGGGAGCTTGTCGGAAATTTTCATGTAGCGGCAGCCCAGCTGGAACCCCCGGCCCTTCACAACGAAAGGATTATCGAAGGCGTTGGGCCAGGGGAAGAAGTAGCGGCTGGAAAGTATGGGATGATTCAGGAATGTCCCGGTCATGTCCGGCACCTACTGTGCGGGGCGCTTTGCGGACCAGACGTCGCGTTCGAAGGGCCAGTGTTCCTGCATGACATGAACCAGTCCCTCCATATACGCTTTCATCCGTTCGATATGGGGCGCCTGTTCCGGGAAGGATTGTTTCTCGCGAATGCAGCGGCACAACTCACCCCCCAGGGCGCGGGCCCTGGCAAAAAGCTGCTGCTCGTCGGGGAAGGTTCTGACCCCCGCGGCCGGCGAGCCTACTCCTCCGACGGCACAGGCGCCCATGGAGTTGACGAAGCGGGACATGTACTGCAGAACCTCTTCATCGCCGCCTCCGCCGGAGGTTTCCACCAGAGCGGCATATTTGCCTTCCATGGCCAGGCAGTGAATCAGACCGTTGCAGCGGTCGAAGAGCGCCTTCATCTGGGCTGAGACGCTGAAGATGTAGTTCGGGCTGGCCAGGATGATGCCGTCGCAGGCCAGCAGCTTGTTCTTGATGGCTTCGTAGTCGTCCTTGATGTTGCGCAGGCCGGTAACGTGGCAGAGGTCGCAGGCCACACAAGGCTGGACTGCGAGCGACTTGAGAGAAAGGATCTCCACCTCGGCTCCGCTCTCCTGAACACCTGCCAGCACTTCATCCAGCAGCCGTCCGGTATTTCCCTTCATGCCACGCGGGCTGGCAATGATGGCAGCGATCTTCATGCATTCCTCCTGTGATATGTGTTGTGTCAGCTGTTTTCGAGCTGACCCGGAAAACAGACATTGTGCGGCTGATTGGCCCTGGCGCCACACTTCCGGCACTGTACCGTCGGGTCGCTGGTGAGGTGCTGCACCTCCAGCAACAGCCCCATGGTGGAGAGCCAGCAGATGTGTCCCTTGTGGAGTTCACCGCACGTACAGATCATATTTTCTTTATCGTTATCATGTTGTTTCATAATTTTTATACCTGAATGTTACTCTTGTCATTTTAGATGAAATTCACTACCCTTTTGCTATGGAACCCGGTGTGTGTCGTTCCACTTGAGTCAGCGGGTTTCAAATCCTGAAGAAAAGTTTGGCAGGCTCCTTGCTTCACTATACCAGCAAGAGCTTGATCAATACAAACAACTCATTATCCGGCGTGCTTATTTCATTCCGGGAACATGTGTTGAAGGCAGGAATGGTATGCAAACAGCCTCTGAAGTGGAACGATATCGCGAAGGTCTTACGATTGAAGAGCGCCGGGCGCTTTGTCATCTTTTTGACGAGCTGCCGGAAAAAAACGTCGATCCGGAGCGGTTCTCTGACACGGGTGCAATAAAGGCTCAATAACATGACAACACTTATCCGATCAATAATGCAGACCCCGCTGGAGGCGGAGTACAAGGAGCTGGTCAAGCAATCCGCTGTGGAGAAGCGCTCGGCCAATGGCGGCGGCAATACGGCCTCCCGTCAGGCCGGCCGGCCGTTGCCTGAGGATATTGTCACCCTCTCGTCTGCGAAAACGGAAGAGGAAACGCGCCCCAGGCTGAAGCCTTCCCAGCCCGTAACACTCACCGAGAAGCAGGCCCTGTACGTTCCATTTTCCGTGTATGGCTGATATTAGGTGCTGTTGAATGCCGGCCTGTCGTGCTAAACTTGTCCGCACTTCCGGGCCGGCCCTGATGAAGACAGACCATTTTTTTTCAGCGAATCACGGAGAACAACCCACCCCATGTGTCTGATCGCCTTTGCCCTTGACGCGCATCCCCGCTACAGCCTGGTGCTGATTGCCAACCGTGACGAATATCGTCGCCGTGAAACCCGTCCGGCCTGCTTCTGGCCGGAGGCACCTCAGGTGTTGGCCGGACGCGACTGTCAGGCCGGCGGCACCTGGCTGGGGCTGACTGCCGCCGGAAAACTGGCGGCGGTGACGAACTACCGCGATGTCCGTCAGCAGGTCAGTGATCCCCCTTCACGCGGCACGCTGGTGGCTGGATATCTGTGCGACGACGCTATGACCACGGATGATCTGCAGGGGCATCTGATGACCTGTGGAGAACGCTATGACGGTTTCAACCTGCTGTACGGCAGCTGCTGCGAACTGCACTATTTTACCAACCGGGGAGGCTCGTCCGGACCGGTAAAAGCGGGTATCCATGCCCTCTCCAATCATCTGCTTGATACCGGTTGGCCCAAGGTCGTTGCCGCCCGGGAACGCTTGGATGTCTGTCTGCAGCGGCCGGAATTGAATCCTCTACAGTTGCTGGATCTGCTGGCCGATCCGACCCCGTTTGCCGACAATCTCCTGCCTGATACCGGTATCGGTCCGGAATACGAACGACTGCTCTCCCCGCTGTTTATCACGGGGGATCTGTATGCCACCCGTTCCACCTCGGTGATCCTGATCGGTCGGGACGGTATTGTTGACTTTATGGAACGGAGCCATGACACCCCCGACCTACCGCCGCGCCGTTTCTCCTTCCATCTGTCAACGGATGCCCTGCCATGAATATCCTCTTTCACATGGTGCTGTCCGGTGCCGACGAGCAGTTGATGGTTGGCAACTTCATGGGGGATTTCGTCAAGGGACCCCTGACGGATGTCTATGCGCCCCGCATTCGCCAGGGCCTGGCCCTGCACCGTAAGATCGATTCCTTCGCCCAGCGTGATCCAGCCTTTCAGGCCAGCCGTCTGCGATTGTCGCCCCGTTTTGGTCTGTACCGCGGTGTGCTGGTGGACCTGTTCTACGATCACTTTCTGGCGCGGGGTTGGAGCGAGTGGTCACAGATGCCCTTTGAAGAATACTGTGCTGTCTCCCGGGTCGTGGTCGACAACTATCTGCCGATTATGCCGCCGGATCTTCAGGAGTTTGTGCCGATTATTTTCAATGAACTGCTCCCTTCCTACCTGTCGGTTGCGGGGATTGAGGCGGCCCTGCGGCGTATGTCGCGCCGTGTAAAACGGGACAATCCGCTGGGTGAGGGCGCTAGTGAACTGACTTTACACTACGGTGCCCTGCTGGAAGATTTCAGGACGTTTTTACCTGCAGTCCAGCAGTTTGTGAAACAGGAGATATCTCAATGAAGTCAGCGAGTGAATGCCATACCAGTTTGTTTACCAGTGTGATCAGGCGCTGCCGCGTGTTATTACTTCTGATCTGCGGAACTGGCCTGTTGGCTCTTTCAGGCTGTACAAACAAGGACTGGCGTACTGCCAGCCGTGAATCGGCCGGCCTGGCACCCGACCCGGCGCTCAGGAAGGAAGCGGTACTGCAGGTGTACGGTGCCCCTACCTGGGGATGGCGCGGCTGGTTCGCCATCCATACCTGGATTGCCGCCAAGCCGACCGGTCAAGCCGCCTATACCGTGTATGAAGTTATTGGCTGGCGGCAGCGTCGCGGCCTGCCTGTGGTCCGCATCGAGCAGGATCTGCCGGATCGCTACTGGTTCGGCGAACGTCCCCGGCTGATCAGGGAGTATCGGGGTGAAGGGGTGGACAGGCTGATATCATCGGTAGACAGTGCCGCTAAAAGCTACCCTTGGCCTGACAGCTATAAGGCCTTTCCCGGACCCAACAGCAACACCTTCATTGCCTGGATAGCCCGGCAGGTCCCCGAACTGGGTCTGGATCTGCCATTTTCTGCCATAGGAAGTGGTTATAAATAGCGGTGTATCAATAGGTCCCCACGTGATTCATTGTGTATCAATTTGTTTTGTCGTGTTTTGAAATATTCGTAGGACAGGATGGTGCAGGGATGAAAATAACGTGTTTTTCCATGAATATGGTTTATCTTACACTTTGTCTCCTCGTGCTGTCAGGCAACCGTGCACACGCCATGGATTCTGACATGGACCGTCAGGTGCTGGCGGAAATCAATTTGGCCCGCACTGAGCCAGGAACCTATGCCGGCTTCCTGCGGCAGTTTCGTGGCTATTTCAAGGGGAAGCTCTTTCAGCTGCCGGGCAGCGACACCCGCATCCGCACAACCGAAGGAGTCAAGGCGGTGGATGAAGCCATCAGAGTTCTCAGCCGTCAAAAGAAACTGCAGCCCCTGCAGTGGTCGGATGGGCTGGCTACGGCCGCAGCCGGGCTGGTGGAAGAACAGGCTTCAACCGGTAAAACCGGCCATCAGGGCGAGCGAGGCGATGGACCTCAGGAACGGATTGAGAAACAGGGGCGCTGGGAACGCAGTCTCGCCGAAAATATCGGCTATGGCCCTACGGAAGCCCGTGTGATGGTGATGCAGCTGATTGTGGATGACGGTGTTTCGGGGCGCGGTCACCGCAAGAACACCTTTAATGCCTCATTTACAACCGCCGGAGTGGCCTGCGGGCCCCATCCTGTTTTCGGCAGCATGTGTGTAATTGATTTTGCCGGTGGTTTCAGGAAGTAGAAACGTTTACCCTATCCGACTCATCGCGGTACCACTTTAACCTTTCCCAGGACAGGTTTTACCCGTGAGGGAAGGATTACGTACGAATAATACAGCGAGCCGGATATCCTTACTATGAGACTTTTTGCCAATCTGTTTCTGCTGCTTTTCATTGCCGACGGTGGTTTCTCCCTTGTGGATGAACTGGTTTCCCTGCTGACTCCCTTGCGCCCTTTCACCGATTTCAGAAATTTCCTGGCCGGGAACGTTATATTCATGTCTATACCACTGTATATCGGTCTTGGTGTGGACAAACGGCTTCCCAAACGACTTTTTCTGCCGTTGATAGCATTTGTGTTCTGGACCGTTATCTCCACCTGGCTGTTCCCGAATCTGGCTGACCTGCGCGTGTACGGTCTGCTGCTGTCGTTTCTGCAGGTTGCTTTAGGGATGCTGCCGCTGCTGTTTTTCCGTAGTGGCGAACAGCGCAGGGTGACAATGCAGCCGGAATTGTTTCAGGTACCTTTCTTCAGCTTCAAAAACAGCCTGGCCTTCTTTTCGGTAAATCTTCTGGTGGTGCCCATAGCGCTGCTACTGTTTTCACTCTCCGTTGCAAACGCCTTCATAGCTGAACATACCAACGGTTTCATGCGTCTTGGACCGACAGGCCTCTCCATGACCGAACGGGTCTATTCCCGCGGTGATCGCACCATACGCCTGGCGGCCATGATTCATATCGGCAGCACGGAGTATTATCGCTCTGTAGCGGAATCGGTTACACCCGGCCGGACTCTCGTACTGGCCGAAGGGGTCAGTGATACCCGCAGGCAGCTGAAAAACGGTCTGGATTATGGAAAGGTGGCAGCGCTGGTCGGACTGGCCTCACAGGATAAACTGCTTTTCAAGGGGAACCTGATAGAGGCGGAGGAGCTTGATTCACCCGAAACGGAGGACAGATCGGAGCTGACTGATCAAAAACCGGATATACTCAGGGCCGATGTGGATATGAGTGATCTCCGTCCCCAGACCATAACATTTCTGGATGCAATTGGACGGCATATGCGTGAAAACGGATCCGTGCTGCGCGGATTTCTGGCTCTCAACACATGGGCCGAAAAGAATATTACACCGGAGATGTACAAGATCATCATGGATGACATCCTGCACCGCCGAAACATGGTGGTTGTCGGTCATCTGGACAAGGCTCTGCCCAGGTACGAGACGGTGCTGATCCCCTGGGGGGCGCTGCACATGAAGGAGATTGAGACCGAAATTCTGAAGCGCGGATTTGTGAAGAAGGAAGAGCGGGAGCGAATCAGTATCGACTTTGCAAAGCTGATTCAGGGCAGGAAATAGGCAGTGTTGCAGGCTGCTTACGTATACCTGCCGGGAGGGATATTTATGCTGGAATTATTGAGAAAACGTCGCAGCATCCGTACGTTCACCCCTGAAAAAATTGCACCGGAAGCCGTCGAAAAACTGATCGAGGCAGCACTCCGGTCACCCTCTTCACGGGGCATCAATCCCTGGGAATTCATTGTGGTGGATGACCCGGAACTGCTGGCCGGATTATCCACCGCCAAACAGCACGGTGCCGGGTTTCTGAAAGGGGCACCTCTGGGGATTGTCGTCTGCGCCGACAGCAGTGCCTCCGATGTCTGGATCGAGGACTGCTCCATTGCCGCCATTATCATCCAGATGACGGCGCTTTCATTGGGGCTGGGAAGCTGCTGGGCACAGATCCGCTGTCGTCAACACGCCAAAGGGGGCACGGCGGAGGCATACATCCGGGATCTGCTGGAGTTGCCGGATAATATCGTGGTGGAGTGTATCGTGGGTATCGGCCATCCGGCCGAAATAAAGCATCCCGTTTCATTCAACACCCTGCAGAATAACAAGATTCGTAAAAACAGATGGATGTGATTGTTTGTATGAATAGAGGGAGTCATTAGTAATGCCGCACTACGTTGAACCGCTTTTTCGTCCACCCAGTGAGGCCCGCAGCCTGATATTCCAGATTACCGTGGGGTGTTCCCAGAACAGCTGTAGTTTCTGTGGAATGTACAAGGGAAAACAGTTTCGTCTGCGTCCGGTAGTGGAGATACTGAACGAGATAGCTGAAATTCCGGTTCATCTGAGGCATCGTATAGATCGGGTCTTTCTGGCTGACGGCGATGCACTGGTGTACCCCTTTGCCGGACTGGTTGAGATTCTGGACGCGCTGGCGGCTGTCTTTTCAAATTTGACCAGAATCGGGTCGTATGCTTCCCCCAACAGCCTGACAACCAAGAGTCCCGAACAGCTTGCTCTGCTGCGTGAAAAGCGGCTGCGTATGCTCTATTTCGGCCTCGAATCGGGGGATGATCAGACGCTGGATACGATTCTGAAAGGCTTCAGCGCCAATGAAATGGCTGAATTGGCTCAGAAGGCGCGCAGTGCTGGTATGAAGCTGTCCGTAACCGCCATACTGGGTCTGGCCGGTCGTGGGCGGAGTCTGACGCACGCCCGTGAAACCGCTGCCTGGGTAAACAGAGTCAATCCGGAATACTTTTCTCTTCTGACCCTGTTTAATCGCCATAACGAAGAATTTGTCAGGAGTCTGGAACCCTGCAATCACCGTGATCTGATGCTGGAAGCCAGAGAAATGCTGATCGGACTCAATCCGGCCCGCACAATCTTGCGCTCCAACCATGTCTCAAACTTTCTCAACCTGGCTGGCAGTTATCCCAAGGATCGGGAACGGCTGATCCGGGATGTGGATGATGCAATGGAACAGGCGGCGCGTTACCCCGGCTATCTCGATGAGATACCGGGATATTCGGAGGAATACTATTGAAATGAAAAAGCCCACCAATTCGTTCGGCGGGCTTTCTTTCTGCTTTATACTTGTTACCTTTTCAGGTTTACTTCCGATCGATTACATCAATCGGATCAGTTACGCATTCTATTTCAGAAAACAGCCAGGCGGAGTATCTTCCATAAATTTCGTAAGCCTCCTTGGTAGTGATTTCTGTTTCCTTCCAGCTGATTTGACTATACCACCCGAAACATTAAAAAACAGTCTGTTTAATTTTTTTTTCCGGGAGTATACTCGCAAATTAATGTAGCAACCGTTGAACCAGGGTTCTGGTGACAGCAGAAGTCTTTGAGCGCTATCGGGAGTGAGGCTCGCCATGAGTTCAGATCGTGTGAAAATTCTTGTAGTCGAGGACGATCTCTTTGCCCGTACAATCCTCAGCGATGCTCTGGACAAGTTTGGCTATGATGTTAGCCAGGCCGGCAATGGTGTAGAGGCGCTGGAGCTTTGTAAAACACAGCTTTTTCATATCATCATAACCGATTGGGTCATGCCTGAGATGGACGGTATCGAACTGTGCCGGGCACTGCGCGCCATGCCGTCGGAACAGTATCAGTTCATCCTGCTGCTGACGTCGCTGGATAAAAAGGATCAACTGATAACCGGTCTGGACGCCGGGGCTGATGAATATCTGGTCAAGCCTTTTCACGAGGTTGAGCTTGCGGCACGTCTGAAGGCTGCCCAGCGGATTCTGGATCTTGAGTCATCTCTGAAGAGCCTGGCACAGCATGATCAGCTTACGGGCGCCTATAATCGCGGGTATCTGGATAAACATCTTGCCAAGGAAATTCAGCGCAGTTGGCGTTACAACCATCCTTTATCCGTAGTCATGTGTGATATCGACCATTTCAAACTGGTGAACGACACCCATGGACATCAGGCGGGAGATCAGGTCCTCAAGGATTTTGTCAGTCAGGTCAGTCGCTCGATCCGCAATGAAAATGACTGGGTGGCGCGTTACGGTGGAGAAGAGTTCGTCCTGGTGCTGCCGGAGACACCCCCGGCCGGTTGTGTGATCGTTGCCGAGCGGATCAGGAAGTTGATCGAGTCAACGTCGGTGCCCGTAACCGGTGGCAGCGTCTCGGTAACGGTCAGTTTCGGTGCGTTGACCATTGAAAACACCAGCGTGATGGAGGAGATGTCCATGGCGGTAATACTTTCCAAGGCAGATGAATGCCTGTACAGGGCCAAGGAAACCGGCAGGAACCGCGTGGTGGCCGTGCAATTCTAAACTGCACCTTTATTTATTCGAAAGGCCCGACAGATATGATCTGCCGGGCCTTTCGCGTGTAGTAACTTACGTGGTTGAGAGCGCTTGCCGGCGACCGCGACGAAGTTTTCCCAACAACGCCAGTCCCGACATGCTGATAAAAAGTACACTTGTCAGCATAAGGTTTCCGGCCATCAGTACAATTGGAGTCAGGAGCAGCCGGACCAGTATCTTCAATGTCTCATGCTGTGCGATAAAGTCTGCAACCGGCGGGCTGAGGCGATAGTACAGGTTTACAAAGGCCCGGCCCGGAGCATTGGTCAGCAGACGGGTATCCCTGAACGTGCGCAAAATCTGTACATGAGGGTGCAGATAGCTGCCATAGGCTGCCGTGGCGATAAAGCAGCTGCCACCACCTCCGCCACTACCACCAGCGGTCGCAACAGTGATAATACCAGTGCTCCCTGGTACAGGTTCTGTCACCGATACCGGGGTTCCGCCGGTACTGAAAGAGGCCTGATGGTTATCGGTATTCGTTGCGTTAACTATCAGCAACACAACTTCATCCGTTACGGGATTCAAGGAACCGAACCCGGCTACTGAATAGCTGCCACCGACATTCTGGCTGATTTCGGTAATAACTCCACCGGCTTTTTTGTACAGGACAGTCCTGATTCCACTGGTTTTATTCAGAAAAATAGTCAGTGTGGGAACGATAGACGATGGTGTGAACTTGTAAAAAGAAAAGGAATAATGTGCCCGTGTAGCAAGCGAACTGGCAGGGTAACTGCTAATAACTGCTGTTGGTGCATAGGAGTGAATCCGGCCGATATCCGCTACATGGCTTGTCCAGGTGCGCTCGTAGACACGTTTTGCAAAACCGGTGAAATCGGTATCCAGCGAAGTGTTGTAGGGTGCTGCAGCAAGATGGGTTTCCAGAACAGGTATCATGGGGATATCGCTGCTACCTCCCGGTGAGTTCAAATCTGCCAGTCTGTTCCATGCGGATGTGATAACTCCCGTTCCATGCTGTTCTGCCAGATATCGATTGAAAATCCAGCGGCCATACCCCCCTCCTGTTGTAGTGCTTGTGGAGGTATTAAGTGACAATGTGCTGTTGAAAAACCAGTTTGGTACATAGTTGTAAAGCTGGTTGATGCTGTCATACAGCTCGTCTTCGTACCAGGTGGAAGTTGCCTCGGCAAACCAGATGTCGAAGAAGATGTTGTAGCCGTACTGAATGGCGTGGTGGTATTCGTGGGCGACTGATACTTGCAAACTCTGCAAGGCTGTATAGGGTCCGCCGGTGGAGCCGGTATAGAGTGCATCAAGATAGTCGTTATCAAGCTCCATATAGCTGGAATAAGCATTGGCAAAACCAGGCGAGCTTTGGGCTACCTCTGATGTCGTCTGTCCGTAGAGTCGTTGCGGAGCAAGATTGAGCAGATAGACATCGTACGGGGCACCTGCAACGGTGGGGGCTGCTTTATATCCAAGATTGACGTAATCTGTACGAACTTTTTCAAGAGTTTGTGCGACGGTTTCCACCCAGTCGGGTATACCATTTGCGGGACTGAGGTCCGTAGCCGGCGGGGAATCTGTGCCACTGGCAGCGTAGTGAATCCTGAAACGTCCGCCGCTGGAAACGTATGTGGTTTCATTGAGTAACACCGGTGCAGAAAGCTGCTTTGCCAGTATTTTCTGTGTTGTCGGTTCCAATCTGCTCCAATCACGTTGCAGACCGTGTTTGAGCGGGGTACCGCAATGCGCCTGTTCTTCCTGATCTTGCGGCAGATACAGAAGGGCTTTCTGCAGGGATGAGCCAGGCAGTTCTCCGAAGGCCTGCAGGTACTCGTCATCAAGTTGTCCAGCCAGAGCCGATGCGGCACATATGAGCAGGGAACATACCGCTAATGTAAATATTCTGGAGAATCTCTTCATCAATCCACCATCCTTTTGCCTGCCAGTAACGGCACAAGCATTGTTTTTCCATTTTCAACATCAACATTTGTCATAAAAGCTCCGCTGGTCACTGTGTAACTGCCGGCATTCAGCACAGCGATAAAATATCCGTTATGATCTGTTTTGACAGTCAAATGCTGTCTGCCTCCGGATGAAATCGAGAGCTGCACACCGGAGCAGGGGGTATAGCCGGGATTGTCTGCAAACTTTCCACCGGAACGGCGAAAATAGCAGATGCCGGCAATAACTCCGCTCTTAGGAGAGAGTGACTGGGACGGGTTGTCCAAAAGCAGGCTGCTGGTGATAACCGGCTGGAACCTATCACGAACGGCAATCAAGGGGCTGCCGTCCGCTGCTGAGCCCGCCTGGAAACTGCTACCGTCGAAGTGATAATAGACCCAGGTGTCCTGCGGTCGTTTGGAAAAAGCCCCGGCCGGGGAGCAGAGTACCCAGGATGCACAACAGAGCATCAGAAGTTGCGTGAATAGTGTCATGAAAGCCTGCCTTGAGCTGCGCAATAAACGTAGATAACAGTGTGCAGAAACGGAAACGGATACGTCAATATAATTATAAATCACATTAAAATGCTTGATGAATTTGCAAAAACCATCGTTAAGAAAGGAATCAGCGTATATGGATACGCTCAATGCGCACGGTTCCGCTCCGGATGATTATGCCTCCCTCCAGCACCGTTTCCGTGACAGGAACCGCAGCGAACTCCGTACCGTAACCACCCTTTATTAATACCTCGATAGGGCGGTTAGCCAGAAGTGCACCGCTTCTTGATCCCTCTCGGAGCAGGATGTTATCTGATAAGGTGGAGGAATCATAGGCATCCTGCAGGGTAAGGTAGCTGTTGGTGCCGACGCGGACATCGGGTGCAGCCGTGAATGTTGCGAACGCATCTTTGATGGCATCCATAGTTACATCACAGGGAGATATGCCGCTGCAGGCGCCACCCCAGCCGCTGAATACAGAACCGGTGCCGGGAGTTGCCAGCAGTGTGACCGTGCTGTCGATTGTAAAGTTGCCGCCACAGCCGACCAGGGATGATGTCGCGCAACTGATTCCAACAGGTTCACTGGTGACCGTCCCGCCCCCACTGCCGGTTACGGTAACATTCAACGGGTATGTGGCCGCCTTAATTTCCATCAGCGTTATTGAATTGGCCGGAAAAATTGTACTGAAGCCATTGCTGTTCAATTCCTGATCCGGGAGATGCTGGATGGTGCCGGGGGCTGCAGGACTGTATCGGTATACCGATGCAGACCCCGGCATGACAGTTCCGGCTATTGTGACAGGAGTGGTCAAATCAGTGGAGGTCTTGTTGATGAACATCAACGTCAATGCCGTATCTGATGAGCGCTGGGCGGCATAGACTGCAACCGCACCTTGATTGGTACTGGTGGTTTTAACGCTGGTCTCACCGAAACCATGCCCGGCACCGTCATAGTTGCGGTACATGCGGAAGGCGTAGGCACCGGGCTGGTCCGGTTCTGGTGCGCTCCAGATGGTGGCCAGATCCAGCCCCTCCCGTCCGAATATCCCCAGAATGTCCGCCTGGGCCAGGGCTCCGTTGATATGTTCCAATCCTCCCCAGTTGTATTCCGTCATTGCCAGCTTTGTTCCGGGATAATTGGCGTTTACCCACTCCTTCATCCGGGGAATCAGCCGTACATAGTCGTTGATCCAGCTTTCATCGCGATAGGTCGGATCCCACAGACCACGTATTGTGTTGAGGCGCAGCGACTGGGTGGATGCACTTCCGGCTGGTGAAAGTGCCACGCCGGTTGCCTGGGGATAGAAATGCAGGTCCAGATAGTCGAGAATGCGCACTCCGTGCAGTTGCTCATAGGCCTTCATCTGCTGCAGATACCATGGTACGAAATATGTGTTGCCGTGAGCAGCGTAATCCACATTGGAGGCGCCGCAGTTGTCAAGCGCAGAATAGAAGTAAGCGCACCAGCCCCACAAGACAGGTCCTAGTGTCTTAGCGCTCGGATCAACTGCTTTGATGGCCGGCGCATACTGGTAGGTACGGTCACGGATTTCGTCGTAGGTGGCCGGTTGGGGGTGAACATCCCGATGAGTGCTGTTCCAGAGCATCGGCTCGTTATCCAGATTGTAATAAGCAACACCTCCGTTGGCAGCGGTGTTGTAACGCCCGGTAAGGTGGGTGATCCAGTTGCTGACGAATGAGGTGCTGGTGCTGACACTTGTGTCGGTTGGATCATTTCCGGATAGATTGATGCCATTGTGAACACCGTTGCCGCAGTCCGGGTCATAGCTCCAATCGGCATC
The DNA here is from genome assembly GCA_942493195.1 of uncultured Geobacteraceae bacterium. Lineage (GTDB taxonomy): Bacteria > Desulfobacterota > Desulfuromonadia > Geobacterales > Pseudopelobacteraceae > CAIPTY01. The sequence goes on along the minus strand of OW818669.1, from coordinate 2,246,257 downwards.
ATCCTGGGTGCCATACTTTACAATACTGAAGCCGCAATTGAAGGGATGGGATGTTTTGCGCTGCTTGGCAACCCATCCGATCATGGGGACGGTCAAAATACTTTTTGTTCCACTTTCACTATTCTGTTCGACGAAAAGGTCTGCTGATGAATCATCAGGCAGGGGCAAGGCGCTGCTGTGAGGTTCAGTGATATTTTCAAAAAACCAGTCACTGCCGGTGTTATAGACATCAATCTGCCAGTTGTAACGGCTCGTGGAATTGCCTCCCCGACGGTTTACCGGCAGGCGCAGTTCACTCGCCAGAGTTTTATCGGCGAAATTCATGCCGTAGATATCTTCACTGATGGAATGCCGGCCTTGCGTAGTATCGATGGAGATGGCAGGCCCAACACCGGGCGGAGGAGGGGGGGGCGCTTCCCCGGCAACCAGGGAAATGTCGTCCAGGTAGAAAGCAGGCTGAATCGCGCCGGAAGTGTCTTGCCAGTTAATCCGGACCAAAGTACCGGGGTTGCCAAGTTCGGCTAGTGGCAATTCAAACAATGTCCAGGCGTTTATAGCAGCAATCTGGTAAGGAGCAGAATCGTTGTCATTGACGACAACCCTAAGCTGTTGTCCAGAGCTGCCCCCATGAATCCAGAAGCGCAATTTTACGTATCCGGCTAAATTAATTGCCGGTGCGGTGTGCAGCGACAGCGCCCCCCAACCTGATGTCGGAGTAACTGCAATTGAATTACTTCCGGAGTGGACCGGAGTGGTGGAAGAGTAGTTCAGGTCTGAGCTCCATGACCAACTTTCCCATTCCGGTGCCAGGGAATCATCGTAGATTGTCAGGTCAGCTGCAAAGGCAGAAGAACAAAATGTGAGACACAGCAGCGTAACAAGCACAACGGGTGAGAATCTGCAACGTATGGAGTAAAGACCGTTCATTAAGCCCCCGGAACATGTCAGCTCGTGTAAATGGCATCAACATTGTGGCATTCTATCAGAAGCTGTTCACAAAATAAAAGGGCCATGCAGTTTCAGCATGGCCCTTGATACGTTTTATGAGAGGTGCGGATCAGGGTGCAAAATCCTTTGTCATTACGATCTCGGTGCCACCCTTTCCGTCAGGTTTCAGAATGCAGAGTGAATTGTGGGAGGGGACCGGTGCCTTGGTAGACAGTGGTCTGCCCAGTCTCCGGTAGGCGGAATTGAGGGCTTCAATGATGTCCGCATCGGTAATGCACTCCTCCGGTTTTTTGGTATAGACGAACCAGTCGCCGGTCTCTTTGCGGATCAGTTTTTTCTCGGTCAGTCCATTTCGGAGTCGATTCAGTTTTTCCGGCAGGGGAATGGCAGCGGGAAGCGTAGTGGTGTGTTGGGCAGGTGCTTCATGGCTGTTCGGTCCTGCAGCAGATGTATGTTGGTTCTGGACATGCTCCTGGGGCGGTGGAGTTGCTGCCTTGGTGAGGCTGGCATTGTAGTCGGCCAGTTTTTTATCCAGCCCCTTGAAACTCTCCAATAGTGCCGGACCGGAAGCGGTCTGGAGTTTTTCCACATTGATCAGAGAGATGAACATGTACACCTGAAAAACGACCAGAAAGAACAGAGTGACGGATGCGATTATAAGGAAGCTTTTTGAAAGTACATTTCGGGATCCGCTACCGGAGGTCAGTGTCTCCAGTTCGGCGGACATCAGTTCGTGATTGAGTGCAATTTCATTGACTTTGCCCGACAGAGTGCCCGTTTCACTGGAAACGGTATCCAGTTTGGCGGAAAGCTGATCGGCACCGCTCTGAATGGCCTGCATGGTTCCCAGAGCTGATTTCAGGTCGTTTCTGATGGCAGCCAACTCCTGGGATGTGGTCGGAGACTCCAGATATTGAGCCGTCGTCTGCTGCTGTGCAGCGACTTGAACCGGTTGGACCTCATCGGTAGATGCAGCGGGTTCGGAGGGCGTTTCTTCCACCGGAGACAGACGATCTGCGGGCAGTTCTTCAGCAACAACGATTGCCTGCTCCACCGCTTCCGGCTCCTCCTGCGACAGAGGGGCGCTTTCCAACAGCGCCGGAACCTCCTGAGCACGGTCGGCAACCTCATGGTCAGTCTTGCTGCCAACTGGCGGCAGATTGTTGTTCTGATCGCTCATGTTTTCACGTGCGATATTGTCAGGCGGCGGGGGATTTTCAATCTGATCTTCAGTCGGGTTTGCCATTCTCTGTGCTCCGATTTGTTTGTCTGGATGCTTGGAAATTCAAAGGTGCTTTATTCCTCATCGGCAAAACGGGCAGAACTTTATAGAACTGAGTCAGGAAATATTTGATTTGGCGAATTTTATTCCAACAAATTCCGCCGCGAGGCAGCCACTACATGTAAAAAAACCGTGCCAGTTGGGACTGGCACGGAAGAGTAGAACTCGGACACAGGCAGGAATCAGGGCTTCAGCCTGGCAAGATTATCTGCAATTTTCCATAGCGCAAAGGTCCAGTCGATCATCAAGGCCATAACGACGATCTTGAATATAATGTCAAACAGATTGGATTTCTTGTCCATTGCTTCGTCTCCTTTTGATTGGTTGTCTTTTGGAAGTATGCAGGACTGGATTCTATTATACAAACATAAAAGTTACACAAATAGTTCTCAGGTTTATATAATGCAGTGGAGGTGATCATATGAATATTTTCCGAAAGTTTATCGATTGGTTGTCACGCGTGGAAGAGCTGCCGCCGAAGCGGGTAGAAGAGCGTCGTGCATATGTTGAACGCAGAAAAACACATGTCGGATATGAAGGACCGGAAAGACGATCGGGAAGGGATCGCAGGTCAGTCAGTTCCAATCCTGATGACCTGCCACCTTCATCTACTGCGTAGAATTTTTCCTGTTGTACTCACCGGCACGAAAAACTGAACTGCATGAAAGCTGACAGTGGCCCGTAGGTTTTTGTCGATTCGCATGTTACATGTTGACATACAAAATAGGGGGCATTATATTCAAAAAACTGAATATAATGTACGCATCTCAGTATTTACCGGTTATGCCGCTGTCATGAGTCTTCGAATTTAGTCTTTTATTCCCGTGTACTATTCCCCGGAAGCAGAGTCTGCACGTTTGTGCAAAATCATGACGATACATGCAAATATTGCACTTAATGTCCGTGATTAAATTGTAATTTAAATAAATAATGCTTTAATACCAGCTTGATACGAGTTTGGCACGCATCCTGATACATCCTGACTAGAATCAATTATCTATCAGGAGGAATCAGACATGAAAACACGTATCATCACAATGGCAGCAGTCGCAGGAGTTCTGGCAGCATTGGCAACCGGAGATGCACTGGCAGCAGGAAAAGGTTACGGCGGTGGCGGTGGCGGAAAACGTCACGGTGCCAGTACTTCAACCCAGACTGCAACAAGCGCATCCGCAACAACCCGTCCGGCAGGATCACAACGGCGTGACGGAACATTCCTGACTACCGGGACAACAGCCAATGGCTCTACCACACGTCCTTCAAACGGCAACGGACTTCAGGATGGTTCGCATCTGACCACGACCCCAGTCACCACCACAACGCCTGAAGTAACCCAGTAGTAATGACAACTAATAACCCGGCTTCTGCAAACGAAGCCGGGTTGTTATAACAAGGAAAATTCAATGAAAAACGTCATCCTTATCATTCTGATGGCAATCCTGAGTGTCTGGCATCAAGACGCTGACGCATTCTGGGGAAACGATACGCCGGGCACCGGCAGTGGGTTGGATGTGTCGTCCGGTTTTGATGTCAACACCATTATGAGCATCTCCGGTATGGTGATTGTCCCCCCGGGGCGAAAAGGACAGGGTCAGCATACAGAGCTATCCATTGAAACTACTCGTGGAGCTGTCACCGTTGTTCTGGGGCCTTGGTCTTATTGGGAAAAACAGACGATTACACTTGCAAAGAGTCAAGAGGTCCTGGTGACCGGTTCTCTGGCACAGGGAAAAGACGGTTTGTTGTATATTTTTGCCCAACGTATTGAGAATAAAAATAATGGCGAAAGTGTTGTCCTCCGTTCTGAAACTGGTAAACCGCTCTGGTCAGGTGGCGGTTCAAACGTCCGGAATGGGGCCGGTCAGAGTATGGGCAGCGGTTTTCGCAATGGGGTTGGTAATCGAAGCGGTATCATGAGGGGGGGGAGAAGGTGAACGTAAATTTTCCGAATACAATTATAGTGTTGCTTCTTGTGTTGAGTATTACTACCCCGACCTGGTCGGCGAGCAGTGTGCCGGATAAGCCTCAAAGCGTTTCCATAAGCTTCGGTGCGGAGTACGCATCGGGAAACTATGGGACTGACTCCACCACACGCAGTGTGTATATGCCGTTGAATGTTACCTGGTCCCCCGACAAACGGTTTGATGTCGGAGTTGAAATTCCGTTTCTGTATCAAAGTAATTCAAACGTTACAACCAGCCTGTTCAACACCAGCCAAAGTACCGTTACCGCTGAAACCACTCTTAGAGGCGGTCCTGGCGGTAACAGCGGAACAGTACTGCAGCAGCCGGGTGGCCCAGGCGCGACATCAGGCTCAACCGGCTCAGATGTTTCTGGCCTGGGTGATATCATTCTGAGAGCGGGATATATACTTCACGAAGAGAACACATCTTTACCTCAGGTGAGAATGTCCGTGTTTGTAAAAACTCCGACCGCGTCAGAATCCGATGGGCTCGGAACCGGAAAATTCGACTTTGGTGGAGGGCTGGATCTTACCAAATGGTATGGCGACCTTCATTTGACCGGAGAGGCTCTCTATACCTATCAGGGGAGAGTAAGCGGTTTTGATTTGCAAAATTATTTCAGTTATACCGGCGGGGTAGGGTATCTGCTTTGGGAAAAACTGGAGCCGATGGTTCTTGTAAAAGGTGCTACGTCGCCGTCAGGTTACTCAGACGCTCTACTTGAGGCAAGAGGCCGGATTCTGTGGTCTCTCAACGATACAACACTGCTTGACCTTTACGGTTCACGCGGATTTTCCGACAGTAGCCCCGATTATGGCGGTGGTGTTTCGGTTATTTACTCGTTCTAGCGATGGGTAAAAGCACGCGCCTTTTATTAGTTGTACCTATCTGCTTTACCGCGCTGGTTGTGTGGTTTGCCTGGTCCGCATTTCGTTCGGCTCCGCAATTGGCGCTTGAGAACCTGCGTGGAGCGGGACTTTCCATTGCAGCTGCAATAGAACAGCTTGCAGTTGTAGATGCCTCCTCATTCCGATCTCTGGCTCGCTATACGACGCCGGATATTGCCTATTATGCTCTGATTGACCGTCAAGGCGTTGTTCGATTTCACACCAATTCAAATCTGATTGGCCATCCATATTCCTATCCTGAACATAGTGAACTGCAAAACGGAATTTCAGAACAGCGGGAACTCCTTGGCACGGGAGAAGAAGTCTATCTTCTCCGTACCAGAGTTCACACAAATCAGGACGAATATCTGCTCGTTCTGGCACTACACACCTTCCGGTCCGATCAGGTGATTCGCAGGGCCGAAACCGGCGTCACGGTTGTTGCATCCCTGACGATTGCGCTCTGGGGCTTGACGATACTTGTACTGTTCATGCTCAGGCGTGAAGAACTTCATCGAAGAGATATGAGGCGTCGTGAAGAATTGGCACGTCTCGGGGAAATGGGTGCACTACTGGCTCATGAAATCCGTAATCCATTGGCCGGCATCAAGGGTTTTGCCCAACTGATCGAGGCGTCATCCAATATCGAACAGTCAAAACTGCACGCAGCAAAAATCGTGTCCCAATCTCTCCGGATGGAAGCACTGGTTAATGATCTCTTGGCCTTTGCCCGTGAGGAACGGGATGAGCGTAAGCCCGCTGATCTGGCGGCATTGGTGCATAACAGCGTCACCATGATCCGCATGGAAATTGAGTCGGATAAGGTGAGGGTTATCCACGACCCTCAAGAGCCTCTGGAGGCGATGATTTCTGCGGATCGAATCGTTCAGCTGCTCTTAAACGTATTAAAAAACGGTATTCAGGCCATGCCCGATGGCGGCGAGTTACGTGTTGTTCTTGAATCCGTGAAATCAAAAGCACTCATCAAAATATCTGACTCCGGAATCGGGATCCCGTCTGACTGCCTTCCCCATATTTTTGAGCCGTTCTGGACCAGCAAAGCCCGGGGAACCGGGCTTGGGCTGGCGCTGTGCCGTAAGATAGCACAGGAGCATGGCGGGAGTTTGACGGTTGAAAGCACAGTCGGAGTCGGAACCACCTTTACGGTTACCCTGCCTTTAGCAGTGTAATCCCAAATCCATTTCAAGGTCCTGTCTTTGTCGGTCCTCCGGCTATGTTCAGGACATAATCGCCTTCGGCAGCCCAACATACGGGCTTATACGCCCAGCCGCCTCGGTCTGATACTTGATATGGAATTGGTATGAATGGAAGGAATCATATGTCGGCAACCATCCTGATTGTAGAAGATGATGCGGTTTTTAGAGAACTTCTGGCGACCATCCTTGATGAAGCCGGGTACACCGTTACAACGGCTTGCGATGGCGGTGAAGGATTGCAGCGAATTCAGCGCGACAGGTTTGACCTCGTGCTGTGCGACTTGAAAATGCCTGTTCGAAGCGGTCTTGAGTTGTTTCGGGCAACCCGGAGTGAGCTTTTTGCCCCGTTATTTATTTTCATTACCGCATTTGGCCGCGTCGATGAGGCCGTTGCTGCGATCAAGGAGGGCGCTTTTGATTTTTTGTCCAAACCGCTGAAAGACCCGGCCAGTCTTCTTGCAACCGTAAAGAGGGCGCTTGAACAAGTCGAACTGGAACGATTGACGGTATCACTCCAGGAAATTGAAAAAGCCGGTTTGCCTCCGGAGGAGCTGATTTTTTCAGGCAGGGCGATGGATGATGTCAGAAAACTGGTTCAGGATGTTGCCAGAACATCTGCAACCGTTCTTCTTCATGGTGAAAGCGGTACCGGCAAGGAGTTGATCGCCCGGATGGTCCATCTCGCGAGTCCTCGCAGATCTGCGCCGTTTATCCCGCTAAACTGTGCCGCCATACCGGAGAACCTATTGGAAAGCGAGTTGTTCGGTCATGAACGGGGCGCATTTACCGGAGCGGTTCAGTCCCGGCGAGGCAAGTTTGAACTGGCGCAGGGCGGCACTATTTTTCTGGACGAAATCGGGGAAATGCCGGCACTGCTTCAGGCAAAGCTCCTGCGGGTCTTGCAGGAACGTGTGTTTGAACGTTTGGGCGGTTCGCTGCAAATTAAAACGGATGTACGTGTGATTGCTGCATCAAACAGAGATTTGGCGAAAGAGGTGGCAGAAAAACGTTTTCGTGAAGATCTGTTCTATCGACTGAATGTATTTCCAATAAATCTGCCGCCTCTTCGTGAGCGTATTGATGCAATTCCTGGCCTGGTCCGTCACTTCTGTGCCCGATTCTCTTCAGCGTCCGGATTACGACGTCCAGTAGGTATATCAGTTGAAGCTCTTGAGCTTCTGAAAATGCACCGCTGGCCCGGCAATGTACGGGAACTTCAGAACATCATAGAAAGAGGGGTTATTCTTGCCAGGGGTGCGATAACCATCAATGACCTTCCGGTTTCACTCCTTGATGAACAGGATGCAACCCTTGAATCAGGCGAAGGGATTCTGAAGCATCGCGAGAAAGAATCAATCCTGCGGACGCTCCAGCGATATAAAGGTAACCGGCGTGAGACTGCTACGGCTCTTGGAATCTCGCTTCGAACACTGCAGTACAGGATTAAAGAGCTCAATGTACGGGTTAAGGAAGAGTTACAGGAAAAATCTCTGAATTGATACAAGGCGGATGCAGTGTGGCAGACCTGATAATCAACTGAATGCGGATATATGTGAGGCCACCTGCCAGAAAGACAGGTGGCCAGTTTGTTTTTCAGGAACTACTTAATGCACGTGCCGGATTTAATCTGGGTCCGGATACCGGTTTGGCTTTTGGTTGCTGCGAAGGCTGTTACGGTCAGGGACATAGTTACGAGAGCGACGGTTGCTACAATGATAAGTTTTTTCATGGTTAATCTCCTTTGATGGTTTGTTGGACTGATTGGATTACTTTACGCACGTACCGGTTTTAATCTGAGTTCTGATTCCTGTTTGACTCTTGGTCGCTGCGAATGCCGAGATGCTGAGTGAAAGTGCTACGAGGGCAACGGTTGCTGATACAACAAGTTTTCTGCTTTTCATCGGTACTTCCTCCTTTGGAATGTGAATATACGAGTTATTCCACGTTGCATGCCAACTGCTTGTTTGGATAAAAAACATTGATATTATTGATGTATTATTTTTAAACATTAAAATTAAACCCCGATTTTTGTGCAAAATTTGCGATCTTTAACGTCAGTTTGCACCTGCCTGCACTTTTCCTCCATATGATTTCATTAATCACCTTTACGCAAAAAATAAATCTATTTATTTTGTGTTTAATATATATTGACATTCATATTGTTGGATTGTATTTTGTGCATGCTCACAAAACAAAAGGAGGGCAATCAATGAAAGTCTGTTTTCCGATAGATAATAATCAGGGGCTTGACAGTCAGGTATTCAATCATTTCGGTTCGGCACCTGAATATTTAATCGTAGATTTGATGACCAAAGAAATCCAGTCGCTAAACAACAGCGACCGGGTTCACCAGCATGGTTCTTGTAACCCGGTTGCAGGGCTTGGGGGGCATCACGTCGATGCAATTGTTGTCGGTGGCATCGGTGGGGGAGCGTTGCAGAAACTGAATGTGGCCGGTATTCGGGCATTTAATACGAATGGCGGCTCAATATCTGAAAATATTGAGATGTTGAAGGCTGGCACTCTCAAGGAGTACAAGCCCGGCCACACCTGTGGCGGCCATTCCCATAACCATGGTTGCACCCACTGACAATGCCGCGACCACGTAAACCAAGAAACTGTAATTGTCCACTCCGAGCAGCATATAGTGCTGTGTTCAAGCCGGTTGGAATACCTCTGAAAGAACTGGAAGTCACCCATCTTGCCAAAGATGAACTTGAAGCGATGCACCTCTGTGATGGTGTGGGCCAGAGTCAGGAGGAGGCTGGCGCAGGCATGGGCGTTTCAAGAGGTACTGTTCAACGGCTATTGGCCAGCGCCCGATGCAAGGTTGCACAAACACTTATCGGTAAGAAGGCGCTGGCAATAACTAATCACGATATCAACACAATGGCTTAGGCCATACATACCTACAAGGAGAGTTCCATGAGAAAAGTTGCTTTAGCCGTAATTATGTTTGCAGTGATGTCTGTAACAACGTCGGTATATGTTCAAAATGCTCATGCTGAAGATGTAAAGATTGTTGGAACCATTGCGAAGCTTGAACTTGCAGCAGACGGAAATTCGGCAATCGCGATTCTCAAGAACAATAAAACCGGCGAACCTGAAACTATCTATGTTTCTGATGAACTGACTCTCGACAAGTTCAAGGATAAAAGAATCGTAGAAGGCGACGAAATCAGGAGCAAATTTGAAAAAGTAGAAGGTAAGAACCAAAGTAAGATGTTTAAAAAGACAGCTGGATGTTAACTGATTGATCATCAGACCATAGAAATCATACTAGCGATTAGTATCCATAATCCGACTTGAAAGGAAATCAAAGATGACAGGTAAATGTGCTGCAATAGCAATCGGGGTCGTGCTGTTGGCATCAACAGTTCAGGCCAAGGAACATCCGGGAAAAGCGGAGATACTCAAGAACGGTTACCAGGGACCCAAGACTTGTGAAGTCTGTCACCCCGGAAAAGCCAAAGAGTTTCTCGGGACGGTGCACTGGAAACACGCCTCCAAGGTTGATCATGTAGACAACTTGAACACCAATGAAGAGCACGGCATGAAAAACCGCATCTATACCATGTGCAATGGCAACGACATCGTCAACAACCTGAAGGAAGTACCGCCGAATGCTTTGGGCAAAACCAAATTTACCGGCTGTAACACCTGCCACCCCGGTGATCATGCCAATGACGTCGGAAGCACCGGACCATCGGCCGAGCAGGCCATTGACTGCCTGATCTGTCACTCCAGCAAATATGATTTCAGTAAACGTAAGCCGATCAAAGACAAGGACGGCAAAGTCGTAATGACCCAGGACCGGAGCACTGAAGCTGCCGCAAATATCGGCAAACCCGGCATCAAGAATTGCATGGTCTGTCATGAGACCGCCGGTGGCGGCGCCATGATCAAGCGCGGTTTTTCAATGACCAAAGAAGCCGAAGTTCATGTATCCAAAGGCATTATCTGCGTTGACTGTCACCAGGTCAAAAACCATAAATTCCCCACCGGTCGCGACCCCAATAACTGGGCTCATGACGGTATATACATGACCTGCGTGGGTGAATGCCACAGCTCGAAACCTCATGCTGATGCCGATTACAACAGGCACACTGCAACAATTGCCTGTCAGACCTGTCACATCCCTAAAACCGGCGGCGCGTTTTCCAAGGATTTTACCAAATGGGAAAAGCAGGAGAACGGTTTTTACGAACCATCCACTTTAAAACGTGAAGTTAACGAAACCGCCCCGGTCTATGCCTGGTACAACCTGACTGTCAGCAATACCCCGCAATTTATTGGTCCCAAAGGGAGCCGGACGGACGGGAAGAGCAAGATCTACCCATTCAAGGTCTTCCAGGGTAAGGCTTACTTCAATAAGAAGAACGGCCAGTTGCTCTCCATGGATTTTGCTCCGCCGATATCCAACGGCGATTCACTGGCAGGGGTTGCTTCTGCCGCAAAAATTCTTGGCATTAGTGAGTATGAGCCGGTTCCCGGCTGGCAGACAATCTACTTCGGCAGCAACCATCAGGTAACGCCGAAAAACAAGGCGCTCAATTGTGCCAACTGCCATGCAATCAATGGTGTGCTGAACTTTAAAGAATTGGGATATAACACCAAAGAGGTTCAGAAACTGACAAATCCCGAACTGTATTTTGAAAAACTGCTCAAACAGCAGCAGGAAAACGAGTAATCTTCGACTTGATGCTCCCCATGGGGCGAGAATTTTTCTCGCCCCATAACTTTATCTCCTTCTTTGAAAGGTAATACAATGCGGTGTGAATTATCATCCTGCTGTCAGTTTTTTAACGACAAAATGAAAGATATGCCAATTGCCGCAGAGTATATTAAATCAAGGCTTTGCCATGCTGATTTTGAATCCTGCAACAGATTCAAAATATATAAAGAGTATGGACGGGAATCTCTTCCTCAGCATCTCAACCCGGATGATTCGGAAGAAGTGAATAAGGTGTTGGAATGTTTAAAAATTAAACGATCATTGAAGCCGGAATAGCCTTAATGACTCTTGAAACACTTTTATGTGTGATGGCTCTATTTGTGCTGAAGAAAATTCATTACATAACTTGTCCAGTGCCACCCAAGGGCAATAGAGATTAAATCCACTCTGCAATCAAACAATTTGCATTGAGGTACGGGCCGTGTGAAGTGTTGTACATGCTGTTCCCGTTACTGAAATGCCGCGAGCATTCCACAACATATATTCAGACTTAATGAATATCCTTTCCAGTGTCATTTAATCCCGTTTTCTGCTATGTAAATTCCTGTACTTGAACCTTCCTGGTTACCGTGGGGAGGCGAATATCTGTGCATTAAGTTACAGTTTAGGCTTCTTAGCTGAAGGGGGTTTTGTTGTGAAAATCGATGTATTAGAAGTCGATTCGAGAAATAGAGACACCGATACGTTGGGTGAAATTATACATAAGAGTCGCAAGTCAGACACTACGGCATATTCATGTACAGGTACAAACTACAGGATTACCGGTTTGTTACTGTGCCTTGCCGTATGTGTCATTTCCGGATGCAGTTCAATCGGGCCAGGCACAGTTACCCGTGACCGCTTTGATTACACCACCGCTGTGGCAGATTCCTGGAAGAGCCAGATGCTGTTGAACCTTGTGAAGATCAGGTACGGTGACACTCCGGTGTTTTTGGATGTGGGGCAGGTCGTTGCGGGCTACTCTCTTCAACGTAAAGTCAGCACAAGCGCGTCTGCCAAACTTTTCAATGCAGGTGCAGCATTACATGATGAAGTCGGCGGGTTTGGCTTGTCGGCCGAGGGAGCCTTGAACGAAAGTCCAACCATCACATATTCGCCGATGACCGGAGAGCGCTTTGCCCGTCAGATGATGATGCCAATTCCTCCGGCGGCGATTATGAATATAATCCAGGCCGGTTATCCCGTGGATATGGTTTTCCGGCTTACAGTTCAATCAATGAATGGAATAGACAATCGCCGCATTAACCAGTTGTATGTTCGTCCGGCCGATCCGGAGTTCTATGCCCTTCTGCCGAATCTCGGTCGAATTCAGGCGTCGGGGGACATCGGCGTGCAGGTGCGTCAGGTAGATAATAGTTCGGAGTTAAGTATGATTCTCCGGCCACGGCTCGCCGCAGCCGAGGAAAATGCACTGTTGAATGTGTCTAAAATACTGAATCTGGACCCAGTTGCACGAGAATTCCGTATTGTGTACGGGGCCGTCTCCTCCAACGAAGAGGAGATTGCCATGCTGAGCCGTTCGATGATCGAAATTCTCACGGACATTTCTTCGAATATTATAGTGCCTGATATCCACGTTACTGAACAATGGGTTAAGCCGACACCAGAAGCCGACCTGGGTCCCTATGGAGTGGTCACTCCCTTGATCAGGATCACGAGTTCGATTGATTACCCGGCTGAATCCTTTGTGGCCATTCCTTACAAAGGTTACTGGTTCTCGATTTCCAACGGGGATATGGAATCCAAGCGTTTGTTCTCGTTTCTGATGTTTCTGTTCACCTTTGTGGAAACAGGGAACAAGGACGCTGCCCCCATCCTGACCATTCCAACTACGCGATGAGATATCGTTCCGGAGGAGTCAAATGATTCCCAAAATCATAATTCAGACCGTCATTGTGCTGCTTTTGATACTGTCCACGAGGACGGTTTATAGCGCACCCCAGGCCATATCTCCGGCCGTGCTCCCGATCACGATCGGCTATCAGGCAAACATGGACTGGCTGTTATATGTGGCCAAAAGTCTTAAGCTGTTTGAAAAAGTTGGGCTGACGCCTACCTACATCAAGTACGACTCCGGGGCACCAATGGTCGCGGCCATGAAAAATAGAAAAATCGACTTAGCTTCTCTTGGCTCGGTACCGTTTCTACACGGCCTGTCGCAGGGTCTTGATAGTGTTATTATCGGGATAAATCAGGAGGGGGCTTACAGCGAAGGCATAGTAGCGAGGAGGGATTGTGGCATCAAGACTGCCGGCGATCTGAAGGGCATGAAAATCGGGGTGAGGAAGGGATCTACCGCTCATTACGGCATAATCATGGCTCTTAGACAGCTTGGTATTCGTCTTGATCAGGTGACCTTGGTAGACTTGCCGCCCGCCGAACAACTTTCTGCACTCATAGACAAAGGAATTGACGCCGCCATGGTCTCGGAACCATGGATGCAGAGAATGGTTCACGATAGCAACTCCAGAATTATTACGACTGAAGGTGATCTTGGTATCTATACCAACGTGGATGTCTACAGTGTTCGACGTGATTGGCTGCAGGATAATCGGGAGACGGCGGTGCGCTTTATGAAGGCGTTACTCTTGGCTTATGATGCCTTACAGGAAGATCCAGTCAGTGGAATCCGTTTACTCGCAGAAGAAGTCGAGATTGAAGAGGATTGGGCTGAAACAATCTTCCAAGAAAACCCTCCGCCGAAAATATTTCTCTGGAGTGATGCCCGCTATCGATATTCTTTGGTTAAGGATTCGGCGTTTCACAGACGGCTTAAATTTTTATCGAGATTCATGTACAACGAAAAATTAATACAAGAAATGGTGAATGTTAATAGAGCCATTGATGCGACAATCATCAACGAAGCGCTACAACGCTGGAAAATTCAGTAGTATTTTTTTGTGGGACTTGGTTGTTGTGGAAAAAAAGAATCCGATAGTCCCTTCGGTACCGGTAGTTAATAATTTCTGGAATTGCTTGATGTATCTATTTCCTCTTGTTTTTTTGTTTTCTTGATTTTTTGGGAAGTACCTGCTGCTTTTTTGTTCTCGTCTTATGTGCGGAGATGCTCTTTTTCTGAGTCTTTTGCCTGCTGCTAATGCTACTAAGCAATAGTTGAGGCTCTGCAAGCGTCGGATCGGCTGATTTGGCTTTTTCCAGGATTTCGCGAGATTCGGAAATTCTGCCACTTTTCATGTAAGTACGGCCCAGTGCTGAAAGCATTTTAGCGTTATCCGGAGAGAGTTCGATTGATTTTTTATACTCTGCTATTGCTGATACATATTCTTTCTTAAACTCGTATACGATCCCCATTCGATAATGCCTTTGCGGGTCATCAGGGGCTTTGTCTAACCAATCTTTTATGAATTTCGTTAATTCATCGTATCTTTTTTGCCTCACGTACAAGGAAATCAATGCATTTCGTGCAGATTCGTCTTCATTATTCAATCTGATAACTTCTTTGAAATGCGCTTCACCCTTTGTGATTTGGGACAACCGGATATATACCTTTGCCAGTTCCCGGTGCCCTTCAAGGTTAGCCGGGTCGAGCCGGAGCGCAATTTCGTATTCGGCTACGGCATTTTTCATGTCTTTCATTCGTTCGTATAGACCTGCTAAATTTAGATGATAGAGCGGATTATCTTCTCGCAGGCGGATCAATTCACGATAGTGATCGGCAGCTTCTTTGAAATTGCCTCGCCAGATGGAAATCTCTGCCAGTCTTCTAAGTGCATTGACATTTTCGGGATTGTGAATAATGGACAAACGATAGGCGGATATGGCTTCATCAAGTTGACCGCTTCGCTCGCGTAGTACGCCTAGGTCGTGATAGATGGCGCCATCATTGTAGCTACTTTTAAGAAGCGGAGTCAGTGTGACAAGAGCATCATCATCACGACCGGCAGACATTTGAGCTTTGGCCAGCTTATACTGAACTTCCTTCCAACCAGGACGATTATTGAGTGCAGTCTGGTAGGAGCCAATTGCCAGACCAAATTCGCGTGCATTCGTAAAGTCGTCGCCCTTGCGCACAAAATCTTCCGGATTGATAGAGACATCAACTCCTGCTGCAAGAAATTCGCGACGAGCTGCCTTATGATCACCCTTCTCCATAAATACTTCTGCCAGTAAGCGGTGCCCATCCTTGTTAGCTGGATTATGCCGAATATATGAATTCAGCTCTTCAATGGCTTTATCAAGCTGATGCGTTTTTCGATAAACTTCCGCCAATCCTTTTTGGAAAATTGCGTCTGATGGTTTAATTGATTTTAGTCGATTAAATTCTGCTTCTGCCTTGTCAAGTTGACCTATCTGAATGTAAGCGTTTGCGAGTCCCTGATGGATATCAACATCATCAGGGAATGCTTTTAGAGCTTCGCTATAGTGGAAGAGGGATAGAGAGGGCAGAGCGTTTTTACTTATAATGTTTGCAAGTGAACGGTGGTAACGGGGATCAGATCGCCCCATAAGCGCTTTTGTCAGTTCAACAGATGCTTCATCATCGAAACCATGATCATGCAGAAGCAAGCCCAAATTCCCGTGAGCATCGGAAATGCTAGCGTCTAGCGCCAATGCTTCACGATAAAGGGACATAGCTATATCCGGCTTTGATACTTTTTCAGCCTGTTCTGCTCGTATAAATAAGCCGGCAGCCCCATTTGGGCACGCTTTGAGAATAGTTTCCTCAAGATTTGCCCGTTTGGTGGGATCTGTGGTCGCATGAAGTATGTCAATTGTCGAGCGCGACTCCAAACAAGGATCAGATTTTCCTAAGCCCCATGTAAATCCACAACAACATACTATTACCAGATGAAACATTGTCATTCTGAAGGCAACTGTCATGATATAATTCATAGTGTCTCCTAGGGCCGGCTCAATCAGCCGGCCCTATGTATCTAAGAGTTACTTTGAAATAACAACAAACTCATCACGACGGTTTTTAGCCATGGAAGCTTCATCATTTCCCTGAACTGAAGGTTTTTCTTTACCGTAGCTGATAATGGACAGGCGTTCAGGTTTGACTCCAAGCGTTGTTAAATATTGTTGCGCTGATTTTGCACGCCGCTCACCCAGCGCCAGGTTGTACTCTACAGATCCTCTCTCATCACAGTTTCCCTCGATTCTGACTCTAGCGGTTGACTCCCTCATCAAGGCGTTGGCATTTTTAGTTAAAGCTGTGCGTGCGTTTTCTGACAAGTCGGCAGAATCAAAATCAAAGTATATTTTCTCAAGTGCAGACTGGAGTTGAGATACTCCAAAATCATTTTGTCCGGGTTGATTTCCTGAGACAATTTTTGATGGTTGCAATTCATTTTTATGTGCAGAAGTGGGTGTTGATATACTTGGCAGAACCACGGTTTTTTCGGATGTCAAATTTTGGGAAGCAATTGTAACTGGTGTGGACGTTTCATCTTTCTTTACGGCCGTTTGTGTTGCACAACCAGCCGTCATGAACATGGCAATAGAACACAGAACAACGACTACAAACAAGTGGCGCTTTTGCATGGAAATACTCCCTTGAATATTTAATTTTAGAGACAAGGCGCACTACTGCACCGAGTCAGAGGTAAAATACTTCTGGATTAAAGAGATTTTTGTTATGCGAAAGGGTTTACTGCCGGAGGAGCTCTGGGTGGAAAGGGGCTACGCGATAGAAGAGGAATCGATAAATAGGTTGGTTGTACTTCAGGGATAAATTCTACGGTGGAACGCAATTCCAGGGTCGGCTGATCGGTAACAAATGGGACTATATCAGATTTTACGACAGAAACGGCGATAGAACGAGTCGGAGTTTTATCCAATACAGCACGTCGCATCGGTTTAGGTTTATGCGGACGGGAAAAATCCGGTACCCGCATCCCAACACAAACCAGAAAAAACGGTATCATGAAGGTTATGATGCGCACGCACCTGCTATGTTTTTCAAACGCACTCATGTTGTGAAGCTACCAGATTCTACTTTTCAATACAAGATACTTAAGCGGATGTTCGAACAGCTACGGGGAAAATTGCTGATCTGGATATCCAGTTCTCAAAGGAATACTTGAAACGGCTGGTGCGTAAAGTGGAGTTGAAGGAGAACTAGTGCCCCTGACCCTGACGGGGACATTTCTTTGGCATTGACAGGTGTTACTGAAGACAATATATTCAAAAAAATGAATATATAAATTTAGAGGAGGTCTGATATGCCAATCTTCGAGTTCTCATGTTTACAATGTGGGTTGCGTTTTGAAAAAATACAAAAAAAAGATTCTAAATTACCGGATTGTCCATCATGTGGTTCTGATGAAATAAAAAAAGAGATGTCCTCATTTTCCCCGGCAAGTTCTTCTACAACAGCAGCTTGTTTTAGTGGTGGTTGAAGTCCCCGGTGACGCCAGTTTGGCGTCAGAGAGAATTATCACCGAAGGACGTATCCGACGACTGATAAACAAATTTAGTAATTGTCATGATTATATGTTTCTGGTGCCATGAAGTACTGCCTTTTTGGGGAAGTAACATTAATGACTCAACCGGTGGCTTTAATGTGGCCGCCAGGCATCAATTTTAGACATTACAGTTTCATCTTAAGGATGTAGAGCAGCTTATTTAGAACGAACTGCAGGTAAAATTTATGCAAAAAAGGATTCAGGAAATGGTAGAGCGCCCGTTTATCAACCGTATATTCATATCATTGGTTACAGCATTAAGTTTCGTAGCCATGTCGCTATCAGGCATCGCCGCTTTCATTGTGCCGCAAGGTAAAGTTGCCTACTGGACAAACTGGACTTTTCTCGGACTTTCAAAAACACAGTGGGGTAACATCCACATCACAACCAGCGTGTTGTTCCTGATTGCTGGCATATGGCACACTTGCTACAACTGGACTCCACTGATGCAGTATTTGAAGGGGATACCTGGGCGTGTGACGGCAAGTTCGCGTGACCTGGCTCTCGCAGTTTTGATAACAGTCTTCTTCACAGTTGGTGCAGTTACCAAAACTCCTCCACTCAATTACATACTCAACTTCAATAACTGGATCAAGGAAAGTTGGGTAAAGACCCCTGCAGATGACCCGCCATTTGGACATGCTGAACTGTTGTCGCTCAAAGGCTTCTGTAAAAAAATGTATATCGATACACCGGAAGCTCTTCGAGAACTGCGTCAGGCCGGGATGTCCATAACCGACGAAAACATGACAGTTGATCAGATTGCTACTACGAATAAAGTGACACCAGCCAAAGTGTACCAGATTATTAAACAACTCGAGCGTCCGGACGTTCCGACTGCAGCAGCAAATGCAGCGCCCGTATTATCTCCGGCAACAGGGAAATCAGTCCCTGCAGTCACGAATACCTCAAACAATAAGCACAATAAATCCTCTGCATCCAAGACAGTTATCGATGTACCCCGCTATACCGGTGATGTCGTTATTGAAAAATTCGAGGGAAAGGGAATTGGAAAAAAGACACTCGTGGCCATCTGTCAGGAATTTCATCTTGATAATCAGAAGATTCAACAAAAACTCGCAGCCAGCCAAATGACAATCAAGGAGGATGAGACATTGAAAGATGCAGCAACACGTCTGGGGGTTGTCCCAATTGAGATTCTCAAAACAATCTTAGTCGGCGAACCAATGTAAACATGGATGTTGGTTATGCAAATGGGGGCCTACAGTCAGCCAGTAATTTCTCTGTAACAGTCTCTAGGAGTTGCTAGCGGTATTAGCTCCATGGCGAGCAAAATGCACAATTCTTCCTTTAAAGGTACCTTTGTCCCTGATTAAGGATTGGGGTACCATGTTGCGTACATACGACCATAGTAAAAATCGTCATATGTATCTTGCCCCTCCGACATATATCCATTCAGGTAGTAGGTATAATGGAGATTCTGTCGCTCAAAACAAAGTGGGTCTTAAGTATTTATCTGGAGATGAAGTCGATCAAAATTATAAAGAGGCTTATGAATGGTTTTATCTAGCCGCAATCCAAAATAATGATGATGCTCAATTTAACATAGCGTTACTGTATGCAAATGCTGGCACAATTGGAGTAGACCGACTGGATATAATTCGTTGGTATTTGACTGAATCAGGTGTGAGGGCCTTTGAAAGGACACAATCAATCAATGGGACTGAGGAAATTGATATATTCCCTGAGGGTGCATTTGTTCTTTGAGGTGCTAAAAAGAAGATTCTGTTCAATTTGTTTCGAAAAATCTCAGAAATTTTTACGCAGGTTCAGGCAAGAGAATTTAAATTCCATATTAAGGGTCCCACCCCCCTGCCTACGCAACATCCTCAAGTTCCAGCAAGGTCTTCACAGATAGCACCAATAAAGCATCCTTCCTTCGCTGGTTAATCGCATCCTTTGTATAGTTTCCTGATGCATATCTCCCGTGCTTGTTACCAGACAGCGACTTTCCTCCATGTAGCATGCAACGACCATTAAGCAATGGGTGTTTTTGGCAAAGTGAGCCTTTCCGTGTCTTTGCTCCACACCGTTCTTGCATGGGGTAATTGTTTTGTTGCATTTTTTCCCACGTGTTTACAGCCTGCTGTAATTTTTCACGACCATTCCCCCACTTTTTGACCTGATTTTTCAAAAGCATTCCCCCACCTCTTTTTCAAGAGCATTCCACCACCCCGGCAACAATATCCGCACGGCGCTCACAACAACCTGTAGCATCGTTCCTTCATAAATTTCCTGGAGGAAGCGATGGCACACAAGGAGTATGGCGTGACGGACATAACCGATATTTTACGCAGGGCACGTGCAGGTGACAGTATTCGGCGGAGTTCCAAAGCCACCGGCCTGGATCGCAAGACCATCAGCAACTATCTGCGGCTTGCCGCCGGACATGGTTTTTCTGTTGATACTGCTGATGATCAGCTGGATGGCATCGCGTTGGCGGTATTCCGAACCGTGCATGGTATCGAGAACAAGATGCCACCCCCGGTGGTGCCTCCGCACCGCTCATCCCTCACCGCGATTCGATCAGTGACTGGTTGGAGAAGGACGGTCTGACCCTGACCAAGGCGCACATAAAACTGGGGCGGATGGGAGTTACGGTTTCCTACAGCGCCCTGTACCGCTATGCCCGCGAAGAACTCGGTTTCGGCGGCCCCAAGGTAACCGTCCGGATGGCGGAATCGTTACCCGGCGAAGTGGCCCAAGTGGATTTCGGCCAGATGGGGTTGGTCTATGATCCCGAAACCGGACGGCGACGCAAGCTGCACGCCCTGGTGGTGACACTGGTGTACAGCCGCCATCAGTATGTCTACCTCACCCACCGCCAGGACCTGGATGCCTTGGTTTGTGGCATCGAGGAAGCCTGGGAGTTCTTCGGCGGTGTTGCCAGGCGTCTGGTTCTGGACAACATGAAGGTGGCTGTGGTGAAGGCGGATCGTTATGAACCGGTGTTCAACAAAACCTTTCAGGAATACTCCCAACACCGGGGTTTCATTATCGACCCGGCACCGGTACGACACCCGGAGGCCAAGGGGTGTGTTGAGAACCAGATCAAGTACGTCCGCGGCAACTTCTTTGCCGGCGAGGAATTCACCGACCGGGAGCATACCCAACGGTCAGCAATTACCTGGTGCCGCACCACTGCGGGTCTGCGGTTGCACGGCACCACCCGCAAACGCCCCCTGGTGGTCTTTGAGCAGGAAGAGCTGAAGTCACTCCTGCCGCTGTCCCCTGAACGGTTCGACGTACCGGTCTTTGCCGACTGCATAGTCCACCGGGATCACCACATCCAGTTCAAGCGGGCTATCTACTCCCTGCCGACTCAATACATAGGCAAGGAGGTCTTCGTACGTGGTGACAAGGCTCTGGTTCGCATCTATTACCAGCAGCAACTGATCAGAACCCATCCAAGAAAAAAGGCGGGCGAGCGTTCAACCATCTACGAGGACTATCCGCAGGAGAAGAGCGCCTACGCCATGCGTGACGTGAACTACTACATTCGCACAGCAAAGGAGAAGGGCGAACAGCAAGGCGTCTTCATGGCCGAGCTGCTTTCCGGTGATGTCCCTTGGGCGTTTCTGCGTCAGGCGCAGAATCTGCTCAGACTGAACGATAAATACGGCAGCGCCCGGGTGGAGAGTGCCTGTGCCCGGGCGGTGAACTTTGGTCTGATGAACGTCAAGCGGGTCGAAGGAATCATCAGGCAGGCGATGGAACGGGAATCAACTCCGGCAGCACACATAACATCAACAGTCACGCATCTGTCACCGGCACGGTTTCAGCGTCAGGCTGACTACTTCACTCATCACACCACCAAGGAGAATGACCATGGAATCAACCATTGAACTGAGGCAGTACCTAAAAAAACTGCGACTGTCACCAATCATGGACACCCTGCCGGAGCGGGTGGCCTATGCCGCAGGTAACAAACTCTCGCATCTGGAGTTTCTCGAGATGCTGCTCTCCGATGAGGTAGAGCGCCGCAATCACGGCGCACTCGCACGGAGACTCCAGCAGGCAAAGGTCAATCTCGACCAGGTGCTGGAGCGCTTTGACTGGGACGCAAAAATCACCCTCGACCGGGACCGGGTGAAAGCGCTCATCGGTCTCGACTGGATCGACCGGAAAGAGAATGTGATCCTCACTGGTCCGGTTGGTGTCGGCAAGACATACATTGCCAATGCCCTGGCCCATGTCGCCTGTCGTCGCAACAAAAGCGTACTCGTCGTAAAGGCGGTTCAGATGTTCAAGAACCTTTACGCCGCCAGGGCGGACAGCTCACTGGAGAAGGAGTTGATCAGGTTGATTGCACCAAGCCTGCTGGTTATTGATGACTTCGGCTTGGGGAAACTCACCCCGGAACAGGCCCATGACTTCTATGAGATTGTCAGCGAGCGGTACGAGCGGGCATCAACTATCATAACCAGTAACCGGGACATCGCCGAATGGGTCAATCTCTTTGACGACGCAATCCTGGCGAATTCGGCACTCGACCGACTGGCTCACAATGCTCATCAGATGGTCATCGAAGGAGAGAGCTACCGGAAAAAGAAGGGAACATTGAAGACGATTATGTGATATAGGGGAACAATAACTCAGAGCGCCGTGCCTGGTGGAATGGTCTTGAAAATAGGGTGGCGGAATGCTCGTGAAAAATCACAGCCTGCTCTACTTTACGCGCCAGTCTGCTGTTCATAGTTAACCTCCAATGGTGTGTTAATTATAACACACCGCAAAGGTAACAAATAAAAAAAGTACAACTAAAGTACAACTTTTACAGTGAGTACAACAAAAAAGGCCTACAGAATTAACTGTAAGCCCTTGATTTGTTTGGCGCGCCGATGTGAATGAAAGTGATAACTGGGAACTTGCTATAATCATTGATGTTTAACGGGCCGGGCCTTGACCCGCACCGGGGCGCTTCTCAGCCCCGGTCGGCGTCTAAGGCCCTGGTTGGGTGCTGTTCACAGAGCCTCTAGTACCAATAAGCCGAAATAACAGATAAAAGCTGCTATCCCAGCATACCAAGAGATCAGATTCAATAGAGGTATCAATCGGTCTTTTTTTATTTCAGCGTAACGATGTCGAAGATAACCAAATAGCTTCAAGTCAAAACTTACCGAGAATTTACTCTGGGAAAACATCAAAATCGGGTTTTCTCCCTGAAGGCGGATAATCAAGAGCATGTATGCTGTCGTAAATGGGAAAGTTACTCCGACAGTCATGAGGATTTGATTGCAGATGTTCATTGCTTGTTGAATGTTATTATTCATTTTATTTCTTCACCCAACGGGCATGAGCGTGACCGGCTGCGGCGAGTGTTTTAGCCGCGACCGAGTCCACGCGAGAGTTGCAACTTTGTCTTATTTCACTTTTAAAGCATCACAACTTGTCCATCCGGTGTTGACAACATAGGCAGCATGGGTTCTGAGTATGTTGCATTCCTTCGACAAGACAACAAAACACCAAGGTATATTGTTCTGGTCGGTTTGCTTGTCACGTAACTCACCTGTGCACCCTGAAAGGTATTTTGATAAAACATTGCCGAATACCGCACCGCCTGTTATTTCACTCGCATCTTCATCATACTTGTCGTTTTGCTGTGGAGTGCTGCGAAGCACCATTTCTTTGTCGGTTTTAAAGACTACAGAGGGCAGGGTTTGTTTTGGAAGTTCCGTATCGCTGGTTATGGTCTTAACTCCACCTTTACGCATGGCTTTCAGGGTTCCAGAAAAATATTCGTCTGTAATGCTGCCGCAACACCCAGCACTTACTGAAGTAAAGCCTGCCTGATTTCCCTTATTAACGCGAATTGTGCGCATTGGCCAGAAAACGTCCTGACGAATTTCGTATTTTGGTTTGCCCTTCTGCCCGAACCAGACCAATGTTGAATCAGCTTCAGAGCATAGGGCTGTCCCTGTATAGATAACATCTTGAATACCGTCCCCATCGACGTCATATCTATAAAAACCGTTAGGGAAATGAAATTCCTTGTCAAATACGCGTTCAATGAAAGAGCAATGCTCACTTTCATACTCTTTGCTGATCTTGCTTCCAGCATATGCTTTTCGCAAGTCTTGCTTTATTTTGCTCAGAAACGCTGCATCAGCGCGTTTCATGCCTGATACAATCTGCCATGTTGATGTTTCAGGAAAAAGCAGAACCGAAATCTTTTCATAATCTGGACCACTTTCTTCTGCATTACTTGATATAGCGAAGCAGGCCATGATTAGGCAAAGTATGCCCGTAAAGATTGTTTGTCTCATCTTCTTCCCCTTTTTTCATTCTTCCAACGTGGTGCCCGGTTGACCCGCACCGAGGCGATTCTCGGCCCCGGTCGGTGTCCAACCGGCTGGTTGGAACTGTTTTAAAGTTTTCCGCCTAGTTCAAGGTGCATCCCCCCCACGGCTATAAAGCAGGAGATGAACCACACAATAGCAATGCCGACTCCATAAAATGCTGCTTGTTGTATTGGTCTCTTTTGTTTTCGAGCAAATTGAATATTCGTGGAGATGAACACTACTAACGCCAATAGGAAGTATGCATAATCAAACGGCTCATAACACAAGACATCGAAACCTGTACCTGGGACATTTCCTGGCTTATCCCTGATGGCGTCGTACCGGTAGCGAACACAGAGAAGGGTGTCCCCGAACCTCTCGACCAAACGCAGGGTTCCGTTTTCACCAGGCTTCAGGTGCTTGTGCGCCTTCATGTGTTTCAGCATTCATCAGCCTCCTGAAAAGGAGCATATATAGTGCTTCCTCTTTTAGGTAAGTCGGGGCTTATACATACAAGTCTGTCAATATCACAATTCATTTTTAGATAATAGCCAATTAATGTTCTGGCCGATGTGACGGTTTTTATCTGTGGGAAAGCGTCCTGCTGTTAAGGTTGACATAATACACAATTAGCTGTATTGATTCATTTTTTTACAATAGACCCCTTGATTAATTCTGAAATCTGACGATAATAAGAATAACTTTCCAGTTATTGTGACAACCGCCCGTTATCGAGGCAGGACACGGTAGCTCATCCGAACCATGTATCACGTGGACGGAGTCGGTCGCAGACAGCGTCTAGCGATCTCACCCAGTAGCACCGAAAACGCCAAGGGAAACGTGCGCCTTTCGCGCCTCTTCCCTTCGTGTACCTTCAATTCCAGCCTTTCAGCTATCGAGGCCCATTCACAGCGGGTTTATCCAATCCGCTTCATCAATGCGATACTTCTTCGGAAGCCAACTATCAGGAGGAATATCTTGCACCTGATGCCATGACTCAACGAGCTTGGCAGCGGTCTGGATACGTTTCCTTGATCGAACTGACAGCTAATGCCGTTGACGTACAGCTTCATCATCTGCGGCACCTGAATTGGCAACAGGATACATTACTGCCAACTAAATCAATTTTACTGTAGAGAAGAGCCTGTTTACCGGATAAGAGCGGCTACCGGCCTATGGTTAAATTGAAGTTATTAATGGCCTGATTGTACCTGTTCCGGCAATCGATGCAGATCGGTTGCTTGCTTCTTAGGCGCTGCCCCCTTGGGAGCACTGATCATCTCTTCCAGCGTTGAACTCGGATCGTACCGATCCACATTCCCCAACTAACACATTTTGAGAGCCTATCGCCGTTATCGCCGCCAGGCGTTGGCCGTTAGGCCATTTAATTCCAGGTGGCATCCACCACCAAGGTAAACGTTGTACTGCCCGTCTCTTGCACGAAGCACAACCGGAGTTTTTTTTGCTCCGGTTGTGTGAAGTTAGCAAGAGACGGGCATCAACCATTGCGCGAAGCGCCAAGCTGTGCGGTTTTTCAGAACTGCCCTCCTCACTTAGCAAGATTCGCCGGAGAGCAACTTGCTAAAAACTTCCCTCCATTTTGATCTGCTGTACTCCCCTTAGTAGCTGTTCCGTGCGGATGACTTATTGAGTCATCCGTTCCCCGCACCGCTTGCCGGTTGCCGACCTTGCTGCACACTGCGCGTGTGCAAACAGGGCCGGGTCTGCATATGCAGATTGGGTTCCTCGCTTAACGTAACGTTTCGGCGGTTCACGGGTCGCCAAAAAACAGCAATGAAAGGAGAAAGACATGGCAGGCAAATTTGGGAGTTTGTTGCACCAGGCACGGCAGGCAGTGGGAAAACTGTTTGGCCGGACCCACTCGGAGAAGAGCACCAAGGCGCTCCAGTCATCATTGAGAACCATCACGAATTACTTGAAGTCAACATATGGACTGCAACGTATCGAGAACATCAAGCCCCATATGGTAACAGGTTTTTTTCAGACACGGCAGGCGGCAGGTATTTTGTCATCCCAGCTCAGCAAAGACGCATCGGCTTTTCGGCTCTTGGCCGAACGGATCGGCAAGCAGAATATTGTTCCGCGGAGCAACGCGGCACTTGGTTTCACGCGGTCGAAAACAGACCGGATGCAGCCAAAGACACTTGACCGTGCAGCCGCCACAGAAATCCGGGCTATGCTGGTCGAGCGCTTCGAGCGAACCGGTTTACCCGAGGACAAGGTGCTGGTCGTCGCCTATGACTTGCGGTTGGCATTTGGCCTGAGAGCCGGAGAGTCCTTGTCTGCCCAGGCCAATGGTGACAAGCTGGAAGTGGTGGGCAAGGGTGGGAAGTTCCGCACGTTACCAGCTTTGACGCCGGAGCAAAAGGCGACACTGTCACAACTCCGGTCCATTTCGAAGGAGATCGGGAATGTAAATGGCAAACTGATTCCACCGCAGTTCTCTCAGCAACAGATCTACGACCACCAGCGTAATACGATCCGGGCTTGCAATGGAACCAAGGCAACCCATACCAACATGCATGCTACCCGCCACGATTACGCCCAGAGAGAGAAATCTGCCGGGATGAGCGACAAACAACTCTCTGAACAGTTGGGCCATGGCCGCGAAGAGGTCATTGGCCATTATGTGTAAGTAGTTTCGACCAACCCATGATCGAACCCCCGCAGGGCAGTTTGCCCTGTCGGGGGTTTTTGTGTTTTAGGGGAAAAACCGGACACCCTTCTGATCTGTTCTTCAGGAGGATGCGCTATCATGACACTACCTGTCACATACCAAAAAAATCGACTTGTACGACCCCACATTCCTGAATATACTTCTCAAATAGCAACTAATTCTGTTCTGGTTCAGGTGGTGTAGCATGCCCAAGAATCAGAACAGTGCCGCCATACAGCCGGAAACCTCCCCGCCAAAGACAATTTTCGACGTTCAGTTTGAGTCGTTTGATTCCGTTGATGAACATGTCTCGCAAGCTGAGATCAATCTGATTGAACAGTATTTTCCTGATTTGCTCAATCTTCTGAAAGGGACCACACAATGAGAGCATGTCTATATGCACGTGTCAGCACTGGCCGCCAAGCAGACAACGATCTATCCATACCAGACCAGATCGCCCGGATGAAAGCCTGGTGCGAGCAGAACGACCACCAGGTCGTCATGGAATACCGGGATGAAGGCGTCTCGGCCACCGACGACAATCGCCCCCAGTTCCAGAAGATGTTGGCGGACATCAGCAGCAAACCGAAGCCGTTTGATGTAATTGTTGTCTACAACCTTTCACGACTGTATCGCAATCATCTCAAACTTGGTGAATTGAGGTTTGATCTCAAAAAGAACCGCATCATGTTGAAGCCCATAACCCAACTTGTGCCAGAGGATGACGCTGGTGAACTGATGCTCAGTCAGTTCGCCCTGTTTGACGAATACTCATCAAAGCTGAATGGAACCAATACACTGCGCTGCATGATCCAGAATGCCGAGAGGGGATATTTTAACGGTGCCGCCGTTCCGTTTGGCTACCAACTGCACTACACTGACATACCTGCTCGAATGGGTGTCAAAAAGACCCTGGAAATCAATCCTGAAGAAGCAAAAGTCGTTAAACTGATCTTCAATCTGTATATCGAACGCAATCTAGGTGCAAAGGGCATCGCCTCGCATCTGAATGAAATGGGCATACTCAGGAGGGGTGAGCCTTGGAGTAACACTGGTATTTATCAACTTCTCACAAACACCATCTACATGGGGCAAAAACGTTTCAATCAGCGTGACAGTCGCACTGGTGATGCAAAGGATGAGTCACAGGTCATCACCATTCCGGTGAAAGCGATTGTCTCGGAGGACCTGTTTCAACTTGTTGCCATAAAACTCGAACAGCGTAGCCCCAAACGTACTCACCCGAGGCGCTTGTCCTCGCCGCGCCTTCTGACCGGTCTGCTCATCTGCGGAGAGTGTGGTGCCGCCATGACACTGGCCACGGGGACCGGGACCGGCGGAACCTACAACTATTACCGCTGTACAACAAAATCCAAAAAAAGCGTCGGACTCTGCTCGTCAAAATCGGTCCCTTTGGAGAAGTTTGACCGGACTATTCTCGAAGCCCTGGCACAGAAGATCTTTACCCCAGACAGAGTCGCAACCATTATCCTGGAATTCAAAGCCCGCAGGAATAACGGCGATGGAATGGACATCAAGGATCTGAACAAGCAACTCAAGGTTGTTCAGCATAAAATCGACAAGCTCTATGAAGCAATCGAGAACGACTGCATTGCACTCGACGATGACACCAAGGCCCGCATGGAAGAGCACAAAGCAAAGCGGACAGAATTGGCCGCTAAGATTGCAAACTACCGGATGTCGCCTACTGCGATAGCGGATACCGTCACATCAGCAGAAGTAACCAAGTGGACTGAGCTGTTGCGGGAAAAATTGTTGGATACAAATGGGGAATTTTCGAAGGATTACCTGAAATTGCTGATCAATAAAATTGTACTGACCGGCAAAGAGGTGAAAGTGACCGGCGATCCCCGCGCAATGATCGGGGCCATCCGTATGGCAGTGGAGGAAAAAAAGAATCCGATAGCTGCAGAAGCAGTTATCGGATTCAATAGTGTTTGGCGCGCCCTGTAGGACTCGAACCTACGACCTACGGCTTAGAAGGCCGTTGCTCTATCCAGCTGAGCTAAGAGCGCATGGAAAATAAAGGATTCACTTTTTAGCACAAACAGATCGTAACGGCAACCGTGAATTGCATTCAGATCAATCCGGACTACTCATCCTCCGCACCCTTCTTGATCAGTTCGACAATTTTTTCATAGAGCTGATCGCCATCTTTTGCGACTACCTTTTTCTTGTCTACGGTGGCCATGGGGGTGTCACGGCAGCTGCCGCACTGTTTGATGCAATCTTTGATCTTGATGTTCAGATCGGGGAATTCTTCCGTCAGGCGCCGGTAAATTTTGCCTTTCCCTTTGCTGTGCTCACAGAAACGGATCTTCATACTACACCGCCAGAGGTGAACCGGGAGGGGCCACGAACACACGTTGCCCCATTTCTGCGTCGATCATCAGAATGCCGTAGCCGTTGTCTCCAACCAGTTTGAGTTTGGCGATCAGGTCACGGTCGTTGTTCTCTTCTTCAATTTGCTCCGTAACAAACCACTGCAGGAAGATCTGGGAGGCGTGATCTTTTTCTTTGACGGCCAGTTCGCTCAATTCGTTTATGCAGGAAGTGATCAACTGCTCGTGAATCAGGGTTTTCTGCATCATGTCCAACAGGGATTTGTATGAGTTTGGTACAGCCTTACCAGCCGGCATGGAGATGTTGATGCCCTGGTCGATCAGGTAAGTATAAAATTTCATGAAGTGTATCATCTCTTCGCGATATTGGACCATGAACCAGTTGGCAGCGCCTTTTAGTCCCAGTTCGTTTGAGCATGAAGACATGGAGAGATACAGGTGGGCAGAGAAGAGTTCCAGATTCATATGCTTGTTCAGTGCGTCGGCCATTTTTTTGCTGATCATGGTGGTATGGTCTCCTTTTATGTTTGGATGGTTTTGCTGACAAACAGTATCGGGTATTAGAGATGGGGTGTCAAGCTCAGGAATCCTTGTTACTTCTGCTTTTGGTGCGCAGCCAGGTCATGCGTTCGACGATGTTTTTCTCGTAGCCATGCCCCTTCGGTTCGTAGAACTTCCGGCCGCTCAGGCTGTCCGGAAGACAGGCCTGTCCGGCGAAGCCGTCCTCATAATCGTGGGCGTACTGATAGCCCTTGCCGTAGCCGCTCTCCTTCATCAGCTTGGTGGGGGCGTTGCGGATATGCAGCGGCACCGGCAGGGCCCCGCTCTTTTTGACTTCGGCAATGGCCGCGTTGATGCCGACATAGGAGGCGTTGGATTTTGGTGCCGTGGCCAGATAGGTGACGGCCTGCCCCATGATGATGCGTCCTTCGGGCATGCCGATCACTTGAAAGGCCTGCAGGGCCGAGACAGCTATCTGCAGGGCCCGGGGGTCGGCGTTGCCGATATCTTCCGAGGCCAGGATGATCATGCGGCGCAGGATGAAGATTGGATCTTCGCCCGCTTCCAGCATGCGGGCCAGCCAGTACAGGGCCGCATCCGGATCGCTGCCGCGGAGAGACTTTATGAAAGCTGATATTACGTTGTAATGCTCCTCGCCCCCCTTGTCGTACAACAGCGCTTTCTTCTGCAGTGCCTCCTGGATATCCTCAAGCGTGATGACCCGCTTTTCCGTATGTCCTTTCAACAGCGCAGCCGCCACCTCAAGGGTGTTCAGGGCGATGCGGGCATCGCCGCCGGCCTGCCGGGCCAGAAAATCCAGGGCTTCGTCCTCGGC
Source organism: uncultured Geobacteraceae bacterium (assembly GCA_942493195.1). Lineage (GTDB taxonomy): Bacteria > Desulfobacterota > Desulfuromonadia > Geobacterales > Pseudopelobacteraceae > CAIPTY01. Next base: position 2,216,118 of record OW818669.1, on the reverse strand, counting down.
CGAAAGCTCCAGGGCACCCAGACCGCGCTCCGTCTCGGACAGGGCTTGTTTCAGCAGAAGGACCAGGGTGTCAGGTTCCAACTGCTGCAGGGTCAGGACACGGCAGCGCGAGAGCAGCGGGGCGATAACCTCGAAGGAGGGGTTTTCGGTGGTGGCGCCGATAATGGTGACGAGCCCTTTTTCCACAGAGGGGAGGAAGGCGTCCTGTTGGGATTTACTGAAACGATGGATTTCATCGACAAAAAGAATTGTACGTTGGCCGCGGGCGGCAAAACCCTCGGCTTCCCGGAAGATTTCGCGGATTTCCTTGATGCCGGACAGGATGGCGGAAAAGAAGATGAAGTGGGATTCGGTCTCGGCGGCGATGACGTGGGCCAGGGTGGTTTTGCCGCAGCCGGGCGGCCCCCAGAAGATCAGGGATGACAGGTTGTCGGTCTCGATCATGCGCCGCAGGATGCGCCCTTCGCCAACAAGATGCTCCTGGCCGGTGAACTCGGCCAGGGTGCGGGGACGCATGCGCTCCGCCAGCGGGGCATTCTTGGCTGTCTCCGGACTGTTCCGCGGTGCGGAGTTTTGCTCCCACAGGGTGGGTGTTTCGGGAGAAGTGGTGCGACTCACTTCAAATCACGCCGGCTGTGGCGACTGACCTTTTCCGGCTGGATGCCCCAGATCTCGCTGGCGTATTCGCCAATGGTGCGGTCGCTGGAGAACTTGCCCATGCCGGCGGTGTTGAGGATCGAGGTGCGGGCCCATTCGTAGGGCTGCAGGTACAGGCGGTCCACGTCTTCCTGGCAATCCACATAGGAGGCGTAATCGGCCAACAGCAGGTAGTTGTCCACACCCAGCAGGGTGTCGACGATCGAGCTGAACAGGTGCGGGTCGCCGGGGGAGAAGCTGCCGTTGGCAATCATGTCGATGGCCTGTTTGAGCTCCTGGTTGCGGTAGTAGTAATCCTGCGGGCGGTAGCCGGCGGATTTGAGACTGTTGACCTGCTCGGTGGTCATGCCGAAGATGAAGATGTTGTCGCGGCCGACCTCTTCCATGATTTCGATATTGGCGCCGTCCAGGGTGCCGATGGTCAGGGCGCCGTTCAGGGCGTATTTCATGTTGCCGGTGCCGGACGCCTCGGTTCCGGCGGTGGAAATCTGCTCCGACAGGTCCGAGGCCGGGAAGATCATTTCCGCCAGGGAGACGTTGTAGTTGGGCAGGAAAACCACCTTGAGGAGCTTGTTGACGGCCGGATCGTTGTTGATGACGGCCCCGACGGCGTTGATCAGACGGATGGTCAGCTTTGCCATCTGGTAGGAGGGGGCCGCCTTGCCGCTGAAGATGACAGTGCGCGGTGCGATGTTCAGGCCCGGGTTGGTCTTGATGCGGTTGTAGCGGGTGATGACGTGCAGCACGTTCAGCAGCTGGCGCTTGTATTCGTGGATGCGCTTGGTCTGGCAGTCGAACATGGTGTCCGGTGAAATCTCCACGCCGCTCTCTCTGAAAACATGGTCGGCCAGACGCTGCTTGTTGGCGCGCTTGACTTCAATCCACTGCTGCTGGAATTCGCGGTCGTCGGCATATTCCCTCAGTTTTTTCAGCTCGTCCAGATCCGTGACCCACCCCTGACCGATCTTGGAAGATATCAGGTCGGACAGCCAGTGATTTGCATGTTTGAGCCAGCGCCGTTGGGTGATGCCGTTGGTCTTGTTGTTGAAACGCTCCGGCCAGAGCTGGTAGAAGTCGTGGAACAGGTCATCCTTGAGGATTTCGCTGTGCAGGGCCGAAACGCCGTTAACGGAGTGACTGCCGACGATGGCCAGGTGGGCCATGCGGATATGCTTCTCACCGTCTTCACCCACAATCGACATACGCCGCAGTTTGGCGTAATCGTCGGGGAAGCGCAGGGCGACCTCTTTGAGGAAATTGTCGTTGATCTGGTAGATGATCAGCAGATGGCGCGGCAGGATGTATTCCATCATGGCCACCGGCCACTTCTCCAGGGCCTCCGGCAAAATAGTGTGGTTGGTGTAAGCAAAGGTCCGTTTTGCCAGATCCCAGGCCTGGTCCCAGGGGAGTTTCTTGTCGTCGATCAGGATTCGCATCAGCTCGGGAATTGCCAGGGTAGGGTGGGTGTCGTTGAGCTGGATGGCCACCTTTTCCGGAAGTTTGTTCAGGTCGTCGTGCTTTTTGGCAAAACGGTAGAAGATATCCTGCACGGTGGCCGACGACAGGAAGTACTCCTGGCGCAGGCGCAGTTCCTTCCCCTCCAGCATATGGTCGGCCGGGTAGAGCACCTTGGAGATGTTCTCGGTTTTCATCTTGGATTCAACGGCCCCGATGTAGTTGCCGCGATTGAAGGACTCCAGTTCGAAATCACGGGTCGACTTGGCGCTCCAGAGACGCATGGTGTTGACGGTCTCGTTGCCGTAGCCGGGGATCGGAACATCGTAGGCCAGGGCCATGACATCGTGGGTATCGACCCAGGTGTGACAGGTTTCGCCCTGCTCACCGGTATATTCCACCACATGCCCCTGGTATTGAATCTTGTGCAGGTGCTCCTGGCGGTCGAACTCCCAGGGGTTGCCGTAGCGCAGCCAGTTGTCAGGAACCTCGAATTGTCCGCCATCCACGATGCGCTGGTAGAACATGCCGTATTCGTAGCGGATGCCGTAGCCGTAGGCCGGCAGCGACATGGTGGCCATGGAATCCAGAAAACAGGCCGCCAGGCGCCCCAGGCCGCCATTGCCCAGACCGGCATCCCATTCGTTCTCCTTGAGCTCTTCCACGTCGATGCCCATCTGCTTGAGGGCCGTTTCCCATTCGTCCATGATCCCCAGGTTGATCAGGCTGTTTCCCAGGGTACGTCCCATCAGGAACTCCATGGAGATGTAGTAGACCCGTTTGGCATCGTTGATGTAGTAGGACTGCTGGGTATCCAGCCAGCGCTCCACCAGCATGTCGCGCACGGCGTAGGCCAGGGCCAGGTAGAGGTCGGCCTTGGTGGCGGAGTATTTGTCTTTAACCAGAGTGTATTGAAGATGACGCAGGAAGGAACGCTGAAGGTCGGTTGAGCTTGGTTTGGCATCACTGACGGGAGTAAGGTTCGACGTAGTCATGATTGTATCCCCGGATTCAGAATTTTGAGGCAGCAAAGTATATAGAGTCCTTTTTAATAATGCAAGCACAGGAGCTGGGCTGTCGGCGTAATGAAATACGGTTCATATGCATTTTATGTTGCAACCCGGAGTGGATTCATTAACAATATTTCCCGGTATAGTGATGGGGAACTAATGAGCCGTTCTATTGGTAGTGAATATGGGATCACGCAGGACACATTCCGCTAAGATATCACGACCGAGCGCTTCCGAGGCGGTCATCCGGGAACGGCTTTTCCTGCTGCTGGATACATGCCTGGAAAAGCCGGTCACCTGGCTGACCGGACCGGGCGGTTCCGGCAAATCCACCCTGGTTGCCAGCTACCTGCATACCCGCGAACTTCCCTGTATCTGGTACCAGTGCGATGAGGGGGACGCTGATCTCGCCACGTTTTTCTATTACATGGGACTTGCCGCCAAGCGGCTCACCCCGCGACATAAAAGGCCGCTGCCGCTGCTGACCCCCGAATACCTGACCGGCATCCCCACCTTTACCCGCCGCTATTTCGAATCACTTTACAGCCGCTTATCCGCCCGATCCGGATCAGGCCGCTGCATCATCGTTATCGACAACTACCAGGATGTGCCCGCCGCCGCACCTTTTCACGACATGATTGCCAACGCCTTTGACACGATCCCGGATGGTGTCCGCTTTGTGGTGTTAAGCCGCGGCGCGGCGCCGCCAGCCCTGGCCCGCCTGCAGGTCAGCGATTATGTCGCCCAGCTCAACTATGACGCGCTCCGCTTCACACTCGGCGAATCCCGCGAACTGGTTCTTGGTCGCCTGCCGAAACTGGAGCAGGAGCGCATCGAACAGATGCATGAACGGACGCGGGGCTGGGTGGCCGGGATGATCCTGATGCTGGAGCGACGGGTGCAAGGGGACAGCTATCCCGGACCTGGTGCAGATCCGGCCGGGGACGAAACGGTATTTAACTATTTTGCCACCGAGATCTTTAACGATACGGAGGACGGCATCCGGGACTTCCTGTTGAAGACCGCACTGCTCCCGACCATTACTGTTTCCCAGGCCAAACGGCTGACCGGCTGTGCCGATGCCGGGCGCATCCTGAGCGCCTTGCACCACCGCCACCTCTTTACGGATCGGCTGTCGGGCGAACAGCAGCAGTTCCAGTACCATCCCCTGCTGCGGGAATATCTCCTGAACCGGGCGAAAACGGAATTTTCGACCGGGAAGCTGGCGGCTTTGCGTCGCGAGGCCGCTCTGATCATGGAGCAGGCCGGCGAAATGGATGGTGCGGCTCAACTGCACTGCGAATCGGGCAACCATGTCGCCCTGGCCGGGTTGGTGCGCCGGCATGGGCGGACCTTGCTCCAGCAGGGCAGAAGCGGTACCCTGTCTGATTGGCTCGCCTGTATTCCCGCTGACGTGGCGGCAGATGATCCCTGGCTGCTGTACTGGGACGGTCTGAGTTCGTTCCCGCTCGATCTGCCCCGCGCCAGAACGTTGCTGGGGCAGGCCCTGTCGGCGTTTCGCGCCAAGGATGATCCCAGCGGGTGCTACCTGTCCTGGGCCGGAATTGTGGATACCCATGCCTTTGGCGATGAGTGGAAGCCGCTCGATGCATGCCTGACGGATTTCGATACCCTGCAGCGCCGTATTACTGTCTTTCCCGCAGCGGAGGTGGAGCTGATCGTATCTTCCCGGATGCTGCTGGCGTTGACCCTCAGAAAAACCGATCAGCCCCAGCGGGTCGAGGAATGGCTGCAGCGGGTAACCGCACTGCTGCAGCAGAAGCCCTCCTTCGATATCCAGATGGACACGCTTTTCTGCATGAGTGTCTATTTCCTCTGGCGGGGTGAATACGAAAAGAATGCCATCCTGCTGGAGCGGGCCGCGCAGGAGGTTCGTTATCGCCAGCCTTCCCCCTTTGCAATTATCCGCATCAAGCTCATGCAGGGGATCCAGTGCTGGATCACCGCCCGATACCAGGAGGCCCGCCAGACCCTGGGGGAAGGGCTGGAGATCTCGGCTCAAAGTGGCGTCCACCTGTACGATTCCCTACTCTGGAGCTTCACGGCGGCAGCGGACCTGGCGTCCGGCAACCTGGCGGACGGAGCGCGCTCACTTCAACAGCAGCTGCGCGCCCTGCTCGGGATGGAGAACGCCCTCAACCTCTTTTTCTATCATGTTAATGCCGCCTGGCTGGCACTACTGAACGATACCCCCGCCCGTGCCGCCGAACATCTGGAGACGATTGCCAGCCGGATCGAAAGCATGGGAACCCCCTACTATCGCGCCTTGTGGCAGATCGGCATGGCGCAGGCCCTCTTTCAGCAGGGGCGGGTTGCCGAGGCGGAAGCGGTGGTGCGGTCGGCCCTGCGCATCGCCCTGACCATGAAAAGCCAGATTCTGGAATGGTATGCACTGCTGATTGAAGCATGGATTCTGCTGCAACAGGGGAAGCGCACGGAAGGTCTGCTGGCACTGCATCGTGCCCTGACTCTGGGGCGGCAGCACAGTTATGTGCATCTGGAGTTCTACCAGCCGGCGGTCATGCGCTTCCTGTGTGCCGCGGCTCTGAAGGAACGCATCGAGCCGGAGTATGTCAAGGGGGTGGTGAAGAAGCTCGGATTGACTCCGCCACACCAGAACGTTGGTGCGGAGTGTTCCGAAGAGTGGCCCTTTCCGGTGAAAATTCAGACCCTCGGCCGCTTCGAAATTTACAGGGATGACGAACCGCTGCACTTCTCCGGCAAGGAACAGAAAAAACCGCTGGAACTGCTCAAGGCGCTGATTGCCTTCGGAGGGCAAAATGTCCCCCGCGAGCGGCTGACCGATGCGCTCTGGCCCGATGTCGATGGCGACCTGGCCCAGAAATCGTTCGAGATGACGCTTGGCAGGCTGCGCCGTTTGCTCGGCCGGGACGATGCGCTTCTCTACCGTGAGCGGCACCTGAATCTCAATTTTCAACTCTGTCGGGTGGACAGTCTGGTTCTGGAGCAGCTTTTGGCTGCGATGCGGGAATCCGCCGATACGCAGCAGCTGGAGGCCAAGGTTTTCAGCCTGTACCGGGGAGCGTTTCTTCCCGGGGACACTATGTCCCCCTGGGCTGTGGCTTGCCGCGAAACCCTGAAAAACCGGCTGCTCCGTGCCATTCTCACGGTGGGGCGCAATCACGAGCTCAACGACGCATGGGAGTTGGCCGCTGATTGTTACAGCCGCGGGGTCGAAATCGACCCCCTGGCCGAAGAATTTCACCGGCGTCTGATGATCTGCCAGCGCCGGCAGGGCAACCATGCCGAAGCCGTCCGGACTTACCAGCGCTGCCGGAGCCTGCTCCGCTCCGAGCTGGGCATCGACCCCTCTCCGGAAACCACCGCCGTGAATTCCGCCATCATCCAACAGCAGTAAAACCTCAAAAAGTGGTAGATCACGCAAAGGTATCCTTTTGACGTACGACGTTCTTTGCGCCTTGCGTGAGAGCGATTTTTCCGAATTATTTTAAGTAGTTTCCGGTTTGCTTTTTGCTTCCGTCGCATAGCGACAGATACATGGTAGACGGGGAATTCATTCCCCGGAAACGAGAGGTGAATTTCATCTTGTCACGTACGTGACGAATGAGTAATCGATGTTTTAACCCGTGGAATGAATTCCACGGCTACCATCGAACGCCCCTACAGGGCTGATGCAACCACCTAACTTTAAGACGCCTGTTTATTCTTCCAGTTTCAACTCCCCTTTCTTTTCACCAACGGACTTCAATTCCATTTAGTTTCTAATCTGTGGGTCATCTGTGGGTAACGGCATGCTAGCTTTTCGCCATTATGACAGAAGTCTTTACCCCACATAGTTACCTCGTTCGGGTCTACCGAGTGGACAGGGACGATCCGAATCGTATCACCGGCCTGGTGGAGGCCATGGACGGCAGCGGGGTCTGTTCGCCTTTCAATGATATTAACGAGTTGTCCGGATTGTTACGGAAAGGATCCGAGAGGCGCCGGTCCCGCAGGGGCACTGCCAAACCCGGCTTGAAAAGTAAGGAATGACAGACGGGCAGGATACTGCACAGGAGCAATCGCATATGAGCCAGACGGGCAGATCTGCAGCACTATTCTTAATTGTCGGAATCCTGGCAGGCACTGCAACCGGCCGGGCCGAAACGGATCAAACCGCGCCCATTCCGGTCATCAAGGACACCGCAACGGTGGCGGTTGTCGGCGACAAATCAATTACCATAGACGCTTTCAGGGCCGAGATGGCGCGTCAGCGCGGCGAGTTCGATGCCGACCGAAAGGCAGAATTGCTCGAACGTATCGTGCGCAGTGAACTGCTCTTTGCCGCCGCCAGATCAGCCGGTTACGAAAACGATCCGGAGGTCATCACGGCTGTCAAACAGGCCATGGTCGGCAAGTATCTGCGGGACTATCTGGATCCAAAGCTGGGTCAGTTGAAGGCCACGGAGGAAGAGGCTGAGGCCTACTACCATTCCCACCTGGCCGAGTTCGGCACCCCAGCCTCGCTTCACGTTGCCATGATCAGGATCGCCCTGTCCCCCAAAATGTCACCGGAAAAGAAGGAAGAACTTCTCAAACGGGCCGAAGCCGCCCGGGCCGAAGCGCTGGCCCTTGAGCTGGGCGTGCCGGCCTTCGGAAGCGTGGCGGTCGGATACTCCGATGACCAGGACAGCCGTTACCGTGGCGGTGATATCGGCTGGCTGCCGGTTGGCAGTGTCGACGGCCGATTCGACAAAAAGGTCAGTGAGGCCATCGCCGCGCTGAAAGCGCCCGGACAGGTTTCGTCAGTCATCACCGCATCGGATGGCTACTACATCGTCAAGTTGATCGAGTCCAAAGGTGCCACGGTCAGACCGTTTGCGCAGGTCAAGGACGGGGTCAAATACCAGGTTATCCAGGAAAAAAAGCAGAAGATCGAAAGCGATCTGATAGCGCAACTGAAGGGCCGGATTCCGGTCTCAGTCAACAGCGCGCTGCTGGGGACGGTCAGCCAGGGTGACGAGGTCAGGCAGGCCGGTCCGCCGGCGCTGCCGAAGCGGTGACTGAAATATGGTGATGATAGGTCAGAAAACAACGTCAAGAGCGACTCGCGCAAAGACGCCAAGCTCGCAAAGAAAGTCAAAACAAAAGTTTTTGATGTAACCACAAAAGATTTAAAGAACGGTTGTTAAAGGTTTTCTTTGCGTCTTTGCGCCTTTGCGCGAGACCGATTTTAACGTTTTTTACACATACCCAGTAGTGTCCGGTTAGGTTATTACAGCAGCCTTAAAAGTCCCCCCGCCCCTTGCGGGAGGGGGTTAGGGGGTGGGGGGATTTGCCACGAAGTTACTCCGTTGCAGCTTCACCCACCCCTCAATCCCCTCCCGTCAAGGGAGGGGAGGTTTAATGCAAATACCAAACCGGACAACACAGACACATACCAAAATATTGAATACCACGAATCTGAGTTTTCATGCCGTACCGGAGGTAATCATGAGTACAAGAAAACTGCTGCTCCCAATTCTGATTCTGGCTCTGTTTCTGGCCCTGCAGATGACCGCCTGGGGCGCCGCCGTGCCGACCGTCACCCAGACCTTCAGCCTGAATCCGGGCTGGAACGCAGTCTACCTGGAGGTGCAGCCCCAGTCCAACTCGCCGGCGGTGGTCTTCAGGGATCTTCCGACCGGTTCCAGTGTCTGGGCCTGGCAGGGGAAAGATGATTCGGTGCAGTTTATCCAGGATCCCGGCGAGCCGCTGGTCAACAATCCCAAATGGCTGGCCATTTTTGCCTCTGCCCGGGAATCGGCACTTAACAACCTGTTTGCCATCGGTGCCAACAGCGCCTACCTGATACATGTGGCCGGCACAGCCCCCTTGACCATGAATATCGATGGACGACCCACCATCCGGCACAAGAACTGGATTCCGGATGCCTTCAACCTGACCGGTTTTGGCTTCAACGGAACAGCACCCACATTCGGTACGTTCTTTACGCCGTCGAATTCCCACAAGAACCAGGCCATCTATCGCCTCAACAACGCCAGCGGTACCTGGGAGATCGTCAACAATCCGTCCAGCACGACGATGCGTTCCGGCGAGGCCTTCTGGATTTACTGCCAGAGCGGTTCCGACTATCAGGGACCACTGACCGTGGAGGCCAACGGTTCCGATGGGCTCGATTTCGGGGCCGGCATCACCATCCTCTCCCTGACAATCGGCAACACCTCGACCGCCGACAAGAGCGTGACCGTCACCCAGTCGAGCGGTGCGGCTCCGGTATCGCTGGACTACCGCAGTTATGACAGCGTCAGCGGCAAGATTCTCAACAAACCGCTTTCCGGGATGCCTGCCGTTACGGTCAAAGCCGCCAGTAGCGCCACCGTGAATCTGGCGGTCCAGCGAAACGCATTCACCGGTGACGGCGCCTCGGTGCTGGAAATCAGGGATGCCCAGGGGAATCGGGTACGGCTGCCGGTGACGGCCACATCTAACCCGGTCAACGGTTATCCCGGCCTCTGGAGCGGATCGGCTTATGTCAACAAGGTCAGCCAGCTCACGGATTCCGGACCGGCACCAGGGTTTGTCAGCGGCGCTGCCAAGCCGACCCCGGCAGCCTTGAACCTCAATCTGATCCTGCATCAGGAGAAAAACGGCCCGGCCCGCCTGCTGAAACAGGCCATCGTCATGAAACAGGATCCCATCCGCAACAGTGACGGAACCATCCAGACCAAAGGACGCTCCGTGGTCCTCACCAAGGACTCCCTGATCCCCAACTACTCCGGTGTTACCCAACGGGATGGTGCCAAGGTCGGGCGACGCCTGAGTTCCGTCGGTATCGACTACTCCCCCAGCACCGATGCCACGCTCGGCACCGATTTTGACGGTACTGCCCTCAAATGCAGCGGCAGTGTCTCGACCTCCGTTACCTGCCGGATGGTGGTGGAATCATCTGCGAACTTCACACATCCGACCAATCCGTTTCTGCACCGCTATCACCCCGATCACGACAATCAGGCCAGTGATTTCAAGACCTTCAGGCAGGAGGCCAACCAGGTCGTGCGTGACGTAACCCTGACCTTTGACACTGTCCCGCAGGACAATCCGACCAACCCTCCGCCGGGATGGGGGGTTACCGTACTCGGCGGCACCTTCAGCGAGTCCATCAGTGGCCTGGCAAAGGGTCCGATCAAGGTTGAGGGGAGCTTCATCCTCTCCCTGGCCGCTGATGCTGAAGTCCTGAACCAGTAAATGAACATGAGGGAGAACCTGATCATGAAACAGATAAAGATCCTGCTGCTAATCCTGTCCATCCTGGCCTTATGGTCAGAAACGGCGCTCTGTGAACGCATCTGGCCCTGGGCCAACGATCAGAACGGCAATCCGCTCGAAAACTCGGCCCATGCCGGCCAGACGTATGGCGGGACAGCCTGCAATGCCACCCCCACCTGGTATTCTCCCGGTCACTACACGTTAGAACCAAGGTGGACTGGATGCGCAACATGTTGGGCTATTGATACAGGCCTGTTCAGTGCCTGGCCTGGATATATGGAGTGGCCTACCAAGGTCTGCGGAGACCGCTATACATTCGAATCATTAAGCGGCGACATGTCAGGGGCTGGCTTCCGAAATTCAGAATGGAAACCCGATTTGTATACCGAGACAGCCGCGATACAGGGCATGTGGGACTTCATATCACCGGGCGCCATATACAAACGCAACGCCCGGGTCAATACGAGAAAATACATCCTGAATGAAAGCACCGGTCTACACGGTACGCTTGAGAGTACCATCGAATGGATTAAGGTCGGCGAGCTGAAATATCATGTTCCACCCAACCGTGAAAGCAATTACCAGTTCATCGGAGGTGTCTACCACCATGGCGACGGGTCCAGTTGGTCTCAGCCTTACAGCCAGATCATAGCCAACGGCGGTCCATACGGACTTGTGCAGGATGAGGTGAATGCCGCGACCTCACCGGCTATCAACAATTACCTGGATTACTACTATAATCCCGGCTCTGTGTTCACCCTGACCCACGATCTCCCGGCTCAAATAACACCTGCCTTTATTCCTGCCATCAACACCGCGCTCTTTACCGGTACCAGGTATTTCTCGAAAGCGGCAGCCTCAATTGCCGCCACTCCCATAGCAGACGGAACCGATGCCCAGTGGATGGCGGTTGGGTGGGATGGCGGTTCCGGAAGAGTCGCGGCGAGCGGCTCGATTGCCAACAACAGTACGAACATCCCCCTGACAGCCAACTCCACGGCTGCAACCAGCATCAATCTCAAGTATCTCAGGCACTACCGAACGACGATTGTGGCCAACGATGCGGCCATGCCTGACTGGGTGCGGGCCGGGTTCGAGAGCGGCTACGGTGTCCTCGGTCACACCGGCTCATCCATTAAAATCAGCAACGCCGGCGGCAGCACCAACACCCCGTACTGGCTTCCATCCACCGCCAGCACCATCACCATTCCGGAAAAAATATCCAGGACCACAACCTCCAACAACGTGATCAGTGAGGAACTCTGGCTGCTGGACAAGGCAGCGCTTGACGCCTCCAAACCGGCCTGGTCAACTATTTCGTACGACAGCGCTACCGGCAGATACCGCATTCAGCAGACCAACCAGACTGCCGGATACACCTACACCATCAGGTACAAAAGGCTGACCACATCCGTGACCGGTATTGATGATGCCAGCCATGTGACCAAACTGCAGGGACTCCCCGGACTGGCTCCCCGGTTTTCGGCCAACATCGTTGCGGGTCAGGAGACGACAACCCTGGGCGGTCTGCAACTCCAGGCGCCGAACGTTGTCTATGCTGCTGACAGCGGCAACCAGAACACCATCCGCTACATTCTGACCGGCTGGTCCGGAACCGGCAGCCTTTCAGCCGGCGGCGCTCCAGACCCGGGCGCAGTAACGGTCGTTTCCCTGCCCGTCACTGCCGAGTCCAGCATCACCTGGAACTACATCAAGGAACTCAGGGTAACCGTAACTACCTCGGGTGAGAACGATCCCCTCAAGGTTTATGACAAGCCGGGCAACACCACTGCCGGCTCCATTACTGCCACAAACATAGCCGTTGCCTGGACCGAGACAACCGACGACAACGGCGTTACTCTTGCCACCCCGGTGCGGAAAAGTCTGGCGCCGGGCATGCTGGTCTGGGGATACGGCATCGACCCCGACACCGAGATCATCGAGGTTTCGGAGATCAGTAACTCCGTCACCCTCAGCAAGGCCGCCCGGTTTACCATGACACAGACCGCGGGGCAATACCTGACCTTCTCGACCCAGAAGAGCTACGACCGACCCGGTAACACAACCAACGGGTCGGCGGTGGTAAACAGTATTGACACAACCGGTCTGATCACCGACATTGCGGTCTCCGGTCCGGGGATCGTGGACGGTACTACGATACTCTCCATTGACTCTCCAACCTCCCTTACCCTGAGCGAGAATGCCACCCTGACGCTTTCCGCCAACGCACTGGCCTTCGGCTCTGCCGATGCCCGTGAGTGCCAGAGCAGCGCCAGCTTCAGCTCCGACGTCTGCGCCACCCGCTCCGGGGTCAATTTTTATCGGGTCGACACCTCAATAATTACTGATTCGCCCCCCACCCAGGTAAGCACTGTGGTGATGACGATCAGAAACCAGTTCGTGGAGATCGACCGCGACGTTGACAACAACCCCGTGCAGATGACTCGCACCCTGAGCCAGGCCGTGTATCCGGCCAGCGGCGTAGCGCTGGCCACCGTGCAACCGCAGATAAATGGTCCCCGCAAGGCTCTGATCACATCGAATCTGTACAAGCCGATGACGGTCTCCTGGCGCTACTTCTCCACCAAGGCCTTCACCATCGGCCAGCCGCTCCTGCCGCCGGCTGACCGCAACGACATCGACCGGGAAACACCACCCACGATCACCATCAACACACCGGCGCTGCCGGGCGACACGGTCGATGCCGCTTTCGTGCTGGCCTGGGATGCCACCACCTCCATCATGAACATAACCGGAACTACAAGCTCCGGTTCCGCGATCATCAGCTCCATTACGTCAATCGCAGGGCTTTCGTCCGGGATGTACGTTTCCGGCCCCGGTATCGCAGCCAATAGCACGATCGTCAGCGTTGATTCACCCGATCAGGTAACGCTCAGCGGTCCGACCTCCCAGAGCGGTACAACTGTTGCCCTGTCGGTCGAATCGCGCCAGGGTATGCGCTATTTCCCGATCCACCCGGTAACGGCCTTCACAATCAACTGGCCACTCAAGAACTCCTCCCTGACCGCCCCGGAAGTGGGCACCACCATCTGGCCTGCCAGACAGGTGCAGATTGTCGGTGCTCCGGCAAACCTGCAGCCTCCCGGAGCGGCCAACAGTTTCAACGCCATCAGTTCATTCCCCCTTGGCAGCACCAGTGCCGTGATCAGTGGGATATTTACCCCGGACAGGGCCGGTACCTACATCCTGCGCTTCAATACCCCGAAAAAGGCGCCGGACCTGAGGAACGGCACCTCCTTCATAGTGGTCGAGGCATCAGAACTTCGCCCGGAGCAGTATGCCGACATCGACTGGACAATCGGCACCAGAATAACCAGTGCCAGCCACAGCGATCCCGAAAACAGGAACGGCTTTCTCTTCTACCCCGGCGCGATGATCGATGCGGATGGGCAGGACCGCGCCTACGACCTGGCGACTCGCACCGGCGCGATCATCCCGGTTAATGAAATCAAGCCGGGTGATATCAACCCACTGATCATCGTCTGGTACGAGACCGGCCAGGGTGGAATCGGCTGGCCTACAAGCCCCATGCGCTACAATCCGGTCTGGCCGTCTGCTCCCGGGACACTGACCATTGGCACCGGAATCCCGGTCTCCCAGACCGCCAAGCCGCGCGCCATGGTCTACAATCAGCCGGACAGCGCCAAGCCGGGGTCTAATCCCAACGAGGAACACGCCATTCTGACCGGCGACAGCCTGTATGCGCTGCGTGACGACCTGAACGGGATCACGAACTGGTCAAAAGCGTTTGTGTTACTCAAATACTTCGACTCCGCTCTCCAGGAGTGGAAGATGGACGTCTACAGGGTTGACCGTCCGAATTCCTTCACCTTTTCGGTCGAGGCCGGACAGCCGATTGTTCCGCCGCTACCGGCATCGTTCCAGGTTCCGCCTGTCAGCGGTCTGAAGGCCGGCGCCCCGGGCACGGAATGGCACCTGCTCGACCAGAAAGGCGGACATTGGGCCAAGGCGGCCAATGCCGCAGGCACCTCCAGCTTCACCATGCAGTGGTACTACTACATGAGATCAGATTTCTACTGGCCGTATATTCAAGGTCAGTCAACCCCGGCCGTCGGAACCCCGGTTCCCTTCCTGAACAACGGCCCGGCGGCTGCCAATTTCAGCGCGGGCGCCGTGCCGATCGATGTTACCTACACGACCCGCTGGCCGGCAACGGCTCCGGTACTGCCGGTGGGTGACACCCTGACCACGGCCCGCTCGGGCCTGCCGGCGCTCTACGATGCAATGACCGCCGAAGTGGTCTTCGACGAGCATGTCTATAACGGCAACGGCCCGCTGGCCAAGCTCTATGCCCCGGTGCGGTATCAGTACGCCACTCTTGCCGCCATCCCCGACATCAAGACTGAGAACGTCGGCGGCGTGATCAATTTCCCATCACTCCCCTTTGCCATCCAGGCACGGCTCTTTTACGATCCGGCCGGCAAGCGGCTCGGCTTCAAGGGTGTCTGGCTCACGGCCGAAAACAGCATTGTCACCGGATCGCCGAACGAGGCGAGTGGCGACTGGCTGCTCCCGAACCTGATGACTGCAGCGGAGCGGGACACCATCAAGGCCGAAAGCGGCAATACCGCCTGGAAGGCGGCCGTGGATGCACTCTACAGCGTGGCACGCAACCCCAACAACGTCAGCTATCCCGCCAGTCCGATAAATCCCTTCAAACCGGGACAGGCCTATGACTTTAACGCTCTGTGGGGGATCAAGCTGGGACTGATGGGATCTTCACCGGTATCATCCCGATCCACCATCGGCGAAAAGAACGCCCTGACGGCCGGCATGGCCCAGGGTGAGGGGTATGTGGTCATTGCCGAAAACAACAGCAGTGATCTGGCGGTCAAGGACCTGCCGGTGGCCTTGCATGTGGTGAAGGTAGCCTCGTCGCCGGTCTTCCAGGGGGTCATCAAGGCGATCGCCTCAAAGAACGTCTTTGACGAGAAACTGACCCTGCACTACACCGGTGATTTTGGCGGAGAACCGGAGAGGTTTGCCTTTGAGTGGTACTACCAGCCGGTTTCCGGAAGCGTCCCACCCCTGCCGCAACCCGGCGCTGCCGACACCAGCTGGCAGAAATTCATGGACGCCACCAACACCACCGGTGCGGGGCAGACCGATATCACCATTCAGGGGGCCTCGCCTCTGACCATGTCGGATAACTGGGTGGTGGCCCGCTACTATTACAAGGCCGCCTGGCCGGCTGTTGCGATCACCTCGATTCCAGATCCACCTGCCACCCCCCATGACGACCAGAACAACTGGAGCCTCTGGAGCGGTGCCAACACCTTTGATACCCCCATGCTGGCCTTGGGGTGGGTCAAGCGGGTGATCGACGGTCTTAACCCGCTGGAGGCGCGGGTGACCGACTTTCGCAACAGCGCCACCAATACCGCGGTCAGCATGCTGTCCCAGTTCGGTAATCGCTACGACGGGCAGATCGCCTTCAGCAGCGACCCGAACTATCTCAACAGCCTGGGGCTGATCTCTGCCTATGAAAGCGTTCTCAACAGGGCCCGGGATTTCAGCATCGATGCCGTGCCGCCGCAGAACTATGGCCCGACCAACGATGCCCTGCTGAACATCACCAGCCGTCTGGCGACATTCTACCAGGCGCTGGGTAATGAAGCCTATGCCGACGCCGTTGATCCGACCATCGGTTTCTCCACCACAAGCGCCGAATACGGCAACATGGCGCCATCGGTGTTTGCCTTCCAGAACCAGGTGGATTCACTGCTGGAAGAAGAACTGGCCCTGATGCGCGGCCGTGACGATTCGGCCGGCAGCACCAAGAACGCCCCCTACTACAACCGCCTGATCTGGAACTTTACCCAGGGCGAGGGTGAAGTGGCCTACGCCCAGAATTACAACATCACGGATCAGGACAATAGCGGCGTTATCAACGCCGGTGACGCCCGGACTATGTATCCCCAGGGGCATGGCGACGCCTGGGGGCATTATCTGCAATCGATCAACTATTACTACAAACTGCTCGGCCATCCATCTTTCAGCTGGGAACCGAGGGTAGAGTTCGTCCTGGTGTCGGGCCAGCCGGTTATGGTTGACTATCTGGACGAGCGTAAATTCGCATCCATCGCTGCACAGCGAGCCAAAACCGGCTCTGAGATCGTCGATCTCACCTACCGGAAATACTTCACCGACGATCCGGCCGGACAGTGGCAGGGATATAAGGACAGCTACACCAGCCGGGCCTGGGGAGTTGACGAGTGGTCCCGCCGGGCCGGCCAGGCGGCCTATTTTGACTGGGTGACTGCCAACGCCATACTGCCGGACAGCGTACCGGCCACGGCCCATGATCGCATCAAATATGTTACCGACCCGGTTAGCGGCATTCTGAAACCCGAGACCATTCCGGGCGCCGACATCCAGCAGATCGACCGGAGCAAGGTGCCGGAGTTGCTGGATATCGCCTCCCAGTTCCACAAGGTCCAGGCCAGAATGACCGAGGTGGATGGCGGTATCAATCCGCTCGGCCTGGTCAAGGGGGTGGTGCCGTTCGATATCGACCCGACCCAGATCGATGCCGGCCAGACCCACTTCGAGCAGGTCTATGCCCGGGCCGAAAAAGCCCTGGAGAACGCCATTGCGGCCTATGACTACGCCAACGGCTATACACAGCGGCTGCGCCAGAACCAGGATACCCTGGAAGACTTCAAGAAGAACCTGTCCGACCAGGAACGGGACTACACCAATCGCCTGATCGAGATTTTCGGATATCCCTATCCCGATGACATCGGAGCGGGCAAAATCTACCCCGATGGCTACGATGGGCCGGATCTGCTTCACTACAACTATGTGGACCGGAACGAGCTGACCGGCAGCACGAGCCCGGCGGCTGTTTCCTATACTACATATTCAGTAACGTACGATATACCCGACAATTTCTGGAACCTGAACCAGGGGCTGACCAGCTACGTCGAGACTCCTGCAACGGCACCAACTACAGTCCCGTACAACATCAATACCCAGGAAAACTGGCTTGAGAAACCATCGGCATGGAGTTCAAGGAGAAGGGCTCCCGGCAGAATCCAGCTGGCACTCTCCGACCTGATCCAGGCCAAGGCGGCCTACGACAAGGGCTTCAAGGAGTACGGCGATATAATGGCCGGCATCGAAGATGCCAAGCTAAATCTGGAGACCCGTAACAAAGTTCTGGCCAACCAGATCCGCTCCAAGATTCAGGTTGAAGAGGCCTCGATCGGTCTGGATGTAACCATGACCGCCCTGCACGCGGCAGGTACGGTATTGAAAAGGGCTAGTGCAATCGTCAATGGGATCATGGCTGTGGCTGTTCAATCCGTGCCGGAAAGTGTTGTCGCAGGCACATCAAATGGCGGCGACGTTTTTTCGCCTCTCCGGGCAACGGTCATGGGATCCGTCGGCGCTGTCAGCACCGGGCTTGACATCGGTGGCGACATCACCGATATGGGTGAGTTCACCCTCGCCATGGTCAAGGAACGCACCCAGTCAGGCTTGCAGCTGAATCTCGACAAATCCGAAGCCAGCTACGAGGTGTGGCAGTTGGTGAAAGAATTGCAGAACAGCATATCTGCCGGCGACGGAAAACTGCTGGAGCTTTATTCGCTTAAGGAGACAATCCAGCAGGCGGCGGGTAACTATCATGCAGCCCTGGCCGAGGGTCTGCGCATCTGGGACGAGCGGACCGAGAAACGCAAGCAGTCCGCGGCGGATGTTCAGGAGTACCGTTTCCAGGATCTTGGTTTCCGGGTCTTCCGCAACGACGCCATCCAGAAGTACCGGGCCCAGTTCGATCTGGCGGCAAAGTATGTGTATCTGGCTGCCACGGCCTATGACTACGAGACCAACCTGCTTGGCAGCTCCTCGGGCGCCGGGCGTAAGTTCCTCACGGAAATCGGACGCCAGAGAACCCTGGGGGTTGTCAGCAACGGCGTGCCCCAGGCCGGCTTCCCGGGACTGGCCGACTCCATGGCGCGACTGTCACAGAATTTCAGTGTCTACAAGAGCCAGCTCGGTTTCAACAATCCGCAGACCGAGACCACACCGTTCTCCCTGCGCACCGAACTGTTCCGCATCAAGGCTGATGCCGACTCCAACGCCGATTGGCGCAGCGTGCTCAAGGACCACAAGGTGGAAGACCTGTGGAAAATTCCGGAATTCAAGCGTTACTGCCGTCCGTTTGCGCCGGAGAGCGCCGGACCGCAGCCGGGCATCGTGATCAAGTTCCCCACCACGGTCACCTACGGCAGGAACTTTTTCGGCTGGCCGCTCAGTGGCGGCGACAGCGCCTACAGCACCAGCAACTTCTCCACCAGGGTGCGCTCGGTCGGTCTCTGGTTCCAGAACTACAACAATGCCGGTCTGTCCAGCACACCGCGGGTTTATCTGGTGCCAACCGGCTCGGATATCCTTCGTTCCCCCACCGGTGACGGTTTCGCCACCCGTGAGTGGCTGGTGAAGGACCAGAAACTGCCGGTGCCGTTCCCGATCGGCGACACCGACCTGAAAAATCCGTCCTTCATTCCGGCCAACGATTCGCTCAGCGATGAATTCGCCGGCATCCGCCGTGTTTCGGATTTCCGCGCCTATCCCTACAGCGGCGCCTTCGACCCGAGCCAAGCCACCAGCGACAGCCGCCTGATCGGCCGCTCGGTCTGGAACAGCCAGTGGATGCTGATCATCCCCGGTTCGACGCTGCTGTTCAATAAGGACGTCGGTCTGAATACCTTCATCAACTCGGTCGACGACATCAAGATGTTCTTCCAGACCTACGCCTATTCGGGGAACTGACATGAAAACAACACTATCTTCTAAACGATACGGCAGGAGGACAGCTGCGATGCTGAAACAACTATCAATGATTGTGGCACTTGCAGCTGCAGTTTCACTGACAGATGAACGAAATGCCCAGGCTGCTGCATTCAGCGAACCGGATCTGATCTATCTGGGGAAGGCCCCCATTGCTGCGGAAAATGATGTCATTTCCCTGCGTCTGGTGGCTACGGGCGAGATACTGGTGACCTGTACCCTGAAATCTGATCTGGTCTACAAGCTGGTGGTGCCCCTGAGCTATAACGGACGCCTGCCAAAAACTGCCAATGTGGGCGACTCGGTAGAGATCCTCAAGGGTACCCAGGTGATCAGGTCAACCACCATTACATCACGGGGCCGGATCGTGAACCTCCTGCTGGATGTGGCCCACACCGCCGAACAGTGGGCCCTGGATCATCCCGGTGACAATGGCTCCGGTGATATGAACCGCAACGGCATCAGCGACCTGAACGAATATCTGGCCGACCAGGATCCGGCCGGCTGTGCCTGGATCGACACTGACGCCAGCCACCGCGAAGCCAATGTCTATCATTCCAAGGTGCTGGCAAGCTGTCTGACAGACGCCGGCGAAGACGGCAGGCATAATCTCATCAGGATTGGCCGGGGCACGTACGCCGGGACCTATTCCTATGCCAGCGGGTGGAGAGAGGATTACAACCTGAATATCCAGGGTGGTTTCGATCCTGCCGGGACCAGTGTTGATGCAGGCACTCTCGTTACTGACCCAACCCTGAGCATCCTCGACGCTGCCGGCAGCGGCAGTGTACTGACAATTGATACCGATACCAGCAAAACTGCCGGAACGATCCGTATTGAAAACCTGACCGTCCGCAACGGAGCCAACCCAACCGGCAACGGCGGCGGCATCAAGGCCAGTATTTCAGGCGCCTTTGAACTGGTGGGAGCCATACTGACCACCAATACGGTTACAAGCGGCGGTGGCGGCGGTATGTCCGTTGAGCACAATTCAAACGGACGAATATTGCTGGTCAACAACCTGATCCACGGCAACGGTGCCGCCAATGCTGCTGCCGTACAAATGGTGGCACCATCTGACAGCCAGGTGACCCTGCTCAACAACACCATTGTCGACAATTTCGCCACGGTTGACGGTAACGGACGCTCGCTGGTGATGGAGACGAGCAGCGCTACGGTGGACATCAGCAACACCATCGTACGCGGCGCCTCATCGGTAATCGGGGCAGAGGTCT
Organism: uncultured Geobacteraceae bacterium; assembly: GCA_942493195.1. GTDB lineage: Bacteria > Desulfobacterota > Desulfuromonadia > Geobacterales > Pseudopelobacteraceae > CAIPTY01. Next base: position 2,195,672 of record OW818669.1, on the reverse strand, counting down.
ATCTGAACTCGTATGGTTCCCCCATGAATGCCACCATCAGGAACAACAATCTGGACAGCTCCGCAGCTTTGTACAGCAACACACCCGGATTCAGTCTGCACTCTTCCAACAGCTTTGGTGATCCGCACTTTGCTGCACCACAGACCGGCAATTACCGACTGCAGTTCGGCTCAGCCGGTATCAACACCGGCCGCAGCCACGTCAGTCTGCCGGCCACGGATGCCGATGGAGCCACGCGGGTGGTCGGATTAACCCCGGACATGGGGGCCTATGAACTGCAGATCCAGCCGACCCTGACCGTCTCCATATCCGGCCCCGGATCGGTGCACGGTACGAGTATTCCTCACAGTCAATCCTATTCATGTGCGTCCGGCAGTTGCAGCCCCTCGCCGCTTGCCTATGGCGAGGAGATTACCTTGAACACCACCGGTTCCAACTCGGTCTTTACCGGCTGGAGCGACGACTGCACCGGCACTGATCCCTGTACGCTCACCATGGACGGCAACAAATCCGTCACCGCAACCTTCACCCCGGCTGCCGGGCGGGTCAGGGTTGAGGGGAACCAGTCGCTGCATGCTAGCATTGCCGCAGCACTGGCGGTTCCGCAGCAGGATGACGAAATCCGCGCCCAAGGAACTCAGGATTTTATTGAACATGTGATCATGAGCACTCCGGTTTCGATTGTATTGAAAGGCGGCTATTCCGACGCCGGTTTCTCCAGTCAATCAGGGGTGACCACCATCAGCGGCTCGCTCAGGATCCAGGGCGGTAAACTGACGGTGGAACTGCTGAAAATTAAGCCATAACAGCATTCTCGATAACACAACAAGGCCCGGCCGGGATTATCCCACCGGGCCTCATTGCGCATTACGGATACTTTGATATCATTTGAGCACTTACCCGGACGAGAGGATTGTCACGATGAAATGTGCGACGAAAGAAGTACGGAAACAACTGAACGGCGGAGATGGTGTGCTGGCAGGTAGAATAGCTACAGTACGAGCCCGGTCCCGTTATTGGCTTTTCTGTGCTGCGTTGTTTGCGATGGTTCTGCTGGCACTTCCGCAAACCGTACTGGCAGCAAACAGCCGTACCTTCGCAACCTTCAACACCGGGACGATCACGGGTGGCGGAGTCGCTTTTACCAGATCCCTGGATGTGTCGGGACTTCCGGCCAGCGAATACCTGATGTATTCAGTCAGCGCCGACTATGTGCCTGGAACCGCGCCTAACGATGCTTATTCGAGCACCATGCAGATGGAGCTGAACAATGGTGGCGGGACGGTTTTCAAGGAGGCCACGACGGCCAACATTGGTGTGCTGCCGGCCGGCGGGAGTACGGCCCTGCGCTGGACGGGGATAATGACACGCACCTACGGTGGTGGCGGCCCTCTGACGATCAGGTTCGCCGACCCCTTTACCGATGCAAGCGGCCCGTATACCTCCAGCTTGAGCAATGTTGTCGTCACCATCTATCCGGCGCCGCTGCCGATCAAGAGCTTCGCAACCTTCAACACCGGAACGATCACGGGTGGCGGGGCCGCCTTTAGCAGGTCCCTGGATGTTTCGGGTCTTCCAAATGCCGAATACCTGATGTATTCAGTCAGCGCCGACTATGTGCCGGGAACCGCGCCCAACGATGGCTATTCGAACACCATGCAGATGGAGCTTAACAATGGTGGCGCAACGGTTTTCAAGGAGGCTACGACGGCCAACATTGGCGTGCTGCCGGCCGGCGGGAGTACGGCCCTGCGCTGGACGGGGATAATGACACGCACCTACGGTGGTGGCGGCCCTCTGACGATCAGGTTCGCCGACCCCTTTACCGATGCAAACGGCCCGTATACCTCCAGCCTGAACAATGTTGTCGTCACCATCTATCCGGCGCCACTGCCGATCAAAAGCTTCGCTACCTTCAACACCGGGACGATCACGGGTGGTGGTGCCGCTTTCATCCGATCACTGGATGTCTCTGGTCTTCCAAATGCCGAATACCTGATGTATTCAGTCAGCGCCGACTATGTTCCTGGAACCGCGCCCAACGATGGCTATTCGAGCACCATGCAGATGGAGCTGAACAATGGTGGCGCAACGGTTTTCAAGGAGGCCACGACGGCCAACATTGGTGTGCTGCCGGCCGGCGGGAGTACGGCCCTGCGCTGGACGGGGATAATGACGCGCACCTACGGTGGTGGCGGCACTCTGACGATCAGGTTCGCCGACCCCTTTACCGATGCAAGCGGCCCGTATACCTCCAGCCTGAATAATGTAGTCGTAACCATCTACCCGGCGGAATCCGTATCCTCGACAATTTCCGGCAATGCCGGTGTTGCCGGAGCCACCCTGAGCTATACCGACGGGACGGCCAAGACCGTAACGGCAGATGGCACGGGAGCCTATGTGTTTAGTGTGCCCTACAACTGGTCGGGCGTGGTGACACCATCAAAATCAGGCGTCACCTTCTCTCCTGCGAGCAGAAGTTATACAAATATAACGGCGGACCTGGCCTCTCAGAATTATACCGCCAACAGCGCCCCGATTCTGGCTGTCAATACCGGCCTGAACCTGAACCAGAATGCCTCTGAAACCACGATTACCAACAGCATGCTCCGGGCGACCGATGCAGAGCAGACCGCCAGCTCCCTGGTCTATACCATTCATACGCTACCGACATGGGGGGCGCTGCTGCTCGATGGAATCACTATCTTGACAGTGGCAGATATCTTTAGTCAGGGCGACATCGACAATAATCGCATTTCTTATTCTATCCCCCCCGGCACACCGAGCGGTGCGTACAGCTTCAATGTGAGTGTCAGCGATGGCGCCGGGGGGAACATCGATAGCGTGACATTCTCGATCACCATTCCAGTGCCGGAGTCCGACCTGGCGATCACCATGACTAATGGCGTGAGTTCTGCACTACCCGGCTCGTCGGTAGTCTATACGATCACCGTCAACAATGCCGGACCAAGTGCCGTAACCGGTGCGACCATGACCGATACTCTGCCGGTCGTGCTGAACGATGTAACCTGGAGCTGTTCTTTTGCAGGCAGCGGATCTTCCGGCACAAACTCGGGCAGCGGAAATATCAGCCAAGCAATCAACCTGTCTGTCGGTGGCAGTGCCACCTGTACTGTCAGTGCTTCGATTGCAGCAACAGCTACGGGATCGTTATCGAATACGGCTACGATCGCGCCGCCGGTGGGGACGTTGGATCCTGTTCCCGCCAACAATAATGCTACTGATAGCGATCTGCTTACCCCAACCGCCGACCTGTCTGTAAGCGTCACAGATGGCATGAACACGGCAACACCGGGTTCTTTGGTAACTTATACGATCTGGGTGAGCAATACTGGACCAAGTGTGGCAAACGGCGCGTCCTTGGTTGATATCTTCCCTGCTGAATTGACGGATGTAAGCTGGACCTGTGCTTATGAAGGCTCCGGTTCATCTGGGGCACCCTCTGGCAGCGGCGATATCAACCAGACCATCAACCTGGCTGCCGGTGGCAGTGCCACCTATACCGTTAGCGGCACGATCGCCTTGACGGCAACCGGTACAGTATTGAACACGGTTACGGTTATGCCGCTGGTCGGGACGACAGATCCCAATCCAGCCAACAACAGCGCTATGGATACCGATATAATAATCTCCACGGCAACACTGACCGTTACCATTGTCGGTAACGGCTCGGTCAACAGCCAGAGTGCTGCCGGCAGCAACTATGCCTGTAACGGCGGTACTTGTCAGCCGGTGACGTTTTCCGTTGGCGATGTCGTCACCCTGACCGCCACCGGTTCCAACTCCACCTTTACTGTCTGGGACGGCGATTATATCAGCAGCAGTAATCCGGGCAGCATCACCATGAACGGCGATAAGTCCGTTTCCGCCACCTTCACCCCCGATCCGGCCCGGGTCATGATCGAAGGCGACGCCACCTGGTATTACGCCCTCGGTACGGTTCTGAACATCCCCAATCAGGATGCCACGATTCGCGCCCGGGATATGGATTTCAGCGAGAACATCGTCCACACCAATCTCCATGCCATCACCCTGCGGGGCGGCTTCAGCGACCCCGGTTTTGGCGACAACAGCCAGAGCGGCTTCAGTATGGTCAGCGGCTCACTCCGCATCCAGGCCGGTACGTTGAGGGTGCAGCATGTGAAGGTGCGGCCGTAGGTATGCAAGACATTCGGTGAAACGAGACCCGGCGGGGATAATTTCCCGCCGGGTCTCGTTTATGTACTACCGGAGTGTGCTTGACAGGATAGTTTAACGCCTTTGACCGTGGGTAATCATAGTGAGTATTCCGGTTGACACATTCGGTTAACTATATTATCGTTCAAAACCCGCTTAAAACCAGACTAATCAGCTGTTTGACGGCACGAAACACGATCAGTTGAAAAAAGGAATCAGCCATGCGAAGCGATACAATTAAACAGGGGTTGGAGCGTACCCCGCACCGCGCACTTTTGAAGGGAACCGGAGTTCCCCAGAGCCAGATGGACAAGCCCTTTATCGGTGTTGCCACCAGTTTTACCGACCTGATCCCCGGTCATGTCGGGATGCGCGATCTGGAGCGATTTATTGAAAAGGGCGTTCATACCGGCGGCGGCCACGCCTTCTTCTTCGGAATCCCGGGCGTCTGCGACGGCATGGCCATGGGACACAAGGGAATGCATTACTCACTTCCGACCCGCGAGCTGATTGCCGATATGGTTGAATCCGTGGCCGAGGCCCATCGTTTGGACGGCCTGGTGCTGCTGACCAACTGTGACAAGATCACCCCCGGCATGCTCATGGCGGCCGCTCGTCTCAATATCCCCTGCATTGTGGTGACCGCTGGCCCGATGATGAGCGGACGCGGACAGAAGGATCGCAAGTTCTCTTTCGTGTCCGATACCTTTGAGGCCATGGCCCGCTACAAGGCCGGTGTGATTAACGACAAGGAACTGCAGGTTTGTGAGGATAATGCCTGTCCCGGCATGGGTTCCTGTCAGGGTCTCTTCACCGCCAACACCATGGCGATCCTGACCGAGACCATGGGGATGAGTCTGCCGCGCTGCGGTACCGCCCTGGCGGTATCGGCACTCAAACGCCGCATTGCCTTTGCATCCGGCGAGAAGATTGTGGATCTGGTGCTACATGATGTGAAACCACGGGATATCATGACTCGGGACGCCTTTGAAAACGCCATCCGCGTCGATCTGGCCCTGGGTGGCTCATCCAATACGGTACTGCATCTGCTGGCCATTGCCCGCGAGGCTGAGGTTGAACTGCCGCTGGAGCTGTTTGATATCCTGGGCAAGGATACCCCGCAGCTGGCCTCCATGAATCCGGCCGGTGAGCATTTCATGGAAGACCTGGATATTGCCGGCGGTGTTGCCGGGGTGTTCAAGCAGCTGGGCTCAAAGATCAAGAATACACAGACACTGTTCGGCCTGACCACGCATCAGCTGGCCGAAAGCATTCAGAATGTAGACGAGGAGGTCATCCGCCCGCTTGGGAACCCGATCAAGAAGGAAGGTGGCATTGCCATCCTTACCGGAAATATCGCTCCCAAAGGGGCCGTCGTCAAGCAGTCTGGTGTGTCGGCCCCCATGATGCAGTTCGAGGGAACCGCCCGCTGCTTCGACGCTGAGGAGCTGGCCATGGCCGCTATCATGGAGGGGAAGATCACCTCCGGCGATGTGGTCGTGATCCGCTACGAAGGCCCCAAGGGTGGTCCCGGCATGCGCGAGATGCTGGCACCCACAGCAGCTATCATGGGGATGGGACTGGGCGACTCGGTGGCCCTGATCACCGATGGCCGTTTTTCCGGCGGTACCCGTGGACCCTGTATTGGCCACATCTCGCCCGAGGCGGCAGAGGGTGGGCCGATTGCCCTGGTTAAAGAGGGTGACCGAATCCGCCTGGATATTCCGGCCAGAAAGCTGGAGTTGCTGGTGGATGATGCTACCCTGGCTGAGCGACGCGCTCAATGGAAAGCGCCAGAGCCAAAAATCAAGGGTGGCTGGCTGGCACGCTATGCCAAGGTTGTTACCTCGGCTCATACGGGAGCGGTGACGACAGCGGACTAACCTGTTGTTCTCAAACACAGAGGCACAGAGTGCACAGAGAAAATCTAGGTCCAGGATGTCTGTGAATTTGTGGAATTTGTTTTTGAATGTTCTCCGTGTTCTCTGTGACTCTGTGTTTAATTCATACTATTTAATTTACTAACGAGGTATGCATATGAAAATGAACGGTGCACGAATCATGCTGGAGTGCCTGAAGAAAGAGGGGGTCGATACGGTTTTCGGCTATCCCGGGGGCACAGTTATCAATATTTACGACGAACTTTTCAACTTCAAGGATATCCGTCACATCCTGCCGCGCCATGAGCAGGCCGGCACCCATGCCGCTGACGGCTATGCCCGCGCCACCGGGCGGGTCGGGGTCTGTTTTGCCACCTCTGGTCCCGGTGCCACCAACACGGTGACTGGTATTGCCACGGCTTATATGGATTCCATACCGATGGTGATCGTGACCGGACAGGTTCCGACGGCGCTGATCGGCAACGATGCCTTTCAGGAAGTCGATATCATCGGCATCACCCGTCCCTGTACCAAGCATAGTTTTCTGGTCAAGGACGTCAAAGACCTGGCCATGATCATGAAAAAGGCCTTCTACATCGCCCGTACCGGTCGTCCCGGTCCGGTACTGGTCGATCTTCCCAAGGATGTGCAGATTGCCCAGACGGAGTTTGTCTATCCTGAAACGGTGGAGATCCGCAGCTACAAGCCAACCACCGCCGGTCATCCGCGCCAGGTGGAGAAGGCCATAGCCATGATGCTGGACTCTCATCGGCCGGTCGTGTACGTCGGGGGTGGGGCGGTGTTGGGCAACGCCGCTGAGGAGTTGACGACCTTTTGCCGCAAACTGGCTATTCCGGTTACGACCACCCTGATGGGGCTGGGCTCGTTCCCTGAAAATGATCCCAATTCATTGGGGATGCTCGGTATGCACGGGGCCTACTGCGCCAATATGGCCATGACCCATTCCGACCTGATTATTGCCATCGGGGCTCGATTTGATGACCGGGTTACCGGCAAACTGGCCACCTTTGCACCCCACGCCAAGATCATCCATGTTGATGTTGACCCGACCTCCATCAAGAAGAACGTCCGGGTTGATCTGCCGATTGTCGGCGATGTCAAGGATGTACTTACCAAGATGAACAAGCAGGCCGATAAGCTTAAGGAGAAGGTGGCGGAGTTTAAGGCGGCTCTCATACCCTGGCACACGGATATCGCCGGTTGGAAAGAAAAACATCCCATCGGCTACAAAAACAGCAGCACGATCATCAAGCCGCAGTTTGTCATCCAGAAACTGCGTGAGCTGTCCGACGATGACGCCATTATCTCCACCGATGTGGGGCAGCACCAGATGTGGACGGCACAGTTTTTCCAGTTTAACAAGCCGCGCACCCTGCTGACCTCCGGCGGGCTTGGGACGATGGGCTTTGGTCTCCCGTCTGCCATGGGTGCCCAGGCTGCTTTTCCGGGACGTCAGGTCATCACCATCTGCGGCGACGGCGGTGTACAGATGAATATCCAGGAGATGGCCACCCTGGTTCAGAACAAACTGCCGGTCAAAATCGTGATTCTCAACAATAACTTCCTCGGCATGGTTCGCCAGTGGCAAGAACTCTTTTTTGACAAGCGCTACTCCAGTACCTGCATGGAGCTGCCGATCGATTTTGTCAAACTGGCCGAGGCCTATGGCGCCAAGGGTTTCAGTACATCCAAACCGGGTGATGTTGAAAAGGTCATCAAGGCCGCCTTTAAGGAGAAGGGTCCGGTGATCATGGAATTCAAGATTGCCCGTGAAGAGAAGGTTCTTCCAATGGTACCGGCCGGGGCCGCACTAAACGAAATGGTATTGAATGCGTAACGGCTTTATTGCCACTGAGGACACAGAGTCCACAGAGAATTCTAATAGAATGAATACCGCAAGGAGTACTGAGTAAACACAGTGGGAATCAAGCCTTATTATTGTAAGACATGAATTCTCTCTCTGTGTCCTCTGTGATCTCTGTGGTTAAAAGATTTTGAATGGAGGATTTTCCATGCAACATACAATTTCAGTTCTGGTAGAAAATGAATTCGGCGTGCTGGCCCGGGTGTCCGGCCTGTTCTCCGGCAGGGGGTTCAATATCGATTCCCTGACGGTGGCCCCCACCAACGAGGACGGGATGTCACGTATCACAATCGTTACCCGCGGTGATGACAAGATCCTTGAGCAGATCAATAAACAGCTCAACAAGCTGATCGATGTCATCAAGGTCATCGACTTCACCGATGGCAGCGGCATTGAACGTGAGATGGCGCTGATCAAGGTTACGGCCGAGGATGAGAGCCGGGCCGAGGTACTGCGCATCGTGGATATATTCCGGGCCAAGATTATCGACGTTACGCCCAAATCATATACAATCGAGGCCACCGGTAATCCGGCAAAGATAGACGCCATCCTGGACCTGCTGCGCCCCCTGGGACTCAAGGAGTTGGTCCGCACCGGTGCCGTAGCAATTGGACGGGGTGCCAAAGGGTGGAAAGGGTAGGCGACGGGGAGTTTTGATTCCGAATAAAGCCGCCACGAAACTGGCGGTTTTTCTTTTTAATGTGACGGCTGCGGATGCAGCCTGACCATGATGAAACAGCTATTTACGTTGACAGGTGGGTGGCAATGTAGTATTTTCAGCACCCTTTATCAGCGTAGTCTGACCGGTTTTCCGGATAAAAATTGTGTGGAGGATGTGCCAGCATGAACGTTTATTATGATCGTGATTGTGATCTATCATTAATCAAAGCAAAAAAAGTTACCATAGTTGGTTACGGTTCCCAGGGACATGCCCATGCCTGTAATCTGAAGGATTCCGGTGTTGATGTTACCGTGGCATTGCGTGCAGGTTCAACCTCTGCTATCAAGGCTCAGAATGCCGGTCTTAAGGTTGCAAGCGTTGCCGAAGCGGTTGCTGAAGCCGATCTGGTTATGATCCTGACTCCCGACGAGTTTCAGTCGACTCTCTATCGGGACGAAATCGCTCCGAAGCTTAAAAAAGGTGCTGCTTTGGCCTTTGCCCATGGTTTTGCAATTCATTACAATCAGGTTGTGCCACGTGCCGACCTGGATGTTATCATGATCGCCCCCAAGGCGCCTGGTCATACGGTTCGTTCCGAGTTTGTACGCGGTGGCGGCATACCTGATCTGATTGCGGTTTTCCAGAATGCATCCGGCAAGGCCCGTGAACTGGCTCTCTCCTACGCCAGTGCTATCGGTGGCGGTCGCACCGGGATCATTGAAACCACCTTCAAGGACGAGACTGAAACCGACCTATTCGGTGAGCAGGCTGTTCTCTGTGGCGGCGCTGTTGAACTGGTTAAAGCCGGTTTTGAAACCCTGGTTGAAGCGGGATATGCTCCAGAAATGGCCTACTTCGAGTGCCTGCATGAGCTCAAGCTGATTGTCGACCTGATGTATGAGGGCGGCATTGCCAACATGAACTACTCCATCTCCAACAATGCCGAGTATGGCGAGTATGTCACCGGTCCGAAGGTAATCAACGACCAGAGCCGTGCTGCCATGAAGGAATGCCTGAACAACATCCAGAACGGAAATTACGCAAAACAGTTTATTCTCGAGGGCGCTTCCAATTATCCTGAGATGACAGCACGCCGTCGCCTCAATGCCGCCCACCCGATCGAGCAGACCGGCGAGAAGCTGCGCAGCATGATGCCCTGGATTCAGAAAATCGTTGATAAAACCAAAAACTAAAACGTAGTTCGTGCGAATAATGACACCCCTCTACCCTTGCGGGTGAGGGGTGTCTGCGCATCATGGGCGTAAATAATGAACAATAACGGAATCATTGCTAAAGAAGGCTACCCTTTTATTGCATATTCAATCGGCTTAACCGCTTTGTTGGCTCTTTCAGCCCTGAAATTACAGTCGCTGGTCCTGGCTGTCCCCGCAGTTATTTCGATGTTGCTGACCATTTTTGTTATCTCTTTTTTCCGAAATCCGGAACGTACTCCTCCCGGTGACGGCAATTCGGTTGTGGCACCGGCCGACGGAACAGTTATCGTCGTTGAACGTGTGGCGGAAACACCACTTGGTGTGGAAGCACTCAAAATCAGCATCTTCATGTCGGTTTTCAATGTGCATGTTAATCGTGCCCCACTGGATGGCAAGGTCGTGGATGTCTCCTATCATCCTGGCCGCTTTCTGGATGCCAGAGATGGTCGTGCATCCAGCGAAAATGAACGCAACAGCGTTGTGCTGGAAACCGCATCCGGCATACGGATCGCCTTTGTCCAGATTGCCGGTTTGATTGCTCGACGAATTATCTGTTATCCGAAGGTTGGTGACGCATTGGTTCGCGGCAACCGTTATGGCTTGATCCGCTTTGGTTCGCGTGTGGATGTGTACCTGCCGGTAGATGTTCAGCCGCTGGTAAAACTTGGTGATGTCACAACGGCCGGTGAAACGGTTTTAGGCAGACTCGCCTAGGTGGAGAAACGATCATATGGGCGCCGAAAATAAGGACGAACGCGTAGAAAAAACAGAAAGCATCAAACGGGGCATCTACATCCTTCCTAACCTGGTGACGACGGCCAGTCTTTTTGCCGGCTTCTACAGTCTGGTGGCTACGTTGAACAGGGATTATGCCACGGCCGCAATTATGATCTTTGTGTCTGCCGTATGTGATGGGTTGGACGGCAAGGTCGCTCGTATGACCGGCACGACCAGCAAGTTTGGCGTGGAATATGACTCCCTGGCTGATGTGGTTGCATTTGGTGTGACACCGGCCCTGATGGTGTATGCCTGGGCATTACGTCCCTATGGGAGGCTTGGCTGGGTGGCGGCCTTCTTGTTTGCCGCCTGTGGAGCTCTGCGTCTGGCGCGTTTCAACGTTCAGGTCAATACGGTTGAAAGCAAGCGTTTTGTGGGTCTTCCGATTCCGGCGGCGGCCTGCATGGTCGCTGCAACGGTCCTGTTTCTTCAGCATACCAACCATCTTCCTCAGGAAATATTTCAAGCTACATCAATGTTCAAACGGCTGTCGCTGATTACGCTGATCTACCTGCTGGCCTTTCTGATGGTCTCAAATTTCCGCTACTATTCCTTTAAAGACCCGGCCCTGATCAAGCGCCAGCCCTTTGGATTCCTGCTGCTTGCCGTTGCACTGCTGATTGTTGTCGCTGCCGAACCGGTTGTAATGACCTTTGTGATCATGCTGATCTATGTTCTGTCAGGCCCGATCGGCTTCATCGTAACCTGGCCCCGCCGTCGGAGGCTTGAAAGAGCGGTACATAAGGGACATGAAGCTGTTCACCGAGATGGTGAGGCCTGATCAGGTAAGGCTGTGCAGTGTGGCGGTGATGCCTTCAGGCAAGACTTCCAGTATTGCAAAGGTCGGGGTGTTGGAACCGCGCATCAGCGTACCGGGATTCACGGCCAGAAGACCTGGCAAAGGCAGAATGGTTGCTTGGTGGGTGTGGCCGAACAGGACGGCATCGACACCGGCCTCTTTACCCCGTCTTTCAAGCCTGGCCAAGCCGTTTTTTACTCCGTAGGCATCCCCGTGTACGAGCAGCAATTTCTTCCCTTCACTTACCCAGACCAGTTCACGAGGCGCCGTAGAGCCAAAATCGCAATTTCCGGCAACATGTATCACTGATATCCCCAAAGCGTATTCCAGCATGGCCACATCGTCATCGGCATCACCCAGATGAATCAGGACGTCAAACAATTTCGCCATGCTGCAGGCCCTGAGGGCCAGCGGATAATTGCCGTGAGTATCTGAAATAACAAGAATTCGCATGGCGCCAGTGTAGCAGAAACGATTTTAAAAAAATATATGAGACAACTCAGGAAACGGAACCATGACAAAAAAAATCGTGCTGACCGCAATAGCGATATTTACTTTTGTTATTTTGTTGTTTATTGGCTGTGTCTTCATTGCAAAGGCTCTGCTGGGGGATGGTGAAAAGCAGTTTGCAAAAAAATCGGGTGTCGGACTGGTTGAGGTCAAAGGGATGATCCTGGACTCGCGGGAAACCGTTCGCCAGTTGCGCCATTTTCTGAAACAGGATGAGATCAAGGCCGTCGTGCTGCGGGTGGATTCTCCCGGCGGTGTTGTGGCACCATCCCAGGAAATTTATGAAGAGGTGAAGAAGTTCGCCGCTAAGAAAAAAATCGTGGTTTCCATGGGGAGCCTGGCAGCTTCGGGCGGATATTACATTTCGGCACCGGCCACACTGATTTATGCCAATCCGGGTACGATTACCGCCAGTATCGGTGTGATCATCAAGCTGTCTAATATTGAGGCGTTGATGGATAAGATCGGCATCAAATCGACGGTCATCAAAACCGGAAAATTCAAGGATTCCGGTTCTCCGGTTCGTGAAATGACGCCTGAGGATCGCGCCATGTTCCAGTCGGTGATCGACAGTACCCATGGCCAGTTTATCAAGGCGGTGGCCAGTGGCCGCAAGCTGCCGGAGGAAGAGGTGCGCCGGATAGCCGACGGCCGGGTGCTTTCCGGTGAACAGGCGCTGGCGCTCAAACTGGTGGACAGGCTGGGCACCTTTCAGGATGCCATTGAAGAGGCCGGCAAATTGGCCGGCATCACCGGTGAACCGGAAGTGATCCTGCCGCCCAAAAAAAAGGTCAATTATCTGGATCTGCTGACCGAAGGTGCTGAAGGTAGCTTTGAAGGTGCCTTGAATAAGGCTGGTCGGGGGCTGCAGCTGATGTATCAGTAGCGGTAGGGGACAGGGGACAGGGGACAGGGGACAGGGGACAGGGTCGGTGCGATTTTACATTTATTTTACTGTACCCTGCACCCTATCCCCTGATTTCTATTTCCTTTTCCTCAGTCTGCCATGGGCATCCAACAGGATTTGTTCGGTGGTGGCCCAGTCGATACAGGCATCCGTGATGGAGACGCCGTACTTTAACTGGCTGTGATCCGCCGGGACTTTCTGATTGCCGGCTTCCAGGTTACTTTCGATCATGACGCCGGAGATGGAATTGTTGCCATCCAGGATCTGCTGGACGATGTTTTCCAGAACCTCTGGCTGCTTCTGGTAGTCCTTGTTGGAGTTGCCGTGGCTGCAATCCACCATGATGGTAGGGAACAGGCCGTTTTTGTGCAGTGATTCTTCCGTGTGGATGATATCCTCCGGCTGGTAGTTGACCTTGCGGGAACCACCACGCAGGACAATATGCACATCCGGATTGCCGGCTGTCTGAATGATGGAGGTGCGTCCCTCACGGTTGATTCCCAGGAAACTATGGGGGTGCTGGGCAGCCTTCATGGCGTCCATGGCGATCTGCAGATTGCCGTCGGTTCCGTTTTTAAAGCCGACCGGGAAGGAAAGCCCGCTGGACATCTCGCGATGGGTCTGGGATTCGGTCGTACGGGCTCCGATAGCTCCCCAGCTGATCATGTCGGCCACGTATTCCGGTGTGATCGGGTCAAGCATTTCATTGGCAACCGGCACTTCCAGTTCGGTGATTTTCAGCAGCAGGCCCCGGGCAATTCCCAGCCCTTTTGAGATCAGGTGGGTACCGTTCATGTCGGGGTCGTTGATTAGACCCTTCCAGCCGACGGTGGTACGGGGCTTTTCGAAATAGACGCGCATGACCAGCATGAGCTGGTCCTCCACCCGGCGTGCCAGGGCTGCCAGTCGGCGGGCATACACGACGGCGGCGTCAGGATCGTGGATGGAACAGGGGCCGACTACCACCATCAGGCGCTTGTCGCGGCGATGCAGAATCTCCTTGAGACACTCTCTGCTTTTGTTGACAAATTCGGCGCGGGCTGGGGAAAGTGGAAACACCTGGCGCAGGTCGGCCGGAGCAATGATAGGTGTGATTCCTGTAATTTTCAGGTTGTTGGTTTTGATCATATCGCGATTCTCCCGTAAGGTGGTTCGCCCGTTATAGTGCCTTACAACCGCTGTTGTCAATCAATCTCTCCAATAAATTCGGAGGCAAATCAGTATGTTAATTTTGATCAAACTCAATTTTGGGGATTATGCATGAAGCGGGCGGTTTTTATCGATCGTGACGGAACGATCAATGTTGAGAAGGATTACCTCTATCTGCCTTCGGAATTTGAATTTCTGCCGGGGGCGACCGAGGCAATCCGTCGGCTGAATGGGGCCGGTTATCTGGTGGTGGTTGTCAGCAATCAGTCGGGAGTGGCACGCGGCTTTTATAACGAGGAGGATGTGCTGCAGCTGCATCGTCATATTGCGACGCTGCTGGAAGAGTGCGGAGGTAAGGTGGATGCCTGGTATTTCTGCCCCCATCACCCTTCCGGACGTGGCAGTTACGCCCTGCCGTGCCGTTGTCGCAAACCGTTGCCCGGAATGCTGCTGGAGGCGGCCCGTCGGCATGATATCGATCTGGAAAACTCGATCATGATCGGTGATAAAGCCGTTGATGTGGAGGCGGGCCGTGCTGCCGGGTGCCGCTCCATTCTGGTTCGGACCGGTTATGGGTGTGAAGAGGAAGGTAAACTGTCCACAGAGACAGAAGTGTATGATGACCTGCTGGCAGCCGTAGAGCGGATAACCGAAGGTGCCTGAAGGTTTGACAGTCATCTTGCAGGCGTGTAAAGTTACCCGTTTCCGATAACACTACCACTAAGGAGATTACTTTTATGGCTCAACCCATAACCAAGGGCATTATACTGGCCGGCGGCGCCGGCAGCAGACTGTATCCACTGACACTGGTAGCCAGCAAGCAGCTTCAGCCGGTGTACGACAAGCCTATGATCTACTACCCCCTGGCAACCCTGATGGCTGCCGGTATTAACGATATTCTGCTGATCTCAACGCCCCATGATACCCCGCGCTTTCAGGCCCTTCTCGGTGATGGTTCCCGCTGGGGTATCAAACTGAGCTACAAGGTTCAGCCCGAGCCCAAGGGCATTGCTCAGGCTTTTCTGGTAGGCGAAGATTTTATCGACAACAAGCCGGTCTGCCTGATTCTGGGTGACAACATTTTTTACGGAAAAATGAATCTCGATCGTATTGTGTCTGGTTTTGAGGGGGGCGCCCGTATCTTCGGTTATCCGGTCCACGATCCCGAACGTTACGGTGTCGTAGAATTTGATACCGCCGGAAAGGTGCTCAGTATTGAGGAAAAACCGAAACAGCCCAAATCGAATTATGCGGTGCCTGGCCTGTATCTTTACGATGCCAATGTAGTCGCCACCGCACGATCAATAGCTCCGTCGCCCCGTGGTGAGCTGGAAATCACGGATGTAAATCTGGAGTATCTGCGTCGCGGTGAATTGACGGTTGAACGTCTCGGTCGCGGTATCGCCTGGCTTGACACCGGTACCCACAAGAGCCTTTTGGAAGCCAGCAATTACATAGAGATTATTGAATCTCGCCAGGGACTGAAAATTGCCTGTCTGGAAGAGATCTCTCTGCGCCGCGGTTTCATCGATTGTGTCCACATGCAGCAGATTATCGCAGAAACCCCAGTGTCGCCTTATCGCGAATATCTCCAGCAGGTTTATGATGAAACCGAGCTGTGCGGGACACATTGACCGTGTCGGTGGTCTTGATGGCTGCTGGCAGTCGATGCAGGTCTTACAGGAAGCTTTATGGATTTCTTCAAAAAATTTAGCGTTGTATTGCTGACCGTTGTCGGTGTGCTGTTGGCACTGATCTTTTATTCCCTCAACATTCCTGACAAGCGGAGTGCCAACTTCATCGAGCGGGGGATCATGTCGGTCTTTGCCCCGGTCATGAAGCCCGCCCGACAGGTTAGTGAATTTTTCGAAGATGCCTGGGATAATTACCTTAATCTGGTTGATGTGCGCCGCGAAAACATTTCATTGCGCAGCGATCTGAAGGTCCTCAACTCGAGGATTGTTGCGGTCCAGGAAACGATGATTGCGAACCAGCGCCTGGAAAAACTTCTGGGAATGAAGGGCGCCATCAAAATCCCTACATTGCCGGTTACGGTTGTTGGGGAGGATGTCAGTTCCTGGTTCCGGACGTTGCTGATTGATCAGGGGAGTTCAAGCGGTATTGCCGAGGGAATGGCTGTTGTTGCTGCCGACGGAGTGGTAGGGCAGATTGTCAAGGTTTCGCAGAATACATCCCGGGTGCTGCTGCTGACGGACCATGCCAGCGGCATTGCGGCTACGATCCAGCGTTCTCGGGCCAGGGGTGTGGTCAAAGGCAAGGGGGAGGGGCTCTGCTCCCTCGAATTTACCACCCGCGAGGAGGACGTTAAAGTTGGCGATGTCGTCGTGACATCCGGTATCGGGGGGGTTTTTGTTAAAGGTGTCCCGATTGGTGAGGTGACCATGGTCAAGCGTGGTGAGTATGGCATTTTCCAGACCGTCACCATTCGTCCGTCCGTCAATATCTCCCATCTGGAAGAGCTGCTGGTTGTGCTGAAGGTCCCGAATGATTAGGAATACGATTGTCATATTCCTTTTTCTGGTTGCAGTGATCCTGCAAACCTCTGTGATTCCTGTTCATGTTGTCAGTGCCTTCAAGCCGGATCTCTTCCTGGTGGCCATGGTATATCTGGCCTTGCGCGGCCCCGCTGTACAAAGCGCTTTTCTGGCATGGACTCTGGGCCTGGTCAAAGATGTATTTTCCGGTCTGTATCTGGGACTGAATGCCTTTTCCTTTCTGGTTATTTTTCTGGTGATCAAAAGTATTGCCGATTTGTTGTATGCCGAGAGTGGCGAACTGTTTGTGGTAACAGTCAGCGTTGCGACGGTTGCCTGTGTGGCAGCAGATCTGATCCTGCTGCTGATGTTGACCTCAACCCCTGGAATTTCCTACTCCATGACCGCCGGATTGATTCCCCATGTGCTTGCCAATGCTTTTGCCGCTTCGCTTTTGACGCTGCTCCCGCTGTTTTCAACCCCTCAGGAAGTGCGATGAAAGGCCAACGTTTCGTACGTGAGGTTATGGAATCCAAGCAACGGATTCTGGTAATTTCATTTGTGGTCGGGGCGATTTTTTTCATCCTTTTATTGAGGCTGTGGCATCTGCAGATCCTGAGCGCAGATGATTACCGCAGCATGTCGGAAAACAACCGTCTCCGCTTTGTTCCTGTGGCGGCTTCGCGCGGTGCCATTATGGACCGTAACGGAAAGGTGCTGGTCAGCAACCGCCCATCTTTCAGTCTGGCGGTTGTTCCACAGGAAGTGAAAGACAAGGATAACCTGCTGGACCGTCTGTCAAGCCTGCTGGGCCTTGACCGGACCGAATTGGATGAAAGATGGAAGAAGATCAAGGGGCGAGCCAGGTATTACCCGGTGGTGCTGGCCTCCAACATTACCCGTGACCAGGTGGAAATAATCGAGGAAAATCGCCTGCGCCTGCCGGGGGTTGAAGTCGAGATGAAGCCGGTTCGTGAATATTCCGGCAACCTGCTGGCGGCACACCTGCTGGGATACATCGGAGAAATTTCCGATGAAGAGATCGACAGGAAGGGGTTTGAGGATTACAACCTTGGCGACTATATCGGTAAGAACGGCATTGAACGGAGTTGGGAGCACGAACTTCATGGAGATGATGGCGGCCGGCAGCTTGAAGTGGATGCCCGCGGCCGGGTTCTGAGAACTATATCAGAATCCTATCCCACGGTCGGCAACAGCGTGGTGCTGACCATTGATGCGGCTGTACAGAAGCAGGCTGAAGCGGCTTTTGGCGAACAGGCCGGAGCAGCGGTTGCTCTTGACGTCAACAGCGGTGAGGTACTGGCTTTCGTCAGCAATCCGGCCTTTGATCCGTCACTCTTTAGCGGCAAGCTGCCGGCCGATGTCTGGAATTCATACCTGGAAGACAAACGCCACCCCTTGGAAAACAAGGCTCTGACCGGCCAATATCCTCCCGGCTCGACCTTTAAGGTCGTAACCGCTCTGGCCGGATTGGAGGCGGGGTTGATCAACGATTCCACGTCGATCACCTGCCGTGGTTCCTACGAACTGGGCACGTCTACCTTCAAGTGCTGGAACAAGAGCGGTCACGGCTCTACCAGCCTTAAAAAGTCCCTCCGGGAATCATGCGATGTCTATTACTATATGCTGGGAGAAAAACTGGGTGTGGATCTGATTGCCAAGACCGCCCAGAAGTTTATGCTCGGTGCACCCATGGGGGTCGGGCTGAATAATGAAAAGCCTGGTTTGATCCCGACGGCGGAGTGGAAGCAAAAGCGATTTGGAAAACGCTGGTACCATGGTGAAACCCTGCCGGTGTCCATCGGACAGGGCGCTGTATTGATGACACCGATTCAGATGGCATCAATGATCGCCACCGTAGCAAATGACGGGACTGTATATCGCCCCTTTGTGGTGAAGCGGATTGTGGATGCCGATGGAAAACCATTGAAGGAGTTTAAACCGGAAGTAATGAACCGTACCGGGATTTCACCCGATAAGTTTCGTCTGATAAAGCAGGGGTTGTTTGCAGTTGTTAACGAACCGGGTGGTACCGGCAGTATGGCACGTCTCTACGATGTGCGTGTGGCCGGTAAGACCGGAACATCGCAGGTTGTCAAGTTGCGTGACAGTAAACGCGGGACCCCTTACCAATTTCGCGACCATGCACTGTTTGTGGCATTTGCACCCTATGATAAGCCGGAAATTGCCGTGGCGGTCGTGGTGGAGCATGGCGAGCATGGCGGCGCCGCCGCCGCCCCGATTGCAGGGAGGATCCTGAGGGCGTATTTTGACAGCAAAAAACCTGTTCAAAGGTCACTGCCTGCCCAGAAGGATTCAGAAGATGATGACGATGAGGCAGAGAGTGAGGCTGAGGTAAAAGAACCAGCTGTTCGCGGAGATTCCGGTAATGATTGATCGTCGACTCTTTACCAATATTGACTGGACACTGGCCGGGCTGGTGCTTACGGTCTGCCTGCTGGGCATTATCAATATCTACAGTGCCACGGCTCCCTATAAAATCGTCGCTACACCCTATTACATCAAACAGTTCTACTGGTTGCTGGTAGGCTCATGTATTGCACTGCTGGTTTGCGCAGTTGATTACCACATCCTGGAGGATTTTACCTACTGGTTGTACGGTATTCTGATCGTACTGCTGGTGGCGGTACTGGTGGTGGGACGCAGTACCATGGGGGCCACCCGCTGGCTGAATCTGGGGCTGTTCAATGTGCAGCCGTCGGAGCTGATGAAGATTGTCGTCATCATCACCTTTGCCCGTTTTTTTAATAATTACCATGCCATCGGCGGGATGACCGTCAAGGATATGCTGATTCCGCTGGGGATTTTGGCGGTTCCGGCACTGCTGATCATGAAGCAGCCTGATCTGGGCACCGCCATTCTGGTTATTCTGATTGCTCTCTCCATGGCGGTCTATAACGGTCTGCGCTGGTCGACTGTTTTGACCTTCGTGCTGGTAACAATTCCAATGGCCTGGCTGGGGTGGAGCTATTTCCTGCGGCCATATCAGAAGAACCGAGTTCTCGATTTCCTTAATCCGGAACGTTCCCGGCTCGGGAGCGGTTATCACATTATCCAGAGCAAGATCGCTGTGGGTTCCGGCGGATTTTTCGGCAAGGGGTATGTCAAGGGTACCCAGTCGCAACTCCGTTTTCTCCCTGAGCAACACACCGATTTTGCCTTCTCCGTATTCGCTGAGGAATGGGGGTTTGTGGGGTGTCTGGTATTGATCATTCTGTATCTGTCACTGGTGCTGTGGGGGCTCAATATCGCCCGTCGCTGCAACGACCGCTTTGGTGCACTGATCGCGGTAGGGGTGACGGCCATGCTGTTCTGGCACATCGTCATAAACATGGGAATGGTTATCGGCATGTTCCCGGTGGTAGGGGTCCCCATGCCGTTTTTCTCCTATGGAGGGACTTCCATGATTACCTCCATGGTCGGGATCGGTATCCTGCAGAATATCAGCATGCGCAGGTTCATGTTCTGACCGGGACCATTTGACCTTTACATTGGCACCGGTTTTATTTATTGTACACGTTTCCATTTTTACGCAAAGAGTCGAAGGATTTCATGGATATCAGTAGAATTCGCAACTTTTCAATCATTGCCCACATTGACCACGGTAAGTCCACCCTGGCTGATCGTCTCCTGGAGTACACCGGTACGGTTTCCGACCGGGACAAACAGAACCAGTTTCTCGACAAGATGGATCTGGAGCGCGAACGTGGTATTACCATCAAGGCCCAGACCGTTCGGCTCAATTATCGTTCCGATGATGGCAAAGATTACATCCTTAATCTGATTGATACCCCTGGTCATGTGGATTTTACCTACGAGGTTTCCCGCTCCCTGGCGGCCTGTGAAGGTGGCCTGTTGGTAGTAGATGCCTCTCAGGGGGTTGAAGCTCAGACTTTGGCCAACGTCTATCTGGCTCTGGATATCAATCTGGAGGTTTTTCCGGTATTGAACAAGATTGATCTGCCGGCAGCAGATCCGGAGCGGGTCAAGCAGGAGATCGAGGATATTATCGGCATTGATGCCCATGATGCCGTCCTGGCAAGTGCCAAGGAGGGCATCGGTACTCATGAGATCCTCGAACAGATCATCAAGAAGATACCGGCACCCAAGGGTGATGAAACCGCGCCCTTGAAGGCGTTGCTGTTTGATTCCTGGTACGACCAGTATCAGGGCGTTATCATCCTGGTGCGAATTTTTGATGGAACGCTCAAAAAGGGCGACAAAATTCAGTTGATGTCGGCCAACAGCTCGTTTGAGGCGCTGAAGGTCGGGGTTTTTGCACCTACTATGAATGAGGTGCCGGAATTGACGGCGGGAGAAGTCGGCTTTGTTATTGCCGGCATCAAGGATGTGGCTGATGCCAAGGTCGGCGATACGGTCACCCTGTTGCATCGCCAGTGTCCGCAGGCGCTGGATGGTTTCAAAGAGGTCAAGCCGATGGTCTTCTCCGGTTTGTACCCGATTGATACGGTTCAATACGAGCAGCTGCGGGATGCTCTTGCAAAATTGAAGTTGAATGATTCATCCTTCTCCTTCGAACCTGAGACCTCGCTGGCACTCGGCTTCGGTTTCCGCTGCGGTTTCCTTGGCCTCTTGCATATGGAAATCATCCAGGAACGCCTGGAACGGGAGTTCTCGCTGGATCTGATTACGACCGCTCCGACGGTTGTCTACCGGGTACACAAGATGAGTGGTGAAGTCTACTCCATTCAGAGTGCCAATCAGATGCCGGAGCTGCAAAGTACTGAATATCTGGAAGAGCCTTTCATTCTGGCACATATCCATGTTCCGAATGATTTTGTCGGCGGCGTGCTTTCTCTCTGTGAGGACAAGCGCGGCGTGCAGCGCGAGATAAAATATTTGACCCCGACCCGTGTCATGATCATCTATGAGCTGCCGCTGAACGAGATCGTACTTGATTTTTATGACCGCCTCAAATCCATCACCAAGGGGTATGCCTCTCTGGATTATGAACATCTGGAATATCGCCGTTCAGACCTGGTCCGTATGAATGTTCTGATCAACGGTGAGGTTGTAGATGCCTTGTCCCTGATTTTGCACCGCGAGAAGGCCTATTTCCGTGGTCGTGACCTGGTGACAAAGATGAAGGAGCTGATTTCGCGGCAGATGTTCGAGGTCGCGATCCAGGCGGCCATCGGCAATAAAGTCATTGCCCGCGAGACGGTCAAGGCCATGCGCAAGGACGTGTTGGCAAAATGCTATGGCGGTGACATTACCCGTAAACGCAAATTGTTGGAAAAGCAGAAGGAAGGCAAGAAGCGTATGAAAAACGTGGGGAATGTTGAACTGCCCCAGGAGGCCTTCCTGGCCATACTCAAGGTTGAATAACAACTAAAAGGAAACGTATGGAAGAGAATAAAGAACAATCTACTGCCACAACCACCGCTGAAATTCCGGAATTCAAGAAAAAGAGTATTGTCCGCGAGTACGCCGAATCGATCATTATTGCGGTGCTGCTGGCATTGGTCATCCGTACCTATCTGGTGCAGGCCTTCAAGATTCCATCCGGCTCAATGGAGGATACGCTGGTAATCGGCGATCATCTGCTGGTGAATAAATTCATCTATGGCACCAAGATACCGTTTACCGCAAAGTCGGTTATCAAACTGCGTGACCCCCGCCAGGGAGATGTAATCGTTTTTGAATATCCGGAAGATCCCAGCAAGGATTTTATCAAGCGCGTTGTTGGCACTCCCGGAGATGTGGTGGAAGGGAAGGAAAAGAAGGTCTTTGTCAATGGCAAACCCTATGAAAATCCCCACGAGGTTCACAAGGAAAAGGAGATTATCCCTAAGGAGATGAATCCCCGTGACACCTTTGGTCCGGTTACGGTGCCCCCCGACTCCTATTTTGTGATGGGTGACAATCGCGACCGTTCCTACGACAGTCGCTTCTGGAAGTTTGTCCGTCGCGATCAGATCAAAGGTCTGGCTTTTATTAAATATTGGTCCTGGGATCGTGAAAAGTTCCGTCCACGACTGGGCAGCATTGGAAATCTAATACACTAAGGGTCAAGGGTCAGGGGTCAAGGATCAAGGTTTTTTTTGATCTTTTCACCCTTGCCCCTTGTCCCTTGACCCTTTAGGAGGAATTATTATGGATACACTCGGAAACTGGAAACGGACACATTATTGCGGTGATCTGACCGCAAAAAACATTGGGCAGGAAGTCATCCTGATGGGATGGTCACTTCGCCGCAGGGATCATGGCGGTTTGATCTTCATTGACTTGCGTGACAGGGAAGGCATTGCCCAGATTGTGTTCGATCCGGAAGTCAACAAAGATGGCCATGCTGTAGCCGAGGCTGTACGCAGCGAATTTGTTTTGGCTGTCAAAGGCACAGTTATTCCTCGCCCGGAAGGTACCGTCAACCCCAACATGAAAACCGGCGAGGTAGAGATCCAAGTCAGCGAATGCAAACTGCTCAATCGCTCCAAGGCCCTGCCGTTCATGTTGGATGAGCACAGTGATATCAACGAGAACATCCGTCTGAAGTATCGTTATCTGGACCTGCGCCGTCCGCAGCTGCAGTATAACCTGATCCTGCGCTCCAAGGTTGCCCAGTTGACCCGTTCGTATCTGACGGATAACGGCTTTCTCGAGCTGGAAACGCCGTTCCTGACCAAATCGACTCCGGAAGGGGCCCGTGACTTCCTGGTGCCGTCCCGCATCAATCAGGGACAGTTTTATGCACTGCCCCAGTCTCCCCAGATATTCAAGCAGATCCTGATGATTTCCGGGTTTGATAAATATTTTCAGGTGGTACGCTGCTTCCGCGACGAGGATCTTCGGGCCGACCGTCAACCGGAATTTACCCAGATCGACTGTGAAATGTCCTTCATTGACCAGGAAGATATCATCACGGTCATGGAGGGGCTGATTGCCCGTATTTTTACCGAAGCCAAGGGTGTTACGGTTCAGTTGCCGGTAGAACGTCTGACGTACGCCGAGGCAATTCGCCGTTTCGGGGTCGATAATCCGGACCTGCGCTTTGGTATGGAACTGTGCGATCTGACTGAAATCGTCAAGGCGTCCGGTTTCAAGGTGTTTGCCGAGGTTGCCTCCAAGGGGGGCATTATCAAAGGCATTAACGCCAAGGGGTGTGCAAAATTCTCCCGCAAGGAAATCGATGACCTGACCGAGTTCGTCAAGATTTACGGTGCCAAGGGTCTGGCCTACGTCAAAATTGAAAATGGCGAATGGCACTCACCGATTGCCAAATTCTTTACAGCGGAAGAGATCACCACCATGAATGCGGCCTTTGGCGCTGAAGAGGGCGACCTGCTGTTTTTTGTGGCCGACAAGCCCAAGGTTGTTAACGATTCGCTCGGTAAGCTGCGCAATCATCTGGCCAATCTGCTCAAGCTCACCAGCAAGGACGATTACCGTTTTGTCTGGATTACGGAATTTCCGCTGTTGGAGTGGGACGAGGACGAAAAACGCTGGTGTGCAGTTCACCACCCCTTCACCGCACCGATGGACGAGGATCTGGAATTTGTCGAATCCGATCCGGGGCGTTGCCGTGCAAAGGCGTACGACCTGGTGCTGAACGGCAACGAAATCGGCGGAGGCTCCATCAGAATTCATCAGGAGCAGGTTCAGTCGCTCATGTTCAAACTGCTGGGCATGTCGGTCGAGGATGCCCGTAGCAAGTTTGGGTTCCTGCTTGACGCTCTGGAGTTCGGTACACCGCCGCACGGTGGAATAGCTTTCGGTATGGATCGTTTGATCATGCTTCTGACCGGTAGTGATTCCATTCGTGACGTGATTGCTTTCCCGAAAACCCAGAAGGGTACCTGTATGATGTCCGAGGCTCCCTCACCGGTCGACACCAAACAGCTGCGTGAATTGGGAATCCGGCTGGCTGAAAAACCACAGGCATAAATTTCCTATGTTTCGCCGGATGGCACCTATAGCCGTTTTCCTGCTCTGTCTGCTTCCGGGGTGTACAACCCCGGAGCCGACCTGGCGGTTCAAGGCGGCAGCACTTGTTGAGGAGCTGACCCAACAAGGTGCCCCCGGTTTATTTCCTCAAGAATACAATAATCTTTTGGAATCTTTTGAGCATGGTGAGGCGGTGCTACATGTTCAGGAAAATCGTAAAGAAGCAGACGTTTTTTATCTGATGGCCCTGCAAAAGGGATCACTGTTGAAATCTGAAATAGGTAAGCATCAAAAGCAGCTTGAGGATCAGCGTCGACAACGTGAGGCCGAGGCCACTGCCAAAGCAGAGGAAGAACGTTTGATGATTCAGGCGGCTGAGGCCGAGGTAAAGTTGAGACAGCAGGAGGCGGATCGCCTGATCCGTGAGCAACAAGCGGCTATGACTGCCAGGCAGGAAGCTGCCGCCAGGGAAGCTGCTGTTCAGGTTAACTCATATACAGCCAGACGTGGTGAAACACTGCCGCAGATTGCCGCCCGGGCTGAAATATACAACGATGCCTCTCTCTGGCCGCTGATATATAGGGCCAATCGTGATCAGATCAGAAATCCCAAGCAACTCTGGCCAGGCCAGATCCTCAAAATTCCCCGACATTTTTCTCGCGATGAGGCTTTAGAAGCCAAACGGTTTTCCGGTAAAAAATAACCATTCATCGACTCAGTTTTATTCCTAGGTAGGTAAAATCAAAAGTTTTTTTCTTGACAGCCAAATTGCTTTTGTATACTGTATACAAAATTTATGGTATACAGTGTAAAAGCTTTGCAAATCAGTAATTTATGATGTTTATTTAGCCTTAAATTTACTGTAATCAGACTAAAGCAATAAATGGTGACAAGCGCAGTAGATACTAAAATCAAGGAGAGAACATGACAACGCAAAAGATTATCTGGTCCAAAATTGATGAAGCCCCAGCACTTGCAACCTATTCGCTGCTTCCAATCGTCAACGCTTTTACAAAAGCAGCCGGTGTTGTTGTTGAAACCCGGGATATTTCTGTGGCCGGTAGAATCATAGCAAACTTCCCGGATTATCTGACTGAAGCTCAGAGAATGCCGGATTATCTGGCTGAACTTGGTGACCTGACTCAGAAACTTGAAGCCAATATCATCAAGCTGCCAAACGTCAGTGCTTCTATCCCACAGTTGAAGGCTGCCATCAAGGAGCTGCAGGAGCAGGGTTACAAACTGCCCGACTATCCGGAAGATCCGAAAACCGATGCTGAGAAAGAGCTGAATGCCCGTTATGCCAAATGCCTCGGAAGTGCTGTAAATCCAGTGCTACGTGAAGGTAACTCGGATCGTCGTTCGGCGCGTGCCGTTAAGGAATATGCCAAAAAATATCCCCACAAAATGGGTGCCTGGAAACCGGAATCAAAAACCCATGTTTCGAATATGACGGCTGGCGATTTTTATCACAGTGAAAAATCCGTGACCATGGAAAAGGCAGGCAATGTAAAAATTGAATTGGTTGACAAGGCCGGCAATGTCACGGTGCTGAAAGACAAACTGGCGCTGCAGGCCGGTGAGGTTCTTGACGGAGCCTTCATGAGCGCCAAGGCCCTGCGTGCGTTCATTGCAGAGCAGATTGCAGACGCCAAGGCGAAGGGAGTGCTGTTCTCTGTTCACCTCAAAGCCACCATGATGAAAATCTCCGACCCGATCATGTTCGGTCACTTTGTTTCGGTATTCTACAAGGATGTTTTTGAGAAACATGCCGCCACGTTCAAAGAGCTGGGTGTTAACCCCGACCTGGGCATGGGCGATCTGTATCTGAAAATAGCCAAATTGCCGGAAGCCAAAAAGGCTGAAATCGAAGCCGATATCCAGGAAGTCTACAAGAACCAGCCACCGCTGGCCATGGTTGACTCCGACAAGGGCATTACTAACCTGCACGCCAGCAACGACATCATCATTGATGCATCCATGCCGGTTGTTGTCCGTGATTCCGGCGGCATGTGGGGTCCTGACGGCAAGCTTCACGATGTTAAATGTGTAATTCCGGATACTTCTTACTCAGAATGGTATCAGGCAGTTATCGAATTCTGCAAGAAGAACGGTCAGTTTGATCCGACCACCATGGGTTCTGTATCCAACGTCGGCCTCATGGCGCAGAAGGCTGAAGAGTACGGTTCACACGATAAAACCTTCAAAATTTCCACAGACGGCACTGTACGCATTGTTGATGAAGCCGGTAAGGTGCTGATCCAGCACGATGTGGAAGCAGGCGATATCTGGCGCGGTTGCCAGGCAAAAGATCTCCCGATTCAGGATTGGGTCAAACTGGCCGTACGTCGCGCCCGTGCAACCGGAGCGCCGGCTGTGTTCTGGCTTGATAAAAATCGCGGACACGATGCCCAGATGATCTTGAAAGTGGAAAAGTACCTGAAAGACCTCGACACCAACGGTCTTGAAATCCATATTATGCCTCCAGTGGAAGCGGTTAACTTTGCAATGCAGCGTGCAAAAGAAGGCAAAGACACCATTACCGTATCCGGAAACGCCCTTCGTGATTACCTGACTGACCTGTTCCCGATTCTTGAGCTGGGTACCAGTGCTAAAATGCTTTCCATCGTGCCGCTGTTGGCAGGCGGTGGTCTCTTTGAGACAGGTGCAGGCGGTTCGGCACCCAAGCATGTCCAGCAGTTTGTGGAGGAAGGTTATCTGCGTTGGGACTCCCTCGGTGAATTCCTTGCACTCGGAGTATCGCTGGAGCATCTGGCTGCCACCTTCAAGAATGAAAAGGCCCAGCTCTTGGCTGATACGCTTGATGTTGCCAATACGAAGTTCTTGGACAACAACAAAAACCCGGCCCGTAAGGTCGGTCAGATTGATAATCGCGGTAGTCACTTCTACCTGGCAATGTACTGGGCTGAATCACTGGCGGCACAGACTAAGGATGCCGACCTTGCTGCCCGTTTTGCAAAAGTTGCCAAGCAGTTGCAAGACAACGAAGCAAAGATCAACGAAGAACTGATCGGTGCCCAGGGTAAACCACAGGATATCGGTGGATACTACAACCCAAGCCCGGTTTTGACCGAAAAAGCCATGCGTCCTAGTGCAACACTGAACGCAATTATTGATGCAATTGCATAACATTAAAGTAATAGTGCTCTTTTAAAACCTGATTACCCACGAAAGTGAGTATGGTTTGCCTTATACGTACGTAACAGTCCCTGATGGGGAAAAGATCAGCATGGGAAGTGATGGCAGGTTGATCGTACCTGACAATCCTATTATCCCGTACATCGAAGGCGACGGCACCGGGGTCGATATCTGGCAAGCCTCGGTCCGCGTCTTCGATGCAGCTGTTCAAAAAGCGTACGAGGGGCGTCGAAAAATCAGCTGGATGGAAGTGTTTGCCGGTGAAAAACCCTTTAGCATGTTTCGGGATATCATGGGAGACAAAGCCTGGCTTCCTGACGAAACTGTTGAGGCCTTTCGGGAGTTTTTGGTGGGTATTAAAGGCCCGCTGACGACACCGATCGGAGGTGGCATCCGCTCCCTCAATGTAGCACTTCGTCAAATGCTGGATTTGTACACCTGTCTGCGCCCGATTCGTTATTTCCAGGGGGTGCCGTCGCCAGTCAAGAAACCGCAGGATGTTGATATGGTTATCTTCCGTGAAAACTGTGAAGATATCTATACCGGTATTGAGTGGATGACCGGAAGTGCAGACTGTAAAAAAATTATCGATTTTCTTGTCAATGAGATGGGGGTTACGAAAATCCGTTTCCCCGAAAGCTCCTCAATTGGCATCAAGCCGATTTCCCGAGAGGGTTCACAACGTCTTATCCGTGCCGCAATCCAGTATGCCCTTAAACATAAGCGCAAGTCGGTGACTATTGTCCACAAAGGCAATATTATGAAGTTCACTGAGGGGGCTTTCAAAGATTGGGGATACAACCTGGCAATTACCGAGTTTCGTTCCCAGGTTGTGACAGAACGGGAATCATGGATTATCGACAATCAGGATCGTAATGCCGCACTTTTCGTTTCTGACAATGCCCGGATGATAGACCCGGGGTATGATATGATGTCCCCGCAGCAGCAGGAAGTCATCCGCAACGAAGTTGAAGCGGCCTTGAAGTTAATGGTCACTCATGGCAGCGGCCAGTGGAAAAAGCTGCTGATGATCAAGGACACAATTGCAGATATAACCCTGCAGCAGGTTCTGACAAGAGCCAAGGAATTCGATGTTGTTGCCGCCATGAATCTGGAAGGCGATCTGCTTTCCGATGCCCTGGCCGCCCAAGTGGGCGGAATAGGCATTGCCCCCGGTGCCAATATCAACTATGTTACCGGCCACGCCATCTTTGAAGCTACCCACGGCACGGCTCCAAAATATGCAAATCTTGACAAAGTCAACCCCGGTTCAGTTATACTGTCCGGCGTTATGATGCTGGAACATATGGGGTGGCTTGAAGCAGCCGATCTGATTATCAAGTCCCTGGACAAGACAATCGGACAAAAGCGGGTCACCTATGATTTTGAACGAATGATGCAAGGGGCTACACTGCTCTCTTGTTCCGGTTTCGCCGATGCACTGATTGAAAATATGTAGAAGCAACAGGCTCGTTGTAAGGCTGTACTCAGATCAGCCTGCAATCATTTCAGCAACACTAAAAAACAGGAGGAAACAGAAATGGCACGTAAGAAGATTTCTCTCATCGGTGGTGGTCAGATTGGTGGTGTTCTTGCCCAGCTTTGCGCTCTGCGTGAACTTGGTGATGTTGTTTTGTTCGACATCGTTGAGGGTCTGCCACAGGGCAAAATGCTCGATATCGCCGAAGTCGGCCCGGTCGATCGTTACGATGTGGATCTTAAGGGAACCAACAGCTACGAAGATATCAAGGGATCTGACGTTGTAATCGTAACAGCTGGTCTGCCCCGCAAACCGGGCATGAGCCGTGATGACCTGATCGAAGTAAACTCCAAAATCATGACTTCAGTTGCCGAAGGCATCAAAACCTACGCACCTGACTCAATCGTTATTGTTATCTCCAACCCACTGGACGCAATGGTAACGCTTTGCCAGAAAATCACCGGTTTCCCCTTCAGCCGTGTTATCGGTCAGGCTGGCGTGCTGGATTCCGCCCGTTTTGCAACTTTCATCGCCTGGGAACTGGGCGTGTCCGTAAAAGACGTAACCGCAATGACTTTGGGTGGCCATGGCGACGACATGGTTCCTCTGGTTCGTTACGCCAGCGTCAACGGCATTCCTGTTATGGAACTGCTCGAGCAGAAATACGGCGCAGAGAAGGCCAAAGAAGTTATGGAAGCAATGGTTAAGCGCACCCGTGGTGCCGGCGGCGAAGTTGTTGCCCTGCTCAAAACCGGTTCTGCCTTCTATTCACCAGCGTCTTCCGCCATCGCTATGGCAGAGTCGATTCTCAAGGATCAGAAGCGCGTTCTGCCGACCTGCTGCATGCTGCAGGGTGAGTTCGGCGTTAACGGCTACTACGTCGGCGTTCCGGCTGTTCTGGGCGAGAAGGGCGTTGAAAACATCATCCAGTTCAAACTTGACGCTGAAGAGCAAGCGATGATGGACAAGTCCGTAGCTGCAGTTAAAGGGCTCGTAGACAGCATGAAGTAATTCGAGTAATACTGTTCAGGTTCTTTTGTGATAGCAAAAGAAGGGCCTATGCCCTTCTTTTGCCACATTAAGGGATCTGAAATCACACCTTTTATTACGGGTATAAAGGAGCCTTGCAAGATGGAGAAAAAACTGCCGAAAATCGAGATTATTGAGAAGTACTGTAAAGGTTGTCATATTTGCGTAGAGTTTTGCCCTACCAAAGTTCTTGAGATGCAGGGTTTTGTTGCTGCCGTTAAGAACCTTGAAGCCTGCATCAAGTGCATGCAGTGCGAATTGCGCTGCCCTGACTTCGCAATTAAAGTGATCACCGACTAATTCCACGGGAGGAAAGAACTGTGTCCAAAAAAGTAGCGTTTTTACAGGGTAACGAAGCTGCAGCTCTTGGCGGTATCTATGCCGGCTGCAATTTCTTCGGCGGATACCCAATTACCCCTTCGACAGAAGTTGCCGAGGTCATGTCAGTAGAACTGCCTAAGATTGGCGGTAAATTTATCCAGATGGAAGACGAGATCGGCGCCATGGCGTCAATCCTTGGCGCAGCTCTGGCGGGCTCCAAGGTTATGACCTCCACCTCCGGTCCTGGTCTGTCGCTTAAACAAGAGCTGATCGGTTACGGTTGTATCGCTGAAATCCCCTGCGTTATCTACAATGTTATGCGCGGCGGTCCTTCAACCGGTATGCCGACCGGCCCCAGTCAGTCCGACGTGATGTGCGCCAAGTGGGGAACCCACGGTGACCATCCGGCTATCTGCCTGACACCGGCTTCCGTGCAGGAAACCTATGAAGAAGTCATTCGTGCCTTCAATCTGGCGGAAAAATACCGTACCCCGGTAATGGTTATGCCGGATGAGATCGTAGCCCACATGCGTGAGCGCATTGTGTTCCCCGAGCCGGGCGAAGTGGAAGTTATCCCACGCAAAGCTCCGACTGTAGCACCTGAGCAGTATAAGCCATACGACACCAGCTTCGGCGATGTACCACCTCTGGCCGCTTTTGGTTCCGGCTACAAATTCCATGTAACCGGTCTCAACAAGATGCAGGACGGTTTCCCTACTACCAAGGCCGAGATCGTTCAGGCTGAAGAAGAGCGCCAGGTTCGCAAGGTTGATGCAAACGTGGATGACATCGTCCAGTTTGAAGAATATCTGCTGGAAGATGCCGATGTTGTTGTTGTAGCCTATGGTTCAACCTCCCGCTCGGCCCGTTACGCTGTAAATGCGGCACGCGAGCAGGGCATCAAAGCCGGCATGTTCCGTATCAAAACCTTCTGGCCTTTCCCGGACAAGCAGATCAAAGCGCTGGCCGGCAAGGTAAAAGGGTTTGTTATGCCTGAGATGAACCTGGGTATGTGTGCTGGTGAGGTTGAGCGAAATGCTCAGGGTAAGGCCCCAGTCCTCGGTATCTTCCGCGTTGACGGTGAGCCGATTAATCCAGACCAGATCCTCGAGAAGATTAAGGAGGTTAAGTAACCATGGCATTTGATTATGAAAAATGGATTCGTCCCGGTAAACTCCCCCATATCTGGTGCCCAGGTTGCGGCCACGGTATTGTCATGAAAGGTCTGATTCGTGCCATTGACACGCTTCAGCTCAAAAAAGAGAACACCGCTATTGTTTCCGGTATCGGCTGTGCTTCCCGTCTGCCCGGTTACATGGACTGCTGCACACTGCACACCGCCCACGGCCGCGCTGCTGCTTTTGCTACCGGCGTAAAGATGGCCAAGCCTGAGATGAATGTCATCCTGGTCGGCGGCGACGGCGACGGTACCGCTATCGGTGGTAACCACTTCATCCACGCCTGCCGTCGTAACATCGACATGACTTACATCATCATGAACAACTACATCTACGGTATGACCGGCGGCCAGTTCTCACCCTGTACACCGACCGGCCACAAGGCATCCACCACCCCTTACGGCAACCCTGATCCCGGTTTCGATATCGCCAAGTTGGCAATCGGCGCCGGTGCTACCTTTGTTGCCCGTGGTACCGCCTTCCACGCCAATCAGATTGACAAGCTGATTGCTGAAGCAATTCAGCACAAAGGTTTCTCGGTGGTTGAGATCCTTGACGATTGCCCGACCACCTATGGTCGTCGCAACAAGTACAAGTCCGTCATCGAAATGATGAACCGTCTCAAGGAAGTTGCCGTTCCGGTCAAAGCGGCCGAGAAGATGACTGCCGAGCAGTTGCAGGGCAAGGTTCTGACCGGTGTATTGTACAAGGAAGAACGATCAGATTACACGACTGAGTACGCCAAGGTTATCGAGCGTGCCCAGGCCGCCAAATAATTACAGGAAAAAGGAGCGATAAAGATGTCACGTTATGAACTCAGATTTTCCGGTGCAGGCGGACAGGGCTTGATTACCGCCGGCATCATCATGGCCAAAGCTGCTTCCATCTATGAAGGCAAGCAGGCTGTGCAGTCACAAAGCTACGGTCCTGAGGCACGTGGTGGCGCATCAAAATCGGAAGTTATCATCTCCGATGGACCGATTGACTATCCGAAAGCAACCAGCGTTGATGCCCTTCTGGCAATGACTCAGGAAGCTGCCGATAAGTATACCCATGACCTGAAAGAGGGCGGAATTCTGCTGATTGACTCCGACCTGGTCAAGAAAGTACCGGCTGGCAATTTCAGGACGGTTGCTTTCCCAATCATTAACACCGCCAAAAACGATGTAGGCCGCGAAATCGTCGCCAACATCGTTGCTCTGGGCGCCATGGTAGCGTTGACAGGACAGGTTACCTTTGAAAATGCTGAAAAAGCTGTTCTTTCCAGCGTGCCTGAGGCATTCCTGGAGCTGAACAAGAAAGCCTTTACCATGGGATATGAAAGGGCAGCAGCAGCAGCCAAAGCCTAAATTTCAAAAAACATTGTAAGTATGAAAGGCCCGGTGCGAACGTTTGCACCGGGCCATTTCTGTTTGCAGAGCATAAATTTGATATGCTTCAAACCATTCAAGTGTGGTATGAAACTGTGAGAATATTTTTGAGGATAGAACAATTCCCAAGTTGAGGTGCTCTGTCATGAATGTTGCTACTGTGCTGTACAAGTTTGCCATTTCCATGTGGGCCGGTGGAAATGCCATCTTTACCCTGATGCTGACACCGATACTCTTCAAGACTGAAAGCCGCGATACTGCCGGCCGGATCGTGGGAAATCTCTTCCCGGCCTATTTCAAATGGGGCTTGGCATGCGGAGTGATTGCGCTGCTCTGCAATCTGGCGGGCAGGGCCGGCGGTACCAAACTGCAGCTGGCTCTGCTGGTGACCATGCTGGCTGCCACTTCGTTCCAGGCCTTTTACGTTGAGCCAAAGGCGGCTGAGTTGAAAAGGCAGATCGTTTCTTTTGAAACAACTTCCAAGGACGACCCGCTGCGGCGCGAGTTCTCGAAACTGCATGGTGTTTCGGCGGTTTGCAATCTGATCGTTCTGGCGGGCGGAGTTGTGCTGGTGATTCTTCCTTGAATGAACAGCATCACCACACGTACGTCAAGAGTGACGTCCTGCGCTGGATCCTGATAGGAATCGGATGGATTTCTGTCGTAGCTGGTGTGATCGGCCTGTTTCTACCGCTGATCCCGACAGTGCCGTTCCTGCTGCTGGCGGTGGCCTGTTTTGCCCGTAGTTCCAAGCGTTTTCACGACTGGTTGGTGGAACACAACCATCTTGGTCCCCTGATTCGTGATTACCTCAAAGGTGGCGGAATTCCACGACGGATAAAGCTTTTGGCGATCAGTATGGTGTGGATCTCCTTTCCCGTTTCGACATTTATGTTCGCACGAGCCATGTGGCTGAAAGTTCTCCTGATTTCAACCGCGGTTGGAATTACTATCTATCTGCTGTCTCTGCCGACGATATATCCAGATACGAAGGATACAGATAAGGAGTGATGGATGCGTTCTAAGTCATTCAGTAGCGTTTCTGCCGCGATCTGTTGCGCGCTGCTGTTCTGTCTGACGGCGTGTAGTTCCGCTCCCGGATTGCCGGAAATACCGGCGGAGGGTGTCATCGTGGCCTTCGGGGACAGCCTTACGGCCGGTACCGGAGCTAATGATACCGAAAGCTATCCCGCCGTTCTGTCCAAAATAATTGGAAGATCTGTCGTAAATACCGGTGTTCCAGGAGAAGTTTCTGCCGCTGGAGTCCAGCGCTTGCCGGAAATACTTGACCGCGAAAAACCGGCATTACTGATACTCTGTCATGGCGGTAATGATCTGTTAGGGAAGCTGGATCAACGCATGATTGCCGACAACCTGCGCAGCATGATCCGCTCTGCCCGGGAACGTGGGATTGCGGTGGTTCTGCTGGCGGTCCCCACCCCGGATCTGACACTTGAACCACCAGCGTTCTACCGGGAGGTTGCGGCTGAGTTCGGTCTGCCGATCGAACAGAAAATTCTCCCAAAGGTATTGGGAAAGAGCTCTCTTAAATCAGATCACATCCATCCCAATGCCGCCGGCTACCGCATGATTGCCGAGGCCTTGGCTGATTTGCTGAAGAAACGTGGTGCAGTTCCCTGACATGAATTATCCAGGAAAAAGTATTTGAAACGGAGACACGGAGAACACAGAGTAAAATCTGACTGATAGAGGCGAAATCACACGTTTAAAGGTTCACCAAAATGGTATTTTTGTTATAGCCTTAACATTTTGATTTCTCAGTGTTCTCTGAGGCTCTGTGTTATTGAACTTCCATTTCAGGATTATTTTTTCCGATAGCGGCAGCCGTGGAGGAGCTTAATGCTCGCTGGTACATCAAAAGTAATTTCTTCTGCTGATTGTTGGCAACCTCTGCTGGATGAACTTGCCCTGCAGAAATCCTTTATCGACCAGTTTTCGGTGGCCTGGGTCAATGATTACCGCTCCGGGGGTGGACATATCTATTGTGGTCGCGGCTGTCGTGCGTGTTGCAGCCTGACGGTCAATTGCACCCTGACTGAGGCTGTGGCGTTGGCCGTCACCTTGGATGAAACGCAGGTTGCAGCGATTGCGGCATATGTTGGACGCTTGAAGGAAGAGTTGCCGGTGTGCACCGACCTGAAAGGGTATCTGCGCATGCAGCGCACGGTTCTGGGATGGTGCCCGCTGCTTGATGTTGATGGGGCCTGCAGTGCCTATGGACAGCGACCACTTTCGTGCCGGGCCCTGCATTCAACCAAGGAGAGCCACTGGTGTGGTGTCGATTTTGCCGGTTTGAGCAGCGCAGAAAAAGAGGATTATGTGGATTCTCTCGATCGTTCTGTGGCGGCCTTTCCTCTACATTACGTTGCCAGTATTCAGGAAACGGGGAGCGATCTGGAAGGGCGCGGCCTGTCTCTGCTGCAGCAGACCTTCGGTTTCTCACTGTATGGCAACATGCCGGTACTGGTCCATCTCGTTCGGCATCATGGACTGGCGGAGGCGGCTGTTATGAGCCGTTCTGCAACGGAAATGTGCGTTGTTTCCGCCGGCCTGAACCACCCGTTTCTACTGACCTATTCTCCCTGAAAAAACAGCTTGAACAGCAGCCGCTGCAATGTTTCCGGGATAACTGAAAACCGTTTACAACACGCGCTGCATTGCTTATCATGCTGACCCATGCCACAGCCTGATGTCATCGAAATACGTCCCATGAACCGCGCCGACCTTGATGCCGTCCTTGCCATTGAGCACAACTCGTTCAAGACACCCTGGAAGCGGGAGCATTTTGAGGCCGAATTGTCAGGCCGCCATTCGTTTCCTCTGGTAGCGTTGCTTGGCACGGATGTCATCGGGTACGTCTGTCTGATGTCGCTGTTTGAAGAGGCCCAGATTCTGGATATCGCCGTGAGACCGGAACAGCGCGGCAGAAGGGTCGGGGTGAAGCTGATGGAGCGTGCTGAGGCGCTTGCCCGTGAACAACAGGCCGAATTCCTATCGCTGGAGGTGCGGGCGTCCAGTACCCCGGCTCTTTCCCTGTATGAACGCTGCGGCTTCCGGCGGACCGGGCTGCGTGCCAAGTATTACGATAACTGTGAAGATGCAGTTTTGATGGAAAAAAATCTCAAGGAGACACCCTGATGCAGTTCACGTCCATGATTCTTTCCAATGCTGAGGTCTCGCCCGGCTACTGGCGGATGCGCATGACCGCCCCGCAGGAGTTTTCAGCAGCAGCTCCCGGCCAGTTTGTGATGGTGCGGGTCAATGGGGCCATAGATCCGCTCTTGCGACGCCCCTTCGGCATTTTTGATGTGGGTGTGCACGTTCCGGCCCAGAGTGGCGCGGTGGTGCAGCCGTACTTTGAGATGCTCTATCGGGTGGTCGGCAAAGGTACCGCCATGCTGGCTACCCTGCACGAAACCGATCTGCTGGATATCCTCGGCCCCCTGGGCAGCGGTTTTGATATGGGCGATCCGGCTGAGGAGAAGCTGATCGTAGGGGGTGGGGTTGGCCTGGCGCCATTGTATCTGCTGGCCCGCGAGCTGGTCAAAAAATCGCCGGTACGCCTGTTTGCCGGCGGTCGGACCCGCGATGATGTGCTTTGCATTACGGAGTTTGAACGCTTGGGAGTGGAGTGTTACACAGCCACCGAAGATGGTTCGCTGGGGGAATGCGGACTGGTCACCGAGGCCTTGATCCGTCGTCTGGACGTCCTGCAGGGCAAGGCCAGCATCTATGCCTGCGGCCCCCATGGCATGCTGAATGCCGTGGCGAATATCGCCGCCCAGCGCTCGATTCCTTGTCAGGTATCGCTGGAAGGCTATATGGCCTGCGGTGTCGGGGCCTGTCTGGGCTGCGTAGCGCCGGGGCGCGATCATTCGGCCGAAACCCCTGATTTCCGCTGCGTCTGTACCGACGGTCCGGTTTTTGAGGCCGGCGAACTGAAGTGGAGGGACTGACCATGAAACCTGATATGACTGTCAATCTGGCCGGCATCCCGCTGCGCAATCCGGTTATGACCGCTTCCGGTACGTTTGGATATGGTGAAGAGTTTGCCGAATACTGTGATCTGGAACGGATCGGAGCCTTTGTTACCAAAGGGCTTTCTCTCAAAGCGCGGGCCGGCAACCCGACCCCGCGTATTGTCGAGACACCGGGGGGCATGCTGAATGCCATTGGCCTGCAGAATGTGGGAATTGAGGCCTTTATTGCCAAGAAGGTGCCCTTTCTGCGTACGGTCAAGACCCCGGCCATCGCCAACTATTTCGGCAATACGGTCGACGAATATGCTGAAATGACCCGCCGGCTGGATGAGATCCCGGAGGTGGCCGGTCTTGAAATCAACATCTCCTGCCCCAATGTCAAGCAGGGGGGGATCGTTTTCGGCACCGATCCGGCCTGTGCCGCCAGTGTGGTCAGCGCCTGCCGGGTGGCCACCACCAAGCCGCTGATCGTCAAGCTGTCACCCAACGTGACCGACGTGGTCGCCATGGCCAAGGCCTGTGAGGACGCCGGCGCCGATTCCCTGTCGCTGATCAATACCCTGACCGGTATGGCCATCGACCTGAACAAGCGTCGCCCGGTGCTGGCCAACATCACCGGCGGTTTTTCCGGGCCGGCCATCAAACCGATTGCCCTGCGCATGGTCTGGCAGGTGGCCAAGGCGGTCAAGCTTCCCATTATCGGTATCGGCGGGATCATGAATGCCACCGATGCTCTGGAATTCATTCTGGCCGGTGCCACCGCTGTTCAGGTTGGCACAGCCAGTTTCATCAACCCCGGTGCCGCCCAGCAGATTGCCGAAGAGATGGAAGCCTGGCTGGTTGCCAATAAGGTTGCGGATATCAAAAGTCTGATCGGCGCACTGGAAACGTGAGATCGTGACAGAACTCTGGCTGGCATTCATGGCCGGTCTGGCCGGCAGCGGCCATTGCCTGGGAATGTGCGGCGGCATTGTCGCCGCACTTTCCGTTTCCAATCCGCAGATTGCCCCGGCCAGGAAATTCCGTCTGAATCTTGCCTATCATTTCGGCCGCATTTTCACCTATGCCCTGCTCGGTTTCCTGGCCGGCGCCGCCTCCCAGATGGCACTGTTAAGCGTCCTGAAACCCTATTTCGCCTGGTTGTCCATCGCCGCCCATATTTTTGTGATTGCCATTGGTCTGGCGACCCTCGGCAACATTCGCCGTTTCAGCCTGGCAGCATTGGATGGCGGTGGCTGGGGCTTCATGCATCGTAAGCTCGGCCGCGCCTCCCGTCAGGCCAGCTCTTCGGCTTTCTTTGCGGCCGGGCTGGTTATGGGGCTTTTGCCCTGTGGTCTGGTGTACGGGGTGCTGCTCTCCAGCGCGGCCAGCGGGTCGTGGGGTAAGGGTGGCGCGATGATGCTGGCCTTTGGCGCCGGCACGCTGCCGGCTCTGCTGGCTTATAGCCAGGTGACCGGTTCCATAAGTGCCCTTGCCAATGTCCTCTTTTTAAGGGTTATGGGGGCGATGGTTGCACTGTTGGGTGTGGTGGGACTGGTGAAGGCATTGCGGCTAATGGGGCTGTTTTAGAGAAAGCATAGTGATATTTGGTGATACAGAATGATGCAGCATGAAACGGATTAAGGCGAATTGGATATGGTGATGTCGCCATACCAAGCGGTCGCCGAACTGCTGGTATTGTCCGTATCGGTCATGATGGCAATGGCCCCCAGTTTGCGTGGCTCACTTCCAAAATATCGACGGTAGTCGGCCAGAATGTCACGCTGTTCCGTAACCCAGCTTCCGGCCTTCTCCGTACCGGTCTGAATGGCAACGACGGCAACATTGCCGGTATAGGGACTGGGCAGGAATTCCTCCTTACCCAGCTGGCTCCCCCACACATAGTTGATTGCCTTGGACTGCCAGAAAAAAAAGCCCGGAAAAACCACGTACACCCGCGCAGCGTAATCATCGCCCTGTTTTACTCTTTCAGAGCCATTTTTCAACGGACTGGACACCTTCCATTTCCAGCGCAGGTAGCGATACTGCTCCGGATCAAGTTTAACCTTCTTGAATATCCCCGAAGCAGCCGAATTGCTGACTGCCATAAGAACGGACCTGTCACCATCCTTGACGATGCGGTATTCCGTCTCGCCCTTGAATTTCTTCCGCTCCCACCCAATCAGTGCTTCCGTGGCAAACCGGCTGATCTCAATCGTATCGGCACATACGATTGACACAGCGCACAACAACACTACAACTGTGATAATAGCCTGTTTCATCGGCCCTGCTTGAGCAGCTCTTTGTAGGGCCAGCCGGAAATACCGTCATCCAGTATCAGCAACCGCTCTTCCGGAATGCCCTTTGTCAACAGATAGTCGTAGCTGTTTTTGGCGCCGCTCTTGCCACGGGGGCACACGATAACCACCGGCGCTTTTGATGCTGTAATGGCAGGCAGAGCCTTATCCAGACGCAGTCTTTCTTCGGGTGTTTTGGCGGGGAAGGCATTGGTTTCAATGGAACCGGGCAGATAATGTTTTTCGAAATCAGCACCAGGTTGAATGTCGACAATAACCACATCCTTTTTCTGCTGGATGATCTGTTTCAGTTCTTCAGCCTCGATGTAATTAGCTGCATGGGAAATGGTTGCTGTTGCCAGAAGTGTAACCAGAATCAAAATCAGTTTGTTAAGCATGAAATCCTCCCAAAATTTTTAGCAACGGTAGCATGCAAATATCTTGAAAGGCAAAACGGTATTTCGTATAGTAGCGATGAATAGTATCGTAATTATAAATAGAGGCGGATAATCATGACGTTAAAGCAGCTGGAAGTGTTCGTTGCCATCGCAGAAACCAGCAGTTTTTCCAAAGGGGCCGAAAAAACCTCAATTACCCAGTCAACTGCCAGTCAGCACATCCTGGGACTGGAAGATGAACTGGGGATTCGGCTGTTTGATCGCGGTCGCAGCGGGGCCCTGCTGACCGAAGCGGGCAAGCTTTTCTATGGCCGGGCCTGCAGGATCCTGGCGGAATGTGACGAATCCCGTTCGGCTGTACGTCGTTTTCTCGGTATGGAGGACGTGGTGTTGAGGGTAGGGGCCAGCAGCATACCTGGTGCCTGTCTGATTCCGGCCGCTTTGGGAAGATTTCAGACCGTGTGCCCCCGCGTTCGCCTGGAGGTCTCCCAGGGGGACAGCAAGTCGGTGATTCAACAGCTGGTTGCGGAGGAGATCGAGCTGGGCTTTATCGGCGGCCGCTATGAAGATGAACGCGTTCAATTGCAGGAGATGGGTGAGGATACGATTGTCTGCGCCGTGTCGTATGACAAGATACCATCCGCCAAACCGAGCCTCAGTCAGCCTGAATTGTGTAAGGTACCGCTGATTGTACGTGAGCAGGGTTCCGGGACGCAAAAAGCGGTCTACGAAGCCCTGGCAAAAACGTGGGTTAATCAGGATACGCTCCGGGTCGTGGCGGTGCTGGGAAGCAGTGAGGCAGTCAAGCGGGCCCTGCTGGAGGGGGCCGGTTACGGTTTTATCTCGAGCATGTCCATCAGTGACGAACTGGCCAACGGTACCTTGTCACGGGTCCGGATTCCCGGCTTGGAAATAACCAGAAAGTTCTATGCTGCCAGCCGTTCAGGACGGGAACTGTCGCCGGCGGCACTGGCCTTCCAATCGCTTATGCTGGGGCGGTCAACCCTATAAAAGCATTTGAAACACGATGAAATGGTCTCCCCCCACTTCACAACCCGGCGTCATTGCGCCATGATGGAAATGTCACAATCCATCAAACTGAAGTGAGAGGAGACTGAGATGAAGATTAGCACTGTTGGCCTTGATCTGGCAAAAAATGTTTTCCATGTTGTCTGTTTTGATGAACACTTAAAAGAAGTTAAAAAACGCATGCTTCAGCGCAAACAGGTTCTACAATTCTTTGCTCAGTTGTCACCGTGTAAAGTCGGAATGGAGGCATGTGCCGGTTCCCACTATTGGGGCCGAGAAATTATGGCTTTGGGGCATGAAGTCAAATTGATTCCGGCGCAACACGTGAAAGCCTACTTGCGGGGGAATAAAAACGATTTCAATGATGCCCGAGCCATTGCTGAAGCACTTTGCCGTCCCAGCATGCCAGGGGTAGCCATCAAGACCGTAGAACAGCAGGATGTTCAGGCAACTCACCGGATGCGTTCCCAGTGCCTACGAGATCGGACGGCACTATGCAATTCGATTCGAGGACTGCTGGGCGAGTATGGCATCATCCTTCCCAAAGGAATATCGGTCTTGCGTAAAAGCATTCATAGCATTCTGGAAGATGCTGAGAATGGTTTGAGTATGTACTTCAGAAATCTATTGGCACGACGTTATGAGCAACTTGTCGAACTGGATGGTCATATCGACCACTTTACCTGTGCCCTTGAGATTCAGGCTAAACAAGATGATGCCTGTCAACGCCTACAGGAGATTCCAGGGTTCGGCCCGATAGTTTCGAGTGCCTTTTACAGCGCTGTTGGTAATGGTAGTGCGTTTTCAAAAGGGCGTGATGTTGCCGCGTCAATGGGATTAGTTCCGCGCCAAAATAGTAGTGGTGGCAAAAACATTCTCCTTGGTATCAGCAAAAGAGGAGATGCTTACCTGCGGAGCCTGCTCGTCCATGGCGCCAGAGCGGTCGTCAACAACGCTGGAATGAAAAAGGATCGAATAAGCCTCTGGATCAACAAAATCGCTTCTGCGCGAGGTAAAAATAAGGCGATAGTCGCGTTTGCTAACAAAATGGCCCGTATCGGGTGGGCAATCCTGAGACATAACGCCCATTATCAACAAGCAATGCCAGTAACAGTTTAAAAAGAGCAGCCTGTAAACATAGCAGCTACACCAGGGAGGTATTCCTACCAAAAATTGCGAAGGCTCTATTACGAGCGATGACGACACAGGTCAGACCGGCGTATTGAAAACCTGATATCTCCGTTGGTTGCAAAAACCGAAAACACGATTAGGACAATACGCGCAAATTTCATCGAGGCCCGAGGGTTTATATCCCTCACAAAGAGGCCGGATATACGGAAGCAATCCTGTCCCTGTCATACAGTAAAAAAGCCCTTGCAAAAAGGGGGGAGACCATATACGGAGCAACTGAGTAAAAAGGTAATGAGCACAAAAAGCTTATCGCCGCCAGCAGATACATCTCGCTCAAGAATCCCTGGAATCTGCACAGTTTTGTGCGAGGAACCATGTATATTACAGGCCATTGTCCGTGGAGGCACTGGCCTGTTTTATTGTGGCACGTTGATTGCTCATAAGTATGAAAGAATGATAATTTTCTTAACTGGATAGCTGATTACTGTGGTATATCAACAAAATACATCAGAAAGGTTCAGGTGCAGTAAGGATTGTTTCACGGGGGTCATCATGTTTGATGCGTTCAGAGAAATTATCAGTTCCATGCGTCGTTATCTGACGGCACTCTCTTGTATTCTAGTACTTCTGGTTGGTTTTCCGTCGTTGCTGGTGGCTGCTGATCTGGCTTTTGTGTACGGCGGGAACAGTCCCTGGATTGTTCAAAGTTCCGTGAGCCATGATGGTGTGGATGCTTACCAGAGCGGAGATATTTCCAACAGTCAGGTAAGCTGGATGGAGACTACGGTTGTTGGCCCAGGCGCCATCAGGTTCTGGTGGAAGGTGTCGTCAGAGCCCTGCTGTGACTCTTTGA
This sequence comes from uncultured Geobacteraceae bacterium, assembly GCA_942493195.1. Lineage (GTDB taxonomy): Bacteria > Desulfobacterota > Desulfuromonadia > Geobacterales > Pseudopelobacteraceae > CAIPTY01. Next base: position 2,153,026 of record OW818669.1, on the reverse strand, counting down.
TGTTCAGCGAGGATGGTACATATCACGGTAGCATCAGGGGCGAGGTGGGGTGGCAAAAATTCGCGCTCGCCGTCCCGGTCGGCAGCCATACCTTGCGCTGGACCTATTCTACCGACGGTTCTGTGCTTACCGGGAACAATGCCGGATGGGTGGACGAAATCACGTTTGAGGCCGGCAGCTCTATTGATGTCACCCCGCCGGCAACCACTGCTGTCCCGGCTGGTGGAGTATATGCAGCGAGCCAGAGTGTTGTGCTCTCGACCAATGAACCAGCGATCATCTACTACACCACAGACGGCAGCGATCCGACTACCGCATCTGCGCAGTACAGTTCTCCGTTGACTATAAATTCTCCCGCCACCGTAAAGTATTTTGCCGTGGATGCCGCAGGTAATTATGAGCTGATAAAGTCGGCTGGCTACAGCTTCGATATGGTCCCGCCCGGAACGTACGCTTACCCTCCGGCCGGCACCTATTCCGGGCAGCGCGAAATTTCACTCTACTGCAACGACACTGGTGGTCTGGGATGCGGCAACACATACTACTGTCTCGGCAACGGCTGTACGCCCACCACCCCTTACCCGTTACCGGTCGCTATTACCTCCTCCACCGATCTGAGTTACTACTCAACTGACCGGGGCGGGAACAGCGAAACGGTCAAGACCTCCGCCTATATCATTACTCCCGACACCACCCCACCCACCACGACACCCAGCTACCCAGGCGGCACCTATTCGTCGATTTCGGTTTCGCTTTCCTGTTCAGACGGTGTCGGCAGCGGCTGCGCAGGCACGTTTTATTGCTTCGGAAACGGCTGCACTCCCGCAACCCCCTACCAGAGTTACGTCAGTATTAATGCAACCACCGATTTCAGATTCTATTCGGTAGACCAGTCAGGAAATGCCGAGACAATATCAACCGTATCCTATGTGATTGATACTCATCCGCCAATAACGACCCCGAGCGTTGCCGGTGGAATATACTCAAGTCAGCAAAATGTTGCCTTGTCCTGCAACGACGGAACAGGGAGCGGCTGTTCGGTCACCTATTACTGCCTTGGAACCGGCTGTTCTCCAAGTACTCGCTACAACGTTCCTATTTCCATTGCGACGTCGACGTATCTCACGTTTTATTCGGCGGACAGTGCCATGAACAGTGAGGCATGGCAAAGTACCCGCTACAGTATTACCTCCGGACCGGCTGTCATTATCGGTGTTCCCGCTGATCAATCAACGATCCAGGCAGCCATTGAGGCGGCACAGGATGGTGATACCATTGTCGTCGCTCCGGGAACGTATGTCGAAAACATTGATTTCAGGGGGAAGGCGATAACGGTTACCAGCAGTGGCGGTGCCGACGTTACTATCATCGATGGCAACCAAACCGGCAGTGTGGTCACCTTCAACAGCGGCGAATGGTATACATCGGTGTTAAACGGTTTCACGTTAAGAAATGGCAGGGCCAGTCAGACAGCTCCGGTTTATGGGAATGGCGGCGGTATTTATATCAGGGTTGCTTCACCGACCATCATCAATAACAGGATCATTCAGAACCAGGGAGTCAACGGTGCCGGGATCTATGCCGGAGGGTCTCCCGTTATCCGTGGTAACCAGATATCGGAAAACAGCAGAATCGCCGGATGGAGTGGCGGTTATGGCGGTGGAGGCATCTACCTGTGCGGAGGCTCTGCCCGGATTGAGAGCAACACCATTGTCAATAATTCCATGCCACATGCGAGCGGTGGTGGCGGAATCTTTGTAACATGCGATGGGCAGAATATTATTCGCGGCAACACAATCAGCCAGAACGGTGGAGTAGGGCTGTGGTACGGTGGCGGCGTTTATGTGGACGGTAGCAGTGACGATCATCAAATTATTCAGAACATAATAACTGCCAACAGCGCCGTTTATGGCGGGGGATTATATCTTGCCCGAGGTATTCTGGTAGCGAACAATACTGTTGTTGAAAACAGCGCTACTGAAGGCACCGGGATGTATCTCGACCGGTTTTCGTGGGGCAGCGGGCTGGTTGTCAACAATATTTTATCCGGCAAGGAGGGGCAAAGCCTCATCTACAGCGCCAGCAGCAGTGCGCTCAATCCCCCTTTCAGAAGCAATATCCTTTTTTCAGATGCCACCTCCATCTACGGCGGAACGTTTACTGATTTGAATGGAATCAACGGGAACATTGCAGCAGATCCCCGCTTGAAATACCCTGCACTCGGATATTACGGACTTCGTCCAGGTTCACCGGCCATAGATTTCGGTGACAACCAGTCCCTAGGACTACCGGATACTGATTTTTACGGTTCTCCCCGGATAGTCAACAACAGCGTGGATATCGGCGCGATCGAATCTGATTCCTCTTCTCCATCGGCTGTAATTTCCGGCGCTCCTGCGGGCTTTACAAACTCATCTTCTGCCAGCCTGACAATTAGCGGCGACCAGGTTGTGTCCTATCGTTATGCGGTCGATGGCGGCCCCTTTGGCGAGACAGATACGCCTGTTGACACTCCTCTCGTGTTGACCGGGTTGTCGAATGGTTCCCATGTGGTTGCTGTTGTGGCAAAAAACGCACAGGGTACGGAACAAAATAGTTTGGACCCCACGGTGTCAAACTGGAACGTCGATACAGTTGCCCCGGTTTCTTCGGTTTCTGTCTCAGGAGGCTTTTTCAGCGGTGCCCAGCAGGTATCAATCTCATGCAGCGACGACAATAACGGCAGTGGCTGCGCTTCGACCTATTACTGTCTTGGCGACAACTGTACCCCAGACATATGGTACGAAGGCGCCGTAACCGTGACGTCCTCTACCCAGCTGAATTACTACGCTAACGACAATGTCGGAAACAGTGAAACTAACAAAACTGAAAACTTCACCATTGCTGAAGTAGGCCTTACCGCCGTTCCGCTGCCGTTTTCCAAAGAGCAGAACGGCAGCATCGGTTTCGGCAGTGCTGCCGGCATTGCGTTCCAGTGCCGGGTCGACAATGGTGATTTTATCCCCTGCGATTCGCCATACAGTTTCAGCGGCCTTCTGAACGGCGAACATACGTTTTACCTGCGGGGCGTGGACAGTTTCGGACAGACAGGCCCATCGGTTTCCTATGACTGGACGGTGAATACCTACCTTGCCGTCAGTTCGATGGTGCTCCTGCCGCAGTCAGGTCAAAAAACCTGCTTCGATCCGAACGGAAACAAAATATCCTGTCTGACTACCGGCCAGGATGGCGACTACCAGGCTGGTCTCATGTGGTCCACGGATCGCTTCGTGTTTAACCCGAACCAGACGGAAACCGACACGATGACGGACCTGATGTGGCTTTATCCTTCTACCGTGGGTGAATGTATCAGTGAACTGAAGAGCTGGCAGGGTGCTCTGGATTATGTGGCATGTCTCAACCAGGCCAAGCACCTAGGGTATGCCGATTGGCGTCTCCCCAACAGAAACGAGTTGGAGTCTCGCATCAACAAGGATCAACTGAGAAGTTTTGGATCCAGTGGTTACTGGAGTTCCACCAGTGTTGCCGGGTCTGGCGGATTGGCTTGGATGGTTACCATGACGAATGGTGTGGCAGCGTCTGCTGACAAGGCCGAGCTTTGGTATGTCAGGCCGGTACGGGCAGGACAGCGAGGTGCCGGTGCCACCCCGCTGTTACCAAGAACCGGACAGACCACAAGTCAGGCTGCAGGAGATGACGGCAGCCTGCGCAAGGGGGGGGCTTGGCCCGAGCCACGTTTCAGTGCCAGTCCCGGCCAGACACAAGCCGACAACCTGACCGGCCTGATCTGGGCACAGAATGCCAATACACCTGGGCCGGAGGCTTGTGTTCCGGGAAGTTCAAAAGACTGGCAGGGTGCCATCGATTTTGTGAACTGTCTTAACCAGAATTCGTATCAGGGCGTTCATGACTGGCGCCTGCCAAACAGGTCCGAACTTGCCAGTCTGGTAAATCTGGAAATGGCGACCCAATCCGGCTGGCTCGGTTCCCAAGGTTTTGTTGATGTGCAACCGGCCCTCTACTGGACGTCAACCACATCGACGGAAACAATGTCATTTCCCTTATTCGCACCTCCGCAGTCAGGTGCGGTTCAATCAATAGCTCTGTCTGGTTCTGTTGCCGATGTTGTCAATTTTTCTGACGGCAGCCTTGGATATGATTTCAAAGGAAGCACCAACAGCGTCTGGCCGGTGCGAGGCGGTTATATCCCTTTCAAACTGGGTGTTACGGTGACCGGTAACAGGTTCTTCTCGATCAGCGCAAGTCCCGGATCCATCACTTGGAATGGTGGCATCGGTTCTGTTTATACCGCGCCCGGCTCTGTTGTGACTCTGGCTATCGTGCCTGCCAGTGCGACCATGGTCACCTGGACCGGCTGTGACAGTTCTGACGGTAATACCTGCACAGTTACCATGACCGGCGCTAAGAACATCACGGCGGCATTTCCTTCTGACTCCACCCCACCGGTGGTTGCCCTGGACTCATATCCTCCAAACGTGTCCAGCCAGTCCCGTGGCAGTGTCAGCTTTTCGGCCAATGAACAGGTCACCTTTGAATGCAAGCTCGACCACGGCATTTTTCGTTCTTGCAGTGCGCCCTTCAACTACAGCAATTTTGATTTCGGAGAGCATGCCATTACCATTGTGGCTACGGATGGAGCTGGAAATGCTTCCAGCCCGGTATCCTATACTTGGTATGTGGACACGGTTCTGTCGGGCACTCACACCCTGACGGACCTGGGAAACCTGGTGACGACAAGCAGTATTGCCACAGGAATCAATAACTCCGGGCAGGTGGTGGGATCGTCAGGTGGGAATCTCTCACAGGCAGTAGTATGGAATTTCGGTGTTGCTCAACCGTTGAACATCACCACGTCAGGGCTTTTCGTGGTCGCACAAGCCATTAATGACAGCGGTACGATTGCAGGCGGCTATCTGGCTGAAAGTTTCTGGCGAATATTCCCATGGGAAAGAGCCTTCACATGGTACAACGGCGTTACTCAGCATTTGGCGATCTCAATCCCTGACATGCCGAGCTTCGCATCAGGAATCAATGCCAACGGTGTTATCGTCGGGAGAGCCGGAAGTCAGGCAGCACTTTGGGATGGCAGCGGCATTTACCAAAATCTTGGTACACTACCGGGAGGAGCCTATAGCGAAGCCAGGGGCATCAACAGCCAGGGTATGGTCGTCGGAAATTCTGATGACGGAAACGGAAATTCCTTTGCTACGCTGTGGACACAAGGCAGCATACAAAGCCTGGGGTCCCTGGGTGGGACGTACAGTCCAGCCAACGCAGTCAATGACGCCGCTCAGGTAGTTGGTGGATCTTGGACCGGCACCGACGAATTCCATGCATTCTCGTGGAAAGACGGGACAATGCGGGATCTTGGCACATTAAGCGGATCAACGAACAGTATGGCCACTGCTGTCAACAACCTTGGACAGATAGTTGGCTATTCATCTGTCAAGCGACCTGACAATACAACAACAGATCGTGCAGTAATCTGGATTGACGGGGTTGCTTTCGATCTCAATGATTTGGTAAAGGGAACTGGGTTTGAATTAAATCACGCTACCGGGATCAACGACAGGGGACAGATTGCCGGATGGGGCAGGGACAGTAACGGAGAAACTCATGCATTTTTGCTGACTCCGGAAACGGTCAATGGTCAATGTGGTACCAGCTCTGGTGGCAATTTTCCTGCTGTACCCATCACTGGTCTGTGTTCACAGGGTGTTGCCACCGATGTAATCGGAGTCGGGCATCCCTGGACATGGAATTGTGCCGGCCAGTTTATGGGAAGCACGGCACATTGTTCCGCGACTATTGAGACCCATACGATTACGGTGAACATAAACGGCTCCGGCGCGGTCAGCAGCGATGTCGGTTTTTCATGCGACAGCAGTGTCTGCATGAGTGATGCTTTTGATTATGGTAGGATCGTCAATCTGTATGCCATTAATGGTGTGTCATCAGTATTCAGCGGATGGAATGGAAACTGTACCGGTGTCGGTGCTTGTCAGGTTGTCATGGGTGAAGACAGAACGGTTACTGCCAGCTTCAGGGAATTTAAACCCTTCTGGGTCGACGGAAAGGATTATGATAACCTTTCTTCGGTGCATCAGGCTGCTGTGAGCGGGTCTCTGGTCAAGGTGCAGGCAGGTGCCTGGCCGGCCTCCGTCAGCGGCCCGGCAAACTTGGATGGAGACAAAACAGTAACGGTCGTTGGTGGTTATGATGCTGGTTTTTCTGTCGACAATGCGACAGATCATTCGGTCGTGACTGGCGGGATAAGGATCAAGGGGGGTAAACTGGTTGTCCAGAATTTGAAGATACGATGAATTCAGGTCTGCTGCCCCATGGCGCCGGAAATATCCAGCACCGTGGGGCTGACAGTCTGAACTCACTCCGCTTTGACGAATTGTCCCTTTTCACCGCACTTCTCGCATTTCTGCGGTTTGCAGCGACCTTCCTTGCTGAATCCGCATGAACATTTCCAGGTTGCCATTGATATCACCTCCCCGCATTTAGAGTTGTTTGCATATGAACACAAAGTGATGGTAGAGTCCCGTCGCCACTATTTCAGAGATTGAGGGTACTATATGAGTGAGCTGATCTTTATCATACTGTTTTTCGGGACTCCAGGAATCCTTGGTTTTGTGATGGCCCGCAGGGTGAGAAAAAATCCGTTCGTGTGGGGAGCCATCTGTGCAATCTTCCCGTTTATTCTGATTGTGCTGACGACCCAGGACCGGACCCTGATCGGGTATTTGTTAAGCAGGAAACTGAATATTGTCGGGATCATGCTGATGACAGTAGGGGCCCTGGGGGGCTTGTTTGTTCTTCAGAGAAAAAGCCCGGTAACGACATCGTTTGGTCAGGTTTTTACGATGACTCCCGCGCAGGAAACGGCCTGTTTTACAACGGGGTCCGCTGTTTTGTTTGTGCTGGGGCTGATTGTGTTTGGCCTGGCGATTAAGCGAACAAAACAGGTTACTTGATACAGACCTTGCGAACCTCTTTGATGTCCGTCAGCCCCTGAAAACATTTCAAAATGCCATCCTGCTTCAAAGTGGTCATACCGTCATTGATTGCCTGCCGGCGGATGGCCTCGATCTCTGATTTGCGTTTGATCAGGGATTTCATCGGATCGGTTCCCTCCAGCAGTTCATGCAGCCCCAGGCGCCCTTTGTATCCCGATTCGCCGCACTTCGAACACCCCACCGCTTTATGAAGCTTGATGGATGACGGATTGATGCCGGTTTTCTTGAAGTCCTCAATGCCGTATTCCAGGATGATCTCTTCCAGTTCCTTGCGTTCCGGGGTGTATTCCTTCTTGCAGTCGCCGCAGAGCCGGCGGGCCAGACGCTGGGCCAGAATGCAGAGGATGGCATCGGAGAAACTGAATGGGTCAAGTTCCATATCCAGCAGACGGGTGATGGTCTCCGGTGCCGAGTTGGTGTGCAGGGTCGAGAATACCAGATGACCGGTCAGGGACGATTCAATCCCGATTTCAGCGGTCTCCTGATCGCGCATTTCACCGACCATGATCACATCCGGGTCGGCCCGCAGGAAGGAACGCAGTGCCGCCGCAAAGGTGAAGCCGATCTTGGGGTGGACCTGCACCTGGCGCAGGCCGCGCTGTGTGATCTCCACCGGATCCTCGGCTGTCCAGATTTTGGTTTCCGGGGTGTTGATGACGGATATGGCCGAATGCAGCGTGGTGGTTTTACCCGATCCGGTGGGACCGACCACCAGAATCAGGCCGTAGGGCTGTTTGATGCAGCTCTCCAGAACGCGGGAGTTGCGTTCTGTTAAACCCAGTTTGTCGTAGGGCAGGGCTGCCTCACCCGAGGCCAGCACGCGCATGACAACATCCTCCAGCTGTCCGGCGGTCGGCACCGTCGCCACACGCAATTCCACATCCAACGGGCCGAATTTTTTAAAGTCGATCTTGCCGTCCTGAGGCTTGCGACGCTCGGAGATATCCAGGCCGCACATGATCTTGATGCGGGATGGAATGGCATATTTGTACTTGTAGGGGATGCGCTGATAGAGCTGGCAGCGCCCGTCGATGCGCATGCGTACCTGGACGTCTTCCTTGCCGGGATAGGGTTCGATATGGATATCGGAAACCTTGCGCTGGACGGCATCCATGATGATCTTGTTTACCAGCTGAACGATGACGCTGTCCTGCTCGGAAACCTTCTGGGATTCATTTTCAATTTCCGGTTCATCGCTGGTGTCCAGTTTGTTGAGCAGGTCGTTGATGCTGCCGGTGGAGGAAACCGCAGCACCGTGGTGGTAGAACAGGCTGATATAGTTAAGGATATCATCTCGGAAGGCGCCGATGTAGCTGATGCGCTTGTATTCCGGGTAGACGAACCTAATCGTGTCGTGACGGCCCAGGTCGCTGGGGTTGTCCATGATGATATGCAGGACGCCGTTTTCAATTTTATACGGAACCCACAACTCCTTGGACATCCGGTCAGGTTTGACCCGCTTCAGCAGTTCATCGTCCAGCGGCACTGCAGTCGGATCATAGCCGATAAACTCGGTACCAAAGAAGAATGAGAGGTTTTTGGCCATATCCTCTTTACTGACGCCGAAATCCTTTATCAGAACGGCATCCAGCCCGATTCTTGAAATGTCGGGGTGCATGCCGGCTTTTTCAATGATTTTGTCGTCAATCAGATTTTTATCCAGCAGATAGTTGTAGCGCGGCATCTGGCGGATGACCTTAGTCGTAGCCGAAATGCGATAGATATTGTGGATGGCAACCGAAAGCGAGGCCGCCAGCTCCATGGCATAGCTGATGTCGATATCGCTGAACAGCGAGCCGTCCTTTTTGTTAATGACCTGAATGATACCGATCAGCGCTTTCTGGAACTTCATGGGGACACACAGCACCTGCTTCGTTACGAATCCGGTCTTTTTGTCCCAGCTGTCGTCGAACTTGAGATTGTTGCCGATGGTCTTGAGTTCATTGGAGTCATAGGCATTTTTTATATGCAGGACGCTGCCTGACGTGGCGCAATAACCGGCCAGACTGGTGTCGCTGATCGGCACGACAATCTGCTGCAGCTCCGAGCCGGATTTGACCTTCGATATGAGCAGATTGCGCTTGTTATCGGCTACATAGATGGTCATGCGTTCGGCACTGAAGAGCGTGGCAATACTGTCCTTGATGTGAATGAGAATGGTGTTGAGATTGTCGGCGGAATGCAACTCGTTGATCTTGTCCATCAACTGCTTGCGATATTCGAGCTGCTGCCTGATGACCGTGGATTCCTGTTGCATATGGCATCCTGTGACTAGGGTAAGGTGCTGAAACTTTACCACATACCAGTAGTTTCACAAGTCAAATGCTTTGCGGTGTTGAATGTTATGGCGATTGACTCATATGCATATGATGCTACAATCCGCCGGTGAAAGAATTGCAGTACGCTTCAGAAGCTGTCTATCGGGAACGTGGAGGTCAAATGCCGGAGTTGCCGGAGGTAGAAAGTGTTGTCAGAAGTCTGCGGGATGGCGATCCGTCACTGATCGGTTGCCGGGTGTCAGAAGTGCAGCCTGTCTGGCCAAGTGTTGTCTCTGCCGGGAATAACTGTCTGAATGCATCGGATCTGCAGGGGTGCGTCTTCAGGTCAATTTCACGTCTGGGCAAATATATGACGTTTGGTCTTGAAAGTCCTGCCGGTGATGTCCGTTCTATGATCGTCCATCTGCGTATGACCGGCCGCCTTGCGCTGGTGCCTGAAGCTGACAGTATCGGGCGGCACACGCGCCTGACAATCCGGCTTGATAACGGCTTTGCCCTGCGCTTTGATGATCCGCGCAAATTCGGGCGGGTCTGGTTCCTGTACGATCCGGCAGAAGTCGTCGGAAAATTGGGGCCGGATGCGCTGACCGTGGGGCTCTCCGATTTCGAGGCGTGTTTGGCCGGCCACAGTCGCCAAATCAAGCCCCTTCTGCTGGATCAGGCGTGTCTTGCCGGAATCGGAAATATCTATGCCGATGAAAGTCTCTTTCGGGCAGGGATTCATCCCCTGACGGTTTCTTCCGAACTTTCCGGCACTGCGGTACGGCGTCTGCATGCAGCCGTGATTTCTGTGCTGGAGGAGGCGGTGGCCAGCAATGGAGCAAATATCGACGGTGTATTCAAAGCCGGACAATTCGTTGTGAGTGTGTATGGCAGAGAGGGTGCGCCCTGTCGCACCTGTGGCACCGAAATCAGTAAAATCCGGGTAGGGCAGCGTGGGACACATTTCTGCCGGATGTGTCAGAAACGGTAGAATCGGGCCTGTTTCCGTAAGTTTTTGTTAAACTTGACTTTACTGCTTCCGATGTTACAAGATGCTGGCGGATGTATATTTCTGGGGAGGCGGAGATGAAATTACGGGTTTTGGGAAGTGCCGGAGCGGAGCTCCCCGACTTCAGGCCTCCGGCCTTTCTGATTGATGATCAGCTGCTGCTGGATGCCGGAACAATCGGTGCCGTGCTGACGGAGGAGGAGCAGAGGAATCTCCGCCATCTGTTTATTACACATTCTCACCTTGATCATATTCGCGGCATTCCGGCCCTGGCCGACAACATCATCCTCAACAATTACCGGCACTCCGTCTCCGTTTACAGCATCGGAGAAGTGATCACCGCCCTACGGAACCACCTCTTCAACAATATCATCTGGCCGGATTTTACAGTAATCCCCACTGCAGAAAACCCGGTGATAGCGTTTGAGACAATTGCGACCGGTCGTGATTACACCGTCTCCGACTACATCATTCGGGCTATCCCGGTTAATCATACCGTACCGGCGGTCGGGTATCTTGTCCGCAAGGGGGAATCCTCGCTGCTGTACACCGGAGATACCGGACCGACAGAGGAAATCTGGAATTTTGCCTGCAATGTAGATGCCCTGATCGTAGAGGTGTCATTTCCTGATGCAATGGAATCTCTGGCACTGCTTACCAAGCATCTGACATGTTCTTTGCTTAAAAAAGAACTGGCCAGGATTCCGGTTCTGCCAAAGCGGATTCTGGTCACGCACCCCAAACCACAGTATGTAGAAACCATTCGAACGGAAATCGAAGCGCTGGGACTGCCGCAGATTGAACTATTGCGGGACGGTACCGTGTTCGAACTCTGACAACCCGGACTGCCATGTTTGTTACTCTGGGACGCTGGTCCCTCATACGGTTATCACTTGCCGCCGATATCTGTGCCATGATCGGCTCTGCGCTGCGAAATCTCCTCTCTGCCGTGCGTCACTCAAATAGCGCCACCCGCTCGGTTTTACTCAAACAGATCTATTTCACCGGATTTCAGGCATCCGGAATCATCGTTACTATTGCAGTAATTCTTGGAGCGGTCGTAATCAGCCAGGTAGTTTCACTGGTAGGAACTAACGGCGCCCTGACCGGTAAAATACTGGTCTGGGTTGTGATGCGCGAACTTGCACCGCTGCTGACAGCGATCATCGTGATTGCCCGCAGCGGCACTGCCATAGCCGCGGAACTGGGGAGCATGAAGATCAATGGTGAAATCGATTCGCTGGAGATGATGGGGATTCCAGCCCAGCGGTATCTCCTGTTTCCGCGCATCATCGGGGTTACCGGATCGCTGCTGATTCTGGTGATCTATTTTGTCATGGCATCTTCACTGGCCGGTTTCACGGTGGCGGCCGCAGGATGGCACATTACTTACGAACAGTTCAGTCAGGGTATTCTCCTGGCTCTGGGTGCAAAAGAGATTCTGCTGCTGTTCGGTAAAAGTATTCTGTTCGGTCTGTGCATTTCGGCAACCTGCTGCTGCTATGGTTTGAGCGTCGACCGGAGTGTCACCGAAATTCCACAGGTGGCTACCAAGGCTGTCATGTCAAGCCTGCTGCTTGTCTTTTTTCTGGATGGACTTCTTACCTATCTTTCAGCACTGACATTCAGCTGATGCATGTGAACTGGCGTCACTCCAACCTTCTTTCAATAATATTTCCCTGAGTTGAAAGTGTCTTTAGTCTTGCTAAAACAGCCAGTTTGAAGTAACGTTCTGACGCTGTTGCACCTAAAAATTCTATAGATTGTGGAGGGTTGAATGTACAGCCAACCGGGAAAGACCAAGTTTCAGATTGATTTACGCCAGCATCTGCGTGACCAGAACATTAGTGGCAATCTGGTGCATCTGATCTGCGAAATTGCCGAGGCCAGCAAATATGTCATCAATGCGGTCCGCACCGGTGATCTGGGAGTGGCAGGTACATCTAATCTGTACGGCGAGGAACAGTTGGCTCTGGATGTTCTCTCCGACCGGATCATGCGCAAGCGTCTTCAGCACTCCGGTGTTGTCTGCAATATCGCCTCGGAAGAGATGGAAGAGATTTTCCAGGTTACCAGCAATCCACAGGGGATGTTTTCGGTGGCCTATGATCCCTTGGATGGCTCGTCACTGGTGGATGTCAACCTGGCAGTCGGCACCATCGTGGGTATTTATCAGGGCAATGACCTGCTGCAGCCGGGCCGCAAGATGGTCGGCGCCATGTACATCCTGTACGGACCGCGCGTATCACTGGTCTATTCGGTCGGCAAAGGGGTGTATGAGTTCACCATGAACCAGTTGATGGAATATACCCTGACCCGTGAGCAGATCCAGATGAAGCCATCCGGAGATATGTATTCTCCGGGCGGCCTGCGCAAGAAATACAGCCCTGAAAACGAAAGTTTCGTACGCTATCTGGAGGATAAGGGTGCCAAACTCCGTTATTCCGGTGGTTTTGTCCCGGATATCAACCAGATACTCATGAAGGGCAAGGGGCTTTTCATGTATCCGGCCCTCAACGACAGCCCCAATGGCAAGTTACGCCTGTTGTTCGAGCTGAACCCCATGGCTTTCCTGCTGGAGCAGGCAGGTGGCGCGGCGACAAACGGAGAAATTCCTATACTGGACATCGTTCCGGAAGGTCTGGACCAGCGTTGTCCGGTTTACATCGGTTGCAAGGATGACGTCTGCAAGGCTGGACAGTTCCTGGACGGGAGCTGCTGAAATGGTCGGTAATGAAACGGTGGAAGAGTCACCGGCACCAATCGTACAGCGCTTATGCAACGAAATTCAGCTTTTTGACCTGTGCGATTTAAACACCTGTCGTTATAAGGACGGGCGTTTCTGCACCAACAGCGAGTTGGTGGCGGCTTTCGAAAAGATTTCAGATGCGGAGACCGTCCGTCGGGAAGTGGAAATATCCGAAGAGGCTGAAGATGGGGGCGATGAGGAGTCTGACGACGCCTATGATGATCGTGACTATGATGAAGAACCGGAATTTGATGATGAATAAATGATGTGTAGATAACATGCAGGGGATACGGATGACGGGGTGCGGAGCGATTCGCACCCTTTTTTTTGTGCGATTTTTTACATGAAATGCTTTCCGGCACACTCCTCCCACTGGCTGCGGGTGATCGAAAGGAAAAGCTCCGCAAGGTCAGGGTCAAACTGTGTGCCGCAACATCTCTTAATCTCGCTGGTGACCGCATCGAAGGGGAGGGCCTTGCGGTAGGGGCGGTCGGATGTCATGGCATCGAGCGTGTCAACCATGGTGAAAATACGTGAGCCCAAAGGGATCTGCTCACTTTTGAGCCCCTTTGGATATCCGTTGCCGTCAAAACGCTCGTGGTGGCTCAGGATGATTTCGGCTGGACCTTTCAGGAAGGAAATTTCTGAGAGGATGGCATAGCCGACCTGGGGGTGCTTGCGCATCTCGACCCATTCTCCGTCATCAAGTTTGCCTGGTTTAAGCAGAATATTATCCGTAATGCCGATTTTGCCGATATCATGCAGCAACGATCCTTTTGCCAGTTTTTCCAGTTCAGCGCCTTTGATTCCCAGTCTGTCGGCAATCAGTGACGAATAGTTCATGACACGTTCCGAATGCGACCCGACCTCCTTTTCCCGGGCGTCCAGGGCTTTGACCAGCGCCGTCAGGGTGTTGTGGTAGGCATCGTTCAGTTCATTCATGGTGCGACGGAGCTGCTCGGTCTGTTCCATGACCTTGAACTCAAGGCTGACCTGATAGTTTTTCTTTTCGATAGCCAGGCAGCGTTTTTCGATCAAGTTGCGAACCGTCAGCATGACTCTGCTGATGCCGAATGGTTTGGTAAGGTAATCATCGGCACCCAGATGGATACACTCCAGTGCGGTATTCATATCGGACAGGCCGGTTATCATGAGGACAGCAATTTCTGGGTCGATTTTCTTCAGGTCCCGCAGCAGGTCAACACCGCTTCGACCGGGCATCATGATATCCGATATGACCAGATCGACACGTTGTCTTCCAAGTACCTCAAAGGCTTCATCAACATTTGAGGCCAGATGGCAGATATAATTTTCCTGCTGAAGGGCAGAGGTGAGCAGTTCCCTGATCATTTCCTCATCATCAACTACAAGAATATGTTCATTCATTGCTGCTCTCCTCTACAGATACTGCGCTTTTACTGGCGATACATTTGTTGACGATGCGTGACATTTCAACGGGATTGAAGGGTTTCATGATGAAAGGAATCTGCTCATCAAAGACGGAACTGGCTTTAAGGTTTCCGTCTGCATAGCCTGACATAAATACAATCTGCAGGTCCGGTCGCATGCTGCGCATCATTTTAGCCAATTCCGGTCCGGTCATTTCCGGCATCATGACATCAGTCAACAACAGGTCGATTTCGTCGGCAAAGTGTTCAAAAATTTTCAAGGCTTCCATCGGAGTGGAAGCGGTCAGGACAGTGAACCCCTGCGTTCTGAGGGTCAGTGCAGCCATGTCCAGTACGGTTCGTTCATCTTCCACGATCAATACCATACTCATATTGGAAAAGTGTTGCTCCACCAGCGGTGGGGGCGGTGGCGGCGGGGCAGGACTCTCTCTTTCCATAATTGGCAGGAATACCCTGAACTCCGAACCGATGCCTACCTCACTCGTGACCTTAATGTAGCCACCGCTCTGTTTTACAATCCCGTAGACTGTCGCCAGCCCGAGTCCGGACCCTTTACCCTGTTCCTTTGTGCTGAAAAACGGCTCGAATATCCGGCTGATACTTTCAGCAGACATGCCCATGCCGTTGTCACGGACGGAAATCATGACATAGGAGCCAATCACGGAGCCTTTGTTTTCACGAACAAAGGAATCATTGATTTCCCTGTTGGCTGTCTCAATGGTGATATTCCCCCCCCGTTCGAATGTGTCACGGGCGCTGATGACCAGATTCATGATGACCTGCTCGATCTGGCTCGGGTCTGCCTTGACCAGGCCGACATCGGGGGAGAGTTGCGTCGAGATGGTGATCTGTTCACCGATCAGCCGGCAGAGGATTTTATGAAGGCTGGCAATCAGGCTGTTAACATTAAGCTGACGAGGTTCAAGGACCTGCCGCCGACCAAAGGCCAGCAACTGCCGAACCAGCGTGGCTGCCCGTTCACCTGCATTGAGGATCTGTTCAACTTCCTTTCGAAGCTGTTCATTGTCTCCGATTTTTTGCAGAACCAGTGTGCTGTATCCATTGATAACGGTCAGCAGGTTATTGAAGTCATGCGCAATTCCACCAGCTAACTGCCCGACGGCCTCCATCTTCTGGGCTTGACGAAGATTCTCCTGGGCTATGGTGCGGTCAAGATCCGCCCGGGCGCTGTGAATTGCCAATGCACAGGTTTGGGCATAATTTTCCAGTTCATCGACCGGTGTAGGTCGATATCCGCCCGAATGATTACCCAGAGCAAGGACACCGACGGTAATATTGCCAAGCTTGAGTGGCAGACCGATGAAACTGGAAAACTGGAGCTTACAAATGTCGCAGGTGCAACCGCCCCAACGGTTTTCGGCCGGCGTATCAATCATGACGGTTTTGTTTTCGATGACCGGTGACAGCAACAGGGAGGGGTGACGTGACAGCAGAAAACCGCCATGGCGCCGGATCTCATACTGGATGTCACGGAAAAGCGGCTCTTCAGAAATAGCGTCAAAGGAGGCAAGTGATAACGCAAGTACATTTCCCTGGCCATCCGCCTGCAGCTCATACAGCATACCGAAGGGGGAGTTGGTGATGGTCATACAGGTATCGATGATGATCTGTGCCATCTGGTTGATATTGCCGGATTCAATAAAAAGAAGATTTGCTGCGGTGATCGATTCGGAAAACATGAGATTGCGTTGCTGACGCTCCTCAGCAGCCTGATAGTGCGCAATCAATTCAGGCAGGCTGTGCTGAATGCTGCTGGTGTTAGTGCCAGGCGTTTGGGTTGTCATTATCCGCTGCTTCCCTGTGTTTTTTCGACAAAAAAGTTAGTCAGTCCGCTTTTGCAGTAAAACCTACCACCCAATTGCACCGTTTTCAAGTGCCTTAATGTGTGATATCTTTTTAATAAATTTCGGTTCCTAACGCTAATAGGTACTTATTACATGTGTTTTTCCATATGTGTGCAGACAGCACTCTACCCGGTGATAAAAAGAAAGTGAATTAAATGTTACAGGAAAGGCCATTTCTGCTCCCGTTTTTTGCGATGGCATCCGGGTTGGTCATCAGTGACCTTACCGGATATGTACTGGCACCTTCCAGTCTGTTGCCCCTCCTGCTGTGTGGTATTCTCTCTGCGATGGTTCAACTGCGTCCCCTTTTTTGCATGTGTGTGACTCTGTTGTTTCTTGGCTGGGGATTGAGTTCTCTATTTCCCTGGAGCCAAAGTGAAGTGTCACAAAAGGGAATTGTTCGTTTTGCGTCATCTGAAACGGTCGTTCTGGAAGGGGTTGTCCGTGATAGGCCGATTGTTTCATCTACCGGCAGCAGGATTGTGCTTCTGGCAGATCAGGTTATTTCCGGCAAACGGTTTGAACCGGTTGATGGTGCCGTGATGCTGCACGTTGGTGCAGGTGAGGTGACAATCAACCGCGGCGACCGGGTCCGTTGTCGCACGAAAATTTCCGTACCCCAGCGCCTGGGTTTGCCCGGCGAGTATGATTATGGAAAGTATCTGAGGCTTCAAGGCATTCCTGTTACGGGTCGGGTGGCGTCACAGGATGATATAGTTCTGATTCGTGCTGCGGCTAAGGACACTTTATTGAGACATGCCGATCTGTCGGCACAGAAGCTTGGCGCTTTCGTACGTATGTCAATAGCCGATCCGGCCGTTTCATCGATACTTACGGCACTGATGATCGGTGACCAGAAGCGTATTCCGGTGGACCTGTCAGATGCCTACACCCGGGCCGGAGTGAATCACATCCTGTCAGTTTCCGGTTTCCACGTCGGAATTATCGCATATTTTATTGTTACGATTGCGCTGTGGCTGGCTAGTTGCTCCGAAACCCTGTCGCTGCGCGTGAACCTTCGCAGATCTGTACTGCTGCTTTCTCTCCCGGCCATGCTTCTGTACCTGCTTCTGACCGGGTCTGCACCTGCCACAGCCCGCTCGGTGATCATGCTGGCTATATTTGTACTGGCATTGTGTGCAGAACGGGAAACAGATCCTGTCAATACCCTGCTGATGTCAGCCTGTCTGCTGCTGGCCATACATCCGCCCACACTTTTTGACGCATCATTCCAGCTTTCATTCCTGGCGTTGTGGGCGATAGTTGTTTTTGTACCGGCTGTTATGGTGCGCCTCAATTCTGTCAAACACGCATGGCAGCGAACACTGATCCAGTTTTTCGCTGCATCTTGTGCTGCTTCGATCGCGACGACTGTGCCGGTCCTGTACATGTTCAACCAGACGTCTTTTAATGGAATACTGGCAAATGTACTGGTAGTACCGTTACTTGGTTACGGTGCCGTGCTGCTGACTTTTTGCTCCGTCCCGTTCATATATGTTTTTCCACCGTTTGCGCATTTTTTGCTGGTGTTTGCTTCCTGGGTCGTAGTGGCTTCAAACTGGCTGGTCAGATTGTTCTCGCACCTTCCCGTGATTACATTTTACGGGATAACCGCTGTGGACATGTTCGTCTGCATTTTCGTTTTGTGCGCTTTGACATTTATTCGTAACCGTCGGGTAAAGATTCTTCTCTGTTGCGGGTTACCGATTTTTGCGCTTTTTGTCCATATGGATGATAAACGTAAAGCGGATGGGTCTCTTCATGTCACCATGCTCAGCGTCGGACAGGCTGAATCGCTGTTAGTGCGTTTACCCGATGGTGCTGTCATGCTGGTGGATGGCGGCGGCTATCTGCATGAAACCGGTCGAGACTTTGGCGAGCGTGTTCTGGCTCCGGCACTGCATAAGCTCGGAGTCAAACGCATCGACTATCTGGTGCTCACCCACCCCCATCCCGACCATTTGGGCGGGCTTCCGTTCATTGCCCGAACAATACCGATCGGAGCCTTTCTGGAACCCGTACATAAACAAGCAGCCGGTGAGGAATACCGGAATCTGAGATCTGCCCTGAAACTGCATCAGGTACCGTTTCACACACTTTCAACCGGAGACCGGCTGAGTCTTCCGGGCAAGGTTACCCTGCAGGTGCTATCACCTGAAAGAAACCCCCGGGGTGCGGATGGCATCGGAGAGGAACCGGGGCTGAACGAGGATTCGCTCGTATTTCGCCTGGAATATGGAAATTTTGGCATGCTCTTTACCGCCGACGCCGGATTTTTCACGGAGGAACACCTGATGGCTGGTACGGTGCAACTTGCGTCGACGGTGCTTAAAGTAGGTCACCATGGCAGTCGTTTTTCCACATCAGAAGCATTTCTCGATCGGGTCGGGCCTAAGGCCGCACTGATTTCTGCCGGTGCCGGAAATGCATTCGGTTTACCATCAGCTCAGACCCTGTTGAGGCTGGATCAACGCGGAATCAAAACATTTCGCACTGATCGGGATGGTACGCTGGAACTGGTGACAGATGGAAGGGAATGGTCTGTTACAACTCCCTATCGTGCCAATTAATCAAATGGAATGACATTAAAGACCGTTTGACATATCCCTCGTAAATGCTATAAATGAACGGTAAATCTGTTTTTTGTGAAGCTGTGGAATCAACAGGCACTCCCTCACACAACCTTCATTCATCACCGTCTGATGTGTTTCGAATCTGCACGACGAATTGGCCACGTTCATGGATAAAATTCTAATAGTCGAAGATGACCTGTTTTTTCGGGAGATGTTCTCCAGCCTGCTCCTTGCGGAAGGGTATGAAGTGGATGTAGCTTCATGCGGTTCCAAGGCTTTTGAGCTGATGTCAGAGAATCGCTATGGTCTGGTTATAACTGACCTGATCATGCCGGATGTAAGCGGTCTGGAAATCCTGTCTCGCGTCCGTGAAAATGATCCAAGCATCGATGTCATAATGGTTACGGGGAACGCAAACCTGGAATCGGCTATTTTCGCTCTTAAGCATGGTGCCCGCGATTATCTGACAAAACCTGTCAACCATGATGAATTCCTGCATTCGGTTGCGCAATGTATGCAGCAGAGACGATTGCTGGATGAAAACGAAGAACTCAAAAATATGCTGAACCTGTTTCAAGCCAGCCAGACTATTGCCGGGTGCCTTGAACTTGATAGAGTCTATCACCTGATGGTTGATGCGGTGGCCCGGGAAGTTAATGTTAAACGCGCCATCGGATTTTTTCAGGGTGACAACGGCCTGGAGATCAAGGACGCCAGAGGGCTTAACGTTACAGTGGCACAACAGTTCAGTAACAGCTTGCTGGCGGCCATTGCCAAAAACCAGCATGTTAACCGTCTGATGGTTAAAGTCAAAATCCCGCAGTCACCGGCAATAGACAGCAAACTTAAAATCCACGAAGCATTTCTTATCTTCGTGACCAACAAGGAAAATCTGCTGGGTGTTATTGTTGTGTTCAACGATCCCGGTCAGCACCTGCCTGATTTCGGGCCGTACAAGAAAAATATCCGTTTCTTGCTGGAACAGTCTTCTCGAGCATTTCAAAATGCTGAAACCTATACACTTGCCAAGGACATGCTGTTTATTGATGATCTGAGCGGCCTTTTCAATCATCGTTACCTTGAAGTTGCGCTGGACCGTGAGCTGAAACGTGCCGAGCGCTATGCCTCCCATCTGGCAGTACTTTTCATGGATCTTGACTCTTTCAAGAAAGTCAACGATACCCACGGGCATCTGGTGGGGAGTCGAGTCCTTCGTGAAGTCGGTGATCTCCTGAAAAAGTCAACGCGTGAGGTCGACGTAGTCATCCGTTACGGCGGTGATGAATATACGATCATACTTGTTGAGACCGGTGCTGAAACGGCTGGAGTTGTTGCAGAGCGTATTCGTTCCCAGGTGGAGGCTCATTCTTTTCTGGCCTCGGAAGGATTTAATATCCGCCTGACATGCAGTATCGGTTATTCCTGCTGCCCCGATGACACCATGTCTAAGCAGGAGTTGCTGGATATGGCGGATCAAGCCATGTACATCGGTAAGGCAGCCGGCAAGAACAGCGCCGGGAGATTTAAAAAAACTTCCTGATCATTCATGTGTAATCGTAACGTCCGCACAGTTGGAACCGCTTCCAACTGGCGGACGTTTTGAATTTCATACGTTCAATTCTATGTGCGGGGATCCAATGGCAATTACAGCAATAAAAGGTTTCAATGACATTCTACCTGCTGAGACCGGCAGGTGGCAGTACATAGAGCAGGCCGCCCGAAAGGTGTTTGAGCGGAACGGCTTTGCAGAAATACGTGTGCCAATCATGGAAAAAACGGAGCTGTTCTGCCGTTCCATCGGTGATGCCACCGACATTGTGGAAAAGGAGATGTACTCCTTTGTCGACAAGGGCGAGAATGCTGTCACCCTGCGTCCGGAAGGAACGGCCGGCGTCATGCGGGCCTTCATCGAACACAAACTGTACGCCCAGGATCCGGTGGCCAGGATGTACTACATGGGCCCCATGTTTCGCTACGAACGCCCGCAGAAAGGGCGTTACCGCCAGTTCCATCAGATTGGTGCCGAAATTACCGGAGTACATGATCCTTTGGCCGATGCCCAGGTTCTGAATATGCTGGTGCAGTTTTTTAGGGAAATAGGATTGGACGAGCCGCAACTGCAGATAAATTCCCTGGGATGCCCTGAATGTCGTCCGGCCTATCGAGCTCGTCTGATAGAATTCCTTGAGCAACGTTCGGACAAGCTTTGTGACGACTGTCGCCGCAGGATGAACACTAATCCGCTGCGTGCCTTGGACTGCAAGGTCCCGGGATGTATAGAAGCTACGCAGGGTGCCCCTTCCATGCTGGACAATCTCTGTCTTCCTTGTGACGAACACTTCAGCTGCGTCAAAGGGTATCTGGACACAACTGCAACCCCTTACAGTATTAATTCCAGAATGGTGCGTGGACTTGATTACTATACCCGCACCACCTTTGAAGTTGTAACCGGACTTCTCGGATCACAATCAGCTGTTGCTGCCGGTGGGCGCTACGATGGCCTGATCTCCCAAATCGGTGGACCTTCCATACCCGGTATTGGTTTTGCCGTGGGTGTGGAACGGGTTGCATTATTGTTGGGAGACAAGGATTTTTCACAGCATCCTGATCTTTTCATTGCTACCATGGGGGCCGGGGAGCGTGCTTTTGCCTTTCGCCTTATGCATGATTTGTTGCAGCAGGGTGTGAAAGTTGAAATGGACTACGAAGGGAAAAGCCTTAAAAGTCAGCTACGCCGGGCTGATAAACTGGGAGCACGCTATAGTGTTGTTATTGGGGAGAATGAGGTTGCATCGGGTAAGGCGAGCGTTAAACGCATGGCAGATGGGGAACAAGTTGAGGTGGAATTGGGAGAGCAGGAACTGTCTGCTTTCCTTTGTTGATATTTGAAACTGCTTTGGCCTTGAAGCTCATCAGTATTGACAGTGATGTGGTTAAGTGATAACGGACATTTTGTTAAGCCACTTTTTAAAGATTAATTGAATCTTCATATTCTCAAGATCTGGCAGACTTTGAATATGAACTCCCCCTGCTGTTGTGGGTTATTTTGATGAAATTGATTCGCTACTGGTTTTGTACGTTGCCAAAAATAATAGAGACTCTAACCCGTATATATTGTTGTTTCCAAATTTTTCTTTTATCAAAGCAGGTTTGTTTTGGTTCGAAAGCTATTAAAATCAGCCGTTTATTCCCTCTTAAAAGTGTGAAGAAGTTTCGGCCATAGTTCCGATAAATGACTCTTCCAGTTTTACAAACTTCCAAAGCATCGCCCTGCTACAGTATTGTCCCCTCAATTTCCCTTGTGGCTCACACGGCAGTAGATTCCGAATGTATCCGTTACGTCTTGAAAATCATCTCTGCTAAGCTGGTTGGCACGATTTGAATATGAAATTAGCTGCGTTCTGGTTTCGCCGTGTCTCCCTGTTATTCGCAACACTTCACGAAGCATTCTTTTGAAACTTGGCCAAAGAATTGCTTAGTGTATTCGTCGGGAGGGAAAACCATGTTAAAGTTAAAAATGTCAACGGCCGGATTCACTCTGATTGAACTCTTAATTGTTGTGGCGATAATCGGTATTCTGGCTGCGATTGCAATTCCTCAATTTTCAGTATATCGAGCAAAAGCATACAACAGTGCGGCAACAAGTGATTTGAAAAATGCTAAAACCAGTTTAGAATCTTACTACACAGAAAATCAAAAATACCCCTATTAGAAGCATTTTGAAATTTGTGTAAATGTAACTGCTTTTTGATTGAATTTGTGACAAAAAATGGCAGTATGAAGTGACAAACCTTTGAAGTAAATGAATTAAGATTCTCGACACAACCTTCGTTTTCTTCTTATTTATCGTTGTTTACGTGAGTATTTTTTTTGGTATGCAAATTGCTTAATCTGGGTGTATTGATTTTTTATATCCAACTAAAATTAACAACGCCTATTTAATTTAGGCGAACAACCAAAGGAAAGGAGAAAGATCTATGCTAAACAAGATTAGAAACAGAAAAGGTTTTACCTTGATCGAGCTCTTGATCGTTGTTGCGATCATTGGCATCCTGGCAGCAATCGCCATCCCTCAGTTTTCTGCATACCGTGCAAAGGCTTACAACAGCGCGGCAACCAGTGACCTGAAAAACACGAAAACCAATTTGGAGTCTTATTTTGCAGATAACCAAAAATATCCGTACTAATTAAATCTACATTTTAATGAAAGGAGTTAATAATGAAAAGAAAAATTATGTTGCTATCCGCAGTACTAACTCTTGGCGTATCTGCTAATGTATTTGCAGCCGCAGGCACAATGGCTTGGCTCTCTAAAGCTGCTGATGGAAGTTTTGCATTTCCGGTTACCAATTCAGTACAACCACTATCTGTTAAGCCTTCGGCCAATGTATGGGTTGGATACGGGCCTGAAACTACCGGTGTTGCCTATGGTTTGGCGACGCTTCACACATCAGGTTCGTTTACTTATGCAACAACTTCAACTGATACTAACATCTACCGGTATGCTAACGCCACACAGACTTACGCCACAAATACTGGAGTATATGGTGGTTCCGGTGTAAACTGCCCGGCTACCCCCGCAGATGCATCTTCAGCTATTTCTTGGGGCGCAGGATGGACCGCTTCGAAGTAACTTAGATTTACTATTGATATGAAATTGCGGGATGCACCTTTTCGGTTCATCCCGTTTTTATTAAATTAAATGGAGTATCAACAAGTGAATAACTTTCGAATGATTTTTGATGCAACCATAAAAGGTTTTGTTCGGGATAGATTGCTTCAATTCTTGCTGGTATGTGCTTTTCTTATTTTTATGGCGGTGCCGGCACTCAGCCTTTTTTCCATGCGTCAGGTTCAGGAACTCTCAATAACACTATCACTCTCCGCGATATCTGTTGTTCTCCTGATACTTACTGTTATTCTGGGCTCTTCGTCTGTGTGGCGCGATCTTGATCGCCGCTATCTTGCATCTGTCCTCGGGCTCCCCGTCTCACGCTCCTGTTATATTCTTGGCAAGTTTGCAGGGATCCTGGTCTTTATCTTAATCGGGTGCCTTTTGCTCGGTATTGCGGCTACCGTTGATATTGCACTGGTATCGGCAAAGTATCCATCCGATATCGCCGTTAGATGGGGGGGGGTCTGGGTGGCAATTCTTTCAGACGGATTGAAGTACATTCTTGTTGCTTCGATTGCATTACTCTTTTCATCACTGAGCACTTCGTATTACCTGCCGTTTGTTACCACTCTGGCGGTCTATTTCTGCGGAAGCGGTTCGCAAGAGGTATATGAATATATTTTGAGCGATTATGGCAAGACATTGCCTGGTGTGACCCGTGCTTTGATAAGCGGGGTTTATTATTGCATACCGAATTTCTCTGCCTTTGATTTCAAGGTTCAGGCTGTCTACGCGCTTCCGATCTCATCGAAAGGGTTGGCATTCACGGGTATATATTTTCTGTTGTATACAGGAATCACCCTGACCGTCGCTGTCTGGGCGTTCAACAGGAGGGAACTGGCGTGACCGGTCGCCTATTATTTGTTCTTGCAATTTCTTGTTATGCACTCTGTATAGTACCGTTTTCAACATATTTGCAGAACAGACCGGTTGCTGTCAAACTTGGGTACGTACCCAGCGCCGAAGTGCTTCGTGTAACGGTCGGCGATCAAAAACTGCTGGTCGCACATATCGCTGTTGTTAAAGTGATTATTTACTTTGGCACCCTAGTGGAAAAGTTCAAAAATCAGGTTTTTCTTCCTCCCGAATATCTGAACATGTACAAGACCCTCCAGACAGCTGTAAAACTTGATCCTTATAACAGTGATGCCTATTATTTTACTCAGGCTGCATTTACCTGGGAAGTAGGTCGTGCTCAAGAAGTAAATTTGATGCTAGATTATGGTATGAAATACAGAACCTGGGATTATCTCCTGCCGTTCTATGCCGGATTCAACTCAGCTTACTTTCTGAAACAGTATGAACCGGCCGCCCGATACATGAAGAAGGCTGCCGAGATATCTGGCGAGCCTTTGCTGGCGAACTTGACGGCGCGCTATTTCTATGAATCCAACAATAGTGGACTTGGGATCCAGTTCCTTGAGATGATGGAAAAGGGTGCCAAGGACGAAAAGCTGCGTGGATTGTACCAGCTACGTCGGACGGCACTGCAGGCTGCCCAGCAAATACAGTCCGCAGTGAAGGCGTTTAAGGAGCAGACCGGGCGTCAGCCTTTGCGGTTTGAGGAACTTGTCGAATACGGTCTTTTGAAGAAAGTACCGGAAGATCCATATGGTGGCCGCTTTTTTTTGGATGATACAGGTTCCGTCCGGACAACGAGTAAATTTGCTTTCGGGGGTCGTTAAGAGTGAGTGCGCTTTCAATACAGGGATTGGGTAAGACGTATCGCGGAAAAAAGCTTCAGAAAGTGACGGCTCTGGTAGACCTCAATCTGGATATTGCCGCCGGTGAGGTATTTGGTTTTCTTGGTCCGAATGGCGCCGGGAAAAGCACGACGATCAAGTCCGTCATGGGCTTGATCAAGCCGACTGCAGGTCAGGTGTCGGTATTCGGCATTCCCGTGACAGACCCAGCGTCCCGGTGTAGGATCGGCTACCTTCCTGAAAATCCGTCATTTTTTGATTATATGTCCGCTAGGGAATATCTTGTATTTGTTGGCTCCACCTATGGAATGGATCGATCATCACTGAAGAATGCAGCGGAGCGTACACTCGAACTGCTGGATCTCAGCCACGCCTCTGATCGACCAATTCGAGGCTACAGTAAAGGGATGGTGCAAAGGCTTGGCCTCGGACAAGCCTTGGTCCATGATCCCGATATGTACATCCTGGATGAACCGATGAGCGGGCTTGACCCGATTGGGCGGGCATTGGTGAAAGATATTATCCGGGATCTGAAGCAGCGCGGAAAGACGATTTTTTTCAGTACCCATATCACGGCAGATGTGGAGGCCGTGTGTGACCGTGTCGGGGTTATTTCTCAAGGTGTTCTAGAATCACTTGACAGTGTTGACAGTATTCTCGAAAAGGGCGTTGTCGGATATCTCATTACCTTTTGTCGTTCGGACGGAACCAATGCGGAACAACTCGTAACCCGGGAAGAGCTTGACTCCACGATGAGGCAGCTGCTGGAGGCACGATCTGTTATCAAGGCCGTAGAGCCGAAAAGAAAGGATATGGAATCGTTCTTCCTTTCTGTTGTGTCGAAGACATGAAAATCACAGTCAGGCCGGGGGTGAAGGTCGCTTTTTCTGTCGTTTTTGTCATGGCGATTTATATTCAAACCATCGGCCACCCCCTCAGCCGGTTTGATGATCCCTTTATCGTCGAATACTTCGGCCTCAACAGCACAATCACGTGGCTGGATGTCATTACGCCGGGTAACAGTTTCTATTACCGTCCGTTAGTAAACCTCTCCTACTGGCTTGATTTCCAGTTATGGGGGATTGAACCCTCGTTCATGCATCTGGAAAACGTTTTACTGCATCTTTTGAATGTGTTTCTAGTCTTTCTGATCACCTCCCTGATATCAACTGCTTCAAAAAACAGATACCTGCCATATGCCGCTGCGGTTCTATTTGGAGTTCATCCCATCAACAGTGAACCGGTCAATTGGATTGCCGGCAGAACCGATGTATTCGCCTGTGCATTCGTGCTTCTGGCAGTTTACCTCTTGATCCGTGCCCTGCAGGAGCAATCCACGCGCCTCTCATGTTTGGCTTTTGCGACGTCGTTTATCGGTATGTTGACAAAAGAGACGGCCGTCATGTTTATCCCCGCCGCGTTTCTTGTTACCGCATTTTGGCCTGGTCTGCAGTCGGGTCTACCCCGGTTCAGAAGATTATTTGCACCCTGCATATTGGTGCCGGTTGCAACCTCAGCCGTCCTTGTCTCAGCATTGCTACTGATGGTAAATGTGAAGCGCCCCGGATATACAGCGCTTTCTGCTATGTTAGAAGGTGGTCCCGATACCCTGTTTAGATCGTATGTGGCGTTTGGTTTCTACGTAAAGAAGATGTTTTTACCGCTTCCGTTGAATGCTGCAATTGTGGATGTCAGTCCCTGGTATGCGATTATCGGTTTGGCCGCTCTCTGTGCTGTAATTGTTGCATTCCGGCACCCCGGCATCCCCGCGCTGTTTTTTGCAATATCGCTGCTGTTCATACTGCCGGCCCTAGCTGTGGCCGCAACACCGATTGCTTGGACTCCCTTTGGAGAACGTTACCTGTATATCCCGTCCGCCTTTGCGGTGATGGGGGGCCTAGTCCTTCTCAGTTGCATTCTCGAGCGGCGTAACGTTGACAAGCTGTTCGTACCGGTTGTCGGCGCAGTCATTGTACTGTCCTCTTTTGCAACTTTTCAGCGTGGTCAGCTCTGGGGGGACAACCTGGCAATGCTGGAGGATATTATCGCACAGTCGCCGAACTTTGGCGTAGCCCGCAATGAATATGGTATTCTGTTAAAAATGGATAAGCGTTTTGCCGAGGCGGAGAAACAGTTTTTTATTGCGGCAGCACAAAAAAACAGGAAAAATGTGGATCGAATGATCCACCTGAATCTGATCAGTATGAAGATTCAAGGCAAACCGACAGACGAGGTGAAAAGGATATTGACCTCAGAAATGGGCACCAAGATCGGCGGAGACCCGGAGCTTTTGAAGGTCATTAATAACTGCAATGAAGATATTCTTGTTAAAGAAACCTCTCTGATAGTCAAAAGAAAGCTTGTGGCGGATATGATAGAAACAAATGAGATCCTATATCTGAAAACGCGCGATTCTTTCTATCTCTACCGGTCCGGGCAGCTGGCACTCTCCATCGAAGACAGCAAGACTGCTGCGGCATTGTTTAAAAAGGCATATCTGAGTGCTCAACCCGATGCCTATTACCGGGAACCTGCCAGGAGGCTGGCTGTAAAACTAGGTGCCGAATGAACTGGATGCCCTATGTGATCATGCTGCGGCCGCGACAGTGGATCAAGAACCTGATGATCTTCTTCCCGCCGTTTCTCAGCGGGGCACTCCTCTCGTCGTCATGCCTGTCGGTGGTAAGCCTGATTTCCCTGCTCTCATTTTGTTCTGTTTCCAGCGCGCTCTACATCTATAATGATCTTGCCGACATCGAGAAGGATGCCATGCATCCGGTCAAATGCCTGCGGCCGATCGCATCCGGAAAGGTATCGGCGGCAGCCGCATCTGCGATTGCGATCACGTCCGGTTTGACAGGATTTTCTGTTGCATTTTATTTTGCGCACTCGCTGGTCCCGTATCTGCTGCTGTACGCCGTGGTGACGGTTGCCTATTCGAAATGGCTGAAGAACCGGCCAGTTTTTGACCTGTTTTGCATCTCCAGCGGTTTTCTGATCAGGCTTCAGGCCGGTGGCGCACTGTTTCAGGTTGCAATCTCGGAGTGGCTTTTCCTGAGTGTTTTTTTCTCTCTCTTTGTTTGAGCTGTGGTAAACGCTTGTCAGAGCAGAATCTGCTCGGGGAGAATGCGTCGGGTCACAGGTCCAGTCTGTGCGGGTACCCTGAAGGCGCTCTGGGTGCCATGCTTCTCATATCTGCAGCCACGGTGCTCGTGACCTACTCGATGTATACCATGATTCATCCGCCGCTCGTATATTCAGTTCCGCTGTGTGCCTTCGGGCTTTTCCGGTACATTATCAGGATTAAGGCCGGCAAAAGCGGCGATCCGACTGAGTCGCTGTTCAAAGATGTATCACTGCTGTGTGTGAGTGTGCTGTGGGTGCTTATCGTGGGATGGAGCATCTATCTGTGAACAGGGTCTCGATCATTGTTGTTAACTGGAATGGCTGGAAGGACACGATTGAGTGTCTTGAATCGCTTTTGAAGCTTGCCTATCCCGAGTACAGGATTGTTGTGTGTGATAACGATTCTCATGATGAATCGCTGCCTAAACTGCGGGAGTGGGTTGCACAGACATTTTCCGAATGCCCCGGCCGCTGGCAGGAATTAACAGCTGAGGCAGCTGAGCACGGCCTTGGTTCACCGGAAGCCTTCTGTACACTGGTAACAAACCCTGAAAATCTGGGTTTTGGTGGCGGCACAAACGTCGGACTGCGCTATGCGCTGGCGTGCGGTGATTCCGAGTTCTGCTGGCTGCTGAACAACGACACGATCGCCGATCCGTTTGCGCTGACAGAAATGGTCAAACGGATGTATGTTAAGCCAGAAGCCTGCATGTGCGGCTCTACACTGCGTGAATTCAATGACCGGACAAAGATACAGGCCCTGGGCGGGGCTGTCTATTTCAAATGGCTGGGGATTGCATGGCATATCGGCAGAACTGTCCGCGGAGACAGATTGCCGGACCCTGCCGTGGTGGAAAACAGGATGGATTACATCATCGGGGCTTCGCTGCTGGTTCGCACTGCGTATCTGAAAGAAGTCGGGCTGATGGCGGAAGACTATTTTCTTTATTTTGAAGAAATTGACTGGATCTGGCGCGGGAAGGGGCGCTACAGCATTGTCTATGCTCCTCTGAGTGTTGTGTACCACAAGGTGGGGGCAAGTATCGGGACAGCCACAAATCCCCTACGGAAGAGCTATGTGTGCGATTTTTACAGCTTGCGCAACCGTCTTGTTTTCACCCGCCGGCATTGCCCGCAGAACCTGCCTGGTGTTTATTTCGGTCTGATAATGGAGTTGATGGTTCGTATGCTGGCGGGCAGGTGGGATCTTGCAGGGATGGTCTGGCGTTTGATCCGGAATGGCGGCAGTAAAGCGGAATTGCCATGACCCTGCGGATATCTGTCATAACCGTAACCCTCAATTCGGGGCGGTTTTTGCAGGACTGCCTCGCTTCTGTCTCGGCACAAGGTGACAGTCTCCATGAGCATATCATCGTGGATGGCGGATCCGGTGATGAGACCCTTGGAATCGTCAGGACGCATGCTGCCGCTGACCCTCGTGTCCGCTGGGTCTCGGAGCCGGACAGGGGGATCTCGGATGCGATGAACAAAGGCGTTGCGATGGCGACCGGTGATGTCATCACCCATCTGAACTCAGATGACTTTTACCCGCATCCCCGGGTTCTCGCGACTGTTCAGGATAGTTTCGCGCACAACCCGTCGGAATCATGGATGACGGCAGGTTTTACCTTCGTCTCCGAGGAAGGTGCCTTTATACGGGACATCAGGGTGCGCAGATATACGTTCAGGCGTCTGATACGCGGCAATATCCTTCTGCATCCCTCCACGTTCATAAAGCGGGAGCTGTTCAATGCGGTGGGGGGCTTCGATCTGTCACTATCGTATTGCATGGATTATGATCTGTTCCTCCGACTGGGGAGTATCATGCCGCCGCTGGTGGTCGATAAACAATTAAGCTGTTTCCGGGCACATCCAGGCAGTCGTTCGGTCTCCCACGCGGAGCAGGCATACGCCGAAGAGTTTCGGGTCAGGATGGAGTACCTGCAGAGCAGGGGGCGCTCCACGGCCTATTATTATCTCGATTATCAGATCAAGCGGTTGTACAACAGGATTCATTACAGAAGGCTTTTGTCAACCAGCGAAGCTTGAGTACCAATGCAGGCAATTTATCAGTTTACGATCTTATCCTGCAAAACCGGACCGGCGTATGCCCCATCATTTTTTTCAGTTCAGAGAAAGTCATGCCAAAAGTCAGCGTAGTAATCCCCTGCTATAATCACGGCGAGTTTCTTCCGGAAACGCTGGCTTCACTGCAGGCGCAGACCTACACGGATTTTGAGATCATCATAGTGAACGATGGCTCGACCGATGCGGCGACCGTCAGGTTGCTGGAGGGTCTGGAACAGCACGGCACCAGAGTCATTCACACTGTCAACGGCGGGGTGTCGGCCGCACGGAACAGGGGGATCTCAGAGGCAGGCGGCGAATATATTCTCCCGCTTGACTCTGACGATACGGTTGGCCCCGGGTTCCTTGAGCAGACCGTCAGGCAGCTTGATATGAATCCGGGTGTTGCGATTGTATACTGCGAGCGGGTTTTGTTCGGCGAACGGGAAGGGGCGGCACCTCTGCCGGCCTACGATCCTGTCGCGCTGCTGTTCGACAACTGTATCTGCCCCGCCGCTCTTTTCAGGAAGGCCGATTGGGGGGCTGTCGGCGGCTACTGCGAAAAAATGATCTACGGCTGGGAAGACTGGGAGTTCTGGATATCCCTCTCCGAACTTAATAAGCAGGTTGTTAAGATTCAGGAGCCGATGTTCTTTTATAGAGTGCGGAACACTTCCCGCGACCATTCGCTTCGATTCCGGCAGAAGTTTGCTATGATGTCCCTGATTGTGTTGCGGCATAAACGCCTATATTTCCGTCATCTGGATTTACTTTTAAAAAAAGTGGTCAGTCTTTATTGATATAATGATAACCTGACCAACCGATACATGTGGTGTGGTTCAACCGACTCCCGGTTCTTATTGAGCTTTACTTCGATGCACCAGAGCGTGGACAGCGATAATGAAAAATGAGGAGTATGAATTAGTCATCAAGGCAGGGCGCTCTGATTTCCACTATTGGAGAGATCTCTGGCGCTTCAGAGAGCTGTTCTGGTTTTTGGCCTGGCGGGATATTCTGGTTCGCTACAAGCAGACGGCAATTGGAATCGCATGGAGCGTTCTGCGACCGTTACTTACCATGATCGTCTTTACGGTCATTTTCGGCAGGCTGGCAAATCTCCCGTCTGGAGGAGTCCCCTACCCGATAATGGTGTTTGCCGCCATGCTGCCCTGGCAGTTCTTCGCCAACTCTTTGTCGGAGTGCAGCAATTCTCTGATTGCCAATGCAAGCATACTTACCAAAGTCTATTTTCCCCGCCTGATCGTTCCGGCAAGCGCTGTAATTGTGAGCCTAGTGGATTTTTTCATCTCCTTTGTACTCCTTGCTGTTCTAATGGTCTGGTACCATTTTATCCCTGACTGGCGTATTATTACGCTGCCGCTTTTTCTCGGCCTCGCTTTCATGGCATCTTTCGGCTTTGGTCTCTTATTTGCCGCTCTCAATGTCAAATACCGTGATTTCCGTTATGTGGTGCCGTTTATTGTCCAATTTGGCCTTTATGTCTCGCCGGTCGGTTTTTCGAGCAGTGTCGTTCCGGAAAAGTGGCGGCTTCTCTATGCGCTTAACCCGATGGTTGGCGTTATTGATGGTTTCCGCTGGGCGATCCTCGGCGGAAAGGCCCAGCTCTATTGGCCCGGTTTCTGGCTGTCTACGGGACTTACCCTTTGTGTATTCCTGATTGCACTGCGTTATTTCCGCAGCACAGAAAGGGCCTTTGCTGATTTGATGTAATTATGTCGCTACCATTTTAATCCCCTTCGCGTGCAAGGTGTCTGATGACTATCATAAGGGTAGAAAACCTGAGCAAAAAATACGTGTTGCGGCACCAGCAACGGGAGTCGTACTCTGCCCTGCGTGACGTCATTTCAGAAAAAATTCAGGCTTTTGGCAATACATTGATACACCCTTT
The DNA here is from genome assembly GCA_942493195.1 of uncultured Geobacteraceae bacterium. Taxonomy (GTDB): domain Bacteria; phylum Desulfobacterota; class Desulfuromonadia; order Geobacterales; family Pseudopelobacteraceae; genus CAIPTY01. Next base: position 2,120,634 of record OW818669.1, on the reverse strand, counting down.
CGCTGGTCATCATGCAGCGAGTACTGATTCTACTCAGGAAGAATTCTGGGCATTGAGGGATGTTTCCTTTGACATCTATCAGGGAGACAGGATCGGAATCATCGGCCGTAACGGCGCCGGCAAATCCACTCTGCTTAAAATTCTTAGTCGGATTACTGAACCGACCGCAGGGAAGGCAACCATCAAGGGGCGGGTTGCAAGTCTCCTCGAGGTAGGGACCGGTTTTCACCCGGAGTTGACCGGACGGGAGAATATCTTCCTGAACGGTGCGATCCTCGGAATGAGCAGGTTTGAAATCAAGCATAAGTTCGATGAAATTGTTGCATTCGCTGAAACTGAAAGATTCCTTGATACCCCTGTTAAACACTATTCCTCTGGAATGTATGTTCGATTGGCATTTGCTGTTGCAGCTCACCTGGAGCCTGAGGTTCTAATAGTAGATGAAGTACTGGCGGTGGGTGACGCCCAGTTTCAGAAAAAATGTCTGTGGAAGATGGAAAAGGTCGGTAATGAAGGACGTACAGTGATTTTTGTCAGTCACAATATGCAGGCAATACGTCAAATGTGCGACAGAGTCATACTGCTGAGGTCCGGGAAAATTATTGCTGACGCAGAAGCGACCGAGGCTATAGGACAATATCTTCAAGAAGGAACTCTGCTGAATTCTGGAAAGGCGTTGAAGGAAATAGTCAGTGAACTGCCTCCCGACCCAGTGTTCAGACTTGTAGATTTAAAATTAACACAGAACAGTCAGGAGATGGATCAGTTTGTAGAGAACGGCAAACCTCTTAAAATAGAAATCCGATATGATGTGTTACAAGTAACCACTGGACTGCGGGTATATTTCGATCTTTGTGATGACCAGGATACCCTTATTTTCCGTAGTTTTCATGATGAGGACAACGATGGTATCCCTACCATACAACCGGGGTCCTATTCTTCCATAGCTGTTATCCCCGCCAATTTTCTTGGGCCTGTCAGGTACGAATTGCGTATTAGGTCCGGTATATTCAACGTCCGCAGTTGTCTGCCTGATTCAGGTGTATGTATTCCGATAAAAGTGGAAATGACCGGAAGGTATAATCGCGGGTATCTTGGAGATACTTTCAGGGGGAAATTAGGTGTTGCCTTAGAATGGGTTACTGAGAGGCTAGTCTAGATGTTTACTGAGATTATACTTTTTTTGGCTAAAATTTTTAAATTTTCAGGTTCTCTCTTGCTGATGACAGCCCAGTTTCTGGAGAAAGCCGCTCGCTCAAGGGTTATAGCGCGCGGAACCTCAAGAGACCTGTATCGGACGCGTTTCAATGATTTGTTCTGGCTTGATGGTGCGTCTTATGTAGATGCATGCATAATTGCATGTGGCATTTTTGAAGAGCAGTCAACTCAAGCCGTAAAGCGTCTGGTAAAACATGGTGATATCGTTTTAGACGTTGGAGCTAATATTGGCTATTACAGCGTATTATTATCAAAACTGGTAGGTGACAAAGGCAAAGTATTGTGTTTTGAACCAACTGAACATTACCGAACCGTGTTGAACATGAATTTGGAAGCAAATTATATCCATAACGCAGAAGTGTTTCCTTTTGGTCTTTCAAACAAAAATCAGCAGTTGGAAATCCAAATTGGGAGTTCTTCCGCATCACTTCATAACCCCGGCAGTTTACCATCCGAACGAAACGAATTGATAACATTACGTACACTAGACAACTTTATGGAAAACCGTTGCCTTGAGCGGATTGACTTTATCAAGGTAGATATTGATGGGCACGAACCGCTCTTTCTGGAAGGTGCTTGGAAAACACTGGAAAAGTATAACCCTTTAATTTTGCTGGAGATAAGTCATCTTCATTATTTGGAGGCGGGATATACGGCCTGGAACTTTTACGAAACTTTGACCACAAAAGGTTACAAAATATATCACGAAGATGGTTTGCTAGAAATTAAGTCAAAAGTGGAGTTCTTAATCAGGTGCGGAAATTTTGCTAACAGTTCGAATATTGTGATTTCACGTAAAAATTTGGATAAATGATATGGACTTGAAGAACTTAATATTTCGAGATGCGCTTTATAACCTGAATCACTCAGTTATAGAACTGAATAATTTCGAAGAACTTAAAAAGGTGTTTCGTTGGGAGAAAGATCCAGTTCTCGATCGCCCCGATATATACGATTTTGATTATGTCGAAGATGTTAACGAGCGGCGCATCCGGGACGCAGAGAGCCTTGCAACGGTTATGCGTAACACAAATCCATCGGTCGCATTAGAAATCGGTACAGCCAACGGGATGGCGACGGTACTTATGTCAGCGAATGCGCCAGATTCGAAGATTTACACGGTAAACATACCTCTCGAGGAAATTCTGGCCGGTAAAGGCGGGAAACTGACCACGGTTGCGATGGAACGTGAACAGATCGGCCTTGCTTTCCGTGATCGGAATCTTGTCAATATCACCCAGATTTATGCCGATACCGCGACGTGGGAGCCGAACATAGGGACTATTGATGTTGCGTATATCGATGGTTGTCATGATACCGAATTTATTTACAACGATACCCGTAAGATTTTGAAGCATATGAAGCCGGGCGGCTTCATTCTGTGGCATGATTTCAATCCTGGATTGGCTAAGAAGTTCGGATGGATTAATTCTGTTTGTCTGGGGGTGGAGAAGCTTTGTCGAGATGGCCTTATAAGGGGCCGGATATTTCTTATTCGCGATTCATGGGTCGGTATTTACAAAGTTACGGAGTGAGCAAGTGGTAACTAATGTCTGAACTGAAAGTTTTATATGGATACTCCTGGTTCTCCTCAGAGGCGTACGGCAACGTCAAAGAGATGACCTTGGCCTACTTTAGCAGATTGAATGAGTCCGGTTTCAATGTTGAAGGGTTTTGTCTTACGTTAAACCCGCCTGGTCCGGCGATTTCATTCAAGGAACTAGATAAGAAATGGCGAAGGGGCGATAAACTGCTTCTGCAGATGTATGAAAACCTTGAACGGGCCCTGGTGGGCAAGGATGTCTTTATCAATGGCCCCGGCATAAATCTTCATCCAGAATTTGTCGAGCAGTTACCGGTATTCACCGTTTTCCAGTGTTTTGACGATCCCGAAAATTCAGAAAACCTTTCCAAGCCCGTGGCCTCTGCCTATGATCTCTGTCTAGTTGGAAATATTGCTGAAATCGATACCTATCGGAGTTGGGGGGTACGTAACGCAGAGTGGTCTCCAATGGGGCTGCAGCCAACTATTTATAATCATAGTTTGACCCGGGAGGACATCCTGTCGGGTAAACGGGATATCGACTTCTTCATGTTGATGGACAGAATGTCACCCTGGAGAAAAGAGCGTCTCGAGAAACTGAACAGTGCATTCCCGGACGCGCATTTCTATGGTCGCGGATGGCCGCGAGGATACCTCCCCAATGATATGGAACTTGAATATCTGCAAAGGGCCAAGATTGGCCCGAATCTCCATAATACGACAGGCCCAATCAACTACAGGACTTTTTATCTGCCTGCAAACGGTGTAATGCAGATTTGTGATAATAAAAAACATTTAGGGAAAATATTCGAACTTGGGAAAGAAGTTGTTGGCTTTGATACGATAGATGAATGTATCGAGCTATGTAGATATTATTTGTCTCACGATGAAGAAAGGCGACTTATAGCGGCTAATGGATGGAAAAAGGTAATAACTGATTACAACGAGATAGCTGTATTTAAAAGAATACTATCTAATATTCAGACGTATATATGCGGTTATAAAGAAAGAAGATCGCCGAAAGCTTGTTCTGAAAATAGTCACTCTATAATTGATACACTTAAAGCTAATACCGATATCGTTATAAATAGAATCACTGGTTTATACAATGCATTTAATACGGCAATGAGATCTGGAAATAATGAGCCAGCACATGATAACAACATCGGAGATAATCTTCTTGAATGGCCGGAGAGGATAGAAAATGCCCTGGAGATGTGTAAAAAGCATTTATTGGCTGATGATAACAGTGAATTGCGAATTGCGGATTACGGTTGTGGCAGACAGACACTTCGGCGAATCATACCTGCAGGTTGGAAATATACGCCATTCGACTATTGCAGTCGCTCAGTAGATACAGTTATTTTCAATTTTAACAGCAACGAATTTCCTGCTGATCGTTTTGACATGATATTTTGTATGGGAGTGCTTGAATACCTCACGGATCCGTATGCATTGCTTTTACACGCAATGAAGCACAGTTCATATCTGGTGTTATCCTACAGTGGGTTTACAACTCAAGAACGTAGAGAGTTGCAGGGTTGGGTTAATAATTTGAGTTTATCTGAAATCGAGGGGTTTATGGCAACCAATGGTGGCACCATACTTGAAAAATCACATTACAAAAACAATCAATGGATATACCTAGTAAAGTGCGGTTAACTAAATTGGAATGTCTGTCCTGATTTGGAACTATCAGAGAAAACATGAACAGTGCAAACAACAGACATCAAACCATACACCAGATAATTGTCTCTCGCGAGCTGCTTGGGTTTTCGGAGTCTGTAGCCAAAGATTTACAGCGGGCTATCGGATTGCACGAACCATGGACCAGCATGCGTTCTTATTTAGAACCGGGCAGCCGTTTGAATTATGTCAAATCGGTTGAGAATATGTTGGGGATCGACCTGAGAAAGTCAAGAGTACTGGAAATCGGGTCTGGGATGGGATTGTTCGTTGTCGTGTGTCGCCTGTTAGGCATCGACATAGTGGGCATAGAGCCGGGGGCAAATTCTTACCAGAATCTTCGTTCCGGGATTAAAGAGCTTCTTCAGTCGAATTGCCTACCGCCCGACTTAATCAGTGAGAGTCCAGGAGAGAATCTTCCTTGGGATGATAATTGCTTTGATGTTGTGGTCGGCTTCCAGGTGTTGGAACATGTTGCAGATCCATTAACGACTTTACGAGAAGCAATTAGAGTTCTGAAGCCTGGCGGCAAGTTCTATATGGACGTACCTAATCATTTCTCTTTTATTGAAGGTCATTTCGGCATACCGTGGCTTCCTTTTTTAGCCGTACATAAAAATCAGGCTAAACAGTATGTTCATCTATTGGGATTAAATCCTCAATTCCTTGACGAACTGAATTTAATAACTCCTAAAAAGCTACGTACATGGACCAAAGATTTAGGGGCCGAATTTTCTATGCATATGTCCGGCTGCTGTGTATACCCCAGCTCATCAGATATCAATATAAAATTTGAATCAGTGCTTCCTGAGGGCTTTTGTTGGAAAACGGGACAGCGGCTCAGTTTTATCGGTCGCAAAATTAAGCAGATTATCAATTCAAAGATTTTACGACCTGTTTTGTGGAAATACGGTATGACAGATCACATTATCTTGGTTGGGGTAAAACATTGAGTGGAAGAGAATTGTAGATGAAATTGGGATTACTTACGGCATCAATCTTCGCTGATAATTCCGGTGACTCAATAATTGAATCTGCTGTGAGGAGGCTTTTGGCAGCAGATACTTTTGTGCGATTTCCTCTTACTGTTCCCTTGAATGAAACTCAGATCGATGAACTAAATACTTGTGATGCACTTATTATTTGCGGAACTAACCTCTATCAGCATGTTTTTGCCTGCAATCTTGGCGTTGCCATAGTTGAGAAGATCAAGATTCCAATCATCCCTTTTGGTATCGGGAGCAGTGCCCCCATTGGGCAGATACCGATAATGAATGCTGCTGATGTTGCCGCTGTACGGGCAATACATAAGAAATGCATCGTGTCCAGTGTCCGGGATGAAGCTTCGTTGCGGTTTCTTCATTCAATAGGGGTCACAAATGTTATTTTAAGTGGCTGTCCGGTGCTTTTTCATGGTCTGTCCTGCCCTGACTTCACACCGTCTGGGTCAGGATACACACTTACGCCGCGTGCCAGGCTGCTTCATATCGATAATGAGTGGAATGCCCGGCAGTTAGAAACGCTTGGCCTGTTGTGTAAAAAATATCATCCGTCTCTGGTGCTTCAGAGCCCATACGATATTCCGGTTGCCGAACTTCTCGCAGAAAAATACGGCGTTGACATTGTCATGGATAAGGGTTGGCAGGCGGAACAATACATAAACAAAGCGAAAGAACAGTTGATAAATATGGGTTTCAGGCTGCATTTTGCCATGCTGTCCATTTCTTACGGCAAGCCTTCCTTTTTGGTTTCACATGACAGCAGGGCTTCTGAATTCTGTAAGCTGCTTGGCCTGCCGTTGATTGATATTAAAGACTACAGTGACAATACCCTTATGCTGCAGATCGATACGCGTGCGTTTGATTCGGATCAAATCAGAAAACGGTGGAATGAGTTGTCTGTAGAGATGAACGAATTCATGAAAGCAAACGGCTTGGGTTCAAATCTTCAAGTGAATCATTCAGTTCGTTCTTCCAAATCACGGGATAAATGTTTGCCTTCTAATAAACCGAGAATTCTGATGCTGGTGGATAGGAAAAACTGGGCGTTTGATTTTTCAGCTCGCGAAATAGCCGGTAAACTCAGACATGATTTTGAGATTGATATCAAGTACGTCAGGGAAAGTCCAAAACTTGATCCATCACAATATGATCTTCTATATGTATTTTTCTGGGGCGAAAAATTTTATCAGCAGTTTGAATTTGAATCCGAACGTGTAATCAAAGAGGTTTCAAGTCACCGATGGGAGGATGACCCACAATACGGCCCTTGTACTGCGCCGGAATTTGCGAGCAAATACCTGAGTGACTGCGGAACGGTGATATGTACTTCCATTCGTCTCCTGAACGCTATAACTGAATTCCATCCGAATGTATACCATACTCCCAACGGTGTTTCTCATTCCATATTCAAGATGACCCGCACAAGGTCTGGACCGTTGTCAATCGGTTGGGCGGGCAACATAGATGACCGTGTTAAGGGTGTTAAAGATATTCTTGGCCCGGCTTGCCTTGACCGCTACACTTTATTGATAGCGGATGGCACATATTCTCATCCGCAAATGAACCGGTTTTATAATAAGCTGGATGTACTGGTCATTTGTTCCCGTCATGAAGGTGAACCGTTGACATTATTGGAAGCCATGGCAGCCGGGTGTTTTCCGGTGTGTACGGATGTCGGGATTGTTCCCGAAGTGATCGAGCATGGTGTTAATGGATATATTGTTGCGGAACGAACTTACGCGGCCTTTGCGAAAGCTTTTGAATGGTGTGATGCGAATCTGGACAAGATTAGGAAGGCTGGAGAAAAGAACGCTCAACTGATTCGAAGAGAACGAAACTGGGAAGTCTGTGCCCAGTATTTTAAGCGGGTGTTTATTGAAGCGTATGATAAAGTGTCACGACCTAAATTTAGAAACGATGATGTCTCTTGGGACACTTCTTTAAACGACTTTACAAGATTTTGTGAGGTGTTCCGTAAATATGGTTTGACCCAGGTTCATGGGATAACCTTGAAAGGCAAAACCAATACACTCTACAAGTGCGGGGAAACTCCAGTAGAGTACGAAGGGTATGACACGATTTCAAAGCTGGACAATAATTGTATTCGTAATCTTTCGAGTGTTTTCTCATTTGAAGATAGAGTAGATTTGATCGGATACTTGAATAGTATCCCGGATGAAATCGCACTGCATGGACTTTATCATACCGATTATTCTCAGATGAGCATTGATGAGCAAAAGGATGAGATAAAGAAAGGTCTAGAAATTCTGAGAAAATTATTCCCCATTAAAAAAATATCTTATTTTATACCGCCCTTCAATAGATTTAATGCACATACAATTTATGTTTGCAGCGAGTTAAAGCTCAAAGTCTTAACTACTGAAGGAGTACATCTTGAATCTGAACTTAGTCATCTGGCATTGAAAAAAAATACTTGGTATCGGTACCATCACCATAGATTCTATCCTGAGAGTGTTTTTAAACATTATGAGCTGTCAATTGATAAACTTGATACTGCTTTGCATATGTCAATTTCAAACCGGCAGAACCATAGTGAATCGGTGTGTTTGAATTCTCAGGGTATTTTGACTAAGTTAACGAATCTAGTGGATAGGATTCGTCATTGAGGAGGAGTGCTTGAATTTGTTTAAGAAAGTGAATAAATATTTTGCGGATAAACGCCACAAAATAACGTTACCTGTAGATAAAGTGAATGAAATAATAAAAAAATATAATGTAAGTGAGTGGTTCATTTATGCTTTTAACAACAGAACAGAAAGAAGACATATATGCGAACCATCACTTTGGATTCTGAATAATATCTCAAAGGAGAGTAAAATATTTGAAACTGGTTGCGGATGTGGATTCAATTTAATTTGGTTTGCCCAGAATGGTTATAACAGGTTGTTGGGTTCAGATATATCTGTAGAAGCTGTTCTTGCAGGAAATGAAATTGCACAGTTGGCTAATTATGCAATAGAGTTATGGCAGGATGATGGAATAAATCCAAATAAACACCCAGAGATGGTTGATGTGTTACTGGCTCTAAATTGGACATATACAATAGAAAGTTTTGAACTAACTACATTTTTACATAATTGCAGCAAATCATTAAAAATTGGAGGCTATGTTGTCATCGAAATAATTGACACTTCATTTAATGATACCCTAAATAATCAGTACCTCACATCCGATTGGACTAAGCCATTAGATGTGAGAAGACCGAGTGAATATAAAATCCGGTATTCATATGAACAAGTTGTCAATATCGCAAAAATGACTGGGTACGAACTTTATCATACAATCAAAATAAATCAGATCATCCCCAGGTTTGTCTACATCTTGCGTAAAAGTTGACATGAAATGCGGATAGCTTTTCTCACTCCCGAATATGTCTCCGCCACAAGAACTGATGGAGGCCTTGCAAATTATCTCAGAAAAATCTCGCTTGATTTGGTACGCAGAGGTTGTGAGGTCTGGGTATTTGTCATTTCTAGGCGTGATGCAGTCTGGTATGACGATCATGTCATCGTGTGTGAAGTGCGGTGCTGCAACCGGTTGTTGGATTTGGTAAGTAAGCTCCCGCTGGTACGAATGATCATCCCCGCCTACTCCCAGATTACTGCTAGCAGGAAACTCGCGCGTAAATTCTGGAGCGTGCATTCCAAAACTCCCTTCAACATAATTCAGGCTTCCAGCTACAAAGCACCAGGTTTTGCTCTGCTCAATAATGGCAAGGTCCCGCTAGTGTGCAGAGCTTCGAGTTATACGCCAAGTGTGAGAGCTGCATACGGCCGGAAATTGAATCCTGGTGAATACATCATCGATTGGATGGAAACGTGCCAGGTGCGTGATGCCGACGCATGCATTGCCCCAAGTCGTTTTGTAGCAGGATTATATAAACAAGCCGCAGGCTGTGAGCCGCAGGTGTTGCGGACGCCTGTCGATGGTGAACAGATTGAACATGATACATCTTATTTTCTGAAGAACAGGCCGTCTGGCCGGTATCTTCTTTTCTTCGGGACTCTCAGCAGAATCAAAGGGGTGGATCTTCTTGCCGGAATTCTGCCCGGAATATTTGACAACCACAGCGACCTCTCAATGGTATTTATCGGCAGGGATGACGGTCTGCCGGACAGTACAAAGGTGTTTGAGCTGATCAGTTCGGCGTGCAGCAACTATGCAGACCGGCTACATTTCCATCAGGCACTGGTCAAAACGAAGCTTTATTCTTTCATCGAACACGCCGAGGTTATCCTGATGCCCTCCCGGTTGGATAATTGTCCCAATGCCTGTCTAGAAGCTCAGATGTTTGGAATTCCGGTAATCGGAACATACGATTCCAGTCTTGATGAAATGATTGAAGACGGCATTACCGGCTTTCTTGCCCGGAACAGTGATACGGAAAGCATTCGTGATGCGATTGAAAGGTGCTTGCTTCTTACCGTTGAAGAGAAAATGCAGATGAGACAAAACATTATTTCGCATGTCGATTCGATAGTTAAAGAAGACCGGACTGGACAGCTGCTGGCTTTTTATGAAGATACCGTGCACAGGTTCAGGGACATGCATGTGTGACAACAGCGAAGTCTACCCGATTCTGTCGGTCATAGTATGTACCTACAATCGGTCGGACCTGTTGCCGGTCTGTCTCCGGTCGCTGGTTGAGCAGACCCTTGAAAACAGCCGGTACGAGGTTCTTATTGTCAATAACAATTCGACCGATGACACGCAGGAGATCATCGAGTCGTTTACTGGACTGTACGGCAATTTCCGCGCTGTTGTCGAAACGAAGCAAGGTCTCAGTCATGCGCGCAACAGGGGATGGCGGGAGGCACAGGGAGTATTTGTTGCGTATGTCGATGACGATGCGAAGGCGACCCGCGACTGGTGCGAGAGAATAGTTGCAGCTTTTCAGGCGGGCTCGCCGCAGCCGGTGGCAGTGGGAGGAGAGATCCGTCCTTTGTATGAATCGGCACCCCCGGAATGGATCTCGGAAGAGTTTGAGAAAAGAACTTGGGGAGACAGCGCAGGCTTTCTGCCGCCGCCACGGGCCCGATATGGTTTTTCCGGATCCAACATGGCTTTTCGAAAATCGGTCCTTGAGAGGTTTGGCGGATTTTCCTCTGAGTACGGCATGACCGGGCATACTGTCAGGATGGGCGAAGACACAGAGATGTTTGTCAGGGTATATAACGAGCAACCATGGTTTTGGTACGACCCGGCCATACTGGTCTATCACTGGACACCGGCAGAAATAATGAAGGTCTCCTATCGCTTCCGCCGGGCTTTCAGGTCCGGTGAGGCGATAGCCCGATTGCAGAATAAACAATTCTCTGTACGGACGTTCACAGCAGGAACTGCGGGTATCCTGCTGCTTCTGCTGAAAATTCCGCTTTGTTTGATTAATGGAAATGGTAGTCTTAAAATGAAACTTGTAAAAAAAGTCGAAGAGTTAGGATACAGTCTCGGTTATTTATGTAGTGAAAATTCGCGTTAACTTGCATGTTTCGGGTGCGGATACTGCGCAGGGAGAGGTTTCCTGACACACCTAAAGCGAACGGCAGGAGCGGTGGAGATATGATTCTATTTACTCGATGCGATGCGGCCCTGCCGACAGCAGTGCATAGCGCTTGAAACTCCTGAAAATATCAAAACTCCCCACGGAGTATGTAGCGGCATTCTATGCAGCTCAGCCGGGCCTGGCTAACAAGTCCTACGCAGAACAAAAAGCGGCGCTGGACTTTGACGCCTGTGGTTGGGCGGATAACTGGTCGCACGCGCTCACGCATATCGGGTATGAAGTTACGGAAATTGCCGTAAATGTCGAGCCGATGCAGCGGGCGTGGGCCAAGGAACACTCGATTCCGCAGTGGCAGTCTCAGTACCCCGCGCAGATCGCCCTGATTCAGGCTCGTAGTTTTCAGCCGGATGTCCTGTGGTTTAATGATACTGATGAAATCCTTTTGGCGGAGATCAAAGCCGCCATTCCGGGCCTCAGGCTGGTGCTTGGCTGGGTTGGCAGTGCGCTCTCCGCGGCATTTCATAACAGCCGGATAGATCTCATGCTCTCATGCGCCCAGGAGTCCGTTGATTATCTGCGGCAACAGGGGGGCCGGGCCGAACAACTGCACCACGCTTTTGACCCGCGGATTATTGACCGACTCAAACTGGGGCGGAAACAATATGATTTTACGTTTATAGGGCAGCTTTTTCGACTCAGCCAGTTTCATTTGTTGCGCGAACAGATTCTTCTGGAACTGGCCAGGCTGACGGACGTAACTATTTTTTCTTCAAGCGCACGCCTGGGCTATTTAGCCGACGTCCGATCTGCCGTTTTTGCAGTCATTCATCGGGTTTTATCGACTCTCAAACGTCTAGGGGTGGATCAACGGTTACTTGCATCGCTGCCTCGCATCGGCGTGCTGGCGAATTCCAGTCAGCCTCCGTTCTTTGCAGTCCATCCCGTATTGCGCCGTCATCTGCAGCATGATGTCTACGGACTGGTCATGTATCAGGTGTTGAGAGACTCCTGCATATCTCTCAACATCCATGCGGATTCATCTCCTCTTTTTGCATCCAATATGCGTCTGTTTGAGGCGACCGGCGTCGGTACCTGTTTGATGACCGACTGGAGGGATAACCTGGCGGAACTTTTCGTGCCGGAGGTCGAAGTGGTAACCTACAGAAACCTGGATGAATGCGTGGAAAAAACACGCTGGCTTCTGGACCATCCGGTAGAGCGTGAGGAGATTGCACGGGCAGGTCAACAAAGGGTTCTGAAAGACCATACATTTGCACAACGCGCTATAGTGCTGGATGAAATCATTCGCAGTGTCGTTTAGATTCTGCATAGAGCACAGGTTATTGGAATAGAATGAACGTTCTCCATATCAATTGTTATGACATCGGAGGTGCCCCCAAGGGCGCCTTCAGGCTCCACAGGAACCTACTTGAAGCCGGATTAAATTCAGAGATGTTTGTCCTGGTGAAGATTGACGGACAAACTCGGGCGCATTCTTTTCGCAATAGTCTTTTTCTACTTCAGGTGCGTCAAAAAATCAGGAGTACCATTAATTTAATCCGCAACAACCACACAAATCCGGATTATCTGTACAAATACGGAAATCAGTTTGACGTATCCAACGCAGAAGTTATCTACAAAGAACTGCCTTTCAAGCCTGACATCATTGTTGCCCACTGGATTTCCGATTTTGTATCGGCACAGACGCTCTGCGACCTTGGCAGATTATGCAATGCCCCGCTGGTCTGGTATCTGCTGGACATGGCCCCGCTTACCGGCGGGTGTCATTACGCATGGGACTGCAAGGGGTATACAAAAGTTTGCGGGAACTGCCCAGCTCTCAGTTCCGAAAATCCTTACGACGACTCATATCGTCAGCTTCAGGATAAATTCCAGAGCATCAGGAACAGTAATATAACTGTCATAGCCGCATCTTCCCGGCTTGAAGAACAGGCAAGAAATGCCACTGTCTTCAAGGGAAAAAGAATAGAAAAAATATTGCTGGGCATCGATTGTGACGTGTTTAAACCGGAAGACAGGGTGGCTGCCCGTAACTCGCTTGGGTTGCCGTTTGACAAGAAAATTCTTTTTTTCGGTGCTCTCTATTTTTGGGATAAACGAAAAGGTATGAAATATCTGCTCGACGCATTGAGTACATTGAAGTACTCCTATGCAGGCGCCCACGACGATATTGTTATCACAATTGCCGGGGATTCTTCTGAGGTTGAGCCGGAGGTCCGCAAGCTGTTCAATTGCAGGCCGCTCGGGTTCATAACGTCTGATTCACAGCTTGCAGCAGCCTATCAATCGGCAGATCTGTTTGTCTGTCCTTCTATTGAAGATTCGGGGCCGATGATGCTAAACGAATCCATTCTTTGCGGAACTCCGGTAGTCTCGTTTGACATGGGAGTAGCTCAGGACCTGGTTCATTCTGGTTTGTCCGGTTATCGTGCAGAGCTTAAAAACAGCACTGATCTGGCGAAGGGTATGGATTATGTGTTGAGCCTTGATAAGGACACGGCAGGAAAAATGTCTGATGATTGCAGAGCTCTTGGCCTGCGGCTTTGTCATCCAAGGGTGCAGGCAGAATCCTTTCAGTCACTTTTTGATTCCCTGCTCACGGTGAATATATGATAAAAAAATGCATTCAGGCGCTGCTTGGCGGTGTCGGCCTGGAGATCCGGAAGACCGCCGATGACTGTTATTATGGCTACGACCTGGAAGGTGAAGCTGAAGACTATATCGGAATAGTACGTCCATATACGATGCTTCCCAAGAAAAGATTGATTTCGCTGTATCAGCAGGTGGTGTTTTGTGAGCAGCGCTACATCGCGGGATGTTTTGTGGAGTGCGGGGTGTGGAAAGGCGGTGCGGTAGCCCTGATGGCACTCGCTAACCTGAAATACAGTCCCTCTCCGCGGAATATCCATCTTTTTGATGCGTTTCAGGAGATATGTGAACCTGATGCAACTGTCGACGGCGAACGGGCTGTGCGCGAAGTGAAAAAATGGGCTAATGGCGGTTCTAGCGGAAAACTGGAATCGATTCAAGGGGTGTACGATTCCTTTGGCGGACCGGGGTCGCTGGATGAAAACAGGAAACTTCTGGAAACGATAGTCGGATATGATCCGCAGTTCCTGAAGTATCATAAAGGCTGGTTTCAGGAAACACTTCCCCGTGACGCTGACAGCATCGGTGATATTGCAATCTTACGTCTTGACGGTGACTGGTATGCATCGACAAAGATCTGCCTGGAATATTTGTATGACAAAGTGGTCCCGGGCGGCTTTGTGATAATCGACGATTACGGTACGTATGAAGGATGCAGGAAAGCGGTTGACGAGTTTTTGCGGGAAAAGGGGCTTTCTGTGTATCTCAACCATATTGACGCTGAAGCGAAATACTGGATCAAAAACTAAGCCAGCAGATGCCGGGACAACAGCACTATGAGCTCTGAGTACAGCATACTCCCATGGGATTCGGAATTCTTCGGCATTAAGGTCGCCAGTATCATTCCGAATAGGCTTTCACCAACCCGGCTAGGGCAGATTGTGGACTCCCTTCGCAGTCAGGACGTATCGCTTGCGTACTGGCCGGCAGACCCTGCTGATGATGAATCGCAGCATGCCGCAACATGCTTTGAAGGGTTTCTGGCTGACAGGAAAACGTTATACTCAATTGATTTGAATGATTTAGTTCAGGATCCGGTTCCTAAATTCAATAATGATATCGAAGAATATACTGAAAGCAGTGCCTGTCCGGAACTGGTCGCTCTGGCCATTGAAAGCGGAATATATTCCCGATTCAGGCTTGACTGGCATTTCCCGCCAGGGAAGTACGAAGAATTATACAACATATGGATATCCAGGTCTGTTGACAAATCAGTTGCCGACGCCGTATTTGTTGCGCGAGACAAGGAACGGATTGCAGCCATGGTTACGGTCTCCCGTAAGAATCAAACCGGTGTCATCGGGCTTATCGCAGTAAACGAAGCAATGAGAGGCAGAAATATGGGCAGGGATTTGGTACTTGCTGCACACAACTGGTATCTCGCACGTGGATGCACAAAGGGCCTGGTAACCACTCAGGGGATGAATAAGGCTGCCTGCAGGCTGTATGAAAAATGCGGGTACAGGGTTGAACAGATTCACAATTACTACCATTTCTGGCTTAAATCTGCATGATACCTTTCAATAAACCATATCTCACCGGAAAAGAGACTGATTATATCAAGGAGGCTGTTGCATCCGGAAAAATCTCCGGTGATGGTCTCTTCACGGGACGTTGTCATCAGTTCTTCGAAAAGCGATATGGATTTAAAAAGGCGCTGCTTACCACTTCATGCACCGACGCGCTCGAGATGGCGGCAATCCTTTGTGATATCCGGCCCGGCGATGAGGTCATCGCCCCAGCTTTTACGTTTGTATCCACAGTGAACGCCTTTGTTCTGCGTGGTGCCAAGATAGTCTTTGCCGACAGTGAGTCAGCAACGCCTAATATCGATGCCGAGAACGTTGAAGCTCTGGTTACACCGCGTACAAAAGCCATAGTCCCGGTACATTATGCCGGCATAGCGTGCGATATGGGGTGCATCCTGGAAACGGCACGACGTCACGACCTTTTAGTCGTTGAAGACGCCGCCCAGTCGATTGAGTCCTCCTATAATGGTATCCCCCTCGGCTCACTCGGGCATTTCGGTGTTTTTTCCTTCCATGAAACCAAGAACATCATATCCGGTGAAGGAGGTATGCTTGCAATCAACAATGAAACCTTTGTCAGGCGTGCCGAGATAATCAGAGAGAAAGGGACGAACCGTTCGGCTTTTTTCCGTGGAGAGGTTGATAAATATGGGTGGGTGGATATCGGCTCATCGTTTTTGCCTTCTGATATCATCGCCGCGTTTCTTTATGCGCAGATCGAACAGCTGGATGACATCCAGGCCAGACGGAAGCTGATTTGGAACGCCTATCATGATCTGTTGAAACGGCTTGAAGAACGGGGAGTGCTGCGATTACCCCGTATCCCTGAGTATGCCAGCAATAACTCGCATATCTTCTACCTGTTGTGCGAGGACCTGAACGTACGAACCCGTCTGATAGAGTACCTCCGCACAAAAGGGATTCTGGCGGTTTTTCATTATCTGTCACTCCATAAGAGCCCTTATTATCTTGATAAACACGATGGAAGGCATCTGCCTAACGCGGATAACTTTTCTGATTGCCTGGTGCGACTGCCGATGTTCTACGAGTTAACCATGGAGCAGGTGGAATATATATCAAAAGAAATTTATGATTTTTTTACAGGCCTCACGTGACGTTGCAGTCAGCAGGGGGGGCATCCGGTTAGGCTGACTCAGGATGGCTGATTTCTCAAGCAGAAGATGGAGAGTTTTAAAATTATATTTTCAGGACGTGAAATGAGCCTAACACCTCGCCAAAAACTTGCACATATACTTCGCAAAATGCACCTGCTGCCGCTGGCGGACTTTGCCTGGTTCCTGCGGGACTATTGGATGAACCGCAAATCAAATGATCGTTTTGTTAAGTCGCACCCCGATGTGAGCATACCTCCTCCGATGATGCTGTATGATATTCAGGGCAATTGTGATTATTCCGGTTTTCATTCAAGCGGCAGAAACCACGCACACGAGATCTCACGCATTATCGCTTCAGAGCGTCCGGGCCGGACACTCAGGATATTGGAGTGGGGCTGCGGGCCGGCACGTGTTCTACGGCATATGGCATCTCTCGATGACAGTGACTGGGAACTTTGGGGGTCGGATTATAACCGGCAAACCATCTCCTGGTGTCAGCATCGCTTTTCGAACATTCATTTTCTGCACAATGAACTTGAGCCCCCGCTGCTTGCAGAAAATGCATCGTTTGATGTGATCTACTGCATTTCTGTGTTTACTCATCTTTCTGAAGAACGTCATTACCAATGGGCTTCTGAAATTATCCGACTTCTAAAACCAGGGGGACTTTTTATCGGAACATTTCATGGAGAACACTATCGAGTTGATTTGACAGAAGAGGAGAAGCGCCAATTTGATGTCGATAAACTGGTTGTCAGGGATAATATAGTTGAAGGTAAAAAGAACTTTGGCGCATTTCACTGCGACGGTTTTGTGAGACGATTATTTTCTACATTCAATAGTCTCAGGAAGCTCGAGGATTCTCACTGTTTTCGTCAAACAGTCTGGGTTGCCGAAAAATAGTGCGAGTTATTCTGCATCCTGTTGAATATTAAACAATACAGGCGAAGAAGAATCAAGAAGTGACTATTCTTGCAAAATTGCAGCACATGCCTTGGAGCAGCGATTGGACAAATATACCGAAGAGGTTAAAGAGTGGCTGAACAGACGATTCAGTTTATGTGACGATCAAGGGGTTTATTTTGCCCATCAGCCGATTTACGGGTTCAGAAATGGGCCCAGTGAACCAGGGCATATCTGCAGATATATTATTACATACAGGCTGCTGGAGTCGTTAAGCCGTCTCGATTTCAAATCGTTGCTGGATGTGGGCGGGGCCGAAGGTTACAAGGCATATCTTGCACACAAGTTTCTCGGTGTATCTGTACTGTCTGCCGATCTGTCTGAGGAAGCCTGCAAGCGAGCATCCGAGATATTTGGAATAGAATCGCGTCCATCAGATTTGCACAACATGCAGTTTGAAGATGGTCAGTTTGATGTTGTTACCTGCAGTGAGACCCTGGAGCATGTTACGGATTGGAAGCACGCCACTTCAGAATTATTGAGGATTGCAAGAAAAGCGGTCGTAATCACCATCCCGCAAGACAGTAAAAGAATGATTGAGCGTAACAAGCAAACAAAGGAAATCCATGCACATATCCATCATTTCGATTCCGACAGTTTCGATTACCTGAAATCTGAGGGTTATAAGGTCACAGTACAAAAAGTATCGAGCAGTCTGCTTGTAATCCCGGCGTGTCTGGTAGATGCCCAGATTCGCGTGCACAATGAAGAGTGGAGACATTCAAAGATATTTACACGGATTTATAATTTATTAACACGTGCGACGAAAAAAATATTTGGCGGGAGAACCGCAGCGTATATTATCTGGCTTGACCGCATATTCTGTCTGATCTTTCGATTCCATCAGACAAATATTATTGTCATATCAAAAAACAGTGAGTCGATATCTCAGAATATATTTGCTCGGAAAATATCTATCGAAGATATTGTCAGCTTTTCAGTGCCGCGCCATTATTTGAATAACAGCAAACGTAGCACTTAGGTGTTTCAGTAATGTGTATGTCAACTCTTGTGTGTATGTTTCCAGGTCTGAGAAGATTCGATGCTTAAAGCTGAAATGATAAAATTAGTAGACAATCTGATCGGCCGGATTGTATGCCGCTTGTTTACCAGACTGAAACCTGGTTCCGGGAGGCCGGTCACAACTATATTGATAATCCGTCCTGGTGGTATTGGAGATGCGGCGTTGTTGGCTCCGGCAATCGGTTTGATCAAACAACACGTTCCAGCGGTTCATATTACCGTTCTTTCTGAAAATCGTAATTATGGTATTTTCTCTTTGATCCCGGGTGTGGACCGGCTTCTCCGTTACGATTTCCCGCTCGAGTTTTTTTATGCCATTCGCCTGCGATACGATGTTGTCATTGATACGGAGCAGTGGTACCGCTTGTCGGCTGTGGTGGCGCGGTTAGTGAGAGCTCCGGTTAAGATAGGGTTTGGCACTAATCAACGCCGCCGGATGTTTACCCATGTCGTAGACTATGATCTAAACACCTATGAGCCTGACAATTTTCTGGCTCTTTTGAAACCCTTGGGGTTAGATCTTCAACGGGATGGCGGAGCGGTCAGCTTTTCGATTCCGCTTCAATCGCTAACCAAGGCTTATCAATTGATGCAATCGCTCAGTTCAGATCCATATGTGGTTATTTTTCCAGGAGCCTCGATTGAGGAAAAACGTTGGAATGTCGAACACTTTATTTCGGTGGCAAAGCGGCTGACTGTAGAAGGGTTCCGAGTGGTAGTGGTGGGAGGTCGAGCAGAGTATTCTGACGGCGCTATGATTACCGGAGAAGTGGGGCTAAATCTTGTCAATAAGATGTCTCTGGCTGAAACAGCTGCAGTGATCTCTCGCTCCAGTTTGGTGATAAGCGGAGATTCTGGTGTACTGCATATTGCAGTGGGACTTGATATTCCTACGGTATCTCTTTTTGGTCCAAGTAGCGTAAAAAAATGGGCTCCCCGGGGAGCCCGTCACATTGTGCTCGACAATACACTTTCCTGTTCGCCCTGCGTGAAGTTCGGAAATATGCCACCATGCCCGATTGAAGTACGCTGCATAAAGTCGATCTTGCCGGATGAAGTAATGCAAGCAGTCAGACGGTTGTTGCTGCACATGCAGTGAATAAGTGATCAATAATTTAGTCAGATATAGCTGAGAGTTGATCTTACCCCTCAATTCTCGGAAACAGTGCTTCAGCCTTAGTAATCAAAGTCCTCGTCTTAAGACCTCCCCACAGTAAGGTATCTTTTGTAATTTTTTCCTGCCATCCCAGTGAACAGAGCGCTTTGCCTGCTGTTGTCGGCATAAAGGCCGAAATAAGGCAATGCGTAACTCGTTGTGATTCCAACAAACAGTACATGACTGTTTCCAGACGTTCGCGATTGGCCGGGTCCTTGGCCAGGGTCCAGGGGGCGGTGTCGTCGATGTATTTATTGCCAGCCGAGATGACCTCCCAGATGGCCTGCAGGGCCTTGCTGAAGGCCAGTTCCTCCATCAGCTTTTCGACGGTAGAGACCATCTCTTCGGTTTTCTGTTTGAGGGCTCTATCCAGTTCGGACAGCTGTGCCGGTGCCGGTAGCACGCCGTCGAAGTATTTGACGGCCATGGCGGTTGAGCGGCTGAGCAGGTTGCCGATGTCATTGGCCAGATCGGAGTTGATGCGCTGCACTAGGGCGGTGTGGGAGAAGTCGCCATCCAGCCCGAAAGGTACTTCGCGCAGCAGGAAGTAACGAACTGCATCCACGCCATACTTGTCGATCAGCATGTTGGGTTCGACCACATTCTGCAGGCTCTTGCTCATCTTTTGGCCTTCCACCGTCCACCAACCGTGGGCGAAAACCTTTTCCGGCAGGGGCAGGCCGGCCGCCATCAGGAAGGTCGGCCAGTAGACGGCGTGGAAGCGGAGAATATCCTTGCCGATCAGGTGGGCGTTGACCGGCCAGTAGCGGCCGTAGTTGCCGCTTTCATCAGGATAACCCAGGGCGGTGATGTAGTTGGTCAGGGCGTCGAACCAGACGTAGATGATATGCTTCTCGTTGCCCGGGACCGGAATGCCCCAGGAGAAGGTGGTACGGGAAACGGAGAGATCGCGCAGACCCTCCTTGACGAATGAAATGATCTCGTTGCGCTTGCTCTTGGGTTGGATGAACTCTGGATTGGCGTTAATATGGGCCAGGAGCTGCTCCTGATATTTGCTCATGCGGAAGAAGTATGACTCCTCCTTGAGTTTTTCCACCGGGCGGTTGCAGTCCGGACAGCGCTCTTCGATCAGCTGGGTTTCGGTCCAGAATGTTTCGCAGGGGGTACAGTACCAGTCTTCGTATTCGCCCAAGTAGATATCCCCTTTGTCGAGGATATCCTTAAAGATGTGGGCGACACCCTTTTTGTGGCGCTCCTGGGTAGTGCGGATGAAATCGTTGTGGGATATGCCCAGGCGCTCCCACAGGGCCTGAAAGCGTTTGACGACCCGGTCGGCCAGCTCCAGCGGGGTTTCACCGGCTGTCGTGGCGGCCTTTTCAACCTTCTGGCCGTGCTCGTCGCTGCCGGTCAGAAAATAGACATCAAAGCCCATCAAGCGCTTGTAACGTGCCAGAACATCGGCGGCTACGGTGGTGTAGGCGTGTCCGATGTGCGGCACATCGTTTACGTAATAGATGGGGGTGGTGATGTAGTAGGTCGGTTTCATGGCTCGCTCCTGTTTGTATCGCTGTTAGCCCCGCTGCCTGCTGGCGTCGTTCCGTCTCCGGATTTGCGATGGCCATGCCGGCGATTACGGCTCTTTTTCTTGGCTGGACGCTGTTGTGCTCCGTCGGTTTGAGGTTTATTCTCCTTGGGTGTTTCAGTTGCATGGGGTGCTGCAGCCTCACTTTTTTCCGGGCGGCTGCGTTGGGGCTGTTGCGGACGCGGCGGACGTTGACGCTCACGCTGTTCCGGTTTAGCGGCCTGTTTCTGTGCGGCTGCGGCGGTTTCCTCGGCTGTTGCTTCACCTAGGACTTCGTCTCGTTTGATGACATGCAGTTTGCCGTCATCAAGTCGTAGCGTAATAGTGCCGGTAAGAATGTTAAGTTTATCGATGACGCCGTTTACTGTGGCGGTGCGAACTCGTTTTCCGCATTTGGGGAAGGTCTTGCGCAGGCTGCAGTATGTCTCGTATTCATAATCGAGGCAGCAGAGCAGCCGGCCGCACTGACCGGATATCTTGTTGGGGTTGAGGGCCAGATTCTGTTCCTTGGCCATTTTGACGGATACCGGCTGGAAGTCGCGCAGCCAGGAACAACAGCACAGTTCGCGACCGCAGATGCCAATTCCGCCGATCAGTTTTGATTCGTCACGCACGCCGATCTGCCGCATCTCGATACGGGTATGGAAGGTGTGAGCCAGATCCTTGACCAGGTCACGGAAGTCGACACGGCCGTCGGCTGTGAAGAAAAATACCGCCTTGCTGCCGTCAAAGAGATATTCGACCTTGACCAGCTTCATCTGCATGTTACGCTCGACAATCCGACGCAGGCAGAAGTCGTAGGCTTCCTTCTCCTTCTGCTGATTGCGCTCCTGGGTTGCCAGATCGTCAAAAGTGGCTTTGCGGGTGACAGTCATCAGATTTTCACCGGAAGCGATTTCGCGCTCCACAGGGCTGATCATGACTTCTGCTATACTCATCCCCCGTTCTGTATCGACAACCACCTTGTCTCCTGCAGATATCTCGATATCACCAGCGTTGAAATCATAGAGTTTGCTGGCAGTTGAAAATTGTACGGAAATAATACGCGGCACACATACCTCCCTTTATCGTAAATCCGAAGCGCCCTGAACTGGTCAGGTGATAACTTCGGCTATTCTCATAAACAGGCAATCAAGGGCCAGCTTGTTGTTGGCATTGCGTTGAACTGCCCGTCGTGTTTCAGTGATGGAACCAAGAATCTGCAAAGCGCCCTCCAGCGTACAACGGGCTGAAAAGGCCTCCAGAGCGGGCCGAACGGAGGTATTAACAATCTGGTTGCATCCCGCATGAAGGTAGACGGCATCCCGGGACAGCGAAAGCAGCAGATCCAGCGATTCCAATGTTTCATCCCGATTGCCGGCCAGTTCTTCAGCGGTATCAAATACGGAACCTATTTTTCCGAGACTCAGCGCGGAAAGATGTGTCAGCAGCATTCCCCGGCGGGCGGAAAGGGCGTCGTTGTCAAGTTCGCACGCTCGCTGCACGCTTCCTTCAGCCATGGGGGCCAGCAGGTCTGCGGCGTCCGGTTCCATACCGTTGCGAATCAGCAACAGACGGATGTTTTCCGGAGATAACGGCGAAAAACGGATCAGCTGACAGCGGGAGCGGATGGTCGCCAGCAGCATGTCCGCATTTTCGGTCAGCAGAATGATGATGGCGTTGCCGGGCGGTTCTTCCAGTGTTTTGAGCAGTGAGTTGGCAGCATTGACGCTCATGCGCTCGGCCGGTTCCATGATGCAGGCTTTCCGGGGCGCCTCATAGGGACGCAGAGACAATTCGCGCTGGATCTCCCTGAGTTGATCGATGGAAATGTCACGTTTGTCAGGCAAGGGTTCGACAACGTGAATATCGCCATGATTGCCGCCGGTAACTTTGCGACAGGCAGGACAGACACCGCAGGCATCATCGTCAACGGCCTGGCAATAGATGGCCTGAATCAGGGCCAGGGCGGTCTTGCGTCGCCCGCAGCCGGACACCCCTTCAAAAATATAGGAATGGGAGATTTTCCCTGAGCGAACAGAACGCCGGAATACCTCTACAATGCGCTCATGTCCAACAATATCAGCGAACGGCACGTGCGGATTCCTCAAGCCTTTTCAGGATCGGTTCTGTGATGGCAGTGGCAATCTCGTCGATAGTTCCTGCGGCGGCTACGGTCATGAAGCGGTCCGGTTCCCGGGCGGCCTGCTGCAGATAACCAGCCCTGACCCGCTGGTGAAACGGGAGTTGCTCCAGCTCAAAGCGTTCTTCCTTTGGTCCGCTGCTTGCTTCAATCCGGCTTTTTGCCCGGGAAAGTCCCATGGCGGCGTCACAATCCATCAGCACCGTAAGGTCCGGACTCAGAGACTGGCAGGCCAGCAGATTGAGGGCGTCAATGGTCGAACGCTCAATGCCGCGTCCATAATGCTGATAGGCAACCGTGGCATCCGTAAAACGATCGCACAAAACAACGGCATCCGCGGCAAGGGCCGGTTGGATGATTTCGGCGACATGCTGGGCGCGGGCGGCGGCATACAAAAGCAGTTCTGTCAGGGGGAGCATGTTACGGTTTTCGGCATCCAGCAGAATTGAACGGATCTTATCGGCAATCAGGCAGCCACCCGGTTCGCGTGTCAGTACAACCTGGTAGCCTGCTGTTATCAGCCGATCGGCCAGCATCCTGATCTGGGTGGTTTTACCACACCCCTCAACCCCTTCAAATGTGATGAAAAATCCCATTTTGCCTGCCACCTGTCGAATAGTTCAGAAATGCCGAATTATAGGGGAGCACGCGCCAATTATCAACTGAATTCAATTGCAAGGCTTTCTTCTGTTCCAAGAGTTTCTGTTGCCAAACGTGTGTGCCCTGACATATATTAGCGTTCATGAATTCTCCAGATTATGACCAACTGCAGCACATCCTGACCTACCGATTTTCCAGCATCGCATACCTCGAACAGGCATTGACCCACCCATCCTATCTCAATGAACGGGAAGATGATGGTGGCGATTATCAACGCCTTGAATTTCTGGGTGATGCCATTCTGGGTATGCTTTTGGCGGAAATGCTCTATCTTCGCTTTCCCCATGCCCAGGAGGGCGAATTGTCACAACTGCGGTCGCAATTGGCCGGTCAGGGTACGTTGGCACGGATTGCCCGTGACCTTGGCTGCGGAGCTTTCATCAAGCTTGGCAGGGGTGAAGAGCAGACCTGCGGGCGCGACAAGGATTCAATCCTTTGTGATATTCTTGAATCACTGATTGCGGCTGTCTATCTTGATGGCGGCCTGGATGCGGCCCGCCGGGTTGTTACCGGATTTTTCGAAAATCTGCTTCAAACGCCGCAGGGGCTTGACGTTTCACGCGATTCAAAGAGTGAGCTGCAGGAACTCCTCTCAGTACGGGGAATGGCTCCTCCCGAATACCGCCTGGTTGATGAAGTCGGGCCGCCCCATGATCGTCGCTTCCGCTTTATGGTGCTTGTCGATGGCCAGCAAATCGGTGAGGGGGCCGGGCGCTCCAAAAAGGCCGCCCAGCAGACAGCCGCTTCCCTGGCTTTGGAAAAATTACTGGGACATGGAGTCGTTGCATGAAAAAGGTAACTGTTCCGTTCTTTATCAGCCACCAAGGCTGTGCACATACCTGTGTGTTTTGTGATCAGCGCACAATCTCCGGCTTTTCCGGCGACATACCCTCCACAGAAGAAATCATTGCCAAGATCGACACCTGGAGAAGCACTGCGGGGGGGCGTCCGCTGGAAGTCGCTTTTTTCGGGGGCAGTTTCACTGCCATGCCTGAAAATGTCCAAGAACACCTGCTGCAGTCGTTGAGCGGCGTGCTTGCATCCGGCACGGTCCGTTCCGTTCGCATTTCCACACGTCCTGACTATATTAGCGCCGACATCGTTAAGCGACTGGCCCGGCGAGGGGTTGGCACCATCGAACTTGGTGTGCAGTCCATGGACGACGAGGTGCTGAAACATTCGGTCCGTGGTCACTTTGCCGCCGACAGCGAAGCAGCCATTCGCTGCATCAAGGCGGGCGGATTGTCTGCGGGGGCCCAGTTGATGCCGGGGCTGCCCGGTGATACAACCGCAAAATCCCTTGATTCATTACGGCGCGTAATTGCAGCCGGAGCAGACTTTTTGAGGATATATCCGGTCATCGTACTGCGTGGGACGGTTCTGGCGACGCGCTTACAGGCTGGCGAATACGAACCGCTGTCGGTGGACGATGGTGTTCAGCTTTGCAAGGTGTTACTGCATGAGGCCATGCTGGCTCGCGTGCCGGTGATCCGCATTGGATTGCAGGCTGATGAAGGACTTAACAATACGACGGTTCTGGGGGGCTGCTGGCACCCATCTTTTGGTAGGCTGGTGCGTTCCGAGTTGTATTTCGATCTGCTCGGCACTATGCTTGGGCATTTCCCGCAGAACGGCCCGTGTGCCATTCGTTGTCACCCTTCGCGAATATCGGAAGTGAACGGTCAGAATCGGCACAACCTGAAACGCCTGGGTGAGCGGGTTGCTCTGGCTCCTGTAAAAGGCGATGATTCTCTGCAGAAAGAAGAGCTTGCCATGGATTGTTTAATGCACAGCATTAAGGGAAGTATTTTGACCGATTTGAAGTATACCATTTGAAGGTAAAGGAGTTCGTGCATGCGCAAGGAGTCTCTCAAATTTCTCGAACAGCTGTTGGATGCTCCCAGTCCTTCCGGTTATGAACAGCCGGCTCAGCGGATCTTCCGTGAGTATGTTGCCCCTTACTCCGATGAAGTCACTACGGATGTCATGGGCAATGTCTTTGCCAGGGTGGCGGGCAAGGGCAAAAATCTGCCCAAGGTCATGATCGTGGGGCATACGGATGAAATCGGCCTGCAGATCAAATACATCGATGACCGCGGCTTTCTGTATTTTGCCGCCGTAGGCGGAGTTGACGCACACCTGACGCCGGGCAAGCGAGTTAATATTCATACCGTGTCCGGCCCGCTGGTCGGTGTGATCGGCAAGAAGCCGATTCACCTGATGGACGCAAAAGACCGCGATACGGTCGTCAAGCTGGAGTCGCAATATATCGATATCGGTGTCAAGGACAAGAAGGAAGCCCAGAAACTGGTCAGGGTAGGGGATGCCATTACCTTTGACAGTACCTTCACCCGATTGCAGGGCGACCGGGCCTCATCACGGGGATTTGACGACAAGGCCGGCTGTTTTGTGGTGGCCGAAGTGTTGCGTCTGCTGAAGGCCGGCGGGAAAAAACTGGGAATTGATCTGTACGGCGTCTCGTCAGTGCAGGAAGAAATTGGATTGCGGGGCGGCTCCACCAGCAGCTATTCTGTCAATCCGGATGTTGGCATCTGTGTAGAAGTGGACTTCGCCACCGACCAGCCTGATGTTGAGAAAAAGCACAACGGTGAAGTTGGATTGGGCAAAGGCCCGATTCTGACCCGCGGTCCTAATATCAATCCACCGCTGTTTGATCTGCTGTTCAACACGGCGGAAAAGGAAAAGATCGCGGTGCAGCTGACCTCGAACCCGCGGGCGACCGGCACGGATGCCAACGTGATGCAGATTTCACGCGGTGGTGTTGCAACGGCTTTAGTCAAGATCCCGCTCCGTTACATGCATACGCCGGTGGAAACGGTATCACTGGGGGACCTGGAGAATGCGGCCAAATTGATTGTAGCGGCCTTGGGGCGGATAACCTCGAAGGAAGAGTTCATTCCCCGCTAATCAATGCAACGGGATGATTTGTCTGAATAACGGCGGGAGGTTTCCGCCGTTTGTTTTGGGTGAAATCAAGTTTGTTGCTGCTGCATTTATCTATTGACAAAAACAGGCCGGTGTTGTTCTACTTCCACTCTGAATTTTCAATCGATCTGTCGTGCATCTTCATTGGATGCGACCATACTCAGGAGGAATATGATGAATCCATTAGCCCAAGAACTCAACGATCAGCTTGCCCAGCACAGCCCGCATGCTTTGGAGATGCTGTCTGATCTCGGCAAAAACCTGTTTTTCCCTAAGGGGATTCTGACCCAGTCGGCCGAAGCCAAGGATAAAGCCCACAAATATAACGCCACCATCGGTATTGCCACGGAAAACGGCGGTCCCATGTTCCTGCAGTGTATTCAGGACAAACTCTCCGCTTTTGATCCCAAGGACATCTACCCCTACGCCCCGCCGGCTGGAAAACCCGAACTGCGCGCCCTGTGGAGTGAAAAGATGCTGCGAGAGAACCCCAGCCAGAACGGTAAGCATTTCAGTAATCCGATTGTCACCAACGCCTTGACCCATGGCCTCTCCATCGTTGGCGACATGTTCGTCGACAAGGGTGACCACCTGATTCTGCCCGATATGCTGTGGGGTAACTACAACCTGACCTTCGGCACCTGCAACGGCGCCATCGTCAAGAAGCACCCGACCTTTACCGCCACCGGCGGCTATGATGTGGCCGCCTTTAAAGCCGAACTGAAGAACACCGCTGAAGAGAAGGGCAAAGCCATCGTACTGCTCAACTTCCCCAATAACCCCAGCGGTTACACCCCCACCGTGGCTGAAGGCGATGCCATTGTGGCCGCCATCAAGGAAGTCGCCGAAGCCGGCTGCAATGTTGTAGCCATCTCCGATGACGCCTATTTTGGCCTGTTCTACGAGGATAGCCTGAAAGAGTCACTGTTCGGTAAACTGGCCAACCTGCATCCGCGTATCCTGGCCATCAAACTGGATGGTGCCACCAAGGAAGAGTTCGTCTGGGGCTTCCGCACAGGTTTTATCACCTTTGCCGATGGCAACAGCTATGAAAACGCTCCGGTCATGACCGCCCTCGAGAAGAAGGCCATGGGCATCATCCGCGCCAAGATCTCAAACTGCCCGCATCCTTCCCAAACCTTTGTGATCGAGGCGCTCCGTTCACCGCAGTTCCTGGCCCAGAAGGAGGAGAAGTTCCAGGTCATGAAGGGGCGCGCCCTCAAGACCAAGCAGGTTCTGGACAGCGGCAAGTATGAATCGGCCTGGACCTACTACCCCTTTAACTCCGGCTACTTCATGTGCCTGAAACTTAAAACCGTGGAAGCTGAAAAACTGCGTGTCCATCTGCTGGACAAATACGGTGTCGGTGCGATCTCCACCACAAAAACCGACCTGCGGATCGCCTTTTCCTGCATCGCCGAGGAGAACATCCAGGAGCTGTTCGATATCATTTATCAGGGTGTGCAGGATCTGGCCTGATGCCTGAGATTCACCGTTGCTGAAACGAAAGAAGGCCCGCCAGATTGTGCTAGCCATTTCACAAAGGTGTTGAAAACCAAAAAGTAGTTAATATATAATGCCTCTTAGCATTTTGCTAAGGGGCATTATCTTTGGACGTCAATCCTCCCGAAATCACACCTCGCATCCCCCCTGCCGTCAAAGGCATTCAGGTGAATTTTTGCAAAAATCCTCTTTGTATGAACTTTGGCCGGCCAGCCAGCATAGATGTCCAACCTCGAGGCCCTGGCGCTGCCAGTAGGGGTAGAGATCTTTACAAAATAGCCGGAGCTTCTCGTGGGAGGACAAATCTCATTTGCAATTTATGTGGTGAAACGCCTCCGCTCAAGAGTAATCTGGCAATCAGCGAAGAGATCGGTCGGATAAGTGGATACCTTGTTCCTAAACAGACACCTTCATGTCCAACAGAATCATGTCTGAATCATTCTGTGTGGATCTCGGAATCAAAATCATATTACTCCTTTGGCAAAACGAAGTCCGGATCTCAACGATATAGGTGCCGGAAGTGCGGAACAACTTTTGCTGTTGGTGGTGCAACACTCCGTCAAAAAAAAACGGAGGTGAACGAAACTGTATTCACGCTGCTGGTCAACAAAATGCCATTTAATCGAATCATGGAGGTGGCAGGGATTTCATCCAGTACGCTGTATGGCAAGATCGACTTTATCCATCGGCAGTGCCTCGCTTTTGCCGCATCTCATGAACGACGGTTGCCAGACTTGCCGATTCGGCGACTTTATCTGTCTGTTGACCGTCAGGATCATGTCATAAACTGGAAAGAGGCTGGAGATAAGCGAAATATTGTCCTGAATGCTGTCGGTTGCGCGGACAACAGGACAAGCTATGTATTTGGTATTCACGTGAACTATGACCATGAGGTCGACGCACGGCAGGTCGAACAGGATGCTCTGTTCCTTGGTGATAGCTCCTTACGAGCGCCGTTCCGAAAATATTCCCGAGTTTGGCTCACTCAGGATTACATAGATTCCCTCGGTAATGATGTTAAACGAAGGGGACCCTCAAAATATCTGAGAGATTCAATTCAAGAAGCCTACGACAATTCCGATAGCAGGGAAGACATTGAGGCGCCCGAATCACCTACCGCTGAGACAGGGCTACCTTACGCCGGGATGCAGGTACATTCCGAGTATACCCTGTATGCCCACTTCCTTTTGCTCCGGCGGTTGCTGGGGAATGTCGAAAAAATTCGGTTCTTCCTTGACCAGGAGTCCGGCATCAGGGCCGCCTGTTTATCCGCCTTCTGGATCGAGGTATTGGAGAAACGATGTGATGCCTTCTATGTTCGGGTCAGCAAGGATCTGACTATCAACCAGAAACGCCGGCTCAAGGCCAAGAGCATAAGAGAACTGGCTGATTTTAGAGCAACGAGCGCTTCATATGAGCCGTTGACTGACTATGATCTACGACACATCGTCATCAAGGAACGGTTGCAGGAGCTTGTTGATATCGGCAAATGGAATGACCGTTGGTTGTTTTACCCGTTTCCGGACATGAGTGAACCGGAGAAAGCCATCTGTTGGTTGACCGATCTCCAGGATCGCTCCTATGACGCTGATCATCTGGCCTGGCTCTACAGTAAGGGGACGCTCCACGGAATAGACCGGTTCTTTATGCAGGCCAGGCGACGGCTGTCTCTTCTGGAACGCCCTATCGCCAGTGCGAGCAGTGAAGGGCGAAAGTGGTACGGCTATAGTCCGTATAATCCGGCTATGGTAGGAAAGGTGTTGGATATTTTCAGGGTATTTTATAACTTTGTGGAAGTCGGCAAGGATAAAAAAACGCCAGCGATGAGGTTGGGGCTGTCGGAAGGCTATGTTACTGCCCGCGAAATACTTGGTACTGAATAGGTGTTCATATTTTGCGACGAAAAGCCCCTGTCTTATAGCAATTATCTAAAAAGGCCCCAATTTTACTTGGGGCCTTTTTGAGTATGGCCCTGATTATTTTTCAACACCTTTGTGAAATGGCTAGCAGATTGTGGCGGGCCTTCTTTCGTTTCAGCAACAAACCGATCAGCGAGATGATTCATCTTCCAAACCTTACCCCGCAATTCACCCCTTCTTGCGCCCGATTAGAAGAAAAACGGTAAACGCCCGGGTACCGCCGTCCGCACTCGGTTTGAGTATGCTGGTCGCCGTACGGCAGCTTACATCCTCGAAACCCGCCGCGCTGAATTTTTGCTCAAGCCAGGATCGCTCGAACCCGTTATGGAATACACCGGTGCTGTCCTCGTGGAATTGCCCATCATCACGGTCCAGGTCGGCAATGGCTATATATCCTGCGGGATGAAGTATCTTGTGAAAATTCTTGAGCAGCGGATCTATATCATTGACGTGATGGAAGGTCATGGCGCTAGTGATAAGGTGATAGGCGCCGTCCAACACGTCACCATCTTCCAGATTCTTGAAATGGGAGGACACGTTTGTCAAGCCATGGTTTTCTGTCTTTGCACGGAGCATATCAAGCATACCCTGTGAGCTGTCAACGCCGGTGATTGAACGGACCTGTGGCTGCAGATTCAGGGTCAGCAACCCGGTGCCACAACCAAAATCCATAACGTCCATATCTGAAGCCAGCGGAATATTTTGTGCGATTGATTCTGCCAAGTCGTTCGCTAGTTTCACCCGTTTTGGGTCTTCGTCCCATGAGGCGGCAACTTTGTTGAAGTCTCGTTTTTCGTTTTCCATACAGCCATCTCCTTGTTCCGTAAATTTTTGTATGTAAAAACAGCGGATTAGTGACGTAGCGCGGTTTTACACCACTAAATAGATTGTTTGTAAATGACGTTTGACCGATTAAACTTCCATCAGGCGAGTTTGGATTGAGGATATGAAAAGAATGTGCACGTGCAGGGGCATTATTTATGGTGGCAAAGGCTATGCAGAAGTGATTCTGAGACTAGCCGGCCCTATGGAGATGAGATCATTTGGAACAAGATGCTTTCTTTTGACTATCTTCCCATTAACCCTGGTGCCGTTTGTACTTGCCAAATCTTCAATAACAAGCTTGTCCTCGGCTATTTTTATTTCTGCATGGCGTCGCGAAATCAGGCGATCGTCCAAAATTAAATCACATCCCTTTCTTCCAATTGTACAGGGAAGTTCCATAGAAAAACGCTCCCCTTGTAGCGGGCCGGACTCCACAGAGAGCACAACATTTGAGTTCTTGGGTTTTGCTTTTTGAAAATCCTCGTACCCCTCCATTTCAGATATTTTTGATTGTAGCTTATCTTCCTTTCGCCTGTTTTTCGGGTGGCCGACTGGTGCTGGCCTGTCTGCTTTTCGCCGGTTTCTGGGGTACCCAATTGTAAGAAGATTATAGAGAGATTCTTTATCAATCTGGCTCGAGTCCTCTGCCATGGTTGTAATCATGTTGCGGTAAATAAAGGCCTGAACTTTGTCTCCTGGTTGAAGTGCATAGAGGAGCATTTCTTCATCGATAGTCATTCCGTCCGGCCGCTCAAATGCCAAGTCGGAATAATGGGCAAGTGTGGCTTTACCGTTTCTGAAAAAGAAAAAATTTATCTTATTGTTGCGGCATAACGCAATCAGTGCATTTGCACCAACTTCGTCAATCTGACGTACGATGTATTCGAAATCAAGCAGCGAGGCCGGGGCTTTTACCGCCGGTTCCTCCTGCAAAAAGAGCAGCATGCTTTTCAACAGAACGGGGTCCGTTTCGCATAGGGAAACAGTCATTGAATCTATTGTGGTTCTGATCAGGTGACTACCCAGTTCATGCATTGTGAAACAATCCGGTTTGCCGTCCGCATATCTACCGGCTGCATAGGGGGCACCATTAAAGAAAAAGAGAAAATGAAGTGAACAGTCATCACCCGCAATTGCCAGGTAACCAGTAAACGAGGGATGCGCAGTATATACCTGGCCAAGCAAGCTGTTTAACTTATCTCCGGAAAATGGTTCATTATCGCAGAGAACTTTTTGCCGAGGGAACTGGTAACTGGTTTTGTTTACGCGATTAGCAGGTTGCGGCATAGTGCATATACTCCTTGAAAGCGTATGGAAAACATATCAGGGCAAAAAAACACCACTGATCTCACGAAAAACCGATTTTGTACCTGTTTGAATTTGTTACGTTTTAATTTTGTGTACTAAAATGAACCTTTCGGATAGAATATGTCCTGTTTAAAAAATACTAAAGACTTAATTTGGGTTCCGCAAAATAAACAGTTTTTTACGGACATTGAAAGAGGCTCCCATTTGGCCTTAGATTCGATAACCGCTTAACGGATATGTTATTTCCCTCAATTAAGCTTTTTGCAATAAAAATAAAATTAAGCTTTACAAATCTATGACTTATGCCTTTACGGGTTACTATAAAATTGTTAATGTGACATTACAAGCACATTATTCGGAGATACCCCATGTCCACCATAGCTTCCATAGACCTCACACAATACGTAGGTGCGGCTATAGGTACCGTTACTCTTGTTAAACTACTGGGTAAAGGTGCGATGGGGGCTGTATTCATCGGCTATCAGGGTACTCTTAAGCGCCAGGTCGCAGTTAAAATCCTTCCAAAATTACTTGCCAGCAGTACAAAAGCACAGCAGATGTTTCGTGATGAAGCTGAGACCGTCGGGATTCTTAACCATCCGAATATTGTGCCTGTCTATGAAATGGGAGAGACTCCCGATTTCTACTTTCAGGTGATGCAACTTGTTGTCGGCCAGGACCTAAGGACAATTATTACCAAAGCACGCAAACATCCTGTCCCGACCAAACGGATTCTTCCGGTGCTCGAAACAGTTCAGTATATCTGTCAGGTGCTTGATGCTCTGGGATATGCGCACGAAGAGGGCGTTTTCCATCAAGATATTAAGCCGGCGAATATTCTTGTGGATGACCGCTTCAAGCGTGCTCTTGTTGCAGACTTCGGCATAGCCCGGACTGTTTGGGCTGAATACAATTCGAAGCAGATGGTGGTCGGTACCCCCAAATATATGTCTCCTGAACAGGCGTCGGGTACGGCAATGATCGATGGTCGAACTGACATTTACTCCGTTGGCGTCATGCTGATGGAAATGACGGCAGGATATCTGCCGATGATTAAAGAACCGCTTGCCGACATGATCAAACGTAAGAAAAATGAGCCGGATACCTTTTTTATAGCAAAGCCCTCTGAAATTAATCCTTCCATCCATTATGAGCTTGAATCAATTATCCTCAGGGCAATGGCATCGAAACCAGAACAGCGCTTTCCCGACTGCAAGGAGTTTAAAGCCGCTTTGGATATGTACGTTCGTAAACGCAGTTAGATTCAGATTGAGTATGGCTATTTCAAGACAGGGACGTAATGCGATATGGCGGAAGTTACAATTGACCTGAAGCAGGCACTATTGATTGCAAGGCCATTTAACCTGGCGTTTAACAATGCATTCATGTACGGGGGAAGTCATCAGACTACCAAGGACAGTGCTGCAACCTTGTTTTCCGTTCTGCAGCCAATGTTCAAGCTTTCCAGCAGTATTACGGTAACTGTTGAGCGTGGTGCCATTTTTATTGAAAATCATTGTGTCGATAAGTTGGTAAGTGTTTCGCGCATTGTAAGTCGTTTTGTTAAAACCGGGGTGCAGTCTGTTACTTTTGACAGGGATGCATCTGAAGAAAGCGTTCAGGCACTTTTTTATGTTATGGGGGCACTGGTCGATTTCACTAGTGTCGATACCATGCAGGAGTACTTCAAAAGGGAACATATTTATGGCGTAAAAATCAACTATGTTGTCTATCAGAAAGTTACTCTCGACGACAAAGTTGTTAACAAGCAAGAAGCCTCTGTTCAAGCCAGTCCAGATCAAATCCTCAAAGAATTATCTGAAATATTATCCCTGCACAGTTCTACTCCTAACGCCTCCGGAGCAGGAACCGGAACCGGAGCTGGAGCTGGGACAGGGACAGGGACAGGGACAGGGACAGGGACTGGGACTGGGACTGGGACTGGGACTGGGACTGGGACTGGGACTGGGACTGGGACTGGGACTGGGACTGGGACTGGGACTGGGACGGGAACTGGAACTGGAACTGGAACGGGAACGGGAACGGGAACGGGGACTGGAACGGGGACTGGAACAGGAACAGGAACAGGAACAGGAACAGGAACAGGAACTGGAACTGGAACTGGAACTGGAACTGGAACTGGAACTGGAACTGGAACTGGAACTGGAACTGGAACTGGAACTGGAACTGGAACTGGAACGGGAACGGGAACGGGAACGGGAACGGGAACGGGAACGGGAACGGGGACGGGGACGGGAACTGGAACAGGAACAGGAACAGGAACTGGAACTGGAACTGGAACAGGAACAGGAACAGGAACAGGGACTGGGACTGGGACTGGGACTGGGACTGGGACTGGGACTGGGACTGGAACTGGAACTGGAACTGGAACAGGAACAGGAACAGGAACAGGAACAGGGTCTGTAACGGTAGAACTCTCCCAATCAGACTATAGTAAATTCATTGCGAGTCAAATCACTACATTTAACAATCAGCTCGCTGAGTCTGAGAAATCTTCGGATGATGCTGCGCTTGCTCCGGTTGAAATGCTCGAGTCGATCTATAAACTTAAGGAGAAGGTCCTTGAGAATGTCAAAATTCAAAGGGAGACCGGAAAACTTACTTCTGCAGAAGAACTTGCCATAGACAAGATTAACCAGCTCAGCTACCAGGTTATTGTTCGGTTGATTAAGGAGGAGTACCGGAAAGACCGTACAATCTCTGTCAAGAGACTCGCACAGATTATCCGGCGTATGCTGCCGGATATCAAAGAGTTGAAGTTTCTGCTGCCACAGCTCAAAGATGGTCTATTTGCCGAGGGGATGTCCCCTTCTGAGTATCTGTCTCTGGTGAAAGAGCTTAATAATGAGCTTGATAGTGAAGGGCTGATTCAGGTTTTGATTGAGGCTTCGGACCAGATTGGGCTGACCTTTAATGAATTGCTTGATGGGATCAAGGACGCTCCGGAAGAGGCGGCAAAACTCATTGTGCTGGCTGCAGAAATAAAAAAAGGTGGCGCCAGGGCAGACGACGAACAGATGTCTGCGGTTTTGAGTGACTACATAGAAAAGGTGAGTCGTTCACTTGCATTGCAATCGCCAGAAGCTGCCTCCTTTGGTGGCGGTAAAATGCTTAAAACAGCGGTCACCAGAATCGAGCGTGAAATTCTTGACCGACTGAAATCACAGAATGTTTCAGAGAACACGGTATCAGCAGTTGCAGAAAAACTGGCAAGCCAGTTTTCTGAGACCATCTCGGTACTGCAGGGAGAATGGCTCAAAACTAATCTCAAAAAGTCCAATAAACCGAATGAAGAGATGCTGCTTTCGATCATAGAGCAGGTTGCTGAACAGGGGCAGACCGGGATTACCGGTGAGGTTCGCTCTATTCTGGTATCCAATGGGTACTCTGCTGAGGCTATTGATTCAATCGTAAAGAAGGCACAAATGCGTGCCCTGGCAGCAATCACTCATACGGTGGAGATCCCGCCGGGCGTTTATAATGACAAGAGTACATTCTTGTTTCTGGATCGTGAAATTCGATTGAATTTACGCTACAATACGCCGTTTTCAACAATTATCATTTCTTATGATGAAATTGTTGATATCAGAACTTTTACGTTGATTGAAGTAACCCCTGACGTGCATATTCAGTTAACCAGCCAGGCCCTTAAGTTTTTGAAAGAAATACAGAAGCGGGATCTGGATGTAATTGGTGTGTGCTCTCTCAACAATACCAGCATGCCGTTCATGGTAATGCCGATGACCGATTTGTCAGGTGCTCTGTTTGTAAAAAAGAGGCTGGAGACAGACTTTCCGCAACACGAATTTCTGGTAAATGATATTACTGTTCACATCGTTCCCAAGGTTACGGTATCTGACTTTAATAAAAACCTTACACCCGATAAATCTTCCTATATTAAATCGATTTACCGGCGACATAGTCAGCCAAAGCTGCGTTAACATGATAATGATCTCTGCCCACGCCACCCATCCCGGACTCGTCCGCCAAAATAACGAAGATTCCCTGCTCACCGATGATACGCTCGGAATTTATCTGCTTGCAGACGGCATTGGCGGCCATAATGCCGGCGAAGTGGCGAGCGCCCTTGCTGTTGAAACCGCTTATAAAGTACTGCGTTCAAATATCTCTCACACAGACGTTGAAGGTTATTTTGAACTGATGGTTCATGCCATGCACACCGCTCATTGGGAAATTGTCAGCAGGGCTCAAACAGACCTGCTGCTGAACCGGATGGGAACAACACTCGTTGTTGCCGTTTTACGGGAGGGTACGGCGTATATCGTAAATGTCGGCGATAGTCGCTGTTATCTGTTCAAGAACAGCCCTGTATCCGGCCATGATTCTTATTGTGAAACTCGGGATGGTGTGCCATTGAGTGTTGCGGGCACAACGTTCACACGCCTGACCAATGATCACACTGTGGGTGATCAATTGTTGGCAAGCGGCATATGTGTGTCTCAGATTCCTAAGAGAAAGTTTCATACCTTAACCAAGTCTGTCGGGTGCGGAGATCCGCCGTACCCTGATTTCAGCTCTGTTGAAATTAGCCAGGGTGATTTGATTCTTATCTGTTCAGACGGTCTGACCGACATGCTGCCCGATTCTGAAATTCAGGCTATTCTTGCTCAGGGGTGGGGAAGTCTTGACGCGCTGGCAGGAGAGCTTGTGAATGCAGCCAATGAACATGGCGGAAGAGATAATATTTCGATTGTACTGGTAGCATCTCCTTAAGCTGTCGATGGCGGGCATAGTGCGTACCACTATGAATAACGTAACCAGACGGAATTTTTTCAAGGATTTGAAACATGTGATTCTTCCGTTCCGCACATCGGAAATGAATATTTTAGATAGGTAACCACACGAACATATGCAGGGGAAAATTTAATGATATCAGTTGGAAGTGTTCTCCCTCTAAGGTTGGAGAGAAAATCTCAGGATGGAAGTTTGTGGGTATTTCCTATTGAGAATTCGCCATTCATTATCGGCCGAAAGGAAGGGTCAAGCCTTCTTATCGCTTCTGAGGAAGTTTCCCGTAAGCACGCTGAAATCCTTGAAACGATCGATGGCTGGCGGATCAAGGATTGTGGCAGCACCAATGGAACGTTTGTTAATGGAAAACGCTTGATAGACAATCATGTTCTCAATCATGGTGACTACATTACAATCGGCGGTATCAGATTTGATGTCACGGAAATGACTGACGATTCGGAATGTACTCAGATGATCAGTCCGGATGCAGAAAATATGGAACGTCTACTCGACCTTAAAGCGGTTATTCCATGCTTTCAGCCAATGGTTTCTCTTGCTGACGGAAAGTTAATAGGGTACGAAACGCTCGGAAGGATTGATTATGAAGGTCTTCCGAATTGCCCTACTCAACTGTTTCAGATTTCGCGTCGGATACAAAAGCAGATTGAATTGAGTGAACTGTTCAGGAGTAATGCGCTTGAATATGCTGCACATATCGGGGTTAAGGAACTGATACTGTTTAATACGCTGCCGGAAGAGATGAACCTGAAAAATCTGGAAAAATCTTTGGGAAAGCTGAGACGCACTGTACCGGATTTGAAGCTGGGGATGGAACTCAATGAGCATACAATCACCACTGTCGGGATGATGAAAAACCTGAGATCACTGCTGAATGATCTGGATATGCTGCTGGTCTATGATGATTTTGGTGCCGGCCAGTCTAGACTTGTTGAACTACTTGATTCAGTACCGGATATTGTCAAGTTCGATATAGCAATAATTCAAAACATTCAGCAACGTACCGAAGCCTCGCGAACTATTGTTGAAACTCTGGTGAAAATGGCCAATGATGCCGGAATACGTTCGCTTGCTGAAGGTGTTGAAAGTCGTGAAGAGGCTGAGGTATGCAGATCTATCGGTTTCGAACTTGCCCAAGGGTTTTATTTCGGGTATCCAGCCCCGCTATAGTGTGAGGGATTCTTGAATAATCTGTAACGATATTTAATTGTCATAATGAGTGGCCATATTCGCACTCGTGTCAAAACAAAACGGCGGGTTTTCCCGCCGTTTCCATCTAATCATCCTTTTTGATCCGGACTACCTGACTTACCCCTGGCATTGTCTCAATCTCCTTTTCATCCAGCGTTTCGGTGTTACCAATCACGCCAATGATGGTGCGGTTGGCACCGGTGGATTGATGAATATCGAAGCCATGGTTGATCAGGTATTCTTTAACATGATCCAGCGCCTCTTCGGGCGCGTTGGTTTTGGATATGATCAGCATTGTTCCTCTCCTTCCGACTGCGACATAATTCTCTCAAGCCTTCGCGATTCGTCCACAACTCGCTCGAACAACCTGACGATGGCACCATCGTCCAGTGGACCGGGGTTATCCTCTTTCATTCTGTTAAAGATGCGTTTTTCCCGCGAAGGGTCATAAACCGGAAGATTAAGCCCCTTTTTCAGATGACCGATCTCCAGCGCCAGCCGAGCACGCTCGTTAAAGATGCGCAGCAGCACATCATCAAGCAGGTCAATCCGTTTGCGTACCTCATTAATTTCCACGTTAACTTCCTTTTTGTCCTCTTAGGATACGAATGTTGTCATCAAGGCAATTCATAAAGGATTTAAACTGTTTTCCAAGCGATTTAACGGTCATTTTTGAACATACACAGAATCAGAATTGCTTCTTGATAAAGGAATCCTTCTTTCCGTTGAGATCATCACGCTCCGGGTAATCGATGGTGTAATGCAGGCCGCGGGATTCCTTGCGCATCTGGGCACAACGCACAATTAGTTCGGCAACGGTGGATATGTTGCGCAATTCAATCAGGTCCGAGGTTACATTAAAGTTCCAGTAATATTCCTCAATCTCATCCTGGATCAGCTTGATACGCCGCATGGCACGGGCCAGACGTTTATCGGAGCGGACAATGCCGACGTAATTCCACATGGTGCGGCGGATCTCATCCCAGTTTTGGGAAACAACAACCATTTCATCACTGTTGGTGGCTGTGCCGGAATCCCAGGCCGGAATTTCACGTTGGTCACGCTGCAAGGTTTTCAGCGCCTCGGCGGAGTGTTTAAAAGCACGGCTGGCATAAACAGCAGCTTCCAGCAGCGAATTGCTGGCCAAGCGGTTGCCGCCGTGCAGACCTGTGAAGGCGGCTTCGCCGATGGCATACAGTCCGGGGATGTCGGTTTCGGCGTCGGTATTGACCGCCACACCACCGCAGAGATAATGGGCAGCCGGAACAACCGGCAGCCACTCCTTGGTCATATCCAGCCCGAACTCCATACAGGTCTGGTAGATATTGGGGAAACGGCTGCGAACAAAGTCGGCCGGTTCGTGGGTGATATCAAGATAGACACAGTCATCACCGCTGGTCTTCATTTCGTTGTCAATTGCCCGGGCAACGATGTCTCGCGGGGCCAGATCCTTGAGCTTGTGGTACTTCTCCATAAAGGCGGTTCCGTCACGACGGCGCAGGATAGCACCTTCTCCGCGCACCGCTTCCGAGATCAGGAACGATTTAGCCAGGGGGTGAAACAGCGTGGTGGGGTGGAACTGCATGAACTCCATGTTGGCGATGGTGGCGCCGGCGCGATAGGCCATGGCGACACCGTCGCCCGAGGCTACATCCGGGTTGCAGGTATACAGGTAAACCTTTCCGGCACCGCCGCTGGCCAGCAACGATATTTTGGATGAAAACGTGATGACCTGGCCGTCGTTAATATCAAGGGCATAGGCACCCAGACAGCGGTTCGGTTCGGTCTGGCAGCGTTCTGCACTACGGCGTTCGACCTTGGCAGCAGTAATCAGGTCTATAGCAATGTGATGCTCATAGACCTGCACATTGGGATGCTGGCGGACCGCTTCAACCAGTGCACGTTCAATCTCACGGCCGGTGATGTCCTCGGCATGCAGTATTCGGCGGGCGCTATGCCCTCCTTCGCGAGTCAGGTCATAGTCAGAACCACTGGTAGTGAATTTGACACCCCATTCGATCAGATTGCGAATGGTCTGGGGACCTTCTTCTACAACCATTCGGACAACATTCTCATGACATATGCCGGCTCCGGCCACCATGGTGTCATCAATGTGTGCGTCAAATGAGTCTTCAGCCGAGAAGACAGAGGCTATGCCGCCTTGGGCATATTTTGTGGCTGATTCGGAAATATCGCGTTTGGTAACGATGGCGACGCTGCCATGGTTGGCTGCCTGGAGGGCAAAGGAGAGACCGGCTATACCGCTGCCAATAACCAAAAAATCGCTTTCGATACGCATAAGTGAGCACCTTCCTGATGGTGTATACAAAGAAATGAATTATTGACTTCACAGGCCGGTTTGTCAAGAACAGAGCGCAGATGACGCGTCTAATCGATAGACATTTCAAAGATCTTGCGAGATGATCACACCTATTCAATAGATACATGCGAGTCATTGAAACTGATCGTTGATAAATGCACCGATTGTTTTGGAGCTGCCACTATCAGTTGCCGAAGTTACTGCTGTCTCGGGTCTGGTCTGTCTGAGTTCTGTTGTCATGGGCATAATGGCCAATTCGGATGTACCAGTCTGGTTCCGGCTTGACGCACCGGTTGAATTAGGGTAATTTTCGCGCAGTTTTACGTGACTGCAGGAGTTGTTGAAATGCGGGTGATAGCTGGAAGTGCACGAGGTCTGAAACTGTCAGCGCCGGCAGGGCATAACACACGCCCCACGACCGATCGGGTTAAAGAGGCCCTGTTCAGTATTATCTCCAGCCGACACACCCTTCAGGGCGCTCAGGTGCTGGATATCTGCGCAGGAACGGGAGCATTGGGGATCGAGGCCTTGAGTCGGGGGGCACTGTCAGGGTGTTTTGTAGAACATGATCGTTCAGTTGCGAAGATTCTTGAAAAAAATCTGGCCTCAGCCGGATTTGTTGACCGGTCTGTCTGTCTTGTGGCAGACGTCGTCAAGGGGCTGCAGATGCTTTCCCGGCAAGAGAAGCGATTTGACCTGATTTTTTTTGATCCTCCCTATGCATCCGGGTTGTATGGACAGGTTTTCAGTACATTACTATCGTTGAATATGCTGGAAGACGGTGCCCTGTTGGTAGCCGAATCTTCGGCTCGAAATGTGTTGGATGACCGCTATGGACCAATTGTCAAGATTGACCGCCGAATCTATGGTGAAGTATCGCTTGAATTTTTTGTCAGGGAGCACCCATGAAAAAAATTGCCGTTTATCCCGGTTCCTTTGATCCCATAACATATGGCCATCTGGATATCATTAATCGCGGACTTAAAGTATTTGATGAAATAATAGTTGCAGTTGCTTGTAATTCACAGAAAAATTCCCTGTTTACATTTGATGAACGGGTAGCCATGATCAGCGAAGTGCTCAAGGACCAGGAACGGGTTACGGTCGACACATTCACTGGATTGCTGATTGACTATGTAGCTCTGAAAAAGGCTAATGTGGTCATCAGGGGACTCCGGGCAATCTCCGATTTCGAATATGAATTCCAAATTGCCCAGATGAACAGCTGCATCAGTCAGAATGTAGAGACGCTTTTCATGATGACATCACTGCAGTATGGGTATCTGTCATCATCAATTGTCAAAGAAGTCTGTTCGCTGAATGGCACCATTGACGGATTTGTACCGCCAGAAGTCAAAAAAGCCCTGCGCGGCAAATTCGGCCTGGACTGACCCGGGTACAACAGCCGGTCAAAACCCGCTGTTTCAGGTGCAGCAGTTTTCCAACGAGGAGTTCACCATGATTACGAAAGATATGATTATCGCGGATATCATCAGAAACCATCCCGAAACGCTTCCGGTTTTTCAGCAGTTCAAGCTCGAGTGCTACGAATGTCAGATCGCTGACCTGGAAACTCTGGAACATGGAGCCGGGGTACACAAGGTCGCTGTTTCAGAACTGCTTGACGCTCTCAATCAATCCCTGAAGTGATCTGAATGTCAGCCCCCCTTTTCAAAAGCGCCCTCCATGACTGATCTCGATCAGTATTCCAGCAACTTTGCCGTTGGCATGAAGGTCGGTGTTGGCATTCCTCTGACCAATGCCGAGGTGTTTAACGACTGGGCACTTATCCACGAAATTGACGAGGATCTGGTAACGCTTCAGCTTTCACGTGATCAACTCCCCACCCGTGTCACTCTGCATGTGGGGCAGATTCTGGAGTTGCAGGCAGGGAAAGAAGGGAATCATTATTCCTGTCGTGCCATCATCGTTTCCGAAGGTTACGCCAAACGCCTGCAGTTACGACTGATCGGCGAGATCGTTTCCGATGAGTTGCGTGAGTTCTATCGAATCGATGCCTTTCTTCCAATCAAGTATTACATTTCCCATGAACAGAATCCTGAATTGCTCCGTAAACAGTGGACGCATCGTCGTGAATCTCGTTTTGAGCTGGAGATTGCCCGACGACAGCGTCGGTGGGACAGTGTTATTGTCGGTGAAGAGGGTGAACTGCCCCCTGAGAAACGCCAGTTGGAAGAGGAAGATGAAGTTTACGGTTCCTGGAATACAATAATCCCGCTTGCGGCAAATATCAGCGGAGGAGGCCTGCGCATAACCACCCATCAGGGGTTTGAACTGGGAGAGTTCGTCCTGCTCGAGATTCTGGTGCCTGAGCCGCGCCGGATTGTGGATGCCGTTGTGCGTGTCATTTTTGCCAACCGCAGTCACGCTGCAGGTGATGAGCCTGAATATTATAATACTGGATTGCAGTTTGTGTTCATTGATGAACGTGACCGTGATTCCATCCTCAACCATATTTCCAATGTTCAGCTTAAGCGCAACAGGCAACTGCGGGAGAAATTCCGCCTGGTATCGGTCGGTGATCGGGAAGATGCCGCTACTGATCACGAGCCGCTAGAAACCGGTTCATCTGAAGTATGGAAAAAACTTATGGCATGGGGAGTTATGATCCTCACCATTTTCCTGCTGGTGAACTATTTCAGGGATTATGCCGCTGATCGCCCAAAAAACGAGATTGGCGAAATGTTTGAGAATGCTTTGAAGAAATATATTGAAAAACAGAAGTAAATAATGACTGATATCTGTAGAAACAAAAACGGGGCCCGATGGGAGCCCCGTTTTTGTTTCAAAACGCAAGTGAAGGTGCGTAGATGTTATTGAATCGTAATTTTACTGGCTATGAGCTTTCCTGCTTTAATCCTGAAGGTTCCATTGATAATGCTGCTGTCACTGGCTGATTGGGATCCGTAGCTGCTGTTGTAGCCGCCGTTAAGTGCAATGGTCTTGGCAGTGTCAAACAGTAGATTCCCGACATAGCTGGTGCCCCACAGTTTGATCGTTGATCCGCTTGAGGTTGATGCGGCACGGTAAGCGGTATCAATGGCTGCATGATACTGATGCACCGGATCGACGAGGACGGAATGGGCGCTGTCAAAGTTGAAGGTTGCTGTCGCATCCACATTGGAGCCCATTATGAATTGACAGGTCCCCGTGGAACAGACGCTGTTTCCTGTCCATCCTGCAAATGATGAATATTGTTCGGCAGATGGCACAAGAGTGACCTGATCGCCTGAATTTATGGATGCTTCATAGTTTGTATTGAAAGAAATACTTTCCTCCTGATGGAGTATCATCCCTTTGCCGGAGCCAGCAATGCCAACGGAAAGTGAATTTGTTTTTGTCAGTATTTCGAGAGACCAGCCCCCATCGATGCTTCCGTAGGCACCTTTAGCCGCATCGCGTACATAGAGTTTCCAGGTCCCGTTCGGATTGATTCCGTTGAATACTGCGAGTGCTGTGTCATATATTTCCGGCGGTGCCGGGGCCGGAAAGGTGCGTGA
Organism: uncultured Geobacteraceae bacterium; assembly: GCA_942493195.1. Lineage (GTDB taxonomy): Bacteria > Desulfobacterota > Desulfuromonadia > Geobacterales > Pseudopelobacteraceae > CAIPTY01. The sequence goes on along the minus strand of OW818669.1, from coordinate 2,076,557 downwards.
CATCGGTACAGTGAGGTTGGTTGGACGATAGGTTCCGCTTGTGATCGGATTGGCTGTTAATGGATTTCCCGAATCGCTGAATGTCAGATTAACGGTGCTTATGTCACTGACCCCTCCCGCGTTATCCATAAGAACTACTTTTTGCCCCAGTGGTCCGACGAGCAGCACTCCGATATCTGCCGGATTGGCGTGGTTGACGATTGTCAGATTAACGCGTACCTCTGCCACGATACCGCTAACGCCACTGACGTTGATGGGCGATGGATAGAGGTTTGCTGCGGCATTGTCAATGATTGATATGAACGTATTATTTGTGAAGGTGCCTTGTGAGACGGAAGTTACAATCTGGGCCGTGTTGCTGTTCATTGATGGACCGGAGCTGCTGCTTACCCGGACCCAATAGCTGGCCGGTCCGTAGAGCTGTGGCGTTGTATATGTGCTGGCAGCAGCACCCGGAACCGGGTCAGAAGCCTCTCCGCTGACACCCCGATACCATTGATACGTGAGTGTACCGCTACCGGTTATAGCACCGACACTCAGGGTTGTATTCTGGCCACTGGAAACACTTTTACTCTGGGGCTGGGCCGTGATCAAAGTGCCCTGGAGAGTCATGAATTCAAGCTGCCAACCTCCGGTAATACTCCCTCCATTTTGATCCGCTGCGTCACGTACAAATAATTGCCACGTTCCGTTTGGGTTGATTTCATTGAATACGTCCAGAGATGTGTCATACGGTTTGGCCGGGGCCGGCTCTGGAAAAGTGCGGACTGATGTGGTTACCAGGTTGGTCGGTCGATAAGTTCCGCTGGTAATTTGATCGGCCGTCAGAGGAACACCTGCATCCGAAAAAACGAGATTTGTATTGATTATTTCGTTCGGACCACCGGCCTTATCCATCAGAACTATTTTTTGACCTTGAGGTCCCACCAGCAGCATACCGATGTCACTCGAATATGTGTGATTCAGGCCGGTAAGGGACACTTTGACTCCGTAGACCGTGCCGGTCACTCCTGAAACTGTGATCGAAGACGGGTACGGTGTTGCAGCGGCGTTGTCGTTGATTGTGATGGCTGCGTTGTATTTGAATGGGCCTTTCAGTGCGGTTGTAATTACTTTAACCGTACTGCTGTCAACGGGGGTACCTGCCCCGCCCGTGACCCGGACCCAATAGTTTGCAGGGTTGGTTAATGCCGGTGTTGTATATGTACCTGATGTGGCACCAGCTACCGGAGCAGATATGTCACCACTGTATCCTCGATACCATTGGTAACTGAGTGTGCCGGAACTGGTTGCTGCGCTTACGCTCAATGCAGTATTTTGACCGCTGGCAATTACCTTGTTCTGGGGTTGTGTCGTTATGGTTGTACCCTGGAGTGCTATAAATTCAATTTGCCAGCCATCATTAATAATTCCGTAATCCTCTTCCGATTTTATGTCACGAACGTACAGTTTCCAGAGACCATTTGGATTTACGACGTTCATGGACGAAAAGGTTGCTGAATACGGACCTGCCGGAGCAGGGCTGGGGAAGGCAATATTTGCGGTTGCGTCCAATCCGGTCGGTCGATACATCCCGCTGATAATCGGATCATTTGACAATTCACTGCCGGTATCATCGAAAATGAGATTTGTGCCAACCAGATCAGCTCCCCTGCCGACACCATCCATAAGTACGATTTTTTCTCCCCCCGGACCTACGAGAAGGACGCCAATATCGTCGGGCCACGTGTGGTTGATAGTGTTCAGTTTGACACGTATTGACAAGATCTTGCCTGTCACGTTGTTTACTGCAATGGATGAAGGGTAGGGGGTTGCGGATGCAAAATTATTTATATTGATGGGGAGAGTACTTTTGAATGAGAACAGGGTGGTTTCAGAAAATGCAGAGAACGGCATAAAAACAATCAGCCCTAAAATCGTCAGTATTATTTTAATATTGAAAGGTCTGTGGCCCATTGTATCCCCTCTGGAAATCCGCATCTTGGTTTGTTAATTCATAATTAAAGGCGTAGTCGCCTGAAATATCAGGTGACTACGCCTTTATGTTTTACATCATGTTACTCGAAACATGTTTGACTCTCGGAAATTACCATTCCTTGCCGTGGCAAGAGTAGCATGATTTTGCAACACCACCACGCAGATCAGATCCGTGGCAGGATGTACAGCCACTTGTTGTCGGGCTGTTATAACCGGACTTATGACGTGTTCCGTCCTGTGAGCTGGTGTGGTCGGAAGGTACGCCACCGGTTGTGCCGCCGCCGGTTGATGGGCCATTTTCATCCCACTCCTTGCTGTGGCAGGAGTAGCAGGAAGGGCCGCTGCCGCCCTGCAGAGTTGCACCGTGACATGATGTGCAGCTGCTGGAGAACGGAGTGTTGTAACCAGGCTTATGACGCTCGCCATCTTGTGAGCTGGTGTGGTCAGCGGGTACGCCACCGGTTGTGCCGCCACCGGTAGATGGAGCACTTTCACTCCACTCTTTGCCGTGGCAGGAAGTACATGAAGGACCCGTACCGCCCTGAAGGCTGCTGCCGTGGCAGGAAGTACAGCCGTTAGTAAACGGTCTGTCAAGACCTGGTTTGTGGCGCTCACCGTCCTGTGAGCTGGTGTGGTCAGAAGGTACGCCACCGGTTGTGCCGCCACCGGTAGATGGAGCACTTTCACTCCACTCTTTGCCGTGGCAGGAAGTACACGAAGGACCGGAACCACCCTGCAGGGTAGAGCCGTGGCATGATGTACAGCCGTTAGTAAACGGTCTGTCGTGACCTGGTTTGTGACGCTCTCCGTCTTCACTTACGGTGTGGTCGGAAGGTACGCCACCAGTTGTGCCGCCACCGGTTGAAGGGCCGTTTTCATCCCACTCTTTGCTGTGGCAGGAGTAGCAGGAAGGTCCGCTACCACCTTGCAGTGTTGTACCATGGCATGATGTGCAGCCGTTGGTGAATGGACGGTCGTGACCTGATTTGTGACGCTCTCCATCTTCACTTACGGTGTGGTCGGAAGGAACACCACCGGTTGTACCGCCACCGGTAGATGGAGCACTTTCGCTCCACTCTTTACCATGGCATTTGGTGCATGAAGGACCTGTGCCGCCCTGGAGGCTTGAACCATGGCATGCGGTGCAGCCATTGGTGAAGGGACGGTCGTGTCCCGACTTATGGCGAACTCCGTCTTCCTGTGTTGTGTGATCGGCAGGTACGCCACCGGTTGTTCCGCCGGTTGTCGGAGCGTTACCACTCCACTCTTTACCGTGGCATTTGTAACATGATGAAGCTGTTCCGCCGCGCAGGTCGGCGCCATGGCAGGAAGTACAGCCGTTGGAAAACGGAGTTTTTAGACCGGATTTGTGACGGACATCATCTTCACGGGTTGTATGATCGGAAGGTACGCCACCGGTTGTGCCGCCGGTTGTCGGGGCTGAACCGCTCCACTCTTTACCGTGACATTTGTAGCAGGATGATGCGACGCCGCCGCGCAGATCAGTGCCGTGGCAGGATGCGCAGCCGTTGCTGAATGGGGTTTTGTAACCGGGTTTGTGACGTTCGCCATCTTCGCTGATGGTGTGGTCGGAAGGAGTACCACCTGTTGTTCCACCAGTTGTGGGTGCATTTTCATTCCATTTTTTGCTGTGGCACTTGTAACAGGAAGGGCCTGTGCTGCCACGCAGATCAGCGCCGTGACATGATGTGCACTGTGATGTAAATGGTGTTCTCAGGCCGGATTTATGCTTGGCTTGACGTACCAGTGTTGTGTGGTCAGCAGGTACACCGCTGGTTGTTCCACCGGTACTCCAGACCTGACCATGACACTGCAGGCAGGATGGTCCGGCGCCGCCCTGAAGTGATGCACCGTGACAGCTGGTGCAGCCGTTAAGGGTAGGGGTTGCTTTTCCGGGTTTGTGCATTGTTCCATTTGCCAGATCCGTGTGATCTGCAGGAACTCCGCCGCCGGCAGGAGGAGGTGTCGAAACACAGGCTGAATCGGCACCGTCTTTTGAGAGGTTACCGTCGTTGTCCAGTCCGTCGGTACAGGGGTTGAGAGCTGTACCTGCGTAACCGGCAGGAGCAACGTTTTCAGCTGCAGCTGTACCGCCATGACAACTGACACATGTAGCTGCTCCTGAATTTGTGTGGAGCAATGTGACACCAGGAACAACGTGGCATGCGTTACATGTGGATGTAACAGGTGTATCACCTACGCTGACGTGGCATTTTGTGCAGGACATGTTTCCTGTGTGACTGGTATGGCCTGATCCGCCGCCGCCAGCCCAGACTCCGTGACAGTTGACACAATTCGTAACAGCTCCTGAATAGGCAGAAGCCTGCGGAGTCATTACAGATGTTGTGACTGCCAGTGCTACCAGTGCAGTAGCTGTTTTAAGCATCGCCAGCAAAGCACCCTTCTTCAATACGTTCATACTTATTACTCCTTTTTTTGTTTGTAGCATGATGTCCAAATATCATGCACTCATCTGCTTGCAGCGTCCTTCCCCACAAGCCTCCAGTTTACAAACCGTCTGATTTAATCATTTTTAAACTTTACGGAACAGCCTGCTAACTTCTGTTCAGATCGTGCAGCTCTTGAATTAATGTGTGTGTTGCACCTCCTTACAGGTGTACGTTTGGGGCACATTTCGGCTTTTTTTAAAGTGTTTAGCTGTTAAAGCCTCTATCAGATGATCAAATCTCTCTGACTGTTGCGTGTCCCTGCGTGCAATCTGATTCTATATAGTTAACTAACGTCGTTATGTGCATCCTGGAAGTGATTCACCTAACGACTGAACTGCCATAACAGATCTGACAAACGCGGGTCGGTACTCTGATATCAATAAAAAATAACAAAAACAGATGTATACATCGAATTGACGCCACTATGGACTTTTAATACTGATATTGATGTATCGTAAAAAAATTATAATTGCAAATAAAAATTAGCAAAAAATAACAATATAGTTATTTCAGTGAAATATTAGCTGAATAAAACGTAATTTAATTAAAAATTAGTAGGTGATAGTAATTTTAGATCGTCATTAATTAGAAGTAATGGGCTGTTACAGGGTAATAGTCAGAGGAATATTATTAATTAAAATATAATTATGTGAAGCTTATGGATAAAGGAAATTACGTATAATTTTTATCTGAGATACAAGTATTTTACGTCAATATCAGTAATTGTTGTTACAGAGGGGATTTAAGCGTGAAGCGGTTGAATGGGAGGTTCACTGCGATAAGAGAGTTATGAAAGCACGGATCTTTGTGCCTTCTGAATAAAATCAGAAGACGGACGGTCAAAAAAGACTCCGTTTTGAGGGGACTGGTTGGAAAGTCCACGAAGATAGAGATAGATCGCTCCACCGAAGTGGGTCTCATATGAGTAATCTGGCAGTCGCTGGCGCAGATAACGGTCTAATGCCAGCGTGTAGAGATGATATTGAAGGATATAGGCATGCTCTGCCATGGAATGGATCAGGTCGGGTTGTGAATAGTTTCGAATATCGGAACCAAGGTGATTTGATTTCCAGTCGACGATGTAATAGCGCCCGTCGTGCTCAAAGATCATATCCATGAATCCGTGCAGCATGCCGCGGGATTGATGGAAATTCAGGCTATGAAGGATCTCGTCGAATGAGCCGTGCCGGGACGGATCAAGTACTCCTTGAAAGAGATCCCGAAGGGAAAGTGGTGAAAGCAGGTTAAGCGGCAGGTAAAATTCTGTCTCGCTGTTCCATGTCCCATTTTTCAGAAGCGACAGGGTGAAGGTCGTATCCGGAATGATCCGGGCAGCGGTGACTTGTGCGACCATGGCAGTAATGCAGGGGAGCCACTGTTCATGATAGCCGCTCTCCTGCAGACAGGTACGACTGATACGTGAGATCTGTGAATATTCGCAGTCTGAAAAATCCAGCAGTTCAAAAATTTTGTGTAGACAGGTTCCGGCCGCAGCACCGCGCGGAAAATCAAAGATCGTCCAACCGTCATCAGGAGCTGCAGTTTCAACAGCAGGCATTTCAATACGTGGTCCGATAAAGGCGTCGTAGTCATGTGGCTGGGCTCCACGCTCACTGCCTGCAATCATACTGCTGAAACTTGATACCCGCCAATCCTGAGAGATGTTGTCTTTCAAACTACGATACGTAAACTCATGCTGGGGCGACTCGGATGGAATGTAGGAGACGGCCGCTTGGTTGATCGGCATGAATTCAGCACGCAGCCCGGTTGCCTGAGTGCCACAGGTGATGATGTCCTGCAGGATGTCCGGATCCGGGCGGGCTTTAAATTTTTTTGCATCGGACACCGTTGAACTGTGCAGCAGACGAAAAAGCGGTGAGGTATGGGCATCGGCAATACAGCCCCAGACCACATAGCAGAGGAATTCGGCCCGTGTCAGGGCGACGTACAGCAGCCTGGCCGCTTCAGCCTCACGCTCACGGCGAGCCAGCTCCTTGTTTAACTCCAGCTGCTCGGATCCCAGATCGAGGAACAAGTGACCTTCTTCGTCATGAAAGAGAATCTGACTGCCTTTGTGGGCAGGGGCATCCCAGGCAAAAGGTAAAAAGACCACCGGATATTCAAGGCCCTTACTGGCATGAATTGTGGAGATTTGAACAGCATTGTCATCAGTTTCCAGGCGGAGCAGAGCGTTTTCATCATCGCAGCCGGATGTGATCTGCTGCTCAAGCCAGATGATTAGGGACTCCATCCCGCCGGCATGCTCCAGCTCGGCACTATGCAGCAGTTCGACACACTGGAGGATATTAGTCAGACTTCGTTCTCCTCCTGTGCGTGACAAGCTTGTGTTTCTTACTCCGCACTCGTCCAGCAGCAACTCAAGTACAGCCATGACACCGCCGGAACGGGCTGTCTCGTGCAGAGTACGGAAACGAACCATCCAGCTATCCCACTCCGTACTTTCGCCCGATGCCAGGCAACAGGCAATCTGATCGGCTGGAATTCCCATGGTGCCAGTCAGGAGTGCTTCTCGTATCAAAGATTCTCGAGAAGGCTCATGGACTGCTCTCAGGATACGCAACAGATCCAGGGCCTCGCTCGATTCAAATATCGTAGCGCTTCCGCGTTGAACCGATGGAATTGACAGGGCGTTTAAGGCTGTTTGTACCAGATCTGATTGGTAATGGGCCTTTACCAGTACGGCGATGTCGCCCGGTTTCAAGGGGCGGCGGCCATGTCTGTCATTAATTTCGCAGGAACTGTCCAGTAACCGGGAGATCTCGGCCGCCATGGCCCTGACAATGGCGGCCGAGGCATCCGGTTTTTTTGCCGTCTGGGCCTGGTCTTCCCGTTCATATACCCAGAATCTGAGTGAATCTGCGGTCACACAACCGTTCTGCAGCATGTGGTGGTCCACATCGCGCCCCGAATCTACCGGGCTGAAGCGGATGGTGGAGCTCAAAAATGGGTCGGGTGATGCACTAAAAAGTGCATTGACCGCTCCGATCAACGTTTTTGTTGAGCGTCGATTAGTCTGGAGTGTGGCCTTGTTGTCCGGGGAGACGGCTTCACTGGCAGCAGCGTAGGCGTAAATATCAGCCCCCCGAAAGCTATAGATGGCCTGCTTCGGATCACCGATCAGATACAGCGGGTAGCCTTCTTGATTGCCGATGCACTGAAATATCTTCCACTGTAGCGGATCTGTATCCTGAAATTCGTCGATCAGGGCGGCGTGGTAGCGGTCCCGCAGGTTGTGGGCCAGGAGCTTACCCTCCGGACCGGTCAGTGCCCGCTGCAGATCAAGCAGCAGATCGTCGTAGCAGCGCAGGTTCAGACTGCGTTTGCGGCTGGTGAGCTCTTTTCTGATCCAGTCATGCAGCGCTGTCTGATAATAGATGAGTTTATGACGACAGGCCTGTTCGATCGCCTGCAGAGCGTCAGACAACTCCTGGCAGAGTTGAAAAAACGGGTGGACAGGAAGGGAGGAACCCTTTTTTTGTCCCGCGAGCAGCGCTGCGGTGGAAAACAGTTTCAGCTTCGGGCAGGGTTCCGTGAAATTGCCGGCAGCCAGCCAATTGTCGAGCTCGTGACTGGCGGATTCAATCCGGGACTCTTTATAGCTGGTCTGACTCAGGTTTGCCTGGATGATTTTCTGGATGATGGTGCTTCTGTCGCTGTTCCAGATGACAGCAATCTGAGGAGCAAGGGCTGTACAGAGCGCAATTTCGCGCTCCAGATCGGGATCGGCAGTGGCAGGGATGATGCCGAGTTCCGGGTTCTGGTAGTGGCCTTTGAAAGGTTCAGCCAGTTTGGTCGGGGTGAACCCCTCTCGGTCCAGAAATTTCAGGAAACAGTCTGACTCGGAAATGATGCGTGTTCGCCAGAAGTCATCGCATACATCATGCAGAATAGCGCTCTGATCATTGACCATATCTGTATCAAACAGGGAACCGCTTTCAAAGGCGTGTTCCAGTAGTGCCCGTTGACAGAAACCATGAATGGTGAAGATGGCGGCATTGTCAAAGGAGTACAGAGCCCGGGTCAATAGCTTGATGGCACTATCAGCATCAACGGGTCGCTGGGAAAGCAGAATCTCCTCCAGCCCGTCCCGTGGCGCCCGACCGCTGCTGAAAAGGTTGAGGGTGTCATTGATACGCGTACGAATACGGTCGCGTAATTCAGCCGTTGCCGATTTGGTGTAGGTGACGACCAAAATTTCCTCTGGCTTCATCCGGTTTTCCAAAAGCAGCAGAATGTAGAGGGCGCTGATGGTCCATGTCTTGCCTGTTCCGGCGCTGGCCTCGATCAGGTGAAATCCGGAAGTCGGCAGGGTTGTCAGATCAAGGTGTTTCATCGGGTGGTATCCTCTCTGGCAACTGCACGCAAAGGGCCGTAAATGCGTTCGGCAAGTGCCCTGAACGCTTCATCCAGAACATGTCGGCCGCTGTGACACAAGCTATGGGATGGTTCCAGGGCTTCAGCCGGGTACAGGCTGTAGTCCCTGCCCTCCCAGCGGCTTTCCGCCGCTTCAAATCCTTTTTCCAGGTACTGCCAGGACGACTGGGGAAAAAAGTGCAGCGGACGACACAGCCCATCACGAAACAGGATTACCAGATCGTTCAGGATTTCCACTGCATTATCCATAGCGGGCAGAGACAGGGTTTTGTCCTTGCAGATCAGCCGGCTTTCCCGCGGGTATCCGTCAGGTTGAACAGAATTGAGCACCAGGTGATCCAGCCAGAGTGCCAACCGGTCGGTTGCTTTCATGGTGGCACAGCTCCAGCGCAGATGAAGCCCCTGCTGAAGTTGTTCCAGTACTCCGGTTAGCAGGGTCTCTTCCAGTTGGATCTCGAATCGGAGCGGCTTCAGTTCGTTACCCAATGAAGCGGAAATTATGTCGGCAAAGGCGAGGCTGTCTTCCTGCACAGTTTCAAAGGCAATCTGTCCGCTTCGCAGCGGCGGCAGCAGCGAATGAGCACGGGCAGATTCGTACGTAGTCGCGAAGGGCGACCCGGAAAGCTTTTGCGTTACCAACTGCTGTTTGATGGTATAGGCTGAATAGGAATCCAGCTCGAACGGTTCCCGTTCATCGATTTCATCCGCCGGATTGTAAGGATGAACCTTCAGGCGCAGTGCCAGGAATGTCCGGCCCGGGCTTTTGAGAAAGCGTAAAAGCTGACTCAGGTCGAGCTGCTGAGATAGTCGGGGATCATTTGGCAACGGTTGCTGCAGGAAGACACGCTCACACTTCCCGGATTGTAACCGGGATGCCAGTGCTGCACAGGTAGTCGCCGAAAAACTGAACAGGCTTTTTTCTTCACCAGTACCGAAGTATTCGGGATTGAAGCCTTGCAGACGATGACGGGTTACCATCGGCGGGGCGGCCTCCGGAGTGTTGCGGGCACAGAACCCACGGTCGACATAATCCAGCAGTTCGGATACAACCACAGATGGCGGCATGGTGCTGTTGTCACGGTCGTTCTGACCGTTATAACTGATATAGAGCCGCTCGGAGGCAGACATGAGGGCCTCCAGAAAGAGATAACGATCTTCGTCACGTACCGAACGATCTCCACGTCGCCGTTTTCCCGCCATCATGCTGAAACCGGGCTGGCGGGGATTTCTCGGGAAGATGCCGTCATTCATACCCACCATGCAGACCACCCGCTGGGGGATGCTGCGCATGGGAAGCATGGCGCAGAAGGTGATTCTGCCGTTCAGGTATCCAGATGATCCGGAACCGGCATCCAGCTGGCTTTTCAGATGGTCCCGCACTGCCTCAACTCCAATCGCTGCTCCAAACCCTGATTTCACCTGAATGTCACGTAACCGCTGGAACGTGCTGTAAAGCAGGCTGCAGGTCGTGTCATTTTCGCTGAGTGGGCGTATCAGTGCTGCTGTCAGCCATGTCAAAGTTTCGGACCACGCATCCAGAGTCTGCGGGGTCGCCAGCATCCTGCGTACATGTGCCGCTGTATCGATAAAGCGGGCAAGTTTTCCCACCGCACGTGCCGGGCGACCTTCAATCTGACCGTAGGGGAGCAGACCTTTGAAAAGTTGTTCATCATCTGCTGCCATGGCATATCCCAGCAGCAGTCGGTCCAATCCTGACTGCCAGCTGAAATCGGAATAGGTCGGGAAGCCAAGGACAGCGCGGTGCTCCGCGTCCAGCCCCCAACGGACACCGCACTCCTCCAGCCAGCCTCTGAGCGGTTGGAGCTCCTCCGGCGACAGATCGAAGCGGGCCATAACTTCCGGTGTTTCCACAATTTCAAGAATACTGTTTATGCCGAAGCGGCTGTCGGAAAGTTTCAGGATGGAGAGGAAGGTTTCTATCAGCGGGTTGTCACTACGGGCACTTTGATCCGCTATGGTAAAGGGGAGCGACGGGCGGCCACCGCTGCGTGTTCCGAAAACGGCCTTGATATATGGTGTGTAGGTCTCCAGATCGGGGATCATGACGAGGACCGAGCGTGGTTCCAGCCCCGGTGTATCGTCGAACATGGCCAGAAGCTGATCGTAGAGGATCTCCATTTCACGCAATGGTCCGTGGCAGGAGTGAACGGCTATGGAACAATCAACATCGGTTATCGCTGTTTTTGAAGTGGCGCAGCCGCGGTCATACAGTTCCCGGACATCGTTCTGGATGATTTCCAACAGTGTCAGGGGCGGTGTAACGGTTTTATCTTCATCCAGGTTGTTCCAGACAACGTCATATTCCATCAGCAGGTTGAAAAACTCCTGCCCTTGAGTCCCCAGTGAAGAAAGCAGCGGGTTGCCGGTCTCGTAAAATTCCAGGGCTTCCGGCGGGAGCTCTTCGCGCAGAGCCAGTTCCGCCTTGCGCTTTTGGGAATACAGGTCGCCCCAATAGTTGCCGCAGGGATTGAACAGATACACAGTCACATCGATGTGGCGTGCCAGGAGTGCAAAAACATCCAGGTGAAAGGGGGGCAGGAACGAAATACCGAACAGGCTGATCCGGGCAGGTAAAAGCCCGGCCGGGACCGGACCGGACAACAGGATTTTCCTGAACTTTCCAAGCAGTGCTGCGCGATGCATGACAGGATAGTCAGCGGTAAGGGCGCGCCAGAGGAGCGCCTGCCAGTCATTGCTGCTGCCGCGGTCCCAGGCCAGAATCATTTCCGGGCGGTAGATGGTGTACTGGTCGAAAGTGTCAGCCAGGGTGCGGGAGAGTTGCAGCAGCCGGCGGTCATCGCTGCGGTCACTCAGATAGCCGGCCAAGGGTGCAAAGGCCGGTAGATCCAGCAGACCGGGCAAAAGTGAGGCAATGCGCCAGGTCATTGTATCCAGGGCAAAGGGAGAGGATTCGGGGATATCGGGAATTACCGCCCTGAAACAGGCATCGATGGTGTCGTTGGGGAAGCGGAAATCAACGCCGCTGCAGACACCCAGATGCGTGGCCAGTTCCATGGAGAGCCAGCGACCCATGCCGGTACTGAGAGTCACGACGGTTTCATGGGTCAACGGTGGCAGCGGGCTGGCTGAAAAGGTACCTGCCATCGCAGCCGCGAGGCGTGTCAGGGATGTACTGGTCTGGATGGTGATGGCGTTCATGCCGCTAAACTACACCGGAATTGGCTGGACAAACAAGCATGAAGTAGGCTATTTCAAGGCGTGTATGACGTACTATGACGCATGAAGGGGATTTTCAGATGATCAAGAGTATGACCGGATACGGCAAGGGTGAGGCAACATCGGCGCAGGGTACCTTTACAGCAGAGATTCGATCGGTCAACCATCGCTACGGTGAGGTCTCGGTGCGGATGCCGCGCCAGTTTCTGGCGCTGGAAAATGAAATCAAACGGGAAGTATCAGCAGTGCTCAAGCGAGGCAAGATTGATGTGTCGGTGCAGTGGGAAGAGGCTTCCGGCGCCGATAGCGTGCCGCAGCTTAACCATGAGTTGGCCAAGGGCTATTACGATGCCTTCAATCTGCTTAACATAGAACTGGGGCTGTCTCAGGAGGTGCCGCTGGCCCTGATCCTTTCCCAGAAAGGGGTCATGCGCGATGCGGCTGTCGCCGTGGAAGAGAACGAGCTTCTGCCGCAGTTGAGACAGGCGGTCAGCAGTGCCGTAGCGGCGATCGAAGGGATGCGCTATAAGGAGGGTGAAGCCCTAAGTGCGGATCTGCTGGCGCGGCGTGAACAGATCGCCCGCTGGGTTGAGCAGATTAGCGAGCGGACCCCCCAGATGGTGCAGGAATATCAGCAGAAGCTGGCGGTGCGCCTGGAACAGCTGCTGGGTGCCACCGAGCTGGACCCGGCCAGATTGGCCCAGGAAGTGGCGCTGCTGGCGGACCGCTGCGATATCACCGAGGAACTGGTGCGTCTGGCCAGCCATTTCCGCCAGTTTGACGAAACCTTGAAGTTGAGGGAAGCGGTTGGCCGCAAGCTGGATTTCCTGATGCAGGAGATGAACCGCGAGGTTAACACCATCGGCTCCAAGGCCAATGATGCCGTTATTGCCACACTGGTTATCCAGATCAAGGCCGAGATGGAAAAGATGCGCGAACAGGTTCAGAACGTGGAGTGATAGTTGATCTGATTGAATTTGATTACATTCGGGTTGTATACGGAAAATCTCTCCTTGACCTGCCGGATGGTCGATGCTAAAGTCCCGGCACACATAAACCACTACCTTTTAATCTGGTCCGAGAGTCCAGCAAGGGTTACACAATGATTAAGATAAGACACATTCAGAAGGGGTCTTGCCGCTCAGCGCGGTGAGGCTCTTTTTTTATGTCTGGAGGAGAGGGCACTATGTCAGGCGAGCAGACGGTAATCATGGATAACAGCGGGATCAAAAGGGCTTTGACCCGTATTTCCCACGAAATTCTGGAGCGCAATAAAGGATTGAACGATGTGGTCCTGATCGGTATCCGCTCCGGTGGCGCCTACCTGGCCGAGGAGATTGGTCAGGTGACGGAACTGATCGAAGGGGTCAAGGCGCCGGTCGGCGCGGTTGACATTACCCTGTACCGTGATGATCTCAGCGGACATCTGCCCCATCAGGCCGTTGGCAAGACCGAAATCCCCTTCTCGCTGGAAGGGAAGAAGGTGGTGCTGGTGGATGACGTGCTTTTTACCGGCCGCACAATCCGGGCCGCCATGGATGCGCTTATGGACCACGGTCGACCGCAGTGTATCCAGCTGGCGGTCCTGATCGACCGTGGACATCGGGAATTACCGATCCGGGCTGATTTTGTCGGTCGGAATGTTCCCACCAGCCTGAAGGAAAATGTGGCCGTGATTTTTGATGACAAGAACCAACCGGTTGAGGTTGTTCTGGAAAAATAGCGAGGGGAGGGCGGCATGGCTGAATTCAAGCATAAGGACATCATTGCGCTGCGTGATCTGACCAAGGAGGAGATTGAACTGCTCCTATCAACGGCCGAGAACATGCGCGAGATCAACAGTCGCGACATCAAGAAGGTTCCGACGTTACGAGGCAAGACGATCATCAATCTGTTTTACGAATCGTCCACCCGTACCCGCACCTCGTTCGAGATTGCCGGCAAGCGGCTTTCGGCCGATACCGTCAATATCGCTCCCTCCAACAGTTCCGCCACCAAGGGTGAGACCCTGGCGGATACGGCCCTGAATCTGCTGGCCATGAAGCCGGACATTATCGTCATGCGCCACGCCGTTTCCGGATCACACTATTTCCTTTCCAACAAAATGCCGGGCTGTTCGATCATCAATGCCGGGGACGGTACCCATGAGCATCCCTCCCAGGGACTGCTGGACATGCTGACCATGAAGGATCGTTTTGGCCGTCTGGATGGTCTCAAGGTTGCCATTGTGGGGGACATCACCCACAGTCGTGTGGCCCGTTCCAATATTCAGGGACTTACCAAGATGGGCTCACAGATTTTCCTGGCCGGTCCCCCCACCATGGTGCCTCCCGGTGCCGAGCGGCTTGGCAATGTCACTGTGTGCGGCACCATGAAAGAGGCCATCCAGGATGCCGATGTGGTCATGATGCTGCGCATTCAGCAGGAGCGCCAGGGCAAAACCCTGATGCCCAATGCCCGCGAGTATTCGCGCTACTTCGGTCTGAATCCGGAGAACCTGAAACTGGCCAAGCCGGATGCCATGGTCATGCACCCCGGTCCGATCAATCGCGGGGTTGAGATGTCATCGTACGTGGTCGACGGTGACCAGTCCCATATCCTCAGGCAGGTAGAGAACGGTGTCGCGGTCAGGATGGCCATGCTGTACCACGTCTGCGGCGGCGAACTCGAGTAGGGAACGTCCACTTTTGCGCAATCTCGGCGTCAGATTTCGTGTTCACTTGTGCGGCGTAGCGCTGCTACGCCTCCGCGTAAACGCTCATCTTCCTTGACCTTGCACAAAATTGAACGTTCCAGGCAGATACATAATTAATCTTTCTATTACGAGGTGACTATATGAATCTTTTGATCAAAAGTGGCAGGGTGATCGATCCGAGCCAGAAGCTGGATGAGGTCCAGGATGTGCTGGTGGTGGACGGGGTGGTCAAGGAGATCGGCACGGGGCTGAAGGCGCCGGCTGGTGCTGAGACGATTGATGCCACCGGAAAGTACGTGGTGCCGGGTCTGATTGACATGCACGTTCACCTTCGGGATCCGGGCCTGGAGTACAAAGAGGACATTATCAGCGGTACCCGTGCGGCTGCCGCCGGTGGTTTTACTTCTGTCTGCTGCATGCCCAACTCCAAACCGACCATCGATAACAAGGCGATTGTCAGTTACATCATCAATAAGGCCAAGGCAGAAGGGTCCGCCAACGTTTTTCCCGTTGGATCCATTACCTATGGACTGGATGGCGACCGCATGTCCGAGATGGGAGAGTTGAAGGAGGCTGGTTGTGTAGCGGTTTCCGACGACGGCAAGCCGGTGAAAAACGCCGAGTTGATGCGCCGGGCCCTGGAGTACGCCCGCGGCATGGGCATCATGGTGATTACCCATGCCGAGGAGCTTTCCCTGGTGGGTGCCGGAGTCATGAACGAGGGCTTCACCTCTACCGAGATCGGCCTGAAGGGGATTCCGCGCATCGCCGAGGACATAGCCACCGCCCGTGATGTCATGCTGGCTGAATACACCAAGTCCCCCATCCATATCGCCCATGTTTCCACGGAGGGGTCGGTACGCGTCATCCGTGAGGCCAAGGCCCGGGGTGTTCAGGTGACCTGCGAGACAGCCCCCCATTATTTTACCCTGACGGACGATGCCGTGCGGGGATACAACACCAACGCAAAAATGAACCCGCCACTGCGGGAGGCATCTGATGTGGCCGCCATCAAGGCCGGACTGCAGGACGGTACGATTGACGCCATTGCCACTGACCATGCCCCCCACCATATCGATGAAAAGGATGTGGAATTCGATGTTGCCATGAACGGCATCATCGGCCTGGAAACATCCCTGCCATTGTCGCTGGGTTTGGTGCGGGATGGTATCCTGAATATTAATCAGATGGTTGAAAAAATGTCATGCAACCCATCAAAAATATTGAGCCTTGCTCGCGGTACACTGAAGCCGGGATGTGTGGCGGACATTACGGTGATTGATCCCCAGGCAGAGTGGGTCGTCGATCCGGCCGCCCTGGCCAGTAAATCGAAAAATTCACCTTTCCTGGGATGGAAGCTGACCGGTGCAGCAGCCGCGACCATTCTGGCAGGTAAAGTCGTACATACCAGAGCCTAATTTTACGTATTGGAGTTTGAAATTATGAAAGCAATTCTTGCGCTCGCCGATGGGCGCATCTTCGAAGGCAAGTCGTTCGGTTCCACGGGGGAAGCCTGTGGCGAGGTGGTTTTCAATACCGCCATGTCCGGATATCAGGAGGTCTTGACCGACCCTTCCTACAAAGGGCAGATGGTCACCATGACCTACACCCAGATCGGTAACACCGGCATCAATCCGGAGGATATTGAAAGCCGCGGTCTGTTCCTCTCCGGTTTCATCGTCAGGGAATATCAGGATTGTTATTCCAACTGGCGGGCAACCATGAGCCTGGGCTCATACCTGCGGGAAAATGGCGTGGTCGGTATCCAAGGCATCGACACCCGTGCCCTGACCCGTCACCTGCGGGATAAAGGGGCCCAGAACGGCATCATCTCTACCACGGATTTCAATCATGAAAGTCTGATCGCCAAGGCGCGTGCCATTCCCAGTATGGCCGGTCTCGATCTGGCCAGTGGTGTCAGCTGTGACAAGCCTTACCACTGGACTGAAGGGTGCTGGGATTTGGAGAGCGGTTATCCGCAGGTGGATCCCTCGTCACTTAAATACAAAGTTGTGGCCTATGACTTTGGCATCAAGTACAACATTTTGCGCTGTCTGGTGGATGCCGGCTGTGATGTGACCGTTGTGCCGTCCAACTTCCCAGCTGACGAGGCTCTGGCCATGAATCCGGATGGCATTTTCCTCAGTAACGGCCCTGGCGATCCCGAGCCGTTGCTGCAGGTCCAGGCGGAGCTTCGCAAGTTTGTCGGCAAGAAGCCGATCTTCGGTATCTGCCTCGGGCATCAGCTGCTTGGTCTGGCATTGGGGGGCAAAACGGTCAAGTTGCCGTTCGGCAACCATGGCTCCAATCTGCCGGTCATGGATATGTCCACCCGCAAGGTTGAAATTACCTCCCAGAACCACGGATTTGCCGTTGATCTGGATTCCCTGGGTGAGGCCGCCTGTCTTGGTCACGAGAATCTCAATGACCAGACGGTGGAAGGCATCCATCACTGCGTTCTGCCGATTTTCTCGGTGCAGCATCATCCCGAGGCTTCTCCCGGACCACATGATTCACAGTATCTGTTTGGGCGGTTCGTGGAAATGATGGAGAAGCATAAGGCGGTATAGGTCGTGGGTTATGTGGCTCTTTATCAATCCGGTGAATTATTGCAGCGTGTCAGAAATGCCTACCGGCGCCTGGCCGCCTGCGATCTTTGTCCCCATGACTGCGGTGTCAATCGCATCAAGGATGAGCGAGGAGTATGCGGAGCCGGGTTACGCCCCAAGATCGCCTCGGCCAATGTTCATCGCGGTGAAGAACCGCCCATTTCCGGATCCAGGGGCTCCGGGACGATTTTTCTGTCCGGCTGTTCCCTGAAATGTGTTTTCTGCCAGAACTTTCCCATCAGTCAACTGGGGAACGGTCAGGAGCTCAGCACCGTCGATCTGGCTGGCCGCATGATCATGCTGCAGCGGCAGGGCGTCCACAATATCAATTTTGTTACCCCGAGCCACTACCTGCCAC
The DNA here is from genome assembly GCA_942493195.1 of uncultured Geobacteraceae bacterium. Taxonomy (GTDB): domain Bacteria; phylum Desulfobacterota; class Desulfuromonadia; order Geobacterales; family Pseudopelobacteraceae; genus CAIPTY01. The sequence goes on along the minus strand of OW818669.1, from coordinate 2,058,854 downwards.
AGATTCTGGCAGCCCTGCTGCTGTCGATTCCCCAGGGATTCCGTCTGCCGCTGGTATGGAACTCCAGCGGTTATGAAAAGGTGGATGCACTCAAGTTGTTGGAGGGACTGGTGGATATTTATCTGCCGGACATGAAGTACAGTGACGAATCCAGTTCGAGTGAGATTTCCTCGGCACCAGACTACCGGGATATCAATCGCCTGGCGGTCAGTGAGATGCTCCGGCAGGTCGGTCATTTTCAGGATGATGATGAGGGCGTTGCTGTTAAGGGGTTGATTGTCCGCCACCTGGTTCTGCCCGGAGGTTTGGCCGGTACGAGGGACACACTGAGGTGGATTGCCGATCATTTGGGAACAGAAACCCATATTGCATTGATGAATCAGTATTTTCCTGCTCACCTGGCGAATGGATCTAATGCACTTGGTCGAAAGGTTTTTGAAGAGGAGTATGCGGAAGCGGTTGAACTGTTGGAAGAGTACGCTCTTGAAAACGGCTGGGTTCAGGGGTAATGCACGTTAAGAGCGTGTGGGAGGTTACGTATGACACTCTGTGCAGTTGAAAATTCGGCGGTTCTATTTTTTGATGTATGCGCCCGTATCGAAGGGTGTTGCGCCGAGTTGTATCATTATTACAGCGAGATTCACTGCGAGAACGTTGATCTTTCGAACATGTGGAAAAAAACTGCCTTGGAAGAAGAGGGGCATCAGAAACATTTTGAACTGGCAAACAAGATTCTGGATGAAGTGGATTTTGAGCTGACCGGCGATCTGGAGCGTGCCCGCCGAATGTATGGCAAGCTGAATACATTGCTGGAGCATGTCCGCAAAACTCCTCCCGAACCGGTTGTTGCATTGAGCAGGGCAATTGAAATGGAAGAGTCGCTGGGGGATTTGCATCTGGACAGCGCTGTCCGATTTAAGGATGACTCCATAAACCAGATGTTTCAGGCTTTGCGAAGTTTTGATCAGGAGCACGTAATTGCTATGCAGCGCTGTCTGACGGTTTTGAAGCTCTCTGAATCGGAAATGGTTGGGTAGTGAAAACCGTTATACTGCTGGTCATATCCAATATTTTCATGACATTCGCCTGGTATGCCCACCTGAAAAACCTGCATAACCGGCACTGGTTTATTGCTGTGCTGGTCTCCTGGGGCATCGCATTTTTTGAATATCTTGTTCAGGTACCGGCCAACCGGATTGGCTTTAACGGTTCATTCTCGCTGGCGCAACTTAAAATTACGCAGGAAGTTATAACTTTGGCTGTTTTTATCCCGTTTGCTGTTCTGTATATGGGGGCGCCGCTCAAGCTTGACTATCTCTGGGCCGGCTGCTGCATGGCCGGTGCCGTTTTCTTTATATTTCGATAATTTTACGAAGGAGTACTGAGTAAATGCCTAAAAGAACTGATATCAAAAAGATCCTTATCATCGGGGCCGGACCAATCGTAATCGGCCAGGCCTGTGAGTTCGATTATTCCGGCACCCAGGCCTGCAAGGCGTTAAAGGAAGAGGGCTTCGAGGTTATTCTGCTCAACAGCAACCCGGCCACGATCATGACCGATCCCGATTTTGCCGACCGCACCTATATCGAGCCGGTTACGCCGGAAATCCTGGCGAAGATCATCGAGAAGGAGCGTCCCGATGCGATTCTACCTACCCTGGGCGGTCAAACGGCCTTGAATACCGCTGTTGCGGTGGCCGAGGCAGGTATCCTGGAAAAATTCAATGTGGAGCTGATTGGCGCCAAACTACCGGCCATCAAGAAAGCCGAAGATCGGACGCTCTTCAAGGCTGCCATGGAGAAGATCGGCCTTTCGGTTCCCCAGTCGGGTCTGGCCCACAATTATGCGGAAGCCATGCAGGTGGTCAAAGATGTCGGGTTCCCGGCCATTATTCGCCCATCCTTCACTCTGGGGGGGACCGGTGGCGGTATTGCCTACAATATGGAAGAGTATGAGAAAATGGCTATTGCCGGCATTGATGCCTCACCGACCGATGAGATTCTTGTTGAAGAATCGGTTATCGGCTGGAAGGAATATGAGCTTGAGGTCATGCGGGATACGGCTGACAACGTTGTGATCATCTGCTCCATCGAAAACTTTGATCCCATGGGCGTTCACACCGGCGATTCCATCACCGTGGCACCTGCCCAGACCCTGACCGACAAGGAATATCAGATCCTGCGGGACGCATCGCTGAAAATCATCCGTGAGATCGGTGTCGATACGGGTGGCTCCAATATCCAGTTCGGCATCAACCCGGTCAACGGTCGTCTGGTTGTGATAGAGATGAATCCGCGGGTGTCCCGTTCATCGGCCCTGGCCTCCAAGGCCACCGGTTTTCCGATTGCCAAGATCGCGGCCAAACTGGCGGTCGGGTATACCCTGGACGAGGTTACCAACGACATTACCCGCGAAACGCCGGCCTGCTTTGAGCCGTCCATCGATTATGTGGTCACCAAAATTCCGCGATTCACCTTTGAGAAATTCCCTGCTGCCGATGCCACTCTGACAACCCAGATGAAATCCGTTGGTGAGGTCATGGCGATTGGGCGGACCTTCAAGGAGTCGTTTCAGAAGGCATTGCGTTCACTGGAAATCGGTGTATCCGGTTTTGATTCAAAAATGTTTGATCTGGGAGCTGAAACCCGCCGGGCGTTGACCGCTAAGGAGCAGCAGCTTCTGCTGGAAAAACTGCGGGTACCCAACGCGGAGCGGCTCTGGTATCTGGGAGACGCCCTGCGCAGCGGCATGACCGTTGCTGAGATCAATAAGCATACCGCCATCGATCCCTGGTTTTTAAATAACATTCGTCAGATCATCGAAATGGAGGACGAGCTTAAACAGCTCGTTCCTGTAACGATTACCCGTGAGCAGCTTCGGGATGCCAAACGCTTCGGCTTCTCCGATAAGACCCTTTCCCGCCTATGGAGTCTTTCCGAGGAAGAGGTCCGGGTGCTGCGCCAGAAACTGAATGTTCTGCCGGTCTACAAGCGTGTTGATACCTGCGCCGCCGAGTTTGTAGCCTATACACCCTACATGTATTCCACCTACGAAGATGAGTGCGAGGCGGAACCGACCGACCGCAAAAAGATCATGATACTCGGTGGTGGCCCCAACCGGATCGGGCAGGGGATTGAATTCGATTACTGCTGTGTCCACGGTGTCTTTGCACTGGCCGAGGACGGCTATGAAACGATCATGGTCAACTGCAATCCCGAGACGGTTTCCACGGACTATGACACCTCTGATCGATTGTACTTCGAACCGCTCACCCTGGAAGACGTGCTGTCGATTGTGGCCGTTGAAAAACCGGTGGGAGTTATTGTCCAGTTCGGTGGTCAGACGCCGCTCAAACTGGCTGTTGCCCTGGAAAAAGCGGGTGTGCCGATCATCGGTACCTCGCCGGACGCTATTGACCGTGCCGAAGACCGTGAACGTTTTCAGTCCATGCTGCACAAGCTGGGACTGCTTCAGCCGGAAAACGGTATGGCCCGCTCCTTTGAGGATGCCGAAGCGGTGGCCGAACGGGTCGGTTATCCGGTGGTGGTTCGTCCCTCCTATGTTCTGGGCGGTCGTGCCATGGAGATTGTCTATGATGTCGACAACCTGCGGCGCTATATGACCACGGCAGTGCAGGCCTCTCCGGAACATCCGATTCTGATCGACAAGTTTCTGGATGAAGCCATCGAGATTGATGTGGATGCACTGTGTGACGGCAGCGAAGTCGTTATCGGCGGGATCATGGAGCATATCGAAGAGGCTGGCATTCACTCCGGTGATTCGGCCTGTTCACTACCGCCATATTCCATCTCCGAAGAACTGGTGGCCGAAATTCGCCTGCAAACGGTCATGATGGCCCTTGAGCTGAATGTGAAAGGGCTGATGAATGTCCAGTACGCAGTCAAGGGTAATTTGGTTTATATCCTTGAGGTCAACCCACGCGCCTCGCGGACTTCACCATTCGTATCCAAGGCCACCGGTCGGCCGCTGGCCAAGATTGCGGCCCGGATCATGGCCGGAAAAACATTGAAAGAGCTGGGTATTTCCGGCGATATTGTCCCCAAGCATATTTCCGTGAAGGAATCAGTATTCCCCTTCGTAAAATTTCCCGGTGTGGATACACTGCTGGGACCGGAAATGAAATCGACCGGTGAGGTAATGGGCATTGGAGACACCTTTGCCGAGGCATTTGCCAAGGCCCAGTTGGGTGCCAATGTCAAGATGCCACTGAGTGGAAACGCCTTTATCAGTGTACGTGACGCCGACAAGAAACATGTTGTCTCAGCTGCGGAAAAGTTGTATAAACACGGTTTCGGCATCATGGCTACCGGAGGTACTGCAACATATCTGATCGAAAAAGGTATTCCGGTCAAGCGTGTCAACAAGGTCCTTGAGGGGCGCCCCCACATCGTGGATGCCATCAAAAACGGTGAAGTCAGTCTGGTGATCAATACCACCCACGGGGCCCAGGCAGTCGCTGACTCATTCTCCATTCGTCGTGAAGCACTGATGCACAACATCGCATATTACACGACTATAGCCGGTGCAAAGGCTGTTGTAGACAGTATTATCGCGCTGAAAACCCAGGAACTGGGGGTTAAGGCCTTGCAGGACTATCTGAACGTTTAGAAAACAAGTTGAGGAGCCGATTGTAGATGTCCCATTCCATTCCGTTGACAAAAGAGAGCCATGAGGCTCTGCAGGAAGAGCTGAAAAGACTGATTCGTGTGGAGCGCCCCAAAGTAATTCAGGATATTGCAGAGGCGCGGGCTCATGGTGATCTGTCTGAGAATGCCGAATATGATGCTGCCAAAAATCGCCAGGGATTCATCGAAGGTCGTATCCAGGAAATCAACGGCAAGCTTGCCCGTGCCTATGTGGTTGATCTGTCCAATATGGCTCCCGACAAGGTTGTCTTTGGCTGTACCGTGACGCTTTACGATACCGCAACGGAAGAGGAGATTACCTACAAGATTGTGGGCGAGGATGAGGCTGACATCAAACAGGGCAAAATTTCCTGTACTTCGCCGGTGGGCAAGGCGCTGATCGGTCATAAGCTTGATGATTCTGTCAAGGCTTCGGTACCTTCCGGCATCAGGGAATACGAAATTATTGATATCAAGTACGAGTAGTATAAGGATTTCAGAACCATCTTGAATCGAAGATGGAAGGGAGTTTGAATATGGCTGCTACAATTACGAAGGATATGACTTTTTTTGAAGTAATGCGCATGCATCCGGATACGGTCAAAGTTCTGCAGAAGCATAATCTGGGGTGTGTCGGTTGCATGGGGGCTCAGAATGAGAGTCTTGAGCAGGGCGCTAATGCACACGGACTTGATGTGGATGTACTGTTGAAGGATCTGAATGAAGCTGTCAAATAAGCATTGAATCTTCCTGTTACGACAACGCAAGCCCTCATGGTTTTATTCTGTGAGGGTTTTTGTTTAGAAACGCCTGTCGGTTCCGAACGTTCTGATTTACGGTGACGAATTGAATGCAGGGCTAGCGGTTACCCCACAAGAGGAAACAAGTATTGGTCATGAAGGTACGCCTTGACTCAGATTACAGCATAATTCTTCCTCTGGAAGTCAGGAAGAACCTTGGTGTTGCGTCCGGAGATCTACTGGAACTGGCTCCCTGCGATGGCGGCTTCATACTGCGGCGGCCTGTCGAAGTGGCGGGACACGCGGATTCAATTCCTCCGGAAAATCATAGTCAGGTCCGATCAGCAGCAGCCTCCGTCAAGGAAGCCATAGCGAAAAGAAACCTGCAAACCCTGATGCAATTCATCAAGGGTGTGGGGCCAAAGCTTACGGAACTGCTTGCCAAGCGCGGTGTGACAACGGTAGAGGATGCACTGTTTCTCCTGCCGCATCGCTATGAAGATCGCCGGGATGTGTGCCCGATTGCCAAACTCCGCCCTGGAATGACGGAGGTGTTTTCAGGCACCGTGCGCAGCGCCGACAGCCTGTCCACAAAAGGTGGTCGGAGGTTTTTCGAGGCTGTTGTTGCTGATGATAGCGGCTCTGTTGCCTTGAAATGGTTTAACGGCAACCCCACGTTTATGAAACGGGTTTGGAAGGTCGGGCGGGTCGGTGTCTTTACCGGTGAGGTCTCCCAGTTCGGGTACCAGCGCGAGGTTCATCATCCCGATGCCGAGTGGCTGGAGAATGGCAAGAGTGTAGCGGAGCTTCTGGCGGCTGATCCGGTTAACTTTGGACGGATCGTGCCGGTTTATCCTCTGACAGAGGGGTTAAGCCAGAAGGTCATGCGCCGGGTCATGAAGGAGGTTGTGGACGGCTACCTTCCCTTCGTTCAGGAGCTGATTCCAGAGCAGATTCTGCAACCTCTGAGATTGAACAGTCTGCGTGAATCACTCCGGGAAATTCACCTGCCTTGCTCCGAATCCGATCTGCAGCGGTTGAACGAAGGACTGACGCCCGCACATCGTGCGGTTGCCTTTGATGAGTTTTTTTTCTGGGAGCTGGGATTAGCACTCAAGAAACGCGGTGTTGCGTTGGAAGAGGGCATTGCCTTTCAGGTTAACCACCACTATACCAAGCAGTTGATCAAGCTGCTCCCCTTTGAATTGACCGCTGCCCAACGACGGGTTCTGTCGGAAATCAAGAGCGACATGATGGCGCCCCATCCCATGCATCGCCTGGTGCAGGGTGATGTCGGCTGCGGCAAAACGCTGGTGGCGCTGATGGCGGCCCTAGTCGCGGTCGAGAACGAGTATCAGGTTGCTATTATGGCTCCCACGGAAATCCTGGCGGAGCAGCACTGGTTGACGATTCACCGGTGGTGTGCCGAGCTGGGAATCGAGACCGTTCTGGTGACGGCCTCCATGAAGGGGAGAGTCAAGAGTGATGCTCTGGCGCGGGTAGCAGATGGTCGTGCCCGGATCGTGATCGGCACCCACGCGGTAATCCAGGATAAGGTTGAATTTGCCCGATTGGGGCTTGGGATTATTGATGAACAGCATCGCTTCGGCGTGCTGCAGCGCGGCGTCCTGAGGAAAAAGGGGATCAATCCTGACATCCTGGTCATGACGGCAACCCCGATTCCCCGGACACTGGCCATGACACTCTTCGGTGATCTCTCGTTATCGGTGATAGACGAGCTCCCCCCCGGCCGTTCACCGGTGGAAACACGCATATTTTTTGAATCGCGCCGGGCCCAGGTCTACAGCATGATTCGTGAAACCGTTGCCGCTGGACAGCAGGTCTACATCATCTACCCCCTGGTGGAAGAGACCGAGAAATCTGATCTGAAAGCCGCTTCACAGATGGCGGAGCAGCTTGATCAGCAGGTTTTTCCCGATTTCAGGGTAGGGCTCTTGCATGGTCGCATGTCTCCGGAAGAGAAGGAGGGGGCTATGTCCGCCTTCAAGTCCCGGGAGCTGGATATACTGGTGTCCACGACGGTGATCGAAGTCGGGATCGATGTTCCCAATGCCACTTTGATGATCATCGAACATGCCGAGCGTTTCGGCCTTTCCCAGCTGCATCAGCTGCGTGGCCGGGTCGGTCGCGGCCAGGTTCAGTCCCGATGTATTCTGTTGACACCCGGCCGGTTGTCGGAAGATGGCGAGAAGCGTCTGCGGGTCATGGAGTCGACTACCGACGGTTTCAGGATTGCCGAGGCCGATCTTGAAATACGCGGTCCCGGAGATTTTCTCGGTACGAGACAGTCCGGCCTGCCCGATTTTCGCGTTGCCAATATACTGCGGGACGGCGCTCTTTTGGAGCAGGCGCGTCAGGCGGCCTTTGCGCTGCTGGAGTCCGACGGTGAACTGTCACTGCCGAAACACGCTTTGGTGCGTGAAGAATTGCTGCGGCGCTGGGGCAAACGTCTTGAACTGGCTGCCATTGGCTAGCTTCTGCATCAGGTCTGTTTCGTTAAAAACTATCAGGTTGTTGGGGCATATGATTTCGGGTGGTGAGTGATGAATATACTGCTGGTAGTACCGGGTAAAAAAGGGTTCAGTACGGAAGGATTACAATCGCTCGGCATCGGAATGATTGCGGCGGTTCTGATCAGGGCCGGTCACGCGGTGACGGTCTATGATATGACGGTGGCAGACGAGTCACGAACCCTGGAAGAGATGCTGACGGAATTGCGCCCCGAGCTGGTGGGAATAACCGTTGTGACACCTCTGAGTGAATACGTCTTTGACGTTCTGATCCCCCGGATTCGTGAGCGCTCCGCCGCCAGGATTGTTGTTGGCGGTCCGCATCCAACTGCCTGTCCCGAACACGCCCTCACCGCTGCCGATATCGTCGTGCGTGGCGAAGGGGAGGAAACGATCCTTGAATTGTGCTCCAAGGCCCTTGACCCGGAAGGGGTGGCGGGCATTTCCTGGAACAGTGATAATCAAGTCATCCACAACCCGCCCCGGCCGTTTATTTCAGATCTCGATTCACTCCCCTTTCCGGCACGGGATTCATTTCCGGCGCTCTCACGCTATGGCGGTTTACCCTCCCTCGGCAACAAAACCGTTGGAAATATCTCCACCTCGCGGGGTTGTTACGGCCTGTGCAAATTCTGTTTTAATGCCGTATTCGGTAGAAAGTGCCGCTTTCGCTCCGCTGGAAGCGTAGTGGAAGAGTGGGAACAGTTGGTGCGCGATTATCATGTTGACGCTGTAACGGTCAGTGATGATCACTTTACTAGCTCCCCCAAACGGACTGCGGAAATCTGCGACATGCTGGTCGCGCGCGGACTGCATCGTACTCCCTGGACCTGCTCGAACGGCATCCGTGTTGAAACGGCAACACTAGATATGCTGAAGATGATGCGAATGGCCGGCTGCAGTGCCGTTTCGTTTGGAATCGAATCCGGTTCCGACGAGGCGCTGGAAATGATGGGCAAGAAAATCACACTGGAAAAGATCCGTATGGCGGTGCATAACGCCCGTGCTGCCGGCATTTCGACTCTTTCCGGTTTTTTTATGCTGGGGACCCCTTGGGATACTGAAAAGAGCATGCAGGATACGATTGAGTTTGCCAAAAGCCTGCCGCTTGATTTTGCCCAGTTTGCCATCGCCACCCCCTATCCAGGGACTGAAATGTATGAGATGGTCAAAGACGTCATGTTTGACGTTCCCTTTTCGGATTACGGCACCCATGAGGGGATGGTGTATTTCGAAACCGAGCAGGCCTCCCGTGAAATGGTGAAACACTATTTTTCACAGGCGTATCGCTCGTTCTATTTCCGGCCGGTGCTTGTTCTGCGCCATCTGAAGCGCATGCTGCATAACCCTTCGGTTGTGCCGGTGTACATGCGTGGATTCAAAAGCTTCATATTACCCTAACTCACTGCTTCACAGGCTTAATACATGCGCGTAGTGACTGTTACAGAAGAGACCGAAATATCCATTGCTGAATCAGCTCTGACCATCGGCAATTTTGACGGTGTTCATCGCGGTCATGCCGAAATCTTTCGCCATCTGATTGATCGTGGCGCCCGTTTTGGTCTGCCGACGGTCGTGGTTACCTTTGAACCGCACCCCTTGGCAGTTTTGTCTCCCGAAAATGCCCCCGCTCTCATCACGACCTTTTCCCAAAAAGTCGAGCTGATCGAGCAGGCCTGCGTTGATTATCTGGGCGTGATTCCCTTTACCCGTCAATTCTCCCGGATGTCAGCCGAAGCCTTTGTGCGGTCGGTTCTCTGTGATGTTTTTGGTATGCGGCATATGATCATCGGACATGATTATGCCTTTGGACGTGACCGGTTGGGCAATTATGATACGTTGACCGAACTGGGGGGCGTCTGCAACTTTTCCATCGAAGATCTGGAACCGGTTGGTGAGGGTGGAGTCGTGTACAGCAGCAGCCTGGTGCGCCGTTTGATCGTAAATGGTGAGATGCGGGAAGCTGCTGCGGTGCTGGGCCGGTTTTACAGCATCTCTGGTCGGGTGGTGCATGGGCGTGAACTGGGTGCCAAACTGGGATTCCCGACTGTTAATATTGCCGCGGATAATGAATTAATTCCGGCCGACGGGGTCTATGCGGTGCTGGTTGCGGCTGAAGGGCATCTGCTGATGGGGGCCTGTAATATCGGTCATAATCCTACCTTTAACGGAAGCCTCCGGACGATTGAAGTCTATCTGCTCGATTACTCCGGGCAACTGTACGACCAGACCCTCGTCGTTGGTTTTGTTCAGAAGCTGCGTGATGAACAAAAATTTTCCGATTCGGAGGCACTGATTCGGCAAATATCCACTGATGTAGTTACTACCCGCACTGTGTTGTCAGTAACTGACCGAACCATGTTCAAACCGCTTGCAGGGACGTTTCACCGAGGTGCCGAGTGAAGAAAGATATTGATGTAAAGTTTTGGATCGGCATAGCGGTCAGTGTATTTTTTATGGCCCTGCTGTTCAGAAAGATCGAATTTGACAAGCTCTGGTCTGCGCTTGCAAAGGTGGAGTACGGTTATATACTGGCAGCTGTTGTATGTACGTTTTTGAGCTATTTCCTACGGGCAGTCCGTTGGCATTACCTGCTGATCTCGGAAAAAAAGATCCCGCTGTCATCATTGTATCCGGCTACGATCATTGGCTATATGGCAAACAATCTTCTTCCGGCTCGTCTGGGAGAGTTCGTCCGCGCCTATGTTCTGGCGCAAAGAGAGGGGCTGCAGACCCCATCAGTGTTTGCATCTCTTGTCATTGACCGGTTGTTTGATGGCGGCACTGTTATGGTGATTCTGGTGGTGACACTTTTTACACTGCGTTTGCCGGAGGGGATGTCCGACGCTGAAAATATGCTGCGAACCGGTGGTGCCGTAACCTTCCTGCTGTACCTGGTTATCCTGGCATTTCTGTTTCTGCTTAAGTATCAGACCATGCGCACACTTGCCTGGACCGGGATTTTGCTTAAGCCCTTTCCGCCGCGCATCTCCGAGCGATTAATACCCTTGCTGGGCTCTTTCATCGCCGGTATCCGCATGTCCTCCAAAGGGGGGCATCTTGCGGCCGTGCTGTTGTCGTCCTCACTGATTTGGGTGTTCTGCGTGATCCCAGTTGATCTGGTGCTGCGTGGTTTCGGCATCCATCTGCCGATTACCGCCTCCATGTTTATACTGGTACTGCTGGTGTTTGCTGTCATGGTTCCGGCTTCGCCGGGATTTGTGGGCACCTACCATTATGCCTGCTACCGGGGGCTCTCAGCGTTTGGAATCCCTGAATCAGAGGCTGTCAGTATTTCCCTGGTAGTACATGGAATTGCCTTTTTTCCGGTTATTTTTGCCGGATTTTACTATCTCTGGAAAAACAAGATTTCATTGAATACCGTGCGAAAGGCGGGGACTTCGGCGTGAAAATACCAAGCATACCCTTGCTGCGTTTAAGTGGAAAACTGGATATCTATGCGATTTTTGCGGTTGTCATTCCTTTTGCAGTGTACATGGCAACCCTGGCACCATCGGTCACGTTTTTTGACAGTGGCGAATTTCTGACCGCCTCGACGTCACTGGGGTCAGCTCATTCTCCCGGTTATCCGCTGTTCCTGATGTATTCCAAGATTTTTACCTGGCTGCCTTTGGGTAATATCGCTTTTCGCATCAATATGGGCACCGCTTTTTCATCTTCTTTGGCATGTCTGGGTGTGTATCTGTTGACTGTTGCGTTGTTGAAAAAGGAACCGTTGACTGAAAATGCGGTTTTTTCTTCTTTTGTCATTAAGCTGTCCGCCCTGGCTGCAGCTGTAACATTCTCCGTAACTGCCCGGCTCTGGTTGCAGTCTAATCATGACAAACCATATCCGTTACTGGCATTCATAACCGCTGTTATCTTTTATCTTCTGCTGAAGTGGCGAGAACGATATGAAGAGGGGATTGAACAGCCTGCTTATGTCTATGCCTGTACCTTTCTGGCAGGAATGTCGCTGGCGTTACATCAATCCGTGGTATTGCTTCTGCCGGCCTGGATCATACTGATAATTATGATGGATTGGCGTTTACTCTGCAGGGTCAGAGAACTGGTTCTGGCGACCGCTTTTGCAATGTTTGGTTTTTCGGTTCATATGTATCTTCCGATTCGGGCAATCAAGAATCCGCTTCTGAATTGGGGGGACACCAAAACAGCGTCACAGTTCCTGTGGCATTTTCTGCGTAAAGGGTATCCGGAAGAGCTGCATACGCGTAACTTTTCGTTATTGATAGCACAGCTCAAGGCTTTCAATGTCTCCCGCGAATTTACCTGGGTCGGTGTTATTCTCGTTATATTTGCACTGGTTTGTCTCTGGAAACGGCAGAGACATATTGTCATTGCGTATCTTGCGTCGGTCTGCACATTTCTGCTCTACATAGCCGGTTACCTGAACACTATGTACGATACTATTTTTCTGACGGAGGAATTTTTTACACCGCTCTACCTGTTGACTGCCGTCCTGGTCGGAGTCGGGCTCTTTAACGTGCTCGCCTATGCGGTACGCAACGCACGTCTTCCGGAACAGTATGATTTTCGTGTGTATGCACTTGTTATTATTTTGCTGTTTTCGCTGCCGGTCTCGTTGTGTGCCGTCAACTATTATGAAAATGACCAGCACAACAATTACATCGCCTTTGATTATGCGGCAAATTCCCTGCGTTCCCTGCCGCAGAATGCGGTCATGTTTACCTGGGGTGACAGCGGTGCCTTTCCACTCTGGTATCTGCAGGGGGTTGAAAGGATGCGCGAGGACCTGGATCTTCCCCATACACCACATGTTGTTTTTGACTGGTATCTTGATTCAATGCCACGCGTATTCAAGGGCAGTAATTTACGTAAATTCGACATGAAGACAGTTTCCCCTGAAACCAGCCTTCGACTTGCAATTACTGATATAATTGACGAGCGCCCAGTCTTTTTGGATTTTTCAACCCGCTATTCGGTAGAATTCAGTGATTATGTCCCGGTGCAGAAGGGGATCGTTTACAGGGTTCGTCGGATAAACGAGCCGGGCGGGTTACCGGACATCACCATGTGGGAGAACTACAATAATCGTGGAATTCTTGAAAAGATTTCTTTTCTCGACCTGGACACCGGCAAGGCGATTCTTATCTATGCCAACAGCTATCTTGAAGCCGGTGAATTTTTGCTGAGTATCGGGCGGATAGGGCAGGGGCGGGACATGCTTGCAAAGGCAGAACAGATTTCGCCGGATATGAAGGCTTCCGTTCAGCAGTTACTGATGCGCTATGCTGTCGCCCGCTAGGAAATGACAATGGATATTCGTGGTACTACAAAGATTCTTGGAATAATCGGTTGTCCGATTACACATTCTCTGTCACCAGCGATGCAGAACGAGGCCTTACGCGCCTGCGGACTGAATTACGTGTTCGTCCCATTTCATGTGGAAACCCACGATCTGGGCAGAGCCATTGACGGATTGCGTGCGTTGGGTGTTGCAGGCATTAATGTCACCATACCGCACAAAACGGCGGTAATTCCTTTTCTGGATAGTCTTCATGAAAGTGCAGAAGCGTCCGGAGCGGTAAATACGATTAAAAATGTCAACGGCAGGTTGATTGGTCATAACACTGACGGAGACGGTTTGGTCAGATCGTTGTCCCAAGATCTCGGATTTGAGCCTCGAGACCGCAGTATTGTTATCATCGGTTCCGGCGGGGCTGCCCGTGGTGCTGTTGCCGCTTTGTGCCGTTCGGGTGTGCGGCGTATTGTGCTAGTAAATCGGACATATGCAAAAGCCGAGCAACTTGCTTCGACCTTGGCTGATAGATATCCAGAGGTCGCTCTGTCTGCTCTTTCAGGATATGATGAACTTCCTGGCTGTTTGAGAGATGCAGATTTGCTCATTAATACAACCTCGCTTGGAATGAATAATGAGAGCATATTAAATGTATCTTTAGAGCTCCTGCCCGCTTCCGCCAAGGTTTACGACATGGTGTATTCGCCGCCGGTTACCCCGCTACTTAAGAATGCCACAGAGGCCGGTCTGGCGTGTTGCAACGGTCTGGGAATGCTTGCTGCCCAGGGCGAGTTGGCGTTTGCAATCTGGACTGGAGAAAAACCGCCATCAGGCTTGATGAAAAGTGTGTTGGAAGTCATTTGTAGCGTTTAACTACGACTTGACAATGCACCTCAATCCGCCTAGAATCTCGCAATCAACGTTCCCGGGGGACATATGCAGTCAAACCGACTGGGAGAAATTCTGGTTAAAAATAACCTGATCAATCAGGAACAGCTTGCAAAAGCTCTTGAAGAACAGAAACTTTCAGGCGGTCAATCTCGTCTGGGTTCAATTCTTATCAAGCTAAACTATATTACCGAGCAAAATCTTACCTCATTTCTTTCAAAACAATACGGCGTGCCTACAGTCAATCTGACGGATTACGAGATTGATCCGGCCGTAGCGAAACTCATTCCTGCTGAAGTTGTACAGAAATATCAGCTGGTGCCTGTCAACCGGGCCGGGGCCACGCTGATTGTCGCTGTCAGCGACCCTTCCAATCTTTTTGCCATTGAAGATATCAAGTTCATGACCGGTTACAACGTGGAAATGGTTGTGGCGTCGGAACGTGATATCAAGGTTGCCATTGACAAGTGTTACGATCAGTCAGCATCACTGGCCGATGTCATGGGTGATATGGATCTCGAAGATCTTGAGGTCGTTGGTGATGATTCACCTGATATGGATGTCTCTTCATTGGAGAGGGCAACCGAGGATGCGCCGGTTGTCAAAATGGTGAATGCAATTCTTCAGGATGCAATCAGAAAAAAAGCCAGTGATATTCATATTGAGCCTTACGAGCGTTTATTCAGGGTTCGTTTTCGTATAGACGGCATTCTGTATGAAATTATGAAGCCACCTATTAAGCTGAAAAATGCCATCACCTCCCGCATCAAGATCATGGCCGAGTTGGATATTGCCGAGCGCCGCCTACCACAGGACGGTCGTATAAAAATCAAGCTTGGCGGCGGAAAAGACATGGACTTCCGTGTTTCCTGCCTGCCAACCCTGTTTGGTGAAAAGATTGTTCTGCGACTTCTTGATAAAGGAAATCTGCAGACAGATCTTACAAAACTGGGCTATGAGCCGGAAGCTCTGGCGCATTTTATGCGTGAGATTCACAAACCATTCGGTATGGTACTGGTAACAGGCCCTACAGGTAGTGGCAAAACCGTTTCGCTGTATTCAGCTATTGCCGAACTCAACAAGGTCTCTGAAAATATTTCAACGGCCGAAGATCCGGTCGAGTTCAACTTTGCCGGAATCAATCAGTGCCAGATGCATGAGGATATCGGACTCAATTTCGCCGCCGCCCTGCGTTCCTTTCTTCGTCAAGACCCCGACATCATCATGATCGGCGAGATTCGTGACTTTGAAACGGCTGAGATTGCGGTCAAGGCTGCTTTGACTGGTCACATGGTGCTTTCAACCCTGCACACAAATGACGCCCCGGCCACTATTAACCGTCTGCTCAATATGGGTATTGAGCCTTTTCTTGTAGCCTCAGCGGTAAATCTTATCACAGCCCAACGTCTTGCACGTCGCGTATGCTCCGAATGCAAGGCACCTGAGAATATCCCTGTGCAGGCTTTGATTGATGCTGGCGTTTCTCCTGAGGAAGCCCCAACGTACGTCTGTATGAAGGGTAAGGGCTGTCCGGTCTGCAATGATACCGGGTACAAGGGGCGTGTCGGTTTTTATCAGGTCATGCCAATGCTTGAGGAGATCAAAGAACTTATCCTTAATGGTGCCAATACTGCTGAAATCAAACGCGAATCCATGCGTCTCGGAATAAAGACCATGCGACAGTCCGGTCTTACCAAGTTAAAAGAAGGGGTAACCTCCTTTGAAGAAGTCCTGCGAGTAACTATTTCAGACGATTAAGAGGGGGCCTTTTATGGTCAATCTCCACCAACTATTGAAGATTCTGGTTGAAGCAAATGGATCGGACCTTCATGTAACCACCAATACACCACCTCAGATTCGTGTTGACGGCAAGATGACGCCAATGGATTTTCCACCTTTGAATCAGGTTGAAACCAAGCAACTTTGCTACAGTGTTTTGACCGACGCTCAGAAACATAAATTTGAAGAGGAAAACGAGCTTGATCTTTCCTTCGGTGTTAAGGGGCTTTCCCGATTCAGGGGTAACATTTTCATTCAACGTGGTGCCGTAGCAGGGGTGTTTCGTGTCATTCCTTATAAGATACTTACCTTTGAAGAGTTGAATCTTCCGCCGGTAGTCTCAGAACTGGCTGCAAAACCTCGCGGCTTGGTACTCGTAACAGGTCCTACCGGTAGCGGCAAGTCAACAACTTTGGCTTCAATTATTGATTACATCAATATTTCGCGTCACGAGCATATTGTTACTATTGAGGATCCGATTGAATACCTTCACCCGCATAAAGGGTGCCTTGTAAATCAACGGGAGGTCGGGGCAGATACAAAGAGCTTTAAAAATGCATTGAAGTACATATTGCGTCAGGATCCTGATGTTGTACTTGTTGGTGAGCTTCGTGATCTTGAAACAATTGAAGCAGCCTTGACGCTATCGGAAACAGGTCACCTGTGCTTGGCAACATTGCACACAAACTCATGCGCTCAAACCATTAATCGTATCGTGGATGTTTTTCCACCGTATCAGCAGACACAGATTCGAGCTCAGCTTTCCTTTGTTCTTGAGGGGATTATGTCCCAAACTCTTATGCCCAAGATGAATTCCAAAGGAAGGGTTATGGCATTGGAGGTCATGGTTCCGAACCCGGCTATTCGTAACCTTATTCGCGAGGACAAGGTCCATCAGATATATTCCCAGATGCAGGTCGGTCAAGAAAAATTCGGTATGCAGACCATGAATCAGTCTCTTTGCGCCCTGTTTCAAAAACGACTTATATCCCTTGAAGAGGCACTTGGGCGTTCATCCGACCCTGATGAGCTTAAGCAGATGATCAGCAATCCGTCTACAGGTATGCAACGTCGTCCTCCGGGACGTTGATAATATCAAAAGGAGAGATACACAATGCCTAAATATAATTGGGAAGCGCGAACCAAGACAGGTGGCTCTCAGAAGGGTATGATCGAAGCTGCCAGCGTGGAAGTGGTTGAAGCCCAACTGAAGAAGTTCGGGTTTACTAACATTACTATTTCCGCAGTATCCAAAGGCTTGAGCTTCAAGTTGCCGAAGATTGGAGGTGGCGGCAAGATCCAGACCAAAGATCTGGTCGTTTTTACCCGACAATTTGCCACGATGATTGATTCAGGGCTCCCATTGGTTCAATGTCTGGAAATTCTGGCCAGTCAACAGGAAAATAAAGCTTTTCAGGAAATTCTTTATAAAGTCAAGGAGAGTGTTGAGAGCGGTTCCACCTTCGCAGATGCTCTGGCAAAACATCCCAAGGCCTTTGATCAATTGTTTGTAAACCTTGTTGCTGCCGGTGAAGTTGGCGGTATTCTTGATACAATTCTTCAGCGACTGGCAGCATATATTGAAAAGGCTGAAAAACTGAAGAAGCAGATCAAGGGGGCAATGGTTTATCCCATCACGATTATGTCCATTGCCGTGATTGTTGTTGGCGTTATCCTTGTATTTGTTATTCCTACATTTGCCAAGATGTTTGCAGACTTTGGTGGTGAATTGCCTGCTCCGACACGGTTTGTAATCGCACTGAGTAGTTTCTTGTCTCGTTATATCATCGTGATAATTGTTGCCATCTACGGCATCTTCTGGGCATTTAAAAAATACTATGCTACCCCGGTTGGTCAGAAGATTATTGATAGAATGGCTCTGAAAGCACCGATTGCAGGACCGCTGATCCGTAAGGTAGCGGTAGCCAAGTTTACCCGTACATTGGGTACCATGGTAAGTTCCGGTGTACCCATCATGGATGGACTTGAGATTGTTGCTAAAACCGCCGGCAACAAAATTGTTGAAGAGGCCATTTATGGTGTTCGCCAAGCAATTTCAGAAGGAAAAACAATGGCAGAGCCGTTGGCGGCCTGTGGAGTTTTTCCACCCATGGTTGTTCAAATGATTGCTGTTGGTGAAGCGACTGGAGCCATGGATGCAATGTTGAACAAGATTGCCGATTTTTATGATGACGAGGTCGATGATGCTGTCGGCGCCATGACTTCCATGATGGAACCTTTGTTGATGGTATTCCTCGGAACAACAGTTGGTGGCTTGGTTGTTGCTATGTACTTGCCCATCTTTAAGCTGGCAGGTGCTGTTGGCGGTTAGTATGGGTCCTGATCGTAGGCTCAGGTACTTTATTTATGCCAGGATTCTGATTTCATTCCTGTTTCTGGCATCCACACTTTCATTCAATACTCAGGGAACTGAATCAGTTCGGGACTATTTCCAATCGGGAATAGTCCGGTTGATGATGTTCTCTTTTTTATTTTCTCTGATATCTCATTTTGTCTTCAAATATGACCGTTATCGTTTTTTTATTACGTATCTGCAAACCATTTGGGACGTATTTTTTGTAACATTACTGCTTCTGTTTACTGGCGGAATTCTCAGCCCATATTCATTTCTGTACCTTCTTTCCATCATGAACGCCGGAGTTTTGCTTGGTCGCAAGGAGGCGCTTTACGCGGCTTCTCTCTGTAGCATTCTGTTCGGTGCCATTGTTGATTTTCAGTATTTTGGTCTACTCGAATCCATGGGATTAAGTCAGGATGCCGCCCGAAATCTGGGTGAATCTCACCTAGTATATATAATTTTTATTAATATTCTCAGTTTTTGTGTAACCGCCCTGATTACCGGAATACTCTCCGAACGCGCCCGGGAGAGTGAGGCTGCTCTTCAGGTCAATATCATCAATTATGAAGAGTTGGCACAACTCAATACCAAGATAGTGTCTAATATTGAAACGGGTCTGCTTACGACAAATTCGCTTGGTAATATCAGAGTATTTAATCCGTATGCGGAAAGCCTGACAGGCATATCCCAGGAAGATGCATACGACAGACCCATCAGTGCAATTTTTCCCGAATTGGGGGGGCTTTTCGACGCTGTCAATGACATGGTCCGGGGGGAATTTGAATATACATCCCATGATGGATTACAGATGGTGTTCGGATTCAGTGTCGTGCCGTTGGAAAATCTTCAGTCCGGTACTGCCGGAGTAATATTTAACTTCAAGGATATTTCTGCAATACGACGTATGGAAGAGGCCTTGAAACGTGCTGATCGGCTGGCCGTGGTGGGAGAGTTGTCGGCTCGTATGGCACATGAAATCCGGAACCCCCTGGCAGCCATGCGCGGTTCTGTGCAAATGCTTTCGGAACAAGGTGCTCTCGGAGGCAACGATGCGCGCCTGCTTGAGATTGTCATGCGGGAATCCGATCGCCTCAATATTTTAATTTCGGACTTTCTGGCATATGCCCGACCTTCCTCTCCTCAAAAGGTGCCCTTCAATCTGCAGGCGCTGGTGGAAGATATTCGAATGCTGCTGTTGTCCGACAGGCGTTATTCCATGGTTGAAATTGTCAACCGTGTGCCCGCGGATCTGGCTGTTACAGCAGATGCCAATCAAATCGAACAGGTTTTGATGAATCTGTTTTCAAATTCATCCGATGCCATGCCGGATGGTGGTGTTGTAGAGGTAGAAGCCGCGGTCTCTCGCTCAACCAGGGCTGGATCACGCAATGTTCAGGTAGTAGCAATTTCAATTACCGATAGCGGTTGCGGCATTCCTCAGGAATCGGTGCAGCACCTGTTTGAGCCCTTCTGGACCAGCAAGTCGGCCGGAACTGGCCTGGGGTTGGCCATTGTGTATCGAATTATTGAAAGCCATGATGGAACCATTCGCGTCGATACCCCTCCGGGTGGTGGCTGTAGCGTTACCATTGAATTACCACGGTAATCATGTCCATACCATTATCATACAGTTTCAGAAATCTGCTGACGCGCCGCTTGACGACGTTTCTGACCGCTTCCGGTATGGCACTGGTGGTGTTTGTGTTTGCGTCAATTCTCATGCTTTCGGCCGGTCTGGAACGAACTTTGATAGATACCGGGTCTGATGATAATGTCATCGTTACGCGCAAGGCGGCCAATTCGGAAGTTCAAAGCGGGATAGAGCGTGTGCAGGCGTCGATCATCGAAAGCCTGCCGATGATTGCCACCGACGGTGACGGTGCACAGCTGTTGGCGAAGGAACTGGTTGTGTTGATCAGCCTGCCCAAAAGAGGCAGCGACAAACCCGCCAATGTTGTGATCCGCGGGATCACGGCAGCATCATTAAAACTCAGACCGCAGGTCCGATTGGTCGAAGGTCGCATGCCGCGCCCCGGATCGTTGGAAATCATGGCCGGCAGTAGTATTGCCAAGCGTTTTAAGGGGGGCGGTATTGGTGAGTCACTGCGTTTTGGGATGCGCGACTGGGTTGTTGTTGGGATATTTGATGCGGCGGCAACCGGTTTCAGTTCAGAGATCTGGGGCGACGCTGCACAACTCATGCAGGCTTTCCGTCGGCCGGTGTATTCATCAATCACGTTCAAACTAGCAAATAGCAGTAAGTTTGAGAATGTGAAATCGCGCCTGGATGCAGACCCACGACTAACGTTTGATGTGCGTAGAGAAACCCGGTACTACCGTGATCAGTCAGAGGTCATGGCAAAGTTTTTGCGAATTCTTGGGTTCTCCCTGACAATTATTTTTTCTCTGGGTGCTGTCATTGGTGCCATGATTACCATGTATGCATCAGTGGCCAATCGAGTTGGAGAAGTCGGAACGTTGCGCGCTCTTGGTTTTCAACGGAAGAGCATACTGACTGCTTTCCTGCTGGAGGCTCTGTTGCTGGGGCTCATTGGCGGGATGACCGGTTTATTGTGTGCATCATTCATGCAATTGATCACGATCTCAACCATGAACTGGCAGACGTTTTCCGAGCTGGCTTTTTCCTTTACCCTTACCGCTGATATTGCAGCAAAGTCGCTGATATTCACCCTTGTGATGGGACTTGTGGGGGGCGTTTTACCAGCCATTCGGGCAAGCCGATTGAAGATTGTAGACGCATTACGTGAAAACTGATGTTTCCTGGCATTCCCGGATATTATTTCTGTTGTGACCTTATTATTGTGGAGCTGATTTGATGTCATCCCTGTTTTTAAAGAAACGTATAATTCTGGCTAGTCTCGCGGTCTTGTCAACGCTGCTTTACCTTGTGGATTACTTCATTCTGGGCAATGCCCGTGACATAGCCTCGAGCTTTCTCGGAAACCTCGCTTTTCTGCCTGTCTATGTGATTTTTGTTACACTGATGGTTGAGCAGGTCATGCGAGAGCGGGAGCGCCAGACCATCATGCGTAAACTCAATATGGTGATTGGCGTATTTTTCAGTGAAGTGGGCAACAGCTTACTTCAGGAACTCTCCGGATACGTTGAGATGGGTGAAGAGCTGCGTAACCGGCTACATGTGACCGGCCAATGGAAGACGGAGGATTATCAGTCGGCCCAGTCATATCTTGCAGCACACGAAATCAGAATTGACAGCAGTGGTCGTGATTTGCTGCGGCTCAAGGAACTGCTTGTGTCCAAGCGAAATTTTCTGGTCGGACTGCTTGAGAATCAGAACTTATTGGAACATGAACAGTTCACAGACCTGCTGTGGTCGGTTTTTCATCTGGTGGAAGAGCTTGAGGCACGTCGTTCATTTTCTGAAATGCCGCAATCGGATATCGACCATATCAATGGTGACATCAAACGGGCCTTTGGATATCTCTCCCGGGAGTGGGTTCACTATATGAAGCATCTCAAGCATGATTATCCCTATCTCTTCTCCCTGGCAGTCCGTCTCAATCCCATGCTTGAACATCGAGACCCGCAGGTTTACTGATGGATTGGCATGTACTGGAAGTATCCGCCGCCTGTTCCACATTGAACGTTGATTCTGTAAACGGACTTGCGTCTGCTGAAGCTGCACGGAGAATGAGCGAACAGGGCAGGAACGTACTGACCGAATCGGGTGGGGTATCACCCTGGCGGATCCTGTGGGAGCAGTTTACATCCACCATGGCGCTTATCCTGACCGCTGCCTCAGCTGTTTCCTTTCTCATCGGATCAATCAAGGATGGCATCTCGATTCTGGCCATCGTCTGTCTGTTTGCCCTGCTCGGTTTTGTACAGGAGTATCGCGCGGAACGGGCCATGCGGGCCCTAAAACGTCTGGCGGTACCGGTTGTTCGGGTTCGAAGGGATGCTGCCGTTAAGGAGATTCAGGCCGATACTCTGGTGGCGGGAGACATTGTGCTTTTAGAAGCCGGTAATGTCATTCCCGCGGATTGCCGTCTGCTGGAAACCTACTCGCTACGAATCCAGGAATCCCTGTTGACGGGTGAAGCAGAATCAGTAGAGAAAAACTCTGCACTGCAGGCAGAGACCCACGCGCCGATCGCGGATAGAGTCAACATGGCCTGGATGGGGACAATAGTTACCGGCGGCCGGGCCGTCGCCCTGGTTGTGGCCACCGGAATGCACACCGAGCTGGGCCGGATTGCCGGGATGCTTCAAGCGGTGCACAACGAATGGACACCGCTGCAAAAACGACTTGACCGCCTTGGCAAAATACTGGCGGGCGTGGCTGTTCTGATTGCCGGAATTGTTTTTGGATTGGGTCTGTGGCGCGGAGAACCGCTTCGAGAGATGCTCATGACTGCCGTCAGTCTGGCGGTGGCCGCCATACCGGAGGGGCTGCCGGCGGTTGTGACCATCACACTGGCAATTGCTGCCCAGCGCATGCTTAAACGGCGTGCCCTGATCCGCAAGCTGCCGGCGGTGGAAAGCCTGGGATCGGTGACGGTTATCTGCACCGATAAGACCGGTACCCTGACCGAAAACCGTATGACGGTGACCTCGCTGGTGACCGTCGAAGCTATTTCAGGTGCAGCTGGAACGGATTCTGCCGACACCGTGCGTTTTGCCTACGTTCTCTGCAATGATGCCGTTCTGCGGAATCAGGATGGTGTTGAGACCGCCACCGGTGACCCGACTGAAGGGGCCTTGCTGCTGGAGGCCGCCTCCCATGGCCTGTATCGTCCGGAGCTGGAAGCGTTTTTCCCGCGTGTTGCTGAAATTCCCTTTGATTCGGATGTCAAGCGCATGTTGACGATTCATAGCGTCCCATGTGCCGATGCACGCCAGCACCAGCCGCATGGCCTGGAAATACAGTCCGGTGACCATTTCGTCTGTGCAAAAGGAGCCTCGGATTCGATCCTATCCGTTTGCACTGTCGATAAGCCGTTCCGTGCTGCAGTGGTGCGTCAGGTTGATCTGTTGGCATCCCAGGGGCAGCGTGTCCTTGCCGTGGCCTTTAAACGGATACGTGCTGAGGAACAGCTTGATCTGGAAGTCTGCCAGCACGGTCTTCAATTTCTGGGTCTGGTAGCCATGATGGACCCTCCGCGGGCTGAAGCCCGTACTGCCGTGACAGACTGTCTCGCCGCGGGAATCAGACCGATCATGATCACCGGAGACCATCCTTTGACCGCCAGTACGATTGCCGCACAGGTGGGTATCCAATCGGCCGACGGTGTTGTTACTGGGCGGGAGTTGGACGACATGGGTGCAGCCGGCCTTGCCAGTCGCATTGATGATGTTTCCCTGTTTTCCAGGGTATCACCGGAACACAAGTTGATGATTGTGCAGGCCTTGCAGGAGCGGGGGCAGATTGTGGCCATGACCGGGGATGGCGTCAATGACGCCCCGGCCCTGAAGAAGGCCAACATCGGCGTAGCCATGGGCATCAGTGGCACCGATGTTGCCAAGGAAGCCGCCGATATGGTCCTGCTGGACGATAATTTCGCCACAATTGTCGCGGCAGTGGAAGAGGGGCGTACCATCTATGACAACATCCGCAAGTTCATCGAATTTTCGGTGGCGGGCAATCTCGGTAAAATTTCGGCGGTTCTTGTATTGCCCTTTCTGGGCTTGCCCAGCCCCTTGACCCCCTTACAGCTGCTGTGGCTCAATCTGTTGACTGACGGCCTGCTGGGGCTTGGCATGGGGGTGGAACGATCAGAACCCGACATTATGCGCCGCCCCCCGATTTCTCCCGGTTCCCAGATCTTTGACAAACGCATGCTTCGTCATACGCTTCTGACCGGCGGCATCATCGGCCTTTCCACAATCCTGTTGACCCGCCACTATTGGATCAATCATCCCGGTGACTCATGGCAGACGATTCTGTTTACCTCGCTGGCCTTCGCCCAGATCGGACAAGCCATGGCCCTGCGTTCGTTCAAGCATTCTTTTTTTTCGATCGGATATTTCAGCAACCCGCTGCTACTGGCGATGGTGGTGAGTGTTGTGATCCTGCAGATTGCGGTTGTCTATCTCCCGACGCTGCAGATCATGTTCAAAACGTTGCCGCTGCCGGCAGAATCCCTGCTGTGGGTTGTATTCCCAGGGGTAATCGTGTTCGTCCTGCTTGAACTGGATAAACTCCTTACATCGCGAAAGGATGCATAACGTCAGCTATTCCCAACCCTGTTTGGCCTCTTGAAAGGTGGTACTGTATGTCCGCACCGAATGGCGTAATCATGCAATATTTTCACTGGTATACCGCTGATGATGGTTCTCTGTGGGATCAGCTGGCAGAGCGGGCCGGGGAACTGGCCGCGGCCGGCATCACCGCCCTGTGGCTGCCGCCGGCCTATAAGGGGATCGGCGGTAAAAGCGATGTGGGGTATGGGGTGTACGACATGTATGATCTGGGGGAGTTTGACCAGAAGGGTTCTATGCGCACCAAGTATGGCACAAAGACGCAGTATCTGAATGCCGTTGAGCGTCTTAAGATTGCTGGAATCCAGGTCTATGCCGACACGGTTTTCAATCACCGCATGGGTGCTGATCTGGCTGAAACCTGCAACGCAACCCCCTATTCACGGGGTGATCGTCTCTCTCCCAAAGGGCCCATGCGCCGGATCATCGCCTATACCGGTTTTACCTGTCCGGGACGCAAGGGAGCCTATTCAGACTTTAACTGGAATTGGCGGCATTTCGATGCCGTTGATTACGATGCCCTTAATCCCGACGACAGGGATACGGTGTATCTGCTGGAAGGGGAACATTTCGATGATAAGGTCTCGCTGGAGTACGGCAACTATGCCTACCTTATGGGGTGCGATATCGACTTCCAGAATCCTGAAGTACGGGGGGAGATGACAACCTGGGGGAAATGGTACCTGGATACGACCGGGGTGGATGGCTTCCGGCTGGACGCCATCAAGCATATTTCGGCCTGGTTCTTTCCTGAGTGGCACGATGCCCTGGAAAAACATGTTGGCCGTGATCTGTTCATGGTGGGGGAATATTGGGCTGACAACCTTCAGTCACTACTCTGGTACATCGATGATGTCGGGGGAAGGTTGACGGTCTTTGATGTGCCGCTGCACTTCAATTTTCAACGGGCCGGGCTTTCCGGAAGTGCCTATGACCTGCGCCGCATTCTGGATGGAACGGTCATGCAGGCCCGCCCGACCCATGCCGTCACCTTTGTGGATAATCATGATTCACAACCGCTGCAGGCCCTGGAATCGACGGTGGCCCCCTGGTTCAAGCCCCTGGCCTATGCCCTGATACTGCTGCGGGGCGAGGGGTATCCCTGCCTCTTTTATCCCGATTATTACGGTGCCGAATATGATGACCGCGGCAGGGATGGCAACACCTACCACATCAGCCTGCCTTCGCACCGCTATCTGCTGGATATCTTTCTGGCTGCCCGCCGCGATCATACCCATGGGCCTCAGATCGATTACCTTGATCACCCAAACTGCATCG
The DNA here is from genome assembly GCA_942493195.1 of uncultured Geobacteraceae bacterium. Taxonomy (GTDB): domain Bacteria; phylum Desulfobacterota; class Desulfuromonadia; order Geobacterales; family Pseudopelobacteraceae; genus CAIPTY01. The sequence continues at coordinate 2,033,109 of OW818669.1, read as the reverse complement.
GATGGACTCGCCTGGGGGACGGTCAGCATCCCAAAGCCCTGGCGGTACTTATGAGCAACGGTTCAGATGGGGTCAAATGGATGCAGGTGGATCGCCCCCAGGCCGTCTTCTATGACATTACCGGCCACATCGCGCACGAGGTGATTGCCAATGCCGATGGCTGGGGAGAGTTTCGCTGTCCCGGCGGCAAGGTTTCGGTGTGGGTGCAGCGCTAGCTCAGGCGTTGTCCAGGGTCTGCAACTCCTTGATCAGGCCACCCAGGAAATCATAACCCTTCTGCCAGATGTCGCCGGAGGTAATGTCAATGCCGGCCAGGTGGGCCGTATCAGCCGGTGAAAGGGCACCACCCGATACCAGCAGACTGCGGTAGCCCGCTTTGAAGCCGTCACCCTCTTCGCGGTACTTCTGAAACAGCGCCAGGACCAGCAGTTCTGCAAAGGTATAGGAATAACAGTAAAAGCGGCTGTGAATGAAGTGGCTGATATAGCTCCACCCCCATTTGTAGGCCGGAATCATCTCAACTGCATCTCCGAACAGCTTGCTGTTCTCCTCCAACCAGATCTCCCCGATACGATCATTGGAAAGCAGTCCGTTCTTACGCTCGTTATGCAGACGCAGTTCAAAGCGCGTCAAGACCGTCTGCCGGAACGTGGTGGCGATAATATCCTCAATCTTTGCACAGAGCAGCGAACGCCGCACGGTCGTATCGCTCTCGTTGTCCAGCAGTTTTCTGGTCAGCAGCATCTCGCCGAAGACCGATGCGGTTTCAGCCAGGGGCAGGGGGGCATGGTAGTTGAGCATGCTCTGTTTTTGCGACAGGACAAAATGCAGACCGTGGCCGGCTTCATGGGCGATGGTGGCCAGGTCACGAAGCGTACCGGTATAGTTGAGCAGCAGGAACGGAGGAGCTTCCGGTGAAATACCCATGGCAAAGGCCCCCCCGGATTTGCCGGTGCGTGGCATGACATCCACCCGGCGCTCACGGAAGAAGGCATCCACAATAGTGCCAAATTCCGGATCATAGGCGGCGTAAGAGGAAACCACCATCTGGCGGGCCTCATCAAAACCGTACATCCGTTCAGATTCAACTACCGGTGCGTAGACATCCGTGTTGCGCAGTTTTTCAAGGCCCAGCATCCGTGCTTTCAGCCGGAAATACTCCTGGGCCAGGCCGTAATTGGCCTCCGTCACAGCCATGAGATGTTCAACCGCTTCGTCCGGTATCTCGTTGCCGATGTTGGTCGGCTGAATCGGTGAGGTGTAGCCGCGCAGCTCCATCTCCTTGCCATGATCCAGAGCCATGTTGTTGAAGACGGCGTTGTAGACGATGCCGTTATCAGCATGTTTCTCCAGGAAGGTTGTGAAGGCCCGAAAGCGAACATCTGCCGATGTGTGATGCAGCAGTGACAGCAGTTCCTCCCCCGTAAAGTCACGCTCACTGCCGTCCAGTTCCATGCGATAGACGAAGGAAGCCGACAGTTCGTCGAACAGTTTGGTGAAGGCCCGCATGCCGGTCAGTTCCTTGCGGGTCAACAGGCGTTCCTCGTTCTCTTTCAGGGTGTATTGACTAAACTTGCGGATGCCGCTGATAAAATGAATGTAGTTGGCTGCTGCCGGATCGTCACAGAAGGTCAGAAAGGTTTTTTCCGGCAGATTCATCAGCTCCAGATCGAAGAAAAGCAGGCTCTGGGAGAGTGAACTGCCAAGCTCTGAGCAGCGCTGGGATAATGCCAGATAGGTCTCATTGCCGGAATCACTGGCAAACAGCAGATGGGCATAGCAGAAGGCCTTTGACATGTGAACCTGCATTGATTCGTATTCACTGATGGCCGCCAGAAGAGCTGTTGTATCCAGCCCGGCAATTTTTTCAAAATACCGGTCGCGAAAAGATTGAGCCATAGATTCAAAAGTAGAAAGGTCGTTTTCCAGCAATTGTGAGTCCGGTGCCGGGTAGAGCAGGGTGGTATTCCATGAACGTAAATCTGCGGTCATATATGGCTCCAAGTCAGAGAATTTTTGGTGTTCTGTATGCTGTTACAGCGGGACACTGTAGCAGAACGGCAATAATTTGGTGCAAAAAAGTAATTGATATGTATAATCCAAATTCCTCAATTATGAATGTCTGCGCGGTATATGGAGAATCTTCGGTCGCTGGTGGGCCGCCCAGTCTTCAAAACTGGTGAGGGGGATGAGAAATCTCCCTGGCAGGTTCGATTCCTGTGATTCTCCGCCAATTCATTTTGTAGCGCTACTATCCTTTTACTACTTTCCCCCAATAAGCTCTCTCATCTTGTTAAATGCAACAGAGTTATTCGGTTCAATTGCAAGCCCGTTTTGCAAGGCTTTGATCGCTTCAAGCGTATTTCCGCTTAACGCAAGTGAATATCCAAGATTGAAGTGCGCAGTTGCATTGTTAGGTTCAATCTGGACTGCGGCGCGGAATTCCTGAATTGCGGACTGCACATCACCCTTTCTGGAATACATTGTCCCAAGATTATTCCGGGCTTTGCCGTTGTACGGATCCAAAGCAATCGCGGTTTTAAATTCATTGATCGCCAGATCCAGTTCACCCCGCCGGCCCAGGTAAAATCCAAGATTATAGTGCGGTCTTGATTTCATGGGACTTTTACTGACCGCATCCTGCCAAATACTTTCACCGCTTTGCCAGACTCCATTTCTCCGGTAGGCAGTTCCCGCAAGAATGAGTGCTGTTACAACAAACAGCGTCATGGTGATGACGGCCGGTTGATTGTTGAAAAATCTGGTTTTGATTTCTCTGATGCAGACAATTGGTATCAGTATGAATCCGATCGAAGGCAGATACATTCTGTGCTCAAAAATGATGTCATCCAGTGGAATCAGGCTCGACTCTATGGATAACGTTATGTAAAACCAGATAATCCCGAAGGAAATCAGCCGCAGTATCTGCCTGCCGTTGCGGGAATATTGCAGCAGAACAACGGCAAGTGCGATGCTCAACAGGTGGAAACTCAACGAAAGCAACACAGGTAATTGCAGTAGACTACGATAAACCGGGTAATCGTAATCAACATTCTGGTTGATCGGCAGCAGCAGCAGCCGGATGTAGGTCATGACCACCCGTGGCTGGTTCAAAAGATAATCGATCCGGGAGATGGATTCTGTCGGGTTGGTTTCCGACGCTACAAGCTGCAACAGATTACCGGAAGAGCTTGTTGCCAGCAGCATGGAGATTGGAATCACGGCCATTGTTGCCAGGAATGGTAGCAGCAGACCGATACGCGTCTTCAGGCGGGTTTCGAAGAACATGAGTTCAATGACAGCAACCATGACTGGAAGCGTGAAGGCGATTTCTTTTGACTTCATGGCAAGCAGTGCACTGAGCAGAGAGATGAAGTAGAGTCCAATATATTTTGCAGACTGCCAGCGACCGCTGGTGATGAGACGGCAGCGTGCCGACAGGTAGGTTACGAGTGTCACAAGATAAAAAAACGTAGCCAGCAGTGTGAATCGCTGAACAATATAGGTAACGGCACCGGTCTGGACAGGGTGGCAGAGGAAAAGAACGGCAATGGAACATGCTGTTGCGTGCACGGACTGTTCGTTGTCTTCCGAACGTTTGAGTGCGAAATACGGAGTTTTGAGAAGGGAGATAACGAGCGCATACACCAGAAGTGAATTCAGAATATGAATTGCAATATTGACAATGTGATAGCCGGGAAGAGCCAGGTCATGGAGCCAGTAGTTAAGGGCAAACGTCAGGAGGCCCACTGGTCTGTTGGTAAAAGGTATTGAAGGATCAAGAAACAGCCGCAGGTTTCTGATCAAGCGGTTATCGACAATATTCTGAATGTCGTCGAACGCAAACGGAACAGAAAGCGTGTTTGAATATATGATCAAACCGCTTGTAACAAGAATGATAATATGGAGAAGGGGGGAGTATATGCTGAATAACCGTCGAGTGGTTGATTTCATTGCAGTTCTTTTCTATTCATTGAGTCTCATCTTTAGCGGTAATCCTCGTGCAGGTCAACTGACTCACCGAGTTGTTGCGTGAGCTGTTTTTCCCGCTCCATCTCCTTGATGATCTGTCGGCGTGCATAGCGACGAATCTCTTTCTTTTTGTAATCTTCCTCAAGAAAGCTGTAGATCGTCATAAGCAGGGCTGAAAACAGCGACATGGCGATGCCGGCTATGAGTAGTATAACGAGAGAGTCCATAGTATTCAAAAGGTTATCATGGTTTTTGATGGATGCAACCAGGTCCTGTTTCGGCTGAGTTATTCGGTACGGGCCAGGAAGTCAGAAATAAGCGGGATGACCTCGGTGCCGGCATCTTCCAGTATGTAGTGTCCACAATCAGGAAAACGGTTGACGGTGGCGGCAGGGAAGCGCCGCTGCCATTCGGCCAGAAAATGGCGATCGAACACGAAATCAAGCTCTCCCCAGCAGATCAGCATCGGCAGTGAACCGAACTGATTGATTCCCTCGGAAACGGCACTTACCAGATCGTAGCCGCGATCAGAGGGTTTCAGGGGGATGTCCTGCACAAAGCGCAGGGTGGCGATGCGGTTCTTCCATGAATCATAGGGGCGCTGATACAGGGCGCGCAGATCGGCATTCATGGGGTTGCGCTTGCACCCCACATACGATGCACCGACGCTGAAGGCGTTGAAACCACGCACCAGCAGAGTCCCCAGAATGGTGTCGCGACAGATTCGAAGGCCGAGCGGAAAGGGCTTGCTTGTGGGCAGGTGGAAGGCCCCCGTATTGAGAACCACCAACCGTTTGATCCGTTCCGGATGACGCACGGCGTAAGCCATGCCGATCATGCCGCCCCAGTCGTGAACCACCAGCGTAACGTTTTCCGTGATTTCCAGATGTTCCAGCAGCTTTTCCAGATCGTCCACCCGGCCTGAAAGGGTATAATCGTAGCGGTCATCGCCCGGCTTGTCGGAGAAGCCGCAGCCGATGTGGTCGGGTACGATGCAGCGGTAGCGGTCACGCAGCGCCAGCACCAGCTTGCGGTAATAGAACGACCAGGAAGGGTTGCCGTGCACCATTACAACCGGTTGACCCTGGCCCTCATCAAGATAGTGGTAGCTCAGACCGTCGAGATCGAGGCGTTTACCGGTAAAGGGGTATTCTGTATGTAATTCTGTTTTCATGTTGTCTACTTTTCAGATTTATGATGGAGATTGTTGGTTGTTATAGGAAAATAGCGGTGTTCCCTCATCCGGCCTTCGGCCACCTTCTCCCAGTGGGAGAAGGGACTGTTGGGGGTATTATCGATTTATCCTGTTAATCCTGCATATCCTTGTGAAATTATCATTCGGCAGCTTACCACTCCATCCCCAGCATCAGGCAGTTCAGCCCGCTTCCGATACCCAGGAAGGCCACCTTGTCGCCCGCTTCCAGAATGTCACGCTCGTCGGCGATGGCGGCAGTCAACGGCAGGGACACCGTACCCATATTGCCCAGATATTCGAAGGTGGTGAAATCCTTTTCGGGTGGAATGTCGAGGGTCTTCAGGATTGCACTCTGGTGAGCTGAACCGACCTGATGGCAGACAACCTGATCCACATCCTCCGTGCGCCAGCCCACTTGCGGCAGAAAGGCCTCCCAGGTGCGTCGACCCAGTTCAACGCCATAATTCATGACATTAACCCCGTCGGTGGACATGGACTGGGTGTAGCCACCCTTGCCGTCCGGCGTTACTCCCCATAGGCAGAGGCGATGGTGCTCCGGCGCGGTCTGGGTGATGCCACCCAGCAGCTGCCGCCGTGATGCACCGGAGAACGAACCGTCGGTCAGCAGGATCGCCACGGCGCCTGAGCCGCCGGTCAGGGTGGCCAGGGAGGCGGCAAAATGCTGCATGGTGCGCTCTTCCAGCATGCGGGCGATCATAATGTCGTTGATTTCGCGGGCGCTCTCGCAGGAAACCACCAGACCGGCCTTGATCTGCCCCAGCTCGATACGGTTGGCCACATCCAGGATGCCGTTCAGGACACCCAGGCAGGCGTTGGAGAGATCGAAAACGGCGGTCTTGCCGCCAATGCCGAGTCCGGCAGCAACACGGCAGGCGGTGGCCGGTTCAAACTGTTCACGGCAAACCCCGGCGTAGATCAGGGCGCCGATGTCATCGGGTGAGATACCCGTGGCCAGAAGAACCTTCCTAGCTGCGGCAATGGCACCGTGGGAGAGGGGGTAACCCGGCTCCCACCAGCGTCGTTCGCGGATGCCGGTCAGGGCCTGCAGTTGACCCGGAGCAATGCGCAGGTACTTGTAGAGAGGCTCCAGGCGAGCCTCCAGCTCTGTTGAGGTGACCACAACCGGGGCGAGCTCATAACCCAGCGCTTCTATGGTAACTTTACGGTATTTCATCGTTGTGACTCCAGACGTACGGTGAATTCATTCATCTGATAAATGGTTTTGCCATCCACTGAGAGGAACCCGGCGGCGGTCAGTGTTTTCTGCTCGTTATCGACTGCAGTAATCCAGGCTTCAACCGTCACTAGCCTATTGGTGGGTACAACCTGACCACGGTAGAGCCAGCTGTGTTTGCGCCCCAGTGCCACAGTCTCCAGAATATCTCCCTCGTGCCAGCCCCAGCGCTCCACCGCGGCAAACTTGACCAGCTGCAGGAATGACTCAAGCCCCAGGGAACCGGGAGTGACCGGATCTTCGTAGAAATGTGCCTGGAAGAACCACTCCTCCGGATCAACGTCCTTGATGCCACGCAGATAGCCGAGACCGACCGGGCCACCGTCAGCCACAAACAGTTCGATGTGGTCGATCATGTGCAGCTGCTTGTCCGGGAAAGGGGCCCCGAGCGGGTAAGGGAGGCTGCGCCCACGTGTGGATTCTTCGTCCGTCGGCAGGTATGGTTTTGCATCCCGGATGCCAACCTGGTTGGCCAGGGCATCTTTGGAGAAGAAGCCGAACATGGTATCCCCTTCGTAGAGAATTCCGTGCCGGTCGGCCACGCTGAAATCAAATTCCTGAATGATCATGCCACCGCTGGTGGCGACCTTTTTCATGGTGGCCGTACAGGTCAGGACGCCGCTGTCGGGCGTGACTGCCCGGTGCTGCACTGCCGTCCCCCCCAGGTTGCGGAAGGAAATATCGGTCGGTGAGGTCAGGGCCGAACCCACATAGGCCGCCAGCCAGCCACAGGGCTGCAGGGCAGCCTCCAGCAGCACCGCAAAAGGCATGCGTGGCTGGCGCTCAACGGCAAAGAACCAGGCGTCGGCCGGCAGGTCATACTGGGCCTCGGCCATGGCGCCGGCGGTCATCTGCCAGGGCTCGCCGCGCAGAGCGGTGATCCGGTCCATGAACTGGAAGGGAGGGCCGGGGAGCCGGGCGATCTTGCGTCCGCTATCGAAAATCCTGTAGCGATCGCCAAAGCCTTCCGAGGGTTTGCCGTTACTGTAGGCCAGTATCTGTTCTTTGGTGTAGATGGCCGGTTTGGAGTGCTGATGGGATACAGGATGCCTCAGCCACAACGCTGCCAGCTTCTCCTTTGTCGTCCCGGTCAATCGGGCCGACATGGAGGTGATCTCCACAATCGGTTTGCCGTCTGCATACATCAGGGCATCACAGATCACAAACGGCTCCGGGCCATAGCCCAGTTCGCGGATGGTAACTTCGTAGGTGACGACCTTGGTGCTCTCCAGTACCTGGCCGCGGCAGCAGAGTTTGCTGGCCACACCCGGCAGCGGTTCCCAAACCGCATCGGAAGCTTCGGCCACCCAGCCCATGCGCAGCAGATAGATCCGTAGGGTGTGCATGCAGCATTCATACATCAGGGTGCCCGGCATGACCCGGTCATCCACAAAATGACAGGTTATGAACCAGTCATCCGGGTGGATGTCTGCCTCGGCACGGATAAATCCTGATTTGCAGCGTCCTCCGGTTGGATCGACCTCCATGACGCGGTGCACCAGGCGCATCTGCCCCCCGGGAATCGTCAGGGGGTGTGATAAAGGCAGGTTTTTGAACAGTGGCCCAAAGCAGCCGGCCAGGTCGCCGTCCCGCAGGCGGTCCAACTGGGCAGCATCATAGCGTTCGCGCCCCAAGGGGATTAGATCCTGCCAGTCGACCGGACGCTTGCCGACGGTGGGACGCAGATCGATGGCCGGGCGGACGATGCCCTTGCCGGCATCCAGTTCCTGCTGACTGAAGAAACCGGCGCAGCCGTCGCGCATGGAGAGCAACGGCTGGCCAGCCACCGTGGCTTCGAAGAAGAAACGGAACAGCCAGGTATCGCCCTGGCGGAAGAACCGTTCGATACGGATATCGTAGTGGATGGTTTCACCAGGACCGGGCAGGCCGCGGTGAAAGGTGACCACGGCATCCAGCAGGCGATATACTGCCAGACCGCGGGTGATGAAGTCGATTCCCAGGTAGCCGGAGAGGAACAGGTCGGCCTGACCGGCTTCCACTGCTATACAGGTGGGGATGCGGCCACCATCCAGATACCAGGCGCCGGGATGGATATCGTGTTCGGTGACGACCCGTCCGTTTTTCATGGAGAGCGCCTCGCCATCAATGCTGATAATCCGGTCCACCAGCATCAACGGCTCATCCGGCAGACGAACGCGGGTCGGGAAACGGTCGGCCTCGGCAAACTCCGGCCCTAGCATGCGGGCCACGGAACCGGTGGCAAACTCCATACACATGTCGCGGTCGAAGGCGGTTTGACTCCGCTCACCGACCGAATTATGAGAGTTTAGCGAACCTTGAATAGTGCTAACCGCTCCCTGAGCGGAGTCGAAGGGCGCCTGATCCCCCAACGCCTGACGCAGTTGCATCTCCAGAACCATGGCCTGGGCCAGTGATTGGGTGATGCTGTTGCTAAAGCTCAGGAAGGCCTCATGGGCCTTGAGCTGCTCCTGTTGAGCCACGGCAAACTGCTGCAGGAGGATATCGGTAGGCGGTATAGTTCCATCTCCCTCTGGGGGAGGGCCAGGGGGGGGGAGGGATTTATGTATGGAGTTTCTCTTTAACCCATCCCCACCCCGACCGCTTCGACTGGGCTCAGTACAGGCCTCCCCTTGACGGGGAGGGGGAGTACTTATGTACGGTTCTCGTACTGTTTGAGGCGGTTGTGGCGGCTGAAACGGTGCTCCACCGATCACAACACGAACGGTGGGTGCTGATGTTGCCTCGGCAGTGGTAGGATCCTGTTTGAACAACGGAGCCAGATCCACCGAAACCCGCTCGGCAATCAGACTTCCCAGCAGGCGCAGCAGGGTTGACTGCGGATCCTGCCCGCCGTAACAGGCCGAACGTGCCAGATGGGGACGGTCACCCAGGATACGGCCGATCATGCGGCTGCAGGAGGCCCCCGGTCCCATTTCCAGGAAGAGTCGGGCTCCGGCGGCATAGGCCGATTCGATCACTGCCGGGTAATTCAGACCGTGCAGGGCCTGGCCCAGAATCGACTCTGCGGCGTTTTCCCGGGTGACCTGATAGGAGCTGCCCTTGACACCGCTGTAGAATGTGACCCCGGCCGGCGGGTCGGTGGCGAACAGGTGCAGATCGTGATAGGGCTGAGCAACCTGGGCGGCCACTTCACAATGTACGGTGGTGACCCCTTGCAGCGGGAAGAAACGGCAACCAAGGGAGGCCACCAGGGCGTTGACGGCACTGCTGTCGCCACCGATGACACATTCGTCGGGGGTGTTGACGATCAGCAGATAGGTGCGGGGAAATTCGGGCAGCAGCCGGCGCACCTCTGATTCGGGTGTATCGACAACCCCCAGGCTCCAGCTGACGGTGTCGTCGTCGGAAAGTCCCCAGGCTTTACGGGCCGCCCGGCACTCACCGGCCAGATCGTGGGTGAAGAGCGTCGAATCCTGCATGCGTCTGTACATTACGTCGCGGTCAAGCCAGGCCCGCTGGGAAAAGAGTGCGGCCGATTCACCCAGGCTGTAGCCGATGGCATGGGAAGGGGTGACCCCAAAGGTGCGTACCAGGTCACTGACGCCGCAGCCAGTGGCAACCTGGCCGAAGATGACGGCGCGGTGGTTGTCACTGACGCTGTCACCCGTCGGGCCGTTCCAGAACTGCTCCGGTTGAAACTGCTTGCGCAGATACAGATTTTCCCTGTCCTGGCGATGCATGATCTGCGGCCAGCGGCCGAACAGCTCCATGCCCATGCCTGCGAAGTGACTGCCGGAACCGGGGAAGACGAAGGCAACCTCTCCCTGTGGTCCCAGTGGGTCTGCCGAGTAGAAAAGCCGGTCCCGCAGGGCGGGTAGTGTGTCGGTGTCACTGCTGTTTGAGGCACCTGCAATCCTGGCGCTTCCCAGGCGGATCAATTCTTCAAGATCGGCTGAATCCCGGGCAACCATGGCCAGTGCAAGTTTGTGGCTGTTGTTTATGCGGTAACCGCTGTTCCAAATGTCCTGACAAAATGTAGCGAACGAACCTTTATATTCAAGCAGATTACGCCGTATTTTATCAAGTTCTGGTTTTAGATCAGCGGGGCTGTCAGCACTCACCACAAACAGGAATTCTGTCTCATTGCCAAAGGGTTTTACGGTTGTATCACCGTCATAGGCCGATGAACCTTCATAGCCCTCCAAAACGACGTGGCAACAGGAACCATCCACTGAGCGCATATTTACCGCAGCACGACGTGGGCCGTCGGCCCGGTTGCGCAGCCAATAGCGTGAACCATTGGGGAGGAACAGACGTCCGTTGCCGTTCAGTTCAGGGCAGGATGTTTGGAAACCGCGACTGCCGGGGAGGATTTCTTGATAGAGGGCCAGGCAACCGCGAACCAGTGATGCCAGGCCTGCGGCGGCGCCACTCTGTCCAATGTCACCGGCCAGAGTACCGATGGCACAGGAACGCTCCGGGCTGCCGGCTGGATCAAAGAATTGTTGTAGTTGCTTGGCTTCTTTATGGTCTTCGACGGGTGTGCCATCGGCACCGCTTTCAATAAAGTCAATGGTGGATGGTGAAACGCCTGCATCCAGATAGGCACGTTTGAGTGCCAGTTGGTTACAATCTGCTCCATTGCCACTGCTGCTCCCCATCCCTCTAATGACGCCATAGATGCGGTCGCCATCACGCTCGGCATCAGTCAGGCGCTTGAGAACGACGGCACAGGCCCCTTCTCCAATCGTGACACCGTCTGCCGATGCTTCGAAAGGTGCCAAACCATTGCTGCTGCAGGGACGAATCCGGTGACGTCCCAGCACGCTGCGCAGGTCACCGGCAAGATCCACTGCGCCCACCAGGGCACTGTCAAGTTCACCTTTTTGCAAAAGGCGCAGGGCGGTTTCCAAGGCGCGCAGTCCGGAGTTTTCTTCACTGGAGATCGTAAAGCTTGGACCACCGATGCGGAATTCCCGGGCTACACGGCTGGCAACCACGCTTCCCAGGGCGCCCATGGTACGGTTGGCGTTCAGGGCCGGTCCGGCTGCTTCACACAGCTGGTTCTGCCACTCCCCCCGCTCCTGGGGAGTCAGCTGACGACCCAGCTTTTGTTCCAGCTCTTCTAAACGGGACGACAGCCCCCAGCGCAGGCTGAAGTTGGTGCTGTTCAGATCCAGGGCGATTCCGACAAACACACCGGTGGCGGCATTGTCCTGCTTGTCCAGGCCGGCATCCAGCATGGCACCGGCGGCGGTCTGCAGCATCAGCAGCTGCTGGGGCAGCATCTCCTCCATCTCGCGCGGCGGGATGCGGAAACGGTCGGTCGCTACCGTGACCTCGTCGCGGTAATAACCTTCAAAGGGTGTGTCCTCAAAACCTTCCTGGCGGAACCACTGGCTTGTTTGGGCTCCCCACCAGCGCGTAGGTTTAGCGGGCATGGTAGTGGAATCAGCGCCCAGGACCCGATCACGGAAGGCGTCCAGATCGTGCCAGGGGCCGAAACTGGCATCCAGGCCGACGATGGCTACCGGCTCGGAACTATTCCCTCCCCCTTGACGGGGGAGGGTTAGGGTGGTGGTGTTGTGATCGGAATTGATGGCGATGGCAGAGTCACCCACCCCCGAACCCCCTCCCGTCAAGGGAGGGGGGATCTGAGGTAGCCACTCTTCCACCAAAAGGTGGGCGTTGATGCCGCCGAAACCGAAGGCGCTGACGGCCGCCCGGCGTGGGGTTGCTTCGGAGCGTCGTTGCCAGCTCTGTGCAGCGGAGAGAACCCGGAACGGGCTGGATTCCAGCGCCATACCGGGTTGCGCTGTGTTGAAATTGGCTGTAGGGGGCAGGGTTTCGTGCTGCATGGCGAGCAGCACCTTGGTCAGGGCCGCTCCACCGGCGGCGGTCAGCAGATGACCGATGTTGGATTTGACCGAGCCGATTACGCAGGAACGGTCTGCGGACGCATCGGCGCCCCACAGTTCCTTGAGACTGGCAACCTCAACCGCATCTCCAACCGGCGTACCGGTGGCGTGGCATTCGATCAGGTCCACATCCTGCGGATTCCAGCCGGCCCTGGTGTAGGCGGCCCGCATGGCGCGCAGCTGACCCTCGGTCATGGGGGCCAGCAGGCTCCCGCCGACATCGTTGGCCAGGCCGATACCACGGATCACTCCGTAGATCCGGTCTCCCTGGGCGATGGCGTCCTCGGTGCGCTTGAGCAGAAACAGTCCGGCCCCTTCCCCCACCACCAGACCATCCCCACTGGCGTCGAAGGGTGAACAGATACCACGCCTGGAAAGTGCTCTCAGTTGGGAAAAGCCCATTTGTGTGAAGAGTGGATCGGGGCGTGAAACACCGCCGGACAGCATGGCGTCCGCCCGGCCGGCCAACAGTTCATCGGCTGCCAGTTTGATAGCATACAGGGATGAGGCGCAGGCGGCATCCAGGGTGAAGCAGCCGCCCCCCAGTCCCAGGGCCTGGGCCAGGAGTCCGGCCGGCAGTCCGGCGGGAAAACGGTTGAGTGCTGAGGTCGGTTCGGCCGGTGGGGCGCTACCCAGCAGGCGTTCCTCAAAGGTTCGTCCCAACATGTTGCGGGTCAGCAGCGAGGATGTTTCGCAGGGGAGGGCCAGATTGCCGATGATGACACCGATCCGGTCACGATCGATGGCGGCGGTCTGCCCGTCATCGAAGGCCCGTTTGCCGGCCTGGATCAGCAGATGGAAAAGTGGATCAACACCTTCAAGTAACTCCGGGGCTATGGAAAGACCCGGAAGTTCTGCAGCAGAAGGGAGTCCTTCAATGAAACAGCCGCGCCGGGAATAGACCTTGTCAGTTGCGGCAATCTCGGGGGAGTAGGCCGCCCCGGCCGGAATCATCCAGCGCCCTTCCGGCACGTCGCGGGCCACGCTGCGGCCGGAGTTGATATGGCCCCAGAAGCTTTCCAGGTCAGGTGAACCGGGAAAGATGCCGCCAATGCCGACGATGGCGACCGTTGAACGGTAACGCTCCATCAGGCAGCTTCCCGTGCGACACACTCGGTCTGAATCAGTTGGTTGCGTTTGAACGCTTTCTGCAGGGACGGATCGATGACGCACTCATACCCTTCCAGCCGGGCAATTAGTTTACCACTGGTCCGATCCAGAAACTCCATGTCAGCCTGGGCGCTATGCTCCCGTTCGGCGGTGACGCGGATGACAATCTGGGCACCGTTGCGGGGGAAGGTGTCTTGGAACTGGCGGTAGCGGCCGGCAAAGGAGGGGAGCGAGCCGGAGCCGAAACGCTGGAAACTCCACAGGATCATGAGCTGGAAGGCGCAGTCGATTGCCAGTGGATCGGTCAGCCAGACATTCCTGAGAGGCTGTTTGATCCAGTCGGATGGAACCGGTGCCGCTTTGACGGATGCACAAATGCCCTTGGCCGAACAGCCGCTGATCTGCTCGATGCCCTGCAGGTCGGGGCCGTGGAAAAGCTGGTCCTGACGGTAGATGTCTTGACTCCCCTCGTAGGGTGTGGCGGGGAGATCGACGATGGATCGGATTCCTTCCGGCAGCCTGGTTGCCAGAACTATTTCGGCGCGGGCGTGCAGCTGCGTGCGGCCATTGTTGCCGGCACTGGTCAGTTCGACCGGCACATAGAAGAGTGAATCGCGTTTTTCGGCCTTGCCGGCGCGGACCGTGATGACGAATGGTGTGGAGTGTTCGAAGATGACCCCTTTGCAGATGCGCAGGTCGTTAAATCCATGGAAACGGAAGCCGGGATTGCCGTGCAATGCACCATGGGAGAGCCATTCCACAATCATGGCCATGGGGAGCACCGCTTTGCCATCCAGGACGTGCGAACGGATAAAGGGAAACTCATCAACCTTCAGTGTCAGGCTGAAGGCTTCCTCCAATGATCTGGTAATCGGCCGAAGTGAGGCCGACAGGGCGCTGCCGGATGTATCGGCCAAAACGATAACTTCTACGGGGCTGTTCTGGGCAGCGATTTCACGAACCAGCAGTTCGCCCCCGGCCGTCAGGCCGATCAGGCCGATCCCTTCATCAGTGAAGACTTTTTTCAGGGCAGCTGTAACCATACCGCCGTCCCAGGGGCCCCAGTTCATGCAGATTGTGCGGCAGGACGGGCGCAGGCGTGATTCCTGTTGGGCCAGTTTGTTGAGAACCTCATTGGCAACGGCGTAATCAACCTGGCCGCTGCGTCCAAATCGACCGGTGGTTGATCCGAACAGGGCCAGCAGACGCAGGTCATCGGAACGGGTGGCATTTAACAGTGAACGCAGTCCGGCCACTTTGGTGCCGTAAACCTGGTTGAAGTGTGCGCGGGTTTTGTCAATGATCAGCCGGTCGGCCAGTACACCGGCTCCATGGATGATGCCGCGAATCGGACCGCATTCCTGACGGATCGAATTAAGCAGGGTGCTGACCGCCTCATTGTCACGAATATCGACGGAGCGGTACAGTGCTGTGCCGCCGGCCGCCTTAATGGCCGCCAGGGTTGCGCGCAGTTCCCGGCCGGCTGCAACCGATTGGTAGCGCTCCTCGATATCCTTTGGATGCAGTTTCTCGGTGGCGTGTTGCATGATGGCGCGCTTGATGTCGCTTTCAGCGGTCAACGGCGTCAGCCATTCCGGCTCACTTTGCGGCTCGGGGCTGCGACCGAGCAGTACCAGTGTCGGCTGCCAGGATGTGGCCAGTGCCAGGGCTGTGGCCGCCGTAACACCACGTCCACCGCCGGTGACAACCACCACGTCGCCTGGGGATAGGGGCACAGTGCCGGTTTCCGGCAGCGCCGGCAGATCGCTGACCGTCAGGCCGATGCGGCCGTTGGAACTCAAGCCGACCTCCTGGGTACCGCTTTTAAACAATTCCTCGGCAACGGCCTTTGCAGCCGAGGAGGCGTGGGGGAATGAACCCAGGTCGATCGCTTTACAGGTCACGCCCGGCCACTCGCGGGCAGCGGTTTTGGAGAGACCGGCCAGTCCGCCGGAGAGCGGGTCGCTCAGGGTTGTTTTGTTTCCGAAGGCAAAGGCTCCATCCAGACGGGAGATGGTTGCAAAGAGGGCACCAGCGCTGGTTGCATTGGCCTGCAGAGCAGGTGCCGCGTGCTTTAAAAGCATGAAGGAGTTTTCCAGAAAGGAGTCGTCAGTCCCCAGTGCCGGGGCTGTAATCACAAGGGCCGATACAGCATCAGCCGGAAGATCTTCCGGACGGTCATCAACCATAATCAAGCGTACAGCCTGTCCGGCACTGCTGAGTATGGTGCAGAGATCGGAGGAAAAATCGGAACCATCATCGGTTACCCAGATTGTTCCGTTAGGAGCCAGCTGCAGTTTATCGGAAGTTGCCGGAAGCGGAGTCGGGACAGCAGTACTGCGGGTGAGTATGGTTATGCCGGCTGCAGTATCCTTGGTATCGATGGTTATGGATGGCACTGACTTCTCAGTCTGAGCGGAACCGGCCGCAGAGCCTGCTTGCAAAAAAGTGGCGATCTCCCCCAGGGTGTGCAGGGTGCCCAGATGTTCCGGGCCGATGACCGGTGATCCGGGTAGACGCTCCTGCAGAGCCGACAGGATCTCGACCCGCTTGATGGAGTCAATCCCCAGGTCGGAGTCCATTCCCATTTCCAGCTCCAGCATCTCCACCGGATAACCGGTTTTTTCGCTGACGACGGCCAGCAGGGTTTCGGTGACATCGACTGAATTACCCGGAGATGGCTTTTGGACAGAGGCGGGTGGGGCTGCACCGGCGCCCAGGAAACGGGCAATTTCCCCCAGGGTGTGCAGGGTGCCGAGATGTTCCGGTCCGATGACCGGCGAACCGGGCAGACGCTCCTGCAGTGCCGAAAGGATCTCAACACGCTTGATGGAGTCGATGCCCAGGTCGGAGTCCATTCCCATTTCCAGCTCCAGCATCTCCACCGGATAACCGGTCTTCTCGCTGACGACGGCCAACAGCGTCTCGGTAACCCGGTCGGGACCGGCAGGAACGTTTGAGGTTGAGGCTGGGTTTGAAGGGGCTGCTCCGGCACCCAGGAAGCGGGCGATTTCCCCCAGGGTGTGCAAGGTGCCCAGATGTTCCGGACCAATGACCGGTGAACCGGGCAGGCGTTCCTGCAGGGCCGACAGAATCTCTACGCGCTTGATGGAGTCGATACCAAGGTCGGAATCCATTCCCATTTCCAGCTCCAGCATCTCCACCGGATAGCCGGTTTTCTCGCTGACGACGGTCAGCAGGGTCTCGGTAACCCGGTCGGGTCCGGTAGGAACGATTGAGGTTGAGATTGAAGGTTCAGAACCGGCACCCAGAAAGCGGGCGATTTCCCCCAGGGTATGCAGAGTTCCCAGATGTTCCGGTCCGATCACCGGTGAACCGGGCAGACGCTCCTGGAGGGCCGACAGGATTTCGACGCGCTTGATGGAGTCGATTCCCAGGTCGGAGTCCATTCCCATTTCCAGCTCCAGCATTTCAATCGGATAGCCGGTTTTCTCACTGACCACCGCCAGGAGCGTTTCCGTTACGCGATCGGACTGGGGAGCCACAACGGCCGCCAGCGGTGCCGGAATTGGAGCCGGTTGAATCGCTGCCGCGAGCGGGGCCGGGGTTTGCAGAGGTGCTGTTGCCGGAACTGCGGCAGGCATACCGAGCGGTACGCCCCCCTGGAGGATGCGTTGTTGCTGTTCCAGCAGGGTCTGGATGGTACGGCTGGCGGTTTCCTGTCCTTCCAGAAAGCGCTTGTGCAGCTGGGCGGTTTCTTCCTGCATGCGCTGGAGGACCGACATCCCCTCCCGGGTGACCCGCAGGGATTCGGCCAGTGCGTCCTTGGAGAGCGGCGCTGCGGCCAGCGGGGGCGCAGTCAATGCAGTCGCCGGAGATCCGGCGCTTATTGTGGCTCGGGGCGCAACGGGAGCTGCCGCAGGACGCTTTTCCCTCGGTTTGACGTAGTTGGCACCGCACAGAGGAATAGTCATGAGCGGTTTCTTTGCTGCGGGTTGTTGGGGGCGATACTCTGCATCCCATCTGTCCAGCTGTACTGCATGTCCAAGTACGGCAAGCTGCGCCAGGCAGCGGGCCAGATCGGCGACGCCGGTGCGTTTTCCACAGGAGGCGTCCAGGGCTACGACCGTGTACTTGTGGTCACCCAGAATTGATTTGACCAGGCCGCTCAGGCGGGCACCGGGGCCGACTTCAACGAAGGTTCTAACGCCGGCGACATGCATGGCCTCTATTTCGGAAACAAATTCCACCGGCCGTGCTAGCTGACCTGCCAACAGATCCTTGGCCTTGGCTTCCTTGGCCGGATATTCGGAGGCGGTGCTGTTGGCAAATACCGGAATAGTGCCGGGGGCAAGGCGTATGTCGGAGAGAGCTGCCAGGAGCGGCTTGGCAGCATCGGCCACCAGCGTACTGTGGAAAGCGGCAGCCACCGGAAGCTGTTTGCAGGTCATCTTTCGGGCGCTGCAGGCCTGGACGGCCCGGGCGATCTCATCGCTGCGGCCGGAAAGCACGGCCTGATTCGGAGCGTTGCAGTTGGCCACCACCAGATCGAGTTTCTCCTCCTCCAGCAGCTTCTCTATATCGGAAAGCTGGGCAGAGATTGCCAGCATGCTGCCCTTGTCACCGTCGCCGCTGGCCATCAGCCGGCCGCGCAGGCGTGACAGGGCGTGGAAGTCGGTTTCATTCAGCCGTCCTGCCGCGCACAGGGCTGTTAATTCGCCATAGCTATGTCCGGCGGCGGCATCAGCGGCCACGCCGAAACTTTGCAGAAGGCGCAGCGCACCCAGGCTGACCGCCCCGATGGCCGGCTGGGCCACATCGGTGGCCCGCAGCTGCTCTTCCTGCTGTTTCTGCGCTTCGGCATCGAAGGCGGCCGGTGGATAGAGCAGATCAGTCAGTCGGGTACCGCTTTCAGCTGTGAAGCCGGTTTCGGCTGCGGCCAGGGTATCGATCATCTCCGGGAATGAACAGGCCAGATCACGCAGCATGCCGGTGTACTGGGCCCCTTGGCCGGGGAAAAGCAGGCCAAGCTTTCCGGCAACGGCGCCGGTGGCGTAACAGGTGCCATCGGGGGTGTTCCAGGCTGTATCAGGAGATTTGCGCAGCATGGCCAGGGCATTGGCGCAGAGTGTGGCCAGGTTGGACTTGTCCCGTTCCACAACCAGGGCCAGACGACAGCTGGCCGATGCATCGAAGTGTGAGCGGAGATCGGCCGCTAGGGAACGCAGGTTGTCCCAGGTCATATCGGGAGTGACGGCGGTAAGTGCTGCTTCCAATGCCGTAACGTTGTTGCCGCAGAAGGGGAGGATCTGTATCGTGCCGTCCCAGTCGGCGGCGGTCGCTGTGGGGCGGTATTCCTCCAGCACAGTGTGGAAATTGGATCCGCCAAAGCCGAAGGCGCTGACGGCCGCCCGGCGTGGAGCTCCGGCTGCCGTGATCCAGGGGCGTTTCTGTGTGGTCAGATAAAAGGGTGTTTTTCCTTCCGAGACCTCTTTGAGTGGTTTTTGTACCTTGATGGTTGGGGGGATGACCTTGTGGTGCAGGGCCAGGGCGGCCTTGATCAGGCCGGCGGCACCTGCGGCGGCTTTTGTGTGGCCGATCTGCGATTTGACCGAACCGAGGGCGCACCAGGGTGTCTCGGCTTCGCCAAAAATATCGCGCAGGGCCGAGACCTCGACGGCATCACCGACCTTGGTCCCCGTGCCGTGGGCTTCAAGCAGGCCGATGCTCTCAGGGGTAACGCCGGCGCGCTGGTAGGCGTCCAGGATGGCCTTTTTCTGACCGGATGCGCTGGGGGTGTAGATGGCTTCACCCTTGCCGTCGCTGGAGGAACCGACGCCGCGAATGACGGCATAGACCCGGTCGCCGTCGCGTTCGGCGTCGGCCAGGCGTTTGATGACCACCAGACCTAGACCTTCACCCAGGATGGTGCCGTCGCCGCTGGCATCAAACGGTTTGGCGTTGCCGGTGGGGGAGAGCGCCGGGGTCTTACTGAAACACATGTACATGAAGATGTCGTTGAAGGTATCGATACCGCCGGTAACCACCATGTCGGATTTGCCGGTGGCCAGCTCCATGCTGGCCAGGTGCAGGGCGCTGAAGGAACTGGCGCAGGCTGCATCAACAACGCAGTTGGTGCCACCCAGGTCGTAGTTCTTGCTAATGCGTCCGGCCACAACATTGCCCAGCAGGCCGGGGAAGGAGTTTTCCTGCCAGGGAACGTAAGAGTCGGAGATGCGCTGGACTACATCTGCTGCGGTTGCATCGTCGACGCCGGCATCCTTTAGGGCTGCTTTCCAGTGCGGGTGGCCCAGGCGGGCGCCCAGCGGGATGACCAGTTCAAGGGTTCCGGTAACGCCCAGAATCACGCTGACCTTGTTGCGGTCATACTCCTTTTCGGGGCCGTAACCGGCATCGCGCAGCGCCTGACCGGCGGTGACAAGACCCAGCAGCTGGGATGTATCGATTGCTTCGATGGTTGCGGGAGGAATATTGAATTCCATTGGGTTGAAGGGTATCGATGAAAGAAAACCGCCCCGGCGGCCGTAGGTCATGTCGGGTGAAGCGGGGTCCTGATTGTAATAATCGGTCGTGCGCCAGTGTGATGCGGGAATGTCGGTAATCGCATCCAGTCCTTCGCGGATATTAGCCCAGTAGGAACTGCTGTCAATGGCCTGGGGAAAGAGACAGCCGATGCCGATGATTGCCAACGGTACACCGCCGGCGGGTATGCTGCGATCCAATTGTTCCTTTTTCACGAAAGGTACTCCTTGATCTGAATGTCTTCACGGGGTTGTGCGATGCTGCTATCCAGCCCGTTCTGCTGCCCCTGGTAACGCAGGATGCTGGCGTGGGTTAATTCTGCGGCGCCATAGAGGATATTAAGAGCGACGGTCGATACGGAGCGACGGCTTGGATCATCCAGGAAGGTGCCGGCGGCCCATTCGTTAAAGGCGCCCATGGCCGGTCCGCACCAGACCTGGTAATCCATTTTGCGGGATTCGTTGCCGTCCTTGGCCCAGTGGGCCGCCTGGCCCAGATACCAGCGGAACACCAGCGCCATCTGGTGTTTGGGGTCGCGCTCGGCCCGCTCCACCTGGCGCGGGTCACGCGTGAGGAAGTAGGTCCGGGTGTCGTTCCAGATCGCTGCGCAGCAGTTCTGGAAAAAGGTCTTTTCAATCTTTTCACGTTCAGCGGCCGGGATCTCCTCCAGGCTGCCGTAGGCGCGGTAGATTTCGTAAAGCTTGGCCGCCCGCATGGGGAACATGGTGCCGCGCTTCAATACCTGCACGGTGACCCCCATTTCAAACATGTCGGCGGCCGGTGCCATGCTCACATCGGCCTGGCGTGTTTCCGCCAGCATGCGGCGTACGGTATCGGAGGTGCCTGATTCGACACAGGCCTGGTTGACCGAGCCGGTCATGATGTAGGCGGCCCCCATGGCAAAGGCGGCGGCTGCCGAGGCCGGCGTGGAGATACCACCGGCCAGGCCGGCTCGCAGCTCCATGGGGTAGCCGAATTTGGACTGCAGTCGGACCGCCAGTGATTTAATGGTGGGGAACAGGGCCAGGGCCGGGCGGTTGTCGGTGTGGCCGCCGGAGTCGGCTTCGGCCGTGACCTCCTGGGCCATAGGGACCAGAGCGGCCAGTTCAGCCTGCTCGGCGCTGATAGTGCCGTCGGCCACCAGTTCCCGCAGGAACTTTTCGGGCGCCGGAGAGAAAAACCGCTCGGCAAGTTCCTCCCGGGAAACCTTGGCAATAATCCGGTTGGGTGTGACGATTGAGCCGTCCGCGGCACGGTGGATGCCATGCAGGCGATAGCGCACCAGTGGCAGGGTCAGTGCCAGAAAGGCCGATGCTTCCACCAGGCGGACTCCCTTGGCAATGAACAGATCGGCCAGGGTCTTTTCCAGGTCCGGCTCCTGGGGTGAATGAATAAGGTTAAATCCGCAGGGGAAAGGGGCTGTTGAAAGGTGATCGACGGCCTGCTCGACGGTGGCGTAGGGGAGGCCGGCTGCTCCGAAAAAACCGAGCATGCCGTTGCGCCCCAGTTCCTCAACCATGGCAATCGAGCTGATACCTTTGGCCATGGAGCCCCCCAGGTAGGGGTGGCGGATGCCGAGGTCACGGCAGAATTCACGGTCACCCAGCTGATTGCAAATGCTTTGCGGGCTCAAGTGCGTCGAAGTTTCAGAATGTGTTGCAGTTGATTTCAATGGTACATCTCCATGTGGTGTGCCAGATCGCTTGACAGCACGGCATCATTATGTCACGCACCGGGAAGCGCGTGCAGAAGATAGGATGGGAAACGCCGGTTAAAGAAACGTCTAAAAATATATGAAATGAATAAATTTTACAAGATAATGACGTGTAATAGTTCGAATATATTTTACGGCGGGCGACGCCGCAGTTGAATTGTGCAGACCGTTAATCGTTCGCTGACTTTCGGGATTGTTGTATTTACGGCACTTGACGACAGCCGGATTTCTCTGTTATGAAACTGACATTTGATCTAAAGGAAAATGCCATGCCGCATATCATTATCGACGAGGCCCGCTGCAAGGGGTGTGGACTTTGCACGATTGCCTGCCCAAAAAAGCTGGTTACCCTGAGTGATGCCCCCAACAGCCTGGGTTTCACCGTTGCCGTTTTTTCCAATCCCGAGACCTGCAGCGGCTGCAGCCTGTGTGCCAAAATGTGTCCCGATGTTGCCATTGCCGTCTTCAAGGAGTCCAAGGCATGAGCGAAAAACTCTTTGTTAAAGGGAATGAGGCCGTCGCCATGGCCGCCATCGAAGCCGGCGTAAAATGCTATTTTGGTTACCCGATTACCCCCCAGAGCGATATCCCCGAATATCTTTCCCGTGAACTGCCCAAGCATGGCGGTACCTTTATCCAGGTGGAGAGTGAAATCGGTGCCATCAATATGGTCCTGGGCGCCTCCGCCGCCGGTGTGCGTTCCATGACCTCCTCTTCCGGCCCAGGGATTTCACTTAAGCAGGAAGGTATTTCCTACATGGCCGGCTCCGAACTGCCGGGTGTGATCGTCGATATCATGCGTCAAGGCCCCGGCCTAGGCGGTATCGATGCCTCCCAGGCCGATTACTGGCAGGCCACCCGCGGCGGCGGCCATGGCGGCTACCGCATCATTGTCCTGGCACCCGCTTCAGTGCAGGAAATGTATGACCTGACCATGCTGGCCTTTGATCTCTCCGACCTGTATCGTATTCCGGCCATGGTCCTGGCTGATTCGGTCATCGGTCAGATGAAGGAGTCGATTGTCGCCAACCCCCGGCCGCTTGTTGATCTGCCTGCCAAGGAGTGGGCGGTGCGCGGCCGCAAGGAGGGGGAAGCACAGAACGTTGTCAAATCCCTGAAGCTGGGTGATGGCGAGATGGAGGCCTTTCACTGGGCCATGCATGCCCGTTACAAGGAACTGGCTGTCAAGGAAAGTCGCTGGGAAGAGATTCAGACGAACGATGCTGAACTGATAGTAACCGCCTTTGGCTCAACCGCTCGCATATCCCGCACCGCCGTGGCCATGGCACGCGAGGCCGGCATGAAGGTCGGTTTGATGCGACCGATTACCCTGTTTCCGTTTCCGGCCCAGCGCTATCTGGAACTTTCGGAGCGCTGCAAACGCTTCCTGGATATCGAACTTTCCACCGGGCAGATGATTGACGATGTGCGCCTGTCGGTCGCCCGCGACACGGATGTGCATTTCTATGGCCGACCACCGGGAGCCGGTTCGCTGCCGACCCCGGAAGAGATCTTTGAGCAGATCAGGAAGGTGTACCCATGAAGCAGGTTTTCTCACGTCCGCAGAGCCTCAAGGATGTTCAGACCCATTTCTGTCCCGGCTGCCAGCATGGATCGATCCATCGCATGGTGGCCGAAGCCATGGATGAGTTCGGTATCCGTGAGCGAACCATCGGCATCGCATCCGTTGGCTGCTCGGTTTTTCTGTATAGCTATTTTGATATTGATGTGGTCGAGTCCCCTCATGGCCGGGCTCCGGCGGTTGCCACCGGCACCAAGCGCGCCCGCCCGGACCGGATTGTCTTCACCTACCAGGGGGATGGCGACCTGGCGGCCATCGGTACCTCGGAGATCATCCACGCTGCCAATCGCGGCGAGAATATTACCGTCATCTTCGTCAACAACACCACCTACGGCATGACCGGTGGTCAGATGGCACCCACCACGATGCCGGGCCAGAAGACATCCACCTCACCCAACGGTCGCGAAATCAGCAATGATGGCGCCCCGTTCAAAATGGCCGAACTGCTTTCCAATCTGGATGGTGTCGCCTTTTCCGCCAGGGTGGCGGTCAATAGCCCCAAAAACGCCCTGAATGCCAAGAAGCTGATCAAGACCGCTTTCCAGTATCAGGTGGAAGGGAGGGGGTTTTCCTTCATCGAGGCCCTGTCGACCTGCCCGACCAACTGGGGCATGAACCCGCTGCAGGCCAACCAGCGCCTGACGGACGAGATGATTCCGTACTTTCCTTTGGGTGTGTACAAGAACCGCGAAAATCTGTAGGACCGGAGAAATCAATGCGTCATGATGTTTTTATAGCCGGGTATGGCGGCCAGGGTGTTCTGCTGGCCGGAAACCTGCTGTCCTATGCTGCCATTCACGAAGGAAACAACGTGTCCTTTTTCCCAGCCTATGGTGTTGAAAAACGCGGCGGTTTTGCCATGTGTACCATTGTCTTTTCCCCGGGTGATACCGGTTCACCGGTCGTCGGACATCCATCCGTTTCGGTGGTTCTCAATCAGCTTTCCTTTGATAAATACGCATCAAAGGTCAAGCAGGGCGGAATCTGTATAGTCAACTCCTCTCTGGTCGAGTGTGACGGGGTGGAGCTGCCCGGTATCGAGCTTGTGCGGGTGCCGATGAATCAGCTTGCCATCGATCTGGGCGATGTGCGCATGGTCAATATGGTGGCCTGTGGCGCCTACGCCGCCAAGAGTGGAGCGCTCTCTATTCAGTCTCTGGAGGCCGCCCTGAAAAAGGCTCTGCCGGAGCGAAATCATCGCCTGATACCGGCCAATGTCAAAGCGATGGCAGCCGGAGAAATGGCAGCTAAGGCCTAAAATGTCTTGACGAAGCTTAGCTGTTTTGTTAAAAGACTAATTCTTCTTTTTAGGGGTATCGCCAAACGGTAAGGCAACGGCCTCTGACGCCGTCATCTCTTGGTTCGAATCCAGGTACCCCTGCCAAAAAATAACAGGCACTTACAAGCTTTCTTGTAGGTGCCTTTTTTGTTTGTTGTCATTAATTCCGAGATACCATTTTCTCATGTTGACAAATTATTCATGACTCTATAAAGAATCAATTCCGATATTATTCAATAACAGTTTACTTTTAAAGGAAAAGATATGGATGCACTAATGTTTAAAAAGCTGCTTGCCACTGCAATTCAAAAGGGGGCCTCTGATATACATCTGCAAGTTGGGGCCAGTCCGATGCTCAGAATTAACGGCGAGCTTTTCCAGATAAAGTATCCTGCACTCACCGCTAAACAGACCTATGCCGTCATGGATGAAATTCTTTCCCAGTCGATCACACAATCTCCCAAAACCGACTCACTTGCCGAGATAGATGTTGCTTATAATCTTGATGGATACGGCCGGTTCCGCGCCAATATCTATTTGCAGCGGGGGGCATATAATATTGTTCTGCGGGCCATTCCCACCGAAATCAAAAGCTTCGAGGATCTGAATCTCCCTCCGGTTCTAGAAAAAATTTCAATGCTGCGCCGTGGTCTGGTGCTGGTGGTTGGTGCCACGGGTAACGGAAAGTCTACTACCGTGGCTTCGATGATTGATTATATAAACAGGAATCGCCGGGCGCATATCATCACGATTGAGGATCCAATTGAATTTGTTTTCCATAACGACAAATCTGTCATTAGTCAAAGAGAAGTCGGCATTGATACAGAATCATTTAACATAGCGACCGAAGCTGCCATGCGTCAGGATCCGGACATTATCTTTGTTGGTGAAATGCGGGACAAGGAGACCGTTGAAACCGCGATTAAAGCCGCAGAAACCGGGCATCTGGTCCTCTCAACCATGCATACCATGGATAGTATTAATTCTATTGCCCGACTGGTCGGTTTTTACTCTGCTGACCAGGAATCCAGTGTTCGGAAACGCCTGTCTAACTGTTTGGTGTCAGTAGTTGCTCAACGATTGATTCCCCGCAAAGATCTTGCGGGCAGAATACCTGCTGTTGAAGTGCTCTGGGTTACACAGGGGATTCGGGATTGTATCTGTGACTCATCCAAAACCAACGAGATTCTGCTCTATATTGAAAAGGGCCGGGAAATTTACGGTATGCATACTTTTGATCAGCATCTGCTTTCGTTGGTCAGGATCGGCATGATTGACCTGGAAACGGCAAAGCAGTCTGCCAATAAGCCCGATGAATTTGAACGCTCAATTATGATTGAAAGTAATTACGGTTAGCCCGGTGCATTGATTCGGCACTTTTTTCTCAGAGTGGATTTTTGGGCAAAGATACGACACAAGGGTAGATTAATATGTGGACGATCAGAACAGTTTCAATAGCACTTATAGTTACATGTTACTTCGTTTCCCCCGCATTCCCGGAATGTGTCGAATACAAGATCATTGACCATGGAGACAGTGTTGAAGCGGTCTGTGTCGGGGCACCACTTACTCCTGAAGAGCAGCGTCTATTATCTGAAGAGGAAAAACGCGAGAAACAGCGGGTCATTAATCAGATGAAAATGGACCAGAAACGCGAAAATGCCCGAATTGCCGAAGACCAGCGGGAACAGGAAAAACGCTTGAAGGAACAGAAGGTCCAGGAACAAAAGGCCGCAGATTCAAATCGCCCGCCACAGAGGTCATCCGGGAAATCAGATACCCGCCTGGAAAACGCCCGTCAGAAGACGCTACGCTAAATTTATCAACAGATTACTTATTTATCCCCATCCCTCCGCCGAACTGCGGTCACAGCACATCCTTATTCCTGCTTTAATGTGAATATCCCGGCCTGATTCTGAAAACCTTTTCTTCTTTTCTCTGCAGCACGATTGTTATCCATTAAATTAGCGGTACACTTTCAGCATATTAGTCACAAGCCTGTGAGGTTCACAGCCATGCCGGAATACAGACTCGGAGAATTACTGATCAACAACAAACTGATAACCAGCAGTCAGTTTGAAGAGGCTCTCGAACTGCAGCAGGCTAGTCCAGGACAGCCGATCGGTCAGATACTGTGTCAAATGGGTTTTCTAAAAAGCAAGGATCTGGAGTTCATTCTCGATCATAACAACAAGCGGCTCAAGCTGGGCAAGATTCTGGTTTCCATGAACTTGATCAGTGAGGAGCGCCTGAATAATTCACTGCGGATCAGTAAAGAGGAGAAAATTCCACTTGGTCGGGCTTTGATCAGGCAGCATCTATTGGAGGAGGAACAGGTTGCCCGCGCCATTGCGCTGCAGCATGACATGAAATTTGTGACACTTTCAGGAGTTCGTTTTGATCCGGAACTGGCCAACTTTGTCAATGCTACTTTTGCTCAGCGACTGCGGATAGTCCCGATCAGGTGCCGTGACGGACAACTCACCATTGCCATGGCCTATCCGATTCAGCGGGATGAGCTGGCCCAGTTGGAAGGCTGGTGCAAGATGCCGATCATTCCGGTGATTGCCAAGGAAAGTGATATCATCCTGGCCCAACAGAAAATCTTCAAGATCACCGGAGTTTCCGAGCACGCCAAGCTGCATTTCGAGTTGACCGAAGATCAGGACCGGGATGGCAGCAAATCCAAGTATGTCAACGATTTCATCAGCGCCGACGTCGATTATCTGACCAAGCGGATCATTACCACCGGCATCAAGGATGGCACCAGCGATATTCACCTAGAGTCCACCGAGGAGGGGATGGAGATTCGTTATCGGCTGGACGGCATCCTGCAGAAGGTCGATCTGGGGGCCGACGAGCAATTGATCAGTGCCAATGCCCGGCAGATCGTATCCAAGATCAAGATCCTTTGTGACATGGACATAGCCGAACGGCGACGTCCGCAGGACAGCAGTTTCAAGATGAAAGTATCCAAGGAGGGCAAGGTTCGCAGCGTCGATTTCCGGGTATCGACGGTTCCGACACAGTTCGGTGAAAACGTCGTCATTCGGATTCTGGACAAACGTAGCGGATCCATATCACTAGAGGGCTTAGGCTATTCGTCGGCCGATGTTTCCAATCTCTATAAATCTCTGGACAAGCCGACCGGCATTTTCCTGGTGACCGGTCCCACCGGTTCCGGCAAGTCGTCGACCCTGTATGCCATCCTTTCGCACATCAATACCCCCAGTGCCAAAACCCTCACCATCGAAGATCCCATTGAGTACAGCATTGAGGGGATCACGCAGACTGAAGTCAATGAGGTCATCGGCAATACCTTTTCCCGCATGCTGCGGGCCTTTCTGCGTCAGGATCCGGACAACATCATGGTCGGAGAAATCCGTGACCTCGATACCGCCATCATATCCATGCGGGCCGCCCTGACGGGACACACCGTTCTTTCCACCCTGCATACCAATGACGCCACCAGTGCGGTGACGCGCCTGATCGATATGGGAGTAGAACCGAGTCTGCTTTCCGCCACCTTGCGCTGTGTCATGGCCCAACGACTGGTTCGAAAGGTCTGTACGAATTGCAAAATCCCGTATACTCCGTCGGAACGGTTGCTGGAGGAATTCGGAATTCCGTCGGCTTCTTCGATGAATTTTGTGAGCGGCAAAGGGTGTCCGGATTGCCACTATACCGGTTTCAGCGGGCGACTGCCGATTGTAGAGCTGTGGATACCGACCCGGGAAGAGCTGCTGATGCTCAATCGCAGTCCTGACAACCTTACGCTTCGAGCGGTGGTCTTTGCGCAGACTGATCGTAAAACCATGATAGAGGACGGCATCCGGAGGGTTCAGTCCGGGGAGACGACGCTGGATGAGCTCCTGCGGACGGTGCCGTATGAACAGATTGAAGCCGGACGCGAGTGCGTTGCCAGGATTCTGGAGCATCCTGGCACATAGCTCGACTAAGCTGCACCGGATTTCAGGGGTGACTGAACCATCGCATGGGCGGGTTTGCCAACGGCACGGCCAGGGCAGCCAGATACCCCTGGGGTACCTCTAGATCATGCAGATGCCAAAGCTGGCCCGCCTCAGCTGCCTTCACTGTTATCGGTGAATCTCGCAACACTCCAACCTCAAAGCTGTTTGATGGCAGCGAAAACCCCCGGCCGCACCCCTTAAGATAGGCCTCTTTCCTGGTCCAGCAGCGGTAAAACGCCCGGCTCTGCAGATGCACCGGCAATGTACTCAATTCCTCCCGTTCCGACATTGTAAAGGCCAGACGAGCCATGTCCAGGACCGGCGTGTCCTGGCGAACCATTTCACAATCAACCCCAAGCTCGTGTGTCGTGCACACGGCCAGCAGAAACAACCCCTCCGAATGCGACGCATTGAAGTACAACAGCCTGGGGCCCCCCATGGTCGGGTCCAACTCCGGTTTGCCGTGCGTGCCGGTGGTAATGGCCACCTCGGACGGTGCCAGTTCCAGATAAGCTGCCAGAATAGTGCGAAGTATCGAGCGACAGCCAATGAACTGTCCTCTTTTGGCGGGATCCAGAAATTGATCCGCCCGGCGGATTTCGTGCGGGGAGAGCAGGTCGATTGAAGCGGGAGCGGGGCGGCCGCAATGAATGTGGATCTCCCCGTTATCCGGCCAGGGGAGGCGGGTCAGCTGTGGCATGTCTGCAGCCACTCCCTCAGGCGGAGCAGCCCCTGTTCGATGGAAATCTCAGGGTGGTATCCCAAATCGCGCCGGGCGGCTTCGAGTGAAAACCAATGGGCCGTGGCCAGCTCATGTGCCACAAAGCGGGTCATGGGGGGCTCACCCGCAAGGCGCAGCCAGCCCCACAGCCCTTCACACAGGCAGCCGGCGGCGTAGGCCGCTCCGGGAGAGATGGTGCGTGTAACCGGTGGAAGATCGGCGGCTGCCAGAATGCGGTTGACCATCTCCCACAGGGGCAGCGGTTCGCCATTGCTGATAAAGTAGGCCTTGCCCGACAAGGGAGAACCGGCAGAAAGACGGTCAGCGGCCTGCAGATGGGCCTGGGCGGCATTGTCAACGTAGACCGTGTCCACTAGGCAGGGACGCCGGCCGATTCTTCTGAGCTTGCCGCTGCGACCTTTAGCCACAATGCGCGGCACCAGGTGATTATCCCCCGGACCCCAGATCAGGTGCGGCCGCAACGCCACGGTAGCCAGTTCTGCTGAAGCGGCAGCCAGCACGCGCTGCTCGGCCAGAGCCTTGGTTTGCGGGTAATGGGCTTCGAAGCGCGCCGGGTAGGGTAGGGATTCATCGCCCCCGTCAATATCGCGCCCGTCGAATACAACGCTGGGCGAACTTGTATGGATCAGCCGGGCGATTCCCACGGTATGGCAGGCCGCGATAACGTTTTCCGTGCCGACTACATTTGCATTGTAGAAATCGTCGTAGCGGCCCCATATGCCGGCTTTGGCGGCCACATGAAAAATGATGTCGCAGCCGTCAGCGGCCGCGATCACGGCCGTTTTGTCCGCAAGATCGCCCCGGAACTGCTCCACCCCCAAAGCCGTCAGCCCGGGGTGTGAGCCGCGTGAAAAGCTGCACACCTGCTCACCGCGTTCTCGCAGCATTCGGCAGATCACACTTCCGAGAAATCCGCCACCGCCCGTTACCAGCGCTTTCACGACAACCGCTCCTGGGCCCACACCGCCAGTTTTTCCCGAAAGATCTTGGCGTTGTGGCGGATATCCACCGGGAAGGCCGGGTGGAAGAGGATCTGCAGGATCTGTTTTGTGTGCGGGAACTGACTCCCCAGGATCAGCAGCTCTTTACGGATCCGTTCCTGATCCGCTTTGGATGCCCGCTTTTCCAATTCAACACACAATACCGGTTGCTGGCTCCCCATGGTACCAATCCCCACCAGGGCAGTTCGAAATACCTTGGGATGGCTGTTGAAGACACCTTCAACCGGAATGGTATAGAGCGGCCCGCGGGAGGTCTGGACGCGATGGGCCTTGCGGCCGCAAAACCAGATCCGGCCGCCCGCATCCCGGTAACCGACATCTCCCATGCGGTGCCAGACTCCGCCGGCCGGATCGGCTATCTTGGCCAGTCGGGTGGCATCGGGCCGGTTCAGGTACACGCTGGTGACCTGCGGGCCGCGTACGGTAATTTCACCGACCTCCCAGGGAACCAGGCACTGCTCTTCATTCCACGATGCAATCGGCTCATCGCTGATTTCTATGATTTCCAGGGTAATGCCAGGTACAGGACGGCCGATGCAGACGCCCCGTCCCTGTTCGGTCAGTGCAGCGGTTTCCTCCAGTATTTCAGTGCTCCCCATGGAGCAGACCGGCAGGGCTTCGGTGGCACCGTAGGGGGTGAAGATCTCGCCATCCGGCGGGAGAATCGTTGCAAACCGCTTCAGTACAGCAGCCGGAACCGGTGCTCCGGCCGAGATGACCCGTTTGAGCTTAGGTAGTTTGATGGCCTGCTCGGCGGCATAGCGTCCCACCCGGTTCAGCAGCGCCGGCGAGCCAAACATGGTTGTTGCTCCATACTCGGCGGCCGGTCCAAGAATATTTCGGGGATCGACACTGCCGGGGCGGGTGAAATCCATATCGGGTATCAGGGCGGTCATCCCCAGCGCCGGAGCGAACAGGGCAAACAGGGGAAAGGTGGAGAGATCTATTTCGCCCGGTCTGATCCGGTAGAGTTCCCGCAGGGCATCAACCTGGGCCATAAAGGTGCCATGGGTATAAATCGCCCCCTTGGGGGGACCGGTACTACCGCTGGTGAACAGGATGGCGGCCAGATCCTGGCTGTCGGTCTCGGCCTGGGCGAAGGGAAGATCGCCGATTTCCGAACGCTGGATGTCGCTCAGCGGGACCCCGCCCCAAAAGGAACGGCCGCCAACAACAACGGTCAGGCGGATGCTGTTGCGCCCCCATCCCAGAAGCCGCCGTGCCAGGTGCGCTTTGGGGATGCCGATAAAGGCCTCCGGTTCAGCTTCCGCCAGGCACCCCTTCATGTTTTTTGCTCCGATGCCCGGGTCGATGAAGACCGGTATGGCGCCGGATTTGAACAGGGCAAAGGTCAGGGCGAACAGTTCCGGGGAGGGTGGCACCAACAGGGCGGTTTTCATGCCGCGTCCAATGCCGATGCGTCGGAGTCCCCGGGCGATGCGGTCGCTTTCACGGTCGAGTTCCCGGAAGGTCAGGGTACGTTTCTCCCGCGGGAAGATGATTGCCGGCACATCGGGTTGTTGGCGGGCCATTTCAGTCAGGGGGTGCGCAATGTTGACGATATGTGACTGGGACATTTTCAGATCCTGAACGATACGTAATTTTCTGACATAACAAAACCGGCGCCAGGAAAGTTCCATGACGCCGGTTCAGGATCGGCAGGGTACTTCAATATATTGATGAACAGATGGTCCGCACTGCCCGAATCACCTTAGGCACACTCGGAATATCCGCAGACGTGGCAGACGGAGCAGCCGCCTTCGTGTTCGACGATGCCGCCGCATTCCGGGCAGGCGCCGCGTTCCTGCTTGACCTTCTCGGTGTTGATGTCATAGCCATTGTTGATCATGTGGTCCTGGATGGCCTTACCAACTGCATCGGCACAGGAGGTGACGCGGTTGTCGCCAAAGCCGGACGGACAGTGACAGGAAATACCCAGTAACTGCTTGACAACCTGACGGGCCTGAACTCCACTGCGCCAGGCCAGTGACACCATTCGGCCGATGGCCTCGGACTGTGAGGCGGCACATCCGCCGGCCTTGCCCATGGTGGTGAAGAGCTCGAACAGGCCGTTGTCATCCTCGTTGATGGTGATATAGAGCGGCCCGCAGCCGGTCTGCATCTGATGGGTCTGACCCTTGAGCGCTTTTGGACGTTCGCGCTTGGTGGCCTTCTTGTCCTCTTCTGCCGGTATGGTGGCCACGGCGGCGTGTTCTTCCTTCTTGGTGGTAGCCGAGGTGGAGAGTACCTGCTCGTCGCGGGAACCATCACGATAGATGGTGACACCCTTGCAGCCGGTTTCATAGGCCATCATGTAGACCTTTTCCACGTCCTCGATGGTGGCCGTGCTGGGGAAGTTGACGGTCTTGCTGACGGCATTGTCCGTGTGCTGCTGGAAAGCAGCCTGCATGTGGATATGGTCATTGGGATTGATGTCGTGGGCGGTTACAAAGACATTGCGGACATCCGCAGGAACTTCGGGAATGTCGGCGACGGTGCCGTGTTCTGCGATCTTTTGCATTAACTCTTCTGAGTAAAACCCTCGACTTTTAGCGATTTTTTCAAACATAGGATTGACTTCAACCATCACGTTTTTGTCCATGACCGTACGAACGTAGGAAACGGCAAAGAGTGGTTCAACACCGGAGGAGGCGTTGGCGATAATCGAGATTGTACCGGTGGGTGCGATGGTCGTTACCGTGGCGTTGCGCATGGGAGCCGCACCCTTTTTGTCAAAGATCGAGCCCTTGTAGTTGGGGAAGGAACCGCGCTTCTTGCCCAGTTCCTGGGATGCCAGATGCCCCTCGTCGTTGATGAACTTCATGACTTTTTTACCCAGCTTGACCGCTTCATCGGAACTGTAGGGAATGCCCAGCAGGATCAGCATGTCGGCCCAGCCCATCAGGCCCAGGCCGATTTTGCGGTTGGCGTGAGTCATGTCGTGGATCTGCTGCAGCGGATAATTATTGGCTTCAATGACGTTATCCAGGAAGTGAACCGAGTTGACGATAACCTCTTTAAGTTTTTTCCAGTCAATGGCGCCATCCTTGACGAACTTTCCCATGTTGATGGAGCCCAGGTTGCAGGATTCGTACGGCAGCAGGGGCTGCTCGCCACAGGGGTTGGTGGACTCGATCTCGCCAATCAGCGGGGTTGGGTTGTCGCGGTTGAGGCGGTCCAGGAAGATGATGCCCGGCTCACCGTTTTCCCAGGCCTGTTTGACAATCAGCTGGAAAACTTTGCGGGCGTTTTTAGTACCGACCACCTTTTTGTCGCGAGGATTGATCAGATCAAATTCCTCGTCGCGCTCAACGGCCTTCATGAAGTTTTCGGTCAGGCCGACGGAGATGTTGAAATTGTTGAGCTGTTTCTGATCGGCCTTGCACATAATGAAATCCATGATGTTTGGGTGGTCGACCCGCAGTATTGCCATGTTGGCTCCGCGGCGTGTGCCCCCCTGTTTGATGGTTTCGGTGGCGATGTCAAAGACCCGCATGAAAGAGAGCGGTCCGCTGGAAATGCCGGTAGTGGAGCTGACTACGTCATTGGCCGGGCGCAGGCGTGAAAAGGAGAAGCCGGTCCCGCCACCGGATTTGTGGATCAGCGCGGTATACTTGACGGCATCAAAGATTTCCTCCATGGAGTCGCCTACCGGGAGCACAAAGCAGGCCGAGAGCTGCCCCAGCGGACGACCGGCATTCATCAGAGTTGGTGAGTTCGGCAGGAACTCGAAGTTTGTCATCATGGTGTAGAAGGTATCGGACAGCCCCTTGACGTCGGCTTTTTTGTCGAAGGCCTTGTCCGGAGCGGCAATTGTATCCGCGACTCGGCGAAACATGTCGGCCGGCGTTTCCAGTACTTTTCCCTCGGTATCCCGACGCAGGTAGCGTTTTTCAAGCACGGTGAGGGCGTTTTTGGAAAGTGCCGGCATACTGTTTTTCGCGGATTCTTTTTTCATGGTGATGGGTCTCCTGAATGGTGAAATAAATAAATTACGAATGAAATCGAAGAGATTTGATTATTCATTGAAACTATATAACCAAACACTACATTTTGTGTTGCGGCCAGAAATAAACCACAACATATATGGCGTGTCAACAGAATATTTATTATTTTCCTAACGTGCTGAAAGCATTTGAAAACAGTTGTTCGACCGGTTTTGTCATTGATTTTTCAGGGTAGTACCGACCCGAATTAACAATGAATTTACAGTATGGGAGAATTGTGATAGAAATTTAAATTTTATTCGGGAGCAGGATTGATGCAGGCTGATGCGGGATGTGACATATGCAGTGCCAGTACACTGCAGGAACAGGTCAGGGCGCTGAATGACTTGATCGAAGTGGCTCGCGCATCGGTTTCCACCATTGAACTGGATGCCCTGCTGAAAGCAATCCTTGAAAGCGCCATGCGTTTTACCGGCATTCCCGCCGGGAGTGTGGCGCTCTACGATCATCGCAGCGGCAATCTGACCCTGCGGGCCCACAGCGGTTTAAGCCCCGAATTTGTGGCATTTGACCAATGGGCGGTTACGCCGGGCGGACTTACCGACCAGTTGCTGCAGCGTGATGAAATCCTCTTTGTGGAGGATACGGAACAGGTGGAGTATTTCCGCAACCCACTGGCGGTTAAAGAGGGTATCCGTTCGTTGATCTGCATTCCTCTGGTTACCAAAGGGAACATTCATGGCGTACTGTATCTGGACGATTTTGTCCCGCGCCAGTTCGATAAAGACCGCATGAAGCTTATTTCGGTGCTGGCTTCGTTTGCCGCCATGTCCATCGAGAATGCCAAACTCCATCATGAAACTTTCCGGATGGCCATAACCGATGGTCTGACCGGATTATATAACCGTCGTTATCTTGAACAGGTGCTGCCCCAGGAGATGGAACGGGCCGCCCGCTATGAACAGTCTTTTGGTCTGCTGATGATCGACGTGGACAATTTCAAAAATTTCAATGATACCTATGGTCATCCCATGGGTGATCGTATATTGGCAACAATTGCTACAGCCATTGAAAAAACCCTGAGAAGTGTTGATTTTGCCTTTCGATACGGTGGTGAAGAACTTGTCGTGCTGCTGCCTGAAACCGATCAGAAGAGTGCCTGCAGGGTTGCTGAGAGGATCAGGCAACGTGTTGTCAGGGATACCAACAAGCGCATGCGCGGTCTCTTGAAGGAGCCTATCACTGTCAGTGTGGGAGTTTCCTGTTTCCCGTTCGACGGTGATGACGCAGACAAACTGATTTCAAAAGCCGACGAGTTTCTGTATCTGGCAAAAAGCGCCGGTAAAAACTGTGTCAGATGCCGCAAGGAAGATACTCTTTGAATCACTTTCCACCTGTTATACTCCACCGTAATTTTCATTCATTACTGTTATGCATCGTGGTGTCGGCACTGATTACGCTTCTGTCGCCGCAGGATGCCGCTGCCGTGTTTTCCGCTCCTACGGTAACCGCATCCTATGCCAATGCGACCATTTCGGAGGATGTTACCTGGAACGGAACCGTTCTGGTGCGCGGCAGTCTGGTCGTTGCCCCTCAGGCTACTTTGCGCATTGAGCCCGGCACCGTTGTGCGATTTGCATCTTCACAACAAGGCAGGCAGGCGCCGCGACTGGTCATACAGGGGAGGATTCAGTGTATCGGCACCGCTGACCGGCCGATCCTGTTTGCCCCCAATCTGGTCAATTCCGGCAAAGGTGACTGGGGCGGGGTATTGCTGCTTTCCAGCGAGAAACGCAATGTATTGGAACACTGCCGGATCGAAGGGGCACAGATCGGCCTTGAAGCCCGTTTTTCGACAGTTTCCACCAGATTCCTCTCAGTCACCAGGTCAGTGACCGGCAGTGTACTTCGCGATGCAATTGCAACTCTGGTTTCCTCAACTATTTCAGCCTGTGACACCGGCCTGGAGGCCCATGACAGTGAAGTAGAGATGAAAGAGGGCACGTTTTCTGCGAATCGTCGCGGGATGGCGCTGTACCGTTCCTCGGTTGTCATGACGTCACTGCTTCTGAACAAAAACTCGCAGCAAGCCCTCTACGCCGAGGATACCCGTTTGAAATGCACGTCCTGCGAACTTTCTGACAATGTGTTTGGAGCACAGATTACAGGCGGCGAGGGGCAGATTTTTCTGACCCGTTTCAACCGCAACCGCGAGACCGCCCTTTATTTATCAAAAGCTCGTATGAAGGTCAGCCGCTGTCAGATTACCAGCAACATCCGCGTCGGTCTGCACCTTGATGATAATCGTGCCACACTCTGGGGTAATGCCATCAGCGATAACGGTGGATTCAACCTGTTACACACCGGATCAGAACCCCTTGTTATCGTCCAGAATTGGTGGGGGGCACGTGATGAAGGGCAGGTGGCAGCAAAAATTTCCGGTCAATTGGCTGCGGTGACCTATTTCCCCTGGCTGAGTGAGAAACCGGCCATTTTCCCTTGAAATAACGCTCAATAACTGTTCTAACTCACATTGTTTCAACAACGTTGATATCAACTGCAAGGATTCCGGATTTCACACCAATGTCGATCTATCTGGACAACGCTGCCACAACTTTTCCCAAGCCAGAGCCGGTGTATCGGGCGGTCATGCATGCCATGCGGGAAATCGGTGCATCACCCGGGCGGGGTGGGTACCGGCGCTCGATGGAAGCGGGCCGGGTAATGCTCCAGGCACGCGAATCGGCGGCCAGGCTGTTGTCAGTACCCGATTCATCGCGCATCATCTTCACCCACAGTGCTACGGAAGCTTTGAACATGGCCCTGTACGGCACGCTGGTTCCCGGTGATCATGTAGTAACAAGCTCCATGGAACACAATTCTCTGTCCCGGCCGCTTCACCACCTGCAGCGTCGGGGTGTCTCCCTGACCGTAGTCCCGGCCGGTCCCGACGGCTGGCTTGACCCGGAAGATGTCGCCAAAGCCTTTAATCCGCAAACCCGCATGCTTGCCATCGGCCATGTTTCCAATGTCTCCGGTACAATTCAGCCACTTGTTGCACTGGCGGCCATCGCCAGAAATGCCGGTCTGCTGTTTCTGGTGGATGCCGCCCAATCGGCCGGGAGTATACCGATCGATGCCATTGCCACGGGCATTGACCTGTTGGCAGCACCCGGACATAAGGGATTGTATGGTCCCCCGGGTACCGGCATCCTGTATGTTTCACCCCGGGTATCTCTTATTCCGCTCCTGGCGGGCGGGACCGGCAGTGACTCCAGTTCGGAGGAACAGCCGGCCGGTTTCCCGGAGGGGTTCGAGGCCGGCACCCATAACCTGCCTGGCATTGCAGGTCTCAAGGCCGGCATCGACTTTGTGCTGGAGCAGGGGGTCGAGATGATCGGCGCCCATGAACGCAGGCTGGTGGCACTGGCCATGGAACGTCTGCAGGGCGTGCCGGGTGTGCGCTTCCATTCTCCCCGAGATCCGGACATCAGGGGGGGACTGCTTTCATTTACGGTCGTGGATTATGACTCCTCGGTCCTCGTATTCGAGTTGGACAGTCGCTTCGATATTGCGGTGCGGGCCGGCCTGCATTGTGCTCCCCGGGCACATCGGACTATGGGAACCTTTCCGGGTGGAACCGTGCGTATGAGCCCGGGCTGGTTTACGACAGAAGACGACATTGTACGATTTTGCGATGCTGTTTCCGACTGCGTCGCGTAACATAGTTTGTACCTGTTTCAATGTTTCTTCATTTATCTCGAAACTGAAAGGACACCATGAAAAACTTTATCCTTGACACAAACGTACTGCTCCACGATCCACAAGCGCTGTTCAAGTTTCAGGATAATAATATTTTTATTCCGATTACCGTTATTGAGGAAATCGATCGTTTTAAAAAGGATATGAACGAAACCGGTCGCAATGCCCGCCAGATCTCCCGTATTCTGGACACCATGCGCGAAAAAGGGTCCCTGGCCACCGGGATTGTCATGCCGGGTGGGGGAACGTTGCGGGTGGTTCTGTTTACGGAAAAGAACCTCAAGCATCTGCCGGTGGACCTGCGTGAGGATAGCGGTGATAACCGTATTCTTTCCGTCGCCATGGATACCCGTGATCAGAATCCTGACGTGCCGGTCGTGTTCGTGACCAAGGATAGCAATCTGCGTATCAAGTCCGATGCCATCGGTTTGATTGCCGAGGATTACGAGTCCGACAAGGTTGATATCCAGGAACTGTATTCCGGCACCCGCACTATCGAGGTTTCTGCCGAGGCCGTTGACCGGTTTTACGGGCAGGGGTGGCTGGAAGCCCCTACGGAACTGCTTCCCAATGAATTCATTACGATCGTTGACAGCAGCAATCCTTCCCACAGCGCCATTTGTCGCAATTCGCCGGAGAACGGGCGGGTCGTTCCGGTCCGCAAGGTTCCCAAGGAGGGCATCTGGAGTCTGTTTCCCCGCAACCGTGAGCAGTCCTTTGCCCTGGATGTGCTGATGGATGACAGCATCAAGCTGGTTACCCTGGTGGGTAAGGCCGGTACCGGTAAAACCCTGCTGGCAATAGCCGCCGGACTGCACAAGACCGCCGAGGAAAATATCTATAACCGCCTGCTGGTCTCGCGTCCGGTTTTTCCCATGGGCAAGGATCTGGGTTTTCTCCCCGGCGATATTGAGGAGAAGCTGACCCCCTGGATGCAGCCGATTTTTGACAACGTGGAGCTGCTGCTCTCCGGCCATGAAACAGACAAGCGCCACAGTAACAAAGGCTACAAGGAACTGATGGCCATGGGGCTTCTGGATATTGAGCCGCTGACCTACATTCGCGGTCGCTCGATTCCCAACCAGTACCTGATTGTGGATGAGGCCCAGAATCTTTCGCCCCACGAGATCAAGACCATCGTTACCAGGGTGGGTGAGGGTACCAAGATTATCCTGACCGGCGACCCCTACCAGATCGACAATCCCTATGTGGATTCATCCAGCAACGGCTTGACCTATCTGGTGGAAAAGTTCAAGGGACAGCGCATTGCCGCCCATGTAACGCTCACCAAGGGTGAACGTTCCGAATTGGCGGAACTGGCGGCCAACCTGCTGTAAATAGAAATCCACCACGGAGGCACGGAGACACTGAGGAAAACCGACTAATAGTATGAGGGATTAACTGTAAGTCATCTCATATAAAGCGTAAAATCTCTGACATTCTCCGTGCCTCCGTGTCTCCGTGGTGAGGATTTTAATAGATGCTTGTACTTTCAATAGAAACATCCTGTGATGAAACTGCTGCTGCGGTGGTGCGCGATGGCCGCGAGATTCTCTCTTCCGTGGTTTCTTCCCAGATTGCCGTCCATGCTGAATATGGCGGGGTGGTACCGGAAATTGCCTCGCGCAAGCACCTTGAGATGATTTCTCCCGTAATCAGCCAGGCCTTGTCTGATGCGGCTGTATCCCTGCCGGATATTCAGGGAATTGCCGTTACGCGCGGGCCGGGATTATCGGGGGCGCTGCTGGTCGGATTGTCGACCGCCAAGGCCATGGCGTTTGCCTGCGGCATACCGTTCGTGGGTGTGCATCATATCGAAGGACACATATTTGCAGGATTTCTGGAACAGCCGGTGCCGTTTCCCTTTCTTGCGCTGGTTGTTTCCGGAGGGCATACCCACCTGTACCATGTTGAGGGCTTTGGGCGCTACACAACCCTGGGACGAACGATTGACGATGCCGCCGGTGAGGCCTTTGACAAATCGGCAAAAATCATGGGACTGGAATATCCCGGCGGCGCCAAGATCGACAGATTAGCGCAGGAAGGCAATGACAAGGCGGTGCGACTGCCGAAACCGCTGATCAACGACGGCAGCCTGAATTTCAGCTTCAGTGGCTTGAAAACGGCCATGCTGCAGCACATTAACCGGCATCCGGTTACCTTGCCAAGCCAGGCAGCCAACGACCTGTGTGCATCTTTTCAAAGAACGGTCTGTGATGTGCTGGTAGCTAAAACACGGGCAGCTCTGGAACAGACAGAAGCGCAACGCCTGGTCGTGGGCGGTGGCGTGGCCTGCAACAGCGGACTGCGTGCCGCCATGCTGGCCCTTGGTAAAGCATGCGGTGTCGAGGTTTCTATACCTAAGCCTGCTTTATGTGGAGACAATGCCGCCATGCTGGCCGTTCCCGGCAATTTTTATCTTGAGGAGGGCTATGCGTCACACCCTTCACTGGATGTTACGGCAACCTGGGAGATGGACAGGATCAAGGAGATGTTTCAGTGAGTTATGCGCGTCGTCCCCTCAAGTCATTGGGGCAAAATTTTCTCGTCGATGGCGGAATAATCGATAAAATCATCGCCAGCGCCGATATTCATCCCGATGATAACGTTCTGGAAATCGGTCCCGGGCGGGGGGCGTTGACGGATATCATGTGCCAGCGGGCCGGTCGCCTGGTTCTGATCGAGTTTGACCACGCCCTGGCTGCGGATTTGAAGCGGCGTTTCGAAGGCGACCCCCGTGTGACGGTCATTGATGCCGACGTGTTGACGGTCGATCTGGAGAATGTGCTTTCAGCGGCTGAAACCTGGAAGGTGGTTGCCAATCTGCCCTATAATATTTCAACGGCTGTTCTCTTTCGGCTCATGGATATCAGACACAAAGTGAGCAGGATGGTTCTGATGCTGCAGAAGGAGGTTGGCGACCGTCTGGTGGCGCCGCCGGATTGCAAGGATTACGGCGTTACGACGGTTCTGCTGGGGTTGTGGTTCAACATTCGCCGTGAGTTTCTGGTGCGCCCCGGGAGCTTCCATCCCGCCCCGAAGGTCGATTCGGCTGTGCTCAGTTTTGTGCCGCTGGAGGAACCGCGGGTGGCCATCGGAGACCCGGTTGTTTTTAAGCGAGTGGTCAAGGGGGCCTTTGCCATGCGGAGGAAGACCTTGTCAAATTGTCTGAAGAGTGCCGAACTTGCCTCTCCGGATGAATTGCAGGGCATTCTGGCGGATTGCGCTATTGACGGGAAACGACGGGGAGAAACATTGACGCTGGATGAATTTGCCAGGCTATCGAGGGCTTTTTTCAAAGTGCGCCCATAAAAAAACCGCCTTAACGGCGGTTTTTTGTTAATCAGGCCTTTTTCTTAGCGGCTTTAGGTTTGACCGTTTTTACCGGTTTGGCAACGGCGGCAGTCTTGGCTATCTTGGGTGGTTTGACAGCCTTGGGTGCTTTGGCTGCGACAGGCTTCATATCCGCCCCTTTTTTCGCACCTGGTTTGTTTTTGGCGGCGCGAACGGCCCGGGCCTTTTCAAGATTGGCGGCCAGGTTGTTCTCGTTGGCTGATTTGCGGCGCGCTTCCGAATAGTTTTTGGCGGTCAGCGACTGGCTTGTCGGGATATTGAACTGTTTGCGGTACTGGCCCGGTTTCAGGTCGTGAGCCTGCTTCAAGTGTCTGGTCAGGGTTTTGAAACCGGTCTTGCCGCACACCAGGCAGCCGACCTGATCGTTCTGGAATGCTTTTTTCAGGGTCATGGCCGGTGCAGCGGGGTTTTCGCCGGCTGCGTCAGCTGCAGTTCCTTCGGCTTCCAGTTTTTTAAGTGTTGCGAAAACTTTGTTGATTTCCTGGATCAGTTCTTCACTCGACATCTCGGATCCGACGGCGTGTGAAGAAACGATGCTGGCAGTAAGTTCTACAAGCGATGAGGTCATATAGTATCTCCTTCTTGTTAGTATTGCTTGTGGGGATTAAACATGAATGTTATTCATAAATCAAGGTTATTTCAATTAAAGTGATATTGCAGATCAGTTTTTTTTGCTGGTTAGTACCATGTTGTTGTTGCCGGAAGTACAAGTTGCTTATAAATTATACGGCATTGTTTCAGCAGGAATCTATTTATACATAAGTCGAACACAGTCAGGACTATTATGATAACTCTAGTACCATATGCAGCCTTGCTTCTATCCCTTCTCTCCGTACTGCTCTTGGTTGTCGTTTTGACTCGATTAAAAGCCAGCGGTCTGGAAGTGCGCATTGATTCACTTGAACGTCAGTTGGAGCGTCAGGAACGTGTGATTCGTGAAGAGCTTGCCCGAAATCGTGAGGAAGCACAGCAGAGTGCCCGCCAGGGGCGTGAGGAGAATACTTCCGCGCTTAACGCATTCGGTGATTCATTGATGAGGCGCATGAGTGAAATTGCCGGACTGCAGAAGGACCAACTGGAGATCTTTGCCGGGCAATTGAAAAATCTGACCGCCAGCAATGAAGGGCGCATGGATCGTTTGCGTGAAACGGTTGAGGAGCGCCTGCGGCTCATCCAGGAGGATAACGCCAGCAAACTGGAACAGATGCGTCTCACGGTGGATGAGAAGCTCCATGATACCCTGGAAAAACGCCTGGGTGAATCCTTCAAACTGGTCAGTGAACGACTTGAACTTGTTCAGCGCGGTTTAGGTGAAATGCAGTCTCTGGCCAACGGCGTCGGGGATTTGAAAAAGGTCCTGACGAACGTCAAGACCCGCGGTACATTCGGAGAAATTCAGCTCTCCAGTCTGCTGGAACAGGTCCTGTCCCCCGGGCAGTATGATTCCAATGTGGAAACCAGAAAGGGGAGTGGTCAACGGGTTGAGTTTGCCCTTAAACTGCCCGGGCGAGATGGCACGGCCGACGGCCTGGTCTGGCTGCCGCTGGATGCCAAATTTCCCCAGGAGGATTACTTGCGGCTGGTGGAGGCTCAGGAACTGGGAGACCTTTCGGTTGCGGCGGATGCCGCCAAACAACTGGACAAGGCGGTACGCCTGATGGCCGCGAATATTAGGGATAAATACCTTGATCCTCCCCACACAACCGATTTCGGCGTGATGTTTCTGCCCACGGAGGGACTGTTTGCTGAGATTCTGCGACGACCGGGACTGTTTGATGCCCTGCAACGCGAGTACAAGGTCATGATCGCCGGACCGACCACCCTGGCCGCCATGCTGAACAGCCTCCAGATGGGTTTCAGGACTCTGGCGATTGAGAAACGTTCGGCCGAGGTCTGGAACCTGCTGGGTGCTGTCCGGACAGAGTTTTCAAAATTCGGGCAGGTCCTGGAAAAGACCAGTAAGAAGCTTCAGGAGGCCGGCAATCGTATTGATCAGGCCACAGTGCGTACCCGTGCGATTGAAAGAAAATTGAAGGATGTTCAGGAGCTGCCGGGTACCGAAGCTACCGCCCTGCTTGAAACGGATGTGTGGCAGGACGAGGACGGTATCTGATGTCCGAGAAAAGCAATATCGCCCGTGCGGCCGGAGTGCTTGGCAGCGCCACCATGCTTTCGCGCATTATGGGTATGGTACGGGATATGGTCGTCTCGCGCCTGTTCGGTGCGGGTCTGGCGACCGATGCCTTTTTTGCCGCATTCCAGATCCCCAACATGCTGCGCCGTTTTTTTGCCGAGGGAGCCCTGACCTCGGCCTTTGTACCGACCTTCTCCGCAACGCTCAACCAGCGGGGCAAGGAGGAAGCCCGCGAACTGGCCAATATCTGTTTCACCCTGCTGACG
The DNA here is from genome assembly GCA_942493195.1 of uncultured Geobacteraceae bacterium. Classification (GTDB taxonomy): domain Bacteria; phylum Desulfobacterota; class Desulfuromonadia; order Geobacterales; family Pseudopelobacteraceae; genus CAIPTY01. Next base: position 1,989,460 of record OW818669.1, on the reverse strand, counting down.
ATCATCATGGCGGCCATCACGTTGGCCGGTATCATCTTCTCTCCCTGGATCGTCGGCGTGATGTTCCCGGGATTTACGGCGATCCCCGGCAAGTTTGAATTGACTGTGCTGCTCAATCGGCTGATGTTCCCCTACATCTTCTTCATCAGTCTGGTGGCCCTCTGCATGGGCATTCTCAATACCCTGCGACATTTCTTCACGCCGGCCATCTCCACCGTCTTTCTCAACATCTCCATGATCCTGGGGGCGCTGCTGCTGCGCGTCTATTTCGAGGTTCCTATCACCGCCCTGGCGTGCGGTGTGTTGATCGGGGGATTCATCCAATTGATCATGCAGCTGCCTGTATTGTGGAGAATGGGGTTTCCGTTCCGCCTCAACTTTGATTTCAGAAATCCTGAGGTCCGGCGCATAGCCCTGCTGATGCTGCCGGCCACCTTCGGTGTGGGGGTCTACTATCTCAATATCACGGTCAGTGCCATCCTGGCGTCGCTGTTGCCTCAGGGGAGTGTTTCCTATCTTTATTACGCCCAACGGCTTTTTGAATTTCCCCAGGGAATCTTTACCGTGTCGGTGGCCCAGGCGGTCCTACCTTCCATGAGCAGACAGGCTGCTGAAGGCGATCTGGCAGGAATGAAAGATTCCCTGGCATTCGGTTTGCGTTTGACACTGTTCATCACTATTCCTGCCATGGCCGGTTTGATGGTTTGTTCAATACCGGTCTTCAGTCTACTGTTCATGGGGGGCGAGTTTGATTATCAAAAAACAGTCAATGCAGCCCAGGCTCTCATGTATTATGCCATGGGGCTTTCATGTGTTGCCATGACCCGCGTGCTGGCACCGGCCTTTTACGCCTTGAAAGATACCAAAACACCCGTGTGGTGTGCTTTTGCCGCTTTCCTGTTGAATCTGGCTTTCAGTCTGTTGCTGATGAAACCGCTGCTGCACAGTGGCCTGGCTCTGGCCACCACCTTGTCGGCTTTTTGTAATATGTTGATGTTGCTCTGGCTGCTGCGAAAACAGACCGGTTCCTTTGGGGGGCGGGATATTTTTACCTCCGGGTGGAAGGCTTTTCTGGCTTCAATCCCCATGTCTGTAGCGGTATATTATATATGCAGGCTGACCGATTGGTCTCAGAGCGGCCATAAGTTCGAGAAATTGATGGTTCTGGGAGGGGCGATCACGGCTGGGGTAATGGTGTATGCCGCCGGTTCTCGCTTAGTGCGCTCTGATGAGACCCTGGAGTTGGTTAAACTTATCAGAAAGAAACTAGGAAGAAGGGGTGAGTGATGGAATATGTCTCGCTATTTGAAACGCCCTATGGCAGGGGTGCTGTCATGGCCGGCGAGGTTGGTGTGCGCTCGGTAATGCTCCCGCATGAGACCCTCAGCTCATCTATAAAACGTGGTCTGTTTTCTGGAATGAGGTCCTCCGACCTCACGGAAAGCGCTGCGGAAATGTTGTTTTTTTACTTTAAGGGTGAACCGCAACAATTTGAAAAAATTGCGGTTGATCTTATGGTATCCGGTGCCTTCCGCAGGAAGGTGCTGCAACTGATTCGCATGATTCCCCATGGCGTTGTTAAAAGCTACGGCGAGGTTGCAGGTCTGACCGGATCCCCTCATAGTGCCAGAGCGGTGGGCGGTGCCATGGCCGCTAATCCGGTGCCCATAATTATTCCCTGTCATCGTGTCATTTCTTCCGGTGGGCGTTTGACCGGATATACGGCGCCGGGTGGTCTGGAACTGAAAAAAAAATTATTACAAATGGAAGGTGTTGAATTTAAAGGGGAGCTTATCTGTCAAGCAAAAACATGATTTATTAACAGCAGATATTGGCACGAAAACAAATTTTTGCAGTCCGGTTACAAATTCGTGTCGTAAGTATCCATAAATGCTGAAAATATATCTAAGTAACTGAAATTAAACAAATATGTTGTGTGTATAAAAAAGCGGCAAAGCGTAAAATTCTCTTGTAAAAATATCACTTTTGGATTTCATCAACACCGTTGTCAACAGGTTATCCACAGGTTTTGTGGAAAAGATTTGATGCAACATCAAAATGCGTAACATTCCTGTTACTTGGAGGCTGTTTTCACGTTTTCAAGTTTCTTGGCCTCTTCCCAGAGACGATCCATTTCGGCAAGCGGGGTGTCTTTCATCTGCAGGTTGGCTGCCTGAAGACTCGCTTCCACGTGGCTGAAACGTTGTTGAAAGCGGAGAATGGTCTTACGCAAGGCCTCTTCCGGATTGATGGAGAGAAACCGTCCAAGATTGACGATGGCGAAGAGCAGGTCGCCCAGTTCCGCCTCCATATGATCGCTGTCGTTCGCCAGCATGGCCTCCTCAAATTCGTGCAGCTCTTCCATGACTTTGGCCATGACCTGGTCCACGTGTTCCCAGTCGAACCCGACGCGGGCGGCCTTTTCCGTGATTTTCTGAGCCTTGAGCAGTGCCGGCAGGTTGGGGGGCACACCGGACAGTGCGGATTTTCGTTCTGCACCCTTCTCCTGTTTTTTGATCTGCTCCCAGTTTTCAACCTGGGCGGCGCTGTCGGCAATCTGCATATCGCCAAAAACATGCGGATGCCTGCGAATCAGTTTATCGCAGAGTGTCGCAATGATGTCCTTCATGGTGAAGACACCGTTTTCCTCGGCAATGGCGGCGTGAAAAACCGGTTGCAGCAGCAGATCGCCCAATTCCTCTTTCAGAAGTTCGGGAGAGTGCGTTTCGATGGCTTCAATGACTTCATAGGTTTCTTCCAGCAGGTAGCGGGTCAGGCTCTCGTGGGTCTGTTCCGCATCCCACGGGCACCCACCCGGGCCTCTCAGGCGTTTCATAAGACTGAGAAGTTCGGTAAAGCGTGTGTCGTCAGGATTCATGAGTTTGTTCTCTTTTCGCATAAGATAATCATTCGTTAATAGTTAAGAAATAATGTTGACAATATCATTTGCTCAATTATATGTATCTGAAAATTTATTTCAGGAGGATTCGAATGATCGGTAAAGGTATTGTTTCAAGAGTAGCTGCAACTATCGGTGTGGTTGCCCTGGCCACCGGCCTGGCGTTTGCATCATCGCATGGCGCCCCGGCAGTGTCGCCGGAAGAGGCTCTGCAGAAGCTGATGGATGGCAACAAGCGTTACATCGAGAACCAGATGACCGGCACAAAGCTGTGTGATCTCAGCACCCGCACCAGTCTGGCAAAATCACAGAAACCGTATGCCATTATCCTGACCTGTTCCGACTCTCGCGTCCCGCCTGAAATTCTATTTGATAAGGGACTGGGAGAAGTATTCGTCGTGCGTGTGGCCGGAAATATTCCTGATCCGGTCGTTCTGGGAAGTATCGAATATGCTGCTGAGCACCTTGGAAGCCCGCTGGTAATGGTTTTGGGTCATGAGCGTTGCGGTGCTGTCACGGCCACTGTTGATGCCAAGGGCAAAACAACCGGCAGTGCCAACATCGATGCCATTGTGAAAACAATTGCTCCGACTGTCAAAAACGCTGCTAAAGATTGCGATGCCTGCAAAGGCGAGGCAAAATGTGCAGACACCAAGAAAGATGCATTTGTCGAGTGCGTTATTGATGCCAACGCCAAGACCGTTGCAGCCAATCTGACCAAGAAGTCTAAAATTTTGAAGCATCTGGTTGACGCCAAGAAGATCAAGATTGTTGCCGCTAAATACGATCTTGATGACGGCGCTGTCAGTCTGTTCAAGTAAAACGGAACTATATATTTCTGCCGCAGATGAAACGGGCGCCTCACGGCGCCTGTTTTTATTTCGGGGTTACGGCTTCAGCCGCCAACTCATCGTACACTGCCAGCGCCTTGACGGATGTTATCTGTTTCCGACCCGTTTCTTCGAACATTTTTAGCTTACCGTTAAAACGGTCGGCCTGGGATTTCAGGGAGCTGGTGCTTTCAGAAATAAAGCTTTTTTCCTTGGGATCCACGTCCTTTTTAAAAACCCCTTTGGCCTTGTTCCAGTATTCATCGGTGCTGCTGACATAATGATTCAAGCTTTCCAGGAAGGAGAGGGCGCCGGAGGAGAGATCTGATACGGTGGCCAGTTTTTGTTGGGCGTCGCCCATATCCTTTAGCATCTTCTGATCGGCAAAGGTTGCGGCCTCGCTCAGAGTCTTGTCATCCAGCGGTTTGGTCGTGTCGATGGCATTGGCCATGGCAATGAATTTCTGGGAAGAGCCTAGATAGTTGTTGATTGAAACCGAGGCGGCGTTCAGGGCCAGGGTAAACTGGGCCACAAACTTGGTAAATACCGAGGCCTGTCCGGCATAGGGAATTGGCAGAACCCGTGCGACGACGGCGGCATATGATCCGGCCTGGATATATTTGCTGTAGCCCGCCAGATTGGCGCTCATCCATTTGACGAAGCCTTCAAAGTCAGCAGTTGATTGGCGTTGGATACGGGCTGCCGTCGCAATTTCCTTTAAGCGTGTGGCCTTGATCTGGCGCAGTCGTTCAACGGGGATTGATTTGTTGACCTGCAATTCTTTGAGCTTGGAAGTAAGCTGTTCGTTTTCCTGGGTAAGCTTGACAAGTTGTTCTTCCGCCGGGGTCATGGGACCACAGGAGTTTTCAGCTGAAAGAGATGGTGAACATGAAAGCACCAGCAAGACCGAAGCCGAGGTAACATTACGAGAAACATATGAAATCAGAGTCATTGAGTAGAGTCCTTGAAGGTAGTATGATTATGGAGTGATTTTCCTGTATAGCCTTTAAGTAGTTATAATGCAATGTCTTATTGGCTTGAGCAGTCTGCTGGGCTGCTCAATTTATTGCAATTAATGTCTCCCTGTACTACGATGCACGATCAATTTTGATTTTATAGGGTTCGTAGAGGTCATTCTCCAAAATCGTGCAGGTGGCACTATAATGCTTCAAACCAGTTTCATTCGTCTTTCACTTGTCCAAAAACTTGTTGTCAGCTTTGCCATTATCGGCATCTGTCTGATCACGGCGGTGGTGTATGCCATCATGGGGTTGGGAACCATGCACCGCATGGTCGGGGACATCGCCCGTAATGACCTGCCTGCTGCTACCGAGGCGCTTACACTTCTAGACATCATACAGTCCCAGCAGCGTGCCGCCGGAAAATTCCATATTTTGAAGCAGACTGAATTCAGGGATTTGTATAATCGTCAAGCCGAGGCCTACAAAAAAAACTTTTCCGAATTAAGACGTAAGGCGGATGGAACAGATCTGTCAGCACTCTCACAGACCTATACAGACTACTCGGCCCTGGTTGACAGGATGTTTAGTGGCCAAAATGTCGGAGAGAATGCCCTGAAGCTGGCGGGCCAACGTGTTGAAGCGGCTATTGATGCGCTGAGAGTTGAGCAGAAACGGATATTGGAAAACAAGTTGGTGGCTGCCCGCCTACGAGAGGAACGCACCTCTTCATTTGCGCTTGGTATTGCCTTGAGTGGTGTTACGCTTGCAGTCATAGTTGCTGCCCTGTTGGTGTACTCATTTTCATCGTCAATCGGGAAACTGCAGAAAGCTACCCACCGGATTGCTGCGGGTGATTTTGATCATGATCCTCACATTCCCTTGGGGGATGAAATCGGAACATTATCCCAGGATTTCATGCGTATGGCTGTGCGCCTCAAGGAACTGGAGCAACTCAGTCTGGATGCCAGTCCTTTGACCCGTCTTCCCGGAAATATTGCTATTGAGCGCTCTATCAATCGCCGTCTTCGTGAAAAAACCTCTTTTGCAATGTGCTATCTGGATTTGGACAACTTCAAAGCCTACAACGACCGATATGGCTATATCAAGGCCAGTGATGTGCTTAAAAAAACCGGAGAAGTCATTCATGAGGCCGTCAAACGTCTGCATGACCCTGATGCGTTTGTGGGGCATATCGGTGGAGACGATTTTGTGGTCATCATTGATTCAAAGCATGCCGCCGCAGCCTGTCAGAATATTATTGCCGATTTCGATGCCATAGTGCCGCAGTATTACTCGGAAGAGGATCTGGCTGCCGGAGCAATTAAAGGTGTTGATCGCTACGGAGTGCCACGGGTTTTCCCCCTTTTGTCCATGTCGATTGCGGCATTGAGCTGCCAGCCCGGACATTATTCCACTGCCGCCGAAATTGCGACAGCAGCTGCATCAGTCAAGGATCGCGTCAAGGAATCAACCGGCAGTAACTATATGATCGTCAGGGAGGCGGGAGTCAGTGACACGTAAACAGTTTGCATCAATTGTGATACTGATCTGTATGCCATTGCTGGGAGCTTGTAGCCAACTGGGATGGAAAGTGTCGGTGGTTTCCGTTTCGGCCGAGGACGAAGCGGCGCCGACAGCCATTCCACTTCAGGAGCGTCGTTTTGCCACTGCTCTCGAACTTTTACGGGCCGGTAATGAACCGGCAGCCCGGGAACTTTTTGAGCGCGTCATTGAAGACCCAGCCAGAAACGGTGTGACCGACGAGGCACTTTTCAGGCTGGCCATTTTTTCCCTGCGTGATGAAGGTGCAAAAGGGAGCATACGATCTCTTGAATTAATTGAACGATTGAAAAATGAGTTCCCACAGAGTATTTGGACCCATCAATCGGCTGCACTGGGGGGGTATCTGTCAGGGGTTAAGGCGTTGCGAGACCGTCAGCGGGAGATAAGAACCCTGAAAGAGCTTAACCTCTCGCTGAGTCGCGATAATCGCGAGATGCGCCAGAGCATTGAACGGTTGAAGATCCTTGATCTGGAGTTGGAGCATAAAATCAAGCGCTGATACGGCTAATGCAAATATGATCACGTAAGGAAACGACAAAGGGCACATCGAATGATGTGCCCTTTGTCGTTATGAATGGATGCGGGGGAGTTGATCAATTACGTTTTGCATTCTGTTTGTCGCCCGGTAGATAGGCTGCCAGAAATGCCCCTTTGTATTCCATAAAGCGGTTGTTGGAGATGGCCTCGCGGATTTCCGCCATCATGGTCAGATAGAAATGGACATTATGGATGGCGGACAGGACCGCTGAAACAACCTCATTGGCGGCAAAGAGATGGTGCAGATAGGCGCGGGTGAAGTTTTGGCAGGTGTAGCAGGTACAGCTGGGATCAACCGGGAAAAAATCCCGTTTGTAGTTCTTGTTTGTCAGGCGGATCTTGCCGCGCCTGGTAAAGAGGGTTGCGCTGCGGGCATAGCGGGTTGGAATAACACAGTCGAACATATCGATGCCGCGCTCGACACTCTCCAGAATATCTTCCGGCAGGCCGACGCCCATCAGATAGCGCGGCTTGTCCTCCGGCAGATGCGGCGCTGTCCAGCTGACAACCTTTTTGAGCAGTTCCAGTCCTTCACCCACGCTGACCCCTCCGATGGCGTAGCCGGGCAGGTCGAGCGCGCGCATCTCACGGGCACACATGGCCCGCAAATCCTCGAAGACGCTCCCTTGGACGATGCCGAACAGGGCCTGATCGTTATCGGTCATGGCATCCCGGCACTGTTTCAACCAGCGGATGGTTTTCTTTGTGGACTGCTCGGCATAGCCGCGTTCGCAGGGGTAGGGGATGCATTCGTCAAACGCCATGATGATGTCGGCGCCCAGATCCTGCTGGATCCGGGTGGCAGATGCCGGGTCCAGATAGATCTCATCTCCGCTGATTTCGTGTTTGAAAAATACTCCATCCTCAGTAATGCGCTTGTTGGGGAGCGAGAAAACCTGGAAACCACCTGAATCGGTAAGAATCGGTTTATTCCAGGCCATGAATTTGTGCAGACCTCCGGCCTTTTTGACCAACCCTTCGCCAGGCTGCAGATGCAGGTGATAGGTGTTGCTAAGAATTATCTGGGCACCGGTTTCATGGATCTGGGCCGGAGTCAGTGGTTTCATGGCACCGTGGGTGGCAACCGGCATGAAAATCGGGGTTTCAATTTCGCCGTGTGGCGTGCTGACAATGCCAAGACGGGCAGCGCTTGAAGAATCTTTTTTAAGCAGGGTGAAATCCATAAAAATGTAACTCCTGATCTAATGTGCTGTATAGGTTACTAACAGAATGTCAATTTAAAAGCAATTGCCCTGCAGCCGCATATCCATGAGGGCTTAAATTGTATCCTGTATACATAAAAAGGTTGCAATTTTTTATAACGATGTTTAGTATGCACGCCTGAAAATATTACGAAAGTTGACCATAAGCTGTCCGTTACAAATTCATTCTCAAAGGAGGTTGAAATGGTGGTTGTCTCCAGATTGCTCTGGCGCGGTCCCCCCCGGCACTTTTAGTCTCCTCAACGTTTACCCTGTCTTTTAAATCCAGCAGTACCACATCTTACAAAGGAAGGAATGCTATGCAACTGCTCACGTCTTCAATCGGCAGAAAAATTATGATGGCAATAACCGGCCAAGCGATGGTTCTCTTTGCTGTCATCCATCTGCTCGGTAACAGCTCCATTTTCGGATGGCTCCCGGGTGGCATCAATGCCTATGCCCATCACCTTCACAGCATGCCGGCTCCGGTTATCATCGGATTTCGTCTCGGCCTGCTGGCTTTTGCCTGTATCCACATTTGGTACGGTATCCAGCTGACCATCGAGAACCGTGGCGGCCGTCCGCAGCAGTATGCGGTCAAGGCTGTCCAGAAAGCTTCCTTTGCCAGCGAGAACATGATCTGGACCGGTGTTCTCATGGTTGCTTTCATTCTGTACCACCTGCTGCACTTCACCTTCCAGGTGCTCAATCCTGAGACCGCAGCACTTTCACACCCCGATGCACTTGGTAATCCCAATGTTCTGGGAATGGTTGTAGCTGCCTTCCAGAACTTCTTTATTGCGTTTATCTACGCCGGAGCAATGCTGGTTCTGTTTCTGCACCTGTCACACGGTATTCAGAGTTTCTTCCAGACTATGGGATGGAGCAATGATCGTGTACAGCCGTTCATCACCAAGGCCGGGACTCTGGTGGCGATAGCCCTGCTTTTCGGTTATGCCATTATTCCTGCTTCCATACTGTTCCGATTTCTGAAATAAGGGGGTTATTGTGATACTTGACGGAAAATGTCCAACCGGACCAATTCAGCAGACCTGGGATAAACACCGCTTCGACCTGAAGCTGGTCAATCCTGCTAACAAGCGTAAATATAATATCATCGTGGTAGGAACCGGTCTGGCCGGTGGTGCTGCCGCTGCTACTCTGGGTGAACTCGGATACAACGTGCAGGCCTTCTGCTATCAGGACAGCCCGCGTCGCGCCCATTCCATCGCAGCCCAGGGCGGTATCAACGCCGCCAAGAACTATCCCAACGATGGAGACTCCATCTATCGACTGTTCTATGACACCATTAAGGGTGGCGACTTCCGTGCCCGTGAAGCCGACGTCTGGCGTCTGGCTCAGGTGTCTAACAACATCATCGACCAGTGCGTAGCCCAGGGAGTTCCTTTTGCCCGTGACTACGCCGGTTACCTTGATAACCGTTCTTTCGGTGGAGCTCAGGTTTCCCGTACATTCTTTGCCCGCGGCCAGACCGGTCAGCAGCTTCTGCTGGGTGCCTATTCGGCTCTTTCACGTCAGATCAAGCTTGGCACGGTTCAGATGTACAACCGTCGCGAAATGCTTGATCTGGTAGTTGTGGATGGAGTTGCCAAAGGTATCACCTGTCGCAACCTGATCACCGGTGAACTGGAAAGCTACGCGGCTGACGCTGTCTGCCTCTGCACCGGTGGTTACGTCAACGTATTCTACCTTTCCACCAACGCCATGGGTTGTTCAGTAACAGCCAACTGGAAGGCCCACAAGAAGGGCGCCTACTTTGCCAACCCATGTTACACCCAGATTCATCCGACCTGTATTCCACAGGCTGGCGACTATCAGTCCAAATTGACCCTGATGTCCGAGTCACTCCGTAACGATGGTCGTTGTTGGGTTCCCAAACGCAAGGAAGATTGTGGCAAGCACCCCAACGAGATTCCGGAAGATGATCGTGATTACTACCTTGAGCGTAAATATCCATCATTCGGTAACCTGGCACCGCGTGACATCGCATCCCGTGCAGCCAAAGAGCAGTGTGACGATGGCCGTGGCGTAGGTCCCGGCGGTCGTGGTGTATACCTTGATTTCGGCACATCTATCAAACGCGTAGGTGCTGATACCATCAAGGAACGTTACGGCAACCTGTTTGAAATGTACGAGAAGATCACCGACGAGGATGGCTACAAGCGTCCGATGCGTATGTATCCCGCACCGCACTACTCCATGGGTGGTCTGTGGGTCGATTACAACCTGATGAGCAATATTCCCGGTCTGTTCGTGCTGGGTGAGGCCAACTTCTCCGTCCACGGCGCCAACCGCCTTGGTGCATCGGCCCTTATGCAGGGTCTGGCTGACGGCTACTTTGTCATCCCTTACACCATCGGTGGTTACCTGGCAACCGTCAAGCCGTCCGGTACGGCTACTGACCATCCGGAATTCAAGAGGTCAGCTGACGATGTCAACGCCAACACCAAAAAGTTGCTCTCCATCAACGGCAAGAAAACGGTTTCCGAGTTCATGCGTGAACTGGGCAGCCTGATGTGGGAAAACTGCGGTATGGCCCGTACCAAGGAATCTCTTGAGACAAATCTCAAGAAGATCCCCGCCCTGCGCGAAGAGTTCTGGAAGAACGTCAAGGTCACCGGTTCAGGTTCCGACCTCAACCAGGATCTGGAAAACGCCGGTCGTACGGCTGACTTCCTTGAATTCGGTGAACTGATGTGTCGCGATGCCCATCACCGTAACGAATCCTGCGGCGGTCATTTCCGTGCCGAATACCAGGATGCCGGCGAAGCACAACGTGACGATGTCAATTACTGTTATGTCGGTGCCTGGGAATACAAGGGTGATGACAAGACTCCCGAGCTGCACAAAGAACCGTTGAAGTTTGATAACGTACATCTCGCCGTAAGGAGCTACAAATAATGAGCGATCACCACAAGACCATGACACTGACACTGATCGTGTGGCGCCAGAAGGGGCCCAGCGATCCCGGTAAGTTCGAGACCTACACCGCAAAAGGCATCACAGAGCATCACTCCTTCCTGGAGATGCTTGACTGTGTCAATGAGGACCTGATCCTCTCCGGCAAGCAGCCGATCGTTTTCGATCACGATTGTCGCGAAGGTATTTGCGGTATGTGTTCACAGGTAATCAACGGAGCCGCCCACGGCGGGCAGGACCGCACCACGGTCTGTCAGCTGCACATGCGTAAATTCAAGGATGGCGACACCATCTATATCGAACCATGGAGAGCCCGTGCTTTTCCGATTGTCAAGGATTTGATCGTCGATCGTACGGCCCTTGATACCATTGTACAGGCCGGTGCCTATGTTTCCTGTCATACCGGTGGCATACCTGACGGAAATGCGATCCTGATCCCAAAACCAGCTGCAGACGAAGCCATGGATGCTGCTGAGTGTGTTGGATGCGGTGCCTGCGTGGCCGGTTGCCCCAACGGTGCTGCCATGCTGTTTACCGGAGCCAAAATTTCACAGTACGCTGTGATTCCTCAAGGCCAGGCAGAGGCCGCAACCCGTGTTAAAAACCTTGTTGACGCCATGTCTGAATGCGGATTCGGCAACTGCACCAACCATTATGAGTGTCAGGTTGCCTGTCCCAAGGGCATTAATGTGAAATTTATTGCCCGCATGAACCGTGAATTTATCAAGGCCCAGTTCGCCTAATAATTTGTATTTCAGTGATATGTGGTAAAATCAAGGCGGCTTTCGGGTCGCCTTATTTTTTACTGTTTTTTACGAACGGGATCGATATGGGTTTCAACCTCGTTAATCTTGCCATAACCATCCATTCGGATAACTGTCCTAAACTGACCTCATTGCTGCCTCTGTCCGGCAGTGCTTTCAGCTCCGCATGCAGGCATTTGTGTTGCAACACACCGGAGAGAGTCTGTAGAAACTGCCCGGATCGTACTAACTGCAGTTGGTCAGGCCTGTTTGGTCAGGAGCTTACCTGTGATCCTGATGCGCTAAAGCGTCATCAAAAGCCTCCTCTTCCATTTGTATTTACCTTTCCTGTGTCTGAATCAGATAATGATGTACAGGAGGGGACATTACTCTGTGATCTGGTTGTAATTGGATCTGCAATACCCCATTCAAAAATTCTGCTGCACGGCCTTATTGAAATGTTAGCAGGCGAGTCGTTTCCGCCGGGCTCAAAAGTTATCTCTGTTTCCTGTCGTGATTACCTAGGGCAGGTTCAGCAGAATCATCGGACACCAGATACAGTGGCAGATGATACAAGTCTGCTGCCAAACGAACTTGTGGTCGCTTCCATGGAAGGTCTCCTTGAGAGCCGAATCTGGAACGCTTCCGAGGTATGCCTTGAGCTTACATCACCTCTGCGACTGATTGAAAACGGACGTATGATGTCCCGATTTGATTTTGGTCGATTCGCCCGCTCCATTATGCGCAGGATCTCTTCGCTCTCCTATTATTACGGAGAGAGCGAACTGGAATGGGATTTCAAGGAATTATCCTGCCTGATCGATAGCGTCATCTGCACCGAGGATGCCTTCAGATTTAAAAAACAACCACAGAGTCAATTATCCGGAATAGTTGGAAACGGTTGTTTCATCGGTGACTTGATTCTGATTTTACCGCTCCTGCATATCGGCAGTTTTGTCCATGCCGGCAAGGGAGCTACCTTCGGGATGGGGGTATACAACATTATTTCCAAGCACTAATTTATCCTGAAAATTTTCTTCAAATATTCCTGCCACGGTTTCCACATTCAGTAACTTTCACTTTAATTATCATTGTTTACTGTTGTTTTTTATCTATGCTTCATTTAGTATGACACGCTCATTTACATAAATGAATTGGAGTTCATCCATGGCTCACCCCGCACACATTCTCATCGTTGATGACTCGCCAACCAGTAGTAGCAAACTTACCGAAATACTTGAAGCACAGGGGTACCTTGTTGCAGTAGCTGCTTCAGCCGAAGATGCCATTAGTATGTTTAATTCTCAGGAGTTCGATCTGGTGATTACAGAACTCATGCTGCCCGGTATGAGTGGTCTGAATATGCTTAAAATTCTTAAGGAGCGCCGTCCTGATTGTGATGTAGTTATCATAAGTTCCAACGCATCAAGTTTTAATACCCTCAAATCCCTGCGACAGGGCGCCTATGACTTCATAGTAAAGCCGATAGACGATGAAACAGTCTTGTACAATGTTATCGAGCGAGCTTTGGAGAAGCAAGACCAGAACCGTAAGAAACAGCTCATGCTTACCGAGTTGACTGAAAAGAACAGAGGGCTCAACGAGTCGCTGGCTATGATGAAGGTTGTCAATCAGATCTGCGTCCTGCTCACATCAACCTTTGATGTAGCAGGGATTCTGCAAAAGCTGACGGAAACCGCCACAGAGCATCTTCATGCTTCCCGGGGCTATCTGCTGCTTCTCGATAAAAGCGGTACATGCCTGAATGTGAAAGTTTGTACAGGAATTGACCCCATGAGCACGGTTCAGTTTAAGCTGGAGCGAGGCAAAGGGGTTTCGGGACAGGTTGTTGCGTCCGCTAAATCGCTCATCATACCGGATATTTTAGATGCGAGCTGTTCAGCCATGATAAACGAGGAAGATCCGGATGGTGTTTTTCTGGCTTCACCAAGTGTTCTTTCAGTTCCCCTGCAGGTTCAGAATCGCATTGCAGGTGCTCTGACCATCTCAGGTGGATGTAACGGTAAATCTTTCACAGAGGAGCATCTTGAGTTTTTGTCAATGCTTTCCCGCTATGCTTCGATTGCCATTGAAAATGCCGGCATTGTTCATAATCTTAAAAAACAGCGCTGAACAACTACCACCTCCGAACGTAAAACCCCGCTCCTGCATCTGCAGTGGCGGGGTTTTTTTGTAGAATGTGGCGGTAAACTGCGATTAGAAGGATACTCCCATGGCGTGTGCAACCGTGTGGATATCTTTGTCTCCGCGACCTGATAGGCAGACAACGATTGTTTGATCCTTTGTTAGAGAAGGGGCCAGTTTGCTGAGATAAGCAATAGCATGGGATGATTCCAGTGCCGGCATGATGCCTTCTTCCTGACACAGCATTTTGAATCCTTCAAGGGCCTCATCATCGGTAATTGAGACATATTCAGCCCGGCCCGTGTCTTTCAGCCAGGAGTGTTCCGGACCGACTCCCGGGTAATCCAGGCCGGCAGAGATGGAATGGGCATGAGTGATCTGGCCGTGTTGATCCTGTAGGAGATAGGTGCGGTTTCCATGCAGGATTCCAGGTGTTCCGGCACAGAGCGGTGCGGCATGCATGCCGGTTTCAATGCCATGACCGGCGGCTTCCACCCCGATCATGCGAACTCCGCTCTCCTTTATAAATGGGTAAAAAAGGCCTAGGGCATTGCTACCGCCACCAACACAGGCGACGAGACAGTCAGGCAGACGTCCTTCCAGCTTTTTGTGCTGACGTTTGACTTCCTTGCCGATGACCGCCTGAAAATCACGAACCATGGCTGGATACGGATGGGGACCGGCAACAGTCCCAATGACGTAAAAGGTGTCTGCGATAGTGGTAACCCAATTGCGCATGGCTTCGTTCATGGCATCTTTCAGGGTTGCAGTACCGGCAGTAACCGGTGTTACCGTGGCGCCTAAAAGCTTCATGCGAAAAACGTTCAATGCCTGACGGCGGGTATCCTCTTCTCCCATGAATACTTCACAGGACATCCCGAATAATGCCGCAATCGTGGCGGTGGCAACACCATGCTGACCGGCACCGGTTTCTGCAATCACCCGTTTTTTTCCCATGCGTTTGGCAAGCAAGCCCTGACCGATCGTATTGTTTACCTTATGGGCACCAGTATGATTCAAATCTTCACGTTTTAGATAAATGCGAGCTCCGCCGAGCTTTTTGGTCAGTTTTTCAGCAAAATAAAGGGGATTCGGTCGTCCGACGTATTCGCGCAGGTAATATTCGTATTCTTCCCGGAACTCGTGGTCGTGGCGATAATGCTCGTACGCCTTTTCCAGCTCTAATAGGGCAGGCATGAGGGTTTCCGGTACGTAGCGACCACCGAATCGGCCGAAATGGCCGTTTTTGTCTGGCTGTTTCATTAGTTCACCTGATCGGATGGAATTAAGAGTCAGTGGTTGAATTGGATAGAAACGGTGGCGGATTGACAAATCCGAGTTTTGCCAAACGATACAAGCAGGCTGTCCATACGACCCCTAGTCCGTAGATAACGCTTCTCCTGAAATTGATTGAAGATGCTTCGGGAATGTAGCGGGCCGGACAGCTTACCTCGCCTATGGAAAAACCGAACCAACTGATCTGTGCCAGCATCTGGTTGTCAAAAACAAAGTCATCCGAGTTGTGCTCCATGGGCAGCGCTTCGAGAACCTGACGTGAAAAGGCCCGGTATCCTGTATGATACTCTGACAGCTTCTGTCCCAGCAGTAAATTTTCCGAAAAGGTCAGGCACCGGTTACAAATGTATTTGTATAACGGCATGCCGCCTTTCAAAGCGCCTTTGCCCAGTATGCGCGAAGCCAGCACAACATCATAGACGCCATAGGCAATCATGGAAGCCAATGCTGTGATCAAGTGCGGTGTGTACTGGTAATCAGGGTGCAGCATGACAACTATATCAGCACCTTTATCAAGAGCTGCCCGATAACAGGTTTTCTGGTTACCGCCATAACCGCGGTTCTTTTCGTGAATAATGGTGTGAATACCCAACTGCCTGGCCAGTTCAGCAGTGTTGTCCTGGGAGGCATCATCCACAAGCAGCACGTCATCAACGATATCTAAGGGAATCTCGTTGTAGGTTTTTTCAAGTGTACGAGCCGCATTATAGGCCGGCAGTATGATGATTATTTTTTTATTGTTCAGCATTGTATCGTCTGGCCCCTTCGATAAATTGCTTGATCCTGGCAGTATCCTTGCGACCCGGTGATGTTTCAACGCCGCTGGATACGTCGACACCATAGGGAGTAACTTTGCGGACGGCTTCAGCTATATTGTCCGGTGACAGGCCTCCGGCCAGGATTATCCGGTAGTCACGTTTCACCGCTTCAGCGGCGATCTCCCAGTTGAAAGTTGTGCCGGTTCCACCGTGCGCATTAGGTGACCAGGTATCCAGGAGATAGCCGGCAACGCGGTAAGCCGATAGCGCATCCAGATCACTGATGTCCTTGATGCGGAAGGCTTTAATAACTCTGCGGCGGATTGTCGTACAATACTCGGGTGTCTCCTCACCGTGTAACTGGATGACATCGAGTCCGCAGCTGTCGGCGATGGTGTTGATGGCGTGTGCGGCCTCATTGACAAACAGGCCGACAGTCTGGACGAAGGGAGGCAGGGCACGAATGATTTCTTTTGCCTGCTTTGGGGTGATATGACGGGGAGAAGCGGCATAAAAGACAAAACCTAACGCATCGGCACCGGCGTCAACCGCAATCAAAGCGTCCTCCCGAGAGGTTATGCCGCAGATTTTAACCCGTACCATCGCTTACAGAACGATCTTCGGCAGACGTTCCAGCGCTTGCTTCACCATTTCGCTGGGGTATTCATAATCTTCCAGATTGCCAGAAAGATAGGCGTCATAGGCGCCCATATCAAGCTGGCCATGGCCGGAGAGTCCGAAGAGAATGGTCCGTTCCTTGCCCTCTTCCTTAGCCAGAACCGCCTCGTCAATAGCCGCACGTACGGCGTGAGATGATTCAGGTGCCGGTACGATGCCTTCACTGCGGGCAAACAGCAGGGCGCCTTCAAAACAGGAATTCTGCTTGTAGGATTTTGCTTCGATTTGACCGGCGTGGTAGAGCTGCGAAATCAAGGGAGACTCACCGTGATAGCGTAGGCCGCCGGCATGAATGCCGGGAGGCATGAAATCATGGCCCAGGGTGTACATTTTGGCAATCGGGGCAACTTTGGCAGTATCACCGTAATCAAAGGCATAGACACCCTTGGTCAGCGTCGGGCAGGAGGAGGGTTCAACTGCCAGACAGCGGACATTTTTGCCAGTAGCCCGGTCGGCGATGAACGGGAAGGCCAGTCCGGCAAAGTTGGAACCACCGCCGCAGCATGCAATGACCACGTCGGGGTAGTCACCGGCGATCTTCATCTGGGCCTGGGCTTCCTGGCCGATGACGGTCTGGTGCAGGCAGACGTGATTGAGTACGCTTCCCAGGGCATAATTGGTGTCGGCATGGGTGGCGGCATCCTCCACCGCTTCGGAGATGGCAATCCCGAGGCTGCCGTTGCTGTCGGGATCGTGGGCCAGGATGGAGCGTCCCGAATTGGTGAATTCGGACGGTGACGGAATCACGGTGGCGCCCCACAGTTGCATCATGCTTTTGCGATACGGCTTCTGCAGGCAGGAAACCTTGACCATGTAGATGGTGCATTCCAGACCGAACATGGAGCAGGCCAGGGCCAGAGAACTGCCCCATTGACCGGCGCCGGTTTCCGTCGCCAGGCGTCGGATACCGGCCTGCTTGTTGTAATAGGCCTGGGGAATGGCCGAATTGGGCTTGTGAGAGCCGGCCGGGGACACGCCCTCATACTTGTAATAGATCTTGGCCGGGGTTCCCAGGGCCTGTTCCAACCGGCGGGCACGATACAGGGGCGATGGCCGCCAGAGTTTATAAATCTCACGGACTTCATCGGGGATATCAATCCAGCGGTTGGGTGACATCTCCTGCTCGATCAGGGACATGGGGAAGATGGCCAGCATCTCCTCCGGTGTGACCGGCTTGAGGGTCTGCGGGCTGATGACCGGCTCAAGCGGGCCGGGCATATCGGGGATGATGTTATACCACTGACGGGGGATCTGATCTTCACTGAGTAGAATTTTTGTGTTCATTGCAGTTACTCCCGAAAAAGTTAATGGCGTTATTCCAGGTTATCCTCAATCCGGATGAAAACGGTTTTCTCGCAGATAATATCAAGCTGGTCGATTTCTGCCAGTGCAGCCTGTACCGAACCTTCGCGGGCCTCGTGGGTTTTGATGACAATCGGTACCGGTGTGGCGTCGCCATCCTGGTGGGCGCTCTGCACCATGGATTCGATGCTGATGCCGTGGTTGCCCAGTGCGCCGGCGATGGAGGCCAGCACACCCGGTTTATCCAGGGCACTGAAGCGCAGCATGCATTTGCTGACAATATCGGCCATGGGCTTGAGCGGCAGCTGCTTGATCTCCGAGTCCTGGTAGCCCAGTGGTGTCATCCGTCGTCCTGCCCCGGCCTGCATGGTGCGGGCCAGTCCGATCAGGTCGCCTACAATGGCGCTGGCCGTCGGATTCTGTCCGGCACCCCGTCCGTAGAACATGACCGGGCCGACAAAGTCGCCGGTCAGGCGGATGGCGTTAAAGACACCGTTGACCTCGGAGAGCGGGTTGTGCAGTGGTATCATGGTGGGGTGAACGCGGGCCTCCACCGTGCCGTCGGCCAGTTTACCGATGGCCAGCAGTTTGATACGGTAGCCGAATTCGTTGGCAAACTTCACATCCAGGCCGGTGATGCGTGAAATACCCTCGGTATAGATGGCGTTGAAATCGATCTTCGTGCCAAAGCAGAGCGATACCAATACGGCCAGTTTGTGGGCCGTATCGACACCCTCGACGTCAAAGGTCGGATCAGGTTCTGCATAGCCCAGGCGCTGGGCATCGGCCAGAACTTCGCCGAAATCTGCCCCTTCCTGGGTCATGCGGGTCAGGATGTAGTTGCAGGTGCCGTTCATGATGCCGATGACGCTGCCGAAATTGTTGGCCGCCATATTGCCTTTGATGGCTGTCAGAACCGGAATGCCGCCGCCGACGGCCGCTTCGAACTGGACCTCGACGTTGTTGCGGGCAGCTGCAGGATAGATTTCATCACCGTGCAGAGCCAACAGGGCCTTGTTGGCAGTGACGATATGCTTCCCTTTTTCGATGGCCTTCAGCACGAAGGTCTTGGCCGGTTCATAGCCACCGATCAGTTCGATTACCACGGAAATTTCCGGATCATCGAAGATCTCGTTAACATTGGTTGTCAGCACTCCGGCAGGGACGCTGACTCCGCGGTCACTGGTAATATCCAGATCCGCAATACGCTTGATGACTATGCCGGTTCCGACCTTGCCACGGATAACGCTGGCATTTTCCTGCAGCAGTTTAACAACTCCGGCGCCGATATTACCAAAACCGATCAGTCCAACCTTGATGTCGCTCATTGTTCCTCGCTTGCTTCTTCTGTTTTGGGACAGGATTCGATGTCGTCCAGAATGCCGTTCACAAAGGCCGGGGATTCTTTATCCCCGAATTTGCGGGCGATCTCAATTGCTTCATTGATGCTGACCTTCTTGGGGATGTCGCTGCGGAACATCAGTTCGAAGGCCGCCAGTCGCATGACATTCAGATCGACCAGCGGCATCCTGGCCAGCGCCCAATTCTTTGAGCGGGCCTTGATGGCGGCATCGATCTGGTCGCGATGTTGCTGAACGCCCTGCACCAGTCCTTCAGCAAACTCCCGCACCCGGGAGAGTGTATCGGTCTGCTCCTCACGGAAGGTCTGCAGGGTTTCACGCAGGCCAACGGTCGGGTTTGCATCGATGGCATACAGCATCTGCAATGCCAGTTCACGGGATTCTCTGCGCAGTCCCATTATTTCATGGCCTTCAGCAGGTTGGCGGTTTCAATAGCTGTAACGGCAGCCTCAAAGCCTTTATTGCCGGCCTTCGTTCCAGCCCGCTCCACGGCCTGCTCGATGGTGTCGGTGGTCAGCACGCCGAAGGCAATCGGTACGCCGCTATCCAGAGAAACGGAGGCAACACCTTTGGAAACCTCGGAGGCGACATAATCGAAATGGGGGGTCGATCCGCGAATGACCGCGCCCAGACAGATGATGGCGTTGTATTTGCCGCTTTCAGCCATGCGTTTGGCGGCCAGTGGAATTTCAAAGGCGCCGGGTACCCGGGCAACGTGGATGTTCTTGTCATCGCCGCCATGGCGAACCAAGGCATCAATTGCCCCTTCCAGCAGTCTTTCACAGATGAAACTGTTGAAGCGGCTGACGATAATGCCGAAGGTAAGTCCTTTGGCATCGAGCTTTCCTTCATAAAAGTGTGGCATGGCAAACCTCCCGGGGTTATTCCTGATCAAGGCAAACTGGATATGTGCTAAATATTTCGAAGAGTTACATAGCAGCGGCAGTCATGACCGCAACGCTCTAAAAGAAATCGAAATACTAGCATAATTTTATGTATTGGGGAGAAAAAAGTGCACTGCGGGGCTGTTTAGCGGCTGTGATACAGCCGGTCGCCGTTGTAATCGGCCACCATGAAGTGTGGATCAAGACCGGCGGCATGCCGGGCAACCGCCTGAGCGGCCTGCTGAAAGACCAGATCAAGCAAGGCGCTGTCGAAGCTGCAGGCGATGGCAATCTCCCGGGCGGTATTGGCTTGTTCGATACTGGCGATGATGGCCGGCGCGATGTTCGCAGCCGTGGCCCATCCAAGCAGCGTGGCAAGGTCCAGCTCGGAGGCTGCGGCATGGGTGTTCTCGTGGCCGCAGGCGATCTTGAGCAATTTGGCAAACTGACAGGCAATGATTGGTGCGGTGAAACCGCGGGTTTGACAGGCCTTGAGGGCATAAGCGATGTGGTCACCCATCATGATATAGGCTTCTTCTTTAAGTAGCACGGAATCTGAGTCAAGAGGTATGGGAGCGTCAAATAGGGTTGCCTGTTGAATCCTTGACCCTTGACCCTTGACCCGCTCGTAATTCTGCACGGCCATCTCGCTGGTTCGACCGGTGGAGAGCACCACGGTGCAGCAGTTACAGGCTTTTGCAACGTCCAGGGCCGCATCGAGCGTATCCGTCCAGGCCTTGGCGGAAATCGGGCGAACAATACCGGTTGTACCGAGGATCGACAGACCTCCCAGAATTCCCAGGCGAGCATTGAGGGTCTTTTTAGCGCGCTCTTCACCATCCGGTATGGATATTTCCACCTGTACTGAGGCCTGTGGGGAAATAACCTGCAGGACTGCATCTGTGATCATGCGCTGCGGCACCGGATTGATGGCCCATTCACCAGGCGCAACCGCAAGACCAGGTTTGGTGACGCGGCCAATTCCCTTGCCCCCGGCAATAACGACACTCTTTGCACCACAGGTATCGTTGGGAAGCTGTGAAACCGCTGCATGGATTTCGGCGCCATTGGTGATATCAGGATCGTCACCGGCATCCTTGACCACGAAGCAGCGGGCCTGACCGGGAGAGTACAGCTGTCCCGAGAGCGAAAACGTTGCCGAAGCGCCTCCCGGCAGTTCGATGCTGACCTCTCGGATGGTGATCTGGTGGGTCAGCATCAGAGCAGCACCCTTGGCCGCCGCCGCTGCACAGGCACCGGTGGTGAAGCCGGTTCGCAGATGTGATCTGTTCTGCTGTGCTGATTCAGTGGACATAGTCAGGCGGTTGCGGCTAGAATGGCCAGGGCATTTACCACTGCGGCGGCCACATTGGAACCGCCTTTGCGGCCGATGTTGGTGATAAACGGAACGGGATGACCGGTGGCTGCCAGGGCATTCTTGCTTTCTTCGGCACCGACAAAGCCGACCGGCAGACCGACGATCAATGCCGGTTGAACGGCCCCTTCATCCATCAGTCGCAGCAATTCAAAGAGTGCGGTCGGGGCATTGCCGATCACAAAGATTCGGTTGTCGGAGTTGCCGACAGCCTTGCGCATGGCGGCGATAGAACGGGTAATCCCTTCTCTGGCGGCCATTTCGGAGACATCCTTGTCGGCTACATGACACGTGACCGAACATCCAAAAGCCGCCAGTCGGGCCTTGCTGATGCCGGAGAGGGCCATGTTGGTATCCGTAACAATACCGGCACCGCTCCGCAAAGCTTCCACTGCTTTTTCAACAGCCTCATCGGAAATGACCATGGATTGGACATATTCAAAATCGGCACTGGTGTGGACGGCGCGACGAACAATCTGCCACTCCTCCTCATTCCAGCTGTGTGGTCCGGCTTCCGCCTCAATAATCCGGAAGGATTCGTTTTCGATCTCTTCCGGTTTCATTCCCAGTGAGTCCATCAGTTCCACCCCAATTGTGTCAGCGCTTCGGATATTCGTTCAGATTCAATTTCAGCCAGTTTACGGTGTGCTCCCAGGTGGCCCCCCATCTCCATAATCAATCCCGGATGACGTTTTTGGGCCTCCTCGATCTCCTCCGGCAGGTCATGCTGAACATGGGCCCCCATGAAGAGGAAATAGGGCATCAGCAGGATGCGCTCGGCACCGCGCGACACACAGGTGTCAATGCCCTGCTGGATATTCGGTTCGTGCAGTTCCCGGAATGAAACCTCGACGATTTCGAATCCGGTCAGTTCCTTGACCATGGCAGCCACCTCGCGGGCGGCATCATTGGCTTTGGCAATCCGGCTACCGTGGGCCATCATTAAAATTGCAGTTTTCACGATAATTCTCCTGATAGATTTTGATGTTTAATGATACAGCATGAGTTGAATTGATGTGCAATGCGTTGTTGGACGTGAAAACTCTTTAGCTTAGATATGCTTCAACCGACTGAAAAGTATACCGGCACTCTCCGCACCCAGTTTCTGTAGAAATTGCCACTGACCGCTCAACGGTGCCTCCACGGGGTTTTCACCCAAACGTTCCAGCACCTTTGAAATTATGTGCCAGGCGGGCAGTAGATCACCACCAGGGGCGTCATGGCGATGTTCGCGGGGAGGGTGCAGTTTCTGGGTGAGACCTTTGATCGGCAAACCGGGCTGCATGACCTGCTTGAAGCGTTGCGCACGCCCTTCATTGTTGACAAAGGTCCCATCCTGTTCCACCCAGGCACAGGATGGGAGCGCAACTTCAGCCTGTGCAAGTAACGCTGTGGGGCGCCAATCGGCTGCGCCCAGCACCCTGATTCCCTGTAAAAGTTCAGCAGGAAGATCTGCTTCGAATGAGATGATTCCCTTGACCCGCTGGTCAGTGATGGCCTGGGCAAGCGCCACGGCGCCGTATTCATGGCTGAGCAGGGCACAGCCGAAGTCGTTGGGGGCGCTGAATACGAAGGCGAATGCGGCCTGTGTGTCCAGCAGACTCTGCACCAATTCCAATCCCGGTTCATCAATGCCGCAGATTATGACCGGCCGGGCGGCGTTTGAGAGTGGAACGTCATTCAGGACGTTAGCCGTATGGTATTCAAACGGAAGTAATCCCTTCTGCCGGTCATCTCTCAAGGAATCCGAGGATGTTTGTATCAGGAAAATCTGGGCACCGTTGCGCCAGGCCTGACGGACCGCCAGGGCCAGCATGGGAGCTTCCTCCAGCAGATCGGTGCCGGAAATCACTAGCAGATCGGCGTGGCGGATTTCATCTTGCGAGGCGCTCTTACCAGTGGCGAGAAGTGACATGGCTTTCATGGTCTGCCCGGCCCGCCTGGAATCCACGAAATAACTGAGCGTCCTTGCTCCCAAAACCTTCTGCAGGCGGGCCGCCATGATATTGCCCTCCAGGGACATGCGCGGTGAACCGACAATGGCCAGGGAACCGGGGCCATGCAGCTCCAGAAATTCGCTTAAACGCTCTACCAGGGCATCAAGTGCCGCATCCATAGTGAGCGAGCGGCCATCGGCGCTGGCTTGTCGCGGACGGTCCGGCGCATTGACAGCCGCATTGGAAAAACGACCACGATCGCAGATGAACCAGTCGTTGACCTGCCCGTTTCTGCGGGCGACGGTCTTGAGCAGTTCACGGTAGCGGGCCATTGGTATGGTGTTGCAGCCAAGCGAGCAGTGCGGGCAGACCGAGGGTGCCATATCATAATCCCAGTAGCGGGCGCGGAATCGGGCGGTCTTGTCAGTAAAGACACCGGTGGGGCAGATATCGACCAGGTTGCCGGAGAAGGGTGATTCCAGCTGGCCATCCTGCTGGCGCCCGAAATAAACGCTGCCGGCCCGGCCGGTAACCCCCAGATCCGTTCCACCGGCGTACTCCTGATAATATCGCACACAGCGGTAGCACTGGATGCAGCGGTTCATTTCATGTTCGATCTGCTCACCCAGATACTGATTGTGGTGGGTGCGCTTTTTGCCGTCATAGCGGCGGATGCCATGTCCGCCGGCAATTGTGAAATCCTGTAGTTGGCATTCGCCCCCCTCGTCGCAGACCGGGCAGTCGTGGGGGTGGTTGATCATCAGCCATTCGATGACGCTTTTCCGCAGCGCCTGTGCCTCTTCGTCAGAGGTGGACACGACCATGCCATCCTGGGCCGGCAGCATGCAGGACATCTGAATCCCCTTGGCAGGTCCATCAAGCACCTTGACGGCGCAGACCCGGCATGCGCCGGCCTTTCCCAGGGCCGGATGCCAGCAAAAATGGGGGATGGTGATGCCGACACTGCGGGCGGCCTCCAGCAGGTTGGTTCCTTCCGGCACTTCTACCGGTATGTCATCAATAATCAGTTTCGGCATACTCAATCCGCATTGTTGTACTCAAAAAACATTGATGAAAATGGCACTAAAATTCGACGGAGTTATTTGACACGTTCATACTGATAAATAGTGATGAGAGCCCCCAGCGGTGCCGTGATAATAATACCGACGAACAGCAGTATCATCCCGGCGCAGGCGATCACATTGCCGACCAGATAGGCCAGCAGCCAGTTTACAAAGTTGTTCTGGATGCTTTCAAAGCTCCACTTGTAGGCGTCCAGTGCAGTGCACTTGTTGTCAATAATGGCATACAAGCCGGGTGTGACGATGAAACCAAAGGCCAGGGATGCCAGAGAGCCGACCAGTGGAACAAAGTGGAGGATTACCGCCACAATCAGGTTGAGGATGAAGTACAGCAGAACATTGCCGAAACAATCCCAGGCGTTGAAGAGGTCACCCACCCGGGCTTTGCCCTGGCCCCTGGCTACTTTCATCAAAGAACGGGTATAGCCGGCAATGAAGCCGATGTTGGCAAATGGAATCCAGACCACCAGCATAAACACCAGGGTCAGAATGATCAGGTCAGTAAGGTTGGCTTTCCAGCTGTTCAGGGCGGTCGTGAACAGTTCGGCAAAATCATCCGGGCTGTTGGGCGCTGTAGAACGGGGCAGTGTTCCGAGCACGGAGCCACAATGCTTACATTTGATGGCACCATCCAGGATTTCTTCCTTGCAGTATGGGCATTGCATGACGGTCTCCCCCTCAATTTATTGTGATAACTGCCTATCTGCTGGCTGGAACGGGCAACGCTTGATGGAGATATGTTCGTGTAACTCATCCTCAAAATGCCGCAGTAGACCATCCACCGGCCCCATGGCTCCGGGGGCCAGGGCGCAGAAGGCGTAGTTAAGCTGTCTGACGTGATCTCGGAGAATACTTATATCGTCTGCCTGGCCCTGGCCATTTTCGATGCGCTCCAGGATGTGCTGGACATAGGGCAGCCCTTCGCGACAGGGGGTGCACCAGCCGCAGGATTCGCGGGCATAAAAGCGGATCAGGTTGAGGGTGGCGGCTACCATGCAGCAGTTCTGGTCAAAGACGATGATGCCGCCGGTGCCCAAGCGCGAGCCGGCCTTGGCAACCGGGTCGAAGTCCATGGAAACGGCCCAATGCTCTTTTGTCAGGTAGGGGGTGGATGCCCCCCCGGGGATGCAGGCCTTGAACGTGCTGCCGGGTCGCATGCCGCCGCAGGGGCCCTCAATAATCTCGCCTAGCGCCATTCCCAGCGGCAGTTCAAAACATTCTGGAGTACGAACATGACCGCTGATGCAGAACAGTTTGCTGCCGGCCGCTTCTGGTGTAGCGCCCTGAGATTGCCACCATTGTGGTCCTTTGGCAATGATTGCCGGGATATTGGCCAAGGTCTCCACATTATTGACAACGGTTGGTTGCCCCCAGAGTCCCTTGATGGCAGGGAAGGGGGGTTTGGCGCGGGGATTGGCCCGTTTGCCCTCCAGGGCATTGATCAGGGCGGTCTCTTCGCCGCAGATATAGCGACCTGCCGATTGATGGATTTCTAACGTAAGATTGAAGCCGGAGTTGCAGATTGAATTTCCCAGTAAACCAGCCTGACGGGCTTCTGCAATACCCTGACGCAGGTTTTGGGCCGCCTGTTCATAACCGCGCCGAATGAAGATGAAAGCGTGTTCGACCCCCAGGGCGTAACTGGCCAGAGCCATTCCCTCGATCAGCAGGTAGGGGTTTTTTTCCAGCAGCACCCGGTCTTTATAGGTACCCGGTTCCATTTCATCGCAGTTGCAGATCAGATAGCGGGGGCCGGGCAGGTCCCGTGGCACGAAAGACCATTTCTTCCCGGTGGGAAAACCGGCTCCGCCACGGCCGCGCAGACCGCTGTCAATGACCGACTGCTGAACATCCGTCGCCGTCATGCTGTTCATAGCCGCTTTAAGAGCGCTGAAACCGCCTTCAGATCGGTACTCTTCAAAGGTCACAACCCGGTCGGGGCGATTATGGCGAAAGAGGATCTGTTCCATGAGTGCCGTCAGATGGCTGCGTTGGCCAGGGCTGCTGAGGCTGAATCACCGATACCGCCAAAGCGATCATGAACAACCGCGGCGCGGTGAAGGGCGGAACGAATGTTGGGCAGAACATTGCGGGCACCGATGATGCGCGGCAGTTTTGAGGTAATGATGAAGCGTTTGGGCTGTCCGCGCAGACCACACAGAAGCAGCGTGCGGCCGGATTCATGCAGCTTTTCATAAAACTGTTCAATGGCATACAGGCCGGTGGCGTCGATGGCGGTCATGTAACGCATGCGCAGAACGACCACCGGCTGCAGATCATCAAGGGAGCGTGCCAGGGTGTTGAGCTTTTCGGCAGCACCAAACAACAGTGGGCCCTGGACGTGGAAAATGCTGATATAGCTTGGAATATTAAGGTCCTGTACGATATGGGCCTTGGCTTTTTCGATAGCTTCGCTGGTCAGCGGCGCCACCACCGTAGTGCGGGAAACCTGGTGGATGTAGAGCAGAGCCGCCAGAACCATACCGACCTCGACCGCAATGGTCAGGTCGGCTACAACCGTCAACACAAAGGTAATCAGCCAGACCGAAATCTCCTTGCGGTTCAGCCTCAGAATCATGGGAATTTCACGCCATTCACCCATGTTGTAGGCAACTACGAAAAGGACTGCGGCCAGTGTGGCCAGCGGGATATATCGAGCCAGCGGCGCGGCGAACAGGATAATCCCCAAAAGTGTCAGGGCGTGGATCATACCGGAGAATGGGGAACGAGCTCCGGACCTGATGTTGGTGGCGGTTCGGGCAATGGCTCCGGTAACCGGAATGCCGCCGAAAAATGGTACAGTCAGGTTGGCCACACCCTGGGCTACCAGTTCTACATTGGAGTTGTGGCGATCATTGCTCATGGAGTCAGCCACGACGGCGGATAACAGGCTTTCAATGGCTGCCAGCAGTGCTACTGTCAGAGCCGAGGGGAGCAGCGGGATAATCAGGTCCATGCGGAAGGCCGGCATTTGGAACTCGGGCAGACCGGTTGGGATGCCGCCGAACTTGCTCCCGATAGTTTCCACCGGGATACCGAAAAATCCGACACAGGCAGTGGCCCCCAGCAAGGCAATGATCGATCCGGGAATCCGTCTGGTAATGCGGGGAAACAGAAGAATAACCGCCAGTGATCCCAATGCGATGGCAAAGGACAGAACGTCGGCACTATTCAGGTTTTCCGCCAGAAATCTCATTCTTTCAAGGAATTCGCTGGGTACCTTAGCTTCTACTCGTAAACCGAGGAAGTCCTTGATCTGGGTCGAGGCTATCAGAACGGCAATGCCGTTGGTAAAACCGATAATAACCGGTCGCGGGATGAATTTGACCGCGTTCCCCAGGCCGGTGAGACCCAGAAAAACCAGAATGGCGCCGGCCATCATGGTAACCATCAGCAGGCCGGACAGGCCATGTTTGGCAATTATGGCTGCTATAACGACAACGAAGGCACCGGTGGGACCACCGATCTGGGTTTTTGATCCACCCAGGGCAGAGATGAGGAAGCCGGCGATAATGGCGGTATAGATCCCGGCCTGCGGGGTAACGCCTGAAGAAATTCCAAAGGCCATGGCCAACGGCAGGGCCACCAGGCCGACGGTAATCCCACTGGTTATGTCGGCAGCTATATCGGCCCGACGGTAATTTTTTAGGCATTCAATCGATTTTGGCAGCCAATTTGACACAAAAGAAGGTTTCATTGATTCGGTGCCCCACTAATTATGCGTGCGGATTTTGATTCATCACCATATCACTACCAACACAGTCAGGCAAGCACCCAGCGATGTCGGCAAATCTATTTAAGGGTTCTGCTTATGACAGATTTATCAAATGTCAGGCACCTCGTGGAGCCTGTGGCAGCTGACAAAACATGTAAAACTCTGTTGATAATATTTTAAAGATACTGTAAACCTTTCCTTTGATAAATATGCAAGCATATGGTAAGGAATTAAAAATTATTATCATTGGTCCCCTGAGGATAAAATAAACTAGGCAAAGGTGACATTATGGAAACATTGATGAAAAAGACGGTCGTAGTTCTCTCTCTGGCCTTGCTGGCGGGCGCATACTCCCACACACAGGTTTTAGCTGCAGAATCTGGTACTATTGATGAAGTGACTGGCAAGCCCTGTTATAAATGCCATGCCAGCAAAGTTACGGCACCGTTTGTTCACAGTGGTCTTTCCGGCAAGGAATGTACCCCCTGTCATTCGGCAAGCGGTGGTAATCACCAAGCAAACACTGCTTTGTATGGTGTAAAGGATAAAAGCGCCAAGGTTTGTTACGAGTGTCATGACAATCAGTCAACCAAAAAGAGTGTACATCCGCCAATCATGGATAATGATTGTCTTGGCTGTCATGCCCCCCATGCTTCAAACTTCAAGTATCAGCTGGGTATGCCAACTGACAAACTTTGCTTTGAATGCCACGACACCGCCCTGTTGACCAATAAAGAATCCGATAAAACCGGTTTCCGTGATGGCAATAGCAACTATCACTTCCTGCACTCCGGTGAGAAGACCGCCATTCCATGCTTGTCATGCCATGACATTCATGCCAGCACCCAGGAACACATGATCCGCCCTAAAGGAAAGAATGGCAAAGAAGATGTAACCATTACCTACACAACCACTCCCAAAGGTGGCAACTGTACTGTCAGCTGTCACGATGCATTAGGGTACGAACGAAAATAATATTCTGAAGTATCTTAAGTTGATGTGATGTCCATAAAAAAACCGGTTGCCTTAAAAAGGCGACCGGTTTTTTTGTAGCTTTGTTTTGGGAAGTTCAATTAAAAAAGGGCTACGCGCTTGCGTAACCCTTTGAAAATTTGGTGGAGGTGAACGGGATCGAACCGATGACCTCTTGGCTGCCAGTCAAATAAAATAAATCTTCAATATGTTTATTGTTTTTCACTGCCTTGAATTTATACCGCTTTGCGGGTTATATTCCTTTTCATAGTTTTTCCCTGTTTTCACTGTTTTTATTTTATTACATTACAACTGCATGACACTTTGCTCATATCTCTATAATTCTTTTTATGCAAAGAAGAGTATGGAAGGTCACGAAGGTCACGAAGGGCACAAAATACTATTTTTTAAAGTATAAGACCGGTGACTGAATATGTGACTGTGAAAATAGAAGATCATTTGTAAAGGTCATTGTTCCCCCTTCCGGGGATAGGGCGGCCACCCGAAAGCCGGTAACTCCTACCGGTTTCCCCGGATTACTTCACCAGGAGCCACAAAAGGAGAGTGGAGAATGGAAACAAAAGACGATCTTCTTCAGGAGTTATATGAAAAATGCGAATTTGCTGAAGCTTGGCCAGATGAAAAGCGAAAGTTAGAGCGTAATATAGAAAGAAATATCCGTGCCGCCGCGTTGCTTGGGGAGATCAAGATAGATTTTGAAGAAGGCGATTTGCTGGCCCCAATATCAGCAATGTCTTTTGCTTATGAATGGGGCTTTACAGTTCCTTTGTGGGCGAATCAATATCTTGCTGAAGCTTTTAATGGGTATTTAGATGAGGGATATTTTAAAGGTTCTGCAAAGCTTGAAAGTTTTCTGGGGTTGTCTGGTGCACGGCCATTTTCAAGACAAAGCATCCGGAGCCAGTACGAAGGGATATGTAACGAAATAGGAAGGTTGAACCGGTTGTTAAAATTCAATTTGCCAATATCTTACATGATCGTGAAACAAAATATTGCCAAGCATCTTTCAATTTCGCAGTTGACAGATATTTATAAAGTACATGGAAAACATACCCGTGAGGATCCATTATACTTTTTTTCATTTCGCTGTGATTCTTTGAAAGAATTAAAGAAATATCTTCTTTCAGACCATACAGAATTCCAGAACGAACTTTTTGAATCCGGGTTACAAGATGCATATATCAAACAGCTTGTTCGCATAATTGAACAATTCAAGCCTGGTCAATTTTATGGAGATATACCAAATAAAATAGGGGGGTAAAACTCGCCTGTTTTTCCCCCTGTGAAATTCTTTAATTTTTTCCCTATTCTGCAAATCAGAGAAAGCAACGCAAGTTAAGGCTTTCAATGAACCACAAAGCAGAAAGGGGGAAAAGCCATGTCAAAACCCGCCGCAGTACATGATCAAAATCCTTCAGAAATCGAACGTTATTCACCCGTAAAAGAAGGGGCCGCTTTCCTTGGGGTTCCGGTCAATACATTTTACAAAATGTGTCTTGCGAGATTAATCCCGTCTTACAAAATGGGCAAGCTCCGCAGAGTGAAGTTATCAGAAGTTGCCGCCTTTGCTGAATCGAACCGCGTAGAAGCGCGTTCGGGCCGCTGAAGGTGTCTGCCATGGGTATCGATCGCAAAGCCGCCGTACTTGAACGCCTGGATATTGCCGCCGTGGTCCGTGAATTCAGGCCGGATATGCAGCTGACAGGTAATGATCAGGCGTTGGTCCGGTGTCCTTCCCATGATGACGCTACCGCTTCAGACTCCTTAAATCTCAAAACTGGATTGCACCATTGTTTCGCCTGTGGTGCTTCAGGAAACTTTTTTGATTGGTATATGTTGGTGTCCGGGTGCGACTTCAAAACGGCTCTTCATGAGCTGGAAACGTTCGCCGGGATTACTACCCTCCCGAAGGTCAAGCCGCGCAAGGTTGCCACCTTCATTTATACGGATGCAGCCGGAAAGAAACGATACGGTAAAGAGCGCTGGGAGCCCGCCCGCGATGGAAAAAGAAAAAAGGAATTTTTCTTTTTTTCCTTCGATAAGCAGGGCAACAAAGAAAAAGGTTTCAAGGGTGAACACCTGCTTTACCGTTTGCATGAGATCGTCCCGGCTGAGCAGGTATTTATTCTTGAGGGTGAAGCTAAGGCTGATCTTTTGGCCGCCTGGGGGCTCGCGGCAACTTGTCTTGATACCGGTGCTGAAAGTAAGTGGAAAGCCAGCTACACGCCACACCTTGCCGGTAAGGATATCGTCATTGTCCCGGACAACGATCAGGCCGGTGAAGCTTACCTTCAAACCGTGGCACGGGCGCTTCATGGAGTTGCGCGGTCCATCCGGGTACTGCGCTTGCCGGGATTAATTGAAAAACAGGACGTGATCGATTGGGCGCGCCTTCAGGAAGGGGCCGCCTGATGACTGTAACCGCGGCCGATGCAAAAAACCAATTTCTGGCGCTTGCGACTCTCGCCGAAGTCTATGATCCACCACCAGCGCCGGAAACCATAGAAAAGAGGCTACAGGGGAAGAGTGACCTAGACCCTTCATCTTCATCCGGTGAACACCGGGTGCGGGGCGCGGAATTGGTTTTCCCAGCTTTGGCTGATTGCCCCTTGTATGTAGACAAGGAGACAGAAACGGCCTTTATCTGGATTGGTGGGAAGTTGCAGCAATTGGACACAAAAAATCGTGAATTGGCCGAAGAAATTTTATTTCTTTGTGGCCGCTCCGATGGCAAACAGCTACCCGCTAAAGATGCGATAAATAATGCTATTTCATACCATGCCGCGAAAGCCCGCAGAGACGGCAGCCGCACAGAGTTTTTCAACCGGGTGGGGGAGCTTGGTCGAAGGTTTCATTACTACCTCGGCAACGGCAACGCTATGGAGACAGGACCAGGGTACACAAGAGTTGTTGATGCCCCGGTTATGTTTCGTAACACAGGCCAGCAAAGGCCGCAACCGGCGCCGGATCTTGCCGGGGACCCCCTCCGGATTTTCGAATTTTTAACCGTTGCACCTGAAGACCGGTTGCTTTTGATGGTTTATATCATCCTCGCTTTTGTCCCCCGCATATTTAAACCGGCCCTTCAGATTATCGGCCCGCAAGGGTCCGGCAAGAGCGTTTTATGCTCAATGTTGAAGATGTTGATTGACCCGACCGGCGTTCTCCTTTCTTCGATGCCGCGCAAGCCTGAAGACCTCTCTTTAATCCTGTGGCGCTATTATGTAACGGTTCTTGACAATCTTTCCGGTCTGTCCGGAGAAATATGCGACCAGCTTTGCACATTCATTACCGGTGGCGCCGTTGAAAAACGGACCAATTACACCGACCTCGAAACCACAATTCTCAAAACAAATTCCATTGTGATCTTAAACGGCATTGTTCCTTTGCATGAACGGCCTGATTTGTCTGAAAGAACCTGGCGGATCACTGTCGAACGGATAGACAAGGGCAAGCGCACGACAGAAAAACAATTGTGGATGGCTTTTGAAGCCGCTCTGCCTGAGATACTTGGAGGGTGCTTTGTAACTTTGTCAAAGGCCATGGAAATTCATCCCAAAATAGAAGGGACTCTTCCGGGATTGCCTAGAATGTGCGATGCAGCCGAGTGGGGATATTGCATTGCAGAGGCGTTATCACCTGGGCGTGGTGCTGATTTTTTGAGGGATGTTACCGGCAACGCCAGTCTTCATACGGCTGATTTATTGGAGACCAACACATTCCTTAGTTCAATAGTCCAGGCCATGGAAAGGCCGGGACCCGGTGGCCTGTCCGGTACGTTTAAAGAGGTTTTGTGTGAACTGACAGAGATTGCAGCCCCTGCGGGATTGGGATTGAAGGCGCTTGAAAAAGACAGATCCTTTCCGTCCACGGCCCGAAGTTTCAGAAAACACCTTGAACGTCTGAAGGTCCCGCTGGAGGATTTAAACATCACCTATGTGATTGATAACCACCGCACAAACAAGGGCCGGGCGTCAGTAGTCTTCCGGAAGCGTGACTCTGAACCGGAGAGACCGACAACAAGTATTGATGACCTTGTTTTTGAGGATGGGGAAATTTCAAATGAAGATTGAGTTTATCACAGACTTTGAAGCAAGAACTTCAACCGGAGTGCAAATAATTTTTGCCGGGCGGGTGCTCGATCTGGGAGATGAAAAGGCGCTGAAGCTTATCTCGGCCGGTGTTGCAAAGCGTGTTAATGGAGATCCTCACTGTAATCCGTCTTCGTTGCCGTATATCGACACCAGAGGCCGGTTGGTCATCCCGTTTGATTGCCCGAACAAATACCGATATTGGGCAGGCGGGCAAACAGTCCGGGACACCCTGAAGGAAATTTTTGAAGAGCGGGCCGCTATCATGCAGTTTGACGGAGGCATGACCAGGGAGCAAGCCGAAGAAGAGGCCGCCCGGATCGTCAGCAAATATGTAAAGAAGGAAATTGACGATATTTGAAAACCAATAGCGGAAGGGCGTGAGATGAAGAAATTATTTGTAAAAGCGCACATGGAAAACCGCCGGTGCCCATTGCATGGCAAAAGATGTCATGCCGGGGATTGTGCCCTTTGGGTCGATGAGGGTTTCAAGCAGATTTATAGCCGGGATTTTTCGGGCTGTTTCGCTGTAGGTTTTTGCGCTTTAAGCCGTAGTCGTAAATAGCGGTTTGCCTGATTTTAAGGCGGCCCTGGAGACGACGGGCTATCTGACTTTTTTTGGAAATTTATGTTTTGGGGGTCAAAAATGAATTTATCGGAAGTGGATGGGGTCGAGGTAAAGCGTTTGCTTAGAAAAATCAAAAAAGCAAACAACAAATGTAAACCAGGGGAGCCCATGCATGAGTTCGTCTTATTGGTACAACCCAAACGTGGGAAGCATTTGCTCCAGATGATTACCGGCAGTGTCCCTGCAAGCTTCAGATTCACGCAGAAAACCTGATTTATTTTTAGCGGGATGTTATGTGGCCCGGACCAGATCAGGAAAAAACAACCAGATAGGAGACAAGCATGGGTAACGATACAAATACAAGGCTGATTATATCGGCTCAAGATAATGCCAGCCCAACAATGGAACGGTTGAGAAAGAGCCTGGATGACGTCAAAAAATCAACCGAATCGGCGGGCTCAGCTTTTGGGCGTATGGGGTCGCTGGCCGCCGGATCTGTGGCAGGATTGAGTTTTGCCGCTGTGGCATCGGAACTCCACAAAGCCGGGATGGAAGCCGAACGCCTTAAAAACGCTTTCCAAGCGGCAGCCGGCAGTATCAAAGGAGGTGCGGATTCAATGATGTTTGTCCGCCTTGAAGCCGCTCGGTTAGGGTTAAATCTCCAGTCGACCGCAGACGGTTATATGAAGTTGTCTGCTGCTTCCAAAGGTACTGCCTTGGAAGGTCAGGCTACGCAACAGATTTTTAAAGCCGTGGCTGGCGCTTCAAGTGCACTTGGATTGTCTGCGGATCAATCGAACGGGGCGTTGCTTGCGCTTTCCCAAATGATGAGTAAGGGGGTTGTGCAGGCTGAAGAGTTGCGCGGCCAGTTGGGAGAGCGGTTGCCGGGTGCTTTCCAAATTGCGGCGCGGTCTATGGGGGTGAGTACGGCTGAGCTGGGGAAAATGCTCGAAACCGGAAAAGTGATGGCGGATGATTTTTTGCCAAAATTTGCTAATGAGCTGGCAAAAACTTTCCCCCCCAGTGAAAAGGCAATGAGCGGGTTGACAGCCGAAACAAACAGACTCAACACTGCGTTTGGGGAACTTAAAACCACTATTATGGCCGGTGGTGGGGAGTCTCTTTTCTTAAATGCCATTACGGGGATGAAGGACCTGGTGGTGGAAGCTGATACATTTTACAGCCGCATGCATTCTGCTTGGAAGTTATTGGCTGATTTCTCAAAAAATCCAATGGATCCAAATCTAGGCGGAAACGTTAAAAACCGTGAACTAAGAGATTTGCAAGGTAATTTAATAAAACCATCGGCGTCAATGGCTCCGTTAAACGCCTTTGAAAAATATATGTCAGCTCCTGATTTTTCGGTGGTTGGGCCTTCCGGCGGCGCAAGTTATTTGCTTGGTGCGGCAGATAATATTTTTTCTAAGCCTGGCAATATCCCGAGCCCCACTAAGGAGATGTTGGCAGAGTTTGAAAAGACAATGAAGTCTAGAAAAACCGGGGGCGAAGGGTATTCAAGAGAGGGTGATTTGCTTTTGAAAAATATTGAGCTTTACGCCGAGCAGATGAAGGCCCAGGAGGATTGGGCCGCGCAGCTCGGGCAAAATCTTTTTTCAATTGCTGAGTCAGAGAACAGGGTATTTGGATTAATGACAGGGCAGACCGGCGAACTGTCTACGGACCGCTACAACATTACTCCGCTCTCAGCCTATCGTCTTAGGACAAATGATCAGTACAGTTTACCTATGTCTCCGGCGGGAGCACCTGCTGTTGATCTCCAAGGGCTCTTGAAGAGCTTTGAGGATTTACAAGAAGGATTGTATCGGAATTCCCCTTGGGAAGGTTTAACAACCGGGATTAGATCTTATCAGGAGGAGGTCGGGAATTTAGGTCGTCAGTTCGAAAATTTTTCAAACAATACGATGAACTCAATGTCTGAATCACTGGCAAGCTTTGTAACCACTGGAAAGATGAATTTCAACGACTTGGCTAATAGCATTATTGGTGATTTGGTTCGGATACAGATGAGAGCAATGGTTTCAGGCGTATTCAGCCAATTAACCAGTTGGGCTGGGTCGGCTTTTTCCGATAACTCGGGTATTAACCTCAATGACACCAGTTCCGGTGGACTGCTGGCCGGTGCGCGTGCCGATGGTGGCCCTGTGTCCCGTGGGTCTTCCTATTTGGTCGGAGAGCGTGGGCCGGAGCTATTCACTCCTGGGGCGTCCGGCATGATCACCCCGAATCATGCACTTGGTGGCGCAGCTGGTGCGCCTATACAGTTTGTACTCAATAACAATACGGGGCAACAGGTTAAAGCTAGGGACGGCGGAAGTTCATTTGATGGCAAAACCATTATCAAAACCGTGGTGCTTGAGGCTATGGATACTGATCCCTCATTCCGTTGGGCATTAAGGGGGCAGGGATAACCATATCAGTCAATGACCACCTGCAAGGTCTCATTCGGGCAGCTCGGCTTCAGGGGTTCCGTCAGAGGGCAGTAGATATACATTTACCAATTAACCAGCAAAAAAAGGAGAAAACGATATGAATTGGGAAGAACACCTTTTGAAGGTTTCGGCGGCGACTTCTTTTAGCCAAACACAATTAGAGTACAGCCTTACATACAACCGGCGGCCGTCTAGGGCTGAAGAACTCGCTGCTGAAGCTGGATTCAAGACAGGTTTTGCTTCCGGGTACAACACATCCAGTAAAGAACTTAAAACCACACTGGCTGAGATTACGCAAAGGCGTGATGAAATCCAAAAGGCGCTGGCAAAGATGGAAAATCTGGTGTTGATGATGGCTAAAGTAACTAAAGGGAAGGGCACTCTGGACGCTCGTCTAGTGACCCGCAAAGAAACAATTTTTCAAAGAGATTTTTCGGGCGCGATCATTGGCGCTGTAACGGTTGAAGCTTGATCAGAATATCAAATATCGGGGTCCAACTTCGGTAAAATAAACTAAAAAGGAGATCACGCATCATGGCTACAAATCAAAAACAGCTTATTGAAGAGATCAAAGTGTTACAGGCGAAAGCAGCAGCTGGCCGGGAGTTAATCAGCGGAATTACCGTGAAACTTTCTGAGGTTGAATCAACACAAAGCGCTGCACATCTTGCTGAGCGCAGTATCCCGGACCTGATCCGCAAAAAGCAGATACTCCAAGCTGATGTATCTCTAGGCAATGCAGGCGCAGCTCAAGAGCTCGCTAAGGTTGACGAAGAAATTTCCAAAGCGCAAGAGGCTGTTGAATACCATAATCATACCGTAAGCGGCCTTAAACAGCGGTTGGCCGAGGCCAATGCCAATCAGGAAACTCTTAATTATTCTCTGTATGTCCAAGGGGCTAAATTTATCAGGGCCTGTGCTGAAGAAGTTAATGCGGAGTATATCAGCCATGCTCGTGCCACGATTTCACTGTTCAGGCGGTTGAAAGCTTTTGATTGCGTCTATAAAGCATATCCATTCAGCCCGGAACCTTTTGCGGACGGTTTGGAATTCAGAGACCTTTCTTTGCCTGTATTCCGGTTTAACCCAGACCCTAATCAGGTCGGCAGACCGGTTATGAATTTGATCGGTGAAACCGGTCAACCGGGCAGCTATGAGCAAGCGGATTTTGATGCCGAGGTGAAGCACCTTGTTGCTGCTGGATTAGAATTAAATACCTAGCCGGTTTCCAGTCCTCCAATTATCGAGAAGGGCGTACCGCAGATAATTGGAGGGCTCTAGCTGCGGAATTCATAAATAGTGTTCTAGGGGCGGGCCCACCGATCCCCCGGCTATGTGCCGCTAAGGTGGGAAAAAATATATCCATGAAAGGTAATACTATGTTCACTCCGAATCCTTCAAAAGCTCAAGAGCCGGTTGTTTTGACTCCCGGCAAAGAATTTACACTTCACCTTAAAGTCAACCGCATAACTCAGGCCGACAATAGCAATGTGCGGGGCAATGGTGATACGCGGGTTGTTGATCTCAACGGATCAAGGACGGTTTTACTCGCCAAGGCTGTACGATGGAAAGCCTCAGATGACGTTATGATTGAGTTCAACCGCGATATGGACAAATCAGGCGCTCCTATAAAATACTTTCTTGATAATAAGGGGGAATTCAGCGTAACCCCTGAAATCGAGAGGGTTAGCTTCAGTATCGGTCAGCACCAGCGCCTGGTAAAACTTTATTTAGAAATTGCTTAAATAACCCTGGCGGTGTTTCAGGGTTGTTTCGGGCCTTCAGCGCACCGGCTGAAGGGAAGCGCCTCCCGGGTTCCAGTGGTTTTGGTTGATCTCCTTTTCCGATTAAAACCTGTTGGGATGTAACGGCGCACTATTTTATCAATCCAAAGGTCGGCTGCATGGTTCTTCACAGCGATATAGTAACCAGAATAGTGCAGTATAGAGTGCGCTCAAGAGGTGTTGCTCCGAAATGAAACCCTGCTGATTAGGTCAAATCTTATTGCTTAAATAACCCTGGCGGTGTTTCAGGGTTGTTTCGGGCCTTCAGCGCACCGGCTGGAGGGAAGCGCCTCCCGAGTTCCAGTGGTTTTAGTTGATCTCCTTTTCTCGATTAAAACCTGCTGGGATGTAACGGCGCCCTATTTTATCAGTCCAAAGGTTAAGCTCATGGATCTTCGTAAGGATATCGTAATCAGATCGCAAGAGGCTAATAGGCGAATTTGGGAAGCTTCACAGCGCAGAATAGAGCGCATCAAAGAGACGAAGCTCCAGAATGAAATCCAGATTGTCCCGCCAAAACCCGTTGAATTTAATATTCCGGCATTCTTGAGGGGGGCGGTGTCCAGGTTGTGTCAGGCCCGGGGAAGTCTCAAGCTTCTGCGTTTTACATTTCAGTTTGGCCGATTAAAGATTGAATTTTCTCGCGGTCAACGATCCTATGACCATAAGGCTTGACTGCTTTAGGTTGCAATGTCCGATGCAAAGAAAATTACTCGAGGTACCAACAATGATAACGATTAAGCTCGAAGGCATAAACCAGGCAATGGCCGCCTTGAATCCCAAAATAGTAAAACAGGCGGCGCGGGCAGCGATTGATCGCGCGACTAAATCCGGCCGAACTGTCGTGTCTGAAGAAATAAGAAAAGTTTGGAATGTTAAAAAGACGGATGTTGACGGCAGGATTAAGTTGTCGCCTCCTCGCATGGATAATTTGCGGGGCGTTATTGAGATTGGTGGCAGGGGTATGTCGTTATCATATTTCGGTGCGCGTCAGATTATGGGGAGTACTGTGCGCTCCAGAGTTGGTCAGAATGTCAAATCTGGGAAGATTACCAAAGGCATGTTGAAGTCAGGGCCGCTGCCACGTGGGATTGTGGTCCAGATTCTTAAGGGCAAAGATACGACCCTGCTTCGAAATGCGTTCCTGGCTAAAGTTTCAGCGGGGAAAAGCGGCAGCCATATCGGTGTGTTTAGCAGGATGACTAACAGGCGGACTCCTATACATGAAAAAAATGTTATCAGCATTGCAAGTATGGCAGATCGGCCTGAAGTTATGAGCAAAGTGGTTGATCGGATTACTGATCGTTGGCTGGTGGAGTTCCCCCGTCAGCTGGAATATTATCTTTCCCGCGCGAGGTGATTGTGGGATTTCCCCCGGCCCCCTTAAAGTTTGATACCAATTGAATGTTGAATGGTCATTGGGGGATCATGAAGTTACCGTTTGTGTGCACCGGGCCATTTTATGTGTTCAATGGATGACTATGGTGCAAATAGCTAATTTGGTTGAAAAAAAACAGGGTCCCTTCT
The DNA here is from genome assembly GCA_942493195.1 of uncultured Geobacteraceae bacterium. Taxonomy (GTDB): domain Bacteria; phylum Desulfobacterota; class Desulfuromonadia; order Geobacterales; family Pseudopelobacteraceae; genus CAIPTY01. Next base: position 1,949,838 of record OW818669.1, on the reverse strand, counting down.
GGGCGAATTCCTCATGCGGGCTGGCAAGCGCGCAAGGCATGACTCCATTTATATTTTTGATTTTGTGTGAAGTAATGGAATATCAGGAGACTCAGTATGTCAATTTCCGTTGTACTTAAAGTAAGGCAAATGGATGTAGGAATGGTTGACAAGGCGGTTCTTGAGGCTTTGGCTGACCAGGTGAACAACGATGGTTTTGGGAAGGTATGTTTTTCCGAAATCAATAGAGTTGTTGGGTTATCGGAAAGGGGTGCCAGAAATATTTACAATAGATTGATAAAGGCTGGTTTTTTGACGATAGGAAATAAGCGTGGCTCCAGTGCAGACATAACCATCAACGTAGAAGGGACTGGTGGGCGGTCTATCGGTTTGAATGATAAGCAAGCTTGCCCTCCTGATCGCTTTAAAAATAGAGCTGAGGCTTTTGCCTGGCTTCAGGCCCGTGGTCAGATCAGTCTAGGCAAGTTTTATCAGGATTGTGAAGCTGGCATGATCAGTGTCGGACCTGACAAAACCGTTAGCAAATTTCAGGTCATGCAATATGCGGAAAAAACATTCGGTTCCACGCAGCGATGTTGATATTGAAGATATGTTGGCCGAGATGGATGGAAAACAAACGCACAAGAAAGCCCCTTCCTTTACATGATGGGGCTTTCTTGTATCCCAACTGGTGCCCTTGCCTTGTGCTCCACTCGATTAAATGGGGGGGGCGGGTCGGTTATAACTAAGTTTCCCCGGTTGTGCTGGTGTCGGGGGAGTGGCCTTTTTTAAGTAAATAATCTTCTAGGGCCTCTTCAACCATTGAATTGATTGGGGTTTCAAGGTCAATTGAAAGATGTTGTAGGCGTCTGAAAAGTGTTTTCTTCAACCTCAACCCTGTTTGTACCCGTTCTATTGTTGTTTTAGGTCTCGCCATGGAGGGACCTTATACAAACCGGGTTAAAATGTCAATATGACAACTAATAATAAATATATTGCAAAACAATAAAAACATGATAAAAGATATAAATAATAAATGTTACCAAAAACTAAAAGGAGACCAGCAAATGAACCTTGAAAAATCAGATAAAGAAACTGTGTCAGGTGGGCGGGTAGAACTCGGAACAATAAGCACGACTCGTGATCTCCTGTGTGACACCAGACGGCTATTAGAGGCCTTATCCGTTGCCACGTCCGATGCATCTATCCAAGTTGATTACATCGCATCACCCGGTTGTTTTGAAGAAGCCAACACATTGGTTGGAAGGCTCAACGAAATTAGCCTATCTCTTTCATTTGTTGCTCGTGCTTGTGAGTCACAAGAGCAGTATTTTACAGAAATTTTAGTCGCAAACTGCGAAGCTGCTCAAAAGTCACAATGACCGTCACCCTTATAGTCAGGTAAAAAAAATAAGAATATCAGCGACCTGTGCCTTTGTGACACAAGTGACCTTTTAACAGCTTTTTTATATTTTGTAGTTTTCTTTGAACCACATGGGAGATAGTATTTATGCCGAAGATTAGAAAGACAAAGGGGATTTACCGCCGTGGGCGGGTTTATTGGATCACGTATATGGGTCTTGATGGAAAACAAAGATACGAAAGCACAGGGAGTGATCTAAAGGCAGACGCTGAGCTTCTTCTCGCCCAGCGCCGGGTTGATATTGATGAGGGGAAAGACCCCAGTACACGGCGGCGGGATAGAAACCACACATTCAACGATCTGGCCGATAAATACGCTGCTTTTATAGCCACTCAGAAATCAGCTAAAACAAAAAACATATTCATCGAGCAATTGCGGCGGGAATTTGGAAATATCAAGCTTTCAAATATATCTCTTTCGGCGGTTGAAGTTTGGCAGGGCCGGAGATTGTCAGAAGATCGCCCGCCGGTGATCGCGGGAGGGATAAAGCGGCCACCTGTAAAACCTGCGACAGTAAACCGGGTTCTTGGCTGCTTAAAACACATGTTCACTAAAGCGCTTGATTGGGAGATGATTACAGAAGATGCTTTTAAGCGGATCAAAAAAACGAAAATGACACCCGAAAACAATCGCCGGTTGCGTTACCTTTCATTTGAAGAAAGTTCAATGCTTTTAAGTAAGTGTGATAAACACCTTAAACCGATAGTTGTACTTGCGCTTAACACTGGGTGCCGCCGGGGGGAAATACTTGGGTTGACTTGGGATCGGGTTGACTTGAAACATGGCTTTATTTTGCTGGATGATACAAAAAGCGGAAAGCGGCGGGAGATACCTATAAACGCAACGGTCAGGGCCACCTTACAGGGTATTGTAAGAAGGCTCGACTCAAGTTTTGTTTTTGTAAACCCTGCTGTGGATGAAAAAGGGAAGTTGCGGAATGGTGGACGATACCTTGATTTGAAAAAATCATTTGCCACCGCTTGCCGGAAGGCAAAGCTGGATGATTTTCATTTTCACGACTTGCGCCACACGTTCGCGAGCCAGCTTGTTATGAATGGGGTTGACATTACCACAGTTTCAAAACTCTTGGGCCACGCTACCCTGACAATGACCCTTCGATATGCGCACCTGGCGCCGAACCATCTTCAGAACGCGGTGGAGGTTTTGAGTAGGCTTTCTTCTTCGCATGACAGTTTACATGACAGTGGGGCTAAAACGGCATAGAAAAAGGGGTTAGCTTTTGGCTAACCCCTTGGAATATTTGGTGGAGGTGAACGGGATCGAACCGATGACCTCTTGGCTGCCAGCCAAGCGCTCTCCCAGCTGAGCTACACCCCCAAAAATGAATCCTTTAAATAGCAAATACGGCCATGAGTGTCAATATCAATTTTTCGATTTTTTGAAAATATTTTTGAGAAGGTTTATCACTGACAGATTTATGCTTGACGACTACCGTATTTTTTGTTTATAAATTAGGCCTTGCCGGAGTGGTGAAATGGTAGACACAGCAGACTCAAAATCTGCCGAGGGCAACCTCATGTTGGTTCGAGTCCGACCTTCGGTACCATAAAACGATAAAGGCTTCATGGAATTATCCATGGGGCCTTTTTTTGTGGCTCAATGCTTGTTTTCCGTCCGAAACATGACTACCTCCGCCTCGGCCATGATTGTGCCGTCCATTTCCAGCCGTGCCCTGACATCCACCAGGCGCTTTCGTTCGCCGACCACCTCGCCGATAACCGTTACCACTGCTCCTGTGGGTACCGGTGCCTTGTAGCGCAACTTCAGTTCACTGGTGACGATCTGCATTCCCAACCCCATACAGACCTGGGCGCTGACTTCATCCAGCAGTGCCGAAATGATGCCACCGTGGGTGATGCCCTGCCACCCCTGAAAGGTATCGGGTATCTGCACCCTGGTTTCAGCGCGACGCAGTTCTGTATCAATGTTAAACGTCGCCTTGAAGCCGATCGGGTTGTCCTTGCCGCAGACAAAGCAGCGGCCGTCATCGAGTATCTGCATGGGTAGTATCCTTAATCCAGATAGGTAACAGCACTATTGGTACCACGAAACCCCGAACAGAATCTTGTTGGAGTTGAGTGGTTCATTGGGATGGCCGGTACCGGCGTTGGAGATGTGGTGATAGCGGTATTCCAGATTCAAGGCGGTATTTCTGTCGATGAAATACTGCAGGCCGGTCCCCCCTTGGTAGGAAAAGCAGAGTTTGGTTCCCATGGTGGGAATTCCCAGATCGACAAACAACGGTCCACCGCCGGCCAGGACATAAGGAACCATAGTATCCAGGCTGGTAAAACGCCAGTGCCCCAGGCCGTAGAGGCCAACCATGGACCTGCCTTTGTAATTGACCGCCAGATGATAGGGGAGCTCTACCAACAGCTCGTGGCGACCCTGATACCAGCTCCCTTTGCCGATTTCATCGGAGAGGAAAAAACCGGCCCGAGCGATGGCGTCCCAGGTCTGAATGGTATGGCGGGTCTCACCGAAACCGACAAACGAGCTGCCGTAGCCGGTCAGGAAGCCATATTCGCGGGTGGCGGTGGAGACAATTGTTTCCGCCTCTGTCCGTTGCGGCAGGGTGGCGGTTAGAAACAGAAAGAGTACCGATAGTATAAACATTTTCATAGTTTGTTTACCTTGCAGATCGTGGCTGTGACGATCACCACTTCTGCTTCCGTTGGAATGCCAGGATCTCAGGCAGGTGCTTCAAGAACGAGTAGATGCTGTGGGGTGATTTCCACATCATGGCTGCGTATCCCAGGTTGATTCGGGTGCGATGGTAGAAGCGGCGGATGAATTCGTCATACAATCCGTCGATCTGCTCCCTGGTCATCCCGGTGGGGACGAAGACGGTATTGATGCAGTTCATCAGCTCCCAGTTCTCATCGAACTCACCGAAATCACGGATGGTTTTGTAAACTGGTGCCCCCGGGAAAGGGGTGAACTTGGTGACGTTGATTTCGTCAAGCGGTAGTGAGAGGGCATACTCGATAGTGCGACGGATGGCGGCTTCGTTCTCGCCCGGCAGGCCGACCATGAAAAGCCCTTTGACCCGCATGCCGGCTTTTTTGACCATCAACAGTTTCTGACCGACCTCATCCAGGCCGTAAAATTTGCGATGCTTCTTGAGGATCTCCGGATCTCCGGATTCGATGCCGAAGTTAACCTGCCAGCAGCCGGAACCTTTCAGCAGGGTAAGGAGCTCCTGGTCCACATGCTCCAGGCGGGCAATGCAGTTGTACGATACCGTGATCCCTTTTCTGGCCTTCAGATCACAGAACTCGGCCACTCGCTTGCGGTCGAAGGTGAACAGGTCGTCGTAAAAGAAGACATGGCGGATGCCGTACTTCCGGTTCAGCATGGCCACATGTTCCAGAATATACTCAGGGGAGTTGAAGCGGAAACCGCGGGAGAAGACCGAACGGTCGCAGTAGGAGCAGGAATAGGGGCAGCCGCGGCTGGAGATGATGCTGGTGTTGGGTGCCTTGGGATAACTGAAGAGCGGCAGCTTGTACATCCGGGGGAAGTTCGGCAGCAGGTGATAGGCCGGAAAGGGGAGGCTGTCCAGATCCTTGATCAGCTCGCGCGCTGGTGTCTGGGTGGCCGCGCCGTCTGGCCCGCGGTAGGCGATGCCGGGAATCCCGGACAGATCCCTGAAACCGGCCCGGGCCAGATCCAGCATGGTGTTTTCACCTTCGCCGATCACCAGGATATCCAGGGCCGGGTAGGAATCCAGCAGGGGTGCGCCGATGGTGCAGGCGTGGGCGCCCCCCAGAATGGTAATGATCTGCGGTGCACGTTCTTTCAGCAGTGTGGCGATGCGGTTGGTTTCGGGAAAAGAGGAGGTGGTGCAGGAAAAACCGACGGCGCTGCAGCCGGAGGACATAATCTTGGCAACCATGACTTCGTGGGTTTCCCGGCTGGCATAGCCGTCGATGATCTCCACATCAATGCCATGCTTCTCCAGCCAGGCAGCAATACTGAGGATGCCCAGTGGCGGCATAAGATTGAAGACGGTGGTGATGTCATTCACCCCTTGGATGAAGTTGCTGCCGTAGGGGTGAAGGAAGAGGACCTTCATGGAAACTCCGCAACTGGTGTTGTTAAAAATAGAATAATAAGGTGGTGTGTTTTGTAGCATGTTTCCCGTAAAATAGCAGTATGGAATTCTGGGATTAACACCCAGTAACACGGCCTGTTTCCCCGCGTTTATTGACTAAAACATTATATGCATGTATTTTCTTCATTTACATTTTGCGCGGGGTGGTCGTGTTTTGGAATGTCCTTACGATTGATGTCGAGGATTGGTATCACGTCTGTGGTGTCGAACTACAGCAGTCGGTATCAAAGGATCACTGCCGGGTAAGGCTGGCAACGGAACGGATACTTGCTTTCCTGCGCGATCACGACGCCCGGGCCACCTTCTTCATGCTGGGGAGCGTAGTGGCAGGCGAGCCGGAGATGGTTCGAACAATTGCCGCCGCGGGGCACGAGATCGCATCCCATGGCTGGTCTCACACCCTGCTGAATAAGTTGACCCCAGAGCAGTTTCGCCAGGAATTGATTCTAACCGAGGAGGCCCTTCAGCACTGCTGCGGTGTCGTGCCGATTGGTTTTCGGGCTCCGCAGTGGTCGGTGTCGGACGAAACCCCCTGGGTTCACGAGATTCTGGCCGAACGCGGCTATTGGTATGATTCCAGTCTCAATCCGTTGCCGCTGATCGGAAACAGCCAGGGGGCCCGGATTCCATACGCAATCCAGGGCGGTGCTACCGGATTATGGGAGTTCCCCCCCCTGGTTTCGCCGACACTCTTTGGAAACATGCCGACCGGTGGCGGTTGGGGTTTCAGATTTTTTCCTGTGGGGTTGATCGAACACAGCATTGAAAGTTTGAATGCCAGCGGAGCACCGGCCGTGTTGTACCTGCACCCCCGGGACGTGGATCCGGACGGTCCCCGGCTGAAGCTGCCGCTCGTGAAGGGTTTTGCCTCCTACGGCACTCGCAGCGACGCCTTGCCGCGGGTTCAACGGTTATTTGAAAAGTATCGATTTACAACCTTGAAAGAGCTGGTAAGTGCATGTCGTACTGTATCCTGATACCGGCCTATAATGCAGAAAAGACCATTGTGGCCGTGGCGGTCGAATGTCTCGCCCATGGCGTGCCGGTGCTGGTGGTGGACGACGGCTCGAGTGATGGAACAGCCCGGGCCGTTGCGGATTTGGGAGTAACGCTGTTGCAGCATGGCAGTAACCGCGGCAAGGGTGGGGCGCTTAAAACCGGTTTTACCTGGGTATTGCAGCAAGGTTTTGATGCGGTTATCACCCTGGATGCCGATGGTCAGCATGACACCTCGGCGGTGCCGCGACTGTATGAGACTGCCCGTGCCGGAGGAGTCGATCTGCTGATCGCCTCGCGCCACAGCCAGTTTGAGATGATGGCCGGTCTGCGGGCCTTCTGGAACCGTTTTGGGGTCTGGTGCATGCGTAAACGCACCGGGTTTGAAATCAGCGACAGTCAATCCGGTTTTCGCTGCTACTCCGCCGCGTTGCTCAAGGCAGTAACATTGAAAGTCGAAGGGTACGATCTGGAGATGGAACTGCTGATGAAGGGGTGGCGAGGTGGCTTTAGCATTGCATCTCTGCCCGTCGCCGCCCGGGTAGCTGACGGGCGCGCCACCAGCCACTTTCGGCCGGTGCGCGACACCTGGAATATCTGCAAAGTTTTCTTGCGCCATATGTAACGGGAGTACACACATGATTCAAACGCTGAAAAACTATACAAAAGAAAAGATTTTGACCTATCTGCTCTCCATGGCGACCAATTCGTCCGACGAGACCCTGATCAAGATGACGCACCTGATGGAGATGGTCCCGAAAAAGGATTACTACAAACAACGCATCAGCTGGATCAGGGGGCTGATTCGCGACAAGCATCCCAGCATTGAATTCCCCCGCCGGATTCTGCGTGACCTGCATCCCAATCAGCGTGACAAGTGGATCAGCAACCTGGCCATCAACCACCTGCTGAACGGCACCAACAAGCGTAAGGAATGGGCGGATGCAAACGGATTTTATCCTCCTTCAACGATAGTTATCAGCCCAACCATGAAGTGTGACCTTAAGTGTTACGGCTGCTACGCCGGCGACTACGGCAAGTCCCTGGAGCTGTCCCTGGATGAGCTTGATTCTGTTCTGATGCAGATGAAGGAGATGGGGATTTACTTTGCCGTCATCTCTGGTGGTGAGCCCTTCTACATGAAGGGTATCTTCGATATCTTCAAGAAGCACAGTGATATGGCTTTTCTGGTCTTTACCCACGGCGGTTTGATCGATGAGGCCATGGTGGTGAAGCTGACCGAAGTCGGCAATGTCATGCCATCCTTTTCGCTGGAGGGGTACGAGCTGGAAACTGATGAACGCCGCGGTGCCGGTCATTACAAGAAGGTCATGCGCGCTATGGACCTGCTGCGCGAGGGGGGGCTTTCCTTCTGCGGCTCCTTCACCCATTCCCGCAAGAACAGCGATATCATCACCAACCCCGAATACATCGACATGCTGCTCTCAAAAGGTGTCTTTGCCCTGTGGCTCTTCTCCTACGTTCCGGTTGGCAGAAAGCCCGATGTGGATCTGATGCCGACGCCGGAGCAGCGCGACCATCTGCGCCGCAGCGTGGCCGGTTTCCGCGACAGCAAACCGATGCTGTTCATTGATTTTTGGAACGACGGCCCGATGGTGTCGGGCTGCCTGGCCGGGGGGCGGAAATACTTCCATATCAATGCCAATGGAGACATCGAACCGTGCGTCTTTTGCCATGTGGCGGTGGATAACATTCGTCGCACCACGCTGAAAGAGGCGCTGGGCTCACCGCTGTTCCGCAAAATCCGAGAGAAACAGGGTGAGCATGACAATCTGCTGCGCCCCTGCATGCTGATTGATCACCCTGATGTGGGGCGCGAGATCTTTGCCAGCGAAGGTGCCTATGCCACCCATGAGGGGGCCGAGGAGATCTTTACCGGTCTGGCGGACAAGATGGACGAATACTCCGCATCCTATGGCGAAATTGCCGATCCGGCCTGGGAATCGGAATTTTCCGATCATCCCGTAAAACAGAAAAAGTCGGGCCGTAGAAAATGAGTATGGTTGTCAAATTCATCTTCAGCTGTTTTGGACCATAATGGCGATCTATAACAGCGCCAACCTGTTTTGTATCGACCTGTTTACGAAGCTGGTCCCGCGTTGGCTCTTTCCGCCGCTGGCCTTTGTAACTTCGGCATGTGTGTACTGTTTCACCGCCAGCCAGCGTCGCGGGGCCCGCGCCAATCTACGGGTCGTCACCGGAAAGCGCTGGGTCGAGCCACTGATTCTCTCCTCCTACTACAAGTTTGCCCGAAACTGGTGCGATATCATGCTGATGATGCGCCTGTCCGGTGAGCGTCTTCACTCCCTGATCGGACGCCGCAGTGATTCGAAACCGATGGATGAAGCCCTGGCGGCCGGAACCGGTGCGATCCTGGTTTCACCCCACCTGGGGAATTGGGAGCTGGGGGGGATCGGGCTGGCGGATATGGGCTATCCGGTTAATGTTCTGACCTTCCGTGAGCCTGACGAACGTTTCAACAGTCAGCGCGAGCGGCTTCGCAGTCAGCGCGGGATCCGCTTCATCTATGTGGACCGGGATGATCCTTCACCGCTGGCTATTATCGAAGCGGTCAATGCCCTGCGGCGCAATGAGGTGCTGGCTCTGCTCGGTGATCGTGATGGCTCCTCCCACACCATAGCCATGGATTTTTTTGGTCGTCCCTGCAATCTTCCGGTTGGGGCTGCCTACCTGTCCATTACCAGCGGCGCACCGGTTATCCCGGTATTTGTGATCCTGGAGAATGGCCGGTATTCGACCATCATGGAAGAGGCGATCTATTTCCGGGGTAGCCACGGTCAGCATGCCGAGGCTATCCGTAGCGGGATGGAAAAGCTGGTGGCTGTCTTTGAAAAGTACATTCGGGCCTATCCGGACCAGTGGTACAATTATTATGATTTTTGGGAAGAGCGTACATCAGATCATTAAATCATTAATTTAAGTTTGATAGTGAAAGGGAGCTGCATGTCAGAAGAACTTATCGTAAAAGTTAAGCAGATGATCATCGACAGCCTGCGCATTGAAGGTATGTCAACCGACGAGATCGACAGCGATTCACCGCTGTTTGGTGAGGGGCTCGGCCTGGATTCCATCGATGCCCTGCAGTTGGTGGTAGCCATGGAGAAAGAGTTTGGAACTGTGGTTCCCGATGCTGCCACCGGCTCCAAGGTTTTCGCCTCTGTCCGCAGTATGGCGGATTTCATTACCGCCAACCGTACCTGATTTCATGGTTCATTCTCCGCAGAAATTTTTCATCCACGGTGTGAGGACGTGCTGAAACGTCCGCGCCTGCTGCTGGTTTATCCATCAACCCACAGGTTGGGCTGGGTGCGGCGTTTTCAACTGCCCTCCCTGTCACTCAAACTGGTGGCCGCAGTGACACCGCCTGAATGGGAGATCGTATTTGCGGATGAGCTTCATGAAGAGATCCCCTTCGATGAAAGCTTTGATGCAGTCGGCATCACTGCCATGACCCACCAGGCTGTCAGGGCCTATCAGATTGCTGACCGATTCCGATCCCAAGGTGTACCGGTGATTCTTGGCGGCATGCACGCAACGGTACTGCCGGACGAGGCCCTGCAGCATGCCGATGCGGTGGTGATCGGCGAGGCTGAACCGGTCTGGGACAGATTGCTGGCCGATCTCCGGTCAGGTCGCCTGGAACAGCGCTACTGCTCGGTGCCATCCGGTGATACATTGCATATTCCCTGGGCCCGTCGCGATATCCTGGCCGGCAAGAAATATCTGACCACCCAGACACTGCAGGCCAGTCGCGGCTGCCCCTATAATTGCGATTTCTGTACGGTAACCCCGTATTTCGGCAGTTCCTTTCGCTATCGAGAGCCCGAAGATATCCTGGCGGAACTGCGCAGTTTTGACCGTAAGCTGACGGTTATCCTTGACGACAATATTCTTGGTGATCCCAACCGGGCCCGACCGATCCTGAAAGGGATGGCCGGCATGGGGCTGCGCTGGGGTGGTCAGGCTAATCTGCGCTTTGCCGAAGATCCCGAACTGGTGGATCTGCTGGCCAAATCCGGCTGTATCGGGATCTTCGTCGGCCTGGAATCGGTGGCAGGAAGCCAGGCCAATCACCCTAAAACCGGCAGCCGCTACTCCCAGTCCGAGCTGATCAAACGGGTCCGGGATGCCGGCATAGTTCTGGAAGCATCCATGATTTTTGGTTTTGATGACCACGATGAAAGTGTATTTGAGACTACCATTCGCTACATGGAAGAGTGCCGCCCCAGTATCCCCACTTTTCATATTCTGACCCCCTATCCGGGAACGGCGCTTTTCAGCCAGTTTGATCGGGAAGGGCGCCTGCTGCACAAAGATTGGCAGCGCTACGATCACAATCAGGTTGTATTTCGGCCGAAACAGATGAGCCCGGAGCGACTGTTTCAGGGATGGCAGGATGCCCGTCGCGAGGTCTACCGTTGGCCGGCCATCGCTTCACGGGTTTTCTCCGGTTCCTCGTCATACCTGACAAATTTTGCCTATAATCTGCTGCGGCGTGGCGGGGTTTATGGTGATGAATCCGAAAAATCTGCAGGTAATTCATGAACATTCTTTTACTCCGTCCCCATCCCGGTAACGACCGCTTCGGTCTTGGGCCATTCTTCTGCGTTGAACCGCTGGGGTTGGAATATCTCGGTACTGCTCTGCTTGCCAGGGGACACGACGTCACCATTGCCGATTTGCGTTTCCGCCCCGGCGCTGCTACCTGGGTCAAGCGTACCCGTCCGCAGCTGGTGGGGATCGGCTGCCTGCACGCCCTGGAGTTCGACCAGATCATCGCCACCGCCCGCGAAGTGCGGCGCGTCAGCCCGGAGGCCTTTATCCTGGTGGGTGGCCATGCCGCCGCGGCCTATCCCGATGCCCTGGAGTGCGATGCCATTGATGCCATTGCCGTGGATGACGGTGAAGAGATCGCCCCGGCCGTTGCCGAAGCGCTACAGAACGGCACCGATCTGGCCCGGGTTTCGGGGCTGCGCCTGCGGACCGCCGCGGGGTGGATCAGCACCGTAGCGCTGGCAGAACGCACCAGCCTGGACCTGGTACCGCTGCCGGCCCGCCATCTGGTGGAGCGCCACCGCTCCGGCTACCACTGTCTGCTGTTCAAGCCGGTCTGGCTGATCGAAACCGCCCGCGGCTGCCCCCACAACTGTTCTTTCTGCTCCGTCTGGCAGCTGTATGATCGCTCCTGCCGGGAGCGCAACCTGGAGGCGGTGGTGGAGGATTTTGCCAGCTGCGGCGATTCAATCTTCGTGGCCGATGACCTGTTCTGGTACAACCCGGCCCGCAGCCTGGCACTGGCCGAGGCCCTCAAGCGCCGCGGCGTCTACAAACGCTGGATTCTGGTGCAGACCCGAACCGACCTGATCCGCCGCAGTGCCGATCTGATGGCGGCCTGGCGACCGCTGGCCAAGGATTTCGATATCTTCCTCGGTCTGGAGGCGGCCAGTGATAGCGGGCTGGATGGCCTGGACAAGGGTGCCGGGTTGGAGGACAGCATCGAAGCGGTGCGCATCGCCCGCGAGCTGAAATACGGCATCAACGGCAACTTCCTGGTGGATGCTGATTGGGAAGAGGCCGATTTTCATCAGCTGTGGGAATTTGTGGCTCAGTACGGTTTGCAGCGGGCCGGCTTCACCATCCGCACGCCCTTGCCCGGCACGGAATACTATCGCCAGGTGGCCGATCGCATGACCGGGCAGCAGTGGTCCAATTACGATATGCATCACCTGCTCTGGGAACCACGCCTGGGCGCCGAAAAATTCTTTCAACTCTACGCAGAAACCTGGCGCCGTTCGATCCTCAACACCGCCGGTGACAAGGGCATCATGGACTGGGTACGTCAGGTGCGCCCCAGCCAGATTCCCTATATCCTGCGCGTCCTCTGGAGAACTCAACGTATGATGAAACCGGCTGAATACCTCAAGGAACACCGGGCAACCCGACCATCAGCCGCACAGCATCCTACGGTGGGGCCATGATAACCATACTGAACCTGTCGCCCCGCAACCACGGCATCAACGACCAGATCTGCGACGCCCTGATTGACGGGATGACGACCAACCGTGTGGCGCATCGCTATATCAAAAGCCGGGATCTTCAGATCGGTGTCTGCAACAACTGCCGCTTCTGCATGCGCGAGCCGGGCAACGGGCTGGGAATCTGCACCATCAGTGATGATATGCAGTTCCTGATCTCAGCGCTGCTGGATTCGGACGGCCTGATCGTCTCGGCCCCGATCAACTGCTACGATCTACCCTCGGTCCTGCGTGTGATGCTGGAGCGCATGAGTGTCTTCTGTTACTGGAACGACGAGATGTACGCCCCAAAGGTTCGCGATGTCGGCCGTACCATGCGCGGGGTGCTGATCACCACCAGCGCCCTGCCGGGGATGATGGTGCCGCTGCTCACCAAGGCCCGCACCACCTTCCGGCTTTTTGCCAAGCCGATCGGCATGAAGCGCATCAATTACTATCACCTCGGTTTCAAGGGGCGTAAGATTGATCAGACCTTCAATGAACGTGACTTGAAGGCCGTCCGTAAGATCGTCAACGGCTTTGCTGCCGATATTCACCACCAATCGCTGAAAGGATGACCAGCGTATGAAAATCCTTTTTGTCTCACCGGGTTGGCCAAAGGGACGGTTGTGGGGTGAACTGGGCTTCAAGTTCCCCTCTCTGTCGCTGGCGGCCGTTGCCGCCGTGACCCCGTCCGAATGGCAGGTGGCCTTTTGCGATGACGGCATCGAAAAACTGCCGCTTGAAACGGATGCCGACATAATTGCCCTGACCGCCATGACGGCCCAGATCACCCGGGCCTACGAGATTGCCGATCTCTACCGGGCCGCCGGAAAAACCGTTGTGCTGGGGGGCTTCCACGCCAGCAATCTGCCGGACGAGGCCCAGCAGCATGCCGACGCCGTGGTGGTGGGGGAGGGGGAGCTGGTCTGGCCCCGTCTGCTGGTCGACTGGCAGGCCGGCACCCTGCAGAAACAGTATCGCAGCAGCGAGCAGCTTCCCATGGAGGATATCCCCTTTGCCCGGCGGGAGATCTTCAAGGGTAAGGGCTATCTGCTCACCAACACCATTCAGACCACGCGCGGCTGCCCGTTTGACTGCGAGTTCTGCTCGGTGACCGCCTTTTACGGCCGTAAATATCGCAAACGCCCGGTGGATCAGGTTCTGGCCGAGCTGCAGGAGCTGCGCAAATCCAACTCCTTCGTGTTCTTCGTGGATGACAACATCGTGGCTGACCGGCGCTACTCCCTGCCGCTCTTCGAAGGGATGAAGGGGATGGGATTCAAGTGGCTCTCCCACGCCCCCATCGATTTTGCCAAGGATACCGAGCTGGTCAAGGCCGCCGGCGAGTCGGGCTGTGTGGGGATGTTCGTCGGCTTTGAATCCCTCAACCAGGATTCCCTGGCGGCCATGGGCAAGGTCACCAACACGGCCCAGTCCTACATCGATTACGCCAAAAGCTTTCGGGACAACGGCATCGGCATCCTGGGTTCCTTCGTCATGGGATACGATGGTGACACCCCCGAAATATTCGAGCGCACCCTGCGTTTCTGTGAGGACGCCCGTCTGGAATCGGCCATTTTCCCGATATTAACCCCCTATCCCGGCACCGAGGTGCGTCGCCGTCTGGAAGGGGAGGGGCGCATCATCTCCAACAACTGGCGCGATTATGATATGGAGCATGTCACCTTTCAGCCCAAGGGTATGACTGCCCAGCAGTTGCAGGATGGTTATGATCAGATCTGCCGCTCGTTTTACTCGTTCCCCTCCATGTATCGCCGCATCTTCAAGCTGCACCGTTCGGTGCAGGTCTTCGCCCCCATGAATATCGGCTTCCGCGCCGCCATTCGCCGTAAGGTGCCCACGGCATGAACTGTTTCATGTTCTCCGGTCAGCCCATGGCCCTGGCCCATCCGGCCCTGCAGGACCCGGATTTTGCCGGTCTGGCGGCCTGCTGTCGTGAGGCGACCGGCTTCGACCTGTTGAACCCGGATACGGCATCCCCTCAGATGACTGAAAGCGTCAGGTTACAGCTGTTCGGCACCGCCATCGCTCTATTCCAGTTTCAAAAACTGATGACACTGCACGGACCTCCGCAGATTATCGCCGAGCACAGCATGGGCATCTATCCGGCCCTGGTGGCCTGCGGCTCCCTTGAGCGCACTGCCGCCTTTGAACTGACCCTACGCATCGGCCGCTCTCTGGCCGAATTCGGAGCCGGACGGGAGTACGCCCTGGGGAGCATCATCGGCCTGGATGGTGAACGGCTGGCGTCTATTGCCGCCAACCACGGCGTCTACATCGCCAATCACAACACTTCCCGACATTTCCTCCTGGCGGGTGAGCGTGAGCGTATTGAAGCGGCCGCCACAGAGGCCGAGGCATCCGGCGCCTTCTCCGTGGGGGTCTTCCCCTGTGATGCCCCCTTGCACACGCCGCTCCTGAATCCACTGGTACCGGAAATGACCAAGATCGTCGCGGACTATACCTTCGGCGAGCCGCAGCTGCCGCTGTTGGAACATTTCAGTCAGGAACTGCTGACGGTAGAGCGCATCCCGTTGTTCATCGTGGACGAGCTCTGCCGGCCGGTCTATTGGGATGCCACCTATCGGGCGCTCAGGCAAAGAGGTGTAACCCGCTGCCACGAGGCCGGGGCCGCCCAGGCACTGACGAAATTTAACCGCTGGATTGATTCGGAAACAGTCTCCGGCTCAGCGGAGTAGTCATCCCTCCACTTTAAGGGGACGCCTGTACTGAGCCAAGTCGAAGTAGTCGGGTGGGGATGGGAACGTCGTGTTGTGCCGTGAAATTTTCAGATTTTCCTTGCACGTGCTTTTCAGCACATGTATCGTAATCTTACCAAATCTTACATGAGGTTCCCCTATGGAAACGACCCTGTTATCAAGCAAGGGGCAGGTAATTATCCCCAAAACCATTCGTTCCAGCCATAACTGGAGGCCAGGCACCCGTTTTGCCGTTGAGGATGTGCAAGGTGGTGTTTTGCTCAAGCCTTTGAGCAGTTTCCCTACCACTGACCTGCAAAGCGGTCTTGGCTGTGTCGGCTATAAAGGTCCTGTAAAAAGCCTGGATGAGATGCAGGCTGCAATTGATGATGAATTGGCACTCACCTGGCACAGGGAGAAAAGCTGATGGTTACGCTGGATACCAATGTCTGGGTATGCTATCTGACCAACGATGACGAACTTCAGGCCCGTCGAGCCTTGAAACTTATGGAACAATCCGATGCCGTCTTTCTGCCAAAAACGGTACTTCTGGAGCTTGAGTGGGTGTTGCGGGCTGCATACGGGATAAAACCGGCTGTAATTCATGCATCGTTGTTACAGATCCTGGGTTTACCGATGGTTATTGCCGAGTCCGTCGGACAGGTTTCCGCCGCACTTGATTTCTATGCCCAGGGCTATGATTTTGCCGATGCACTGCATCTTGCATCCAGTGATACAACAGTTGCGTTCTATACATTTGATGAACGGTTTATCCGCAAGGGAAAATCAGCTGTTCCGCCGGTCAAGGCATTGCCGGCGAAATAGCTCTGGTAATTCGCAGGTCGCGTTGATGAATCTTAAAGTGACCTGCGATACCCTACCGGCCGGTCTATTGGGATGCCACCTATCGGGCGCTCAGGCAAAGAGGTGTAACCCGCTGCCACGAGGCCGGGGCCGCCCAGGCCCTGACAAAATTTAACCGCTGGATTGATTCGGAAACCGTACCTGACACTGCGGATTAGTCCTCCCTCCTCTTCCTGGGGGCAGGCCGGGTGGGGATGGGTTTGACATTAAGATAGG
The DNA here is from genome assembly GCA_942493195.1 of uncultured Geobacteraceae bacterium. Taxonomy (GTDB): domain Bacteria; phylum Desulfobacterota; class Desulfuromonadia; order Geobacterales; family Pseudopelobacteraceae; genus CAIPTY01. The sequence goes on along the minus strand of OW818669.1, from coordinate 1,933,443 downwards.
GGCAGATCAATGATATTGGAAAACAGATTGAACATCACCAATCAGGTTGAGCTGGCAAAGGCTGAAGAAAAATCAGCAAGCAGAAGGCCAAACAACTTTTTGACTCTGGCGATATTAACCACGTAGAAATCGGCACCTTCGCCGGCAAAATCCGCGATGTAAATATCGCCAAAGGCGATTTTCGTTTTGCCCCGCTCATGTATTTGGAGCCATCATTGAAACATATCGACGCCATGCCCCACAGCACGTTTGACCAGATTATCCAAAAATATGTCGAAATGAATGTTGCTCACCCTTTCCGTGAAGGCAATGGCCGCGCCACCCGCATCTGGCTGGATCTGATCCTTAAAAAGGAAACCCGGCAGGTGGTGGATTGGAACCGGGTCGATAAAGAAGAATACCTTTCCGCCATACAGCGCAGTGTGGTTAAAGACATTGAAATCAAAGTCCTTCTGAAACAAGCACTTACCTATCAGATTGACGACCGCGCCCTGTTTATGAAGGGGATTGATATCAGCTATTATTACGAAGGCTATAGCGAATTTAAGACCGAGGAGCTGTAGCCATGAGTGATGTCATTGTTTTTGATTCTATAGAGATGTAGGTCGCGTTGATTGGCCTTACGCGACCTACAAAAAGCTTGTCTGGCTGTGGATAGTAGAATTGTTCCATTTGGGTGAATGCCAGTTCGCGCGCGCGAACTGGCCAATAACATGTTGGAAGCAATAGGATGACACCAGAAATTCCAAAACCTGATGATCCTGTATCTCCGTGGTTGCTGAAATGGATTTTCTTACCGTTTTTTGGAGGCGCCCTTTTAATAGCTTTCGGGGGAGTCCAAATTAATTCATGGAAATGCAGTAGGGAAGCGAAAAGACAAGGATACTTGCACGGCAACTATATTCCACCAAATAGAGTAGGTATCGGTGAGGCATGCATCTGCGAGGAGAAATTGAGACCAGATGGAACGGTGGATTCGGCCGCAAGATTAGTCATTGATCTTGAACACAGGAAACTATCTTGGTGAACAAACATCTATGCAGCCATCAATAGTGGCTGTACTTGTTGCACCCTCTGTACCATCGCTTTTTGAGCAGTCTTAAGGTCATAGCTGGTTTGCAAGTTCATCCAGTACGCAGGTGTCTGACCGAATACTTTACCGAAAAGAACAGCCAGCTCTGCCGTAACAGGCCGTGAGCCTTTGATAACATGAGATATTCGCATGGGTGAAACGCCAATTGCATGAGCAAAAGCGTTCTGTGACAAGCCAAGTTCATCAAGTATTTCTTTCAGGAATATTCCTGGATGAATGGGGGGAAGTCCGTTTTTGATAGCCATAAAGTTTCTCCTAATGGTAATCGGTGATTTCGACGTCAGTTGCTTCACCGTTGGCAAACCGAAAGCATATTCGCCACTGGTCATTAATCCTGATACTCCACTGTCCCGCTCTATCACCGGAAAGAGTTTCCAAGCGGTTTGACGGAGGAATCAGCAAATCCGTTACCTCGCATACATTGTCTAGTTGCGTCAAACGCATGATCGAACGGGTGATGATTTCCGGGGGAAGTTTTTTGGACTTCCCTGTCGTAAAGAGTTTTTCAGTTTCTTTATTCGCGAATGACGAAATCATGGACACAATATAAACAATTTGTTTACACAGGTCAAGTCCTTAAGAATAAGAGTGATAAAGAACCGAACTTCCAACTTGCGGCACGACCTGACCGCCCGAGGGACCGGTCGGACGGGTCAGCCGTATAAACGTTCTAGGAAAGCACACTACACAGGTACCCCGCATGAACTACCACGAAACCTCCATAACCGTTCGCTTTAACGAAGTCGACTCCTATAACGTGGCCTGGCATGGCCATTATGTAGCCTGGATGGAGATCGGTCGCAACGATCTGGCCGGGCGCTTTGGCATGGATGCAGCCCAACTGGGTGAACTGGGCTATCTGGGGCCGGTTGTCAACTTGGAGGTCAAGTACCTCCGTCCGGCCCGTTTCAAGGACGAGATCATCGTTCGCACCACCCTACGTGACACAGAAACCGCCACGCTGCTGTTTGACCAGGAAATCGTCTCGGCCGACGGCCGCAGGCTGGCCAGCGGTTCCACCACCCATGCCCTTACGGATCGGGAGGGTGTCATGCAGTTCAAATTGCCGGCGGTTGTGACCGAGCGTGTGGCGGCCATGAAAGCGTGGCTGGAGGCGTTATGAAGGTTCTGCTGGTATCCGCCAACCGTGAGCGCGATCCCTATCCGGTATTCCCCATCGGCCTCTCCTTTCTGGCGGGTCCCTTGACGCAGGCGGGCCATGATCTGTCGGTACTGGACCTCTGTTTCGAGCAACAGCCGGGGGAGGCTTTAGCGAATGCCCTGTCGGAACATACCCCAGACGTCATCATCGTTTCGCTGCGCAACCTGGATAATGTCACCTGGCCCGATACCCGTTCCTATCTGGCCGGTTTACGGGATATTGTGACAACCTGCCGGACGGCCGGCACGGTGATTGTGGGCGGCTCTGGTTTTTCGCTGATGCCTTTGGAAATACTGGCTGCCGTGGGTGCCGATTACGGTGTGGCCGGCGAGGGGGAGGAGGTGCTGCCCCGACTGCTGGAGTGTATCCAGACCGGCGGCGATGCTGCGTGTCTGCCTGGAGTGGTTGTCGCTGGCGCGTCGTCGTTCCTGCCGCCGCAGCTCCTGTCCTCCATCTGTTCGCCGCAGCGGACACTCTTCAATGTGGATCGTTATCACCGCGAAGGCGGCATGGCCAACGTGCAGACCAAGCGGGGCTGCCCCTTCTCATGTTCCTACTGCACCTATCCCCACCTGGAGGGGCGGGTCATGCGGCTGCGGCCGGTGGCCGATCTGCTGGCGGAGATCCGCTCACTGGTGGATGACTACGGCGTCTCATATCTCTATTTTGTGGATGATATCTTCAACTACCCCCCCGATTTTGCCTCGGAACTCTGCCGCGCCATGCAGGCGGCCAAGCTGCCGGTCAACTGGTCGGCCTTTATCAATCCCGATTTCATCACCCCTACGCTGATGGAGGAGATGCTGGCTGCCGGCTGCGATGCCGTGGAGTTCGGCAGCGATTCCGGTTCTCCGCAGATGCTGAAAAGCCTGCGCAAGTCCTTCTCCGTTGACGATCTGCGGACGGCATCCCAACTCTGTACCGAAATGGGGGTCGATTTTGCCCATTACATGCTCTTCGGCGGACCGGGCGAAACCAGGGAAACGATCCTGGAAAGCTTTGCCCTGATGGATGAACTTCAGCCGACCGCCGTGATCGCCATGACCGGCATCCGCATCTATCCGCATACGGCCCTGCACCGTACGGCCATTGAAGAGGGATTGATCCAGGAATCAACCTCGCTGCTTGAGCCGCTCTTTTATATCTCGCCGGCGATTAGGGACAGCTTCTCCGAACTGATTACAAGCGAGGCCATGAAGCGCAAGAACTGGGTGGTGCCGGGCATGGAGGTCAATTCAAGCTCGGCCATGCTGGATGCCGTCCGGCTGTTCAAGGTCAGGGGGCCGCTCTGGAAAATGATCAAACGGCTCGGCAGAAGTCATCATCGACCATTGAGTTGATGTTTTATTGATCATTGTTACTGTAGTTATAATTTGCATTAAGTCCAATACTTCGTTATTTTAGAAACTATAATTTCTATTGTACGGTGGTGTGATGGATTCATACAATCTACAGCTGACTCGTCTCGGCTCCCGTCTGCGGGGTGAACGTCTCAAACGCAATGAAACCCAGGCGACGTTTGCCGCCCGGATCGGGATAAGTGTTCCCACCCTGCGCAAGATGGAGTCCGGTGATCCCAGCGTCCTGATCGGGTACTGGGCGTCCGCTCTGGAACTGCTCGACAGAGCCGGAGATCTGGATGCGCTGCTGGTTGCGCCGGAAGATCTCTTCGAAAAATACGAGTCCATGAAGAGTCCTGTTCGCCGGCGGGCATCACGGGGCGAGAAATGATCTACCGCATCAGGGTCTGGGAATCTTCATCGGGAGAGCAGCGCTCCGTGGGCGAAATGGTTTCCGAGATCGCCGACAACGGCCGGACCCGCAGTGCTTTCCGCTACGATGGGGACTATTGTGCGGGAAACGGGGCCTTTGCGCTGGACCCGGTTTCACTGCCATTGAAGGCCGAATCATTTTCCACGGACCAACCGGGAGTTTTTGGCGTCTTTGAGGACAGCCTTCCCGATGACTGGGGGCGGCGGCTCCTGGTGCGCCGTCACCGGATTGCCCGTCACGATCAGAATCTGCCGAACCTGTTGCTGGCCCTCGCCAACAGCGGGCTGGGGGCGCTGGCCTTCAGCGACCAGAACAAACCAGCCCCACCACCATTCGATACGTCAATCCTGCGGTTGTCAGAGCTTGTTGCGGCCGCTGAAAAGTTCGAGCGTGGTGAAGTCCGCGACTCCGAACTTTCACTGCTGCTCTGCGCGGGCAGTTCACCCGGCGGAGCCCGGCCGAAAGTCGTGGTTTTTGACGAAGAAGCGGCTGCCCACTATCTGGCCAAGCTCCCCAGTATCAAAGATCAGGTGGATGTGGTGCGAATTGAGGCGGCCACCATGGATCTGGCCGAGAGAGCCGGGCTGGTTGTACCGCCGACGCGCCTGGTTCAATGCGCCGGTAAAGCGGTGCTGCTGGTGCGTCGTTTTGATGTGCTGCCCACTGGACGGCGGCATATGATCAGCTTCCAGACCCTCTTAAAGGCCGAGGGCTATTATCAGCTGCGCTATCAAGATCTGTTGGCTGTCCTGCGCAAGTACAGTCACGATCCGCTGGAAGACTCAATGCGCCTCTACCGCCAGATGGTCTTTAATGCGGTTATCGGCAATACCGATGACCACTTGAAAAATTTCTGGATGATCCATGACCACCGGCAGGGGTGGCGGCTCTCTCCGGCGTTTGACCTTGTTCCCGATGTTGGACAACGGGGTGAGCATGTCCTGTTCTTTGATGGCGGTGCCTATTATCCCGGTCGCAAAGCCCTCCAATTACTTGGTCGGCGCTGGGGAGTTCAAAATGCCGATACGATTGTTGATCAGGTCTTTGATGCCTGCTCACACTGGAAAGAACTGTTTTCGGAGAACGATGTCACGGAGAGCGATATTGCCCGGTTCAGTGAAATTGATTCACACTTGCAATGATAATGGCTCTATAGCCGTTGCTGGACTTTTTTTTGACCGACACGTATAGTGTTTTTTGCATACATTCACGAGGGAATAATGGATTTCAAAGATAAAACGGTAGTCGTTACGGGCGGAACCAGGGGCATCGGCAGAGCCGTCTCCCTGGCCTTTGTACGCCAGGGTGCCACGGTGTGGGCGGCCTATCTGTCCGATGATGCAGCGGCCGCCTCACTGGTTGAAGAAGCGGCCGGTCTGCCCGGTGCGGTTAAGACCTTCAAGGGGGATGTCTCCACCTCGGAAGGGGCCATCGGTCTGATTAACTCGGCCTCGCAGGAATCCGGTTACATCGATGTGCTGGTCAACAACGCCGGCATCATCCGCGATTGTTACCTGGCCATGATGTCCGATGAGGACTGGGATGCAGTGATCCGCTCCAATATCAATCCGCTGTTTCACTGCTGTAAGTGGGGGGTCCGCAAGATGATGGGGCGCCGCTCCGGCAGCATTGTGAACATCTCTTCCATTTCGGCAGTGATCGGAACGGCTGGACAGACCAACTATGCCGCTTCCAAGGGAGCCGTGATCAGCTTTACCAAATCGCTGGCCCGCGAGGCCGGGCCCATGGGTATCCGCGTCAACGCCGTTGTGGCCGGCATGATTGATACGGACATGACCGCCGCCTTAAAACAGGATGTGGTGGAACGGGTTGTGAAAGGTTCGGCCCTGGGCAGGATCGGAACCCCCGCAGAGGTTGCTGCCGCCGTGCTCTTTCTGGCCTCCGGCCAGTCATCGTATATTACCGGTCAATCCCTGGTCGTGGATGGTGGTATCGTATGAACACAAGCCGTGTGGCCATAACCGGTCTGGGGATCTTTTGCGGGGCCGGCCAGGGGATCGCTGATTTTAGTCAGGCCCTGCTGGCGGGCAGGAGCGGGATCGCTGAGATCGATCTGTTCGATGTTTCGCCGTTTCCTTCGCACATCGGCTGTCAGGTCAAAGCGTACGATCCGCTCGATCATTTTAGCCGGCGCGAGGCCCGTCGTTTGTCACGCTCCGATCAGTTCGGGGTGATTGCCGCCGGAGAGGCGCTCAAGGAGAGTGGTGTACAGGCGGCCTACTCCCCCTATGAGCTGGGCGTTTCCGTTGGTGCCGGTGCAGCCGGCATGTTTCAGTCGGAGTTCTGGCTGAAGGCCCAGCTGGAGGGGCGCCGGGAGCATCCGACCCTGCTGCGGGGGCTGCTGCCGGATCAGACCTGCACGGATATCGCCCGGACATATAGGCTGGCCGGCTACCAGAGCACAATAACCACGGCTTGTTCGTCATCGGCCACCGCCATCGGCTGGGGTGCCGATCTGGTGGCTACCGGAAAACTGAAGGCGGTGGTTGCCGGCGGGAGCGATACGCTTTCAATTCTGACCTATGCCGGATTCAATTCTCTGCGGGTGGTGGCCCCCGAACCGTGTGCACCTTTCAGCCTCGGTCGCCAGGGTATCTCACTGGGTGAAGGCGCGGCCTTCATGGTGCTGGAGCGCGAAGAGGATGCCCTGCTGCGTGGTGCCAGAATTTACGGTTTTGTGCGTGGCTATGCCCTGGCCGGCGAGGCCCATCATATGACGGCCCCCGAACCGGGCGGCGTTGTGGCGGCACGGGTGATGAGCGAGGCCCTGCAGCGTGCCGGTGTTGACGTGGGTCAGGTGGGGTGGGTCAATGCCCATGGCACCGGGACACCCTTGAATGACGTGGTCGAATCCAATGCCATGAAACTGGTGTTTGGCGAGCGGGCCTCGCAGGTGCCGCTGGTATCCACCAAAGGTATGACCGGACACTGCCTGGGAGCCGCTGGTGCCATTGAAGCGGTTGCCACGACCATCGCCCTCAATCACAGCACGATCCCGCAGACCCTCAATTATCGCGGCCGTGATCCGGAATGCGATCTGGAGTACTGCCACGCCGGCAGCCGTACGAGCGACGCTACGACCGCCATGTCCAATTCCTTTGCCTTTGGTGGAAATATCACCTCACTGGTGGTGTCATTATGAAAACAGCGATCACATCCATCGTCATAACCGGTTCATCGGTCCTTTCTGCCGCGGGAACGGGAGTGGCGGCCATCCGTGAGCTGATCAAGAGCGGTACCACGGCATTTACAGCTGTACCCCCTGACGTTCTCGACTCCGATGGCTATCTCTGGGGAAAACACAGTACCTTCAAGGCCTCCGATTTCATGTCACCCATGAAGGCCCGCAAAATGGACCGCAGCAGCCAGTTTGCGGTGTCTGCGGCCGGCCTGGCGCTGAAGGATGCCGGTATCGATCTGAAACAGATCGCTCCGGAGCGGGTCGGGATCGTACTGGGGAGCGGTTTTTGCGGCATCGCCAGTTCAGCGGAGTTTCTGACCGGCTATTTTACCTCGGGTGTCGAAGGGTTGATACCGATCATCTTTCCCAATACGGTTCCCAATGCGCCGGCTAGCAACGCCTCCATTGAGCACGGCTTCAAAGGCCCGAATGCAACCCACGTGCAGCGTTTCTGTTCAGCGGAATCCGCTTTGATGACAGCCTGCCGATACCTGGAAGAGGGGCGGGCCGACATTATCCTGGCGGGCGGAACCGATGAGCTGATGCCCCTGATGATCACGGGTTTCAAGGCCATGGGGCAGATTGATCGCAGCTCGCCCCCCTTTGGTGAAGGCTGCGGCATCGTTGTGCTGGAGCGGGCCGAACACGCCGTTCATCGTCAGGCTCAGGTCAGGGCCCGCATCGATTCAATCGCTACGATCGGAATGCTCGTGGCTGGCCGCGAAAGCGAAGGTGTCGAGCATCTGCTGGGTGGTTTGGATTCCTGTTCTCTGGTTTCATTTTCAGGTACGGCAGGCGACCTTCCGGAGATTGTGCAGCGTATATCCGGGAAAGAAATTCTCGATACAAGCCGGGTTGTCGGACGATCTCTGGCCATGGGTGGTACGGCCCTGGCTGTCCTAGTGGATACCCTGGCAGCCGGACAGCAGGCCATGCACCTGGCGGCTTCTCCCCAAGGACCATACTATGCCATCTGCTGCAGTGGAGGTTCATCTGTTCAATCCTGATCCCGCTGCTTATCTGCCGCACCGCTATCCCTTTCTGCTGTTAGATCGTATTCTGGAGCTGGAAAAAGGCAACCAGGCTGTTGCCCGGACCCTCGTCACAACGACGCAGGGCTTCCCGCAGATTCTGCTGGTTGAGGCGGTTGCGCAGTTGTCCGGTATTCTGACGGTGGAGCAGGAAGGCGAGGGGGGCTTTCTGGCTGCCATCGATTCCGCCGAGTTCAGCAATGAGGTTGCGGTTGGCGATCTCCTGACAATTTCGGCCCGGGTTGTGAAGGCCTTCGGTCGTCTTTTTATGGTGGAGGGGAACGTGGCCTGCGGGGATAAACCATTGTTGAAGGTGCAGCTCACCTTGGGAGTAGGCCGCTTATGAAGGGAAACTGGTTCGTCTGTTTCTGTGTCGTGCTATCTGCCGTGTGGGGATCGTTCCCGGCGCATGCCCGCAGCATCCCTCCGCTGGAAGGGCTGGAAACACTGCGCAAAGGTTTTGCCGGTATCACGGATTTCACGGCTGAAATCACGCAGGAAAAACGTTTTTCCCTGATGAAGCGCACACTGGTCAGCAGCGGTACGGTCCGCTTCAGGAAGCCGGATACCTTCTATATGGAGGTCAATGCCCCCTATGCCAGCAAGATGCTGCTGCGGGACTCCTCCATTGAGCAGGTCAGCGGCCAGTCGGGTGAAAAGAACCGCATGGTCCTGCCGCCGGAGCAGGGACTGAAACGCTGGTTTTCCAAACTGACCGCTCCGGTTACAACTGTGCCGGAAGGGCTGACCATCCAGGCGGACCTGACCAACGGGGTGTATACCCTGGCAATTGCCCCTCAGGGCAAGGGGCAGATCAAGGAATTGACGCTGGTTTTTCTGGTGGATGGCACGATCAGGCGCCTGACCATTTTGGAACAGAATGGTGACAAGGCCACCATGACGTTCAAAAAGGTCAGGCGCAACACCGGATTGACTGACAGGGATTTTCGACTGGATTGATCTGAGTTCTACTCAATGGGCGCCGGTTCGCAGAGATTCTCGGCGCAGTTGGCCTCACCCCCACAGGTGAAACAGTAAAACTTCGGGTCTGATGTGATTGAGCTGATTTCATCATGCTTGCCATTGCTGCGCAGCATACAGAGATGGGCGTGATCCTTGTTGCCGCAGCGGCAGGTCGTCTGGTTTTCCATAGACACCTCGTTCTTCGTAATTTCACGGAAATTCAGTAAAAGAGTTCACATGCTATCAGAAAATATGCTAAAAGAAAACGCTTCGTTCCGCACACTTAACCATCATGAAAGGAAATTTTGAACGTGTCCTTTTCTCCCTCAGCAATCCTCGTTACCGGAGGAGCCGGTTTTATCGGTTCCAATTTTATACATTCGTTCATTGCCAATAACCCTGGTAGTCGCGTGGTCAATTTGGATGTCCTGACCTATGCGGGCAACCTGAAGAACCTTACCGCCGTTGCAGACAATATTAACTACCGTTTTGTAAAGGGCGATATCGGTGATGCCGCCCTGGTGGCCTCAATCCTGAAAGATGAGAAAATCGACGCAGTAGTACATTTTGCGGCCGAATCCCACGTAGACCGTTCCATCACCGGTCCGGAAATCTTCGTCCGCACCAATGTCCTGGGAACCCAGGTTTTGTTGGAAGAGAGTCGCAAACATTGGCAGTCGGGACTTATTCCCGATTTCCGTTTCTTCCAGATCTCCACCGATGAGGTCTACGGCAGCCTTGGTGATACCGGCTACTTTACCGAGGAGACTCCGCTGGCGGCCAATTCACCCTATTCGGCCAGCAAGGCCGGGGCCGACCTGCTGGTGCGGGCCTACAATGAAACCTTCGGTATGCCGACCCTCAATACCCGCTGCTCCAACAATTACGGCCCCTATCATTTTCCGGAAAAACTGATCCCGCTGATGATTCACAACATCATGAACCGCAAGGCCTTGCCGGTCTACGGTGACGGCCTGAATGTCCGTGACTGGCTGCATGTCCGCGACCATGCCAGCGCCATCGAAGTGGTACTCAAGGCAGCCAAGCCCGGCTCGGTCTACAATATTGGCGGCAATAACGAATGGAAGAATATCGATATCGTCAATCTGGTCTGCGATCTGCTGGATAGCCGTCTGGGACGGGCCGCCGGTGAAAACCGCGGTCTGATCACCTTTGTCAAGGACCGCCCCGGCCACGACCGGCGCTATGCCATTGATGCTACTCGCCTGAAGAGCGACCTGGGATGGGAACCCTCCTACACCTTCGAGAGCGGCATTGCCGAGACCATTGACTGGTACTTGCAGAATCAGGAATGGGTCTCGGACGTGACCTCCGGATCCTACCTGACGTATTACGAGAACCAGTATGGGGGCGCTCAATGATCCTGGTTGTGGGTGCCAACGGCATGCTGGGACGCGATCTGATGTCCCTGATCGGCGATTCCGCCCGTGGTGTCGATATTGATGATATTGATATCACTTCACTTGAGTCGGTCGAGAAGGTCCTCAAAGAGCTGAGGCCTGAGACGGTCATCAACTGTGCTGCCTATACTGACGTGGACGGCTGCGAAAGCAATACGGAGACCGCCATGCAGGTCAATGGCGAAGGTGTGGCCCATCTGGCCATGGTGAGCCGTGAAATCGGGGCCCGTCTGGTGCATGTTAGTACCGATTATGTTTTTGATGGCGGCAAGGGGAGCCCCTATGTGGAGGATGATGCCCCCTGTCCTCTGGGCGTGTACGGTGAATCCAAGCTGGCCGGGGAACTGAACGCCGCCTTTAATTCCGATCACTTGATTGTGCGGACTCAGTGGCTGTACGGTCTTCATGGTAAAAATTTTGTGGAGACCATGCTGCGTCTGGCCGCCGAAAAGGACCAACTGGCGGTGGTGGATGATCAGATCGGTTCGCCGACCTGGACCGTCGATCTGGCCCAGGCCATCATGGCGCTGTTGAAAACCGACCAGCGCGGCATCTATCACGCCGCCAATTCCGGCTTCTGTTCCTGGAACGACTTCGCCAAGGCGATCTTCGAGGAAGCGGGGATCACGATCACCGTCAAAGGAATGACCACGGATGAACTGAACCGTCCGGCCCGCCGGCCGCTTTATTCCACTCTGGACTGCGGTAAGCTGCAGCGCGACAGCGGCTTTCAGCCGCAGCCCTGGCGGGATGCCCTGAAGAGCTATCTATCCCTGAGAAAACAGTAAGGAGACACAATGGAACGCGGAGAACGCCCCTGGGGCTCATATCAGGTGCTTGACGAAAGCAGCAGCTATAAAATCAAGCGCATCGAAGTCCAACCGGGCCAACGGCTTTCGCTGCAGAAGCATCATCATCGCAGCGAACACTGGATAGTCGTCTCCGGCACCGCCTTGGTGACCTGTGGTGAAGATCAGCAGGTTGTCAACGTCAATGAATCCACCTTTATCCCCATCGGTCATAATCACCGTCTGGAGAACCCCGGCAAGATTCCTCTGGTAATCATCGAGGTGCAGAGCGGAGAGTATCTTGGTGAGGACGATATTGTTCGCTTTGACGATGATTACAATCGTGCTGAAGTGAGGCCTGATGCGGCCTAAAGCTATATCGTACAGCTTTCGTTCCGGCATGCTTCTGATATGCACTCTGCTGTTTGCGGCACTGCTTCTAAACGGTTGTGCGGCTACCTCGACGACGGTTCTGGATGAGGAAGTCGTTACCAACCAGAAACCCATGGCTACCTATAAATCCCTGATCATCAAGGATTTTGAGCTGAACCGAGAGTTGATTACCAGTGGCCCGGAGGAAAGCATGTCCGAGCGGGAGCGGCGCTACTCCCGGTTTCCTCAAATCCTGGCAGAGGATATCGAACGTTATGTTAAATCCCGCCATATTTACAGCAGTGTTGCCCGAACCGGGCAGCCGACGGCGACTACCCTGGTTCTGAAAGGCAAGTTTACCCGGGTGGGGCGATTCAGAATATCGATTGTGGCCTCGCTGCATGATGGTGCCAGTGGTTATGAAGTGGCCTATTTTCGTCAGACCCTGTGGGACGTGATCGACACGACCGAGGCGGTTAATCTGCTTGGCCGCGATATTGCCGATTTCATTGATCGCATTCAATACAAGTAACGGAGAATTGCCTATGTATATAGTCATTCTGGCCGGGGGATCCGGAACACGTTTCTGGCCCTTGTCGCGGATCGCCCGCCCTAAACAGCTGATCTCCATCACCGGCGATCGTACCATGCTGCAGAGGACGGTGGAACGGGTGCTGCCCCTTAAACCCAAGCGCATTCTGATCATTACCAATTTGATTCAGGCCGAAGAGACCGAGCGCCAGTTGGCCCATTACCGTAAGGTGCCCATTGATGTTATCTCCGAACCGCTTGCCAGGAACACCGCCCCGGCGATCGGCCTGGCTGCCACAATTATTGCGGCCCATGATCCGCAGGGTGTCATGGTTGTGCTGCCGGCCGATCATTTCATTAAGGACGAAGAGTCCCTGCGTCAGACTCTGGTACATGCTTCCCATGCTGCCCGTAACGGTTATCTGGTGACACTGGGGATCATGCCTTCGCGGCCTGAAACCGGCTATGGCTATATCGAGGCTGATATGGAGCTCCGTGGCGCCGGTCCGTTTCCGGTCAGGCGTTTTGTGGAAAAACCCCCGCTGACGCAGGCTATCAGCTATCTGGAAGAGGGCAACTTTTTCTGGAACAGCGGCATGTTCATCTGGCGGGCCGATACGATCATGCAGGAGCTGGAATCCCATCTGCCGGCCATGGCCGCAACCTTTTCAAAAATTTCGTTCACCAATGATGTCTGGGAATTATCCGATTTAGACCAGCAGATCGCTGCAGTCTACGAATCCGTGGAGAGCGTCTCCATTGATGTGGGGGTCATGGAAAAATCATCGCGGGTCCAGGTTGTTCCTGTTGAGATGGGCTGGAGTGACGTGGGGAGCTGGAGTTCGCTCCCGGAGGTTATTGACGCCAATGCCGCCGGCACCGTCTGTGTCAACGCCAAGGGTCATGTCTCCATCGATTCCAGTGACTGTATCATTTATTCCGATTCGAGATTTGTGGCTACGGTCGGTGTCAATAATCTGATCATCGTTTCGACGCCCGATGCGGTTCTGGTGTGCGATACCAGCCGCGCCCAGGATGTGAAAAAGGTTGTGGAGGAATTTGGCAAGCAGGGACATACATCCGTACTGTAAGCGGGTACGCGTGCCGGTGTTGATCTTCTGCGATTCACGGTTCACGCGTGCCCTGTTTTTCGGGTGGTTTGTCAACTGATTTTGAATGTGTGGTTTACTACTGAATTGTTCTTAAAATTAGGTAAATAGAGGCATTAGTTGAATCATCAGGTGAATATATGGGCAGATCAATCCGGGAAGAACTTGATATCATTCGTAGCCGTGGTTTGTACCGCACCACCCGCTTAATCAGCGGCAGGCAGACCCCGCATGTGACCATGGATGGCCGGGACGTTGTGCTGCTCTGCTCGAACAACTATCTGGGGTTGGCCGATCATCCGGCCCTGAGCGAAGCAGCTATCGGTGCCATCCGCAGTTATGGGACCTCCAGTGCCGCCTCCCGCCTGGTATCCGGCACCATGACTATCCACGAACAGCTTGAAGCGGCCGTGGCTGATTTTAAGGGTAGCGAAGCCGCCCTGGTTTTCAACGGTGGCTATCCGGCCAATACGGGCATCATCGGTGCCATGGTCGGGCGCGGTGATGTGATCTTTTCAGATCGCCTCAATCATGCCAGCATCGTTGATGGCGCCATCCTCTCGGGTGCCCGCCTGGTTCGCTACCCCCATAACGACCACACGGCCCTGGCACGTCTGCTGGACAACCAGCGCGGCACCGGCCGGGCTTTGATCGTCACTGACGGTGTCTTCAGTATGGACGGCGACCTGGCCCCGTTGCGTGAATTGGTGGAGCTGAAACAAAGCCATGATACTTTGCTGATGGTCGATGATGCCCATGGCAGCGGCATTTTGGGAGAGAAGGGGAGCGGGACATCCGAGTTGCTGCAGGTTTCCAGTGACGTCGATATAAAAATGGGGACGTTCGGTAAGGCTTTTGGCAGTTTTGGCGCCTATGCGGCCGTCTCGGCTGAACTGCGTGAACTGCTGGTCAATCGCGCCCGCAGCTTCATTTTTTCAACGTCGCTCCCTCCGGCCGTTCTGGCGGCATCCCTGGCTGCCATCCACATTATTCAGTCGGATGAGGGCCAGCGCCTGCGTGGACAATTGCTCTGTAACGCAGCCTATTTCCGTGGGTTGTTGCAGGCATCCGGTTTCAATCTGCCGGAAGGTGAGACCCAGATCATCCCGATAATGACCGGTGGTGCCGATGTAACCATGGCTTTTTCCGAAGCCCTGCTGCAGGAGGGCCTTTTCGCCCAGGGAATCCGTCCTCCGACAGTCCCGGCCGGTGCCTGCCGACTGCGCTGTACGGTCATGGCTACACACTCGCAGCAGGATCTGACCTTTGCTGCGGAGCGCATCACTGCCGTCGGACGTCGTTTGGGGATTGTCTGATGCCCCATTTTTCGGCACGTTCAGGCGATACTTTATGGTATCAGGATCAGGGCTGCGGACCGGTTCTGCTCTTTATCCATGGCTGGTGCATGTCAGGTGAAATCTGGAAACTTCAGTGTGAGGAATTGCATGAATATTTTCGGATTATAACGGTCGATCTTCCCGGACATGGTTGCTCCGGGATTCCCGGCAACGGTTTCACTGTTTCCGGGAGTGCGGATATTGTATCCGATCTGCTGGAAGAGCTGAATATTGAGCAGGCCGTTGTTGTCGGTTGGTCGTTGGGGGCTTTCGTCGCTGTTAACATGGTACTGAATCACAAAAAACATACATCAGCATTGGTACTTGTGAGTCCGACGCCCCGATTTGTGCGAACGGATGAATTTCCGTTTGGATTGTTAGCAACAGAAGCCAGAGGTATGGCAGCAAAGGTGCAGCGCAACATTCAGAGGGCTCTGAGCGGTTTTCAAACCCTGATGCCGGCTCCCGATGAAGCAATGGCACATGGGTATCAGGAGCTGCTGGCTTCAATTCCGTTACCGTCCACAGCCGTTGCCCTTCAGGCGCTTCAGGCGCTGGTTGATGAGGACCTGCGAGATGTACTTGCACACATTGACTGTCCGGTACTGATTATTCATGGAGATCAAGACCGAATCTGCCTGCCGCAGGCGTCAGAATACATGTCTGAAAAGATTTGCTGCAGCAGGCGGATTGTCTTTCCGAAGTGTGGACATATTCCGTTTATTTCGCAGAGCAGCCAGTTTAATGGATCTCTGGTTGTGTTTATGGGGAGGGTGAGTGGCAGTGCAGAGTAATAAAATCGAGGTGGCGCGTTCGTTTCATAATCAGGCCGCGGAATATGACGGACATGCTTCGGTTCAGAAGCGGGTCGTCAATCGCGTGGTTTCACTGGTGCAGAATCATGTTTCTGCGCATCCCAAGAGCATACTTGATGTGGGGTGTGGAACCGGACAGCTGCTTGCAGCTTTGAAGGAGAATTATGCCCATGCCGGGCTGTGTGGAGTCGACCTGGCCAGCAATATGCTGCAGTGCGCAGCGCAACGACTTGGCACCGGAACTGCTCTGGTGACCGCCGATGCGGAGCAGTTGCCTTTCAACGATGCTTCATTTGAGCTGCTGGTTTCAACATCAACATTGCAGTGGCTTAACCGGCTGGATATTTTTTTTCAGCAGGCAGAGCGGGTACTTACATCCGATGGGCTGCTATGCGTCGCTTTTTTTGGTGGTCGTACTATGTGCGAACTGCACGACTGTTTTAAAACTGCATCAGAACGGCGGACTGGCGGCAGCAGTTATACTGACAGACTGCATCGTTTCATGGGGCGCCCGGACGTTGAGCATGCACTTGAACAGAGCGGTTTCAAACGTGCAGTTATCATGAATGATATTGAAACGGAGTACTACGACGATATCCACGATCTGTTGCGCTCAATCAAGCGCATCGGAGCCGGACCCAGCGGCAGGTCGGCTGGTGGAAGTGGCCTGGGGTGGAAGGGGATTATTAATGACG
Organism: uncultured Geobacteraceae bacterium; assembly: GCA_942493195.1. Lineage (GTDB taxonomy): Bacteria > Desulfobacterota > Desulfuromonadia > Geobacterales > Pseudopelobacteraceae > CAIPTY01. Next base: position 1,917,151 of record OW818669.1, on the reverse strand, counting down.
CAGGGAGGATATACACTGAAAAATACGGAATGGCTGGAAAAATTCCAGCCACCTATGAGGTAATCTATGTTGTAGCGTATGGCAGAAATGCCGTGTGATTAATCCAGAGAAGAGATCAGCTTTTTAGCGAGGGGGTGGACAACACTGTAATGCACCTCCACGCCGTCGCGCTTGCCCTCGATAATACCCTTGTGCTTGAGCAGTGCCAGATGCTGGGAAACGGTTGCCTGCGGCAGGCCAAGGCATTCCCAGATATGTTTGACGTTGCATTCCCGGGTACAGAGTCCCGCAACAATCTTCAATCTGATCGGGTGTCCCAGCACCTTGAGAACTTCAGCTTCCGAGCAGTATTCCCTGTTTTTGTCAAATCCCATGTCAGACCTCCATTTCCCTGAAAACTATATATATTGAATATCTTTAAGTCAATGATTAACTGACTATTTATGGCTAAACTGAAAGATTATCACGGTCCCTTTGAGGGAAAAGGGTATCGGCAAAATGGCAGGCAGATGCATGGCCGTGTTTTCCTTCGATCAATGCCGGAACTTCGCGGGAACAGACCTCTTTGGCATAGCGACAGCGAGGATGAAAGCGGCAACCTCCCGGAACAGCTAGCGGTGAAGGAAGATCATCGGCAAGAAGCAGGGCGTGTTTGTGCGGTTCGGGATCAATGCGTGGAATTGCAGCAATCAGGGCTTCGGTATAGGGGTGGCGGCAGTGGAGAAATAGTTCAGCTGCCGGTGCATACTCCACGATAATTCCGAGATACATGATCATGACCCGATCACACATGTGTCTCAAGACGGAAAGATTGTGGGATACCATAATCAGCGACAGGTCAAAGTCGCTCTTCATCTCCAGCAGGAGATTGATAATCTGGGCCTGGATGGAAATATCCAGCGATGAAACCGGTTCATCAGCAATCAGGACGCTGGGCGATGCTGCCAGTGCGCGGGCAATTCCGATGCGCTGACGCTGTCCGCCTGAAAATTCGTCGGGGAATCGTTCGACATGTTGAATATTCAATCCGACAGTTTCGAGCAATTCTGAAACCTTTTTACGTTGATCTCCCGGTGACATGCCGGCTAGTTCGAGAGGCTCCGCTATTATGTCGCCGATCCGCATGCGTGGATTGAGGGATGAGAACGGGTCCTGGAAGATCATCTGGGTGGTGCGGCGAAAAGCGGTTGTTTCCGAACGTGACAGGGACGTCAGTTGTGTCCCCTGATACGAGATTTCTCCCTGATCGGGATGTAGTAATCCCGCCAGAATCTTGGCCAGAGTCGATTTTCCACAGCCGGACTCTCCCGCAATCCCCAAGGTTTCTCCGGAGTAAAGATCGAGGCTGACATCATCCACTGCAGTAAGAACGGTTCCGGGCGAAGAGGGTGTTGTTATTGTGAAGCGCTTGCGGATATGTGAGGCGGAGAGGATCGGCTGATGTATGAGTGTCATAACCAGCACCTCATCGAATGATTCTTTGATATCTGGCGCAGTGGCGGCAATTCCTGATGACACACTCCCTGCGCCTGTGGGCATCGGTCACAGAAGCCGCAGCCTGAAGTTTTTGAACGCATGCCGGGGGCCTGACCGGGGATGGTGGCCAGCGGCAGTCCTGGTTGAGAATTCTGGGGGAGCGAGGCCAGCAGTGCCCGGGTGTAAGGGTGCTGCGGATTACGGAGCAGTTCGGGAGTGGAGGCCTCTTCTACGATTCGGCCGGCATACATGACGCAGGTGTGCTCAGAACGTTCGGCAACGATCCCCAGGTCGTGTGTGATCAGCAAAATACCCATACCGGTGGATTTTCTGAAAGAATCAATCAGTTCGAGAATCTGTGCCTGTATGGTGACATCCAGGGCGGTTGTCGGTTCGTCGGCTATCAGCAGACCCGGGTTGCAGGCCAGCGCCATGGCTATCATGACTCTTTGCCGCATGCCTCCGCTCAGTTGGTGGGGATAATCGCGCATCCGATCCATTGCCGAAGGAATACCTACCTGCCTCAGAAGTTCGATACTTCGTTCAGCTGCTTCGTGTCTGGTAAGCTTTCGGTGAAGAAGAAACGGCTCTGCAATCTGATCACCGATGCGTAGGACCGGATTAAGAGATGTCATCGGCTCCTGAAAAATCATGGAGATACGACTCCCACGGATCGAACGCATGTTACTTTCGGACAGAGTCAGCAAATCTGACCCCTCAAAGGTGATCGAACCTGATGAAACCGAGCCGGGTGGGGGAACGAGGCGCATAACCGAAAGGGCGGTCATGGATTTTCCTGAACCGGATTCTCCGACCAGCGCCACTGTTTGTCCGGAATTGACGATCAGTGAGATACCGTTCACGGCGTGGGCAGGGCCTTCAGGAGTTGCAAATGTTGTGTGGAGATCAGAGATTGAAAGTAGTTGAGACACGGGATTCCTCGGATTACAGGGTAATCAGGCGTTGCCGGCTGAGCTGACCATAATAGTTGAGGAATCAGAGAAACGTGAATTAAAAAAAGAACCATCGGCAATAATCTGTGAAAAAATATCGACAAGGGCAGGATCAAACTGGGAACCTGCGTGTTCCTGTAACTCATTGATTGCGATGTGCAGGGGGAGGGCTTTACGGTATGGACGGTCTGAAGTCATGGCGTCGAAGGAATCGGCAATTGTAAGAATTCGGGCTTCCAGCAGTTGATCACTGCTCTTGATACGGTTGGGATATCCCATGCCGTCGTACCGTTCGTGATGCTGGCCGATGCAAACCCGCACATCGTGGAGAAACTCGATCGGTTCAAGTATGTGCATACCGATGGAAGGATGCAGTTGCAGGTCACGGATATCTTTGGGAGTCAGCTTGCCTTCCTTATGGAGGAGGCTCAGGTCCACACCAATTTTACCGATATCGTGCAGAATGGCGGCTCGTTCCAGAATCTGCATCCGGTCAACTGGCAGGTTCAGCCGACGGCCGATTTCCACACTGTAGCGGGTAACTCGCTCTGAATGGCCTCTGGTGTAGCTGTCGCTGGCCTCGATAGCAGAAACCAGGGCCTGAATCGTATTCAGGTAGGTCTGCTGCTGTTCGTCATAAAGAGTCGCGTTTTTAATTGCAATGGCGGCCTGGGCGGCAATAGTACTGAGCATCTCCATTTCGTCGGAACTGAACTGTGATTCATCAATCTTGTTTACGACGCTGATGGTTCCTATAATTTCATCCTTGACCATCAGTGGCGCACAGATCAATGATTTGCGTTCATACCCCAGATCACTAAAACGATCGAACTGCGGGGCTTTATTGATGTCGGCAATCAGAATGGGCTGGCGGTTTTTAATGACCCAGGTTGAGACACTGGAATCTTTCATGGGGATTGCCGTCTTGGGGGCCAGCAGTTTGCCGCCGCCAATCAGGTTGGTCACATTCAGACAGGAATTTTCGGCATCATGCAGAATTATGTACCCGAAATTTGCCTTCATGGTTGTGGTAGTGGTTCGCACAATCAGATTAAAGAGCCGGTCGATATCCATAGTGGAGTTGATTGCCAGCCCGACTTTGTAAATTGTAGATAAACGTTCAACCGCTCGGCCGAGGTTGAGATTTTTCTGTTCAAGTTCACTGGCCAGGTCAGTAATGGTAAAATGCGCCTGTTCAATTTCCTCGATCCGTTCCTCCAGAGAAATGTTGAGCTGTTCAATTTCTTTAAGCTGTTCTTCAAGCTTCAGGTTCATTATGTGGGTTTCATGGTGATGGGCAAGTTTTTCTTCGGCGCGTGTCAACTCACGTTCGTGTGAGATTGTGGTAGCCATAAGATCCTGAAGCTTGGCGGTCATCAGGTTGAAATGCGAAGAAAGCAATTTGAGTTCGTTGCTGCTCGAAATTGAAACAGTTGCAGAAAAATTCCCTGTTTCAACGGCCTGCATGGAAGTTATGAGCTGTTTTACCGGTTTATCAACATACAGGACAAGAAATACGAACAGGGCACCGATGATCAGGACAATGATCAATACGGCCGATATCACCGAATTCCTTTGCTCTTCCTTGATGAACTGCATATGGCCGGCCAGTGACAATTCTGTTTCAAGATACGCTATGGTAGTTTGTGAGGCGGGATGACAGGCATGACATTCTGAACTGTTTTTGATGCGGGAGTATGAGTCGAATTTATCCGCTCGATTTGACACTTTGAAATGATCTTGTGTGTTTGTACGCAATACCTCGCGCTCATTCAGAGAGAGGAACGTGCCTATCTGAGATTTGTCGGCAGAGTGTAGAATCTGGCCATGTGAATCAACAATTCTCAATGCTTCGATGTACTCATTGAATTTTATTCGATTCAGGATTTCATTGAGTTCTGAGGAGTGGCCGAGGCGCATGGAATTATGGATGCTGTTAAGGATGCTTTCAGTCAGAATGACAGCATTTTGCTGGGCGATAGCCTGCTGCATGGATTTCTGATGATTGAAATTCAGCCACGACGAAATACCTATCGAGAAGACCACGATAACTGCAACAAGACCAACAATTTTAATTTTCAGTGAATTGATCAAAGAAGATTTCCAATAGTATGAATAATTTCTACTCGTTATTTAGCATATCCTGGCTGTCAGCCAAGTTATGGTGAAAAATATCGAAATAACAGTATATTCAACAGATCATAACAAACACCATGCGTTAAATACCCGTTAAATCACTGTGTTACGTTGAAGGGCTGTTGTTTACAATATTGGTCTAAATTGTAATGGGTTAGAGGCTTTAGTCCATTTGTTTAGTGTATTTTAGTGGAAATATTCAGTAATTGTGCCAAGTTACCTATTTGGATGCATTAATTAACCGGAAGGTGGCCTGATCGAGCATGGAAAATGCAAAAAAAATTGACGCCAGCCTGATTTTATGGTTGTATCACCAGGTTTTGAAGCCACTGTTACTTCGCATAGTTCTGGCAGGTTTGCTGATCGTTTCGACATATCTGATCGTCTCCCATGACATCAGTGATGCCGCTCTACCTGAAGAAACCATCCGTGTCGCCATTGTGAAAAATGTCTCATCGGTAACACTGGATGGCGAGGGTATGCTCGCAACCCGTGAGAACGGCAACGCTATTGCCCTTATTCCTCCGGTGACAATCAGTTATACAAAAAACAGTTTGCAGGTGGAAGGCGTTGAATATAAAAAACTGACATTTTCTGCTGCTTCGGCTGTTCAGGTAAACGGTAAGCCCTATCGGGGAATTGCCGAGGTTTCCGTCTTTGAAAAAGGTATTTTGGTCGTCAATCAACTCCCTCTTGAAGAGTATCTGGTCGGGTTGATTAATTGTGAGATCTCGTCGGCCTGGCCGATTGAAGCAGTCAAGGCCCAAGCTGTTATCGCCAGAACATACGCATTGAACAAAAAAGATGCCCGGCGCACAGCCCTGTACCATCTGGAATCATCTGTTATCGATCAGGTTTATGACGGGTGTGAAATTGAAGACAGCCGCGCTATGCGTGGCGTGACCGATACTGCCGGTGAGGTCCTGACGCATGATGGAGCTGTTATTCAGGCCTTCTATCATTCCAATTGTGGTGGCCGCACTGAATCGTCTGAAAATGTCTGGGGGGCGCGACTTCCGTATCTGATGGGTGTGGATTGTGCGTATTGTACGGCATCCCCTTCAACGGTTTGGGAAGTCAGAATAGTTCTGAAGGATATCGAGGATAAACTCAGAAATTCAGGATTTAAAGTCGGTACCATTAGTGATGTACGTCTAGGGTCGCGTAATAACCGCGGTCGCCTGAAAAACGTTGTGATACTGTCTACGCGCGGTGAAACGGTACTTAGCGGAGACCAGTTTCGCAAAGTTATCGGCTACGGCATCATAAAAAGCACTAATTTCACCATGAAACTGTCAAACGGGGAGGCAATATTTTCCGGTCTCGGTAACGGGCATGGTGTCGGCCTTTGCCAGTGGGGTGCCAAACAGCGTTCGCTGGATGGTTTTGGCTATGACGAAATTTTGTCATATTATTACCCCGGTACAAAATTAACCCGGCTCTCTGACAATATTTGATACGGTGCCATCCATGCTTGTAAAGGATTTCAACTTTGATCTGCCGACAGATCTGATTGCCCGATATCCATCAAAAGAGCGTGATGCGTCCCGCCTGATGGTTTTGAACCGAGCATCCCGAATCATTGAGGAAGTCACCTTTAAAGGTGTGCTTTCTCATCTGGATCCTGGCGATCTGCTGGTAATGAACGATACCAGAGTTTTACCAGCCCGACTGTTCGGCAATAAAGTGACTGGTGGAAAGGTTGAAATATTTCTGATTCGTCACGTAGGAGGGGTACTTCAGCAATGGATCTGTCTGATGCGTTCCTCCAAGCGGTTCAAGAACGGACAAATCATTCTGCTGTCCAATGGCATGCAGGCGACTGTCTGCAAAAAACTTAATGACGATTCCTGGCTGATCGAATTTTCCGGCCCTGAAATGTTTGAAGTATGGCTTGACCGTGAAGGACATATTCCGCTTCCACCTTATTTACAACGACCTGATGACACAACTGACAGGGAACGGTACCAGACGGTTTACTCTAAACATCCGGGTGCTGTTGCTGCACCTACCGCCGGACTGCATTTCACGCAAGATCTGTTGTCAGGGTTGGTTGCTCAGGGTGTTCAGATTGCACATCTGACACTGCATACCGGCTTGGGAACCTTTCAGCCGGTGCGTGTCGAACGGGTCGAGGATCACCGAATTCATACGGAGCATTATGTAATTCCGGCGGAAACTTCCGATGCCATCCGATCTGCAAAAGAGCGGGGAGGGCGTGTTGTAGCCGTTGGAACGACAACCGCCCGGACACTGGAATATGCATCCGATCCTGAAGGGAATGTTCTGCCGGGAGAAGGTGAGGCCGACATTTTTATTTATCCGGGATATTCCTTTAAAGTGGTTGACGCCTTAATAACCAATTTTCACCTACCGGAATCGACTTTGCTGATGCTGGTCTCTGCTTTTGCCGGAAGTGCTTTGATTAATGCCGCCTACGCTGAGGCAATTCGGCGTCGATTCAGGTTTTACAGTTATGGCGATGCCATGTTGATTGTGTGAGAGGTTGCGTGTCTGATACTTTTTCCGTAGTACATAACGATACCTCCTGCCGGGCGCGTCTCGGTTCTTTGAAAACGCTTCATGGCTGCATAGATACTCCGATCTTCATGCCGGTCGGCACCAATGCCACCGTTAAGGCGATGACACCGGAGGATCTGGTGGCGGTCAACGCCCAGATTATTCTGGCAAATACCTATCATCTCTATCTCCGCCCCGGCCATCGCTTGGTTGAGACCATGGGTGGGCTGCACCGCTTCATGAACTGGAACCGTCCAATTCTTACTGACAGCGGCGGTTTTCAGGTATTCAGTCTTGGGGACCTGCGCAAAATCAGTGAGGAGGGGGTCCGGTTCCAGTCGCACATTGACGGTTCATATCACTTTCTGACTCCCGAGCTTTCGATCCAGATCCAGGAATCTCTGGGAGCTGACATCATCATGTGCTTTGATGAATGTCCTCCGGCGACAGCCGATTATGACTACGTCAGGCGTTCTCTGGATATGACTACCCGCTGGGCAGAGCGCTGCAAGAAGACGCATAAACGGGAGGGGCAGCAGCTCTTCGGTATTATCCAAGGCGGTATGCATTATGATTTACGGGCCCGCAGTCTGGATGAAATCTGTTCGATCGGTTTCGACGGGTATGCTTTGGGAGGGCTGTCGGTCGGCGAAGAAAAAGAGCAGATGTACGGTGTGATGGAATGCTGTGCTCCGCTAATGCCGGTTGATGCTCCGCGCTATATCATGGGAATCGGAGCACCTGAAGATCTTGTGGAGGCGGTCTGGCATGGTTTTGATATGTTCGATTGCGTCATGCCGACCCGCAACGCCCGTAACGGCATGCTCTTTACAAGTCAGGGTCGGATCAATATCAAGGCCAAGGTCTATGAGGATGATGGCGGTCCACTGGATCCGGAGTGCAGCTGCCATGTATGCAGAAACTACTCACGGGCTTACCTTCGCCATATCTACCGGACTGGCGAGATTCTGGCGTCGCAATTGAATACCTTTCACAACCTGCACTATTTTCTGGATCTTATGCGTCAGATGCGCGTGGCAATCCATGAAAACCGGTTTGCAGAATTTCGTCGTACATTTCATGCACGTCAGTTACATAACTCGATAGTTAAAGGAGGTTAGTTACATGTTAGGATTAGCATTTGCAATGGGTGGGGCACCGGGCGGGGCAGCACCGGCTGGTGGTATGGCAGCATTTCAGCAGGTTATTCCGCTGATATTCATGTTCGCAATTTTTTATTTTCTGTTGATTCGTCCCCAACAGAAAAAGGCAAAAGAGCATAAAGCATTGCTTGATGCCATCAAAAAAGGTGATAACGTCATTACGGCTGGCGGAGTACATGGTAAGGTGACAGCTGTTGAAGACGGTATCGTCTCCCTTGAAATAGCTACCGGCGTTAACATCAAGATAACCAAGACCTATATAGCCGCAGTCAAGAAAGACTAGATTCCGGATAATTTTGATAATCTGATTGAAGGGAGAACAAGCTTCATGCCGAACGGAACTGGCTGGCGCATCAGCTTGATTGGAATCTTTATCGTACTGTCTTTTCTTTACCTGACCCCCACACTGGTTAGTACCTTGCCGTCGTGGTGGAGCGGGCTCCTGCCCAAGGACAAGATTCACCTCGGTCTTGACCTGCAAGGAGGGACGCATCTCGTACTCGAGGTTGATACCCAGAAGGCTGTTGAAGGAACTCTGGATATCGTTGCAACCGACCTTGAAGATACGCTGAACAGCAAGAACCTGAGATTCAAGCGCATCACCCGCAACGGTTCCGACAAGGTTTCCCTGCTTCTGTATGAAAAGGGAACAGCGGAATCCGTTCAGAAAATTCTGAAGGACAAATATCCCGGCTACGAACAGAGTCCGGCACGTGATGAGGGCGGTTTTGTGGCCTTCGATATCCGGGTGAATGAGAAGGATGCCCAGGATCGCAAGGATAGGGCAGTCCAACAGGCACTTGAAACCATTCGCAACCGAATTGACCAGTTTGGGGTTTCTGAACCGACGATTCAGCGCGAGGGCATCAAAAATATTGTTGTTCAACTTCCCGGTATCAAGGATCCGCAGCGGGCGATTGACCTGATCGGTAAAACAGCCCGTCTTGAATTCAAGATGGTCCGTGAGGATATTCCTCCTTCATCGACAGTGATTCCCGAAGATGCTGAAATTCTCAAAGAGCGTAATGTTGATCAGGTTACCGGCGCAGTCAGCGAGGTACCCTACGTTATTCAGAAGAAGCCTTTGATTACCGGCGATCTGCTGACCGATGCACAGGTTCGCATCGACTCGCAGTTTAACCAGCCGTATGTAGCAATTGAATTTAACAGCCTGGGCGCCAAACTTTTTGATCAGGCCACTGCTGCCAACGTGGGCAAGCGTTTTGCCATTGTACTGGACAACAATATCTACTCCGCTCCGGTAATCCGTGAACGCATCTCCGGCGGCAGCGCCCAGATATCCGGCAATTTTACTGAGAAGACTGCTGCCGACCTGGCGATCATCCTGCGTGCCGGAGCCTTGCCGGCTCCGGTCAAGATTATCCAGAACGTTACGGTCGGTCCTTCCCTGGGACAGGATTCAATCAATAAGGGCCTCTATGCCGGTTTGATTGGCGTTTTGCTGGTTATCGTATTCATGACGGTTTACTACAAACTTTCAGGACTGGTTGCCAACTGGGGAATGGTTCTCAATATGCTTTTCCTGATGGGGGCGCTATCCGCCTTGGGGGCTACCCTGACACTGCCCGGTATTGCTGCTATCGTGCTCCTGATCGGTATGTCGGTTGACGCCAATGTACTGATCTTCGAACGTGTCCGCGAAGAACTTAAGCTGGGCAAGACCCCCAAGGCAGCCCTGGATGCCGGTTATGACAAGGCCTTCATGACGGTCATGGATTCGCATGTCACGACATTGATCACTGCCGCAGTACTGTTTCAGTTCGGCACCGGACCGGTCAAAGGCTTTGCGGTTTCACTCAGTCTGGGTGTCATTATCAACCTGTTCACCTCTCTGATCGGCACCAAGGTTATTTTTGATATGGTCCTTCATAAAGGCACTACAAAGAAATTGAGCATATAGGGGGAGCACCATACATGGAACTGCTCGGTAAAACTAATATAGATTTCATCGGTAAGCGCAACATCTCCTTCGTCATCTCGGCGATCATCTCGATCATCGGTATCATCGGCATCGTTCAGATCAGCCGCGGTGCCGCCAACATGGGGATCGATTTTTCCGGTGGCACATCCATGCAGCTGAAGTTCAGCAAACCTCTGCCAATGGCTGACGCCCGAGCCGCACTGCACAAAAACGGCATTGCCAAGGCCGAACTGCAGGAAATCAAGGATGGCAACAAACTTCTGATCAAGATTGACAAGAATACCTCCCTGGCACTTGGCAAAGCGGCTGAAGCGGTGCAGACGGCTTTAAAGAAAGAGTTTGCCGATAACACTTTTTCGGTGGAAAGCTCTACCGAGATTGGTCCGTCCATTGGTGACAAACTTCGCAAGGATACCATTGTTGCTGTTTTTATCTCCCTGCTCGGTATTATCCTCTATATTGCCTGGCGCTTTGACTTCAAATTCGGTATTGGTGCCGTTGCTGCTACAATTCACGATTGTCTGGCAATGATTGCTGTGTTTTATCTGATGAACAAGGAGATCAATCTTCTGTTCATAACCGCTGTTCTGACCATCGCCGGTTATTCACTGACCGATACGGTAGTAGTTTTTGACAGAATTCGCGAAAATCTGCACAAAGATCTCAAAGGGGCAATCCATAACATCTTTAATTTCAGTATTAACGAAGTGTTATCGCGAACTATTGTTACCTCTCTGACCACGTTTCTTGCAGCAGTATCCTTATTTGTGTTCGGCGGCGAAGTCATCCACGATTTTTCGTTCGCTCTGGTGGTCGGAATTCTTGTCGCCACATACTCTTCCGTTTTTGTTGCCAGCCCGATTGTGGCGGTACTCGAGGCCAGGGCCGCTGCTAAGCAGGTTGAACAGATTTAACGAGTTTATTTTATTCAAGGAGGCATCCATTGAAAAAAGAATCCATGCTGATTTGTGTCGTGTCACTGGTTGTCGGATTTCTGCTGGGTTTTCTGATCGGCAGTTCCAGTAACGTTGGCAAGAGTGCTCCGGTCGCTGCCGGCATTCCCCCCGGTTCCGGATCACCGACGGATTACTCAAGCCGTATTGCCGAAGCAGAGAAAATTGTTGCTCAGGACCCGAAAAACAAGAATGCCTGGCTCTCTCTGGGCAATGATTATTTCGATACCGAGCAGGCTCAGAAGGCTATTAACGCCTACGGTAAGGTACTTGAAATTGAACCTAATAATCCCAATGTTTTGACTGATCAAGGGGTTATGTATCGCAAGGTTGGTTGGTTCGACAAGGCACTGGAAAACTTTGAAAAAGCCCAGAAGATCGATCCAAAGCATGTTCAAAGTCTTTTCAATGCCGGTATTGTATATGCCGTTGACCTGAAGGATCACGTCAAGGCGCGACCATACTGGAAGAAAATTCTTGAGATTGATCCAAATGGTGCTACTGCCATGCAGGTCAAGAGCATGATGCAGGGTGGCGGGGGCGATGCAGCTGGTTCCCCTTTCAGCCAAAAATAGTAACTTCTTGAATCCCCCGGAAACGGGGGATTTTTTTTGTCAACTGATCTTGAAACGGAATGTATGAATAAAAACTGGACACTTCGCGAGCAGCATTCAATCACACCGCTCTCCAATTTAGACCTGCATCCGCTGCTCCACCATATCCTTGCAGCACGTGGATATGCGGATGAAGCGGCCATCCGTTCATTTCTGACTCCCCAATTGTCGGAGATGTTCGATCCGCTGCTGCTGCGGGGGATGCCGGAAGCCGTTCAGCGTCTGCTGGCTGCATACAGAAAACGTGAACAGATCTGTGTTTATGGTGACTATGACGTGGACGGTATCACCGGTACAGCGTTGCTGGTTTCGTTCTTAAGAGCAATTGGTTTCCACTGCAGTTACTTTATTCCCAATCGTTTTGATGATGGCTACGGATTAAACTCCGATTCGCTTGAGGACATCATATCCCGTGGTGCTGATCTGATACTTTCGGTTGATTGCGGCATAACCGCCGTAGTCGAAGCGGATGTATGCCGGCGACATGGTGTTGATCTGATCATTGTTGATCATCATTCCCCAAAGGATGTGCTTCCTGATGCCTGCGCTATTATCAACCCGCTGCAGCCCGGATGTCCCTATCCATTCAAATCCCTTGCTGGCGTCGGCGTTGCTTTCAATCTGCTGGTTGCTCTGCGATCAGCCCTGCGAGAGGCCGGTGTTTTTGAAGGCAGGCACGTGCCTGACCTGCGTCAATGGCTTGATCTGGTTGCCATGGGAACGATTGCCGACGTGGTGCCATTGACGGGACAAAACCGCCTGTATGTCAGCCACGGTCTCAAACGGCTTTCGACCGAACCCAGAACCGGCGTTGCTGCACTAAAACGGGTAGCCGGCATCACGGAGCCGGTTTCATGCGGCCAGGTCGGTTTCAGACTGGCACCTCGTTTGAACGCGGCCGGCAGGATGGAAAGTGCTGTTCCTGGTGTTGATCTGTTGCTGAGTATCGATGAAAATGAGTCGCGGGCCATAGCAGAAGAACTTGATGCAGCCAACGCAGAGCGCCAGTCAACTGAGCGAAGTATTCTGGATCAAGCCGATGCCATGCTGCGTGCTGACGGTTCCACGACCGGGCGCAGAAGTATCGTACTTGCGTCGCCTGAGTGGCACCAGGGAGTGGTGGGAATTGTTGCATCGCGGCTGGTTGAGCGGTATCATCGGCCAACCATTCTGATCGCCCTCGACCAGAATGGTCACGGAAAAGGCTCCGGACGCAGCATTCCCAGGTTTCATCTGCTGGAGGCCCTCACGGAATGCTCGGAACATCTGGAGCGTTTCGGTGGGCATCGCTACGCTGCGGGAGTGAGCATACATGCAGATAATTTCCAGGCGTTTACCGAATGTTTCGAGAAAGCCGCTGCGTCAAGGCTCTCGGAAGATGATCTGATTCCGCAGCTTGTTATTGACGCAGAAGTGCAGCCGCAGGAAATCACCATGGAGCTTGTCTCGGAGTTGAAGAGGCTGGAGCCTTTCGGAGCCGGAAATCCGGAGCCGGTGCTGATGATGCGGAACATGGCTGTAGTCGAGCGCCGGGTGGTCGGAGAAAAACATCTGAGAATGCGTCTCGGCAGGGATAAAGCCGGATTCACTGCAATAGCCTTTGGCATGGCGGGGCGTGATGTCCCGGATCGAATTGACATTGCATTCTTTCCGGAAATCAATGAGTGGAATGGTCGCAGCAGTATCCAATTGAAAATCAGGGATCTGCGGTCAGTGGAGTGAGTTATATGCAGAGAAGTGAACGTTTTGACAGTGCTGACCGCGTCATCACAATCGGCTTCTGGATAAACGCCATACTGATGGTTCTGAAAATGTCGGCGGGTTATTGGGGACACTCAGAGGCTGTTTTTGCAGACGGTATTGAGAGCGGTTGCGATTTTGTTGCAATATTTTCAACCATGGTCGCACTTAAACTCGGTCGTAAACCGTTTGACGAACTGCATCCCTACGGACATGGACGGGCCGAAAGCCTCTCAGCCCTGCTGGTTTCCCTGATAATTATGATCACCGGCGGTTGGATTCTGTATCAATCGTTCCAAACCATCATGGCGGGAGTTTTTCAGACCCCCAGCCTGCTGGCGGTTGCGGCAGCCTTTCTGACAATCATTATAAAAGAGTGGCTGTTTCGCTTTACACGGACAACCGCTGATAAACTTGAAAGCCCGTCACTGCTCGCCATAGCCAAGGACCACCGCAAGGATGCCCTGACTTCCGTTTCCACATTGGCCGGTGTAACCGGTGCCTTTTTCGGATTCGGCATATTGGACCCGCTGGCTGCCGGTCTGACCTCCTTTTTTATCATGCATATCGGTTTTGAAACCTTTCGGGAAGCGGCCCACGATCTGATGGACGGCAGCACTCCACCGGATTTTACTGCGGAGGTCACCCGATTGGCCGAATTGGTCACACATGTGGAGCATGTACATGAAATCCGTGCCCGCCGCTCCGGACAGTACATCATTATTGACCTCAAGCTGGAGATGGATCCGGACATGACCGTCAAGCAGTCCCATGGTGTGGCATCCGAAGTAAAACGTCTGATTTTTATGGCCTATCCAAATGTGGGGGACGTCATGATTCACATCAATCCACATGAAGAAGAACATGAAGATCTGATCCGCCTGTAGCCATGTCCCGACTCCCCATTGAAGAGATACTCCCTGATCTGCTGAACACCCTGAAAACCCATCAGAACTGCCTGTTGCACGCCCCCCCCGGTGCCGGAAAAACCACCAGAGTGCCGCTTGCGCTTCTGGAAATCATCACCCCTCATGCCGGACGTATCATCATGCTGGAGCCGCGTCGCCTGGCCGCAGTTTCCGCGGCCCGCTGGATGGCCCGCAGCCGTGGAGAAGAAGTGGGGCAGACCGTTGGATACTCCATCAGATTTGACAGCAAAATCTCACCAGCTACTCGCATCGAGGTGGTAACCGAGGCAATTCTGACCAGAAGAATTCAGAATGATCCCCTGTTGGAAGGGGTGGCTCTGGTAATCTTCGACGAGTTTCATGAGCGCAGCCTGCATGCCGACCTGGGGCTCGCCCTTAGTCTTGATATTCAGCGACAGGTGCGCCCCGACCTCAAAATTCTTGTCATGTCGGCCACACTGGAATGTGCAACGCTTTCCGGTCTCATGGATGGTGCCCCGATCATCAGCTCGGCCGGCCGCTCCTTTCCGGTTGAGGAAATCTATCTGGATGACCACGAACATGGTCCGTTGCCGGTGCGGTTGGTCGCTGCCATACAACGTATTCTGTCTGAAACGGAAGGCGATCTGCTGGTCTTTCTGCCCGGCTCCGGAGAGATTCATTCCTGCGCAGCCCGACTGACTGAAGCCGGTCTGACTGAACGTGGTATTGTCATTCATCAGCTTTACGGAGATCTCCCCTTCGAACAGCAGCAGGCTGCAATCCAGCCTGGTCGCAGTCGCAAGGTCGTTCTTGCTACCAGCATCGCCGAAACCAGTCTGACCA
Source organism: uncultured Geobacteraceae bacterium (assembly GCA_942493195.1). Lineage (GTDB taxonomy): Bacteria > Desulfobacterota > Desulfuromonadia > Geobacterales > Pseudopelobacteraceae > CAIPTY01. The sequence continues at coordinate 1,901,921 of OW818669.1, read as the reverse complement.
TTGAAGGTGTTCGAGCTGTTCTTGACTGTGGATTGTCCCGACGCCTGCGTCATGATCCGGCCAGCGGCATGAATCGCCTGATTACGACCCGTGAATCACGCTCATCGGCGGAGCAGCGCAAGGGGCGGGCCGGTCGTCTGGCGCCCGGATGGTGCTATCGTCTGTTCAGCCGGCATACCCATAATGCCATGACTGCCCAGACTCCACCGGAAATCCTGGAAAGTGATCTCTCGCCGCTGCTGCTCGAACTGGCAGCCTGGGGGGTGACCGACCCTGCACAACTGCCGTGGCTTGATCCTCCTCCCGCTGCCGCTCTGGATGTGGCCGGTCAACAGCTGCAAAGTCTGGCGGCACTGGATCGAAACGGACATGTGACCCCCCTCGGTTCCGCAATGGCGCGTCTGCCGCTGCACCCCCGTCTGGCCCGACTACTTATCCGTGCTCAGGAACTGGGCTGCGCTGAACTGGGATGTGATCTTGCCACCCTGCTTTCTGAGCGGGACATTGTCCGGCGCACAACCGGCACCATGAATCAGTCCGGGCGAAACCTGACACTGACTGAACGGATTGAGGCGCTGCAGGAGTGGCGTGAAACGAACCGGACAGGTGCGGAGTTCGACAGAGGAGCCCTACAGACCTGTGAGCGGGTTTCGCAGCAGTTGCGCCGCTTGCTCGGGGCCGCACGGAATGATACTTCAAAGAGTGATGTCAGTGCTTTGATCGGCCGTCTGCTGCTGGTGTCCTATCCGGACCGGGTGGCCCGCCAGCGTGAAACCGCATCGCTGCAGTATCTGCTTGCCAATGGCCGCGGTGCCCGTCTGTACAGTGCCGGTTCAGTCTCCGGCTCCCCCTGGCTGATCGCTGTTACCGTTAACGGAGGTGAACAGTCTGAAGGTGTCATCCACCAGGCCGAGCCTGTGGCAGATGACCTGGTGCGACAAGAACTGAGGCACTCACTTGAAGACAAAACAACTCTTTCCTGGGACAGCCGGGATGGGCGTGTCATTGCTCAACGGGAGGAACGCCTCGGGGCGCTCTGTCTGTCAGCAAAAGCGTATGTTCCAGCCGCTGCCGAATTGCTGCCGGTTGTTGTGGCTGCCATTCGTGCTTCCCGTCTCGAACTTCTGAACCTCTCGGAATCCTTCCGGCAACTCCGGTCGCGGCTTACGCTTCTACGGGGGGTATTTCCCGCTGATGGCTGGCCGGATCTGTCCGATGCGGCCTTACTGGACGACCTGGAATCGTGGCTGGCTCCCTTCCTGACCGGAGTACGTAACGCTCAGCAGCTTTCATCAGTCAATCTGAGTGAGGCCCTGTTGGCCGGCCTGGACTACCGCCAGCGCCAGGCGCTGGACGAACTGGCACCGACTCACTTGAACGTTCCCAGCGGTTCACGCATTCGACTGGACTATGGTAATAACGGTGATCAACCGGTTTTAGCGGTCAAGCTGCAGGAACTGTTCGGGCTGGCTCAAACACCGACCGTGGCAAAGGGGAGGGTGGCCGTATTACTGCACCTGCTGTCGCCGGCCGGGCGGCCGTTGCAGGTGACACAGGATTTGAAGGGTTTCTGGGACGGTTCCTACCATCAGGTTAAAAAAGAGATGAAAGGGCGCTACCCCAAGCACCCCTGGCCCGATGACCCCTGGAACGCTCCACCGACCCGGCGGGCCAAACCGAAAGGGACGTAAATTTGCTGCACGACAGTATGAATTCGGGAGCGGGTAAGGAAGTACTCGGGGCCATAATCGGGGGATTGGTATCCTATTCCGAGTCCCATTTTGCCGATGAAGAACAACTTATGGAAAAGCACCCATATGCCGTGATAAACGCACATAAACCTGAACATGAAAAGCTGGTCAAACAGGTGCAGGATCTCCGTCAGCAATTCAAATCCGGACATACCATTTTGACGTTGGGCGTAATGATATTCCTGAAAGACAGGCTTATAAGAAATATTCAGGTTCAAATGCGGTAAAAGATGCCCTGATGTGTCGCACCGGCATCTTCGGCAGCCTTCTCAATCTGGCGGAGTTGGTTGAACGTATGGAATTTAAGGAAGCACGCTGCAATTTGAGGCAATGGGATTGTCTGAAGAGGACGTCGTAACTGCCCAGATGAAGGCATATAATTGGCGGGATGGAATGAATTAAGATCGAGAACGCAGTAAATCGCAGGCATCATAAAAACACAGGGGGCATACTATGAATCAGCACGATCTCTCAAAGGCCGTAGAAATAAGTCCTGGCGTCCATTGGGTCGGAACCGGAACAAAGACGTTTTTGAGCCGAAATTCGTACCTGCTTTGTTACAAAGGAGCTGGGAAAACTAATTCTCTGGTAATTGATCCCGGTCCAACCGTTGATTTGGAGGTCTTGATCCATAAGATTTCCGAAGTTATTGGCTCAGTTTCAAAAGTGAATGCGGTCTTCATGAATCATCAGGACCCCGATGTAGTTGGTAATGCTCCTTACCTGGCACGAATGAACCCTAACACCCTTATGCTTGCCACTGAGGATACCTGGCGCCTAGTGAGCCTTTCAGGGTTGGATTCCACCAAATTCAGAGCCGTTGAACGTTTCAAAAATATGAGAATAATCATGCAGACCGGCCACAAGATTCAGTTCGTTCCGACACCATTCTGCCATTTCCGTGGTGCCTGTATGCTGTATGATCTGGAATCGAGGATACTCTTTACCGGAGATTTCATGGGGGGGATTGCGGCAACCCAGCTCTATGCAACCAGGGCAAACTGGTCCGGCGTCAAAGCCTTTCATCAGCTCTATATGCCCAGTAACGATGCTATTCGACTTGCGGTCAAGCGCATCCGGGAACTGCAACCAGCCCCCAAAATGATTGCGCCCCAGCATGGTTCCATAATTCTTGAGGATGACATTCCTTACTTTCTGGAGCAGATGGAAAACCTGCAGGTCGGCCTTGACATCATCACAACCTTTGACGAGATCATGCCGCAGATGATCGCAGGATTAAATGAGATCATCGACACCGTCAGAAAAACACTGGGGGAGGAAAGCGTAACCAGAACCATGAAGATGTTTCATGCCGACGGCAGCTATCCGGCCATCTTTGCATTGACCAAAAACGAAAAAATCACTGAAATCAAAGGAGATCCGATGGAATCCATCGAATCCCTCATCAGAATGTTTTTCAGGAACTGTGATGATTTGCAGAAGAGTGTGCTCAAAGCCATTATTTTGAGAATTTTGATTGTACGAAACCTTCCGACCTTCGACACTCTTCTGGCAGGAGAATATCCGCTTGAAGTAGAACTGTTCGAAGACACTTCTTTTTTGGTTCCTCCTGCAACTGATTTTTATAACCGGAATCAATAGCTTTATATCGTCAACAAAGCCTTATTGTACTGTGGCTTGGCCTTGTTGCAATTTCACAGTGTAACACCGGTCTACAGGCTGGTTCGAACGTACACAGGCCCACCGGGGTATCCAACCTGGTGGGCCTGTGTACGTTTGATATGCTGATCGCTCAGCTATGGCCTGATTTTGAAATGTTCAACTGCCAACCGGCCGTTTTGAATTTTCATCCAACCACTGATTGTGCTGAAACCTGTCTGTTCGCCGTCCGAGAAATCAGTACCGAATCCACCGCGTAACATGACTGCGTTGCTGTTGCCATGGGTAATTGTCTCGACAAAATCGATTGCTTTTGCCCGGATTGTTGCGTTCTGGCGCGGAAGGTCAAGGGCACGTGCCAGGGAATACAATGGAGATTCATCCCCATCAATTTTGACCGTGGCCGGGTCAGGAATGAACGTTGCCGTAACGTTTTTATTGGCATCCATAACAAAACTTAAAGGCGTTTCGGTGCTGATGACATCACCACCCCAGGAACTGAATGATGAATTGGAAACCGTTGCGGTCAGTGTGACCGTTTTCCCGAAATTGAATATGAACGGTTCACAATTCATGGTATCGCAGGCGTAACTGTTCCCCTCGGAATTTCGGCTGCTGACAGTACCATTTCCCGTTACAGACAGAGTCAGGGTGGGATCGGTACTGAAAGTACGAACAGTACTGAACGAGGTTCCGGCAGTATTTTGCGCAATCCCGCAGTAGAAATAGGCGGTTCCCGGTGAAAGACCGGTGATCTCCTGAAATACGGCAACCGGCGAGCTTCCGGCAGGTACGGTCAGCCCACCTGTTTCTGGCATCCGTGAACCGAAAGTGTCATTACAGCTTCCGGGATTGAGGGTTGCAAAACGGTACCAGACAGTTGTTGATGCTCCGCCTGTGTTCACACTCGCATTCAAGCTTGCCGTACTGCCGGTTATGGTGCCGGAATTTTCCAGAACTATTGCAGGTACTGCCGGGAGTGCTGCAACCTGCAGATCTTGAGTGGCATTAAAGACGGAACCTGGAATCGGCCCCAGTCCCAGCAGCTGCAGTGCCAGGTTGTTTGCTTCGGCATTCCGGATCGGCTGCATTCCGCTGTAGGTTGTCATCGGGTAACTGGATGCCGTTTGACGACGGCCGCTGTTCAGTACGTAGAGGTCAGAGCCGGCCGGCACACCCGGACCCCAGACGAAGAACGGTACCGAATAACGGTCGGCCCCGCTGGGCGGGTCATACTGATTTCCATGGTCGGCCGTCAGTATAATGGTCGTTTTTCCGATCATGGCAGGGACATCCTGCTCGATCAGTTTGAAGAGTTTACCCAGCATGGTATCCACGACAACCACCTGGCCGTTCCAAATGGCGCTGCCCCAACCCTTGGAATGACCGAATGAATCGGGCTCGTTGATATGCAGGAAGGCGTATCGGTTGGGATTGGCGGATTTCTGCTGAGCGATAAAGGTGTCAACGATAATACCGCCGAGAGCCGTATTGATGTAGGCGGTATCGATCTTGTCGCGGCCGTTGTCTGTCCCGGTTGTGTCGACAGCGCCATTAATAGCATTGTATGATCCACCGTTGGTATATGAGCCATAGGTGTCGAACAGCATGAACTTGCTCTTGTTGACATACATGCCGGTCATCAAGCCGTTGTCATGGGCAACGTCGAAGACGCCGGCCACGTAGGAACCCTTGTTGGTATGAATCGTCTGGCCTGCCAACGGGTCGCTGTTGCTGCTCCAGGCGTGCCCGCCGACGCCGTCCCGTGGTCGTGCGGTGATGATCGAGGTATGATTGGGGAGGGTTTCCCAGTTGTTGTTGTCACAATGGGCAGCCAGGGTACCGGCCCCTTCGTTCTTGATCCGGGTGAAGTTGGGAAGTGCGTATGGGCCGCCTGTGGCGGTACCCTCGAAGAGCTTGTTGAGGTACGTGCCACCAAGTCCATCCACGCTGATGACGATCACAAACTGTGATGGTGGCGGTGCGGATTCGGCTGCATGCACATTGACAGACATAGCGATCAACAGGAATATACCGGTATAAAATTGAATCAGTATTCTTACTCCGGTTGCCTTAATTTGTTTCATAATGTTTCCTTTTATTCCAATGTAGGGATGGTTTGCAGGTACCAGCTCAGCTCGCAGGACGGCATTATGTCATATTGTCGTGACATTATAAAACGTTTATTGAAACGCAAAGCGGCCTCCCGGTAAAAACCTGAGGGCCGCTTTGCGTTTCTTGGGTACTGATTCTTTACGGCTTGATCTTCAACCGCTCCACGGTCAGTTTACCGGCCTGAATTTTCAACAAGCCGCTGATGGTGCTGAAGCCGGTCTGGTTGAGATCCGAGAAATCAGTGTCAGTAAAACCTCCTCTGATCCGGATAGACAGCCCACTGGCAACAATAATTGTCTCTACAAATTCTGCAGAAGCCTGGGAAAGGATCGCACCATCCTGAGCAAGTGCATCAATGGCATCCGTAAAGGTGTAATACGGATTGTGAGAACCGTCGATGCGTACCGTGGCAGGGTCGGCGCTGAATGTGGCCGCAACGGATTTATCACTGGTAATGACAAAGCTGTAAGGGGTTGTGCTTCCCGCAATATCGCCGCTCCATTCGGTAAAGCCGAAATGACTCCCTGCGGTGGCGGTCAGGGTGACGGTATCGCCCTCAGAAAAGGGCACCGGTGGGCAGCTGTCCGCTGGGCAGGTGTAATTGTCGCCTTTTGTGTTCTGGCTGGTAACCGATCCGTTTCCGATTATGCTGACGGCCAGGGTCGGCAGCGGCCTGATGGTAATGGCGAATGTAGCCGGTCCGGATGGAACCGGAATGATTCCGTCGCTATAGGTGAACGAGAAGGAACTCTCACCGCTTTCAGTGCCGCTGGGGGTGAAGGTGATGCTTCCGCCCTGAATGTCCGCCTGGGTGAAACTGCTTCCAACTTCAAGGGTGGTGGCGTTCTTTTTCAGGCTGCCGCGCGCCGGGGTGGCCGTAAGGATATAGCTCAACGTGTTTGCAGCCGGGTTATCGGGGTCGGACAATAATAGGTGTGAAGGTGTAATGGCAGTGGCTTCGGTGTTCAGTGCAACCGAAAAACCGGTGTTGATTGCCAGGGACGGTTGATCATTTACCGCAATGACGCTGATTGTGCGCTCAGTACTTCCGGTTTGGGCCGCTCCACCGGAATTGCCATTGTCGTTGACCTGGACCGTCAGGGTAACGTTGCCGGAGGGACTATCGCTGATATTGCGGTAAAGCAGTGTTGCACCACCGCTGCCGGCCAGGAAGGCATTCGTCTGGGGAATTGTACCATTGATCGTGATGGTACCTGTTCCGGAATTGCCGATCAAGACACCGCTGGAGCCGGCTGTAGCGGTCAGAATTCCTTCAGTTATCGAAAGCGCGCTGGTGACGCTGGCGCTGGCGGCATCATTGTCGGCAATAGTGATGCCGGTATTGTGCAGAGTGAGGTCAATCTGTTCCGTGGCGGTGTATGTGGGCTGAATGAATGACACCGTGGGGGTATCATTAACCTGTGAGACACTCAGTGACAGATATTGTGTCGAGCTGTTTGCATTGCCGTCATTCACCATGTAAGAGATGCTGCGAACTGACGATGTGGGGTTTTCGCTGCTGTTTGAATATTTTAGCGTGCGCAGGACAGCCTGGTAATTATCTCGACGGTCAATCTGTGAGAGCGAGACGGTGATCGAGCTGTTATTGGCCCCGCGTGTAACCGACGATACGATCGAAGTGCCGCTGACGTCTACGGTCAGGTTTTCAGCCAGCGCATCGGGAGAACTGACCAGGGTAACCGTGGCGGAGGCCAGATACATGTTATCGTTGTCCGCTATGGTCAGGAGCGGGTTCACAGCCTTGGCGGCATCGCCTTCGGTATAACTTGCGGTGGCCGGGTTCAGGCTGACAGCCGGTGCCGCGTTTGTCAGAGAATATACGCCACTGTTGTTCCAGAGGTCGTTGGCATAGCGGCTGGCACTGTTGTCGGCATACGTGATCGAACTCAGGCTGAGCGGGGCGGTGCTGTAGATGCCGCCGCCGTCGTACAGGGCCGAGTTGCCGGTAATGGTCGTGTTGGAAATGGTCGAGGTCGACCGTGTGATCGGCCCCAGCAGGCAGATCCCGCCGCCATGACCGATCGTACCCGTGGCTTGATTGCCTAAAATGGTCGAATCGGTGATAGTAAGCCGGGCGTTGGTTCCGACGAAAAGGCCCCCGCCGCAGCCATCCGTAGCCGTATTGCCGCTGATCAACGAGTTGCTGATGTTGAGCTGGCCGTTGCTGGCCGAGATTCCGCCTCCGTCTCCGTAGGTACTGCTGCTATCGGAGATCGTACAGCTGTTCACGTTCAGTACGGAATTGGTGCTTGTGTAGGGAGCGAAGATAATCGCACCCCCCTGGTAGGCGTAACTTGTGGCAGGATCATTAGGGTTACGGGCGTAGCGGATGGTCAGGTTGCTGAGGGTGATCGTTGCATCTGAGGACGGGACGATGCGTAAGAGCTGATTGCCGGCCGCACCGGCAGACGCGGCGGACTGGATGAAGGTGCTTGCTTGATCAGCCCCCAGAATGGTCAGGGATTGGTGTATCACGATCGGACTCGACAGGGTGTAGATCCCGGCAGGAACCGCTATTGTCGCACCGGAGGAGGCAGCGCTTACCTGGCTGCGCAGCCAGGTGCCGTTTGAGTCGTCCGCCTGTGCCAGGCAGGGTGTGCATGTCAGCAGCATGCCTACCATGCATAGCACTATCATGAGTCTACATTCCGCTACCGGCGGGAACATGATTCGCATGCTTCGATCTCCCATATCGTATTTCATTACCCACCATCCTTTGCGCACTCAAATCTCCAAAAGCTCCGTTACGTCAACCACGGGGCGGGTAAACTCCCTGCAGGGCAATACAGAAATTAAGCGTCAGATACGGCTGCATATTATTATGCGGCAGACCTCCGCCAGTCGGTGTGAGTGTCATGGCATTCATGATTACGTTTGGTGGGTTGGTTGTATAAGCCGATGGTCGGTCGCTGTCGGTTGCCGCAAAGAAAGGTCCGGCCCCCTTGCTGCCTGTTTCCGATGGAATGCAGGGAATCGTGTGGGTATGAGAGGGCATCTCCGATGTGAGCAGGGTCACGGATTCAACTCCTCCCAACTCGCCCAGATCGTGCAATGATAAACCTGTGCCCTGGCCAGGGTGCATGGGGGCTTGACCCTGGAGATTGGGCAGGGCGAAGGTGGATTTGCCGTCGCCGCCATAGGTGGTTCCCAGCAGGGAAAAGAGGGCGGTATTCTGGCTGATTGGCATGAGTTGCCCATTGCAGAAGGCCCAGCCGGTGGGGGCAAAGTTGAACGGGAAAATGCGGATCTCGGCTACAAAGGGATCGGCCATGATCTATCCTTTCACTAGCTTGGTGATGGGAAAATACCCTGCAGGGCGATGCAGAAACTGATTGTCAGGTAGGGTTGCATATTTGTGTGCGGCTGACTGCCACCCTGATTGGACAGGATGGGGCCGGGCAGAGTGGCTGGCCCTTTGCCGTAGGGATTGGCGCTCTGCCCGGCCAGGTAGGTTGTGGGGCCGGGTATTGCAATGTTGGCGGCGCCATCATTGGCGTTGACCGGATGAATATGCGTGGGTAGCTGAGACATGTTCAGCGTGGTGGCTGCTGCACCACCCGTTTGACCAAGCGAAAAACCGTTTCCGAAATGCAGCGGTACCCTGCCCCGCAGGTCGGGCAGGGCGAAGTTTACACGTCCGTCGCCGCCATAGGTCGTGCCCAGCAGGGAAAACAGGGCCTGGTTCTGGTTGATCGGCAGAAGTTGGCCGTTACAGAGCGCCCATCCTTTGGGGGGGAACATGAAGCTCATCATACGAATTTCAGATATAAACGGTTCGGCCATGGATGGTCCTCCTGTTGAAGTTCTGTCTCATTGATCAGGTCTGAGAGGGGAAGATGCCGAACAGTGAAATTATGAAGTCAACACACAGGTACGGCATAAGGTTTGTGTGCGGTTGGTTGCCGCCGGCCGGTATGACCATGTTTGGATGCAGGTTTGTTTGGATGTCGTTCACGGTGGTGTACTGGCGCAGGGGCGAAGCCGCTGGCACAGTATCCTTGGGTGTGGCGTGGGTGCCGGCCGGTTGAATATTCATGGAATGGGTATGCTGTGGAATCTGCTGAATGGTGAGGGTCACTTCTTCCACACCGGCCGACTCGCCGATGGTATAGGTATAGCCGCTCGGGCCGGTTCCCTGATGTAACGGCAGTCGTCCGCGCAGATCCGGCAGGTTGTATGTTTCCTGACCGTCGCCGCCGTAGGTTGTGCCGATCAGCTGGAACAGGGTCTCGTATTCCGCGATCGGCAATGTTTGACCTTCACAGAACATCCAGCCCGCCGGCGGAAAGTTGCCGGCAAATATTCTGATTTCCCCCACATATGGTTGGGCCATGGTGATTCCTCCCGGCTAATATGCTGTTATGGCAGCAAACGGTTAAAAACGGCTTCGTAGCAGATACCCTGCTGATTCTGTGAAACCGGTACGATGAAAATGTCCTGTTGTCCGAGCTGATCATGCTCAAGTGAACAGATACCCTGTTGCAGACGGGGGGCCAGCGGCCCCTGGAACAGAATTGAAAAAGTCTCCTGTCCGGGGCTGCTGGCACATTCGGAAACCTTTATCAAGTCAAGTTTCATCTGGTCGACAGTCGGCGAAATCACCCGGAATACGGAATTTAGGCAGTCGTAAAACTCAGCTCGTGTCACACCCTTTGACATCTGATTCTCCTGAATACTTATCGACAGGTATCCGGCCGCCATTCAAACAGACGGTAAGCACTGTTGTCGTTTTCTACACAGACAAACCCTAAACGATTGTAAAAAAATGCGGCGGCCTCGTTCTCCGAAAAGACATGCAGCAGGAGCGGCAAACCGTTCTCCCGGGCATGCTGCTGAAGCGCTTTCAGTAAGGCTTTGCCCAGTCCACGCCCCTGATATTCCGGCAGCAATGCAATATCAACCAGATAAATTCGGCTGTCGCTGCGAGCCACACTGATGAATCCGACCGGCAGATCATCCAGCAGGACGATCTGGTCATCCCGATCAGGATAGACACTGTTGTATTGACTGCTGCGGGCCGAATACTGCAGGTCGATAAACTGGTATTTCTGGGAATCCGTCCAACCCCACGATTCCATTTCGGCAGCCCGGCCGGCTGCATACAGCGAAATCAGAAAAGGGCGATCCTCTTCGGAGGACGAACGCAGCTCAAGCCCGGCTGTCGGATCGGTCAGGCGCACAGGTAGACGTTGGTCCAGCCGCTGTGGGCCATGAGATCGGTGAGACGGGCCTGGCGGCTGACACTCTCAAGGCTGGCCGCCTGGCTAATGACGCTGTTTTGAACAGTGTTACCCTGCCGATCGACCCGGCAGATATACTGGGGAGCATCGCAACTGCCGCTTGCCGGTGCAAGGCCGAATGTGCCGCGCGGGCTGGCAACCTGCATATGTTCAAGCGCTTTTTTCAGATCCTGGTTGTTGTGTGCTGTGCCGGCTGCCGCCGCGACGGCTGTAACAATCATGCTGCCGGTATCATACCCAAGCACAGCGAACGTATCAGGTTTTCGCCCGGTTGAATCCGCAAAGGAACTGCAAAAGGCCAGGTTTTCCGGCGTGTTCAGCGTGGGGGTCCAGGGGAGGCAGCTGGTAATTCCCTCGGCGGCAGCACCCAGCGTGGTAAGAAAATCGCCCTGGACGCAGAAGCTCGAAACAGCCAGCGGAATTTTTTCAGCCAAACCGGCGGCGTGATAGCCCCTGACCAGCTCCAGCGCATCAACTCCGCTGGCTGAGACGAAAATCACATCAGGACTGGTGGCTGCAACGGCTTTCATGGTCGCAACCGGATTATTCACGCTCATGGGCGCATTGGCAATGTCGCTGGCGGTTACAATTCCCCCGGCTGCTTCAAAACCCTGAGGAAATGCATAAAAGGAGTCGAACCCGCTTTCGTAGAAGGAGGAAACCACGGCCGCTCGTGTGCCGATATGTTTGGCAGCCCAGTTTCCCATGGTCCAGCTCGATTGCCAGTAGCCCAGGGAGTTCTGATACATGAGCGGACATACTTCACGCGGCGCAAAGGCGTTGGCGCCCCCTTCCAGATTTATGAAGAGGGTCCCCGCTGCTTCCAGATCGGCGCGAAGACGGTGAACCGTGCGGGGATTGAACATGCCGGTCAGGATTTCAACCCGCTCCTCCCTGAGCAGCTCTTGTGCCGCCGAAATCTCAGCCCCGCCGGCCACCTCACGGAGCACCAGACGGGTCGAGGTCCAGCCTGCTTGTGCAAACTGCAGCCGCATCCCTTCGGCCAGATTCATTCCGATTCCGGGGTGAATGGAGGAGCGCGGAACGATCATGCCGACCCTGAGCGGTGGGCGCCCATCAAAGATCAGACGGGCGTAGGCCTGAAGGGGAAAGGTAACCGTCGCCCCGGTTGCCAATCCTGCAATTCTCAGAAAATCTCGTCTGTTCAGTGCACTTCCAAGACGTTTTTCCATAATGTTTTGGCCTCGTGAAATTTTGTCCGGAATTTTACAGTTTAAAATACTGTGTAACTCTGTACGTAATAGCACCGATTACAAAATCTGCAATGATTCAATTAAAAATTCCTGAATAGAACCAATTTCCTGTTAAAACCCGCTCATCCTTCGACAAGCTCAGGACGAACGGGTTTTAACTACATTGATGCTTGATTTTCCGTTCGTGGTAAGCCTGTCGAACCATGAGCGGGAGATCAGTGCTGCTCAGGTAAAAATGTGATTGTGACGACTGGAAGGCAACGGAGATGTATGCGTAATTCGAACAAACAGTTAACGTGAAGGCTACTCGTTAATCTTCAGCCCATTCAAAAATTCGGTCATTTCTCCACGGTATTCTTCGAAAAGATTCTGGGCGGTATAGGTGATCAGTTGGATGATGCCGTTTTTTCCCGCGTAATAATAACCGAAATAGGTGAACGGCACCCCGGAAATAGTCCCTTCAAAACTCATGCAGAGAACTTTTTTACCGTTCACGATCCGCTCTTCCTCATGGGTGACCCGAACATCCGGAGCAACATTCTGGGCGTTCTGGATAGCCAGATCCCTCAGGGCATCCAGAGTCATGGAAAACCGCTCAGCCAGGATCATGGCATAGATATCACCATCCTTGTGCTCAAAGGTTGGTTTATCGCTATCGGCTGATTTTTTCTGGTGCCATTTGGTGGGGTTGTACCAGACCTGAAACTTGTCCCCCTTGGACTTGAAGACCGAGCTGGCCCCGTCCGCTTTTTTGAACGGCAATTTGCCGGGGGAGGGGGCGACAGAAGCTGTCGAACCGTACAGTCTCCAGGTGCCATTGCTGTTAAGGAGTACCTTGCGGCCATCCTCCGTGACGGCCAATGTGTCCTGGCCATACGTGACAGAGGCGGATATAAACAGCACCATCAGGGTGGTAAAAATGACGTTTTTCACGGAAACTCCTTTTGGGGAGATGAACGAGTTTTTACTGCCATATTTATTCGACATAGAATGTGAATCGATCAACCGACACCTCTTTGGTACAGACAACGCCCCGGTCGGGATTAGCCGCCAGATGCTGCAGAATGGCAAAGACGGCCTCAATATCGTCCGGTTTACCCAGAGATGTCGCTACCTCGCCGGCGGTCATTGGCCGTTTCTCGGTATTCAGCAGTTCCACCACAGAGCACTGCAGGGCAATCACGTTTCCGGCAGCCTTCTTACCGGCTTCAACACCGGGCTGGTGATAGGCATTGATGTTGACCAGCGATGCATACAGGCCGACGCTGCGCTCGAACAGGGCGATCAGGGCGCCGATCGTGCGGGCATCCACGCTCTCCACCGTGATGGTCATAGATTCGCGCCCCATATCGTACAGCGCGGTGCGGGTGCCCTGGAAGAATCCGAACAGGTAATCGCCGCTGGTGATGCCGGGATCAACCTGCACGGAGGCGTTCTCACGGTCCCGAAGTACCTCGATGAATGTCACAAAGAAATTGGCCACCCCTTCACGCAGCTGCTGCACATAGGCGTGTTGATCGGTGGAGCCTTTGTTGCCGTAGACGGTCAGCCCCTGATAAACCGTCTTGCCGTCCAGATCCAGCTCCTTGCCAATGGATTCCATGATCAGCTGCTGCAGATAACGGGAGAAGAGCAGCAGGCGATCCTTGTAGGGGAGCATGACCATATCCTTCTCGCCGTTACCATTGCTGCCGTAGTGCCACATCAGTGCCATCAGAGCGGCCGGGTTCTTGAGCGTATCCGTCTGCCGGGTCAGGTCGTCGCAGACCCTGGCACCCTGCAGAAGCGCCTTGATATCGATGCCCTGCAGCGCCGCCGGGAGCAGACCCACAGCCGAGGTCACTGAGGTGCGGCCGCCGACCCAGTCCCACATGGGGAAGCATTCGATCCAGCACTCCTTTTTGGCAAGTTTGAACAGCTCGCTGCCGTCGCCGGTAACGGCCACGGCGTATTCGGCAAAATTCAGCCCGGCGCTGCGATAGGCGGCTTGGGTCTCCAGCATGCCGTTACGGGTCTCCTTGGTGGAGCCGCTCTTGGAAATCACGATTACCAGCGTACGGGCCAGATCACTACCCAGCTCTGCAAACACTCGATCCATGCCGTCCGGATCAGTGTTGTCCAGGAAAAATGGTTTCATCAGATCGCCGGAAGAGGAGAGGGCATCCGCCACAAACTGGGGCCCCAGGGCCGAGCCGCCGATACCGATCACCAGGAAGCGGGTAAAGGTCTCACCGGCTGGAGTGGTGATTCGGCCGGAATGGACATGGCTGCAAAAATAAACGATATGCTCGATCGTTGTTTCAATCTCCTTGCAGATTGCGGAAGTGGGGGCCAGAGCCGAATTGCGCAGCCAGTAGTGCCCAACCATGCGTCCTTCATCCGGATTGGCAATGGCACCCTTCTCCAGCTCTGCCATGGCGGCAAAGGCCCGCTGCATGGCCGGCCCCATCCGTTCAAAGAAACCGTCATCAAACTTCATGCGGCTGATATCCAGCGACAGCTCCAACTCTTCGCAATCGCAAATATATTGGGAATAACGATTCCAGAGTTCGGTTTTATTCATCAATGACGTTCTCCTTGCGTGGGATGTGGGCAGGCAACAATCCGGTGTCAACAGTGCCGGTGTATGCCAATGAACTGTTGTGTTATTTACAATTATGCAGCGGTTCACTGTCAATTTCGTGAACACGACCGTTTCTGATATGGACCTTGGCACACGATCCAACCGTCAGTTTCCCTTGAGTCTGATTGAATTCTGTTCCGGCGGTAGCCGTAAAATTTTGGCCCCCAACATTCCAGACGCCTTCCAATGATTTCTGGGGGCGTGATTTGATCAGCCCGTAATGTTCGGAACGGTTATCGCCATCCCTTCCACGACGGGCATGCGCCGTATCCGGTGGTATCATGAACTGAAAAACAAACATAAAAACAGCCGATAATACTATGAATCTGAATGCTCCTGCTCCACGAGTTGTCTGTTTCATTGTGATTTCCTCCTTTACGTGCTGATGCTTTGAGACGTGTTGCCATTGTCTCTTCTGTTCAAAGTATATCAATCTGGCTCGCCCTGACAATAATGGATTCCTGCCTGAACAGAACTTCAAGTTTTTTCCTGAAATTTTTCCACCAATCCCGGTTCAATTTCCTGTCCATGACTTCGTAAATAATGATCTCATCCCGAACCGGGCCAACCGTTCCCTCATGCCAGATACCTTCTGCGGGTGAGCGGACATAGGTGGTTATGCCTCTGAATTGGTCGGTAAGTTCGTCGCGCACCTGCAGGTATATGGACTGAGGGAACGGATGACCGTCGTTGTCGCAGAGCGGAAGCAGCAGTTGGATCAGGTGCATGGTTTTCACCTTTTTGCCTGTTATTATGATGATCGATCGTACGACCGGTCGGATGGTACATGCGTCATTCAGCAGGTATTGTTACATGTCGGGACATAAAATGAATGACTGACCGGTTCAATTCATTGTCCTTTGAAAGGATTTATTTTACCCCCAAAGATGATTACCGCAACCGGGGATTTCCGGCCGGCTCCATTTGCCTAAAAACGGCAGTTCAATAACACAGAGCCACAGCCAAAAGTAGGCGCTTCTAAGCGAGAACACAGAGAAATCAAAACGTTAAGGGCTAAAACAAAAAAACATTTTGGTGAACCTTTAAAAGTGTAATTTCGCCTCTATCTATCAGATTTTACTCTGTGTTCTCCGTGCCTCCGTGTTTCAAATGCTTTTTCTAGGATTAGATATTCCGGTACAATAGTCACCAGCGTCCCTTGATTACGACTGTATTGGAAAGTTCATTCATATCATCCGGTTGTATTGGAAATTTTTCCGAGAGCATCGTGCCGATCTCGGCCACTGCTGAAACAATCCCCTGAACGGGATTCCCGGCCTTTATTCCGTCCGTAATGCGGTGCACCAGAGCTGGCCAGGTGTTTTCAGGAACAACCGAATTAATGCCATTACCGGCAAGTACCTGCACCATCCGTTCTTCAATTGACACCATAACCAATACGCCGGTTCGATCCTTGGTATTATGGATCCCGAGTGTTGAAAATTCCTTCACAGCACGGCGCCGGAGTGCTGCCCGCTGTTCCGCTTTACTGAACTTGGGCAGGACGCTTGAGGCGGCTACTACGAGGACACGAATCTCGCTAGATGTCATTGCTTCAGCATCTGCAATGGCTTCTGCAATCTCATCTCTCTGCTCACGTGAAAGAAAACTCAAGGCATCTTTATATGTCTTCATTATCAGACCCTTTCTTGATTGATCGACATAGTACTCATCATTTTTGAATCTGAGTAGAACCAATTTCCCGCTAAAACCCGTTCATCCTTCGACAAGCTCAGGTTTAGCTACATTGATGCTTGCTTTTCCGTTCGTGGTGAGCCTGTCGCTCCATGAGCGGAAGTTCAGTGCTACTAATCATTTCTGAATATCAGAAGCGGTTATCTCTGTTCTACGGCTTCTCCGGTTTTAAGGCACAATCCGCCAGTCCAGCACCGGACATGATATCAACTCCCATGTCTGAGGCGCATTCGGAAAACAGGCTACCCGCCTTTGAACCCTTCAAGTCCGGCGATGTGCCGGTGCTCCTCATGCAGTTTACAGCTTCCAAAACCTGTTTGTGGCACATCTCAATCTTATTTAATAATATTATAGCCTTAACGCACTTTATCTGCTGTCTGTATGGAAGCCCCAGCCACTCCACAGCAGGCATGTCGATATATTCCCGGTCCGAATACGGTGAAGACGCGTGGACGTCAAGCGGGCCGAGGACTAGCAGAATCAGGATAATGTACCGCATTTATTCACCTCAAGGAAATTGTCCGCTAGACTTCTAAAGAGTCCCCTCTCACTCTGGGAGGGCTAAGATGAGGGAAAAGGTTGATTTAAAATCTTCATAAATCTCCCTCATCCGGCCTCCGGCCATATTCTCCCAGTGGGAGCAGGGATTAGCGGAAGATCAGTGCTAATCAGGTATGAAATTAACTGCTCCGCTGCGTACCTGTCAGTCTCGGGAACACCCAACGGAGTTTTTGAAGGACTTCCGGGCGATCAAGCTCTTCAATGGCAATGGTATGTTGTGAGGGGATCATGGCCGGGGAATATATCATAAGCATGTCGGAGATGCGGAATAAAAACCGCGTGTATCTGACAGGTTGAACCAATTGACTGCCATGACGTGCATGTCAACTGCAGCGCAGTACGGCGCTAAATTACTGAAATTATTTTTTATTTAAGTATACGAATATTAAAATGAAGCGTAACAATGGATAAAGGAGATTACATTATGAGTGAATTTGGAATTGTTTTGATCTGGGCCTGGTTTGCAGTGGCAATGTATATTTTAAGCAGATGGCCCATGGGCAAGGTTTCAGCCCTGCGCCAGAAATACTGGGAGCGTTACGAAACGAAATGATGTGGTGAACGAAAGGTGAGTGGCTGTAATGGTAGGTTTGGAAAAAAGCAGTTTGATGCGGTCTGCACCGCGCCTGATGCAAATTATGCGCGTTTTGGCCCGTCACAAATTCCTGGGTGCCCTGCGGGGCAAGAATCATTGGCCGGCTCCTAAAGAAGTCCGGGAAACTTTTGAGGAACTGGGGCTCACCTTTCTAAAATTTGGACAAGTGTTGGCCATGCGGCGCGATCTGCTGCCGACCGCCTACATAGTTGAGCTGGAGCAGCTGCACGATCAGTTGCCGGCTCTCGGTTTTAACGCGATTCGCACCACGATTGAGGATGAACTGGGAGCCCCGCTTACGGAGTTGTTTGCTTCGTTCGCTGAAACACCGCTGGCAGCTGCTACGATCGCCCAAGTGCACGAAGCTACCATGCACAGCGGTCGACATGTGGCAGTGAAGGTGCAGCGGCCTGATCTCGAGGAAATGATATCCACGGATATTGCTGCCATGACCTACCTGGTTGCACTGGGAGAAAGGCTCTTTCCCCGCCTGCGCACCCTTGATCTACCTGTTCTGGTGAGTGAGTTTTCCAACAGCCTTAAACTTGAAACCGACTTCAGCCACGAAGCCCGTTCCATCATGCTGTTTCGTTCGGCTCTGGTCGATATTCCCGATCTCTGGATACCGGAGGTCGTGGCAGAATGTTCCAGTGGCAGCGTTCTCACCATGGATTTCTCCGATGGAGAGCGGGTGGACCTGTATGCCCGTTCCCATCCGGAAGCCATGCCACGGCTGATCAACATCCTGGTGCGACTGACGCTGCAGACCATCTTTGAAGAGGGGCTGTTCCACGCTGATCCGCATCCGGGAAATGTGCTGGTATTGCCCGATGGACGATTATCCCTTCTTGATTTCGGCATGACCGGCGAACTGGACGAGCCGATGCGCGAGTCACTGTCACTGTTGCTGGAGGCGGTCGTCAAGGGTGATGCCCGGGCGGTCACCGAGGCCTATCTGGAGATGGCTCCCCAGGGAAGTGAACAGGTCAACCGGGCAGCGCTGCAGATGGATATCAAGGCGGTGCTCTATGAAATCCACCGCAATGATCTGGCCGAGGTTTCAATCGGCGATTCGTTCGATTCCCTTCTGCGTGCCGGCAGCCGCCACGGTGTACACAACCCGGGTGAGTTTTTTCTACTGACCCGCACCTTTGTAATCCTGGAATCCATGATCCGGGAGCTTGACCCGGAACATGACTATCTCAAGTCCTTCCGGGAAGAGATCGCGCGCCTGACTGAGAAACACTTTTCACTGGAGCGGATCAAGGAAAAGACCGGTCGACTGGCCCGTGATATGGAGCGCCTGTTATCAGATGCCCCCGGTGACACCCGTCGCGCGCTGCGGCGGATGGCCGAGGGTAATCTGGGTAAGCTGCAGGCTCCGGCGGTGGAGGCCCTGGGTGGTCGTATCAGCCGTAACCTGGAACGGTTGACCGGTGCCATTGCCGCAGCTGCGCTGGTTATCGGCGGGGCCATGCTGACAATCGCACCGCTGGCTGGTTACCATCATATTCTGGGAGAGATTATGGTTATAGCCGGTGTACTTGGCACGCTGATCATTTGCATCGGGACGCTGAAACGTGATCAGGGCAGGGGTAATGGCCGGCGGTGATGCATGTTCACAATAAATCTATTCGGTACGTACGTGGGTTGTGAAGCGAGCAGCAGATTTGGAGAATTACAATGTGTGACACATCAACTGATTCCGTAGTTTATAGCAAAGAGAGCAACTCGCGGGACACCGTAGTTGAGATTCGCAGTGAAGCAATCCTGCTCAAGGCCGGGGCGCTGCAGAATGCCATCTTCAATAGTGCCAACTTCTCCAGCATCGCAACCGATGCCAAAGGGGTTATCCAGATTTTCAACGTCGGGGCCGAGCGCATGCTGGGATATACGGCGGATGAGGTGATGAACAGAATAACCCCCGCCGATATTTCTGATCCGCAGGAGGTTATCGCCCGCGCAGCCGCCCTGAGCCTTGAGCTGGATACGCCGATCACGCCCGGCTTTGAGGCATTGGTTTTCAAGGCTTCTCGCGGAATCGAGGATATCTATGAACTGACCTATATCCGCAAGGACGGCAGCCGGTTCCCGGCAGTTGTCTCCGTCACGGCCCTGCGCGATGAGCAGGAAACCATCATCGGTTATCTGCTCATCGGTACCGATAATACGGCCCGAAAACTGGCAGAGGAGGCCCTGCTCAAGGCCGGGGCGCTGCAGAGTGCCATCTTCAACAGTGCCAACTTTTCCAGCATCGCTACCGACGCCAAGGGTGTCATCCAGATCTTCAACGTCGGCGCCGAGCATATGCTGGGGTATACGGCCGCCGAGGTGATGAACAAGATTACACCTGCCGATATATCCGATCCCCAGGAAGTCATCGCCCGGGCCGAGGAGTTGAGTCTGGAACTGGGTACCCCCATCACGCCCGGTTTCGAGGCGCTAGTTTTCAAGGCCTCCCGTGGCATCGAGGATATCTACGAGCTGACTTATATCCGCAAGGACGGCAGCCGTTTTCCGGCGGTGGTCTCCGTCACGGCCTTGCGCGACGAGCAGGCCGCCATTATCGGCTATCTGCTGATCGGTACCGACAATACGGCCCGCAAGCAGATCGAAGAGGAGCAGAAACAGCTCAGTCAACGTCTGCGTGATCACCAGTTTTATACACGATCCCTGTTCGAATCAAACATTGATGCGATCATGACCACCGACCCGTCCGGGATCATCACCGACGTCAACAAACAGATGGAGGTGCTCACCGGCTGTACCCGTGATGAACTGATCGGGGCTCCCTTTAAAAACTATTTTACGGATACGGATCTGGCCGAGGCCAGCATCAAGAAGGTTTTGCGTGAGAAGAAGGTCAGTAATTACGAGCTGACCGCCCGTGCCAGGGATGGGGCGGAAACCGTAGTCTCCTTCAATGCGACCACCTTCTATGATCGCGACCGGAAACTGCAGGGGGTGTTTGCCGCTGCCCGTGACATTACCGAGCGCAAACGGCTGGATCAGGTGCTGCAGGAAAAGAACGAGGAACTGGAGAGTGCCCGTTCCGTGGCGGAAAAGGCCAATCGCTCGAAATCCGAATTCCTTTCCAGTATGAGCCATGAACTGCGTTCCCCGCTGAATGCCATACTAGGCTTTGCCCAGCTAATGGAGTCCGGATCGCCGCTCCCCACCCCCAGCCAGAAGGGGAGTATTGAGCAGATTCTCAAGGCGGGCTGGTATCTTCTGGATCTGATCAATGAGATTCTTGATCTGGCGTTGATCGAATCTGGCCGTTTATCGTTGTCGTTGGAGCCCATGTCGCTGAATGACGTCATGCTCGAATGTCAGGAGATGATTGATCCGCAGGCACAAAAAAGCGGAATACAGATGACATTTCCCGGCTTTAAAGCGCCCTGCTTTGTTCATGCCGATAAAACCCGGGTCAAACAGGTTCTGATCAACCTGCTGTCAAACGCGATCAAATATAACAGTCATCATGGATCTGTCGTCGTCACCTGTCTGAACAGCAGCGAAAAACGGATTCGTATCAGTGTCAGGGATACGGGCGAGGGATTATCGCCCGAGAAACTCAACCAGCTGTTTCAGCCGTTCAATCGATTGGGGCAGGAAGCGCATGCTGAGGAAGGAACCGGTATCGGACTGGTGATGAGCAAGCGGCTTGTGGAGCTGATGGGTGGCGAAATTGGTGTGGAAAGTGTGATCGGTGCCGGCAGCATGTTCTGGTTCGAACTGGACCTTACGGATGAACCGCTGCTTACGTTTGGCACTGTTGATCCGCTCCCTGTCCATCACTCCCATGGGACACATGGCTCAGAACAGCGAACCCTGCTGTATGTGGAGGATAATCAGGCTAACATGGCTCTGGTCGAACAGCTGATTGAGCGCCGGCCGGATATGCGCCTGCTGAGTGCGGTGAATGGACCGCAAGGGATTGAAGTGGCTCGCACCTGCCTGCCGGATGTGATTCTGATGGATATCAATCTGCCCGGCATGAGCGGCATTGAGGCTTTGAAAATCCTGCGTGACGATCCAGCGACTGCACGCATCCCGGTTCTGGCTATCAGTGCCAACGCCATGCTGCACGATATAAAGAAAGGGCTGGATGCCGGCTTCATCTGCTATCTCACCAAGCCGATCAAGGTTAACGAATTCATGGATGCCCTGGATATGGCGCTGGAACATGCTGAAAATGAACGTGAAAAAGGGAGTGCTCAACGTGTCGGTGAGTAGCGCTGATATACATGCTGCCGGAATTCTGATCGTTGACGATCTGAAGGCCAACGTTCAGTTGCTTGAACAGATGCTGAGATCGTCCGGCTATACGAATATCTCATCGACGATGGACCCGTACTTAGTCTGCGACCTGCACCGCGCCAACCACTATGACCTGATTCTGCTCGATCTGCGCATGCCCGGCATGGATGGTTTCCAGGTGATGGAAAATCTGAAGGAAATCGAGCAGGATGGCTATCTGCCGGTGCTGGCCATAACCGCTGAGCCGGCTCATCTGTTGCGGGCGCTGCGCAGTGGCGCCAAGGATTTCGTCAGCAAACCGTTCAATGTGAACGAGGTGCTGATGCGGGTTCATAATATGCTGGAGGTCCGCTTGCTGCACGAAGTTGCCCGCAAGTACGGCAAGATGCTGGAGGCGCTGGCATTGAACGACCCGTTGACCGGGCTTGCCAACCGGCGCCTGCTGGATGACCGCATGTCCATGTCGCTGCTGCACGCACGTCGGGACCAGAGCGCCATGGCACTGGTGTATCTTGATTTGGATGGATTCAAACAGGTTAACGACACCCTGGGGCATGGCGTTGGAGATATTCTGTTGAAGATGGTGGCAGAACGCCTGCTGGCAACGGTGCGCGAGGAAGATACAGTTGCACGGGTGGGTGGCGATGAATTTATTATTTCTCTCTGGCATGTCAGCGGTGTTGAGTATGCGACAATGGTTACCGAGCGGGCGATTGAAGCCCTTTCAAAACCCTTTGAAATCGAGGGAAACCCGGTAAACATTACGACCAGTGCCGGTATTGGTCTGTTTCCTGAACATGGATTGAACGCCGAGACTTTGATAAAGAGTGCTGACGGGGCCTTGTATGCCGCCAAGCGGGCCGGCAAGAATGTCTACCGGGTAGCGGATGGACCAGCAGACCTAAATTCCTCTGAGTAATCCCCCGGCAGAGTCGGGGAATTACTCAGAGGAATTTAATTTTTCCATTGACGTTAAAAAAGGGCATCCCATTTCAGGACACCCTTTAGTTTCCATAGTACCATCCGAAAATTATTTCTAGTCCAGAATTGTCGTGCGGCCAAGTTGACCAATATTCAGTATCGTCCTTGTGAATGATGACTTCAGCTTCAGCTTAAAAAACCTTCGTTAGCACAATTGCCCCTGCGATGGTCAATGTATTGCCATTGGTTGATATCGCAGCGCTAATTATCGAAGGAGTTCCGATATTACCAACTCCTGAATTTTGTCCCGGTCCATTGTCATCGTAAGTTAAATTGAATGTTAAATTACTTCCGTCATATGAATAGGTACCGCTCTCTAAACCATTCTCAGTCACAGGTACAACTGATGAACTTTTTTCAGCGTACATAAAAGTATTGTCAGCAAAAAGAACGAGATAGCTGAAAGCGGCTCCATTCGTTGCGCGCCATACATTAACAATAGGCGCAGTATTAAATGCAGCACGATTTAAAATTCGTCCTCCTCCTCCAATAGTTAACGTACTGCCATTGTTAGACAATACGCTATCAATAACGCTCGGTGTACCAATATCACCTATTCCAGAATCGCTACCGGTACCGTTTCTGTCATAGACTACATTAAAGGTAATATTTGTACCGTTGATGGAGTAGGTGCCAACTTCAACTCCACTGGTACCACTGAGGTCATTATCGGCAAAAAGAAATGTGTTATCGCTAAAGAGTGCAAGATAGGTAAAGGCTGCTCCGTCTGTAGTACGCCAAACTCCAATTAAGTCAGTTTGTAAGGGAATGCAGAAAGCTGGAACCTCCCTTTGTGAAGCAATTATGGCATCGCACAAAGTATCAATATTACATACTCCCGTTGGCCCCTGAATTCCCTGATCACCTTTTGCGCCCTGTAACCCTACAGGCCCTTGCATTGTGGCCGTACTTTGCTTGGAGCCATCACCGAATACCAGCGTATCATTGACAACCACGTTAGCAGATGAAGTGCTGGATGCAACTAACAATATAAGTGCTGCAAATAGCATAATATTTCTCATTTTAACTCCTGCTTGATGTGATAAATTTCAAACAAAATACAATTCAATTATTGAGAATCTACGGATCATTTTCCATTTTTTAGACAACAATCAACTAATCATGGATGGCTAGTAATATTATGGGGTTCGGACAGAACACCTAAAAGTATGACGAATCCCTGTAAACAAAAAAGCACTTACAATCAATCATTGTAAGTGCTTGATTTGTTTGGCGCGCCCGGACCGATTCGAACGGCCGACAACCTGGTTCGAAGTAAGCTAATGTGGTCGTTCCAAATCTATTCAATTACACACAGTTGATTCCACTTAATCACCTTAACTGCTTGACAAACAACTGTTATTGGTAATAATTACTCAAAAAACAGTTTCAATCAATTTCATCAGAATCCAATATAAAACGGCAACAGTACGGCAACAGTAAATTTTGGGAGGCACGTCAATGACTGATATTCTTGATGATATGTCAATTCGAAATTTAAAGGCAACTGAAAAGGAATATACCAGAAGGGAACGTGGTGGATTTGGTATTAGAGTTCATCCATCAGGACGCAAGGTATTTTTCTATCTGTATCGAATTGACGGTGTTCGGAGATTCCTTAATTTAGGTGAGTATAAGGACAAACGTCACCCTAACGGTATAACTCTTGAAGAAGCTAGAAAAACATTCACTATAGAACAGGGGAAAGTTACTGCTTTAAAAGCTGGACGCTTCGAAGGTGTTGATCCAGCTAGAGCAAAACAGGTGGCCGCAGAAAAAAGAATCACAGATGATGAAGATCGTAAAAAGGCTTTTACAATTGAAATGCTTGTAAATGAATACATTGAGAAACATGCAAAAAAATTTAAAAGATCGTGGCCAGAGGATGAACGCATACTACATAAAGAACTGCTGAATGAGGAAAAGAGTAAGGGTACTGATTCATGGAGTAAGCGAAAGGAAAAAGGCACAGTCGATTGGAGTCAACGAAAGGCTGAAGACATTACGAAGCGAGATATCGTTCTGTTATTAGAGAAAATTATAGAACGTGGTTCCCCAAGTATGAGCAATAACACTTTTCAAGTGGTTAGAAAAATGTTTAATTTTGCAGTTGAGCGGGATATTTTGCCGTATTCGCCTTGTGGTGGTGTGAAAGCGTTGGCGCCTAAAGTTGTCAAAAATCGCGCTTTAACTGCACAAGAAATTAAAACTCTTTGGATGAATCTCCAAAAATCATCAATGTCTTCGGATTGTAAGGACGCATTAAAATTGATGCTTATTACTGCACAGCGTCCTGGAGAAGTTATAGGGATACATACTAGTGAAATCGATGGTGATTGGTGGACGATACCTCGTGATAGATCTAAGAACGGCAAAGCGCATCGTGTATTTCTCACGTGCTCTGCAAAAGAGATCATCGAAAGATCGAAGGAACGTGTTAAGGCGATTCGAGATATCCCATTAGAAGTCCAATATGAAGGATATATCTTTCCGTGCCCGCACAGAAAGAAGGTTCAATCAATTGATGTCCATGCACTCGCCATTGCTGTTCATAGAAACATTGCATGGCCATCGTTAGATAAAAAGGGTCGAGTACTAGTCGATAAAAATGGTAAAACTGTTACAGAAAACCGCTTAGGCGTTGATCAATTCACTCCGCACGACCTTAGAAGAACTGCCGCAACTTTTATGGCGCAAGCTGGTGAAATGGATGAAGTTATCGATGCAGTACTGAATCATGCAAAGCAGGGGGTCATTAAGGTTTACAACCTGTATCGTTATGACAAAGAAAAGCAAAAAGCCCTAGAAGCTTGGGAACAAAGATTGCTGATCTTTAACAAAGATATTGAGATTTAACATAATTAGCACGTTGCCTGTGGAGAACAGGAGGTTGACTGCTGCTGAGTTATGTTGTCTGGTCGTATTCCAAATTTGTAGGATTCAAATATAACAGTAAATATCTAGTTGAATGCAAGGAATTTGACAATATGAGTGTTGACTTTAACTCAGAGGACAATCAGTATTCGTCAGAAAATGAGACCATTGATCTCCGACTCAATAAGGAAATGAATGAGAGGATAATCCTTGCTAACAAACTCATTGGACCTACAAAACTGTCTGTAAATGATAAATGTAAGATATATAAATATTTAACGGGCCATGAAGTACCTGCTGGTAAAAAGAGAGGTATTCATACCCAAATGTATTGTCGTGATTTAGACTTGGCAATAGATTATCTTGAGGCAAGATCCCAAAATTTGATCGGTTACAAAGAAATAATTAAAACACTTGGTAAAAAGTATAAGCTTAGGGGATTAGATGATGTGCAGTATGGCACATTTCAAAAGGCCTTTAATAAAGGGCTAAGGCTGTTAGAATCCTCATCGATCGAGTGGATTGATACTGTGAAAAGTGGTTGTACTGAAGGCGAAACTGCTAGAAAAATCCGTAAAAATTCTGATAACGCAGAGCATTATCTCGCACTTATAAAAAAATATAAAGATCAGATAAAATAAGAAATAATATAGTTTACTATAATTATTTTCTGATACTTTTGAGTAAAGTGAAATACCCAAAAACTCCTGCTACTGTCTGAACATGTTTGATGCCAATCAACCAATACAGACTTCATCAGGAGTATTTAATGCCTAAATTTCAAATCAAACATCCCACCCCTGATATTGCGACAAGAACACTTGCCAAGTCAATCGCAGCTGAAAAATGCTGCTCAGCTTCTCCTCATTATATCATACCAAATAACAGATCGAACATTGCAAGGCCGCGTGACCTACCTGCGTTAACCGGACTTTCTAAAACCACAATATGGCGATTAGAGCGTGCCGGCAACTTTCCTCAACGAATACAGCTATCAATTGGAGCCGTGGGTTACCTAATTTCGGAAATCCAAGCGTGGTTGGACTCCCGGCTGAGAGTTGCTGAAGGTGACCAACTATGAATAATAAACATAATCAAAAAGACGTTAAGAAATGCTTTTTGCATTCGATTCTGCCCAAGACTAGGTCTTACTGTGTTTGTGAAAAACCAATATCCTCTGTGGATACAATGATTCACCATTGGTTCGAATACAAGAAAGATGCAATCGAGTTCGTCGAGTCATTTAAGAATATATCTGCTCAGTTATTTGTAGCTCAAGCTTCCTACAAGGAGAAAGGCACAAGGAAATCAGGCCGCACACAAAAGAATGTGGCTTTTCTTAAAGTATTTTTCCTCGATATTGATTGTGGCGACGGGAAGGATTACGCAACACAAGAAGAGGGGAGAAAGGCGCTGATAGAATTTTGTGAAATAACAGAATTATCTATTCCAGCAATTGTTAATTCAGGAAATGGATATTACGCTTACTGGATTCTGAAAGCTGGGGTAGCAGCTAAAATTTGGATGTCTACGGCTGAAAAGCTGAAAAAATTAGTAAAAGCCATTGAACCGGGCTTAGATCAGGACGGCATAATTGCAGACTCAGCCCGCATACTACGCCCCATAGGTGCCTACAACCGTAAGGATCAGAAGAAACCGAAAAAGGTCGAACTTCTTCAGGACTGTGAACCGATTGAATTTAAAGCCTTTGAGGCTTTAATTGACAATGCATTGGACGCATTGCCTACAGAACCGGTGTCACCTGACAAAGTGCAGGTCAATAACCACGAGGATGATACCCTAAATATATCGTCAAGTGCGCTCAAAATTGCAGAAAACTGTGCCGTCCTAGCAATATTCAGAAAGCTCAAAGGTAAAGTGGCTGAGCCGATCTGGTACGCCATTATCGGCTTACTCAGACATTGTGATGAGTCCCCCAAGATCATACACGAATGGTCGGCGGGGCATCCTGGTTATACAGTCATAGAAACCGACAATAAGATTGCACAGCATAAGATGCCACCAACAAGATGTGATCATTTTGCAACAATATCTCCTGGATTCTGCTGTGATTGTCAATATAGCGGTAAGATCAACAGCCCGATTGTATTGGGAGTTACAAAGCGTGTAGAAGTTCCTGACTACATTGCAGATATGAACAAAGATCGTTTTATTGGCTGTTTTGGAGGGAAAACGGTTGCCTGTCGTGAAGCATTCGATGAAACACTTAACAGGAGGTTCCTTGTGACCTCTTCTTTTTCGGATATCAAGAACCTCTTCAATAACCAGAAAATCAATACCGGTAAAGACAGTCGTGGGAATCCTATTTATGTTCCTCTTGGAACCGCTTGGCTGGATCACGAAAAACGCAGGCAGTTTATGGAAATTAAAATGTTACCAGAAGGTGCTGCCGATGGAGTTTATAACCTCTGGCGTGGGTATTCTATAAAACCTGTCAAAGGTTCCTGGAAACTGATGAGAAAACACATTCGCAAAGTTATCTGCAATGGGGATAAGGCTTTGTACGCGTATGTTAAAAAATGGTTAGCACTGATGATTCAAAAGCCTTGGATACCCGGACAAGTGGCACTTGTTCTCCAGGGAGGTAAAGGGGTGGGCAAAGGGATGCTTGGAAATGCTATTTGCCGAATCATCGGACAACACGCATGCCATGTTTCGAGCATAAAACATATCACCGGAGATTTTAACGCTCACCTGGAAGACTGCATCTTCCTTTTCGCTGACGAAGCTTTCTGGGCTGGAGATAAAGCAGCAGAGGGCGCTCTAAAGTCAATGATAACGGAGCCAACCATACATATCACAAGAAAATATTGCGATGATAAACAAGCTCGCAACATGCTCCACCTCTTCATGGCTAGTAACAATGATTGGGTAGTACCAGCCAGCAATGATGAGCGACGCTACTGCGTTCTTAAAGTGTCAGATCGATATGCTGGTGACCACGATTACTTTGAAGCTCTAGCTCAGGAAACTGATAACGGTGGCCTCGAAGCCATGCTTTACGCCCTCCAAAAAGTCGATATTAGTGACTTCAACGTAAGGGCTGTGCCAAAAACAGATGGGCTTACGGAACAAAAACTCCTGGGCCTCGACACTGTGATGGCATGGTGGTACCAAAAACTATTTGAAGGCGAATTACTTCCTGGCATCCAATGGGATTCAGTTCCTGTAAGTTTTCTTTATGATGATTATGTTCTAAGAGTTCAAAAGCAGGGTAGTAATATCAGACGTGCCAGCGACACCGAGTTTGGGATAAAACTTCATAAGGCTCTCCCAAAAGGATGGCTTAAGAAGCGTAGACCAAAGGGAACTAACAGTAATAAGCGGAGCAATCATTATGAGTTCCCAAGCTTAAAAATATGCCGTAAGCATTTTGAAAAATTCCTGGGAGTTGATGAACTGGATTGGGAATAATAGATGGAGCGGACTGCGTTCACTGGTCATACTTGCCACATTATTTTTGTGAAGTCGGTTGATTGCATGCGTATTTATGCCAGGAAGAAGGAAGAAATTTTAGTATGACAAGTATGACATGTATGACCAAACCTGTGTTTATCAGTGGTTATGCTGCCATACTTTTCCATGATTCCGGCATTTAGAGTGACAGGCATGACCAGATTCTCTCTGGCCGTTCATAGCCCAAACTCAATATTAGCCAAAGGAGGTGGTGCCTATTACGAAACATACATACCGATTGCAGAAGATACCGTTATCAACGAAGTAGAAAAGTATTACCCCTCTCACTCCCTCCTCAGAAGGTCAACGATGGCAGGATGTCGCGAATGCTAGGATAGATTTAATGCTTGTATAGAGCCAATCTGGGCCGAATATATGCTCATTGTGCCCGAGTTTTTGATCTGATTTCTCATTCCTGTGCATATGTGTAGTAATCTTGAAAATGGGGCAACAATTTGCCGTGTTGCGGATAAAAACAGATATAAACGTACTTGGAAACAGAAATATTTGCAACATGCAAGCTAGGGTCTTTAAATGACCAACACTCTTAACCTAATCATCCTCTTCGGCAGGCGCAACAGGGGTATCATCGATTCCCTGTCCCATCTGCTTCAACTGGGTGCCGATTATGGATAATTACACCTTAGTCTGCGTGATGATGGATGTTTTAAGGAGTTAAATTGCGCTTTAGTGGGCCTTACCGCACCACGAAAAAAGATGCAGTACAACTCCAAACGTTGCTACCATCCCTGTTTATCTTGATATATGTGCTTTCGCAGCACCTCATCAATCTTTTCTATTGAGCTAACAGCTGCCTCGAACCACCTGAATGTAGCTCGATCAAAATTCATCGACTCCCGTGGCACATTTCTGCACAGAGACAGCTTGATTCTTGTAATGTTGAAAAAAACATCCGGGTCGTTTGAGATACCGGTTGTCCTGGAAAATTTGTACTCAGTATCAGTGGGGACCAGTCCATCAAAAACTGACCGTAAACCGTCACAGTCCTCGAAGAGTTTTTCCAGGCCTGCGATAACATCAGCAGCGCTCAAAAGTACAATCAGCGGATACTGGTCGTCACAGCTGAAATGCCCTTCACACACATTGGTCGGTACAAATAAATTCAGCTCATTCAAACGGACAAGCCAATCATCCCTGAGATTCTTGTCAACGAGGTAATCCCTCCATGTCCGCTGATATGATTCCAATGCCGGATAGATTATTCTGATCGCCATTACCGTATCCGCCCCCCTGAATGATCGTACACCTTAGCCAACCAACACCGACACCTGAATGCAATCACGCCAGGAATTTTCCATCATAACTCCGGTCAGAATCGAGGTATCATCCGGCATTTCTCCAAAGATTTTTTTAACGATCATATTGTACTCATTCATGCTCATATCCGGTGACCCACAGATACTAACAAGTGCGGATACCGCATCGCCAGAGCCAGCCTAGCGTTTTCTTTTGAAAGCGAAGAATCAGCAACTTTGTCAATGGAATTTTTCATTGTAATTTCTCCTTTTAATATTGCGGTGCCGAAACCGCAATTTGTGTGATCAGAACCAGCTGGTACAGAAGTCCCAGGCTTCCTTGGCCACATAACCCACAGCAACCGCTGCTACCACTGGCGCAGCAACAACCGTAGCGGTGGCAGCAAAACCTGTGACACCCAGCGCAACAACAGCAGTGGCTGCCCCGGCACCAGCCGCTGTTGCTGCAGCTCCAGCGGCAGCACCGGAAAAAGCACCACCGGCCGTTTCTTTAGCCACGGTGACGGCAACCTCACCGGCAGTTTTAGAGCCGTCCAATAGGTCGCCAACACCCTGCACAACGGCAATTCCACCACTGATTACGCCGCCCATTCGTGCTCCAGATTTTGCTGCTGATCCCATAGCTTTGGAGACTGTTCCAGAGCCTGTTGCACCAGCACGTTGAGCAAGAGACTCGGTGTAGTTGGATGAAAAACCGCTAGACTGAACGGTTTTTGCGCCTTTAACCTTATCAGCATGCTTAGCGAACTCAGCCGCAGTCTCCTTTGTTCCGACAATCTGTGCAGAATTATACTGGCCGTTTTTCATCTGCTTGATGGTTTTCCCCATTGACGCAACAGTATCCTTGGCCTGAATGCGCTCAACCACCTTGCCTCCCTTGCTCACAACAATGTCAACGGTCTTGGCTGTGCGACTTGCTGTAAGTTTTGCGGATTCGCCGTTGGCGATACGCAGTGGGTTGAGGTTGATAGAGTCCTTGATGAGCACTTCATGGATATGCCCTTTGAGATGAGGATTCTTGCCTGCAAGTGTCAGTGACTCACCGATCACTTTGGCTTCACCGCTTGTTTTCACCAGATTTGTTGTATTTGCTGTTTTTGTGCTCATGGTCGTATCTCCTATTATTTGAATTTGAAATTATCTCTTTGCCGTATGACGCTGTGATGGCTGAAATGTTATATTTTTGTCCGGTATTGCCTTATATTTTTCAATACTCAGGGTGGCTCTTTATGGGATACCGCCCTGAGGCTGCGTCAAGGCTAGTTGCCTATGACAAATATGACGTCCATGATGTCCTCCCTTCTTAATGATCTGTTCTTACTTTGAACTACGGTAATGATTGCCTTCTATCTCTGATTACGGTGATGGCATGGGGATTTAAAAAATAAAAAAGACCCCCCTTGGATTTAAGGAAGGCCTTTGTAAAATCAGCATATTGGCTTTGTCAGTTGTTTGTTTCTTTAAAATCCTAGTTTGTTAATTCGGTTACAAATGCCAATGCGAGTAAGCACTTCTATGGGGTCTACCACCGAACATGTGTGTTTAACTTCTTCATTATATTCACGATTATATTCTCGCAGAAACCAATTCCTCGAAAAGTGCTTAAAAACAAAAATATTATTCACTCGATCCGGTAGATATTGAGTGTCGCTTACGATCTTATCTGCAAAAATTTTGAATATTTTGGCAAAATGCGAATGCCCAACAATCCATAGTGGACAGTCTAGTAACTTCATCAATTTCAAAGCCATGTCACACATGTATTGTTGCATTATATCCAGTCCAATGCCGTCTGCCAGTTCAATATGTTTCAAATCGTTTGTTATTAATGTGTGTACAGGTGTCTTGTTTAGTATGATGGCATCATGCCTAAAATTCATACCTAGGTGCGTTGCATAGAATGTGCATGCCCTTTCACCTGCATCACCAATCAAATATCGCTCTTCTAGTTGCTCACAGATACCAGGATTATCTGCTACGATGACCTGTTTTATACCGTCTGGATTTCGGCGCAAATCATGATTAAAAACTATCGCATTTTCTACATGATGAGTATAATCAAGCTGTGGTGAATTGTATTGTGCCTGAATTTCTTCACTGTATTGGTTTGACCAATATGCAACATGGTCTTCAAAATCGTCAATTATATCATCGTATAGCTGCACTTTTTACTCCCAAAAAATATCAGAGATAATTTCCAATCAAAACAAAAGGTGCCCAAAAGTACGGATGGGAATATGGCCTGCTAGGATCTTTCTCATACCTGTACAGCACGTCACCACGACTTATAGAATTTGCATTAACACCAATTTCACCATTCAACATTTTCAATTGCACTCTGCGAAGAGCCTCTCCCTTTGTAATGCCAGACTCTCGCAATCGATAAAATTCCTGCATTAGTAAACTGGTACTAGAATCTTCCACAGCCCACAAGCTAGCGATGACAGATTTTGCTCCCTGACGCTGGGCAATCATGCTGAAACCATCCAGCTCCTTGCCTGTTCCGCTGCCAACAGCTGTATCACAGGCAGAGAGCGTCAGTAAATCAACACCTCCAAAAATATTCTGCTGATTTCGCAGACGATCCAGCGTTAGTTTTTGTCCGTCACCAAGCAGAAGATACGATTCAATATCGTTACACGGGGAAAGCCGGAAGTGACTTGCTATATGTACAGCAGGATGATGTTCGGCAAGATCCTGTTTCATTGAGGCCCAGTTGAAGTCGGCATCCAACCGCAATGTGCCTTCAAGCACGGCATTTAAATTATCAGGATTTCGAATGATGCCGGCTAATTCTTCTTGAACGGCAGGTAGAGATTTAAAGCTCTCGTGTGCCTTGGTGACTCCAAAACCTGCGCCTGTCCATTGTTTCTTAGTTGCTGACAATAAGCGGCCACGACTTGCTGGTGTGATTATGACATTGCAAAATGATTCGATAAGATAGCGTTGACCGTCGTGCAATGCATTTATTGGAATGTAACGCAGCACACCATCCAGTGACCAAAGAATAGTCGTGGTGTTCAATGCTTTCAACTCATCAACAAGTGGTGCAAAAATAATCGAATACAATTCTTCAGCAAGAGGCTGAGGATCGTAAAATTTACCATTAACGGGTACGAATGTTGAGCGAAACTCAAAAATCTTCTTATTAAGCTCCTTCTCTTCGATAGGGTAAGTAAACGATTTTCTGAATGTCGGCGTGATCAAAATTGTATGTAGGCAGTTTTCACAACAGACCGTAAATATTGAGACGGTATGATCACCCAGATCAAAAAGATCCTGCATCAAACCTTCAGCCTCCTGAATTTCAACAACTTTTTCTTTTCTTACAAATCCAAGTTGTTCAGATATTTTTCTAAGTGTTGCATAGAAATCAGCTCCGGCTTTTTCCAGTGCTTCTTCCAGCGCAATCAGGCGCAGATCATCAGTTTCGGTACGTTGATTATTTGCAATCAATGTTTCCTGTTCAGACTTCAGCACCGCCAACGGCTGCAAAGCTGACTGGTACAGAACAGCCTGCGTCGCTTCTTGTTCAGTATAACTAATACCTTTAGAAGCGTGTGCTGCCTGTGAAGAATCGCGACGTACAAATTCAAAACACTCCTGCTCTTTCAGTAGACTCAGCACTTGCTGGGCTTCAAATAATCGTCCGCCATCAATCAGCCAATCAGAAAGTTGTCGGTAAATAGAGCTAACAG
This sequence comes from uncultured Geobacteraceae bacterium, assembly GCA_942493195.1. GTDB lineage: Bacteria > Desulfobacterota > Desulfuromonadia > Geobacterales > Pseudopelobacteraceae > CAIPTY01. The sequence goes on along the minus strand of OW818669.1, from coordinate 1,867,916 downwards.
AGTTGTCATAAGCACGAAGTGCCTCAGATTTTATGCCGTAGATATTTTCTCGTATTTTTTGAATCACATTTACGGCTTTTTTTGCCCAAAAAATAGCGGCAGGTTTACGATTGGTTACATGACATAATCTGGCCATTCCGAGAAGAGTGTCACTGAATTCAGGATGATATTTACGTTCATAGATATGTTCACAGATCTTCAAAGCTCTTAAATAAAGTATCTCCGCATTGTCAAAATTTCCGACTTTAGTATGCAGATTGGCAAGCTCTCTTGCGCTTTCTAGGATTTCATGACTGTGGTCTGCTACAAAATAATTTTCCCTAATAGATAAAGCTCGTTCATGGTACTCAAATGATTCATTATAGCGGGTACAATTACTCAAAATAACCGCGTAGTGGCATAATGAATGAGCAAAACTTTCCCCATCTAACATAAACGGCAAATCTTCTTCAAAGATATTAAGCACTTTTTTACATAGTTGCTCTGCTTCAGAATGACGTCCAGCCTTGTCTGTTATATTCGAAAGGTTCAATAAAATAGTTGCGAGGTTAAAAGGATCAGGAAATCTTTCATTATTGCAGCATTCTAAAGCAAGACGATAGTAGTATTCACTTTCATTAAAGCGGCCAGTGTATTCATATAACGCTCCAAAATCATTATATACATGCTCAATCGGATACAAAATATCTTCTTTAGTGCTGTTAGCTTCCTTGTCTTCCTTTATCTTACACAAAATTTCCTCAGACTCTGAAAAACGTCCCATCGCCAATAAAGTTGTAAATAAATTTCCCTTAAACACATCACGTTTATCATATAAAAAACGAAACACTTCCTCAGCTTTTTCATATTCTGAAGTACTAAGATAGAGACCGCCAAGCGATTGTCTTACCCAAATTTTTATAACATCATTGTTTCGCTCACCTATTTCAATAGCATATTGATAGTATTTTACTGCTTCATCAAATTTACCCTGTTGTTCTAAATTAAATCCTAAATCCGCAGCACTTTTTGATATATTATCATTGTTACAATTAATATTTTCTTGAATTGAAAGCGCTCTTCTGCGTAATTGCTCGGCAATTGCATTGTGATCAATCAACTTGTATTCGCGTTCATATTTATTAGCTAATTTGTTGAGTACATATGAAATATCAACATGAACTTCACCATAAATATGCTCTAACATTAAAAGAGCCTTCGTATAAAGAAATATCGCTTTATGTGACCAAATGTCAGCTAAACTAACTAAACATGGTACAACGTTTAAGTAATCATCTGTTTTTAGTTTTTCAATTATTGACTGAACTTGTCGAAACAACTCTCCTGAAATTTCCTGCCAATATCTATTGCATTCATCAGCTGTTAATTTACCAAGTTCTTCAGAAATAGTTATGGAAATTTCTTTTAATAAAACTTTGTTATTGCTAATAATTTCTTTGTGTTGAGTCATATAATTTAATCCTTAGCTTCGATGTATTTCGGCAGAATATCAAAAAGTAAGCCTCTTTCAGACCACGAAATAGATAAAAACGTCTTCTTTGCCTGTTTATCCAATTCTAAAATTACAGTGTTGTTCAACACCAACCATGTTTCGTCCGTCCCCCAATGTTCCCACTCAACACTTTTCACTATCTCTCCGTGTACTGTCACACAAACAGGAAGCGGTTCTTCAGAGAGCCAGGAAAGATCCATGAACTTCAGTTTGTATCTGTTGCCCTTAAACTGCCCATGATCAATCGGGAGTAACCTGATAGCCTCATCATCTTTCAGACTGGCAATTTTAGAAGCCGTTTCCGGATCAATGTTATCTGCTCCTCGCGTAGCACCGGCCATGGCGAAGTTTTGTCCGATAAGGTCCAAATCTCCGAATGTTAACTCCCTCACAAACGCCTTAACCTTAAACAATGCATCATTCAAAACTTTAGACAGTTCAGGAGCCGCTTCATGCTCTGCTACAAGCTGCGCCGCAGCCTGCATCGAAAAAAATGACGCTACAGAAACTTCAATCTTCCGGAATGATTGCAGAAGTGAACCTTCCGGCGACGACTCCCAATCTTTATCTGTTGCTTTGCATACATCGGTAAGCAGACTTTTGGAAATCTCTCCCCAATATGATTCCAACATATCAGCTTGAACAGAATAGGTATTCCAGGCTTCTGCAAAACCGAAAGTGTCTTTGAGCCAGACATCTCCCTGGCCCATAAGCACCTTTTCAGAAAATAGTTGCGATGCAATAAACCCTTTTGAACCTTCAATGGCTTTTAACAACAAAACCCGTGGTGGGTTGAAATGCCTGTTTCGTGCCCCCCAACCACCGGATTTGGCTGCAAGAGTCCATACCTGCCCAGCTTTAGGCTCGCTTTTAGTGGGTTGCTGGAGTTTAGAACGGACGTGATTTGAAAAGTCCGCAAGTACGGACCTTTCTGCCTTGTTCAATTCCAACCGTTCATTGCAGAACGAGCAAATTGCAAGATGCGCAGACAGGCCAGCTTTCTTACTATTCCTGGCAGAAAAGAGCATTTCATCGTTCGGGCAAGCCCGTAGCTGATAGGCCGTTTGCCAGGCCAGTTTTTGTTGTAACGTTTGGTTGTTCATGATTCTGTATCCTCAATTGAAATTAGGTTTGCATAATAGAGTAACGGTACTAATAGGCCGATTTACAAAAATAAATCAGCCTATCAAAGAAATAATCCTGTTCGGCATCTGTATCATCATCTCCTGATGAAAAGCCAAATTGCCATTGCTCCCAGCTGTCGCGCACGGAACTGACAAGTTTTTTTATCTGGTAGTCAACAGCTGCAGCCGATTTATAACCTGTCTCGCTGGCGGCATCTTCCAAGGTCAGTTGCTGATCAAATCGCAAAAGGAAAAGATGTCGTTCTTTTGCCCCCCAGAAATCGACCAACCGCTTTGCCCGAGATTCAAGCTGTTCTTCTATGAGGCTCTTGTCAGGTTTGTAGAATGAAGAGTCATCCTCTATCCGGCTTACTATATCGCTGTCGTATTCGTCGCCCTCTGAAACGATCTGGCCGGATTCCAACTTCTCAAACCCATAAATTGCGGCAACATACGAAGTTAGATCACGAATAGGTATTAGACATTCGTTGCCCTGACGCTTCATTGCCTCATCCCAGAAAAAACGGGATAGGGTGATCATGTGGGGCTTTTTTCGAATATCCTTTGCATCAATCCCTGGAAGTGACCAGTCAATGAATGAATCCTCTGGAAGTGTTCCCTTGGGTAGCGATGTAGCGGATTGATTCTTTGCCCAGGCATAAAATGATCCGCCGGTTTCCGGAAGATATTGAACCCCTTCCGCTTCGGAAAGAATTTTCCTCATATGCTGATAATAGGCATGAAATGGAGAACTGCTCCTTCGTTCATCAACACAGTAGGCAAAAAACCTATTAATTATGATCGAAACCAATAACGAGTCGTTTTTGTCGCGTATGACCGCATTCAGGTCATTCAGACGTTCCTGTTTATCGCAAAGGAATTCCCATAAGCAACTCGCCAATGCATTAACATCGTCATCCATGCCAATTGCATTCAAATCGATTCTTTGACTGATGGCTTTTGCTCGAATAATCGGAGCAATGGTTTTGAGAAGAATGCTAAAACAGGCCGGAGATTTGAGCCATTCCTGGAGATCTGAATCATTTTTCGAATTGTGAGGATTATTCACATCATCCACCTTTTAAAGAAAATTGACACTGTACATCCATTCATCACCGACAATCGCATCCAGCGGCACCGTACCCCTGACATGGACATATCCCCAGAATTCCGAATAATCTGCCCCGTCTTTCGGCATCACAAATGGGTATCTGTGGAGTAAATAGGCAACTCTATCCAGCTTATAGGGAGGTTCAGCATTTTCCAGAGAGATGCCTTTGGGAATGTGACTCACGTAAAGCTGCTCTTTTGAAGAACATGGGCAGGCAATGAAGGATTCAGATTTTTTGTGCAGAACAAACACAGGATGGGATGATTTTTTTCCGGTAAAATTTCCATCGGTGAGACGTTTCAAGAGCCCGTCGGCTACAAACATGATAAACATACGTTCATCTACAAATTGCCCGGCCAGTTTTGCCATTTCTGTACGAAGCATCTGAAAACCTTTTACCGCTTGATGGCCCTTTGCCATGTTGGCTCCGCTCGAATATGTAAGTAGAGATGTACGAAGAACTAACGGAATAAATCTACCACATACCATCAGAAGGGCAACGCTAATCAACATTTTAGGGTAAAACAATCAAGGCGGAGCCTTTGAAGACCCCGCCCTGCTGGTTCAGGAGAATCAGTCACCGTCAATGAGATCTTTGACGATTTCTGATGCCACTACAACTGAAACTACACCGAAAATTAGCGGCAACATGTTGAGCTCTCCTTTCTTAAAATTTGTTTAGCGAAATAATGGTTAACCAAATAGCCAGTCCAGTACGTCGAAAATATCTGGCACCTCGATTGGATATGGGTCTCCAGGAATTTGCATACTGACTACTCCTTTCTTGAAATCCATTCTTTATCTCTACTACGGTGCTATAAGATGCGTTTCAAAATAATCACAAAATTCAGAATCCTGCTTTCAAATAAAAATGCCGCCTTTAAAACCGGAATACAGTTTTAAGGGCGGCACTATTGCCATGATCGGTGCAATAGCTGCTACTAGAATTGCGAGATTTCCGATTGAAAGGATCGGAGCCTAGCACGAGGTGGCGACAGCTACTGTCGCAGTAGATCAAGTGTATCTCGACATCATTCCAAACGCATGCTCTTTTATTTCCTCCCGAAGTTCTTGCGGCTCAAGTACCTCGACTCTGCTGCCAAACCCCAACAACCACCAACGCAGTTGCCTGGTATTTGCCACTGTCGCTTCAACCAACACATTCCCATCGGCCATTTGTGTCAATTTTTGATGCCCAGACAGTGGCGTTTCTTCCAAATGAATGGCGGCGTCTCTCTCAAAGATCACCTTTAATCGGATCGTTCCCTCTTCGGTAGGATAACTGAAAGCGCCACTTTCAATGTACGCATCAAGATTAAATCCTTCCGGAGATAGTGCTGTGTCATCAAGTGCGATTGCTTCCAGCATCCGATGCAGTTGCAATTGCCTAACATCTTTGATCTGGTGATAATTCCCAACAGTGCAGACAAGTGTCATCAAGCGGTCATTCAGTACTATCCCCAATGGGTTTATAGACCAAGATACGGGAGTTCGTTCACCACGTTTCTGATAGGTCACCTGGAATCGTTTCCCCTCCAGAAGTGAATCAGATACCACAGCAAATACTTCAGGAAAAATAGTAGGAGCCATTAGCGGTTGGCTCCTCCCAACGGAACGTACTTTGCTCGGCCATTCCTTGAGTGTGTGCTTATCTGTTTGATTCAGAAGGCTATTGGCATATCGGAAATGCGGTTTAAGCTGGTCGTAAATCTCTTTAGGAAACAGGTCGGACATGAAATCGGCTACCATACGGTAAGCCAGCGCTGCAGGCGGAGTCATTGTCGGAATGTCTATGGAGTGGGCATCGGCAATCCAGGACCATCCATATGGTTTATGCTGATCGTCACAGGTAATAGCAAACTGTTGGGACAGTTTCTCAAGGTCGCGCTGAACGGAGCGACGGGATATTTTCATCCCATCCCGCTCCAGAAACGCTGCTATGGCGGCAGTATCTATTTTTTGTGGAAACCGTGGGATCATCCGAAGCAATAGCAAGTAGCGATATGAGGTGCTCACTGTTGGCCTTTCACATGGATTGGAGAAACACAAAAACTATAGCGCATAAACAAAATTTATCCATTATCTCAGCTGAATGTTTGCTTTGGTATTTTATGCGACAATATTTGTCGCAGTTTTGTGATTAATTTACTCCAGTTGCACATAATTTATGGAGGTGTTCTATGAGTACAGAATTATTGAATGAATTGCTTGAGACGGAAAAAGCAGAAAATAAGAACCTACAGGAAGAAACAGAGCTAACTCATGAACAATACGTTAAAAAAGCTAAATCTGATTTTGAGAATATGGCATTGACTGTTAGAAATTCGGTTCTTAAAGTTTTCACAAGGATCAACTGTCCCTGAATTCTTAAGCAGTACCACGTATCTCAATTCCGGTTTACGCTTTGGGATTGCATACCGGTTTCTTTGGGCGGGTCATACCAAGGTTATGCGCGGCTTACAATTTTTGACCAATCTTCTTTTTGAAGTTGTAATTTTCTATTGGCGAGTCCCAAACCACCGCAATGATACATTGCATATCCGTAACAGTATTCTTCTGGCAATTACTTCGGCAACTCGTGGTACCCTTGTACGTCTATTGACGTGTTTAACGTGGTAATTAGCTCTGAAAATCGTTTCCGTACCAAGTACGGTAAAATTTAAATTGAAGCCAAATTGTCTGTAAAAACGCACATTATTGTACTTCAACATTCCTGATCCCCTCTGGCCGCCAGGCTGGGCTGATAACATGGCTTCCTTTATCTCCCGCAGTTAACAAACTACCGAAAGTTACTTTGAATTCACCAAAGCGGTCATTGACGGCATCCATAGCTTTGATAGCATCACTCTTTTTCTGGACATCTCGGAACAAGGACAGCTGCTCTGCCTGATATTTCAGGTTAGAGAGCCTTACTCCCAGTTGGCGGACCGGTTGCGGCAATTCTGTAGTATCAAGAATATCCACCGCAGCCTTAAATATCTCATCGCTGAGGTTAATATAGCTCTTCAGTGTATTCTGCTTACCAAAGGAGCTATAGAAGTCGGCAAATCGCACGTAAAGCGTAATAGTTTTGCCCGATACCCCGTACCGCCTTGCCCTCCTTCCCACCATCTCGGATAGCTGTAGCAGGAATTTTAGAATATCTTCCCTCCGCTCAACGTCTTGCCGTAGGGTCATCGAATGTCCAACACTCTTAACCTCATCATCCTCTTCAGCAGGCGCAACAGGGGTTTCATCGATTCCCTGTCCCATTTCCTTTAGTCGCTTACCGATTATGCCAAATTTCCTGGTCAACCTCGATTCATCACAGCGGCCTAACTCGCCGCAGGTGTAAATGCTCATCATATTAATGTGGCGTTCCATCTTCTTACCGATACCGCATAATTCCTTGATAGGCATGCGCTCCAGCACTCGACTTACATCTTCAGGTTTTATTGTGGTCAATCCGTCCGGCTTCTGCATATCGCTGGCGAGCTTCGCGAGCAGTTTGTTGGGGGCGATCCCTACAGAACAGGTGATACCGAAACTCTCTTTGATACGAGCCTTCAATAGGTAGGCAATTCTTTCTGGGGTGCCATAGATAGACAAGGAATGTGTGACATCCAACCAGGCTTCATCAATAGAGAAAACTTCAACAAGCGGTGTGTAGTCCCTCATCATCTCGATGATTCTGCTGCTGGTGTACGTGTACTTCTTATTATCCCCTACAACGATTATTAATTGTGGACAGCACCTCAAGGCTTCCCACTTAGCCATGCCAGTTTTGACGCCAAAGGCTCGTGCTTCATATGAGCTGGTGGTTATAACCGTCCGACCACTGCCACCAACAACGGCAATTGGTTTTCCCTGTAGCTCAGGATTCGCCTGCTGCTCGACACTGGCAAAGAAGGCATTCATGTCTATGTGCATGACAACACGATGCTCAGCCATGATTATTCCGTTTTATGCGGGTACAACATCCACGACTGGTCAAGGGAATTGAATACAAGCTCAAAGAGTGCATCGTCTTCAGTTACCACGGCCCAGTGGAGTAGGGGGGCGTCACCGACACGATCTTTCCAGTAATAGGTGGTACGGGAAATCTTGTGCTGTTTCTGATTCAGCTCGAACCATACAGGCTTTGCCTTGGTTCCTGGTTGGAAGACCACGGCTATGCGTACAGGGAGGCCAGACATCATCAGTCGAAAAACCTTACCGTTTTGATAAGCCGACCGGCAATCATTGTTTCAGCTTCACCGGCACGAACGAATATTGGCTGCATGCTGGTATTCTCTGGCTGTAGCCTGATACGGTCATGTTCACGGTAGAAACGTTTCAACGTTGCTTCACCGTCAATCAGGGCAACAACAATTTCACCGTTCTCGGCGGTCTGTTGCGGACGAATAATTGCGTAATCGCCGTCGTAGATTCCAGCCTCAATCATACTGCTACCCTTGACTTTGAGGATAAAGTTATCACGCCCTTTAAGCCAGCTGGCGTCAATCTGACAAAAGCCGAGAATATCTTCTGTTGCAAGTTCTGGCATACCAGCCCGAACTGTTCCGACAATCGGGACTGATACTGAATTGGATTTCTGTTTAAGGGATATTCCACGTGAACCCTCGCGACGCTGGATATAGCCTTTACGTTCCAGCGCTTCGAGGTGCTGCAATGCGGTTGATGTCCCTCGTAATCCGATATGCTCAGATATTTCACGGATAGTTGGCGGACAGCTATGTTCAGCAATGTATGATTCAAGATATCGATAGATGTTCTGCTGTTTTTCAGTGAGTTCTTGCATTTTATCCTCAATACCTGTCAATTGTCATTATACTGTCAAATGATAGGTATTGAGGACTGATTCGTCAAGCGGAATTAACAGAAGTATTTTAAAAGACACGCCTGATAAAAATCTTTGATATATTTTATTGACCCGTCTATATCTGAGAAGGAATCACTGGCAATCCGCAAATGGTCTACAGAATCGGGCCAATAATAAGGAGAAAACACATGCCAAGCATTTATGACATTCCAGTTCAAACCGCTAACGGTGAAACCTCAACACTTGCCGAATATCGTGGACAGGTGATGCTAATTGTCAACACCGCCAGCAAGTGCGGGTTCACGCCTCAATATGCTGGACTTGAAGCTCTCTACAGGAAATATTCCAGTCAAGAGTTCGTGGTTCTCGGTTTTCCATGCAACCAATTCGGTGCGCAGGAACCTGGGGATATGTCTGAGATTCAAAATTTCTGCTCGCTTACCTATGATGTCACGTTCCCACTGTTCGCCAAAATCGACGTGAATGGTAGTGATACTGCGCCACTATACAAACACCTGAAATCCGCTGCACCAGGTTTACTTGGAAGTGAGGCCATCAAGTGGAATTTCACCAAGTTTTTCATCGACCGAGAAGGAAATGTTGTGGAACGATACGCACCGACCACCACGCCGGAAAGTCTGGAAAGTGTCATTGAATCGGCATTGAGCAAGCATGTTCGATCATAACGTGCAATTCAGTGGGATTTCAGACTTGGACGATACAGGCAGGTGAATCAAAGCGGGGATTGTTTACTAATTTCGGGACTTCAAAATATTCAATCTGGTCGTCAGAATAAGGTGAATAGAGGTGTTCCAGATGATGCGGGTCTTGAAGATTTTTGTCCAACCACATCGAGTAATTGTCAGGATGGAGAATTACCGGCATTCGTTCATGGAGTGCTTCAAGCTTCTTATTTGCTCTTGTTGTCAAAATTGAAAAAGTTTCTAGAACCGCACCTGCCGGGTCAGCCCAATGCTCCCATATCCCCGCCAGTGACATTATCTGATTATTTACTAGGTGGATGTAATGCGGGATTTTTTCAGTGCCAAAATGAGCCCACTCGTAAAATCCTGACACGGGGATGATGCAGCGGTTCTTCTTGATTGCATGACGGAATGAAGGTTTTTCAGCGACAGTTTCCGACCTGGCATTTATGAGTGATGCTCCCTTTGACGGATCAGATGACCAAGATGGAACAAGACCCCATTTCAGAAGGTCAAGGCTGTTGCCACTGTTGGCGGAGCGGATAACTGGAGCAAGTTGTGTTGGCGCAAGATTATAGCGAGGTTCAGGGCGTACTTTACTCTCGATAATGTCAAAAATCGCTTTCAGTTCCTCATAGGGGATAACAGTGACAAATCTACCGCACACAGTCTAACCAACCTCTTTGTATATCAAAGTTTGCTTACATCGAGGATATCGGACGCAACCCCAGAACTGACCGCCTGTATTTCTTCCTTTTGATGATTCTCTCAATGTCATCTTGATATCGCATTGCGGACAAGTAGGTGTTCTGTAATCACCTTCGAGAGCTACATCAAGAAGCCATTTCTGGTCTTCCTCAGATAACATTTTTATCTGATTTATGAACTTCTCGCCCCAAACCAGATTGATTTTGCCCTTTGCAAACTCTTCAGCTTCAGATGTGAAATCGCCCGATGTCATGAAGATGCCAGTACTGATACGGTCGGCGGCCATGATGCCGAAAAGCTCCCTAATTGGCTTCACACCAACTTTATACGTATTCCACGCCTTACATTGAACAATCCCCTTAAAGGTATCGTCGCCCATTTTTGAAACAAGAATATCAACCCCACCGTCAGCACCGACTTTGGTCTCTTTAGCTACAAATCCAGCCATTCGTAGATATTCAGTACAAACCTTTTCAAACCGTTTCCATTCTATTTCACGCAAAACCGAAACATCCCACGAACGGGTTTTTACGGGAACGACTTTGTAAGGGTCGAATATTGTTTCTTGATTTTGCTGGCTTTGCTGGAATTTTGCTTTAAGTTCTGCACGTTCTTCATCTGTCAGGATACTAGACTTTGCAGGAGTGGACTGTTTCAGAGTACCAAAATCGAAGTTTGGACCGCCAGCGTAACCGTCAGCAGGTCTTGACAGAGAAGAACGACTTGTAGGGGCAGAAACTGGCACGTTCTTGGCTTTCAAGGCTTGGACAATCAGGTAAATCAATAATCCGATGACTCCCGCAATTGCAATAAAAGCGAGTATCGAGGTAAATGCAGAAAAATATATAGCCCTTACTCTCGGGCTAATCATCGGCATTCCGACAAAAAATATCACAAGTCCGGCAATTATCTCAGCTGGAGAGCCTTTATCTCTTCGTCTTCTCGCCATCTTAATTGTCGCTATTGATAGATTGACGGAGAACTGTACTTGGCTTGAAAGTGAGTATTCTTCGAGCTTCAATTGTTATGGTTTCGCCGGTTTGCGGATTCCGCCCCCTGCGGTCGGCTTTCTGCTTAACGATGAAACTGCCGAATCCTGATATTTTAAGGTTCTCGCCGCTTTCGAGGGTAGATTTAACAAGCGAGAAAACAGCTTCGACCAGCTCCGCTGATTCTTTTTTTGAATAACCAATCGTATCGGCTACTTTTTCAATAATATCTGCCTTTGTCACCAATCCCCCTATACGTTACTTTTTGAACTTTGCAGTGTAACGAGTCATTATCCATCCTTGGCAAGCTTGGTCATCATCGTTCACGTAAATGACCTCAGCCCATCCCTTCTTTCTTTCCAGAACGGTGATTACCTGTCCAATCACAAGTACATCCAGAACTTCCGAGTGTGTGCTTGGTTTTGCGCGCAATTTTACGTCATTACTGAACACAAATCGAAGATTTGAAGTGTCAACATCCTGAAAAGGTGTCTTTTTGATGATTCTAACTTGACTGGTGGGCAATTTTTCAGATTTTATTGCCTTCTCGAAATATGGAGTCATTAAGTTGCCAGCAACTCCGAGTGCAATCGGAAATAAAATCCGGTAGAAAATATATATGAGAATACCCTGAAATCTCGGTGACAGCTTTGTGAATATATCAGCAAAATCACTTTCAGTTGCCGACTCAATTAAGGCAATATTTTCAGCAAGTTCAAGGTCAGGGATTGCGAGTTCATATGACGGGTGGTAATTCATCGCATTAAATGACCTGACAGCTCTTGCGAAACTGTCTTCTTGATTCAATGCTTGAATGGACTTAACCAATGCGCCCATAGAATCCATTTGCTTGATTGCCTTGGCAACAGATTCGGATTCCTCGAATAACCGCATATGTTTCACGGTATTCATTGCTTGCTGGACTGCCGAAGAACTGAACCCCAAAGCTTCCTGAATCGCACTTACCCCTAACATCGACATCGAAGCTCTTTGAGCAATATTGACAGAGGAATACCGCTCCATCGACCTCTGCATTTCGGCAACAATTCCTAGTTTTGCTGATGCTTGTGCGACAATCGAATCTCTAATGGAATCAAGTCCACGTATTGGCTCCAGCATGCGCTGAACTGACTTGGCAACTTCCTGATGTTTCTCAGCATCAGCCCAAATGCCCATGTGCGAGAGCTTGTGCATTGCCAATGAATCTTTAACGATACTTAGGCTGTTCACTGATTGGGCAACAGCATCTAACTCGGCCCTTCTAAATCCGAAATCAAAATCCGCAATGCCCCGACCGATTTTCTGAACAGCAGATTCACCGGCAAGACGGAGCGAACTCATAGATGCCATAGCATGCTGCACAACACTTGAAGCCTCAAACATCAACGATTTATTGTGTAAATCGTATGTTCGTAATGCCGACACGGCTGAATCGTTCAATTTTAAGAGGCGATTTGTTGATTCCCATTCTCTTTGCATCAATTCAGAAACAATGGTCACAAAGCTGTCCTTTTTCAATCTTCAATCTTGAAGTAATGGCACAACTTAATTCTGTGGCTCATCCGCCTGTAATTCAAAACCCCAGTTTGGCAGCCGAGCTTCAAAATAATTCCTCAACAAGGTGTATCTGAATCCCAATTTTGAATTTTTTTCAGCCTGATACTTTTGTGATTCAGTCAAAACGAAATTATAAGCCATCTGAACTATATCTGTCGTTGAATGAACCATCTCCAAAGTCTCTCGAAATTCTTCACCAAGGTAGTCAAGGATTGAATGGCCGTCATCGTCTGTTGTCAACAGCCTGATGCAGCTTTGAGCTGTTACGGCATTTACTTGCTGTTCAGTGGTAGAAGCCGGTGAAGCTGCAACGGCATTAAGATAGCGAACCAGTTCTTCCCCAATAACAATCCTGGGGTAATGCGCGACCTTACTTTCAAGTGTGTAGGCACGTGCGAGAGCAGGACCATAAATCTCGTTTTCATCAATATTAAATGCCAAGCCGAGGTCGATGCCCCCACGTATTGGACAACCTTTTGCCAAACACGAGAGAAAAGCGAGTGCGGCGGCACTAAGAACACCGAATATTGCTCGACATGGATACAATGAAATATCATTGCGTAGCGGAATACTTGCAATTACAGAGTCAGAAAATGTCTGGGAATCTATTGGACAACTGCGAAACTGTTGGACAACTTCCTTAAACTCTTCCGGGATGTCCTTGTCATCGCTCGGTGCTGAAAACGATTTTATGCTATTCAAGAAGAAAGTACGGAGTGCCTTTACCGGCCCATACATCTGCAATACGGATTGTTTAAAAGCTTCAACTTCTGCTGCATTAGCCTGGTCAGGTAATGTGGTTATCTGGCGCAATTTATCTTGCTGTCCGAGTAGGTCAAGGAAGGCGACAACATGCCAGCTTACATTCATGTCATTATTGATGTCAGTCATATTCGTGGTCATGCCGCCAAAAAGCTCTTCACTGTTGACGCAGTTAATATATCAGCCTTGAACAGGGCTTTCTTCAGACGGGATTCAAGGAAGTCACACAGAGTCATGAATTGCTCAACTTTAGAAACGATACGCTTTTGAACGGAATAAGGTGGCATTGCAATGATAATTTCTCGTATTGTACCCATTGAAAGGCTTGGTTGGGCAGTTGCCTTGCTGAATTTAAATATTTCATTTCTTCCAGAATCAGACATCAGATAATAATGCAAATATTTTATATCAACGTGTACTCCATAATTATTGTAAGGCTCTAACTTTGCAACGTTCGGCGCAAGATGCCATCGTTCTTTTTTGTCAAAAATTGCAACATCCCCAATGCCAGCACCAATAAAAGTCATTAGAATTGATGGTTTTGTAAGTGAACACCTATCTAACAAATGAGACGTTTTGAAATCTATATAAAGCAGATTCGTATCATCAATTCGGCCTCTTTTTACATTTTGTGCTCTTATTACAGGGACTTCTCCTTTTGGTTCGAGATTGATATGTTTTGTATATTCAAACCCAGCTAATTTGGTCACAAAACATATTTCATCAATTTTCGCCCATTCCCATCCCTGTGGCAGCTCATAAGGCATTTCATCAGCAGCAACCGGTGGCAACGGGTCACTCTTCCGAATCTTCTTCTCTTTCACCAACCGCTCTTTTTCCGCTTTGATTCTTTTCATCAGAGCAGATGCTGGTTCATCATTTGGGTCTTGCGGAACCAGTTTGCCTTGCACTGCCAGTTGCAGTATGCACTGGCGGAGCTTGGCAGTTGTTTCCGGTGTGGTGTAGAGCAGGTCAAAGTTGTCACGGACAAGCTGCCAGGCAGCGGTAAAATCATCTGCCTTACGCGCAGTGGTGAGTCGGTCAAGAGCAGCGTTATTAAGGCGAGTCAGCTTTTTTAGCTTCTTCTGTTGACGAATTTCCAGTACATCACACAGCGACATGAGTTGGTCAACTTTAGCGACTATGCGGTGTTGTTCAGCGAGAGGGGGGAGCGGAATAGGGATTGACAGTAATTCATCCTGCTTTATGCCACTAACTGTAACACCGCTTCCAAGAATATTCTGCGTTAGATAATAATTGTAAAAATAGTCGATTTCGATTTTATCGGATATTGTTAGTGCCTTAAGGTCTTGATTTATCGATATATCAATTTTGTTAATTACAATTTTTCCAAGACCCATACGAGTACACACAATAACTCGACCTGCAGGGATTAAATTTGAGCTACTATTTTGGAGCCCTTTTGCTGATATACGGTCAATGGTTGTATTTATATATTTTCCCTTACCCAAGTCTTTTACACTCGCCCATGGAATGTTGCCGTTCCAATATTCGGGGTTTTGCTTGCTAGGGGTTCCGCCGCCAGTGATTTCTAAAGAGATATCCCCAATACGAAACCATCCCCATCCTTGCGGTAATTCATATGGCACTTCATTTGCTGAAACTGGCGGTAATGGCTCAGCCTTGCGAATCTTCTTTTCCTTTACCAGGCGAGTTTTATCTACCTGAATCTGCTCAAACAGCTGCACCGCTGGTTCATTATTCGAGTCTTGAGGCACAAGCTTTCCACGCACCGCAAGTTGCAGTATCAATTCTCGCAGTTTTTTAACGCCATTCGGAGCATTTGCCAAATAAGCGAAGTTTTTAAAAAATGCTTCCGGGGTCATGCCTCACTCCTGTCAAATGCTGCCATCAACTCCTGCTTCAAGCTATCTCGTGTTTCAGCGACTTCAGCAAGTAGCTCCTTATATCTGGCAAGCAGCACCAGTGGGTCACCATGCTCCTCATCAACCTTGTTGGGGTTCTTGATGTCCAGATTAAAGTTGTTGGCCCTGATGTCCTCAACAGAAACCCGCCAGGCCAACTCGCTCTCTTCCCGATTTTCCCACCATGCCTTTTCAGGCGCAAATTCCTCTATGCGAATCGGTTTAGTTTTGGAATACGACTTATATCCGGCGGGATAAGGATGCTCGTAGTACCAGACTTCCTTGGTCGGTTCACCTTTGGTGAAAAACAGCAGGTTGGTCTTTATGCTGGTATAAGGGCTGAATACTCCGTTAGGGAGCCGCACGATAGTGTGCAGATTACACTCTTCTAGCAGTTTTTCCTTAATGCGAGTTTTGACACCCTCACCGAACAATGTGCCATCAGGCAGAACGATTGCCCCTCTGCCGCTCGGCTTCAGCAAGGTCATAATGAGTATCAGAAACAGGTCAGCAGTCTCTTTCGTGCGGAACGTTGCGGGGAAATTGGCTTGAATCCCATCTTCCTCCACACCGCCAAACGGGGGATTGGTAATGATGACATCAACCCGGTCTTTAGGGGTGTAATTGTGCAGAGGGCGAGCCAGAGTGTTGTCACGCCGAATTGTGGATGGAACTTCAATACCATGCAGCAGCATATTGGTGACGCAGAGCAGATGTGGCATCGGTTTCTTTTCAACACCGAATATAGTCCCTTGCAGGGTCGCATTATCCTCAACATTTTTGACCTGATTCTTGCGGATATGCTCAATAGAACAGACCAGAAAACCACCAGTCCCACAGGCCGGGTCAAGTATCTTCTCTCCCAGCTGCGGGTTGACCATATCCACCATGAATTGAGTGACTGCACGGGGGGTATAATACTCACCGGCATTACCGGCACTTTGCAGGTCTTTCAGAATCTGCTCGTAGATGTCGCCGAATAAATGCTTTTCGGAAGCAATATTGAAGTCAATACCGTTCAGCTTGTTCAATACCTGACGAATAAGCGTTCCGGACTTCATGTAATTGTAGGCATCTTCAAAGACTTCTTTGACAATAAAGCCCCGTGGGTCGTCGTCAGGATTGAAGGAAAGGTCTTTCAGTGTCTTGAACAGGTCATTATTGATGAACTCAAGCAGCTCATCCCCTGTAATCCCTTCTGGGTCAGATGCCCATGAACGCCAGCGCAACCGTTCGGGAACAGGAGAAGTGTAATCATCGTCAATAAGTTCGTACTCCTGTTCCTTGTCATCGAATATCTTCAGAAAGAGCATCCAGACAAGCTGGGAGATACGCTGTGCATCGCCATCAACGCCGGTATCCTGGCGCATGATGTCCTGAATTGATTTTATGGTTGTACTGATTGACATCAAATATCCTTTTTACGCATACAGAACAGCTTCCAGTTCTGTTATGGCAGCTGTGTATTTGTCTTTACCGCCGAATGATTTCACAATTTCAACAGGCGAGCCGAACCGGTCGAACGGCGTCACCTTCAAAACATCAATCCGTTCCACATTCTGAATGCCCTCATCGGCATACTTGTCAAGTAAGGCTTCCAGAACTGCACGGGCATCATCTCCGTACTTGTTGAAATAGTTACGCTTGCGTACATCGTTTGCACGTTCTAGCCGTGTCAGAGGCTTCTGACCAAATGCGATGTGGCAGATAAGATCAAAGGGGTCGAGGTCTTTACCAATTTCTTCAGACAGCGCATCAAAGAAAATCCCCAAGTCCTGCAATTCGTCGATGAGAACCTGCTTCTTTTCTGCCTGTTTCCAAGTTCGGAGAAAAGCATCAAGGGAGGCAAACTCTTTGAGAATGCTCTTTTTGGTATAGTCCTTCAGTGACTCCGTAATGAGTTTGCCATCAGGGCCATAATACTGAACACGCTCATTGACAACATAGACAGGAACATCATTCACATAGTATTTCTGCCGTGGTTGAGGTGGATCGACAATGATTGTTCCGCCGCCATCATCGCCGCCATCCGGTGGTTCAGGCGGGTCAACGATAACAGTACTGTCATCATCCCCCGTTTCATCAGGTGGCACAATATCATCACCTGACTCTGGTACATAAATCTGCACCGGTTCTCCATCAAAATCCTTGTCAGCAAACAGTTCCGTTGCTTTCCTGAAATCCATGATGGTGAACCAGTATTTGTTGAAATCCTCGTTGATACGGGTGCCTCGCCCAATAATTTGTTTGAACTCAATCATGGAGCTGATTGATTTGTCGAGCACGATGAGCTTACAGGTTTGGGCATCAACTCCGGTAGTCATTAGCTTTGAGGTGACAGCGATGACAGGATATGTACTTTCAGGATGGATGAAGTTATCAAGTTCCTGCTTTCCTTCATCATTATCGCCGGTAATCCGCATGATGTACTTGCTGCTCTTGGCAACCATATCAGCATTTACATTGACCAGAGCTACCCGCATCCGCTCGGCGTGTTCTATGTCCTCGCAAAAGATGATGGTCTTATCAAGGCGATTGGTCTTCTTCAGAAACTCGGTAACTTTTCTTGCAACTACCTCGGTTCGCTTTTCCAGAACCATTTCTCGGTCATAGTCTTTGATGTTGTATATGCGGTCAGGTACTTCATTGCCGTGCTTATCGAGTTTGCCACTGACAGGACGCCAACCGGCATCTTTATCAATATCAATGCGAACAACCTTGTAAGGAGCAAGAAAGCCGTCTTCTATCCCCTGTTTGAGGGAGTAGGTGTAGATAGGGTCTTGGAAGTAATTGATGTTGGAAATGAACTTGGTTTCCTTGGGGGTAGCTGTAAGTCCGATTTGAGTGGCATTGGAGAAGTAATCCAGAATATCCCGCCAAGCAGAATCCTCGGCAGCACTGCCACGATGACATTCGTCAATAACAATCAGGTCGAAGAACTCGGGGGAAAACTCCCGGTAGATGTTTTTGAACTCTTCATTACCGGAAATCCCCTGATACAGTGCCAGATAGATTTCATACGATTTATCAATCGAGCGGTTCTTTATCTTTGTCATGACCGAACCAAACGGTTTGAAGTCATTTGCCATAGTCTGGTCAATAAGGATGTTGCGGTCGGCAAGATAGAGAATGCGCTTTTTTTGACGTGATTTCCAGAGACGCCAGATAATCTGGAAAGCAGTGTAGGTTTTACCGGTTCCGGTTGCCATGACCAGCAGGATACGCTTCTGACCACGGGCAATTGCCTCAATAGTCTTATTGATGGCATTCAGTTGGTAGTAGCGGGGAGATTTCCAGCCGGGTTCGACATAATAATCCTGTGTGACAAGTTGTTCCTGGTCTGGTGATATTCCTTTCCAAGAAAGATAGCGTTTCCAGAGAGCTTCTGGTGAAGGAAACTGGTCAAGAGTCAACTCTTTTTCAACAATGCCATCGGTAATAGTGCGGTCATGCTCCATAAAACCATTGCCGTTGGAACTGAATACAAAGGGGATATCGAGAGTTTCTGCATAGCCAAGACCCTGCTGCATTCCATCGCTTATTGTATGGGTGTTGTCTTTTGCTTCGATTACGGCAATGGGGAGGTTAGGCTTGAAGTAGAGAATATAGTCGGCGCGTTTCGACTTGCCTCTCGTATGGAGCTTGCCACGGACAATGATTTTTCCGGCAGTGAAAGAGACTTCTTCCCGAACTTGGCGATGCAAGTCCCAACCAGCCTTGACTATGGCAGGGGTAATGAACTTGGTGCAGATGTCACGCTCAGTAAGTGACTTCTTCATCTACCCTCCTGTAAATCAACTAATAATAGACAATTTCATAACAAAAATATTAGAGAATAAACGGGGTTACGATAACTTAAAATACTCAAGGCGTCAAGGTAGCGAGTGTTGAACTCTGGGTGACGATTTACTAAGAAAGCCGCTGAGAAATGCAATAAGCTAATTCAATTGATTCTTGTTTTAAATGCTCTGTGCTGACGATTTCCGCTCTCTTACCAAAGACCATTCCCATGATATCATTGACTATACAGGGACACTGATTGAAACGCATAATAAGGATTTTAATTTCCAAATTTAATATAAAACTAGATTAGGGAAATTACCGATGACATTAAATTAAATGCCTGCTCTGTGTTCCAAATGTTTTTCATTTCTCGATCAAAGTGATACCTGTCCTCAATTTCGATTACCTTATTAGGTGTAGATCTTCTATCAAGAATACTTACAGCGTATCTATCCTTACGATCAAGTGCATATGCTAATGCGTATGCCCAATGTTTCCTACAATCAGTTGTTTGTTCAATATCAGTAACTATAGATCCGAACGTAGGCAAAAGGTAGTTAAAAAATATTTTTCGCGGAATATCTACAGACATAACAGAGTGGTTGAATCTTAAAACAAGAACCTGTCTAAGCATATGTAAATTAGCTAGCTGTGTATAGTTAACGCGCTTGTAACGAGCAAAGTATTCTACCGAACCTTTGTGTACAAATAGATAGTGCCCATTTTCATTATCACCTGATTTATATAACCCATCTGGCTCTATCAGAGTAAATTTGTCTTTGTTCTCATTGTAGTACTTTGCTATGACAGATTCTTGTAATGACAACATTATGCTCACCCTCCAGTGATTGAGTACCGATTCGATGTGGCGGCGGCTGTCTCGGCAAACTCCTGTCTTAGCTTCTTTGGTGCAACAACCTCCAGCCTTTCCCCATATCCCCGCAACCACCACCGTAATTGGTATGAATCGGCAATTGTAGCTTGCATCCGCCAGACAGACTTCGTTTTATTAATTTGCTGATCTTCGGTAATTGGTGTCTCGCGAAGTCGCTCAATATCATCTTGGTTAAAGAACTTCACAATTAATTTAATGGTTTCACCCACTGGAAAGCTCAATTCACGTGAGTATTCTTCCAAATTGAAACCATCCGGCACACTCACCGGAATGTCAGTCGGTCTAACCTCCTGAAAGCGGTGCAACAGGAGCAGCACTGGATTATCATACTTGTTCAGTGTTGCCACCAAATACGTCAAGCCCTCAACGAACACCATACCCAAAGGATTTACGTCATATTCATTCGTTAAACCGCCTACTGTTCGGTACGTTGCGTTGAAGCGACGTTCATCCAGCACCGCTGAATAGACCATATCCATGATGTCACCGGCGATACAGGGATACAGCATAGGCAAATTGCGGGAAACAACTTTGACCTTATCAGGCCAGCGAGAAAGAGTTGATTCCGCAGTGAGCTTGATTCTCTCATTTGCTGCCCTGAAATAAGGCTCCAATACGGACATCGCGCCACGGGGGAACATCTTTTCCAGATGCTGTTCCGCCATCTTGAAAGTTAATGCTGTTACCGGGTCCATATTGGATATTCCGAAAGCCGGGGCATCCTTGCGCCAGCTCCAGCCTGCCGGATTATTGCCGTCACAGTCCAATGGAAATTCATTGGTTTCAAGGGAGAGTAAATCACGCTGGATCGTACGCAATGACGTTTCAATTCCATATTCCGTAATGAGGCGGTCTCGAATCGTGGTCGTTGATATCTTGCCTCGTGGTGGAAACATTTTCAAAATCAGCCATTGTCGGTAAAGTGCGCTCATATACATACTCCATAAATAAATCATCTGCGCGACATAATATGACGTGCTGTTTTGCTACAATATTCTTATGTCATACTGATTTCAATAAATATAAAGGATATATGTCATGATTGATGATGAGAATTTTAGCGTGAACTACGAAAAGCGATGTCAATCACTATGAAACTCAGTAAATTTCTGAGCTTTGTGCTTAGGCATCGCCCAGATGTAATCGGTTTAAGCCTGGATGAGTGTGGATGGGCTGACATAAACGAGCTTATCAACAATGCCCGCAAAGCAGGGGTCAAACTGTCTCTTACTTTGATTAGTCAGATTGTCACAAATAGTGAAAAACAGCGATTCACTATCAGCCTTGACGGTAGCCGCATCCGAGCAAACCAGGGATATTCAATACCAGTTGATCTCGGATTACTACCATTAGAGCCACCGGAGTTGCTTTACCACGGTACGGCAAGGCGCAACATTAATGCAATTTTTCATCAGGGAATTTTGAAGGGAAATCGCCTCTACGTTCATCTTTCACCAGATAAAGAGACAGCCTTGAGTGTGGGCAAGCGTCATGGTGAACCAGTAGTGCTGGTCGTACATTCGGGCAGAATGTGGTGTGATGGTATTCAGTTTTTTCTTGCAGCGAATGGGGTGTGGATGACTGATTTCGTGGCACCTAACTATATGTTACTTAATCACTCTACATAAAATTTGACAATCATGCAGTTACTTCGAGGATACTTTCAATATAATTTCAAGGATATTTTCTTTGAGCTTTTCGCTGGATATCGTCCTGTATGAAGTTTACATGCAATCGAAATTGTTGCCTGATGTTGCAATTACGGAGGAATATAATGTCAATTCACATTCTCAATAACAAACATGGCGTATCAGCTCAAAATTTCCTAAATCGCACTTGTTCTGATTTTGAGAGCAGAAAACAGAGAAGGCATGAAGTCTGGATACTTTCCTGCTGTTTGGAATTGGAATTGGTAGAAAGCTTTGTTGCAGATTTGAAAAAGGCAATAAGGGTGACTGATGTGTATTTGGCGTTCAGCTTAGCAGAAATTTGCAAAATTGGCCCAACTGACACCCAGCAAAAATTGCAGCAAATAAAGACTAACCTCAAAGATTTGGGTATCAATTTTGAGTGGACAGCACTAAAGGCTCATGGACTGGTTAATTGTAATGGATATGCCGTTATACAGCGTTCTGACACAGCCATAACTGAAGGAATAGTCATAACCACATCAGTGAATTTCACGGCAGTCGGCTTTACTGGCTGCAACGTCGAATTAGCCTATTCTTCAACGACTAAAAAAGATTTGAAGGATTTCGTGAAAATATACCATTACCTGTGTGAAAAATTAGGCTGCAATATTGAAGCAGTTATGTTGCAAGAGGGGACGTGTCAGCATGAGCGAAATTGATTATTTTGAGGAAACGTTCAGTACTATTTCAAGGATATTTTCTTTGAGCTTTTCGCTGGGGATGGTCCTGTAGGAATCAAGGAGCAACTGTTCTGAAACGCCAACAGGTACGTTGTCGTCTGATTCGGTAAAGAGGGCTTGAATAGGAATAGAAAGGGCATTTGCAGCAAGCTGAAGCTTTTCAGTATTCATCATGTTTTTGCCAGTTTCATACTTCTGAAACTGTTGGGGCGAAACACCAATCAGCTCAGATAAACGCTCCTGACTCCAACCTGCCAGAAGACGAAACTTTCGCAGTCTATCGCCTATTTCTTTACTGCTGGGTATCTTGGACACATTGCACCCCGTTTAAGGCGCAAGCATACTCCTAGACGTGTTTCCAAAGAATAAACCTGAAGGTGATTATATTGCTATCTGAGGTTGATATGTGCAACTTTCACGGTATATTTGCTTGGCAACATATTACGTTAATCATTGGAGGCACAACATGGTAAAAATCTATTCGCAAGGTGATCTGAACGGTGCATGCTTTCTCTTCTCTATAGCAAACGCATACAAGGCGCTCTCACATAAAGAGATTACACAACGTGCTTGGTCAAAGGCTATGAAAGAGGTGTTCTTTCTGGAAGACTTCATGGACAGCGCGCTAGGCACTGCTAGATTTAACGATAATCCAGATTTATTCAAAATTGTCATTCAACAGATGCTCAATAGTTTTTCAGATAAAGAGTTTGAAGTTAATTACATGAAATGCAACACTATTTCAGCAGTCAAAAAACTAATTTCAGCAAATTCTGTTGCAATCTTTTGCTTCAAACTAGAAAACGATAAAGGTAAAGAAATTATCAACCATTGGACGTGTGGTGTCGATGTTACGGAAAAACCAGCAGGTATTCAAGTAGCCTGTTCATCTTGTAAAAATGAACCTCAGAAAAGTAATAATTACAATCGTTGGTATAATGAGATTCGCGTAAAAGAAAATACGACAGCTATTAGTGAAGTGTCAGTATTTCAAATATGCAGAAAAAGCTAACATAAAAGCCTGAGGCTAAGGAAGCCTCCGGGTTATCTGGAACAATTCCGTCCTGTACTTCAGAAGGAAATATTTTAGATCATAGTGGACTGTATCCGTCTTTTCCAAACCATATCGGGAATGGCGGTGAAGCTATGGATGCCTGCAACCGACTGTGTGCTCTTGCTGATATTCATCCTCAGCCATGGATTCAATTTGATACGGAAGAGATTGAACTCATCAAAACTATGTAAATCGATCAAAGAAATTGCCGGAGGTTGAGGAAACCCCCGGCAATATTTATCGGTTATTTACTGCCAGTAGTACGAGATTTTGGAAGTCAACGCAGCGTTCTAGCCTATGTCCTGTTTTTTCTCGAAGTCCCATCCTCTCGAACATTTCCATTATCTCATCGTACGTCATACTCTTGAGTTTACGCCGATGCCGCTTCTTCCATTTATATAACGTCCGGTGCGGCCGGATTCAACCGTGTTCAAGCGCTTCGCTGTCGTTCTCTAACTCTTCGTCATAATCATCTTCAGGAGCATCAATGTAATTCTCAATGATTCTGTCAGGAACTTTTCTATCTGTCTGAAAATCAGTATCTCGCGCCACAACGAAATAATCATCGAATGGAATGATTACATAGTTTGCATCGCGCAATGATTCATTGACGGAAGAGATATACTCGTTATCAAGGCGTGGTACACCAGAAATAAGACGTAGCTGAGGCCAAGTGATACGATACAATTCCATGCAGTCGTTCCTGAAAGTCTCGTCATAAATCTCAATCAGGGTCTTTGCCGTCCCAGCCGCTGTTCGTGCCATTATATGCCTCCTTGAAATTGTTATAATTTAGTATGGCACAGGAGCGCGACAGCTTATGTCGTTCGGACAATTCTTGAGTAAAAGTAGATGCAAAAGACACAGAACTATTCTAACAAAAGTCAAAAATCCTGAATTTTACAACTAAGTTTATAAAGCATAGTAAAAACAGGTATTTACTTGACTTTGTTTGGTGATTTTGTTATGATGTTTTTATCAACAAATAACACAAACAACGCTAAATCATGTAGTTACATTAAACACAAACTTTACTTCAACTGAGCTTAACTCAAACCATGTTCAAAACACCTCGCCAAGCGCTCTAAGTCGGCTTTCTTTGCGGTTTTGGAGCTGAAAAAGGTTTTTTCTGATTCATGCCTGGTAAATAAATAATCATGTGTTTTTCATTCCAGGCGTGATTAAGGCTTTGAAACCCCTCACAATCATCATGTATTACATAGTTTGAGCCGTTTACGATTTTTTTAGTAACTTCGACATTTTGAACAGCCCCGTCTCGCACTCACTGTTGGCGATTCGGGGCTGTTCTGTATTCGGCAGTTTGTATCATTCTACCGTTAATGCCAAATTACGAAATCAATTCACCTGACGTGCCGGATATTATGAATCTCACTTACAAACTTTCTGACCAAAAATACGTCTAACTGGAGCAATAAATGAAAACTGCATTCAGGCAGCAGGCATCCAACTATGACTGTGCGCCGACCTCAATTATCAACGCCCTGAAGTATCTGTTCTTCAGGAAAGATATACCGCCTTTCGTGGTTCAGCGTATCTATATGGACTGTCTTGATATTGAATCATTCCGTGGCACATCTAGCGGAGCCATGCACGATGTCAGTCATTGGCTTAATGCTCATAGGGATGATCGCTATCTTAACTTTGCTGTCAAGGCCAGTTTCATCAGGGGCAAGCAGGTACATCTTCGAGCAAACAGCAAAATCTTCCGCTGCATAGAAAAGAGTGGGGCCGCTTTGCTCTGCCTACATACGAGCAGGAGTAGCTGGCATTACGTAATGTGCTTTCGTACTGAAGGTGACTGGCTGTATTGCTATGACCCAGCCCCCCGTTCTAAACGGTACATTAACCATGATGCCGTGGAGTTTATTGATTCACATCGCCAGGAACCAAACCTGAGAATCCGTAGCGATTGGCTTGATAGAAAAATCGAGAATGATTCATCCTACGAAGAATGCAAATATGTATTCGGAGCCTATGAACACCGCGAATGCCTCCTGCTAAACCGTATTATTCTGTAACAACCACTTAACTATAATCAATTCTGTATAGATCCCATGAACCGCCAGAGGTTCATCAAGGGTATTCGTGCGTCCTATGTCTTGATTGCATAACGCACCGATAAATAAGGAGAAATAACAATGAGCTTACGACATTCACCAGAAGGGAAGATTGACAGCAAAATATTACGGGCTGTCAGCGTGGCAATCAGAAGTATTGAAAAACTGACAGAAGCAATAGAGGAATTTGATATCGGAAAGGATGATGCCGGATTCCTTGCATCAGCGGTAAGTGACCTTTGGACAATCCTGTATTCCAATGGCTACACCATTGACGTTGAAACCAACCGGTTGAGGAGGGGACGCAATGACCATTGATACGCTGTTCGGCACGGATCAGGAGCCACGTAAGCCAAGAACACTCAAACTTAAACAAATCAGGGCTGTATTTGAAACATTGGTTATTCGAGAACAGCCTAGCCAGTATCTAAAGCCATTCACTAGATACATAAGCCCAGAGCAGGTATTTGATACCTTCAGCTTTTTACGCCAGGAAGCTAAGGAGTATTTTTTTGCAATCCATCTGGACGGTAAGAACCGCATCAGTTGCATTGATGAGGTATCAGTCGGCTCTCTAAACCAGAGCATTGTCCACCCGCGAGAGGTATTTAAAACTGCTCTGTTATCTTCGGCAGCAGCAATAATCTTGGTACATAACCACCCAACTGGTGATCCGGCTCCGAGTAGGGATGATATTGAAATTACAAGGCGCTTAAAAGAGGCGGGGGAGATCATCGGTGTAAAGCTGCTGGATCACATAATTATCGGTGACAGCTACACCTCTTTTGTTAGTAGCGGTCTGTTGTAATCAATTCAACTAACTTAGCAAATACGATAAGGAGCATATGCCATGAAATTCAATATGGGCAATATTGTTGTCACAAGGAGTGTTAACGATCTGATGGGTGAGGACGTTGGATTTTATATGCACGTACACGAATCGTTGAATCGGCATGTGGAAGGTGATTGGGGCGATCTATCAGAAGAGGATAAATTTACGAACGAGGCAGCATTGCTGGATGGCGAGCGATTATTCTCTGCCTATACCAAAGATGGTTCGCCACCGATATGGATAATTACCGAATGGGATAGGTCAGCGACAACGATATTGTTTCCTGATGAATATTGAAATTGAATCATACTTTATAACATAATGTTTAAATTGTACTAAATTCAAATAGTTTCAGACGCTTTCAGGTGATATTACTTTTAGCTGTCATCACATAGACGGCAACAAAACGGCAACAATAAGCATATTTGAATAGAAAAGGACTTAGCGATAATGCGCTAAGTCCTTGATTATATTGGCGCGCCCGGACCGATTCGAACGGCCGACAACCTGGTTCGAAGCCAGGGACTCTATCCAGCTGAGCTACGGGCGCAATGCGTCAACACTTGTATCACGCGAATCCGGTTGTGACAACCTCTTTGGCGCAATTACACATCAAAGCAAGGTAACAAACGCAGAACAGACTTATTCACAAAACCTCTCCAGAGAGTGGACTCGGAAAAAATCTAATGGATAGCTTGAACGTTGTTGAAAATTACGTTCATACTTCGGTACGGAAAGGCTTGAATATTTCAGCTTAGGCAGGAATTGAGTATATTATCCGTTTTCGATGCTGTCGATTCTCAACAGATCAACATCATTAACTTTTTCGGTGGAGATCAGGAATTGCAGTTCTACGCGATTCTCGGTTGTCCCCCAGGATAGTCCTGCCAGAACCTTGAGGTGGCTTTCACCGCTTGTAAAGGTGTCCATGACGGTGTTTCTGATAGTGCAGCCGTCACAATGAATGGTTTTCCCGCACCCTTCCGGCAGTTTTGCGAAGAAGCATTCAAAGACGACCCCGCCCGGCAGACCTTCAATATCCGGCAGCTCTTTCTGCAGAATATCCCGCGCCTGTTTGTTAGCCGTACTTACGTTCCCCGTCGGGCCGACCACAATTATCGGGGCCGTCAGCCGGTCAAGAAAATCAATCACATCCTGCCGATGCGGCCAAAGTATTTTGCGGGAACAGTCATCACAGATGCCATGGGTGATAATTTCATCTTTCCTGCCATCCAGAATAACTTCCATTTCGGTATTACACCAGCTGCAGACCCGTTTCATAGCGTAAAACCTCTTACCTAAATTCTTAAAAACGTGAAATACCTGTTCAAAGACCCTTTGGATCTTTTTTCCCGTAGCGTTCCATAAAGGATTGAACCTGACGCGAGGCATCGCTGCTGCTGTCGAGGGTCAGATACTGGCGCCAGAGTACGAGCGCCTTGTCGATCTGATTGAGATCGAATGCCAGGACATACCCGCTGTTATAAAGGCTTTCCAGATTATTTGGATCGGAAGAGCGCGCTTTTTCAAAATTGGCCAGTGCCCGGTCAAAATCACCGATCTGGCGATACATGGCTCCCTGATCGTTGAGGATGTTGGTTTCATTAGGGTTGATTGCCAGGGCTTTGTTGTAGGCGGAGATGGCATCTGCCGGAAGATCGGCGTCAAAATAAAGGTTTCCCAGGGTTCTCCAGGTTTCCAGATTTTCAGGCTCGGCTTCGGTTTTAAGTAGCGCATCATTTATTGATCGAACTGCGTCCTCAGAAAGTCTGCTGTCCTGAGGCTGATCGGTATCAGGTGTGTTTTCGGGGGGCAGAATTTCTTCATTGTCGCTAACAGCGCTTTCTTCCATGGACGGACAAACGCGCTGCATGGCCACATCCAATACCGAACCGGGGATAATGGCATCTGGTGTGGCATTCCCTTTGGATCGCGAAATCCGGGCCGTTGATGGACCCAGCACGTCAATCATCCCCATAACTGCATTCTGCTCGCTGCAGTCAATCTCGTAATATTCCAGGTGAAGCCGATATGATTTCTGGTTGTATTCGGCTGCGGCAAGCCTGCGCTCCGGTTCGCCCAGCGGAGTAAACCGCAGCCAGACTGCGAGCCGGCTCAGAATTGTCAGGCGGACCGATGACATGTCAATGGCAACATTGTGGCGCGATGTACGGGCCAGAGGTTCCCACTGTACGGCATCTGCGGGGGCTGGAAGGGTGCCAAATATGCATGCAATGGTCAGAAACAGGCTCATTTTCAGGTTCATGTCGGCTTCCATGTATGCGTGATAAGGGTGGGCAATGCCCGGAACTATAACACATCATTTTCGATCTGCCAGCACTCTGTTAAGCGGGGCAAGGGATTACTGTTCTTCCTCGTCCGGCTCAGCCTCATGGCGGGTCAGGGCGGCCCTGACCTGCAGCAGGATTGTGGTCAGCATCGCCGCATCACCGGCCGCCGGATAGCAGGTTCCGTGGGCGCATAGCGATACACTGTTTATGGATGATTCTTCAGGATCAACAATAATGGACAGATTGGGAATATATCCGGCCCGGAGCTGCTGGAGCAGCTCGCGCAGAGCGGATGAATGACGATCACCGCGGAAAACGGCCTGAACCGGTTCCTGTTCCAGCATAGCCAGGGCCTGGAGTGCTCCCAGGTGGGCCGAGGGATGGCGGCGTGCGTCGTCCAGTGAATGCGCCAGCAGGGCGTGTGCATGGTCGACCAAATCGGGCCGGTTGCAACTGGTGGCCAGACGGGTGAAATTTTTGGCAGTCAGAGAGAAGGCGGAGGGGAGTACGCCATCGTGCTCCAGGCTTGCCCGGACCGGCATCTGCTCGGCATCGCAGCCGGTTTTTGAAAATTCGCCCGACTGGCTGTTATAGAAGAGCCGCAGCGTTTCATCTGCCAGATGCAGAGCACGCTCCAGCCAGCTTTGGTCGAGGGTCGCCTCGAAGAGTTCAATCAGGCCGCAGGTCAGGAAGGTGTAATCCTCCAGAAATGCCGGGATGTCTGCAGAGCCGCCCATGCAGCTGCGCAGCAGTCTTCCGTCCGGACGACGGAGGTTGGTCTGGATAAAATCGGCAGCCCGGGCTGCGCGGTCGATAAATTCCCGGGAACTGCAGATTGCTCCGCCTTTGGCCAGTGCGGCAATCATCAGCCCGTTCCAGGCGGTGATGATTTTTTCGTCGCGCAGTGGATGTATGCGTTTGTTGCGATGCTCCAGCAGCTTGAGCGTGCACTCTTCGAGCTTTGCTTCAGTTTTTTCCTGGTCGAGCCGCTCACGGGCACAGAAGACGCCAATATCGGTGGGGATGTTCAGGATTGAGCTGCCTTCGAAGTTTCCGTAGCTGCTGACATCGAAAAAACTGCAGAACAGCGGGGCATCCGCTCCCAGCAGGACGTCGATCTCTTCTTTCGTCCAGATGTAGAAGCGCCCCTCTTCTCCCTCCGAATCCGCATCCAGGGCCGAGTAGAAGCCCCCCTGCGGAGCGGTCAGGTCGTTGGCCACAAAGGCGAATATCTCCAGGGCCATGTCGATAAAAACCTGATCATCACTGGCCTGGAAGGCCTCCAGCGATACCAGGGCCAGCATGGCCTGATCGTAGAGCATCTTTTCAAAATGCGGCACCAGCCATTTCTGATCCACGGAATAGCGGTGCAGTCCGCCGGCCAGTTGATCCCAGATGCCGCCGCAGCGCATCATGCGCAGCGTAAACAGGGCCATGTCCAGGGCCTTGTCGTTGCCGGCCGCCCCCTGTTCGATCAGCCAGCTCAGGTTCAATGGCATAGGGAACTTGGGCGAGGTGCCAAAGCCGCCGTAATGTTCGTCATATATGCCGGAGAGCTGGCTGAGGGCGTTGCGCTTCAGTTCATCCAGATCCGTCGGTTCCTGCGGGATCGGCTGGGCGATGTTCTCCAGGGTTTCCATGATGGCGTTGCAGTTGTTTTCGATCTTGTCCGGTTGCTGGCGCCACAGGGCGGCGATATTGGCCAGCAATCCCATCAAGCCGCGCATGCCCTGGCGGTCATGTTTGGGGAGATAGGTCATGGCGAAGAAGGGGCGCTTGTCCGGGGTCATGAAGATATTCAGCGGCCAACCGCCGCTGCCGGTCAGTACCTGGGCCACGGTCATGAAAAAATCATCGATATCCGGCCGCTCTTCACGGTCGACCTTAATGCAGACAAAGTGACGGTTGAGCAGGGCGGCGATCTCGTCATCTTCGAAGGATTCGTGGGCCATGACATGGCACCAGTGGCAGGTGGCGTAGCCGATGGAGAGCAGCACCGGCCGCGATTCGCGCCGGGCCAGTTCAAAAGCATCGTCACCCCATTCATACCAGTCGACCGGGTTTTCGGCATGCTGCAGCAGATAGGGGCTGCGGGCAAAAATCAGGCGGTTGAAGCGCTCTCCGCCATCAGATGGAAGCGCTGTCTTGTCGATGGCGACCAGTTCGGCCAGGTGGGCGCGACTGTCTGTTTGTGCGGTAGTTGTCATTGATTGCTCCTTACGATCAGGACCGTGAACGTTCTGGACAAGTCCCGGAGAATTTCATATGGTGCGTTGTACTATATCTTTAACAGGAGGAACATATGAAAAGAATCGTGCTTGCCATCATGCTGGTATTCTGTTGCGCCGCCTTTGCCCTTGCCGGCGACAAAACCCTGCCGAAACCGGAAGCGTTGAGCGAAGAGACAATCTTTATTACGGAAAAACTCTCGACCGGTTATGACACATTGATTATCAAGGATTTTTCTGCCGAGGGTGCTGAATATTCACGGGTTGATGATGAGGAAAAAGCCGGAATTACCAAGATGATGCCCATGCTTATGAACAATATTGCCGATACCCTGACCGCTGAACTCAAGTCCAAGGCTGTCTTTAAAAAGATTACAAGAAACGGCGAACCGGGTTCCGGAACCATAATTCTGGAAGGCAGATTCAGTGAATTCAATGCCGGCAGCCGGGCACTCAAATTTTTTGTCGGTTTTGGCGCCGGTAAAGCGTATCTGAAATTCAAGGGGCGCTTTATTGATGGCGCCACCGGCAGGGAGCTGGCAACGTTTGAGGATCGCGAGACCGGCTATCTTGGTTCTATGTCGGCGCTTTCCTATCAGGAACTGTTTCCCCATCAGGCCAAAAGCATCGGGGAGAATCTGGCGAAATTCCTGACGGCCTTGTACTGATATCCAACCGGCCATCAGGTCCATAATTGTAAGCTCATGGACCTGATGGCTTTTCCGGCATTTTTATGCACTCACCAAGCGACCCGGCAGCACATTCTTTTCCGTCTATCCAGATTGCCCAGTCCAGTTTGACCCCATCCAGTTTAGGCGCAACCCCTTTGGCCCCCTTCAGGTTGGCCCCGCTCAGATCCGCACCAGTCATTTTCGTACCGTTTAGACTAGCCCCCTGCAAATCGGCTCCGCTCAGGTTGGCTCCGCTCAGATTGGCATTGTTCAGGTTGGCACCAATCAGATTGGCCTTGCTCAGGTTGGCTCCGCTCAGATCAAGCTTGCTGATGATGGCTTTGTTCAGGTTTGATCCGGCCAGATTCAGACCGGTGGCATTCAGCACCTTGGAGAGAATCGTTCCGGTCAGGTTGGCTCCACTCAGATTTGCTCCGCTCAGGCTTGCATCCCGCAATTCTGCACCCACAAGGTTGGCTCCACTCAAGTCGGCACCGTTCAGGGTGGCCTCGCTCAGGTCAGCATTCTGAAGGTCAGACTTACTCAGGTTCATACCGCTCAGATTTAGTCTGACCAACTTTGCTTCACGCAAAGAGACATTGTCCAGGCGGACACCTTCCAGTTTGCTGCCCCGTAAATCGGTTTTATGTAGATTCGCGAAGGTAAAGCTGGCGCGGTTCAGATTGGCACCCAGCAGGATCGCTCCCGTGAGGTCGGCCAGGTCCAGTTTTGCACCCTGCAGATTGGCCATGCTCAGGTTTGCGTTGCTCAGGTTCGCTCCCCGTAGGTCGGCAGAACTGAGGTTGGCGTTACTTAAATCCGTCTTGCTCAGGTTTGCAGCCTCAAGATTGGATGATTTAAGAACCGCGCTGGAAAGTCCGATGCTGCGCAGATCAGCCTCGCTCAGATCACAGGCGGTGCAGTTCTGCACGGTTTTGACCTGGGAGAGGTGTGAGCTGTTATAGGCCTGGGTTGCGCGTGCCGAAAGGGTGGATAGCAGAACTGCTGTTACTACGGTTGTTTTATTTGTTCTGAAAAATGCCCGCATTGTGAAAATCCTCGTTTCGTACTTATTCCCCCAGCATTCGTGCAAAGAAATCCTCTGCAATTTCAGCTGAGTCCTTGTTGTCAGTGGCGGCATCGGCTGAAGTCAGATTCAGCAGGTGCCCGGGTATCTCCGCCAGGAAACGGCTGGGATGACGTTCTTCTATGCTACCGTATTTCCGGCGGGTCAGGCAGCGGGAGATGGTCAGGTGCTTGCGGGCCCGGGTGATCCCGACATAGCAGAGCCGCCTTTCCTCGGCACAGTGCGGATCTTCCTCCACCGAGCGCTTGTGCGGCAGCAGATCCTCCTCCATGCCGACCAGGTAGACATGCTCGAACTCCAGACCTTTGCTGGAATGCAGCGACATGAGCGTTACGGCGTTTTTGCCGTGCTCCTTGTCGTCGTCGCTTTCCTGCTCATCCATCAGCGAGATCCGCTCCAGAAATTCCGACAGGCCGGCTCGCGGGTTCTTCTCTTCGAAGATTGCCAGCGAGTTGACGATCTGCTCAATATTTTCGATGCGTTTCTTTGCCTGGGAGACATCGTTTAGGGTGCGATAGATCTCATCCTCGATGCGCAGGCGGTTGAAGAGTGCATTGACCTGGGCCCCCAGACGGTAGCGCGGATCAAAACCGGCGATGACCTCCTGCATCATGGTGTGGAAGGCCTTGACGGTCTTTTTTGACGACTCGGACATTTCCGGGATCTCGCCCACGCGCTGCATGGCCTCGAACAGCGGGATATCCCGCTCCATGGACCACTGGTTGAGGCGCAGCATGGTGGTATCGCCGATGCCCCGGCGGGGAAAGTTGATAATCCGCAGCAGTGAGGCCTCGTCACCGGGATTGTCAATGACCCGCAGATAGGCGATGGCATCCTTGACCTCTTTGCGTTCATAAAACTGCTGGCCACCCACAACGACGCAGGGGATGCGCTCCATGCGAAGCTTTTCTTCAAAGACCCGGCTCTGGGCATTGGAGCGGTACAGGATGGCGAAATCGGACCAGGAGAGCTTTTCCCGGTACTGCTCCATCATCATGGTTTCAATGATGCGGCTGGCCTCTTCGTCCTCATCCTGGGCCACGATCAGGTCAATCTCCCGTCCACGGCCGACGGCGCTCCAGAGGGACTTGTCGGTGCGGACCGGGTTGTTTTTGATGACGCTGTTGGCCGCATCCAGGATGGAGCTGGTGGAGCGGTAATTCTGTTCCAGTTTGATCACGGTGCAGTTCTGGTAATCGTGTTCGAAGTTGAGGATGTTCTGCACCTCGGCGCCGCGCCAGCCGTAGATGGATTGGTCATCATCACCAACCACGCAGATGTTGCCGTATTTTTTGGCCAGCAGCGAGATCATTAGATACTGGGAGGCGTTGGTATCCTGGTATTCATCAACCATGATATAGCGGAAGCGCTCCTGCCAGTGGCTGAGGATGGCGGCGTTGTTGTTCAGCAGTTTGACGGACAGCATGATGATGTCGTCAAAGTCGATGGCATTGAAACCTTTGAGCAGTTCCTGGTAGCGCGGATAGACGGCGGCGGCAGCCAGTTCGATGCGGTCGTCGCCGGAGGGTTTGAACTCGCTGGCGGAGATCAGCCTGTTTTTCAGACCGGAGATCTTCCAGAGGATCAGGTCCGGGTCGATGACCTTGGGGTCGATATCCCGCTCGCGCATGGCCTGGCGCAGTACGCCGGCCTGGTCCGAGGATGAATAGATGGAAAAATTGGGCTTGAAGCCCAGGGCACGGATATCCCGCCGCAGGATGCGGACCCCCAGAGAGTGGAAGGTGGAGATGACGATACCGTCGGCCAGGCTGCCGGCCATGCCGCTGACGCGTTCGCGCATCTCCTTGGCGGCCTTGTTGGTGAAGGTCACCGCCAGAATGTTTTCGGCCGGGACGCGTTTATCTTTCAGCAGGTGGACGATGCGGGTGGTGACTACCTGGGTCTTTCCGGAGCCGGCGCCGGCCAGGATCAGCAGGGCGCCTTCGGTGTGGTAGACCGCTTTCTGCTGCGGTGGATTGAGTCGTTTCATGGGTTATGGTGTAGCACATCCTGACCAGCAGATGCAAATATGGATGAACGCGATCTGCCCGGAATCAAGTTTGTTCGGAGTCATTACGATATTCATGGATTCATCGAATTCAACGGATTGACAGGAAGATGCACTTGACGTATATTTATACTTAACATGTACGTCATTTGTTTCTGGAGGTTTCTATGCAAACTAAACTCACCCTGCGTCTTGAAGAGCAATTAATCGAGCAGGCAAAATCTTACGCTGCACAGGCGGAAAAATCAGTTTCGCAGGTTGTGGCCGATTATTTCAGGATGCTGACAACCGAAAAGCCTAAGCCGGCATTGCCTTTAACGCCCATAACCACATCACTACGGGGATTATTGCGAGACTCAAAGCTTGATGAAAAGGATTACAAAAAATACCTGGAGGAAAAACACCTTTGAAAATTCTGTTTGATACAAACATAGTTCTCGATGTGCTCATGGACCGTTTGCCGCATTCGGATGTTGCAGTAGAGCTGTTCTCAAAGGTGGAAGATGGGACCATCATTGGTTATTTGTGCGGTACTACAATTACTACCGTATTTTATCTTGCTGCCAAATCAGTAGGCGCTCCAAGAGCACAGGAAGAAATCAAGAAACTCCTCAGTTTGTTTGAGGTGGCTCCTGTCAATAGGCATGTCCTTGAATCGGCCCTTGCACTGGATTTCAACGATTTTGAAGATGCGGTGATTCATGAAGCAGCATGCCATATTGGCGCTGATGCAATTGTAACGCGCAATCAGAAGGATTTTAAAAAAGCAAAGATACCGGTTTATACCTCGGATGAGATGGCTATAATACTGACTCCCAAAAATAATACCTGGTGAGAAGCGCGAACCACGGGTGATACTTGGGCTCCGTTTCGCTTCGTTAGTGTGTCTTTTACGAGCGTTTGTTATTTTAAAAGGCCGCGAAAGGCTGATTGACGTGGAGATGGCGGCACAATTAAATCAGTGTCAATTGCATAAGATAGCTATACGGAGGCATTGACCTTGGAGTTGACCCTCAAACAAAAACAGTTCAATGCTGCCATGGGACTCTATACCACCAAGAGGAGGTACAAGATTCTTGGCCTGGCAGTTTCAATTGTAACTATAACATTGCAGGGCTACCTGCTCTGGAGTCTGCTGCTGCTTTCCATTGGTTTCGCCGGCCAGCTGTTTGCCTTCATATCGGCATATATTCTGGCGGATTTCATCAACGGCCTGGTGCATATGTACATGGATAACAACGACCGCTACACCTCCATCGACGGTCCTTTTGTCGCCAACTTCCACCTGCACCACATGGTGCCTCAGTACACGAAGCGTCCCCTGCCGGTAGTCTACTTCATGGAGTCCGGCTCCAAGGTCTGGTTGGTCCCATTTTTGTTGCTGATTGTAGCATATGGTTCCATCGTGAATCATCCGCTGTCATATTGCATTCTCGTTTATACCGGAATATTCTCTTCCGTAGCGGAGGTCTCCCATTACCTGTGCCACTCATCCACCGCTGCGGTACCCCGCTTTCTGGCTGACTGCGGAGTGCTGCTGAGTAAACGGCGGCATGCCCACCATCATCTACAGGACAACTGTAACTACACCTTTTTGAACGGGTTTACCGATCCGTTGGTCAATCTGATTGCCAGACGTTTCTGCGGCGGCTACAAGGAGCGCAGCGATCTTCATTTTGCCCGGTATTCCGGTCTGGATCGTGACAGCCGTTAATTTGGCCTTCCGACCGGTTTGCAGATCGTCAAAACGGGTGTAGAGTTTTCATAGCCAGTGAACATATTTTTCCGGGAGCAATCCGTGACAGAAGCTGATACATCCAAAACGAATACCGCAGTGGTTCAGGACCCATCCCAGGAGCCTTCGAAAAAGAGTTCAGCGTCCAAAGCGGTTAAAACCAAGGGTGCCAAGGCGAAGGGCGGAAAGTCCAAAACGGCCAAGGCTAAATCGGGCAAGGGAAAGTCCGTTAAGCAGAAACCGGCAAAAACCGGATCCACTTCGAAAGCTGCCCAGACAACTGATCCGCTCGCAGAGCCTGCCTTTGATCTGACTGACAGCCAGTGGTATCTGAACCGGGAGCTGACCTGGTTGATGTTCAACCAGCGGGTGCTGCACGAGGCGGAAGATCCGAGAGTGCCTCTTCTTGAACGATTGAAGTTTATAGCCATTGTCAGTGCCAATCTGGATGAGTTTTTCATGAAGCGTATCGGCGGGCTTAAACAGCAGATTGGAGCCGGCTTGCGTGAACAGACCCTGGATGGTCGCACACCGCGTCAGCAGGTAACTGAATGCCATGCCGTCATCCGTGAGCTGGAGGCCCGCAAGGAACTGGCCTACCGCTCAATCATAGAGCTGCTGGAAGAGAAGAATATCGTGATCGAGTCCTATGACGAGATCACCCCCAAGGAGAAGAAGTACCTCCGCGATTATTACTACACCAATATCTTTCCGCTGCTGACGCCGCAATCCATCGATCCGGCTCATCCTTTTCCCTTTATCTCCAATCTTTCGCTCAATCTGCTGGTGGCCGTGCGCTACCCCAAATCCCGGGCGGTTTCCCTGGCGCGGGTCAAGGTTCCGGTTGGTTCTGGAACCCCGCGTCTGATCCGGGTGGGGAAGGGGGACCATTTCGTTCGCCTGGAAGATGTCATGATGAGCAATCTGGATATGCTCTTTCCGGGGATGGAGATTGTGTCATGCGAACTGTTCCGGGTAACCCGCAACGCCAATACGGAAAAGGACGAAGAAGAGGCCGACGACCTGATGGCCATGATCGAATCGGAGTTGAAGGAACGCAAGTTCGCTCCGATCGTGCGCCTGGAGGTCGTTGCCGGAATGACCCCTCTGCACCGTGGACGACTGGCTTCGGAGCTGGAACTGGACGAAGAGAACGATGTCTTCGAGGTCACGGGCATGCTGGCCATGCGAGACCTGTTTGAACTAACCCGTCTTGAGTACCCCCGTCTGCACGACTCGCCCCATCATCCGGTGGATCATCCCCAGCTGCAGTCCCAGCGAAACATCTTCCATATTATTCGCGATGTTGGCTCAATCCTGCTGCAGCACCCCTATGAGTCATTCTCTACCTCCGTGGAGCGCTTCCTGCGCGAGGCGGCGGTAGATCCCAAGGTGCGCGGCATCAAGATGACGCTTTACCGCACTGCCAGCCAGGGACGGATTATCGAGTCGCTGGTGCAGGCCGCCCAGAACGGCAAGCAGGTGGCGGTGGTGGTGGAGCTGAAGGCGCGCTTCGATGAGGCCACCAATATCAGACTGGCGGAGCGCATGGAGGAGGCCGGTATCCATGTCACCTACGGGGTGGTCGGGCTGAAAACCCACTGCAAGGTGGTCATGGTTGTGCGCCAGGATTATTCCGGTCTGCGCCGCTATGTGCACATCGGCACCGGAAACTATCATGCCGATACGGCCCGCATTTACAGCGATGTCGGTCTGTTGACCTGTGACGAGATTATCGGCCAGGATGTTACCGAACTGTTCAACTATCTGACCACCGGTTTCATGGCCAAGCGCAATTACCAGAAGATTTCACCCGCCCCGCGCCTATTAAAGAAGCTGCTGCTGGCTCATATCGAGCGCGAGATCCAGATACAGGCCCGGGATGGCGGTGGGCTGATTCAGTTCAAGATGAATGCCCTTGATGACGGCGATATCGTCAAGGCGCTGTACCGGGCTTCCATGGCAGGGGTCACCGTTGATCTGATCGTGCGGGATACCTGCCGGCTGCGTCCCGGCATTCCCGGGCTTTCCGACAATATCCGCGTCATCAGCGTGGTCGGCCGTTTTCTGGAGCACGCCCGCATCTATTATTTCCGTAACGGCGGGACAGATGAGTACTACATCGCTTCGGCCGATGCCATGAAGCGTAATCTGGAAGCCCGTGTGGAGGTGCTCTGTCCGATAGAGATGCCGGAACTGAAGCGTGAGCTGCGGGTGATTTTCGATACCCATCTGACCGACTCCTGTTCGGCCTGGGATATGCGCTCCGATGGAACCTATCTGCAGCGCGATCCCGGTACCGAGGTTGCACCGTGTGGCAGTCATTACAGTATGATTGAGAGAGCGGCCCGGCGGGTAAAGGAATCGCTCAAACAGAAGAAGAAGGCCAAGGCCAAGCTGAAGGGGTAGGGAGGCACGTAGCCGGCGGCGGTTATTAAGTTTTGACACGAACACTGTTTTCGACACGAAAGCGGCTGATATATTCAGTCGCTTTTTTAGTAAGTATAAAAAATGATTTGCAATAAAACACGATTATAATACAATCAAACAAATTGATTATGTCGGCAATTCAGCCGAGACAGGGCAATACAGATACTCCAGCACAGAAAGGGGTTTCGCATGAGCAGACAGGTCGCAGATGACGAGAAGGTTTTGCTAGAACATGGTTTAAACAAGGCTGATGGAACCATCGGTGAGATTTTGCGGGCACGGGGAGTTTCCCGCCGGGATTTTCTGAAATTCTGCTCTGCGGTGACCGCAGCCCTGGCACTGCCGGCATCCTTTGCCCTGCGGGTGGCCCAGGCGCTGGATGATGTCAAGCGTCCGACCCTGGTCTGGCTGGAATTCCAGAGCTGCACCGGCGATTCTGAAGCGCTGCTGCGTTCGGCCAACCCGACCGTAGCCGAGATCATTCTGGATATCCTCTCGGTGGATTACCACGAAACCATCATGGCGGCCGCTGGCCACCAGGCCGAAGAGGCGCTGGACAAGACCATCGCAGCCTTCAAGGGTAAGTACATCTGTGTCATCGAAGGCTCGATCGCCATGAAGGACGGCGGTGTCTATGGCAGTACCGGCGGTAAGTCGCACCTCGACCGGGCTCGCCAGGTCTGCGGCGGTGCTCTGGCCACTATTGCAGTCGGCACCTGCGCTTCCTATGGAGGCATTGCCGCTGCTGTCCCCAATCCCACCGGAGCGGTGGGTGTCAAGGAGGCGGTGCCGGGGGCCACGGTTATCAATCTGCCCGGCTGTCCGGTCAACGCCGACAACCTGACCGCCACGATTGTGCATTATCTGGTGTTCGGCAAAATCCCGGCCCTGGACGGTCACGGCCGCCCGTTGTTTGCCTATGGCAAGCGCATCCACGACAACTGTGAGCGCCGCCCCCATTTCGATGCCGGTCAGTACGTGGAGCACTGGGGCGACGATGCCCATCGCAAGGGGCACTGTCTCTACAAAATGGGGTGTAAAGGGCCGGCCACCTTCCACAACTGCCCGACCCAGCGCTATAACGAAAAGACCAGCTGGCCGATCGGTGCCGGTCACCCCTGTGCCGGCTGTTCCGAACCGAACTTCTGGGACACCATGTCGCCCATGTACAAGCGCCTCCCCAACGTTCCCGGTTTCGGCATTGAGGCAACCGCCGACAAGATCGGTGTCGGACTGGTGGCCGGTGCTGCCGCGGCCTTTGCCGTCCATGGCGCCCTGAACGCCCTCAGAAAAGATAAAGAACCCAGTGATGAAACCAAGGAGGGTTAGGATATGGCCAAGATAGTTGTTGATCCGATCACCAGAATTGAAGGTCATTTGCGTATCGAGGCCGAGGTGACCAATGGCGTGATCTCCGATGCCTGGAGTTCCGCCACCATGTTCCGTGGCATTGAAAAAATCCTGCGCGGACGTGATCCCCGAGATGCCTGGTTCTGGACCCAGCGCTTCTGCGGGGTCTGTACCACGGTTCACTCGATTGCCTCGGTGCGGGCCGTTGAAGATGCCCTCAAAATAAAGATTCCGCCCAATGCCGAGCTGATTCGCAACATCATCATCGGCATCCAGAATGTGCAGGATCATGTCATTCATTTTTACCATCTGCATGCCCTGGATTGGGTCGATATCACCTCCGGTCTCAAGGCCGATCCGGCCGCCACCTCCAAACTGGCCGCCTCCATCTCCGACTGGCCCAATAACTCGGCCACCTATTTCAAAGCGGTGCAGGATAAGGTCAAGGCCTTTGTGGCCTCCGGTCGTCTGGGCCCCTTTGCCAACGCCTATTGGGGACATCCCGCGTATAAACTGCCGCCCGAAGCCAATCTGATGGCCACGGCCCATTATCTGGAGGCGCTGGAGTGGCAGAAGGATGTCATCAAGATCCACGCCATCCTGGGGAGCAAGAACCCCCATCCCCAGACCTTTCTGGTGGGTGGCATGGCCATTCCGATCGACCCCGATTCCCAGAATGCCCTCAATGCCGACAAGCTGATCGAGATCAAGCGGCTGTTGAAAAAGGCCCAGGACTTCGTCGAAAAGGTTTATATCCCCGATCTGCTGGCTGTGGCCTCGTTCTACAAGGAGTGGGCCGGAATCGGCGGCGGTGTCGGCAATTACCTGTGCTACGGCGAATTCCCCGATGCCGCCGGCAATCTGTGGTTCCCAGCCGGCGCCATTATCGGCAAGGACCTCAGCAAGGTGCTGAAGGTCGATCAGGGCAAGATCGCCGAGTATGTGGACCACTCCTGGTTCGAAAACTCCGCCGGCCCCGGTAAGGGTCTGCACCCCTTCGACGGTGAAACCGAGGTGAGCTACACCGGTCCCAAGGCGCCCTACGAGCACCTGGATACCAACGCCAAATATTCATTCGTCAAGACGCCGCGCTACGATGAAAAGGCCATGGAGGTCGGCCCGTTGGCCCGCGTATTGGTGGCCTACGCCTCCGGTCACAAGGAAACCAAGGCTGTGGTTGATCTGGTGTTGGGCAAGCTGGGGGTGGGTGCCGAGGCACTCTTCTCGACCCTCGGCCGGACGGCAGCGCGCGGCATCGATTGTCTGCTGGTAGCCCAGAAGACACCGTTGTTCCTGGATGAACTGATTGCCAATATTTCCAAGGGGGATTACCGCATCCATGCCGGGGAGAAATGGGAGCCGTCCGAGTGGCCGGCCGAGGCCAAGGGCTATGGCTGGCACGAAGCCCCCCGCGGCGCCCTGGGACACTGGATCAAGATCAAGGACCAGAAAATCCTGAATTACCAGGCGGTTGTGCCATCGACGTGGAATGCCTCACCGCGGGATGCCAAGGGGGTGCGTGGCCCCTATGAAGCCGCTCTGGTGGGGACCCCCATGGCCGATCCCAACAAGCCGCTGGAGATTCTGCGGACGATTCATTCCTTCGATCCCTGTCTGGCCTGCGCCGTGCATGTGGTTGATGCTACAGGTAATGAGCTGGTGAAAGTGAAAGTTTCATAAAACAAATGAAAACCAATGGATCACGCTACGACGCGACGACGCAACGAAAACCGTGGAATTGAGATAGTGCTGTAATGTTGTTCGTTGCGTTCGTAGCGGCGTCGCGTGAGGATGTTTTTTAGATTTATACACCAAGGAGGCGCGTATGAGTGAATCCTGCAAATTCAAGCGTTACATCTGGGAACTGCCGGTTCGTTGGTGCCACTGGATCAATGTGGTCTCCATTATGACCCTGGCGGTAACCGGCTTCTTCATTGGCCGCCCGTTCTCCTTCGGCAGTTCGGCCTCCGACTTCTACATGGGGTGGATTCGCTTCTTCCATTTTGCGGCGGCCTATTTCTTTGCCGTTAGCCTGGCGGTGCGGATTATCTGGTCGGTGATCGGTAATGAATATGCCGGCTGGCGGGCCTTTTTTCCGTTCTTTACCGCCAAAGGTCGCGAAAAGATGGTCAAGATGCTGCGCTACTACATGCTGATCGACAAACAGGTGCCGGAAACCGTGGGACACAACCCTCTGGCTACGACCGCCTACACGGTGCTGTTTGCCATCTATGTTCTGATGATCCTGACCGGATTCTCATTGTACGCCCAACATGCCCCCCAAGGGACCATGCACCAGGCACTGGGTTTCATGTATTCCATGTTCAGTGATCAGGGCATGCGTCTGACCCATCATTTCAGCATGTACCTGATCTTCGGCTTCATCATCAATCATATCTACAGTGCCTGGCTGATGGATATCAAGGAGCATGGCAGTGAAATATCCAGTATGTTCAGCGGCTACAAGTTTACGGTGCATAAGGAAAAAGAATAAGTAGGCCGGAAT
This sequence comes from uncultured Geobacteraceae bacterium, assembly GCA_942493195.1. Taxonomy (GTDB): domain Bacteria; phylum Desulfobacterota; class Desulfuromonadia; order Geobacterales; family Pseudopelobacteraceae; genus CAIPTY01. The sequence goes on along the minus strand of OW818669.1, from coordinate 1,825,463 downwards.
TCGGTGTGGTATAAGGATGGCGCACAGCGATGTGCGCCATTTGTTTAGCAAGGGAGTCAAAATGACAGTACTGCCAAAGACATTGGTGCTGGGGATCGGCAACACCGTCATGAGTGACGACGGGGTCGGTGTCAAGGTCGTTCAGAGATTGAAGGGTGAATACCGTTTTGACGGTTCAGTTGCGATTGTGGATGGCGGTACGCTGGGACTGGATCTGCTGCCGATGCTGGAGGGGATTGAGCGTTTGATCGTTGTGGATGCTGTGGAGACCGGGAAAGCACCGGGTACCTGTGTCCGCCTGACGGGTGAAGAGTTGCCGATCGCCCTGGAAACCAAGGTTTCACCCCATCAGATGGGTTTGAAGGATCTGCTGTCCGTGGCGGAACTGCTGGGGCACAAACCCCGCGAGATGGTGCTGATCGGCGTGCAGCCGGCCAGTATCGAGATGGATACGGAATTAACGGAAGTGGTTGCAGCAAAAGTTGATGTATTGATGAATAATGTACTGGAAGAATTGCATAACTTTGGTATAAAGCCCTTGACCCTTGACCCTTGACCCTCTTCTTCACCCCAGCCGCTTTTTCATCTCCAGCACATTGCCGCCATTGGCCTTCTTGTACTCCACCGAATCCATCAGTGATCTGATGATGAAAATTCCGCGCCCTTGTTCATTGAGCGGATCGGGGCAGACGGAGCAGGGGATCAGATTCAGGTCGAACCCCAGACCGTTGTCGTAGACCTTGATCTCCAGCTCCCGGTCGCAGACACTGATCCTGATCAGTACCTCTTTGTCCGGGTCAGCCGTATTGGCGTGTTTGATGGCGTTGACCAGGGCCTCGGTCAGCACCACGTTCAGATGGTGCCCAAGGGTTTCGCAATCCAGCGGAAGATCGCCCAGTTCATGGGCCATATTCTCACCGATTCGGCCGATCAGCCCCAGATAGCGGGTCTGGTTGGGCACGGTAATTTCGATGTCGATCTTGTTTTTCATCGCAATCCTCGCCTGCGGGTTCCTGCCGGTCAGTAGCTCTCCAAAGCCTCGTCAACGGTCGGGTAGATATCGAAAACCCGATGCAGGCGGGTAAGCTCGAACATGGATTTGACCTGTGATTGCAGGCTGCAGAGCTTGATGCTCCCCTGACGGGTCGAGGCGTTTTTGAAGCCGGACACCAGCACTCCCAGACCGGAACTGTCGATGAAGCGCACCTCTTTCAGATCAATCAGCAGATGTTTGGTACCACCTTCAAACAGCCGGTTGACCTCACTCTTGAGCTCTTCCGAATTGTGGGCGTCGAAACGTTCCTCCCGCACGAAGATAACCGTTATGCTGCCTTGTACCTCAGTTTTCAGGTTCATGGGGTATATCCTTTCTGCTTCAGGTAATTTTCAAAACAACAATCGAAATATCATCCTGCAACGTGCCTGAGCCGGTAAACTCGGCAATTTTGCGATAAAATGAATCGATAATTTCAGGTACCGGTGCGTGTGCCATTTCCTGCAAATAACTGCAGACCCGTCCGTTCTGGAACATCTCCCCGGCCGGGTTGGTGGCTTCAGTCAGTCCATCGGTATAAAAGAGCAACACATCGCCTTTCTGCAATTCTAGTACGCGCTCCTCAAAAATGACAGAACGTTTCACACCGATGATCAAGCCGTCCGCATCCAACTCCAGGCAGGCGTCCTGGCCCTGGCGGCAGAGCATGGGGTGGTTGTGGCCGGCATTGGCATAACAGAGGCGTCCGGTGGCAGAGTTGTATTTGGCGTAAAACATGGTGATGAACAGCTCGGCGCGGGTCAGGTCGTCGTAGAGCTGAACATTCAGGCTCTGAAGAATGGCGCTGGCGTTGTGGGATGAACCGGCCTGGGCCCGCAGCAGGGTGCGAACCTCCGACATGATCAGGGCCGCCCCGACACTGTGGCCGGACACATCCGCAATCAGCAGGTCGACCGTATGCTCATCCCGTCGGAAGAAGTCATAGTAGTCGCCACCCACATGGGCGGCCGAAACGCAGCGACCGCCGATCTCCATACCGGGCATCTCCGGCGGGACATCCGGCAGCAGCGACATCTGGATCTGTTGAGCGATCTCCATATCACGCATGACCCTGATGTTTTTCAGCAGAGCCTGCTCCTTCTGAATCCGTTCGTGTTCACGGGCCTCTATCTCCCGTACAATGGTGACGGCCTGGGCCAACTGGCCGGCCAGGCTGGCCAGGAGATTCATGAACTCTTCAGTAAACAGGCCGCTAATGGATTTCGAATAGACCGACATGACCCCCAGAGCCGGTTCGCCTTCACGGTAAATGGGGATGTGAGCGCAGGAGACAATCCCTTCGGCCAGGGTCTTTTCCAGTGACACGGCGGCCGCCGCCAGCTTGGTGTCGTTGACGAAATGAGGCCGGCGCTCGGCCAGAGTCATCTCGCAGTAGGGGCGGCTTTCCTGAAACCAGTGTCGCTCTGTGATCGGCCGGCGGTTGCTGCCCTGATAGCTTCTGACGCTGCAGGTGCCATCGTCGGAGAGTAACTGGATGATGGCGGCATCCAGCCTGAATTCCTTCAGCAGCAGATTCAGCAGGTCGTCCATGATGATCTGCAGGTCCAGGGTGCGGTTGATGATTTCCGAGGCTTTCAAGCGTACGAACAGCGATTCACGACTCTGGTCCAGGGAGGTGCGGACGGTGCTGAAGATGTCGTAGACCGATTCCATGCGCGAGCCCATGTCCGACAGGAAACTGTCCACAATGGCTCCCGCCGCCGCGGCTCCAACGGACCCGGCCAGGCTTTTTTCCGTAAAGCGTTTTAGGTTGGGCAGTTCAAATTCAGAGATGTTACCATCGGCGTCCAGTTCCCGGTCGCCGCGATAGGTTTCTATCGACTTGCGGGCCTCTTTTTCTCCGATGAATTTGGTCATCAGTGCCAGAAACTGGTTGATAGTGACCGGCTTGGAGAGACGTTTGGTCTCCTGATAACGATGCTGGCGGCGTTCGACTTCGAAGCTGCCGATGAACTTGCGCACCTGGTCGCGTTCATGGTCGTCCTGATGGAGCAGCACCGAGCAGATGATGTAGCCGCTGATGTTGAAGAGCATGCTCCAGAACAGGGAGTGGGACCAGAGGTCCATGCCGGTCAGGCCGAACAGGGCGGTCGGTTTCAGCAGCCAGATTCCGAAGGGACCCTGGGAGATGAACTGCGCGGGAATCCAGCCGGAATGGCTGAAGGAGGGGATCAGAAGGGTGTAGAACCAGGTCAGAAAACCGAACAGGATGCCGCTGATGGCCCCGATCCGGTTGCCGCGCCGCCAGTAGAGCCCCCCCAGCATGGCCGGCATGAACTGGGCCGCCGCTGAAAACGAGATCATCCCCATGTTGACCAGCATGAAGGAGTCGCCCACGATGCGGTAATAGAAATAGCCGAGGAAGATTACCAGGAAGATGCCCAGGCGCTTGAGATTGATCAGCAGCAGCGGGAACCAGGCCTGGGGGGTGAACCGGACAATGACCGGCATGAAGATGTGGTTGAGCAGCATGGTGGAGATAGCCACGGATTCCACAATCACCATGCCGGCGGCGGCCGACAGCCCCCCCAGGAAGGCCAGCATGGCGATGCCGTTGTGGCCGGAACTGAGCGGCAGGCTGATGACGAAAAAGTCGGCCCCGCTGCTGCTGCCGGTCAGCAAAATGCCCCCCAGGGCGATGGGCATGACAAACAGGTTGATCAGGAACAGGTAGACCGGAAACATCCACATGGCCTTGTTGATGTGGCGTTCATCGGAGTTTTCGATCACCATGACGTGGAACTGCCGAGGCAGCAGCATGATGGCTCCCATGGAGAGGAACAGCATGGTAAAAGACGGTATGGCTTCCGGGCTGCCCAGGGACGAATCCAGGGTGAACAGCTGGGCAAAGCGGGTAGGCTGCATGGTCTGAAAACGTGAGAAGATATCGGTAAAGCCGTCGAACAGTTCATAGGTGACGAAGAGCCCGACTGCCACGATGCTGATGACCTTGACCAGTGATTCGAAGGCCACCGCCGCCACCAAACCTTCGTGACGCTCCGACGAGACCAGGCGCCGGGCTCCGAATACCACGCTGAATATGGACAGGATCAGGGCCAGCAGAAATCCGCTGGGGATGGAAAGCTCGGAGCTGCCATGGGGGATGCGGATGCTGTTGTCCTGAAAGCCGCTGATCAGGTAGAAGCTGGTGGATACAGCTTTGATCTGCAGGGCGATGTAGGGCATGATCCCGAGAATGGCGATCAGGGTCACCAGAGCGCCCAGCCAGAGCGATTTGCCGTAGCGCAGACTGATGAAGTCGGCAATGGAGGTGACGTTGTGCTCTTTGCTGATTTTGATGATGCGGCGCAGGATGAAAAACCAGGAAAAGGCCGTCAGTGAGGGACCCAGATATATCATCAGGAAATCTATGCCGGTGGTGGCGGCCTTGCCGACGCTGCCGAAAAAGGTCCAGGAAGTGCAGTAAACGCCGATGGAGAGTGTATAAACGTAGGGGTTGCCGACGATGCTCCGGCCGGTCATCTTGCGATGGTGGGCATACCAGGCGACCAGGAAGATCACGAGAGTATAGGTCAGGGATATGAGCGCTGCTGAGGCGAGTCCGATATTCACGGTTCTTTGCCGTTGCGGTGCGTTTCACCGCTGTCGCGGATGGCCAGGGTGAACAGATAGATGACAAAGATGGAAACCGCCCAGCCGCCGGTCAGGTAGATGAACATGAGTGGAAAGCCTAACAGCAGATCGGCCTTGTTGAAAATGTGCATGAAGGGGAAATTCATCATGATGATGCCCATGATGAAAAAAATCACCCAGGATTCACGCAACTGCAGACGATGCAGAAGCCTGAGGCGGATCCGGTTCAGCATTTCGCCATTCTCCCGTAGAGTTCATTGATAGCCTGGATCGGGATCTCAACGTTTGCGAGGCGGACAACTGTGCCTTCTTCGTCAGCCGGCGGCTCGAATCCGGCTTTCTGCTGCGCCAGCAGTTCCGGTCGACCGTCGGAAACCGACGCTCCTTTGCTTTCGCGCTCCTGCAGTCTGCTTCGAATTTCGGTTTCACTGCTATCGAGAAACACAATGGTACACTCGCTGTCACACCGTTTGGCCAGTGCGGTAAAAATATCACGCTGAGCCCGTTTGGTGAAGCAGGCATCGATGATTACGGACCGACCGGCAGAAAGCTGCTGTTCAGCCCTATGGGCAAGTTCGCGGTAAATTCGTTCATGCGCCTGCGGGGTATACAGCCCGGTGTTATAAGCATCCCGCACCGGCTGGTCGACGGCAATGCCGGCCAACTGCTTGCGGGTGGCATCCGAGCTGAACAGCTCCAACCCAAGTTCAAAGGCCAGCTGCTCCGCCAGGGTGCTTTTGCCGGAACCCATCAGGCCGCAGGTTATGAAGAGCGTCAGGGGTGTGCGGCGGCGTTCAATATAGCCCCGCACCAGTCGGAAGTAGCGGATGGCCCGCCGGGCAGCCAGCGCCTGCTGAACAGCGGCAATGCCGCTGTCGTTGAGACGGAAGCTCTCCACCTTGCCGCGCACAAAGGCCCGGTAGATCTTGTAGAAGTCGATCAGTGCCACGGCGCCCCGATCATCGGCGGTTGTGACATACTCATCAATAGTATCATTGGCCAGATCGTGGCAGCCGTGAAAATCCAGGTCCATCAAAAGAAATGCAATGTCGGCGGCCGTGTCGCAACAGCGGAAGCGGTCATTAAATTCGATACAGTCGAAGATATGAATTGAGTCATTATCCAGGCAGATGTTCTCCAGGTGGATATCGCCATCGCATTCGCGGATAAAGCCGTCGTCAACCCGTTGTTGGAAGAGCGCAGTATTCGTATTTGAAAATTCCTGTACCCATGATCGGATAACCTCCCGGTCCGGTGCCGGCAGGGTGGTTTTTTCAAAGGGAAGCATCTGTTCGAAGTTTTCCTGCCAGTTGAACATGATCCGCTCCAGACGGCCATGTTCTGCCAGGGCGGGGGTAGCAGGTGCCGTGCGGTGAAAATCGGCGATTATCCGGGCAATCCTGCGGATGGTACCGGTACTTACGCCATTATTTTCAATCAGCTTGTCCAGCATGCTTTCTGCCGGCAGACGCTTCATTTTGACGGCATAGTCAATGACCGTGCCGACACCGCTAAATCCGACTCCGCCGGTGGTTTCGCGCAGTTCCACAACACCCAGATAGATGTCGGGACAGAGCCGGCGGTTGAGGCGGACCTCTTCGTTGCAATAAAAACGGCGACGATCGATGGTGGAAAAATTGAGAAAGCCGAAATCGACCGGTTTTTTGATCTTGTAGGCGTACTGATCGGTCAAAAAGATATAGGACACATGCGTCTGAATCAGCTCCACACCCGAGGTCGACTCGGGATAGGCTTCCGGTTTCAGCAATGATTTAAGCATGCTTCGTATCATTTTGGTTCCTCATTATTATTTCTAATACTAGCATCAAAGGTACCCGTCCGCAAGGATGCGGGGGCAAAATGATAATCGTTTGACGCAGATTACCGATTCATGCTAAATTTTCGAACATTTTACCGTCTATCGAGCCTACGAATGCCAGTTATCCTATTGTTGTTGTGTGCCGCCCTGCTGACGTCGTGTGCAACCACGTCTGCCCCCCCTCCTGAAGATTCCCTGCAGCCTGCTCCTGTCCATGATGGCCAGGCTCGTGCACTCTATCTGTATTCCCGTTCCAGGCTGGCCAGTGTGGAAGGGGATTATCCCGCTGCTCTGAATATTCTGCGAGATGCCATCACGCTGGATCCAGGTTCGGCTTTTCTGCACTCATCCATGGCCGAGCTGAAACTCAAGATCGGTCAGCCCCAGGAAGCCTTGGAATTCATCTTGAAAGCCATCAGCCTTGATCCGGCCTATCGCCCTCCCTATCTCATGGCCGGGGCCATCATGAGCGCCGCTAACAAGGATTCCGAGGCGGCCGGCTATCTTCGCAAAGCCATTGAGCTTGACCCTTCCAAAGAGGATGCCTACCTGCAGCAAGCCATCTCCCTGACGCGGCTCTTCGAATATGAGGAGGCGGTCACGAGCCTGAAAAATCTGGTAAAGATCAATCCCGATTCCTTTCTGGGCTATTATTATCTCGGTAAAACCTACGGGCAGATGAAGTTGTACCGTGACGCCGCCGGTTATTTCGCCAAGACCCTTGAGTTGCGCCCCGATTTTGATCAGGCGGCCATCGACATGGCGGCGGCCTATGAGGCCATGGGTGACTACGGCAAGGCGATTGAAACCTATGAAGGCCTGGTCGGTGGCGAAGATGACGAGATCAATGTTCTGCAACGGCTGATTCAGCTGCTGATTCAGCAGCGCCGTTTTAATGACGCCCTTGATTATCTCGACCTGGCTGTGGAGTCGGGCTACGGCGGCCAGGAGATCATGCGCAAGATCGGGCTGATTCACATGGAATTGGAGCAGTTTGACCAGGCCATCAAGGTCTTCGGCACCATGCTCGAAAAGGATCCGGCCTCGCATCAGGTGCGTCTGTACCTCGCCTTGGCATATGAGGAAAAAGGGCAGCTGGATCTCGCCTATGCCGAATTCCAGAAAATACCCCGCGATTCCAGTTCCTATATCGATGCAATCGGTCATATTTCATTCATTCTCAAGAGCCAGAACAAGCCGGACGAAGCCATTGCCGCTCTCAAGGACGCCATTGCCGACAATCCCCGGCAGCTGGAACTGTACATGAATCTTTCCTCGCTATATGAATCACTCGAAAGGCTAGATGACGGTCTGACTCTGCTTCTGGATGCGGAAAAACAGTTCGAGAAGGATCCCCGGATTCATTTCCGGATCGGTGTTCTGTATGACAAATTGGGAAAACGCCCCGATTCCATCGAACGGATGAAGAAGGTAATTGCCTTGAACTCCAAGGACGCCCAGGCACTCAATTTTCTGGGGTATACCTATGCTGAAATGGGTATCAACCTGGAGGAAGCGCTGGGGTACCTGAAGCGGGCGGTTGAACTGCGACCGGGCGATGGCTTCATCCTGGACAGCCTGGGCTGGATCTACTACAAGCTGAAAAAATATGATGATGCCGCCAGAATACTGGAAGAGGCCTCTGCACTGGTGGACGACGATTCCACCATTGTGGAGCATCTGGGCGATGTTTATCTGGCCCAGAAGGAGCATAAAAAGGCGCTTAAGGCCTACAAAAAGGCACTGGCAATCGATCCGGAGCGGAAGGAACTGACGGAAAAGATCCGCAGGCTCAAAGGAGAGCCGGTCGAACGATGAAGATCTTCCGGTGGTGGGGAAGGGGGCTTGTCCTCATCATAACCATCTGTTCGCTGGCCGGGTGTACATCGGAGCAGCAGAGCACTACGACCTCCCGTCCCCGTCCAGCTGCTCAACCGTCGACTGGCGACGCCATCGTTGAAGGTACCATTGGCGAAGCCTCGACTTTGATCCCCGTTCTGGCTACCGATTCGGCCTCACATGCCGTAGCAGGTCAGATTTACAACGGTCTGGTTAAATATGACAAGAACCTGGCCATTGTCGGCGACCTGGCCGAGTCCTTTGATATCTCCCGTGATGGCCTGAGCATCATCTTTCATCTGCGCCGCGGCGTGAAATGGCACGACGGCAAGCCCTTCACCTCTCGCGACGTCCTGTATACCTACAAGGTTATTATCGACCCCAAAACCCCCACCGCCTATGCCGAGGATTTCAAGCAGGTCAAAAGCCTGGTCGCCCTTGATGACTTGACCCTGAAGGTTACCTACGACAAACCCTTTGCCCCGGCCCTGGCATCCTGGGGTACCAACATTCTGCCGGCCCATCTGCTGGAGGGGCAGGATATAACCAAAAGCCCCCTGGCCAGAAAACCGGTCGGTACCGGTCCGTACGTCTTCAAGGAGTGGGTGGCCGGTCAGAAGATCGTACTGGAGGCCAATCAGGACTATTTTGAGGGGCGTCCCTGGGTCGACCGCTACATCTACCGTATCATCCCCGACACCTCCACCATGTATATGGAAATGAAGGCCGGTGCCATCGATCTGATGACCCTGACGCCGGTGCAGTACGCCCGTCAGACGACCAACGAACGCTTTTCCAGTCAGTTCAACAAATTCCGCTACCCCTCCTCCGGTTATCTCTATATGGGTTATAACCTGCGCCACCCGCTGTTCGGTGACAAGCGCATCCGCCAAGCCATCACCGCCGCCGTCAACAAGGATGAGCTGATCCAGGGGGTTCTGTTCGGCATGGGACAGAAGGCCCATGGACCGATTGTGCCGGGCCGGTGGGCCTATAATCCCAATGTCAAGGATATCCCCCACGATCCAAAGCGTGCTGTTGAACTGCTGGCCCAGGCTGGCTGGCGAGAGAAAAACAGCGACGGGATTCTGGTCAAGGATGGCAAACCCTTTCAATTCACGATCCTGACCAATCAGGGCAATCAGCAGCGCCTGCTGTCGGCCCAGATTATTCAGCAGCGCCTGCGCTTCGTCGGTATCGACGTCAAGATCCGCATTGTGGAGTGGGCCACTTTTCTCAAGGAGTATATCGACAAGGGTAAATTCGAGGTTGTCATGCTGGCCTGGAACACCTCCCAGGATCCGGATATGTACGATGTCTGGCACTCCAGCAAGACCAAGCCGGGCGAGTTGAATTTTATCGGTTTCAAAAATGATGAGGTGGACCGCCTGTTGATCGAAGGGCGCGGTACCTTTGACATGGAGAAGCGCAAAAAGGCCTATTTCCGCATTCAGGAGATCATGGCTGAGGAGCAGCCCTACACCTTCCTGTATGTGGCCGACTCCCTGCCGGTGGTCAGTGCCCGCATCCGTGGTGTGGAGCCGGCCCCGGCCGGCATCGGACATAATCAGATCAAGTGGTATGTACCGAAGAACGAGCAGGTGTATTAAAGTCGGCTCTCACTGAGCTCTCAGAGGCACGGAGGAAACCCTGAATGACCGAAAATCAGGTTACCGGCGAAATCATTGATTCGTGCATAAAGATCCACAAGCAGCTTGGGCCTGGGCTTCTTGAGTCAGTTTATGAAACCGTGCTTGCATATGAATTAAGGTCAAGAGGCTTTGTTGTCGCTCTCCAAGTTCCAATTTCAGTCTGTTATGAAGGGATAAACCTTGAGGTTGGTTTCCGTTGTGACATGCTGGTGAATGAACTCGTAATTGTTGAATTGAAATCTGTGGAAAATATTTTGCCAGTGCATAAAAAACAACTTCTTACGTATTTACGACTTGCCGGTAAACGATTGGGATTGCTTGTAAACTTTAATTCTGAACTGATGAAAGACGGTGTAACCAGAATAATTAACTGATTTTCCTCCGTGCCTCTGTGCACTCTGTGAGAGAACGATTGTATGTTTAAATACATTTTAAAGCGAATCCTGATGCTGATCCCGCTGATGCTGGGTATTACCCTGATCACCTTTACGGTTATTCATCTGGCCCCCGGTGAACCGGTGGAGATGCAGATGGCCATGAACCCCAAGGTCGGCAAGGAGGCCCGTGAGCGCCTGCGCAAGTTCTATGGTCTGGATAAGCCGCTTCACGAGCAGTACGTCACCTGGGTCGGGAAACTGGCCCGTCTTGATCTGGGCAAATCGTTCTCCTCCGACAACCGCCCGGTGATTGACAAGATCAAGGAGCGTCTGCCGGTTACGTTGTCGCTCAATATCATCGCCCTGCTGCTGGAGTTTGGGCTGGCGATCCCCATCGGGATCATGGCTGCCACCCATCGCGATACCTGGCTGGATAAGGGCATCACCGTCTTTGTTTTTGTCGGGTTCGCCGTACCGACCTTCTGGCTGGCGCTGCTGCTGATGTATTTCTTTGGTGTCAAGCTGAACTGGCTGCCGATCTCCGGTCTGCATACCCTGGGGAGTGACAGCTACGGCACGCTGCGCTACCTGTGGGACATGGCCAAGCATCTGATCATGCCGGTCATGGTGGCCTCCTTCGGCAGTCTGGCCGGTTTGTCACGCTATATGCGCTCCACCATGCTAAACGTCATCGGCCAGGATTACATTACTACCGCCCGGGCCAAGGGTCTTTCCGAGCGGGTCGTGATCTACAAGCATGCCCTGCGCAATGCCCTGCTGCCCCTGATCACCCTGCTGGGTTTCTCCATCCCCGGCCTGATCGGCGGCAGCGTCATCTTTGAAACAATTTTTGCCATACCTGGCATGGGACAGCTTTTTTACCAGGGGGCCATGTCCCGCGATTATCCGGTGGTGATGGGAATTCTGGTGATCGGAGCCTTCCTGACCCTGATCGGTAACCTGGTGGCGGATGTTTGTTATGCCCTGGCCGATCCGCGTATCCGTCAGAGTCAGTAGAGTCGGCTCTCACAAAGGCACGAAGGCACTAAGAAATACATAAAGAAGAACTTTGAATTCAATTGCAAGTATGGATAGTCATGGGAATGAAACTTTCAAAATTCAGCAATCAGAATTCGGAATCAAGTCATTTGATTACTTTACTTTGTGTCTTCGTGCCTTCGTGAGGGCCAGCTTTTATGTCCTTTAAACACACATACTTCTATGCCATCTTCTGGCAGCGCTTCAAGCGCAACAAACTGGCCCTGTGCGGCGGGGCGGTAGTGCTGCTGCTGTTTGCCGTCTCCCTGCTGGCGCCGCTGATTACCCCCTGGGATCCCAATACCATCAATGCCTGGTCGGTGCTGTCGCCTCCTTCCTGGCAGCACTGGTTCGGAACCGATGAACTGGGGCGCGATGTCCTCAGCCGCATCATCTATGGCGCCCGGATCTCCCTCAAGGTAGGCTTTGTTGCCGTCGGCATCGCCGTTTCCATCGGTACGGTGGTGGGGCTTGTCTCCGGCTATTACAGCGGCGCGGTGGATACGGTCCTGATGCGTTTCGTGGATATCATGCTCTGTTTCCCGGCCTTTTTCCTGATTCTGGCCGTCATAACGGTCCGCGAACCATCCATTTGGAATATCATGATCGTGATCGGCCTGACCGGCTGGATGGGGGTCTCCCGCCTGGTGCGGGCCGAGACGCTCTCCATCCGCGAGATGGATTATATCCTGGCAGCCCGCTGCATCGGCTGCTCCGATGCCCGCATCATCTTCCGCCACATTCTCCCCAACGCCATTTCCCCGGTATTGGTATCGGCCACATTGGGGGTCGGGGGGGCTATCCTGACCGAGTCGGCCCTGTCGTTTCTCGGTATCGGCGTACTTCCACCCACACCCAGCTGGGGCAACATCCTGACCTCCGGCAAGGATTACATCGAGTTTGCCTGGTGGCTTTCACTGTTCCCCGGTCTCTCCATACTCATCACCGTTCTGGCCTACAATCTGCTGGGCGAGGGGATCCGTGATGCCCTTGACCCGCGGGTAAAGCGTTAGGCCATTCAAAAGGCAGCCATGCTCCGCACCCTGTTTGCACGCACAACCACCGCCGTCAATGCACTAACCCGTCGCCATCTGGAATGGATCTATCGCGTCACGACCCGCTCTCCGCTCAAGGTGCTGGCGGTCTCACTGCTGCTGGTAACCCTGTCCACCATCACTATTGCCGCAACCCGTTTCGAGGCCGATATCTTCCGGCTGTTCCCCTCACGCCTGCCGGCCCTGCGGCTGCTGCTGGATTCTCTGGAGTGGACCGGCAGTGCCAAGGAGGCCTATTTCGTTCTGGAAGGTAAACCGGACGTCCTACCGGTGGAGGCCGGGAAACTGGTCACCCGCCTGCAGGCGCTGAGGTTGGATGATAAACCGGCCTTCAGCCGCGTCACCTGGCGCATGTACGACGAATCGGAGGGACAGCTTTTCATCGATTTCATCGCCTATGCCGTGGCGCGTCCGCAGCTGTTCGTGGCACCGCAAGATGCGGATAAACTGCTGCGGCAGCTGTCACCGGACGGTTTTGACGCCGCCCTGCTGAGGGTCAAGACCGATCTGGCCGGACAGTTCGGCAGCACCATGACCCCCCTGGCCACCGCCGATCCACTGCATATAAGGGATCTGATCCTGCCGCGTCTGAAAGCCGCCAGTCAGGCCCTCGATCTGGATACGACCTCCCCGTACTTTCTTTCCCGCGACCAGCAGGTCATGATCGTGATTGCCGAGCCGGCCCGACCGGTGCAGGATATCGAGTTCGCCCGCCGTCTGGTGGTCGGCATCAACCAGGCCCGCAACGGGCTGGCGGTATCGGTCAGCTGTGCCGGTGCCCATGTCAGTGCCGTGATGGACGAAGCGGCCATGAAATCCAATATCCTGTCCTGCATCTCATCCTCACTGGTGGTGGTGCTGGCGATCTTTTATGCCGTCTATCGCCGTCTGCTGCCAACGATTCTGCTGCCGCTGATCATTGCAGTGGGTGTGGTTCTGGCCCTGGGATCGGCTTCCCTGTTGTTGCCCTCCATCCATATCATTTCGTTCGCCTTCATGGCACTGATCATCGGCCTGGGTACGGATTACTCCATTCACCTCTATGACCGTTACCACTGCGAGCGCATGGCCGGGCACGAGCTGGAACGTGCCCTGCAGCTGGCGGTTGTGGATACCGGCCACGGCCTGTTTACCGCCGCCGCCACCACGGCGCTGCCGTTTCTGGCCCTGATGATTTCCGATGTGCGGGCCCTGTACGAACTGGGGCTGCTGGTGGGGTTGGGGGTCATCTTCTCACTGTACGCCACCCTGTTTTTTCTGCCACCCCTGCTGATCTTCATGGAGCGTCGCTTTCCGGCCCCTTTCCGTCCCATTCCGGGACTGGGGATGGGTGCTGTCTGGCGCAGATGCAATCGCAGCCCCCGTCTGATCCTGGCGTTGTCTCTGCTGCTGTTTGTGGCTGGCGCTGTTGCCGCTAGCGGAATCTACTTTGATGGCGAGCTGAAAAACCTGCAGCCGCGCCATTCTGAAGCCTTTCTGACCCAGGAGAAGATCGAGAAGCACCTCAGTCTGGCACCGCGCCAGATGATGCTGGCGCTGGACGGGAGTGATCTGGGGGCGGTACTGGAGCGCACCGGGCGGGTGGGGCAGCTGATTGAGCGCTATCGCTCTGAAAACCGGATCGTAACATGGTCTTCTTTGAGCACAATCATCAATGATAAAGGCCAGCAGCAGGCTGTTGCCAATGTGCTTGCCAAAGCATATTCAGCTAAAAACAGCAGGGAGGATCTGCGCTCGGCCCTGCTGCGGGCCGACTTCGATCCGGCCCCCTTCACGCCGTTTCTCGAGGCACTGGCCCACCTCGGTTCTGCGACACAGCTGTCCGAGCAGGAAGCTATCCAGCGACTGCTGGCCTCCCCGCTGCGGGGGGTGGTCAACCGTCATCTTATTCATGACAAAAGCGGGTATCACAGCCTGCTGTTCCTGCATTATGAGATCGCACCATTTGAGGCGGACCGATTTCTGCGAGAGTTGGCGGCCATCGATCCCCGGGCCCGTGCCAGCAGTGTTGAGCTGGTCAGCAGTCAGTTAGCCGATTCGGTGTCGCGCAGCTTTCTGTGGAGTTTTCTGGTGGGTGGACTGCTGGTGCTGTTTCTTATGATTACCCATTTCGAGTCGAAGATGGGGATGTTGTACGCTTTTCTGCCGGTGGGCGCCGGAGCGGTGCTGATGCTGGGATGCATGGCCGGTATGGGCATGGGAATCAACTTCATGAATGCCATGGTGTTTGTGACCATCGTCGGCATGGGAAGCGATTACGGTCTGCATGTAGCCCACCGTGTTGACAGCGGTGATGATGCCGGCCGGGAAGGGCGTTTTGTGCAGGCCGGCCGTGCCGTACTGCTTTCGGCATTGACCACCATCGCCGGTTTCGGCTCACTGGCCTTTGCCGATTATCCGGCTCTGGCCTCCATCGGCTGGGCCACCAACCTGGGTGTCGGGTTTACCGCCCTGTGTGCCCTGCTTACTCTGCCGGCACTGCTGGCAGTTCAGCGTACGTTTCAAAAATCACCCTGAGCGTATGCGCTACCTTACGCGACAGAACCTGAATCTGCTCAGGGAATTTTCGGTCCCGCTGATCGTCGGCGTGCTGCTGGCCCTGGTCTGGGCCAACCTGGACCCGGTCGGGTATCATCGTTTCAACGCGTCTCCGCTGGTCGGCCCGCTACCCTTCCACTTCATCGCCAACGAAATCTTCATGGTACTCTTTTTCGGTATCGCCGCCGTGGAGATCACCCAGAGCTGTCTGCCGGGTGGCGATCTCAATCCCTTCTCCCGGGCCATTAACACACTTTTGGCTACCCTGGGAGGCGTGGTCGGTCCGGCCCTGTTTTATATCGTCCTTAATGTGCTATTCGGTTCCCCTGAGCTAGCCAGAGGGTGGGGCATCCCCACGGCAACCGATATTGCCCTGGCCTGGCTGGCGGCCCGCATGATCTTCGGTTCGGCTCACCCGGCGGTCTCGTTTCTGCTGCTGCTGGCGGTCTTTGACGATGCCATCGGCCTGGCAATTATTGCCCTGTTCTATCCCGACCCGCTGCAGCCGACCGCACCGCTCTGGCTGCTGTTGACCCTGGCAGGGATGGCGCTGGCCTATCTGCTGCGGCGCTTGGATGTCCGCAGCTACTGGCCCTATGTTATTATCGGTGGCGGTTTGAGCTGGAGCGGTCTGCACCTGGCCCATCTCCATCCGGCCCTGGCACTGGTATTCATCGTGCCGTATCTGCCCCATGCCAAACGGGAAACCAGGCACCTCTTTGAGGAAAATCCCGCCGATTATTCCACCCTGGCACGTTTTGAACATGAGTGGAAAGTCTTTGTGGATATCGGACTGTTTATCTTCGGCCTGGCCAATGCCGGGGTGGAATTCAGTAACGTGGGAATTGTTTCATGGATTGTGCTGGCTTCCCTGCTGGTCGGCAAGGCGGTCGGGATTTTTACCTTCGGCTGCCTGGCAGACAGGCTCGGTTTCAAGCTCCCCAACGGTGTCAGAAAACGCGACCTGCTGGTAATCGGGGTAGTGGCCGGCACCGGATTTACGGTGGCGATCTTTGTGGCCGGTCAGGCCTTTATTGACCATACCGTCATGGAGGCTGCCAAGATGGGAGCCATGTTCAGTATTGTCGCAGCGGTTATAGGAATAGTGCTCGGAAAATTACTTGGCGTTCGGAGGTGTGTGCGATGAACTATGTATCCCGTAGTTAGGACTGAAACTGCAATCCACATGATCTGAGCGGATTAACACTTATTCGCATCACTTTCGTCCGTACATATGAAATATGTCAACCAACAAAGTTATTCATGGGGGCTCCGGGACCAGACCTGTTTGGAACGGTATCAACATACTACCGTCAAGCACCGGAACAATCGCACTCTGAGTTACCGAGTAATGCGATATCAGGTGTGTTTTCACGGATTCAATCATTTAGTTTACGTCATTTTTCCTGTCCCGCAGAATCCGGACATCCTGCCGGGGGTATGGAATCTCGATGTCATGTTCCATAAAACTCCTGTAGATGGCGATGTTGAGTCTGCTGATCAAAACTCCTTTGCGGTGAATCAGTGTAGTGCTCCAGACCCGCAGCTCGAATTCGAGGCCGCTATCGCCGAATTTCATCAACCGTGTTCCCGGTGGCGGATCCTTCAGTACATCGGCGGTACCATCGGCCACTTCCAACAGCAGACGCTCCACCAGATCGATATCTGTTCCGTAGGCCACGCTGACCGGGACTTTGAAGCGTACCTTGCGATCGTTGTGACTCCAGTTGATCACATCTTCGGTGATGAACTTGGAATTCGGCACAATGATGCTGATATTGTCATTAGTCACTACGGTGGTGCTTCTGCCGCCGATATGGACCACGTCTCCTTCCACATCACCCACCACGATCCGGTCTCCCACCTTGATCGGTCGTTCGAACAGGATGATCAGGCCGCTGATGAAGTTGTTGATAATATTCTGCAGGCCGAAACCAACGCCGATTCCAATTGCACCTGCCAGGACGTTGAGGGCGGTCAGGTCAATGCCCGACGTCTGTAGTATGACAACAAAACCTATGGCTATGACCGTATACCGGACAATCGAGCCGGTGGCCTGCCGTGCGCCGGGTTCCATCCGGGTCAGCATCTTGTTCACCAACAGGTTTCTCAACTTGCCGGAGATATAAAAGAGCAGAACCACCAGCAGCATCAACTGCAGGATGGTCCAAAGGGTAATTGGCGAACCTCCCAGCTTTACGAGCGGAGTTGTCAAATAGTGCCTGATCATTTCAAGCAGATCATGGGACATTTCCATAAGGTCTCCTGGTCAAAACGGCCAAAATATGGGGATAAAGATGGTTGCCAGCACCCAAAAGAGGATATTGAGGGGGGTGCCGACCTTGAGAAAATCGACGTAACGAAACTGTCCCGGACCATAAATAAGTGTGTTGGTCTGGTACCCCACCGGGGTCATGAAGCTGGCTGAGGCGGCAAAGGTAATCGCCATCAGGAGCGGGCGTGAATCAATCCCCAAGGTTTCAGCCGCAGAGATGGCAATTGGAGCAAGCAGGGCGGCGGTGGCGTTATTGGACATTATCTCGGTTAAAATCGATGTTGCCAGATAAATAACGGATACCAGGGCCATTGGTCCCCACGCTCCGACACTTTCCACCATAAAACTTCCCAAAGTACGTGCGGCGCCGGTCTTTTCCAGAGCCGTACCCAGGGTCAACACCCCGGCCAGCAGAAAGATCACCTGCCAGTTGATGGAAGCGTAGGCTTCATCCAACGACAGGCAGCGGGTCATAACCATCAGTATACAGCCGATGATGGCACCGGCTACGATCGGAACAACTCCACTGGCAGCGGCCACCACGACACCGGTAACGATGGCAACGGCCGTCAGCATCCGACTCGTGCGGAACACGGGGAGATCCACCTGGGAGATAAGCACGAAAGTTTTGTCATCCCGCAACTGGTCCAGATGGGAGGTTTCGACCTCGAACAGCAGCACGTCCCCGGCACGCAGTTTCATAGATTCAAGGTCTTCCCGCATAACCCGACCGCGATGGCGGACTGCCATGGCTGTGAGTCCGTAGCGCGTTCCGAAGCGGGCCTGTTTGAGGCTACGTCCATCCAGGATGGAGCCGGAGGCCACAACCGCCTCCACCAGTATCGCTTCCTCGCTGACTGTGTGGTCGTTTTCCTGGCGCAGGGCAATCCCGCGCCGTCCTTTCAGTTTGCGGTAGTTCTCCAGATCACAGCGTACCTTCAGGTGATCCCCGGCTTGCAGCAGCAATCGGTCAGGCGGATCCTGAATCAGTACTCCATCCCGAAAAACCTCCACCCCCCGAATGTCGAGATCATTCAACAGCGGCGACTCTGCCAGCAAGGTACCGACAGAGCGGGCTTCGGTCTCCAGTATGATCTCGATCAGATAATCTCCACTGCCAAATACCGGACCACGCTCTGTTCCCGTGTCGCGGTCCGGTATCATCCGTACACCCACCAGCAGCATGTAGAGCGACCCGGCAGCAAAGAAGATCAGCCCCAGGGCCGTTGTCTCAAACATACCGATCGGGGCCAGTCCATGCCGTTCGGCAATGGATGATACCAGGATGTTGGTGGAGGTGCCAATCAGCGTACAGACACCGCCGAACATGGAAGCAAAGGAAAGCGGCATCAGCAATCGGGCGGCGGAAAACCCGCAGTCCCTGGCAATTGCCAGCACCACCGGCAGGAAGATGGCCACGGCCGCCGTGTTGTTGATAAATGCCGAAAGAGCGCCAACCATCAGCATCATGACGATCAGCACAAGCCAGAAACTTTTCCGGCCGACCTGTCCGAGGAGTCCCCCCAGAAGATTTACGGCGCCGGTTTTAAACAGGCCTGCCGATAGAACGAACATGGCACCAACAGTAACGGTGGCAGGGTTACTGAAGCCTCCGATGGCATCATCAGGCGTAATGATGCCTGACAGCAACATGGCCCCCATGATGACCATGGCTGTCAGGTCCACCGGCAGGCGCTCGGTGGCAAAAAGTATTACGGCTGAAACAACCAGTCCAAGCACCAGTGCAATTTCAATGGTCATGATAGATGCTGCTCCCGCTTCCATTTCCAACCCAACAACTGCGACGGCTCAGAATTTGAATGACAATTTTAATGGGTGCCGCCGCTTATCCGCACCGACCTCGAGGATGTCTTGAGGATCAGCCGTCGAATCAATATCATCTTTGTCCCCGTCTGAGTGCCTCGATCCGCTCCTCCAGCGAGGGATGGGTCATGAACAGGCGCTTCAGGCCACCACCGGCCGTACCGGAAATGCCAAAGGCGGCCATCTGGTCGGGCAGATGGGGCTGGCCTGCGGTCCTGCGCAGTTTCTCCAGGGCTGCAACCATTTTCTCTCGACCGGCCAGAGCGGCGGCGCCGGCATCGGCCCGGAATTCACGTTGTCTGCTGAACCAGAAAACAACCATGCTGGCCAGGATGCCGAACACCATCTGGGCGATCATAGAGGTAATAAAGAAGCCGGGGCCATGGCCGCGCTCGGTCTTGAACACCACCCGGTCCACCAGATAGCCGGCCAACCGCGCGGCAACGATGACGAAGGTGTTCACCACCCCCTGGATCAGTGCCAAGGTGATCATATCGCCGTTGGCTACGTGACTGACCTCGTGGGCCAGCACCGCCTCGGCCTCGTTACGGTCCATGGCCCGCAGCAAACCGGAGCTGACCGCCACCAGGGCGCTGTTGCGGCGCATGCCGGTGGCAAAGGCGTTGACATCCGGCGCTTCATAGATCGCTACTTCTGGCATGCCGATGCCGGCCTTCAACGCCTGCCGGCGCACTACCTCGAGCAGCCAGCTTTCCAGCTCGTTGGCTGGAGTGGATATTACCCGGGCCCCGGTCATTCGTTTGGCGGTCCACTTGGAAATGGCCAGCGAGATCAGCGAACCTCCAAAACCGAATACTGAGGCAAAGACGATCAGGCTGGTCAGGTCGAGTCCTTGCTGCGTGAGCATCGGGCCAACATTCAGCAGATTTAGCACCAAGCTGAGTACAAAGACGATCGCCAGGTTGGTGATCAGAAACAGTGAAATTCTCTTGAACATGAGTTTCCTCCGTGTATGTCTTTTTTTTGCAGCACTGTCGGCCATTTCCCGGCCGTATTTTTCTATTCCCCTATGGTCAACCTGACCTTGAGGATGGAAGTCAGCGTGACCTCTTCACATGTGAGAACATAGCCGTTCCAGGTGATTGAATCCCCCTTTTTCGGGAATTTCCCGAGCTCGCACAGAATAAGGCCGGCCAGCGTATCGTAGGGCAGACCCTCTTCGAATGAGACATGAAGCAATTCTTCCAGATCGTTGAGTGAAATCAGCCCATCGACCCTTACACTGCCATCCGGGAGTCGCTCCGACTGACGTGCCGCGACGTCATCATGTTCATCCTCAATCTCGCCGACCAGTTCCTCCAGCAGATCCTCAGTGGTCACGAGACCGCTGAGACCGCCATACTCGTCAACGACAAGCGCCATCTGCATCCTCTTGCGCTGCATCTCCCGGAGCAGGTCACTGGCACGTTTGCTTTCCGGAACATACAGTGGCGGCCTCATAATCAGATCCAGAGAAAACTCTGGTGAATCAATGAGTGGATGCAGAAACAGGTCCTTGCTATGAATAAACCCGATAATGTTATCCAGGCCATTCCGATATACCGGGTAGCGTGTGTACATATTCTCCCTGACAACCTGCATGAGATCATCCTTTGACGACTCTATGTCAAGGGCAACCATTCTGGTTCGCGGCACCATTACCCCACTGACATGTGTGTGGCTGAAGTCCAGCATGTTTTCAATCACCATGCGTTCCTGCTTGGTGAGGGCGCCCGTTTCACCACCTTCGGAAACGGTATGCAGCACCTCATCCCTGGTGACAAACTCCTGGCCGCTGGTCGGCTTGACACTACATACCGCCAGTACCGCCCGATTTGAGAGCGTCAGGAAATTTACCGCGACACCGCCGAGTGTTGCCAGGGTGTTAACCGGCTTCGCAACCAGCAGGGACATCTGATCCGCAAATTGAAGGCCGATGGTCTTGGGGGCAAGTTCGCCGAGGATCAGGGAAAAGTACGAAACCAGTGCGACGACAATCCCGATGGAGATGGCCTCGGAAGCCTCACGGACCAGTTCATAGGGTGCAGAATCAAGCATCGGTTTCAAGTACTCGACCGCAATTGCCCCGCCGACCGCCGAAGCCAGCGTGCCGACGACCGTTACACCGATTTGTACGGTTGCCAGAAAACGGTGCGGGTCGTTCTGAAGCTTGTCCACGACCATTGCCCTGGTGTCACCCAGGGCAACCAGTCGGGCAATGGTGCTCTTGCGGGCCGAGATGATGGCAAGTTCCGACCCGGAAAAGAAGCCGTTTGCCAGAATCAGGAGAAAAATAACGACAAGTTCGAATGCGATGCTTTCCACAATGAAGCTCCTGGTACTCAAGCTGGTGATAAATACTATCAAAGCGTGTGAGCGGATATTTTACTGAATCCTCAAGCCCACCACAGCTGGTGTTTCATTCAGTACCCCCTCTGGAGAACCGCTATCCCCACCTGATTACTATATCATGGGGTCAGATTTCAATAACACCGATTTCAGTTGGTGATTGAGTTAAACGGATAAGATGGTGGCCGCGTTTGGCGTTATAGTGATTGCTACGAAGGTGTGCCAGGAAGGGTGCTGGGGGGGGAGATGTGTGCGGTAAAATGCATTTGAAACACAGAGACACGGAGAACACAGAGATAAATCTGATAGATTTTAGTGAAGAAACAACGTTCTTGATTAGCGCTTTTCTTCCTTTGCTGCCCGTTCACCCTTCGACAAGCTCAGGGCGAACGGGCATTACCGTCAGATCAGCTTGATCTTCCGTTCGTGCTGAGCATGTCGAAGCATGAGCTTGTCGAAGCATGAGCGGAAAATCGACGCTAATCCGTACAAGTATTATGGTTCACCAAAAAGATTTTTTGTTTTCCCATAAGTCTTTTATTCCTCTGTGCTCTCTGTGGCTCTGTGTTATTGAACTACCATTTAAAGCTTTAATGCATCAAGCGATACTGAACAATATAGACCGCGATCCCCGCAAAATACCCCACCAGTGCCAGGCCGCTGATCCGTTTGACATACCAGAAGAAGTGAATCTTCTCCAACCCCATTGCGGCCACTCCGGCCGCTGACCCAATGATCAGGATCGATCCGCCCGTGCCGGCACAGTAGGCCATGAATTCCCACAGGAAACTGTCAGTCGGATATTGAGTCAGGCTGTACATCCCCATGGAGGCTGCTACCAGCGGTACGTTGTCCACGATGGCGCTGACCATGCCGATAATGGTGACAATCACGTCCTCGCGGCCGACTGTTTTGGTCAGCCAACCTGCCAGATCCGTCAGGATGTGGGTGTGCTCCAGGGTCGCTACCGCCAGCAGAATACCGATAAAAAAGACGATCGAACTCATGTCAATCTGTTTCAGGGCCCGCACCAGGGTCAGGTGCTCCTTGGCCTCTTCGTCCTTGCGGCTGTGGAGCAGTTCACCGGTCAGCCAGAGGATGCCCAGGCCGAAGAGGATACCCATGAAAGGGGGCAGATGGGTAATGGTCTTGAAGATTGGTACGGCAATCAGAATTCCCAAACCCATACAAAACATCAGACTCTGCTCAAAGGGAGTACTGCGCACGCGTTCTCCGCACTCAAATTCAGGTTTTGAGGGGCTAATTACTTTCTTTCCTCTCAGAAACCAGCTGGTGATGGCCAGCGGTACAGCCATATTAACCAGAGAGGCCAGAAAAACACCTTCCATGATCGCCAGGGTCGTGATCTGACCGCCGATCCAGAGCATGGTGGTGGTGACGTCGCCGATGGGTGACCAGGCTCCGCCGGCGTTGGCGGCAATTACGATGATGCCGGCAAAGAACAGGCGGTCATCGTGCCTGTCCAGCAGCTTTTTGATGAGTGAGATCATTACGATGGTGGTCGTCAGGTTGTCCAGCACGGCGCTCAGAAAAAAGGTCACAATGCCGATCAGCCAGAGCAGTGTGGTCAGGCTGGTGGTTTTGATGCGTGAGGTGATGACGTCAAAGCCATTATGGGCATCAACTACCTCGACAATCGTCATGGCCCCCATCAGGAAAAAGACGATCTGGGCGGTCCCCATCAGTGATTCGGCCAGCTGCTCATTCACCAGATGGTGATCACCGGTGGAGAGGGCATAGATTGTCCAGAGCAGACCGGCGCCGATCAGGGCCGAAGCGGATTTATTGACCTTGAGCGGGTGCTCCAGGGCGATGGCGGCGTAGGCCAAGACAAAGATGACAACTATGGCGGTGAGCATGGTAAATTCTCCCGATACGGTATGGGTTGCCAGCGATTACGGATTGTTTTTCTTGAAATAGTTGAAAATTCCAAGATCTCCGATGCGTCCTATATTTGCATACGGATCGTTGGGGTCAGCGGGGGGGCTTCTCAAGGCATCACCGATAATCATACCGCCGATGGCGCCGTACAACAGTGCCGCGCCGCCTCCGGTCAGCAGGATATTCATTGCGGTTCCGATGGCGATGCCGGTAAACAGCAGGCCGGTTACCAAACCGACCAGCCCCAGTATGATGGCGCCCATTCTTTTGTCGCCGGTCTTCTGCACCGCCCAACCGCCAACCGCCCAGGCCATCATGGAGTAAACCGCAAAGCCGCCCAGGTCCCAGCGGGCGGAAAAACTGTCCATAAAGCCCATCATCGACAGGGATGACGGTATGACATTTGAGGTGAGGCTCAGTCCGGCAAACGATGCCAGCAGGGTGGCGCCAATGGCACGGAACCTGATGCCCATGATGAATCTGACTATGCCGGTATTGAAATTGCGGAGCATCCTAAGAATCATGTTTTCCCTGCTCTCCAGTGCGTTGGTCGCTGCATTCATAGCATATACTCCCTTATACTGAATACTGATTTTACAAAAAGCCCTCCCCCCGCGAAGGGGGAGGGCACCACCAGTCAGGTCAGTGACCGGCTGGAGGAGGGGCGACCAGCTTGCCGGGGTAGCGCAGGCTGCCGACCAGATCCTGAATCTCCTGGGGAGGCTCGGGGGTAAACTTGCCGACCACCCACATGGTGATGAAGTTCAGGGCGGCGCCAACCGTGCCGATACCTTCCGGTGAGATGCCGAACCACCAGCCATCCTTGTTATTCATGGCCGGGTTGACGAACTTGAAGTAGCTGATGTAGGCGGCCACGAAGACGATGCCGACAAACATGCCTGCCAGGGCGCCTTCCTTGTTAGCCTTTTTATTAAAGACCCCCATCAGGATGCAGGGGAAGAAGGAGGCCGCCGCCAGACCGAAGGCAAAGGCGACCACCTGGGCCACGAAACCGGGCGGATAGATACCGAACAAGCCGGCGATACAAACCGCCACACCGGCGGCGCCACGGGCCCACCAGAGCTCCTCTTTTTCACCCATGTCCGGTTTGAGCATACCTTTCATCAGGTCATGGGAAATGGCCGCCGAAATAACCAGCAACAGACCGGCAGCAGTCGAGAGAGCGGCAGCCAGACCGCCGGCACCGATCAGGCCGACAACCCAGTTTGGCAGTTTGGCGATTTCAGGGTTGGCCAGAACCATTATGTCCTGGTCTATCTTGACCTCATTCTTGCTCTTCTCGATGGGATCATCCCATTTGCCTTTGGCGATCTGCATGATGCCGTCGCCGTTCTTGTCTTTCCAGGCTACCAGTTTGGTTTTTTCCCAGTTCTTGAACCAGGAGGGCGCCTTGGCATATTCGACGTTATGAACCGACTTGATGAAGTTGGTACGGGCAAAAACTGCGATAGCCGGTGCGGTGGTGTAGAGCAGGGCGATGCAGACCAACGCGTAACCGGCGGAGGAACGGGCATCACGCATCTTGGGCACGGTGAAGAAGCGGATCAGGATGTGCGGCAGGCCGGCGGTGCCGATCATCAGCGACATGGTGATGAACCAGACATCAATTCTGGGTCGCGCACCGCTGGTGTAGGCGCCGAAACCGATATCCTTCTGAATGCCGTTCAGAACGTCCAGCAGGTATTTGCCCTGGGTGCCGGGGTCGTTGAGCAGCGCTGCACCTTCTGCGGTAATTTGAGAGCCGAAGCCGAGCTGCGGGATCGGGTTACCGGTGAACTGCATAGAGATGAAAACTGCCGGAACCAGATAGGCAACGATAAGGACGCAGTACTGGGCCACCTGGGTATAGGTTATGCCCTTCATGCCGCCCAGGGTGGCGTAGAAAAAGACCAGCGCCATGCCGATGATAACACCCATATTGATTGAAACACCCATGAAGCGGGAGAAGACCACGCCGACGCCGCGCATCTGGCCGGCCACGTATGTGAACGATATGAAAATGGCGCACATCAGTGAGAGCAGACGGATGGATTGCGAGTAGTAGCGGTCCGCCATGAACTGCGGGATGGTGAACTTGCCGTACTTGCGCAGATACGGCCCGAAAAGCATGGCCAGGAGGACGTAACCTCCGGTCCAGCCCATCAGGTAAAAGGAGCCGTCACGCCCCATGAACGAGATCAGACCGGCCATGGAGATGAAGGAGGCGGCCGACATCCAGTCGGCGCCGGTCGCCATACCGTTCATATAGGCGGGAACCGACTGTTCGGCGGCGTAGAAGTCCCCGGTTGACTTGGCCCGGGTGGCGTAGGCGATGTAGATGTACAGGGCAAAACTCAATCCTGTAAGAATCCAGGTCCAGGTAAGAATGCTCATAGATTGTCACCTCGTGATGTAGTTGGGTAGATCGTGTGCCCGGCAGCGCCGGCAGAATTGTTACCCCTCATGGACGTCATACTTGATATCCAGCCGGTTCATCATCCAGACATAGGTCCAGATCAGGATTACAAATGTAATCATGGAACCTTGATTTGCAAACCAGAAGCCGAGTGGAAAGCCGCCGATCATATATGCATCCAGCTGATCGACAATCATGATGCCGCAGAAGAATGAAACAAAAAACCAGATTGCGAGATGAACTGTAATGATGACCAGGTTCTCTTTCCAGTAGGCCTGTAACTCTTTTGTTGCATGAACTGACATAATGTTACCTCCTCTTGTTAGTGTTGATGGTTTTCGTCGTTTACCGCGAGATTGTGCCGGACATGTACCTCCTTTCGTAGCGGGTGGTCCTCAGCCATCCCTGTCCATCTCTGCGGTGGTTAATGGTTGAAAAAATTGCATCGCCTCAATCTCTCGGTATGTCATGAGGTCCCGTCTGAAGAAGCATCGTTCTCAGGCAGTCAGGCGTAGGCACGCGAATAGCCGAACTTCATCGACAACTGTTCGGCACCTTCCAACATGCAGGGTATAACCTCTTTTTCCAGTCTGTCCTGCAGCATGCGGAACGATGGAGCCAGCAGGGTCAGGGCGCCGACCACCTTGCCGGCATAATCTCGAACGACCACAGCCACGGCACAGACACCTTCTCCCAAACCGTTGAAATCCACCGCAACACCCTTGCGTCGAATTTCATTCAATTCAACTTCCAGTTCCGCGGGGTTCGGTACGCCATTTTTTTTGGCGCTGCGGCCAAACAAGTCGATTGAACTGACTGATTTGATGACCTTTCCGGCTGCGTTGGTAAAGAAGGGAAAACGGCGTCCGACATAGTCAACGGTTTTGATCTGTTGGACAGAGTCAACCATATCGAGAAACAGGACTTCATCATTGTTAAGAACGGTTATGTAGACCGCTTCATCCAGCTTGCGAGCCAGATCGACCATTATCGGGTGGGCCAGCCTGATAAGGTTGTCGCTCTTCAGAATATGCTGTGCCATTTCAATTGCCTGCAGACCAAGGTGAAATGAACCGGATTCTCCATTCTGTTCAACAAGACCCTTGTCCTCCAAGGTTGCCAGCAGACGGAATGCCTTGTTGCGGTTGATTTCCAATTTTTTGGCCAGAGCAGGAACCGTAAAACTGGCACCATCCTCTGCAAGGGCTTCAAGCAGATCAATGGCCTTGACAACGGATTGAACCGAATACAGACCTTTCTCTCTCATTGTGTTTTCTCCTGTAAAAAGGCGCATACACATTAAACCGCACGGATTTGTGCGCATCACACTGGATTACATATTCAATTTTTGAATTTAAGAACGGTAGACAGGAAATTGTTTCATTTCGATCAAATGGAGGTGGATACAGGGGGGGCTCTGCCTTGTTCATTTTCGTGGAGTTTTTCAACTGGGGTCGGGGAGGGTGATACAGCGAATATCTGAGGGGGGGGAGGAATAGGTTTCAATAATGGGTACTCTGTTTTCACAACCTGGTGAGCTATTGATATACTTGATTTTCGGGATTCCTTTAACGGCGCGTTTATGGTGACTTGTACGTAAAAATTTGGAATTTCGGTTGTCGAAAACGACACCGGAGAGATCATCAATAGAGATAGAATTATGAGGTGCGAAAACATCCTTTTCATCGAAATCCCTCAAAATGCCCTGCCAGTTAACAACCAACGACAAAAACATGAAAAACAAATAGTGTTTGTATGGTTTATGTAACAATATTTTATTGCAGTCAAGTCATATTTTTAATTAGGATAAATAATATGCATACTATTTTGTAACATACTAATAATAATGACACTATTTTGTTCATTAAATTTCAAAATTCATTGTATCACTGTTTTATATGTCGTTTAAACGCGGTTTATGTTGATATGATTTGCTTTGTGGTTAAGTGTCTTTTGTTGTAAATTCCGATTGTCATGGTCCCGCCGATGAGCATATTTGAAAACAGTTGCAAACAAGCATGAAGTGCGAAAGAATGCCGCAAGATTTTAGGGGGGTGGCATGCCAGTTATCAGCGAGGACAGCTTCTTTTTTATTCCGGTTGACACGGTCTGTCATCGCCCTGTGATCACCTGCTCTCCGGAGATGAGCCTGGTTGAAATAGCCAGACGTATGAAGGCCGACAATATTTCAGGGATTGTAGCCGTAGAAAACAATAAACCGGTTGGAATCATTTCGTTGCGTGACCTGCGTAATCTGATAGCCGATGCAGTTGATTCAATAGCGCGACTAACGGTACGCGATATTATGATGACCAACCTGATAACCATCCGCGACAGTGACTATCTCTTCAAGGCTATCTTTCTGATGGCCAAACATAATATTCATCGTTTGATCGTCATTGATGAAACAGGACAACTTTCAGGGATCGTGACGGATACGGACCTGCTTCGCGTTCAGACTCGCAGCCCCCTTTACCTGGTCCAGGAAATTGAGACGGCTGTAACTGTCGATCAACTGCGCCTGATCGGCAGGAAATTGATCGGCATGCTTGAGTATGCCGTTAAAACCGGAGCCGATACACAGAGCCTGATCCAGTTGATTGCTCATTTTAATGATGCCATGACCATTCGACTTATCTTCATCCTCGATAAATCCGATTCCATACGACTTCCCGATGGAGCGGCCTTTCTCGCTCTCGGTAGTGAAGGGCGCGAAGAACAGACGATTCGGACCGATCAGGATAATGCCATTGTCTATCGGGACGACTTCACGGATGAGAAAATCGCTGAAGTTCGTACGTTTGCTGAACAGATAGTTTCGGCCCTGGAAAGTGTGGGTGTGCCGCTCTGTCCGGGAAACATGATGGCCAGCAATCCGGAATGGTGCCATTCCATATCGGAATGGAAGCAGTTGACAGAACGCTGGATATCACTGGCCGGGCCGGATGAAACGGTCCAGTTTGGTGTATTCCAGGATTTGCGTGTCATACATGGAGAAAAGTCATTCGAGCCTGAATTGCGTGATCATATCTGTGAATGTGCTCGTGTTAACTCGATTTTTTTCCCCGGTATGGCTCGTAACATTGTCCGTTTCAAACCACCCATGGGGATGTTTGGTCGTTTGTTGGTGGAGAAAAAGGGGAACCAGCGTGGCAAACTAGATCTGAAAAAGGGTGGATTATTTGCACTGACAAGGGGTGTGAGCCTATTGGCGCTGGAAGCCGGATTTATGGGGGGGACAACCTGGTCAAAGCTGGAACGTCTTAATCATCTCCATGTTGTTTCGGATAGTGATTATGACATGATCCGTGAGTCGTTTACGTTTCTGATCAAAATGCGGCTGGAAAAGCAGTTGATTGCCCTGGCTTCGGGAAAGGAGCCGGGTAATTTTATTGATCCGTTGGTATTGACCGATCGTGACAGGGATCAGCTTCGGATGTCGTTTCGAGGGTGCGATAAGTTGTTACAGATTCTGAAAAGTCGCTATCAGCTGGATCTGATCGCCAGGTAATTGTTATGGAGGGGATGGTATGAATGCAGCGCCCGGTCCGAAAATATTAGAGAGGCGCGATGTGGCGTTAATTCTGAATGCCGTGCTATTCGTCATTAACTATCTCTGTTTCTATTTCATCTGGATGATGGTGATACCGGAATTAACGGGGATATTGCGCCTTGTGGTCTGTTGGGTGGGAGCGTATTCACTCACCTGGGTAATGACGTACGCGACGAAAGGTATGTCAAGGCTGGTTTTGACTGTGATCATGATTGCGGTTCAGTATGTGATTTTCCACTATCGGCTGTAGTTGTCCGACTGAAATTTATGAAGCTGCTGGAATTACGGAAGAACGGCGGAGAGTGTCCTCTCCGCCGTTTGTGATTAATCAGTACCCAAGCAGGCGGGGCAGCCAGAGGGAGATGGCCGGCACATAGGTTATCAGCAGCATGAAGCCAATCATGGCGATCAGCCAGGGCATGACCGCCAGGGTCAGTTCCGATATGCCCATCTTGGTGATGCCGCTGGCCACGTACAGGTTGAGGCCCACCGGCGGATGGCACATGCCGACCTCCATGTTGACGGTGATCAGGACGCCGAAGTGGATCGGGTCGATACCGAGTGTCATGGCAACCGGGAAGAGGATCGGGGCCAGGATCAGGATGATGGAGGAAGGCTCCATGACGTTACCAGCCAGCAGCAACAGCACATTGGTTACCAGCAGGAAGGCCACCACGCCCAGGTTGTGCCCCAGGATCCAGTCGGCCATCAGTTGCGGGATGTTCTCGTGGGTCATCAAGAAGGAGAACAGCACCGCATTGGTGATGATATACAGCAGCATGGCCGACATGCTGGCCGAATCCAGCAGTACTTTGGGAATCTTTTTGAAGGTAACATCCTTGTAGATAAATACAGCCACGATGAAAGCGTAGACGGCACTCATGGCGGCCGCCTCGGTCGGGGTGAACATACCGCTGTAGATACCACCCAGGACGATCACGATCAGCATCAGACCCCAGACACTGTTCTTGAAGGCCACCAGCCGTTCTTTCCAGGTGGCTTTGCGGGCCCGGGGATAATTGTTTTTACGGGCAATCCACCAGGCCACGACACCCAAGAGAGTAGCCAGCATCAGGCCGGGGATGACGCCACCCATGAACAGTCCGCCCACCGATGAGTTGGTGGCGACACAGTAAATAACCATGGGGATGGATGGGGGGATCAGGATGCCCAGCGAACCGGAGGTGGTGATGACCCCGGCGCCGAAGCGTTTGGGGAAGCCGGCCTTGACCATGGCCGGCATCATGATGGAGCCGATGGCCACAACTGTTGCCGGACTGGAGCCGGAGACGGCGGCAAACAGGGCGCAGGCAATTACGCCGGCCAGTGCCAGACCGCCGTGCCAGTGGCCGACCAGCGAGGTGGCGAAGTTTATCATGCGCTTGGCCACGCCGCCGTGGGTCAGAAAGTTACCGGCCAGGATAAAGAAGGGGATCGCCATGATCTCGAATTTTTCGATACCGGTGAAGAGTTTCATGGCGACCGCTTCGGTCGGAATCTCGGTGAAGAAGAACAGGAAGGAGAGAACGGTAAGACCCAGGGCGATGGAGATCGGCATACCGGTCAGCATCAGGCCGAGCAGCAGGGCGAAGACGATACCGGTATTGCCGAGCATGGCAATGGCTGCCAGTGCCACGGCGATTCCAAGAATAATCTTGGCGGCCTTTGGTTTGGAGAATTGCTCCCATCCGGCTACAGGCGTACTCATTTGGCACCTCCCTTTTTGTGAGCTTCAAGTTCGAGGTGCGTATGGGCCTCAAGTGCTTCAGTTGCATCGACTACTTCATCGAGACCATCAACGGCGGCATGGTCGTGGTGCGGCAGTTCGCCGGTTTTAAAGAAGGTCCAACCGGTCTGCAGGAAGCGGAAACACATCAGGTAGGATCCCAGCGGTACGGCGGCATAGATGATCCAGGTCGGCCACTCCAGGTCCGGAGTGGTTGGTCCTTGCGGTATATCGCCCACAGCCATGCCGAGTTTAGTAAAGAGGGCGTAATGCATGCCGTTTTCCCAGACAAAGCGGGCCCCCAGGGTTCCGATAACACCGGTGAAGAGCGCTCCTCCGCTGATCGCCAGCAGAACGCATTTCAGTCTCCAAGATTCCGGCAGACGGGTTGACAGTACGTCAACGCCGACATGGATGCCGGTTCGGACACCGTAGGCAGCACCGAACTTGGCCATCCAGACGAACATGTAGATGCAGAGTTCCTGAGCCCAACTGAAATTAAGAGACAACAGCCAGTCCTGCAGTCCGGGTATCGGCATGCCCGACATGTAGCGATGCACCACCGCCGCAAAAATGACCAGCGTCGCTGCACCGATGAGGAAGGTGATAATTACTTCCTCCAGATGGTCAAGGTATTTCATCATGGTTTCGTCTCCTGGGGATTGGTCGTTAAAAAGGCCGCTGCGATGGCCGCAGCGGCCTTTTGATTCGAATTAAATCAAGAATTACGGGGTGTACCCGGTTTCTTTGTAAACTTCTTTGACAACATCAGCACCGATGCGGCCCATGTTCTCTTTGTGGGTCTTGTCCATGGCCTTTTTCCAGGCGGCTTTTTCCTGAGGTGTCAGGGTCACGAACTGACTGCGGCCGGATTTCTTGACGGCTGCCAGGGCATCATCATTGTCTTTTTTAGCAACGTCGTTGGCGAATTTGGTGGCATCCTTCATGGCGCCTTCCAGAATTGTGCGGATGTCGGCTGGCAGACCGGCCCAGAACTTTTTGTTAACGATAACGGCATAGCCCAGGTAGCCATGGTCAGAAAGGGTCACGAACTTCTGAACTTCATGCATTTTCTGGGTGTAAAGGTTGGAAGGCGGGTTCTCGGTGCCGTTCACAACGCCGGTCTGCAGAGCCTGATATACCTCGGAGAAAGCCATGGTCTGTGGTATAGCGCCGACGGAACGCATCTGGGACTCCAGAACCTTGGAGGACTGAATGCGCATCTTCTGACCTTTGAAGTCTTCTACGGATTTAATCGGCTTGTTGGCGCTCATGACCTTGAAACCATTGTCCCAATAGGCCAGACCGTGAATACCTTTTGCTTCAAGTTTAGCCAGCAGTTTGGCTCCGACCGGACCCTGGGTGATCTTGTGCAGTTCGGCATAGCTGTCAAAGATAAAGGGAAGGTCGAA
Source organism: uncultured Geobacteraceae bacterium (assembly GCA_942493195.1). Classification (GTDB taxonomy): domain Bacteria; phylum Desulfobacterota; class Desulfuromonadia; order Geobacterales; family Pseudopelobacteraceae; genus CAIPTY01. Next base: position 1,793,040 of record OW818669.1, on the reverse strand, counting down.
TACTTCGAAGTCTTTTACGCCCAACGGACCGAATTTGGCCAGAGAAGGGGCCAGCATCTGAACGGCACCCAACTGCAATGCTTCCATCTCTTCCTTATCCTTGTAGAGCTGGCTGTTGGGATAGACTTCGATCTTGACACGCCCTTTGGTGCGCTCCTCGGCAATTTTCTTGAAGTAGTCGGCAGCCTGACCTTTTGGGGTATTCTGGGCTACAACGTGGCTGAACTTGATAACAATCGGTGCTGCGGCTGCCAGAGCCGATGAGGGGAGGGCACAAACCAGTGCGCCTATCAACAGATGTTTCAGTTTCATGTGTGAATCTCCTTTTCTGGAATGGTGTACAGGGTGAGCATTCACTTCACCCCGCCGAAAACTGCATTTGGAACGGTAATCATTGCTTTATATCGCTGTTATAAAGCAAACATGATGCCAAGAGGGCATTTATGCTAACTGCCTGCTTTTAATGAATTAAGATAACCGCTCGTTCAGGATTTATACAGATGATGGCTGAAATTCGCCAGTAGTGTGGCCGGTATCCGCCAGTGCGGGGTGAGAAAGAGTCAGGTGTGGGAATATTTCGACGCCATGGTTTCGGCACATAGCAGGGCCAGCACTATCAGCAACCCGATCATGAGGGCGACGCCGGACCAGCCGGACCGGACCCAGAACAGGCCGCCCACGGTGCCGGAGATGCTGGAACCAAGGTAATAGAAGAACAGGTAAAGTGAGGCGGCCTGAGCCCGGGCGGAGGTGGCCCGGCGACCGACCCAGCTGGAGGCGATGGTATGAGCACCGAAAAATCCACAGGTGAACAGGGCTATCCCGGTGATGATGATCGCCAGGGGGGCCGCCAGGGTTAGTGCGGTTCCAAGCAGCATGGCGGCGATGGAGCTGCGCACCATCAAGCGGCGACCGAAGCGATGAATCAAGCGCCCCATCATGGCTGAACTGAACGAACCCAGGAAATATACCAGGAAGATCATGCTGATGCTGGATTGACTCATCAGGTAGGGAGAATCCAGCAGACGAAAACCGATGTAATTGTACAGGCTGATGAAGCCGCCCATGCAGAAGAAGGCGATGCCGAACAGCAGCAGCATACCGGGGTCGCGCAGATGCTGGAAGATGGAGGTCACCAGGTAACGGAATTCAAACGGCCGCCGGTGAAAATTTCCGGACGGCGGCAGGCTGCGGGTAAAGAGCAGCGCCAGCAACAGGCTTAGACAGCCGATCAGGCCGATGGCGGTCCGCCAGGCCATATGATCAGCCATGATTGCGGATACGACCCGCCCGGTCATGCCCCCAAAGGCGTTGCCGCTGATGTAGAGCCCCATGGCGGAGGCAATCGCCGATGAATCCATCTCCTCGGACAGATAAGCCATGGCAACCGACGGAACCCCGGCCAGTACTATGCCTTGCATGAACCGGATCATGAGCAGGGAACTGAAGCCGGTGCTGCAGGCGGTCAGGACTGCCAGAAGTGATGTACTGATCAGGGCCGAAGCCATGACCGGCTTGCGCCCCACAGATTCGGACAGGGTTCCCATCAGCAGCATGGTAACCGCCAGGGTCAGGGTGCTGATGGAGAGTGGCAGACTGCCGGTCGCCGGGGAAACGTTGAATTCACGGGAAAACAGGGGCAGCAGTGGCTGGATGTCGTAGAGGGTTACGAAGGTGATGAAGCCGGCGCAGAAGAGAGACAGGTTGACCAGTCGATATCGGGGAGAATCCGGTCTGATCGGTTCAAAGATGGATTCAGGCCTGGATCGAGTGTGGATCACAGCCCGTACTTCTCCATTTTGTAACGCAGTGTGCCCCGGGGAATCTTCAGGCTGGTGGCCGCCTGCAGGACGTTGCCCCTTGAGGCGGATAACGCCTTATGAATCAGAGCCTTTTCGAACTCAATCACAGCCGCTTCCAGACCATTCTCCATGGCAAAGCCGACGGTAACCAGGCCGCCGGCAATGGTGGGAGTCTCCTGTGTCGTTGTCACGCCGCGAATCTCCAACGACAGATACTCCGGCAGCAGCTCCGGCCCATGCTGCATTATACAAATGCGCTCAATGGCATTGCGCAGTTCGCGGATATTGCCGGGCCAGGCGTATTGCTCCATCAAACGCAGTGCATCCGGGGCAATACTATGAAAGTCGCGGCCGAAGGCGCGGCTGAAGCTGCTCAGAAAGAAGGCCGCCAGGGCGGAGATGTCGCCGGCGCGCTCCCGCAGTGGTGGAATGTGGATCGGAAATACATTCAGGCGGTAGAACAGATCTTCCCGGAATGAGCCGTTGGCGATCTTGTCCTGCAGATTGCGGTTGGTGGCGGCCACCACCCGCACGTCGATGCCGATGTCCTTGACGCCCCCCACCCGCCGGATGGTGCGTTCCTGCAGAACGCGCAGCAGCTTGGCCTGCATGGCCATGTCCATTTCGCCGATCTCGTCCAGAAAAACCGTGCCGTGATGAGCCTCTTCAAAAAGGCCGGTCTTGCGGCTGGCGGCGTTGGTGAAGGCCCCTTTTTCGTGGCCGAACAGCTCGCTTTCCAGCAGGGTGTGTGGGATCGAGGCGCAATTGATGCCCACAAAGGCAGCATCTTTACGGTCGGACAGATCATGGATGGCGCGGGCCACCAGTTCCTTGCCGGTGCCCGACTCTCCGGTGATCAATACTGTGGAGGGGATTTTGGCGATCTCCCGCACCTGGGTGATGACCTCGCTGAAGGCCGGACTGGAGCCGATCATGGGTGTGCGTCCGGGCAGGTAGCTGCCGGAGCGCTTGAGGTTGCGAACCTCGCGCTTGAGGGTTTGGGTTTGAAGTGCAAGTTTAACTATAACTCGCAAGGCATCGGCCTTGAACGGTTTTTTCATGTAATGGAAGGCGCCCAGTTTGAGGGAGTCCACGGCGCTTTCCACGGAGCCGTAACCGGTGATGATGATGATCAGCAGCTCCGGGTCGAGTTCCTTGAGGGTCTTGAGGATGTCGATGCCGTTCTCGGTTCCCAGGTTGAGATCCAGCAGGGCCAGGTCGATTTCGCCGGCTGCCACCTGTTCCCGGGCTTCGTCACCGGTGGCGGCCTGGCAGACCTGATAGCCGTCGTCACCCAGGATGCGGGCGACGTTTTCACGGATAAAGGATTCGTCGTCTATGATAAGGATTTTTTCCATGGTTCCTGTCCTGTTCAGTCGGTCTGCAGCGGCAGTGTCAGGGTGAAGATCGTTCCGCCACTGTGGATGCTCTCCACGCTGATGCTGCCATGATGCTCTTCCATGATGCGCTGCGTTATGGAAAGGCCGAGGCCGGTGCCGGCCCCTTTGCGGGTGAAAAACGGTTCAAAGATCAGCGGCAGATCATCTTCCTGGATGCCGGCTCCGTTGTCGCGAATGGTGATTGTAGCATGGACGTCGCTGCAGTCCGTGGCAATTATGATCTCGCCGCCATCGGGCAGGGCCTCCAGGGCGTTTCTGGCAATATTCAGCATGGCCTGTTTGATCTTTTCCGGGTCAAAGCGGAAGACCGGCACCGGTCCGGTCCGCGCGCTGATCTGCACCTTCTGGCGTTCACACTGGCGGCGCATCAGCAGGACCGTGTCGTGAATAACCTGATTGAGATCGGACTGCCGGAATTCGGCCCGTACCGGTGAAGAGTAGTTCAACAGGGCATTGATCAGCCCTTCGACGCGCTCAATCTCGGCCACGGCTTTTTTGATCATGATCTGGTCGTCGGAGGCGGACGCCGTCCGGTCATGCAGATCATCCAGCAGCAGCGAGAGGCCGGTCAAGGGGTTGCGGATCTCGTGGGCGATGCCGGCGGAAAGCTTGCCCAGTGAGGCCAACCGGTCCAGGCGCATCATCTCCTCACGCAGTTTTTCCTTTTCGGTCTCGTTACGCATGGTCACGGTCAGCCCCTTTTCGGCATTGTGGCCGATGGGGAAGAAACCGATTTCAAAGTAAGTCATGCTGCCGTTGCGTTCGATGCTGAACGGTTCGCGACCATAGTGGCCGTCACCGGACAGCGAACGGGCAACCAGGGTGCCCATGGAACCCCAGCCGTTGAAAACCTGCTGATACGGTGTGTCGATGGCGATATCGCTCCCCAGAAAAAGCCGGCCGGTGGCGTTGATGGAGGTCAACAGGCCGTCGGGAGAGAATGTAACGATGGCGCTGGAAATACTCTCCAGGATATTCTCCTTGAAGTTGCGCTCGTCCATGATTTCCAGCCGGGAGCGTCGCAGTTCGTCCAGGGTGGAGAGCAGGCTGTTCTTGCGGGTCTCCAGCTCTTCGGACATGAAGTTGAAGGTGTTGGCCAGATCGCCGATTTCATCCTTGGAGGAGACCTCCACCCGGCAGTCGGTTTCACCCTGGGCCAACCGGTGGGCACCATCGGTCAGCTGCCGCAGCGGTTTGCTGATGCCGCGCGACAAGCCCCAGGCAGACAGGGCCGAGATCAATGCCGTCACCAGCAGGACAATCGCGCTGCGGGTACGGTGTTCCCCCAGCTGTTTAGAGATCAGCCGACTGCCCTTGCGGGCCGCATCATGGAACTGGTCAACCTGAAATCCAATCGTAATACCGCCGAATACGCCATGTTTACGGTAGTCGCCGGTATCATACAGAATCGGCGCATAGGCCATGATTTTCTTGGAACCGCCCACGTTGGTGATATCCACAAAACCGGTACGTTGCCTGCGGATTTCATCTGCCACCCTGGGATAGTTGAGGTGTATAAAGCCGGCTTGGTCGAGATTAAAGGGAATCAGACCATTATCGATATCAGACTTGCTTGATCGCTCGGTGTACGGCGGAACCAGCACGCCGTTTTTGTCCACTCCACGGATGTCCCAGAACTTCGGATGGGTTATGATCCACCCCTCATCGTCGAACAGGAATGCGTAATTGCCAGATTTATAGCTGGGGAAGGGGGTAGAAAAACTGCGACCCGGATCAATATGCTGGCTGAATCCCATCAAATGGCGGTGGTCAAGGGAGATCACCACCATGCCGTTATACTCGCCCGTATCGTCAAATATCGGCGTACCGAACCTAACAACCCCCTGGTAGGTAGCGCCGTTCAGTGCACTTTCAGGATCAGGTGCACCGGCTAACTGTTCCTGGCGCGAAACGTGAAAACCGGTCAGGTGGGAAACGTATATTTCGCGTTTTTTCAGTCGTTGAATTTTTTCCGGATATGACTCGCGTAAAAACTCTGTGGCACCAGGAACCGAAAGGTTGCGCAGCTGGTCGGGGGGCAAAAACTGGCCATCCCTGATCACAATCTGCTCCCTTCCTGATTTATCGATAACCGCCAGGGAGCGATACAACGGAATCAGCAGATGCATCACGCGGATCCCCTCCGAAGTGGCCTGTCGTTCCCAAATCTCACCGCGACGGTTGACGTAAAAATTCAACAGCATCTGCCGATCAAGATCGGAGCTGGCCAGAAACAGTACATCGCTTTCGCATTGACGCAGGAAATCGGAGATGGTGTCGGCCACGTGCTGGGCCCGCATCTGGAGCGATTCCGAGGCCTGGATATCGGAGGTTTCGGCAATTTCGGCCGGCAGGCGGGTATTGATTGATTCCAGATTGAAAAACAGCAGCAGCGATGACGCCGCCAGGGGCACCAGCGACAGCAGCAGGGTGATCATAAGAATTTTTTTGAAGAGGGTAAGTCGGGGCATGACGGCTCCGCACGGGATCAAACCTGATTGTGTTTATCTGATTACAATGATACTTATAAACATTCAAGTATTCATTTCGAGGGGTTTGCTGATGATGAAACAATCTTTTATCGGTCTGCTTCTGTTTTCTCTCTGCCTGATTCAGGCGCACCCAGCCCAGTCCTCCGTCCATCTCTACACCGGTCAGATCGATATCCTGGTTACGTCCGGCACATCCTGCGATGGAGTTGCGGGCAAACACGATATGGCCCTGGTCGTAACGGTCGATGAGAGCGGCGGCCCGTCCCTGGAGGGGTATTTTTCAGGGGAGAGCATTACTATCGGCCGCTTTAGCGGCAAGGATCAGGCCCAGTTGGATGTGCGCTACCCCTTCCAGGAGGAAAAACGCGCCATAGGCCACAGTCTGAGCATCCTGCGCCTGGATGAGTCGCTGGTGGCGGAACTCCGTGACCGCCATGCCGAAGAAGGCTCGGAGGATTGCAACTTTGACAAGGCCCGTCTGGAACTGGTTCAGGTCAAAGATGCCGACGTGACTGCCCGTCTGAAACAGATGGCGAACCTGTTCGATGCCCAGTTCAACCGTTCCCAGGCCCTGGCGCTCTCCACCAGTAAGGGCTATCCGGAGGCACTGCCGTATTTCGAGAAGGCGCTGAGTCTGGCCGAAGCGGCCCTGCCGGCGGACAGCGAACAGCTGACCTCCTACATTATCGGCCTGGCCACCTGCTACATCTGGATGGAGCGCTTTGATCAGTTTAACCGGCTGTTTGATACAAAAATAGCTGCTATTCCTGACGAATCGGTGCGGAGTGTCTTCAGTGCCTTCCGCATCCGCCCCCTGCTGAGTGCCGGTAGGAGCGCCATGGCCAAGGAGGAGTACGACACCGCCCTGAAAAATTTCGAGGATGCCTACAAGCTGCAGCCCCAGAACAGCGAAGCGGTTATTGCGGTTGTCTCCGTGTATCTGCGTCGGGAGCAGTACGTCGAGGCGATTTCGTTTCTGGAGCGCACCGGATCAATCCTGAAGAGCGAGTCCGACCGCAAGGAGGTTCACTCTGCCATGGCCATGATCCTGTCGAAGAAGGCCCAGAAGGATGACAAAACCGGCAAGGCAGATCAGGCCGAACTGGCTCTCAAACGGGCCATGGAGCTTGATCCAGGTTCAGTCTACTATCTGATCTCACTGGCCCGCCTGCGTCACAAAGCCGGCAGTCTGACGGATGCGGAATCATTACTGGATCGCGGTGACGAACTCTTCAAGGATGCCTATTCGCAGAAAGAGTTGCAGAACGCCCGCGACCGTATCATGCAGACCGAAATGATACTGAAAAAAATACGCAAGGCAGGCAGCTGATGGGGTATCGCACTCTGCAGGAATGCGTCGCCGACCTTGAACGGCGCGGCATGCTGCGGCGGATTGATGTTCCGCTCGATCCCCGCCTGGAGATCGGTGCCGTCCAGCGACGGGTCTATCAGGCCGGTGGGCCGGCGCTGCTGTTCACCAACCCGGCCGGATGCCGTTTTCCCATGCTGGGCAACCTGTTCGGCACCATGGAGCGTACCCGCTTCATTTTTCGCGACACCCTGGATGATATCCGGCGTCTGGTTGATCTTAAGATCAATCCCTTTTCGGTCCTCAAGAATCCGCTGGAGGCCCTCAAGGCACCCTTTGCGGCCGTCAACCTGCTCCCCAAAACCGTATCAAACGCCCCGGTGCTGGAGTGCCGTACCACGCTTTCGCAGCTGCCGCAGCTGGTTTCCTGGCCCATGGATGGCGGCGCCTTCGTAACCCTGCCGCAGGTTTATACGGAGAGTCCCGCCAAGCCCGGTTATGCGAAATCCAACCTGGGGATGTACCGGGTCCAGATCTCCGGCAATCGCTATGAAGCGGACCGGCAGGCCGGTCTGCATTACCAGATCCACCGCGGTATCGGTGCCCACCATGCCGAGGCCATCGAACGCGGTGACCTGCTGCGGGTGAATGTCTTTATCGGCGGCGCCCCGGCTATGACCGTGGCGGCTGTCATGCCGCTACCGGAAGGGATGCCGGAGTTGTCGTTTGCCGGACTGCTGTCCGGTGGGCGTATTCCCATGGTGCGCGTTCCCGGTCAGCTGCCGTTGTCGGCCGAGGCCGATTTCTGTATCTGCGGGGTACTTGACCCGAAAATGACCCTGCCGGAAGGCCCCTTCGGCGATCATCTCGGCTACTACAGTCTGGCCCACGAGTTCCCGGTCATCCAGGTGGAGGCGGTCTATCACCGCCGGGATGCCATCTTCCCCTTTACCACCGTTGGACGACCACCTCAGGAGGACACCTCCTTTGGCGAGTTTATCCACGAGTTGACCGGCCCGTTGATCCCCACGGTAGTCGCCGGGGTTAAAGAGGTCCACGCCGTGGACGCCGCCGGGGTCCATCCGCTGCTGCTTGCCATCGCCAGCGAGCGCTATGTGCCCTATGCGCAGCAGCGCCAGCCTCAGGAGCTGCTGACCGTTGCCAACGCCATACTTGGCCAGGGTCAGCTCTCCCTGGCCAAGTATCTGTTCATCGCCGCCCAGGAGGATGCCCCCGGCCTGCATACCCACGATATCGCCACCTTCCTGGGGCACGTGCTGGAGCGGGCCGACTGGCGCCGTGATCTGCATTTCCAGACCGCCACCACCATCGATACCCTGGATTACAGTGGTAGCGGACTCAATGAAGGCTCCAAGCTGGTGGTCGCGGCCGCCGGTCCAGCGCGAACACGCTGTGCCACTGAAATTCCTGCCGGTCTGGAATTTCCGCCCGGCTTCGGCGGCGCCCATCTCTGTCTGCCCGGCGTTCTGGCGGTCAGCGCCCCCAAGTCGGGGCAGGGCAGGGGCGCGAGTGACCCGCTGGTGGAGGAGTTCTGCCGTTTCTACAGCGAGCGCAGCTGTTTCGAAGGCTTCCCGTTGATCGTGCTGTGTGATGACAGCGGCTTTGCCGCAGCGACTCTGAATAACTTCCTCTGGGTGACCTTCACCCGCTCCAATCCGGCCACGGATGTGTACGGCATCAAGGCCGAATCACGCGGCCGTCACTGGGGCTGCCACGGCCCGCTGGTGATCGATGCCCGCATCAAGCCGTTTCACGCCCCGCCGCTGATCGATGATCCGGCTGTTGAGCGCAGGATTGATGAGTTGGGTAAAAAAGGTGGTCCGCTGGCGGGGATTGTGTAGGCGTACCGGCTGCAAGACTGATTCAGCAAGAATTTTCTTGTCGCTCACCATCCCCTGTGGCACACTATCAGGTACTTAATCAGGTATTGAATGGAGTGCTTGAATGAATACTATTCCTGCCCAGGAACTGAAACGACGTGGTATTGCTGCGGTTGACGGGTTGATTGCACAGGGTGACGTGCATGTTATCCGCAACAACCGACCCGAGTACGTAGTGCTGTCCGAGGCGCGTTACCAGGAACTGGTGGCCGAGGCAGAGGAGGCGTATGTGGCCCGGGTGAAGGCATCGCTGGAGGATGTGAAAGCGGGGCGGGTACGGAGATTTGCCTCTGCTGATGAACTGCTGCAGGCGCTCGACCTTGACGGAGAGTGAGTGTGTTCACCGTTACCACATCGGAAAAGTTTCTCCGGCAGGCCCGCAAATTTTTCAGGAAGCATCCAGATCTTAAGCCATGTTTCGCTGAAACTGTCAGTACTCTGCAGCAGGATCCGTTTCAACCAGGCCTCGGCCTGCATCAACTCACCGGCAAGCTTTCCGGGTGCCATGCCGTCAGACTGACCTATTCCTACCGAATTACCCTGACCCTGCTGATCAGCGAGAAGGAGGTCATCCTGCTTGATATTGGCAGTCATGACGATGTGTACCGTTAATCTCTACAACTATTTTTGAGCGCTGATATGGTTTTTTATCTACGGATACGTGAAGCCGCGCTTGCCTGAAAAGATCACAAACTCTTCCTTGACTTACCCCGAACGCCGCCGTATAAATAAAAATAACTTTCATTTAAACGGCGGCCAGCCAGATGCAACCAGAACAAAGCGCAGCAATCCTTAAACAACTGAAACTCAAGGTCACACCACGTCGCCAGACCGTTATGAACTGCCTGGCGGACGAGCAGTCCTATCTTTCGGCCGAGGAGGTCTGGAACCGCGTCAAGCCCCGGCTCGGCAGTATCGGGCTGCCGACGGTCTATCGCATTCTGGACGAACTGGCCGAGGCCGGTATTATCACCCGCATCTTCCTGTCCGACCGCAAACAGTACTATTTCCTCTGCACCAATCAGAGTCACCACCACCATTTCGTCTGTGAATCATGCCGGCGTGTTGAAGATCTGGATCAGTGCGGTCTGGACGGTGTCTCCCGGGATATCGCCCAACGATCCGGTGGACGTGTCACCTCCCACATTCTGCAGATCAACGGCATCTGCGGCGACTGTTGCTCACTTCAGCCGGAGGTGGTGGTATGAACCGGAACCGGATCCTTATCCTGCTTTCTGTCGTGATTTCTCTGTGCCTGGTCGTTTTCGGCTGCAAACGCAGCGAACCGGTCCTGAATGCTTCAAAATTACAGGTTGTTACCTCGCTGTTTCCGCTCTACGATTTTGCTCGCAGTATCGGCGGTGAGCGGGCCGAGGTCTCCATGCTGCTGCCACCGGGCATGGAGCCGCATAGCTTTGAACCCAAGCCCAATGATATCATCCGCATCGGTAAGGCCGGACTGTTTATCTACACCAACCGCTATATGGAACCCTGGGCCGGTACGTTGCTGGCAGGTATCGACCAGAAAAGCCTGCGTGTTGTGGATGCCGGTCAGGGGGTCAATTTCGCCGGAATCGGCAGCTCCGCTGGACATGATCATGCCGGACATGGCGAAAAAGACCGTGCCGCTGGTATGGACCCGCATATCTGGCTCGATTTTGTCAATGCCGGTATGATTGTTGACAATATCCTGGCGGGGTATCTGGCCGCCGATCCGGTTAATGCCCCTTATTACACTGAAAATGCCGGCAGGCTGAAGCAGCAGTTGGCGGAACTGGACAAACGCTACCGCGATGGCCTGTCATCGTGTGAAACCCGGGTGTTGCTCCATGGTGGACATTTTACTTTTGGATATCTGGCCAGGAGATATGGTCTTGAATACCGTTCGCTGAGTGGTGTCTCCTCCGAGTCGGAACCGTCGGCCGCCAGGATGGCTGACATGATTCGCCAGATCAAGACCGCCGGTGTGCGCTTTCTGTTTGCTGAGGAGCTGCTGTCGACCCGGTTGAGCGACACACTGGCCAATGAAGCGGGAGTGACGGTGCTGATGCTGCATGGTGCCCATAACCTGGGACGCGACGATACTGCCCGCAGTGTCGGTTTTATCGACTTGATGGACCGAAACCTGATCAATCTGCAGAAGGGACTGGCATGCCGCAAGAAGTAGTACAGACAAAAGGGCTGGGGTGCTGCTACCAGGAGGGGTGTGTCCTGGAAGATATCTCCTTTGCGGTCGGGCAGGGTGATTACCTGGGGATTGTGGGGCCGAACGGTTCCGGCAAAAGTACCCTGATTCAGGCTCTGCTCGGTTTGATTCCGATCAGTAGCGGCTCGATGACACTTTTCGGTACACCGGCACTTCAATTCAACCAGTGGGGGCGGGTTGGCTACCTGCCGCAAAGCCTGCGTCTGCTGAATCCGGCTTTTCCGGCCACCGTGGCGGAAACAGTCGGGTTGGGCCTGTTATCCCTGAAACATTTTCCCCGGAGGCTCACCAGGGCAGATCGTGATATTGTCGACGGAACTCTCGATGAACTGGGTATTTATGATATACGATTGAAACTGATAGGTGAGCTTTCCGGTGGTCAGCAGCAACGGGCTCTGCTGGCCCGGGCCCTGGTCAATAAGCCGGAATTGCTGATCCTGGATGAGCCGACAGCAGCGCTCGACCCGGAGACCCGTGAACGTTTCTATCAGCTGATCGCCTCCCTCAATCGATCACGGGGTGTCACGGTGCTGTTGGTGACCCATGATACCGGTGTTATCGGACAGTACGCCTCGAAAATGCTGTATCTGGACAAACGTATGCTCTTTTTCGGCAGTTTCGATGATTTCTGCCATTCACCGGAGATGTCGAGCCTGTTCGGTGAGCATTCACAGCACCTGATGTGTCACAGGCATTGAATACAAAGCGGTCTTTCGCAGAGCTCACAGAGATAAACAAAACGCATTCTGCTCTCACAAAGGCACAAAGGTACAAAGGAAACACGATCTTTCAGGTGACTACCTGACCCTTTGAAGTAATATGAATATCTGTTTGATTTTCTTGGTGACTTTGTGGGCTTTGTGAGAGAACCGCCTTTTGGGGGTTACAAGTGATGATTTTACTATGAATTTACTCGAAATCCTTTCATACGGCTTCATTCAACGGGCCCTGCTGGCCGGTACCCTGATTGCCGCACTCTGTTCCGTGCTGGGTGTCTTTCTGGTGCTTCGGCGCCTGTCACTGATCGGCGACGGCCTGGCTCATGTCACCTTTGGCAGCACCGCCATCGCCCTGGCTTTCAAGCTGTATTCGGCCGCATCGCTGCTGGTGTCGCTGCCGATCGTGCTGCTGGCCTCGGTCGGAATCCTCAAGCTGACGGAAAAGGCCCGGGTCAGCGGTGATGCCGCCATCGGTATCGTCTCTGCGGTGGGAATTGCCGCCGGCATCATGCTTGCCAGCGTGGGCGGGGGCTACAATGTGGATCTGCTGAGTTACCTGTTCGGCAATATTCTTGCCATTACCCGCGAAGAGGTCTGGATTGCCGCCGGTCTGTTCGGTGTGGTGATGCTGCTGCTGACGTTGTATTTCAACGATCTGCTGGCCATTACCTTCAACGAGGATCTGGCCCGCGTCTCCGGAATTTCAACCCAGCGCATCAACATCGTGCTGGTCATGCTGACGGCACTTTCTGTGGTATTGGCCATGAAACTGGTCGGGATCATGCTGATTTCATCGTTGTTGATTCTGCCGGCCGTATCTGCGCTGCAACTGGCCCGCAGTTTCCGGGCCTGCATACTGCTGGCTGCCCTGCAAGGGTGCTGCTCTGTAATCATCGGAATTTTTGTCTCTTTTGTCACAAACCTCCCCACAAGCGCGACAATTGTGCTGATCAACCTGTTATTTTTCATCATGTCGTTTACTGCCCGGCGATTTCGTGCCTGATTCCAATGAAATAAGGGGCGATTAAAGATGGTTACATCACAAATATGTCAGGAACAGATCTTGATTGTGGATGATGAACCGGGCGTTCTGAACGCGCTCCAGCGTCTCTTGCATGAAGAGCCGTATGAAATACTGTCAGCCTCCAACGGACAGGAAGCGCTTCGTATTCTGCAGGAATCCGGTCCCGTTCAGCTGATCATTTCCGACTACCGCATGCCGGGCATGACCGGTGTTGAATTCCTTCAGCAGGTCATGCAGAACTGGCCGGATACCAGGCGTGTGATTTTATCAGGCTTTCCTGATTCCGACGTTCTGCTGGCGGCTCTCAACGAAGGTCGTGTTCATCGTTTTCTGGTAAAACCGTGGGACAATGACGGCGTCAAAGCAGTCATCAGAGAGATGCTTGATGAATATGCAACCATGCAGGATTTCCGAATAGGAGCAGAAGAGCTCGCCCGCAACAACCGGCTGCTTTCCAGAACTAATGAACAGCTGAGCGCTGTGCTTGCCGATGTTCTGGCAAATATGCGCAGTGAAGCAGTTCAGGAAGACAAGCCATTACATCTCAACGTGTCGGAGTGCGATTCTCAACACAAGCTATTGTCAACGCGGGAACGTGAAATTCTGATGGCGATCGCTGCCGGAGATTCTCTCAAGGCGATTGCCACGGATCTGATGCTGAGTATCAAAACGGTAAGTACCTACAAAAAACGTATTTTCGATAAAATGGGCTTCAAAAACGACGCGGAACTGATCCGCTATACCTGCAAAAACAATCTCTTCTAATTCCCACCACTCCCCGTCTGTAAGAGTATTCCTACAAACGCTTCAAAGTACCTGACTTGCTTACATCTGTTTGTGCGGTATCATCTAGCGAAGCAAACACTTGCTTCGTGTCGTTCGCCGGTCTGTTCAACGGGAGGTACTGATGGCCAACCCCATTTCCACACACCGCATCACGAGCATCAAAACCAAATTGACCTTAACCGTTCTGGTGACGGTTACTCTGTTATTGGTTGCCATGTTGTGGGTGTTGTATCTGTATGTCCACAGTATTATGAGCAAGAGTATTATGTCCCAGCAAGCCACTTTGGTGACGGAGATTGCCGATCAATTGGACGGAAGAATCCAGCTGGCCCGCCATCAGCTGAGCCTGGCCACGACGGAAATCGACAGCCGTTCGATACACGATCCGAAAAAACTGGATCATATCCTCAATAATGTCAGTTCCATTCAGATGATCTTTGACGGCGGGTTTCTGGTCGTTGGCGCTGATGGTAAAGTTCTTTCCGAGCAGATGGGGCTGCCCGATCTGCTCGGGTCCGACCTGAGTTTCCGGAACTATGTCTCGGAAGCCATGAAAACCGGAAAACCGGTCCTGTCCAGCCCATTTCGCCTGAGTGTTCCACCTCACATTCCCATGATTGCCATGGCGGTCCCGGTCCGGGATAACAGCGACCGGATCCTTTGTCTTCTGGTAGGATACCACACACTCGGCACCGACCAGTTTCTGACCAACCTCTCAACAAAACACCTTGGCACCGGCGGCTATCTGTACCTGCTCCATGGTCGCACCATCCTGATGCACCCGGATAAGTCCCGCATTCTTGAGACCATACCGCAGGGTGCTAATGCCGGGATTGACAAAGCATTACAGGGTTTTGAGGGATCTTTACAGAATGTCAATTCCAAGGGCAAGCATATGCTGAGCTCCTTTAAGCGGATTGGAGAAACCGGCTGGATTCTGGGAGCCAACATACCCTATGACGAGGCCTTCAAACCGCTGTCAACTCTGGCTCGAAATGCGGTTGTTATCGCGCTGATCGGTGTCGTGATTTCGTTGTTGATTGTCTGGTATGTGGCGCGCCGGTTAACACACCCGATCCGGCAGTTGACCTCCCATGTGGATGCCGTCAATGCTGCGGAGTATGCCTGGCGGCCGATTGAACTGCGGACAGGCGACGAGATCGAGCGTCTGGCTGATGCCTTCAACGCCATGATGAATGAGGTTACCATCGCCAAGCAGCAGCTCAAGGAGGAAAAGGATTTCTACAGCGGAATTATCCAGAATACGGCGGCACCACTGTTTGTTCTCGACCGGAATCACACGGTCATTTTCTGGAACAACGCCATGGCGACGTTGACCGGTAAAAGCTCGCTCCAGATGACCGGCACCCGCCAGCAATGGTCACCGTTTTACCCTGAAAAACGTCCGGTACTGGCCGACCTGGTACTGGATAAATCCATGGATATGGTTGATGTGTACTACAACAGTCATTCGATGTCCCAGTACACGGATGGATCGCCACGGGCCGAAGGGTGGTACGACAACCTGGGAGGAAAGCGCCGCTATATCTTCTTCGAAGCTGCTCCGGTCTGCAACAGCAGCAACGAGGTCGTCGCTGTTGTGGAAACACTGGAGGATATAACCGACCGGAAACTGGCTGAAGAGGAAACCGCAGCTCATAACTCGTTTCTCCAGACCATTATCGATGCCATCCCCAATCCAATCTTTTACAAGAATTCAAGTGGATTGTACGTTGGCTGCAACAGGGCTTTCACCAGTTTTTTCGGGAAAGAGCCAACGGAGATTTTTGGACATTCACTGCTGGACATAATGCCGGAAGAATACGCCAATGCCAGCATGTATAATGACAGACTGATACTTGAATCCGGGCATGGAACCCAGTATGAATCCGAACTGATGCGCGGTGATGGATCGGTCAGAACCGTCCTGATCAGCAAGGCTCCCTACTCACATGGGGACGGTGTCATTGCCGGTATCGTTGGCGCCTTTGTTGATGTAACCGAGCAGCGAACAATGGACGAACAGATCCGGAAGATGTCACGTGCCATCGAACAGTCACCGGCAACAATCGTTATTACCGACGTCAATGGTGACATTGAATACGTAAATCCCAAATTTTGTCAGACAACCGGCTACACGGCTGAAGAGGCGCTGGGGAAAAATCCGCGTGTGCTCAAATCAGGCGAGATGCAGCCGGAAGGGTATTCTGAACTGTGGACAACCATTTCGTCGGGAAGGGAATGGCGAGGAGAGTTCCATAACAAGCGCAAGGACGGCACGCTTTTCTGGGAATTCGCGTCCATATCGCCGCTGTTTGGAAAGGACAGCCAAGTGGTCGGATATCTGGCCATCAAAGAGGATATTACTGACCGGAAGCTGATTGAGGCCAAATTAGCTCAGAACAGCTTTGAACTTGAAGCCAAACATGAAGAGCTTGAGCAGCTCTTCATGCAAGTGGAACACGCCAAACGCGAATGGGAGCAGACCCTTGATCACCTGCGTGATTTCGTCATTCTGACCGACCCGGAGCATAGAATTATACGCTTTAACAAGCTCCTGGCTGATATCAGCGGAAAAACCTACGATAACATCATCGGTGTCGACTGGCGTGAACTGATCAATGATTCCGGATTCCGCTTCGTTTCCTTTAACGGCCAAAACGGCGAAGTCTTTCACCAGCGTTCCGGACGTTCATATGACATTGTAATTTACCCCATCAATGAGAATGGTGCTGCGACGGGGCACGTAATCTCGATTAACGACACTACCGATCTGCGCGCCACAACCCAGGAGCTGGAAAAAGCCTATGCCGAGTTGAAAGAAGCCCAGTTGCAGATTTTTCAGCAGGAAAAGATGGCTTCAATCGGCCAGTTGGCGGCCGGCGTGGCCCATGAAATCAACAATCCCATGGGTTTTATCTCCAGCAATCTGGGTACGCTCAACAAATACATTGATCGCCTGGCCGAATTCATCGGTGCCGCAGATCAGTCAATGATCGCATGTGCCGGTAGTGATGTTGCGGATAAATTGAAGGAGGTCAGGAAGCGACTCAAGGTTGATTATGTCATTGATGATTCCCGTCAGCTGATTGCCGAGAGCCAGGATGGTGCCGGCCGGGTGCGGCGCATCGTTCAGGATCTCAAGAGCTTTTCACGGGTAGACCAGGCCGAGTGCGCCCTGATCAATCTCAACGAAGCCCTGGAAACCACCATCAACATTGCCTGGAACGAGATCAAATATGTGGCCACCCTCAACCGAGAATTCGGCGATATCCCCCAGATCAAGTGCTTTCCGCAGCAGTTGAATCAGGTCTTTCTCAATCTGCTGGTCAACGCTGCCCATGCCATTGGCGAAAATCAGGGCAGCATCACCGTGCGCACCTGGAGCGAAGCGGAAAACGTCCTGGTATCGGTCAGCGACAGCGGTTGCGGAATTCCGGATGAGATCCAGAAGCGCATATTCGAGCCGTTCTTCACCACCAAAGAGGTCGGCAAGGGGACCGGGCTGGGGCTCTCCATCAGCTACGACATCATAAGGAAGCATGGCGGGGAGATCACGGTTGAAAGTGAAGTAGGACGTGGTACAAGCTTTATCGTTCGGTTGCCGGTGGACGGGGTGGAGACAGATGGTGAGATTAGTGCTTCACCTGCAAATGATGTTAAATGAAACGATGATGTCACAAAGGAGCATCAATGGAAAGTACCATTGCAACAGCAATCGGGCGTGTCACATCAGCCTTGCTGTCAGTAAACAAGTTCTATCTGAAATTGGCCTACGAAACGTCTGAGATGGACGCCTCCCGCTTTTCGGAAGAGGTCATCGTACCGGTGCTGGACAAAATCGGTGAGCGGTGGCAAAGCGGTGAACTGTCGCTGGCCCAAGTGTACATGGGCGGGCGTCTGTGTGAAGCCTTACTGGATGAAATTTCAATCAACAAACCTGAAGAGGCAAAGGATTACGGAATTGCGGTCGCCGTGCTGGAGGACTTCCATGTATTGGGGAAACGTATTGTCTGCTCCGTTCTGCATACCGCCGGTTACGGATTCAAGGATTATGGTCCGATCGCCTTGGAGACTCTGGTGGAAAAGGTGCAGAACGATAAAATCCGCATCCTGCTGGTTTCCACACTGATGCTCAATTCGGCCCTGCGGGTCAAACAGCTGAAGGAGACTCTTGTCTCACGTGGAATGGATGTGAAGCTGGTGGTGGGGGGTGCCCCCTTTCGCTTTGACCCGGAATTGTGGCGCGAGGTCACTGCCGATGCTACCAGTCCGACCGCATCAGGGGTGCTGAAAACACTGCGTAGCCTGACAGGGGAGGTCCAGCATGGAACCATGTAATTCGATGCAGCGGGTATTGACGACTCTTGGACACCAGGAGCCGGACCGCGTACCGTTCTTCCTGCTGGCAACAATGCATGGAGCAAAAGAGCGTGGTATCTCCATCAAGGAGTATTTCAGCAAAGCAGAGAATGTAGCCGAAGGTCAGCTGCGGATGCAGGCACGATACCGCCATGACTGCCTGTACGGCTTCTTTCACGCACCTCTGGAGATCCAGGCCTGGGGTGGTGAAGTGATCTTCCGGGAAGATGGCCCGCCTAATTCCGGTCAGGCTCCGATTTCCGATCCGGAATCGATTGTCAGGTTGCACGCTCCCACCATTGCCGATTCCACCTGCCTCCACCCAGTGTTGGATTCTTTGCGAATTATGAAGCAGAGGGTAGGAGATTCGATCCCCATTATTGGAGTGGTCATGTCCCCCTTCTCGCTGCCGGTCATGCAGCTTGGATTTGACAAGTATCTCGACCTTATCTATGACCGCCCCGACCTGTTTGATGTCTTGATGCGAATCAACTCCGAATTTTGCGTCTCCTGGGCCAACGCACAACTGGAGGCCGGTGCTACCGCTATCTGCTATTTTGACCCACTGGCATCCCCTACTATCATTCCTCGTGAAACCTATCTGACCACTGGCTTTACATCAGCCTGTGAAACCATCGCCCGCATCAAGGGGCCAACCGCCACCCACATTGCCTCCGGGCGCTGCCTGAGCATCGCTGATCTGCTGCCGCAGACCGGCACGGCTGCCGTTGGTGTCAGCACCGATGAGGATCTGGCCCAGTTGAAAGCAGCCTATCGGGGTAAATTATCCCTGATCGGCAACCTCAACGGTATCGCCATGCGCACCTGGACGGAGGAAACAGCGCAGCAGATCGTACGTGACGCCATTACAAACGGTGCGCCGGGTGGAGGTTTTATCCTGTCCGATAATCATGGCGAAATACCATTCCAGGTGTCGGATGAGATTCTCATGACAATCTCCGAGACGGTTCATACACATGGCCGCTACCCGATTTTACCCGCCCCCTGATGCAGACCGGCACACTCTGCATACTGACCTGTGGATCGTTTGGTATGGAAACAGCCTCAATAGCCCGTGATTTTGATACATCTCAGGTGGAGTTCAAAATTTTCGAGAGCCGTTGTGGTCGTCCGCCTTTGACGTGGGATGATGTGCGGGCGATGGTGGGCTCACCTGAACAGTACGGCGCTATCCGGATATTCGGTGGCTGTTGTCTGGCAAATTTCCAGGAGCCACCCGCTGATTTGCAGCATTGCAGTTTCATCTGCCTTGAAAACTGCTTTGAGATGATTGCCAGCAAGCGCACCATTTCGCGATTGGTAACGGAAGGCGCCTATCTGGTCTCGTCCGGATGGCTGGCCGATTGGCAACAACGCATTTCGGAATGGGGCTTTACCGGCAGTACGGCCAGGGAGTTTTTTGCGGAGTGTTCCCGCTCAATTATATTGCTTGATACCGCAGTTTCCTCGACTGCAGTAGCAGACCTGGAAGCGTTTTCTGCTTTCATAGACCGACCGTTCAGCGATCTACCGGTTGGTTTGGACCAGATGCGTTTTCGCATGGAGTTGTGCCTAGAGAAGTGGCATGGTGAGATGGCTGATAGCGCTGAACAGCTTGCCCGGCGGCAGCAGTCCGAATATGCCATGGCCCTTGATCTCATCAGTACTCTTGCCCGCAGCGTTGATGAAGAGGATGTCATTCGGCAGATATGCTCGCTGTACCAGATGCTGTTTGCCGCTTCGGAAATCGCCTTTATCCGTTTTAGCGAAGGTATTCCGGTCGAGGCGATTCATACTGATTTTGCAGCACACGCAGACGATGCCGAGTTGCTCCGGGCGGCTGCGGAATTAACCGGAGAGTACGGGGAGCTCTCCACAACATGCGGGTTTTTACTGAAGATAGCTCACGGTTCACTGACACTCGGCGTTGTAAGGGTTGCCGGCATTTCATTTCCGGAATATATGAACACCTATCTCGGCCTGGCGCTGGCAACCGTCGAGGTCTGCGGCCTGGCACTCAACAATGCCCGTATTTTCCGGGAAATCGATGATAAAAACAATCAGCTGGCCCTGGCCCACACCCAACTGCAGAACACACATCATCAACTGCTGCAGCAGGAAAAAATGGCATCCATCGGCCAACTAGCGGCCGGCGTGGCCCATGAGATAAACAATCCCATGGGCTTTATCACCAGCAATCTTGGCTCGCTGCAAAAATATGTGTCACGGATTACCGAATACCTGTCTGCCGCAGATCAGGCTCTTAGGGAATCGGGAGCTCCGGCACAAGCGGAGGTGGCAGCGCTGCGCTCCCGCCTGAAACTCGATTATATCGTCAAGGACACGGTACAACTGATCGAAGAGAGTCTTGAAGGTGCCACCCGGGTCAAAAATATTGTTGATGACCTGAAAAACCTTTCTCGCACCGATAAGCAGGAAATGGTCCCGGCCAATTTGAATAAGATTTTTGAAACCGCACTTAATATAGCAGGGAACGAAATCAAGTATGTTGCCGACATCGTCCGGCAGTTGGATGATGTTCCCGAGGTGCTGTGCCACCCGCAGCAGATCAGCCAGGTGTTCATAAATTTGCTGACCAATGCCAGTCACGCCATTGAAGGTCACGGAACCATCACGGTCCGGACATGGAGTGATGGAACCCACGTTTTTGCATTGGTGGCTGATACCGGCAAGGGTATTCCGGAAGAGATTCGCAGTCGTATTTTTGAGCCGTTTTTCACCACTAAGGATGTGGGCAAGGGCACTGGATTAGGCCTTTCAATAAGCTATGATATACTTCTGAAGCATGGCGGGGAGATCACGGTTGAAAGCAATCCCGGTCGTGGCAGCACGTTTGTTGTGTGCCTGCCGGTTTAAAGTTTACGTGTACGCTTACAATGGAGTTTGCAGATGATCGAAGAATGTATTGCTGATATTTCTCTCCTGAACGCCATACCACCACACTGTGCTGACCAGTACGCCGATGCAATGGAACGAATGATCGAACATGTCAATCGAGAACTTGGCGGGCGTCACGATATTAACGAACTGATCGGACATAATCCCTTTCAGATGATGGATATGAATCACCAGCACCATGCACAGTTCATGCTGACGGTGTTCAGGCTCAATGCGTTTGATCTTCTGGTCAGGACAATTCCCTGGGTCTATCGTGCCTATCATTCGCGTGGATTTTCCTACGATTATTTTCATATTGAGCTGTTGGCCTGGGAAAAGGCACTGCTGGACAACAGCGCTGGATGTGATGTCCGCTCGATTATTGCGGTCTATGATTGGATGATTTGTAATCACGAGGCCATGATACAGCTTTCCACAAGCGGTGATACGCTCGGATTTTCACTGCCCGATGAAACCGACGAGATGCAGCAGATCTTTACTGCCCTTTTGTTGCACGGCGATCACAAGGGTTGCCTCAAGCTGGTTGAACAATCCATCACAACATCCGACGAATTACGCCATTTCTACCAGCATGTTGTCAGATATGCCCTTTATACGGTCGGTTCATTGTGGGAGCGCAACGAGATTTCCGTGGCCGAGGAGCATCTGGCCACCGCCATCGTTGGCAGAGTTACCTCTTTTCTGTATGGCCGTTTTATCGGAGGGGTGCAGGCCAAGGGAACAGTGATTGTCTGTGCGGTTCCCAATGAGTTCCATGAGGTTGGCGCCAGAATGGTGGCAGATGTGCTGGAACTTGACGGTTGGGACGTGAGCTATCTGGGTGCCAACGTGCCCCTTCAAGATCTGCTGGCGCTGCTCAGAAAGAAGAAACCATTCTTTCTGGCAGTTTCAGTGGCGACTGCTTTTAATCTTGAAAAGGCTCAGGAGCTTATTGCTGCGGTCAAACAAGTGCCGGAATTTTCTAGCATTAAAATTCTGGCTGGAGGACTGGCCTTTGGCAGTGTGCCACGCCTATGGCAGGAATTCGGTGCAGACGGCTATGCCGCTGGATTGGATGAGGCCCTTGCTCTGTGCGATGAATGGTGGCAGCAAAGTCAGGTGTGCGAATGATTGCTGAACTTCAAAAAGTACAAGAGCAGCTGGCGGAGATGCTTGCAATGCAGAGCAATACTCCGGTTGTATCAATTGATGGGCAACAGCGGATTGTTGACTGTAATTTTGGCTTTTTGAAGATGTTTTCACTTTCTGGCAAGCCGCGTGGCATTGCTCTGGCTGACTTTCTGGTGGCAGGAGTTGAAGGGCTCGAATTTGTTCCTGGAGATCAGGAGCTCACCTGCAACCCGAAGTCAGGTGTACACGGTATCTTAATGGCCCATCGTCTACCGCACGAAAGCGGTCTGCTACTGTGGTGCGAACGTTTGCAGTCCACTAACAATCAGGTGGTGGAACTGATGGCCGTTCTGAATAATGAGTTCATCGCCATACAGCGAGAACTTGACAAGAAGAATCATCATCTAAAGCGCGTCCAAAATGAACTGGAGGAAAAGGTTCATCAACTCGAGCTGGCAATTTCCCAGATAAGACAGCTGGAAGGGATCATTCCGATCTGCATGTATTGTAAAAGTATTCGTGACGACAAGGAGTTGTGGCACCAGATGGAAAAATATATTTCCGAACACTCCGAAGCTGAGTTCAGCCACGGTATCTGTCCTGTCTGCTTTGAGAAACATTTTGGAACAAATTGACAAGGAGTTGTATAGATGCATCAGGTCTCAACTGAAAAGCTGTTGGACAGCCTCTTTGATGGAGTATATTTCGTTGATAACAATCGGCAGATTACCTATTGGAATGCTGCCGCTGAGCGTATTACCGGGTTCTCTAAAACGGATGTGATCGGAAGAGGTTGCTCCGACAATCTGCTCCGACATATTGATTCTGGTGGTTGTGAGTTGTGTCTGGAGGGGTGTCCACTGGCGGCCACAATTCAGGACGGAAAATACCGTGAAGCCAGTGTTTTCCTCCATCATTTCCTGGGACATAGAGTCCCTGTGTCTGTCAGAACCTCACCGGTACGTGATGATTCCGGGAATATCATCGGGGCTGTCGAGATTTTCAGTGATAATTCGAGCTCAATTCAGATCCTTCACGAATTTGAACAGCTGAAACAGGCGGCCTATCTGGATACACTCACCGGAGTTGGTAATCGCAGATACGGTGAAATGACCCTTTCTTCACGTATTTACGACCTGCATACACATGATATTCCTTGTGGCGTCCTTTTCATGGACATAGATCATTTTAAACGGTTCAATGATACATACGGTCATAAAACAGGTGATGATGTGCTGGTCATGGTGGCTAAATCAATTACCTATTCATTGCGCAAAATGGATGTGGTGGCACGCTGGGGAGGGGAAGAATTTGTCGTCATTCTTCCGGGGGCATCTCGAGTGATTATAAAGTCTGTATCCGAGCGTATCCGGGTTCTGATAGAAAACAGTTTTCTGCTGGTAAATGCGGAAAAAATCAATGTCACCGTTTCCATTGGCGCTACCATGTCACGCTCAGAGGACTCACTTGAAACTATAGTAAATCGCGCTGACAGGTTGATGTACCTCAGTAAAAGCAGTGGCCGCAACCGGGTTACGGAAGATGGTGAATGTTCACCATCAGACCCGTAATAATCCCCGTCCTTCTGTGTGGAAATACTGAAAATCATTCAAGTGTGCATATAAGCTAAGTACAATTTTTATAATGCCGGGTTTTTGCTGTAATTCGGGAGTGGAAATGAAGATACCACCAACGGTCAATTCTCTTGGATATAGCAGATACATCAATCCAATCTTTCTGGGGTTGATGCTCGCTTGCCTGTGGGGGGTATTGTCTCCCATATCTCACGTTGCCGGGCAGACCGAATCCGCCAAGGTAATCGATCACAGTGGGGGGCCTGGGCTGTCAAGCCACATTCAACTCACAAAAAAGGAACAGGAATGGCTTGACCGTAGGCATATCGTGCGGGTACGAGTCGGCAACTCACCTCCATACCATATGTCCGTTCCTGAACCACAAGGCATTTCGGTTGATTATCTGAAGTTGATAGGCAAACGCTTTGGCATAGATTTTCGCTTTGCAAATTCACCCGTTGCCTGGGTAGACGCTTTAAATGATCTGAGTGGAGAGCGTAAATGGTGTGATCTTGTAAGTGTGATGAAGAGGACTCCGGAACGTGCAAAAACAATTGCCTTCACAGATGATTATCTTTCATCCCCTTGGGTAATTGTTAATCGCACTGACTCAAACTTTGTCTCGAGAATGCATGATTTGAACGGCAAGAAAGTAGCAGTAGAGAATGGTTTTGTTGTCAAGGAGTTGATTGAAAAAGAGTATCCGCAGATTGCGATAGCTCCTTTTACGACTTCTCTTGAAGCACTTCAATCGGTTGCGAGTGGCGGAAGTGATGCCTACATCGCAAACCTTGCCATTGCGTCTTATCTGATTCGAGACAAAGGTCTTAGCAACCTGAAAATTGCGGCTCCCGCCCCATTTGGTAATCATGATCAGGCCATGGGTGTGCGCAATGACTGGCCAGAATTGGCCAGTATAATCAATAAGGCGCTCATTGCACTATCCGACGCCGAAGAGAGTGAAATTCGTAACCGCTGGCTCTCGATACGATATGAACATGGCATCAACCCGAACAAAGTCATTAGCTGGGTTGCTGGATTAACAACAGTCTTCTTGCTGGTGATATCGGGTGCATTTATCTGGAACAGGCGGCTTAAACGGGAAATTGACCATCGAGAGCGACTGCTCTCAATTTTGGATGCCGCGACCAATGAACTGTATGTTTTTGAGATAGATAGCTGGCTATTCAGCTATGTAAACAAGAGCGCCCTGACTAATCTTGGCTACTCACGCGAGCAACTGCTAAGCATGACCCCGCTTGACCTTAAGCCTGATATATCCCGAGAAGATTTTGAAAAAAAACTTGAATGCCTGTTGTCTCATGAAACTTTAGTTGTGAACTTCGAAACCTTTCATCGTCGCTTGGATAACAGCACCTATCCAGTAGAGGTTTTTCTGCAGTTGGTTGAAGCGCGTAGCAGTACTACCAGGAGTAAACACTTTCTGGCCGTTATACAGGATATCAGTCGCCGCAAGGCAACAGACAGGGAGTTAAAGCGGAACATAGAGCGGCTTGAACTGCTGCAAAAGGTCAGTCAGTATCACGCAACGTCCGTCCAGGAACTGTTGGATTTTTCTCTAGAAAAGGTAATCGCGCTGACCGAAAGCAGCATCGGTTATATCTACCACTATTCCGAGGAAGGGAAGCAGTTTGTGCTCAACACCTGGTCAAAGGATGTCATGGCATCCTGCCGTGTTGCCGAGCCGCAGTCGGTTTATCAACTGGACAAGACCGGAATCTGGGGTGAAGTTGTCAGGCAGCGTTGTGCCATTATGATCAATGACTATGCGAGCCCCTCCGAGCTGAAAAAGGGGTATCCGGAAGGGCATGTTCCGTTGTCTCGGTTTCTGAGTATCCCCGTTTTTGATGGTGACAGAATTGTGGCGGTGGTCGGTGTTGCCAACAAGGAACTACCATACGACAAGACCGATCAGCTGCAGTTGACTCTGATGATGAATGGTGTCTGGAAGATCGCCACCCGACTCAACATGGAAGAACAGATCTCGCGGGCTGGTCACGAATGGCAGAGAACTTTCGACTCCATCAACGACAGCATATCGCTCATAGACGGTGAACAGCGCATCATGCGCTGTAACCGGGCTACCAGTGATCTGTTGGGCCGAGAATTTGCCGATATCCTAGACCAGCCCTGCTGGAAACTATTCCATGGTTCCGATGAACCCATCCCTGATTGTCCCATGCTCCGGGCAATGAAATCCCTGAAATCAGAATCTGCCACAGTTCATCATGGTGACCGCTGGCTGGAAGTCACCGTTGATCCGATCCTGTCCGAGACCGGCGAATTAACAAGCGCGGTTCACGTTGTCCGTAATGTCACCGAGCGAGTAAACCTCACCAATTCCATCCAGGAAGCAAACGAACTCTTCACGCTCTTCATGAAGTATTCTCCCATTTACACATTTATCAAGGAAGTCAGCGACACGGAAAGCCGTGTGCTGCAGGCCAGCGACAATTTCTGGGATATGATCGGTATAACGTCGCAGGATATGATCGGAAAAACCATGCACCAGCTTTTTTCGAGGGAATTTGCCGATAAGGTTACGGCCGATGATCTGCAGGTGGTGTCTTCGGGGCGGGTGCAGAGGCTGGAAGAGTATCTGAACGACGGCACCTACATCACTTACAAATTTCCAATTGTTCGCGCCGATGGAAAACGGATCCTGGCCGGATATACCATCGATATGACCGAGCAGCGTGAGATGGAAAAGACGTTGCAGAAACAGGCATCCGTTATGCGTGGAGTCCTGGAAAGCAACGCATCGGCGGTGTTTTCTGTGGATGCTTCATTCTGTTACAGCAGTTTTAATTCGGCCCACGAAGGTGTTATGAAAGCCCTCTACAATGCAGACATTCACCTCGGACAGCCAATCCTCGGATTTTTGACTGGCGAGGATGCTGTTGCTGCCAGAGCCAATTTGGAGCGGGCTCTGGCCGGAGAATCTTTTATTGTCGAGGCCGATTCTGGTGATATAGACCACTTCAGGTCGGTTTTCGAGATCAGTCATAATCCGATCAGAAATTCTAAGGGAGTCGTTGAGGGGGTGGCCGTCTTTGCCCGGGACATCAGTGAGCGTAAGCAGTCGGAACAGGCCTTTCGCGAGATGCAGGCCCAACTGATGCAGAACGACAAGCTGGCCACCATCGGTCAACTGGCGGCCGGCGTTGCCCATGAAATCAACAATCCCATGGGTTTTGTCGGCAGTAATATGGCCACACTGGCCAAGTACATTGAGAAATATAACCGTTACATTGATCAGATTGAAAGTGATTTGCGCGATAGCTCAACCGGGATTTTACCCGAACATATTCAGGCACTGCGCCAGTCGCTCAAGCTTGATTACGTCATGCGCGACATCTCGATACTGGTGGATGAAAGTAATGAGGGTATCGAACGGATCAAGCGAATTGTCCAGGACCTGCGGACCTTCTCGCGGGCAGACTCCTCCGGTGTGGGGGCGGCTGATCTGAACAGTTGCATGGACAGCACCATCAACATTGTCATTAACGAGATAAAGTATTCTGCGGAATTGAAGCGCGAATACGGCGAAATACCCAAAGTCCAGTGCAATGCCCAGCAGATCAATCAGATATTCATGAACCTGCTGATGAACGCCACCCATGCCATTCAGGCCAAAGGTGAAGAGCTCGGGGAAATCGTTATCCGCACCTGGTGCGATCATGACAATGTTTTTATATCGGTGGCAGATAACGGCTGTGGCATTCCCGCTGTAAACCGCAGCAGGGTCTTCGATGCATTCTACACAACCAAGGATATCGGTAAAGGGACCGGTCTGGGGCTCTCAATCTCATCCGGCATCATCCGTAAGCATGGTGGTGAGATTTCAGTATCCAGTGAAGTAGGAGTCGGGTCGACGTTTACCGTCAGATTACCTTTGAAGCAGACCGCACAGGCGGGTGAGGAGCTGCAATGAGCACGATTCAGGATCATCACAGCGAGGAAATGCTGCTGGAACGACTGGACCAGCAATTGCGCTTTACCCAGGAAATTGTCAATGCCATCCCAACTCCGGTCTTCTACAAAGATCGTATCGGCCATTACATCGGCTGCAACCGGGCTTTTGAACTGTTTTTCGGCATGCCGCAGCACGAGTTGATCAATCGCAGTATCCGCGGAATCCATCCAATGCAGCCACGTGAGCTGCATGAAAAAATGGACCGGGAGTGTCTGGCCAGCAACCAACCCTGCCGCTACGAAGCGCGACTGATGGATGCGGAAGGGCGGGAAGTTGACGTGATTATTACCAAGGCCCCCTATCTGGCTGACAAAGGCAAGGCTGGCGGAATTGTGGGAACCTTTACGGATATCACTGAGCGCAAGCAGAGTGAACGGATGCTGCAGCAGATGCAGGGGCAGATTGTGCAGCAGGAAAAAATGGCCTCCATCGGGCAGTTAGCCGCCGGGGTGGCCCATGAAATCAACAATCCCATGGGATTCATCACCAGTAATCTGACCTCCCTGGGCAAATATGCCGACCGTCTGGATGAATACATTGCCGCCATGCACCAATCCATCGGGGAATGCCCCGTGCATCCAGGAACTGATGAACTTGATAAAACCCGCCAGAGGCTGAAGGTCGATTACATCATCAGCGATGTGCGGGAACTGGTTCATGAAAGCCTGGATGGTGCCAACCGGGTGCGCCGGATCGTCCAGGATCTCAAGAGTTTTTCACGGGTTGATCAGGCCGAATGCTGCCGGACCAGCCTGAACGAGGCGCTGGAGACAACCATCAACATTGCCTGGAACGAGCTTAAATACATTGCAACCCTGGATCGAGAGTTTGGAGAGATTCCGGATCTTGTCTGCTACCCGCAGCAGTTGAACCAGGTGTTTCTTAATCTGTTGGTTAATGCGGCCCAGGCCATGGAAAAGCAGGGGCATATCGTTGTACAGACCCGATTGGATAACGATATGGTGACCGTTTCGGTGGCAGATAATGGCAAAGGGATGCCTGATCAGGTTAAAAACCGGATATTTGAACCTTTTTTTACCACCAAGGAAGCCGGCAAGGGGACCGGATTGGGACTCTCGATTTCGGCTGACATTATCCGTAAACATGGTGGCGAAATTTCCGTTGAAAGCGCTGTTGGTGTCGGTACAACCTTTACGGTGAAACTGCCGGTGAAGAGTCCCTTTTCAGAATGAGTAACACCTTGATTCCCCTCATCCGCCCCTGCGGGGCACCTTCTCCCTCATGGAGAAGGAAAAATAACAACCCTTCTCCCCCTGGGAGAAGGTGGCCGCAGGCCGGATGAGGGGGTAGTTTTTGATGTGTTTATATTATGTCGTTAAAGCAGAAGGAGCATGAAATGAGAGAAACAACCGAGCCGATCAAGATCCTGTGTGTTGATGATGAACGCAATGTGTTACGTGCGCTGGAGCGGATTTTCCTGGATGATGACTATGAGATCGTCCTGGCAGGTTCGGGTGAAGAGGGGCTCAAGATCATGGAAGAATCGGGCCCTTTTCAGGTGGTTATCTCCGATTATCGCATGCCGGTCATGAACGGGGTCGAGTTTCTGAAGGGGGTCTATGACCGCTGGCCTCAAACCGTGCGAATTGTCCTGTCAGGTTATGCCGATGCCAGCGCCATTGTGGCGGCCATTAACGAAGGGCACATCTACCGGTTCATTCCAAAGCCATGGAACGACGATGAACTGCGGGTAACGATCCAGAACTGTCTGGAACGCTATTTCCTGCAAAAAAATAATCATGAGCTGCTGGAACAGCTCGCCATTTCCAACCAGGCCCTGGAAGAAAAGGTGCGGCTTCGTACAGAACAGCTGGAATTGCGCAACCGGGCGCTGGAGTTTTCACAGAGCCTGCTGGGCAATCTGCCGGTCGGGGTGGCGGGAATCGATATCAATGGTATGATTGCCTACTGCAACACTATCGCAGCCAATCTGCTGAAAGATGTCTGTGAAGACGTATTTGGCGGTAACGTAATGTCATGCTGCGATATCTCACTTGGCTCGTTGGTGGAACAGGTGCGGAGAGAAAAGAGTGTTTCTGTCGATACCGTCATCGGCAAAACAGCCTGCCGGGTTATGGGGCGCACTGTACAGTTCAGCGATAGCGAAGCGATTGTTCTGGTATTTCTGGAGGTATAACCGTGAGAACCGTGCTGTTCGTGGATGATGAACAATCAATCCGTAATGCCATTGAACGAATGTATCTGGAGCGGGATGATCTGCGCTGCCTGTTTGCCGCCTCCGGTCAGGAAGGGTTGGATATTCTGGCAAAGGAAGACGTCTGGGTTGTCGTTTCGGATTATCTGATGCCGGGAATGCGGGGCATTGAGTTTCTTTCCAAAGCCAAAGGGATCCGGCCGGACACTATCCGGATCATGATGACGGCCTACGCCGATCTTACAATTGCCATTGATGCCATCAACAAAAGTGAGGCATACCGCTTTGTGACCAAGCCCTGGAACAACAAAGAGCTGATGGATACAGTCGATGAGGCACTGATGCGCTATCAGTTGATTCAGTCTCTCAGTGCGGATGATGAGACCGTCTATCTTTCCCTGGCCCAGACGGTGGAGTTGAAAGATCCCTACACCAAAGGGCACTGCGACCGGGTAGCCCGCTATGCCGTGACCCTGGCCAGGGCGGCCGGGCTGAGTGATGAGCTGGTCAGCGATATCAAACATGGCAGCTGGCTGCACGATTGCGGAAAAATCGGAGTTCCGGAGAGTGTTCTCAACTTTCCCGGCAGCCTCTCAGAGGATGATCTCGAGACGGTCATGCAGCATCCCCGCTGGGGGTCTGAAGTTGCCCGGCAGGCCCGCATGTCGGACGTGGTGATCAACATTATCCTGTATCATCATGAACGTTTTAACGGTAAAGGATATCCCTCCGGACTGAAGGGGGACGATATCCCGGTCGAGGCCCGGATTGTGGCCATAGCGGATGTCTTTGATGCCCTGTATTCCGAGCGTCCCTATCGTAAGGCCTATGATTTTGAACGCGTGATGGAGATTATGCACGAAATGACCGAAGATCACTTTGATCCGCGTTTGATGGAGCTTTTCCTCCCGATTGCCGAGGAGGTCAAAGTCAATGGCTGAGGAACTCCCCCGCATAACAGTACTTCTTGTGGATGATGAAGAGAATATCCTGAGGGCACTGCAACGCCTGCTGATGGATGAGGATTTTGACGTTGAGACCGCCTCTTCCGGCGAGATCGCCCTCGAAAAACTACAGAATTTTGAAAATGTGGGATTGATTGTATCGGATCAGCGTATGCCGGGAATGAACGGAGCGGAGTTTCTCGGGCGTTCCCGGGAATGTGCCCCACATGCCCAGCGCATACTGCTGACGGGATATTCCGATATCAATGCTACGATAGAAGCGATCAACAAGGGTGGGGCCGGGCGCTATATTTCCAAACCGTGGGATGATGACGAATTAACGTCCATCATTCGCGATACGTTGGAAATCTACAAGCGTGATTCAGAAAAACGCCGACTGGATGGAATCATTAACAAACAGAATGAGGAGCTGGAAGCCTGGAATGAAGGACTGAAGAAACGCCTGCTGCAGACTACGGCCACCTTGCGCGAGCAGAGCCAGACCATAAAAAGCATTGATGATAAGCTCCTGCTGACAATTCTTACGAGTGCCTTCGATGGATTTTTTCAGATCATGGGCGATCATGCGGCGGTTCACGCCCGCACCGTCAGTACGCTGGTCACCGATGTTGCCCGAAGAATGGATCTGGATGCCGTCACCATCGCCCGCTTCAAGCTGGCGGCACTGCTTCACGATACCGGAAAATTTGGCGGTATGGCGGTCGCTCTGAACAAACATGTCGATGAGATGTCTGAAACAGAACGTATTGAATACCGACAGCATCCGCTGCGGGGCGAAGAGATGTTCAGTCAGATGGAAGAGCTGAAGGAGATACTCCCTCTGATCCGCCATCATCATGAATCATTTGACGGCGGCGGTTTCCCGGATGGATTGAAAGGTGAAGATATTCCGCTGGGCGCCCGCCTGATTGCCATTGCCGATCTGATCGAGAAATCCGCCCGTTCGGTTGGACAGCATCGAGCCGATTATGCCCTGCTGAGTGCCAGGTTTCATGGCGGTACCCTGCTCGATCCAGGTCTGGTGACCAAATTCCAAAGCATCACCAAAATAGTGTATTTCGAGGGGAAAAAGAGCGGGCTGCATTCCGAGGTGGAGATCGGTCCGGCTGAATTGATGCCGGGAATGGTAATTGCCAAAGATGTTGAAAGCGCGGCCGGCGTTCTGCTGATGCAGCGGGGTTCGGTGCTGGATCTGGCCGGCGTCATGCTCATCAGAAGTCATTTCCGCAAAAGCCCGCCTCAGTATGGAATCTTCATTCAGGTGAATGAAGATTGAGCGGATAACGGTGGAGCATCATGATTGAATTTGACGAACAACAGAAGAAGATGGTGCTCAAACTGGTCTATTACGGTCCGGCCATGTCGGGCAAGACCACCAATCTTCTGACCCTGCACGATCAACTGGCGCTGGAAGGGCGGGGCGAGTTGATGCTGCTGGACACGACCGAAGACCGCACGATCTACTTTGACCTGCTGCCGTTCTTTTATGTCGCGCCGTCCGGGATGAAGATCAAGCTCAAGGTATATACGGTCCCGGGGCAGGTGCGGCACGATGCCACCCGCAAGGCCGTATTGCAGCGGGCGGATGGTGTCGTCTTTGTTGCCGATTCCCAGACGGCCCAGATGTCCATAAATTTTGAAAGCTTCGATAATCTCGAGAAAAACCTGGCGATGGTCGGGCTGTCCATCGAAAGGTTGCCACTGGTAGTGCAGTTCAATAAACGGGATCTGGGGGACATCGTGCCGGAGGATGAGATCCACCGCGCCTGGGGGCCGACCGGTTTGCCGGTTTACATGGCTTCGGCTCTCAAAGGGTGGGGCGTTCTGGAGACCTTTCGGGAGGTGCTGGGGTTGACCTTCGATGCAGCCAATGCCCGTCATGGTTTAACAGCCCGTTACGGTGTCGAGCGGGAACTGTTTCTCCAGACGATTCTCAAGGTGCCGTCATGAGCACTACGCATACCCCGCAGTTGACCTTTATCGTCGGTGAAGAGCGGCGTTTGTCCGGGATCATAACGCGTTCCGAGATCGAGCCACTGCTGCGGAGCCTGGTCAAGGCCGGTCCGGTCTGGGCATCGGTCTTGGACGAGGATGGGCTGCCGCTCTGCAGGATTGGGGTTGATCAACCGCTCGAGACACTGCGGGAAATCAGGCATGCGCTGCTGGTGGAAGGTGAACCGCAGGGATCTCTGGTGCTGGGTGTCGACCCTCTTCTGCCGAGTAATGTGGATGCGCTCGGCCTGCTGGCCCGAGATGTTCTGCAGCTGACCATCACCAATAACCTCAAGCGCATGCTGACCACCGAGATGCATACGACGATTGTTCAGGAATCCTATGATCAGCTGGTGGAGACGAACAGGCGTCTGGTTGAATCGGAAGGGCGCTACCGAGAGCTGGCCCTGCAGCTGGAGCGAAAGGTTGAGGAGCGGACCACAGAGCTTCAAAAGGCCTACAGCCGGATGCTTCAGCAGGAAAAACTGGCCGCCGTGGGGGGGCTGGCCGCCGGCATGGCCCATGAGATCAACAACCCCAACGGTTTTGTGCGCAGCAACCTGGCAACCTTGAGCAGATACATGGACCGCATGAGGGATATGCTCAATTATTATCAGCTGCTGATTGTCTCGAATACCCCGCTGCTGCAGCTGAATCAACAGACGGAACTTCGCCGGCGGGAATTGAAGCTTGATTTTGTTGTTTCCGATTCCACGGAACTGCTGCAGCAATCCATTGAGGGAACGGACCGCATCGCCCGAATTGTTGCCGATCTGAAGGCCTTTTCCCATGTTGACGAGACCGGGGAGTCGGACGCGGACCTTGTGGCAGAGCTGGAACGGACTCTGGCCGTTTTGAACCCGAATCTACCGCCCGATGCGGTAGTACGGAGGGATCTGCAGCCGCTGCCGCCGTTCGGGTGCAATCCGGGGCTGCTTTCCCAGGCATTCATGAATATTATCCAGAATGCCGTTGCATCGCGACCGGCGGGCCTGGAAATACGAATCAGCAGCCGGCAGGCCGCCGGTGAGATAGCCATCTGCATTGCTGATAACGGCTGCGGCATACCGCCGCAAAACCTTTCGAGGATTTTTGAGCCCTTTTTCACAACGCGCGATGTGGGCTGCGGTACCGGTATGGGGCTGACAGTAGCCAGAGAGATTGTCCGGGCGGTGGGGGGAAGCATCGAAGTCGTTTCAGAGGCCGGTGCGGGTACGGCGGTAACGATCAGGCTGCCCATTAAAATCAATCAGGCATAAAAAATATAACTGGAGGATGTATGGCTTTGACATGGGACGACACGTTTGTTCTTGGAATAGAAGAAATAGATAAACAGCATCAGTCTATTGTTGATCATTTTTCAAAATTTTCCGAAGCGGTTCAGGACGGAAGTGCCAAGGAGGTTCTGGAGGAGATGGCACATTTTCTGGTGGAGTACGCTGCACTCCATTTTGCCACTGAAGAGCGCTACATGCAGCAGTACAGCTACCCTCGCATTGAAGAGCAGCATAGTGAACATTCTGACTTCACCCGCGATGCCAAAGAATTGCTGACCCGGATTCAGGAGGAAGGTGCCTCCCGGGAAATGGCGATCGCCCTGACGGGCAAGATGGTGCGCTGGGTCATCCAGCATGTGCGCAACCATGATCGGGATATGGTAAACTTTGTCAAGGCAAGGATGGAGAATGACTGAAGTGTATCAGGGCAGAACTGCACTTAATTCAGCAGGTCAAGAGTAGCTATGGGGAAAAATACGTATAAGAATATTCGCAGACGTGTCCGCGGCCTGGTTGCACTTTTTCTTTTTATAATGTGCTCCGTGATGGTCATGAATACGTATAAAAATTATCAGGTGATAACGAATGAACTCTTTAAGGATAGTGAAAGTCACGTACATATAATTGCAGAACATGCTTCCCGGACGTTCGGTGAGGTTGATCGCATCCTGGATATTGTAATTGCCAGTACTCTAACGTCTGAAAAACTGAAATCCCTTGATGAAAAACGACTCTATGACACTTTTTTAGCAGCCAAAGCAGATATACCGCAGATTGTAAGCATCTATTTTGTCGATTCCGGTGGATCGTTATTCACATCTACCCTGAAATATCCGATCGCCAAGCTTAATCTCAGTGATCGGGATTTTTTCCGGCATCATCGGGATACGCCGAGTGATGTCCCCTTTATTTCGCGGCCATATAAAAACCGGATTACCAATAAATGGAGTTTTGTATTTTCCCAGCGTGTTAGCAACGCGGATGGTTCATTTGCCGGGGTTGTCGGTGTTTCCCTGGAAATGTTCTATTTTGAATCCCTTTATGCCGAGATTTTTGACGAAACCCCCCGCACAATTACGCTACTCAGGGATGACGGCTATGCCATCGTAGCTTTTCCCCCGGAAGAGGGTATTTTTACCGGGCCTGTTAAAACCGCTTCTCTCGATTCAAAGCTGCGTTCATCAACCCCCAGTGGGGTTTTTCTCGAGAAAAATGTTGATGGCAAAGGTTCCGGCCGGTTGATCGCCTATCACCGATTGCCTGCAAACTACCCACTGGTTGCCCAGATGTCGTTGGATTGGGACAGCGCTCTTTCAGCATGGAAGAGTGAGGCGCTGGTGAACAGTTTTCTGCTTATGCTCTTTGGCGGTCTTGCTGTTGTGCTTTCCCGTTTGCTTGTTCTGAAGCTGCATGAGCTTGAAATTAGTGAGGATCAGCGCTCCCTTTTGTCCCTTATTGTCGCCCAAAGCCCGGTGTCGGTTGTTATTACAGATTCTCACGGGAGTATTACCTACGTTAATCAACGTTTCAGCAGTGTGACAGGTTACGGTAGCGAAGAGGCCATCGGAAATAAACCGAGTATTCTTAAGTCCGGATGTATCCCACCGGAGACATTTCAGACAATGTGGGCCAATCTGGTATCAGGCCAGATTTGGACTGGTGAGCTCTGCAACAAGAAAAAGGATGGTTCACTGTATTGGGAAATGGCATATATTTTTCCGGTGGTTGACAGTGAAGGCACTATTACGCACTTTGCCGCCGTTAAAGAGGACATCACAGAACGGAAACAGGCCACAGAAAAGCTCGAGGAAGCGCTTGCAAATATAAAAATATTGAAAGATATCCTTCCAATTTGCATGTATTGCAAAAAAATACGTGATGACGATGGCTATTGGAGCCAGTTGGATTCCTATATTCGATCACATACGGATTCTGAATTTAGTCACGGTATCTGTCCTGAATGCCTTGAGGAACATTACGCCAAGGATCTGTCCGATTGGAAAGCGGCAAAGAAAAAAGCGGGGACACCATGAGTAAATATGCCGACCTTTTTAAAACCATGGGAACCCAAGCGGATGTGGATGGGAGTGACTGCACCGTTCCTGGGGAGGCATCGCTATCGCTAGAGCAGCGCTTTACACTGCTGTTTGTAGACGACGAGGAAAACGTCCTGAATGCCCTGCGCCGAATTTTTCTGGATGAGAACTATACCATTCTCACCGCGACGTCGGCACTGAAGGCCCTGGAAATCCTGGAACAGCAGCCGGTGCATCTGATCATCAGCGATCACCGCATGCCGGGGATGACCGGTGCTGAACTGCTCAAGACGGTTCGGGAACGGTTCCATGATACGATCCGCATCATGTTGACCGGTCACGCCGACGTCAATTCGATCATGGGGGCTGTCAAGGAAGGTGCCGTCTACAAGTTCATCACCAAACCCTGGAATGACGAAGACCTGCGCCTGACAGTCTCACTGGCACTGCAGCAGTATGTCCTGATGCATGAAAATCGCAGTCTGAAGGAGCTGGCCCGGCAACAGCAGACCAAGATCAAAAGTTTCGCCGGCCTGTTCGAGCAGAATCGCGGCATGCTGGGCGATCTCCTGATCAAGTCGGGCCTGATCGGCACCCAGGAACTGGATCTGGCCCGCAAACAGAAAGACAGCAATGAGTTTCTGGGCGATTTCCTGGTTCGGGCCGGCATACTGAGCGAGGCCAAGATAATTGCCGCGCTGCAGAAACAGCTGGGTGTCGAGTTCATTGATCTGCGTGAGGTGAACATCCCCCAGAATGTGGCCCGCTGCCTCCCCCGGGAGTTATGCGAAAAGAGCCGCTTGGTTCCGGTACGTATCGATGGCAATGCCTTGACCATCGCCATGGCTGATCCGTCCGATATCGTCACCTGTGACAATATCGGGCGGGTGACCGGTTTACGCGTTGTTTCACTTCTATCGGCATCATCCCAGATTGTTGAAAAGATTGTGCAGGCCTGGGGCAGCATGGAACAAGTGGAATCTGATGATTTTAATGATCTGGAGCCATTGGACGAGATTGACATTGTTCTGGAGGAGGAAGAAAAGGAAACCAGTGTCGAGGAGCTGATCGGCTCGTCCCGGGTTCCGCCGGTGATTCGAATTGTCAACGCCATCATCTCCGAAGCGATCCGTTACGGTGCCAGCGATATCCACATCGAGGCCAAAACCAAATACACGGTGATTCGCTACCGCATCGACGGCATGCTGCACGCCAAAATAAAAATCCCTTCCGATTTGCATGCGGCCGTCATCTCCCGGCTTAAGATTCTGGCAAAGATGGATATATCCGAGCGCCGGCGACCCCAGGACGGCCGCATTACCGTCAAGGCCGGTACGCGCATTGTCGATATGCGAGTATCGTCACTTCCGACCCTGAACGGCGAAAAGATCGTCATGCGCATCCTGGACAAAAGCGCATCCATCAAACGCCTTGATGAACTGGGTGTGCTTGACGATGATTTCAGAAACATAACTGTTATCAGCCGCAAGCCGCAGGGGGTCATTATCGCCACCGGGCCGACCGGCAGCGGCAAGACCACCATGCTGTATTCACTGCTTTCGGCCATGATGAATCCCAGTAAAAACTTCGAGACTATTGAGGAACCGGTTGAGTATTTTCTGGAGGAAGCCAATCAGGTAGCCATCCACGAAAAGATCGGCCTGTCCTTTGCCCAGGTTTTGCGGGCGACCTTGCGACAGGACCCTGATGTAATTCTGGTCGGCGAAATCCGTGATTTCGAAACTGCAGATGTGGCCTTTAAGGCGGCCCTGACCGGGCATATGGTGCTCTCGACACTGCATACCAATAGCGCAGTGGCCACAATTACCCGATTGGTGGATATGGGTATCAAGCCCTATATTCTGGCCTCGGCCCTGGAAGGGGTAATTGCCCAGCGTCTGGTGCGTAAAGTATGTAGCGCATGTACCACCCTGGTTGCCCCGGATGAAACACAGATGGATTTGCTGCGCTTGCAACCTGGACACTTTGGCACTGAGGTTGCGGTCGGAAAAGGGTGCCCGCAATGCAACAATACCGGCTACCGGGGGCGGGTAGGAGTCTACGAGATGTTCGTTATGAACGATGATTTTCGTCAGCTGATCGGCATTGATTACAAGGAGTCGGACCTGCTCAATCTGGCTCGTACCAACGGCATGCGCACACTGCTGGAGGATGGACTGGAGAAGGTGCAGCGCGGTTGGACGACTTTGGAGGAGATCGTGAGGGTGATCGGACCGACAGTTCGCCTGGAACGATCATGTGAAGCCTGCGGGAAAAATATTGATTCCAAATTTCTGTTCTGCCCACACTGTGGATCATTCCGTCATAACTGTTGCAAAAGCTGCCACATGCCACTGGAGGAAGTCTGGAAAATTTGCCCATTCTGCGGCGAGGGGCGAGCAGTTCGTCACTAAAACTAGATTAAGGAGTCATGCCATGAACGACAGAATATTGCTGGTTGATGATGAATCCAACGTATTATCCGCTCTTAAGCGGTCCCTGTTTGATGAGCCCTTGGATATCTCTTCGGTTACCAGCGCAGAAGAGGCCCTAGAGATATTGAAAAGTGAGCCGTTCAAGGTGGTGATTTCCGATGAGCGTATGCTGGGAATGCAGGGTTCCGAGTTTCTGACACTCGTGAGAACAAACTATCCAGATACGATCCGCATGATGCTGACAGGGCATGCCACACTGGAAGCCGCTATGAAAGCGGTAAACGAAGGGGAGATTTACCGGTTTTTTTCAAAACCGTGGAATGATCATGACCTGAAATTTGCAATCCGCTCCGCGATTGAAAAATACGATCTTGAAGCGGAAAACCGGCGACTGCTGGCAACGGTTAAACAGCAATCGCTGGAGATCAAGGTTTTGGAAAAGCGTTATCCTGGTATCAGCAGGGTAGAAAAGGACGAACAGGGTGCGTTTGTCCTGGCAGATATTTCTGAGGACGAAATACAGGCCATGGTCCATCAGTGTGAACTGGAGATAGACCGAATTTAAAAATAATAGCTGAAGTCCTTCATTTCAAAGGGGGAATCACTCAGACATTCGATGAACACATCCACCAGAAACGGATCAAACTGGGTTCCTTTTTCTTTCTGTAATTCCCGAATCGCGTGCTCCTTATCAATTCCATCCCGGTATGAGCGGTTGGACATCATGGCATCGAAGGCATCGGTGATACAGACGATCCTGGCATGCAGTGGGATCTGCTCTCCTTTCAGGCGACCAGGGTAGCCTTTGCCATCCCAGCGTTCGTGATGGTGCAGGATGGCCGGAACGATATGGCTCAGTTTTTCGATCCCCACAATAAACAACGTCCCTTTGAGCGGGTGCTCCCGCATCAGGGTCTCTTCCCGCAGGTTCAGTTTCTCCGCTTTATTGAGTACGCCATCATCGGTTCCGATCTTGCCGATATCATGCAGCACGGCCCCCAAATACAGATCACGCAGTTCAATATCGTTCATTTTAAGTCGTGAACCGATACTAAGCGCGTACTCTGTTACCCGTCTGGCATGCCCCTGGGTATAGCTGTCCTTCATCTCAAGGGCTCCGACCAGTGACTGGATAAGACTGTCAAAAATGCGCTGGTCCCAGATTTCATGGGTTGTGGCATCATACACCAGCATGGCTTTGGATATATCATGGGCGGTCTGGGGATCAAGCAAGCGGGACACGATTGCCAGTGCAAAGCTGATGGCCGTTCCGGCTCCCTGGCTGGTCATAATGGTCCCATCAGTTACGACGGTGCGATTTTCATGCACGGCACCATCCAGACGGGAACAGTAGCTGGGGTAACAGGTGGCGTGACGGCCCGACAGGATTCCGGCAGCCGCAAGTATGATCGGAGCGGCACAGATTGCTCCGATCAATTTGCCGTTTTCGTGAAACTCTTTAAGAATCAGATGAATCCTGACGTCTGCATTGAGGTTATCGGTTCCAGGCTGACCGCCCGGCAGCACGATCATGTCGAAATCGGCGGCGGAGACTGCGGCGAGTGTCGTATCGGGGAGGACTGTGACGGCTCGTGCACTGGTAACCGGTCCATCATGCAGACCGGCCAGTACGACCTCAATTTTAGCCCTGCGAAGCACATCCACTATGGCCAGCGCTTCGATCTCCTCGAATCCGTCTGCAAGCGGTATCAGTACTTTTGGCATGGGAATCCTCCTTGAGTGTCACCTCTTGTTACGTTATACAGCACTTTTCAGCGGCGTCCACCGGCCATTTTGCAGCTGTCCGGGGTTGAGCGCAGTAACCACATGAAGATCGGGCCGCTCAGAGCCCCCAGACCAAGGCAGCCGAAGGCGATGCCCCATTCTCCGTTAATCCCCGGCAGGGGCTGCCACCCTTTAAATGTGTCAAGAGCCCAGCCGAAAACCGTGGGAGAAATCATCCCCATCGTATAGCCGATCAACGACTGCATCCCCATGGCCGCTCCAAGATAGGCAGGCGCGACCAGTTCGGTCAGACCAGTGGAAAAGACCGGTGATTCGGCCACTATCAGATAACCGTAAATCAGGCCCACCAGTAGAGTCAGCCAGATAGACGTATTGATCAGCCAGCCAAAAGTGAAAGAGAGTAGGGCACTGGAGAGCATGACCAGTGTGACGGTGGCCGTTCGGCCAAAGCGATCGGAGATGGTTCCGGTGATGGCGGTGGAAAAAGCCCCGATTCCGACCATAATTGCCGCAACGGTGGCGGCATAGCCGGTGGCACGACCCGTTTCGACACCCCATCCTATAAATGCAGCGGTCATGAAAGGCGCCAGCCAACTGCGCATGCCGTACATTTCCCACATGTGGGCGGCGTAGCCCAGGATCATTAGCAGAGCCGGACGGTTGCGGACGACTTCTGAGGTAAATCCACCGGTAGTGGTAGCATGGGTAACCGGTATATAGTTGTTAAACACTCTGAATGAAAGCAGTGCTCCCAGAGCAACTCCACCCGAACAGAACATGAAAGCCATGCGCCAGCCGGTCATGTCGGTCAGCCATCCGGTGATTGCCAGGGACAGGGACGCTCCCAGTACGAGTGATCCCACATAGATGCCGATGGCACGGCCCCGTTCATGCGGCTCAAAACGTTCGGAAACAAGTTTGAGTCCCGGCATGTAGGTGCCACCCATACCGATGCCGGTCAGGGCGCGCAAAATCATGGCGCTGGTAAAATCATGGGCGTACAGGGCGAACAGGAGGTTTGCAGCGGCAGACCAGAAGGCAGAGAATATGAAGATATTGCGGGTGTTGAAACGGTCTGTCAGGGCACTGAGAATAACTCCGGAGGCAATATATCCGAGCTGATAGACAGAGATAACCATACCGGCACGGGTGTTGTTCATACCCCATTCAGCCCGCACAATCGGGAGAATGGCCGAGTAGTTGATGAAGACCAGCATGATCAGCAGTTGACAGGTGCAGAGCGTCAGCAGCCAGCGAACATTAGCTCCGCTGTCCCGGTCTGCCGTTTTTCCGTTCACGGGAACAGATCCGCATCCTTGAAGCGGGTACCCTGCTGATCCTTGGGGGATACGACCGGTTCTGCCGTCAGCGGCCAGGCGATCGCCAGATCGGGGTCGTTCCAGGCGATGCAGCGTTCATGCTCCGGGGCCCAGTAGTCGGTAGTCAGATAAAGGAACTCCGCCACCTCGGAGGTCACACAGAAGCCATGGGCGAAGCCTGGCGGAACCCACATCTGGCGTTTGTTTTCAGCTGAAAGCAGGGTGCCGAACCACTGCCCGAAGGTTGGGGAGCACGTGCGAATATCAACCGCTACATCAAAGACCTCTCCCGAAATCACCCGTACCAGCTTCCCCTGGGGTTGTTGAATCTGGTAATGCAGCCCCCGCAGTACATTCCCGGCCGACCGTGAGTGGTTATGCTGGACAAAGTCAGCCGACACACCGGTCAGTTCCAGCCAGCGGCGCTGATTGAAGCTTTCGAAAAAGAAGCCGCGCTCATCGCCGTAAACGGTGGGTTCGAGAATGAGAACATCAGGAATTGAGGTCTGGCAAACATTCATTTGATTTCTCCGGCTGCGTAAGGTGTAAGCTGTTTTAACAAAAAGAGGGAC
Source organism: uncultured Geobacteraceae bacterium (assembly GCA_942493195.1). Lineage (GTDB taxonomy): Bacteria > Desulfobacterota > Desulfuromonadia > Geobacterales > Pseudopelobacteraceae > CAIPTY01. The sequence goes on along the minus strand of OW818669.1, from coordinate 1,750,921 downwards.
CACCGGCAACAGATTCTTGACTAAAAAAATTTATCAATCCGCTGGCAAAAACATAAAAATGGGGTATGATTGCCGCCATGATAACTTCAACCGTTCTTGACAACGGCGTGCGGGTCATAACCGAGCGCGTCGAACATATGCATACCGTTTCCATCGGCATCTGGGTTGGCAACGCCACCCGTCATGAAACCCCCGAATACAACGGTGTCGCACATTTTATCGAACACCTGCTATTCAAGGGGACCAATCGCAGAAACGCCCGGCAGATTTCTCTGGAAATTGATTCCATGGGGGGCATCCTGAATGCCTTCACCGGTCACGAATACGTCTGCTACTACGCCAAGGTTCTGGCAAAGTTCCTGCCGCGCGTAACAGACCTGTTGTCGGATATCTTTCTCCACTCAACCTTTCCGGCCGATGAAATTGAGCGGGAGCGCAAGGTTATTCTGCAGGAGATCAAGATGCGAGATGATTCCCCCGAAGAGGCGATTCATGATCGTTTTCACCAGAGTTTCTGGAACGGTCACGCCCTGGGGCGTTCGATCCTTGGTACGGAGGAGACTATTGGCGGGCTCACCCGCGAAAAGATTCTGGCATACAAGCTGAGTCACTATCGACCTGACGATATAATCATTTCTGCTGCCGGCAATGTCAGTCATGATACGCTGGTGAGTCTGGTGCAGGCTGAATTTTCTGCTCTATCCTCATCATGGAAACCTCAAGGCATCGGCTTTAAACCAAGTGGTGGACGAAGGATGAACCTGTACGAGCGGGATCTGGAACAGACCCTGGTCTGCCTGGGAACCCGTGCTCTGCAGCAGGATGATCCCAAGCGCTACGCCATGCATCTGTTGACAACAATTCTGGGCGGTGGCATGAGCTCACGCCTGTTTCAAGAGATCCGCGAAAAGCGCGGACTGGCCTATTCTGTCTACGCCTATGTGATTTCCCACGCCGATTCCGGAGCATTGGTTGTGTATGCCGGCACGGAGCAGAAACACTGCCGCGAAGTAATCGATATTGCCCTTGAAGAGATGCAGAAGCTGAAGCTGGAACCGGTCAGTCAGGGAGAATTGGACTCGGCCCGTGAACAGCTCAAGGGCAAACTGCTCATGTCACTGGAAAGCAGCGACAGTCTGATGACCCGCCTGGCTAAGAACATCATTTATCTGGGGCGACAGCAGCCGGTAGAGAATATTCTGGAAGGGTTCGACAACGTTAGCATTCAGGATGTTCAGGATATTGCAGTGACACTTTTCGACGGTGAATGTCTCAACCTCGAAGTTATGGGCAAGGTCAGTGGCCTGGGGCTTTCAGTGGACAACCTGAAACTCTGACCGTTACGTAAATCTAGTTCCTTCCGGTGTGTCCGAAGCCTCCGGCACCGCGATCACTTTCAATGCTGAATTCATTAACCAGGACGAGCGCAGCCTGTATCACCGGAACAAACATCATCTGGCAGATGCGCTCAGCCGGTTCAATTGTATAGGCCACAGCACCACGATTGAACACTCCTATTCCGATTTCCCCCTGATAATCCGAGTCTATCACCCCGACCGTATTAGCCAGTACTATCCCGTGTTTGATCCCCAGACCTGAGCGGGGCACCAGCAGCGCTACCAGACCTGGATCATGGATGCTTATGGCAATACCGCTTGGTATCAGTACCGTTTTACCCGGCTCCACCGTCAACGGTTCGGCGATGCAGGCCCGCATATCCATGGCGGCTGAGCCGTCGGTGGCATAGGTCGGCAGGGGTATGGAGCTGCCCATGAGAGGATTCATGATTTTGGTTTCAATTTTCGGATGATTCATGTAAATTCCTGCCTCTAAATGAGATGGCGTCTGAGTTTGCAGACAATATCAGATATGCGTCGGCAGACCAAATAAATTACACAATGTAACAAAGTTGTTGAAAGGTAGTGGTAATGAAAGACCCCCGCATTGCCCGTTTTGCCGAAATTCTAGTGGATTACTCCACCCGCGTCAAAAAGGGTGATGTCGTCCTGATCAGTGCCTCCGGTTTCGAAGCAGCGCCGCTGGTGAAGGAACTGTATGCCCTCTGTCTGAAACGGGGCGCCACATACGTGGAGTACAGCTTCTCCAATCCCGAGATCGACCGGCAGTTTTATAACCTGGCCAACAAGCAGCAACTGGGGCATTTCCCGCAGCACAAGATGGATTTTTTCAAGACCCTGACCGTTTATATCGGTATCTCCGCCGGAGAGAATTCTATGGTCATGGCCAACGCCAATCAGCCGGCCATGGTAGCCTACCAGAAAATTACCAAACCGCTGATCGATCAGCGCGTCAAGCATACCCGCTGGATGGTGACCCGTTATCCGACCCACGCCGCTGCCCAGGAAGCCAAGATGAGCCTGGAGGAGTACGAGGATTATCTCTTCTCGGCCTGCTGCATCGACTGGGAGGCCGAGTCGAGAAAGCAGGAAAAACTTAAAAAGCTGATGGATCGCACCAAAAAGGTTCGGATTACCGCACCCGATACGGATATTACCTTCAGTATTGACGGGCTGCCGGGGATCAAATGCGACGGTCGTTTCAACATGCCGGACGGAGAGGTTTTTACGGCTCCGGTTCGCACTTCGGTCCAGGGGCATATCGCCTACAACTGCCCAAGCATTTACCAGGGCAAGGAATATAACGGTGTCCGCTTCGAGTTCAAGGACGGCAAGATCGTCAAGGCCTCTGCCGATGCCGGTATGAGCACGGCCCTTAACAAGATCCTCGATACGGATGAAGGTGCCAGATATATCGGTGAATTTGCCCTGGGTATCAATCCCGGTATCCGAACTCCCATGCGCAACATCCTGTTCGACGAGAAAATTTTCGGATCGATACATCTTACTCCGGGACAGGCCTATGACGAGTGTGACAATGGCAACCGTTCAGCGGTCCATTGGGATCTCGTCAGGATTCTGGCTGATGGCGAGATCTGGTTCGATGATGTTCTGATTCAAAAAAACGGCCGTTTTGTACACAAAGAGCTGCAGATACTAAATCCGGAAAAGTAGGAATTGCATGAGCACAGAGATCCACCCAGAGATAGATTTCGAACACGATGATTTTGATTTCACCACGATGGATGAGGAGTTGCGGGTTGATGAACGTTGTCAGACGCTGCTCAAGCATTTCTATCAGGATCTGCAGTTGCACGGCCTTTTGCCGCAGCAGGCTTCGGATCTGGCTTACTGTGTCGATTTCTACCTGCGTGACTACGTGATCGATTTCTGCCGGCAGAATGTTGTCCGGCCGCAACCGGGAGTTGTCCGGAGATTTGCCGGCAACTGGTACATAACCCACACGCTGGACCCGGAGGCGGCACTTCTAGAGAGAAGTCTCGAGGGGATCCGGGAGTTTTACGGGTTTCTGCACAAAAGGCATTTCATCTCGGCTGAAGAACTGGCCTGGCTTGAGGATGAGGTTTGCCAGACCGAATTCTACCGGCAGCGAATTGAAACCTTCCTGGCAATCTACGGTGATGGGTACGTTACCTGGGAAGCAGAATGTCCGCTTAAAGCCTGATTGAGGAGATTTTTGCATGGCCTGCAAGACGTTGAAAACCATGACATTAACCGTCTGTGCCCAGAAACACCTGCGAAAGGATTGGCTCTTTGATTTTGAAGGGCCGGAATTCCAGTCATTCATAACCTCCATGACCAAGGAGATGAAGAAGCTGGGGATTGCCTTGGGCTGTGTGCACAATCGTGACGTTACAATTGACATCAACAGCTATGCCGATCTGCTTAACTGCGTCAAAATCTCCTCCGATGACAGCATGGGCAATCACTGTATCGGCCACGTAATCGGAAAAAGCGAACATCTGGATATCATGGAAGACCTGGAACTGGCCCTGCGCCGGGTGGCCTTTGCGCCCGAGACCATCGCGCCGTCCGGTGAATTCCGCAAGGTCTGTCATAACTGCGGCTGTGGGTGCTGAACATGAATGATCCCCAGCTGGAGAAGATCGGCAGACTCCTTGAAAAGCTGGTGGACAGATTCGCTCCGGGAGTTCCAAATCCTCCTGATTTTAATTCCTATCTGGCCTTTCGCTGGGAAAAGGAAGGGGACGTTGGGCGTTTACAGCCCGTTAATCACCCTCATCTGTTTGATTTGAATGATCTGGTGGGGGTCGAGCGGATTCGTCGTGAGGTAGAACGAAACACTGCCCAGTTTGTCAATGGTTTGCCGGCAAACAACGTGCTGCTGTGGGGTGAGCGCGGCTGCGGGAAGTCCTCACTGGTCAAAGGCCTGCTGAAACCATTCTCCGGCCAGGGTTTGCGCATAGTGGAGCTGAAGCGCTGGGACATTATGTCACTGCCGTCAATCATCTCACTACTGAGGGATCAACCCTTTTGCTTCATTCTATTCTGTGATGATCTTTCCTTCGACGAAGGGGAGGGGGACTTCCGGGCACTTAAGACACTCCTGGATGGTGATATAGAGGAACGTCCGGCAAATGTCCTGATTTATGCCACATCCAACCGGCGTCACCTCATGCCCGAACGTATGGAGTACAATTCGGGTAACGCTGAAATTCACCAGGACGAAGCGGTCGGCGAAAAACTGGCATTGTCGGACCGTTTCGGTATTTCTCTGGGATTTTACTGCCTTGATCAGGATGAATATCTTGCCATAGTTCGCCATTATGCCGCCCGAAGATCTCTTGATGTAAAAGATGAAGAATTGTGTCATAACGCGCTGCAATGGTCTGGAAATATTGGCAGAAGAAGTGGGCGGTCCGCCCGCCAGTATATTGATGATCTTGAAGGACGGTTGGGGCTCGACAATGGAAATGGTATCTGAAAATCCAGAAAAACCGGGGCTGGACGCACCGCCTTGTTGAGGCCCCAAAACCCCCGCGGTCAGCGGGGTAATCAACGAACATGTCCCAGGATTCAAGCGCTGGATGAATACTGCTGCCGGACCGGTCGCAGTTATCGACGGTCGGTTGTTCTTTTCTGATACCCTTGGAAGCTGGAAAGCGCGCTGGGGTATCGGACGCATGTCATATATCGTCCCCCCGGGGTTGTACGCCATCGGCACACCGGATGAGGATGCTCCGGTGATTGTGACCGCTAATTACAAGATGAGTTACGACCTCGTCCGCCAGGCCATGTCCACCAGAAACGTCTGGCTGCTGGTTCTGGAAACCTTCGGCATCAATGTCTGGTGTGCGGCCGGCAAAGGGACCTTTGGAACCGGTGAACTCGTACGGCGGATCGAATCATCGCGTGTCTCCGCCGTTGTGTCCCACCGTCGCCTGATTCTGCCCCTGATGGGGGCTGCCGGGGTCAAGGGATTGGAAGTGCGTAAGAGGACCGGCTTCGAGGTGCTGTTTGGCACCTTGAGAGTCGATGATCTTCCTGCTTTTCTTGACAATGACGCAACAGCAACTGCCGGCATGCGGGACTTGTCATTTACCGCCAAAGAACGTCTGATCCTGACGCCGATCGAGATTGTCAGCGGCTTTAAATCACTCCTGCCCGTGGGACTTCCGCTTTCAGCGCTGGCAGGATTTACCGGCGGTTCGTTTTCCCTGCAGCGGTCATTCATCACATTGGTCCTCTACTGCTGTGCTGTGTTGTGCGGTACCTTTGTGACACCGTTGCTGCTTCCGTTTCTACCGGGCCGTATGTTTGCGTTCAAGGGCGCTGTTGCAGGCATGGCAGGTGCATGTGGTTGTTTTGCCGTCTTATCGGCTTTGAATCTCCCGGCCAGCGCAATGCATCGGGTTTCCATCCTGCTGATCATGACGGCTGTCAGCGCATTTTACGCCATGAATTTTACCGGAAGCACCCCTTTCACGTCACCATCGGGGGTTCGCAAGGAAATGAAATATGCCCTGCCACTCATGCTGACCTCTTGTGTGACCGGTGTTTTTGTCTTGATTACAGGGGTGTTGATGCCATGAAAGGATTTGACTATCTTCACGGTGTTGTTACACTGAAGCTCAATCAGGAGACCTGTATCGGTTGCGGAATATGTGCCGGAGTCTGTCCGCACCTGGTTTTTGAGATGAACGCTGCCGCTACAAAAGCCATAATTACCAATCGGGACATCTGTATGGAGTGCGGGGCTTGCGCGCTCAATTGCCCGGTCAGGGCGATCCATGTAGATGCTGGGGTGGGGTGTGCCAGCGGCATGATTAACCAGTGGCTTGCCAAGTTCAATATCAGACTGAATAAAGAAGATTCTTGTTGTTAGGGTTCCATTAAAGGAGATTTCTATGTCATCAGCCGTATTGCCGGAAACCGTTAGGAAACTGCTGGCTTCCCAGCCAATCGAGCTGCCGATTTTTCATCCGGTCGCTCTCAAACTGCAGCGCATGCTCACCGATTACGATTTCACCGTTGATGAGGTTGCCCAGGTTGCTACAGAGGATCAGTCTCTGGCCAGCCAGATGCTTCGCATGGCCAACTCGCCCATGTATATGGGGCGGACCAAAGTTGCTACAATCAAAGAAACAGTTATCAGATTGGGTGCCCAGCAGGTCATCAACCTGGCCATTGCGGCTTCACAGGCATCTTCGCATGCCTCGGAAAATCAGGCCCTTGACCATTATATGAAATCGCTCTGGCTGCACAGCCATGGCTGTGCTTTGGGCGCAAAATGGCTGGCACACAACTGCGGCATGCGTGGAGTGGCTGATGAAACCTATCTGGCTGCCCTTCTGCATGATGTTGGTAAACTGTATCTGCTCAAGTCGATTGAACGCCTGGTCGGGGCAGGGGTGATCAGCTCAATGTTTGACGACGAGCTGATCTTGGAGATTTTCGAGGTCATGCATGTGGAGCAGGGGTACCGCCTGATGCAGCACTGGAATTTCCCCGCCATGTACTGCGATGTCATTCGTGATCATCACTCGGAACAGTGGGACACGGTCAATAAGATGCTGGCAATCGTCCGCTTCGTCAATCTGGCTTGTCACCGTGTCGGCCTTGGTCTGATCCATGAACCGGAACTGGTACTGATCGAAACCAAGGAAGCGGAAATTCTGGATATCAGTGAAATGCAGATTGTTGAGCTTGAGGCCGTACTGAACGAATCACGTGAAGCGGCACTGGAGGAATAACACTCCCGGTTATCAGGTAGTCTGAAACCGGATGATACCGCTATGAGAAATTTAAAATCCATAAAAATTTTACTTCTGCTATCTCTCGCAGGCATCCAGTTGTTGCTGGGTGCCTGTGCTTTTATACCTAGACCGCACCTGGTGTATCAGGATGGCGTTCAGGTGGATACCCTGTCGGCTGCCGCCTCCCTGTCAATCAGCAAAGGTGATCAAGGAATGGGGAGTAATGGATATCTGCTTTATCAACGGCCTGACAAAATGAGGATGGTAGTGCTGTCACCATTCGGTACTACGCTGATGGAGGCCATCATGACCGGTGATGCCGTTACCATTGTGAACAGTTCCAAAGGGATGGCCTTTATCGGACGCATGCAGGACCTTCCCCGCGCAGGAGAAGGAGAAACCTGGCGGCATGCCCGCTGGGTTATGGAAAACGATCCTCCCGGCAGCTCCATTCGCAGTGGCTCACTGCAGCGTATCAACAGCCAGGGGCTTCGTGAAGAGGTTGTGTTCGAGAATGGACTGGTAATTTCCAAAACCCTGTCCAATGGTGATATGGTCCGTTATAACGATTATGAATTGATCAACGGCATTCCGGTTGCAACCGAGATTATTGTGAATAGCCACGACGGAGGGCGTTTTCGCATGAAGATCAGCGAACCGGAAGTTAATGCCCTGCTTTCGCCGGAGGCTTTTTCAACTCACCTTGAAGGTTTGCAACTCTATCCTCTGGCCGCGCTTCAAGACCCTGCCTCCCCCTGAATCTCCTTAAGCTGCCTGCTTCAATTTTTCCGAAGACAGAATTATCTGACCCTCATCCTCAACAACCGCATGGGCGCTGTGCTCTATCAATTCATACAGTCGCAGGTAACGCTCTACATTAACCTGCTGCCCCGTCTTTTTACCAAAGTAGGTTCCGGCCTGCGGGAACACTTCGGTAGCAACCTGATCATCATAAATTGCAAAATCATAGGAACTGTTTGTGTCACGACCGCTCAGGTTGCCTGATGTAGAAGGAAGCTCGTCTCGGAAGGCGATGCGCACATCCACGTCATCGTGAAACTGGGTCATCAGAATCTGCTGCACCTCGGGGTCGTGCAGTTCCTCTCGCCCCATGACAAAAATACGGGTTATGGCTACACCCCGGTCAAGGGCTCTCAGGTTTGACTGATAAAAATTCACCAACGCTCCGCGAGTCAACCATCCGGTAGTTATTGGGTCAACAGCTTTCAGTCGTTTTTGTGCCATATCGGTGCATTTGGCTCCCTCCAGGTAGAATTCGGTTTCATCCAGAGGGATATAACCCTGTTGCAACAGCGAAATGGTACGTTTGTTGCCGGCCAGCAGTTCCTGTGCCCTGATCTGGCATTCCGGGTCATTGATCTGTGCCAGTGCAAAGGTCAGTTCATGGGCCTGATTGTACTGATCGGTCAGTTCATGACGGGTTTTTTCCAGATCCTCACGGAGCAGATACGTTGCCAGTGATAGCAGGACTCCGATTCCGAAGATGCTGTAGGCAACGTCCGGTGAATGCAGCACTATGTGGAAAAAGATAGCCATACCGGTACTGACGATGAACTCAATAAATACAGCCATTTCCTGGATTTTTTTACTTAAACTCATACTGTAAATCTCCTTGTTCGTCATTGGATAAAAAAAAGCCGGGTCGCCGTAGCTATCATGGTGGTGATAGTTTGGCGACCCGGCTGTCTGCATGAGACCCTGTGGGCTTTCCGTCCCATCCTTGCGGATGGTTTAGTAGTATCTGCTATCTCTTCTTAGTGTGTGAAAAGTGTTGCCACACTAACTGATATGATCATACTTGTCAAGCGAACAAGACCGCATTCCGGCTACAATTGCTTGATATCATTATATCTTGGTGATTTACTGCCCGGCTGCCTTGACCATAAGTTCACTGACCAGCCTTGTGAAGCGCAACGGATCTTTAATCTGTGATCCTTCCGTCAGCAGGGCCTGATCGTACAGCAGATCAGCGTAATCAGAGAGTGACGGAGCATTTTTATCCTGTGTGTAGATACCAGCCATGGCCTTCAGAATCGGATGCTCCGGATTCAGTTCCAGAACCCGCTTCGATTCCGGTACAGCCTGGTTCATGGCCTTCATGATGCGCTCCATGTTGGCGTTCATGCCGTACTCTTCTGCAACCAGACAGCAGGCGCTATCAGTCAGGCGATTGGAGAAGCGCACTTCCTTGACCTTGTCCTTCAGGCGGTCCGACATAAAAGAGATCAGATCGGAAAACTCCTTCTGAGCTTCTTCACGTTTCTTTTCCTTTTCCTTCTTTTCTTCTTCGCTATCAAGACTGATATCGCCGCGATCAACGGCCTTGAGCGGCTTTTCATCATATTCGGTCAGAGCCTGCACAACCCACTCATCCACCGGATCGGTCAAAAAGAGGACCTCATATCCCTTGGCCCGGAAGGCCTCCAGATGTGGCGACTGCTCCAGGGTTTCACGACTGGTGCCGGTAATAAAATAAATCTCTTTCTGTCCCTCGGGCATCCTGGTGACATACTCTTTGAGTGAAATGAAGCTGCCTGCTTCGGTGGCGGTGCTTTCGAACAGAATCAGCTCTTGCAGCTTTTCTTTGTTGGCATAGTCGAAGTGAATTCCTTCCTTGATGACCTGACCAAACTCTTTCCAGAACAATACGTACTCATCGAAGGACTTGTCCTTGACCTCCGCCAGAGTGGAGAGAACCTTGTTAACCAGGCCCTTCTGGATGCGCTTGATCTGAACGTCCTCCTGCAGAATTTCACGAGAGACATTCAGCGGCAGGTCGCTGGAATCAACGACGCCTTTAACAAAGCGCAGGTAATCCGGAATCAGCTCTTCACACTTGTCAGTAATAAAGACGCGTTTGACATAAAGCTGCAAACCTTTCTTGCGATCAACCATGAACATGTCAAAGGGCTTCTTGGCCGGCAGATAGATCAGGGCTTTGAACTCGCTGGTTCCTTCGGCAGAGAAATGGATCGTCCGGAACGGTGCCTCAAAGTCGTGGGAGACGTGTTTGTAGAATTCGTTGTACTCCTCTTCGGTAACATCGCTCTTGGGACGTGCCCAGATAGCTTTCATTGAGTTGAGAGTCTGCTCTTCGATGGTCTCGATCTCTCCGGCACCCTCAATCTCTTTGCCGTCAACACCCTTGGGTACTTCACTGCGGGTAATATCCATGCAAACCGGATACTGAATATAGTCGGAGTATTTTTTAACGATGGAGCGGATTTTCCACTCGTCAAGGTAGGATTTGAACTCTTCCTTGAGGTGCAGGGTTATCTCGGTGCCACGCTGGTCGCGACTGCATTCTTCAACGGTATAGGTTCCGTCCCCGGCTGATTCCCAGCGGCAGCCCGACTCATTTACTCCCCCTTTGCGGGTTTCCAGGACGACTCGGTCGGCAACCATAAACGATGCGTAAAAACCGACCCCGAACTGACCGATCAGCTCCGGGTTATCGGTACTGGCCTTATCTTTGAGTGCCTGCATGAAGGCTTTGGTACCGGAGCGGGCGATTGTGCCGATATTCTCCTCCACCTCAGCCTGATTCATACCGATACCATTATCGCGGATTGTCAGTGTACCGGCAGTCTTGTCCGGAATGATCTTGATCTTCCAGTCACTGTTGCCTTCCAGCAGTGCTTCGTCGGAATGAGCCTCAAAACGGACCTTGTCGATGGCATCGGACGCATTGGATATCAGCTCGCGCAGAAAGATGTCGCGATTGGAATATAGTGAGTGAATCACGAGGTCAAGCAACTGCTGTACCTCGGTCTGGAACTGCTTTGTTGTTTTGGACATACGGAAATGCCTCCTTCAGGAATTAGGAATTTTATAAAGGGTAATAAGCGAAAGGGGAATTTTCAAGGGGAGGGGGCACAAAAAAATGTACCCCTCATGGGTGTGCGGTTATTTTGCAAGCTTGCTTTTGATGGCATTTACCACGTAATAGGCATCATTGATGGCGGTGTAAATCAGGTTAGGATGTTTTTCCTCGGCAATCGAACCTTCGCTGATTTTCATGTACGAGGGAGAAATGGCCCCGCCGATGACATAAACACCCTTGCGGGTCGATTCAAATTCCCCCGTCAGCAGCACCAGCCGTTCACCCTCTTTGGCGATTTTGCATACTCCGGCTGTACAGGCAATAGTTTGGACACCCAGCTTATCGAAAATAGGTATCGGACCCTGGGAACCAATGCAGGCTATGACATTCTGCATGGGAAAACTCATGGCATGGTACAGGTCAACTCCATCGGATTGCTGAAAAACGTTGATACGGATGACCAGCCGGTCGACCCCTTCGTCATCCACCTCACCGATGCGTGGTGTAGCCCCTGGTAGAAGCCGGATATTGCCTCCCAGCAGAATTTCCTCTCCGAGTCGCTGGGCCGTTTCCTTGTTGACGTCAAATGTCTCGGCCTTGTGAGCCCAGTAAACGGGTTGGGTGTCATTGACTTCACGTTTGGCCTTGAGAATGTTTATAATAACGTCGGCTGCGGTGTTTCCTCCTCCAATGACCAACGTTTTAAGACCGACATATTTTGTGGCATCTTCGACATTTTTGGCCACCATCTTGGCATCACCATAAACGGACAACTCCCTGGGAATGTTGCTGCCGAAAGAAAGAACAGCCTTTCTACCCTTGAAATTTCCCTTGGAAGTAACAACCGTCAGTCCGTCCCGTTCGTCCTTGATATCCTCAAAGGCAACCTCGGTCTGAACATTCAGGTTTTCATGCTGAACGAAGTGCTGAACGTATTGCAGGTAGCTTTCTACTGTGACCGGTTTATCAGGCGGACGCAGTTCCTCAACCATAAAAGGCTCTGGGGCATCCTTTGGTTTAGATGCATAGACCAGCTTGCCCTGAGGATACGTATTGGCAATCCCTTGAAAAATTGCTTTACCTGATTCCAGCACCAAATAGGAAAGGCCGTGTTTGTGGCAGAGATATGCGGTGGAAAGTCCGGCAGGACCGCCACCGATAATCAGAACATCGTACAATGTACTCATAAGGTTCCTCTACTGATAACGATATGAAATGACAACTGCATGTAGCATGTCAGACTAAATAAATAAAGGCAATACCCGTGTCATTGGACTCTAACAATGGTTTGTGGATGAAAAGTGGTTCAGTTTTTCATTTATTCAGGTACACTGGAGATACATCACACTGTTAGGAGGATGCCATGGAAGAAAGAGAAAAAAAGGTTGCTGCGGCAGCATTGCTTATTGTGGCAGGAGGGATCATCGGTGCCGGATTGGCCCTGCTGTTCGCTCCCCAATCGGGTCAACGCACTCGCAAGGATATCACGCGCTATGCCAGGAAAACAAAACATAAGGCCGGTGAGGCGGTTGATGACCTGACTGACAATATCTGTGATCTGGTTGACAGCATCAGTGACAAAACCGACGAACTGGTTGAAAAAGGGAAGGAAGTTGCCGGCGGAGCCCGCAAGGATCTGATCAGCCTGATCGAAGAAGGTGCCTCCAAACTGGAACAGTTCCGCACCAAGTTGAGCAGGATGTGATATCTCCACATTCAGAGAAGTGATAACTACAGCCGGATTTACACAGGAGATGTGAATCCGGCTGTAGTATTTGTGCTTTGGAGAGTAACGGAAAGTGTGGTGTCCGCTGGGATGAGCTGGTTAAAGTAATTAATGGTAGTGAAACGTTGAGATTGCTGCGGCGTAATGGCTGAGCTGAAGCGGCCAACGTATATCAGATACCGGATATTGAAGTCCGCTGCCGTTCCGAGGTTGGTTTCACTGTCTTCCCCCAGCATGGTTCTGTCCGGTCGGTAGGGAATAAATTGCTGGAGCGCTCCCCAGAAACGTCCATCCTCTTTTGGAAGTCCTACCTGATGCGCAGATATGATCCCGTCAAAATATGGGCCGATCAGCGTTTTTTTCATTTTAAGATCAAGAGTCTTTGAATGGGCATTGGTAACAAGCCAGACCGCCTTGCCGTGATGTTTGAGAAACAGAAGAAATTCAACGACATAAGGGTGTACCGCGATCAGATGTTCCACTTCTTTCTTCAGTAGCGGAATATCCATCTTCAGACGGTCTGACCAGTAGTCCAGATCCGTCCAATTCAGGGTATTCTCCTGTGATCGAAACAGGGCGTACAGGTGCATGCGGGCTGTATCAATATCTGTACTGTTGCGGGCTGCCCAGCGGGCCGGCACGTGTTCCAGCCAGAAATGATCGTCAAAGTGTCGATCAAGCAGGGTACCGTCCATATCAAGAAGAACCGTATCGATGTCGTTCCAGTTAAGTATCATGCTGCGATTAGAGAGCAGTATCCGGTCGGATGTCAATATCTAAGTTTATCTCCAAAGCCTGATATGGCCGTGTTTGTTGACTTTGGAAGGTGTTTGCGCGTATAGTTGCCAGTCCTATGAACCATAAGCATCTCTACATAGAAACCTTCGGTTGTCAGATGAACGTAAATGACTCTGAACGCATCATATCAATGATGTCGGATCACGACTTTCTGCAGACGACCGATATTTCCTCCGCAGATTTGATTCTACTGAATACCTGCAGTGTTCGGGGCGGTGCCGAAGAAAAAGTTTATAACCGCCTTGAAAATCTGCACGTTTTGAAACGCAAGCGCAAAGGTACCCTGATCGGTATTGGCGGCTGCGTGGCCCAGCATGAGGGTGATGCCCTGCTGGAAAAGTTTCCCTATGTCGACCTGGTATTCGGGACACATAACATTCACCTTCTGCCCGATATGGTGTTCGCTGCCGAAAATGGTCAACGGAGAAGTGAAACATCCTTTATTGACAACGACCAGCGCCTTGATCTGTTTCCACCCGGTCACAGCAGCCATCGTTACAGCCGGTTTGTGACGATCATGCAGGGGTGTGACAATTATTGTTCATATTGCATAGTTCCATTTGTGCGCGGGCGTGAAATCAGCCGGCGATCTTCGGAGATTCTGTACGAAATCAGGCAGTTGGCGGCTGAAGGGGTTAAAGAGGTTGTGCTGTTAGGGCAGAATGTGAATTCATACGGCCTGAACACAGACGATCAGCCGACCTTTGCTGAGCTTGTCCGGCAGGTCTCCGATATCGAGGGTATCAAGCGGATTCGGTTCACGACGTCCCATCCAAAGGATATGTCCGATGATCTGATCAACTGTTATGCCGAGTTACCAAAACTGTGCGGGCAGGTTCAGTTGCCGGCCCAGGCCGGCAGCAACACTGTCCTGGAGCGGATGAATCGTGGTTATACCCGAGAAGAATATCTGGACCGGATTAAGGCCCTCAAGGCAGCGCGTCCCGGCATCGTCATCACCGGAGACATGATTGTTGGATTCCCCGGTGAAACTGACAACGATTTTGAACAAACCCTGGCATTGATCGAAGAGGTGCGTTATGCGGACCTGTACTCTTTTGTCTACTCCCCCCGTCCCGGCACCAAGGCTGCTGAGTTTAAGGATGACATCAGCAAGGAACGTAAGCAGGGGCGGCTTGAACGACTACTTGAATTACAGAGGCGCTTGACACTGGAAATCAATACTTCTTTTATGGGCACTGTTCAAACAGTCCTTGTGGAAGGACTTGGCAAGCGACCGGGGCAAATATCGGGACGGTCAGACGGCGGTAAGTCAGTTAATATTTTTGGCGATGCATCGCTGGTTGGCTGTTTGGTAGATGTCAAAATTTCTGCGGCATTCCAGAACTCCCTGGTGGGAGAACTGTTGTAACTACCACATTTGAGAGGTTTCATGTCAACCGAATCCGTTCCACAACCCAGTAATTTCCTTCGAACCATTATCGATGAAGATCTGGCAAGCGGTAAACACACATCCATAGTCACCAGATTTCCACCGGAACCAAACGGTTACCTGCATATCGGTCACGCCAAGTCCATCTGTCTCAATTTTTCACTTGCTCAGCAGTTTGGCGGTCGTTGTCATCTCCGTTTTGATGATACTAATCCCGCTAAAGAGGAGCTGGAATATATCGAGTCCATCAAGGAGAGTGTTCACTGGCTGGGCTTTGACTGGGGGCAGCATCTCTATTATGCCTCGGATAATTTTGAGCAGCTCTATCAGTGGGCAGAATATCTGATTCAGCAGAGCAAGGCTTATGTAGAAGATTTGACACCCGATGAAATTCGCTGTTATCGCGGCACTCTGACAGAACCGGGCAAAGAGAGCCCCTATCGCAACCGGTCGGTTGAGGAGAATCTTGACCTGTTTCGCCGTATGAAAACCGGCGAATTTCCCGATGGAGCCAAGGTACTGCGGGCTAAGATCGATATGGCAGCACCCAATATGAACCTGCGTGATCCGGTCATGTACCGCATCATCCACGCCCCCCATCCGCACGTGGGCGATGCCTGGCGCATCTATCCCATGTATGACTTTGCCCACGGTCAGTGTGATGCCATTGAGGGGATCACGCACTCCATCTGTACTCTGGAGTTTGAAGATCATAAGCCTCTTTACGAATGGTTTCTGGCCAACCTGCCGGTCGCGGTGCAGCCCCGTCAATATGAGTTTGCCCGCCTGAACCTGACCTATACAGTCATGAGCAAACGCAAGCTGCACGAACTCGTCAATTCGAAGACCGTTTGTGGCTGGGATGACCCGCGCATGCCAACCCTGATGGGTATCCGCCGTCGCGGTTTTACGCCGGGTGCAGTCCGCACGTTCTGTGAGCGGATCGGGGTCGGTCGGAGTGATTCCTGGATCGACATGTCTATTCTTGAAGAGTGCGTCCGGGAGGACCTGAACGAGTCGGCTCCGCGGGCATTGGCCGTACTGCGACCGCTCAAGGTTGTAATCGATAACTATCCGGAAGATCTGGTGGATGAATTTGAAGCGGCCAATCATCCCCAAAAGCCGAAAATGGGCAACCGGACAGTCTCATTTTCACGGGAAATTTATATTGAGCAGGATGATTTTGCCGAGTTGCCTCCCAAGGGTTTTTTCCGTATGACTCCCGGAAGCGAAGTGCGCCTGCGCTACGCCTACATCGTTCGTTGTACTGATGTTGTAAAAGACGAAAATGGAGCCATACTCGAAATTCATTGTCAGTACGATCCCGAATCCCGCGGGGGATCGGCTCCCGACGGACGCAAGATTAAGGGCACCATTCACTGGGTTTCGGCACGCCATGCTATTGACGCCGAGATCCGGCTTTTTGACCGCCTGTTTACCGACCCGAATCCTGACCGTGGAGGGGCGGATTATACACAATTCCTTAATCCCCATTCAGTTGAAGTTCTGCCGGATGCAAAACTAGAGGCAAATCTGGCATCTGCTGATTTCGAAACCCGTTACCAGTTTGAACGCCAAGGGTATTTCAGGGCTGATCCACGTGATTCGTCTCCCGATAGTCTCATTTTCAATAGAATTGTTACCCTCAAAGAAGCCTGGTCAAAGAAGTAATACATGAAAGAAATGTGGTTAATTGAATGAAAAACAAGGAATTTAAATCTGGATTTGTCTCCATTGTCGGACGCCCGAATGTGGGTAAATCGACGCTTCTTAATGCAATTATCGGTGAAAAGATCGTTATCACTTCTAATAAACCGCAGACCACTCGTAATCGAATTCAGGGCATCCACAATATCCGCAACGGGCAGATCATCTTTATCGATACTCCCGGTATTCACGCCGCTCACTCCCGCTTTAACAAAGGGATGGTTGACGTGGCCATGGCGGCCATCAGTGGGGTTGATCTGCTGCTTCTGGTTGTTGAAGCTACGACTTCAGTGGATCCCGGCATCATTGATATCCTGAAAGGGATCACTACTCCGGTTGTTCTGGTTCTCAACAAGGTTGATCTGCTTCCGGACAAGAGTGTCCTGTTTGAAAAAATTTCCGCATGGGCAACGCTGCATCCGTTTAAAGAGATTGTGCCGATTTCCGCCGGGGTCGGTGACGGGGTGGAGCTGCTTGTCGATACGATCAGCCGGTATCTGCCGTCCGGCCCGCAACTGTTTCCCGACGATATTCTGACGGATATGCCAGAAAAATTCATCGTGGCTGAGATGATCCGTGAGAAGGTCTTTCGCCTGACGCGGGATGAGGTCCCGTATTCCACGGCAGTTGAAATTGAGCAGTTTACCGAGCGTGAAAACGGTGTCATAGCTATTCAGGCCGCAATTGTACTCGAGCGCCCAACCCAGAAGGGGATCATCATCGGCAAGAAGGGTGAGATGTTGAAGCGGATCGGGACCCAGGCCCGTGGAGATATTGAAAAGCTGCTGGGTACCCGTGTTTTTCTGGAGATATTTGTCAAGGTTGAAGAGAACTGGAGTGAGCGTCCATCAAAGCTCAGAGAGTTTGGTTACGAATGAAGCCACTGGTAGCACTTGTTGGACGTCCAAATGTTGGCAAATCAACCCTGTTCAATCGTCTGCTCGGCCATCGTCGGGCCATGGTTGATGACACCCCCGGGGTGACGCGCGACCGAAACTACGCAAACATAACCCGCTATGAGAAGCCGTTTATACTGATTGATACCGGCGGGTTCGAACCGGTCACGGCCGATCGCATGCTGCAGCAGATGCGGGAACAATCTAAACTGGCCATTGAAGAAGCCGACGTCATCCTGTTCATGATGGATGCCCGTAGCGGATTGACACCGGCTGACACCGAAGTAGCCCTCATGCTGCGGCGGGTAAAGAAACCGGTTTTCTATGTGATCAACAAGGTTGATGGTGACAAACTTGAGAATGATTCTGCCGAATTTTACTCCCTGGGTGTTGATCAGCTCTACACCATCTCTGCTGAACATAATCGTGGAGTTACAGATCTGATTGAAAATCTTATGAATGTTTTTCCACCTGCCGACCCTGAACCGGCCGATGATCAATTGACAAAGATTGCTGTCGTTGGACGCCCGAATGTTGGCAAATCTTCACTGGTCAACCGCTTGCTGGGATTCGAGCGGGTTGTTGCCAATCCGACCCCCGGAACAACCCGAGATTCAGTAGATACATTATTTACCTGTAACAAGAAACCATATCTGCTGATTGATACTGCTGGAATCCGCCGTAAGGGCAAAACCACCGAAAAGCTGGAAAAGTACAGTGTGGTCGATTCATTGCGCAGTATTGAACGCGCAGATGTTGTTCTGATGGTGATCAATGCGGAAGAGGGGGTCACCGAGCAGGATGAACGTATAGCCGGCTATATCCATGAAGCGGGTCGCGGTTGTATTTTTGTCGTGAATAAATGGGATACACTCTCAAAGGATAATGCAACGTTCGGTACATATACCGAGAAAATTCGCTATGGATTCAGATACCTGGCCTACGCACCGATTGTTTTTGTCTCCGCATTGTCAGGTCAACGCACCGGCAAAATCATGACTGTCGTTGATGAGGTTATGGAGCAGTTTTCCCGGCGCGTTACGACCGCTGATCTTAACCGTGTTTTTTCAGAGGCAATTGAAGCCCACCATGCTCCGCTTTCCCACGGTCGCCGGGTGAAGTTTTATTTTTCAACCCAGGTGGCCACGAAGCCGCCATCGTTTGTTGTTTTTACCAATCAACCGGAAAATATACATTTTTCCTACGAACGCTATCTCATAAACTGCTTCAGGGAGGCATTCGGGTTTGGCGGTGTTCCTTTGAGGATTATGTTCCGTGGAAGAGATAAAAAAAATATCCAGCGAGAATCCCGTACCACGCAGAAACAGTGAGACCGAAAGGCTTTACTTTAAGACTGACAATGTTTATTATCTGCGCGTTTAGTCACCTGTAGCAGTACAGTTTTTCCGTAATCGGGTTGATAATAACAGCCATACTTTATTCACATCTTACGGGATCGTACTACATGAGCCTAGTTGGAAATCTAGAAGATCTGGGGCTTGCTGAGATACTCCAGATCGTGAGCCTGAGCCGCAAAACCGGCACTCTTGCCTTGCGTTGCAGCGACAAAGAGGGGGCAATCGTCTTCAGACAGGGACAGGTTGTGCGAGCAACATCCTCATCGTTTCAACAAAGTCTTGGTGAGGTCCTGATTCAACGAGGAGTGATCGATCTTGCCGTTCTAAGGAAAGCACTGGCCCGGCAGCAGGAAGAGGGATTCTGTGAGCGTCTTGGCGTTATCCTGATCAAACACTTCGGGGTTTCCTATGAGGTTATAGAAGAGGTTGTTCGAGAACAGATTGAAAATGTTGTTTTCACACTATTTGCCTGGCGGGAAGGTTCGTTCGAATTTGTAACATCTGACTGCATTGACACTATTGATAATACCAGATTGGACCCCCTTCAATTCATGCTGGACCAAGGCCTCAATCCCCAGTTTCTCGCCATGGAAGGTGCAAGAATTCAGGATGAAACTGACCACGCCATCTCTCAGGAAGGTGGCAGCCATCGCATCCGACAGGAAAAAGACATCGAACTTGAATTCAATCTGGCGGGAAAGATTCCGGAACGTGCGTCAAAGCCAAGGAAACCGGCACCCCAAAAACCGCTTGTAGTTGTTGACGATGATGGACCTTCTCTACAGGCAATTGCAGAGGGGTTGCGTCAGCAAGGCTTTGATGTACACGCCATGACACGAAGCGAAGATACACTGGTTAAGGTCGATGCTTTATATCGTGCCGGTGAACAGCCCATTGTTCTGGTTGACCTGATTATGCCGAAGATGGACGGATCTGGTGTCTTGGGTGGTGTCGAACTCCTTGAACTTCTTTTCAACAATTTCAATGACATATCAATAATCGTCATGACCGATTACCGTCACGCAGATGCTGAAAGCCGTGTCAAGGACATGGGTTTTACCGTTATCACCAAACCACGCCGGGTTGAAATCAATAATTCCGAACTGTTCCAACCTTTCAAGGAACTTCTGTGTGACGAGATTCGTCGTTCCCAGGCTGGTGAACCCACACCGGACTTACAGGAGCGTTACAATCTGGGTGATGAAATCCGTATTGAGATGGGTGATGAAGTCGATTCAGCCGTTCCCGATTTAAAGGAAAATTATGGCGGCATGTCACTCCTGCGGGGTATGCTGGAAGAATTGAATAATCCTGAACTGCAGGGTGGAGTGTTGTTGCTGGCGCTTCGTTTTGCCTCTGAATTCCTGAATCGGGCGATTGTCTTCACGGTTGCCGATAAAGTTGTATCCGGCATAGGTCAGTTTGGTATTCAGGGAGGTGTGGTCAGTGGAGATGATAAGGTCCGTTCCATACACTTCCCGCTGGAAGCCGAATCCATGTTTTATGAATCCTCACGCCAGTTTCAGGCAGTCGTCCGTGAACTCCGTCCGAGCCCGCTTGACATTCA
The DNA here is from genome assembly GCA_942493195.1 of uncultured Geobacteraceae bacterium. Lineage (GTDB taxonomy): Bacteria > Desulfobacterota > Desulfuromonadia > Geobacterales > Pseudopelobacteraceae > CAIPTY01. The sequence goes on along the minus strand of OW818669.1, from coordinate 1,730,536 downwards.
TATACTGGAACAATTAGGCAGCGGCATTCCATCTGAGGTTTTTGTTGGTCCGATCGTCAGTCAATCGCGCATAATCGGTTTTCTCTATGGTGACAACCTTCCTGAAAACAAACCTATCGGGAATATGGAGTCGTTGTCGATCTTTCTTTCCCAGGCCGGACTTGCTATGGAAAAGAGCATTCTGGAAAGAAAACTTCATGAAAGGGACAACACGTGATTTCAAAGAAGACTATTCTCATTGCAGACGATTCATCAACCATGCGATCTATGCTTATTTCCACCATTGAAACCCTGGGCGATTATCGAATCGTTGAGGCTTCAAGCGGCTTTGAGGCACTACGTCTGCTGCCTCGTGAAAATGTGGACCTGATCCTTACTGATATCAACATGCCTGATATCAATGGACTGGAACTGATCAGCTATCTTCGGAACAATTCCAATTACCAGTCAATTCCGGTTTTCATCATATCTACAGAAGGCAGCCAAAAGGATATTGACAAGGGAAAACAACTGGGTGCCAACGAGTACCTGATCAAGCCCATCGATCATTCGAAGCTGCAGGCATTGATTTCTGCATACCTGTGCACCACTCCGTGAATTATATTTTCGTGGTGAGCCTCATCACTTATAAAATGAAATTTCAAAAAACCAACAACCTTGAGTTCCATACTACGGACAGACTATGAGTGAACAGGGATCATCATCACATAAAGCGGTCAAAGAATTTCTAGCGGAAGCCGAAGAGATTATTGATCAGTTGGGGTCAGAGTTAGCTGATCTGGCTGACATGGCTGACAGTGGCGATCTTAGTCCGGATCTGCTTAATTCGATTTTTCGTGGTGCTCATTCCCTAAAAGGTCTGGCCGGCATGTTCGGCTTCGGAGATGTTTCTGATCTGGCACATAACATGGAAAATCTGCTGGATAACCTCCGACTTGGCAAACTTACCATCAGTCCGGCACTTATTTCCGTTCTTTATTCATCTCACGAGTTGTTGTCGATTCTTATTCGGTCCGTTGAAGATGGAACATCTTCGGTACATGCCGACGAGATGACGGCTTGTATTAACCGGATCAATGCCTGCCTGGCGCCTCAGCCTGAACCAGCCTCTGCTCAGTCTCCGCTTCAGCGCCTCGGACTTCCTGAACGGGTTCTGGGCGCTCTGACAGAATATGAAGAACATCGCCTGCTGGATAATCTCAACAAGGGTAAAGCTATTCTGAATGTGCATACCTCATTCGAGTTGACCACATTCGATCAAGAGCTGGCAGCGGCAACTGACACCCTTAAAAAGTGCGGTGAGGTTATCAGCACTCTCCCCAGCATGTCCGAAAATATGGACACCCATATCGACTTTGAAATTCTTTTTGGGACGTCCCGTCCATTTGAAGAAATTCACGCCCTTTTTGAAGGGAATAAGTCTATTTCTGTGACGATTCTTGGAAATCAGACCGCTGCTGTTGAGGTCACAAGCCCCGCGTCTTCAGTGGTGCCGGTCTCACCAGAATTAACCTCACCACTTGCCGCAGATGCCGTGTCTCCGGCTGTAACACCTGCTCAGGTACTTTCTCCGGCAGCGCCGCTCACCAGTGATGATGCCGCTCAATCAGCCAAGAGCATGAGCCGTACAGTTCGCGTAGATATTGCAAAACTAGATGAGCTTATGAATATTGTTGGTGAATTGGTTCTGGCTCAATCCACCATTTCCGGTGTTGCCAACCGCATGCGTAATGATGGTTTTTCGCGCATTGCAATTGATCTCGGCAAGGCTGCCAAGGGCCTCGAAAGAAAATTGACGGATCTCCAGAAAGGAGTCATGGAAATTCGCATGATTCCTGTTGGCCAGTTGTATGAAAAAATGTCACGAATTGTCCGGAAAATTTCCCGCGAACAGGGCAAAAAAGTCGAACTTAAGTTTTTCGGAGCTGATACAGAACTGGATAAACTGATTGTTGAAGATATTTCAGATCCCATGATGCACATAATCCGCAATGCCATCGATCATGGCATTGAAGCGCCTGAAAAGCGGCTATCTGCCGGTAAGGATGACAAAGGCACTATCCGGATTTCTTCCTATCAGAAAGGGAACCATGTTGTTATCGAAGTCGAGGATGACGGTAATGGCATTGATCTGGACAAGGTGAGAATGAAGGCCTTGCAAAAAGGGCTGATTACTGATGCTTCGTCTATCTCAGATCGAGATGCAATCGATCTGATTTTCCTGCCGGGCTTTTCCACAACAGACAAAGTCAGCGAGGTGTCCGGGCGGGGCGTCGGTATGGATGTTGTCAGAAACAATATCGCGGCTGTCTCCGGAATGGTCGACATTGAGACGCGAAAAGGAGAGGGTTCCCGCTTTATCATAACCCTTCCGATTACGCTGGCGATAATCAAGGCCCTGATTATCAGCTGTGCCGGAAGAACCTATGCTCTGCCAATTACGTCCGTCATGGAGACGTTACTTCTTACCGATGCGGACATTAAAACCATTGAACGCAAGGAAGTTATCCAACTGCGTGAAAATACTCTGCCACTCCTCAGACTTGACAGCTTTTTTGAAACAGCCCGTTCTTCAGATCGCCCTGATGAATTTTATGTTGTTGTCATAGGTGTGGCAGAAAAGCGCCTTGGGCTTGTGGTAGATGATCTTCTGGGCCAGCAGGATATTGTCATCAAGTCACTGGGTGAAGCTTTCAAACGTTTCCGTGGTATATCCGGAGCGGCTGATCTGGGTGATCAGCGTACCATTCTCGTTCTTGATGTTGGTGGCATGATTAATGAAACGATGCGCACCGGGAACTGACCGACATGTACAAAAAATATTTCGGCCTTAGGGAAAAACCCTTCAGCAAAACTCCGGATCCTCGCTTTCTATTCCTGAGCAGAGGACATGAAGAGGCGCTTGCCAGACTTGAATTCGTTATCGAAGAGCGAGAAATCGCAATTTTAACGGGTGAAATAGGTTGTGGAAAAACGACACTCTCACGGGCTCTCATGGATAAATTGGGGGACAAATACCGCTTTTGCTATATTGTAAATCCACGGTTAAATCCCATTGAATTTCTCCGCACCACGGCACGTTTGCTTGATGTGGAAACCCCTGCAGTTTCCAAGGATCAACTTCTGGAACAGATCAATTCTGCCGTTTATGCCAACGCACAGCGGGGAATCTGTCCGGTGCTGGTTATTGATGAGGGGCAGGTTGTTGACGATGGCGAGGTTTTTGACGAAATCAGACTGCTGACTAATTTTCAACTGGATGCCCAGAATTTGATGGCTGTTCTTATTCTGGGTCAGCCGGAGTTGAGGTCCATTTTGTCAACACCGCGCTTTGAGCCACTTCGTCAGAGAATCGCCCTGCATTATCATCTGCAACCGCTGTCTTTAGAAGAAACCATGGAATATCTTGATTTCAGACTTGAGGTTGCGGGTGGTTCCGGTGGTTTATTTACGCCCGATGCAGTTCTTCGTATTTACGAATTGACCGGTGGTGTTCCGCGCAAAATCAACTCAATGGCAACCAATGCGTTGCTGGTTGCATACGGAAGTGATGCTGCACTGATCGACTCAGCAATAATCAATGAGATCAAAGACGAACTAATGGTGTAGGTGGGTAGATATGGATCTTGCGAAAATCAGGCAGAAGGCCCGACAGGAACTGGAAGTCGCTCTAAACGATACGGTGCCATCTCCAGCGATTGCAGGAGCGGAGGAGATTGCCGCTGGAGTGAGTTCTCCCCAATTGCAGAAAACTGGCAACGCTGAATTAGTTTCTGTCGCTTCGGTTAATATACCGACTGTAGTCTTTGCCGCTTCGAAAACGGATGTGGCGACTTCCCATTTAATGCATGCTAAACCTCCCCAGCGGTCTCCGCTGGATGTACTCCTTTCAGGTAGAGAGGCGTCAGGATGTGACGACGAACAGTCGCAGACTTCCGGAGAGGATGCGGCACCAGAATCAGAAGAATATCTGGAATATCTCTGTTTCCGCGTTTCCGATGAAATTTATGGCATAAGCATCATGGAAATCAAGGAGATCATCAAACCCCGTGAGGTTACGGAAGTTCCACGAGCTCCATCATTTGTGTCCGGGGTTATTTCGTTGCGTGGTGTCATTATCCCGATCATTGATATGCAGGAACGGCTTGGGCTTACGCGCGAGAATGTTACCGGCCGTGAACGGGTCATTGTAGTTTGCCATGGTGAAAGTATAAGCGGACTGTATGTAGATGAAATCATTCAGGTTGTGCGTATTTTTAAAGATTGCCTGGAAGCCGCTCCGGCAGTTCTTGAAGGAATTGATCGTGATTTTGTCACCGGAATAGGGCGTGCTGATGGCCGCATGATAATTCTACTCAATCTTGAAAATATTGCTGATATTCATCTGTATTGAATTGGAGCAGGTATGAAAAAGCAGCGAATACTCATAGTTGAAGACGAAGAAAGCCTCCTTAAACTGGAGACGATTCTCCTGACAATAAAAGGATATGAGGTCGTCGGTGTTCTGACTGGTGGCGAAGCCTTGAAAAAACTCGCTTCGGAACATATTGATCTGATTTTGCTTGATATCATGTTGCCGGATATTGACGGTTTTGAGATTTGCAGGCGTGTTCAGAATGATCCTGTATTGTCGAAGATTCCTATCGTCATCTTAACTGCAAAGAAAAGCCCGGATGATCTTGAACTTGGCAAAAACTGCGGTGCACGGGCTTATTTAACCAAGCCGTTCAAATCAGCAATGATTATCGAGGTAATCGAAAAGATACTTAACGATACCGCAGCAACGAGAGCATAAATTATGGACCATGAATTACACGACATACAGTTGGCCTGTTTTGTTCTGGGAGAGAGTCTGTTTGCCATTGATATCATGCGTATCAAGGAAATTCTCTTGCCGCAGAAATTATCCGGACTGCCAAAGTCGTCGGACATTTTTGAAGGGGTTATTAATCTCAGGGGTACCGTAATTCCGGTCATGGACATGAGAAAGCTGTTTGGCATGCCTGCACTTCCCGAAGGAAGGGTTGGCAAATTGCTGATTGTTTCCCTTGCGCGACAGGTCCTAGCCCTGACAGTCGATAATGTTATGGAAGTCATAACTGTTCCTGCGAAAGACATCAAACCTCCTCTTGATACAGGCGACAGCGTCGGAATGGAGCATATCCTGGGAGTATGCCTGTCCGATCAGAACGTAATCATGATTCTAGATATCGATTCGCTTCTTGGGCATTCCGAATATCGTGAGCATATCCAATCCTTGTAACACACCATTTTTTGAGGAATTAACCCTTTACACGGGAGCTTTCAGGTGATCAGATTACCGAAAATTCAAATAGCACTTCAATCTGAAAACGAAGAGGAACGGCGCAGAGCCATACAGGGATTACGGGGACTTCCCCTTGAGGGTTCCTGTCGCCTGCTTTTCAGTGCCATGGGTGATGAAAGCTGGCGTATCCGCAAGGAGGCTGTTGAACTGTTTGTGGCTTCAGAGCCTGAAGACAGTATGATTGCACAACTGCTCGAGCTGTTGCGCTGCGAAGATAATGCCGGTATGAGAAATTCAGCGGCTGAAGCGGTGACGCGGCTTGGTGCCCGGGCCTCCACTCCTTTGATTATTCTTGTCAAAGATGAAGATGCTGACGTACGTAAATTTGTTATTGATGTCATGGGATCTATTTCAGACCAAGTGTTTATTCCATCGTTGTTATCCGCACTCCAGGATTCGGACGTTAACGTTGCCGCCGCGGCAGCGGAACATCTAGGTAATGTGGGCGATGGCAGTGTTGTTCAGAACCTCATACAGGCTATCGTAACCAATGACTCGGATTTGTTCAGGTTCAGTGCTCTTGCCGCCATCGGAAAACTGGCGGCGCCTGCTCCGGTTCCGGAAGAAATAAAAGAGCTGGCTGATCATGCTTTGTTGCGTAAAGCCGTGTACGACTGCCTTGGGAGTATCGCCGACGAATCTGCAATGAGTGTTCTGCTTCAGGGACTTTCCTTGCGTCAAAAAAGCTGTCGAAACGCTGCATTACAAGCCATTCACCGGGTTTTTATTCGTTCTGGTTCGGAAGCCAGACAGGCCATCGAGGCGTCCCTGCGCTTGCTGCGAGGAAGTGACATTGTCCCGGTTCTAATCGATTCTTTCGATGTTCGTGACACAAATCTGGCAGAGGCACTGGTGGTCATCCTCGATATTATCGGTGACAAACGTTGTGTGGGAACCTTTTTGCAGGCTTTTGCTGACGAAAAACTGTCCAGGGTTGCGCTTAAATCACTCAAAAATCTAGGAACTGACGGTATAGATACCCTGATCTCTCAGTATTATCATTATGATGAAGAGGCCCGTTCGGGTATTTGTTCATTGATTGGCGAATGTGCATATCTAAGCGGAAACCAGATCATTCGCGAAGCACTGAATGACCCGGCACCATCTGTCCAGAAGGCAGCGGTGTCTGCTGCCGGAAAACTGGGATTAACAGATTGTATTCCCGGTATTGTTCGACTACTGGGAGATTCTGATCTCGAAATCAGAAACAGTGTCGTCACATGTTTGCAGGCATTGGCACTGATTGATCGTACCGGGATACAAGCCGTTGCCTGTCAGATTGTCGAATCCGATCAGCCTGATCTGCGTCGGAACGCTGCGGTGTTATTCGCCGCGCTTGGCGACAGTGACAGGCTTTCCCTGCTTGCCAAGGATGAAGATGCACTTGTACGAGAAGCTGCGGTCACTTCTATCGGTAAACTCCGCTTTACGGCCGGGATGGGGACACTTCTGATAGCACTGGTGGACGAAAATCCTGATGTGCGTATTGCAGCAGCTGATGCATTGGGAATCATTGGAGATGGAACGGTCATTGACGCCTTGAAACATACGCTGGCTGATGAAGATTCGTGGGTCCAGTGCGCCGCACTGAAAAGTATTGCCAGAATAAGTCCTGATGCAGCCATTGATTCAGTCAGTCAGGTTTTTCCAACGGCCGAAGGATTGCTGATGATTACCTGCGTGGAATTACTCGACCAGTCGTGTGACACACGTGCCATAGATCTTGTAGAACAAGCACTTGAAAATAACGATAGTGATGTTGTTACCCTGGCTCTGACTACTCTCGCTCGAAATGCAATTGAGCGTCTGCCTGTCCACGTTGAAAGACTTTTGGCACATCCGAATTGGAACATCCGCGTTTCCTGCGCAAGGTCAGTTGCCCTTCTTCCGGCATCCATGTCACGCAATCTGCTTGAGGAAGCACTTGAGCGTGAAGATAATGACTTGGTTCGAACCCAGATTCAGGGATTGCTGAAAGGTTTTGCATGATCTTTTCTCATGAAGCAGATCAGATCATGTCTGAGGAAGAGTTCGTTCTCCTGCGGGACTGTGTGTACAGCCACTGCGGTATATTCTTTGACAATGATTCCAAATATCTGCTTGAAAAGCGTCTTTCCCGGCGTTTAACCGCACTAAATCTGCCTTCGTTTCGCGAATATTATCAATATCTGAAATACAACCGCAAAAAAGATCAGGAACTGATGGATATCATGGATATCCTCACAACCAATGAGACCTATTTTTTCCGTGAATCGTTTCAGCTGAAGGCATTTACCGAAGAAATCATTCCTGAATTGATCAAGGTTAAACACGCGTCGGGGAATCGGTCTATCCGCATCTGGAGTGCCGGGTGTTCGACGGGGGAAGAACCATATACTATTGCCATGCTCCTGCAGGGTATTCGGGAATTGCGGGACTGGAAGATTGAAATCATTGGTACGGATATAAGTCAGCGTGTTCTGCAACATGCCCGTCGTGCTGTCTATGGAAAATCATCATTCCGGGCAACGGACGAGGAATACATCAAGCGATTCTTCGTCGAACAGGAAGATGGTCTCAAGGTGTGTGACGAAATCCGAAACCTTGTCACTATCAGTCATCTAAACCTGTTTGATACAAACAGGATGATCATGCTGGGAAAAATGGATCTGATATTCTGTCGGAATGTCATAATTTATTTTGATATTGCAGCCAAGAAGAGGGTAGTTGAATCGTATTTCAACACATTGTGTGATGGCGGTTTCCTGCTGCTTGGTCATTCAGAATCTCTTATGAATATTACAACCCTCTTCACACTGCGCCATTTCAAGAATGATATGATCTATCAGAAACCTGATCGAATGCTCGGAGTGCAGCCATGAATGAGATCAAGGTCGTGGTTGTGGATGATTCTGCTTTCAGTAGACGGACTATTACCAAAATGCTTGAAAGTATTAGGGGAATCAAGGTTGTCGGGTATGCTACCAATGGTGAAGAGGGTATCCAAAAAGTTATTGCGCTTAAACCGGATCTGATCACGCTTGATCTGGAAATGCCAAAGATGGACGGTTTTACCTTTCTTCGTATTTTGACATCACGATTTTCGATCCCCGTAATAGTTATCAGTGCTTTGAGCGGAGCAGACAAAGTGTTCAAGGCTCTGGAACTCGGGGCGTTGGATTTTGTAGCCAAGCCATCTAGTGCTGCTTCGCCGGATCTTCTTCTTATCCATGATGATCTACAGCAAAAAGTATTACAGATCATAAATCACAAGCCGGAAAACATTCGATTGAATAGACCTCAACAGGATAACAATGCCATTGGTGTGGCCAATCCTGTTGAGCGCAAAGATATTTCCGCCAGTGCATTTGATGTTGTTGCCATCGGATCATCAACCGGTGGACCGCCCGCTTTGCAAACCATTTTTTCTTCATTTGAACAGGTATTCCCGTTTGCCATTGTTGTAGCACAGCATATGCCTCCCGGTTTCACGAAGGCTTTTGCGGAGCGGCTGAATCGTTCATCTCCATTTGAAGTCAAGGAGGCTGCTGATGGTGACGAAGTTATTCCGGGTCGAATTCTGATTTCACCGGGTGGCATGAATATGGTTTTCGAACTTGTCGGAGGAAGGGTGATAGCACGTGTTGTACCTCCGAGTTCTTCGGATCGATATGTACCATCGGTTGACGTCATGCTCGAGTCGTGTGCTTCCATCTATAGAAACCGGATGATGGCTGTTATTCTAACCGGAATGGGAAATGATGGTTCAAAAGGTGTTCGTGCCGTACACAAGCAGGGTGGTTATGTCATCGCGGAATCAGACGAATCATCAGTTGTTTTCGGGATGCCAAGAGAAGCAATTGCAACCGGGGTGGTCGACCGGGTTGTTACGCTGGACCGGGTCTCCAGAGAAATTTTGATCCATGGTGACTTGATTTGATCTCAGGTTCAAACGAGATGTCAAAAATAAGGAAATAAATCAGGAAAAAGCAGAAAGGAATTCGTTGTGGATCAAAAGTACACACCAGGTGAAATTGAACAAAAGTGGCAGAATTTTTGGGATGAATCCAAGTCGTTCAAGGTTTCGGAAGATCCTGAAAAGAAAAAATATTATCTACTGGAGATGTTCCCGTATCCTTCCGGCAGAATTCATATGGGGCATGTTCGTAACTATTCAATCGGTGATGTTGTCGGTCGCTTCAAACGCATGCGAGGTCTCAATGTGCTGCACCCCATGGGATGGGATGCCTTTGGAATGCCTGCTGAAAATGCCGCCATACAGCATAAGACCCATCCGGCTCGCTGGACCTATGAAAATATGGCCTACATGCGTGGCCAATTGAAACAGCTGGGACTGTCATACGATTGGGACCGCGAGATTGCCACGTGTGATGTGAGTTACTATCGCTGGGAACAGAAGATTTTTCTTGAGATGTTTTCCAGGGGACTGGCCTATAAAAAAACATCCAGTGTCAACTGGTGTCCCACGTGTGAAACCGTTCTTGCAAATGAACAGGTTGAGGATGGTGGCTGCTGGCGCTGCGATTCGGATGTACATCAAAAGGAGCTTGATCAGTGGTTTTTCCGGATCACCGACTATGCTGAGGAACTTCTTGATTGGACCAATAAGCTACCTGGCTGGCCTGAGCGCGTTATGGTCATGCAGCGCAACTGGATCGGAAAAAGTTACGGCTGTGAAATAAATTTCCCTCTGGAAACTGGTTCGGGTTTTATCAAGGTTTTCACTACCCGCCAGGACACGGTGTACGGAGCAACCTTCATGTCCTTGGCAGCGGAACATCCGCTGGCAGAGGAGTTGACAACATCTGACCGCAAAGACGAAGTTTTAGCTTTTATCGAGAAAGTCCGAAAAACCGACACTTCCAGAGGCGCCGTTGAAGATTTGGAAAAAGAGGGTGTTTTCACCGGTTCCTACTGCACCAATCCCCTGACCGGAGTCCGTATGCCGGTCTATCTGGCCAATTTTGTTCTTATGGATTACGGAACCGGGGCCGTTATGGCGGTTCCGACCCATGATCAGCGTGACTTCGAATTTGCCAAAAAATATGATCTTCCCCTTCAGGTCGTAATCACCCCTGATCAGCACACACTAGATGCATCAGCCTTGACGGAGGCCTATACGGAGCCGGGAATCCTGGTTAATTCTGGCTGTTTTGACGGCATGCCGAGTGAAGCCGCCAAAGAGGCCATCGCCGATCATCTTCAGGAAAAAGGAATCGGTATAAAAACTGTTAACTACCGTTTGAGGGACTGGGGAATTTCCCGCCAGCGTTACTGGGGAAACCCCATCCCGGTAATTTACTGCGATGTTTGCGGTGTGGTACCGGTACCTGAACAAGATCTTCCCGTGACACTTCCGGTGGATGTTGAGTTTACCGGGGAGGGGGGCAGTCCGTTGGCCCGCCTTGACTCTTTTGTCAACGTTCCCTGTCCACTATGCGGTATTGCTGCCCGCCGTGAAACCGATACCATGGATACCTTTGTTCAGTCGTCTTGGTATTTCCTGCGCTATTGCTGTCCTGACCTTCTTGACGCACCTCTGGACCGTTTGAAGGTTGATTACTGGATGTCTGTCGATCAGTACATCGGCGGCATCGAACATGCTGTCATGCATCTGCTCTACGCTCGGTTTTTCACCAAGGTCCTGCGGGATATGGGCTACGTCTCCTGCGACGAACCGTTCACAAACCTGTTGACGCAGGGAATGGTTATCAAGGATGGCGCGAAAATGAGTAAATCAAAGGGGAATGTTGTCGATCCCGATGCTTTGATCAAAAAATACGGTGCCGATACGGCCCGATTATTCTCATTGTTTGCGGCACCGCCCGAAAAAGATCTGGATTGGAGCGACCAGGGGGTTGATGGCTCCTATCGTTTCTTGAATCGTGTCTGGAAGCTGGTACATGAACGCCTTGATGTCGTACGATCTGCCGCTGCACTTGATGTGGCTACACTGAATTCTGATGAACAAAAGGTGCGCCGGGCCGTTCACAAAACCATCCGTAAGGTCACGGAAGACGTTGAAGAACGCTTCCATTTCAATACGGCAATAGCTGCGATCATGGAACTGCTCAATACGCTGCAATCAACAGAATTGGATTCTCCCCAGAGTGCTCCTGTTATGAAGGAGGCATTGCAGAGTATGGTGCTCCTGTTGGCCCCCTTTGTCCCCCATATTGCTGAAGAATTGTGGCAGCAACTTGGGCACACTGAACAGATTTCTGCAGCCGCTTGGCCTGATTATGACCGTAGTGCCGTTGTTGATGATGAAGTGCTGGTGGTAGTGCAGGTGAATGGTAAGTTGCGTTCCAAGATTACTGTGGCGGCTGGTACGGACGAGGAGATTCTTAAGGAGAGAGCCCTTGCAGATGAAAAAATTCAACCATTTTTGCAGGGTGTCCAGGTTCGCAAGGTTATCTGCGTGCCGGGTAAGCTGATCAATATTGTGGTTGGATAGGTCGCCGCTGATGAATGCTTATCTTTACAAGAAGTCCCCAGGAGTTTTCCGGCGCCGCCTACCACAGCTTTTGCTTGCCTGCTGTGCGCTTCTGGTCATAGGTGCCTGTGGTTATAACTTCTCAGGATCAGGGGCGCAGCGCCTGAATTTCGGGAAGTCGCTCTGGGTTTCATTCATTGCCATCGAAATTGACAGTCCATCCGCTCAGACGGTATTGCGTCGCGCCCTGCTCGAAGAGTGCCATGCCCTGCGGGGTCTGCAGGCTTCCGGCAGTGAAACTGAGGCGGATCTCAAGGTTTCCGGGCAGCTTCGCGGTTACACTATCCGGGCGCTTTCCTACTCTTCCAGCGATCAAGTCCGCGATTACGTGCTTGTGGTCGATGTGGAACTATCCCTGATTCGCAAGGGAGATGCTACTCCGATTTGGAAGGGTACCCTTCAGGGGAAACAGAACTTCCCGGCCAACACTGATCTGGCTGTGCAGCGCTCTTCCGAAAATGCTGCACTGGAGGTCGCCTCCCGAATTGTTGCTCAAAAATTTGTAACTGCTGTGGAGCAATCGTACTAGATGACATCCCAGGAATTTGAATTGCAGCTGAAGAAGGGAACACTTCCCCAGATCTGTTATCTGTATGGGGAAGAATCGTTTCTGCTTGACCGGACGACAAAGAGCCTGCTTGACAAAGCCATTGATCCCTCCCTGAAGGATTTCAATTTTAACGTATTCTATGGCAATGAATCTAAAGGTGTCGACATCATTGATGCCGCCCAGACATTGCCGATGTTTGCAGACCGGCGGGCTGTTCTGGTCAAACGGGCAGAAAGTCTTTCAGCAGCAGCCTGCGAAGTTCTGCTTCCGTATATTCATAACCCTAACGCAAGTACCTGTCTGATTCTCTGTGGATCCAAAATTGACCAGCGCAAAAAGTTTTTTGTGGAGCTGAAGAAGAGTGGAACGCTTGTCGAATTCAAGCGTATCTATGACAACAAGCTTTCGTCATTCATCCAGGGGGAAGCCACGATCCACGGTAAGCCAATCGAAGCGCCGGCAGCAGATCTGCTCTCGTTTTTGATCGGCAATAACCTTCAGGAGCTTTCCTCTCAAATTGAAAAGCTGGTTGTTTACGCCGGAGGGCGCCCACGGATATCGCTGGATGATGTGCATACGGTTGCCAGCAGCAGCAAGGCGTTTACCGTCTTTGAGCTGGCTAAATACCTGTGCACCAGAGATCTGCAGAATTCTATCAAGAGTCTGGATACACTCTTCAGGAATGGCGAGGAAACTCCAATGATGATCGGGGCTCTGGCCCGCCATTTTCGTCAGCTGTGGAGAGTCAGGGAGATGCTGGACAATAAGGCTGCCAAGGCGGATATCGCCCGGGAAGTAGGTATCAACCCCTATTTTCTTGATGATATGATTGTGCAGGCAAAGAACTTCGGTAGGGGTACGTTACGCACGATTTTTGATGAGTTGTATCGTTGTGATATTGCTTCAAAAACCGGCGGCGGCCAGCCATACACGCTGATGCATGGTTTGGTTGTCGAGGTCTGTAACAGCTGACCGGCAAAAATTACATTTTCATGTCACGAAAAAAGGGGACGTACCATTCGGTAGTCCCCTTTTTAAATTATTACTCAAAAATTAAGCGAGCGTATTAACCAGAAGAGTCAAACGCGAAACGTTACGTGAAGCATTTGAACTATGGATGATACCTTTAGACGCAGATGCGTCAATAACAGGGATAGCCGCTTTCAACGCAGCTGTGGCGGCTTCCTTGTCCTTGGCGTCAACGGCTTCACGTACCCTCTTGATGTATGTTTTCAGTGTTGTCGAAACGTGACGGTTACGAGCGTTTCGTTTCGCATTCTGTTTGATTCTTTTGATTGCTGATTTGTGATGTGCCAAACTGCACCTCCATGAAAGCGTAGATACGTATTTTAATAACTAAAGAAAGTTTTTTACCACTTTAGCTGTTTGGGTGTCAAGTAAAATTATTCTTGAATTGTAACGTGTCTGCCGTTAACAGTCAGTTTACGGTCAACAAACAATTTGAGGGCCTCCGGGAAAACAAGGTGTTCTTCTTTCTGGATTCGCGCTGAAAGTAATTCCTCTGTATCATCCTGCATAACCGGTACAACCGCCTGAAGGATAATTGGTCCGGTATCAGTTCCACAATCCACAAAGTGCACCGTACAGCCTGTAAACTTGACACCGTAATCTAAGGCCTGTTGCTGGGCATGCAAGCCCGGAAAGGAGGGGAGCAGGGCCGGGTGGATATTCATGATCGCATTAGGGTAGGCAGAGACCATGACATCTGAAAGAATACGCATGTAACCGGCCAGTACGACCAGTTCAATATCATATTTCTTGAGCATTGATACCATTGCCGTGTCATATTCGCGACGGTTGCTGAAACCACGGTTTTCAAGAACAATTCCGGGGATGCCATGAGATGCGGCGCGTTTCAGTGCAAATGCGTCTGGATTGTTGCTGATAACGCAGGAAATTGTTGCATTGAGCTTGCCTGCTTCAATGCTGTTAATGATGGCCTGGAGATTGGAGCCATTGCCGGAAACCAGTACAGCCAGACGCCGAGGCTGTGTGTACGTATTCATTATTCTACCAGTTGCACACATTCTGAACCTTCCTGGCAGGTCGTGATCTTACCGATGCTCCAGGCCCGCTCATTCATTCCGTTCAGGCGGTCAAGGATGTCGTCAGCTTCGTGGTCTGCAACAACAAGTACCATGCCGATGCCCATATTGAAGGTCCTGTACATCTCATCTCGGGCAACATTTCCGGCATTTTGAAGTACTTCAAATAGTGCCGAGCGCTCCCAGCTGTTAAGGTTGATGGTTGCCTGACAACCGCGTGGCAAAACCCGGGGAACATTCTCCAGCAGTCCCCCGCCGGTAATATGCGCAATTCCGTTGATTTTGTAATCCTTCAACAAATTAAGAATGGAACGGACATATATTTTTGTCGGCGTGAGCAGTACGTCTGCCACAGTTTGTGAGCTGCCGGGGAAAGGGGACTCAATTGAAAGCCCTAGGCAGTCGAATACCAATTTGCGGGCCAGGGAATAACCATTGCTATGAAGACCACTGGAGGCGATGCCGATCAGGCGATTACCAACAGCAATTGTAGACCCGTCAATAATGTTGTCACGATCAACTACTCCAACGGTGAATCCGGCAACATCGTATTCGCCATCGGAGTAGAAGCCAGGCATTTCAGCTGTTTCTCCACCGATCAGAGCGCAACCGGCCTGTTTACATCCTTCGGCAATACCTTTCACAACAAGGGCGGCCTTTTCTGGGTGCAATCTGCCGGTGGCAAGGTAATCCAGAAAGAAGAGCGGTTCGGCCCCCTGAACAATGATGTCGTTAACGCACATTGCAACCAGGTCAATCCCGACGGTTTCATGATGGTCAGCCATGAAGGCTATTTTGAGTTTGGTTCCGACGCCATCGGTTCCGGAAACAAGAACCGGATTTTTGTACTTACCTGCGTTAAGGGAGAAGAGACCGCCGAAACCTCCGATCTCAGTCATCACTTCAGGGCGGAAGGTGGATTTCACCAAAGGCTTGATCATGTTGACGAAGCTGTTGCCAGCCTCAATATCAACTCCTGCATCCTTGTACGTCACTCTCTGCTTGCTCACGTCGCTACCTCCTCAGGCAAAGAATCTTTTTAGATCATGACCCTGTAAAAGTCAATTTCAAACTGGAGATTTAAAGGGAAATATTACGCTATATTGGACGATTAAGCTTGACAAATCATTGTGTTTTAGGATTATTGAAGAACTGATGATAGCTATTACGCAGAACATAGTAATCCTGATATTATTCCTGGCAAGTTTTATTGTCTGTCATGCCTCTTCAGTTTGTGCTGATATTTATCGCTATGAAGATGACGAAGGAATCGTTCATTTTACCGACGCCCCCACTGACCGTCGCTTCAAGATTTTTATGCGCGATCTCAAAAAAGACAAGCAGCTGCGGACCAAAATGCAGTTTGCAAGCTCCGTCAATCCTGCGGAATATGATCAGATCATCTCATCGTGTTCTGCAAAATATGGTGTCAGCCCTTTCCTGATTAAAGCGGTTATTCACGCCGAGTCAGGATATAACCCCAATGCCGTATCTCGTAAGGGGGCCAGTGGTTTGATGCAACTTATGCCTGCAACCGCAAAATCTCTTAAAGTAAACAACAGCTTTGATCCGAAGGATAATGTTGAAGGTGGTGTCAAATATCTCCGTTTTCTTCTGGATACTTTCCGTGGTGATGTTTCATTGGCGGTGGCCGCCTACAATGCGGGATTGACTAAGGTTGCCAAGTATGGCGGCATTCCGCCATATAATGAGACGCGGACGTATGTGAACCGTGTTCTTTCTTACATGCAATCGTATCAGGCTAATTAATTATGTCCACGACGACAGCAAATCCCATACTCAATATCCCCAATATTCTTACCATGGCGCGGATTGCCGCAATACCGCTCATGGCAGTTCTACTTCTGTCTCCTTCCCAGTCAGCGGGATTCTGGGCTGCAGCGCTGTTTTCAATTGCTTCCATAACGGATTGGCTGGACGGTTATCTAGCCCGTCGTATGGAGATTGAGACGGTATTTGGTAAATTTCTGGACCCTATTGCTGATAAGCTGATCGTCACAGCAGCTTTAATCATGATACTTCCTTTTGGGAGGGTTCCGGCTTGGATGGTTCTGGTCATTCTGAGCCGTGAAATTATCATTACCGGTCTGCGTGGTATCGCGTCTAGTGAAGGGATTATTATTCAGGCGAGCGACTTGGGGAAGTTCAAAACCATTTTTCAACTTGTAGCGATCATCGGGTTATTGCTGCATTTTGACTACAACTGGTTTTTTGGAATAGAACACCAGTTAGTAAGAGTCAACATGCATAACGTGGGGATGTTCTTTCTCTGGATTGCTACGCTTTTGACCGCCTGGTCTGGGATAGACTACCTGGCACGCTTCATAAAAGTAATTGCCCGCTGAGTCTCAGTTAACGATTTGATTTGTTTAGTATAATTTCAAAGCTCTCGCCATTATGACTGAATCTGACCCGATCATTTCGAATCTCTTCCACTTTAACGCCCTCAATAACCGAACCCATTGACACGGTTGTACCATTGATTACTGCAAAGTTCTCGCTATTACCATCCTGAGATGCAATACCGTTAACAGTCAGAGCCGGCCTTGTGATGTTGGGTGGTGCCTGATTGGTTGGTGGTGGTTGCTGCACAGTGGGGGGGGGCGTAGCTGGTGATCGTTCCGGTGTTGCGTGCTTTTCTGTAGCGGAACTGGTAGTTGCTGGTGGAGGGAAGGATGGTGTTTTGGTTTGTTCGCGCACTGATCTGATAACAGGACGTGCTGTGAGTGAGGGGGCTTGCTGGCCTGTCGAAGCGGGAGCGGTAGTTACAGGACTCGGCGTAGTTACGATTTCCTGCTGCGTCGGCTTTTGATCAGATTCAGAAATATTCGAGTTCAAAATTGCAGGTGCCTTGGTCTTCGTCTGCTGTTTCATCACGAAATATGTTGATCCACTTCCCATTGCAACAAAGATAATAAAAAAGACTAAGGCTGTGGGGCGTGAAATTCCAGTATCTGAACGCTCTTGCAGGATTTTGGCATCTATTTTCAATTGTCCGGGTTTGCAGGAGGTGTTATCGTTTTCAAGTTTTTTGAGGGCTTTAAGGATTGAGCTCATAGTAAGGACCTGGCTTTCTGGTGTATATATTTGCAACTAACTGAATAACGGGAGGGTATCACGGTAGGACAGAAGAAGGCATATCAGAATAACACAAACAAATAAGGCTACAGTTGCAATCATCAGGCGTCTCAAGAACGAACGGTTGAGCACCTCCAGCATACCTTGTAAAACGGTGAAGACGTGTATCGAGCGGCGTTCATTTCCATAGGCAATCAACAGGGAGCGGTCGCACAGGATATTGATCATGCGCGGAACCCCTTGAGTTGCGAGATAAATCAGTCTGATTGCCAGAAGACTGAAAGAAACACCACCGGTTTCACCGGCAATCTCCATTCGCTGTCTGATATATTGTCGTGTTTCGAGCATACTCATGGAACGGAGTTTATAGCGAACAGCAATACGCTGGTTGAGTTGTCGAAGATCCGGACGCTCCAGAAGATGTTCCAGTTCCGGCTGCCCGGCCAAAATAATTTGAATGAGTTTATCATTTTCGGTTTCAAGATTCGATATTAGGCGAATCTGTTCCAAAACATCCGGTTGCAGGTTTTGAGATTCATCAATAACTAAAACAACAGTTCGACCTTGAGCGGTTTCATTCAGTAGAAAGCGGTTCAATTCGGCAAGAAGTTCATTGGCGTGATAGCTGTTGCTGTCAATACCGAACTCACTATTGATGGTGCGTAAAAGTTCCACACCGGTCAGGCACGGGCTGAAAATCAACGCGGTCCGATAATTATCATCCTGAAGTTGTTCCAGAAGTGTACGGAGCACTGTCGTCTTGCCGGTTCCAATTTCTCCGGTCAGCTCGATGAAACCATAGTGATTGTTAATTCCGTAAAGAAGATGGGCAAATGCTTCCTTGTGGTTTTTGCTGAGAAATATGAAGCGGGGATTGGGTGTCAGGGTGAACGGTTTTTCAGAAAAGCCGAAATATTTTGTGTACATACTGTGGGTACCAAATTGAACGTATATGAATTGAATTCATGGTTGTATTAATCACACATTCAGATTAGTTTCAAGGCAATTCTAAAAATACCGTTCGCGCTTTTTGCATATTAAATATATACGACCTTAAATCGAGAATTACTTGATGTTAAACATTAATTATATTGACTCAAAATTCTGTAATACTGACATAAAAAATGTGCTTAGCGGAGAACAGCAACAAGTGGCTCTGCGGTATCCATATAAGGTTTCAAGTCACTATGCCAGTCTGATTTCATCTGTCGGAGATCCCATCTGGCGACAATGCATACCCGATCCGGCCGAACTGGAAGATACGTCTCAGGATCCCGACCCGCTATCAGAAAAATTCCTGAGCCCCGTGCCCGGCTTGATCCACCGCTACCCTGATCGCGTTGTACTGTTGGTTTCAAATCGCTGCGCGGTCTATTGCCGGTTTTGCATGCGCAAGCGCCATGTTGGAGCAGATGAGGATTTTCTCTCCAGCACTGAGTCATTTCAGCGGGCACTTGAATATATACAGGGAAGACCGGAAATTCGTGATGTGATCCTGTCCGGTGGCGACCCTCTGATGCTGACCGATGAATCTTTAGACAATATTTTACGTCGGTTACGTGCCATTTCCCATCTCAAAATCATCCGAATCGGCAGTCGCATTCCGGTAACATTTCCTGAACGGATCACCCCGGAGCTCTGTTCAATCCTTAAACGCCATCATCCGCTCTATATCAATACCCACTTCAATCATCCACGTGAAATTACCACGGAATCATCACGAGCCTGCGGAATGCTGGCGGAAGCGGGGATTCCGTTGGGGAATCAAACCGTACTTCTGCGGGGCGTGAATGACGATGTAGCCGTCATGCGTAATTTGATGACCGGATTGTTGGATATTCGAGTCCGCCCCTATTATATTCATCATATGGATCTGATTCAGGGTACGGCGCATTTCAGGACAACGGTTGCGAAGGGGTTGGAGATTATCCGATCATTGCGTGGACATGTATCGGGATTGGCAGTTCCACATTATGTAATTGATCTTCCAAACGGAAAAGGGAAGGTGGCTCTGGTACCGGAAGATGTTGAGCGGGTAGGGGATCAACTTTTTTTGATAAACTATCAGGGCGAAAAAGTATCTTTTCAGGATATTACAACTGCTCAGGAGTAAAGGTTATCACATCGTCTATCCGAGACGCGCCCGTGAACAGCATGACAAGCCGGTCAATTCCTAAGGCAATCCCGGCCGATGGGGGCATGGATGGCAAGTCCCGCAGAAACGGCTCCGGCATCGGCAGAAGGCCTAGTCCCGCTTCAACGCGTTTTTGATTGGCATTCTCGAATCTTTTTCGTTGTTCGTCTGCATTATTTAATTCACTGAATCCGTTGGCCAATTCCATACCTCCTGCATATAGTTCAAAGCGTTCTGCTACCTTCGGATTCTCCGGCTTCGGCCTGGCCAGCGCAGCCATTTCCATGGGATAATCCAGCAGCAGTACCGGCTTGGATTGAGGCAACGATGGTTCTATGGTTGTCACCATCACTTCGTCAAATCTGTCGTTTCGAACCGCTTCTTCCATATCGATCATGCAGTTTTTAAAAGCGTTTTGAACCGTTATTTTTGTAAAGCCTGCATCCAGCTGAACAGACTTTTGCTCGTACTCGATAGAGCCCGACATTCCAATTGAATTGCTGACATGAAGCAGCAAATCTTCGCAATCCCGCATGAGAGCGGTATAATCATCATTAGCCCGATACCATTCCAGCATGGTGAACTCGGGTAAGTGTCTGCTGCCTCGCTCACCACTACGCCAGCATCTGCAGATCTGGTAAATTCTTTTATGTCCCTGACTCAGTAGCCGTTTCATGCATATTTCCGGAGAAGTGTGCAGAAACATGTCCGCTGAAAAAAACGGGTCTATATGTTCTTCTGGGGCGTTAGCGGGAATCCGCAGCGGTGTTTCGACCTCGAGGAAACCATGTGAATCAAAATATTCACGGATTGCCCGGATTATTTGAGCTCTTTGTATGATGTTATTTCGATTAAGTGCCATAATAGATTTAACTTCTCTTTGATGATGTGGTTACCACTGAAAAAAGAAAGGCGAACCTTACGGCTCGCCTCATAATAACAAAAGGAATAAAAAAATAATCAACCTTTGACGCGCGTGGAATATTCACCGGTACGGGTATCAATCGTGACCAATTCGCCTTCCTCAATAAAAGGTGGTACCCGAAGGGAGTAGCCGGTTTCAAGGGTGGCAGGTTTTGAGTCATTACCGCTGGTATCACCTTTGGCCCATGGATCCGTCTGAATTACTCGTAAGTTGACGAAATTAGGCAGGGTCACACCGATGGCTTTTTCTCCAAAGATAAGGACATCGACTTTGCAGTTTTCAAGAAGGTAGTTTTTAGCATCTCCCATGGCTTCTTCTTCCATGACAACTTGCTCAAAGGTCTGTTGGTCCATGAAGGTGTAGTGAGTACCTTCCTTGTACAGATATTCCATCTGTCGGTCTTCCAAACTGGCCGGTTCGAATGATTCCCCAGAGCGATAGGTTCTGTCAAGAATTGTTCCATTGACCATATTACGCATTTTAGTGCGGTAGAGGGCCTGGCCCTTGCCAGGTTTGACAAAATCAAATGCAATAACGATGTAAGGGTCACCGTCAAGGATGAGTTTTAGGCCTTTCTTCAAATCAGCACATGTGTACATTTGGATCCTCGCTACGAAGTAATTGATGTATGAAACAATACAAGCCCATCTTTAGAGGACGGGCCTGCAAGGTTATGTAAAATTATTGAGAAACTATTTTGCGCGATAGGTAATGCGACCACGACTCAGGTCATAGGGAGAAAGCTCAACCGTAACCTTGTCACCAGGAAGAATCTTGATGAAGTACTTGCGCATTTTACCCGAAATGTGGGCGAGGACAACGTGATCATTTTCAAGCTTGACACGGAACATTGCGTTAGGGAGCGGTTCAATGACGGTGCCTTCAACTTCAATGGCTTCTTCTTTACTCATGCAGAAATGCACTCCTCATCTCGTTGTTTGTTGAACTGCAATACATTACTGATAGTTGTTAGAAATTGCAAGTTTAATTCATGGTACCAAAATAATCATTTCATTAAATCGCCCATAAGCTATATTCAAGCATTAATTTTAGATTAGAATTTGCAAACAAGATATGCGGGTGTTAAAAGTATTCATGGAGGATTTACCATGAAAACAGAATTGACACAAGCGGTAGGTAATTTAATGGCTGTAGGGTTTATCTTTTGGCTATTTATGATGGTTCTAGTGGTCATATGGATTTTTTCATTGATAGACGTAATCAGAAGCGATTTTAAGAACCAGAACAACAAAACTATATGGATGCTATTGTTAATATTTTTAGCACCACTTGGAACTATTCTTTATCAATTAATAGGCAAAGGACAAAAGCAAGAATATGTGTCTTGCATGATAGAAGACCGGCCAGTTTCCAACAGCGACAAAAACGGGGGAAAATGGATGTAAATATAATATGTAAAAGAACGATGCTTAGAGAGTTTACTTACTTTCTACATTCAATCATTCCACTCTTCAAAGACCGTGGCCAAGGATAAACCACTTGTCACGGTCTTTGCCGTTTCATTCAATCATTCCGAAAGACGTACAACTAGTATCAATCAGCTTATTTTTTTATGCTCGTTCCATTCCTTGAGTTCATCGCCCTTAAGTGTACGAAAGGGGGAAGAACTCAAGGAACGGAACAAAAAAAAAGAGCAGAAGAAAAAGGCCCCTCTCACCGGGGGGTCGAATCTAAGGACCGGGGGGGTAAGGACAATGATTAAAATAGGAAATGAGCTTTTTGACAGAATTTGTGTACATTGTGGAATGCCAACAAAATGGGTATTTGGTGGATATTGCGAGCATTGCCGAACAAGCAAAGACAACCGTTTTTTCAAAATAATAGAAAGAGAGGTTGAATAGATGATAGCTACGTCATTAACATTAAATCAATATGAAGAAATAAAAGAACTTGTTGAAGCTTGCAAAGAGGCCGCAAAAGAAGGTTTACCCGGGATGTTGTTAGCTCAAATATGGATA
This sequence comes from uncultured Geobacteraceae bacterium, assembly GCA_942493195.1. Classification (GTDB taxonomy): domain Bacteria; phylum Desulfobacterota; class Desulfuromonadia; order Geobacterales; family Pseudopelobacteraceae; genus CAIPTY01. The sequence goes on along the minus strand of OW818669.1, from coordinate 1,707,961 downwards.
GGTAATAAACCGGGACATATGAAAGTTAATTTCATACCACATCAAGTTGGATTAGAAATTCAGACAGTACTAGCGAAATATTCTAAAAATGCAGTGCCCCCAGGGAGAACGCTATATGGATAGAATCAATCAATGGTAAAATGTTATTTTGATAAAATGTAATTTTTACCAATATCTACTGTTTTTGATTCAGCAGGGATATATGTATTATCAGCAACAGTTAAATTAAATGGTTCATGCATTGATTTAGCTATTTTTGCTTTTTCAGGCTGTGAAGATTGCAAAGGCATAGTAACGGGAGGGGGCAAAGGCGAACGGGAAGAGGGGACAGCAGGAGGCCCGAAAATGTCCGTTTTTGCGTGAGCAGTTCCAGAATCTTTATTAAACATCTTGACGAATGCAGACGGCAAACGAACAGGTATACCATTAATGGAGATTATTGTTTTTCCATCGTCAATGATATATCCATCAACTTTATATTTTGAAAATTCGTCAATAACTTGTGGGAAGGAGAAAGCCGGAGCAGTACCACCGGCTAACGCCGGAGGAAGCAGCCCCGGCTTAACTGGTAAAGTAGATGATATATTTTTAAATGTCTGAGCAGCTGCTTGTTTTTTCATACCGGGAGTTGCAACGTTATCATATTTATGTTGAACCTTGGTAACACCGAACAAATCACCAGAAGCAAAAGAGCTCTTACTGAAAAACATATACAGGCAGAAGCAGAGGACAACCGGGATAGCATAAAAAACAGGATGTTTAAGTATGTTTGTATGGGACATAAAGCCAACTTCTTTAGCATCTGCTGACGAATAAGATTGATAGCATTTAAAATAATCAGGATGATAAGTTCTAACGTTTTTAGATAATGGTTTACCATTATGATCGTCGCCAGAATAGGCATAACACAAGTATTTTTTCTGGACAGCACCACCAAGAAAATTAACCTTGCGGAAAAAATAACACCACTCAGTTAAAGACCTGACCTGTTTATCAACTTTTTCAATATCCTGAGTTATTAAAACTAAATCATATCCCTCATGGCGATGAGTAGAAGCCCAATCCCCAAACTCACGATTGACATTTCTTCCATCTTCATCCTTTACATTCCAATCACGTGCATTAAAAAACTTATGGACCTCATCCAATACAATTAATGAACCCTTAGGGCAAATAAGCTCATCAACCTCAGTGGTAACATCTTCAAAAACATCATCATCATTTTTCGAATATGTAAGATTTATAATTTTTTCAGAACGCCAAAAACGCTTAACCTGTTCCCGATCTAGAAAACGGAAACGCTGTCGAAAAGTATAATCATCCATATCAAGAACGGATTTCATATATTCCTGACATTGTGGCTGGTCCATTCCATCAATATTGGTGCAAACAGTTCGGCCAAGTTTCAAGTTATCGACTATCTTTTTAACGGCCTCATAAGACTTACCAGAGCCGGGAGTACCTACGAAAAAAGCAATCATTTTGAACCTCGTTAAATACGGGTAAAGGCGGCAGGTATAAGGTTTAATAGCATTCTGATACCAATAGCCAAGAAAATAATAGTTACGCCTTGGGGAAGAGAAACGGCATTTATAAACCAAATCATTTGAGGAGGCATTCCAGCCCAGTCAAGAGCATAAGACGAAGGGAAAACGGAAAAATCAATCGCTTTGAAAAACGATGATATACATGTCAAAAGACCATCAAAAGGGATAAAAAAAGCTTTACCAAGGAGCCACAGAATGCCGTCTAAAGCCCATGTAAGAATATTTGACAGGAAAGTCATTAAGGCTGTAAAGCCGGAAACAATAGAATCCATTACTGTGACCCTCCTTTAAGGCAAACAATCTTTACGGCACCAGCTAGGAAAACGGCCATAACTAAAATTCGAATTACGGCGATACCGGGACCATATGAAGCAAGATCAAAAGTTGTTGAACCCATGCGACCAAAAGAGATATCAAAGGATGATTGACCACCACCGGGAATTGTACCAATCAATTTACTTGGAAGAGAAAAAAGAGCAGTCCCTTTCATATCTCCCATAAATTCGGTGAAACGTTCACCAAACTTAAATTCTGTACCATCCCCATATTTAGAAGGAGTTGAACCGGGGGGAACGGTACCACCAGAAGGAGTGGTAGAACCGGGAGTTGCAGGAGGAGCACCGCCGCCGGCTGCAACTTGGGCAGCAGTGGGAGCAGTAGGAGAAAAGCCAGTACCAGACGGGTTTTTTACATCTGAACCAACTTGAACATTTGCTGTTGTGTGACCACCACTAGAAGGGATTAAAGTTTCCATTTCCTTCTGATAATCGGATTTAAGATCACCGGAGGGTGTGGAAACAGTTTCGACAAAAGTGGTTGTTACAGTGTAAGTGATATTGGAATCATAATTATAAAAACGATTAGTAATCACCTGAGAATCTAACCATGTACCATCTGCATAATCTTCATCAAGTGGATACGTATGTGCTGTCTCAATAACCTGCATACCATTGCCAGTATTGAAATTAACGAAATAATCAGTTTTTGGTGAAGTCGGGCGTGGGTCAGATGGAGGGTGTGAAAGATTCATATAACCTGTAGCCGTTTGGAAATTGAGGCCAGTTATTTTATAATAAGCTTCGGAGGGGTCATCCTGCAAAACTTCACCAGTGACGGGAAAATGATTAAGAGTTGAAATTTTGGTTGGCGTAGGATTAGAAGAAGTTTCACCATCTAATGCTGCTTTAAGTTTGGGATATTTTGAAGGGTTAGCATTAACGGCGGCTTTGATTTGAGCCTTGGTTTTAGTGACAGTTACAGCTTGATTATTTGTAGTAGGTGCCTCAGGCATAGTTAAATCTACCCATTGAACATTGGCACCAACAGTGATATCTCCAGATGAATTTGCAGCACCAGAGCCAGAAGGTTTTGAAGTTAACCAAACGTAACCAGCAACAACAGCAGTATGAAGGAGAACGGAGCCAACATAAGCAAGCAAGGGGAGGGCAGCAAAAGAGACGCTACAGGTAAAAAAAATGACTGCTGTGGTTGTAGCAATCATTTTTAAAAACTTATTTTTCATAATATCACCCTATAAACTGTTTAATGAATCCAATCAGAGTAAACATAAGGAACAACCCCACAAGGAAAAATCTAAATGTTATGGCAGTAAAATTGATTTTCATACGTGACCAAGTGATTTAGAGATTACTTTGTAACCAGCGAATAAAACAGCGATAGCGATAAAAGGCAAGGCACACGCGAAAAATTCAGATAGCAATTGACCATAATCAAAACCGGGGGGAAGTTTCAGCATTTTAGTACCTCATTTTGCTTGCAAGAACAAAAGCGATAGCAACAAGAGCACCGACAAAAAAAGACATAGACTCTGTAATGATTCCCGGCTGCATAAGGTCCAATCTCGTGATAATTACGTCAGATTTAGAGTTCAACGTACTTATGTTTGAAAAAATTGCAGACAGATCACCAGAGCCAAGAATGGTACTGGATGGATTCACTGTCTTAGTTCCTGAATATATATGAAATTACTCAGTGATGTAGGACTTGGAGCATTGAAATAATGACAATACTGTGATTTATGGCCATAGGCAAAAACGTGTGTTCCAGCCATTAAAGGGACAGAGATACAAGACATTACTTCATTATTAAACATGGTAGTACCGGAGACACCAGACCACGACATTTCGCAAACAGGGACAGCCATATCATCAATGAACAATCCAATGGTGCACCAGTTAGGGCCATAGGTGCCAACGTTTAAATTAAGATCAAATTTGAGGACTGACCCATCAAGAGAAACGTTAACTTCGTCGGCAGAGACTAAAGAGGTCCATATATCAGAATCATGCCACATATTGACATTATCGACAGGTAACGGAATCCAAGCATAGCGATTCAGGACACCAGAACCAGCAGGACCGGGAGGGCCGGGAGGGCCAACAGGGCCGCCAGAAGGACCAATCGGGCCTTCAACACCTTGTGGTCCTTGGATACCTTGTGGACCCTCAGGGCCGGGAGGACCAACCGGGCCTTCAATACCTTGCGGACCAATAGGGCCGGTTAAATTAGCAGTATCTTGTACAGAACCATCCGAAAAACGAATTAATGTTGAAACGTTCAGATCGTCAAAAACATTAACGGCAAGAGCGGAAGAAGCAAACAAGAGAACAGAAAACAAAGTTGACATGAAAAGATTGTTTTTCATCTAACACCCCTTAAAGCAGACATAAGAACACTTACAACGGTACCAGCAAACCAACCGACCATGACGAGACCGGCACCATAACCGAACCATGAAACATCAAAATTCATCGACCCGCCGCCCTTCTAATGGCATTCCTATATTTTGCCTTTAATAAATCTCTTTCGGTTTTATCAGTAGAACTGTTCATTTTGTTACGGAATGAACGAGCAGAATCTAAATATCTATCGTTTATGTGAGCTTCAAAAGCATCCTTCAAGTGATCTAATCCGAATACAATAAAAGCAATTGTTACCATTGCAATCATGGCTGTAGTCAAATCATCCACAAGACCACCAGTTAAATTGCTAGCGATCTGAAAAAGAATGTCAGAAGGTTGAAGAGTTCCGGGATTCATAATGAGCCTTAAAAGGAAAGGGGGCCAGAAGACCCCCCAACCGGATTAAGCACGAATACCTGATTTTTTCAGGTACTTCATGCCGGTGAACAGAAGACCGATTGTAATAAAACCGATCAACAGAGTTCCAACGTTGGCTTGAAGGCCGTCGATGTTAGCGGCAGTGAAAAGGTCCGCCATGGTAGTAGCTGCTGGCATTGGGTGTCCCTCCTTTCATAGAGTGGTGAATCAATCTAGGTACGGTTCATACTGAATAAATCCAGAGTCAGAGCCACAAAAGGCACACACCGACAATTTAAGGAACGTAAAGCTCTTACACTCTGAACATTCATACAGCATACTACCGACCAAGAACACGAACGAGAAGCCCGACCCCGATAATGACAAGGAGAACGGCGAGAATCCCACCGGAGGCGGTTAATACGTCGCCCTTAATACCGTCAAAATCACCGGAGTTGATTAATGGAGTCCAAGCAAAAAACATGAAAGCACCTCGTTTATTTTATTTTACAACTTGAAAGCTTGAGTTTTCGTCGTACTGGACACGAATTGAACTGTATGAACCCTGTTCAACTGTGAGGCGAAGATTTACCATTTCGCCAATGTTCGGAAGTTTGGGGGAACCCTTGAGAGGAATAACGACCCGGCCAAGGTCAGAAACAAAAAACTTTGCTTCTTTTACTTCATAATCTTTGCCGGTTTTTTGGGAGACACCTTTTTTAGTCTCGGTGCCGAGGAATTTTACTGGCTCAGTGAATTGTATCATTTGTATTCTCCTTTTTTCGTTAATTTGTTGGAAAGGTGTTTAACACACGTTTTTTATTCTATTTTATGTCTAGACTTGTAATAGCCTGTTTTCTTTAGTAATTTATTTTTCGTTAAGCAATTTCTAACAATATCATAAGATGAAAATTCATACTTTTGAATTATGCTTGAAGCGGTTAACGATACGGCTTCACGGCAATTTGACGAGGTTTTAGTGTAGTCTTTGAATGTTCTACAAACGTCATCTTCGAAAGCCTGTAGAACTTGTTTTTTTTCTTCTTCTTTCAATTTATTCCGGGCGTGGATTCCTTCAATGTTTGTTTTCTGTTTCCAGCAGAGTCCACGGAATAAAGAGGCGAGGGAGGTTAAGAGAGCAACAAAACCATTTACGTGCTCTTCTGGCAGAGTGATTGTTATAGTTGCAAAGCCATTTTCACAGAATGAAACGGTGGAAGGTAGATTTTCAATATCAGTCATTCGCATAAAGCCCCCTAGAAAGGCAGATCAACTGCCATATTTGAACGTTTAATAATGTCATAATGCTTTTTAGTAAGTCTTGGAGTCCCAGTATCAACAAGTTCTGTTATGAATTCCTTGAATGAAGCAACACCGAGAAACTTTTTACACATGGCAAAAGTAGCAGAGTATTGACGTTTTAAATGTTCGATTGAATGATTTACGTACTTAATAACTTTTGCTGTAGTAAGTCTGATTTTTTGAGTAGTACATAGCCATGATTCCCACCATGCTTGTGTGGAACATTGAGATTTATTTTCTGATTCATTATTGATAAGTCGGAAATAGTTATTGAGGATTGATACAGTTAATTCACCTATTTCAATTCCATCTAGTAAGTGATTAATTGCTTCTTGTGCACGTTCACCCATGCATTGAATTTCGCACCTTACCCAATGGTGATTATCAATAGCAAGTTGTGCAGCTTTATCATAAAAGCGGATTTTTACTCTTGACTTGGGGGAACCGACATAAAGAGTTTTGCCAGTTTTGTTATCATCTTTAGAGAGGGAGCCAGACTCGTCTAATTTCCATTTGCGGAATTGAGACTGTGTATTTTTCTTTATTATTGTTTCATCAATGAGGCGGTCCAGATCAAGAGCACCGTCTATATTATCAACGGCTAAGTCTATTCTCGTTACAGTCCCATCAATTACCTTTAGATGATGAAATAAGGAGTACCAACAATTTGTTGAACCTTTTAAGGCTTCATACTGGCGACAACCTTTCCCGGTCATAGATATATGACAGCCCATGTCTGCATTACCATCATGGTAGACAACAATATTTTCTGCTCGCATTGATTGTTTATAACCCATGCCACCCGTAGGAAAGGCTATAAAGTCAAGAGCAGAAAGGCCGGAAAGCCTTATTGCTTCCTCAGGGTCAGAGACTTTTAAAGTCCAAGCAAACCAATCAATCAAAGACCGATTTTCATCTGGTATGAGGGCTGAAATATTTTCCGCCCCCATGTTATTGAATGGGGGCTTTTTCATAGGACACCCACTTTAAAACCAGAACGGCCACAACCGGTGCACCAATAACAGTTATTAGGCATGACACGGACATAACGACCACAAGCGGCACAACGGGCAATTTTAGGGGAGATTGAAAGGTAGATCACAGAGCACCCCCGAAGAGGTCTTGCTGTTGATCTTCATTTGATGTTTTAGCAATTACTTTGTAACGTTGAAGTTTGCCGGAGGGAGTTAAGCGGATAATGATTGTTTCACCTTTTTTAAGGGGTTGTTCTTCGACCTGTATTGTCTTGCCTGATGGAGACCGCATAACTAAGGACACCCCACAAATCCGACATAACGGACAACGGGGTAATAGCCCTTAGACTCAAGACGTTTAATTATAGGGTGGATTGAATCGGAGGGATCATCTGAATAATCACCAAAAAAAGTTGCACCAGCTAAAGACCAAGCAAGCTGAACAGAACCGGATTTAGTGAAGCCGTGAAAGTAACGACCATTGACGCAAAGAACACAAGCTACAGAACCATTGTTTTTATATCCAGACATAAAAAAACCACCTCCTGATTGAGATGGTTCTTTATACACCGCCCATAAGCTATATTATGTAAAGTACGATATGGGCTGGTGGATTGATAAAGAGTTGTTGTCAGATTATACGGTTATCAATGACGCGCTCGGCCTTGCCATCATGTCGGGGAATGCTATTGGGCTCAACCAGTTTAACCGTTACTCCGACCCCCAGTACGGAATCAATTTTCTTTTCAACACTCTCAAGGAAAGCCCGCTGCTTTTTCATCTCATCAAAAAAGATATTTTCGGTGACCTCAATACAGACCTCCAGAACATCAAGCGACCCTTTCCTGTTTACGATCAGCTGATAATGCGGTTGACACCCTTCGATGGCCATCAGCACTTCTTCGATCTGTGACGGGAATACATTGACACCTTTGATAATCAGCATATCGTCGCTACGTCCCATGGTTTTTTTCATTCTGACCATGGTACGACCACAATCGCAGGTATCATACTCCAGGCTGGTGATGTCCCTGGTTCGGTAACGGATCATGGGGAAAGCTTCTTTGCTGATGGTCGTAAGTACAAGTTCTCCGACACTTCCCTGAGGAAGTACCTCACAGGTGTCCGGATCGATAATTTCGGCTATAAAGGCGTCTTCTGAGATGTGCATACCACGTTTATACGGACATTCTCCAGCAACCCCCGGACCTATAATTTCGGAGAGACCGTAATTGTCCGTAGCGCGAATCATCAGTCGCGACTCGATTTCCCTCCGCATGGATTCGGACCACGGTTCACCGCCAAACAGTCCAACCTTGAGAGACAGTGATTTTGGGTCAATTCCAAGTCGGTCAATACGGTCGGCCAAAGTGATCGCGTAGCTAGGAGTGCTGACAAGAACGGTTGATTTGTAATCCTGCATGATCAGGATCTGTTTTTCGGTATTGCCGCCACTCATTGGTATGACGGCGGCACCAATGGTTTCCGAACCATAATGCAGGCCAAAGGCACCGGTAAACATGCCGTATCCGAAGGCGATCTGAACGACATCGTCGTGCGTAACACCGGCAGATGTCATGAATCTGGCTACCAGGTTGGACCAGGTCTTTAGATCGTTTTTTGTATAACCGACAACGGTCGGCTTGCCTGTAGTACCTGAAGAAGAATGAATGCGGACAATTTCACGCAACGGAACCGCAAACATCCCGTAGGGATAATTAATGCGCAAATCCTCTTTAGTAGTGAACGGCAGTTTTGATAGATCACTCAGTGATGTAACATCTTCCGGAACTATACCCTGCTCATTAAACTTCGTACGGTAGCAGGTAACATTCTTATAGGCACGGTTGAGGGTTGCCTGAAGTCGTTCAAGCTGAAGCTGTTCCAGCTCTTCTCTGGGCATACATTCATGGTGTTGGTCCCAAATTGCAGGCTGCATTTTAACCTCGTCGTAATGAAAGGTAACAATAATCAGTCACTTAATAATGCTTCATCAACGAGCTTCCGGATAAGCTCGATTGCTTCTTCGATTGGAAGTAGATGAACTTCTCCGGTTGAGCGCAGTTTAACTTCAACCTTGCCTTCTGCCAGTCCCTTGCTTCCGACCACAATGCGCAGTGGAATTCCGATAAGATCATTATCCTTGAACTTTATTCCGGGTCGCTCGTCCCGGTCGTCGAAAAGAACATCTATACCGAGTTTTTCCAAGCGGAAATAAATTTCTTCAGCCTCCGCCATGACACCTTTGTCTTTCGTATTAAGGGCTACAACGGAACAATGGAACGGAGCTATTGGAAGCGGAAAAATGATCCCGTTTTCGTCATGGTTCTGTTCGATGGCCGCGGCTACAGTTCTGCCGATACCGATGCCGTAACACCCCATGAATATAACCTGCTCTTTACCCTCAGCATCCAGATAGGTGGCGTTAAGAGCTGAAGAATATTTGGTTCCTAGTTTGAATACGTGCCCTACTTCAATGCCCCGCCACATTTCAAGTTTACCGTTCTCGCAGCGTGGGCACGGATCACCGGCCACTACATTGCGAAGATCGCAGTAGCTTTCTATCGAAAAATCACGGCAGGCGTTAGCATTAATGAAATGGACATCACTTTCATTGGCGCCGACCACAGCATTGATCAAACCTTGAATACATGTATCAGCCAGAACCGGAACAGACTGTTTCAGATTAATCGGTCCCAAAAAGCCCACTGGGGATCCGGTCAGTTGCATGATTTTCTCTTCCGAGGCCATGCGAACCTCATCCCAGCCCATAACATTTTTGAGTTTGATTTCGTTGAGTTCATGATCTCCACGTAACAAAACCATGACGGGAGAATCATCCTGCGAACAGTAAATAAGAGTTTTTATTGTACAAGACGGATCAACTCCCAAGAAGGCCGCTACAGCTGCAATAGTTTTTGTGCCGGGAGTTGCTATCTTTTCAAGGGTCAGTGGAGTGATTTCTCCCGTTGAAGATTTAAGGTGCGATTCGGCCTTCTCCACATTAGCAGCGTAACGGCAGGAATCGCACGAGACAATAGCATCCTCACCGGAATCAGCCAACACCATGAATTCATGGGATGAAGAGCCACCGATACTGCCGGTATCAGCTTCGACAGCCCGGAAATTGAGGCCGCAACGTTCAAAAATACGCATATAGGCCTGAAACATTTTATTGTAGGAGAGATCGGCAGCAACACTGTCCACATCAAATGAATAGGCATCCTTCATAATGAATTCGCGTCCGCGCATCAGTCCGAAACGGGGGCGGATTTCATCACGAAATTTAGTCTGGATCTGGTAGAAGTTGACCGGCATCTGACGGTAACTTTTGATCTCACGGCGGACCATATCCGTAATGACCTCTTCATGGGTAGGACCCATGCAGAATTCACCTTCTTTGCGGTCCTTGAAACGCAAGAGTTCCTTACCGTAAAACTGCCAGCGCCCCGATTCCTGCCACAGTTCGGCCGGTTGCACGGAAGGCATCAGCATTTCAATGGCATCGGCTTTGTTCATCTCTTCACGCACAATTGCCTCAAACTTGCGGATGGAACGCAACCCAAGCGGCAGATAATTGTAGATACCAGCGGCCAGTTTTCGAATCATGCCGGCACGTAACATTAACTGATGTGAGATTACTTCGGCGTCAGAGGGAGTTTCTTTAAGAGTAGGAATAAAATAGCGGGAATAAAACATTAGCACCTCAGGGGATATTATAGCCTTTGTCCAAAAGGCTATATTTTTCCAGAATATATTTCAGTTGCTCTCTCTGAAACGGCTTAACAATGTAATCGTCACAATCGCATTCCAGTAGTGCATGGGTCATGTCGGCAGTAGAATCACTTACGGATATGGCAAAAATTTTTGTTCGCATATAATTCTTGATCGGAAGTCCCTCTTCCGATTCACGGATTTTTTTTATCAGTTCATACCCGTCAAGAACCGGCATGGTCAGATCAGTGCAAATCAGATCATAAGGATTGCCGTCAAGAATTGCTTTCTTAAATAAAGCAAGGGCTTCATAACCATTTTCTGCGGTATCACATGAAGCAAACTCAGAGAAAAAAGTATTCAGAATCGTTCGGCTGAGTGCCTCGTCTTCAACTATCAGAAATCTTTTCATAAACGGATATCCTCGTACATCAGAGCCTTTCAATTTCCTCCATCAGGGCGTCAGCCAGTTTGTCCTCGGGAACTTTGCGTACTATTTCTCCATGCCTGAACACAAGCCCCTCCCCCTTTCCGCCGGCAATACCAACATCAGCTTCCCGGGCTTCGCCCGGACCATTAACGACACAGCCCATGACTGCAACCGTTATAGGTTTGTCCACACCTTGTAATCGCCTCTCAACGTCTTCAGCAACTTTGATAAGATTGATCTGACAGCGACCGCAAGTCGGACATGAGACAAAATTTACACCACGCTGGCGCAGCCCCAGACTTTTCAGAATTTCATACCCAACCCGAACCTCATCAAGTGGATCACCGGTGAGAGAAACCCTCAACGTATCACCGATTCCATCAGCCAGCAGAATTCCGAGGCCGACTGAAGACTTGATCGTTCCTGAAAAAATGGTACCAGCTTCAGTAATACCAATATGCAGGGGGTAGTCAACCTTTTGGGATAAAAGGCGATACGCCGATACTGTTTTCATAACATCCGAGGCTTTGAGAGATACTTTTATTTGGCGATAGTTGAGATCCTCAAGAATACGAATGTGGCCGAGGGCAGACTCAACCATGGCCTCAGCAGTTGGATGTCCATATTTCTCAAGCAGCTCCTTTTCCAACGAACCGGCATTCACGCCGATCCGAATGGGAACGTTACGTTCAGCGGCAGACTTCACAACCTCTGAAACCTTCCAGGTTTCACCGATATTTCCCGGATTTAGTCGCAGTCCGTCAATGCCTCCTTCAAGAACATGAAGGGCAAGTTTATAGTCAAAGTGGATATCGGCAATAACAGGGATCGGACTTTCTCTTTTAATCATGGCTAACGCTTTCGCAGCCTCGATATCAGGGACAGCACATCGAATGATTTCACAGCCAGCCTGAGCCAGGGGAATGATCTGGGCCAGAGTGGCGTCAACATCCCGAGTATCTGTTGAGCACATGGACTGAACGGCACAAGGTGCTCCGCCCCCAACGGGGACGGAACCTATAAATAGTTGTCTGGTCGGTTTTTTCATAGCGAAGCATAGTAGACAACTGCAGAGAAAAAATCAAGGATTGAGGGGCGTCAACAGCAATAATACCGTATCTAAAATTCATTTCGCTTTTCACATAAAAAAACGGCAGGAGAAAAATTCTCCTGCCGTTTTTGGTACACATTCGAAATATCCGGATCTGATTAAATATCGTAGTACAGCTCAAACTCAAGTGGTACTGGACGCATACGCACCGGGTTGACTTCGGCTTCTGTTTTGTACTCAATCCATTTTTCAATAACGTCAGGAGTAAAAACATCTCCTTTGAGAAGGAACTCATGATCATCTTTAAGACACTGAAGTGCTTCCTCAAGGCTACCGGGTGCTGATGGAATATCTTTCAATTCCTCCGGAGAAAGACCGTAGATGTCCTTATCAAGCGGCTGTCCTGGATCAATCTTGTTTTCGATACCATCAAGACCCGCCATCAACATCGCAGCAAAAGCCAGGTAGCCATTACAAGACGGATCGGGCGTCCGGTATTCAATACGCTTGGCTTTAGGATTTGTAGACATCATAGGGATACGCAGAGAAGCAGAACGGTTGCGGCTGGAGTAAGCCATATTTACCGGAGCTTCAAAACCTGGCACCAAACGCTTGTAAGAGTTTGTGGTCGGGTTGGTAATGGCACAGAGAGCCTTGGCGTGCTTGATGATACCACCGATATACCAGAGCGCCATCTGGGAGAGTCCGCCGTATTTGTCACCGGCAAACAAGTTCTGACCGTCTTTCCAGATTGACATGTGGCAGTGCATTCCGGATCCGTTATCTCCGTAAAGAGGTTTGGGCATGAACGTAACTGTTTTGCCGTTACGGTAGGCAACATTCTTTATTACGTATTTAAACCACTGCAACTGGTCAGCCATATCAACCAGTGAAGAAAAACGCATATCGATTTCTGCCTGACCACCAGTTGCCACTTCGTGATGCTGACATTCCACACGAATACCTACAGACTGAAGAACTTCTACCATTTCATTGCGCAGGTCATTCTGAGAATCGACCGGCGAACAGGGGAAATATCCTTCTTTATGACGCGGTTTGTATCCCAGGTTAGGGAACTCTTCGCGGCCTGTATTCCAGGCTCCTTCTGAAGAATCGACAGCAAAAAAGGACTGGTTAGCGGTTGAATCGTAACGGACATCATCAAAGATGAAAAATTCTGCTTCAGGTCCAAAGAAGGCGGTATCGCCAATGCCAGTGGACTTCAAGTACATTTCCGCCTTCTTGGCGATGTTACGCGGATCGCGGGTGTAATCTTCCTTGGTGATCGGATCGAAGATGTCACAAATTATTGACAAGGTAGGCACTTTAACAAAGGGATCCATTTTTGCGGTAGTCGGATCGGGAAGAAGGATCATGTCAGAGGCGTGAATCGGCTGCCATCCGCGAATCGACGAGCCATCAAATCCCTGGCCTTCTTCAAAAGTGTCTTCATCGAATTCAGTCATGGGAACAGATACATGCTGCCATGTCCCAACAAAGTCCATAAATTTGTAATCAACCATTCTCGCGCCATTTTCTTTGGCAAATTCAACTACTTGTTTCGGGGTCATCAAATATCTCCTTTCAGGTGGTTAAATATGATGTACTGAAACTGGTACAATCAGATGAGTTGTTTAAAGTGCATCTTCACCGGTTTCGCCGGTCCTTATGCGAACTACAGCCTCAACAGGGGTCACAAAGATTTTGCCATCTCCAATCCTGCCGGTCTTTGCTGATTTTTCTATAACTTCAATAACTTGTGGCAATATAGCGTCTGAAACTATAATTTCGAGCTTGATTTTTGGAATGAAGTCGACAACGTATTCAGCTCCCCGGTACAACTCAGTGTGACCTTTTTGGCGACCAAACCCCTTGACTTCACTGACAGTTATTCCCTGAACACCTATCTCATTGAGAGCTTCTTTTACTTCATCCAGCTTGAAGGGCTTAATGACGGCTTCAACTTTCTTCACAGTGATATCCTCCCTTTCTAGAAATGACCGGGCGATTATAAGGGTTATCGTATAAATTGCAAGTACGTATGCGCCGACATCTTTGGGAGGTATTTGCAAATGGTTTGCCAAAATATTTAGAATATTTTGTAGCTGAATTTCAATATGTTATGCCAGCAGCTCGAAATTTATGCAACTGACGTCGCCTGACGTGCACAGGAGATAGGCGTTTACTAATAACAATGCACAAGATATAGGCAGATAACAGGGACTGAGTAAGAACTAGGAGACCAGATCCTTAAGTTCCTTGATGATCTCAACCTGGCGCTGGTTTATATAGTAGGAAATCTGCTGCTGGGAATGTTTTTCAGGGTGAAACTCAAGAATACAGGTAAAGGGAGCCACTTCACCGATCAGTTTAATGATTGTTGCAGACAAACCGACTTCATTGATGGTTCCGTTCGGAATGTCAGGCAGTTTCAGAAAAAGATTAATTTCCTGGCCCGGAAGTAAGCGATCACGAGTCATAAGATTCAGAGATGCACCGCCCAGAGAAATATCTTTTACATTCCCTTTGACGATGTCAACTTCGCAGATCAAGTCAGCCTCTATTGGATTGTCAAGTTGCACACGCACAAATCTGCGCATGTCAGACCTGATTTTTGCGTATTCAAATTTGCAGAGTATGACCTTCTTCTTCAGAGCGTTAATATAAAAAGCTTCGGCGAGAATATCTTCCTTGAACGGACTTTCCGGGTGTGCATGAATAAGTGCCTTGCGCTCAACCGAGATAACCTTGGCTTGATATTCGTGCAATTCAAATTCCGCCATTTCATTTTCAACATTTGTCAATGTTGCGTCGTATGAAACAGGAATTTCTTTATAATAATTAAGGAATGAAAAACGCCTCCCAACCTTCTCTTTCAGGAACTGAATGATAACCAATGAATCTTCATGAGGGGTACCGCGAACAATTTTATCCGAATATTGAGGCATTCCAGAAAACCCCGGAAAGATGAATGAATTGACATAAATTAGACAGATACTGTAATGTAGCTGACGGAACGTATTTAACTATCAGAAATATTTGAGAACGACAAGCAATAAAAGAGACTGACTCTATGCGTACTATTCTTGGCATTTCTTTGAATCGGCTTCAATTCCTTCCCGGTTTCGTACTGATTTCCTTTCTTCTTATCGTGCCTGATACCGCCTGTTCCGATATATATCGCTTTGTTACTATTGACGGTGTTGAAAGCTTCACCGATGCTCCCCTCAATAAGGACGCCAAGGTTGTGATCAAGGAGGTCACCAAATCAGTTCCCAAAAACAAAAAGAAATCAAAACCTCAAAAAAACCATGATGTCTCGTTGAACGAAGTTATTGAACGTACTATTTCTGCTTCATTTACACCGCCCGGCCAGGAGTTGCAAGGAGCGTTTGAAGCCAAACTGCCACCGGTCGGTGGTGTGATCACCTCTGGAGTTGGTATGCGGGTTGATCCGATTGATGGCAGATATCGGCTTCATAATGGAATCGATATCGCGATTCCGGAAGGCACTCCTGTTACCGCAGTAGGGCCTGGTGTCGTCGCATACAGCGGTCAGCGCCCAGGGTATGGATTTACAGTTTTGGTAGAGCACCCTAATGGCATGATTACGCTGTATGGCCACAACAGCCGTTTGGAAGCCATTCAGGGGCAAGCAGTTGACCAGAATACAGTAATTGCACTGTCCGGCAATACCGGACGATCTACCGGACCCCATCTGCATTTCGAAGCCTGGCAGGCCGGTACCAATGTTACCCCGGCATTCATGCCCGGCAGCAGCATGCAGATTCCAAAAAATATGATAGCTGCCAACGGGTCCAAGGCTCGTTTTCGTAAGGAAGTTCTGACAGACGGCTCCGTCCTTTTCACCAACATCCCCTCATCCGTTCCCTGATGCTGAACCAGATACGGAAATACATCGGCAAACTGAAGGCTGACCGCTCGGTTTGTCCGGAAGGTATCGCCTTCGCTGCTCAGGATGACAACATGATCAGCGCCGGTGATGACACTCTGGCATCTCTCGCGGCCGATACATTATCACGAATCAACTGCCTGGCTTTGTGTGCCGCACGTCCCGCTCTCCCCTTTGCCGAATATCTGCTTCGCAGGGCTCCTGCCGACGAGCATGGTGTTATCCCCCGCGACACAGAAACCCGTACCTTTCTGCACGATATTCCCTTTGTGCGTCGCTCGGAACTGGGCGAAAACCCTTCCGTTATCATTGCAAAACTGCTCGGTAATCGTAAAGGAGTGGTTGTTGAAGGAATCGGTATCATTGCCAGTGGCGGGCTTACTGTTGAGCAGGCCTATATAAACTGGTCATCGGTTTTCCACTCGACCTTTATCAAATATCTTGAGGATGTTCTGGAATCCGGTTTTCAACTTCCGGGGGAAGCTGAGGCTTTCGCAGGGTTCCGTTCTGACTGGTTGCTAAAGCTGAGTGCAGATGAACTGATCTTCCGGAATGGCCCAATCGTGGATAAAAGCGATATTCTGGATGAAATCACCCGTGTCGGCAGCTATACGGTTCAGCGCGGACTTGTTGATTCCTTTTTCGGGAACATATCCTATTCAAACGGAGACCTGATATACATATCCCAAACCGCTTCCAGCCTGGATGAACTGGCCGGTTGCATCGATCCGGTACCCTTTGAAAACAGCTCAACCGTAGGAATTACTGCATCCAGCGAATTGGTAGCACATCGCAGCATATTTGAAATCACGGGCTGCCGGGCTATCCTGCATGGTCATCCGCGTTTTGCGGTTGTGATGAGCATGATGTGTGAAGAAAAGGATCTGTGCCAGATCAAGGATTGCTGGCGTGATTGCCACAAGGTGCGCAGCATGGGAGGAACACCGGTTGTGGCTGGAGAAATCGGGGCCGGCGGGATTGCAAAAAATGTTCCGCCTGTCATCGGTGGTCCGGGACGGGCAATTGTATATGGTCACGGTGTCTTTGCCATCGGACGGAACGACTTTCGTGAAGCTTTCCAGGCGTTGGTCGATGTAGAAAACTGGTGCCGGGAAGAATATTTCAGACGATTTGATCAACGCGGTTAGACGCTTTTTCCGGCCCCCTTCACCAGATAAAATCCCTCGCAATTTCCCGTTTGTCTTTTCCAGCCAAAATATGCAATATTCTCAACTGTTTGAGCTTGTGAGGCGAAAGCGACCCGATTGGGATGTAGACAATCCTGCGGTCACGGCGAGCCGCCACCTGTTTGAAAATACTGCGAGGCGGCCGGGGGGCCACATAGACAACGTGCTTTTCCCGCGAATAGTCCAGGGCAGCCAGTAGCAACACCTCGCTTTTTGCATCTACCATTCTGTAATCCGGATCATGCCAGACATCCATCATGCGACGCGGCGGATAGGAGAGCATAAAACCGCCGTATTCGCAACGGCAGATGCCCGGTCCAACAATGTTTTCGGCAGGATCAGTGGCATAGAAGGCCATATCCGATTCCTGATCATGTTCACCCAGCCAGGTCATACAGTAGGGATACAGTTTATCGTTACGCCCCCCGTCAAAAACCACAACCAGACACCCCACCCCACCCGTTACACGCTGCTGTTCCCGGACATATATTGAGCCTTCGTGTATATTGCGGAGTGTTTCGCGAAGGTCGATACCGTCCAAAAGAGATGAACTGAATTTTTCCGTTCGACACAGTTCTTCGGAAAGTTGCTGACACCCCTTGCGCTTGAGAAATCGGCCATATTCCTCAATGGCGATGTCCTCGGCAGGATAGGAGCAGATGGAAGGATCGTCAAAACCCTCCAGCCATTCACCGGGGCGGGTTTCACGTTTACGCTTGAGCATGCCCAGCTGTGAAAGCCCCTTGCTCTGCTTAAGTCGCGGCCTGAAGCGGATTCGTCGACTGCCACCCCAGATCTCTTCGGGTGATAGGCTGATTGTGGCAAGATCACAACTGGCAGATTGCCAAGGATAACATGTAGCAAGACGACAGAAGGCGTGGGCAAAATTATCGTCAAGACATCCGCGAGCTGAGGCAAGAAGTTGAAACAGATCCGGCAGCAGCATACCGGTCTGCATCGCGTAATTGCGGGCAAATCGGAAAAAGGCCCGCTTCTGCCAGATCTGAACTGATTCACCGGTTTCCTGCCGGTAGTGGCGGGCCGCTTCACTGAAAAGACAATAGATCAGGCGCTGTCGGTCCGGAAAAGCACCTTCACGCCCAAGCCGCCGGGCTGTACGCAGGATTGCGTGCTCCATCATTTTTTCTTCGGAGACCTGCTGTACCCTGCCACCGTTGATCAACTCAAAGGCATTGAAGCGTTTTCTCAGGCCCATCGGTTGTTCTATCGGTTCGTCGGGAAGCGTGCCTCGCCGCAACTCATAGACTGCTGAAAGAAATGAAAATTCGGCGAGAATTTCGCGACAGGAGTCGGGATGCAGATTATGAAGTGATATGTTATCTCGCCGGATCCGCTCCAGTGGAGGCACCTGTTCCACAGTGTACAGTGCCTTGATGCGTTCCAAATGTGACATGCCGCAGATAAATAAAATCCGCTGATGTCTGCGAGCCAGCACCTGCAGACGATACGCCATGCCCTGCTCCCTGCGTGAATCTTCACGGCACGGGGGACTGGCTGACATGGAATCTTTATACGCAGTAAAATAGCTTTCAAGCCCGATTCGACTGATACTGTATGAATCCGGAAGCAGTTCATGATGCTGCGGGTAGTGATTCGTATCAACATCGATACAGTGCAGCGGAATGTTCTGCTCCAACGTCAGGCGGGCGGCCTCCACCAATGGATCGGCCGGCTCCACCAGCAGATAAACTGTTTCATCTTCAGAACCGGCATGGCCGGGAGTGCCGTACGAAATAACCGATATTTGAGGAAGGCGTTGAACGGCCCTTTGAAAGTGGGCCTGCAAGGTGACGGGCAGTTCGATGGCGACGGCATCAGGTTTCAGTCGGTTAAAGGCCATGCGCACCAACTGGGCAAACTCCATGCGGTAATGCAGCACCGGCAGTGCGTGGACCGATCCGAAGTGCTCCAGATAAAGTCGATCAGACATGCTCAGGCAAGGTACGACAAGGCTTCATTGCCCAGAATACGCGTGACCGCCAACCGCAGCAGCTCCTCAGCCGGAGTGCCTCCGGCCACAGACATCTTCAGCGCATACCTAGCGATGTTGATACCATCCCGGACGGAATACAGTTCATCTGCCGCATGGGCCCGCTGGAGAAATGTCACCACATATTTCAAAATCTCCGCATCAGCAAACGGAAGATTCTCCTTCAGGATAATCAGCTCTTCATCAGCTTCGGGGAAATCGATGAAAATCTGCGGCTGCAGACGTGAATGAATATATTCAGGGATCTCAAAGGTCGAAGCATCCTCGTTCATGGTCACCACGATGCGAAAATCACGCACTGCAGGGATGCGCAGACCGGTAACAACGGACTCGACATAGCGGCGATCATCAAGAAGCGGAGCCAGAGAAGCCCAGGCTTTTTCGCTCATGCGGTTGCCTTCGTCCAGAATCAGCACCCCTCCGGAAAGCATGGCTGACACCAGTGATGAGGCAGCATACTGTATCCTGCCATCCGGACCGATAACCGGAGTAATGATCAGGTCCTCCGGACGGGTATCCATGGTAGCCTGATACAGGTAAACCGGTCGCCCCAGACGCAGTGCGGCTGCATAGGCCAGTGTGGTCTTGCCTACACCTGGCTTTCCAATCAGTCGCGGGTTGAAGGGGATATCTTTCTCGTCAATGACCATCCAGGCGGCCAAAAGCTGCGTCAGCAGTTCCTCCTGACCGACCCAGCGCAGATTGAGCTCAACCGGACGAGCCAGTGACAAAGTGATACCGTCAATGGTTACGTGATTCATTGAAAAAGCTCCCTTTGAGTACATACTTGAATATTATGGGGGGATTACAGAACGAACTGCTGAACATCCTCGGTACTGACAAGCTTTTCAAGAGTATCGAGAAGAAACGGTGCGAACAGGTCCTTCATCTGATTACGCATTAACTGAACTGCAATGTGGGGTTGCATGGTCTTGGTACCCGTATTACTGGTTGTCAGTGAACAGTACACATCGGCAACACCCGTCACCTGGGCACTTCGCGGAATTTCTCTGAATTCGAGACCGAGCGGATAGCCGCTGCCGTTACAGCGTTCGTGGTGCAGGCGCACGATTGCAAGCGAAACCGGCGACAGAACACCCTTGTCTTTCAGGAAATTGTAGCCGTCCTCCGGATGACGTCTTAGGATTTCAACCTCTGATTCACTCAATTTCCCACTTTTGTTGAGAATTTCCTGGGGAATAAAGATTTTGCCGAAATCATGCAGTATGGCGCCGGTACCGACATCCAGCATTTCGTCACGGGATAGTGTATATGCGTCCGAATGCATCATCAGAGTCAACGAAGTCACCTGCAGCGAGTGTACGAAGGTGTGATAATTGTGGGTCATAACCGATTCCAGTGAATTAATGGCGTCCGGATTATCGGAAAGAAACAGCATCAGGTTTTCAATCAGGTTTTTGGTACGGGTAAGATCCGAAGATTTATCAGGATTACTGAAAATATCGTCCACAAAGTTAATGGACGTCTGGTAAATCATCTTCCCTTTTGCCTTGGCACTCAGCAGGTCACTCTTCAGGAGACGTTCTGCACTGGCCTCCATATGTTTGGTAATGACTTCCATGTCGCTTTTTTCAACGAAGATGAACTCAACACCGTTCTTGGACAATCTTTCGTGATCGTTATTGCTGAAATCACGACCGTGGCTTTTATAAAGCACATAATTACCACCGGTTTTGATATACAGGGCAACATTGGGAAATATAACAGGTTCGATGCTCTCAAGTGAGATCGGAACGTACATTTCTATGGCATCCATAGAGACAGCTCCCCAAAAATGGGATAACAGAAAATTGCTGGACATTTAATCACGCGAATACCTGAAACACAAGAAACTAATACGAGATCATTATTGTGTAACAATACCGGTCGCAAATAAATTGATCTTATATTTTTTTGAGGTATATTGATATCGTTTGATACATATTGTACAAACCTGTCACGGTTTATATCCGGCAGATACCGAAGATTGGTTATGGTGCATTTGATACAATTTGAGCCTATTTTAAATAAATAGAACTATGAGGATCGACAATGTCAAAACGAACATCAGACGAAACGCCATCCAACCAATTGTTGCTGGATGAAGCACCGCTTTTTGCCGGACTTGAAGGATATGTGATCCAGAAACACGATAAACCGCAGCCGAATAAACCAGTGAAGACGAAAGTACCGAAAGAGAAGAAGTCGGTTGGCAAAAAGGTTGAAAAAGTTTCGTCAAAGGCTGCTTCACAGACTGCCTCAAATGCAACAACTCCTAAAAAATCAGCCAGGAAAACAGTCTCACCAAGACCAGCACCACTCGATCCTGATGCAATTCTGCTCTCCATCAGGGAAATATGCCATCTACTCAAGATATCCCGTGCGACATTGGTGCGAATGGATAATGCCGGCAAGGTTCCCGGGAAAATGAAGCTCGGCGGATCAATCCGATTCCATCGGGCAACCGTTGAATCCTGGTTGGAGAGTATGATCACACATACCGATACACCGTTTTGAATGAATAGTCGTAGCAATTTACTGCAAAAGGCCGCCCTAATCCGGGCGGCCTTCTTTATTCGGTCTGTTTGGATACATTCACGAGTGAGACGGTTGTATTACTCCGACCAGACGGGTGAATGCATCCGGTATAGATGTTTCAAAAAACAGGCGCTTTCCACTAATCGGATGTGTAACTGACAATGAACGGGCATGTAACGCCAAAGTTGCATGCCCGTCATTATGCGTTCCATATTTTCGGTCCCCAACGATCGGATTGCCATTTTCCGACAGATGCACTCGAATCTGATGTTTGCGACCGGTCAACAGATGAATATCCAACAGCGAGAGGGACCTGACGGATTTCAAGACAGTAAAAGCGGTATGAGACAGTTTCCCCGTATTCTGATCCTTTGTTGAATAAACATTAAGGGCACTGTTCTCAGCCAGATAACTGGTGATCGTGCCTGAGACGCAATCAAACAGTCCATGCACCACGGCCAGATAATGTTTTTCCGTATCCGGCCAATGACCCTGCAGAATAATTTTAGCGGCTTCACTTTTTGCCAGAATCAGAATCCCTGAGGTATCCCGATCAAGCCGATGAACGATGTAAACCCTGTTGGAAGAACGTGAATTACCTTTGCGGACATAATCATTGAGGATTGAATGAACTGTTCGGACTGAATCTCGTCCTGTTCCAACTGTCAGTATCCCGCATGGCTTCTCTACAACAATAATGTCCTTATCTTCATAAAGAAGTGTGAGACCTCTGAGATAGTGCCCATTCTGATTTTTTTTAAGTACTGCCATAGTAGGTATTCCAGACTGACTCCACAGGGGTGAATCCTGTGACCACGTGAACCACATAAATACCGGGCACAGGAACTCTAATTGACTTTCTTGTGGGATTTGGGAGATGCAGGCTCTTCCGTCAATCGCTTCAGCTTTTGGCGGTAGGCAGAAACACTGATCTGTGCTGTTGTGTATTGGACCAGTGCGTCCAGATAGTAAAGCGATGGTGACGAAGCCAAGAGCTTGCCAAAATCAGCGTAAATAAATGCAACTACACTGTTGGCCCGGATAAAGGGAAGCACCAGTACTTCAGGACTATCAGGTCGACCAGTCAAGCGGTAGAGTTCGTGGGGCCAGGTGGAGTCACTGTAAAAGCCGTAATACATCTGACCGCTATTTATCACCTGCTCGAAGATCTCCTGATCGTCAAAAGGAAGGACCAGGTTTGAAAGTGATAAGATTCCATCGTTCTTCGATCCTTTAATCCCAAAGGCACTTTCTGCCACCAATCCGGAATCGGAAACACGAAAAACAATCCCGCGCTCAAATATGGGTAGCAGGTATTCCATCACAACTACCGAAATTTCTGTACGGGAGATACAGCTCTGTAAACGGGAAATGCAGGTAAAAAAACGTTGATCATCACCGCTGGAAAATGCTGTAGAAAGGGTGTGCAGATAGCTCGTAAATCCTAAATGAAAAGCAAGTGACTGGGCGATGGCTGCGTCTTTGGAGCAATCGCTGCACGGCCGGGGGATTACTGCCTTAACACCGGACCCGAGGGCCTGCATCCCCCGGGTAACCCAGAAACGGGTACAAGCCGCCAGAATAACCGTTGCCTGAGGATATTTTCTGAGGTTGGAACAGATCTGTACAGTATCCTGTGCTTCCGGATCGTGGGGAACATCAAGCAGGATAACTAGGTGCAAGGCCTGACAGAGCAGCAGCCTGATATTTATATCCAGGGTAATTACATTGTCAGTTGCGACCGCATAGACCCCTTCCTCATGGCAGATAGCACGAACCATGGTGGATAGGAGCTGTGATTTTGTGATGACGACGACAGCAATTTCGGGGGCATCTACCTGTGTGTTTGCAGAATCTTCCTTAATAGACAGAAGCTTCAGGAGTGACCGTTTATGATCCTTGGCCGCATGTGGAAATTCATCAACTATCATCTGCTTGAGCGCATCTATGGTCCGGTAGCTCTGATCTCCACTGCGTTGAATCAAGGTGCGCTGCTCGGACAGAAGTTGGTGCATGGCCGATGGGATGCTATCTGGATCATAACTGCCGGGCTGAATAGTGGGGATGGTACGGGAGCCGGGCTGTTCGTCACCCAGGTCCAGATTATTGACTCCGGCAATACTGAGAATCTCATCCATGGAACCGTCCCGCACCTTTTCGTCAAAGATTCGCATTGATTCCATCAGGATACCCTGAGCATTCAGCAGAATTCTCTGGGGAAAACCGGTGCGGGAAAAATGATAGCCGCCTCCATGACCATTGTTGGCAATTTCCAGAGAAAATTCGCCCTCTTTCCAGGTTAGAACCTCTACCACCGTCATTTCAATCAGTGATTCAATTCCGTTATAGGCTGCCGTTTCTTCAACCATTCCGTGATCCAACAGGGTTATCACCAAAGGCTTGCGATTTTCACCGGCCTGATTCTGAAGGTCAAGCCCCTGTGCCAGAATGTCCTCGGTGATGGCACCGGAACTCACCAGAACCTGACCGATCCGCACCAGACTGTTCAGAAAATTGGCACTGACCAGATCCCCTTCGTGAAAAACCAGTTGGCTTTCACCCTTCTCGCTGGAAAGACGCAGAACTCCGGTCTTGCGGGCACCATGCAGGAGTTGGATAACATCAATAATAGGAAAATGTTCCAGATTGCCTTTAAGCGACATGATGAAAAAGCTCCCTGAGGATGACCATCAAATGCACCATAAACCTATCAGAGGTTGCGAACAATTTCAAACATGGCGATTCCACCGGCTACAGAGGCATTCAGAGAGCTGACTCCGCCGTAGTGGGGAATTGACATGAGTGCGTCGCACTGCTTGCGGACCAGCGGACGAATCCCCTCCCCTTCACCCCCAATGACCAGTACAACCCGCCCGGAAAACTTCGTCTGAAACAGGGATGAGCGGGATTCCCCGTCCAGCCCGTACACCCAGCAGCCGGTTTTCTTCATCGCTTCAAGTGCCTGGCTGATATTAGTGACCTGTGCCACCGGCAGGGTTTCTACCGCCCCGGCGGAGGATTTTTCGGCAGAAGCGGTCACTCCGCAGGCCCTGTCACGGGGAATGATAACCCCCAGCGCCCCGGCACAGGCCGCCGAACGGATCAAGGCACCCAGATTATGAGGATCCTGTATCCCATCCAGCACCACCAGCAGGGCCGTTTCTGCCGTGGCTACGGCGGAAAGCAGATCATCCAGATCAGCATAGCGGAATGGTTCTACTTCCAGGGCGATCCCCTGGTGATGTGACGATGCACACATTTTGGTCAGATCAAGTTTTTCACGACGATGAACCGCCACGCCGCGCTGTTCCGCCAGGTGAATGATCTTTTCGACGCGATGATCGCTGGCACTGATCTGCACATACAGATTGTAGGCGCCGCGGGTACCCTGCAACGCTTCCTTGACCGGGTTGACCCCGAAGATTAATTCCCCCATCACAGGGTACCAACGATCTCGTCGACAATCAGATCGGCGGCGGCTTTGGGATCATCAGCCTTGGCAATCGGCCGTCCGATTACAAGATAATCGGCACCGGCCGACACCGCTTCCAAAGGGGTCATAATTCGTTTCTGGTCATCCACAGCAGCAAAGGCAGGACGTACTCCGGGGGTGACAATCAGGAAATCAGGACCACAGGCGGCACGAATCAATCCAATTTCCTGGGGCGAAGCAACAACACCATCCATGCCGGAATTCTGGGCCAGTTTCGCCAGCATAACAACCATATCCGGAACCGGATGGTTTATACCGACCGCACGCAGGGTATGTTCCGTCGATGATGTCAGAATTGTCACCGCCAGTAACTTTGGTCGCAGGTCGCCAAATTCATTATGGACGGCTGTTGCAGCGGTTTCCATCATCTCCGCACCACCCAGAGCATGCAGGTTGACCAGTTCAACACCCATACGGGCGGCTTCCAGCATGGCCTTGGCCACAGTGTTGGGGATATCGTGGTATTTCAGATCCAGAAAAACCTGACCGCCGTGGCGCTGCACGGTTTTAACCGCCTCCGGCCCCGTGGCCGTGAACAGTTCCTTACCGACCTTGAACATGCCGACCCTGCCGGAAAGCATCTCGGCATAGCGGTCAATTTCGGCCAACCCGTTTACATCAAGCGCGAAAATTATTTTTTTTCTGGCTTCTTCACGATTCATATTAACGCTCCCAGATCTCTTTTTTATCCTTGCCCAGATAGGCCCTTTTTACTTCGGCATTTTCCATCATTTCGTCAGCCGGCCCCTCTAGAATCACCTTGCCGGTTTCCAATACATAGGCCCGGTCCGCCAGTTTCAAGGCGGCCTTTGCATTCTGTTCAACCAGCAAGATGGTAGTCCCGTTTTCACTGCGCAGCTGGCTGAGAACCCGAAAAATTTCCTGTACCACCAGCGGGGCCAAACCCATGGAAGGCTCATCCAGCAGGAGCAGCTTCGGGTTGGCCATTAACGCCCGGCCAATGGCCAGCATCTGCTGTTCACCGCCCGACATGGTTCCGGCCAATTGCTTGCGACGTTCCTGCAGGCGTGGAAACAGTGTAAAGACCTGTTCCATATCCTTGTGGATTGAAGCCTTGGATTCACGGCTGCGGTAGCGCAGATAGGCCCCCAATTCCAGATTGTCCTCCACCGAAAGAGGTTTGAACACCTGGCGACCTTCCGGGACCTGGGATACACCCAGTTTCACAATCTGGTCGGGCGGAAGAGCTGTGATCTGCTGTTTATTGAAAAGCACCTCTCCACTCCCGGCAGTGGTAACGCCGGAGACTGTGTTCAGAATTGTCGTTTTTCCGGCGCCATTGGCACCGATCAGGGTTACGATCTCACCCTCTTCCAAATGCAGGGATACATTCTTGAGGGCATGAACCTTACCGTAGTAGGTATTGATATTCTTCAAGCGCAGCATCAGTCGTCATCCCCCAGATACGCGGCAATAACCTCTTGGTTCTCCTGAATTTCGCGTGGAGTCCCTTCCGCCAGCTTGCGCCCCAGATTGAGGACAACAATGCGGTCGCAGATATCCATGACCAGCTCCATATCGTGCTCAACCAGTACAACCGTGCTTCCCAGGTCACGAATTCTCTGTATCAGGCGGGCCAGACCCACGGTTTCCTGGCTGTTCAGACCGGCGGCCGGTTCGTCCATCAGGATGATTGACGGTTCCACGGCCAATGCCCGGGCGATTTCCAGCAGACGACCTTTGCCAAAAGGGAGATTGCCGGCAGTCACATCGGCCAGCTCGGTTATGCCGGTAAATTCCAGCCACTTGAGGGCGCCTTCGCGAATACGTTTTTCTTCTGAACGACTCCAGGGCATACGCAGGGAACAGGCCAGAAGCCCGCTGGAGCTTCTGGTATGGAGACCGACCATAACGTTTTCCAACACGGTCATACCGCTGAAAAGCTCAATATTCTGGAAAGTACGAACCATGCCGAGCGGTGCCAGCTTTTCCGGTGGAAAACCGGAAATATCGGTATTATTTAGGCTGACACGGCCTGATGTCTGGGTATAGATGCCGGAAATGATGTTAAAAAGGGTTGTCTTACCGGCTCCGTTAGGACCGATAACCCCGGTTATATCGCCTTTTGTTATGGCAAAAGACACATCTTCAAGAGCAGTAACACCTCCGAAAATCTGGGTGATGCCGGACACCTCAAGCATGGCTTCCCCCCTTTTTCTTCAGCAGTTTCCTGAACAGATCCGGTACACCGCGCACCAGTCCACCGGGCATGAACATGACCATCACCATCAGCAATGACCCATAAATAATGATGTCGTAGTCATGGGCTGCCCGCAGGAACTCCGGTAGCAGCGTAAGCAGAGCGGCACCGAGAAAAGATCCGTAGATACTGCCCAACCCGCCGATAACAACCATGGTGAGCAGTTCGACCGAAAAATTGAAACCGAAGGACGCTGGAGAAATGAAGGTCATTGTATGGGCATACAGACTTCCGGCAATTGCCGAGATCATGGCCGAAAGGGCAAATATCTGGACTTTAAGTAGACGGGCGTTGACGCCCAAGACCTGGGCGGCGACCTCCGAGTCGTGAATGGCACGCAGGGCCCGGCCGACCCTCGAGTTGGCCAGGTTGAGGGTTACTAAAACCAGTATCAGGGTAAAAGTCCAGATCAGGTAATAGTTTTTGATATCGGTGTCAAAGGTCAGGGAACCGATGGAGATATTGGGAATTCCGGACAGTCCCGATGGACCTCCGGTCAGATCGATAGTTTCGTTAAAGACGATGTACATGATGATCCCCATGCCCAGGGTGGACATGGCCAGGTAGTGTCCCTTGAGTTTGAGTATGGGAAAACCGATCGTGAATGCCAGAGCACCGACAGTTAAAGCTGCCACAGGCATGGCCAGCCAGGGGTTCCAGGCGTAGGTAGCGGTCAGGACACCCGAAAGATAGGCCCCCAGCCCAAAAAATCCGGCATGCCCGAGCGAGATCTGCCCGGCATATCCCAGCAGAAGATTGAGACCGATGGCCAGCATGGTATGAATGCCGACGAACACCAGTACGTTCATCAGGTATCCGCCGTTAAACATCAACGGCGCGGTAAAGACCATGGCGGCAAAGGCCAGAAACTTGATCAGGTCGCGATTCATGGTCTAGACCCTCTCGCTCTGGGCTTTGCCGAACAACCCCTGCGGACGGATGAACAGAATCAGCAGCAGAATGATGAAAGCGATGGCATCCTTATAACCCGATGAAATCAGTCCGGCCCCCAGGGATTCCAGGACGCCCAGAATTAATCCGCCAATGACGGTTGAAACGCCGCTGCTCATTCCACCGATAATGGCGGCACAAAACCCTTTCAGTCCAAGCATGACGCCCACATCATAGGCAGTCATGGTCAGCGGGGCCACAATGATGCCGGCTACCGAGCCCATGGCGGAGCTGATGATGAAGGAAAACAAGACCATCCGGCGCACATCGATACCGACCAGTCCGGCTGCCCGGCGGTTATAGGCGCAGGCCCGCATTGCTTTGCCACTGATGGTGTAATAGAAATAGAACTTATTGATCGCGATTATGATCAGGGTGATCCCAAGAATCCAGAGATGTTGCGGCAGGATGGTCGCCCCGCCGATTGCAATCGGCTCATCACCGGAAAACGGCGGGATGGCATGGGTGTCCTTGCCCCATAACAGCATGGATATGCCACGGATCAAAATACTGCCACCGATGGTTATGATAACCAGATTGATGGGGGTCGGCTGCCGCAGTGGTCGAATCGCCAGCCGCTCGAAAAGCAAACCACCTACCGTGGAGGCGGCAATGGCACAAGGGATGGCTGCCCAGAGAGGAAGATGCAGCGTCTCCAGAAAGAACAGCGTAAACATCCCCCCCAGCATGACAAATTCACCTTGGGCAAAATTGATGATGCCGGTGGCATTGTAGATAATGGAGAACCCGATGCCGATCAGGGCATAGATCGCGCCGGTGGATAATCCGGAAAGTGTGTATTGAAGAAGCTGATCGAACTGCATTGTACCTCATAAAGAGAGGGGCGAACGATTGCCCGCCCCTCTGAATGAATTTATTTCTGAAACTACTTGACGAGCACCCAGTCCTTGTTTTTGACCTCTACCAATACAAAGGCATCCTTGCCCAGACCAGCATGGTCCTGGGCGGAGTAGGTAAATGTTCCGCCAATACCGTGAAACTGCTTGGTTTTTTCAAGCTGATCGCGAATGGCGGCCGGTGTAGTAGCGCCACGTTCAATGGCTCCCTTCAATAGCATGACCGCATCCCAGGCGTGGCCGCCGAAATGATCACCTTCGGTCTTGTAGTGATTCTGGTAATCCTTGACAAAGGCCAGCAGAGATTTCTTCTGAGGATCGGAGTTCGGCAGCAGGTCGGCCACCAGAACCTTGCCGGACGGAAGTCGGATACCCTCAGCGGCATCACCGGCCAGATCAATAAATTTCTTGGATGAGACACCGTGACTCATGTACATCGGGATCTTCAGGCCAAGCTGTTTGGCGTTCTTGGCAATTACGGCCGGTCCCGGATTGGTACCCCAACAAATGATGGCATCCGGCTTGATGCCGCGAATCTTGGTCAATTGGGAGGTCATGTCCGTATCCTTGGGGCCATAAGTGTCATCGGACAGGATCGAAATCCCGAATTTGGCAGCCTGGGCCTTAAGCTGCTCACGTCCCGAGGATCCAAAACCGTCGGAAACGGTCAGGATGGAAACCTTAGACATTTTCTGTTTCTGCAGTTGCTCGAAGATCCTGCCGACGGCCAGGGTATCGTTCTGAGCGGTCTTGAAGATCCATTTTTTCAGGGGGTCCGTGATCTTGATGCCGGCAGAACAGGAGATCAAGGGAATCTGTTCTTTCTCGGCCACCGGGATAACCGCCATGGACTCGCCAGTGGTACTGGGACCAATGATGGCAACAACCTTGTCATCCTTGATCAGCTTGGTGGCCAACTGCACGGCCTTGGTGGCATCTCCGGCAGTATCGTAAGACACCAGTTCCAGCTTGCGCCCTTTGATGCCGCCGGCGGCATTAATTTCATCAACCACCATCTTGGCGCTGTTACGTTCCGGTTCACCCAGAAAAGCCGCCGGACCGGTGACGGCAAACAGGGCACCGATTTTAATGGGAGGTGCTGCAGCCTGCGACGCACAAGCGATCACAAGGGAATACAGTACTGTCAGAATTGAAATAAAACGTATACGCATATCCTATTCCTCCGATTGAAATTTCAGTCGATTATTTCAGTAAGGCCCAGTCACCCTTGGTTACTTTCACCATTTCAAACGCTGAAAGGTCGAGTCCGTTGTGATCTTTGGGAGTCATGTTGAATACACCTGAGATACTGACCAGCTTCTGGGTCTGTTCGATGCCTGTGCGGATCTGGTCGGGAGCTGCTCCAGCCTTCTTGATGGCCGCCTGAACCAGCAGGAATGCATCGTAGGCATATCCTCCAAAGGTGGAGGCCTCAACGCCCTGGGCTTTTTTATAGGCCTGATCATATTCTTTCAGTAATTTGGCCTGTGGATCGTTTTTAGGAAGAGCGTCATAGACTGCCAGTTTGCCGGCAGGCAGCATGACTCCTTCAGCCGCTTCGGCTCCGGCCAGTTCGATGAATTTCTTGGAAGCAACACCGTGGCTCATATACAGCGGAATTTTGATACCCAGCTGTTTGACGTTCTTGGTAATAACAGCAGGTCCGGGGTTGGTGCCCCAGCAGATGATGGCATCCGGCTTGATACCGCGAATCTTTGTCAATTGGGCGGTCATATCGGTATCCTTGGGTCCGTAGACCTCATCGGCTACTATTGTGAACCCCTTCTGTTTTGCCAGGGCCTTGATCTGTTCCCGTCCGGATGAACCAAAGCCGTCGGTAACAGTCATCAGGGCAATGGTCTTCTGTTTCTGTTTGGCCATGTGGTTGAGGATTTTTTCGGCAGCAATATGATCATTGGCAGGGGTCTTAAACACCCACTGTTTGACAGGGTCGGTGATCTTGATACCGGCGGCACACGAGATCAACGGAATCTTCTCTTTTTCCACAACCGGGATAACGGCCATGCTTTCTCCGGTCGTACTGGGGCCGATGATCACAGAAACCTTGTCGTCCTTGATCAGTTTGGTTGCCAGCTGAACCGCTTTGGTGGCATCGCCGGTTGTATCATAGATGACCGCCTCAACCTTCATGCCATTGATACCGCCCTTGGCATTGACCTCCTTGACCAGCATTTCCAGGGTCTTCTTTTCAGGCTCTCCCAGAAAAGAGGCCGGTCCGGTAACCGAAAACAGACCGCCTATCTTGATCGTACCGGCTGCCATGGCTGCCGAAGCCGTCAGGACAACCATACACACTACACCGCATACTGCCATTAATCGCTTCATCTTTGATCCTCCCCAATGATGTCAGCTACATGCTGTAAAGTCGTTCGCCTTCCAGAATATTGAATCCACTCCCCTTGAGGGTCTGGATGGCCTTATCGGTATCATCGAAACGGAAGATAATGACCGCATTGCCGCCGCAGCGCTCCACAAAAGCATACATATATTCCACATTGATCTGATCACGATCCAGGCACTGCAGGATAGTGGACAACCCGCCGGGACGATCGGGAACTTCAACCGCTACAACTTCGGTCTTGTTGACGGTGAAACTGCACTCTTTTAATGCACTTTTGGCCTTTTCCACGTCGTTGACGATCAGACGCAGGATACCGAAATCCGAGGTATCCGCCAGGGACAGCGCCCGGATATTGATGCCGGCATCACCCAGAATACGGGTAATTTCCGCCAGGCGACCTGATTTGTTTTCGATGAAAATGGATATCTGTTCAACCTTCATGGACTACCTCCAGAAAACTAAGAGCTTCCACTGAAATACAGAGAACTTAAAAAGAGATGCGAGATTCTGTTCTGTTTACAGATTTTCTCCGTGTCTCTGTGTCTCCGTGGTGGATATTCAGATTTAGATTTCTATAATTTACGGTTATCGATGACCCGTACCGCCTTGCCTTCACTGCGCGGGATCGTCTTCGGCTCCACCAGTTTGGCGGTACAGGTAACCCCCAGCATATCCTTGATCTCTTTCTCGATCCGTTTGGCCAGACGCTGCAGGTTTTTAACCTCGTCGGAGAACAGTTGTTCATCCACCTCAACCCGAACCTCAAGGGTATCGAGGTTTTCGGCCCGGTCAACAATCAGCATGTAGTGCGGCTCGACCCCCTCGATTCCAACCAGAACAGCCTCTATCTGAGACGGGAAAACATTCACGCCACGGATGATCAGCATATCGTCGGAACGTCCGCTCATGCGGGTGATGCGGGCATGCGTGCGACCACAGATGCAGGGTTCGTAGGTCAAGCTGGTGATGTCACGGGTGCGGTAGCGGATCAGCGGGATGCCCTGTTTGGTAATGGTGGTGATCACCAGTTCGCCCCGCTCGCCCTCGCCAACCTGCTTTCCGGTTTCAGGATTGATGATTTCCGGGATGAAATGATCCTCCCAGATATGCAGGCCTTTTTTGGCCTCAATGCACTCGATTGCAACGCCCGGTCCCATGATTTCCGACAGCCCATAGATATCAACGGCGGAAAGGTTCAATTTTTCTTCGATTTCGGTGCGCATGGCCTCGGACCACGGCTCAGCCCCGAAAATACCGACCCTCAATTTGAGTTTGCTGAAATCGATCCCCTCGGCCTTGGCCTCTTCTGCAATGAACAGAGAATAAGAAGGGGTGCAGGTCAGGACCGTCGAACCGAAGTCCTGCATGATCATGATTTGGCGCTTGGTGTTACCGCCCGAAATGGGAATGACCGAGGCGCCCAAACGCTCGGCACCGTAATGGGCGCCCAATCCGCCGGTAAAAAGGCCGTAGCCGTAGGCGTTGTGGATGATGTCCCCTTTGTGGGCACCGGCGGCCACAAAGGAGCGGGCCATCAGTTCCGACCAGGTTTCGATATCCTTGCGGGTATAGCCGACAACCGTCGGCTTCCCGGTGGTACCGCTGGAGGCATGAATTCTGACAATCTCCTCCATGGGTGCCGCAAAAAGATCATAGGGATAGGAATCACGCATGTCCTGTTTGGTGGTGAACGGCAAGCGTCGCAGATCAGCCAGTGATTTTACATCAGCTGGTTTAACACCGGCCTTATCGAAAGAAGCCTGATAAAACGGGACATTTGCATAAACCCTTTCCAGTGCCCCCTGAAGCCGTTTGAGCTGTAATGCCTCCAGGGCAGGACGGGGAAGTGTCTCGAATTCCTCATTATAAAACATACGGTCTCTACCTCGAATCGGATTCAATGGCGGTATTGTGACGCTCCATGTTTCTGTTTAAATGCAACAGGTTCCAGCGCCGGTGCCATCCGGCTGCTCTGCCACCAGTGTGTCGGCAAAGCATTCCTGGGTATAGCCATTCACGACAATATCCAGGTGACCGTCATTGGGACAGAACAGCAGTCCATGAACAGGAACATCCTTCGGTATTAATGGGTTATGCCTGATTATCTTTACCACCCGTTCAACATTTTCCACAGGGTGAGAAAAGATGCCCAGCCACTGTTTGAGATCCGGGACATGGATATCAATCACATCCGGTGAAATTCCGCGGGCAACCATATCGCGCTTGACCGAGTCGGAGTCGATTACGGCCATACCGCAATCACGGTGACCGATAACAAAAATCTCCTCCACTCCCAGCATGAAGATCCCTGCCACCAGACTGCGGATAACTGCACCTGACATGGGATCCACAATCGTATTACCGGCATTTTTGATGACTTTGGCCTCACCGCGCTTGAGACCCATGGCCGGTTCCAGAAAATCAACCAGGCGGGTATCCATGCAGGTAAAGATGGCAATCTGCTTTTTCGGTGATTTCGGCAGCGGCGGAAATGCGTTGGGGCGTACAAAATTCCGATTGGCGGTTATGATGGATTCCAACTGATTCATCACTGTTCCCGACCCATTTTGAAGGCAATCTTATTGATTTCCAGTGCCTTGGGAGGCACCATTTTCTCCAGGGCCTTCATCCAGAATTCTTCCGCTATGGCCAAACGCTTGGATACGGCACCCAGCAGAACGGTGTTGGCGGCCTTGACATTGGCCGGCCTCGCTGGCCAGTTTCTGGCCGTCCAGCAGCTTGAAATCGGGAAAGGAATCCTGAATCCGCAGTGCCAGGTCCGTGGGATAGGTTTCATTGCCCATCAGAACCGATGGCGGTGAAATCTGCAGGTCGTTGGCGACAATCGTGCCGCCCGGTTTGATCAGCGGCAAGGAACGGCAGGTCTCCATCAGCTCGAAACCGAACAGTATGTCCCCCTCCCCTTCGGGCACAATCGGGGAAAAGACCTCGCTGCCGTAACGAACGTGGGAAACAACGCTGCCCCCCCGCTGTGACATGCCGTGAATCTCGCTTTTCTTTACATCAAAACCGGCCAGCATGGCGGCCTCGGACAGTATCTCGGAAGCCAGCAAAATTCCCTGACCACCAACTCCGACCAACAGAACGTTTGTTATATCCTGACTCATTTTCCACTCCCGATCGCATCAAACTTGCACAACTGACGGCAGACATCGCACCCGGTGCAAAGCAGAGGATCGATGAAAGCCTTGCCCTTCTTACTACCATCAGCGGCCGGGCGCCATTCAATGGCCGGACAGCCGATCTTCAGGCAGGCGCGGCAGCCGGTACAGCTGTCGACATCCACCGCATAGACCGGCCCTTTTTCAAAGACACCCTCACGTTTGATCAGAACGCACGGTTTGTTGGTAATGACCACGGACGTTTCCGGACGCTCCATCTCTTCGGCGATCACCCGGCGGGTCTCTTCCAGGTCCAGCGGGTTGACGATGCGGATGTTTTTGACACCCAGGGCCTTGCAGAGCAGCGGAATATTCAGGGCATTGGTCGAATTGTCCATCAGCGTAAAGCCGCTGGCCGGATTGTCCTGCCTGCCGGTCATGGCGGTGATGCTGTTGTCAAGGATGACCACCGTCGCCGGTGAATTGTTGTAGACCATGTCCATCAGGCCGTTGATGCCGGTGTGCAGAAAGGTGGAGTCACCAATCACGGCCACAACCTTTTTCTTCTCCTCTTCGGAAACAACCTTGGTCACGCCGGTGGCCATGCCGATGGAGGCGCCCATACAGACACAGGTGTCCATGGCGGATAGCGGCGGCATGAAGCCCAGCGTGTAGCAGCCGATATCGCCGGTCACGTAGGCCTTGAGCTGATTAAGGGCATAAAAGACCCCGCGATGCGGGCAACCTGGGCACATGTTTGGCGGCCTGCCCGGCAGCTTTTGCGGCTCTACGACGGCCGCCTGCGGCAGACCGAAGGCGCTGCGAAGCCGACCGGGGGTCAGCTCACCGCATAGGGGAATGATCTCCTTACCGACGGCGTCGATGCCCATGGCCCGGACCTGCTGCTCCAGAAACGGATCCAACTCCTCCACGACATAGACCTTGTCGACCTTGGCGGCAAACTCACGGATCAGCGACTGCGGCAGCGGATTGACCAGGCCCAGCTTGAGGGTCGAGGCCGTGGGGAGCGCCTCCCGCACATACTGGTAGCAGACGCCGGAGGTGATGATGCCGATGGAGGTGTCACGAAGTTCCAGACGATTGATCGGCATGCCGGCACCATCTTCGGCCAGCTTCAGCAGCGCTTTTTCAACCAGAGGATGCCGCACGCGGGCATTGCCCGGCAGCATAACCAGTTTGGCCGGGTTCTTCTCGAGTTTTGGCTGGGGCAAATTGGTGACGCGCTCCCCCAGCTCCACGATGGATTTACCATGGGAGATGCGGGTGCAGCTGCGCAGCATGACCGGCATATCGTACCGTTCGGACAGTTCAAAGGCCAGACGGGTAAATTCTTTGCACTCCTGGGAATCGGCCGGCTCCAGCATGGGGACCTTGGCAAAGCGGGCATAATTGCGGCTGTCCTGCTCGTTCTGGGATGAGTGCATTTCCGGGTCGTCGGCCACCACCAGAACCAGACCGCCCCTGACGCCGGTGTAGGCCAGCGTGAAAAGCGGATCGGCGGCCACGTTGACACCCACATGCTTCATCGTGCAGAGGGCCCGACCGCCGCCAAAGGAGGCGCCGATGGCCACTTCCAGAGCAACCTTTTCGTTGGGGGCCCAGGAGGAATCGATTTCCTTGTAGGAGATGGCATTTTCGAGAATTTCGGTAGAGGGTGTTCCTGGGTAGGCGCAAGCAACCAGGCAGCCGGCTTCGTAGGCACCACGTGCAATTGCTTCATTACCGGAGAGAATTTCTTTCATGGAGAAGTAATCCTGACGCTATGAAATTGATGGAAAATAAAAGTCTCGGCACTATACTAAAACGCAAGAACGATTGCAATTTGTTTGAAATCTGAGCGGTTATTCAGGGTCATTTTTGCTGCCGTCAAACAGTTTTTTTATCCGGTCCGTCGACCGCGCTCTTACCGATTGACTTCATTCGATTTACGGATACTATGGAGCGCATGTCTGCGCCACTTTCATTCAGCGATGTCTGCTTCAACGGTCTGCCGGATGGCTTGACCTGCCACTTTCCGGCTGGCAGCACCACGCTGGTGGTGGCCGCACGGGAACAGCAGATTTCGTCCCTGGCCCGCTTAATCAGCGGATTGTCGCGACCGCTGCGGGGATCGCTTCTGATTGATGGTCAGGATCTGGCCGGCTTCGATCATGACCAGCTCTACGACTATCGTTTCCGGACCGCCATCGTTCCAGACAGTGGCGGCTTGATCTCCAATCTGAAGCTGTGGGAAAATCTGATGCTGCCGTTGAGGTATCACAGGGACGACACGACTCAGGAGGAGGAAAAGCTCGCTCAAGAGTATCTGGAGAATTTCGGGTATCATGGCAACCCGATGGCGCTGCCGGCACACCTTTCACACCACGAGAAACGCATCGTCGCTCTTGCCAGAGCCTTTCTGTGCAATCCGCGCATCGTGGTATACTGTGACTGCTTTGAAGGCGTCTCCCTGCCCCATCTGCCGCTGATGATCCGGCAGACGACCGATTTTCATAAGGCCCGGACAGACAGGGTATCAATCTATGTAGCAACGACGACCGTCATGGCTCCTGAATTGGCCCCGGATACCATCATGTACCTTCAGGACACAGCTGCGGTCGTTTAAGGGTTCAACTATGATACGAGAACAGGATCCGAGATTTATCCATCTGGAACGCAAAATCGGAATTTTCGTGGCAGTCGCCCTGCTGTTCGTCGTGGTGACGGCTTTGCTGTTCGGGGCCCGGAACGATTTTTTCACGAAAAAGTACAATCTGCACTTTACCGTGGACCGCGGGACCGGTTTCACCAAAGGGATGTCGGTCAAACTGTCCGGCTTCCGTATCGGCAAGGTGACCTCCATTGCATTGAACGAGCAGGCCATGGTCGATATCCATATCGAAATCGACCGAGCCTACCAGACCTGGATCAGGAGTGATTCAACGGCTAAACTGATCAAGGAGGGCTTGGTCGGGGACAACATCGTCGATGTTTCCGTCGGTTCCACCGATCAACCGGTCCTGAAAAACGCCGATGCGATCATGTATATCAAGACCAAGGGACTGGACGAACTGGCTGACGAAATTGCCGAAAAGGTAAAACCGGTGCTGATCGAGGTCCGGGACATTATCGGTTATATCAACGACCCCAACGGCGATCTTAAAAAAACGGTCCGCAACGTGGAGGTTCTGACCAAAAATCTGGAAGGAACCCGCAAAAAAACCGATAATCTGATCGTTACGGCCAATGGCAATCTCCAGACCGTTTCGGGCAAGGCGGCGGCCATGATTGATACCACTACAAGAAAACTGGACAGTGTTGATCTGAAGCCCGTCAATTCCATGCTTGAACAGTTGGATAAAAATGTTCCGGTGCTGCTTCAGAAAGTCGATGTAACACTTGATAATGTCAGCAAGATTTCCAACGAAACCCGTATGATGTCCGAGCGGACCTTTCCCAAGCTGCCCGGCATTGCTTCACAGTTGGAAGATGTCATGTTCAGCACCGATCGACTGCTGAATTCCCTGCAGAACACCTGGCTGCTGCGGGACAACTCTGCAGCCGATGGCCGGCAGAACTTTATTCGTGGTGACAGCTATGAATAGATCTGCCATATCGAAATTCCTGACGATCGGCCTGATATCCGGAACGGTGCTGAATGGCTGTTTCGGCGGAAAACCGGCCATCATCCGTTCAGAAAGCCAGCAAAGGGCGGAAACGGCCCTAGCCCGTGGAATCCGGGCCGGGCAGAAGGGTAATTCCAGCGAGGCACTCAGTCACATGAGTGAAGCACTCGGCATCAGCGCCTCCATCGAGGACCTGCCGTTGAGAATTACGGCCTTGATCAATCTGTCCCGTCTGCATCGTCTCGACCGGGATCTGCTGCGTTCGGCAGAGTATATCGATCAGGCTCTGGCACTGCTGACGCCGGATTCGCGCCTGTATTCCGAGGCGGCCCACGAAAAGGCCCTGCTGGAACTGACTAAACGGCACCTTCCCCAGGCGTTGACCTGGGCTCAAAAGTCCATCGATACTGAACAGGGGGATCAGCGAGGTGCTCGACTCAATCTGGCGGCACGGATCAATCTTGAGTCGGGTAATCGAGCTGCAGCGGAAGGGCTGGCGCGCCAGGCTCTTCAGCACAACAGATCGAGCGGTCATGCTGAAGAAGAGGCTAATTCCCTGAGGATTATGGGGATTGCGGCCCGTCAGGACAAGAATTTTGGCGTGGGAGAGAAACTGCTGTTGGAGACCCTGGCCATCGACAAACGTCTTGGCCGCAGCGCCAAGATATCCCTTGACCTGGAAGAGCTGGCGCTGCTCAGTCGGGAATCGGGAAATTTACATACGGCGCTGCGTTATCTGGAGCGGGCCGGTGATGTCCATGATGCAGCCGGACGGCTGCAGCAGACCCTGGATATAGTGGAAAAACGGGCCGTAATATATACTTCACTGGGAGAATCTGACAAGGCCGCCGAACTCAGGGAGTCCGTCCGTAAACGCGCCGTTCAGAACTCATCCGCCACAATCAGCCCCTCCAGCAGGCCGTAATCGCTAACCTTCATGGAAGTGAATCCAAACTGCTCCATGGTCTGCATGGTCAACAGGGTCCCTGCAATGATCAGGTCTTCCCGCCCCTTTTCCAGCCCTGGAATCTTGACGCGCTCCTGCGGTGTCAACGGCAACAGCTCCCCATAGATCGTTCGGATCTCTTCCAGAGTCAGCCAGGAATTGTTGACCTTGCGATAGTCGTAGCTGTCCATCCTGAGCTTGATCGCGGCCAGTGTTGTGGCAGTTCCGGCGGTACCGACCAGCAGTGTCTGTTCCGGCTGTACCGTCACCGCAGAACGGTGAAGTTCTTCCTTCAACAAACCCAGTTCCTTACGGATCTTGCGTTGTATCTCTTCCGTGGATGACTTCCCTTCTGTCAAGCGCACCACTCCCAGAGGCAGGCTCCTGATAAAGCGAGCAGTTCCGCTCTTCGCCAAAGTATATTCCGTACTCCCCCCGCCGACATCAAAAACCAATAGATTGTCCGGAGTGCTGTCCAGACCGGCAATCACTCCGGCCAGCGTCAAGGCCCCTTCCCGTTCACCGTCAATAACCGAGAGGGTAATGCCGGTCTGCAGTCGGACCGTTTCTATGAATTCCAGACCATTGACAGCGTCCCTGACAGCACTGGTGGCAACGGCTCGAACGCTGGAGAGATCATACCCCTTTAGAATATTCGAAAAACGCTTCAGGCAACTCAACCCCCTCTGAATAGCCTCACGGGACAGGCCGGATTCACGGCTGAATCCACCACCCATGCGAACGATCTCCCGCTCGATCAGGACATGTTCAAAACTGTCGGACCGTTTTCTCGCGACCAGCAACCGGGCCGTGTTGGTTCCAAAATCGATGGCTGCAAGTAACTCACCGTTCATCAGGCCTCCTAACCTGCCGGGCCAGAATCGACCAGCATATCTCAACAATGGCAGCAAAGGACGAGGTCATGTCATTGAAGATCATCATTGCACGGGGCGAGCAGACTCCGGAACTGATTCTTTCAAAATGGGACTGTTTGACTCCATCGAAGCAACTACGGGCGGTGCGTTTCAACTGATGAAGTTCATCCACACCCAAGGGATTTCCACTTTTGACTGACTCTCCTACGGCCCTCAGAACGCTTCCCACAATCGTAATCTGAACCTTCAGATCATCCATGGCAGCATCAGAGAACATGACCCCGTCGTTTTTGCGGGCAACGATACTCTCAAGGACCTCTTCACACCGGTCTCCAATATGCTCAAGGGCTGTAACCGTCTGCAGTAAACCGGGGGCCTCGTAGTTGATATCCGGATTTTTGGTTGAACGTGAAAGTTGCGCAAGAAAAGAGGTAATCTCATGATTCAGTGAATCCAGGACCTTTTCATGCTGCCGGATCGTTTCAGCGCGGCGCGCATCATATTCAAAAACTATTTCGCGTATATCGGCGTACATGTAGGAAACCAGTGACATCATACGGGCGATTTCTTTGCGAACCTGCTCAATGGCGATCGTGGGGGTATTGATGATCCGCAGGTCCAGATAACCGGCCGACGACTCCGCAGAATCCGGGCTGCATGAACGGGACATTTCCAGAGCAGCCACCAACCGGGAAAACTGTCCGCTCAACGTAACGGCACACAGCGCGGCAAATAAGCTGACAGCTGAATGGACCCATGAAAGATGTAGAAAAACATGATTATTGTAGCGTTCAAAGTAGGCAGAAAATTCCGGCAGTACCAGAGGAAACAGAACTGCAAACAGAACCGTTACACTGAATGAAATTGCCAGCAGCAACAAACCGACCCGACGGGCAATGCAGCTGCCACCAACCGAGGCCAGGCAACCCATGGCGGCGACCCCAAGCAGGCTTCCGGCAACCATGGAGCCGGACAGGGCCAGATCAACCTGCTGATGATGGGCAAGGGATGCAATGATGGTGACGGAAGACGAGACAGACTGAACCAGAAAAGAAACCAGGGCACCAAAGAAAGCCGCAAGGAGCGGGATACGGTAGAAAGCACCGTTAAATGAATCATAAAACGGGTGATTGTTGATGGGGCGGTAACTTCCTTCCAACAGGGTCATCCCCAGGAACAGCAGGCCGATGCCCAGTACCAGATCACCGGCATTGGCCAGGCGGCGACGACGGGCAAAAAACTTGAGCAGGACTCCGGACAGAACCAGCGGAGTGGCGATCAGGTTATAGGGAATGGGCGGCAGATGCAAGATCAG
The DNA here is from genome assembly GCA_942493195.1 of uncultured Geobacteraceae bacterium. Lineage (GTDB taxonomy): Bacteria > Desulfobacterota > Desulfuromonadia > Geobacterales > Pseudopelobacteraceae > CAIPTY01. The sequence goes on along the minus strand of OW818669.1, from coordinate 1,666,467 downwards.
CGATGATCCGATCAGCACACCTCCCAGAACGTTCATGGCCTGAAAGGTATTCAGAACCCCGCCATTGACCAGTCCGATTGTAAATATGACCGACGCGCTGCCGGAATTAACCGCCAGGGTCATCACCACGCCGAAAAGCAGAGAAAAGATCCGGTTGGATGTACACAGGAAAAAGAAACGCCGGATACGGGCATCAGCAACCGTTCGGATGCCGTCTGACATGAGACGCATACCCAGCAGGAAGAGTCCGATACCGCCAATGGCGCCTTCAATTAAACTGAAAGGCATGGTACTGCTCCGCAGATGTGTTTGGTGAAAGTGCGATATCATGCACTATTTTAAATGAAAAGAACATGCATAACTCGCACAGAAAACGCGTGGAGTCATGCATGTTCGGAAAATTGTGTTTAAAGTCTGGGGACGCTGAACTAACCGAGAATCCGTTCCTTAAGCTCTTTGCCGACCTTGAAAAAGGGGAGCTTTTTGGGACTGACCGTTATCGGCTCGCCGGTCTTGGGATTTCTGCCGGTGTAGGTGCCGTAATCCTTAACGACAAAACTGCCAAGACCACGGATCTCAATGCGGTCGCCGTCGGTCAAAGCCTCGGTCATGGAGGCAAATAGAAGGTTGACAACCTCCTCAGCACGCTTGTTGGAAATGTTCCTGCTAAGGGCCAGTTTCTCGATCAGTTCAGATTTGTTCATTTTGATCACTCCAGACAGATAAAATCAGAGCCACATATCAATATGTGTTTCAATGTTTGCATGAGCCAAGATAACGTTTGAAAATATGTTTTGCTTCAGCGTGCCGGTTGGTGGCATTCAGTATTGAGAAAAGACGCTCGGCGGCAGATTTGGATATGGGCGTATCCAGAAGGTTTCCGTAGAGCGTTATTGCAGTTTCAAGATCACCGGTAAGTTCAAAAATTTCAGCCCGCATCATCAAGGCCTGTCCGGTGAAAATATCCCCCTCAATCATTGCTTCCACGTGCCGCAAGGCATCATCAAATCGGCTTTCTTCAATCAGCAGCAACGCCAGGCCGAGATAAGGCATCGAGTTGGTCGGGTTAATCCTGATTGATTCGCGAAGACAGAATTCAGACTCCGGAATCTTACCCAAACGATGCAGTATCTTGCCCTTTTCGTAGTTATAAATGTCGCTATCAGACCCTTTAAACCACTTTTCAAGCAATCCCAGAGCTTCAGAGTGCTGATCGTGACTGGCAGATATAAACATACATGCAAAATCTTCTCCTAAAAGTGTGTATCGATCATATATTTCCTGAGGAAGCTGGTGGATCAACAGCTCATAATATTCATGCGGGTCCAGGGTAACATCTTCGTTAATTAGTGCCGCGTGGGGCTCATCGCTGCCATGAGAGCAGGAAGAGCAGGATCCGTGAGATGCTAATGGCTCTTGATCATTAGATATTTTAATCAAACCAGCCAGCTTTGCTTCCGCCTTTTCCCGTATACCGACATCGTCGGTCAGTGTTTTTGCCAGTTCCAGATGCTCGCGTGCCTTGTCTTCGGCACCGCGCGACAGGGCATGTTCAGCCTCATCGAGATTAAGCATAGCCAGAGAACGATTGGATTCGTAAATTTTGCCCTGCAATGATGCCTGCAAACCCTCATCATTGCAGCACTGCAGACCGTCCTCATAGGCGCTGCGGGCTTCAAAGAAGCTTCCGGCAGCAAACAGTGTGTCCCCCTTGGCGAGGAAATCCTCCGGGTTGCGAACGAACAGTTTCTTGAAAAAATTCATGACAAACCTCTTTCAGTTTTTATGGAGCAACGTAACGCTTTCAATGTGATAACTCTGGGGGAACATGTCGATCGGCACGGATTCCATGACGTGGAAACCACCGGCCACCAGCAGGCCGCAATCACGGGCCAGGGTGCTGGGGTCGCAGGAAACATAGATAATGGTGTCCGGTTTCAGGCGGCAGATTTGCGGAAGCGCTTCGGCGGCACCACTGCGGGGCGGGTCCAGCAGGACCGTCTGGAAGGTGCGTCCGGAATCGGCCAGCTGACGGGCGCCACGGACTGCGTCGACACAGATGAAGTTTGCATTGCCGATGGCATTCCGGCTGGCATTTATCCGGGCGGAATCAATGGAGCCGGCGTACCCTTCAATGCCGGTGACGTGAGCAACATCAGCGGCAAGTGGCAGCGAAAAATTGCCGTTGCCGCAGTACAGGTCCAGCAATCCGGACGAGGTGTCACAAGCAGACATCCGCCGCACAACATTCAGAATGGCCTGGTTCTGTGCCCGATTGACCTGGGAAAAGCCACCGACCCTGTACGAAAGCCGGCAGGCCGGTCCGCCGGGAATCCGGGGTGACAGGCTGTAGGTCAGTTCATCATCTCCGAAGACATGCAGCGGCGCCCCCTTGGCTGATGACTTAATGAACAGGCTGGTCAGCGGTGATAAGGCCGAGCGGTGGAGTGAGAGGAATTCGATCAAGCACTCCGGCTGAGTGCCGGCGTAGTTGACCACCGCCGCAACGCTGTTTTCGCCGCAGTCCACATGGATTTCAGAAATTGAACGAAGTTCGGCATAGACGGGCAGTACCGCGCGAAGGCGTTCCAGCACCTGATTGATGATCGGCTGGGCGATCAGGCACCCCTGCGCCAAGTCTTCCACCTGATGGGAACCGGTACGGAAAAAACCGATTTGAAGACCATTGTGTGAGACATGCAGTTTAAACTGCACCCTGCTGCGATAGCCGTACTGCTGCGGAGCGGCAACAGTAGTGCTAATGCACTCGGCCGCAACGCGGGCTCCCCGCCAGAGGGCTTCGGCCAGGATCTGCTGTTTGGCCTGCAGCTGGGCGGCATACTCCAGATGCTGCCAGGAACAGCCGCCACAGGTGCCGAAATGCGGACAAGGCGGAGAGGTGCGCTGGGCAGATGGCTCCAGCAGTTCCGTAATGCGCCCCAGCATGAACGAGCGTTTCTCGGATGTGATGGCCAGCTGGATCACGTCTCCCGGACAGCTGTACGGAACAAAACAGACCTTGCCGTTGACCCGACAGACGCCGTTACCGCCGAAGGCCAGTTTATCTATGGTTGTGTGGATGGGGTGCATGTCGTGTCAGCAGTGGAAACGGGGGGTGTTTTTCAGCGATTTGCGATATTCGCTGCGGACAAAGCCGGGGGCAAAATCATTCCGCTGCAGATAGGGGAGCAGATTGGCATCAAAAGCCGACAGGAGCTGCTGCTTGACGGTTTCCAGCTCACCCGCCGGCACCGCCATTTTTTCAAGGGTGCGGGAGAATTCGACGGACGCCCCAAGGCGCTTGCGGGCATCTTCGTATTCAGCCACATCGCCGAAGCACCCTTCGGTGACCGGGATTACGGCGCGGACCTGGATGCGCACATGAAAGTATCCGCCGAAATAGTGCCGGGTTGCATCCATGACCGTGGCGGTTACGGCACTTCCCAGGGCACAGGTTTTGATCTGTGTATCAGTGTTCACACGGCATCCTTTCCAGTGAAGCGACCAGTTCCAGCAGAGCTGTCACCACAAGTTCCTCCAGTCGGGCCCCCTTGTCGGCCGTGGCCTTGGAGGGATCACCCCAGACGCCGCCCGGCCAGTAGCTCCGTTTGTCACGCACCAGAATGCCGCGCGGAAACGCGGGGAATTCGCGGGGGGCGCTCCCCTTTACCAGATGGGGATGGGAGTGAAGAATACGCGAAGTTTCGATCTCCCCGGCATGGGAATCCCCGGCGGTTTCAATCAAACCCCGCCCCTGCTCCTTAGCCAGATCGTATTCCGACACAACCGCCACTGAAATGTCGTCGAAACGCTCAATCAGCTGTTCCCCCGCTTCCTGGAGCGCCATACAGTGGGCCCCGCCGGCATGGCCGGTCAGGGCCACGAAATTCCGCACTCCGTGGGCGCGCAGCGAGCTGACGATATCGCAGAACAGCCCCTTGAGGGTGGTCGTGGAAATGGAAATCGTGCCGGGATGACAGGCGGTGGAGCGGCAGTTGCCGTAATGAACCGGGGGCGCCACAAAGAGCGGTGCCCGCAAAGCGGCCTTTTTGCAGACCTCGTAGGCCTCGATCGTATCGGTGGAAAGCGGCAGATGGGAACCATGTTCCTCAACGGAACCAAAGGGGATCAGCACGGTTCTGGTCGTGGCCAGACCGGCCTCGAACTCCGTCATGGTCAGCTCTTCAATAATCACAGCGCCCCCAGCATCAGATGCATCTGGGGAATTACCCGCACATCCATCAGGCCGGCTGAGGCCGCCTCCTGTAAGCGCAGCAGGTGTGAAACGGAGATATCCGCCCGGCCATCCTTGCCTGAAAGCGGCTGCAGGAACAACGGCGTTGCCGGGGCTACCGCGTTAATGATGTCACAGACCTGCCGGATCTCGTCCAGGGTTGAGGCATCCCCCACCACAATCTTGACCGATACGCACTGCACGGCAGCGCTTCGCAGAAAATCGGCGTGTAGCCCCCAGAGGTGCTCGGTACAGCCCGACGTGGAAGGGAGTTTCATGTCCATACTGATAAAATCCACGTGCTGGACGACCTGCCCCAGTGCCACGTGCATAGTCCCGTTGGTTTCCAGGTGGATCGGCAGCAGCGTCCGCAAACGGGCAAACCAGGCTCCGAGCCTGTCGGCATTCAGGAGCGGTTCTCCGCCGGTTACGCTGATTGAATGGTGCGCGCCGGGAATCTGTTGGCACCACTGGCGAATCAGATCACTAAGGTAGTCCAGTGACAATGGCTGGGAAATGGTCTGAAACGCACCGGAGCCGGGTGACGTCTCGACCCGGCAGACGTCGTGGCGCGTGTGGTCGGTATCACAGTAACTGCACTCCAGATTGCACTCACACAGTCGGATGAAAATCTGCCGGCGACCGGCAAGATAGCCTTCCCCCTGGATGGAGGAAAATATCTCGCTGATGAAAACCGGATCACTCATAGTAGCAGGCCGAAGCGTTCTCGGATTCCCACACAGCCACGGAATCGACCTTGATATTGTCGCTGTTGAGGCGCTCGCCGATACGGCCATACAGATAGCGGGCAATATGCTCCGATGAGGGGGAGATCTCGCTGAAGGCCGGGTTTTCGTTGAGGTATTTATGGTCCAGTTCCTGGATGATTGCTCCGGCTTCACGTTTGAGAACCTTGAAATCGATTCCCAGACCGGCCTTGTCAAGCTCTTTGGCAATCACGGTCAGTTCGACCTTCCAGTTGTGGCCATGCAGATTTTCACAATCCCCCTGATAATTCTTCAGGTTGTGAGCGGCGGCGAAGCTGGTTCGAATAGTAAGTTTATACATAGGAAACTCCCGATGGATAGGTGTGTGAAAACGTCACGGCGGCCGATACTACACAAAAACAGTTTTAACCACAAGGAACTGTTGAAAATCACTCTACTAGGTGCCTTATTCCAATTCCAGATCAAGGATGATATCAAGGCGGCAAGTATTGAGGCTGCGAGGCGTACATGGTTGTACGTTGAGCAACCGAAGACGAGCCAACTAAGATATGGCCTTGATATGGAATTGGTTCAATCGTCGCCGCTATCAAGCCCGAATTTGGCCAGACGATAGCGGAAGGAACGGAAGGACATCCCCAGCAGATCAGCGGCTTTTTTCTTGGCTCCGCCGGTTTTTTCCAGGGCCTTCAACAGATATTTCTTCTCCAGTTCCTCCAGCAGCGGTTCCAGAGCCATTCCCGTATCGGGAATATGTATGTCGCTGCTCAGACAGGCCGCCCGGGCCACGCGCAGCTGCTCCGGAAGTGTACTTTCGGAAATGATCTGGCGATCCAGAATCATGCTGCGTTCCACCAGGTTTTCCAGCTCGCGGATATTGCCGGGGAACGGATAATTCATCAACAGCTTGAGGGCCGCTGGTGTAATGGTATCGCCACTATGGTCCTTATCGCAGAATTTGTTGAAGAAATAGTCGATCAACAACGGTAGATCTTCGATCCGGTCCCGCAGGGGGGGCATGACGATCTGCACGACATTGATACGATAGTAGAGATCTTCGCGGAACCCGCCACTACCGACCTGATCCTGCAGTTCACGGTTCGATGCGGTCAGCACGCGCACATCGCTCTTGCGCACCACCGCATCCCCTACCCGGCGGAACTCGCGCTCCTGCAGCACACGCAGCAGTTTGGTCTGCAGCAGCAGCGGCAGCTCGCCGATCTCGTCCAGAAACAGGGTTCCGCCGTCGGCCTGTTCGAACAGACCGGGACGATCGGCCACCGCACCGGTAAAGGCGCCCTTTTTATGGCCGAACAGCTCACTTTCGATCAGGGATTCCGGAATGGCACCGCAGTTGACCGCCACAAAGGGTTTCGACTTACGGGCACTGGATTTATGGATAGCCCGGGCGGCCAGCTCCTTACCGGTGCCGCTTTCCCCAAGAATCAGCACGCTGCTGAGACTGCCGGCCACCTTTTGGATCATGCTGAACAGCTCCCGCATGCGGGAGGATTTGCCGATGATACCGCAGAATCCATCACGGGCATGGGCGTCGTGTTTCAGGATGATGTTTTCCTGTTTGAGATCGCGTTTTTCCAGGGCATTGCGCACCAGGGCCCTGATTTCGTCGTTGTTGAACGGTTTGGTGAAATAGTGGAAAGCTCCCAGCTTGATGGCATCCACGGCCTGCTCGGCCGTGGAAAAGGCGGTGATCATCAAAACCGGCACTTCCGGGGAGAGTTTTTTTATGCGTGCCAGCAGCTCGATTCCGTTCATGCCCGGCATCTGGATATCCGAGATAACCAAGTCGAAGAGGGATGTTTCGAAAAGCTGCAACCCCTCATCGCCATTTTTGGCCTCAATGGCCTCGTACCCTTCACGCTCCAGCAGAATGCAGAGCATCTCGCGCATACTGCGTTCATCGTCGACAACCAGGATCCTGGTTTTCATAAGCTTACCTCTTTCCAATTCTCTATCCAATCCTGCGCAATCCATCGGCTATCTTGATTGTTGATGCACGCCAGGAGGGGAAAATCCCTGCAATGATACCAACCAACAGGCAAAATGCAATATCCAGATAGATCGTCATGGTTTCAACCTGAAACACCGGAAAAAAATTATCCATCATTGCCCCGAACTTCTGTGCCACCGGGAAGGTCAACAACACGCCGATGGCGCAACCGGTCATGGTAATAAACAGCGATTCACCGAAAATCATTCCGGCAATATGGTGGCTGCGAAACCCCATGGCTTTGAAAATAGCGTACTCACCGATCCGTTCGCGGGCCGTCATAGCCATGGTGTTGGCCACCACCGCCATGATGATCAGGATCACGACATAAGAAACAATCTTGATGGCAATCACAATCGCCTCGGTCATGGTTACAAAACTGAGCTGAAAGGCCTTTTCCGTTTCCGTCAGGGTTTCCGCCAGGGAATTCTTGAACAGTGCATCCACGGCCAGGGACGTTTCGGCCGCACTATGCGAGCTTTTCAGGCCTATGATCAACACTCCGACCTGGTCGGCCCGGCGAGGCATCGTCCTTCGCAGTGATTCATTCAAATAGTCGTAGTGGAAGAAAAACTGGTTTTCATCCGTGGATTTCTCGGCGCCCGAATAGATCCCGCGGACAACGTAATCCCAGCTGCCCGGAAAGATGGTGCCCTTGAGGGTCACGGGAGTGCCCAGTTTCCAGCCGAAACGCTCGGCCAGCTTACGCCCTACTACGCACCCCTTGCGGTCTGCCACAAAGGCCCGGCGTTGCTCGGGGGACAGCACGAATTCGGGATAAAGATCCAGATAACTTCCGGGTTCAATCGCGAAGCTGGGGAAAAAGTTCTTCTCGGAAATAAACACGCCGCCAAACCAGTTGGCATAGGAGACCGATCTGACCCCCTCCACATGGCGTACCTTTTCAAGATACGCAATCGGAAGAGAAAAAATCAGCGAAATGGAATTGCGCGTGATCAGACGCGATGCAGACGAGGCATTAACACCTGCATACCAGGCGCTGATGACGGTTTGCAGCAACCCGAAGGCCAGGATCGCTACGGTAATCCCCAGAATCGTCAGCAGGGTTCGCAGCCGGTGGCGAAATGCATTTCGAGAGAGGATCTTAAAGAAGTGCATTGACCATCATTCCCTTTTCAAGGTGGCGGATGACGTGGGCCTGCTCGGCGGCCCGCGGGTCGTGGGTCACCATGATGATAGTCTTGTTGAACTGGCTGTTGAGGCGCCCCATCAGATTCAGAATTTCGCCGGCGGAGACACGGTCAAGGTCTCCAGTCGGTTCATCGGCCACCAGGATTGTAGGGTCGGAAACAATCGCCCGGGCAATGGCCACCCGTTGCTGCTGCCCACCGGAGAGCTGGGTTGGATAATGGTCCATACGGTCGGCCAGATTTACCAGCGCCAGAGATGCCAGGACATGTTCGCGGCGCTCTTTTCGGGAAAGCGGAGTCAGAAGAAGAGGCAGCTCCACGTTCTCGAAGGCAGTCAGTACCGGAATCAGGTTGTAGAACTGGAAGATAAATCCCACATGGCTCGAGCGCCAGGTGGCCAATTCGGATTCTCTCAGTGAAACAATATCGACTCCTTCGATCAGAATGGAACCGGAATCCACCGTGTCGATGCCGGCGATCAGATTGAGCAGGGTACTCTTGCCCGATCCGGAAGGGCCCATCAACGCCAGAAACTCACCCTTTTCGATGGACAGTGAGATATCCTCCAGTACCGGCACAATCTGGCCGCCGCGCCGGTAGGATTTGGCCACACCCTGGATATCCACAATGATCTGTTTCTGCAGACTGATATCGGCGGACATGCCTATTTTTTCTCCGACAGTGAAATTCTGGAGCCATCCTTGAGTTTATTCAGGGGCTTCAGGGCAACCCGGTCACCGGAAGCCACTCCCGTAACCGTCACCAGATCGCCCAGTTTGACGCCAACCGTAACAGGCACAAAGCTGACCCGGTCGTTCTTGACCAGCCAGAGCCCGTCCCGTCCGGCCGATTTAACCAGCGCAGCAGGGTTGACGGCAATGCGCGGCTGTTGATCACTCTTGCCGGCTTCGCGTTCCAGAAAGGCCACCTTGGCGCTCATCTCCGGCAGGATACGGCTGTCCGTATCCACGAAGCGGATCTTGACCATTACCGAGGCCTTGGTGCGATCAGCCGTTGGAACCACCGTATGAACGACCCCGCGAAAACGGGCCGACGGCAGGGAATCCAGGGTGATCTCGCAGGGTTGTCCTTTTTTGACCTGTCCCAGGTTTGACTCGGAGACATCGGCCTCCACCTGCAGTGACGAGAGGTCTGCAATGGTCACAACGGCTGCTTTGGCGTTGGCGGCAGCTCCCAGCGGGGTGATGATATCGCCCACATCGGCATTCTTGGTCAGTACCACCGCATCGAACGGCGCCCGGATCAGGCTGTATTCAAGGTTGACGGTGGAAGCCTGCAGCGTGGCCCGCGACCCACTCACACCGGCCTCGGCCGACCGGACCGCCGCCGTGGTACGTTTGAATCGCGCTTCAGCCACATCGTACTCGGACTTGGAAACGATCCCCTGGGCCAGCAGTTCCTTCTGTCGGCGGAAAGATTGCTCGGCATCGGCCAGATCGGCCCTGATCTGATCCAGCGATGCATGTGCAGCCTGAACCCCGGCCTCGCTCTGTTGTACAATGGCCTTCAGATCCAGGTTTTCCAATCGGGCAATCACCTGCCCTGATTTAACCAGGCTGCCCTCCTCCACCCCGATCCATTCCAGCCTGCCGGTGCTCTTGGAGGCCACCGCCGCCTTGCGCTGGGCCACGATATATCCGCTGGCGTTCAACAGCGTAAAAGACTGAGTCGGATAGACCAGGCTAACACTGACGGTTTCGATTGCCACGGCGCCGGAACGCAACAGGAAGATGGCCGTGGCAACTGCGACAACCGCCGCCGCAAGTATGATATTTCTGGTCCGCCACAGCGTTTTGCGGGTCTTGGCAGCGGGGGTACGATGTATGGTCAACCCGTCCAGCGAGTCTGATGACATGTGGGAAACTCCTGCTCGTCATTCAATGTTCTGGATAATTCATAACATTAATAGATAACAAAGTGAAGCTCTGTGGTTTGGCGACTTTTTTTGCTCACCCGGCTGTATTTTTGTGCATTTGTGTGCTATATGCATTCAACGTTCTTCATGGAGAGTTCCTCTCCAAAAACACCAATTTCATGCAAGGGGGCAGTAAATGAGTGAAATAGTCGATGTCTATGCCAGAGAAATCCTTGATTCCCGCGGAAATCCTACCCTGGAAGTAGAGGTCTACCTTGAGTCGGGCGCATTCGGTCGTGCCGCAGTGCCATCAGGTGCATCCACCGGTGAGCGTGAGGCCCTGGAACTGCGTGATGGAGATAAGGCCCGTTATCTCGGTAAAGGAGTTCTCAAGGCCGTCGACAACGTCAACAACGAACTGGCTGACGAAATTATCGGCATGGACGCCGACGACCAGGTCGGCATCGACCAGAAGATGATTGATCTGGATGGTACGGAGTACAAAAGCAAATTCGGCGCCAACGCAATACTGGGGATTTCCCTGGCCGTAGCCAAGGCCGCCGCCGAGGAAGCCGGCCTGCCGCTCTACAAATACATCGGCGGTGCCAATGCCCGCGAACTGCCGCTGCCCATGATGAACATCATCAACGGCGGAGCCCACGCTGACAACAATGTCGACATTCAGGAATTCATGATCATGCCAGCCGGCGCCTGCTGCTTTAAAGAGGCGCTGCGCATGGGTGCCGAGATCTTCCACGCCCTCAAATCCGTCCTCAAGGGCAAAGGCTACAACACCGCCGTTGGCGATGAGGGTGGTTTTGCCCCCGACCTGAAATCCAACGAAGAGGCCCTGGAAGTCATCATGGAAGCCATCATCAAGGCCGGCTACAAGCCGGGTGAAGACGTGCTGCTGGCGCTGGATGTGGCTTCATCGGAGCTGTTCAACAAGGAAAAAGGCACCTACATCCTGGAGAACGAGGCCCAGAAAGAGAAAACCCGCGAAGAGATGGTGGACTTCTACGAGAACCTGGTCAACAAGTACCCGATCATTTCCATCGAGGACGGCATGGCCGAGAACGACTGGGATGGGTGGAAGATGCTGACCGACCGTCTCGGCAAGCGCATCCAGATCGTAGGCGACGACCTGTTTGTTACCAATCCCAAGATTCTCAAGGAAGGTATCCAGAAAGGGATCGCCAATTCGATCCTGATCAAGCTCAACCAGATCGGTACCCTGACCGAAACGCTGGAGGCCATCGAAATGGCCAAGCGCGCCGGTTACACCACGGTCATATCCCACCGTTCCGGCGAGACCGAGGACACCACCCTGGCCGATCTGGCTGTGGCGGTCAACGCTGGTCAGATCAAAACCGGGTCACTCTGCCGTACCGACCGCGTCGCCAAGTACAATCAGCTGCTGCGCATTGAAGACGAGCTGGATACTACTGCGGTTTTCAAGGGACATGACGTGTTCTATAATGTGAAGAAATAGACGGTAACACATTGAACTTTAAAGGCGGGGGCAACCCCGCCTTTTTCATTTTGGCATCTCTGAAATATTATTGACTTATCTCGCTCGCTCTCAGTGTACTCACCAATACAGACAAATGTTCAAAATGAAGTCGAATATCAGGCCTACCTGACTCTCGAACAGCCGTTAATCTACCGTTTACCGATTACCGATTACACCGCAATGCAGCTGCTCAGCCGATATTCAATTCTTCATAAACACCGCTCCATTCTCCGAGGCGAAAATCAATTTCCATTCGTTATCAGCAGCAACTGATTGTGCCAAAAGACTCGGAGCACCATTATCATCGTATACCGGAAGTACAATCAGCCGAATATTATGAACATTCATGAGCCCTTTCCAGTAAGGTCGCTGATTCAGGGCAATGTTCAAGCTGTTATTGTACTCCCAGGCGCGCTGAATATTGAGAAAACGGCCGTCATGGAATGTCTTGCTTTCGGGTCCCGTGCGCCAGAGCATGTAGCCGCCCCAATACAGGGTTGTATATATGTTTCCGATGATTTTGTTTGATGTTATGAAATCAACCGCCTGCACGGGATATTGTGACGTCGGCACCCACCCGGACCGTGGTTCTTTGAATAATCGGGAAAACTCATCCCCGACACATACAACAGTAGTTACAACCAGCATTGCAATCAGCACAATTCTCGATTTGATCCCGCTACCCCCGGTTTTGAAAAAACCGGTTAGAAAAAGAATTGATGTGACGAGAAAAAACGGCATGAGCCGCATGTGCTGACACCCCATATAGGCGGTGCCGGCAAGAACACCGACCCAGGTGATGTTTGTGCGTTGACGGGACACCAACAGGGCACAAGCGGTCAGAAGGATTGATGCCATGTACAGCAGTACGGTGTAATCACCGGTTTCCCTGAAATATGCAATTAACGATAACTGTTCCAGTACGTGCAGATTCACATAATTGTTTGCGTCAAATATGATCGGCAGGTATTTAATCAGATTAATGGCGTTGGGATTGACGCATGAAGCCGCCAGCGCCGTCATTAATGAGATGAAAAATAGTGTGTAGTCCTTTCTGGACATTGGCACCAATGACGGATGGATAAATTTGATTCCTTCAGCTGCCATGAAATAAATCAGAATTGCCTGACCGATCAAAAATCCGCCATGCATGTTTGCCCATAGCACCATCACGAGCGCAAGAGGGAGCAATAACCTCCATAATGACCGGCCTTCTTTTTTTTCGGTAAATCGGAACATACCGATGAGAAGCGCGCCAAAGCAGAGAAAGGAAATAAACTGCGGACGTTCAATAAAATACAGTTCAAGCAGCAGGATGATACCGGTTGCAAGCACAGCCGTCACGGCGCTGTTGCGGATGTCAGACCAACGGGAGATGGCCAGAAAACAGATACCTGCAATAATCCATCTGAAGATGATGATTCCCGACAGTCCAGCAATCGAATAGCATGCATGCAGAACCAGTTGAATCAGCCAGTACGACGTAAGAATGAAAATGTTGCGTGGTGAGTTCTCAGGTAATGGCGGAATGCCGAATGGGTCAGCCACGGGAAGAGCTTTGTTCTGCCAAATCCATTGGCCGGTTTTAAGATGCCAGTAAAAATCGGGGTCGTAAAGCGGGCGGAAAAGGTACGTTGCGACAATTACTACGAGAAACAGGATCATTCCCCATGAAACCATTCTCTTGAGAGAAACGCTGCTCACGGCGGCACTCTCAGATGACTCGGAATTTTCTCTCATGTGACACCCGTTCATAATATTGAGTTCCTGTCGCAAAGCTACGTTGACTGATTTCGTCTGTAAACAAGCATGTAGTACGTTGAGGCTGGTACATGTTTCTCTGCGGCCTGATTCCAGTAATATTTTGAATCACTACTCTCATCCAGTTCAATCACCCCGACCTGTTGGTAATATTGCACCAGGTAAAATTCCATCCACGCAAGCAATGGTTTTCCAACAGTTTTGTCAAAGATCCAGGACATTGGAACATTGACCGTTACAATGTATTCGGGACTGTTTTTCTTTATCTCACGGATCATCTCCTGCTGCATTTGAACTGCATGTGGTTGTTGTTCCACCAATGGATACATGTAGAGATAATCGGTAGCAGAAGGGCGGTCGGCATAAAAATAGATCTGGGGTTCAGAACCAAACACTGCGATCTTCGTTGCGGGTGAACTGTTACTCTTAATAAATTGTCCAACGGCACGTGATTCGGGAAAGGGGTTGATACCGTAAATCGATCTGCTTACATGATACGGACTGAGCGTAAACAGATAGTCAAATCGATTGACCAGGGTCGACACGGTTATCACCAGAAACAGCAGGAGTACTGCAACAGTGGCGGTGTCTGTGGCTAAGATACGCCCCGCAATGTGAGGAAGAACAACAAATACTACCCCGATCAACAGTGCTAATGAAGGAAGCATAACGACAAAATGATGCGGGTAGAATGACAGACTGGGAAGGGTTGCGACTATTGAAAAGAAGAACAGGACGACAACAAACCAGCGCTTGCGCAGCTGATAGCCTGAAAAAAACACTAACATCAGTCCAAAAAATGCGGCGAGCCAGAACACCCTCAAATTTATAGACATTTCACCCACAAAATATTTTATCGCCGATAGTGATTCTGCAGAAAATTCAGAAGCTGCATAATTTATGGATCGAACTACCGTCCAGAACCAGAACTCTTTAAAGACACCGTTCAGGTACATATAGAGACAGGTGAGCGAATACGGAATCCCCACTCCTGCTGCCATAACAGATAGACGTTGCAGCAACCTGCCGGCCTGTAATCCACGCATAAGATCAATGCCGATTACATAGCAGAATGCAAACAGACAGAAAAAAACTCCATGCTGTTTCATCATGACCGAAGTGCCCAGGCAGAGGCCACTGATGAAAAAATAGCGAATCCTTTTATTCTCCACCCCGCACAGCAGAGACAGCAAACCTGCCAGTACAAACAGATTCACAAAGTGGGTTGCATGTGCAAAAACACCCAATACGGACTTGCTCACTGAAAGAAGTGCAAATGAACCGGCCGCAACGGCGGCACCTTCAACGGGAAGCATGCGGCGCGCCAGAAAAAACAGCATTATGATGGAAAGGACATTGACGACAAGCAGCCCCGCATGAATACCGGCGGTGGTTTCACCGAATACCAGCATGATTGCAGCATACGCGACATGTATCCCCGGAAAAATTTTCATATTACCGCTGTGGTAAGGCGCTATCCCGTCCAGCATTTGCTGGCCGATGTACGCAAACCCGCCTTCATCGCGTTCAAGCGGCACATCCAAAAGACGAATACGGCAGTAAACCGCAGCAAAAATCAGCAAAAGAGCAATCACAAAACTGCCGTAGCGGTAGAGTGCACTGCCTGCTTCAACCGGAGCAGATGTGGCAGTTCCTGCCGCAGATTCATTGCATTCTAATATTGGATCGCCATTTTGTTGTTCGATGTTGTCCAATTCAGAACCTTTCTGTAATGAACCTGTGGATAAACAGTAACAAAATGCTTTCCGCCCGCTCAGTATCAATTCTTGCCTGTCAGATACCACTTCAGATACGAAACACCGGCAGTCGTCCAATAGCCAAGTTCCTCCCTGGAACGTATCGATGCCAGTCGTGACAGGATGTAGGATGGCCGCAGATAAAACGATCGGGTGAGTGAGCGCTGGTGCTGCAGCAGATCATCGGCACTGAAATGCTGCGTTCGCCAGCCGGGATGTTTACCAAAAATGACATACTCATCCCAGCCGACGTTGTTGTTAATTAGTCCGCTCGCCAGCATCTGATCTCGAACCGGCGTACCGGGATACGGTACAATGATGGCAACTGATACAAACGTCCAGGGCAGAGAAGTGATCAGTTTCCGTGTCTTTTCAAGATCTTCAGCAGTTTCAGAGGGATCACAGCCAATGATGAAATTTCCTTCAATATGCGTAATACCGGCCTGTTTTGCCCACTGCACTGCATTATGAACCTGCTCGACAGTGATGCCCTTGCCAATCATGTCAAGTACCCGTTGACTGCCGGATTCAACCCCAAAGGCCACTTTCTCGCAGCCACAACGCTTCATGGTCCTGAGCAGATCAGGTGAGACCGTATTGACCCGCGTATCACAGTTCCATGACCTTATGCCGCTCCGGCATAGAATTTCGCTGATGGCCGCAGCACGATCGGGCTGCAGCGTAAAGGTGTCATCGGCTATAACCACATGATTGAAATGTTGTTCGTGAATCATTCGGCGCACCTCATCTTCGATGAAGAGCGGATCGCGGAAACGCACGGTTCGGCCGAACGTGGCCTGAATCGCGCAGAATGTGCAGCCGAAAGGGCAGCCGCGAGAGGTAAACAGCTCGGTCGAGAGCATTTTGTTGGAAAATCCACGGCTGGAGTGGCCAGCCTGTGTGGAAAAATCAATCAGATCCCGGGCCGGAAAAGGGAGCGAATCCAGGTCAGCTACCAATGGACGTGCCTCCGTCATTTTTGCCGCATCACCATCCCGATAGACCAGTCCAGCTATGGCACGGTCCTCACCACCATCTCGAAGCCGTATGCAGAGTTCCCGCAGGGTGATTTCACCCTCACCGTAAATCAGGTAGTCGAAAGCCTGAAATTCCTGCATGGTTTGCTGAGGGAAAGCATTGGCATGGGCGCCGCCGATAACAGTGGTTACCTGCGGCGCACAGGATTTGATCTCGTCAGCCAGCCGGCCGGCCGATGTGACGGTCGGTGTGGTACAGGTGATCCCGGCTAGCACCGGACGTACGGTATCCAGAAGTTCGTGCAAATGCTCTCGGCTGTAGGGCGTTGTTTCGTAGTCAATAATCCGGACATTAAAACCGGCTGCCCGGAGAACGGCTGCCAGATACGCTAGGTTCATGGGTCGGGTATGACTCAGCAATGCCGAGTCCTGAAGCGGGTCAGGCGGCCGGAACAGGAGTATCTGGTTTGGATCATGGAGCATGGCAGATTTACCTGCTTTTAGAGAGTGTGTGTCAGCATTCAAATTTATGGTGTGCGGGCAACTACAAACAGTGAACTGCCGCACGGAAGCGTCACTACCTTGAGAAGTGTATTTTCAAAACGCATGATGGTCGTCATAAGGGCGTTCAGCTGGCGATTCGGCGGAGATACGTCCGACGCAACATTCTGCGGGACAGTGTTTGGACGGTGGGTTACCCGCGCCAGGACACGATACGCCGCAATAAAGGGAAACAGGATACTGACCCGATAGGTCGAACTATCTATCTTGAAGCCGGATTCACGCAGACGCTCACACAGCACGCCGCGCGTGTAGCGTTCCCTGGTATGCACTGCGATGTCATGCGTACTCCGCAGAAACTCATGGGCGACCAGATTCAGGATCAACATGCCGCCCGGCTTAAGCCCGCGCCGCAGCCGTTCCATAACCGCCCGGTCATCGCTGACGGCCGTGTGATACAGGACGTCGATGGAGGTAATTACGTCATAGGCCGCCGGAGCAAGTTCAAGTGTGTTCAGATCGGCAAGTGTCACAGAATCAAGGCCGCGCCGGCGGCAGAAACGCAGCGCCTCCTCTTCCGCATCACACCCCTCCACACGATGTCCCTCCTGCTGCATGAGTTGAACAAGGCGGCCGGTGCCGCAGCCGGCGTCGAATATCACCAGCGGCCGTCCCAGGCACTGCGACTCGCGGCGGATGCAGGACAGGATCAAGGCGTGCAGCCCCACATACCACCAGTGCTGATCTTCGGCTTCAAACATGCGGGTGTATTCAATCTCGTTCACGGGCTCTCACATCTCATGCAAAAAACTTTTTGACGGCTGCAACTACGGCAACGGCATGCTCTTCCGGCAGCTCAGGATACATGGGCAATGAAAGGATGGTGCCGGCCAGTCGCTCGGTAACCGGCAGGCTGCCAGGTGCGTAGCCCAGGAAATCATAGCCGCGCATCAGGTGAATCGGATCGGGATAGTTAACCTTGGATTCAATGCCTTTGGTGGCAAGATAGCTCATCAGTGCATCACGCCGCTCAGTACGAATCGTATAGAGATAGAACTGGTGAGCACGCTGCGCCCTGACCGCTGGAAGCGCCAGATCCCCTACCCCCGCCAGACCCGCTTCGTAGATTTCGGCAATCCGGCGGCGGCGCTCGACCGCCTGGGCAAGACGTTCCAGTCGGTTGGCCAGCAGTGCCGCCTGAACCTCGTCCAACCGGGAATTATACCCTTCCGATTCAGCATAATATCCGGACTGCATGCCATAAAAGCGGAGACTTCGCAACCGTTCCTCTAGTTCCGGACGATTGGTGGTAACAGCACCGCCATCACCGAAGGCCCCCAGAACCTTGGTGGGATAAAATGAAAAGGCCCCGATATCCCCCAGGCTGCCGGCACGGGCGCCGTTGTAGGTGGCACCGCACGATTGGGCGCAATCCTCCACGATGGACAGGCCGTACTGCCGGGCATACTCGAGCAGCGGCTGCATATCCACCATCTGGCCAAACAGGTGAACCGGGAGAATGCAGCGGGTCCGGCGGGTTATGACGTTGTCGATCAGACGGACATTCATCAGGCAGGTATCTTCCTCCACATCCACAAAGATCGGCGTGGCACCCGTCGCCCGGATTGCCGCAACCGTCGGCACGGCCGTATTGGCAACCGTGATGACATCATCACCACTGCCGATTCCCAGGGCCTTCAGCGCCAGAAAAAGTGCATCCGTACCCGAGGCAACCCCCACGGAAGAGCGGACCCCGCAGTAATCGGCAAATTTCCGTTCAAATTCCTGCAGGCGGCTGCCAAGAACCAGACGGCCTGATGAAAAGACCTCGTCGCAGATCCTGAGATACTCCTCACGGTGGGACTTGTACTCTTCAAGGTAATCCCAGTAACGAATCTTCGAATTTTCAGTGCTCATGTCCGTCCTCCTTTTCGCTGCAGGCATCCAGAAACAGGTCCGCCAACCCGGCCAGCTTCCTTGATCGCTCGTGCTCATACGTCCAGCAACCACGTTGCAGAAGATCGCAGACATGATCAATGGTGGCGAGAAAGTGGTCATGGGGTTCAACATCCAGCGATTCTTCCCGACCGTCCACCGCAAGGATTATCCTGTTGACCATATCAGCGGGGGTGGTAAAGGCCCGCTCGACCCGAATGCTTCCGCAGCAGCCACGCAATTCATAAAATGAACGGTACGATTGCCCGAACGCGGTCAGGAAGGTGAAACGTTCGTCACTGCTGGTGACCGCTTCGGCCTGCAGCGACATTGTCAGCCCGTCCCGGACCGCCTTCTCTCCACGGACAAAACGATAAGACTCGCCCTCCAGGAAGGTAAGCGCCGCACTTAACGGGTAACGGTTCATGTCGTGAAAGGCCCCGCCCCCTCGATCCGGGTCCAGGCGGAAATCGCCGGCGGCCGGGCCGGGAAAGGCAAACTCACTGTACAGAGCCGTAACCCGACCGATCCGTCCCTGCCCAACAAGGGATTTTACGATGCCGTGCTGCGGGTGCTGGAGATACATGAGGTTTTCAAATAAAAGCCGGCCGTTTCTATCAGCGGACTCCAGCATGCGTATTACCGAGTCACTGCTGAGCCCCAAAGGTTTTTCACAGATGACATGTTTGCCCTGTTCGAGGGCGCGAAGACACCACTCTTCGTGGAGATGATTGGGCAGCGAGATGTAAACCAGCCCGATTTCGTCCGAGTCAATCAGCTGCTGATAGGTCAGCGCTTTCACATTTTGTGTGCCCGTATAAGCGTCGGGTTGCCTGCTTGCAACCGCCGTTAAAACTGCCCTGCTGCTCTGCATCAGTGCAGGGATGAACTTGCGTCTGGCGATATCCGAATATCCGAGGATACCTACTTTGAGGGGCGAGCAGTTGCGGGTGTTACTCACAGGATTGTTCTCCATGACTGACTGTTAACGGACTATTTCGTACACAATAACACCCAGACTGGACGGGTGGGAATAGACCAGATACTTGTAGAGACCGGGTTGGATGCCGTTGATGACGGGAGTGATGGAAAAATATCCCAAGGGTTCCTTATGCAGCGGTTCCTGTAAAAAATCCAATTGCCTGCCGCCGCCGTTCCGCCCCCCGTAAAGCACAAGGAAACGGGCGTTATGGGTCAGAGCTGTCTGGATCGTTCCACGCAGATCGGTATTCGGAATAGCAACCATCTCGTGTCCCGAGTAATATGCCAGGCGTGCGTACCTGGTCATGATTTTCCCCGGCGGAAGGTATGTTTTCAACATCAGGCCGAGGTTTTTATGATCACGCCGCCCCTCGTCATCCTGCCAATGATACGTGGATTTATCGACTTTTTCGGGAATCTGCGATATCAGCAGGACAAAGAAGTACACGCAGGAAGCTGTCAGCACAAACGGAGTGAGCGGGGTGATCCTTTCAATGGACTGACGGACCCTCAACGGAAATCGTCCGGTCAGGTGGCGTTCGGATAAGACTGCACCCTCAGCAGCCAATAGAAGCAGCGCAGGAAGAAAAGGCTGAAAATATCCGGCGTTTACATAGTAAAAAATTACGATTACCGAGAGAGGGGCCAATGAACAGAGCAGAAACAAACGGGTTGACATACCCTCGTTTGTACGTATGCCACTGACGAACCCAATCAGGACAAAAAACCATATGAAACCCGGCAGCATTGAGCCGAATAAAATTTTTAGATTTTTGAGAGGATTTGCCAGTAACAGATTCGGATATTCGGTGATCAGATCCAGATATCCCAGGGACTTGAGGCCGGGGACCTGAATCAGGTCCGGAATCTTGAGATAGTAGCCCACGGTATCAATCAGCGCGCTGGAGGTCTTGGCAGACAATTGCCATACCCCGGTGTAATGATGCACCAGAAGCATATTCATGGCGATGAGCAGGCCAAAAGCCCCGCAATAGGCCACAACCGGCTTCCAAACCCGATGCAGCTCCCGCCGGTGCAGGAACAGTGGTACCAGCGGCATGACAACAAAAAGCAGGAAACCTTCGGTGCGGGTAAGAAACGCCAAGCCCATGAAAAACCCGGCCCAGGCACCCCGACAGACCGCCCGACCCTCAAACATGCTCCAGACCAGATACATACCTGCCAGAGCCAAAGTCGCATAGGCAGACTGCGATAAAACGACTCCGGACACATACAGGTTGGTAGACCAGACGATACTCACAATACCGGCAATAAGTGCGGTGGTTCGCGAGAACATCTTGAAGCCGAGCAAATAGAGTGGAACGACCAGAAGAGTACCCATGACAACCGAAACAAGCAGCGCCGCCTGTTCCAGTTCGGGCCCCAGCATATTCACCAACCGGATCAGGACCGGGTAAAATCCGTAAAAACTCAATCCGCTGATGTCACCGGCGGCAAGTTTCCTCGCTGCGCCGATATATCCGATGCCATCAACAGAGATCACATCGTTAAATCTGTAGAGATACAAACGGATGGCAAGCCCGACCGCAACAAGTATCACAAGAGCGGCATAATCAAATATTTTCAGTACAGGATTATTTTTAAGAACGTTGGCTGAAGGTTTCATTAACGTTGTTCAGGATGTCAGAGCAGACAAAACAGAATGCTTCTGGCACAGGAATTGACCTGTTCACCCAGATGTAGCAGAAAAGCGACGTGTTCCAGCGGCATCCACCGATAATCGGCGGGAATTTCCAGATCCTTCTCCAAATCATCTGGAACCATCAGAATCCGGTGCAGATGGTATTCACGATAGAAGCGGGCTCCCTCCTCGGATTGTCTGCTTTCATGCACCACCTTAAAAATGGAGGGATCGGAAAATTCGTCATATAGATAGGGCTTGTGTAATTTTTTGCTCCCTTCGTAATTGCTTTGGGTAAATTGCACCGTCGGCCCAACCTGTACCGTGCTTTTATTGCCGACTTCAGCCTTGGCCTGCATAAGAATTTCGAGACCGTTCCGGCCATTTCTGATCAGGAGGCCGATAATCCCGGCATTGAGATTTTCAATGATCGGCTGCCCCCACGACCTGATCTCTCTGGATTCTGTGGAAATTTCCAACCCCACGATCCTGAAAAAACGATTTTCACGGTGGGCAAAAAAACCCTTTGCATCCATTCCCCATTCCTGAAGATCCCTTAACCCGATGCGAGATGAAAGCATATGATTGCTAGATCGACAGTCGTCCAGCCATTGAAGCGTTGAACGGATATCAGGTGATCTGTCTGCTGTTCTTGCTGCATCGGTGGCACTCGTGTCACCTTGCTCTACTTTATTATCCGATGCGATAAACTGGCGAGCAGAAATTGCAACCCAGAACAGGCTGGACAGAATGCTTCGTGCACACGCATTGAAAAGATTATCCCGGTCGAGCAGTTCTGAAATCTGCTTGAGAGTCAGCCAGATGAATCCTTCAGGCAGTATCTCCGGAAACTCTTCACCAGCCACAACAATCATGTTGCGATTGGACTTGTAGAGGAACCGGCCGCCATCCTCGGTCTGAAGTCTGGCATACATGAGGTTTTCCGGAGAAGGTTCCAGAAAGTACTCCAGGAACAGCGGTTTGTTGCCGCCATGTGCACAGGTATAGTTGCTATAGGTTGCCTGAACGGTTGGAGACAGCTGTGCAGCGCCGATATTTCCGGGTTCCTCTTTGGCCTGCAGGCAGAAATGAAGTGTTCCTTGAATCCGTTTCGCGATAATCCCGAGAATGCCGATTTCAGGTTGTTCAATGATCGGCTGATCCCAGATGATCTCCTGTTGATTGATCCTGTGACGTACATTCACACCAACCACACTGAAAAAGCGGCCGGAATCGTGGGCCAGATTGCCGCTTTTCGAATCACGATGCCACCCTTTAACAGAGTCCAACGGTATGATACCGGTAAGTAACGTGTAGCAGCGTCTGGCACTCTGGATCCAGGTTTCAACATACAAATCGTCGTGAAATGCCGTAGTACTTGAAATTGAATCCAGTACGGCAGTCGCATGGCACGGATGCAGTGCCGGCGAACTCTCAACGGCACTCCTGCAGCGGCGTGCTGAGAGAGCGTGGATGGTTTTCTGTTTAGATTTGATATTCGGTTTCATCAGAATGCACCTGTTTCCCATGTACCTGCTTGTCTGAAACAGCTGCACAGATATCACGGATAATAAACTGTGGTTCGGCGATAAGTTTCAGATAGATGCGTCCGACATATTCTCCGACAATGCTGGTGGCAAGCAATTGAAATCCTCGAAAGAACATCGTCATCGAAGTCAGCTTCTCTATATCGGAAGGACTTGTGAAATGCGGATGGATATCCCTGAACATATCATCCATTACCGTATAGAGACCGAGAATCGTTAATATTGCGCCGGTAATTCCGATAAACCTCAGTGGAATCAGAGAGCAGCTGACAATCATATTGCCCCAGAGCGCAACCAACTTTTTCAGGGTATATCCCGAACGGCCCGTTTTCCTTTGATCGTGGCGAATCAGAACCGTACCGATATTGCAGGTAGATCGCAGAATAATCGCGTCCAGGTAAGGATGGGGCCCCGAATATTTGATGATCTCGTTTTTAAGAAACCGGTTGATTACCTTGAAACTCGAAAGATACAGATTGGAAGGTTTCGAGAGAACAACACGTGCCATGGTGCCGTTCAGATAGCTGCTGATATTTCGAAAAAGTCCATCCTGCTTTTCGGAATACTGACTATAAACAACGTCATAACCTTTCCGAATCTCATCAACAAGTTTGGGTACTTCCTCAGGCGGATTCTGGAAATCGTCATCCATAATGACGATATAATCACCTTGTGCGTGGTGCAGGCCTGCCATTACGGCATTATGCTCGCTAAAATTACGGGAAAGCCTGATGCAGGTTATTATCTGCGGAAATTCATCATGAATATTCCGACAGACGACATCACTGTTGTCCGGACTGCAATCGTTGACCAGAACAATATCCAGGCAATAGTGAGAAGCCAAAATGGATATGAGTTCCCGACATAATTCCGAGATTGTTTTTTCCGCGTTATAAACAGGAATGACGATTGATAGGGACGTCATGAACCCTCCACATGCGAATTTTGATACCATACGTGCAAAATCAGCCAGCTCTGCACAACCGTAACTACGACTGTGAATCAATCGGGCCACAGCGTGTGACATCTGAAAAGTATTTTGAATTGCAGACGGATCAGCAGTGGGGTGGTGAACGACCTTTGGGGAAAAGCAGCTCGGGAACTCTGAGCGAAGAGGCCTGAAATGCAGCGTATTGATGCTTGGAGAATGTACGTCTGATTTCTGTTGCGGTGGGAGTTGCTTCCAGAACATCTAAACAGGGATGTAAATCGTGCTTAACATTTAGTGTGCTGCCGGAGACAGATTTTGCAAGCAGGTTGATAACCGCACGTGGGCGGGGTTTGGGTTT
The DNA here is from genome assembly GCA_942493195.1 of uncultured Geobacteraceae bacterium. GTDB lineage: Bacteria > Desulfobacterota > Desulfuromonadia > Geobacterales > Pseudopelobacteraceae > CAIPTY01. The sequence goes on along the minus strand of OW818669.1, from coordinate 1,642,567 downwards.
TTTGGATTTATCAAGAAAATGAAGGCGCATTCCCAGGAACGTCAGGAAGAAGATAACACTCGTGATAACAGCTATGCGGAATGGACCGGAATTCATAGGTAGTGCAGATTGCCACATTAACAAGGTTTATGCAAATAATTTATACATTAAAAAGCAAACTCCCAACAGTGTTATCATTCCGTTAACATCATAATTTATGGCATTTTTTGACCCAACAATCATTAGAATAATAATCTCAGCTCTTTAGCAGGTTGTTGAAATTCAACTAGCTGTTTTTACTGTTTTATGATACATTTCTGTGCATAATTCACCGTAATCATTGAGGAATGTTATGCGCGGATACGACAGTCAAACAGAAGCGATATTTGCCTATGTGACACCTGAATCCTTTGTTCCCAAGACCCATCCCTTGCGTGCCATAAGAACCATGGCCGATGAGGCTCTGAAGGGTATGGATAAGCTCTTTGATAGTATGTACGCCACTACCGGAAGATATTCTATTCCGCCGGAGAAGCTTCTGAAAGCTCAATTGCTGATGATCCTGTATTCCATCCGCAGCAATCGGCAGTTGGTGGAGCAGATCCACTACAACTTTCTGTATCGCTGGTTCCTCGGTATGGGTCTGGAAGAAAAGGTCTGGGACCATTCCAGTTTCTCCACGAATCAGGAACGACTGATCGGTTCCGATGTCGCCGCTGAGTTCCTGTCCCGTGTTCTCGCCCAGGCAGAGCGGAAGCATCTATTGTCCCGTGAGCACTTCACCGTTGATGGCACCTTGATCGAGGCATGGGCCTCCATAAAGAGCTTCAAACCCAAGGATGGCCCACCATCAACAGGTGGCGGCAAGAACGAAACTGTAAACTTCAAGGGTAAGAAGCTCAAGAATGATACCCATGCATCTGTCACCGATCCTGATGCCCGGCTCTACCGCAAGGGCAAGACCAAGGAATCAAAACTCTGCTACCAAGGGCATACCCTGATGGAGAATCGCAGTGGGCTGATCGTCAAGACCGCGGTTACCACGGCATCCGGTACCGGAGAACGTGAAGCAGCGAAGTCAATGGTAAAGAAGCTGCCCCGCACTACTCGTCGTATTACCCTGGGCGGCGACAAAGGCTACGACACCGCAGACTTCGTCAAGGAGCTTCGCAGCCTCAAAATCACGCCGCACGTGGCCCAGAACGATACCAACCGGAAATCGGCCATTGACGGCAGAACAACCAATCATCCGAACTATGCCGTCAGTCAAAGAATCAGAAAACGGATCGAGGAAGGCTTCGGCTGGATGAAGACCATCGGCAGAATACGTAAGACCATGTACCGAGGCATCGAGAAGATCGGCTGGCAACTTGACCTTCATGCAGCGGCCTACAACCTGGTACGAATGAAAAACCTGGGCCTTGGTGTCACCTGAAAGGGAAAACTGCCCCCAGGGAGCCTGGTAACATCAACAAAAAGAGTTGCAAAAGAGCAGAAAAACCAGGATCACAACGACCAGAACAACGAAACAGACTCGAAAAAACGATCTGAAGATCGAACAGGAATCAAATAAGGTCAAAATTCAACGACCTGTTAGTGGACTTCCATGCAGCCAGTCGCGATTATTAACTACGGTTTTCAGATATCCTCCCAGTTCCATGTCGATATTGCAGATATGATTCAGCAACCATCTGGTTAAAACAGTGCCGGTTTCAGCAACAAGTTGAAGCGATTCGCCGTCACTGTTTAAGTGTTGCTTCAAGATATCCAACTGTTTAATAAAGTAGGCGTGTTCGGACCGGTGAGCTTCAAAGGCCGGGTAATTGTGCAGGATCTGTAATGCCTCTTCATCCTTGAAATGGGAAAGGGCATACTCTTCCAGAAAATTCATCAGATTACCCAGTTCCTCCATCCCCTTTCCACCCTCGGCCGCATCCTGAAGCTTTGCAAAGCGCTCAATAAGCTCCCTATGCTGACTATCAATATGTGCCACACCGATGGAGAGCGAATCTTTCCACTGAATACCCATACATATTCTCCCCGGACGCAAAATTTTACAATCAATCGGCCCTGAAAATATCATCAGGGCCGATTTCAGGGTTTCCAACTCTACATACGGAACTGGGCTACAATCCTCTTCAGCTCTTCCGCCATTCTGGCAAGCTGGCTGGCTGCGCTGGCTGTTTCCTGAGAGCTGTTTGAGGCATCTCCCACAACCAGGGTAATCTCGTGCATGCTCTTGCTGATTTCGTTGGTTGTGGCTGTCTGTTCCTCTGCAGCAGTGGCAATCTGGTTAATCTGACTGGTTACATCTCCGATTTGGGAAAGGATCTCTTCCAGGGCCTGACCGGAACGGGCAGCGTCCTGTGTACCGCGCTCGACCTCCTCAACCCCCTCTTCCATGGCGCTGACAGCAGATTTGGTTTCTTTCTGGATAGTCTTGATCATTTCACCGATTTCGCGGGTAGCCCTGGTAGTACGTTCCGCCAGTGCCCGAACTTCGTCGGCCACAACCGCAAAACCTCGACCCTGCTCTCCGGCACGGGCAGCCTCTATGGCGGCGTTCAATGCCAGCAGATTGGTCTGATCAGCAATGTCTTCAATAGTGCCGACAATATTACCAATCTGTTCGGATCGGGCTCCCAATGATTCGACCGTCTTGGCGCTTTGCTGAACCTTGTCCGCAATACGCTGAATACTCTGAACAGCATGGCTGACGACCTCCGAACCGGAAAGTGCAGTCTGGGTTGCACGATTTGAAATTTCAACTGTCCGGATACAATTTTGTGCAATTTCGCCTGATGTGGCAGCCATCTGTTCGCAGGCGATTGCTACAGATGTGGATTGAGTGGCCGCTTTCTCGGTACCGTTGGCAATTGCAGCCGATGTGGAATTAAGATGGTCGGCAGAGGATGCCACTTGAACAGCATTCTGATTGATCCTGCCAACGATTTCTTTCAGATTGTCAAGAAAGGCGTTGAAAGATGTGGAGAGAGAGCCGGTTTCATCTTCGCTCTCAACCTTGAGGCGACGAGTCAGATCGCCTCCGCCGCTGGCCATTTCTTCAAGACTCTTATCAACATATCCAAGGGTTTTTGTGATACCACGGCTGATCATGTAACACAGAATCAGCATGAATACGGCGAATACGATATTAAGTGAAACCAGCAGCCACTTGACCTTGTTGATATCCTGTTTGACATCATCGATATAAATTCCGCTGCCCAGAATCCAGCCCCACGGTTCGAATTTTTTTACATAGGACAGTTTCGTATACAGCTCCGTTGTAGTCCCTCCACCGGCCTTCGGCTTTGGCCACTCATAGTTCACAAATCCGTGTCCATTTTTACCAACTACATCAACAAACGCCACAAACAGGTTCTTCATTTCAAGTTTTTGAGGTTCTCCGTCGGTTCCCTCCCTCATTTGGGTGGCTTTGTTGAATTTGGGATCATCAAGCGTTTTTCCATTCAATGCGGGTACGGTAGGGTGCATGATCATCTTGGGATACGGCTTACCAAGGTCGTTGATCCAGACATATTCTTTCTTTTCGTATCTCAGCCTGGATATATGCTCGGCCGCCTCTGCCTGGGCATGTTCGAGGGTTGCTTTGCCGGCCTTTACCTCGGCGTCCTGCGCCTCCAGAATACCCGTGGCAAGTTCAACAACATGTCGGGTGCCATCCTGTTTCTCCTTAATAATGTGACCTTCGATCAAGGGCAGCAGATAGGTAAATAAACCAATCATCATTACCGACACACTGATGATTGAAATAGACATGATCTTGTATTGAATTCTCCAATTTTTGAATCGAGTTATAGTCATCATCCTCTCCTTGACATCATTTCATTATAATTCAGGGCATCAGCCAAACAGTTCCTTCAATTTGTCCGCAATACGGTCCGTATGGAGAATAAAATCAACCATACCGGTATCGGCTGCCGCTTTGGGCATGCCGTAGATGATACTACTCTTTTGGTCCTGTGCAATGGTGACCCCCCCGATTTTTTTAACCTGTACAATTCCAGAAGCACCGTCGGCACCCATACCGGTAAGAATAATGCCAGCAAGACGGGAACCAAACTGCTTGATGAGTGAATGCATAGTCACATCAATCGACGGGCAGACGGAATTTACCTTTTCACCATGGTTGAGACGTATGGCACAATTCTGAACCATTGTCAGATGGACACCACCGGGCGCCAGATACACGCGTCCCTCCTGCACGGTTTCCCCATTCTGTGCGAGTTTGACCGGCATAACGGATACACGGGCAAGGGAAGTGACGAAGGCTTGATCAATAACAGGGGTTATATGCTGAACAATCAGAACGGCGGCTTTAAGAACCGGAAGCCGTGCAAAAATCTGCTCCAGTATTTTCAGGCCGCCGGTGGAAGAGCCTATTACTATGAGGTTACATGCCGTCATAAATCTGCAATCCTTCCGTCTAACCATCGGTTACGCGATCATAGATTCAAAATATGTTCGTCCCTGCGGAGTACTACCACATACGCCGGATTAAAACCATCGTGCGCCAACTATATCATCAATTTAAACAGTGTACTTGGCATATATTGGAATCTTGAGCGACTATATTTTCACCAGAATTTCCCTTAGCATTCCACATAATATGCATTCACCGAGATTACAGACTGTTAGTTATCAGATTTTTAATCATATTGCCCCAACACGATCGTTATGGTATAGAATTACCTTGAAAGGAGATATTGCCATGCTCATTCAGGTTATTTATGCTGATAATCATCATGATTTTGTAAAACCCGCTATGCTCGACACCTTGATAGAATTGCGCAAAATCTCCAAATTCAAACGCAGCTCTGGGTGGGTAACGGTAGGAACCGATCCGGTCAGGATGAAGAGACGCGATTCTTCCAACCTTTCTACAAGTGATGTGCGTACCCGCTCTTCCATATAGTCCTGATATTTTGCATGCTCAAATGACAAAGGCTTGTGATTTGGTATCACAAGCCTTTGTCAAATCGATCGTGAAACAATTTATCTGTTAATCAAATATATCCGATGCCTTCATTGTCAGGTTAATATATTCCTCGGTCAACATGTGCAAAATACCACCACTCGTCTTTAATGATGAGGTCAGAAGCCGTTTATCCTGTTCATTTGTAAATTCTACAATATTTAAAAAATGAATTTGTGCGAGCATATCCTCCAATTTCAAAGCGAAGCGTAATGAAGTCTCTACAGACGGTGGCGAATCCCCATGTTCCAAATGAATTGTTTTGATCTTGGCATGAATAGAATGAGCCTTTCCACCCGAGTCATGGATTTTACTGATTCCTTGCCCCTTAAGACGAAACGCCATGCGAAAGGTGTCGGCATGATTGCATTTATCTACAGCCAATACACCCCACATGCGTGCGACTTCGCTCTGTGCCTTATGCGCGTCAGCAAGATACTGATAAATAGCCTCGGCACCCTTGTAGATATCGTGACAGACATCCAGAAGTGCCGATTGTTCCTGAAAACAGCTCTTTTGATTTAATTTAATATCCATGCCTGCCAACAGTTAATGACAAAATTTTCTTCCTGTTAAGCAAATAGCACATTTCTGGAGGATTACAACCTTACCTATCATTACGTTGACATATCGACAAAAAAAAACAGGTTAGGCATTAAGCCTAACCTGATGCTTGTTTTGGAGCGGGAAACGGGATTCGGACCCGCGACCTTCAGCTTGGGAAGCTGACACTCTACCACTGAGTTATTCCCGCCTGATGAGCGTGTAAAAATGCCAAGAGATGCAGTGTTTGTCAACTGGAATTTACTATTGCGATGATTTAGAGGACGTTTCTTTATCCGTTCCGGCTTTTGAACGGAAGCAACAAAAGTGCCACCAAACCAAGTTTCTGTTCGTCGCGAAACTCCTTTAAACCGATCGTCATTCCCAAGTGGCCGTCCCGGGGTTGATCTCGGTAGGTTTTCAGCAGCAGATCCCACCAAGGCACGTTGAATCCAAAGTTGCTGTCAGTTTCTCCCGGATACACGGAATGATGTACGCGATGCATGTCCGGAGTTACCACAAACTTGCGCAGCCACATGTCCACTGATAGGGGAATACGCATGTTGCCATGATTAAATAGCGAACTGGCATTAAGAATTATCTCGAAAAGCACAACAGCCGTTGCTGATGGTCCGATGATAATGACCGCGACTAACTTAATAAGCAGTGAAACAATTATTTCAATGGGATGAAAGCGATGACCGCTGGTGACATCAAGATCCAGATCGGTGTGATGCATCCGATGAAAACGCCAGAAAAGTGGAATCCGGTGAAAGCCGCGATGCTGGAAATAGATAATCAGATCCAGGAACAGTATGGCCACCGCATACTCAAACCAAAGTGGCCAGTCGGAATGGTTGAGAAGCCCCCACCCCTGTTCAGACGCAAGACCGGCCATGGCAACCGGCATGAGCGGAAGCACCAGACGGGCTGCAAGCGTGTCGATGGCAATCATGGACAGATTACAGAACCAGCGGCGTTTTTTTGATGTAGTCAGGGGGCGGCGCGGCCAAAGCAGCTCTGCTACAGCAACAAGAACAAACACTGAACAGAAGATACCTAGGCGTAAAGATGCTGACTCTTCCATTAGTTATCCCATGCGGACAACTAGAAATTCACGAACCTGATCCAGATCTGCGTCCATGATATCACAGCGGGTTGGCATGCCCTCCAGAGCGGATATGGCTGCCGGAACCGGAGCCTGAACCCCGATAGCCTGTTCCACTGCTTCACCGAATTTAGCGGGATGCGCGGTTGCCAGACAGACCCTGGCACCATCAGCCGGGAACAGTTTCAAGGCAGCTCTGACTCCCACCGCGGTGTGGGGATCAAGCATGTAACCGGTTTCTTTAAAGAATGACCCGATGGTTTCGAGGGTGCCGGACTGATCCACTGACAAAGAACAGAAATCCGACTGCACCTGCATCATTTCCGCTGAAGTGAAACTGATTTTTCCGGTATCACGCAGCTCGGTGAATGCGCCGCGAACTCGCTCGGGATTTTCTGCAAAGAGATAGAATAGGTAGCGCTCGAAATTGGAAGCCACCTGAATATCCATCGAGGGAGAAACCGTTGAAACAACACCGGACAGGGAATAATCACCATTTGTGACAAAACGTGTCAGAATATTGTTTTCGTTGGTTGCCAGCAGTAGCCTGCTCATGGGGAGACCCATCCGTTTGGCCACATACCCAGCAAAAATATCACCGAAATTTCCGGTGGGTACGGAGAAAGAGACCGTTTTTTCCCCGTCATCAGTGACGCGTAACCAAGCATAGACATAATAGACAACCTGAGCCAGAACCCGTGCCCAGTTTATGGAATTGACCGCACCCAGAGCATGCTTTTCCTTGAAATCAAGATCATTAAAAAGCGCCTTGACCATGTTCTGGCAATCGTCAAATGTCCCGCGGATTGCTATGTTGTGAACATTTTCGTCGGTGACGGTTGTCATCTGCAGGGCCTGAACCGGGGATGTTTTCCCGTGGGGATGCATAATAAAGATTGTTATACCCTTTTTCCCGCGAACACCATGAATAGCAGCACTGCCGGTATCCCCGGATGTTGCGCCGACAATATTCAGCCGTTCACCCCGCTCTGCCAGAATATACTCAAAAAGATTGCCAAGAAACTGCAGGGCTACGTCCTTGAATGCAAGTGTAACTCCGTGAAAGAGTTCCAGGATATACACGCCATCCTGCCTGACAACCGGTGTCACATCCGGATGACTAAAGGTACCGTAGGATTTTACTATCAGTTGTTTGAGGTCTGATTCGGGTATATCACTCACAAAAGGGGCAATAATCTGGAAGGCAAGTTCCGGATACGTAAGTGAGCGCCAGCTTTCCAGCTGTTCACCGGTAATTGTCGGATATGATTCAGGCAGAAGCAGACCACCGTCCGTGGCAAGGCCCATCATGACAGCATCCTTGAAAGGTATCGGCTGGATTCCGCCGCGTGTGCTGATATAACGCATGTGAGATAAATCCTTTCTCAAACGGGTGAATTGTAATGGCATTGAAAAACGGACGTGAATGTAACAGAAAAATGAGAATTGTGGAAGCCTCTCACCGATCACTACCAATCTGGAATGCTCCAGACCGCAATTCACCGGGTGCTAGAAGGAAAAACCCCCTGAACATGCAGTATTTATAGAATTCGGTGAAAAGCAGTTGAAAACTGCCGCCATGATTCCACCAGGTTTCCTTGAGGTTTTTGGTATCGACCGGATAGGGGTAAATAGCAACGTCATAAGGGAGGGCATTTCTGAATAATATTGCAGAACGTTTCATGTGATAGCGCGAAGTTATCAGCAGAACGGTTTTTACCTTGTGGTGCAGTATCACATCTCGACCATAAATGGCATTTTCCAGGGTGTTGCGCGACGCCTTTTCAAGAATAACATTCTCTGCAGAAGGATCACCGGGTTGCGGACGATACAGGTCACTTTTACGTACTGAAGGATCAACACCGATCAAAAACAGGTAAGATGCCCGTCGTTCCCTAAAGAGCCGCACACCTTCATCCACCCTGCCCTTTCCCCCCGCCAGAACGACAATAGCATCAGTTTTGACGTTGCCTTGGCGATACGAAAAGGTTTTGTAGGTGAAGTCGATAAATAGCACGGTAACGACGACCAGCAGGATAACCGACATTGTGATGAGAGCTTTGATGACATTCATATACGACGTATTTTCCTCTTGCAACCGGGGAATCAATCTGCTATAAACCCTTTTTCAGTAATTAATTGGAGGAAAAATATGTCCAGAAAATGTGATGTTTGTGGAAAAGGCCCCAGCTTTGGTAACAATGTGAGCCACGCCAACAATAAAACCCGTACCGTATGGTACCCGAACCTTCAGAAGATAAGAGCCGTGAAAGACGGCAGCATCAAAACGGTCAAGGTTTGCACACGCTGCATTCGCTCAGGTCACGTTACCAAAGCCCTGTAAGCCGTTTTAACTCATGTAATATCAAGCCGTTGCATCTGGTATGCAACGGCTTTTCTTGTGTGAATCACGCCCCTTGCAGCGAAGCTATTACCTCAATCTCTACCAGAACTGCGCGCGGCAGGCTCTTGACTGCCACCGTTGAGCGTGCCGGTTTATGAATCGGGAAGCAGTTACCGTACACCTCGTTCATAATTGCAAAATCATTCATATCCACCAGAAAAACCGTTGTCTTGATGACATTGTCGAAGCCAATGCCGGCTGCCTTCAGTATTGAACCGATATTCTTCATAACCTGCTCGGCCTGTTCGCGAATCCCACCTTCGACCACCTCTCCGGTTGAGGGAACCAACGGTATCTGGCCGGAACAGAACAGCAGATTTCCAGCCTGGACAGCCTGGGAATACGGACCGATTGCCGCCGGAGCCTGATCGGTTGAAATCGCTTTAATATTCATTTCTTTAACCTCTCTACCTTGATCACACCTTTAACTTTCATAATGGCATTCATCACCTTCTGTAAATGACTCAGATCGACGACATTCACCTCAAAGGTGTTTTCGCCGCGTTGGTCGATGGTGCTCTGTACATGCGCACTGGAAATGTTTGCTTCACTATTGGTAATCGCCATGGTGATGTGAGCCAGAATGCCCTTAACGTCGTGGCAAAGGACCCGAATCTTGACCGGCAGTGCCGACGTCTTGCCCTTGTTCCAGGCCACATCAATGCGACGCTCGGGATCGCACTCCAAGGCCAGCAGGCAATCGGAGGTATGGATTGTTACCCCTTTGCCGCGCGTAATAAAACCGATAATTTCGTCACCGGGGACCGGGTTACAACACTTGCCAAATCGTACCAGGACATCGTCAATACCACTGATCTCGACGGCGCTGGATGATTTACCCTTGAACTTGTTGATAACGGCAGTGAGACGGGATTCCTTATTTTCGGCCCGCTCCTGGATTTTTTCGTTGGGAAGTATTTTACCGATAATCTGACCGGCCGAAATCTTGCCGTAACCCACCGCCGCCAATAGATCGTCGTCTCCTGAAAATCCGAATTCTCCGGCAATCCGCTTAAAATCACCGTTTTTCTGGATTTTCTGGAGATTGACGGAATACCTGCGGAAGTCCTTCTCACAGATTTCACGCCCCAGAACAACACTGCGCTTGCGCTCTTCGGTCTTGATCCAGGTGCGGATTTTGTTGCGGGCCCGCGAGCTTTTGACAATCTTGAGCCAGTCCTTGCTGGGGGTGTGATGCGGCGAGGTAATGACCTCGACGATATCACCGTTCTTCAACTCATATTTGAGCGGCACCAGCTTGCCGTTAACCTTGGCTCCGACGCAGCGATGCCCTACATCGGTATGGACACTATAGGCAAAGTCGATGGGTGTCGAGCCCTTGGGGTAGCCCTTGACATCACCTTTCGGGGTGAAGACATAGACCTCTTCCGGAAAGAGCTCAACCCGCACAGAATCCATGAACTCCTTGGAATCCTGCAACTCCTGCTGCCACTCCAGCAACTGGCGCAGCCAGGCAAAGCGCTTGACATCCTTTTCGTCATAGCCCTTGCCCTCCTTGTACTTCCAGTGGGCGGCAATTCCGGCATCGGCAACATTGTGCATTTCGTGGGTGCGTATCTGCACCTCCATGCGATCGCCGTGCGGGCCGATCACCGTCGTATGCAGCGACTGGTACATGTTCCCCTTGGGCATGGCGATATAATCCTTGAATCGCCCGGGGATCGGTTTCCAGGATGAATGGATTACGCCCAGTACCTCGTAACACTCCCGCAGGTCATTCACCAGGATGCGGATGGCGATCAGATCATAAATCTCTTCGAATTCAACATTGCGTTTTTCCATCTTGCGATAGATGGAATAAAGATGTTTGCTGCGGCCGGACACCTCACCGGGAATCTTATGAAGATCCAGTTTTTCGAAGATGATCGCCTTGGCCTCATCGACAAAGGCCTCACGCTCCTGCTTTTTAAGGGAGATTTTTCTGACCAGTTCGAAATATATTTCAGGATTGAGATAGCGAAAGGAAAGGTCTTCCAGCTCCACCTTGACCCAGGAAATCCCCAGACGGTTGGCGATGGGGGCATAAATGTCCATGGTTTCACGGGCAATGCTGCGCTGCTTCGGTTCCGGCTGGAACTCCAGGGTGCGCATATTGTGCAGGCGGTCGGCCAGTTTCACCAGGATAACGCGGATGTCATTGGCCATGGCCAGCAGCATCTTGCGAAAGTTCTCGGCCTGGCTTTCTTCCTTGGTCTTGAAATGAATCTTGCTGATCTTGGTGACACCATCCACCAGTTGAGCCACTTCAACCCCGAACATATCCACCAGTTCATCGTAGGTTGCCAGGGTGTCCTCAATGGTATCGTGTAGAAAGCCGGTGATGATACTGGGAACGTCCAGACGCAGATCAGCCAGCAACCCGGCCACTTCCATGGGATGGATGATGTACGGCTCGCCGGAGAGGCGGGTCTGCCCCTGGTGAACCTTGGCGCAGTAGACATAGGCCTTGCGGATGAGGTTGAAATCAGCCGTAGGGTTGTACGCCGCTACCTTGTCGAGGATGTCATTTAGCCTGATCATAGGTTATCAGTCGCCGATGAGTGTTGAATGCACGTGGCAGAGGCAGGATAAAAAAAGGGTGAAACCACGGAAAGTGCGGTTCCACCCCTGACAACAGGTTTAGTTTGCGTTCTGTTTCTTGCTGATTTCAAAATTCACTTTACCGGCGGCGATTTCGCGCAGTGCGGTTACCACCAGACGGTTATTCTTGGGGTCGATCAGGGGTTGATTGCCCTTGTAGAGCTGTTTGACCCGTTTCGAAGCCAGCATAACCAGAAGGAAACGGTTATCAACTTTTTCCAGGCAATCTTCTACGGTTACACGTGCCATACGATTGTACTCCTTCCAACGGTAAATAAATGGAATGCTGTTAATACCCTATTGTGCCTCAAATATCAAACAATTTCGCCACCTGCCCCAGCATCCTGAAGGTCCGGCGACCGTGTGAGACAACAATGGCAGACAGTTCTTCAAAGGCGGTATCAAAATGGTCGTTGATGATGATGTAATCGTACCAGCGCGCCTCTTTGATTTCACCGGCCGCCCGCTCCAGACGACGGTCAATCACATCCTGAGGATCGGAGGAGCGGCTTTCCAGACGACGGCGTAACTCAACCATGCTGGGGGGCAGGATGAAAATATACACACAGCGTTCAATCTGTTCCTTAAGGCGCCGGGCTCCCTGACAATCGATATCCAGCACCAGGTCGATACCGTTCTTGCGGGCCTCATCGATCGTCGCCAGGGCTGTTCCGTAGAGGTTGCCATGGACCTCGGCCCATTCGGCAAAGGCGTCTTCGTCCACCATTCGCTGAAACGCTTCCCGTGACACAAAGAAATAATCCTGGCCATCAACCTCTCCGGCTCGCGGGGGTCTGGTGGTGTAGCTGATTGATTCCCGCATGGTGGGAAAGCGTTTCATCAATTCGCGGCAGAGTGTGGTTTTACCGGCTCCGGAGGGGGCCGAGATAATCAGGATGATGCCTTCACGTTTCATGGTGCCCGCCTTACAGATCTAGGTTCCGTGCAGGGTAACAAAAAGCCGGAGAAAAGGAAACCCCCGGATGTAGTCATTCGTCATCCATCATGCGGTGCTTCGGCTTTTCCACATCATCGAACTCCCCCTTCTTGACGGCCCAGACAAAGATCAGCCAGCAGCCGGCACCGAGACAGAGTGAAAGTATAATCAGCAGGATCAGGCTTTCATCCATGGTGCTTGAACCTCATCAGACGGAGCGAGTTGAGCGAAACCAGCAATGAGCTGGCAGTCATGGCCACGGCGGCATACACCGGTGTCAGAAGGCCGCAGAGCGCCAGGGGAATACCAATGATGTTATAGACAAAAGCCCAGGCCAGGTTCTGCCGGATAACCGTCATGGTTGCAACGGCAATCCGGTGAGCGGTGGCCAGGCGTGAAAGATCGTCAGCACTGATGATCACATCGGCATTCTCCAGGGCGATGTCGCTGGAACCGGTCAACGAACAGCTGACATCGGCCGCAGCCAGTGCCGGGGCATCGTTTACGCCGTCCCCGGCCATCAGTACCCGCCCCCCCCTTTCTTGCAGAGCTTGCACCAACTCCAGTTTCCGGTCCGGGGTCAGATTCCCCCGCCCGGAGGTCGTGCCAACCTGCCCGGCGATCCGGTCAACAACCGGCTGGGCATCGCCGCTCACGATGCCAACCGCCACTTTACGGGTTGCAAACGAACGAACCAGATCACCCGTGCCGGGCCTGATCACATCATGCAGCACGAACCGGCCGGCCACAACCCCGTCCACGGCCACCAGCACAACCGTTTCATCGTTCGCTCCGGGTAAGTAGTTTACATTCAAATTCAGCCCCTGTTCTTCGAACAGCCGGGAGCTTCCGCAGATAATCTTCCGATTATCTGCCGTATATCCACTGATTCCCTTACCCGGGAAAGTGACGAAACCGTGGCACTCCCCCGGCCGCTCCCCTCGATCGGCACAATACCCCACAATGGCCCGGGCCAGGGGATGGGCCGCACGATGTTCCAGAGTGGCAGCACACCTGAGCAGATCATGTTCCCCAAAGCCGTCATGTATTGAACATGAGATCACCTGCGGTGTGCCCATGGTAATGGTGCCGGTCTTGTCCAACAGACAGTCCGTAATCAGCGCCAGGCGTTCAATCACATCCCCGCCCCGCAGCAGTATGCCCAGGGTGGCCGAACGGCTGCAGGCCGCCAGGACCGCAGCCGGCACCGCCAAACCCATGGCGCAGGGACAGGCGATCAGTACAACGGCAAGTGCGACCATAAATGCGCGCCCGGCATCTTGCCCCAGCAGGGCGACCTTGACCGTAAAAATCACCAACGCCAGCAGCAGGACGGCCGGCACAAACCAGGCCGCTACCCGGTCCGCCAGCCGCTGCAGTAACGGCTTGCCGGCCTGGGCCATGCGTACCATGGCGGCCACCCGCATCAGGTAACTCTGTCCGACCGGCCGTAAGGCCTGGACTGTCACCGGGGCTGATACATTGAGCGACCCGGCCCGGACCTCACCGCCCGGCCCGACGACAACCGGAACACTTTCACCGGTTACCAGGGACTGGTCCACTTCAGCCTCGTGTTCCACGATCAGGCAATCCACCGGAAAGCGCTCCCCCTGCCGTACCAGCAGCAGATCGCCTGGCCGAACATCCGCCGCCGCAATATCCCGGTATTCCCCCCGCTCCATCAGCATGGCACGTTGCGGGGCGGCGGCATACAGGGCCTGGATACCGGAACGGGCCGAACGACGTACGGAGAGCTCCAAAAGCCGCCCCAAAAGAACAAAGGTAACGATCATGGCAGCGCTCTCGAAATAGGTCTCCCCTCCCGCCTGCAGCGCCCAGCAGCTGTAGGTCCAGGCCGACAAAGTCCCTACCGCAATCAGCAGATCCATACCGGGTTGCTTCGACAGCAGCGAGCGCCAGGCCCCGACTATGAACGGCCAACCGCTGTAAAATACCACCGGTGTGGCAACGGCCAGGGAGGCGTACTGCAGAACGGCCTTGATCGCTGCCCCGATTCCCTGGAAATAACCGGCGTACAGTCCATAGGAGTAGGCCATCAACTGCATGGTCAGAAACAGGGCGGTGCCGAATCTAAGTAGCAAATCGATACGTTCCCGCTTATCCTCCAGTTCCGACAATTCGGGTGAATAGGGGCGTGGCACGAACCCTAACCGGGCGATCACTGCAAAAATTTCTGACGGTGCCGTCCTGGCAGGATCGAAACGAACCGAAGCAATACCGCCGGCATAGGTAATGCTGACATCACTCACACCATCAACCCGGGTGACCATCCGTTCCAGCAGCCAGATGCAGGATGGGCAGCTGATGCCGGCCACCAGTATATCCACACGACACAGTTGCCCCTCATCCACCACATAGCCCGTCAGGTCGTTCTCCCTGAAATCGGTGCCTGTATTGTCAGCGACTGTTGGTAGATCACGGTCGTTGCGACGATAAAACTCATCCAGGCCCGCCGCACACACCAACTGATAAGCTCCCAGACATCCCCGGCAACAGAAGGCCAGTTCGGTTGCAACGCCAGTACCGTCATTCAGAGGTGTCCAGCGGAAACGAATTCCGCAATGGGTGCAGATATGTTCGGCTGGAATGGTCATGGCCTGATACGAACCGATGCCGCCAGCGTGCCGTCTTTCAGCAGGCGCAATTCAACCGGAATCTGAATATTGCCCACCGGTTTGAAACGTATGGAAAAGCTGACCGGCCGATTCTCATTGGGAGCCACCCGAATTGCCTCAACCGGCCCCAGCAGTCCAACCTGCATGTCGGGTGGTGCGGCAACTTCCAGGGAATATGTTGCCGCCGATTCGCCATGGTTGCCGATCACCGCCCTCCAGGCCTGAACCTGAATGCCGTCAGGCAGGCTCCTGGACTCGGCCGTGGCTACCTGCTGTACAGAAAACGCCTCCTCAGACCGTATAAGCACTCCCCAGACAAGCAGAGCGGCAAGGCCACAGATCAGGAGTCCCAGGATCAGGCTCTTGCGGCCCAGCCGAAAACCACCCCCTGGAGCAGTACCGAAT
Organism: uncultured Geobacteraceae bacterium; assembly: GCA_942493195.1. Taxonomy (GTDB): domain Bacteria; phylum Desulfobacterota; class Desulfuromonadia; order Geobacterales; family Pseudopelobacteraceae; genus CAIPTY01. The sequence continues at coordinate 1,626,958 of OW818669.1, read as the reverse complement.
TGATACGCAATCAATCCGTTGCCACCACCGCTCCTTTCCATCACAGCCCGACAGGCATCAATGCAGCGCCCGCAATTGATGCATTCAATCTGGAAACCCTGGCGGATATCGATACCCATCGGGCAGGCCCGTACGCACGATCCACAGCGGACGCAGCGATCGCGGGTATTTTCCAGAAACAACAGATTGAGTGTTGCATCATCCAGCAAGACGGCCTGGAAGCGGCCGTAGGGACAATATTTGAGACAGAAATGGCGCTTGACCAATATGAGATTCAGGTACAGCACGATGAACAGGAATGAAAAATTGAATGTGAGCAGCGGATGAGCCGAAAAATCAGTCAGACTTTTCAAAAGGCGGGGTGCTGGAACAAACCAGCAGAGCACGCTGAACGAAACCAGTACAGCTATCACGGCAGCCGAGGCATGAACAAGCACGCTTGCCAGAAACTGGGAGCGAAACCTGCGCCCCTGCTCCCGCAGCATGTCGAGCAGATCATTGAGAACCGTCTGCGGACAGAACCAACCACACCAGACCCGACCAAGCACCATCGTCAGGAGCAGAAATGCAGCCACCAGCACCAGTGTCAGCAGCAGAACCAGGAAAAACTGATCAATTCTGACGACTACCCCCACGATATACAGCGTGCGCTGGGTAATGTCCATCTGCAATGCCGGCTTGCCGTTAATGGAAAGATACGGCAGCAGCAGAAACACAATCACCAACAAGGCCTGCACGGTTCTTCGAGATGTGGCAATCCGGGTAATTTTCATGTTTTTAAATGTATATGTTTCTTTGAATATGTGTTAGAAAATAACGCAGGAGGAACATCATGAAAGACCTGTTATTAATCGTGGCTGCAGTCGTAATCTGGTTCGTGCTCAACCGCTATATCCTGCCCAAAATGGGTGTTCAGACCTGAATGTCCGATTCCTGTTCTCCCGCGGGTCGGGAGAAAAAGAACGACGAAAAAAAATAAAAGGCCGGATCAACGACCGGCCTTTTTTCTGCTCTCCATGGCTTCATCCAACACCACCAGATAACCGTCGGGATCGAAGCACCACATTTCCTTGATACCGTATGGCTTTACTTCCAGCGGGTAGAGAATCTCCAGCCCCTCTTCCCCGATGGCATCACTGATGCCTTCAATGTCCTTTACTTCAAAATGAAACGTAATGCCGATACCCCGCGGGAACATACTGAAACGGTTTCCCAGAATGGGGTGCGCCCTGACCACATCATCCTCTTCCACAAACACCAGTGCAATGCCGTCCATATCCAGCACCAGATGGTCAGGTGCTCCGGCAGCCGTCAGAGAGCGCTGAACGGGAAGTTCAAGAATGCCGCCGTAAAACGCTTCGGTAACAGCCAGTTGGGATACTGCCAGCTGGATGGAGTGACGGGCGCGGTGTGCCTTCATCTAACGCCCGCCGAACAGAGAGGTAAAAACACCCGAAAGGCGTGACAGCCAGTTGAAATAGATCATGATGCCAACCAGCACCAGGAAGATGCCGGTGCAGATTTCAAAAATGCGGATATATTTCTTGAAACGCTGGAACATGACAATGAACTGATGCATGGCCAGGGAGGAGAGAAAAAACGGAATGCCAAGTCCCAGAGAATAAATCAGGAGCAGTATGATCCCGTGGTAGACGTTTTCTTCCGTGGCGGCCACCATCAGAATGGCTGCCAGAATCGGTCCGATGCATGGGGTCCAACCGGCCGCAAAAGCGATTCCCACCAGAAAGGTTCCGGCATAACCGGCCGGTTTGCGATGCAGCGTAATCCGTTTTTCTCCCAGTAGCATGCCGATTGGAACCAGACCGGTTACATGCACACCTAGCAGGACAACCAGTACGCCACCGGCTTTCCGTAAAAATGATGCATGCTGATTGAGAAAGGATCCCACCAGCGTAGCGGAAGCACCCAACAGGACAAAAACCACCGTAAATCCAAGGATGAAAGCCAGCGAATGCAGCATGGCCGTCTGGCGCACCTTGTGGGTCGGATGCTCAGCCTGCAGATCGGCAAAGGAGAGACCGGTCAGGTAGGTGATATATGACGGAATCAGCGGTAGTACGCAGGGAGACAGAAATGAGAGAAGACCGGCGATAAACGCCCCAAAATAAGTTACTTCCTGGGAGTGCATGACTACCCTGCCCCTATTTCATCAGATTCTGCAGGAATGAGATCGCATCCGGTGAATCCCAGGCAAAACCGCCGATTACCTTTTTCACCAGTACCCCTTTTTTGTCGATGATAAAGGTCTCAGGCACGCCGGTAACTCCGTAGATCTTGGCGGCCTTGCCGTCCGGATCGGTATAGGTGGGAAGTATGAATCCGGTTTCCTTGAAAAAGGCTTCTATCGCCGGAACCCCGCCCTCATCAATGGAGACCGCCACCATCTGGAAGGGCTGACCAGCCAGGGCAGTATTCAGCTTCATCATAGAAGGCATTTCCTCACGGCAGGGGGGACACCAGGTGGCCCAGAAATTGAGCATAACCACCTTCCCCTTCAGATCAGAGAGCTTTAACGGCTCGTTTTTAAGGGAAAGAACATTCACATCAGGGGCTGGACTGGTTTCCTTCACCACTGCACCGGCCTGGGGAGACTCGGATTTTTTCGTACATCCGGTTGAGATTGCCAGAGTAGACATGGCAACGAGAGCTACCAACACAAGCCGTTTCATAAACCCTCCGGGACAACTGGGGTGAAATTTATAATAATCTGGATAAAATGAATATGTCTGCGGATTATCTGTTACGAGTGACGACGTAATCTGCAAGATCACACAAGGCACTCGTAATCTCGGATTGTTCGAACAGGTCTAGCTGGGAACGGCAGGCAGCAATGTAGGTCCGAGCAGATTCGATCGTGTAGTCAATGCCGCCGTACTGTTTGACCAGTCCGGACACGGTGCGGAACTCCTCCAGGGACATCTCGTCCTTTTCCACAACGGTCTCGATCACGGCCCGCTCAGCCTCGCTGCAGCGACGCAGGGTGTGAATCAACGGGAGCGTAATTTTCCCCTCTTCCAGATCGTGTCCGATGCTTTTACCGAAATCCTCCTCGGTGGCAATGTAATCGAGAGTGTCATCCATCAACTGGAAGGCGATGCCAAGGGACATGCCGAAATCGGCCAGCGCTTTCTGACGTTCCTGTGTGGCGCTCCCCAGAATGGCCCCGGCTTCACAGGCGGCTGACATAAGAATGGCTGTTTTGGAACGGACGACTTCGATATAACGCTCTTCCGACAGTTCAATCTCACCGGTACAGAGCAGCTGCATGACCTCGCCTTCAGCAATCACAGTTGTGGCGTCGGAAAGAACCCGAAGAATATCCAGACTGCCAACGGCCACCATCAACGAGAATGATTTGGAAAAGAGAAAATCTCCCACCAGTACCGAGGCCTCATTGCCCCACAGGGTGTTGGCCGATGCCAGTCCGCGCCGCAGGGTAGCGCTGTCCACTACGTCATCGTGCAGCAGGGTAGCGGTATGAATGAACTCGACAACACTTGCCAAAGGAACGGCTTTATCCCCCTGATATCCACACAGGCGGGCCGCCAGCAGAAGCAAGGCCGGGCGCACACGCTTGCCGCCACTGGAAAGAACATACTCGCCAACCTTTCGAATCAGCGGTACGTCCGATTCCAGATCCTTACGGAACTGCAGTTCAACATTTTTTAGGTCATCGCCAATGATGTTCAGTGCGGCCTGCATCAGAAGGGTCCTCGGAGGGGTAAATTTTCGTCATACTAATGGAATGAATTCAGGTTTGTCAAAGCATTTCTGGATGTTGTGTGGGCCGTCTTATCAAGGTTTCGATTGCCAGACGAACCGCCACGGTATATTGTGTCCACGTACGTACAAACAATATTCTTCGAAGGAAATACAGGGAAATTACATGCAATTCAATGAGCTCGCCCTGCCTGACTCTCTCCTGGCAGGCATTGCCGAGGCCGGTTTCAGCAGTTGCACCCCCATCCAGGAGTTCACCCTTCCTGTCAGTCTGACCGGTAAGGACATCGCCGGACAGGCCCAGACCGGCACCGGCAAGACCGCTGCATTCCTGATCACACTTTTCACACGCCTGTTGAAAAACTCATCCGCTTCCGGCAAGCACCCGCGAGCCCTGATCCTGGCTCCCACCCGTGAGCTGGTAGTCCAGATCGAACAGGACGCCCAGGCGCTGGGACGGCACTGCGGGTTGACCATCCAGGCGATCTACGGCGGTGTCGACTACATGAAACAACGTGACGCCCTCCGTGATGGCGCCGACGTGATCATCGGAACGCCGGGGCGCCTGATTGACTACCTCAAACAAAAGGTCTACAGCCTCAAAGAGATTGAAATGCTGATCATTGATGAAGCTGATCGCATGTTTGACATGGGTTTCATCGCTGACCTCCGTTTCATCCTGCGGCGTCTGCCCCCCTTCGACCAGCGTCAGAATCTCATGTTCTCGGCCACCCTGAACCAGCGGGTTATGGAACTGGCCTACGAATTCATGAACTCCCCCGAGAAGGTCGCCGTAACACCTGACAAAATGACTGCCGACAAGATTGTACAGGTACTATATCACGCCTCCCGCAAGGAGAAGTTCCCACTGCTTTTGGGCCTGCTGCGCCGTGATTGCATGGAGCGGACCATGATCTTCATCAACACCAAACGCGAGGGTGAATATCTGCACGATCGCCTGAATGCCAATGGCTTCCCCAGCAAACTGATTTCCGGAGATGTGGAACAAAAGAAACGTCTGAGAATCCTGGAGGATTTTAAGGAGGGCACACTGCCGATCCTGATCGCTACCGACGTGGCATCACGCGGACTGCACATCGACGGCGTTTCCCATGTCATCAACTATGACCTGCCGCAGGATTGCGAGGATTATGTTCACCGCATCGGACGTACCGCCCGGGCCGGAGCCGAGGGCAAGGCCATCTCTCTGGCCGACGAAGACGGGGCGTTGTATCTGGAGGGTATCGAGGAATATATCAAGCACAAGATCCCCACGGAGTGGGCCGAGGACGAGCTGTTTGTCAACGATTACAAACAAGTCGCCCGGCCAAAACGACCGCAGGATCTCAAGCGTGGCGCCAAGCCACCACAGGGGCGAAGCAAACCGGCCGGGAAACCGGTGCTCAGCAAGCCGAAACCGATTGAGTCAAAACCTGCCGAAGGAAGTGAAACCGGAGATGCGGCAGCAAAAAAACGCCGGCGCAGACGCCGTAAACCGACTGCTAAACCGGACCAAACCACGCCAACGACTGAATAAAAGCCCGTCCCGGAAATAGTGAATGCCCAATCAAAAAAAGCCCCTCCTTCGCCAGGATGGGCTTTTCTCGTATCGCGTACCGGAAATACCTGCGCCGCCTAGAAGCTGTGCGAACTCTTCATCAGCATGCTGACCCCCAGATAGGTGAACAGCATGACTGCGACGCCGGCAATCCCCAGCCAGGCGGTCAATCGCTCGCATGCCGGTCCTTTGTAGCGCATATGCAGCAACAGCGCATAAAACAACCAGAGGATCGAGGTCCAGAGCTCCTTGGCTGTCCAGAGCCAGTAGGTCCCCCAGGCATAATACCCCCAGATCCCCCCGGCGATCATGGAGGCCGAGAAAAAGGTCCACCCCACCAGCGCGGCCTTGAACTGGATATCAAGCAGTGTCCGGCCACCGCGAAGCAGAAAGGCGCCGCAGACTATCCCGCCGACCACAAACAGTGCATAGGCGAAGAAAGCCAGGACAACATGCAGTTCAAACCAGAGGGTATCCAGGATCTGCGGCAACGGCATGTTGGAGGGTTTGAAACGGAGAGAAAACAGGGTAAAGAGCCCGGCCACAAAACCGCATATGGTCAGAAACCACTGCTCTTTGCGAAGTACGGGGGTGTACGATGAAATACAGGCCATTACGGCAATGGAACAGGCAAAGAAGATCAGGGTATCGTGGGGACCCAGGAGCGGCAATCGTCCAAGTGAAAGACCGCGCTGAGTGATATAGACCAATTCTGCGGCAATGCCGGCCATAAAAACAATCCGCCAGGCAGCGCCGAAAACAAAACTGGCGGTGGCAAAAACAAGCAGCCAGATCATGGATTACCCGAAAAACTACACGTGTAATACAGTGAAATGATCATAACCTGACAACCGTTGTGATACGACGGTCTTCCAGGAAGCGAATCAGCAGGAACAAAGGGATCCCGGCCAGTGCGCTCAAAAACAGGACGTTGAATACCTCGATCAGATAACCGCTCCAGGTATGCGGGATGGGAGCCAGCCACCAGGTGACGAACTTGATGATCATCATGATTGGGAAATAGGCAACCGCGCCCCACAGGAGCCAGGTAAGGCCTTGACGAGCCAGGGCTTTACGCTGGATAAAATAAACGGAGGCCGCCAGTAACGCACCGCCATACAGGACTTCCAGCCAGGATTTTAGACCGTGGGATATGAATATCTTGAATGAGGTCGGCTTATCTGCAATTCCCAGGGCGATGCTTTCTTCAGAAATTTTAGCCAGATAATCGGTAGTCAGGTAGTCCAGTACACCGTAGGCTCCCATCAACAGTATGATAACGGCTGCCACAGCAGCGCCATACCCAACCATGTTGACCGGATGCAGATTCTCGATCATTTCGTTGATATCGATGCCTTTTGTTTCGGGTGCTGGTTCAGCTGCCGATGCTGAATACGGCAGCGAAGTGCTGGGCATAGAGGCGGGCGCAGCGTCCCGGGTGTATTTGCGATTCAAGATTTCCTTTTCCCGCGCCCTGGCCATCTCCTCCCGCTGACGGTCGATGAATGCCTTGATGCCCACTCCGCATTTCGGACAGGTGGAGAAGCGTTCATCACCGAACGTGCTATAGGCACAGGCAGGACAAACATCCACCTGATACTCGCTGGTGGTTGCCTTGGGTTTTTTTACATCAAATCCGTGTTTGCAGCGCGGACAACTTAAAAAACGACCATCTTCGGGGATTTCGTGGTCAGGAATATTGCCGCTGGCATTACACTTGGGACAGGAAATTTTCATGGCAGGAAAAGCTCCTCACAACTTCAAATTTTTGGAAGTGTAACAAATGATTGTTGCAATGTCATCACCGGGAAAGAAAAAACACCGCTAGACATTAAAAAAGACGCAAACATGGGCTTTTAGATTCGTGAAGTGTGCCTCGGATTAACCTGGTTGCCTGAAAACTCAACTCTACACGCTCCGGCTTTACGCAAGGCACTTACCCAAATACGAGGTATTTACCACATTGTTTGGAGCACCTTTCAGAAATGATGCAATATTATCGGCAAGAATCGCCATCAGGCGCTTCCGAGCCGCCAGTGATGCCCAGGCAATATGAGGTGTAAAAATACAATTGGGAGCATTCAGGAGTGGATTATCGGCCAGCATCGGTTCATGTGCAACTACATCCAGTCCTGCACCGGCGATGACGCCGGAACAGAGTGCCATGGCCAGATCGACTTCATTCACCAAACCTCCCCGGGCAACATTGACAAGATATGCACTGGACTTCATGCATGACAGGAGCTTCGTATTGACAAAACCTTCATTTTCTGAGGTTTGCGGACAATTCAAAGAAACTACGTCTGATCTGGAAAATAGTTCATCTAGAGCAACAAACTCAACCGGCGTTGGCCCTGAATTTTGTGGAATCCGGGGGGTATATGCCAGAATTTTCATGCCGAAAGCCGTTCCAACCCTGGCTACGGCACGTCCGATAGTACCGTAGCCGACAATTCCCAGAGTCAATCCGTCCAACTCCAGAATGGATGTCTTCCAGAAAGCATGGTCGGGACAACGCACCCACTCTCCGGCTTTGACGGCCGCATCATGTAAACCGACGGCAGTTGCAAGCTCCAAAATCAATGCAAAAGTTGTCTGCGCAACCGATTCCGTTGAATAGGCCGGTATGTTGGCAACCGGAATTCCGCGTCTGCCGGCCGCTGCCACATCCACATTGTTGTAGCCGGTAGCCAACATTGAGATGTACTTGAGGCGCGGCAGTGCTTCCAGCACATTCGAATCCAGTTTGCACTTGCTGGTCAGAATTATATCTGCATTCCTGGCACGCTCGATTTGCAATTCAGGTGGAGTGCGGTCATAAATCACGCAGTTTCCCAACGCTTCAACCGGTGTCCAGGGGTTATCACCCGGATTGATGGTATAGCCGTCCAGAACGACAATATTTGTATCACACATACAGACACGCTCCTCATCAGATAGATTTGCAGACGGTACCAGCAGTGGAGAGATGATGTCAATCGTCAGATAGTGAAGGCGATGAATGAACACAAAATATATGAATGTATAAAAATGTGGACGGAAGTGCGGATCTTGAAGTAAGTTGGCTGCGATATTTCAAACGGTCTGGAGGGATAAATGTTTCCGCAGAACAATGATCTGGGAGCTTCACTGTATAAAACCTGGAATGAAACTCAGAAGCGTGAGGAAATTGCTCGTCTGGTAGAAGGATACCGTAACGGCCTCCCGGTCGGGATTCTTTGCAAGATGATTGAAACTGTTGCCGGCAGTCGTACCCGGGCTCGCAAACACATCAAGGCGCTCATGACACCTGCCGAACGTCAGGCGGCCATTGACAAAAGCTCCGGCGGAATTCAAATTGTCGTCAAAGAGTTGATGCAGTAATGGAGAGGACATCAACCAACCTGCTAAAAAAGCTACCAACAATTTTCCTACTACTCTTTGTTCTAATGCTGGTTACATTCAGTACATGGCAGCTGTTTCTCGGCAATATCGAGGCAGCTTTCTCTTCCCTCCCCTTTCTACTGATTGCCTACCTGTTTGTGCTGAAGCGTCGTTAGCCACATTAAGAATTAACCCTCATAAATCAAACGGCCTGCGAAAATTTCCGCAGGCCGTCTTAAGTATTGCTTTGGTTTGTTTAAGCACGGAGCTTCAATGTGTGCAGTATCTTACCGGTCAAGCGGTTGACCATATGGCCGCGCGGCAAAGATGGGAACGGTGGGGATTTACGGGTTCCCATCTGCCTGAGCTCTTCCAAGATTCTGGTATCCTTACGAATTTTAAGACCGAGATGGAAGGCCTTGATTGCCTGTTCCCGTTTATTTGCCAGTGCATAGATACGTCCAAGGTGCAGGTAATGCTCACAATTTTGAGGACCGATCTTTATGGCCTTATGGCACATCTCAACACCGACCTGAAACTGCCCCGCTTCCTTGGCCAGACTATAGCCCATTAGCGACATCATTTCCGGTGTTTCCGCGTGAGGATGTTCGGGTTGATTCATATTATGACCTCCCTTGTACGCAAATAATGTAGCATTATCAAAATGTTTAAGCTAATGCAAAATCAAAGCTATTATTTCACCAGCAAAATTCAAACCAATCTCTGCTGATTAAGCAATTTTATATACACTTATCTTGTACCAAAACCATGACGCATCAATATAGGTTTTGCATCAGCTCCGGTAAGATATTTATAGAAACCGAGTACGGCCGGATCATTTACGGATAATTTGGCAACGGAAACCTGATAGGTAATTGGCGGATGTAACGATTGCAGAACAGTGAAGAGGATTTTAGCCTTTTTCATATGAACAGTTTCTGTTCGGTATAGAATGGCGCCGTCAACTTCACCCTTTTCGACCCTGCTGATATTTTCAATGGCATTTCCCATGACGATACGATTTTTCAGCTCTGGTTCAAGACCGGCATTCCGGATGGCTTCCAGAGTATACTGGCCATGGGCAGTGGTGAGTGGATTGCCGACGGCAATCCGCCTCAGCAAGCGTATATCCTGCAAGGATGAATATTTTTTACTGGGAAGTCCGATAAACACAAGGCTGTTGCTGGCGAAGGTATTTATCAGTAGATCGTCGATATGCCTCCCCATAACAAGGTAATCGACCCACTGTTTGTGGGCCGAAATATACAGGTCGACACGAGCACCGGATGCGATTTGTCTAGCCAGAGCCTGGGACGAACCGTAATTATAGAGTATTTTGATTCCTTTATTTTTCTGTTCAAACCCGACAGCCAGATCCTCGAAAGCATCCTGGAGGCTTAGTGCAACTGCAACTCTCACTTCAGCAGCATGCACAGGCTTTGAATACACAAGAAACATACTGATAATTACAACAATCCGGCCAAGCTTCATAGACAATCTCCATGACAGCATTCGTTCAAAATGCTTACATGAAGCCTACTTCATAATTTTTCTATTGCAAGAAGGACACTTAATAATTTGCAAAAATTTGCCTGGTTTTACGCAACAAGGCCCGCCGGAGTATTCCGACGGGCCTTGTTTATTCTCATATCAGTACCACTCTATTTGTAATCAGGCATTTCGTCGAACTGCAGATACTTGTAGATCTTGTCTTTGTTAGGCTCAATCTTCTCTTTGTAGACTTTGAGAAACTCAGCAGGCTTGGGCAGTCTCCCCAACAGAGCAGTCACTGCGCCCAACTCGGCAGAACCGAGATATACCTTGGCACCGTTTCCGATACGATCATCAAAGTTACGAGTGGAGGTGGAGAACATATTGACACCATCGGGAACTCGGGCCTGATTACCCATGCAGAGCGAACAGCCGGCAATCTCGATGCGGGCACCGAAGGCGCTGTAAACAGAGAAATAGGCTTCATCCTTGAGCTGCTGCTGATCCATACGGGTCGGCGGGCAGATCCAGGTACGGACGGAAGGATTGAACGGCTGACCGCGCCAGACTTCGGCAGCAGCACGGAAATGGCCGATATTGGTCATGCAGGAACCAAGGAATACGTCCTGGATGGCGGTGCCGGCAACCTTGGAGAGCAGCTTGACATCATCAGGGTCGTTCGGGCAGGCCAGAATCGGCTCAGTGATCTCTTTCAGGTCAATCTCGATCACGGCAGCATACTCTGCGCCTTTATCGGCCTTCAAAAGACTCGGTTTCTTCAGCCAGGCCTCGACTGCCTTGATACGGTTCTTGAGGGTGTTGGCATCGGAATACCCTTCGGCAATCATCTTCTTCATCAGGGCCACGTTGGATTTGAGGTAGGTGGCCACCGACTTCTCGGACAACTGGATGCAACCGGCAGCAGCTGAGCGTTCAGCAGCAGCATCTGTCAATTCGAAAGCCTGCTCCACAGTCAGATCAGGAAGACCTTCCATTTCAAGAATGCGGCCGTTAAAAATATTCTTCTTGTTCTTTTTGGGCACGGTCAACAGCCCCTGCTTGATGGCCCAGAAAGGGATGGCGTTGACGGCGTCACGCAGCGTGATGCCGGGGTTAAGTTTACCCTTGAAGCGAACCAGAACCGACTCGGGCATATCCAGAGGCATAAAGCCCATGGCGCCGGCAAAAGCAACCAGACCGGAACCGGCCGGGAAAGAAATACCGATCGGGAAACGGGTGTGGGAATCACCACCGGTACCGACGGTGTCGGGCAACAGCAGACGGTTCAGCCAGGAGTGAATGACACCATCGCCGGGACGCAGGGCAACGCCACCGCGCTCTGCGGTGAATCCAGGCAGATTTTTGTGCATCTTGACGTCGGCCGGCTTGGGATAGGCAGCCGTGTGACAGAAGGACTGCATGTACATGGGAGCCTGGAACTTGAGGCAGGCCAGTTCCTTGAGCTCGTCAGCTGTCATCGGTCCGGTGGTGTCCTGTGAACCGACGGTGGTCATCTTGGGTTCGCAGGCCGTACCTGGCATGATGCCGGTAACGCCGCAGGCCACACCGACCATCTTCTGGGCCAGGGAGAAGGCCTGCTTTGCCTTGGCCTTGGGATTATCCGGCAGGGTGAAAACGGTGGTCGGCTTGAGTCCCAGAACCTTACGGGCCTTATCAGTCACTGCACGGCCAATGATCAATGGAATACGGCCACCGGCGCGGAACTCGTCGGCAACGGTATTGGGAGAAATCGTGAATTTGGAAAGAACCTTCTTGCCGGCTTCGTCGGTGATAACACCCTTCTTGGTGTCGATGACGATCACATCGCCGGTTTTCATGCCGGTTACATCGGCTTTGAGCGGCAGTGCGCCGGAATCCTGGGCTGTGTTGAAAAAGATCGGGGCAATAACGCCACCGATGATTACACCGGCAGTTTTTTTGTTCGGTACGCAGGGAATGTCGTCGCCGATTGCCCACAAAACAGAGTTGCAGGCCGATTTACGGGAGGAACCGGTGCCGACAACGTCGCCTACGAAAGCAACCTGATAGCCATCCTTGCGGAACTTGGCAATGGTGGCTAGACCATCCTTGAAGCGGGTTTTACCCATTGCCAGTGAGTGCAGTGGGATGTCAGGGCGGCTCCAGGCATCGCCGGCCGGGGAAAAGTCGTCGGTATTGATCTCACCATCAACCTTGTAAACCTTGACCTTGATCGTATCTGCCACACCCTTGCGGTTGGTGAACCAGTCAGCATCGGCCCAGGACTTGAGAACCTTGGCGGCAGCGGCATTTTTGCCGGTTGTTGCCAGTTTAGCAACTTCGTCAAAAGCGTCATACACAAGGGTAATGCCGGACAGGGCGCAGGCGGCTTCGTCAGCCAGCTTCTTATCCTTCAATGCTGCAACCAGTGGAGCAACGTTGTAGCCACCGATCATGGTTCCAAGCATGCGAATGGCGGCAACAGGATCAATCAGTGGAGATTTTTTCTTGCCGCTTACAATTTCGCCCAGGAACTCGGCTTTGACCTTGGCAGCGGGGTCAACCCCGGGAGAAACACGGTTGGTGATCAGATCCAGCAAGAATTTTTCCTTGCCTTTGGGCGGCTTTACCAGCAGTTTCGCCAGTTCGACGGTCTGCTCCGGGGTCAGAGGCAGTGCAGGTATCCCTTGTTTGGCACGTTCTTTCTCATGCTGCAGATAGGCTTCAATCATCGATGTTCCTCCTTGGTGGTATGGTGTATCCATGCGGATGTCACTGGTAGGTTAAAATGCATACTGTATACAATTATTCCTTCGGACTGTCAATCAGTTCGATACACACCCGCACCACAAAAAACGGCCTTCCTGATGCACCTCAGAAAGGCCGTAAACGGCTGTTTAAACCTCAGCGGGATTTCCATTGAAACTGGTGCGGCCAGTTAGCCGAATTACCGGCGTTTTGGTAGCCGGTATGGCAGATGTTGCAGGCCGAGTTTTTACCGCTGTGTTCCGAGGCAAATTTTGATGCCCCGCCATCACCGCGAGAGGAACCGTGACAGTTGCGACAATCCCCCAGAACCATGGCCTTGGCCTGATACTGAAGCGCCTGATAGTTGTCGCTGGCCTGATTGGAGGGAACCATGGCGTGGGGACTGCCGTGACAACCAGCACAATGTACGCCGCCATGGCCGACGGCATTCCGGTAGAGTGAGGTTCCGGTATCGACCTGGGGAATAGTCCCGCTATGGCAGGCGCTGCCGACGCAGGAGGGCTCATTCTGCCAGGGGATGCGCGCCCCGCTGGCGATGGTTGCAGCCACATTCGCCATGCTGCCGTGACAGGTTGTACAGTTCCCGTCGGCGGAGGTGTGTTTGGTGCTGCGGTTGCATTTAGTCGAAGCCCCCGGATGGCAGTCATAACAGGCGGCACCACGGTTGGCGTGCGCAGCATGGATTGCTTGGGACAGATATTTACCGGATGAACCGGGTCCAACCGTACCCAGCGCTGGACTGCCGTGGCAGGAGGCACATAAGACCGGTTTCTGCGTATCAAGTCTGGGATAACCGGATAGATAATGCTTTGCAAGCACATCATTAAAGACCTGGGTTACACTGGCGCCCTGCTGACCATGGCATTTGCCACAATTGATTTCATCGGAGGTCGGAACCGTTGCACGGGTTTGCGCCACAACCGTGCCGTTGGAATCCTTTACCGTAATTTCCGCGACCTGATACGGATTATTAACACCACTATCCTCGATGGGTACCACCGGAATTCCGGTCACCTCAAAGTGCGTACCGACCGGTTTCATGCTCCCGCTCAAGCCATTATCGGTAAGCCCGATATCCTTGTTGGTCAGCAGTGCAAGGTCAGGCATCGCAGGGAACAGGCTTTGAAACAGGGCGTTTGCGTTGGTCCAGAATTGGCCGAAGAGGGCTTTGTTGGCTGAAGAACTGTTATTAATGATTCTGTATGACACCGTCAGGCCCGACGTTACAACCTGCGGCTTGTTACCCCGTTTGATCACCTGGGCCAGAACTGTGTTGTAGGGGGGGAGAATTACGGCAGTGTCATAGCTCGGGTTAAGACAGTGCATGCCAAGATCGTTCCAGGCGACAACGACATAGGCTGCAGAAGTGGCAGGGATACTGTTGGAAACACCATCGCTGTCGCCGCCTCCGCAGCCACCCAGCAGAAATACGCAAAACAGAAACAGCCTCGAAACCATTCTGATCATAGTGGCTCCCCTCAAACCTCATGTAGGACTTTAAAGGTCTTTTTTATGCCCATATACATTCGGATGTCAATATATAATTACCACACCGCCAGCGAGGCGTACCCCACCACCTGACGGTCATCACCGGTAACATCCCCGCTTGTTCCGTAAGCGACCAGGTCGGCATGGGTTGCGCCAAGCGCTCGTGCAGCCACAAGCATAACAGCCGACGGAATGACACCACACATGGTAATACGATCATTTTTGCAGACCTGCATCAAGCCTTCCGGATTCAGGTTCAGCATTTTATCGACCGCGTGACCGTCTTTACGGCGAGCGATCTCTGACGATTCGTAATGGGTCATGTCCGAACTGGCAACAATTAATACCTCACGGCCATAGGCCCGCAGAGCTGCCGCAATCCCCTCACCGATCTTCTGAACTGAAGTATAATCACAATGACCGAGACAAATGGCCGAGATGGTCGCATCGGGACGCAGATACTGGATAAAGGGAACCAAGACCTCCAAGGAATGCTCGGAATTGTGAGCGGCAGTATCTTCCTTGATGGATGGCACGTACTGATTAAGAAATGAGTTGAAACGGGAATTGATCCGGATCGGGCCAAGCGGCGTAATCCACTCACCCTCGGGATACAGGGCGATACCTGCGCCGACACCCTGATGATTTGGGCCGAGAATAAGGATTCTTTCGGGAACATCGACGATTGAAAAGACCTTGGCTGCGATTGCACCGGAATAGACGTAACCGGCATGGGGGGCAACAATGCCGGTTACGGTACGGAGTGTACGACTATGGGGGGGGAGCAGCTTTGCCAGATCACTTCGCAGCTGAGCCTCACTGCCCGCATAAAACTGACCTGCAACAACCGGTTGACGTTTCATAAAAAAACCTCCGGCAATTATTCTTCAAAGAGTGACGGGGTTTCCTCTTCAGAACCACCCTCACCCTGCCCCAGCGGCAACTCTTCCTGACGCTCGTAGAGCGGAATATCATCAAGGGCTTGAATTTCTTTAAGAGTCGGCAGACTTTTCAGATCCTTAAGCCCGAATACTTCAAGAAATTCTTTCGATGTTCCATAGATCAGGGGGCGGCCGGGAATGTCCTTTTTCCCCAGTATTTTCACCAGGCGTTTTTCCAGCAACGATTTCAAAACACCACCGCAGTCAACCCCGCGCAGATGCTCAACCTCGACTCTGGTAATCGGCTGGCGGTAGGCTACAATTGCAAGTGTTTCAAGGGCCGACTGGGAAAACTTGGCCGATTTGGTTTTGATGTGACGGGTCACGTACTGCTGAAAATCAGGGTGGGTACGAAACTGCCAACCACCGGCAACCTCTGCCAACTGCACCCCGCCGCCGCGCTCTTCACAGGCAACTGTCAGATCCGTCAGGGCGGCCTTGATCTGATCCCGCTCAAACTCCGGCAGCATCTCGCAGAGACGATCAAGAGACAGCGCGGATTCGGCCGTGAAGATTATGCATTCAACAATTGCAGGTAATGACATGGTGTGCGCAGCCGCCTACTCAAACATGGAGGTACAATGGGCACAGCGCTTGGCAGCCAAGGGTACCGTCGAGAGGCAGTGCGGACATTCCTTTGTCTCCGGGCCCGGTGCCGCCGGGGCTTCACGTTTGAGTCGGTTGATCTGTTTAACCATGATGAAGACGACAAATGCCATAATCAGAAAGTCGACCATGGTGTTGATAAACAGACCATAGTTGAGGGTTGCCGCACCGGCCTTTTTGGCTTCTGCCAGGGTTTCGAACTCTTTACCGGAAAGATTGATAAAGAGTGCCGAAAAATCCATCTTGCCCATCAGCATGCCAACCGGCGGCATGATAATGTCATTTACCAGAGACTGGACAACCTTATTGAAGGCGGCACCGATAATGATACCGATCGCCAGGTCAATCACATTCCCTTTGAGGGCAAACTCCTTAAACTCTTTGAACATACTCCACCTCCATCATTCTAATGGTAATAATGCCGATTCTTCGGCAACGTCCTGTGATACAGACGGCACAAACCAGATCTTTCCCTGATGACCGTCCTGAAAAATGCGGATCAACTTCAGGCGGCACAGCTCCAGAAGGGCCAGAAACGTAACAATAATGCGCTCACGAGTCAGCTCGTCGCCGATCAGCTCGTCAAATTGAACCGTATCGCGCTCCTGCAGCAGTGAAAGAATCTCGTTGATACAGTCAGCGATACTGAAGGTCTCGGCGGCGGCCACATCGTGAAAATGCTCGGCCGGCACCCGGGCCAGAAGCGTTCTGAAGGCATCCACCAGATCGAAGAGGGTCACCTCAAGCGGCCCTTCCACATTCTGGGCAGCCGCCAGCGCCGGGTCCGGACAGGTGCGGATAAAAACCTCACGCCCCAACAGCGCCCTGGCGCCGATAACCATGCCGGCCTCCTTGTACTGCTGATACTCCATCAGCCGCCGGATCAGTTCAGCCCGTGGATCGCCTTCCTCTTCTTCACCCTCTTCCGGCTCGTCCACCGGCAGCAGCATACGCGACTTGATCTGCAGCAGGGTGGCAGCCATGACCAGAAAATCTCCCGCAACCTCCAGGTTCAGATCCTTCATCAGCTTGATGTAATCCAGATACTGGCGGGTGATGACCGCAATCGGGATATCACAGACGTCCAGTTCATTCTTGCGGATCAGGTGCAGCAGCAGGTCCAACGGTCCGTCAAACTTGTCCAGATGAACACTGTAGCTTTCGTGGAATCCTTCCAGAAGCGCCGGAGAGTCATCCCGCACCTGATGGAATTTCCCGTCTCGTCCCGGGATCATTTCAGAACTTCAGGGCCGAACGGACTTCCGCCATCACGGTGTCGGAAATCTGTGAAGCACGGACACTGCCGTCAGTCAGGATATCATCCACAAAGCGTGGATCGGCCGCCAGCTCCTCGCGCTTGGCCCGGAACGGTGCCAGGCGCTCGTTCATGCAGCCGATCAGGATTTTCTTGCATTCAACGCAGCCGATTGTGGCACCTTTACAGGCCGGAATGATCTCGTCCAGTTTTTCCTGCGGCACATAGATGCGGTGCAGATTAAAGGCCACACAAATTTCGGGATCGCCGGGATCGTTGCGCCTGACCCGGGCCGGATCGGTCATCATGGAGAGGACTTTTTTGCTGGTTTCCTCGGCCGTATCCGACAGATAGATGGAATTGCCGTAGGATTTGCTCATCTTGCGGCCATCCAGCCCCAGTAATTTCGGGGTTTCGGTCAACAGTGCCTCCGGTTCGGGAAAGACATTGCCGTAGAGATGGTTGAAACGACGGGTGATCTCACGCGTGACCTCCAGATGCGGCAGCTGATCGTGACCAACCGGCACACGGCTGGCTTTGTACAGTATGATGTCGGCCGCCATCAGGACCGGATATCCCAGGAAGCCGAAGGTTGAAAGGTCTTTGGTTTCCAGATTATCCTGCATTTCCTTGTAGGTTGGGCAACGCTCCAGCCATGAAACCGGAGTGATCATGGAGAGGATCAGGTTCAGTTCGGAATGATGGGGGACCAGGCTCTGTCGAAAGATCACGCATTTGGCAGGATCAAGACCGAAGGCCACCCAGTCCAGCACCATCTCGCGGATACTGTCACGAATACCGGAGGTATCGGCATATTCGGTGGTCAGGGAGTGCCAGTCGGCTACAAAGAAGAAACATTCAAAATCGTCCTGGATCCTGACCCAGTTTTCAAGCACACCGTGGTAATGGCCGATATGCAATTTTCCGGTCGGCCGCATGCCGCTGACTACACGTGATTTCATGTGTTAAGAACTCCTTTGGGATTATCGCATCATCAAACGGGTTACACCCAGCACCAGACTGCTTTGCGGTCCTGCAATCAGGTGAACGCCAAGGTGAAGAAGGGGTGATATGACATGAGAAAAGATGTTGGTAAAAAAGACCAGAGCGATAATAATGACCATGCCGTACGGCTCAATCCGAGCCAAAACGTCGGCCTGCCGGGGGGGCAGCAACCCGGCCAGAACCCGTCCGCCATCCAGGGGCGGCAGCGGAATCATATTGAAAATTGCCAGCAACAGATTAATATACACCGAGAAGGCCAGCATCATCACGACCGGTTCAACCACCATGGAGAGCTGGGAGCCGTCGCTCGCAGGATTACTGAATGCCACCACTCCACGCAGCAGTACGGCCGAAATTATTGCCAGAAGGGTGTTGGTAATCGGCCCTGCGGCAGCCACCCAGATCATGTCCCGCTTGGGGTTGCGCAGGTTCTCATACACCACCGGTACCGGCTTGGCCCAACCGATGCCGACAAAGATGATCATCAGCGTCCCGATAATATCGATATGTTTCAGTGGGTTGAGCGTCAGACGCCCCAGCATGCGAGCCGTCGGATCGCCGTATCGCCAGGCGATGTAGCCATGGGAAACCTCATGGCAGGTTATGGCGAAAAGCCCTGGCACCAGCATGATAGACAGCTTGAAAAAAAAGTTTTCCATTAGTTTCCTTGATGATTTATTTGCGTATCGTTCTATCAGAACGGCCTTGGTAAGTCAATCCGGGGAGCCTGACCGCTGTGCCTGTTAGGTCTTTCCCGGCTTGGCAGTCGCGCTGTGCACATACCAGTAGGCACAGGCCACGAACACGACACCGCCTACGATATTTCCAAGCGTTACCGGCAGAAGGTTATCAATCAGGAAGGCATTCCAAGTCAGGGCCGGATCTATCGAACGACCGTTCTGACCGGCGATCATCAGCCCGGTGGGAATAAAATACATGTTGGCAATGGAATGCTCAAAGCCGCTGGCCACAAAGGTCATGATCGGGACGTAGCAGGCCAACAGTTTCCCCGGTACATCGCGGGCGGCCGTAGCCATGAAGACCGCCAGGCAGACCAACCAGTTGCACAGCACCGCCCGGATAAAAGCCACTGAAAAAGAGAGCTTGCACTTGGCGGTGGCGATGGCGACAGCCTGATCAGCCACACTTCCCAACTCCCATAACCGTGACTCAAACATCAGCCAGGCAAAGAACAGCGATCCCAGAAAGTTGCCCACCAGCACCACCCCCCAGTTTTCGGCCAGCTGGCCCCAGGTGATTTCACCATGCAGCGCCGCCGTGGTCAGCAGACTGTTGCCGGTAAACAGCTCGGCCCCACAGATAACGACCAGCATCAACCCGATGGAGAAGACACTGCCCGCCAGGAGACGTGACACCCCCAGACCGGCAAAGCTGGCAGCGTCCTGGCTGACTACCGTAGACAGCTGGGCACCGAAGGAGATGTAAAAGCCGGCCAGCAGGCTCAAAATGAACGTTCGCCCGAAAGACTGGTGCAGCACCCGCCGACCGGCCTGAATAACTGCCTGGATCGATTCAGCCGGTGTCAGAAATCGTTTTGTTTCCATCCTGCCCCCCTACCCCTCACGTACAATTCGTGGCGCCAGGCAACCACCACGGCATAAACCTATTTGATTACATCTGCCGTAAAAACCGATAAGCGGGCATCCTTCCAGCCGTCAACCGCCAGCCCCGCCTTGCGGGCCAGCTCGGCCAGATAGGTGGAACGGTCCCAGCCCTGTTCCAGCGGCACCTGCGGCAGAAATACGCTGGAAAACGGTCCTTTTTCCAGATACAGACCATGCCGCCCCACCTGAATGGCGGTGGGATCGGAGAGCGGCTCCAGGGGAGATAGAACGGTGACTTCATACTGCAGACCGGCCAGTTCCTCGGGACGCACAGGTTTGAAACGCTGGTCACGGGCGGCCGCTGCAACGGCATTCTGGATGACCGATTCCTGCAACGATTTTTCCGGCACAATGCTGCCGATGCAGCCTCGCAAATGACCGTCAGGGGTTTTGATGGTTACGAATACGCCCCGGTCGGCCTTGAGCAGAGGATCCGTTGTGGTTGCATCGGGAAGCTTCTCACCACGGACATGGCGATTGACCGTGAGGCGAGCAAGTTCCAGCAGATTATGACGCTGCTGATCCGACAAACGGCCGCGCACAATCCCCATGGAGACGTACCCGACTACCCGCTGCCGGTCACCGGTCAGATCCCCTGAGCTACCCCGTCCATAGCTGACAGCATGGGAGGCCCCGGCCGCACGGGCCGCAGCCAGACCATAGACCGTCGGCCAGCCTCCGCACATCTCACCCTTGCCGCTGGACAGCATCCGTTCCAGATCAGGGATGGCAAGGCGCTCCATGGCGTCGATGACACCGCTGTCCATGCTATTGGATGTGGCCTGATCATGAAAATGGGAAAGATCGGTACTGATTACCAGCAATGCCTCGGGATCCTCCATGAGAATCCGGGCAATACCGCTCGACAGCGCCGCAAAGGATTCGCGATCCGGCATCCCCACCAGGATCGGCACAACCTGCACCTTGTGGCCGAGTATGCGCTGAACGAACGGCAGCTGTACCTCCAGAGAATGCTCCCGGGCAAAGGGGGCGGCATCCAGACGGATGTGGGCGGCTTCAGATATCAGTGAACGGGCCATGTGCGTGTTAATGGAAACGACTCCCAAGGGCGTTCGCATACCATCACCAGGCAAGATTGCCGCCCCTTTCACCAGGGCGTGATGACTCGGGCCAAGCATAATAACGGTGGAAATCCGGCGCCCTTTCAGGCGGGCGTACGCCCGAGCAGCAAGTGCACCGGAATACTGATGGGCGGCATGGGGAACAACAAGAGCCATCGGTGAAAGTTCACTGGCAGATGGCTGAGCAGCAGCCAGCAAGGCATCCACACTTTTTTTTAATACTGCAGCATCAGCCGGATAAAATGCTCCCGCTACGGCCGGTTCTTTGACTTGAACCGCCTGGCAGGCTGACGATGAAATTCCAAGAGCGCAGATAATGAGTATTATGCTGTAATAACGGCGCATGACATTCCTCCAGAAAGGTTCTGATAAGTCGGCAATGTAGCACCCCGCAGAACCATTTGAAAAGAAAATCGAATGCTGAAAGGCCCGACAGTAAAAATCTGTCGGGCCTTTCCGTACACGAGTTCAATCGTGCGGCATCTATCAAGAATATAGACTATTTCTGCTTTGCGTATTCAGCCTTGATATAATCGATTAGTGATTTTACTGCCGGAGACGCGGGACCTTTTGTCAACATGATGGTCGGACGGGAAACTGCAGGGACCTCGGGGAATTTCAGATTGGGGTCCTGAACTGCTGTCGGATACATCATGATAGCCTGC
Source organism: uncultured Geobacteraceae bacterium (assembly GCA_942493195.1). Classification (GTDB taxonomy): domain Bacteria; phylum Desulfobacterota; class Desulfuromonadia; order Geobacterales; family Pseudopelobacteraceae; genus CAIPTY01. The sequence goes on along the minus strand of OW818669.1, from coordinate 1,605,390 downwards.
GGAGTCGTTTTGACATTGTTCTTAGCATCGCCCAACATATTGACTTCCAGCAGATCTTTGGTAACCGGCTCACCATCCAGCATTTTTTTGATAAATGCTTCATTGGGAGCCTGCAGGAATTTAGTCCAGACAACAATGACTTCGCCGTCTGTTCCTCCAACCTCTTTCCAGTTATTTATTTTTCCAGTGAAAATGCCTTTAAGCTGCTCTTTGGTAAGTCTACTGACCGGATTATTTTTATGAGTTGCGATAATAATTTTGTCTTCGCCAAGGACAACATGCTGGAATATTGAAATATCCTTCACCTCAACCGACTCTTTTTTAATCATTTTAGGAAAATCATCGGGAGTAAAGGATCCGCCCAAGACATCAACCTCCCCTTTTTCCAACGCTGCGACTCCAAACTTAAATCCCTTTTCAACCGCAATCAGTTTATGGCCCGTGACTTTTTCAAATTGATCTTTGTGAGGCTTTACAACACTGTCGATAAAAGCACCGCCTGACGAGAGTTTGATGTCAGCGGCAAATGCGGCACCACATGAAAGCATGAAAAAAGAACCTGCCATAAATACTGCTTTTACCCGTCGTAATGTCATCTTAATCCTCCTGTATGTACGTGTGGTTGAAGCTAAATTGGATATCAGACCTTGAACCAGGTCACCATGCTGTTCAGGTCATTAGCCAGGCCCGATAAATCTTCGGAAGATTTTTTGATATCCCCAAAGGAAAGCCGCAGCTCACGGCTAATCTGGTGAATACTTTCCATGCTGTTGGAAATTTCACAGCTTGTGGCGGATTGCTCTTCGGCAGCCACCGCAATACGATGAACCCTTCCTGTGACCTGTTCTACCGATTGTACAATCAAGTCTATGGCACCCAGTGTGCTACCGATATGCTCCAACAACTTTTCAATGGCCTGCCGTTCTTGCTGCATTGACAGTACTGATTTGGATACACCTGTCTGCATGGTTTTAACAGTCCTGGAAATATCCTCCGTTGCGGCAGTGGTACTTTCTGCCAGCTTTCGGACACTGTCGGCAACTACAGCAAAACCACGACCCTGGTCGCCGGCCCGGGCAGCTTCGATCGCGGCGTTGAGAGCCAGCAGATTGGTCTGATCGGCAATATCACGGATCAATGTCACAACGCTGCTGATCTCCTCAGACTGCTGACCGAGTGATTCAACCTCCAGGGCCGAGGTTTTGACCGTGTCGGCAAAACGATTCAGTTCCTGGGCGGTCTGGTGCATGGCTGATTTGCCATTTTCCGCCACGACCCTCATCTGTTCTGCGGTTGTAGAAGTTTCAGTCGAATTTTGAGCTACCTCGCCGATAGTCTGAGTCATTTCAGTCATGGCGGTGGAAGATTGCTCGACCATGCTGGATTGCTCAATTGAAGACTGTTCCAAGGCGTGGGCAGTTGCTGAAAGTTCTTCAGAACTGCTTGCCAGACTGCTGGTAGCACCCACAATCTTTCCGACAATCTGACGTAAATTAACCACCATCAAACCAACTGCCTCCTGAACCTTGCCCACTTCATCCCTGGAATTTGTGGTCATGTCACAGGACAGGTCACCGTTGGCAACCCGCTGAGAAGTTTCCAGAAGCTGTTGCAGCGGCCGGGCAATGGACCGGTACACCCAGAGACCGAAAGCCCCCCCGATAACAACTGAGGCGATGCATATGGCGACTATGAGAGAAGTGCTGAAGGTAACAACCTTATTGACCGAAACAATAGCCTTACCCTGCTCTGCCTGGGCAACGGTAATGGTTTCCTTGCCCAGAGCTGTCTGTTTCTGAACAACCTCACGCAGTTTCGAAAGATTTTTCTTGGCTTTTTCCTGCATGGCCAGCTGGTTGCGAATCTTCACCAGAACACCGTCAGATGCAAAAATAAGTGAACGGATCGCTTCCAGAGAAGCAGCTGCGTTGTGCAGAATCCGTATTTCTCCGCTGGCCTTCAAAGTTTTCAGTGAACGTTCCAGATCACTACGAGCCTTCGTAATTCGAGCAAAAGTCTTTTGCAACTCACCATCAAGACGGACAACCTCTGCCGGGGAGGTTGCGGAACAGAGTCGCGTGGTCAAGCCCTCGGCCGTCAGACCGAGTGAAACCAGCTCAGAATTTCCAACCAGCACCGAGGTTGCCTGAGTAGAACTGCCAAACAGATTCCCCTGGCGGCCAGTCTCAGTGGCATAGTGTTCACTGGCGGTCGCTACCTCCTGTTCAACCGCCAGTATTATTCCATTCAGCTTATCTGTAAGCTCGGCAACCAGACCGTCACGAGCAGAGGTGTCTGCTCCTGCTTGACCAACAATGGCCGTTTGAGTCTTCACCAGTTCGTCCGTTTTGGCGGCAACAAACTTCAAATCCGTTACGATCTGAGGGGAATATTTCAAATACTCATTCTGCTGGGCACGATTCAGGGCCGAATTTGCTTTGGATTGGGAAATCAAGACCGCCTTACGACCGGCCGCCTTCTGGATTTCGAAATATGCCAGTTGATAATCTTTTATGGCACTTCGCAATGATTCAACATCACGAACCCGTGAAGAGACATCTTTAGCCGTTTCCATAGATTTCACGTAGGAGGTCGAAGCACCAGACTGGAGACCTCGAATTTTTGCATCCAGCTCCTTGAGACGCGCAGTACCTTCATTCAGGCGCTGGGTAATAACCTTGTTTGCAGCAGATGCATCCTCTTCGGCCTTAAGGCGTGATGCGGTAGTCTCAAATAGCTCCTGAGCAATTCCTCGAAGCTCTGCTTCTGTATCCCGTTGATTTCCACCCAGCTCATTCAAGGACTGCTGGCCTTTTTTCACTTCATCAAGAGCCGTTTCAGCATCGTGCTTGGATGTGGTATATTCTTCGCGGATTTGAGCAGTACCAACCTTGACAAGCTCCGTTGTGGCCCCCTGAATTGCCCGCTGCAATTCCAGTGTACGCGTTTGATAGGGGGTGCTGCGGTTCGTTAAATCCTGCAGCTTGCTCTTTACAAAGCGCATTCCCATCAAACTGGCAGTAGCAACAGCCAGCACAATGATGAGCACCATTACCATATTGAGCATGAGCTTTTGTTTTATGGACATTTAAAAAACCCCTTGAAACCCGTAGTCAATAATTACTTGCGTTTGGCAAATTCTGCCTTAACAAAATCAATGAACGTCTTTACCGCCGGAGATGGTGCACCTTTGGTCATCATAACAGTCGGCCGGGTAACCTCTGGACTCTCAACGAATTTGAGTTTTTCATCCCTGAATGACGAAGGATAAATCATGATGGCCTGGGGTGTTGAAATAACATTGCTCTTGGCATCACCAAGCATATTGACTTCCAGCACATCTTTCGTCGGAACCGTTCCATCCATAATTTTTTTGATGAATGTCTCGTTAGGAGCCTGAGTAAACTTAACCCAGACAACTATGATTTCTCCATCAGTTCCTCCAACTTCCTTCCAATTGTTGATTTTACCCGTGAATATTCCTTTGAGCTGTTCCTTGTTCAACGTGTTGACCGGGTTAGCCTTGTTGATCGCAACCTGAATTTTTTCTTCTCCCACTATAAAGACTTGGAAAAGGGCAGCATCTTTGACTTCAACAGCTTCCTTTTTTAAGAGTTTGGGGAAATCTTCGGGAGAAAAACCACCGGCACTGACATCAATCTCCCCTTTTTCCAGTCCCAGCACACCGAATTTGAAACCTTTTTCCGTAGCAATAAGCTTGTGGCCGGTCTCTTTTTCAAATCGCTCCTTGTATGGCTTTACAAAATTGTCAATGAATGGCCCGCCGGAAGAAAGCTTGATTTCAGCGGCATTTGCAACGTTAAGCGATGACAGCACGACAGAAAACACCATAATACCCAGTTTCATTTTTTTCATTTTCGTACATACCTCCAGAGTAGTTTAATGTGCTGCTGAGCTACTGCCTGTCAATCAAGAGAAGTGAAGGATAAAACCCCGATGAGAAATTTGATCGCAGATACATCCGATAGACTGAATTATCAGAAACACAACAGAGAGTAGCTTGATTCTAATATATAATTTTTGAGATGCAAGCGTTGAGTGAACCGGCTGAAAAAAATATGGGGAGCGGTTGGGGGATTAAATCTGCTCTACTTTGACGACCTCACTGGTCTGGTACACCGAAAATCCATTACGGCCCCTTTTCTTTACTTCATACATGGCCAAGTCGGCTTTTTTCATCAATTCTATAGCCTCTGCGGCACTGTTACCCGGATAGACCGCTATCCCAATGCTTGTAGTGACCTGCAGCATACTGCCCTTGATATGTACCGGCTGATTGATGACCTTGATGATTTTTTCGGCGACGATCGTCGAATCCTGGGGATTGGCAATTTCACCAAGCGCAATGATAAATTCATCACCCCCCTGGCGACAGACCGTATCAACACTGCGAACGCAGGTAAGCAACCTTTCAGCAACCACTTTCAGCAGCTCATCGCCGTAATCATGCCCCAGGGTGTCATTGATCTGCTTGAAATTATCGAGGTCCAGGTACATGACCGCCATGGAGCGCTTGAAGCGTTTGGCCTGGGCAAGGGCATGATTGAGCCTGTCCATCAGCAATCTCCGGTTCGGCAGATTGGTGAGTGCGTCAAAGTAGGCCAATTGCTTGATCTGTTCCTGGTTGCGAAGACGTTCCGAGATATCTTCAATTTGTACGATAAAGTAAAGCGGTGAACCGCCACTGTCTCTTTGGACGAATCTGGTGAGTTGCACCCACACAATATCCCCATTCTTGCGGAGATAACGCTTCTCAAGCTGATATGAGGTTGCTGTTTCATTCAGCAAACGCTGGATGTTTGAAAAGTCGGCCGAAAGGTCATCGGGGTGGGTGATTTCCTGAAAACTCAACGCTTCCAGTTCAGCTTTTTCATATCCGACGATGCTACACAAAGCATGATTCACCAGCGTAAAATGACCTTCAAGTGATACAACTGCCATCCCTATGGGTGCATTTTCCAGGATATTTCGAAAGCGTTTCTCACTGTCGCGCACAATTTCGTAGGCTTCATTCCGCTCTTTTACAAGGATATTGAAGTTAGTAAGTAGCTGCCCGATTTCGTCATTGCATCTAACAGGAAGCGGCAAAAGACCGCCGATCGACATCTCCCTGAGTTTTATGCTTGCTTCAGTCAATGGATGCAATAATTTACGAATAACAAACCATACCGAAAACAGTACGAAGAGTGAAAGAGTAAGTGCAATAGTGTACGCTCGCACCTTCATTGCTCGAACCGGTGCAAAAGCCTCCTCAGTGGGAAGCACAACCTGGGCAATCCAGTCAGCTGAAGGAATACGTTTAGCAGAAGTCAGTGTTTCAACACCCTGAACATTGGTAGCTATTCCAGAACCTTCGTAACCTGCTAAAAATTTATCCAACATGGTATTGGTGCCAGGTTTGTCAAGAGGTTGCAAACTCAATGCTGGATTACTGGAGGTGGCGATAATTCCGTATTTCGGAACATTTATCGCGATGTGCCCGGTTTTGCCGACTTTGGTATTTTCAACCTGCCCGAAAAGTGTGGAATCAGAGATCGTGGCAATACCCACAAGTACTCCGATCAAACGCCCTGAGGGATCATGTATCGGAGCGGCAATGGCTACCCGCGGCTGTTTAATAAATCTGCCGACACTCGGTTTGCCTATGGCTGTTTTACCTGTGGTAATAACCTCCTGAAAAAATTCCATCTCACGAAAAGAGGCTTCTGTTCGCTCAGGTACAGGCGGATAATCGGTTATTCCCCTGCCATCAATGGCTACAATCGCGACACCGGCCTTATAAAGTGCAAGCAGTCCAATACGTGTACTGAGAAATTCACGGGCCTTTTCCGGATTAGCAATCAGTTCCGGAGTAATCAACTTGGCATTGGAGTTCAGCAGTTGAATCCGTTGACGAATTTTATGATCCAGGTCAGCGGCTACATATGAAACGGTTGACAGTTGCTGAGATTCCAGCAGTTCCGTCATATCCTGCGATAACTGTTTTTCAACCTCATATGTAAGAAGCCACAAGCTTGAAATAAACAGCAGCAAAACCACACCGGTGATCTTAGCCTTAAGACTTATGGATGAAAATAAATTCATAATAAAGTAGCCTTATTGAGATTAAATCTGAAATCTCTTTACATTAAATCAAGTAAATCAACTTGCCTGAGACTTTGTTCGTCCTGCACCTTGCTCTGCAAATTCCAGCAGATTTGAGTTTGGATATTGCTTGATGAGAACCTCATAGAGCGTATATGCATCCATATGATTGCCGGATTTTTCTGCAAGTTCGGCAATCTGGAAAAGGCGCTTTTGGGCCTTAATCGTGTCACCTGCAGCATTTGCAGCGGCGTGCAGACACCAGGCTGCATCCAGAAGCTGCTTCTTCTTTTGATACATGTTTCCAAGAATTTCAAGCGAGTAGGCTGTAAGTTTCAGTTTGCGACGTTCCGACCCATTTTTTTCAAACAGCTTCAGACTAATATCGGTAAAGCCCCGCTGGGCTGCGGCATCAATGGCTTTTGCAGCCACATTGCGAGCTGAGTCCATATTTCCGGAACGCATGGCAAGGAACATCTGTTCAATCTGCCCACGTAACGGTGCTGTCAGGGAGATTTCAAGATCACTGGCTGCATTCATGGCGGCCGACAACGTGGATTCAGCCATTTCTGCAACACGGCGTTCAATATCGTCAAGATCAGGTCGGGGCTCAATCGGACGGGAAACGATTACCGGCTGAGGGGGCGTTACGTCGGTATCAACAGCCGTCAAAGGTTCGTCTGCGGTGAATTCCAGCTGAATAAAATCGTGAGAGACAAATACACCCGCCAGCCAGCCGTTCAATATCGGAATGGTGGAGAGTATCCAGACGTATAAAAAAGTAGCCAGGTACAAACCTGTCTTGGAAGAATCCTTGAATCCAAGATACACCAGGACCAGCGCAGGTATCAGGGCACACAGGAACATCACCAAACCGCCCCCCATCAGATTACTCCAGAAGGGGATCAAATCTCCTCTGCGCTGCTTCAGCAGCCATTCCCAGCTATGCCTCGAAAAAAGCCCTTTCGTCGTACTGCTGTACAGTGAAATGAGCAGGCAAAGCGTCGGCATCACCAAGGCAATGATTATAAGCAACGCCCGCAGCATCAGCAGCCAGGGCGAATTCAGGAGAGACAGGGGATTCATAAAAATGATGGCAACATCGGGAGTGACGCTTTTCATCAGGAATTTCCAGATCAGCAGCCAGGGCAGGAACCAGGCACTGTTCAACAGAAGATAGCGACCGCTATATGCCAAAATTTCGCCCGGTTCGTTGCTGGGCTCCATATCGCCACGGCTGGCTGGAATCGCGAAACGCATGGTTGCAATAACTGTAAAGGCACTGGTGATCGGCAGGGTCAGATAGCCGCGGAATTCTCCGAAGTGGCTGCAGATCCAATTAATCAAAAGCAGCCCGATTGCAATCGGTAGAGCGGATACATAGGACAGGGGTGAGACATAGCGACTGACAACCTCACCACACGTGCCCCTGAACTTCGAGACGGTTTGCATCACGAAACTCCCTTAAAGAATCATTATGACCTCAGGCATTCTGTATATCATCGTAAACACGATATCGTCAAAACAATAACCGGAACAGGGAGTGTTTCATGTCTGCAACGGGGGAGTAGATCAAAAAATTGCCGACAGAATTAAGGCGGGACACAAAAACACCCTGGCCGACGACCGGATAGATGTCGTCATGCGCAGGGTGCTTTTGCTATGAGAGGTGAATCCTACTTCAAACGATTGGCATAGAGCGGAAAGCGTTTCATCAACGCATTAACCTGCCCTTTGATCTCTTTAAGCTTTTCATCGTTGCCGATATGTGCAACAGCATCGGCAATAAACCCGGCCACCAGTTCCATCTCTGCCTCTTTCAGGCCGTGGGAAGTGGCCGCCGGAGTGCCGACCCGAATGCCGGAAGTGACAAAGGGCGAACGGGTTTCAAAGGGCACCGTGTTCTTGTTGACCGTGATGCCGGCCTTGTCCAGAGCCTCTTCAGCCGCTTTGCCGGTGATCTCGGTGCCAGAGAAGTTGATCAGCATGAGATGGTTGTCGGTGCCGCCACTGGTAAGCTTGAATCCCTTTTTCGTGAGGGCTGCGGCCAATGCCTTGGCGTTGTTGACAATCTGCTGCTGATAGGTCTTGAACTCCGGCTGTAATGCTTCCTTGAAAGCCACCGCCTTGGCGGCAATGACATGCATCAGCGGTCCACCCTGAATTCCGGGGAAGATCTGGGAATTGAGAGTTTTAGCAAATTCCTCGCGACACAGGATCATACCGCCTCGGGGACCGCGCAGCGTTTTGTGGGTCGTGGTGGTAACAAATTCGGCATAGGGGACCGGGCTGGGGTGCACGCCGGCAGCCACCAGACCGGCAAAATGGGCCATATCCACCATGACGGTAGCGCCAATCTTGTCGGCTATTGCGCGGAAGGCCGGGAAATCAATGATGCGCGGATAGGCACTGGCACCGACCACGATCATTTTCGGTTTATGCTCAAGCGCCAGTCGCTCGACCTCTTCATAGTCGATGGTTTCGGTTTCCGGAGAAACACCGTAGGGGACGATATTGAAGAGCTTGCCGGAGAAATTGACCGGACTTCCGTGCGTCAGGTGGCCGCCATGGGAAAGGTTCATCCCCAGAATCGTATCACCCGGCTTGCAGGCGGCAAAATAGACCGCCATATTGGCCTGGGACCCGGAATGGGGCTGAACATTGGCATGCTCGGCGCCAAACAGCTCCTTGGCACGATCAATAGCCAGCTGCTCAACCACATCAACGTGTTCACAACCACCATAGTAGCGCTTGCCGGGATATCCTTCGGCGTACTTGTTGGTCATGATTGAGCCTTGGGCCTCCAGAACCGCTTCCGAAACAAAGTTTTCGGAGGCGATCAGCTCAAGATTGTTCTCCTGGCGTTCGGTTTCGTGACGGATTGCCTCGGCCACTGCGGGATCAAACTGCGATAAAATTGACATGTGCTGCTCCTTTGAAAATGGATACAGTAGTAAAAATGCGAAACGGGACCCGATTCAAGTCCCGCTCCATCATGTAAATGCAAACCTGCCGGATTACCGGTATTTATTTTCTATTTCTGATACCTTGTCCAAACGTCCTTGATGGCGTCCACCTTCGAAGGCAGCATCCAGCCAGGCTCCCACCAGGTCGCAGGCCTTCTGCTCGTCGAGAACGCGTCCCCCCAGTACAAGAATGTTGGCGTTGTTGTGTTCTTTGGCCATACGGGCCATGAATACATCCGTTACCAGAGCGGCACGGATACCGGGAACCTTGTTGGCGGCAATGGACATGCCGATGCCGGTTCCGCAGATCAGAATCCCGAGTTCAGCAGCCCCGGCCACCACCATTTCAGCCACCTTCTGGCCAAAATCAGGATAGTCAACAGATGCCTCACTGTTAGTCCCTGCGTCGGAAACCGTAAAACCACGGCGCTGCAGGTAACTGAAGAGTGCACCCTTAAGATTCAGTCCGCCATGATCACTGCCAATGACAATCATAATTCACCTTGCCCTGCTACACAGGATAAATGCGTTAACAAAATTGTTTTCCGCCAAAAGCCGCAGAAAACAATTTCTAACTTACTGCCCCGATAAATCGTGATAAGTGCGTTAACAAAATTGTTTTCCGCCAAAAGCCGCAGAAAACAATTTCTAACTTACTAAATCTTTCTAAATAACAACGTTGCGTTTGTACCGCCGAAACCGAGCGAGTTGCTCATGGAATACTCGATTGAGGCGTCACGCGGTACGTTGGGTACGTAGTCGAGTGTACACTCAGGATCCGGCTCTTCGTAGTTGATGGTCGGAGGAACCACACCCTTGTCCATGGCCATGCAGCAGAAAACCGCTTCAAGTCCGCCGGCAGCACCCAGAAGATGCCCGGTCATGGATTTTGTGGAAGAGACCATCAGCTTCTTGGTATGCTCACCAAATACGGACTGAATTGCCAGAGTCTCGTTAAGATCGTTGAAGGGGGTCGAGGTTCCATGGGCGTTGATATACGTAACCTGCTCGGGATTGACCCCGGCATTCTTCAGGGCCATCTTCATGCAGCGGGCAGCTCCCTCACCACCGGCAGCCGGAGCGGTCATGTGGTAGGCGTCAGCGGTCATGCCATATCCAACCACCTCGGCGTAGATCTTGGCGCCACGCTTTTTGGCGGCCTCATACTCTTCCATGACAACAATACCGGCACCTTCGGCCAGGACAAAACCGTCACGGGTTCTATCAAAGGGACGTGAAGCGCGGGCGGGATCGTCATTGCGGCTGTCCGTCAGAGCCTTCATCACAGCAAAGCCACCGATTCCCAGCGGTGTCACCGTCGACTCGGTTCCACCGGCAATCATGGCATCAGCATCGCCACGCTTGATAATGTGGTAAGCGTCGCCAATGGAGTGAGTACCGGTTGCACAGGCCGAGACCGATGAAATATTGGGACCTTTGGCGCCATATTTGATGGAAATGTGTCCCGGTGCCAGATTGATGATCAGCATGGGAATGAAGAACGGCGTAATCTTCTTGTAACCACCTTCACGCAGTGCATCGTGATATTTCTCGATAGCCGGAAGACCTCCCAGGCCTGCTCCCACCAGAACACCCACACGTTCGGCGTTTTCTTCGTTGATGACAAGACCTGAATCTTCCATGGCATAATGGGCAGCACCCATCGCATATTGAATGAACAGGTCCATCTTTTTGATTTCTTTTTTCTCTATGAAATCCTCTGCGTTGAATCCCTTGACCTCACCGGCAACCTTTACCGGCATGTCAGAAGCGTCGAAGCGAGTGATCAGGCCGATGCCCGACTGTCCTTTGACAAGTGCATCCCAGTTGGCGGCGTTACCGGTACCGAGTGGAGAAACCGCGCCGACTCCCGTTATAACAACTCTTCTCATGGTGTTTTACTCCCTGGGGTTGAACAGATGTAAATGTTGACGTCAGAAATGAAAAGAGGGGAGCATCTCCCCTCTCCCGTTTTGATTTTTAGCTGTGCTCGGTGATGTACTCGATCGCGTCGTTGACCGACTGGATCTTTTCAGCATCTTCGTCAGGAATCTCGATGTCGAATTCCTCTTCGAGGGCCATGACCAACTCAACTGTGTCGAGCGAGTCGGCGCCCAGATCATCCATAAAGGATGCTTCAGGCACCACCAGCGCTTCTTCTACACCCAACTGCTCAGCAACGATTTCTTTAACCCGTTTTGCGATGTCAGACATATTTACCTCCGTGTGATATAACCCTATTCAGGTTTGTGCGCTAAAGCCAAGTTTTTTAAATAAGCATGAAACCAATAAAAGTCAATTTTTATTTTTCCAATGATACAACTTACATATACATGCCGCCATTGACTCCGATGACCTGCCCGGTTATGTATCCGGACTGTGAACCGGCCAGGAATACAACGGCATTGGCTATATCGTCGGCACTTCCCAGACGTTCCATGGGGATCTGGGCAGCCAGGTCGGCTTTGACCTTGTCAGAGAGTGCGTCGGTCATGGCGGTGGCAATAAAGCCCGGAGCAACGGCATTCACCGTTACGCTGCGTTTTGCCAGTTCACGGGCATTGGACTTGGTCAGACCGATCAACCCGGCCTTGCTGGCGCAGTAATTGGCCTGGCCGGCATTGCCCATCTGTCCAACAATCGAAGCAATATTGATGATCCTGCCATAGCGCTGCTTGGCCATGACCTTGGATGCGGCACGAGTACACAGGAAAGCACCCTTCAGGTTGACCGTGAGCACGGCATCCCAATCCTCATCCTTCATTCGTACCAGCAAACCGTCACGGGTTATACCGGCATTGTTTACCAGAATGTCTACTCGGCCAAATGCTTCAACAGCGGCATCGATCATTCTTTCAACATCCTGGGTAACGGTCACATTACCAACCACACCCAGAGCCTTGGCTCCTCCGGCTATCAACTCGGCCACAATGGCATCGGTAGCAGCCTGATCCATATCAACGGCAACAATTGTTGCTCCCTGTGCTGCCAGCGCTAACGCAATGCTTTTGCCAATTCCGCGGGATGCTCCCGTTACAACCGCTATTTTATCCTTCGGCATACAAAACTCCTTTATCTATTGATAGATATCATTCTGATGTTACGAAGCTTTATCAGCAAAAGTTGCCTTCAATTCTGCCTCTGTAACCAGCTTTTCGTCAACATACGCCCGGCCATTGAAATACCAGATTCCGCGTTTGCAATTGACCGCTTCCACTTCCAAACGAAGCTGGTCCCCGGGAAATACCGGCTTCCTGAATTTAGCAGCATCGATACCGGTAAAATAGGTCACCTTGGACCTCACGCTTTCATCGGATGACAGTATCGCCAGAACACAGGCAACCTGCGCCATGGCTTCAATGATCAGAACCCCGGGCATAACGGGGTGACCAGGGAAATGACCCGAAAAAAACGGTTCATTGATGGAAACGTTTTTCAGTCCCACAATCCGCTTGCCCGCCTCCATTTCAACGATGCGGTCAACCAGCAGAAAGGGGGGACGATGGGGAAGAATTTTCATGATTTCGTTGACATCAAGCATCTGCAGCTACCCCTTTTTAGGCGACAATTAGTTCTGGAGCGCCTTCAGTCCGGAAATATCTTCAATATTGGCACTTTCGGCTTCCTTGGTGATTCGCTTGACCAGACCGCACAGAACCTTACCGGGGCCTATTTCGATAAAACGTGACACGCCCTGAGCAACCATGGCGGATACAGACTGTTCCCACAGAACAGGTGCACAGACCTGGGTTACCAGCAGTGGCCTGACCTGTTCCCTGTCGGAATTTGGAACGGCAGTAGCATTGGCAACCACTGGACGGGACATGTCAGAAACTGTTATGGCAGCCAGTACATCCGCCAACCTGTCAGCAGCGGGTTTCATCATGGCACAGTGGAAAGGCGCACTGACCGGGAGCAGCATGGCCTTGCGGAACCCTCTGCCCTTGGCGATTTCAATGGCCCGGTTAATGGCAGCGGTACCACCAGCAATGACAATCTGGCCGGGAGAATTGAAATTTGCCGGCGACACCACCTCGCCCTGAGCCGCCTCGCGGCAAATATCCTCAAGTTCGTCCTTTTCAACGCTGAGCATGGCGGCCATTGTTCCGGTTCCAACCGGAACCGCTTCCTGCATGAAGGTACCGCGGGCACGAACTGTTCTGACCGCATCTGCAAAAGCCAAAGCACCGGAACAGACCAGGGCAGAATACTCTCCCAGAGAATGACCGGCCAGAAAATCAGCTGTCAGACCGGTTTCCTGCTGCAGTACACGTAACACGGCAACACTGGTTGTCAGAATAGCCGGCTGGGTAGTAGCCGTCAGCTTGAGCTCTTCATCACTTCCGGCAAAACAGATCGATGACAGTTTGAACCCCAGGGCATCATCAGCCTCTTCAAAAACCTGCCGGGCGACCGAAAACGTTTCGGCCAATTCCTTGCCCATTCCGGGGTATTGGGATCCCTGACCGGGAAAGATAAATGCAGTTTGGCCCATATCGGTCACAACCTTTCGTTATAAATAGTGAAATCAAGATTCTTAGGCAGAGCTACCAGTTCATCAAAACCGAACCATAGGTAAATCCGCCACCAAATGAGTCCAGCAGAACAACATCACCGGATTTCAGCATTCCGGAACGGTTAGCCTCATCCAGCGAAATCGGGATTGATGCAGACGATGTGTTGCCATAATTATGGAGATTAATGAACACCTTGTCTTCGGCAAGTCCGAGACGTTTGGCAATTGCATCAATTATGCGGCGGTTGGCCTGGTGGGGAATCAGAAGAGAGATGTCAGCCGGTTCTAAACCATTAGCCTTCAGAGCGGTGCAGGCAGCCTCTTCCATCCCTCTGACAGCATGCTTGAAAACATCATTGCCATCCATCCTGATGTACATAAGACGTTCATCAATGGTGCGAGGGTTGGTGGCGGGATTCCTGTTGCCGCAGCCCGGCTGATAAAGTGTGTTCCAGTACGAGCCATTGCTGAAAATATGAGTAGAGAGAATTCCTTTATTTCCATCCGTTGCTTCAACAACAGCAGCGCCCGAACCGTCCCCGAAAAGAATGCAGGTATTACGATCCGTCCAGTCAACGATACGGGACAGGACTTCTGCTCCGATCACCAGAACCTTTTGTGCAGTACCGCTGCGTATATATTTGTCTGCAATGGAGAGTCCATAAATAAAACCGGAGCAGGCGGCCGAGATATCGAAGGCTGCAGCATTCACCGCACCTAATTCGTGCTGGACAATGCAGGCTGTAGCCGGAAACGGGAAATCCGGTGTGACAGTTCCAAGAACGATCAGATCAAGTTCTTTTGCGTCAACCCCGGCCATTTCCAGAGCGCGGCGCGAGGCCTCAACTGCAAAGGTTGAGGTAAACTGATGATCCGCAGCAATCCGGCGCTGTTTGATTCCGGTACGGGAGGTTATCCATTCGTCACTGGTTTCAACCATCCGCTCCAGGTCGAGATTGGTGAGTATCTTTTCTGGCAGCGAGCAACCCGTTCCTGTTATTCTGGCCATCACCATGCGGACACCATCACTCTACAGTCTGAGATTTCAGATTTTCACGCTGAACGTTGACAGCAGCATTCTCCGACAGCTTCTCTGAAACGTGTTCAGTAACACCGCTTCTGGCATATTCATGGGCAAAACGAACGGCATTCTTGATAGCCTTAACGTTAGACCCTCCATGACAAATCATGCCGACGCCATTAATCCCCAAAAGCGGAGCACCGCCATATTCAGCATAATCGACGATCTTCTTGAATCGGTTGAATGCGCCACGGACAAACAGATAACCCAGCTTAGAAACCCAGCTTTTCAGGATTTCGGTTTTCAGCATTTTGCCGGCGGCATCGGAGAGTCCTTCCGAAAGTTTCAGGACGACATTTCCCACAAAACCGTCACATACAACGACATCAACGGTGCCTTTAAAAATATCGCGCCCTTCAACATAACCGGAATAGTTAAGGGATGTGGCCCGCAAAAGCGTATTGGTTTCGCGGGTCAGTTCATTGCCCTTGGAATCCTCTTCGCCGTTGGAAAGCAGACCAACTGTCGGATTGGAGATGCCCATGGCATAACGGGCATACACTTCACCCAAAATGGCAAACTGGGCAAGGTGAATCGGTTTGCAATCCACATTACCGCCGACATCAAGAACGAGGGTCTGACCTTTGAGGGTGGGGAAAATCTGGGCGATGGCGGGACGCTCAATTCCGCTGATACGTTTGAGCACGAACATACCGGCCGCCATGGTGGCACCGGAATTGCCGGCACTCAGGGCGGCACAGGCCTTGCCATCCTTGACAAGATCGAACGCAAGACGCACGGATGAGTTGCGCTTCTTGCGAACCGCATCGGAGGCAGAATCGTGCATACCGACAACTTCGCTGGCATGAAATATATCTATATCGAGTCCGGAGGTGCTGTGTTTGGCGAGTTCAGCAGTCAGGCGTTCCTGATCACCGACCAGTGTCACCGGAATACCGAATTCACGGCATGCCAACACGGCACCTTCGACCTCAACCGAAGGTGCGTTGTCACCACCCATTGCATCAACTGCAACTCTCATAGTCCCCGGTACAGTCACAAAAGCGTGATGGACTACTGAGCTTTAGAAAGGTCAATGACCTCTTTACCCTTATAGGTGCCGCAGCTCGGACAGGCGCGGTGAGGGAGTTTGGGAGCCTTGCACTGTGGGCATACGGAAACGGACTGCGGTGTCATGAAATCATGGGCACGACGCATATTCTTCCTGGATTTGGATGTCTTTTTCTTTGGTACTGCCATGTCTATTCTCCTTTGTTCGGTGGTTCGTAACAACGACCACCCGTGTTTATCTGGAAACTTTAAAATCCTTCAAGGCACTGAATTTCAAATTAACCGGCTCTTTGGAACAGCCGCAGGTACTGGTGTTCAAATCAGCCCCGCATGCAGGGCACAATCCTTTGCACCCCTCGCCACACAGCGGCTTCAGCGGAATATCCATCGCAATCTGTTCTTCAATCTCATGGGCCAGATCGATTTCATCACCAGCATAGGTGGCTGCAATCAGGTCTTCGTCGCTTAACTCAGTCTCGTCTTCCACGGCAACGTGCCGGGTAGATTCCTTGCGAAATATGATTCTGAATTCCGAATCAACGGCCGATTTGTATGAAACCAAGCACCGTCCACACGACAGGGAGATGGGAACATGAATCCTGCCAAGGGCCTTGAGATGGTCAAATTCACGTTCAACCGTTATATCTGCTGTCACGGGACCTTCAAACACACACTCTCCATCGGCCTGCATCCTCACCAGAACCGGAAAGGTCGATACCGGCTCATCAACATGCAGTTCGTACGGCTTGAGTTTGATGTGGTCAATTCGTATTTTCACGCAATCAATCCCAACGTTCTATTAAAAATGGCGTTAAAATACAAAGCAAGTGAGTATATTCAATGATCGTTTTTTGTCAAGAAAATTAAAGTGCTTGATAACTGCAACGACCATAGGTATCCAGCATGCGGCGGAAACGACCGGCCAAGCCCTTATCAATCATGTCCCATCCAAATCGCCACTCCCAGTTGCCATCCGCCACACCCGGCACATTCATGCGCGCCTCTGAGGGCAGCTGCAGGACATCCTGAAACTGAAAAATAGCGGTATCAGCAACGGACATGAGCGCCGCCCTGAGCAGAGCCCAGGCCGGATCATCCACCGATTGCGGAAGATACTCCGCCACAGCCAGACGTTCCTGATCTGTCAAACCATCGAACCAACCTGCAGTTGTATCATTGTCGTGAGTACCGGGATACACGACACAGTTCCTGCAATAATTGTGAGGAAGATAGGAATTTGACGGCCCGGAACCAAAGGCAAAATGCAGGATCTTCATGCCCGGAAAACCATAGTGGTCACGCAACGCCTCAACCGCCGGCGTAATAACCCCCAGATCCTCGGCGATGATTGGAAGCGATCCCAGAGCGGAGAACAATGCATCAAAGAGATCTCGCCCCGGACCGGCAACCCAGGAGCCTTTAACGGCGGTCTTATGGGTAAACGGGACGTGCCAGGCACCCTCGAAACCACGGAAATGATCCACCCGGATGCAATCGAACTGGGAGAACATATAACGAAAACGCTCTATCCACCAATCGTAGCCGCGCCGTGCCAGGGCGTCCCAATTATAGAGAGGATTTCCCCACAACTGGCCGGTGGTGCTGAAATAGTCGGGCGGAACACCGGCAACAACTGTCGGGCGGCCACGCTCATCCAGCAGAAAAATATCCCGGTTTCTCCAAACGTCGGCAGAATCGTAGGCCACAAATATCGGGATATCCCCGATCATGGAAACACCCTGAGCCGCCGCATAACCCCGCACATGATTCCATTGCCGGAAGAACTGCCATTGCATATATTTCTGGACACCGATTTCAGCCCCCAACTCCGCCGAGGCCTTTTCGTATCCTTTATCATCCAGCAATGCAAAGGCAGCCGGCCATTGGTGCCAGCATTTTCCCTTGTAGCGCTGCTTCAGGGCCATAAACAATGCAAAGTCATGAAGCCAGGGGGTTGTGTCGCAGAAATGCCAGAACTCCTCCATGCGCACCGTACGGCCGGCCGCAAAAAAGGCTGCAGCAGCGGCGTGCAGCGTATCGGTCTTACCAGGCAGCAAGGCAGCATAATCGACCCGGCCGGCATTTTTCACCTTCTTGCCAGCCGATGCCGGCAGGTCCCCTTCCCGAATCAGGGTTGCCAGATCAATCAGCAGCGGATTGCCGGCAAAAGCAGAAAAGGCCGAATAAGGAGAGTTTCCGCTGGCTGTCGGATTGAGCGGCAGTACCTGCCACCACGACATCCCCATGCCGGCCAGCAGATCTATGAATTGGCAGGCGGATTCACCCAACGTACCGATCGCCTCGGGACCCGGAAGAGACGTGGGGTGTAACAGGATTCCGCAACTGCGCCCTTTCTGCATGAATCACCTCCATGGCATTATCAATTCAGGAGCTCTGAATTATGCATAATCATCACCGCATTGCAAATTAATTCAACAGGGTTTGCATGTAAAAAACATTTGAAAAACGAGATATTTAAGTTATGATTCAAGCGCTTTAGCCACAACAATTCATCAGCATTCCGTGACGAGGCCCATGAGTTCCATTTCCGGCACCATCACCCAGGATAGCCGCATCGATGTCAAAGCCTTGGCCGGCTTGATTATCGAGCTGAATATCGCGCGCCGAAATTTCAAATCCTACCCTAAAGGGCACCCTGTTATTGATGGGGCCTTCCAGAAAGTCATCAGCTATTACAACAAGCTCCTCGAATCCCAGGAGGCACTTTCAATAGGTGTTGCCAAAGACGCCCTGATGTTCGGCACTGCGATTCTGGAAAAAAACAATCTGGTTTATCGGGATTTCGCCCGTGTCCTGTTCGAACACGGTATCGGTGTGCTCACCATGCGTCCCGGACTCACTGTACAGGAACTGGAAAATTTCAACATCATCCTTGGCCTGAAACGAGAGGAGATAAACCGTCACGGTGGCATTGAGTCTCTCTGGGAGAAAGCTCGTATAACCTCACTGGTTATTACCGCCATTCGGTATGATCTCTTTGGCATATCCGATAAAGAGGCAGAGGAATCTGACGCGCAAAACACATCGCCGGAAGGCATCTGGGAACGCTTTGCCCGTGGCCTGATGGCGGGAAGCCTGGGACGCCAGGCGAAGACCTCTGAAACGAATTTTGAACCAGAAGTCCTGGCCGCATTCCTGAACGAACGATTTTCCCAACCGTTTTCCCAATCGCAGAGTGATGTACTCGACACTGACAGCATGGCAGCAATCAGCGAATTCATGCGCCAGGAATGCAGCCGGCCATCATCGCTTATATCTGGAAACATGCCGTTTATCAAACTGGCATCTTTCATAAAATCACTAAACCCTTCGCTACGACGCCAGTTCCTCAGCAGCACCTTTGGTATTGAAAACCCTGATGGCACTCCGGTTACCGGAAGCATTGTCAAAAACATGCCGGCGGATACGGTTCTGGACACCTTGCAGGACCTGAATCAGCAAAATATCAACGTGCCTCCGATAATTATGAGCCTGCTGCAAAAACTATCCAGCCACGCGGATAAAGGCAAAAATCGGCTGGAAGCACAGATTCAGGATGAAAATTTTCAGGAAAAATTGCGCACGGTATTCAAGGAGCATGCATCCGAAGAATTCATTCCAGATGACTACCAGCAGAAGCTCAACACCCTGATAGCTGAAAATCAGAAACAGACCGTTCCGGACAATGCCATTTCTGAACTTCTCTCCACCGTTGAAAACACTGTCGTTGAAAACAGGATCAGCGACATCATCATGAATCTGGTGACCAGTGGCGGTGACTCCCTGCAGGAACGGGAATTTTTTCTGCAGAACCTGAGCGATCTGTTCGGCTATTTCCTGCAGATCGGCGATTACGGCCAATTGGTTAAGATGATCGACCGCACCAATGACGATTCATTCCCCATCGACCTTCAGTATTACCTGCGGGAAAATTATGCCCGACGGGAATTTCTTGACGAGATCCTGAACGGCCTTACAACCTGGGGAAAACCACGTTACAACGACATCAGGGAACTGATCACCAAAATCAGAAGCCCGTTTATCGAAGTTCTGCTCGACCATCTGGCCACAGAGGAGAGCATGTCGCTCAGGCGCTTCATGATGGACCGCCTGATCGAGATGGGACCAATGACGCGGGTGCCGATCTCCATCCGCCTCAACGACGACCGCTGGTTTGTGCTGCGTAACCTGATTGTGATTCTCAGGTCACACAGTGATGTCTCCATCATTCCACTGATTCGCCCGCTGACCAGGCACAGCAACGCCAAGGTCCGCCATGAAGCCCTCTATACCCTGGTCATGCTCCACGATGCTGCTTCAGAAAAACAGGTGCTGCGTGATCTTGACAGCCAGGACCGTGAAGTCCAGTTGACAGCTATTTCCCTGGCGGAACGGAGCCGACTGCCGGACATACACAAAAAGCTGCTGTTCCTGCTTGCCAGAGGGGGGCTGACCCAGCTTGAATATGAAACAAAAAGCGCCGTCATTAAGGCTTTAGGTGAACTGCACCGTCCCGAATCGCTGCCCGAATTCGCCAAGATTCTGGCATCATCCAGCCTGTTTAACAGCAAGATGCTTAACAAGCTTAAAATTGATATCCTGCGGGTACTGGAAAACTTTCCGCTGCAAACCGTCGCCCCGCTCCTCGAAAGAATTGCCGGAAGCCGCGATGAAGTTGCCCTCCAGGCGCAGGAAACCCTCAAAAACGCAAGGGCCAAAGCCAATGAGCACTGATACCTCCATTATTCAGGAATTCATCCGTCACCTGCTTTCTGCAGCGGCCAATGCATCCCTCTACAATGCCAAGCACCCACAGGTCACAAAACTGATTGAATCGGCCTACGTAAGTATCAGGCATGTTCTGGAACAGATCCCCGAGATTTCCATCGTTACGGTTGAAGGTGAACTGGTTATCAACGGCCAGCCCCAGGATTTCAGCCTCTTTCTGAACCGCTTTGCCGATTTCATGAAATCAAGCGGCATGAGCCACCTGAAAATCGTTGCCGGAATTTCACGGGAGGAAATCGGGGGATTGGTTACGGGCTTGTCAAAGTCTGAAGCATCGGAAGGAATCTCTTCCAGTGAACATATCACCGTTGGCCACGTCACGATGCGTACGGGAGACGGTGCCGGGGAGGTTTCAGTAAGCGATGAAAACAGTGAGCTGAAGCAGATCGCCATAACAGATATGCCCAAAGAGGAACTTGACCGCTTCATGGATATCTACCAGGCCATTAAAAGCAATAAAAAAATCAAAATTAACGGCATGTTCTCCGTCGTCACAAGCTTCATAGATGCCTTCCGTCAGGAGGGCGATACCCTGCTGGCCCTGGCGGCCCTGCGTGAAATCGATGAATATACCTTCACCCACTCCACCAACGTCTGTATCCTCAACATTGCCCAGGCAAGCTCACTCGGCATTCAGGGACAACTTTTGCGCGATATCGGTGTTGCTGCCATGCTGCATGATATCGGCAAACTGTTCGTACCGGAGGAAATCCTTACCAAAACTGAAAAACTCACATCGGAAGAATTCAACATCATGAGGCAGCACCCGGTCCTTGGCGCGAAACATCTGCTGGATACACCGGGAATTCCACGACTGGCAATCACGACCGCCTATGAGCACCACCTCAAATATGACCTTTCCGGATATCCCCAGGTACAGGCCGGCTGGCAGCCCAACCTCTGCAGTCAGATGACCATGATATCCGATTTTTTCGATGCGCTACGCACCCGCCGTTCCTATCGTGAACCTGTCAAACTCCGCACAATCGCCAAAATGATGTGGGGCATGATGGGAAAAGACCTCAATCCCGTACTTACCAAAAACTTCCTGCATATCCTTGCACGCCTTGCAAAACCCGAAAGACCTGCCCCGACATCTCCATAACCGTAAACGTAGTTCCCTCCGGAGCCCATCCCTTGACATTGCCGGAGAGCATGCTTACCTCATGAGTGTAGATGTAACGCATTTCCGAGGAAAGAAGACCCGCCATGGACTTTAACAAACTGACCCAGAAATCACAGGAAGCCTTTGCCGAGGCCCAGAACAAAGCAGTCACCCACGGTCATGTGGAAGTGGATGGAGAACACCTGCTCTGGGCGCTGTTGAGCCAGGAAGATGGTCTTGTTCCCCGGCTGCTGCAACGTATGGACCTGCACCCCGATGTCCTTAAGCGGGCTGTCGAGGAGGAGCTGAGCCGCCGCCCGCACGTTTCGGGACCCGGTGCCGAACCGGGCAAGATTTATGTTTCACAGCGCCTCAATCGGGTTCTGGTGGCCGCCGAGCAGGAGGCCAAGCGACTCAAGGATGAATATGTCTCGGTGGAACATCTGCTGATGGCGCTGCTGGCTGAAGGGGACAAGACCCCTTCGGGCAAACTGCTCAAACAGGCCGGCATCGACAAGGAAAAGTTTCTCAAAACCCTGATCGACGTACGCGGCAATCAGCGGGTCACCTCAAATAATCCCGAAGCCAGCTACGAAGCGCTGGAGAAATACGGCCGTGATCTGGTCAAAATGGCCCGCCAGGATAAGCTCGACCCGGTCATCGGCCGCGACGAAGAGGTCCGCCGTGTGATCAGGGTTCTCTCCCGCAAAACCAAGAACAATCCGGTGCTGATTGGTGAACCGGGGGTTGGCAAAACCGCCATCGTGGAGGGATTGGCCCAGCGTATTGTGCGCGGAGACGTACCGGAAGGACTCAAGGACAAGACCGTCTTCGCTCTGGATATGGGCGCCCTGGTGGCGGGAGCCAAGTACCGCGGAGAATTCGAAGAGCGCCTGAAAGCGGTGTTGAACGAGATCAAGGAGGCTGAGGGGCGCATCATCCTCTTTATTGACGAGCTGCATACCATCGTGGGGGCCGGTAAGGCCGAAGGCTCCATGGATGCCGGTAACATGCTCAAACCGATGCTGGCCCGCGGGGAACTGCACTGCATCGGCGCCACCACCCTGGATGAATACCGCCAGCATATTGAAAAGGACGCCGCCCTGGAACGCCGCTTCCAGCCTGTGCTGGTGGAGCAGCCCACCGTGGAGGATACGGTTTCGATCCTGCGCGGCCTGCGCGAGCGCTTTGAGGTACATCACGGCATCAAGATCCAGGATGCCGCCCTGGTAGCCGCCGCCACCCTCTCCAACCGCTACATTACGGAGCGTTTCCTGCCGGACAAGGCCATTGATCTGGTCGATGAGGCCTGCGCCATGCTGCGCACCGAGATCGATTCCTTGCCGTCGGAACTGGATACCATCAGCCGCCGGGTCATGCAGCTGGAGATCGAAGAGGTGGCCCTCAAAAAAGAGAAGGATCCGGCCAGTAAGGAGCGCTTGGAGGCCCTGCGCAAGGAACTGGCCAACGACCGCGAGAAGGCCAACACCATGCGGGCCCAGTACGATTCGGAGAAGTGCGCCATTCAGCGGGTGCAGGGACTGCGTGAGCAGATCGAGAAGACCCGCCGCGACATCGAGCAGGCCGAACGGGCCAGTAATCTGGAGCAGGCCTCCAAATTGAAATACTCGGAGCTGCCCGGACTGGAGACCGCCCTCAAAAATGAAGAAAGTACCCTTAACGAAAAGCAGGGATCTCAGAAGCTGCTGCGCGAAGAGGTCACCGAGGATGAGATTGCCGAGATCGTGGCCCGTTGGACCGGAATTCCGGTTACACGACTGGTTGAAGGAGAGCGTGAAAAGCTATTGAGATTGGAAGATATTCTTCACCAGCGTGTTGTTGGACAGGACGAGGCGGTACAGTTGGTCTCCGA
Organism: uncultured Geobacteraceae bacterium; assembly: GCA_942493195.1. Taxonomy (GTDB): domain Bacteria; phylum Desulfobacterota; class Desulfuromonadia; order Geobacterales; family Pseudopelobacteraceae; genus CAIPTY01. The sequence goes on along the minus strand of OW818669.1, from coordinate 1,581,945 downwards.
TGCAGTACTGCGGGCCCGTTCCGGTATCAAGGACCCCAAGCGCCCCATCGGCTCCTTCATCTTCCTGGGTCCCACCGGCGTCGGCAAAACCGAACTGGCCCGTACTCTGGCCGAATCACTCTTTGATTCGGAAGAGAATATGGTTCGTATTGACATGTCAGAATACATGGAGAAGTTCGCCGTTTCGCGCCTGATTGGAGCCCCTCCCGGCTATGTGGGGTATGAGGAGGGTGGTCAGCTGACCGAGGCGGTCCGTCGCAAGCCCTATTGCGTGCTGCTGTTCGACGAGATTGAAAAGGCCCATCCGGATGTCTTCAACATCCTGCTGCAGATCCTGGACGATGGCCGCGTCACCGACAGCCACGGCCGTACGGTCAGCTTCAAGAACACCGTAATCATCATGACCTCCAACATCGGCTCTGCCAATCTGCTGGAAGGAATCACCCCTGATGGTGATATCAGGGAGAGTGCTCGCATTGCCGTTATGAATGAGTTGAAGGGAAACTTCCGCCCCGAATTCCTCAACCGGGTAGACGACATTGTTCTGTTCAAACCACTACACCTTGATGAGGTCATAAAGATCGCCGATTTGCTGGCTGAACAGCTCAAGCAGCGCCTGAAAGATCAGCGTATAACACTTGAAATTTCAAGCGAAGCCATGCGTTTTATTGCCAGAGCAGGCTACGATCCGGTCTACGGTGCCCGTCCACTGAAACGCTACCTGCAGCGCGAGCTGGAAACCCGGGTTGCCCGTGCCATCATCGGAGGGAATGTCAAAGAAGGTGGTACACTGACCGTCGATCTGGAGGATGGGAAACTGGTGGTAATATAACAAAGGCAACCCCTCCCAACCTCCCCTTGTCAGGGGAGGAGTTTTATACTTTCCCCTGACAAAGGGGAATTGAGAGGGGTTGCTATACGATTTCCACTTGCGACTTCCCATTTAGCATCTATACTTGCTTCCATGATCCCCGACACCCTCAAACATGAATTGCAGCAACGTGTAGCCACCGCCGTCACCAACCGTGAAGCTGCGGTGGATGTGATGAAAGAGCTGCAGAAACACTACGGTTGGCTGACCGATGAAGCCGTGCTTGAAGCCGCTGAAATCCTGGGGCTGTCACCGCTTCAGGTTGAAGAGTTGGCCACCTTCTACGAGATGATCTACCGCCGCCCGGTCGGTAAACTGGTCATCCATGTCTGCGACTCCATCTCCTGCTGGTCCATGGGGGGCGAAACCCTGATGGACAACTTTTCCAGAACCCTGGGAATCGAGCCGGGCACCACCACACCGGACGGCGTCTTCACCCTGCTTCCCTGCAGCTGCCTGGGAAACTGCGGCAACGCACCGGCCGTAATGGTTGGTGAGCGCCAGTTTGGTCCCGTCACCTTTGAAGGTGTCCCGGCACTGTTGAACGAACTACGAAAAAGCCTCGCCTGAAATATCCTGCCATGCCACGACTACTGTATATCACAGTTCTACTTGTAGTTTCCTTAACGACCACCATCTCAGCCAACGAAAACCCATTCTCGCTCCTCTGGAGCGGCTATTCCACATCATTACAGGGGCGCAGCCCCGAACAGCGCAACAACGCCGCCCTGGCCGGCCGATATATTGATGGCTTTATCATTCCCCCCGGTGGGGTGTTCAGCTTCAATGAGCTGGTGGGGGCACGCAACCGCAGCAAAGGATACGATGCCGCCCCCTTCCTGAATGCCAGCGGCCTCATGGAGGAGACCCCAGGAGGTGGAATCTGTCAGTTGGCCTCCACGATTTACAACGCCGCTCTGTTGGGGGGGCTGGAAGTCGTTGAACGTCACCCCCACTCCCGCACGGTGCACCATGTCCCCCCCGGCCGCGATGCCACCATCGCCTCCTGGCGCAAAGACCTCAAACTGCGCAACCCCTTCCCCCATCCACTGTTACTGAAGATCGGCAGCAACAATGACCGCCTGACTATGTCGCTGCGCTCGACGTTTGAGAAAGACTTCACAGTCGAGATTCAAACCGATCAGGTGACGCTGGAGCCGCAGGCAGTGGCCGGCCAACATGGTAAAGGACAGAAAGGGGTGCTCGGATTTTCAACCGCAACCTGGCGGATAACAAGGAGTAAGGGAGAGGAAAAGAAGGAACTGCTCTCGGAAGACATCTACCCTCCCCCAAGCCGGATTCTGGCAGGAGATTAACCATGATAAGCGAGAGATCAAAAGCTCACGCAAAGACGCAAAGACGCAAAGAAAGCCTTTTAAAGATTTTCTTGGCGAGCTTTGCGCCTTTGCGCGACCATGTTATTTTATGTTGTTTGTTTGTGACTGTTATTTCTTCCGCAATGGTTTCAACTACGCAGGCTACCCCCAATTTCACCAAATTAGAACAGCAGGCTCTCCTGGAATACGCCCGTGGCTGCATGATCGCCCACATTGGCGGGACATCACCGCCGCCACCGCCATCCTGCGCCACAAACCAGCAGCGGGCCTGTTTTGTGACCTTCTTCAGCGGTAAACGGGTGTTCGCCTGTTTCGGTGGTTTTACACCGCGGCGGGCTACATTGGCGGAAGAGGTCAATGAAAATGTCCGCCTGGCGTTGAAGAATGACAGCCGCGCCCGCTCCGTAACAGCTGAGACCGTCGCCAGGGCCGGGCTGCAGATAACTTTTCCGCTTGGACAGCCTGAACGGGTGGAACGGTACCAGGAGATCAACCCGGTCACTGAAGGAATGTTTGTAGAAAGTAATGGCAACGGGGTCGCCTTCGTCCCCGGCGAAGCCCGCACGGCACAATGGGCCTTCCGCGAGGCTTTGAGACGACTGGGAGAGCGTAACCCGTCTGCAGCAGCCGTCTATCGCTTCAAGGCCGAGGCAATTTCCACACGGTGAAACCTGCCCCTTCAACAAAACATTGCTAAATAAGTAAAAATCAATCGTGTCGATTGCTTGAATCCGGAACAATGGTACACTTCTTACATTGTAATTCTGCTATTTTTCCTGCATTGAAATCATTTCCTAGGAGTGTTCACCATGTCACTGAACGGCAATCTCGAGCATTTCCCACTGGTGGATGTCATTCAGTTTCTCCACATGACCGCTAAAACCGGGATCCTCTCCCTGAAAAGCCCCAAAGGCGAAAGCCAGCTGGTCTTCAATGAGGGTTTTTTTGTCAGCGCCAACCATCTCAACAACAGTGTCCGCATCGGTAAAGTTTTAATCGATATGAATGCCATTACCCCAGCCATGCTTACTCAGGCACTGACTGAGCAGAAAGAGGCCGGTGCGGATCGTAAACCGCTGATAGCCACACTGATTGAACAGGGGATGATCGACAAGGAGACCGCCTTCAAGGGGCTGGAAACACTGATCGAGATGACGATTGTTGAGGTATTTACCTGGAAGGTGGGCACATTTTCTTTCGATATTTCCGACTCATATGTATCCGATGAGTATCGCTATTTCCCCGAAAAGCTGCATATGAAGATTCTGCTGAATACCCAGGGAATCCTGATGGAGTCCCTTAGAATTTATGATGAAATGATGCGAGACGGAACCATCAACAGGATGTTTTTTTCCCAGGAGAGTTGCGAAGAAACCGAAGCCACCGCTTTTGATACCGATGCAAAGGCGGAAACCGTGCTCTGCCTTGACGCCCTGGATACTATCTCCAAAAAAGTTCAGGACCTTTTTACCGGCCTGAAGGAATGCGTCCCCACCGACGGTACCGCTCCCGAAGTGGGCGTAAGCCATCAGGAGGAGCTGGTCATGTACCTTACCCAAATATCTGCGCAGCCTGAGGAGGATCCGCAGGATTACACCCTGCTGCCGGATCACTGCGAACCTGAGCAGGATTACTCCCTGTTGCCCTGCGAGGTTTCCAGGGGAAAATCTTCCTAGACTATTCAATTGCTGTAATTCTAAACGTACAGTCAGCACTTAGGTCGCGTTACGTTCTATAACGTGACATCTTAGAATTATTGCAACAAAGTGTCGCGTTGACAACCGTAACGCGACCTACTGAACTGATCGGATGGAAATTTGAACGAACCGTACCTACAAGCTCCCGTCAGCTAAAATCCACCCTTGACAGTACATATTATTGTACATACAATTCATTTATGAAAATCATCTGGGATTCCAAAAAGTCAACAGTAAACCCGAAAAACCATGATGGGGTTACCTTTGAGTAAGCCCAGCAGGTTCTGCTTGACCCTTATGCTTTGACCCGCGAAGACAGTGACTCGGAGAACGAGCAACGCTTTATAACGATGGGCATGGGTGGTAAAAACCGAATTCTCATTGTCATCTATACCTACAGAGATGAAACCATTCGGATCATTTCGGCTTGGAAGGCCAATGAACCGCAGCGGAGGCGCTATGAAAACCAGTTCTGACAAAATGTACGACAAATACAAAGACATTGATTTTAGCGACGCAAAACCAGTCAGGGAAACGCCGCACCTTGCAAAGTTACAGGTTGAAACAGGAGGCAAATCGAGAATTACCATGCGTGTTGATAGCGACGTGCTGGCGGCTTTCAAGGCACGGGCTGAGATGATCGGTGGCAACTACCAAACACTGATGAATGATGCCTTGAGGCAATTTGCCCAAGGATTGAGGCTGTCAGATGTGGTACGCAAAGCAATCCATGAAACGTGGGAAACATGCCTGACTACCCACTCTACCGGTCGCGAGAAAAAAAATCGCGCAGGTTAGACTTATCCCCTAGCCCTCCCTAGCCAAGGGGGAGGGAATTATTTCACCATTCACTTGAGTCAAGTAATTACCAAGGTATAGTTGTTTCATTCCAAATTAATGACCTTCCAGCACCGTTTCAAGGAGTCCCCATGAATCCGCTTCGCACCCTTCTCCCGCTACTGTTCCTTATTTTTACCTGCATATCTGCCACCCCTGCCCTCTCCGCCTCGAAACCGCAAGAGATAACCGGCACCGTCATGGCCGCCGAAACAAATAAACCGGTATCCGGCGCCATAATCAGTTTTTTTATTCGAAGTGACAAAGGCTTAGCACAGAAAGCTTCAACTAAAGCAACAAGTGGTGCAGATGGTAAATTCAACACCAGACTCCCCAAAGGTTCCTATGCCTGGTTTGTTGCGGCGGAGGGTTTCGGCACCTGGCAGAGCAGCACAACGGTCACAGACAAACCGGTCGAGTTATCAACAAACTATCTGCGTAAACCGGCCCGCTTAACCGGCAGATTGCTGGATGGCAGCGGCAAACCGATGCCGGGGATTGTAGTTGCTGCCGATTCCCAGACCACGACCACCAGCGGAGCGGATGGGCGCTTCGATTTCGGGCCGCTGGATCCCCACGGCTATGAACCGGCCCTGCGCAACGCCGGCTGGGTGCTGGAGAAAAACAGCTATTATTACCTTAGCCCCGGAGAGAACAAGGAACTGGGTGATCTGGTTATCCGAAGAGCCGCCCAGATTACGGTACGTCTCGCCATTAGCGAAAATGGTACGCCCAGGAAGTTGGAAGCGGTCCGACTCAACCTGAACGGTAATTCGGTCTATCGCTCGGCCACGGTTGATAAAAATGGAATCGTACAGATCGCCGACCTGCCACCCGGCCGCTTCACCATCTACGCCTCCGATGAACGCTTGAAGGATAATCGCCAGGAATTTATCATCGGTGAGGGAGAAAAGCAGGAACTGGTTCTGCAGGCCGAACTGCGGCCGCCGACCCTGAGTATCGAGGAATATAGCGAGGTTTTTCTGCCCGGCAAGCCGGTTAAACTGCGTGCCAATGGACTGCGGGTCGAAAAGGGAGAAGCTCTGCTGCATCGCGTGGCCCCATCGGACCTGCTGAACCGCTCGGTTGATCTGCGCAAGCCCGACAGCATCTCCCTTGGAGCAGTGGAAAAGGTCACAAGGATTCCGATCACCTTCAAAACCCGCCGCAACAGCCATCAACGTTTCTCCTCCATACCACTTCCGGGGCTGCAATCCGGCGGGTATCTGCTGGAGCTGAAGAGCGGCAGCACGGCCACCCGTTTCGCTTTTCTGGTAACCCGTCTCGGCCTGGTTGCCAAAGCAGCTCCGGGCGAAACCCTGCTGTTTGCCACCGATCTGATCACCGGCACCCCGCTGAAGGGAGTTGAAATCAGCGGTTTGTCGGGAAGCGGCCTGTTGACCGGGGCGGACGGCATGACCGGCTGGAGTGGCAGTCGCCCTGGTGGCCGCCTGATCGCACGAAACGGCAATGATCTGGCCTTCCTCGATCTGCCGGGCGATTCCGCACAGAACAACCAGGCACAGATCAAGGGGTACATTTACACCGAGCGGCCGGTTTATCGCCCCGGGCAGACCGTATTCTTCAAGGGGGTCATACGTCAGCAGCATGGTGAAGGGTACAGACTTCCCGATGCGGGTGACGTACAGATCACCATCAAAGACGATAACGACAAAGAGATCTGCAGCTCACGCCTGAACGTGAACGTTGCTGGATCATTCAACGGCCGATGCGACCTCCCGCAGGTGCCGGCATTGGGTGACTATGGCATTACCGCTGTGGCCGGCAATCAGACCTGGCTGGGATCATTCAAGGTGCTGGCCTATCGCAAACCGGAATTTGAGGTCAAGGTTGCCAGCGACCGGAAATTTCTGGTGGCCGGTGATACAGGCCAGATGTCGGTGGCCGCGACCTACTATTTCGGGGCACCGGTGGCCGGCGGCAAACTGGTCTGGCGCATGTATTCCCGTCCGGCCTGGGAACTGAGTGGCGGAGATGAGGAGTACTATGGCGATGAAGGGCGCAATGGGGGCTATGCGGATTTTATCGGCGAAGGGGAGCAGAAGCTGGATGACAACGGCCACGCCCTCATTCCGGTAGCCGCCAAAACCCATGACATGCCCTACAGCTATACCCTTGAGGCGGATGTAAGTGATGCTTCCGGCCGACAGGTTTCCGCTTCGGGCAGTGTCAACGTCGTTCCGTCACTGGTATCGCTGAATGTAAAAATGGCCAATTATCTGGCCAAGCCGGAGGTGCCCCAGGAGGTCACCGTGCGTGCCGCATCCTGGGAAGGTGTCCCGAAGAACATCCCGGTACGCCTGACCTTCGGACATCAGTTCTATGACAAGAAAAACAAGTCCTACCAGTGGAAGGAAGAGTCCACGGTTCAGCAGGTAACCACATCCAATGGGGTCGCCCTCAGTTCATTCACCTTTCCATCACCCGGTTACTGGCAGGTAAAGGCCGAGGCCGCCGACGAAGCCGGTCGTAAAAGCGTGGCCACTGCTTCAGTCTGGGTCTGGAAGCAGGGATACAGCTGGCAGGGTTCCTATCGCGATCTGGAGGCCGAGTTTGATCGCAAAAGCTACAAACCGGGTGATACCGCACGCCTGATCATCCGCTCTCCCATCACCGGCGGCAGCCTGCTGTTAACGCTGGAGGGGCGCGACATTTACGAGCGGAAGATTGTACCGTTGAACGGCATGGTGGAAGTGGTGGAAATCCCGGTCACAACCGCCCAGGCCCCCTTCATCCACGTATCTGCACTGGCTGTCGGCACCGGCCGTTTCTTTAGCCGCACCCTGCAGCTCAAGGTTGATTACCAACCCGACACCCTCGACCTGAAGATCACGCAGGATAAACCGATCTATCGCCCCGGCGACACCGTCCAGCTGAACATTACCAGCAGCCGTGAAGGGAAAAGCGTTCCGGCGGAGTTGTCCCTGGGCGTTGTTGACGAAGCGGTCTACGCCATCGCCCGGGAACGTGGCGATGATATCTGGCAGTATTTCCGCGGTAACCGCGATCATCTTGTAACGACCCTGCACTCATTCCCGCGTGTTTTCCTGGGGGGAGCCGCCAAAGAAAAAACTGAAGCGCTGGCAAAGGATGACGGCCTCAAGGGGCTGAAAGTACGTAAGATCTTCAAAGACACTGCCGCCTGGTATCCGCTGCTTGAAACAAAAGAGGACGGCAGTGCCACGGCCACCTTCACCCTGCCCGACAATCTCACCACCTGGCGGGCTACCGCTGTCGGGCACACCCCCGCCAGTCAGTTCGGAACGTCACGCCAGAAATTCATCGCCCGCCTGGAGCTGATGGCCCGTCTGTCACCGCCGCGCTTCTTTGTTGCCAGCGACCGCCTGCAGGTACCGGGTGTCATCACCAGTATGCTCGATCAGAAGCAACAGGCCCGGGGGCGCTTTGAAGCCAACGGCCTGACACTTCTGGGAGAATCGACCTTCAGCGGAGAGATAGAACCGCGCGGCTCACTGCGTGCCACGGCCGGGGTAAAGGCCGAACAGCCGGGCAACGCGCTGCTGCGGCTGCTGGCGTCCGGAAACGACGCCGGAGACGCCATGGAACTGACCCTGCCGGTTCTGCCCCGCAGCATTGACCGCGCAATCGGCAGCGGCATCGCGCTGCGGGACGAACAGGGAAGTATTGACCTGAATCTCCCCGCCGAGGCTCTCACCGGGACATCGTCGCTGACCTTGACCTTTGCGCCATCAATTTCCACCAGCCTGAACAGTGCCATCACGCAGCTGGTGGAATTCCCCTATGGCTGTGTGGAACAGACCCTTTCCCGCTTCATCCCGGCTGTCCACGCCAAATCACTGCTGGGGCGCAGCGGCTGGCAGCCCGATCCGGCTACGGAGGCCAAACTGCCACTGGTGGTGGCCGAAGGAATCCGCCGCCTGGAAGAGATGCAGCAAGATGACGGCGGTTGGGGATGGTGGAAAACCGACAGCACCAGCCTGACCATGACCGCCCATGCCCTGTACGGTTTGGGGCTGGCCAAGCGGGCCGGGGTGGCGGTACCGGAGAATATGCTGACACGCGGCCTGACATCCCTGGAAAATCAGGCCGGTTCAGCCCTGACCGACGACCTCCCCCGCGTATTCCGTGCCCTGGCCGTCAATGAGCGTCGCAACGAAGCGGTGGAAAAACGGCTGGCCGCAGCCTGGAAGACTCTCTCCCTGGCAGATCGTCTGGCCTATGGTGAAGCACTGTCCTTAGCCGACCAGCGCGAAGCCTTAGCACCTTTGATTGAACAGTTGAAGCATGAAGTGCAGCACGAAGGCCAGGCAGCCTACCTGAAGGACAAGGATGCCGAATCATGGTGGTACGGCTGGCGCTGGGGTTCTTCGGCGGTGGAAACCACCGCAGCAATGCTGTCACTACTGGTAAAGCAGGCCCCCAATGATCCGCTGAATGCCGGCCTGGCCGGATTCCTGGCCCGACGGCAGGAGGGGGGCTGGTGGCGTACCACCACCGCTTCGGCCGCCGCCGTCACCTCTCTGGCCGATTATGTGGCCGCCAGCGGCGAAACCACGGCCAGTTACAACGCCGTGCTGAAGTTAAATAACGATCAGTTCGCTTCCTGGAACGTTGACAAAGGACGGCTTGTATCGGGCGATTCACGTCTGACCATCCCGGCGCAACGGCTTAAAAACGGCCCGAACCGCCTGACCCTCTCCAAGAACGGCGCCGGCGCCGCCTATCTGGCCGCCACCCTGGCCTATCAGGCTGCACCCGAGGCGGCCCGTTCCGTACCGGAGCTGAAACTGGAGCGTACACTCTACCGGATCAGCACCGTCAAGGAGAAGGACACCTGGAGGCGCGAATACACGCCTCTCAAACCAGGGGAATCCATCAAAGCAGGCGACGATATCGAGGTCCGTCTGACTATGGAGAGCAAACGTGATCTGGAGTACGTCATTATCGAAGACCGTCTGCCGGCCGGTTTTGAATCCCGCGAAACCGACCGCGACCCCCGTTTCATGGACGAATCGGCCTACCTGGGGTGGTATTCGCACCGCGAGCGGCGTGACGAGAAGTTGGCCTTCTTCATCACCTCTCTGCCGGCCGGACGCCACGAGTTCCGCCATGTGCTCTATGCGGAGATAGCGGGACAGATGCTGGCCCTGCCGGCAGCCGCCTGGCCCATGTATCAGCCGGAGCTGCGCGGAGAAAGCGCGCCCTGGAACTTTGATGTCAGGTAGTGAGCAACAGTTTCCACTTGCCAGGGGAGACAAAGCACCTATAATGCTCCACCTCGCTTTTGCGTGCCGCACTGCAACTGTGCGGCAGCCACAACTATCCGGAAAGAACGGGATCAACGATGCTGCAGATCGGTAATTACAATACGCTGGCAATTGAACGAATCACCCCTTCAGGCGCCCTGATGGCCTCTGAAGAAGGAAACATCCTCCTGCCGGGCAGACTGGTTCCCAAGAATGCCGCCCGGGGCGATCTCCTGAAGGTTTTCGTGTACGTTGATTCGGAAGGACGCCTGACGGCCACCACCCGCACACCGCGGGCTGTGGTGGGTGACTTTGCAATACTGAAGGTCAAGGACAATGTATCCGTCGGAACATTTCTGGATTGGGGTTTGGAAAAGGACCTGCTGCTCCCCTTTGGCGAGCAGAACGGCCAACTGCGCCGCGGCGAAGATGTGCTGGTGTATGTTTATCTGCACAGCAGCGGTCGGGTGGCCGCATCGGCCAAACTGGACAAGTTTCTCCAACTGGCCGACAGCTCCCTTATGGAGGGTGATACTGTCGATTTGCTGGTGTACGCCTTCAGTGATCTGGGGGTCAAGGTCGTCATCAACAATACCTACGGTGGCCTGCTGTTCCGCAGCGAGCTTCCGCTGGAACCATCCTGCGGAGAACAGCTGCGCGGTTACATCAAACGCATCCGCGAAGATGGCAAAATCGATGTGACCCTGCGCAAAGGTGGAGAGGAAGAAGCCGCCAATGACCGTTCAGTCATTCTGGATGCCCTGAAAGCCCATAACGGCTTCCTGCCACTCAATGACAAAAGTTCACCGGAGGCGATTGCCACGGCTCTGCGCCTGAGCAAAAAGAGCTTCAAGAAAGCCATCGGCGGACTCTTTAAGGAACGATTGGTAGAAATTTCCCCCGAAGGAATCAGATTGCGATCGACAGTGTAATGTTTTCGAACTATAAAATCTGCTGGCTGTAAGATTCCATCGCCCGAAAGGAATACCATCAATGAGACACCTGCTTGCACTTTCAATGGTACTGGTAACCCTCGCACTTTATGCAGTTCCCGCACTGGCTGGCGACACTCCGGAAGAGCGGACCGCAGCAGCCCGCGAATATCTCAAGGCAGTGCCGGTCAATTCCATGGTTCAGGACCTTACTTCGGAAATGATGAAGGCTGTACCGCCGGAACAGAAGAGTGACGTCGAGGCTCTGCTGAAAAAGGCGCTTGATCCGAAATTTCTCGAATCCCTGACCATTGAGACTATGCCAAAGCATTTCACCACCAAAGAGATCAAGGCAATGACAACCTTTTACGGCACTCCGGAAGGGGCTTCGATCATGAAGAAGTTTGGTGCCTATATGGCTGATATCATGCCGGCCATCCAGACCCAGGTCATTGAGGCGCTGCAACCTATGCTTTCGGGTAAATAGCCCTTAGTCACCCGTTGCCGTAACTATCGGCGGTTGCACTCAATATTCGCAGCCGCCGTTTTCTTTTTTCCCGACTGAAATTACTCTCCAGCCACACTGGAACGCCATCTCATGACCCGCCTCCTGGCCTTAGGCATACTCTCGGCACTTTTTTTCAGCAGCACCTTTGTCCTGAACAGGGCCATGAGCCTGCAAGGAGGGCACTGGGTCTGGACTGCCAGCCTGCGCTACGGCTATATGCTGGCGATGCTCTGCATCTGGCTGCTTGCAAGCGGAAAACTGCCACTGTTGGTGGAAACCGTGCGAGAATATCTTCGCCACTGGCTGTTCTGGACGATCACCGGCAGCATCGGGTTCGGTCTGTTCTACGCCCTGCTCTCCTACAGCGCCACCTGCGCACCTGGATGGGTGATTGCAACCGCCTGGCAGGCAACCATACTGGCCTCACCCCTGGTACTGCTGCTGTTCGGGAAACGTGTTCCAACCAGAGGAGTGGCATTCACCCTGCTCATTTTTATCGGCATTGCCATGGTCACGATTGAACAGGCCACTTCTAACGCCTCCGGAGAAGTGCTGATCGGTCTGCTGGCAGTACTGACTGCGGCCTTGGCCTATCCCCTGGGAAATCAGCTGCTCTGGGAGTCAAAGCACGGCTCCACTGCCCTGATTCCACGCATCCACACTCCTGTACTGGACAACAGCATCGCCAGGGTGCTGCTGATGGTACTCGGCTCACTCCCCTTCTGGGCCGTACTGATACTGCTGACTTCTCCTCCGCCACCCTCTAAAGGGCAATTATTCAGCACCGCCCTTGTTGCGCTGTTTTCAGGTGTAATCGCCACAACACTTTTTCTGCACGCCCGCCATCGGGCAAAATCCCCCTATGAACTTGCTGCTATTGACTCCACCCAGGCAACGGAGGTACTCTTTGCGCTGCTTGGTGAAATCATTTTTCTGCAGGGTGCCATGCCCGGCCTGACGGCCATCTTTGGAATTATTGCGGTCCTGACCGGTCTGGCACTGTATATCAGGGCCCAATCCAGCAGCTGAAACGCTGCCAACCATTCCCCTATCCAACACGAGGTACTGCCATGAACATTAAACTACTGTCCGCCCCCCCACTGAAACACATCTGCCCTGCCCTGATCATTGGCTGTTTTGAGGATTCACGGGATACTCTTTTCAATTCATGTGATTCTGCACTGAACGGCTGCCTGAGTCGACTTTTTGAACATAAAGAATTCAGCGGCAAGGCCAACAGCACGCGTCTGATTCATACCCTGGGGAAGTTGCCGGCCGAACGACTGCTGCTGGTGGGCTTGGGAAAAACAAAGGAATTGAATGCCGAACGCCTGCGCCAGGCAGCCGGAAATGCGATGCAGACCCTGCGGAGCGCCCGGGTGGCTTCCTGTACCTCGGCCCTGCATCTGAGCGATCCCACAGGTGATTTTCTGGAAGCCGCCTGTGAAGGAGCCCTACTGGGAAGCTACAGTTTCGACCTGTACAAGACCAGGGATCGAGATGAGCGTTTCGAATTCGACAGCATGACCCTGCTTCTGCCCAAACGGCTCTCCCGGAAGGATGCCTCAGCCAGGGTCGAGCGCTCGTCAGCCCTCTGTCGGGGAGTCAGCCTGGCTCGCGATCTGATCTCCCACCCCGGGAATGTTGCCACCACCGGCTATCTGGCCGACGCTGCCCGGGATATTGCCGGCCGCCACGGGCTGGATTGTACGGTGCTTGAAATGGAGGAACTGGAAGCGTTGGGGATGAATGCCCTGGTGGCGGTCGGAAAGGGTTCGGCAGAACCACCACGCCTGATTGTTCTGGAATACCGTGGAGCCGCTGCCAGTCAAAAACCGGTTGTACTGGTCGGTAAGGGGATCACCTTTGATTCCGGCGGTATCTCCATTAAGCCGGGTGCCGGGATGGAGGAGATGAAAACCGACATGTCCGGTGGAGCTGCGGTGCTGGGTGCCATGGAGGCAGCAGCAGGCCTAAAGCTGCCGGTCAACCTCGTTGCAATTGTGCCAACCGCAGAGAATATGCCGGATGGTAAGGCCTATAAACCAGGAGACGTGGTAACGTCCATGTCCGGTTTGACGATCGAAATAACCAATACCGATGCAGAAGGGCGGCTGATCCTCTGCGACGCCCTCCATTTTGCCAAAAAATTCAAACCGTCCGCCATGATCGACCTGGCCACCCTGACCGGTGCCTGTGTGGTCGCCCTGGGGCATGAGGCCAGCGGCATGATGGGTACTGACCAGCGCCTGCTGAACGCCTTGAAATCTGCCGGTGAATCCTGCGGGGAGCGGGTCTGGGAGCTTCCGTTATGGGACAGTTACGGTGATGCCATGAAGAGCGACATTGCCGACCTGAAAAATGCCGGCAGCCGCGACGGCGGCAGCATCACCGCCGGCTGGTTCCTGAAGCAGTTTGTCGGCTCAACCCGCTGGGTTCATCTGGATATCGCCGGTACAGCCTGGGGGGAAAAGTCCCGTCCCTGCTCCCCAAAGGGGGCCAGTGGAGTAGGTGTCAGACTTCTGATCGAGTACCTTAAAAACAGATAAATTGCTCCAATTTAAATAAAATTGAATCAATTTGAAGCAAAATAATTTACAAATTCCTGGACATCCTTTGAATCGTTTTCAGCTACATTCCGGTAACGCCAGGGTATGAGTCACCTCCCATTTACCCTGATCATCATCTCTGCAGTAATGCATGCGCTCTGGAACCTGCTGGTGAAGCGCAGCCACCACAAGACGGTATTCATCTGGTGGATGTTCATTGCCTCCGGAGGTCTCTTCACCGCCTCCCTACCGTTCTTGCCGGGTCCGTTTCTGCTCCCCGATGTAAGAACTATGCTGCTGCTTGTTGTCGGAGCCGTCTGCTTTGTGCTGTACCACCTCTTCAACGGCCGCGCCTACCGGGGTGGAGACCTGTCCGTTGTCTATCCCCTCAGCCAGACCTCCATGATCTATGTCCCGATCTGGGGGGTGATACTGCTGGGGGAGCGATTGACGCTGCTCGGACTGTGCGGAATTCTGCTCGTAATTTTTGGTACCTACTCCATGCAGCTGCAGTATCTCTCGCTCAGGGAAATTGTGCGACCCTTCAGGAATCTGGGAAGTCCTTCGGTACGCGATGCCCTGACGGCCGGATTCATCTATTCCATCGGCTCCATAGCTGAAAAAAGCGGTGTCAGATCGTACTCGCCACTCTATTTCACCTACATCCTGGTTCTGCTGATGCTGTTCATGATGTCCTTCAACATGCTGCGCCCAAAATACCGCCCCATGATTGTTTCCGAACTCCGAAACAGCTGGCGGTTGATCCTCTGCAGCGGTCCGATCATGATGGCATCATTCCTGACCTTCCGCTACGGCCTGAACATGTCCCACGTCAGCTATGCCGTTCCGCTGCGCCAGTTCAGCATCGTCATCGGCGTTTTAATCGGCATTCTGTTCCTCAAGGAGTCCTTCGGTAGAATCCGTTTGATATCAGCACTCTTCATTATGGCCGGGGTAGTATTAATAAGACTCGGCTGATTTTTGTCTGAAAGCCGCCCAACAGGCGTGTTTGCGCTTGACGTACGTAAACAAACACTATCTAATAATTCTCCAAGAGTTTTCATAATGAACAAGTGTTTCATCAGGCAGCACCACAACAACCGCTCCATACGGTTTACGCCATGCTCCAGTTCCTGATAAATATCCTTCCGACACTGCACCTTAAACAGTTGAGAGGCTTTCTGATCTCACTCTGTATCATCACGTCCATCTGTTTTGCATCCATCTTCATGTATCTCGACAAACACACTACCCGTCTTATGCACCAGCGTGTCAAGGAACAGGCCGTGGCCTACCTTGACCTGATCAACCACACAAAAGCGTGGAATCTGGATAACGGGGGGGTATTTGTCGAAAAATCTGAAAAAGTGCGGTCAAACGTTTATCTCAAACAGCTTGGAATTGATCCGGATATGCAGTGCCGGGACGGAAAGACCTTAACGATCCGCAATCATGCCATCATGATCAGCGAGATTTCCCATATCAGTGAAAATAATAACGGGGGTGTGAGGTTTCGCATTACCAGTCCCTGGCCGCTCGATCCAGGGAAATCTCTCGACTCTTTTGAACGCACCGGCCTTGAGACGCTTAACAAGAAAAACACAGAATATTTCAAGGTTATAGAGCATTCCGGTAAAAATTATTTCCGTTATCTCTCGCCACTGTTTGCCGAGGCATCCTGCCTGGGATGCCACCGGGGACTGCCCATCCGCCCGGGCGATATTCTGGGAGTTGTCAGCATCTCGATTCCGATCGACAATCTGATCAGCGAAACAAGGAAATCCAGGGTGATCATTTTCCTGTCGGCCATCTTTTCCATCGGCCTGCTCATGACCGCTATCTATTTCCTGACACTGCGTCTGGCCATTGCCCTTGACAAGGCCCAACATCAATTGCAGACCCAGGCCCTGACGGACGAGCTGACCGGATTGAGCAACCGCCGGCAGGTCATGACCCGCCTGGAACAGGAGTTCCACCGTGCGGTTCGTGTCCGTGAGCCGATTTGTGTCATCTCACTGGACATCGACCACTTCAAAAAAGTAAACGACACCTACGGGCATCTCTTTGGTGATCTGGTACTTCGCAAGGTTGCCGAACGCATGCAGGCCTGCCTGCGAACCTACGATACTGTTGGCCGGGTCGGCGGTGAAGAATTTCTGATTGTGGCACCGGCCTCACCCGCCGAGGAGGCGATTTCCCTGGCAGAACGAGTCATCGATTCCATCAGCAGTGAACCTATGCAGGATGGAAACACCAGCATTACCGTAACCGCCAGTGCCGGCGTAGCCGTCATCGGTATGAACGATGCCGAGGCCGATGACCTGCTCCGCAGAGCCGACCGTTCACTGTACGAAGCCAAGGCCTCCGGAAGAAACCGTGTCGCGGGACCATAATCCACACCCGCTCCCGGTAGATCCCTTTCAATGAATCCGCTGATAGAATCAATCAAACAGATTTTTCCCGCAGAATTCCACGAACGGATATTTCTGGTCGGGGGCTGCGTGCGCGACCTGCTGCTTGAAAGAGCGGGCAAAGATTGTGATCTGGTCTGTGCCCTGACTCCTGCAGAAATATCATCCTGCGGCTTCCAGATGATTACCGGCAAAACCACCGCTTCCCTCTGGCTGCGTCACCACACCCCGGCCGGCCCCATCGAAGCCACCCTGATTCACGATCTGCAGGAACTTCACACCGATCTGGAACGTCGCGACTTCACCATCAATGCCATGGCCATGAATCTTTACGGAGAGCTCATTGATCCTCTGCAAGGTCGGGAGGATCTGGAGCTGAGACGATTGCGGGCCTGTTCTTCTGCGACATTCAGTGCCGATCCGCTGCGCGTCTTTCGGGCACTGCGCTTTGAGGCCGACTTCTGGAAGATGACGAGCGAGACAGAGTTGCTGCTGGGCGAAAATGAATGGAAAACAGTTCTGGTGGAGATTCCGGTGGAGCGCTTCAGCCGTGAAATGCTGAAAGCGCTGGAGTTGCAAAATCCTGAGCGGTTCTTTCAGCGCATGCTGGATTTCAACATCGGGATCGTCTATCTGCCGGAACTCTTCCGCATGTCACAGATACCGGCCGGGCCACTGGTACACCACCCGGAGGGCGATCTGTTGACCCACTCCATCCAGGTATTGCAGCGGGTTGCTGCCCTGACGAACGATCCACTAACGCGCTTCTGTGCCCTCTTCCACGACCTGGGCAAACTGACCACTTCCCCTGCCCTGTACCCCAAACACCACGGGCATGACCAGAAGGGTTTCAAACCGGCAATGGATTTCTGCCGACGACTTCGCCTGCCGGCACACTACGGCGCGGCCCTGGCCTGGGTCAGCAGACTGCATACGACCTTCAACCTGTGGGGTCAGCTGCGTGACTCGACAAAGCTGCGCGTGGCGGAACAGGCCATCAAAGCGGGAATTGTGGATATCCTGCCACTGGTTTCTGCGGCGGATAAGGAAGGCAATAGAGAACCGGATGAATGGCGCAGAACGGTGGAAGTTGCAGGCATGTCTGCGACATCACTTGATATTGATTTAGATTTTTTAAAACAAATTGATACAAATAAGCGTACGGATTTTGTAGTACACACCAAGATCAAAAAACTGAAAACAATGGAAGCTTGTCCGGCAAGATGACGGTCTTGTTCCAAGGGATCACTCCGACATCTTCCTTCTGAATATCCAAACGGCAATGACAAACATAAGCAGAGCCATGACAGCCACCTGCACCAGATAGGCGGAGCTGATGGTGCCGCCCACCAATGCCTGGCGGGCACCCTCAAACAGTGCCGTGGTGGGCAGCAGGCGCACCCAGGGGATGACGGCGGCGGGATAGGATGAGAGTGGGAAGAACAGGCCGGACATGAAGATCAGTGGCATGACCAGCACCGCTTCCACCTTGCCGATGGTTTCCGGCTTGTCCATGACCGTGCCGCAGATTACGCCGGCACAGGAGAAAAGTGCCGAACCGGGGATCAGGAATAGCAGATAGGAGGCCAGATTCTCCAGGGGGAAGCGGAACGGTGTGATGGCAAAGATCACCAGACCGACCGCCAGACCTTTGATCAGGCCATGGGTAAAACCGGACATGATCTTGGCGATGACGATTTCGGAGACGCTGATGGGGGTGACCCGGTAGGATTCGATGGTGAACTGAACCCGGCGATGGAACCAGAGACTCCAGACGCTTTCGTTGTAGGCGGCGTTGACGGCGGTCATGGTGATCAGACCGGGGGCGATGAAGAGGCTGTAGGGCACCCCTTCCACCAGACTGATATAACCGCTCATGCCGATACCAAATGCCAGATAAATGGTCAATGGATAGGCAACAACGGCCACCAGTTCGGAAAAGATACTGCGGCGAAGCACCAGCATATCACGGTGCCAGATGGCAAACGATCCCCGCAGCCTCATTCCCGCACCCCCGCACCGGTCAATGAGATAAAGACATCCTCCAGGGTGCGCTCCTTAAGCGAAATGCCCTTGACCGGGGCGCCGTTCAAGGCGGCCACAACCTCAGATAGACACTCCCAGCTGACCAACTCCAAAAAAAGCGACTGATCCACGATCTCAAGCCCCTGAACGCACGCCATTTTACCGAGCATTTCAAAGTAGTTGGCAGCACTATCGGTGAAGCTGATCTGATAGATCGTTTTTCCAGATAGTTTATCCTTCAACTCCTGGGAACTCCCCAGGGCGATCAGCTTGCCGTGATCCATGATGGCGATCCGGTCGCAGAGCTGTTCGGCTTCCTCCAGATAATGGGTAGTCAGAAAGATCGTCATGCTGCCGGCAATGGACTTGATGTAATCCCACACGGCCCGGCGGGACTGGGGATCCAGACCGGTGGTGGGCTCATCTAGAAACAGCAGGCGCGGCTGGTGCAGCAGGGCCCGCGCCACCACCAAGCGCCGCTGCATGCCGCCCGAAAAGGTATCGGGCATATCATGCTGGCGGCCGGCCAGCCCCATCAGCTCCAGCAGTTCATCAATCCGCGGCCGATAACGGGCCGCTTCCATGCCATGCAGACGGGCGTGCAGCTCCAGATTTTCCCGGGCGGTAATGTAGCGGTCCAGACTGTTCTCCTGAGATACGACGCCGATCAGGCTGCGGATCTGGCGGGCGTGGCTGTCGGGATCGAGCCCTTCGATCGTCACCTGGCCGGAACTTGGCCGCATGAGTGTCGTCAGAATGCGAATCAAGGTGGTCTTACCGGCACCGTTCGGCCCCAACAGGCCGAAGATCGAACCGAGCGCAACCTCCAGGGAAAAATTGTCCAGTGCTGTCAGGGTGCCGTAGTTTTTGGAGAGTGATCGGGCAGAAATTGCCAAGGCGGAGCGGGTCATTGATCGTAGCGCCATTTGAAGTTGACCACCTTGCACCCCGGCAGCAGCTGGCGAAAACGCTCCAGCCCCTCTTCCGTCACGGCGGTCCCGCTGCAGGTCAGGGTCTTCAAGCCGGTCAAATGCATCAGATTCACCAGACCGAAATCCGTGATGGCGGTATGGTAGATATACAGGCGCTTCAGCCCCTTCAGGGTGCCCAGCAGACGCAGGCCGCCATCGCTTATGGCGGTATTGGAGAGGTACAGTTCTTCCAGGCCGATCAGGTGCGACAGGTGCTCAAGTGAGTGGTTATCGGCATCGTACAGAAACAGGGCCTGGAGGTCATCGGGCTGCAGTGTACCCAGAAAATCGAGCGGTATTCCTGAAATGCATTTGACATCCAAGCGCACAGACTTATCCAGAAAGACCTCTTTAGCTCCCCGGGCCAGGCCAATGCGGTGCCAGTCCCGGAAATCGACGGAGCTTTTACTCCGTTCGAAGATCGTTCCGCAGGCGGCCTCCACCGGAAAACGAATGATGCGTGTTTCCAGGGGGGCCCGCCCCGGCTCTTTGGGTTCATCCGCGTCACCGCGCAGAACCGCCAGGCGGTTTTTGGCTTTGACGATATCCAGATCCAGGGCGGCGGCCATTTCAGCCAGCAGGTCCAGGCCATCGAAGGATGATTCATCGACCCGCAGTTTAAAATTGTAAATATCGGTCGCCTTCAGCTCCTCGATCTGACGGGCCAGGGCATGAAGATTCTGCTCGACCCGAGCAATGTCGCGGATCACCCGCACCAGTTCCAGGGCCACATCCAGTTCCGATACCGGCTCGGGTCCCTTGTCCTCCCACTCGTAGAAGATATCTTCCAGGACCTTGCGATCACCGACCTCGTAGGCGTGGTTCGCAACCGCCATCAACTCCTGGCGCTGCAGACGCTGTTCCTCATCCGGTGCCAGATCAGGATGAATGGCCTTGGCAACGGCCCGGTACAATGATTTGAGGTTTGCCGGGGGGGATTTGGGATCAAGCTCTCCCTCGATATCATCGTCCAGCAGATCGGTACGGTGGTGAAAATAGGCAAAGGCATCGTTACTGGCGGTCGAGGTGATCGGCGCAATTTCGTCGGCGTTGTCCAGCAGGCCGTTCAGCTGCCACTCCAGATCCTCCAGAATCGCAATGCGGCCGCCCAAGGCGCTCTCATAGATATGCTCGAAGGACCGAATCTCGGATTTCAGTGCCGCATAGGCAGCTTCCAGTGAAGTACAACGCACCTTCAGATCCTGCAGTTCACCCCGTTTTTTCTCCAGCTCAATCTCTTCTGGTGTTTTGACCCGGTTGCGGAAAGGACTCATAAGACCCCTCCTGCCATGCGCTTTTCCCGCGATTCACGGGCCAGTGCCAGAGATATTTTGCGTTTGCTGGCCATGGATTCACCGTAGAGGTGGTCGAAGGCGGCGATCAGATCCCCAACCTCGCGGCTGGTGGTCATAAGGATGTAATCGACGACATCTTCGGGGATTCGTACCTGTCGGTCGGATGCGATTTTTTTGAGAATCATCTGACGGGAATGATCATCGGAGACATCCACCCGCGCAACCAGTCCCCATAACAACCGGGAGATCAGGTGATCATCCAGATGGGGCAGTTCGCGGGGAGGGAACAAGCCCGCCATGGCAATTCTGCGGCCGGCGGAATGGAAATCGTTAAAAACCTGCCAGAGCGCCGCCCGCAAATCGGCATCGTCCGGCAATAGATGCAGATCATCCACCAGCAGAACCGGAGAATTCTGGAAGCGGGCCGTCAATCCAAGCGGATCAAAACGATCACGACAGGAAAGATAGGGCACTGCAACGGAGCGTTCCTTTTCCAGGGCTAGACCGATGGCCTTGAGCAGGTGGGTTTTGCCGGAACCGTGGGGACCGTGCAAATACAGCAGGTTCTCGGAATCATCGGCATCGGCGATGTTCCGTGAAAACTGCAGTGCGCCGGCATTGCCGTCACAGGCAATAAAGGTTTCGAAGGTGCAATCCGAGTTAATGGGAAAATCGAAAAACTGCTGCATGGTCAGAACAGCTTTCCTTGAGGTGCTTCCGGCGCAAGCCGGTCGAAATGCAGATAGGCCGCCGGAGTGGCCACGCGTCCGCGCGGAGTCCGGTTGAGAAAACCGTTCTGGATCAGATAGGGTTCGTAGACATCTTCGATGGTATCGCTCTCCTCGCTGATGGCCGCAGCAATAGTATCTAGCCCGACCGGACCGCCGCCGAACTTGTCGATGATCGTCAACAGAATCATGCGATCCATATTGTCAAATCCTTTTTCATCGATCTCCAGCAGAGTCAGGGTGCTCTGAACAACGGCCCGGGTAATGTGGCCGTCGGCACGCACCTGGGCAAAGTCACGGACCCTTCTCAGCAAGCGGTTGGCAATTCGGGGGGTGCCGCGACTGCGCAGGGCCAGTTCCCGGGCACCGTTTGGATCAATTTCCATCCCCAGGATCCCGGCCGAGCGGGTGATGATCGTAGCCAGTTCTTCGGTGGTGTAGAACTCGAGGCGGGAGATGACGCCGAAACGGTCACGCAGTGGCGAAGAAAGCAGGCCGGCACGGGTGGTGGCCCCCACCAGCGTAAAGCGCGGCAGATCCAGCTTGATGCTGCGGGCGCTGGGACCCTGGCCGATAATGATATCCAGCTGAAAATCCTCCATGGCTGGATAGAGGATCTCTTCCACAACGTGGGAAAGACGGTGGATCTCATCAATAAAAAGCACATCGTGGGGTTCCAGGTTGGTCAGGATGGCGGCCAGGTCACCGGGGCGTTCGATCACCGGCCCCGATGTGGATTTAATATTAACACCCATCTCACAGGCCACAATGTTTGCCAGGGTCGTCTTGCCCAGGCCGGGGGGGCCATACAGCAAGACGTGATCAAGGGCCTCTCCCCTCCCCCTGGCGGCATCTATGAAAAGCCGCAGATTCCCCTTGATCTTTTCCTGGCCGATGTAATCGTCCAGAGCCCTGGGTCGCAGGGTCGCTTCAAGCTGGAAATCGTCATCGATTTTTTCGGGGGAACGGGCGAGCTCTCTGCTCATGGCAACTCCACAGGAAATAATGGCAGACTATGAACGATTCCACTTTGATTGTCAAACCGGGATGCAGGACCCATTCGACACGCGTGGCTGAGGAGTTAAAAGGATTTACAAGATTGATAAAAATGGCTATACATACGGCACTTACTTCCCTGGAGCCCTGCCATGATCTCTTTTAGATTCGTCTCTGTACTTGTAATCACTCTCTTCAGCTCCCTGGCATTGGCAGAATCGCCAACGCTTCTGCCAAAACAGACACTAAGCCTGATGGAACAGAAAATCCCCAGAAGCAAAAACATCATTTCCTTCCCTAATGACAAGGGTGAAGTAGTCTTTAACCATGCCATTCATTCAAAGAAGTTCAAGGAAGATGACTGTATTCTCTGCCACCGCACCAATAAACCGACGGCAGACAAGATTATGACCCGTTTTGACAACCACAAAATCGCCCACTATTTCTGCAAAGGGTGTCACCGTGAAGTAGGCAGCGGTCCGACTGAATGCAGCGGATGCCACAACTACAAAAAAACCAAGTAATGACCAGACGTTTCCCAAACAGCAGTTTTCAGATTTCGCTCCCGCGCAGGGCCGCTCATTTCCTCCTGTTGTGTGTTGCGATACTGCCTTCAGCCTGCACCTCATACCAGCGGGCCTACCCGACCGCCCCTGCCCGACCTCAGCTTTCCCGCCCTCTACCCACCCAAAAGCCGTACACGGTTGACGGCAAACGCTACGAACCGCTTTCGAGTCACGAAGGGTTTGAACAGGAAGGGCAGGCCAGTTCCTACGGACAGGATTTCCATGGCCGAAAAACCAGCAATGGTGAAATCTTCGACATGAATGCCATGACCGCCGCCCACAAGACGCTCCCTCTGGGGGTCTTTGTGAAAGTCAGGCACAAGCGCAGCGGCAACGAGGTCGTGGTCAGAATCAACGACCGCGGGCCGTTTGTCAAAGACCGCATCATCGACCTCTCGGAGGCGGCGGCCAAACAACTGGGCATGCTTCAGGAAGGGGTTGCCCCGGTCAGGGTAACGGCATTGGGCTACAAAGGTGATGGTTCTACGGGGGCACAGTCCTACCGGCCGCCGGCCAGTTATGATTCAGGCAGTTTTGCCCTGCAAGTGGGGGCCTTTACCATAAAAAACAACGCCACTCGCTACGCGGATGAGCTCAAGCGGCGCTACGGTGCTGCGGATGTTCAGGAAGCCATGGTGGGAGGAAGTAAATACTACCGGGTGCGATTGGGGCGTTACACATCGTTGAAACTGGCCCAGGCCGCCCAGGAACAGTTTGAGCGCAAGGGCTTCAGCGGCAGTTTCGTCGTGGCGATGGACTGACTCGTTATACTTCGCAAAACACCCCCCGGAACATACAGAAAGATTCAAGGACTCCCCCCTGACAAGGGAGACTGACGGGGTTGATTTAGCTGAGTACTAGGTGGATTCGGGATCAACCGGTGGCCGGATCATGCTGACAGCCTCATCATCAAGAAAAACAGCCGCCGGAATAATCGTATCAAGCTCGTTGAACTTCCTTCCGAAAAGCCGCACCATCAACTCCCGAAACAGCAGCAGTTCCTGGGTAAACAGCTCATTGAAGGGAAAGCGCAGATCCTCAAGAGTGGCCGGATCACATTCCGTGAAGTTGAGGCTGCACCACTCATCAAAAAATTCTTCGCCATTTACATCGATCATCGGGATACCATTCAAACGGCAGGTCATGGGGCGATGCTCATACATCAGGCAGGCGCCCTGCTCTGACAGCAGCGGACAGGGCGTTTCATCCTCCTCCGGCATAATTTCGTCCCAGATTTCTTCCGGGATATGATTGAGCGTCCAGGGGCGGAGAAATTCATGCCACTGCTGTGAAAGGGCATCAAGACGTCCGGCCGACTTGATCTGGACAGCTTCCAGTACATCTGCAGGCAGTTCATCAATTCCACGCTTCAGATAAAGGGCATCCAGGAGAGTTATATCAAACAGTCCCCGGCAACACTGGGAACAGCCATGCTGGCAGGCAATCTGCCCGGAATGGCGTTCAACACATCCCGCAAACCAGCCGTCCACCTCCTGCAGCAGTACACCGTAGCGTTCCAGTATATCGTTCATCGAACCTCCTGAAAAACTGTTGCGGAGCGGGCGACCTTGTCGCTGCGGGAAAGCAGCCCGAATCGGTAGCCGTCCTGTTTGAGGCGTGGAATCAGTTCTTTCAGGGCGGTCAGGGTGGAGTCATGACCGGCGCCATCATGAAACAGGAGTACCAGGTGACGTTTTGCGGACCGGCCTAAATGGTTCAGCACCGATCTCTCGATCAACTGGTGATTCCGGACTCCCTTCAGGGTAGAATCATTGCTGTTGATGTCCCAGTCAAAAATCTGGGCCCCCTCGGCAATAACCCTCGGCCTGATGGATGCATCGGTAGCTCCGTACGGTATCCGCACCATCTTACCGTCCCCTCCCAATCGCTCAATAATATCAGCTGTCCGCCTGACCTCGCTGGCTTCTCCGGCAAGCGAGGCCTTGAGCGTCTTCAGATTGTGGGAATAGGTGTGATTGGCCACCCGATGCCCCATGGCAACGGTTGAGGTAACGGCCTTTTCACGCCCTTTGATATTTCTGCCAAGCACAAAGAAGGTGGCCTGAACGTCTTGCGATTTCAGATAGGTGGCAAT
The DNA here is from genome assembly GCA_942493195.1 of uncultured Geobacteraceae bacterium. Classification (GTDB taxonomy): domain Bacteria; phylum Desulfobacterota; class Desulfuromonadia; order Geobacterales; family Pseudopelobacteraceae; genus CAIPTY01. The sequence continues at coordinate 1,556,878 of OW818669.1, read as the reverse complement.
CGGCAGGGTCAGGTAGGAAGGACCGTCATCAAAGGTAAGGTAGATGGTGGTGGAAGCCGGATTGGCCCGACGGATTGCTGACCGGGATTGTTCGCCAGGTATGCGACCCAACCTTTTACGCGGCTCCTTGCGCTTCATGCCACGGACTGGCTCTGGTGGGACTCCATCCGGAGTCATCTCCCCGGACTTCGTTTGCCCGACTTCAGCACTCACATCAGGCTGGACAGCATCCAGGACCGCCTGATCAACGAGTTCATCGCGTTCGTCAGGCTGCAGCGCCAGCTGTCCCCCCTGCCCCCTGGACAATCTGATGACCGTACTGTGGGGAAAGAGCTTGGCACTCATCAGCTGACATTTCTGGCTGGAAAGCCGGAACAGTCGATCGGCCTCATCCAGATCGCCTTGTCGGATATTCAAATCTGCCAGCTCCATGGTTTCCCTGATATTATCGACTTCCGCCGGCACATACTTTTCGGCACCTGCCGAAAGAGCTGTATCCATACATTGTCGTGAAGCACTCTGCCACCCGGTGGATACAGCAGTGCCGCATCCGGTCAGAATCAACGCGGAAGCGGCACAGGTTATAGCGCGTATCAGTAATCGCATCATTACAGACGGTTCGGCACTACATGTAAACCATAACTTTAATGGAGATACTGCCGTCGGCGGTCATAAAAGGAATCGTGACCCCTTTGCACTGAACGTTGATGCTGGATTGTTCGTTGCCATCGGGAGGCTCGGAAATCGTGCGCAGTTGGCCGGAAACGACCAGCGGCAATCCCAGCGCCACGCTGCCGTATTGCTCATGGTAGCGGGTTTTGAAAACTCCGGCGATGTTGTTGGTCAACTCACCCACGGCGTCGCGAATACATTCATCATCGGCCTCATCCACCATGAGCAGTTCCTTGGCAACGTGCTGGGCACTTTTCTTGTCAGTTGCAATAATAATGTATCCAACACGGTCGCCGGCTACTCCCACGATACCGGTTACATCTGAATCAACCGGAGCGACCTTCTTTTCAACGTGGCCGGCCAGCAGATCGATATTCATATAGCTTTTGAAGGTATCCTGGGTGGCGGACATAATGGTGAACATGATCTCTTCAAAGGTAATGGTGGTACTCACGCGTGACTCCTCCTTACTCTAAATTGAAAAATGATTCTATTTCAGGGACAGCAAAAATTCAACCAATCCTTCAATCTGTTCTGGATCAATCTGACTGCTGAAACCCGGCATACCATTGGGTCGTCCTTCGGCAATACTCTTGATGATCTCCAGTCGGGCCTTTCCATATTTATAGGTAGAGGCGGTCAAATCCGGACCGACAGTCCCTTTGCCATTCTCGCCATGGCAGGCGGCACAGAATTTGGCATAAGTCTGCTTGCCGGATGCGATATAGAACTCAACTTTGTGCCCACTGCCGTCGTGCCCGGCACCCGTAGCCTCCATATTCTTGTGTGCAAGCTGCTTTTTGTCTGAAATGGCCTTGCGGGCGGCATCTGCCTCGGCCCGGGAACTCCAGCCACTAAACAGATAGTGTCCCATGTAGAGCACACCCCATACTGCCAGCACTGCAAAAAGTACGCGGAAAATCCCCGGAGAGGATTTCTCTTCACGATATTTGATGCCATCGTAGTCGTGTTGATCTGACATATCACTGCTCCTTGCAAATTTTAGTCGTCATCGAGCATGCGGTATTTCGGATTTTCCAGCTTCTGTTTTCTGCTCCTGCGCAGGGTGACAACGGCAATCCCGATCAGTATTGCCAGCATAACCGCCGTCAGCAGCAGGAAAATCAGACGGGACTCAATCATCCTGCTTGCCCAGCTTGATCAGGGTGACCAGTTTCCAGATGCTCTGTTCATCCAGAGAGCCGCCGAATGCAGGCATTCCGTTGGCCTCTACCCCCATGGAAATGATCGTGAACAATTCAGTATCTGATTTGGACGAACCTTTCAGAGCGGGACCGAGGCTACCCTGTCGTTTGCCACCATGGCAAGAAGCACAACTCTTGGAATACATGGAGAGTGCATCGGTCTTGATAGCTGCAAGATCACTGAAAGGATTGCCTTTAGCGGAAACTACGGAAGAGGGGGCCGCTTCGGCTTTCTTGATCTTCAGGTCGGTTCCCAGTTTTCTCATATAGGCAATAATGGCGTCCATCTCGGATTTACCCTTGAGCTCATCCAGTTCGGCCTGGGTGTACGGGAATTTGAGCAGCTTCATTTTGCGCTCGGAATAGGTCGTATCCAGCGGTTTGTTCAGGAAGGCATAGGCCGGCATGTTGGAGGCCGGTACAACCGACTGGGGATTATCCATATGTTTTTTATGCCAGGCTCCCTTGGGATCGGGGTACTTCAGGCCGATACGGGCCAGATCGGGACCGGTGCGACGTGATCCCCACAGATGAGGGCGATCATAGACGAATTCGCCTGATTTGGAGTAACTGCCGCCGTAACCGTACCGTTCCACATCGGCTGCCAGGGTACGCACAGTCTGTGAGTGGCAGTTATTGCACCCTTCACGCATGTAGATGTCTCGCCCCTCCTGCTGCAGGGGGGTATAGGGTTTGACTTCGGAAATCCGGTCTCCGGGACCGTTGATCCATTTGAAGGGGGCTATCATGGTAACCGTTGTTCCGACCATGATGACCACAAACGCCAGGATAATGAAAATAACGGGATTCTTTTCCAGCATGATATCGTCCTCGTCCTGTATAAATTTGGGTTACGACCGGGCAGCCTGGGAAGCAGTACCCTTCTGGAAAGTTTTGTACAGGTTGTAAATAAACAGCAGCAACCCGGCCAGGTAGATGAAGCCGCTGACAACCCTCATTTTGTAATAGGGGTAAATGGCGATCATGGTTTCCATGAAACTGTAATGCAGCGACCCGTCTGGATTGGTGGCCAGCAGCATGCTCCCCTGTTGAACGCCGGCAACCCACATGGTAATGGAGTAGATCAGCTGTCCCACCAGAACCAGCCAGAAGTGGGCATTTGCCAACGGCACGCTGTAAACTTCCGTATCGTTCATTTTGGCAGCGGTATAATACATGGCGGCAAATAGCACCATGGAGACCCACCCCAGAGCGCCCATGTGAACATGGCCCGGTACCCAGTCGGTGTAATGGATGAAGGCGGAGAAGCTACGGACAGCCTGCATGGGGCCTTGCAGGGTCTGCAGACCGTAGAAGGTGATTCCGCAGATCAGGAATTTCACCAGATAGTTGGTCTTGAGCTGTTCCCATTCACCGTTCATGGTCAGATAACCGTTGAAGACCGCTCCCCAGGAGGGGGCGATCAGCATGATGGAAAAGGCCATAGCCAGGGTCTGGATCCAGTCAGGAACCGGCGTCCAGAGCAGGTGATGCGCGCCGGTCCAGAGATACATGAAGATCAGACTCCAGAAGGCGATAATGCCCATGCGGTGGCTGTAGATCGGATTGCCGGTAACCTTGGGGAGGAAGTAGTAAAAGATGGCCAGTGGCGGGGCGGTCAGTACCATGGCTACCGCGTTATGGCCGTACCACCACTGCACGTTGGCATCATTGGTGCCGGCAAAGATCGGATAGGATTTAAACAGGTGCAGCGGCATGCCCAGGTTGTTGATAACGTACAGAACAGTAACCCCCACCAGGGCCGCCATGATGTACCAGAGCGAGATATACATCTGCTCTTCCTTGCGCGTGAGAATCGTCATGAAGACATTTACGGAAAAGAGCACCCAGATGATAGCCACGACGATCGCCAGGGGCCACTCCAACTCGGCATATTCCTTGGTGCGGTTGATTCCCATGGCAAGTGTCACAGCTGCAGATGCGATACCAATATTGAAAAGCCAGAGCGTAACGCGGGCAAGACCGGGACTCCAGAGCGGGGTTTTGGTCAGGCGCTGGGTGATGTAGAAGAACAGTCCGATAAAACTGCCGATGCCCCATCCGAAAATACCGGCATTGGTGTGGATCGGGCGCAGGCGGCCGTAGGTCAGATAAGGCCCCGCGTTCAGCTGCGGCCAGGCAAGCTGCAGTGAAATCAGGATACCGACCAGAACAGCCACCGTTCCCCAGATGATGCTCCAGGTAATGAAACCCTTGGTCGAATCATCGACATACCGCGTTGGTGAACTCATACTTCTGCTCCTTTGAGGGGAATCGTCGTTCATTTCAGACTGCTACAATCTGGAAACAGCGCCGGAACAGGCGCTAACTGCGGGGCTCAGACCACGGAACCTGCATTTTGGCGAGTTTACCACGATTTTATTTTTTTGCACGGGTTTTGGGCACATTAACGGGAACGGAATGCTAACTAAGGCCGAAAAACAAAACGGCCATCCCTGTTAGTGCACAAGGATGGCCGCCGGTTCCAGCTGTGGTAAGTGTTAATAGGCGTCGGAATTACCGATAATATCCTCTTCCCGGATCGGTGCCCGGAAGATACGATATACCCAGATTTTGTAGCAGATGACCGTCGGTACGAAAATGAACGCCACTACCGTCATGATTTTCAGAGTCAGCAGACTGGATGAAGAGTTGAAGATCGTCAGGTTCGAGGTTGGGTCAAGATTGGATGGCAGCAGATTGGGGAACAGACCAGCCACCCCGGTAAAGACAACAAAGACAATCGTCAGGCAGGAAAAGATGAAGGCCTTGCCGGTTTCATTCTTTCCGGCAAACACCTTGATCATCAACAGAGAAACAACGGCTATGACCGGAATGACCAGCAGCACCGGAGTGCTCATGAAATTATTGTAGAGCTTGGTAGCCGGCCAGGTATACCCCAGAAACACAACAGCAATAACCAGCAGGGCCGGCCAAAGTCTGTTGGCCATGGCGGTGGCCCGGCTGCTGAGATCGCCGACGGTCTTGAGAGAGATGTACAGTGAGCCGTGCACGGCAAACAGCAGAACAAACAGGACACCTGTCACCAGTCCATAGGGATTCAGCAGGCCGATCAGCGACCCTTCATAGCTGAACTGCAGGTTGGCAAAGTCATTGCGCATCGGAATACCGCGAAAGATATTGCCGAAGGCCACCCCGAAAAGCAGGGCCGGCAGGAAGCTGGAAACCAGAATGGCCTTGTCCCAGGTTTCCTTCCAGAGGACGCCATCGAGCTTGCCGCGAAATTCGAAGGAGACTCCCCGCACTATCAGGGCAAACAGCAGCAGAATCAGGGCCGAATACAGATTACTGAACATGAGGGCATAGGTGGTCGGAAATGCAGCAAAGGTGGCACCACCGGCGGTCAGCAGCCAGACTTCATTGCCATCCCAGACCGGGCCGATGGCATTGATCAGGATGCGTTTTTCCGTGTCGTTTTTGGCTATGAATGTGGAGAGAAATCCGGTTCCCAGAACAAAGCCGTCCAACATGAAATACACAGCCCAGAGCACACTCCACAGTACAAACCAGGTAATTTGGAAGATTGAGATATCCATGGATTATGCCCTCCCCTGAACGTTGATGATGTTGGAAAGGTCTTTATCGGGACCCTTCTTGGCGTATTTTACCAGCAGGAAGATATCAACAGCACCCAGAAGTCCATAAAGAACGGTAAAACCAAGTAGGGACAGACCGACCTGTGTAGCAGTAACCGACTTGGAAACCGCATCGGCGGTCTTCATGACGCCGTACACAATCCAGGGTTGACGACCCAGTTCCGCCACCAGCCAGCCGAACTGTTGTGCCAGATACGGGGCGGGGATTGAAAGTACCATCAGTAACAGAAATGCCTTTTGATCAACAAAATTGGATCTGCGGGAGAGGAAGATCGCCATCAAACTCGCCAAAATCATGAAGGTACCGATTCCAGCCATGAGGCGGAAACTGAGAAAGACTGGCGTTACCGGAGGACGGAGTTCAGGGGGAAACGATTTCAGGCCTTTGATTTCTGCGTTGGGATCCTTGAAAGCCAGAAAACTGAGGGCGTTGGGAATACAGAGCGCCTCTAAGGAGTTACACTCCTTGGCCACATCCGGAAAAAGCAGCAGGTTCATGCCGACTCCACGCTGAGTTTCCCACTGGGCTTCCATGGCGGCAAACTTGCTTGGCTGGGTCTTGGCAATTTCAACGGCGTGGAAATCGCCGCTCAGGGCGACAATCATCGAAGCGACAAAGGCCCAGACAGCGGCCATCTTGAAGGAACGGGTAAAGAATTCAATTTCATTTTTTTGGAGCAGATGCCAGGCCGAAACCCCCATGATGACAAAAGCTGCCAGCGCATAGCCGGACATTAGGGTGTGAGAAAATTTGATCCAGCCGTAGGGATTGGTAAGGACGGTAATGAAATTCTCCATTTCAGCTCGGCCGTTGCGGATGATGAAACCGACCGGTTTCTGCATCCAGGCGTTAGCCAGCAGGATGAAGAGCGCCGAAAGGTTGGTGGCGATGGCAGCCAGCCAGATCGACAGCGCGTGTACTTTTTTGGGAATTTTTTTCCAGCCGAAGATCCAGACACCGATGAAGACAGATTCCAGAAAGAAGGTCAGGGTTGCCTCAATTGCCAACGGGGCACCGAAGATATCACCCACATAGCGGGAATATTCCGCCCAGTTCAACCCGAACTGGAATTCCATGGTTATCCCGGTAACGACTCCCAGAGCAAAGTTTATCAGAAAGAGCTTGCCCCAGAACTTGGTCATTCGCAGCCAGACTTCGTCTCCTGTTGTTACATACTTGGTTTCCATTACTGCGGTCATAATGGACAAACCCAATGTCAATGGAACGAAAATCCAGTGAAACATGCAGGTTGCTGCAAATTGAAGCTGACTGAGCGTTACTACATCCATACCTTCCTCCTTGTGAAGTTTTTTGCGTGCCTGTCTGCCGGAATATTTTTCTTAAGAGCCTATCCCTGATCGATGCAAAGTCAATTAGCGCTACACAATGAAATTTTGATGCGAGGAAAAATCTTTATGATTAAAGCAACCGTCGTTACTGCAGGATTCTTGTTTTCATGAAAATTATTATAAGCTAAACAAGATTCTTTTTATCTTTAATTGAGTTCAAAACGTATGTCAACACAAAAAATTATTCTACATAATTTTATGCGTATACGAAAAAATCAAATACGGGATCGCTGAAGATGCAGGAAGGAGTCTCCCAGAGCACGACAGGCGGGACGATGTGATATGACAATCGTTGTGACGGAGGAAGCGGATAAACGCTGGGCAAGCCGCTGAATCAATTCAGCTTCGGTGCGGCCGTCCAGCCCTTCGGTCGGCTCGTCCAGCAGCAGGATCGGGGCATTTTTGAGCAGTGCTCGGGCCAGGGCAATGCGACGTGCCTCACCTCCGGAGACCTTGGAACCCTGTATTCCGACGGGAGTATCCAGCCCCTGGGGTAAAGCCTTTATCCAAGCGTCAAGACAACTGTCATGCAGAGCCTGTGCGAGATCCGAATGGGAGGCCGTCTCCCCACCCACCAGGATATTATCCCGGATCGTGCTGTTGAACAGGTACGGCTGCTGTGGCACAGCAGCGATAAGCGTCCGCAGGGCATCCTTAGACAGGTCACGGATCTCAACCCCGCCGATAGTTATGTTCCCGTCGTAATTTCTGAAGCGGAGCAGAATTTCGGCCAGCAGACTTTTACCCGCCCCGCTGGGGCCGCTCAGCACCATGCGCCCACCCGCCGGAATAGAAAAATTGAGATTTTTCAAAACCTGGGCATCGGCATGGTAGCCGGCAGAAACCTGCGAAAAACAGAGGTCACAGCGGAAAGGTAGTTCCCCAGGAAAGAGTGCCTCCACGACAGGGACCGGGGTATCGGCCAGTTCAAACAGACGTGCAGCGGATTCCCGGGCAGCCGGCAGATGCAGGAAAGCAGACGCCAACGGGCCTGCGGCTTCGAAGGCAGCGGCCGCAAACAGCAGCAGCATAACCAGGTTCGCCGGAGGAATCTGCCGGGCGACCACCTGCATCGTGCCGACCAGAAGAACAGCCGCAACGGCAGAACCGGAGCAGAATACCATTCCGGCCAACGATACCCCTTGGATACGCCCCAGACGCTCCTGCTCCGCAATCAACCCTGCTGAAAGTTGATCAACCCGGGCAGCCTGACGTTCAAGCGCCCCCAGTAGAATCAATTCCTCGACCCCTCGCAGCCCTTCTGTAATGGAGTTGCGCAATTCGGCGGCCAGTGCTGCCGAGCGTTGACCGGGAGCTGTAGACAACCGGTGAACGAGCAGCGGGAGACAGAGACCGCACAACACCAGAAAAGGAAGCACGACGGCGGCGGAGGGGGGACTGAATACCAGCAGGAACAGCAGAGCCGCCAGAGCTGAAACAATTCCGACCGCCAAGGGAGCCACGATTTTAAGGTAAAGCGTTTCCAGGGCATCCACATCAGCCCGCAGTCTGCCGGCCACATCACCGCCGCCATAACCTTCCAGGCCGGCCGGGGACAACGGCTCGATACGCTTGAACAACCACACCCGCAACTCTGCCAAAACCCGGAAGGTGGCTTCGTGAGTCACGAGACGTTCGGCATAGCGACCAACGGTTCGGGCGATCGCCAGGAAACGGATGCTGGCGGAAGGGAAAAAATAGTTAAAGGCAATCCCGCTGCTGCCGGAAACCGCCATGGACGCAATGAACCATCCGGAAACGGCCATCAGCAGGGTATTGGCCGAGATAACCAGAACCCCCAGTGCGATACCTGCCAGCATCCAGCCCCGCTGTGGTCGGGATATTTCGAAAAAACGGGCCAGCACCTTCATGGCGCCCCTCCGCCCTGCCCCAAAAATTCTGACGGTGCAACAACCCGTTCAACACGACCGTCTACCAGTTCGGCAACCCTGTCAACATGCTGCACGGTCAACTCACGATGACTGATGACCAGAACGGTTCGACCGCGGGAGATGCCCGCCAGAGCATGGCATACAAGGAGTTCGTTGTCAGGATCCAGACCGGCGGTCGGTTCGTCCAGCACAATCATGGTGGCCCGACAGATATAGGCCCGTGCAAGTGCCAGGCGTTTCAGTTCCCCCCCGGACAGGCCGGCTCCCCGATCCCCCAGGACCGTCTCCAGACCATGGGGAAGCTTCCGGATGAAACCATCGGCAACCGCCGCTTCAAGTGCAGAACTGATTTCAGCCTCACCGGCGTCCGGCCGCCCCAGCAGGAGGTTATCTCGAATCGTTCCGGCAGTGAAATAGGGGGTTTGTGCAACCCAGGCCAGCTGTGACCGCCAGGATTCCGGGGATACATCCCTTAAATCCAGGCCATTGACCAGGACCCGGCCACGCTCAGGCCTGACCAACCCAATCACCAGGCGCGCCAGCGTACTTTTGCCCGCTCCGCTCGCCCCTGCCAGGGCAGTAACGCTGCCGGCCGGCAGCTCCAGATCAACCTCGGCCACACCGCCCCGGTCGCTGCCATACTGAAATGTGACATTTTCAAAGCGTATGGCGGGTGGATCATGATCCAATTGCACTGATCCGCCATACCCTTCCGGCAATGGTCTGGCAAGCAGCGGAACAATCTGTGCCGCCACCGCCGCACCCTGCAGGCGGGCGTGGTAGGAAAGCCCGAGATTACGTAGCGGCAGGTAAAATTCGGGCGCCATGAGCAGCACAAAGAGCCCTTCCTGGAGAGTCAGCACCCCCCACAGCAACCTGAAGCCGATGATGACCGCTACAACGGCCGTACCGACGGTGGCAAAAAACTCCAGGGCAAAGGCCGAAAGGAAGGCCAGGCGCAAAACCGCCATGGTGGCACTGCGATACTCTTCGGAGACCCGGGCAACCGTATCCGCTTCTTTTTTGGCAGCACCGAATATGATCAGATCTGGCAGACCCTGAATGCGATCAAGCAGATATCCGGCCATCAGGGACAAACGTCCCCATTGGCGACGATGAATGCTTTCGGAACCCTTGCCGATCAGAATCATAAAGAGGGGGATAAAAGGAGCTGAAATGAGCAGAACCAAGCCGGAGCGCCATTCGGAAGGGAGCACCACAATCAGAAACATGAGCGGCAGAAGCGCTGCCAGAATAAGTTGGGGGAGAAAGCGGGTAAAGTACGGTTCCAGTTCGTCAACGCCCTTGGTGACGATTTCTGTCAAGGAACCGTTTTCGCAACCGGCAGTGCCGGCCGGCCCCAGAATTTGAAGCCTGCGATACAACCTGCTGCGGACGGATTGCTTGATTCTGGCCGCTGCGACAGCGGCATTGACTTCCAGGACATAACTGAGAAATGAACGACAGAAGGCTACAAGCAGAAGTACCAGCGCAAGGGCTACAACAGATGAAACAGCCTGCCCCTGCATGACAACACGCTGGCAGGCCTCGGACAACACCCGGGCCTGGGAGACAACCAGCAGGCCGATTCCGGCCGAAAGCGCTACAACTGTCAACAGGAGCCAGCGAACATTCCTGGCCTCGGTAATCAGCCACCTGTCCGATGCTACGGCACTTTTTCCCGATTCGGCTTCAGTCATTTCTGTCATGGGGTACCGAAAAACCGAAAGAGGCTGCTATTCCCACTCGATGGTTGCAGGTGGTTTGCTGGAAATGTCATACACAACCCGGTTGATGCCTTTGACCTCGTTGATGATCCTGCCGCTGATTCGGGCCAGATCGTCATACGGCATGGGATACCAGCCGGCGGTCATGAAATCCTTGGTCTCGACGGCCCGCAAGGCAACCACATACTCATAGGTACGGCCGTCACCCATGACGCCGACACTCTTGACCGGCAGAAACACGGCAAAGGCCTGGCTGATCTTATCATAATGACCGGAGGCATACAGCTCTTCGATGTAAATGGCGTCGGCCCGACGCAGAATGTCGGCATATTCCTTTTTGACTTCGCCCAGAATCCGTACCCCCAGCCCCGGCCCCGGAAACGGGTGGCGCCAGACCATCTGGTGCGGCAGCCCCAGCTCTTCGCCAATGGCACGAACCTCATCCTTGAAAAGTTCACGCAATGGTTCCAGCAGTTTGAGCTTCATGTAATCAGGCAGGCCTCCCACATTGTGGTGGCTCTTGATATTGTGGGCCTTGCCGGTCTTGGCGCCGGCCGACTCGATGACATCCGGATAGATAGTCCCCTGGGCTAGCCAGTTGGCATCCTGAATGCGCTTCGATTCTTCCTCGAAGATATCAACGAACAGACCGCCAATGATTTTGCGCTTCTTCTCCGGGTCGCTTTCCCCGGCCAGAGCGTCCAAAAAGCGATCCTCGGCATCAACCCGGATAACCTTGACCCCCAGATTCTGGGCAAAAGTCGCCATAACCTGATCGCCTTCCCCCAGACGCAGCAGACCGTTGTCCACAAAGACACAGGTCAGCTGGTTGCCGATGGCGCGGTGAATCAGCGCCGCCGCCACAGAGGAATCGACCCCGCCCGAAAGGCCAAGAATTACACGATCGCTGCCCACCTGCCGGCGAATGCGCTCTACGGCGTCCTCAATAATCTGTCCGGGCGTCCACTGACCGCTGCAGCCGCACACCGTGCGCACAAAGGTGTCGATCAACACCTCACCCCGCGGAGTATGGTTTACTTCGGGATGAAACTGGACGCCGTACAGATTACGGCTGACATTCTGGATGGCACACACCGGGGCATTGCTGGTTTCGGCAATGATCTCGAATCCGTCCGGAACCCGCGAAACATGATCTCCATGACTCATCCAGACCGGGCTTTTGCCTTCGATGAAAAATCCGTCAAAGAGATTTCCGGGCTGAGTTTTCACCAGCAGTTCGGCATGTCCGAACTCACGTTTGCCGGCTGCGACGACCTCACCGCCAAAATGGCGGCTCATCAGCTGCATCCCGTAGCAGATTCCCAGCACTGGAACACCGAGTTCAAACAGTTCCTCGGCCACGGAGGGGGCCCCTTCTTCGTACACGGATTTGGGGCCGCCGGAGAGAATGATACCACTTGGGGCAAGGGCGCGAATGGCCTCCATGGTCATATCAAAAGGATGAAGCTCACAATAAACGTGAGCTTCACGAACCCGGCGGGCAATCAGCTGGGTATACTGAGATCCGAAATCGAGGATCAGAATTTTCTGGCTATGGATATCTGACATAGGCACCTTGTCTCAAATAGATGTGCGACTGCTTCCGAAGAGTGTTCTCCGGCGAACTAGTTACCGACCCGATAGTTCGGAGCTTCCTTGGTAATGGTCACATCGTGCACGTGTGACTCTTTCAGACCGGCACCGGTAATCCGGATGAAACGGCCTTTTCTCTGAAGTTCCTCAATGGTTGCGCAGCCGGTATAGCCCATGCCGGAGCGCAAGCCGCCCAGCAGTTGGTGAATATTGGCAGAAAGCGGTCCCCGTAGCGGAACCATACCCTCGATTCCTTCCGGCACAAGTTTGACATCATCGCCTACTTCAGACTGGAAATATCGATCCTTGCTGCCATCCTTCATGGCCCCAATGGAGCCCATGCCGCGATAGGTCTTGTAGGTACGTCCCTGATACAGGACCGTGTCCCCCGGGGATTCCTCCGTACCGGCGAACAGGGAGCCGATCATGATGCAGTCAGCGCCGGCCGTAACGGCCTTGGGCAGATCGCCGGAATATTTGATGCCGCCATCGGCAATGACCGGAATCCCGTATTTGTGGGCAACCTTCGAACATTCGTGAATCGCCGTGATCTGGGGTACTCCCACACCGGCAACGATGCGGGTGGTACAGATGGAACCTGGCCCGATCCCGACCTTGATGCCGTCCACGCCGGCCTTGATAAGTGCTTCGGCCGCTTCGGCCGTTGCGATATTTCCGGCAATGATTTCAACCCCCGGGAAAGTGGCCTTGGCATTGACAACCGCATCCAGAACACCCTGCGAATGGCCATGGGCCGTATCGATAACAATCACATCCACACCCGCTTTAATCAAGGCATCCATGCGGGCTTCCATATCGGCCGTCGGACCGACCGCTGCGCCGACACGCAGACGGCCCAGAGCGTCTTTGCAGGAATTTGGATACTTTTTAACTTTTTCAATATCCTTAATGGTAATCAGGCCCTTGAGAAATCGGTCTTCATCAACAACCAGAAGCTTTTCCACCCTGGTATGCTTGAGATGCTCTTTGGCCTGCTCAAGGGTAGTGCCGACCTCAACCGTCACCAGATTACGCTTGGTCATGCGTGCGGAAATGGGCAGATTATAGTCGGTTTCAAAACGCAGGTCGCGGTTGGTTAGAATTCCCACCAGCTTTCCATTGGCCTTGGTCACCGGAACCCCTGATATCCGGTAACGTGACATGATATCCAGGGCCTCACTGATTTTCTGGGTAGGGCGCATGGTGATCGGGTCAACAATCATGCCGGATTCGCTCTTTTTTACCTTATCCACTTCGTAGGCCTGCTCTTGAATCGACAGATTCTTGTGAATAATACCGAGGCCCCCTTCGCGGGCCATGCAAATGGCGGTGCGTGCCTCGGTAACCGTATCCATGGCGGCACTGACAAGCGGAATATTCAGGGAGATGTTACGGGAAACACGGGTTGTCAGATTGGCATCACGGGGCAGAATCAGAGAATGGGCGGGAACCAAGAGAACATCGTCAAACGTCAAGCCTTCCGTCAATTTATCGTAGGGCATGTATGAACTCCTCATCTAATGTTTAATTGAACGAAATTAGTACAGCAGGTGGTGCAAGTCAAGGGCAAAGACATTGAAATCACCTAACCAGAATAATCAAGCAAGTATACGTTTCATCGGAAAGAAACAACGGCGGAAAATGACCGGGACCGCCACATAAATAAACCTCATATGAGTCACGAAACTATGATTTGGGGCGTCATCAGCAAGGCAGCCCACCTGGAAAAATGCAGTTTACCCTTATTAATTGAACACTTAAAAAAAATAGATTTCTGGCACAACACATGCTATAAGCTCCATACAGAATCATCACACCCCAAAGGAGAATCAATCATGAAAAAAGTATTGTCTTCAATCGTAGCTGCTCTTGTTGCCGTTTCTTTCGCTGGTATCGTATGTGCTGCTGAGCCTGCACCTGCAGCAATGCCTGCTGGCCATCCTCCAGTAGCTGAGAAGGCTCCTGCCAAACCAGCAAAGAAAGCAAAGAAAGCAAAAAAAGCAGTTAAGAAAGAAGAAGCTAAGCCTGCTGAGGCACCTGCAGCTCCTGCAGCAAAGTAATTTGACATTCCTGTCACTTAAAAGGCCGCATCGTTTGATGCGGCCTTTTTTCGTTCCTATATAGTAAAATTCATGCAGCTACCTGAAGAAGTCAGGCTTGTGAAACCTCAAGTGCCTGGCGAATATCAGCAATAATATCATCAACACATTCGATTCCGATGGAGAGTCGGACAAAATCCGCCGTTACGCCGGTAGAAATCTGTTCCTCAGCAGAAAGCTGCTGATGGGTAGTTGATGCCGGGTGAATGACCAGTGATTTAGCATCACCGACATTGGCAACATGCGACAGCAGTTTGACGTTGTCGATGAATTTTTTCCCCGCTTCGAGCCCCCCCTTGATTCCAAATCCAATTATGGCACCCTCCCCCTTGGGAAGATACTTTTTAGCCCTCGCAGCATCTTTATGAGAAGCCAGGCCCGGATAATTCACCCACGACACCAATGGATGATTTTCCAACCATGCCGCGACAGCGCGGGCATTCTCAACATGGCGCGGCATGCGAACATGAAGTGTCTCAAGTCCCTGGATCAGTTGAAATGCATTAAAGGGAGACAAGCAGGCCCCCATATCCCGAAGCAGTGATATCCTCATGCGTAAAATATAGGACAGGTTCCCAAGCGCATCCCAGAATTTTAATCCGTGATAGGATGGATCCGGCTCCGAAAATTCGGGAAATTTGCCGTTATTCCAAGGAAATGCACCGCCATCCACAACAGCACCTCCAATACTTGTTCCATGCCCGCCAATAAATTTAGTGAGCGAATACACCACAATATCGGCACCGTGCTCCAATGGTTTAAAAAGATATGGTGTAGTAACAGTATTGTCGACCACGAACGGAATTCCTGCTTCATGGGCAATTGCACCAATCGCCTCGAAATCATCCACATTATTTTTCGGATTGCCGACTGATTCGGTATACACCAGCCGAGTATCGGCATCGATGGCGGTACGAACATTTTCCGGGTCTGCCGTATCAACAAATTTAACAGTTATGCCAAGTCGTGGAAGTGTATAGTGAAACAGGTTGTAGGTGCCGCCATACAGGTAGCTTGACGATATAATATTCTGCCCAGCCTTGGCAATATTCAAGACCGCATAGGTGATTGCCGCCTGCCCTGAAGCCACCGCCAATGCCCCAACGCCACCATCAAGGGCAGCAAGCCGCTGCTCGAGGACATCGGTAGTAGGATTCATTAATCGGGTATATATATTTCCAAACTCTTTCAGACCGAATAGATTGGCTGCATGCTCAGAACTTTTGAATACGTAGGAAGTCGTTTGATGTATGGGAACAGCTCGAGAAAGTGAACCGGAATCGGGTGTCTGACCGGCATGGAGTGCAAGTGTTTCGATCGATTGTGATGTATTAGACATGAATTAAACCTCCGGTTGTGTTATTTCCAACTGGGTTCACGATATATTTCCCGTGTATTCAAGTCAAGTACAATAGTAATATTTACACAAAAATAATAGAGTTTAAAAAACGCGGAAGTTCCAGCGGTTACATACTTAAATTGTAATGGTCTCACCCGGACGGAGCGGTTGGATATTATAATCGGTAGGAGTGAAAATTGATGATGCCAAAAGATAGAAGAACAGGGAAATTGCCCCCAGGATAAGAAAAAACAGGGGGATAATCCTCACGGAGGTATCCGCGGAACGAGAAGGGAGAACGAGACCAAAGGCAGAGAGAACAACCCCATACCCCCCCAGAGCTGCAGCAGCAAAAATACCGAGATTGTAAATTCGCGCCTGAACATCGTATGGGAGAGAAACAGTGCTGACAATAATATCAAGATAAAAACTGGAAACTATAACGATGGTTATTGCAATCAGAACCAGACGCATTCCTGATTGAACTGTTTTTTTACGCATAGACATTCACTCTGAATAGTTTCATTTCAGACACCACGAAATATCACCCAAACCCGCCCGCAATACCTCTGGTGAGCCCCCGACCAGACTTACAACCGAGCTGACATCTGTATTCAGTATATCGCCATCAATAACATAGTCTAACTGGCTGCCAAAGGTATCCTCTATTGCGTAAGGGTCACCAACCGGATCTTCACCCGACAAATTAGCACTGGTCGTAATTATCGGATTTCCCAAGGCCGTCACGAGATCAATACAGATTCGGTTGTCGGGTATGCGGATACCAACTGTCTTTTGGCGGGTTAACAGCAGGTCTGGCGTCTCGCGCGTAGCTTCAAGGACAAACGTGTATGGTCCGGGGAGATATTTTTTCAGGTATTTAAAGGCAATATTACTAACTCGGGCATATTGGGAAACTTCTGAAACACTAGAACAGATGAAAGAAAATGGCTTATTACGCTCACGCCCCTTCATGCGGTAGATCTGTTCGATACCCTTCTTGTTAAAAATGGAACATCCAATTCCATACGTCGTATCAGTGGGATACGCAATGACCCCTCCGTTTTTAAGGCTCTGCGCTACACGAAAAATCTGATGGGGCTGAGGATGATCAGCGTGGATTGAGATAATCATTTTGATTACACCTGGCACATTGCACTGAAATTTTGTTTCAGAAGATTTAAGTAACGTTGGTATAGCTACTCCAATATACCTGTACTTCCAAGAAAAAGATAAACAAACAGCCGCTTACGTATGTAAGCGGCTGCAATTTGGTCGGGGCGACAAGATTTGAACTTGCGACCACTAGACCCCCAGTCTAGTGCGCTACCAGGCTGCGCTACGCCCCGAAAAAACCTGTATCACATCATACTTCTTAAAGATTGCAGTTCCGAGCGAATTTCCAGTAAAAGATCAAGATGCTCAGGGGTTGCTTCTTGAGGCAAAAGATCCTCCGTGCTCAGCAATTTGCCTTTGGGAGAAATCCTTTTTTTTACGCCTTCAATGGTAAACTTTTCATCATACAACAGACGACGTACCTGAAGGATCAGGTCAACCTCTGCTTTTGAATACAGCCGTTGGCCTTTAGTACTTTTTTCAGGAGCAAGAAAAACAAACTCGGACTCCCAAAAGCGGAGAACCGAAGTTTTAACTCCTGCCAAATGGGCCACTTCGCCGATCTTATAGAACATTTTATCGGGAAAGGTTACGCCCATGAGTGGTTAATTTATTTGGCCTCTTTCGCTGTGGTATTGATAGCGTTTTTAAGGACCTGACTCGGCTTGAAGGTGAGAATACGACGAGCTACGATGGTGATGGTGTCACCAGTCTGGGGATTGCGCCCACGGCGGTCAGCTTTCTGCTTTACAACAAAATTCCCGAATCCGGCAATCTTGATCTTTTCGCCCGACTCGAGAGTATTTTTCAAAATACTGAAAACGGTCTCAACCATTTCAGAAGACTCTTTTTTGGAAAATCCGATCTTTTGGTGAATGCGCTCAACGATGTCAGCCTTGGTCATAACAACCTCTATGTGTACGATTTACTTATTGAAAACGAAGGGAAATTCTTATAGCACAGCAAATACCATTTCGCAACAGGTTTTTATCTTACTGATAAATTTAGTTTATTTGTCAGCGTAGCCACAACCTTATTGTGTATCACGCTTATTTCATCGTCCGTCAACGTGCGGTCATAGGAACGATAGCGCAGGCGGATTGCAATACTTTTAAAACCCTCCTGGATACCAACACCGCGATACACGTCAAAAACATCGACCTGCTCTATCTCACTGGCTTTTAACGAATAAATACAGTCCAAGATCTTGTCTGCCGGCAAGTCATCGGGTGCCAGCAGAGCGACGTCACGAGAGCTGTCCGGGAAGCGTGACGGTGCTGAAATTGTTTTTTTTGAGCCGGAAAACTTCAAAAGCTTTTCAAAATCTATTTCAAAGGCATACACCGTTTTTTCTAGTTCGAAGTTTTCCTGGACGACCGGATGGATTTCGCCCACAGTTCCGATTCGTTCCCTGCCAACCATAATGCTGCATGATTTACCGGGGTGATAGTACGTTTCCGGGGCGTCAGCCACCCATCTCGTACCGCGTACTCCTACCAGTTCAAGCAGATTTTCGACTATCCCCTTTGCATCATAAAAGTCGACATCATCCTGGGAGCGATTCCACCCGGAACCGTCCCGGATACCGGTTAATGCTCCTGCAATACAGAGCGCCTCATGCGGCATTTCTTCTGCGGTCGGCATGTAGCGGCGCCTGATTTCAAACAGCTTGAGATCCATGGTACGGAAACTTGTGTTCCTGGCGACAACCTCCAGGACCCCCGGCAATAGAGTCGTACGCATAACAGCCTGCTCGGCCACCAGCGGATTGGCAAGCTTGATAGCCGTTCTACGCAGATCATCCTCTTTCAGCAACAGCTTGTCTGCCGAATCAGCAGATGTGAAGCTGAAGTTGATGATCTCATTCATGCCCTGCCCTACCAAAAGATCCCTGACGGTTCGTTCCATCCGCTGATGAAGCGTAGGGCGATCGGAAACAACCCGGGCCATCGGCATGGTGGCCGGTATGGCGTCAAAGCCTTTCAATCTGGCGACCTCTTCAACCAGGTCGATCTCACGCTCCAGATCGATGCGATATGATGGCGGGACTACTTCCAGAGTTCCGGATTTGGTTTCACTGACTGTGCACTGTAAACGTACCAGAATATCTGTGACTTCCTGGCGTGTCAGTTCAATCCCCAAGAGTGCGCCGGCACGTTCGGGTCGCATGACAATGGTAGCAGGCACCACTGGTGCCGGATACGCGTCGACAACACCACTGGCCACGATCCCCCCCGACAAACAGGTGATCAAAGAGGCGGCCCGGTCAAGTGCCATTGGAACCATACCGATATCAGCGCCACGCTCAAAGCGATGGGAAGACTCGGTATGCAGACCATGTCGTTTACTGGTGCGGCGGATTGCCGCCGGCTTAAACCAGGCACTTTCCAGCAGAATGTTGGTGGTGGAATCCGTAATCTCCGAATTAAGACCGCCCATTACCCCTGCCAGCGCCACAGGCTGAGCGGCATCGCAGATTACGAGATCATCAACTGTAAGGGTGCGCTGCTGGTCATCGAGAGTTGTAAAAAGCTCACCATCACCCGCCCGCCGAACAACGATACGGTTGCCGTTGAGCCGGTCACAATCAAAGGCATGCAGCGGATGCCCAAGCTCCATCATAACCAGGTTGGTTACATCGACAACGTTGTTGATCGATCGCATGCCAACGGCACTGAGCCGTTTCACCAGCCACTCCGGAGAGGGGGCTATCGTACACCCGGTTATGTAACGGGCGGCATAGCGTGGGCAGAGATCTGCATCCTGAATAGTGACAGAAATGGTGTCAGAAGCGGTCCTCTCACCTTCAACAATGGCAGTATCAGGGTAGCGGACGCTGCTGCAGAGCTTGGCAGCAATTTCGCGGGCGATCCCGACAACGCTCAAACAGTCGGCTCGATTGGGAGTCAGGCCAATCTCCAGCAAGGTATCCTTCAGCCCAAGAGCCTCAAAAACCGGCGTTCCCAAGGTGAACTCCGCAGGAAGCACCATGATGCCGGCACTCTCTTCAGCCAGCCCCAGCTCCTTTTCAGAGCAGAGCATGCCGCAGGACTCTTCACCGCGGATTTTGGAACGTTTGATTTTGAAATCACCAGGGAGGGTTGCGCCGATCTGGGCCAGAGCCACGGTATCGCCCTGCTTGAAATTCTGGGCACCGCAGACGACATCGAAAACCTCTGTTCCGTTATTCACACGACAGAGTGAGAGTTTGTCGGCATTGGGGTGCTGTTTTTTCTCTTCAACCCGGGCTACAACGACATCATCCAGTCCGCATCCCTGTTTTTCCATTGCGTCGACTTCCAGACCGAGCATGGTCAGGACATCGGCCAACTGTTCCGGTGAAAGATCAAAATCAACATATTCTTTGAGCCAATTATAGGTAACGTTCATATCAGGACACCATTATTCAATAAGTTAGAATTGACGCAGAAAGCGGACATCGTTTTCAAACAACAGCCGCATGTCATTGATGCCATACTTCAGCATCGCAATTCGCTCGATACCCATGCCGAACGCAAATCCTGAAATTTCTTCCGCATCATACTGAACATGCCGGTATACTTCCGGGTCCACCATTCCTGCACCAAGAATTTCAAGCCAGCCGCTCTGTTTGCAGACTCGGCACCCTTTTCCGCCACAGATCACACAGGCAATATCCACCTCGGCAGATGGTTCGGTGAAAGGGAAGAAGCTGGGGCGCAGACGCACGCCTGTTTTCTGGCCAAAGAGCTGATTGGTGAAAATCGTCAGCATCCCTTTCAGGTCACCGAACGTAACACCTTTATCAACCATCAGCCCTTCAATCTGGTGGAACATCGGGGAATGGGTAGCATCCGAGTCGCAGCGGTACACCGTTCCGGGTGCAATGATACGAACCGGGGGCTTCTGTTTGAGCATTGTGCGAATCTGGACGGGGGAGGTATGGGTTCGCAGCAGCAGATTGTTTTCAACAAAGAAGGTATCCTGCATGTCCCGGGCCGGATGTTCGGGTGGGAAATTGAGTGCTTCGAAATTATACCAGTCGTGCTCTATTTCAGGACCTTCGGCGACAGAGAAACCGAGACCGGCAAAAATGTCGCAAACCTCTTCAATTACAAGGCTGATCGGATGTTTTGTTCCACACGCTGAACGCCTGCCGGGCAGTGTAACATCAATCTTTTCCGATTGGAGACGTTTCTGAATATCCATCTCCTTAGCTGTCGCCAGGGCATTCTCAAGACGGGTTTCAATCTCGTCCTTGATGGTATTGACCAGCTGCCCTACAACCGGGCGTTCCTCTGCTGACAGCGCGCCAAGCCCTTTCATCAGACCGGTCAGTTCACCCTTTCGTCCGAGAAACCTGACCCTCACATCCTGAAGTTCACTTTCCCCGGAAGACTGTTCAATACAGCGCAGGGCCTCTTCTTTCATCTGTTCAAGCTTTTCCCGCATACGAGGTACCTTTACAAAAAAGGGAATGGGCTGTGATCCCATTCCCTTTAATTTTGATTACAGCAATCGCTGTTTAGATGCCGGCTTTAGCCATGTTGGCAATCTCGGCAAACCCGTTCGGATCTGAGACTGCGATATCGGCCAGAACCTTACGATCGATCTCAACATTGGCCTTTTTCAGACCGAAAATAAATTTGCTGTACGACAACCCGTTCAGGCGTGATGCAGCATTGATACGGGTGATCCACAGACTGCGGAAGTCACGTTTCTTGACGCGACGATCGCGGAAGGCATAATTGAGTGCCCTGTCAACGGCCTCGGTGGCACTACGGAACAACTTACTGCGCGCACCCCGGTAACCTTTGGCAAGCTTGAGTACCTTGTTACGTCTGCGTCTCGCTTTAAAACCTCTTTTAACGCGTGGCATGTTCTACTCCTTCGTTTTTAATATCGCCAGATCCGTAAGGGGAGACAGTATCCTCACGGTTCTTGGCTTGTCATCCGTTACTTGTACGGAATGAGTTTGGAAATGTTTTTCTGATCAACATCTGCAACCATTGCTCCGTGACGCAGGTTACGTTTGCGCTTGCGGGTTTTGGGGGTCAGGATGTGGCTGGTATAGGCGCCACCACGCTTGATGCGACCCGATGCTGATTTTTTGAAGCGTTTAGCAGCACCACGATTGGTTTTGATTTTAGGCATGATTCTTCTCCTTGCTTTGATAATTGAGTTCTATATAAAAACAACGAATCTTACTTTTTGACTTTTGGGGCCACAATCATGAACATCTGACGTCCATCCACGCGGGGATGGGATTCAATCACTGCAATATCAGCTATTGCCGCCGCAAATTTCTCAATAACCGCACGGCCGATATCCATATGAGTAATTTCACGACCTCTGAAAACCAGAGTAACCTTGGCTTTATTGCCTTCTTCCAGGAATCGTCGTACATGCTTTACCTTGAACTCCAGGTCATGGTCATCGGTTTTGGGGCGAAGCTTGATCTCCTTGACCTCAACATGAACTTGCTTCTTACGTGCCTCCTGCAGCTTTTTGCTCTGCTGGTACTTGAACTTACCGTAATCCATGATGCGGCAAACTGGCGGCACCGCACTGGGTGACACTTCCACAAGGTCAAGCTGCTGCTGCTCTGCAAGGGCAAGTGCCTCGGCTGTGGAGATAATGCCGAGAGCTTCACCATCTGCTCCGATAACACGAACTTCAGTAGCACGGATGGTGTTGTTAATATTCACGGTCGGCTTTGCTATGACTGCACCCCCTGGATTGGACGGTTACGCACCGTCACCTCAATAAAACACAGAACCTTACTTATAGTTTTTTGATTCCTGCTCGACGAACGCAACGAATTCATCAACCTTCATCGGCGGGAGATTTGTGCCGTCACGGAAACGCGGGGTAACCGTAGCCTGCTCAACCTCTTTATCACCGATTACAAGCATATACGGAATTTTCTGCAACTGGGCTTCTCGAATCTTGAAACTCAGTTTTTCGTTGCGGAAATCACCCTGAACCCGTACCCCTGCTGATTTTAATGCAGCAAGAACCTCTTGGCCGTAGGGGATTTGGCTGTCGGTAACGGTAAGAACGATTGCTTGAACCGGAGAAAGCCACAGAGGGAAACTGCCGGCAAAATGCTCAATCAAAACACCGATAAAGCGCTCAATTGAACCCAAAATCACCCTGTGCACCATAACGGGGCGTTTTTTCTCGCCGTCAGAAGCAACATACTGCAGGTCAAAACGTTCTGGCAGGGTAAAATCGCACTGGATAGTAGCACACTGCCACCGTCTGTCAAGACAATCGCGCAGCTTGATGTCAATCTTGGGTCCGTAGAATGCTCCGTCACCCTCATTTATCTCATAGGGGCGACCGGTATCATTAAGTGCCGATGTCAACGCATTGGTTGCCAACTCCCAGGAAGCATCGTCACCAATGGATTTCTCGGGACGAGTAGAAAGCTCCATCTCGTAATCAAACCCGAAAATCCCCATAACTTCACTGACAAAGGAGAGCACCCCTTTGATCTCAGCGTCAAGCTGATCCGGTGTACAGAGAATATGGGCATCATCCTGGGTAAAACAGCGTACACGCATCAGACCATGCAGAACGCCGGCACGCTCATGACGATGAACCGTACCAAGCTCAAAGTAGCGCAGGGGAAGATCACGGTAGCTACGCAGCTGGGACTTGTAGATCATCATGTGGGCAAGACAGTTCATTGGCTTCACACCGAAGCTCTGCTCATCCACCTCGGTGAAATACATGTTCTCGCGGTAATTGTCGTAATGGCCTGACCGTTGCCACAGGTCCGTCTTGAGAATCTGGGGACCTACAACGATGTCATAACTGCGCTTGAGATGTTCCCGTCGCTCAAAATCCTCGAGGATTGTGCGCAGCATGGCACCTTTGGGATGCCAAATGGCAAAGCCTGCACCGACCTCGTCAGAAAAAGAAAATAGATCCAGCTCTTTGCCCAGCTTGCGATGATCGCGACGCTTGGCTTCTTCAATGCGGTGGAGGTATGCTTCAAGCTCTTTTTTATCAACAAAGGCGGTCCCGTAAATACGCTGCAACATACGGTTTTTTTCATCGCCACGCCAGTAAGCTCCAGCGATAGACAGAAGCTTGAAAGCCTTGATGCGCCCGGTGGAAGGGACATGGGGACCGCGACAGAGATCGGCAAAACTCCCCTGGGTGTAAATCGAGACCGTCTCAGCACCAATCCCTTCGATCAATTCACGCTTGTACGGCTCACCCATCCCGTCAAACTTTGTGATGGCTTCTGCACTGGAAAGCACCGAGCGCTCAAGCTTGATGTCAGACTTGGCCAATTCGACCATTTTAGCTTCAATGCGCTCCAGATCTTCGGGCGTAAATGGTTGTTCAACATCAAAGTCGTAATAAAAGCCGTTTTCAATGGCGGGACCGATGGTAACCTTTGCCGCCGGAAAAAGCTCCTTAACGGCCTGGGCCATCAGGTGCGATGCGGAGTGACGGATAATCTCCAGTGCCTCGGAACTCTTCTCGGTTATGATTTCAACACGTGCGCCATCGTGCAATACCGCGGCCACGTCCACCAATTCGCCGTCAATTTTGCCTGCGATGGCAGCCTTGGCAAGCCCGGCACCAATGGAAGCGGCCAAATCGGCAACCGAAGCGCCGACAGGAAGTACCCTGCTTGATCCGTCTGGAAGTGTTACATTCAAATCAGCCATGAGATATATCCTTTTGACAGGTGAAACAGAAAAGGCATCGAAACCGTCGATGCCCTGTGACTTCATCTTTTAATGGTAGGCGCGGACGGTCTCGAACCGTCGACCTCTACCGTGTCAGGGTAGCGCTCTCCCCCTGAGCTACGCGCCTTCATCAAAAGAGAAAATGTTAAATATCAGCTCTTATCCGCTAAGTCAAGCAGATTTATCACTTTTTTCCAACAATGCCACATTTTCCACATGGACTGTCTGGGGGAACATGTCCACCGGCTGCAACTCTTTGCAGGAATATCCCAGTTTTTTAAGTATATTGAGATCTCTCATCAAACTTTCCGGCGAACATGAAACATAGAGAATTTTGTGGGGCGACAAATGTGCAACATTCTTGAGTACGGATTCATCGCAACCCTTTCGGGGTGGGTTAAGAACCGCCACATCAACCTTTTCACCATCATCGGCCAGCTCTTCCAACAGGTCCGACGCGTCACCAGCTTCAAAACGACAATTGTTAAATCCGTTCAGGCGTGCATTCTTGCGAGCATCAGCAACCGCCTCTTCAACAACCTCGATCCCGATGACCTTTTTCGCCTGTTCTGCCAGAAACAGGCCGATCCCTCCGATTCCGCAATATAGATCGAGAACCGTTGAATCCTTGTCGAGGACAGCCCATTCCTTGACCTTTTCGTAGATCAGCTTCGCCCCGGCGGTATTGACCTGAAAAAATGAACGGGGAGAAATCTGAACATACACATCACCAACCTGTTCGGTAAGAGACTGCTTCGGAGTCAGAAAGGTATCCTTCTGTCCAAAAATCACATTACCGTCTGAATTATTGACATTGCTGGCAATTACCTCGACTTCCGGCAATGCCTCGCGGATGAACTTTGATAAATGATGAATCTCGTTGTAGGACTTATCGGCCGTGATCAGCACCACCATTGCCTTCTGTTCGAACTCGGAGACCCTGACCACCAGGTAGCGCAACAATCCCATCTTGCTGCGGGCATTATAAATCGGCACCTTAAGTTTGGTAATTCCGCGCCGGACGGTCGCCATAACCTTATTGATCAAGGGGTGATGGATGGGACAATTCTCCAGATCAAAAACATCATGACTGGCTCGACGATAAATACCCAGAAACGGTTCCGAATGTTTGCCCGCCACAACCAGCTTAGCCGAATTGCGGTAATGAATCAGGCGATCCGGGGAAAGCAGTGGATGAACAACAATATCGGCCAAATCGGGATATTTCGCCAGCTCGTTCAAAATCATACCGCGCTTCCAGACCTTTTGATCAACGTACCGCATGGCGATCAACGGGCAGCCGAGACATTCGGAACTCACCGAGCAGGGTGGCCGCTTGCTTCGAAGCGCCGATGGCTGCAGAAGCTTATGGAGATGTGCCGTAACATTTCCAAAGGAAACATGGTCAATCTTTGCACGCACCGTATCCCCCGGCAGCGCCCCGCCTATCTTGTAGGAGATTCCATCAACCCGTGCCGTACCGTAGCCGTCGTCATCGATTGCGGAAACGGCTAGCTCCACCAGCATATTGCGGACAAGCTTGGGGCGGGATTTTTGCGGTTCGCGGGGAGTGTCAGACACCACCGGTTTCCCCGACTCAATTTTGGAACGATTACCGGTATGTCGTTTTTTATCCGATTTCATGGTGACCCTTGTTCAAGATAATTGCGGAACTGCTGCAAGGCCTGCCCGCGATGACTGATACTATTTTTTTCATGCATGGCCAACTCCGCCATAGTTCGATCAAATCCGTCCACCAGAAACAGGGGGTCATACCCAAAACCACCCTCTCCCCGCTGTGACGTCAAAATTTTGCCGGTGACCTTCCCTCTGAAAATGTGCCGGACACCTTCCGGTGTAACGTATGCCATCACACAGACAAATGCCGCCTGGCGTTGCTCTCCAGGAATCCGGGAGAGCTCTTCCAGAAGACGAAGATTGTTGGTGGCATCGTTTGCCCCTTCTCCGGCAAAACGGGCAGAATAGACACCCGGACGGCCATCAAGAGCATCGACAACCAATCCTGAATCGTCGGCCAGTGCCGGCAGGCCGGTAAACGCCATTGCTTCAAGGGCCTTTTTGAGGGCGTTCTCCTCAAAGGTAGTCCCGTCCTCAATCGTTTCGGGAAAACCGGGGAAATCCGCAGCACAGCGAACCGTGGCAACAACCCCGTCAAGCAATGCCTGTATTTCCTTTATTTTCCCGCCATTACGGGTTGCCACAACCAATTCGTTCATAGTCCCAGGGCCTGACGCTGAATGTCAAACAACTGCTTGATACCACTACTGGCCAGATCTCGCATGGCGTCCATCTGTTCAACCGTAAACGGTTCAGCCTCAGCAGTCCCCTGCACCTCCACAAAACGGCTACTGGAGGTCATGACAAAGTTCATATCCACTTCGGCAGAGGAATCTTCTATATAATTGAGATCAAGGACAGCTTCCCCCGCAATGATCCCGACACTGACAGCCGCTACGGCCTCCTTGAGAGGAATCTGCTGAAGCAGCCCCTTGCTCGTTAACGTCGAAAGGGCATCGTGCAGCGCGACGTAGGCGCCTGTGATGGAGGCGGTACGTGTGCCACCATCGGCCTGAATCACGTCGCAATCAATGGTGATGGATCGTTCTCCCAGAGCGGCCAGATCCGTAACCGCTCGCAGGGAACGACCAATCAGACGCTGGATTTCCAACGTGCGGCCACTCTGCTTCCCCTTGGCTGCTTCACGGGAAGAACGAGTATGGGTGGCACGCGGCAGCATAGAATATTCAGCCGTCACCCAACCGGTGCCCTTGCCCCTCAAAAATGGCGGGACCGATTCTTCCACGGAAGCTGTGCAGATCACCCGGGTATCGCCGAACTCTATCAATACGGATCCTTCAGCATGTTTTGTAAAATTCCGGGTAATGCGCACCGGTCTTAATGCATCATTTGTTCTGCCATCGTTTCTCATCACTGACCTCGAAGGTTATTATTCCATTTACGCACCATTGACGCATGCCCAAACGGATAGATTCAATATCCCGCCGGGAGATTCATGTCAAACAAAAAGGGAAACCCGTTTCCGGATTTCCCTTTAAGATACTGTATCGTTAAAAAGTGACTATCAGCCGAGATGGGTATTGTTGCTGCGGGCCCTGTTTGCCAGGATAGTCGAATCAAGCACCTCTCCGCAGCAGGTGCACTTCCAGGCGTCAAAGGAGCGGACAAAATCATAGAACTTTTCAGCGAACATTCGGCCCTTGCAGCGTGGACATTGCATAATAAACCCTCCCGAATACGTAATAGCACTGGTGCCTTCTAGTATTCGGTATGTTTACATCATGTGTGCCAAAACTGTTTACAGCTGAGCCAAAATATTCACACAAACCGTACAAGTCTTTTGTTTCAACGACTTAGAAATATCTTTTTAGCCGATAATAGCTGTTTTCGCCAATCCCTTCGATAGATAACAGGTCCATCACCTGCATACTGCCGCCATTTTTATGACGATAATTTACAATCCTTTGGGCCAGTGTTGGACCAATACCGGGAATCTTATCAAAGTCAGCCAGACTCATGGTGTTGATATTCAGGGGAATATCCAGAACAAGTCGTTCACTGGCGGACATGTACCCCCTGCGCACGTAGGCGACTTTATCCTTTGATTTCAAGACATTAACAACATCTCCATTCTCAAGAGGGGTTTCAGGGCAAACACCGGCAACACCCGTCACATCCATGACGCCACCCCCCGCCATCTTAATGGCGTCTATCGTCATTATATTGGCGGTAATTTCGTAAATGCCGGGATACTTGACGATCCCTTCGATTCGAACATATGCACGGGATGGCGATAAAACAGAACAAGCCGCCCGGGGACGAGTGTCCTTATCCGGGCGGCTTGAATATATGAGCGGTGCTGAAACGGTAGCAGCACATAACAGAAGAATAACTCTACGGTAAAACAATTGTGAACGAAAAAAGGAAACCTGCGCAGGCAACTCGCTGTTATCGCTGCCTGTCATACTCACAAAACCTACTCCTCGACCTTGTGAAGTTTGTAATCAATGCTGTCAATCAGCGCCTGATACGAGGCATCGATGATGTTGTCAGATACCCCCACAGTTCCCCAGCGGCTATGCTTATCGCCCGATTCGATCAGCACGCGGATGGCTGATGCAGTCCCCAATCCGGCAGGAAGCACGCGAACCTTGTAATCCAGAAGCTTCAGTTCCTTCAGTTTGGGATAGAACTTCTCCAGCGCCTTGCGCAGTGCGTTGTCCAGGGCGTTGACCGGTCCACTCCCTTCAGCGGCGGTGTGCTCAACCTTTCCACCGACCTTGACCATGATGGTGGCCTCGGCCATCGGTTTTTGCTCTTCACCACGCTTTTCATCAATCACGCGGAAGCCCATGACAGAGAAAAACTTCTTGTGGGCGCCCAGCGCCTTTTTCATCAGGAGTTCAAACGATGCCTCGGCACCCTCGAACTGATAGCCGCGGTTCTCCATCTCCTTGATATTATCAAGGATTTCCAAAGTAACCGGATCCTTGCTGTCCAAGTTGATATTGAATTCTTCAGCCTTGGCAAGAATATTGGCGCGACCGGACAGGTCGGAGATCAGCACGCGGGTACAGTTTCCAACCTGCTCGGGACGGATATGCTCATAGGTCTCCGGATGGCGCTGAATAGCACTGACATGCACGCCCCCCTTATGGGCGAAGGCAGAGTTACCCACATAGGCCTGATGCTTGTTGGGTGAAAAATTGGCCAGCTCGTAGACATAGCGGGAAACGTCACGAAGATGACGCATCTGTTCGTCAGTGATGCAATCCTTCTTCATCTTGACCTTGAGTGCCGGAATGATGGAGCAGAGATTGGCGTTGCCGCAGCGCTCGCCGAAACCATTGATGGTTCCCTGCACCTGAACAATCCCTTGGTCTACGGCAATCATTGTATTGGCGACGGCACACTCTCCATCGTTGTGGGTATGGATACCGAGCGGGGTCTTAATATGTTTCTTGACCGCCTTGATGATTTCAGCCACCTCGAACGGCATGGTGCCGCCATTGGTGTCGCACAGAATAATGCAGTCGGCTTTGGCATCCTGAGCCGCCTTGAGGGTTTTTATGGCATAATCGGGATTGGCCTTGTAGCCGTCAAAAAAGTGCTCGGCATCATAAAAGACCTCCGGTGCGTTCTTCTTGAGATACTCCAGGGAATCAAAAATCAGTTCAAGATTCTCCTCAAGCGAGATGCGCAGCGCCTCACGGACGTGGAAATCCCAGGTCTTGCCGAAAATCGTAATGGCATCCGGCTCGGCCTTGACCAGCGTAATAATGTTATTGTCCTTGTCCGGTGTCACCTTGGCGCGACGGGTTGAACCGAACGCCGCGATCTTGGCATGGGCCAGCTTTTCCTTCTTGATATCCTTGAAAAAGGCGACATCCTTGGGATTGCTTCCCGGCCAGCCCCCTTCAATATAGTGAACACCCAGGTCGTCTAGACGGTGGGCAATGCGAATTTTGTCCTCGGTTTGAAACGAGATATCTTCGGCCTGTGTTCCATCGCGCAAGGTTGTGTCATACAGTTTTACAAGACTCATTGATGTACCTCCCCCAGAGTTCGCTTCATGTTCGTTCACATGAAAATGTCTTTCCTTGTATCTGTTTTGCCGAAAATATTCAACAAAAACCATAAAATATTGTTCTACGAAACGGCAGCATATTCCGACGGTAAAAATGATATCTCTCTCACCGGTGATATAGTATATACAGGGTATACCGACCGTAACGGAGCGTCGTCATGTCCAGAAAAAACAAGATACTGCTTTCATGTCTGACAGCTTTCATATTCTTGCTGATCTTTACCGCCGCAATCCTGCCGATCATCGTCCGGAACCAGGCCGTCAAGGCCATTGAAAAGGAAACCGGCCGAAAAGTGCAGATCGAGAAGGTGGCCATCAACCCCTTCACCCTGACGGTCACCGTCAAGGGATTCGCGATCAAGGATCAGGATGGCGGCCCTTTCATATCGATCGGATCCCTGCGCACATCCTTGGGCTTGGCATCTATCTACCGTCGAGCGTTGATTGTATCAGAGGTGGCCGTTGACACCCCTGCCCTGACCTTCAGCCGTCTGGCGGCCAACAGTTACAGCTTCAACGATATCATCGAACGTATCAAGGCAAAACCGAAGAAGGAAACCAAGGGAGAAACACACTTCTCGATCAATAACATCTCCATCAGCAACGGCTCGCTGGACTTTGATGACCGGGCGGTGACCGGTGGCCGCAAACATACCGTCCGAGATCTGAACGTTGCGGTTCCCTTTATCAGCAATATCCCTTACCTGGTGGAAAAATACACCGATCCCCACATTTCGGCGGTGGTTAACGGTGCCCCCTTCAGCTTTAAAGGCAAGGTCAAGCCGCTCAGCAAATCCATGGAAACCTCCGTCCATATCGAACTGAAAAAACTGAGCGTACCGGAATATGTAGCCTATTCGCCGGTACCTCCACCTGCCATAATTACTTCCGGTACCCTCAGCGTCGACTCCGATATCACCTACCGCATCCACTCCGACCAGAAACCGCAGTTGCACATCAAAGGACTGGTACGCCTGGAGTCGTTTGCCGCTACCATGAAGAACGGCACACCGCTGGTAAAAATACCGCTTTTTGAAGTAAAAGCCTCTCTGCTCGAGGTATTGGCCCGCAAATTTGCATTCGATTCGATCCTGTTGGACGGCCTGGAACTGGCAGTTAACCGCAATGCCAAGGGGGAGTGGATGTACCAGCAACTACTCCCCGCGCCATCAAAACCAGAGACAAAGGAAGCTACGCCTGCAAAATCAGACGGCCCGGCGGCACCACCTGTATTGGTACAGATACGCGACTTTGCCTTCAAAAATGGCTTAATCCATTTCAGCGACGCCCTTCCTGCGGGTGGTTTCAAAAGCGAGATCGGGCAGATCGATGCATCCATCAGGAACTTCAGTACGGAAACAGCCAAGAGTGCCGACTATGAGCTTTCCATGCTGCTGGATAAAGAGGCCACATTTGCTGTGGACGGCAGCTTTGTCCTGTCCCCGCTTAGTGCCAGCGCCTCCAGTGAATTGAGCGGCCTGAAACTCCAGCGGGCCTGGCCCTATCTGTCGAAATTCCTGACCGCCCCGCTCAAGGGTACACTTGATCTCTCCACAGAGACCACCTACACCAAAGAGGATGGGGTTGTCCTTGATCAGGGCACCCTGCTGTTGAGCGGTTTTTCAACACGCTATGGTGATAAGGAGGGTTTCGACCTGGCCCGTTTTGAAATCAACGGGGCCGGCTTCAACCAGAAAAACAACAGTGCCGAAATTGCAGAAATTCAGCTCTCCAAGGGTACCCTGACACTCTCCCGGGAGACCGACGGCTCCCTTTCGCTGCTGTCTCTGCTGAAAGCAACGACGGCTAAACCGACCACAGCCACCCCGCCGACACCTGCTCCGGCACCCGCAACTGTAAAACCGGCAAAGGGGGACATTATCAAAAAACAGGGTGGCAAAGAGCTGAGCTTCGCCCTCAAAAAATTCCAGGTGAATGCATTCAATGCTGCCTTCACGGACAAGAGCCGCAGTGAAAAACCGCGCTTTGCCCTGAATAACACCTCCCTGACCCTTACCAACCTCAAAGGCCCGAAATTCAGTCCAGCCGGCCTGCGCTTTGCCTCGACCTTCAACAAAGCCACCCCGCTCAAAGCGGCCGGCGAGATCACTCCGCAGCCGTTCCGCTACCGGGGCAGCCTGTCGGTCGGGCGTCTGCCGCTGCGTGATTTCGATGCCTATTTCCCCTCCAACCTGAATGTCTTCCTGCAGAGCGGCTTCGCCGACACTACCATGAACCTGGATGTGGCCCTCAAGGATGGCAAGCCGGTCGGCTACTTTAAAGGGAGCGCCGGAGTACGCGATTTCCACACCCTTGACACCATCGCTGAAGAGGATCTGCTGAAATGGGAAAGCCTGCAGCTGGATGATATTCAGGGCACCCTGGAACCCTTCAGCCTGGCACTGCGCCAGATCGCCCTCAACGGTGTCTATTCCCGCATTATCATCCGCAAGGACGGCACGCTCAATCTGCAGAACCTGGTGGAAAAACCGAAGGAACAGGGAAATCAGGGTCAAGGGTCAAGGGTCAAGGGTGAGGAAAACAAGTCGGGAAGTACCCTTGCCCCTGGCCCCTTGCCCCTTGACCCTCAAAAGTCAGCCCCAAGCCAGCCCAGCAACATCCGGATAGACGCCATTACCATTCAGGACGGCACTCTTTCCTTCACCGACAACCACCTGCCGCAGCGCTTTACCACCACCTTCTTCAACCTAGGAGGCCGGGTCAGCGGCTTGTCGTCCGAGGATTCCAAGCTGGCCGACGTGGACCTGCGCGGCAACCTGGAAAATCATTCACCGCTCCAGATCACCGGACAGATCAACCCGTTGCGGGGCGACCTGTTCGTGGATCTGAAGATTTCCTTCAAGGATATTGAACTGTCACCCGTTACCCCCTACACCGGACGATTCCTGGGTTATACCGTCGAAAAGGGGAAACTGTTCCTGGACCTGAAATACCGCATCGACAAAAAACAGCTGAACTCGGAAAACAAGGTCTTTATCGATCAGTTCACCTTCGGGGAGAAGGTGGAAAGCGACAAAGCCACCAGCCTGCCGGTTAAACTGGGGCTGGCCCTGCTGAAGGACCGCAAGGGCGAAATCCATCTCGACCTGCCGGTCACCGGCCGCACCGACGATCCCAAGTTCAGCATCTGGGGCGTGGTCTGGCAGGTGGTTACAAATGTTCTGGTCAAGGCGGTCACCTCCCCATTCGCCCTGCTCTCCTCCATGATGGGGAGCGATCAGGACTTCAGCGCCGTCACCTTTGGAATCGGCACCAGCACCTTGCCACCCCAGGAGGAGCAGAAGCTGGCTACCCTGGCCAAAGCACTACTGGACCGTCCGGCCCTGAAGGTAGAACTGAAGGGGTTTGTGGACAGGGAGCGGGATACGGAAGGGTACCGCAGTTACCTCTTTAACCGCAAACTGCGAAACGAGAAGTTCCTGTATCTCAAGGATGAGGGCACCTTAAAAGAGGGTGAAAAGGTTGAAACTATTCAGGTGCTACCGGAAGAACAGGCCAGATATCTGAGCGCAGTCTACAAAAAGGAGAAGTTCCCCAAACCGCGCAACGTACTGGGATTTGTCAAGGAGTTGCCGCCGGATGAGATGAAGAAACTGATATTTGCCAACACGGTCGTTGGCGAAGCGGAACTGCAGGGTCTGGCCCGCGAACGGGTCCTGGCGGTCAAAAACTTCCTGGTAGTGAAAGGTGGCATCGCCCCTGAGCGGGTATTTGAAAAGAACGATTCAATCCACAAGGCGCCCGAAAAGGATACCGTCCCGAAGAGCCGCGTCGAATTGAATGCCATAGCACAGTGATTCATGACCTCTGACCTGACAACCGCCCCCATATCCGGACTGATCCGCAGGATTGCCATTCCGGCCGGCACCGGGTTCTTCTTCAACACCATGTTCAACGTGGTGGATACCTGGTACGCCGGCCGTCTCTCCACCACCGCCCTGGCAGCCATGTCACTCTGCTTCCCGGTCTTTTTCCTGATCCTGGCCATCGGTTCCGGCATCTCCACCGCAGCCACGGCCCTGGTCGGCAATGCACTTGGGCGCGGCAGCCATGACGAAGCCCGTCAATACGTGATTCAGTCACTCTCCTTCGCCCTGATCCATGCCATCCTGCTGACCGTTCTGGGAATTGTATTGGCCCCATACATTTTCAGTTTCATGGGGGCCTCCGGGGAGTATCTGCAGCTGGCCATGGGCTACATGCGTATCGTCTTCTGCGGTACAACCTTTTTCCTGTTCAATTTTCTGATGAGCGCCATCCTGAATGCCCACGGCAACACCCGTGTCTACCGCAATCTGCTGGTATCTGCCTTCCTGCTGAATCTGATCCTTGATCCATGGTTCATGTACGGCGGTCTGGGGATTCCGGCCATGGGGCTGCAGGGTATCGCCCTGGCCACGATTACGATTCAGTGCCTGGGGAACATCTACATGTTTTCCCGTCTTTCGGCACTGGGGGTCGTCCACGAACTGCGCCCGGCGGAATTGATTCCCCGCCGCCACCACTACGGCGAGCTCTTCAGACAGGGCTTTCCATCGGCGCTCAACATGATGACCGTCTCCCTGGGGATCTTCATAATCACCTGGTTTGCCGGACGCTTCGGCCAGGAGGTGGTGGCGGCCTACGGGGTTGGAACCCGCATAGAACAGCTCGCCCTGTTACCGCTGATGGGGCTCAACATTTCAACCCTGGCGCTGACAGCACAGAACTACGGGGCCGAACGCTACGACCGCATCCGCGAAATCCTGAAACTATCCCTGCGCTACGGTTTTATACTGGCGCTCTTCGGCACCGTTGCCGCGTTGCTGTTCACCCGCGAGCTGCTGGGGATCTTCAGCCACGATGAACAGGTCATCACAACCGGAGTCAATTTCCTGAGAATCGAAGCCTTCGTCTTCCCGGCCTATGTTCTGCTGTACGTCTGCGTCTCGGCCATGCAGGGGATCAAGAAACCGGGCTTTGCCCTCTGGATTGGCCTCTACCGCCAGATCGCCGCACCCTGGCTGGCCTTCCACCTGTTGGCCATAACCATGGGGTGGGGAGTCATGGGGATCTGGTGGGGGATCTTTGCCACCACCTGGTCGGCAGCTATCATCGTCGTTTTGTATGTTACCCGTGTATTGAAAACGCTGGAAAAGGACATCATCACCGTATGAAACGCGTAGCAATCACAACGTTGGGATGTAAAACCAACCAATTCGAATCCGCCGCCATGACCGAAAAATTCGAGCAGAGCGGCTACCAAATGGTGCCGTTCTCCGGCGAGGCTGACATATATGTTATCAACTCCTGCACCGTCACAGCCCGCACCGATGCGGAGACGCGCCGCCTGATCCGGCGGGCCCGGCGGCTGAACCCGCAGGCCCGCATCGTGGCAACCGGCTGTTACGCCCAGGTGGCCCCCGGCGAACTGGAGCGGTTGCCCGAGCTGGACAGCGTCGTCGGTAACCGGGAGAAACAGGACATCGTCGCCCTGGTGGAATCGGGGGAAAGCCGTATTTCCGACATATCCACGGAACGCGAAGCCGGACCGCTGCGCCTGGAAAGCTTTGCCGAACACACCCGCGCCTTCCTCCAGGCCCAGAACGGCTGCAACTCATTCTGTTCCTACTGCATCGTCCCCTACGCCCGCGGCCGAAGCCGCAGCGTTCCGCTTGAGGATGTCCTGCAGGGGGTGCGCGACCTGGCGGCCAACGGCTATCAGGAGGTTGTCCTGACCGGTATCCACCTGGGGGCCTATGGACTGGACCTGACACCCCCAACCTCGCTGACCGAGCTGGTGCGGCGTATCGCTGCCGGGCAGCTGGTGAAGCGACTGCGCATCGGTTCGGTGGAACCGAATGAAGTGACCGACGAGCTGCTGGAGCTGATGGCCGCATCCGACACGGTCTGCCCGCACCTGCACCTGCCGCTGCAGAGCGGCTCCGATCCGGTCCTGAAACGAATGGGACGCCACTACACGTCCGCCTTCTTCCGCACGCTGGTCGCTAAAATTCATGCACACCTGCCGGAAGCCTTTATCGGGGCCGACGTGATTGCCGGATTTCCGGTGGAGAGCGAGCAGGAATTTGCCGACACCGTCCAGCTGATCACGGACCTCCCCTTCTCGGACCTGCATGTCTTTCCCTACTCGAAACGCAGCGGTACCAAGGCAGCCGACATGCCGGGTCAGGTTCCACCCGATCGCATTAAATACCGGGCCGAAATCCTCCGAAATCTGGCTGAAGAGAAACAAACCAGGTTTTTGCAGCAGCAGGTTGGCAGGACGCTCACCGTACTGGTACAGGGATATGATTCCAAAACAAAACTCTGCCGCGGACTGTCTGAAAACTACGTCAACGTTCTGATTAGCGGTCATCAGGATATGAAAAACAGCCTGCTCCGGGTCAGCATAACCGAATTGGTCAATGCAACCCTGCAGGGGTCTATCAAAACATAAGATTCAAAACAGTTTTTTTGTGTTTTTTTGTATCAATAGATATCATTACAATTCATCAAAATACAACCCTGCATGGCAGCTCAAACCTTTGGTATAACCATTTGAAACATGCCTTGACTGGCTCACCCTTTTCTGGAATAATCCCGTCCGCTTTGTCAAATCTTTGTTTGAGGAGATGAATAGTTATGAAGAAAATTGTGCTTCTGGTTTCATGTATCGTCATGTCTCTGTTGGCCGTAAGCGCCTTTGCCGGCGACGGTTCCTGGGACAAGGTCAAGAAAGATGGCAAGCTGGTAATCGGGCTGGATGACTCCTTCCCACCCATGGGCTATCGCCAGGCCGACGGCAAACTGGTCGGCTTCGACATCGATGCCGCTGAAGAGGTCGGCAAGCGCCTGGGCATCAAGATCGAATGGCAGCCAACCGCCTGGGATGGCGTTATCCACTCCCTGGACGCCAAGAAATTTGACTGTATCTGGAACGGTATGACCATCACCGAAGAGCGCGCCCAGAAGGTCGCTTTCAGCAAGCCCTACATCATGGATGGCCAGATCGCCATCGTCAATTTCAAGGGAAAACGTTTCAAATCACTCAAGGATCTGAAGAACTACAAGGCCGGCACGCAGAAAGGTTCTTCCGGAATCCAGGCCGTCAAGAAACTGGCCGTAGCCCCGACCGAACTGAAGGAGTATGAAGATTACCCCAAGGCCCTGCTTGACCTGGAAGCCGCCCGCATCGACGTGGTTGTGGTTGACAACGTTACCGGCCGCGACATGATCGCCAAGCGCCCCGGCAAATTCAAAATCATCCCCGGCATGATCAGCAAGGAGCCCTTTGGTGTCGCCTTCCGCAAAGCGGACAGCGACCTGCGCGAAAAGGTTCAGCAGACCCTGGACAAGATGGTCAAGGATGGCAGCATGGCCAAGATTTCCCGCAAATGGTTCGCAGAAGATCTGACTAACCCCAAGAAATTCTAGACTGTGAAGGTTTCGATGAAATATTTTACCGGCAGGGCCTTTGTGGCCCTGCTTTTTTTATGGATGCTGGCAGGACCATGTCTGGCAGCAGTGGATTACGACCAGATTTTCAGCCAGTCCAACGATCTGATGGCCCAGGGTGATCTGCCGGGTGCCCTGGCACTTCTCAAAAAAGTTCCTCCACCAGTAAGCGGTGAAGAGGGTACGGCCTATGTTGCCAGCCGCATGCAGACAGCCCGTATCCACGCCTCCCAGGAGGAAACGGAAAAGGCCATTGCCGCCTGTCAGGAAGTACTCAAGCTGTACCCCGACAATAGTGAGGCCCGCAATTTTGTGGCCGCCCTGCAGACCCAGCTCAAACCGCGCTGGCACACGATTTTGTCAGACGTAATCCGCTTTCTTCCGGCCCTGGCCAAGGGTGCCATGATGACCCTGCTGCTGGTGCTCTGCACCATGCTGGTATCCCCCCTGGGGGGGCTCTTGATCGCACTGGGTCGCATCAGCACCCTGCGGCCGGTGTCGGGACTCTGCTGGTTCATCATCTGGTTTTTCCGCGGGACTCCGCTGCTGCTGCAGCTGTTCTTCATCTACTACGGCCTCCCCTCTCTCGGCATCACCCTGCCCCCCCTAACTGCCGCCGTGATCGGGCTCGGGCTCAACTACTCCGCCTACCTGGGGGAGATCATCCGCGGAGCGATCCAGAGCATCGACCATGGTCAGATGGAAGCGGCCAAGGCCATCGGCATGAGTTACAGCCAGGCCATGCGCCGGGTCATCATCCCCCAGACCTACAAACGCCTGATGCCCCCCATCGGCAATGAATTCATCGCCCTGATCAAGGACACCGCCCTGGTCTCCACCATCGCCATGGTGGAGCTGATGCGGGCAGCGGACCAGATGTTCAACACCTACTTCAACATCACGGCCCTGATTCTGGCGGCAGCCATCTATCTGATTCTGACGACTATTTTCACCTTCATTTTCGAAAAGATCGAATATCGGGCAGGAATCTATGAACATCGCTAACCAGCCGCTCCTGAAACTGGAACATATCACCAAACGCTTCAAAAGCCTGACGGCCGTCAATGCCATCAACCTTGAGGTGGCCCTGGGGGAAAAGCTGGTGATCATCGGCCCCTCCGGGTCGGGCAAATCGACCCTGCTGCGCTCCATCAACATGCTGGAGGAGATCGAAGAGGGTACTATCCGCTTTGAGGGGCAGGAGGTCGGCTATGTTCAGCGCAACGGCAAACGCCACCCGGACCGCCCCCAGGCCATAAGTGCCCTGCGGGCCGAGATCGGTATGGTCTTTCAGCACTTCCACCTTTTCCCCCACATGACCGTGCTGGGCAACGTCATGGAAGGCCCCCTGACCGTTCAGGGCAAGCCGGCTGATGAAGCCCGCTCCATTGCACTGGACATGCTGACCAAGGTCGGGCTGTCCGACAAGCGTGACGTCTTTCCGGCCACCCTTTCCGGTGGACAGAAGCAGCGTGTGGCCATCGCCCGGGCACTGGCCATGCGTCCCAAGCTGATGCTGTTCGACGAGCCCACCTCTGCCCTGGACCCGGAGCTGGTCGGCGAGGTCTTCGACACCATCCATACCCTGGCCGATGAGGGGATGACCATGATCATCGTCACCCATCACATGGGCTTTGCCCGTGAACTGGCCGACCGGGTTATTTTCATGGAGTCGGGAAACTTTCTGGCCCAGGGCACACCCGATGAACTCTTCGGCGCAGCCCAGGATAACGAACGCATCAAGGGATTCCTCAACCGCCTCTTGTAAATTGCCATCCACAGCAAATTAGTCTACAATCATCAGCTCCAAAATCACACTTAACCCGCAGCACCTTCTCATGGTGCATCAAGGATGGCATTGCTATGGTTCACAAGAGAAAACGTACCAAGATTAAATCACCCGGTTTGACAGAGCTCCCCCCCCTGCCACTGGATGCTGCCGCACTGACAAGTGATTACCGCCGCTACTTTGCCTACAGCCTCGGCCAGACCAAGTACTGCTATTCGGTCAACTATTTCTACAAGGCCCTGGCATTGACGGTTCGCGACCGCCTGATGGACCGCTGGCGCCGGACCCGCTGCTGCTACGTAGAGACCAACATCAAACGGGGCTACTATCTTTCCCTGGAGTTTCTGATGGGGCGAACCCTGGGGAATGCCATGCTCAATCTGGGCATTACCACGGCGGCCGATCAGTCCATGCAGGGGCTGAGCATCAAGTTGGAGGAGCTGACGGAATCGGAAATCGACGCCGGTCTGGGTAACGGCGGTCTGGGTCGTCTGGCAGCCTGTTTCCTGGACAGCTGCGCCACCCTGCAGCTGCCGGTCATGGGTTACGGCATCCGCTATGAGTACGGCATGTTCCGTCAGCGCATTGTGGATGGGCGACAGATCGAGGAGCCTGACCACTGGCTGCGGGACGGCAACCCCTGGGAACAGGAGCGCCCCGAGTTCATCCAGCGAATCCGTTTTGGCGGCCGCACGGAGCATTACCACTCCGACAACGGCGACCGGCACGTCCGCTGGGTCGACAGCAATGATGTACTGGCCGTCCCCTATGACATTCCGATTCCCGGCTACCGTAACGGTACGGTCAACACCCTGCGACTCTGGAAAGCTGCGGCTACGGATGCCTTTGACCTGGGTGAGTTCAACGCCGGCGGCTACGCCGAATCGGTGGCCACCAAGAACGAAGCCGAAAACATCACCATGGTGCTCTACCCCAATGATGCCAGCGAAAACGGCAAGGTCCTGCGCCTGCGCCAGCAATATTTCCTAGCATCGGCCAGCCTTCAGGACGTGGTCGACCGCTGGGTCATGACCCGCAAGGGTGACTTCAGCGAGTTTGCCGCCAACAACTGCTTCCAACTCAACGATACCCACCCCAGCTGCGCCGTTCCGGAACTGATGCGGATCCTGATGGATGACCACGGTATGGGGTGGGATCAGGCTTGGAACAT
Source organism: uncultured Geobacteraceae bacterium (assembly GCA_942493195.1). Taxonomy (GTDB): domain Bacteria; phylum Desulfobacterota; class Desulfuromonadia; order Geobacterales; family Pseudopelobacteraceae; genus CAIPTY01. Next base: position 1,516,533 of record OW818669.1, on the reverse strand, counting down.
CACCCGCCAGACCATGGCCTATACCAACCACACCCTGCTCCCGGAAGCCCTTGAAAAATGGCCGGTACCGCTGTTCGGCCAGTTGCTGCCACGCATTCTGGAAATAATCCTGGAGATCAATGCCCGCTTCATGGCCGAGGTCTCCAGCCACTGGCCGGGCGATATGGGGCGCATGCGCCGCATGTCGATCATCGAAGAGGGGACGGTGCCCCATATACGCATGGCCTATCTGGCCATTGTGGGAAGTTTCTCGGTCAACGGCGTGGCCGCACTGCACTCACAACTGCTGATACAGGGGCTGTTCCGCGACTTCCATGAGCTCTGGCCGGATAAGTTCAATAACAAAACCAACGGTGTCACTCCTCGACGCTGGATTGCCCAGTGTAATCCGTCAATGAGCGCATTGATTAGTGAAAAAATCGGCAATAACTGGGTGGCCGACCTGCAACAGCTCGGCACCATTGCTCCCCATGCCGATGATCCGGAATTCCGGCTACGCTGGCACGAGGTCAAACAGCACAACAAGCAACGTCTCTCAACGCTGGTTCAGGACAAGTGTAACGTGTTCTTCAACCCGGATAGCATCTTCGATGTCCAGGTCAAGCGCATCCACGAATACAAGCGCCAGTTGCTCAACATTCTGCACGTCATCCACCTTTACGATCGCATCAAGCGCGGCGACACGGCCGACTGGACCAATCGCTGCGTCCTGATCGGCGGCAAGGCGGCTCCGGGCTACGCCATGGCCAAGCTGATCATCAAGCTGGTCAATAACGTTGCCAAGGTCGTCAATGATGACCCACAGGTGGGTGACCGCCTGAAAGTGGCCTTCCTCCCCAACTACAGCGTCAGTGCCATGGAGGTGATCTGTCCGGGCAGCGACCTGTCTGAGCAACTCTCCACCGCCGGCAAGGAGGCCTCCGGAACCGGCAACATGAAATTCATGATGAACGGCGCCATCACCATCGGTACACTGGATGGAGCCAACATCGAGATTCTGGAGGAGGTCGGATCGGACAACTTCTTCCAGTTCGGATTGACCAGCGACCAGGTGGAGGAGCAGCGCGGCAATTATGATCCCCACGGCATCATCAGCCATGATGATGACCTGCAACGGGTCATGGCCCTGCTGCGTTGCGGACATTTCAACCTGTTTGAAGCAGGTCTCTTCAACCCGATCATCAACGCCATCTGCAGCCCCCACGACCCCTGGATGGTGGCGGCTGATTTCCGCAGCTTTGTCGATGTCCAGAAACAGGTGGCCCGGGCCTATCAGGACCGCGAGCGCTGGACCCGCATGAGCATCATCAACACCGCCAACAGCGGCAAGTTCTCCACCGACCGGACCATCAACGACTACAACCGAGAGATCTGGAAACTGAAGCCGATGCCGATCGAAGTCACAGTTGAAAATCTCTGATCTTCAGAGAAATCAGATCCCAAAACAGCAAAGGCGACCATTACCGGTCGCCTTTGCTGTTTCAACGTGCATCTTGTGAGGCAACCTGAAATCACTCCCCGATGATTTTCACCAGCACCCGCTTCCGGCGCTTACCGTCGAACTCACCATAAAAAATCTGCTCCCACGGGCCAAGATCAAGTTTACCATCGGTAACAGCGACAACAACCTCACGCCCCATAATAGTCCGCTTGAGGTGTGCATCGGCATTATCCTCATAGCCATTGTGCTTATAGCGTGAGTACGGTTTTTCCGGCGCCAGCCCCTCCAGCCAGGTTTCAAAATCGGCGTGCAGCCCCGATTCATCGTCGTTGATAAACACGCTGGCGGTAATGTGCATGGCGTTGCAGAGCAGCAACCCCTCCCGAATACCGCTCTCCAGCAGACACTCGGCGATCGTCGGCGTAATATTCAACAACTCACGGCGCTGCCTGGTCTCGAACCAGAGTTCCTTGCGGTAGGATTTCATGGGGTAACCTCTGCTGCGGCATTCTCCTTGGAACGTGAACGCAGCCAGAGCAGCACCACGTTCCCCACGGTGAAAACAAGCGCGCCGGCCAGGGCCATGCCGGCACCCGGTTCGCGGTGTATCTCCAGCAGGGCCCGCCGATAAGGATAAGCTTCGGCCTGCTTGATATAAACACCGTACCCACCGAATAACCAGGGATTATTGGGGCTGATGGTTGTGCGTTCAGACTGATTATTCAGGTTCGTCACCAACTCACTGCTGTAACCGGTCGGCATCCCCATGGGGGACAAAGTTACGGAGATCCCGGCTACGCCGAAGCGGGTCCCGTCCGGCAGCTGCGCTACCATCCCCTCAGCCACCTCCAGCTGCTGCATTCCACCGCCATAGGCGCTGATCAGATGGGCCAACACGATCAGTAGAAAGCCGACATGAATCAACTGCGGTGCCAGGAGCGGCAGCAAGCCCGCCCTGCCCCAGCGCGACCAAAGCGTCTCCGACGAGCAGAGGATCGTGTTCAACACCAATAGTGCGATCAGCACAATCGTGATCCAGAGCCACCAGGAGGCGCTCAGCGGCACCTCTTTCAGCCACGCCAGCAGCGGCATGTAATTGATGGCGGCGGCATATTCTCCTGTCAACAGAAAGGAAGCAACTGCCATGACACCGCAAATCAATGCCAACAGCCAGAGACACAGTTCGATCGATATGCTGAATTGCCAGATTTTTTTAAAGTTCATACTCCCCTCGATGCACGGTGGATGAATGGCAGCTACCCTATCAAAACGCGGAGATGATGAAAAGAGTTATCAAACCACCGGCCGTGTATCCCAATCATAATGCGGAATACAGTGATATCTCTGTTCCCTCAACCGGCTTTCGGCGACCCTCTCCTTTTTGCCCATTGTGTCCCTCAAGGAGAGGGGGCACGCATAGGATATATGTCAATCAGTATAAAATATCAGTCATCTGAAAATCCCTCTTGGCATATACCGTATTCAATGTAAGATTGCCGTATGGATATCCTGATCTGGCTTGCAACAGCGACACTTTTCCTGACCGTAATTACAACGGTCGACCAGCTGCGCGGCAACCGTTCGGTACGTGCCCTGCGCGACGTATCGCCGTTACCGGGCGTCGACTGTCCTCGTGTTTCGGTGGTTGTGGCAGCCCGCAACGAGCAGCGCAACATCCGTGAAGCACTGATGTCACTGTTGAACCTGGAGTATCCTGATTATGAACTGATCGTGGTGGATGATCGATCCGAAGACGCTACCGGCACCATTCTGGACGACATGGCGCGGAACAATGTGCGACTGAAGATTATTCATGTGGATCTCCTGCCTCCGGGTTGGCTGGGTAAAAACCATGCCCTCTGGATCGGCAGCCAGCGGGCCTCAGGTGAGCTGCTGCTTTTTACCGATGCCGATATTGTCATGGAGCCGACCGTGCTTTCCAGAGCGGTAACCTTCCTGGAGACAAACCGCCTTGACCATTTGGCCGCAACCCCCTCGATGACCATGCCGACCACACTCCTGGGGATGTTTGGTGCGGCGTTCATCGTCTACTTCTCTCTCTTCTCACGCCCCTGGAAGGCAGCAGATCCGAAGAGCCGCTGCCATATCGGCATCGGTGCATTCAATATGGTTGTTGCCGATACCTACCGAAAAGTGGGGGGACACAGCACGATCCGTCTTCGTCCGGATGATGATGTCAAACTGGGCAAGATCATCAAGCAGGCCGGTTTTCGTCAGGAGGCTGCCTATGCCCCCGAATATCTGTCTGTTGAGTGGTATGCATCCATCCGGGAGGTAATTGCCGGCCTGGAAAAGAATGCCTTTTCCGGCGCAGACTACAATATCCCGCTGATCCTGGCCGGTTCTGCAATTCACGTACTCTGCAGCATCTGGCCGTTTGCGGCCCTGTTCGTTACCCATGGGCCGGTCCGGTTGATCTATGCGGCGACAGCCGCCCTGATCCTGCTGTCGGTGTCTGACAGCGCCCGGTTCCATCACTCCAGACGCTGGTACGCCATCGGCTATCCATTCATGACAATGCTGTTCGTTTTCATCCTGCTGCGAACGATGCTGCTGAACCTGATACAGGGTGGTATCCACTGGCGAGGTACCTTTTATTCCCTGAAAGAGCTCAAAGGCAACAAGGTTTGAAGGGGTCTGTGAAGGGATTCTGACGGTGGTCGTACATCAGTGGAAAACCGGGGTTCCGTACGGAAGTGGTTTTGTGCGGTCTGTGATCCAGGTTGCAATGTCAATCAGCGGTTTTTCGCGATGAAGGTCCCGCAACAACAGATGATATCCCTGTTCGTAGAAGGCCTTCCTGACCGTGACCGGCATCTTCTCCAGAGCCTGCAGCATTGCCTCTTTGGGAATCACATTATCTCTTTTGCCATAGAGCACCAGTGTCGGTACGGTTAACGTTCCGGACCTGGCAAGTGCCTCGTCCATGAGGTTTGTCAAACCATACATGGCATCAACACGTGTACCCTTGATAACCTGAGGATCGTAGTACAGTGAGCGTCGCATATCCAGGTTATCCGATGGAGTAATATCAAGCCCATCACCGGTAAGCTCAAGCCACGGCAGTGTGTGTGATGTGGCAGCCAGCAACAACCTCTGGTACCACGGCATAACCGCACGCCCCCACACCGCCGGAGCCACCAGAATAGCACCATCAATCGGCGGCGGATTGCTGCCGGTCATTGTTACGATTGCAACTGCGCCACCCATGCTTTCACCCAGGAGGTAAACCGGAACATCAGGGTGTTGCTTGTGGACCTCCCGCACAAAACTGTTCAGATCTTCTGCATAGGCATCGGTCCCCGACCAGAACCCGATTCCCGGAGCGCTACCGAAACCGCGCTGATCATAGGCGTAGCAGCCGATACCATAGCGGACCAGATAGCTTCCGGGGATGGCAAATGAATAGCTGTAGTCATTGAATCCGTGCACGCCGATAACCACCGCCCGCAGCGGCATACTCTCGGGAAGCCAGGAACGGACAGGCAACTGAGCACCGTCCGCAGCTACAAAGTAATTGTTTCTGATGCCCGGTTCCACAATCCGTTGCCCCGGAAAGTTGACTACCGGCGCACATGCAGCCAGGAAGGAGAGTACAATCAACTGCGTTACTGATATGGTAATGAAACGAAGAAGGAACATGGCACTATCCACGATTTCCAGAATGGCCCGGTCGGTGGGCATTTACGGTATGAACATATATCGACATCGGTATGAATATCAACAGCAAGTCAACCTGCGAAGTTGCATTTACGGGAATACCGGATAAGATCAAAACTTTAGGCATACAATCGGATACATTTACAGAATCTTTCAGGCAGAAGATTTGATTATCCGCAGATCCAGTTAAAGGGGTGAAATATGAGTGTACGCCGGTCGGTAATCTGTATCGCGGCTTTGTTACTGCTGTGCGGGTCAGATCCTGCATTCATCAACGGCAAGGCTTACGCGGCGCCGCTTATGATTGACATCATGAATGATTGTGAGCACATGACTTCAGGATTTGATGAATATGTTCAGTGCGTTAAAAATATCTACAATGGAGAAGGGGCCAGGCCTGATGCGCCGGAGGTGAGATGGTTCTATTTTCAACTTGACGAGCTGACAGAGCGTTACCTGAAGAGGGAAATTTCTCAGCCAAAGGCTATGTCGGAAGTATACAGGGCCTATCTGGATGCGACGGGGGGACAGAACAGACGACGTCAGTGGTAGATATTTCTGCACGTAGCTCCGGATAACCGGAGCTACGCATTTTTATTGGCAATAACCCCGGAAGTAGAAATGATTCCCGCAATTATTCGAACCGTGCAGTAAATGGTCCGGCACCATTTCATGGATTTATTGACACATCAGCCTTGACGCTCATACCATAGAGTTCAGCAGAACTGTCGCCCCGAACAGCAAAAACATATGCATTATCAACTTTGTTGTGTTTGTAAAAATAGCCGTCTTTTGTATCGATAAAGAGGGTATCCATACCGTCATACACACTTTCAGCCGTAGCAGTTGCCCTCCCGGAATAATTGGCGGAACCGCTGGCACTGACGCTACCGCCCATATTTCTGGTATATTTTCCAGAACTGCCCTTGTAACTGGAATTTGAAGAACCGGTACCGGAAGCACTACCGCCGTACTGACCAGATCCATACACGGAAACGGATCGGCCGACAATTTCCAGACTGCTTTTGTCTATTGTCCAGAATTTTGATTCGGATGTGATATCAAAACCAACTTTGGCAAAGTAAGGAACGACTGACTGGCCCGATTTGTATCCGTATAATTCAACCATTTTAAGCAATGTTTCGTACTCGTCTTTTTTGGGGAGACGCCAGTCATTGTATCCCAGATAATTCTGCTGGTTCATTTTTCCGATTACTGCAACGGCAGCTTCCAGGCTGTTGACCGGTTTGATTGCCAGGGGTGAGCGTATCCATACAAGCTTGCTCTTTGGATCAGCCACGGTGTTTTCAGACACTATCGGTGGTTTCATTTTGTTTTTCGTGCCAAGCATATTGAAAGGATCATTGCTTGCTTCAGGATCGGCATCCATCTCGAAATTAATGGGTCCGACATAACCAGCAGGCATATCGTGAACTAAATCCCACGTAATTTTTTTATTTTTTCCGACGGTGATATTTGATCCATAGTCCCCTTTAAGATTAATTGTGCCCGGTTTATACCGTTCGCCGTCGATGACAACCGACACCTTTACATTTGCGCTTCTTTCCCCCGGTTTTCCAAACAGATCATAATTCAGGGTGATGACGTTGCCGGTTGTTGATATTTTTGGATTTTTGATTTCCAAAGCGAAACATGCGTTGCTTAAGGCAAGAGTTGTGCACATAGCCAACATGGAAAATTTCATAAAAAAGCCCCTCAAATTTTTTGATCACAAGACTGTACGTGTATACCACAAAATTTTATGACGTCAAAGCAAACTGCCTCTGAATTCTTGAATAAATATCATGATTTGACACGGGGAAATTTTGTAGGACACTAATGGGGTAGACGTTCAACTATGATTGTATTCAAATCTGCCACGACTTCCGGTAATGCCTCTCAGGGACCATCGCATGGCCAGTTTCGAACAGACATTTTTAGAGCAGATCACCAGCATTCAGGGTGTCGATTTTTACACCTGGCAGGGGTGGCGGCAGTTGATGGAGTGGGTCAAGCGTCAACCCTGGAGAAGCGAGTTTATTGGGGGCGACAAAATCCCATCCCGGTTTATGCACCCCGCCACACTGGCTGATTCACTGGTGAAATACCTGCAGCAGGTCAATGACAAGCCATTGTTATGCGTCAAATGGTCTTAAAAAATGTCAAATTGAATCAATTTGATCTAATATAACACGGCCGCCATAACCATAAACTGTGATACAATCTCCGCTGATCGTTTCATCTGAACCAAATCTATGCAGACGAGTCGACACAATATGAATTGCCCTTTTTGCGCGCTTGAACAACCCTCAATCATACTATCAAATGAACATGCAGTTGCCACGTTTGATGGTTTTCCCGTTACCCCCGGTCACAGCCTGATCATCCCCAAGCGACATATAGTCTCCTTCTTTGAGGCGACCAACGAGGAACAGCGTGCATTGCTTGAACTGCTGTCAGGCATGCGTAAACATCTACTGGATCACTACAATCCCGACGGCTTCAATATCGGAATAAACGACGGTGCCATGGCGGGGCAAACAATCATGCATCTCCACATCCATCTGATTCCACGCTACGCCGGCGATACGAATGACCCGCGCGGCGGCGTGCGCTGGATTATGCCCGACAAAGCCCCGTACTGGAAAAAGCAATGATCGCTTCATTTGAGAGTTGAACAACACTAAATTTGCAGGCAAAGCATTTTGGAGGTCACTTGTCCGTTATAGCCGGTTCACCTTTGCTGCGCATCCTGCTACTGCTTGCTGCCTGCTATCTTGCCCTAATCATAGGCTGCGCCCTGTTTCAGCGCAAGCTCATCTATATCCCCTCTCATCACAGGGAGAGTAACGGCCTGGCAGAATGGAAACATGACCAGCAACTGTATGGATTTGCCCGACTGGTTGCCTCCCCCGGCGCAATCTGGCTGTTCCTGCACGGCAATGCCGGACAGGCCGCTGACCGGACGTACGTTCTACCGTCATTCCCCTCAACCGACTCGGTCTACATTCTCGAATACCCCGGGTATGGTCAACGACCGGGATCACCATCAAAAACCTCTTTCAACAGTGCCGCACAGCAGGCATATGAACTTTTGAGGGTTCAGAATCCTTCCATTTCCATCTGTGTCGCTGCCGAGTCAATTGGTTCAGGGGCGGCATCGTACCTGGCAACCCTACCCCACCCACCGGACAAGATCGTACTCATAACCCCCTTTGATCGACTGGCCGATGTCGCCGGCAGACACTACCCATTCCTCCCGATGTCACTGGTACTGCGTGACAACTGGGACAACATTGCAGCTCTCGCAAACTACCAGGGGCAGCTGGAACTGTTTGCGGCTCGGCACGATTCGATCATACCCTTTTCCCACGCTAAGGCCCTCGCAGAGAGCAAGCCCTCCGCACTGCTGCACAGTATTGAAGGGGGCCACAACGATTGGGCCGATGGGGGCAAAGTGAACATAACTTTTGAACGAAGCAGGAAAAGATGACGGCAGAGTGATAGCAGCAGCTTGAAAGAATTCCACCCTTTATTCCAGATTAGCCAGAGGAATACCGACATGTTTGAATCACAGTACAACGAAGAGATGGAAGCTGAAGTACAACGACTTGAAGCCAAACAACGAGCTGTCCGGGCAGGTCATCCCGAGTGGGATAATGCCTGTACCGCCTGCTGCTGCAAATTGGAAGGGAGCGTTCTGGTAACCTGTTCACAATGCGGTGATAAACAATGACCTTCAGATCCTCAATCAGACATACAGGCAAACGCATTTTACTTATCATTGCTTTCGTGACAGGTACAGGAGTTGAAGCCATGGCCGTTGAAGAAGCAGTATATCAGACCATCAAAACAGCAGGGATCTTTGAGGTGCGTGAGTATGCACCCCACGTTCTCGCTGAAGTTGCAGTAGATAGTGATCTTGAAAGTGCCGGCAACAAGGCCTTCAGGAGGCTCTTCAAGTACATCTCCGGTGAGAACCGTTCACGTACATCCATAGCCATGACCGCCCCGGTATCACAGGAGTCCAAGGGTGAAACGATCGCCATGACGGCACCGGTAAGCCAGCAGCCACTGGCAGGAAAATGGGCGGTCAGTTTCATGATGCCCTCGTCATATACGCTGGAGACCCTCCCGATTCCCGACGACAGCGGGATTACGCTACGTCATGTACCGGCACATCGTGTAGCAGCGGTCAAGTACTCCGGATTCTGGAGCGAAAAGAATTATCTCCGTTATCTGCAGGAGCTGGAGAACTGGATCAAGATCAACAACTTCACAGTCGTCGGTGCCCCTGTCTGGGCACGCTACAACCCGCCCTTCACGATCTGGTTTTTGCGGCGGAATGAGATTCTGATACCGATCACGTAGAATAAGAAAAATAAACTCAGGAAGAAAAACAAATGAAATTCCTTCACACCGCCGACATCCACCTCGGCAAAACATACCGCAGCGCTGCCGATGAGAACGAGCGCTACGAGGATTTCTTTCGTATGCTCGGCAGCATCGTTTCCGACGCCCTTGCCGGACCGGTTGATTTCGTTCTGATAGCCGGAGACCTGTTCCACACCGGCCAGATTCTCCCCCGCACCTTCGCCCGCACTATCGAGACCCTGCAGCCGCTGAAGGACGCCGGTATCCCCTGCATCGCCGTTGAAGGCAACCACGACTGGATCCATCGCCGCGACAGTATCTCCTGGATGGAGGCGCTCTCCCAGATGGGCTACATATGCCTGCTGCGCCCCACCCGCACCGAGGATGGCGGCTATCGCTTCGATCCCTTCGATCCTGAAACAGGAGCCGGCGGGCATATGGAGATCAAGGGCCTTAACCTCTATGGACTCGGCTACATCGGCACCCAGGCCGGCAATCATGTGGCGCGTATCTGCGAGGCTGTGACCACGGCGAACAACATCCTGCTCTTCCATGTGGGGGTCTGGACCTATTCGCCGGTGGAGATCGGCAACATGCAGCCGGATGAGGCGTTGCCTCTGGCCGAAACGTTCGACTATGTTGCCTTGGGGCATGGCCACAAGCCGTACATCATCGCCACGCCAGATGGGCGCCCGTATGCCTTTAATCCCGGAGCACCGGAACGGGTTAACTTTGGTGAGGAGAAGTACGACAAGGGGTATTACCTGGTAACGGTTGAGGATGGGAACTACTGCCACGAGTTTCGCCCAACATCCCCTCGCCCGATGCTGGTGGCCACCATCACTCTGGATGGAGCCGAGAACGCTGAGCAGGCCCTGGAATCGTTCCGCAGCCAGATCACCGAAAAACTCCCCCGAACCGACGACGAACGCCGGCCGCTTCTTGAAGTCCGGCTCGCCGGACGGGTGGCCTTCCACCCCTTTGAACTGGGACGGGAACGGCTGCGCCTGGCGCTGGAGGAGATCTGCAATCCACTGCATGTGGAGATCAAGAACCACCTCTCACTGGTAACCCGCAGTGGTGACGCTGAGGATGTCAAACGCAGCCTGACCGAGATTGAACGGGACGTACTGGGTGAACTGATCAGTGCCAACAGCAGCTTCAAAGGGCGTCAGGACGAACTGGTTTCCCTGGCGCTGGCCATAAGGGATCAAGTCATGAAGGGTGACGTTGAGGGGGAGGAACTTCTGGGCCTTCTCTCGAGAGATGTGTAGCCATGCAAATCCTCTCGATCCATCTCAAAAATATCAAGTCCCACCGCGATACGGAGTTGACCTTCTCCTCCGGTATCAATGTCCTTTCCGGCCCCAACGGTGTCGGCAAAAGCACGATCTTCGAAGCGATCGGGTATGCCCTCTTTGGTGTTGATGCCCGCGATTTCGTCTCCAACATCGACCGCTTTCTCTCCATTGGCAGCAAGAAAGGTGAAATCAGCGTGCTCTTTCGTGCCGATGATGGTGAAACCTACCGGGTAAGCCGGACTGTCGGTGCCGCTGCCAAGTGGCTCCTGGCCAAAGAAATCGCTGGGACCTTCGAAGTGGAGGATCACGCCCGCCTGGATGAAACCGAGGCGCGGGTGGCTGAGATTCTCGGCTTGGCTAACGGGCGCCCCCTGGCCGACCAGTTCAAGCTGGTGATTGGACCGTTCCAGAACGACTTCCTCGGTCCCTTTGTCATCAAACAGGCCACCAAACGTCAGGAGGCCTTTGACGAGATCCTCGGCATCGATGCCTGGCGCAAGACCTACAAAGGCACCAGCGGCCTGGTTTCAGCCATACAGGGAAGAATCAAGCTCCTCACTGTGGAGGTGGAGGGAAAACAGGAACAGCTGGCCGTCTTACCGGAAAAAACTGCTGAGCTGGAAACGAACCGGTCCACTGCCGCCAACCTGCAGCACTCCCTGAAGGAGAAGGAGGCCGCGATGATCACCGTCGCTGCCCATCTGACGGAGCTGGAAACCAGGGAAAAGATGATTGCAGCATTGACGAATGATCTCCAGCTGCTTGAAAACCGCGTCAAGAATGGTACTGCGAAAATAGCTGATCAAAAGCTGCGGGTCGAGGAGAGCCGGACGGCACAACAGATCGTCCAGGAATCCAAGACCGGCAAAGAATCATTCGACTCAATCGAAACACAACTAAACATATTGAGACAAAATGACAAAAAAAGACGTGAATTAGAGCAAAGTATCACAGGAGCGGAAAAGGAGGCTTTACGCCTGACCCAGGTATTGTCCCACGAACGCGACGAGATCGAAAAAACAACCAGACAGTTGGATGAAGAGCAGAAAAAGATTCAATCATCCCGCACGCAGTTTCAGCCGGATCCACACCTGGCCACCAAAGCCGCCGGACTGCACGATATCAGGAAAGAGCTTGACCTGCTCAACGGTCAGCGGTCACTCCTGGAGGGACGCCGGGAAAGCCTGCTGGAGGGGAGAGAGAAACTGGCCGAAGGGTCATGCCCCTTCTTCCAGGAGCCGTGCCGTAATATCGCCGGTAAGACACCACGGGATGTATTTACGAGCCGCATAGCCGATCTGGAACAGCAAACATCCAATATTGAAGGCAGGCTCACTCAATTACATGCCCACCTCAAAGAGGCCGAGGCCGCTGAAAAGGAAGTGAACAGCCGGGCGATCCGTCTGCAGGAGCTGGATAAACAGCTGGCTGCATTGGAAGAGCGTTGCGCTGCAAACCGAAAGCGTTCGGACGGTCTGGGAAAGATTGCCCAGCAGCAGACGGTGGCCGCAGAATCTGTAAACAGTCTGAAAAATGGGCTGGGGATCTACGCAAACCTTGATGCGGATATACATACGGCCGAAAAGGAGCGTGAGAAGCATCAACCTGCTCGGGATGCCTATACCGCCAATCTGAACGTTTCACTGGAATTTGATGCCCGTCTCCAGCAGCTTCAAAAAATGCTCACGCTGCTGGAGGAGCTATCCGGAGAGGTGAAGAAGAAGCAGGCCGAGCTGGAGGCGACTAAAAGCAGCTTTGACCCGGAGAATTTTCAACTGGTCAAAAAGGAAAAGGAGCAGCTCGTATCGGACATATCCGCCCTCCGACAGCAGAACATAGACCTTGATAAGAATGCCGCCCGTCTGGAGTCTGAAATCGGCACCCTTAACAGGATCAAAACGGAGCTGGCCGACAAGCAGAACGACATAAAAAACTATGAGGGAAAAGAGAAACTGGTCAAGTTCCTGCGCAACCAGGTTTTCAAGAATGTTTCGGCGCAGCTTTCGGAGCGTTTCAGGGAAGAAATCAGCCTGCGGGCCGACCGGATCTACCGCACCATATCCGAGGCCGATGAGGAGCTGTTCTGGGGTGACAACTACCAGATCATCCTCAAAGACCTTCAGGACGGTGTCATGCGGGAACGGAGTGATGACCAGCTGTCCGGCGGACAGATGATGAGTGCCGTGGTGGCGCTGAGACTGGCGCTGCTGCAGACCATCGGCGCTCGCGTGGCCTTCTTTGACGAGCCGACCTCCAACCTTGATGCCGCCCGCAGGGAAAACCTGGCCCATGCCTTCCGCGCCATCGATATGGGGCGTGAGGAGGTAACGGAGCATTGGTACGACCAGCTCTTCCTGGTCAGCCATGATGTGGCTTTTACTGAGATAACGGACAAGGTGATTGAACTATGAGTGCTCGAATCGATACGCCCCACAGGAATGATAGCCTGCCACAGATTCACCCTGAGGCCGCCAGACTGCTTGAAGAAATCCGTCTGCTTAGGGATCAGCTGGCCAGGATGCTGCAGAAACGTGAAGACCTGATATCCACCATCATCCCGAATCTTGAGGCGCTCTACTACGTTGCGGTGGGCTCGTATCAATACGACCTCTTCTGCCTGGAATGCGAGGTCCGGCGAATCAGGCGCACAATCGAGCTGATTCAGGCAGCGCTTAATCGGATGGAGCAGGTCGATATGGCCCGGATTGAAGCTACGCTTGAAGGCGAACAGGCTGCATGGACAAAACTGATCGACGATATGGCCCGCAAGCTGGAACTGGCTAAACAATGGACAATGGCGGAGACGTTGACGGATGCTGAACAGAAGGAGCTCAAAAAACTGTATTATGAGCTGGCCAAGAAAGCCCATCCGGATATCCATCAGGATCAATCTGAAGAGCTGAACAACATCTGGCTGCAGGTTGTTTCGGCGTATCAAGCGGGGAACCTTGAAGGGATGAAGGCCCTGGCTCTGCTTTTGGACGACGAATCGGAGGCATTGGAACCACCTGCTGCTGACGAGTTGGCGGGCAAGCATGATCGCCTGAAAAAACAGGTGGAGCAGCTTGCCCAGACCCTGGCCGCACTGCAGCAATCATTTCCATGCTCCATCAGGGACAGCATTGACGATCAGGAATGGATCGCTGCCCAGGTTGCCGAAATCCAGGGGAAGTATGATCTGCAGACAGAGCAGAAGGAGCAGCTTCTTGTTATCCTTGCCGGTATGATCACAGGACTTGAACATGGCAAACATAGCAGTCATTGATCCAACCATACTTGCACTTATCAAAGGTTCATTTGGCAAGGATGGACTGCCAATGCCCTTTGTCAAAGAAATCTTCCTGATGGATTGCCATGTCGCCGGCACCACTCACCTTGATCTGAGTCACATCGAGCCGGATCTTACAATCGATTCACTCATGATTTTCAAACGGGAGCCGGACAATCCGCATGATCCCCTGGCAATTCAGATTTTTGATGAGCAAGGAAACCGCCTGGGGTATATCCCCAAGACAAAGAATGAGGTAACTGCACGACTGATGGATGCCGGGAAACTTATTTTCGGTAAGCTGACTGAAAAAGGCTGGGATGGTTATGGCGGAAAATGGCTTAAACTGCAGGTTAAGGTGTATCTGCGGGAACTCTGATCGTATCCTGACTAACGTATCGCTCTGGACCGAAAAACGAGGTGCATCAATGGTTGAGCAATCCCTTATACTCTGGATCATCGGAGCAGTACTGGCCGTCGGCGGCCTGTCCGGGCTGCTGCTGCCGATTGTGCCGGGTGCCCCTATCCTGTTTCTTGGTTTGGTTCTGTGTGCCTGGGCTGATAATTTTCAGTATGTCGGGGTCTGGACCCTGCTGATACTGGCGTTCATGGCCGCTCTGACCTATGTGGTGGAGTTTGCGGCCTCCATCCTCGGGGTAAAAAAGTATGGCGGTTCGCGACGGGCCATGGCGGGCGCCGCTATCGGAGGAGTTGCGGGGATATTTCTCGGGATTCCGGGGATCCTGTTCGGACCGCTGGTTGGGGCAATAATTGGCGAACTGTCGCTGCAGCGAAGCCTGGACGAAGCCAGCCGGGCCGGATTCGGCACCGTGGTAGGCCTGGCAATAGGAATGGCGGGTAAGCTGGCAATCGGCATGGCAATGATTGGGCTGTTTGTGCTGAAACGATTTATCTGAGGATGTGTTACAGGGAGATAGAAGCCACATAGTAATCACTGAAAAGCAAAAGGGCCCTGAATGATCAGGGCCCATTGTGCATCCGGACGTGGAATGGAATCGAACCATCACGGAGTTGCCCCCGCCAGCCCCTCAAGCTGGTGTGACACCTTTTTCAGCTTGACTTCACAGGATTACATATTTATAAATAAGTTAAATATTACGGATATTTGAATGATTTACTGTTTCATAGTGTTTCGGCATGTCGTAAAATATTTCTGCTGTTGCCAGACACAATTTAGTGGAAAAGTAGTGGAAAAGTTTGGAAAGGAGAGTCCATGATTTTCTCTGATCGGTATATAAAAAACCTGAAAGGTGAAAGTAAAAAGTACGTTCGGAATGAAGGGAGAGGCTTTACGCTCGTAGTCATGCCCTCAGGTACAAAAACTTTTTACATCAGGTACACGTTTAAGGGGAAACAGCAAGAACATGCTCTGGGTAAATACTTATCCAAGAGTGAGAACGATAAAACACCTACCCCAGGATTTGTGTCCCTAGCTGAAGCCCGTACTGCTTTCAATGAATGCGTAGAAATGCTAAAGAGGGGCGAAAATCCTAAGGCTAAGAAGGTTGTTGTTGAACAAACAGATGAATCACAAGATAAACCACAAGTAGAACCACCAGTAGTTGATACAACCTTCGGTAAGATGATGGAGAAGTTTCTAGAATGGTCGGAAAAGAATCATTGTGATAAGTGGTACCGTGATACCAAGTATACACTCAAGAAGCACGTACCCAAGGAGTGGGAAAACCGGCCGATTGCTGACATCAGAAAAATTGACTGCATTGAACTGATGGAGAAAATTGAGAAGTGTGGTAAAGGGGCTGCCAGAAATGCTCAGAAGGCTATCAGAGGTGTGTTTACATACGCAGAGGAGCGATGGTATATAGACAATTCACCCATTGTTAAGCTGACGAGGGCTGTTCCATCGCTCAAACCTGTATCTCGCAAGAGATACCTTAGCGAGGCTGAGATAAAGACTGTATGGGAAATACTTTCTGAAGGATTAGAAAACAGCCCTACAAAAAGAGCTATCCTTTTGATACTGGTAACAGGACAAAGATCTTCTGAGTGCGCTGGATTAACTTCCTTCGAAATAGATGGGGACTGGTGGACCCTACCCCCTGAACGCAATAAAATGGAGCGCTATCACACGATCTACCTGACTGAAACCGCAAAGAATCTTATAGGTGATGCTGAAGGAATCAAGTTCCCAGGGATAGATGGTACCAAACCTTTGAAGAGAGTATCGCTTTCACATTATATTTCCGACAGAAAATATTTTGGTTTGCCGAGGTGGACTCCCCACGACCTTCGGCGTACCGCCAGAACCCATATGGGAAGGATTGGGATTCTGGACGAGCACGCTGAAGCTGTTGTGAATCATGGAAAGGAAGGAATGACAGCTATATACAATCTTTACGGATATGATAAGGAGAAGAAAGAGGCTCTCCAAAAATGGGAGGCTGAATTACTCAAGATCATTGCCGGTAAGGAAACTGTTGCTGCTAGCCCAGAACCGACAGGAACTGACTGACCACCCGCCGCTCTTTATGCTTATGGGTAAGGCAATAGAAAAATCAAGGCACGAAAAGAGCCTTTCTGAAATGGGAAACTCTTCTCCTTGAACTCTTGGCACCCAAACAATCAGCAGATCAATCAGGTGTTCAGAAGTAGTAAGCTTGATATTTGATAGGATATGTGCTCATTTTATGTCACAACGAATATATTTTGACATTATGTCCTACAGGGTATATTTTGTTCAGGAAGATTGCTATTCCCGAGTTGTAGCAGGAGCCAGAAATGATCCAGAAAATCAGCTCTCCAGAGATTCTTGGCCAGGCATTGCGGGCCGAACGCAAGCACAAGGGGATGTCGCAGAAAGCTGTCGGGCATTCCGTAGGCATGGAACAGCACACTATTTCCAAAATTGAAAAAGGAAACCCGGGAACTGAATTGAACACGCTTTTTCGACTCCTCGCCGCTCTGGACCTTGAACTGAATATTCAACCTCGTCAGAAACCTGCCATAGAAAGCACGGGAGATAACTGGTAAATGGCCCGGCCAAAGATTACAGCTGACCTTCACCTGTTTATGAACGGTCAAAACGTGGGATGTCTGACTCGAACCGCAGTCGGACAGTTACGTTTTGAGTATGGAGATGAATGGCTGCATTCTGATTTGAGACGACCGTTATCACTCTCCATGCCGCTCAGCCAAAAGGTTTACATCGGCGATGTGGTTGAAAACTTCTTTGATAACCTGCTACCGGACAGCCAACCGATACGCAGCAGGATTCAGGCTCGATTTGGGGCAAAGAGCAATCGCTGTTTTGATCTTCTCTGGCATGTTGGTCGGGATTGCGTCGGGGCGCTGCAACTTCTCCCGGAAGATGCAGCCGTCATAGATGTGCGTCGGATTGACGCCGAGGAACTCACAGATTCACAGATAGCCGGGGTGTTACGCAACTATGCCACCATGCCGCTCGGTATGAAAGGCGATGATGATTTCCGCATCTCAATTGCCGGCGCACAGGAAAAGACGGCCCTGCTTCGACTGAATGACCGATGGCACCGTCCCCTGGGTGTCACCCCAACCAGTCACATATTCAAACTCCCCATCGGCAAGATCGCACACAGCGGCATGGATCTCACCGACAGCGTGGAAAACGAATGGATGTGCCATCTGATCCTCAAGGCTTACGGCATTCCGGTTGCCAATGCGAAGATAGCAACGTTCGAGGATCTGAAGGTTCTGGTAGTAGAGAGATTTGATCGCAGGTGGGCCGATGACCGTTCCTGGTTGATCCGTTTGCCGCAAGAAGATATGTGTCAGGCGCTGAACATATCACCGGCCTTGAAATATGAAAGCGATGGCGGTCCGGGTGTTGAGCGTATCATGACCCTGCTTCTGGGATCGACCAATGCCCTGGCGGATCGGAGTTTGTTTCTCAAGACCCAGGTGCTGTTCTGGTTGCTCGGCGCCATTGATGGTCATGCAAAGAACTTCAGCATCTTCCTGCTGCCAGGCGGCAGCTTTCAGCTTGCCCCTATCTACGACGTCATGTCTGCGTACCCCCTCGTAGCAAAAAGACAGGTTGAATCACAGAAAATGAAGATGGCAATGGCTGTCAGGGGAAAAAGTACCCACTACCAGTGGGAAAAAATACTTCTCAGGCATTGGCTGTCTACGGCACGTGTCTGCGGGTTTCCGATGGATGAGATGGAGTCCATTATCAAGGAGTTGCTTGAGAAGATGGATTTTGTTATTGAGAATGTGAAAGGAATGTTGCCGGCAACATTCCCTGAAGAAGTTGCTCAGCCCATATTCGACGGAATGAAAGGCGCACGGGATCGTCTGAAACCCGACAACTGAATAACGGAAGAATGATTGCCCCCCTTCCCCTCCCCAGAGTCGAGTGAGGGGGATAATGAAAGAGAAAACTACCTGTAGTTGATTGGAGTGAAAATGACCAAGGCAGACATCGTTGAAAAAATCGCAAAAAAGTGTGGAATCACGAAAAGAGAATCCATCGACATGGTGGAAACGGTCTTCAGCGTATTAAAAACCACTCTTGAAAATGGAGAGGATATAAAAATCTCTGGTTTTGGTAAGTTTGAGGTCAAGAATAAACATGAGCGCAAGGGCAGAAACCCTCAAACAGGCGAATCCATCATCATCGATGCACGGAGAATCCTTTCGTTCAAGCCGAGCACAATTCTAAAAAATGCTGTTCAGGCGAAATAATCCTCACATTTACCAAGATTATCGATTTAGAATAGTCATTTTGATCGAATTTCTTTCAGAAATACTATGGGCCGCTTCCTTTCAGATAGCGACCCGTAGTATATTTTCGTATAAATTGGATCAGTTATTTCATCATACCACTACTCATAGGAGTCATTGGGGTTCCGGTATTACTCCAAAAGCTGCTATGACTGGTCATGTTGCGAAACATCCCTGAGTAGTTTGAAAATCCTCCGCCCATCGGCATAGCTCCCAGTTGGGCCTGCATCTGGCTCATCACCTCAAGACAATAAAGCATGGAATTAAAAATGAGACCAAAATCAATATGTGCATTTTGCACATATTGCAATGGCAAGTCAAGCCCAAAGAATTCCAGTCACATGACATCTTGAGACAATTGGAAATCAACGGGGGGGTGAATGTGATTGAGCGATGGAACGGAGCTACGGATTTTGTCAGATTTGCTCGTAGAGGGGAATTTGTGATCAATTTATGAGAAGACTACGAGGTCAGCATGCTGGCTCTTCAACTGTTTCAGAACAACATGGTCTACTCGCTCCAGTAACAGATGGCACAGCCACAATGGAACCAACGTCTCACAACGAGAGATCAATCAGTCCTGACGCCGCTGAATTGGGAACATGTGAATCCGTATGACCGCTTTGAACTTGATTTGAATTCACATTTGGAGCTTCAGTGATCCCAAAGTCCCACCTGATGATACGACTGTTGGTTCTACCCCTTGATAAAAGCTTCTTTACAGTGCTCGGAGCAGAAAAAGTATGTTCGGCCATCACGCTCAGCTGTGCTTGTTGCGGCTGTTGACGAAATACGCATTCCACAGACAATATCTAGGACGGTGTTGTCTTTCTGGTAAAAGTGGTGTGTTTCCAGGCGAAGGTAGGTATCGATGAATTCGAGGATTTTATCCTCCACCCAGCCGGCAAGAACCTCCTCATCACAATCAAGAGGAAAGACTTCTTCAGAGTTGCTATTGAATTCCATGAGAACGGGAAAAATGCTCAGATCATAGTGTGCGGTGAGGTTCTCGTCATTGCCCGGCAACAGAGCGATGACAAGTCTGACGGTTGCAGGAAATCGTGGTGTATGGGCGAACTCGCAAAGACAGTTATAATCTGTGTCTGTATGCAGGAGCACAACCGCGGCGTTTTCGAAGTTTCGTGCAAGTTCCTCCATGCGAGGAAAAATAATCGTTTCTATCTTGCTCTTCGCAATGGCGGCAAATCGTTCTCTCTGTTCCAGCAGTTCTTTCATGTTGCTGTCGAGCTGATGCTGTTTGTCGGCAAGTTCGAGTTTGTGTTGTTCAAACCGATCGTTAATTCTTTTTGCTAACCTGTTTACCTTTTCCATACCCTTACCTCCACCCTTTGTTACGGCAGGATCAATCGCGGAACTTTGCATGGCATGCGGCACATACTTCCTCAACCTTTTTAAAAGCACCCTTTGCCGCAGCAAGATCTCCTTTTTTTGCCAGATTTACCGTCGAAGTTACGGTTTTTTCCAGCTTCGTGGCAAGGTCCACGTATTCTTTTAGTTGCTTAACATTTTTATGCGGTTTGGACTTCTTCAAATCTGGTACAGCCGCCAGGATCCTGTCGGCCTGGGTCTTTGCCGCAGTTGCATCACCTTTTTCGAGGGCCGACACCAATTCAGAAGATGCAATCGAAAACATTGGCATCATGGCATGAAGTTTTTTCATTTGTTCATCCGAATGACCGCCATGATGATCAGTGCCATGGGCAGATGTTTCAATTGGTATAACGAACAAAATACCTGCCGAAAGTACTACGGCGATCAACAACATCCTCATTTTATCTCCTCAGCTGTAAACATCGATATAAGTATCCCTGCAAAAGCGCCGGGACGTCGTTGGCCCGTCGCTTTATTGTGTGAAGTAGTACTATTTTGCAGGTTGAACCAGTAACGAAGAAGTATCCTTCTTGACAATATCACCGATTTTAATCTCGCCCTTGATGATTTCGGCTTCGAAATAGTGCTCACCTATGAACGAGAGTACCTTCACCGCTCCGACTTCCTTCTCTTGTTGGGTCTTGCCGCTCATACGATAAACCGGAAGCACGTCGTTAATAGCGATCTCTTTTTGTGCCGCCACATTACTACTATGGAACAGGTGTACTTTGTTGCCCATTTTCATGACAACTTCGTTTTTGACCTTTTTGTCGGCAGCCTGGCTTACAACAGGAACAGCAAGCATGACAGAAAGAGTGAGCAGCGTGATGATCTTAAATACATTTTTCATTTTCGTTTCTCCTTTTTTGTGATTTCTTCATCGATGTTAGGGAGAACCTTTAATCTCACACCTCCTCTCTTCAAAAAGCTGAATATGGCTAAACGCTCTCCCCTTTGATTCAGGTCATAATTCAGCGCGGATAGCATCCGCTTAATCTGGATGATTGAGCCACAGTCATTGTTCGTGCTGTTTCACTTCAAGCAACCAGACATTGTCACCCTCTGCCTGCCTGCCAAGCTTATCAACCACCTTCCAGCGCACCTTGATTGGCGTGCGCTCCTTAAATTGTGACGGGTCTTTCGGCTTGAACACTGCCGCCATGTCAAAGACTGAGTGATACAGGTCGCCAGCAAACGGTTGCCCATCCTTGGAGAAAAGCTTCAGTTCCTTGACTTCCACCGGACGGTCGAAAAAGGCATTCACGTCTTCGATGTTCTTGGCCCCTTTATCCCGCATGGCGGTGACACTCAGAAGTCGTGGGAGTGCTGGCTGCTGGACGGCACTATCATCGGCATTTTTTACCAAGGTGCTTAATGGGCTTTCTTTTCCTTCAACCTGGATCTGAACATCCTTGACCCCCTTGAACTGACGTAAGGTCAAGGCAAGCGCATGAGCGGTCGCAGCATCAGCCGATGTATTGAGTTCCTTACTGAGGTTTACAGTTATCGTCCCCTTATCATCGTTGATTGCTATCAGACGACTCCCGCTGGGGAACGAAATAAATTCTCCTTGGTAGCTTCCGGTATCCATGCCACCCAGGAGACGCTCAACGGCAACCTTTTTGAGGCTTCCCTCGTCAAAGGTGAAAAATGGAAAAGGAATGATTTTGCCTGGATCTTTACGTGAAGGAAAATAGATCACAAAAGCGTATGCAATACCCTTGTCAACCGTCGGCGCAGCACCGAAATACTTCTCATAGACAGTGGTCGCAAGCACCTTTCCTGGCTTCTCGGCCGGAATCTCCTTTTTCTGAAAGGAGATGGCATAGATCAGAAAGCCAACTAATACTACCGCTATAATAATGGAGATAATTTTTTTCATGGTATGTGGGGTGGAAAGGTTGAGGCGGGCTTTTGGCCCGCCTCGGTTGGTTGGATTTAGTTTCTATTCAGTTGGTCCAGGATTTCATTTGCTTCTTTCAACTTTTTCTCGAGCTTTTTCAGCTCATCGGCACTGTACTTCTTCGATCCCTTCGCAACTTCAGAATCCAATCGTTTAATCTTCTCCTGGATCGATTCTGCCTGTAAAGCACATTCCCTTGTGCCTGTTGATGTTTCCATCTTCATGCCTTCATGAGAACCCATTTTCATGCCTTCATGCTCAGCTGCAAAAGCCGGCATTGCACCAAACAACCCTAATGCCATTAAAATTATTAGTTGCTTTTTCATTGTGTTTCTCCTTTGTCGTATTCGGAGAAGATGTCTTCTCCGCTTGTCTCACCACTACTTCACCGTGTACCAGAATTTGGCCTGGCGCACTTTTCCATCCTTCAGTTGAAATTTGCTCATCACGCCGTACTTACCCTTCTTGGAAAAATCAAAATCCGCCCCAAAATGCCCCTGCATGGCCATCAGATCCTTGCTCTGCTCGCTTTTATCAGGGTTCTGTACCTTGACCTTGACCTCGCCCTCGGTCAGGGCTTTGCCGGTTTTAGCATCCTTGAATTCAACAGCAATATGGTGGGTTTCTTTCATACCCTTGGGCAATTCCATGTTCATAGCCTTCATGTGCTCCTTCATGCTCATGACCTTGAAGGTCGCCTTGACGCCGTCGACAACCTCCTCATGGGCAACATCGCCCTGATGGGCGCCGTGATCCATTTTCATGGAATCGTGATCCATGGCGGCGAAAGAAACCATTGGAACTGCGAGGGCGAAAACTGCTGCTATCAGTGTGGTCATCTTTTTCATTGGCTACATCTCCTTATTGTTGGTGTGGATCTTATCCTAAGAGATAGCATTCATCATGCCAAACTGTAATACCCTTATTTTGTGTTGTATTTTACAAAAGAAGAGTTTGTTGCTGAAGACTATTCAACAGTAGGTGTAGCATTTTCTCTGTTGAAGGCGACAAGTCCCAGGCGACCTCTGTAGATGCATTCAGATTTTAGTCCTGCGCAGGCGGAGCGCATTACCTATTACCGAGACAGAACTGAAGCTCATGGCCGCTGCGGCAATCATCGGGCTTAACAGTAACCCGAAGAACGGGTACAGAACTCCGGCAGCCAGTGGAATGCCGAGAGCGTTGTAGAAGAACGCAAAGAACAGGTTTTGCCTGATGTTGGCCATAGTGGCGCGGCTCAGAAGGCGGGCACGTACTATGCCGCGCAGGTCCCCCTTGACCAGGGTTACTCCTGCGCTCGCCATGGCAACATCCGTACCGGTACCCATGGCGATGCCCACCTGTGACTGCGCCAGGGCCGGAGCATCATTGATACCGTCGCCGGCCATGGCAACGAAGCGCCCCTGAGCCTGAAGCTCTTTTACCTTGGCAGCCTTCTCTTCCGGTAGAACCTCCGCCAGGATCTCGTCAATGCCGAGATCCTTAGCCACTGCCTCGGCCGTGGCCCGGTTGTCACCCGTCATCATTACGATGCGGATCCCTTCTTCGTGCAACTGGCGCAGTGCCTCGGGAGTAGTCTCCTTAACCGGGTCGGCAACACAGAGCAGGCCGACCGGTTTGCCACCGACTACTACGAACATGACGGTCTGCCCTTTGGACTCCAGCGCTTCCGCCTGGTTCAGGAGCGCAGAGGCATCAATGTCCATATCAACAAGCAGCTTCCGATTCCCCAGGGCCACGTCGAAGCCGTCTATGCGACCTGTGACCCCTTTGCCCGTAATCGATTGAAATTCCTCAACTGCGGCTGTCTCGATGCCACGTTCTTCTGCACCGCCAACAATCGCAGCGGCCAGTGGGTGCTCACTCCCCCTTTCCAGGCTTGCCGCCAGTCGCAGGAGGTTCTGTTGATCAAATCCCTCGACGGTTTCTATCGCGACGAGTCTGGGTTTCCCTTCGGTGAGCGTACCCGTCTTGTCAACCACCAGGGTGTCCACCTTGCGCAGCAGTTCGATCGCCTCGGCGTTCTTGAACAGGACCCCCATGGTCGCCCCTTTGCCGGTAGCGACCATGATCGACATGGGAGTGGCCAGGCCGAGGGCGCAGGGGCAGGCGATGATCAGCACCGCCACGGCGTTGATCAGGGCGTGGGCCATGCGTGGTTCCGGTCCGAAGATGCTCCAGATAATAAACGTGACAATGGCGGACAGCAATACCGCCGGTACGAACCAGCCGGCGACCATATCGGCCATTTTCTGGATCGGGGCGCGGCTCCGCTGCGCCTCGGAAACCATCTTGACGATCTGCGCGAGCACTGTTTCGGCACCGACCTTTTCTGCCTGCATGATAAAGCTGCCGGTGCCGTTGACTGTTGCTCCTGTCACTTTGCTACCAGTTATCTTTTCCACCGGGATCGCTTCGCCGCTGATCATGGCTTCGTCCACACTGCTGGTGCCCTCGATCACCTTGCCGTCCACCGGGATCTTTTCGCCGGGCCGCACCCGGATACGGTCGCCGGGATGGACCTGGCCGAGCGAGACATCCTCCTCAGTGCCGTTATCCCGGATCAGCCGGGCGGTCTTGGGGGCCAGCCCCAGCAGTGCCTTGATGGCGGCGCCGGTCTGGCTGCGGGCCTTCAACTCCAGTACCTGGCCTAGGAGTACCAGGGTGACGATTACGGCGGCGGCCTCGAAGTAGACGGCTACCTCGCCTGAATTTCCTCGGAAGGAAGGCGGGAAGATATCGGGAAAGAGAGTTGCAACGAGGCTGTAGCCATAGGCGACAGCAACTCCCAGAGAGATCAGGGTGAACATGTTGAGGCTGCGGTTGACCAGGGATTGCCAACCACGGACAAAAAACGGCCAGCCGGCCCAGAGCACCACCGGCGATGTCAACAGCAACTCGATCCAGCCATAGGTGCGTGGCGACGCTAGTGCCGCCAGGGGGTGACCGGGAAGCATGTGTCCCATGGCGATGATGAATTCCGGAATGGTCAGGATGAGACTCAGGTAGAAACGGCGGCGCATATCTACCAGTTCAGGGTCTTCACCTTCATCCACTGCCACTGTCCGGGGCTCAAGCGCCATACCGCATTTTGGGCAGGACCCTGGTGTGTCCTGAACGATTTCCGGATGCATGGGACAGGTGAAGGTGTTGACTTTGAGGGTGCTTTCAATGGTGGCAGTAATGGAATGCCCTGGTTTCGTTTCGACAGCTCCGGTGAAACTATCGGGAGATGATTTGAACTTTTCGAGGCAATGGGTACTGCAGAATAGGTACGTCGTGCCTTCGTGTAACAGGGTGGCGGCTGGTGCAGAAGGGTCAACCTCCATGCCGCAGACCGGGTCAAGGGCCTTTTGTTTGTCGTTGGTGGGATGTTCTGCACCATGAATAGTCATCATATTCTCCATTTCGATGAAAATAATGCCCACCTCTTCATTCAAAAACACATGGTAGAAATGAGGTGGGCATTATATTTGACAGCACAACCTGCGTGCCCACTTGCCGGCCTATAAAGCAAGTATCTGAAATATCTTAATGTTTCATCCCGCTGTACTTCAATGTTCCCTTCTTGAGCTCCCGCTTTTTCATCATCACGAAGATGACCGGCGTCATGATCAGCACGTGCACCGCCGACGAGATCATCCCGCCGATCATGGGCGCCGCGATCGGTTTCATAACATCGGCTCCGGTACCGGTCGACCACATGATCGGCAGCAGGCCCAGGAGCGCCACCGCCACGGTCATCAGCTTGGGCCGCAGGCGCAGGACCGCCCCCTCGAAGGTCGCATCGTAGATGTCCTGCTCCGTACAGGGACCGTCCTTCAGCTTCTTATCCAACGCCTCATGCAGGTAGATCACCATCACCACCCCGGTCTCCACCGCGATGCCGTAGAGCGCGATGAAACCGACCCAGACTGCCACCGACAGGTTATAGCCCAGGGCCGAGACCAGATAAACCCCGCCTACCAGGGCGAAGGGGACCGAGAGCATGACCATGGATGCCTCCAGGGCCGAATGGAAGGTGAAGTAGAGCAGTATGAATATGATCACAATGCCGATCGGCACCAGCATCTGCAGCCGGGCCTTGGCCCTGATCTGGTTCTCCCACTGACCGGACCAGGCCACGTAGTAGCCGGGGGGCAGTTTGAGGTTCTTTTCCAGCACCTGCTTGGCCTCGGTCACAAACCCGCCCATGTCCCGATCGCGGACGTTGAGAAAAACCAGCGAGCGCAGGAGGCCACCCTCGCTGTTGATCTCCGGGGCTCCGGTGGAGATCTTCAGGCGGGTCACCAGCGAGAGCGGCACCTGGGCGCCCTCCATACCTGCCACCAGGATACGGCGGATGGCCGGGATGTTGTCGCGGTAGTCGCGCAGGTAGCGGATGCGGATCGGGAAGCGGTTCCTCCCTTCCACGGTGGTGGAAAGCATCTCGCCGCCCAGGGCGGTCTCGATCACATCCTGGATATCGCCTACATTCACGCCATAACGGGCGGCCGCCTCGCGGTCGATGTCTATGTCGATGTAGTTGCCGCCGGTGACCCGCTCGGCCACCACGTCGGCCGCACCTTGAATCGGCTTGAGGATCGCCTCGGCCTGGATGGCCAGGTCCTTGAGCACATTCAGGTCATTACCGAAGATCTTGACCCCCAGGTCGGTACGCACCCCGGTGGAGAGCATATTGATGCGGTTGATGATCGGCTGGGTCCAGCCGTTGCGCACGCCGATCTGCTGCAGTTTGGCGTCCAGCTCGGCTACGATGTCGGCCTTCTTCATCCCCGGCCGCCACTGATCCTTCGGCTTGAGGATGATGATGCTCTCGAACATGGAGACCGGCGCCGGGTCGGTGGAGGTCTCGGCCCGGCCGACCTTGCCCAGGACATGCTCCACTTCGGGAACACCTTTGATGATCGTGTCCTGGACCTGGATGATGCGCTTGGCCTCGGTGATCGAGACGTTGGGCAGGGTCACCGGCATGTAGAGCAGCGATCCCTCGTCCAGGGGCGGCATGAACTCGCTGCCCAACTTCATGAACAGCGGCACGGCGATCAGCAGAGCCACGATGTTCAGGGCGATGGTGGTCTTTTTCCAGACCAGAACCCAGCGGATGACCGGTGAATACAGCCGGATAAAGAAGGTCGAGACCGGGTTGGAACTCTCCGGCGGCATCTTGCCGCGCATGAAGTAATACATCAGCACCGGCACCAGGGTAATGGCGATCAGGGCCGAGCCCATCATGGAGAAGGTTTTGGTGAAGGCCAGGGGATGGAACAGCTTGCCTTCCTGTCCTTCCAGCAGGAATACTGGCACAAAGGAAAGCACGATGATGGCCAGGGAGAAGAAGATGGCTCGGCCGACCTGTTTGGCCGAGGTAATGATGGTCTCCAATCGCCTTCCAGCCCGCTCTTCCGGCGGCATCTCGGACAGGTGGCGATAGCAGTTCTCCACCATGATGACACCGGCGTCTACCAGGACACCGATGGCAATGGCGATACCCCCCAGAGACATGATGTTGGAACTGACTCCCATCAGCTTCATGGTGATGAAGGCGATCAGAACCGAGATCGGCAGAGTCAGGACGATGACCAAGGCGCTCTGGAAGTGCAGCAGGAAGACCAGGATCACCAGTGAGACGACGATCGATTCCTCCAACAGATTTGTTTTCAGGGTATCAATGGCACGCTGGATCAGGTCGGAACGGTCGTAGGAGACCATAATCTTCACGCCGGGCGGCAGCCCTTTCTCCAGTTCCTTAATCTTGACCTTGACCCGGTCGATGACATCCTGGGCATTTTCACCGTAACGCATGACGACGATGCCGCCCACCGCTTCACCTTCGCCGTTCATCTCCAGCAGACCACGGCGAATGGCGCCTCCCATCTGGACGGTGCCCAGGTTCTTCAGGTAGATTGGTGTACCGCGCATGTCGGCACCGATCACGATGTTTTCCAGGTCGGTCTTGGATTTGACGTAACCTCGGCCGCGGATCAGGTATTCTGCGTCGGCCTGTTCGATCAGACGGCCACCCACATCCTTGTTGGATGCCTTGACAGCCTCCATGACCGTGCCAACCTTGATTTTGTAGGCAAACAGCTTGGTCGGGTCCAGGTCGATCTGATACTCGCGCACCAGACCGCCGATGGAGGCCACCTCGGCCACCCCCTGAACGGTGTTGAGCTGGTAACGCACGAACCAGTCCTGCAGGGTGCGCAGTTGTTCCAGGTCATAGCCCTTGCCTTCGATGGTATACCAGAAGACGTGCCCGACGCCGGTGCCGTCAGGGCCCAGGGTCGGGACGACGCCGGGAGGCAGCAGGGAGGCGGCGTAGTTCAGCCGCTCCAGGACCCTCGTCCGGGCCCAGTAGATGTCGGCCTTGTCCTCGAAGATGACGTAGATCATGGAAAAGCCGAAGGCCGATGATGCCCGTACGGCTCGAACCATAGGGAGGCCCTGCAGGTTGACCGCCAGGGGGTAGGTGACCTGGTCTTCCACCACCTGGGGTGAGCGGCCGGGGTAATCGGTGAAGACGATCACCTGGTTGTCGGACAGGTCCGGGATGGCATCCACCGGAGTCTTGTAGACCGACCAGACGCCCCAGGCGATGATCAGCCCGAACATCATCAGGATAATGATGCGGTTCTTGGCAGAATATTCAATAATCTTTTCAATCATGGCAGCAATCCTTGTAGGAGATCGTTAGGTGGTCCTTCATTACATCTTCATGTCATCCATTTTCAAGGTCCCCTTCTTTGCCGGTTGCTGCTGAGGCGGCGGGGCACCACCACCCTGGGGCTGCTGCTGGCCTGCTGTCGGGGCTTGGCCCTTGGCATCAGGCTTGGCGCCGGTATGCTGACTGTGGTCCTGACCGCCACCTTTCAGTTGCGATTCGGAATCGATCAGGTAGGAGCCTGAAACTGCAACCTTGTCGCCGGCATTGATGCCGGACAGGATCTGGACCTTGTCGTCAATACGCTCGCCTGCTTTTACCTCACGCGGTTCGAACATGCCCGGAGACATCTCTACCCAGACCAGCTGGCGTTTGCCGGTATCGATGACCGCCGTCACCGGAACAATGATACCCTTGACCAGCGGAACCCTGATGATCGCATTTACGAACATGTCCGGTTTCAATCGGTGGCCCGGGTTGGGCATTTCCACCCGTGCCTTGACGGTATGGGTCTTGGGGTCATGAAACGGATAGACGAAGCTGATCCTGCCGTTGAATGCCGCGCCATGTTCTACCGCAGAGCGTATCTCCACGTTCTGCCCGACCTTTACATAGGGGACTTCATTTTCGAAGACATCGATTTCCACCCAGACCTTTGAAAGATCGGCAATATTGAACAGCACCTCTCCCGTGTTGACGTACTGCCCCTGTTGGACCATTTTTTCGATGACTATGCCGGAGAGGGGGGTATAGATCGGCAGACGGATGATGGGTTTGCCGGCCTTTTCCAGTTCAGAGATCTGGATTTCCTTGACCCCGTACAGCATCAGACGCTGTTTGGCAGACGCTACCAAGCCTTCACCATTCTGGGATATGGAGGGGATCGAGGAATTTTTCAACTGGTCGCGGCTCTTGACCGCCAGCAGATACTCCTGTTGGGTGGCCACAAGATCGGGAGAATAGACCTCGGCCACCGGCCTGTCCTTGCTGACATAGGCTCCCACGGTGTTGACATTGAGCTTGTCGATGCGCCCGGCGATCCAGGCGGTGACTTTGGCCTGGCGTGATTGGTCGAACTGAACGATGCCGACGGCGTTGATTTCCTTGTTCAGGGTACCCTGTTTCGCCGCCACGGTGGCAACGTTGGCCATAATGCGCTGGTTGGCAGACATGGAGACATGACCGAGCATCTCGGCCTGCTGTTTCTGTTCAGCGGTCTGGGGACCGCCGTCTGCGGCACCTTCGATCTTCTTGATCAGTTCCATGGCGCAGATCGGGCAGGTTCCCGGCTTGTCCTTGATGATGAAGGGGTGCATGGCGCAGGTGTACAGCTGCTTGCCCTGGGCCGCCTTCTGTTCAGTGGTTTTCACTGGCTGTTTCTTGTGCCAGAGAAACCAACCGCCGCCTGCAGCTGCAGCCAGAATAATTATCACCAAGGGGATTGCGATTTTCTTGTTCAGGGCCATTGTCGTACCTCGCTATCGATAATTTAATGAAGGTGTGAGTGTTCAGGTACCGCTGTTGTCGCCGCCGGAGTTTGAGTCTGTCCCGGTACGGACTGCGGAGGTGATAGTATCTGCTCCACCGGCAATGACATGAGGTCGGTTCCGACAGCCGCTTCGAGTTGGGCCAGCTTCATCATATACTCAGCCTGTGACTCATACAGTTCCCGCTCGTAGTTAAACAGAGACATTCTGCCATCGAGGAGTGTCAGAAAATCCACCTTACTCACTCGATAGCTGATGACGGCCGATTCCAAGGACTGCTCTGCCTGGGGTATGATTCCTCCCTTGTAGAGTTCCACCAGTTTCCGACGGCGGTCCAGTTGAGCCAGGGTGTCGTTGACGGTGTACGCGATGTTGTTCTTCAATCCGTTCAACTCTTCCGTTGCCATGTTCGTCTCGGACGTTGATTCGGCCAGCATCGCATGCCGTTTTTCCTGCTGAAACGGTAGATTGAAGGTCACGCCCAGTGTAAACATGTTGTAACCGGGATCGGTTACCATTTCTGTCGCTATGGCTTCCTTGAACATATACTCGAAAGACAGGTTGAAATCGGGATAGAATTCTTTCCGCGCCAGACGATGTGAAGCTTGTCCCTTGTTTGCCAGGCTGATGAGGCTTTTAACCTGGGGACGCTTCTCATAGGCGGTTTCATTCAACTGTTCGGTAGAAAGCGGCAGTTGCGGCAGAGAGAAATCTGCAATGGTGCCAACTGGAGTAGTTCCAGGGCGATAGAGGAGATAGTTGAGGTTGGCTTCAAGGCTCTTGCGCTGCTGCTTGAGGGTAATCTGCATGTCGAGCATCTTTGATTTTTCCAGGCCGGCCTTGTAGATATCCTGTTGTACTCCCTGGCCGACCGAATATTTCGACTCGGCAATGGTCACAAAATCAGCCAGGATTCTCAGGTTCTTGTCAACGATCTCCAATCCCTTATCTACAGCCCAAATCTGGTAGTAGGTTTCCTTGACCATGCGAGTAAGTTCCAGCTTGCGCTCTTCAATGGCCCATTTATAGGATTCGGCTTCGTACTGAGCAACTTCCTGCTTTAAAACCCGTTTGCCCCAAAACGGGAGCTGCTGGGAGATACCGATTACCTTGGCGGACTGGGGGTCCTTATTGAAAACAAATGGTTCACGGGCAAGCATGTTCTGCAGCTTGAACATGAACATCGGGTCTTCCAGGGCTCCGGCCTGCCTGGCCTTGCTGGCAAACATCTGCCATCTGGCCTGGGAAGACTTTAGTTCCGGATTATTCGTCACCGCAGTAGTCACAAGTTGTGACAAGTTTTCTGTTGGTAATTTCAGCTCTTCCGGCCATGCCAGAGCAGGCAAAAGAAATTGCAGTATTAATGCGAATGCGAGAACGTTCTTCATGTGAACTCCTGACTGTGAGTTGTCGAGACAGATATGCTTACACAGGTTATGCCAATCTATATCATGCTGATATTGTTTAACTAACAATCATAGTTCATTCGAAAACAGCAGAATATTCTTCCTTGAGAAAGAATATTCTACACAAGTCACGTGCCAAAGATGATACCGCATAGTTCATTTATCACAAGGCATCGAAATGTTATATTTTTCAATCCGGTAGATGAGCGTATGACGGGGAATCCTGAGAAAGCGGGCCGCAGCAGTCTGGTTCCAGGAGTTGCGCTCCAAAGCCTCAACGACTACCTCACGCTCCAGTTGCTCTAGAGAATACCCTTCGTCAGGCAGTGTTACGATCGCACTTCCGGAAGACCTATTTACCCTCAATTTCTCCGGCAGTTCACTGAGGCTGATTACATCGCTGTTCCGCATTATAAGCAGCCGTTCGACCGTGTTTTCCAGCTCCCGCACATTTCCAGGCCAAGGATACATGACCAGAGTCTCAAGGGCATCCTTGTCAAAGGTTATCTTCTCGCTGTCGTGTTTGGAGCAGAAATACCTGATCAGGAGCGGAATGTCTTTACGTCTCTCACGGAGTGGCGGCAGATGGATCGGAATGACTGACAAACGGTAATAGAGATCCTCGCGGAAGGTACCATCGGCAATCGCTTTATCAATATTCAAATTGGTAGCGGACAGGACGCGAACATCCAATTTCTGGACCTTCGTACCTCCTACCGGTTCCACTTCTTTTTCCTGCAACGCCCTGAGCAGCTTGGGTTGAAGCTCCAGCGGAAGCTCACCGACCTCATCCAGGAACAGTGTCCCCCCTTCCGCCGACTGGAACTTTCCGGTCTTGTCTTTCACCGCACCGGTGAAGGACCCTTTGACGTGGCCAAACAATTCGCTCTCCAGCAGGTCACGGGGGATGGCGGCGCAGTTAATGGCAACAAAAGGGGCATCTCTGCGAGAACTGTTGGCATGAATTGAACGGGCAACCAGCTCTTTACCGGTACCTGATTCTCCGGTTATTAAAATTGCCGCCTCGGTGTCGGCCACCTTGCGAATCACCTCAAAGACCTTCTCCATCTCTTTGGAGGTACCGATAATCGTGCGAAAATCAGCCTTGTCCGACAGCTCACTCTTCAGCCGCCGGTTCTCTTGCGTCATGCCGCTGAACTGCAGCGCCTTACTGACCGTCAGCTTGAGTGCCTCCCGGTTGAAGGGCTTGGTGATGTAGTCAAAGGCCCCGGCTTTCATGGCTTCCACAGCGACATCTACCGTCCCGAAGGCGGTTATGATA
This sequence comes from uncultured Geobacteraceae bacterium, assembly GCA_942493195.1. Classification (GTDB taxonomy): domain Bacteria; phylum Desulfobacterota; class Desulfuromonadia; order Geobacterales; family Pseudopelobacteraceae; genus CAIPTY01. The sequence goes on along the minus strand of OW818669.1, from coordinate 1,483,591 downwards.
ATCACCAGAGTCTCCGGCGAACGCTCCTTGATGGATTTGAGTACCATCAGACCATCCATGCCGGACATTTTCATGTCGGTGATGACCAGGTCGGGGGGAGTCTTCCCGAACAGGTATAAGCCCTCCTCCCCCGAGGCAGCGGCTTGAACATCGTAGCCTTCTTCCTGGAGGTTATATTCAAGCACCCGGCGCAGCGAGGTATCGTCATCAATAATGAGAATTTTTGCTTTCAAGGCTTTCCTCCGTGAGCTGCATCCTGCATCGGCAATCTGACAATGACGGTGGTGCCGTGCCCCGGCTCGCTTTCGACCAGCAACGTGCCGCTGTGGCTTTCAATGATTTTCCTGGAGATTGCCAGTCCCAATCCGGTGCCGTCAGGCTTTGTGGTGAAAAAAGGTTCGAATATTCGTTCTATCATCTCTGCTTCAATTCCCGGCCCTGTATCACGGAAACGGATCTCGCATAGTGCCGTCTGATAAACCGTAGTGGAGATTATCACACTGCCGTCGGGTGGTGTGGCCTGCAAGGCATTAATGGTAATGTTCAGGAAGGCCTGACGAAGCTTCTCTCCATCTGCCGTAATATTTACTGGAGTAGTGGAAGGTTGCAGTATGAGCTTGATATGCCGATTCCTGGCATCGTTCGATACCAGCGTCACTATAGTTTCAAGTTCTTCCTGCACTGGACAGGGGCGCATGTCGGACGGTTGCGGACGCGCCATGCGGAGAAAATCCTCCACAACCCGGTTCAGGCGCTCGGTCTCTTTGATCTGGATTTCGATGAACTCGTGCTTGGGTTCACCAGGCTTGTAGTCGTCTTTCAATATTTCGGCAGTTCCACGGATGGAACCGAGGGGGTTGCGTATTTCGTGAGCCAACACCGCCGCCATCTCTCCCAGAGTGGACAACTTCTCTGCGCGACGCAATTGTTCTTCAATACCAATAATACGCTCTGATTGATGCTGCAGTTTCTGGTAGGAATCTTCCAAAACACGGGCAGTTTTTTGAAGCTCTGCGGTCCGCTCGCGCTCGCGCTGCGACAGAATGCCTGTCACCCCACCGACTGTATTATACAAAAGTATCTCCAGGTATTTTTCCATTTCCATGGCCAGGTGCCCACCCCACTGAAAAAGCAAATGGGGGGCATAGGCTACACTGACAATAAGCGAGCAGAGCAATCCGCCACGTAAACCAAACCAGAGGGCGGCCAGAATTATCGGCAGATAGTAGAGTCGTTGGAAGATATCGTGTAGATAGGGAAGATGAAGCGGCGTCAGATAGTGCAGCAGGCTGATGCCAACGACGGAGGATATTAAAATGAGTGGCCGGACTATAGATGATTTTCCCATGATGTACTGTATGCTTTCCTCACCGTTCCAAATATCTTCATTTAGTCCATTGCACGTCGTTATGCAACTGAAGAAATGATCTCGACAGCTCCGGCAGGATCACCGGGTTGCATAAGTTCAACTTTGCCGCTAACCGGTATAGGGCGGGCAAGAGTATCCTGAACTGGGCAGTGTTTCTCCACCAGTGCGGCAAGTTGACGTATACTTTCGGGTGATGCCGATGACACGATCCGAGTGGTAAAACTGATGTTGGTGAAGCCGGCCGGAACGTCTGCCAACCCCAAAAATCCATGCAGGTCAAGATAGCCTTTGGCGTGGACTTCAATACTGTCAATCTCGATCCCCAGAGCAGCGGCAAAGGCCCGATAAACAATTTCCTGGCATCCTCCCAGGGCAGCCAGAAGCAATTCCACTGGATTTGGGGCCGTGTCGTTGCCTCCCAGTTCACGTGGCTCATCTATGGAAACAGTGAATCCGCGAATTTCGGAGCGAACTGAGAATCCAGGCGTATCCGAATAGGTTGAAGCACGGAAAACGGAATTTGCTAATTGCGGGTTCTTCTTGACCGTGGCAATTAGATTTTCTACAGAAGTCTTGATGGTATCAGTCATGATGGCTCCTTTTTTATTACAAACGTTTCAATGTACTGATATGGCTGTTTAACCGCCTTGTCCGGCTGAGCTAAAGCGATTGATTGTCCTTAGGATAGAGTTCACTGATTCTTCCATTCTTTGCTCAAGCATGTCTCTCTGATCATCGTTGTTCACAAGCTGCGGTATATTTGTTTCCTCTGTTTCCACCAGTTCTATAACGGGGCGACCACTCGGCAATCGTTCAAAATGCACATGAGGACCGGTCGATCTGCCAGTGTTCCCTGAAAAAGCTACCACTGTACCGGATTCCACCGACTCACCGGAATGAACCCGAACTAGGGAGTTATGCCCGTAGAGTGTTCGGTCTCCATTGTCATGTTCAACGATGACAGTTGAGCCATAGCCGCGACGATCACCAGCGAAAACTACCTGCCCTTTACGGATAGCCCGTACCGGAGTGCCAACCGGGACAGCAATATCAATCCCACGGTGGAAGGCTAGTTTGCCGCTGCCGAATGGATCGACACGCCATCCCACACCGGATGTCACGACACCGTTTTCTACCGGTAGGTCTATATCTGCCCGAGCCACAGCCGATAGATTTAGCAGGATCACTGTTGCCAACAGGATGTTTTTCACATCACCATCCCGTCTTTCAAGTTGATTGTCCTGTCAGAGTAGGCCCCGTTCTCGGGATTGTGGGTTACCATGACGACGGTCTGGCCGGCATCGTTCAGTTCACGGAAGAGTGCCATGACTTCTTCGCTCGTCTTGGAATCCAGGTTACCGGTCGGTTCATCCGCCAGGAGAATGTGAGGATTGTTGACGATGGCACGGGCAATGGCGACCCGTTCCTGTTCTCCGCCGGAGAGCTGATTAGGCAGACGATCGAGTTTTCCGCCGAGTCCGACCCGTTCGAGGGCCTGCCGTGCGGCAGTCTTTTTTGCCGGCGTACTCATCTTGACGATGGCCAGTGGCAACATGACGTTCTCGATGGCGGTCAGATAGGAGATCAGATTGAACGACTGGAAGACAAAACCCAGGTTCTGTGCCCGGAAGTCGGCAAGTTTTTCACCGGGAAGTTGATACAGCTTTACGCCGGCCATCTCGACCTCTCCGGAGGTAGGATGGTTCATGCCCCCCAGCACGGACAGCAGGGTACTCTTGCCCGAACCGGACTGCCCCATGATGGTGATGAATTCACCGGCCTCTATACTTATGTCCACACCACTCAGCGCTTCGACAACATCATCACCGCTGGTATACTGTTTCTTTACGTTTTTTATTTCGATAAGTGCCATGTTGTCCTCGTATTAGCCCTGATAAACAGGATAAGTGCGTTAACGAAATTTTCAGCAAAATTTTCTATCGTACTAAAAGCGCAGAAAATAACTTCTAACTTACTAAAGTGCCCGCAGGGCTTCGGTTGGGTCCATCTTGCTGGCATGCAGTGCTGGATAGAGGCTGGCTAAGAGGCCCAGCGTCAAAGCCAGCCCGATTGAGCCAAAGGCGACCGTCGAGTCCCAGATCAGGTGGGCATTTTTGCTCTCGGCCATGAACGGCAGGGCCAGTTTGGCGCCCCCCATGCCGACGGCATAACCCAGAAATCCGGCCAGCAGGCTGACCAGGGCTGCTTCCAGTAGGATAATCCGCATGATGTGGCTCTTTCTGAAACCGATGGCCCGGAATACACCTATCTCTGTGGTCCGTTCGTTGACACTCCCCATCATGGTGACAAAGACGATCAGGGAACCGATGAAGACCACTACTCCGGCCATGGCGTAGGAAAAGCGTTTGAACTGGTCCAGAGCCTTGAGACGCCCCTCCACCACCTGTTGAATTGCTGACACCTTGGCGTCCGGTATTTTCTCGGCAATCTGGGTCACCATGTCGCCGATGGGGCAACCGGAACAGAGCGCCGCCACCTCGGCCATACTGATTTTGCCCTCCTTGCCCAAAAGCTTCTGGGCTTTGGCCAAGCTGGCAAAGACAAGTGCGTCATCCTGTGAGCCGGTCTGGTCCAGCACTCCGGCCACTGTGAAGGTTTCGCCCTTGATGGTCAGGCTATCGCCGGGTGAGACATTGAGTACCTTGGATGCATCGGAACCGAGCAAAAGGTCGTGCTCAACCTTCGGTTCGTTGCCGAAAACCTTCCACCACTGCTTCATCTTCAATTCGCTCTCAAAGTTGACACCAACCAGCAACACGTCGTGGCTGTTTATTTTGATGCCACCCAGCACCTTGGGGCTGATAGCCGAGATATTCTTGTGGTTGGTGATGGTCTTGATCTTCGCCAGATCCTCTTCGCGGATTTCGCGCTGATCAAAGCTCACTCCACCCAGGCTGATGCCGCCGTAGTTCATGGCCAGGCCGTTGCTCTGGGGGGTGACAAGGATGTTTGCGCCGAACTCGTCCATCTTGCGCTCAATGTCGCTGGACATGGAGCGGGTCAGAGTCACCAGGGTGACGATTGTGGCGATTCCCACCATCAGGCCGATGGTCAGAAAGGCCATCTTGGCCTTGCGGCGCTTGAGGTTGTTAATGGATATGTTGTGTAGTTTCATCAGAAGTATCTCGCTCCGCCCTTGAGGTCATTCACTGAAATAGAAATGGTGCTGCCGTTCAGTTGATGAGGAATGTAACCAGGATTACAGCCGCCGGTGGCGTTGGGACCGAGGCGGTTGATGGCGAACTTCTGGTTGCAGTTCTTGCAGTTCATCTTGTCCCCCTGCTGCTCATACCCCTTTTTGGATTTGTAACAGGCATCGCACGCATCAAAGGCAGTTTTTACGCTGCCGTCAGCCGATTTGACCACAAAGAAGGTAATCTCCTTGCCGCCATCCTCAAATTTGTAGAAGTGTGCCTTGCCGTCAGCCAGTTTTGCTACCGGTACAGTGAAAATTCCGTTGCTTGCTTTCACCTTTTCATACTTGCCCAGCGAGAAGGCAAATACACTGACTGCGCCGATCAGCAGCGTCACCGTAACGATACCTGCCCATACAATCTGTTTTGTGCGATTTGTTGCCATTCAGATCTCCTTTAGTATGTTAGAATTTTTGCTGCACATTTCGCGGTAAATAATTTCGTTAACGCACGTATCCCGTTTATAGGGTTTGCTTAACTCTTGTTGTTGGATCCACATCCGCCTTTGGTTCCACAACCACCACAGCCCCCCGAAGGCGATGCTTCCTTGCCAATATCTCTGCCGGTTATCTGTTTGAACTGCTCCGGTGTCAGTACCCGATGCAAATTACTACTAAAGCCTGCTCCATTTACCTTCTCGGCCAGGGCCTCCGGCTTGACTGTCTTTGTGTCATAACCCACGACAACCCAACCGCCCTCAACATCTACCTCGGTAACTGCAACACCTTTCAAGGTTTCAAGTGCCTTGGTGATCTTGCTTGAACAACTACCACAGGTCATGCCGGTTGTTCTCAAAACAGCGACTGAATCGGCGGTTGCTCCGACCTTTACGTAGAAAGCAAGGACCGACAGAAGCGTAACTGCAGATACAAAAATCACCACATTGATTATTCTGTTTTTCATACGTGGCTCCCTTTTAAGTTTGTTCATTGGTCTCAATACTATCAAGGAACGTGCCGTATCGAAAAATGCGGCACAACCGCCTGAAATCATGTGGAATGTATGAGGAGCATCCTTTTTCGAGAGAGATTACGCCTGCGGAATATTCTTCACAACCGTTGAATATCCTTCAGCAGGAAGAGCCGTTCTGCGCTCGGCATTCAACTAATCAATACATATTCAGACATGTATCGGTATTACCCGTTTGACCAATAGCTGACCGTCCGCTAAGCTCCCGCACTGATCAAACACTATCCGGTCGGGAGAACCTCATGTATCATCACAAACTTTTTGGGATCATCTTTTGCTCCATACTGTTCATGATTGGATCCACAAGCATTGTCCTGGCTAAAAGCCATTCAGGTAAGGTCACCATGACAGTTGACCTCTCTTCTCACGGCGCAGAAGATGCAGCAGAATTATGGATTCCCTATCCGGTATCTGACAATGACCAGAACATCACCGATGTAACTGTTTCTGGTAATTTTACAGCTTCAGCTGTCTATACCGACAGCACCTACAGCACTCCCATGCTCTATGCCCGCTGGGAAAAAGGTGCACCGGGCCGCAAGCTGACCTTTTCCTTCCAGGCAAAGCGCAACGAAGTGATCCGGCGTGATTTTCCGGCCAAGGAAGCCGCTTGGGATCCTGCCGACTATGCCATTTATCTGCAGGCTTCGAAACTAGGTCCAGTTGATGGAGAGGTCGGGAAGATGGCTGCAAAGATAACTGCCGGCAAGAAAACGGTTTTGGAGAAGGCCAAGGCAATTTATGATTGGACCTGCGAGAATACTTATCGCGATCCCAAAACCCGTGGCTGTGGTGCAGGTGATGTCTGTACGCTGTTGACGAACCCAGGCGGGAAGTGTGCCGATATACATTCGGTCTTTGTTGCCTTGGCCAGAGCTGCCGGAGTGCCGTCACGGGAGGTGTTCGGGATCCGCATGGGCAAGAAGGAGCGCGAAGATGTCACGACCTGGCAGCATTGCTGGGCGGAGTTCTACCTCCCGGGCTACGGCTGGGTACCGGTGGATGCCGCCGATGTGCGCAAGGCGATGCTCACGGAAAACCTGAAGTTGAGTGATACCAAGACCGCCGAGTATCGGGCCTACTTCTGGGGCGGCATTGACCCGTACCGGGTAAAGCTCTCAGTCGGACGCGACCTGATTCTGAACCCTCCGCAGCCTGGCGGGCCGGTCAACTATCTGATGTATCCATTCGCCCGTGTGGGCGGCAAGGTCATCGACTGGCTTGACCCGGCCACGTTCACATACAGCATAATCTACACGGCAAAATGACTCCTGCGTAGCGTTAGCTTTGATCCAGATAGTGCCCGGCAATTTCTTTCAGCTGTTCAGGAGCTAAAGACAAGAATGTGCCCACGACAACCGGGTCAAAATGGCTGCCGCTCATACGCCTGATCTCTTCTGCCGCTTCCTCGTAGCTCGTTGGTGTATGGTAGGGTCGTTCTGACGTCAGCGCATCATAGACGTCTGCCACCATAAACATTCGCGCCCCAAGCGGGATACTCGCTCCTTTCAGGCCACGCGGGTAACCAGAGCCATCAAACTTTTCGTGGTGCGTATAGACAATTTCCGCAGCATCCTTTAAAAAACCGATCCTCTTCACAATTCGGAATCCTGCCTCGGGATGCTTGCGCATCTCGACCCATTCCTGATCCGTCAACTTGCCAGGCTTGAGTAAAATCTGGTCCGGTACGGCTATCTTTCCCACGTCATGCAGAAGCGCACCAAAACCAATCTCCCGTCTCAGCTTTTTATCGACTCCAAGCCTTGTGGCAATCAATTCGGTATACTCCCGCACCCGCTGGGAATGCTGGCCGGTGTTATGCTCACGGAGATCCAGTGCCGAAACCAAGCCAAGAAGGGTCTCTTCGTTGGCATTTGCAAGATCCATAAGAAGTGACCGTTGACGATCGAACAGCCAACCAGGGATAATGCCCACCACCCAGAATCCTGCCAATTCTCCCAGCTGGTTTGCCTGCTCCATGTAGTTTCCCGGCCAATCCAGGAACGCATGCAACAAGAAAAGCACACTGACGGCACTCGTCGTAATAGTTGCACCCCGTAAACCAAACCAGGCAGCGGCTACAACTGGTGGCAGGAAGTAGAGCTTGCGCAGCACGATATGAATTTTATGGTAATTATGAGGTTCTGTAGGTGTAACGTAGTGCAGTAGAGCGATTAACCCAACCAGTGCCGCCAGGATGATGACCTTATTTTGAGATCCGTTTTGTTTGCTCACCAGCGTCTCCCCTGTTAAATCCAGAGTAACTTCGATTCTCGTAGCACAACTCCTGGGCACAATAAGCAATTGCAGAAAATCCTCCGATTTCAGAAGGTCACTGTAGCATATTCATTACCAAAACAATCAACCCCGATATCTATTTAATGCACATTGTTATGTGTATTCATCATGTTATAACGTTTTCCATAATGTGGCACGCAAGTTGAAATGTTTAAGCATAACAAGAGGGCATACGCCTTACGATAATTCACCTCAAAGGAGAGTAAAAATGAAAAAGAACATGATCGTCGGGATTGCATTGGCAATGGGGATGCTTTCATTTGGTGCTATATCGGCTTCGGCTGCAGGTTCGTGCTGCAATGATGGCAAATGCACTGACAAGCAGGTTGTGCAGCAGTTTTCCCAAGAGACGGCAGGGTTAACTAGCGCTTTGAAAGCCAAGGACATCGAACTGCGCGAACTGTACAGCCACGACAGTATTGATATCCGAAAGGTAGATGAACTTGAAGTGGAAATCAAAGAACTAAAAGGCAAGATCAAAGTTGTAGCCCAAAAATACGACATTCCGTCCTGCTGCCGGGGTTAGTGACTCTGTGACATGCTTGAGAGCCGGGAGCAATGCGCCTCCCGGCCAATATTTGGAGATTACTGTCATGGAAACAATCGTAAGAGATCCGGTTTGTGGAGAACTGTTCGACTGGGAAAAAGCGGCTACGGTACTCAGCTACCAGGGAACACTTCATTATTTCTGTAGCATCCGTTGCAGTAAACGTTTCCTCCACGCTCCAACTCGTTTCATTATATCCAACCAGGTGTTATTGGGCGTACCCCAGAAACCCCTCCTTGCTGGGTTACGCCATTTTTTATCTCACTTAACGTAAAGGGATCACATTGAAATTTGCTCTGTTTATTCTACTTTCCACAACTCTGCTTGTTTTTTCCGGTTGTGCGGTCATCGATTTCCTTGATGGAAAGCACCTCAACCACACCACCGACTATGACCGATCTCAGTACAGATCAGGAAGTGGCAGCGGCAGCAGCGGGCATTCCCACTAAATCATTGAAAGGAGAAATTCCCATGGACAAAAAACTCAAGTTTATCGGACCGATGCTGTTCTTCAAATTCACCATTCTTATGGCAATTGTTTTTTCACTCACTATTGTTAAACCGATGGCCATAGCAGCTCACAATGGTACGCAGAAAATCTGTTCGTACATCATGGACGCTGATGATTGCGCAAAGCACTGCTGACAAATGACTCTGTTTGAAATAAGAAAATTTGCAGAGAATGTGGGTGTAGTACCTGGTCAGGCTACTACAAAACTGAAATTAATCAGGATGATTCAGTTGTCGGAAGGCATCCGACCTTGTTTTGCTACAGGTTTGCATAAAAAATGTAATACGCTGAACTGTCGTTGGCGGGAAGACTGCAAAGTTCGTGATGCTATAATACCAGAAGGAAGCCACATCATTTTGAGTGCGGAAAAGAGGTTTGAGCCCAACAATGCACGTGCAAATACACAAAGGCACATCGTTGCTTGTACAACCGACAAAATAGGTTCTTGAACTAATCCGGGCCAATGGCGTCCCGGTTTTTCTCAACAAATTCCTTCCAGCTATCAGCCAGATAGAATCAGACTCATCAATACCTCTTTTTAAGACCCTCTCCCCAAACCTGCCCCCCCTATAGATTATATACGTAGGGGGAATCATGCGGCTCGCCACACTGATACTGTTGCTGGGAATGTCTGCCGTTCCAACAAGACCGGCAGACGCCTTCTGCTATGAAGCAGCCGGTAACAGGTACGGAATCTCGCCAAACCTCCTCTATGCGATCTCCAAGGGAGAAAGCAGCTTTAACCCGATTGCAATCAACTACAACACAAACGGCAGCTACGACTATGGCCTCATGCAGATCAATTCGTCATGGGAGCCGACGCTGCGCAAGCTTGGCATTCCATGGGGCACCCTCGCCGATCCCTGCACCAATGTAATGGTCGGTGCCTGGGTACTATCCCAGTGCATTCGAGACTACGGCTACACCTGGCCGGCGGTTGGCTGTTACAACTCCCGCACTCCGTCCAAGCGAGACCGCTATGCCGCCAGAATCGCCCGTATCGTCAGACAGGAACAACCACATCAGAGAGTTAAACAGATTGCCGCAATCACTGATACCTCGAAAGTAACCCCGTGGGAGGAAGCCTTTGGCATCGTCGCTTCCCGCTGAAATTCTGTCTGAAAGCGGATTGCCAACTGATGAAGCAATGGATGCAGTTGAGGTTGCCATTGCCAGAACTCTTACTGGCGCCTTCCGGTCAAATGTGTGTGTCAAGATTGATGCGCAACTGGAGATTACTGCCTACCCGATTGGTCATGGAGAACCGATCAAAATATCGCTGGATGAAATCAACGGAAAATTACAGAGACATCTGCTGTATCAAATCAAATTAGAACTGCAGAAACGCAGAACCCTGAACGAGGCTGATAGATTGAAGGAGTTGAGAGGATATTCCGCACCTGGCGAGATTTCCCGGATAGCTGAAGATGGCTCACTGATCGTTTCTCTGGAGATTGCCGACTATTACCGGCGACTGGTCCTCTGCGGATTTTGCCCGACCCGATTCCAACCACATCATGAGTTGGATCGTTACTGCATCGGCAGCGTGAAGGAGTTCTACATCTCAAGTGTTGTTCCGGTCATGGTCAGCAAGAGATATTCCAGAGTCAGGATTCTGCTCAGTCGCACGTCGAAAGAATTACCACGCCTCCTGTTGCAGGAGCGCGGACGTATATCGGGAATCAAATGCCTGAAACGCGTCCCGGGAGCTTACAGCACTATCGTGACTCCGGCAAGAATACCCAAGGATGTCATTAACTCTGTGGGAAAGGAGCTGGAAGAGCACCTGTATGTTTCCATTCAAGAAGCGCATTGCTAAACCAAGCGGATTAATGACCAGTCTGGGAACCGGCGTCAACATGGATCATAGGACCAGGATTGTTCCTATAGAGATTCCCGATTCTGATAGGAAGCGGCATACGTTCGTCTTTGGGACGACAGGAGTCGGGAAAACCCGCCTGTGCGAGAACCTGATTGAGCAGGATATCCGCAAGGGTAACTCGGTGGTCTATTTTGACCCCAAGGGGGATCAGCAGATTTTCACCAAGATCTATGAAGTCGCCCGCGAAGAAAATCGTCTGAACGAACTGATGCTCGTCACTCCCATCTTCCCCGAATATTCGGCGGTCGTCGATCCAATGGCTTTCTATTTCATGCCTGATGAACTTGTCGGCCATATCGTTTCCGGCATCCTTGGCGGCCGGGAACCGTTCTATCGCAACATCGCCAAAGAGATAACCACTGCCGTCATATCAGCCTACATTATCCTTGCCAGGAGCCATGGCAACCTGCCGATCATGAATATAGACGAAATCCGGCAGCGAATACGGCGGGAATCCCTCGACTCAACCATGAAATCGCTCCGCAGCATTGGAACACCCGAAGCGGACCTTACTGCTGGCATGATCGAAGATATCCTTAAATCACCCATGGAATATTATGCCAAGGTTTCCTCGACGCTGCGCACCGCCCTGATGGAGCTTTCATCAGGGAACATCGGCAAGATCATCGGTCAGGCTGATTCAAACCGTTTTATCAAAAAACTTGAAGCCGGCGAGCCGGTGATCCTGGTGGTCCATACCGGTGCCATGATCACCCGCGAAGCATCCGCCACCCTCGGCAAGGTTCTCCTCTCGATGATTCAGTCGTTTGTCGGACGGGTTTATCTCTCAAATCGACAGAAGGTCAACCCACCACTCTCCATCTTCATCGATGAGGCGCAGAGCCTGCTCTATCAAGGGGTGGAAGAACTGTTCGCCAAGGCTGGTTCAGCTGATGTCATGGTAACCGCCTTTGCCCAGTCGGTGAACCAGATCTATGCGGTCATCGGTGAGGAATTCGGCAAGAGTATTCTCGACAATACCAATACCAAGATATTCATGCGTTGTTCCGACGCCGAGACCAGCGAATATGTAGTCAAGCACTTTGGAGTGCAGAATGTACTGACCGGAATCTTCGGGTCAAACCAGGTCACGACGCGCGAGGTGGAACAAGACATTCTCCGTGTCCAGGATGTATTAAGCCTGCAGCCCCGCGAATTCTATCTGATGTCATATGCCGGGCGATTCAAGGGGACTACCCTCGACGCCCGCGATCCCAAAATGAAGATCATCTTCCCGGAAGCGCCGGCAGTCATTAGCTCGATGTTGTCTCCCTTCCAGACCGAAGAGGCCGATTCACAGTGAATACGCTGCTGCTCGGCATCTCAGCAGCTGTCGGATGCGGCTTTGTCTTTTATGGCTCAAAAAAATGGGTGCACATTGAAGTGCCGGACCCAGCGGAATCAGAAACGCCCGAGCTAACCTGTCTGGCTGACTTGAGCCATCTCTGGAAGGACAAAGAGGTAAAAATAAAGGATGCCTCTCACCTTTGGCGGGAACAGGCGTCAAAAAAACGTTCGAATGTGCCAAGGCCGGTATTCCAGCATGAGGAGATCGAGCAGTTTTTCAGCGAGATGGTTGAACACAGGCAATCAATTAAAGGGGTGCGCAAAGCCCTGATCATCAGGATACTCACCATGCTCGATAACGAAGGGGACTGTCCGTCCGTCGTCAGGAAAAACAAGGATGAAGCGGAACGTATTTACGCAGAAGACTCATATGCTCTTCTGGAAACAGTTCCGCTCTACCGGCACACTCTGACAGTTGCCCGCAACTTCATCGCAAAGGCTGATCAGGAAGCCTTACTGGCAGACATGATCCTCATCGCCCTGGCTCATGACATCGGCAAAATCCCATCTTATCACGACAGTATGTACAGCAGCGGGGACCACCCGATAATTGCCGGGCTCATCCTGAAAGGGATTCCGGAATTCATGTCCCTTCCAAACAGGGACGATATCAACCGCGCTGTAACCGGCCACCACCTGATGAAATGCGATAATATCCTTAGCGATGGTCTCAAGCAAAGCGACCACGAGGCACGACAAACCGAGTTGGCAGCGCTGTATACCGAAATGCTGGAGCGCAAAAAGCGTGAGCTGGAAGAAAGCGGTGAAAATACTGCTGCCGCCAAAGTCGAAGCAGAACATGCCGGTTCAAGTAAAACCCAGCCTCCGGTCGAAGAGCGGGACAATCCTCTCGGCTTTAACCCGGCCAAAGAGAAGTTCATGCCAACGACCGTCGATATTCCTGACTGGTTCAACGCTGACGCCATTATTACCTCGTTGAAAAATCGGATCAATGTTGTGGAAACCACTTCGAAGGGTGAGCAGTGGTCTGTTGTTTCCACTCCCAGTGGTCTGATCTATGTCAATCCCGATGCTCTCTGGGAGACCATCAAGGAAGTCAGCAGCTATGATCCGGTGGTGTATGCATCGGAGGGATTCGAATCAGAGAAACGGAACCTGATGTACACAGTTGTATCGGAACTGGCCAGAACCAGAAACGCCCTGGCAACCGGTCATGTTGCAGACGGCTACTATACCTCGCAGGTTTCCATCATTACCGGAGGTGGAAAGCGGGTTCCGTATTTACTGATTCCCTTTACGGCAGAAGCGTTCGGAGTGCTGCCTTCAGCATTGGAGGAGCTGAAAACCCCGCAACTGAAGCGGATGGTGAAAGAAATCAAGCCCAAGAATAAAGAGGTAGAACAATGCGTTGGCCGTTGATGGTTGTAGTGATGCTTTCAATATCTGTTACCGCATCTGCCGGTTACTACAGCGACTCGTCCAAAGGCTGGTGGTGGTACCAGAAGGAGCCGGAGAAGAAATCCGATAAACCTGAGAAGAAGAAATCAGCCAAGAAAGTGCCGTCACTCAAAGACTACACCTATGAGCAGATCTGGGAGATGCATCCCGATCAGTTCCAGGAGTTCGCCGAGGAATTGAAAAAGAAAGCTGTCCAGAAGCCGAGCGAAGAAAATGTGAAGGGGTACTTCGAGGTCCAGGAGATCGCCCGCAAGAAGGCGCTGGCCTTCTCCAATGTGGCCCAGTTCGTCTGGCAGAAGTACCCGGAGCTGACCACCAAGAAGGATTATCCGATCACGACTCCCGGCAACCTGGCCCGGATCTCCCAGATCAATGAGGAACGGCAGCGTATCCTGAGGGACAACCGGGATGACTTTGCCCTGATCTATTTCCAGCGACCCGACTGCAGCTACTGCGATGAGCAGTCCCGCATACTGGACTGGTTCACCAACGAGACCGGCTGGACCGTGAAGAAGGTCAACATCAGTGAAAACCCGGGACTGGCTGCAAAATTTAGCGTGGAGATCACGCCGACCCTGATTCTGATCCAGAAAGGGAATCAGGATTATCTACCGGTTTCGGCAGGCGTTATCTCCGCCGACGAGATCGAAGACAAAGCATACCGGGCCGTGCGCCTCCTCAAGGGTGACATCTCCCCGGAGGAATATTCGCTCTACGAATTCCAGAAGGGAGGCAGCTTCGACGTGAAGAAACGCCGTCTTCAGGAAAAGGAGCGGCCATGAGTCTACTGGTCCTACAGCAACAGAGGAAAGAGGTGTCAGTGTGAAACGAACCATAATGACCAGAATTACCGCCACATCCCTGATTGTATCAATAGCATTGACTCCCCTACCCTCCTGGTCAGGCTGGGTCGATGATTGGGTGCAGCAGAAAAGTTCCACTTCGCCCAGCTATTATGAAGGGTCAAAGCGTGGCTACTACACTGGCGGCAGTTTCTCTGCCAGATGGGCGAATACCGACGATCACCTATTTACTGCCTCTTTGCCCAAGTTGAAGTCCGGTTGCGGCGGGATCGACATGTTTCTCGGTGGCTTCTCGTTCCTGAACGTGGATTATCTGGTGCAGAAGCTCCAGAACATCCTGTCGGCAGCTCCGGCTGCAGCCTTTGACATCGCCCTGAAGACCCTGGCACCCCAAGTGGCCGACACTATCAAGACTCTCGAAGCGATCACCGACCGGCTGAACTCGCTGCAGTTGAACGACTGCAAGGCAGCCAAGGCACTTGTGGCCACTGCTGCCAGTCCGTTTTCGTCAGTCATGTCCGACAGTCTGAAGGCAGAGATGAAAACAGCCCAAACCGACTTCATGGTGTCGAGCGGCGCCAAGGATCTGTATCAGGATGTCAGCAAGCTGTTCGAGAGCGAGCAAAAGACCAATGCAGGCAACAAACCTGGCGTTCCGGGCACAACCCAGACCTCAGCCACCAGCGCCACTGCCGGTTGCCCGACCGAAGTCCTGCAGGTCTTCGGGGATGGGTCGGTCCTGGAGAACCTGGCCGGCAAGAAAGGGATGAGCAGCGAGTACGTCAAACTGGTGCGCGGCTTCATCGGCGATGTGGTTATCCAGAACCCGGCGACGACCGGCACGACCTACCAGGCCCAGTACATCCCCCCCTGCGACAAGAACAACAGCTTCGATTCCTTTATCAGCGGCTCAGCCCAGGGACGTGATACCGCCGGGGCCTGTGCCGATATCACCGACGCCAACAAGAACCTGATGGTCTATGTTGCCGGCAAGATGCAGTCCATCGCCACCAAGATCAAATCGAAGACGGCGCTCACCTCCGACGAAGAAGCGTTTCTCAAAAGCACGCCGTTGTCAGTCGGCCTGATCCTCAAGAATGCCACGGCTACCAACACCGAGGGTGAAGTGATCGGCAAACTGGCGGAACTGACTGCCCGGGCCTACGGCTACTACATGCTGCTTGACCTGTTTGGACGGGCGGTCCAGATGCAGGAGCTGGCCCGCAACATAATGTCCACGCAGAAGGGTAACAAGGCCGGAGCTTCGCCGGAGACCTGTCAACTTGCGCTCCTCGGTGAAGGGATGCAGCACATTCAGACACTGGAGGAAAAAACGCTGCAACTCCTGAGCGTTGCCCAACAGAGTTACGCCAATGCGGCATCAGAGATCAACGCAGTTGAAATGATTGTCCAGAATATGAAGAAGTTCGACGACACGGTGTTTTCGGAATTATCGGACCGCTTTGGCAAAGGAATCGCCATGCGGGCAACAGGAAGAATTTAACCATACAAGGGAGGAATTATGGCTGAGAACAAGAAAGAATCAACAGGAAAGAAACCATCAGGAAAAGAGTCCTGGCAGGACCGGAAACTTAAAAAGGTAATTCGTGATGACATTGATGTCATTTCCAGAAAAACTCTGGATCAGAGCGACTTCATCACTATGCTCAACACCCATGACAATGTACTTCATAGGTTACGCATGACAATGGGGCGTAACAGCAACATTACCTTTGAAAAAGCACAGGAGTTCATAGAGAGAAGTCAGCAGATCCGGGAAGAGATCAATCTTCTGAATGCAGAAATGTGCGAGCTGATGGATTGGGACTACACACCGCCACGGGGTTTTACGAACCCCTTGACGAAGAGCACAGCTGAAGAAAAGAAGGGAAGCAAGAAAACAGCGTAACATGAAGTAATATCTCTTTTTAATGATAAGGGGTAACTTATTGTACCCCTTATCATTATATATTTCGTCAAAACATTTTATGCTCAAATGACAGATACGCCAGACCACCATATTCCCCTTTAGAAGGCCCGACTCCTATGGGAATGGAGAAACCTGGGACGATTTGAAGCCCAGATTTAAGATTGATAGCAAAGCGAACGCCTGGATTGATAAAGAAAGTGCTTGCTTGTTGTTTACTTCCATCCGATTGCACCGATTCACCCGATGTTCCTGCAGTTTCAAGCATCAAATTGAAATTCTCAGTGGCAAGATAGATAAGGCTGGCACCATAATTAAACGCAGTCGTATCGGATCTTGCTCCGCCTGATTCCCTGCTGCGTGGTGTATAGGTAGCACCAAGATTCCAGTGGGTAACCAACTTTTCTGATAATTCTATACTCATAGCGATATTCGTCTGTAGTCCAACGGAATCGGTACCATGGCTCTTTTTGTAATCTCCCGTTGGCAGAATCACGGAAAATCTTGGAGCAACCGCTATATGATCCTTCAAAACAGCCTGATAACGGTAATTCAGAGCAATATCTCCAATACCACTCGAATTTATGGGATCGGTCAAATGTACCAATGGGATGGTATAGGAAAACTGATGAGTTTCTTTAGGCACCGGCCATTCCTGCGTAAAGGTATAAATCCAATCCTTTGACTTTTGCAGATACATAAAGCTCTGGATATGTTGCACTACCCCAGCTTCTTGATTGTACGCTTCCTCCAGCAGAAATGAGTTGTCCTGAATTTTCTTTTCCTCCTCTGCCATAACATACGTAGGAAGAAGAGATACAACAAATAAAACGAATGATAGCGCTTTTACCTTCATTTACACACCCCTTGTTGAAATTGATAACCGTTTTCATTTATACGGAATGTGTCAGATGATGTCAAGCGTATATAATACATTTGGAAAATATCAAAACATCCCCATCATTTTGATTATGGCGATCAAATATCCTGGTTGTTTAGTTTCACTGATAGCCCTCGTATATCCTTTGAGAATCGGGGGAATTTGGGGTATCGAGTTACCGGTGCATTATAGATCGGTGATATATTGAGTATGTTGTCGCCTTCCTTCAGGTCTATATCTTTTTCAATGATCACATCAGATAAGGGAACAGCAATAAAAACATGGTGCTTGCCTGGCTGAAGCTGAAGCGTCTTTTTGAAATTATACCTCCATCCTGTGCCCACTTCCGGATTGTTTTTGAAGTCGCCTGGCAAGTCTTCAAGTACGGGGTCATCAGATAACACCGCAGTCTGTCCATCAATATTTAAAATTGCTGTGTAGGGAGGGTCTGTATGCTTATAGTAGGTATTGATGAACCGGGCCTTGAAATTCTTGATAGAAAATCCAACCTTGAGCACCGCCCTGCCAGGCACTGCCTGCGTAGTTTGAACTTCCTGAAATACATCCTGTCGCGAAGCAATTGATGTTTTAGCAATCAAATCCCTGTTCCCTGCACAGCCTGTAATGGAAGCCAGTACTACCACCAGAATCAAATTAACGAATGTTTTCATGATGCGTCCTCCTTTTGAATGTTTTTTGCTTAAATTCTAAAATAGTTACTTGGTTGCCTGTATTCCATTCGTTCTCAACATGCGTGAAAGGGGGCCATTCGGCCCCCTTTCATATTTTCAATAACGTCTAAAGACAGTTGCAAGGCTCAAGATTCATGCTCACTGCCACAGACTTGATCTTCGTTTTTATTCTCTTAAGATCCTCTTCCAGTTCAGCAACTCGCCACGTATCAAGTCCATCATAGGCATACAGGCCACGGAGTTCCAGGTCCGTAACTTTAAGCTGTTCCCTGAGATCTGCCGTTTGTTGCCGGAACTTGTTCAATGTTTCTGTATGCATGGCCTTAACACTTGTCGGACCATCTTCAGCATAGACTGCACCGCTGAGGGATAAAACGACCGCGACGACAAAAAATGCCAATATTTGCTTTTTCATGATTATATCTCCTTGAAAATATACGTTAGTTTTTGAAAGACAGACCATGCTATGTAGAGACGTCACTCTCTACGAATGTTTGAAATCAGAGTTACCTGATTTCGGAGGGTGGAAAATCTCGCTCATATAGGGATCTGGCACTGCTTCAGAAACATCCGGGTAATTGAACTCTATTATGTGGAAGCTGGTATGAATCTCAATCGGTAGACTTATATCGACAATGCTGCAAATACATAAGGGACAGACCGGTGTTGAGCAAGGGAGCGGACAGCTCTGACCTCCATTCGGATTGCAGTGGTTGTTGTCTGTCGTTTCGACTTTTACGGTCTGATCCGCAAAAGATGTGGATGCCAAGCCGCAAAACATCGTGGCAACAGCAAGCAGGAGGATTGCTGATATTATTCGAAACCAGGGAATTCGCATAAAATTTCTCGATTATGGAGTAATAAGTCAGAGAATAATGATCTTGAGACGGACAACTAAGTTGTCCGCTCCTACCTCATACTTTGTTTCATTTTCGCAACATCCGCAGCCCGTTGGCCACCACAATCATGCTAGCCCCCATGTCGGCAAAAACCGCCATCCACATGGTGGCATGGCCCATGAGCGTGAGCACGAGGAAAACGACTTTTATTCCCAGAGCCAAGGCGATGTTCTGTTTTAGTATCGCCGAAGTGGTACGTGAGAGTTGTACAAAGACCGCCACCTTGCGCAGATCGTCGTCCATCAGGGCAACATCGGCGGTCTCGATGGCGGTATCCGTGCCGGCAGCCCCCATGGCGAAGCCTACGTCGGCGCGCGCCAGGGCCGGAGCGTCATTTATGCCGTCGCCCACCATACCGACGGTACCGCCGTTGCCCTGGAACGTTTCAATGACGCTTAGCTTATCCTCCGGTAACAGTCCGGCCCTAACCTCGTCAATGCCGACCGACCGGGCAATCGCCTCGGCGGTATGTTGGTTATCACCGGTGAGCATCATTGTGCGTACACCGAGCCGGTGCAGGTCGGCGATGGCCTCGCGGCTTGATTCCTTGATCGTGTCTGCAACGCCGAACAAAACCAGCGGCCGGGCATCATCCGTCAGCAGGACCACACTCTTCCCTTGGCGTTCAAGGGTCATAATCCGGGAGGAAATGTTAGGCTCGGCAAAGCCGTTTTCTGCAATGAGCCGGGAGTTTCCGAGGTAATATACGCGGTCTCCGATACGACCGGTGACACCACGGCCAGGCAGAGCGGAAAAGTCAGCAACTTCTCGTAACGTAATGCCGTCTGATTCGGCAGACACAGCAATGGCGTGTGAAACCGGATGGTCGGAGCGGCTGGCCAGGCTTGCGGCAAGACAACGTACTTCTTGTGGATCAATTCCATCCAATGGCTCGAAGTCGGTCTGCGTCGGTTTACCGTGGGTAATGGTTCCGGTCTTGTCCAGTGCCAGCCAGGCAAGCTTGCGCCCTTCCTCTAGGTAGACTCCGCCCTTGATCAGGATGCCGCGCCGTGCGGCGGCGGCAAGGCCGCTGACAATGGTGACCGGTGTTGAAATAACCAGCGCGCAGGGACAGGCTATGACCAGCAACACCAGCGATTTATACACCCACTCCAGCCACACGCCGCCGAAGGCCAGTGGCGGGATGACCGCTACAGCCAGCGCCACGGCGAATACCGCCGGAGTATACACCCTGGCAAACTGGTCAACGAAACGCTGGGTCGGTGCGCGGCTCCCCTGTGCCGCCTCGACCGCGTGAATGATGCGGGTAAGCGTCGAGTTAGTGGCAACGGCCGTGACCCGAAACTGAAACGATCCTGCCTGATTGATCGTACCGGCAAAAACTGGTTCGCCTGGACTCTTATCCACCGGCAGACTTTCACCGGTAATGGGGGCTTGATCAACCGTCGAATTACCTTCGACCACGATACCATCCAGAGCGATTCTCTCACCCGGTCGGACGCGGACGATGCTCTCCAGCGCAACCTCCCCGGCAGGAACCTCACCCCATGTTCCATCGGGGAGTTGCACCGTGGCGCTATCAGGAGTCATGGCCATCAGGCCACGAATAGCGTTGCGGGCGCGGTCGAGGGACTTGGCTTCAATCACTTCGGCCAGAGCGAACAGGAACATTACCATGGCCGCCTCCGGCCACTGGCGGATGAACAATGCGCCGGTCACGGCGATGGACATGAGCGCATTAATGTTCAGGTTGCGGTTGCGCAGCGCAATCCACCCCTTTTTGTAGGTCTCCAATCCGCCGGTCAGAATAGAGGCAAGCGCAAGCACAAGCGTCAGCCAATGATGTCCGACAGTCAGCATCTCGATAATTTCGGCGCCGAGTGCAGCAACTCCAGATACGATCAGTGGCCACCAATTGGTCTTTTCATCCTTAGGTAATTCGTCCGGTTGCTCCAGAACCCCGACCTGCATGCCGATGGAGTTCAGGGCAATTACAACAGAATCCAGCGATGGCAGCGTATGGTAAATTAGAAGGTTTCTCTGCAGTAGGTTGAATTCAAGGCCCGTCACGCCAGGAAACCCTTTAAGCTTGCTGCGTATCAGCGCCTCTTCGGTCGGGCAGTCCATGTTTTCGATGTGCAGTTGATCCTGACGACCAGTCTGAGCAACTGGTTGTAACGGTTGTTTGGCACTCTCTGCTTCGACGGTCTTTTCATCATCGTCGGCGCCAGTGGCGTAGCCCGCTGCTTCGATGCTCTCACGGATCGCAGTTGCTGTGGTCTTGGCCGGATCATAGAGCACCACAACCTTTCGGTCGCTGAGCAGTGTCGTTATCTTCGTCACTCCGACAATGCTCTTTGCTACACTTTCCAGATGTCTGGCGCAGCCGGAGCAATCCATACCGCGAATGTTCAGTTCAAGATTTGTATGGTGTGGGGTCATCTATAGTCCTTTTCATCCGGATAAATCCGCGTGAGCCTTTTTATGTCCTGCTCAGGACAAATAACAATCTAAATAAGGCTCGTTTCCGTTTTGACTATGAGTCGGTTTTACCCGCCGTAACTATGAAGTCCCGACAAAAGCAGATTCACCCCGAGATAGCAGAAGATGGTAGCGGCAAAGCCGATAATCGAAAGCCAGGCCGCGCGCCGTCCGGCCCAGCCGCGGGTAATGCGGGCATGGAGAAATGCAGCATAGATGAACCAGACAATAAGCGACCAGGTTTCCTTCGGGTCCCAGCTCCAGTAAGTTCCCCAAGCATAATTTGCCCAGACGGCGCCGGTGATTATTCCCAGGGTCAGGAGCGGAAAGCCGATCATGATCGACTTGTAGTTCAGGTCGTCAAGGACCCTGCTTGTTGGAAATATGGCGACAATGCTCTGGTCGTTGGCAGGTGTGGACCGCTCATGCCGCTCCCTGATCAGGTACATGATGGAAATGCCGCAGGCGACGGCAAAGGCGGCATAGCCCAGGAAACAGGTGATGACATGATAGATGAGCCAGTTACTCTGCAAGGCCGGCACTAGCGGTTCGATACCGCTGTTCAGCCCCAGTTGTGCCCAGGCCATGCCTAGCAGGGCAAAGGGCATGACAAACGCGCCAATGACACGGTACCTGTACTTCAGGTCAAGCAGGCCGTAGATGAGGACGATCGTCCAGGAAAAGAAAACGACCGACTCATAGAGGTTTGCGAGCGGGGCATGGCCGGCGCCAAGAATGTAAGACTCCTTCCAGCGCAGGCCGATGGCGATTGTTTGCAGAAGCAGACCGCCAAAGGCAATGACGCTACCTGCCGTGCCGAACGCTTTGGCACGGTTAGCGATGAAGGCAAAGAATGCCAGCATGGAAGCGAGATAGAGTAATGTGGTTATATTGAACAGGAGTGAACTGGTCATTTGTTATCCTCCATGGGAAGTTGCTTCTTGATCTTTGTCAACAGCTGCTCCATGAAAAGCTGAAAACCTCCCTGATTTTTGCTGGCATTGCCGCCGATTGTCACGGTTCCATTATTTACCCGTACCCAGATGCGACGGTGGGACATGAAAAAGGCGGCATAGATTCCCACCATCATCAGAATGCAGCCTACCCAAACGATCCACACACCAGGGTCTTTTGCCACTTGAAGGCCAGTGTACATTTTTTTATTGGCCCCCTTATATTGCAGCACCAGTCCACCATTATGCTCTTTGGCATGCTGAATATTCAGTTCAGGGTGATTGGCATACACGATTACCTTCTCGCTTCCTCCCCGTGGGTCATGAATTTCAACTTGAACGGCTGGTCCAGTAAGATTGGGCACAAATTTGGAGACATCATCGGTTTCTTCGATGATGTGCATGCTGCTTCCGTCAGGGAGCGTGACCGATGAGTTGCGGTCAACCTGGAACGTAACGCCATCCTTGCCGCTCAGGTCGCTTGCGGTAAAGAAGTATTCACCGGCATTACCGTAACTGGATTGGTAGAATGTAATTCCCTTGTAGGTCAGGGGATCGTTCACGATGACGCGGACGTTGGTATAGTTCGGCACCGGCCTGCCGTTCTCCAGCACAGTAATGATGCTCTTGAATTCTTTGGGTGCGCCGGTGGAATAATGGGCAACACTGAACTGCTCGCAGCGCAGGGCAAAGCCGAGGTCGATCTCCTTGTCAGAACGGGACATGACATTCGATATAGTTTGCCCCTCAATAATATTTACGAACCCTTTGTAGCCGAAAAGCGAACCGATGATTGCGCCGATGAAAATGACAAGCACGCTCAAGTGGACGGCATACACGGCCAGCCTGGACCAGGGTGATTTCTGGGCGAACAAATGGAAAGCGCCGTCGTTTTCAGTGATTACCGGATCAGCGAATTCCGCCTTCAGAACATTGGCAACCCGATCCTTGAGTGTGGCCGCATCTCCGAGTGTCATAATGGTCGTGCGGTTTGACAGAGTTTTCTCAAGGCTGTCGTCCATGACCATTACCGGCTGGGTGATCGTCTTCCAGATATGGGGAAGACGCTTGATGGAGCAGGCAATAAGATTTATGGACAGTAGGGAGAGTAGCAGTATGAACCACCAAGAGTGGTACATGTTGAAAAAGCCGAGAGACTGGTAGAACTTCAGCTTGGCCGGGCTGATGGTCTGCAAATATTCCGGAGGCGGCGATCCCTGTGGAATGACTGTCCCAATGATTGAGATGACCGCCAATGTGATAAAGAGAAACATGGTCAGTTTAAGCGAGCAAAAGAAGTCCCAGAGGGATTGGGATTTTGTTTTTTCATCTGTTGTCACGATAACGCTCCTTGGTTGTAAATTCCGTCAGAAGTGCATAATAGCCGGATTGAACACTTTAATAATGTTTCAGCATAGTGTTGTTTACGTCCAAGAGCAGTTTTGGGGTGGAACAAAGATGGAAAAATAAACCTGCGGCATCAACAACTGTGGCTCAGCAGGTGATAAAATAGTTGCGATTGAGGAAGATTGTAAAAAGCTATTTCTCGGTAATGACGCGAAACTGGAACAGCATGAACAAGCCGATTCACCCCCCCGCTCTCCATGTTCATCTTCACAGGGACAATTGCTGCATGGGCCTTGCACAGCTGTCTCGCGTGTAATTTGTTGAACATCCTGCGCTTCGCTATGCGGCAGTCCGTGCGCAGATGACTGCACGGCAATCAAGAGACAGAAACAGGCGATTGATATGCCCCTAATATATTTCCATATATTTGATTGTTCCATCTCTACAAGTCCTCATCTTCTTGGTGGTGGGGTACTCGGCCCAGCATTCTTTTTGATATCGAAATAGGGAGGCTTCCTCACAAATGTTTTTGTGACCAATTGTGTGTTTCCGCCGCCTTTTTGCCATATGGCACTCCACAAATCAGCTGTAGTCGTAACCAAATTCGGGTACAGACTGTTTTTATTATACTTTTTCATCTCATAAAGAGTGGCAAGGATGGCATCTATGGATTGCCCTTTGTAACCGAGATAATTAACCACATACTTTTCGTTTTTCCATTTATTTGGCACTTCTTTCAAATTTTTCTTCAACCCTTCGCCCATTACATCATTGCCATTGGGGTGCAAGGCAATTTCAAAAATATGTTTCACACTGCTGCCCAGTTGACTGGCGAGTTCAGCATCATCCTTGATAGAAATCGATTCAAGTCGCTCTTTGAATACATTTTGACTGATTACTTTCCGCTTCCAATAATCATCTCTGATCTTAAAGTCTGCTTCCTGCAACAATTTATCAAGATGAGGTTCCAGCATTTGGATCATTTCCGGTGGCAGAAGGGAAACAACATCCTCGACAAAATTGTTGACAAGCTTTAAGTTGCTACTGTCGTGAACAATCGACCCATTTATTGTTTTTTCTTCAAGAGCAAAAGAGTACTCATTCATAGTCACGATACACATCACGATCACTACTATAGATATTCCACAGCGGCTCATAGGCACCTCCTCAGGATAATTTTGAATTATTTCCCGTAATCAGTTATTTCACCATTTCCTTCAAGAGACAGGATGCGGCCGTCTGGCGTTACGACATTTGCATCGATAATCTTTCCGGAGCTCACTCGTATGTTGAAAGAGGATTTGTCCCGGCCGTTCCAGTGATATTTTTCACCAGGTATTTTTATTGAGCCTACTCCAACTTTTGCCCCTGGGACTCCAACCATTCTTGCAATCTGTTCATACAGCAGCACGTTCTTTATCGACTCCAAGAACGCCCTATTGAAGATCCTGTCTGCTTGACCTGATTTGGTACTATCCCCTTCTGCATACAAACTGACGACGAAGATAAATAAATATGAGATAAGTGCGATGAAGGTCACATTTCTTCTAAATGTGGACAGCGCAATCTTTGTATTATGTTGCATCATGATGGCTCCTTATTTACAGCCATTACCTGTTGAGCCTTTTTAAGTCATGCTCAGGACATCAAAAAAATAACCGCGATGTTTTGGTTATCTACGACCACCAGGCTTATTCAACACCCTCATGGTTTCATTGTCCTCTTTCAATCTGCGTTCGAGCAGTTTCAACTCTTCAGCCGTGTAAACCTTTTCCCCTTTAGCAATTTCGGTTTTCAACTTTACGATTCGTTCCGGCAGACTATCCACCGCATTCGGGCAGTTCTTTCCATAAACCAGGCAGTCGTTTTTTCCTTCAATTTGGACGGAGGCGAAAACAGGAAGGGCTACAAATGCGATAGCTACTGCACAAACAGACACTATGACTTTACTCATGGCTTTTCTCCTTTTGGTTTTCCAAGCAGTCTTTCCAAGACTTTCTAAGTGAACTACGGTTTAAATTATGCTTAACAAGAAACTTATAAATAAAGTTTGGACTAAAAGAGATGCCTTCAAGCACAAGCGATTCAGAGAGCTTTTTTGCCCCAAGCTTAGGATTGTTTGACACTTGAGCCAATATTATCTTCGAATAAAAATCATGTATCTCGGATAAATATTCATGTGGTTTTTTCACACGTGAGAACACTGCAGCACTCTCTGCTCTGGTAATCCGTTTTCGCTTAATGGCACGTTTTTCAGTTATCGAGGAATTCATTATGCCTCTCTATATTTCCTGTCCATTCAACATCAATCTGATCGTTCTGATGCCTTCCATAAAACTGGGAGTACTACGCATTTCGAGTCGCCTCTTTCCTGTTTTTGTGCTGTATATGGGCTCTAGGGCCAAACTGTTCGCATTCCCTTCGACAAGAGTTATTTCCCGTTCAATAGCAATCTCGTCATCGGGAAGCGCCACTACAACTCTGTGGGTACCGGACTTCAGGCGAAAATTCTTGCTGAATCGATACCTGATTCCGTCACCGGCTTCCGGGTCCACCAGTCCCCTTGATTCACTGTTCTCATTTTGCAAATTTCCGCGCAATAACACCGCCTGACCGTCGATATTTAACAGCAACTTGTAATCCGACGTCCCGTGAATATCCTTAGCGGAATAGATGCCCGGCTTATGTGTCTTTAACGTGGCGGTTACCCGCAAATCTGTAAATCCTTGTGGCGTCGCCGCCCCATTCGTCAACTCCTCAAAAATATCTGTGCGAATGCTGGTGTTGTTTGCCTTAATCAGCGCGGAACTTTCCGCGCAACCGCTCAACACCATGACTGACAGTATTAATACCAGGCTTGACTTCTTCATCATTAGCTCCTTTCGGGTCAAACTGCCACCTCGCCGCGTTCGTTGGTCCGAACTCGCACCGCCTCAACGACATCCAGTACATATATTTTCCCTTCGCCCTTCTCGCCAGTCCATGCCTGCTGGCGGATGGTGTCCACCACATTCCAGACAATAGCGTCGGTAACCACGATCTCAATGCGAACATTTCTACTGAAACGGTTGATCTGGCTGTCTACTCTTTTGCGGTTTACACCTTTACCGCGACCAAAACCGTTGTTTTCCATCGCACTCATCCCAGTCAGTCCCTCAACATTTCTGAGACCTTCCGTGACCAGTTCAAGGGCAGAGGGCTTGATATAGGCGATTACTTGCTTCATTGAGCAATCTCCTTCGGTTAGACGGCACTTGGGCCTCTTTCATTTGTCCGTATCTTCACGACATCATCTACCGTAGACACAAATATCTTCCCGTCACCGGTATTGCCGGTATGGGCATATTTCTGAATCACGTTGACGACTTCATCAACCATCTGGTCATCGACAACAACTTCCAGCTGAATGCGTGGCATGAACTCCACCATTTCATAGACAACTTTATCTTTCGCGTTCCTGGCCCTGCCTTTGCCGAATCCTTTGATTTCTGATATCGTCACTCCCGGCAATCCCTCAATCGCATGAAGTTCCTCGGTTACTTCCAGTAATTTGGACGGCCGTATGATTGCTTTTATCTCTTTCATAACTTCCTCCGTGGGTAATAGTTGTTTTAGGCGAGACCTCCGAGGTTTTGAAAACCCCGGAGGTCTGAAACTGTCAACTTGAATGCAACGGGAATTACATCTCTTCCTCGACTTTTCTCTTCTCAAACCAACTGTACACTGATGGAATAATCAGCAAGGTCAGCAGTGTTGAAGTCACCAGTCCGCCAACAACAACGGTCGCCAGTGGTTTCTGTATTTCAGACCCGGCTCCGCCGGCAATCAGCATCGGGATCAAGCTGAATATTGATATGGATGCTGTCATCAATACCGGACGTAACCTGTCGAGAGCACCTTTCCTGATAGCCTCCGGCAGTTCAAATCCTTCATCACGCAATTGCGAGATGCGCGATACCAGAACCAGTCCATTTAGAACCGCCACCCCAAACAGGACGACAAACCCCACCGACGCAGGCACTGACAGATACTGCCCGGAGATGAAGAGAGCAAATACTCCGCCGATCAGCGCGAACGGCAGGTTCGAGATGACCAGCAGCGCCAGGCGGATGGATCTGAAGGTTACGTACAAGAGAAGAAGGATCAAACCGATAGCCACCGGTCCGATGATCATCAGTTTTTTCATGGCCCGCTGCTGGTTCTCGAACTGCCCGCCCCAGGTGAGGTAATATCCCGGCGGCAGCTTGACCTGTTCCTTGATCTTCTGTTTCGCCTCGGCTACAAAGCCGCCGATATCCCGGCCGGTAATATTCATCTCGATGCCGATTCTTCTGTTTCCGTCCTGGCGGCTGATCTGCGCCGGCCCTTCGATCATTTTCACCTCGGCCAGTTGTTCGAGCGGAACATTGATCCCGGTTTTGGTGGTGATCATCAGATTTTTGATGGCTTCCAGGGAATTCCGTTTTTCTTCTGGCAGGCGCACCGTAATGTCAAAACTACGGTTCTCCTCATAAAACTTGGAAGCCGATTTTCCAGCGACGGCGATTTCAATGACCTTCTGCACATCACTGATATTCAGGCCATAGCGCGCAATCTTCGCCCGGTCGATGTTGACAGTCAGGTAAGGCTGTCCGGTAACCTTTTCCGCAGCCAGATCGGTGCCCCCGCGAACAGTGGAGAGAACTCGCGCAATTTCAGCCGATTTTTCACTGAGCACAGTGATATCTTCACCAAACAGCTTGAGAATCAGCTGGGCCCGGGTGCCGGCCACCAGTTCATCGATGCGGCACTGGATCGGCTGGCTGAATCCGACTTGAATACCCGCAACCGACTCCAGAGCCTTGCGCATCTCGTTGGTAACTTCTTCCTTGGTGATGTCTCGCTTCCATTCGCTTTTTGGCTTGAAAACACCGACATAACCGGTTTTATCCGAGCCCCTGGTGTCCATGGCAACGCCGGTCTGCCCGGTCCGTCCTACAATAGTATCCAATTCTTGAAACTGCTTCAGCTTTGCCGCGGCCAGCTGGTTTACTTCCATCGCCTTGGCCAGGGAAACACCGGGGAGCAGGGAAACGTCCATATCAAACGACCCTTCATCCATGACCGGGATAAATTCCGTCCCCAGCCGGGTTACCAGGAAGAGTGAAACAACCAGAAGAATTGCGGCAACACTCAAGACCACGCGCTTCGTGTTCATGGCGTAATTGAGCAGCGGCAGATACAGCCTGGTGGCGTGCTTCATGATGAAACTCTCTTTTTCCGGGTGCGGTTTCAGGAACATGATACAAAGTACCGGAATAACAAATACAGAGAGAAACAGCGATGACAGCAGGGCAATGGCAACGGTGATCGCCAGCGGACCGAACATTTTCCCTTCGATTCCTTCCAGGGACAGGATCGGGATAAAGGTGAGGGCAATGATCAGCTCGCCGAAGATACTCGGCTTTCTGACCTCCATGACCGCTTTCAGCACAGTCAATAGCTTGGGATGCTCCCCCCCCTCTTCACTCAGATGGCGTTGGACGTTTTCCACCTGGATAATGGTCGTGTCGATGATCATACCGATGGAAATCGCCAGGCCACCAAGGGACATCAGGTTGGCGGTGAGCCCCGAAAGTTTCATGACGATGAAGGTGGCCAGGAGCGACAGTGGCAGGGCAATCAGCACCACGATACTGCCCCGGATGCTGTTCAGCAGCAGGTATAGTACGATCAGGACGAGGATAGAGCCCTCGATCAGCGCCTTGTTGACTGTTGAAACACTCGCTTTGACAATGTCGCTGCGGTCGTAATAGGAAACGAGCTTGATCCCTTCGGGGAGCACGTTGTTTTCATTCATTTCCTTGACTTTTGCCGCCACCCGTCGCACAACGTCACGGCTGTTTTCGCCGCGTAGCATCATGACGATGCCACCCACCGCCTCATCTTTACCATCCTTCATGGCGGCGCCCATCCGGACCGCCTCGCCGACCTTTACCTGGGCCACGTCGCGGATATAGGTCGGCGTGCCGCCTGCGGATTTCAGGACGATATTTTCTATATCGCTGACATCTTTGATCAGGCCAACCCCGCGAACAATGTATTGATCAGTGCCCCGTTCGAGGAGGTTACCGCCGACGTTCTCATTATTGCTGCCGATGGCGGTATAGACGTCATCCACGGTTACGGCGTATTTCACCAGTTTCTCCGGCGAGACAAGCACCTGGTACTGCTTGAAATACCCGCCGAAGGAGTTGATCTCGTTGACTCCGGCGACACTCTTCAGCTGAGGCGTGATAATCCATTCCTGAATGGTGCGCAGGTTGGTCAGGTAGGCAATCTTCCCCTGCGGGTCAGTCGGCATCTTTCCTTCGAGGGTATATTGGTAGATTTCCCCCATGGCGGTACCGATCGGCCCCATGGCCACCTCTACCCCCTTGGGCACCTTTTCCCGAGCCTCGGCCAGACGTTCAAAGACCAACTGGCGGGCAAAATAGATGTCCACATTGTCCTTGAAGACAATCGTGACGATCGACAGGCCAAACTTGGTTACCGAGCGCATCTGCTCGATGTCCGGCAAGCCGCGCATGGACATTTCAATCGGATAGGTTACGTTGCGCTCAATTTCTATTGCCGAAAGGCCATCGGCATGACTTACCACTTCAACCTGAATGTTCGTTACATCCGGAAAGGCATCAATCGGCAGCTTCAGATATGAATATGTGCCGAAGACGATTATCAGCAGCGCAAGGAATATGACCATCCCTTTCTGCCGCAACGTATAGGCAATCAATTTTTCTAGCATCGTGTCTCGCTCCCGTTAGTACTAGTATGTAAGAAGATCTCTGTTACTTGCCATGGCCATGCTCGTCGGTCATTTCGCCCTTCTTCACTTCCGACTTGAGGATGAACGAGCCCTTGATCGCGTAGTTCTCGCCTTCTTTCAGGCCGGAAATGATCTCAACCATGCCGGCTGCCGTTCTGCCTGACTGAACCGGCCGCGCCGCGAACTCAGTTTCATTTTCCGCAACAAAGACAACCTTTTTGCCATCCAGATCCTGCAGTGCCTCTTCGGGAACCGCCAGCACCGGCGGCGCATCAGCTGCCAGTGCCAGCTCTACCGTGGCGAACATCTCTGGCTTCAGATTCCGGCCCGGATTGGCAACTTCGATCCGCGCCTTGACCGTGCGGGTAGCCTCGTCAACCAAATCGGCGATATAGGTTATGCGGCCCTTGAGTTTCTTGTCCGGGAAAGCGCCAACGGTAACGATTGCCCCTTGCCCTTTACGAACCTTGGCCAGATCTTTCTCGCTTATATCCACCAACACCCAGACTGAGGAGAGGTCCGCCACGGTGTATAGGCTTTTAGAAGGATCGGAAAGTTCACCCACAATGGCGTGCTTTTCAGTGATGGTGCCGCTGATGGGTGAGCGAACCGGCAAGAGCGGTTTTTTGTGGTTGTCGCCTTTCAGATCAGCAGCTGCAACACCATACAGTGACAGACGTTCTTCGTCGGTGTGAAGTTCCGTTTGAGCGGTCTTGTAATCGGTTTCAGCCTGAAGGATGTCCTTGCGGGCTGCAATCTTCTTATCCACCAGACTCTTGATTCGATCCATGTTGGACTGGGCCAGGGCCAGCTTGGTCTTAGACTGGTGGTAGCGGCCCAGGGCTTCGCCAAGCTCTACGCTGTCCAGGGTAGCCAAAGACTGCCCGGCGGAGACGCTGTACCCCAGAGAGGCCCTGACTGCGACGATCTTGCCGGAAATGCGGGGTGATACGTGGGCAATCTTGTCTGCATTGGCTTCCACCTTACCGGTTACATTGATCACACCAGCCAGGCGCTGTTTTTTTGCCGCAGCGACAACCACACCATTCTGTTTCTGCACATCGGCAGTCATTTTGACACTGCCTGACTCGTCGTGCCCCTCATGGCCTTCTTTCTCTTCCTTATGTTCGCCTTCTTCTTTATGGACGCCTTCTTTTTCTTCCTTATGGCCTTCTGCCTTTTCGTCCTTATGTTCCGCCTGCTTTACACCGCTGTTCCCGGTCTGGGTGAAACGATAGAGAAAGCCGCCACCAATTGCTACGGCAAGGATAAGTCCGATAATGATTACTTTTTTGTTCACTTAACACCTCCGATGAGTTCTGTTGCTACTGCTGATTCGAGTTTTACGAGTGCCAGTTGCCGAGCATGGAGCGCCGTCAGGTAGCCGTCGCTGACCTCGAAGAATTTTTTCTGTTCCTGAATGACCGAGAGAATCCCGACCTCGCCCAGACGGTAAGACTCTTGAGTCAATTTCAGGTTTTCTTCAAGCTGGGGGATAATGTTTGACTTATAAAGCGACTGCACCTTCTCGGCATTCAGAACACTGGTGTAGGAGGTCTCTACGTCCCGCTCCACATTCCTGGTGGCAGCGGTCAAACGGCTTTCGGTGCTGCTTCGCTTGGCCCGGGCTTCTTGAACGCCGGCCTGATTCCTGTCGAACAGCGGGATCGGCATCGACAGCCTTAAGCCAATGGTGTAGGCGGTATCCTTGCCTTCAACTCCGCCGATTTCCATGCCGGTCGTGTCGCGCCGGAATGCAAAACCGGCTGTAAGGTTCGGGATAGTTTCGGACCGGGCCAGAGCGATATCCGCGTCTCCCCTCGATTTTTCGGCATCCAGGGCCTTCAGGTCCGGACGTTTTCCGAGCGCCATCTGCTTAAGGTCCGCCAGATTTTTGTTGAGAGAGAAACCGTCATCCAGGGTTCCGGAAATCGCCGGTGTTTCACCGGCAGGGAGACCCATGAAGGTGAAAAGTCTGGCTCTTGTTTGCAGAAGTGCCCGCTCGATTTCGATTCTGGCACCTTCACTGCGGGTCAATTCCACTTTCGCCAGATTCATCTCCAGTTCGGGAATGTCACCGGCGGCCAAACGATCTTTGGTAACCTCAAGAAGCTGCCGGTTGAGTTCAATGGATCGGTCCGTCAATTTGAGCCGTTGCTCGGCAAGCATGGCGTCATAGAATACGGCCTTTACCTCTTCGCGTAATGTTCGTTCGCGATCGGCCAACTGCCAGCGGTAGGCTTCCAACTCCCGCTCGGCAACGGTCAGACGCTTGCCACGCTTGCCTGCAAGCAGAAATTCCTGGGAGACCCCAATCGCCATGTTGTTTTCAGCGCTGCTGCCGGTCAGGGCACCCGTCCCTCCTTCCAGGTCAAGAGTTGGGTTGGGCAGCAGTCCTGCCCGAGTTTTGCCGGCATCGCGAATGCCTTTTTCTTCACGAAATGATTTGAGGTCGCCATTATTTTGCAGCGAAACCTCGACTACCTGCGGCAGTGCCAGCTGTTGTGTTTCTGCGAATACCGGTGCAGATGAAAGTATACAGAGGATGCCGGGTACAAGGAGCCGTGCTCCTTTTCCAAATACAGTTGTTCCCAAAGGAATAACCTCCTTTATTCAGTTTTAGTGTGATAATTCGAAATGGATTACGGACGTACCACGACGATAATGCGGACGCAATTGCCCCTAAATCAGGTCAAACTACTGCCGTCGCGGTGTTTTAGGCTTGTATTTGCGGGGGGATAAACTTGGAAAGATAGACTTCAGGTAAAAACTTGAAGGGGTCTGAAAAGTGAAGTGTCAGAACAGATGGATTGTAACTGATTTGTAAGGTTTCGTTGTTTAGTGGCGCATGACAAGTGCAGTTAACGCATGTGTCGCAACCATCGTAATCTTTATGTTGTTCGAGAGGGGCACAGGGGCATTGTTGAGGTGCGGAAATATCCGAATATGAAGCTTGTTCGCTTGCAGATGCCACGTGACTCTGCATGGCATGAGCACTTTCGTGAACGCCATTGATCGTGACGACCAGCATGATCACCAAGAGAAGTCGAGAAAAGAATTTTAGAGGGATTAGTCTTCGCATAAATAGTTATTTGATTCTGTCTAACTCGCTCTGAATTGTCAAGAATATATTATATTGACTCGCGAACGAACGGCTGAAGGAGCAATTTGGGTAGGGTCAACTTCGTCGAGTCCCGGAACTCTTTGAGGCCGATGCTCATCTCTGTGTGCCCTTGTTCAGGTTGCGGTCGGTAGGTACCACACAGACGATCCCACCAGGGGAGGTTAAAGCCGAAGTTGCTGTTCGTCTCGCGGGGAATAACCGAATGGTGGACCCGATGCATGTCCGGAGTCACCACAACAAGACGCAGCCATCGGTCTACTGATTCGGGAATCAGGATGTTGCCATGGTTGAACTGGGATGTTGCATTTAGCACTATCTCAAAGGTCACAACCGCCATAACTGGTGCCCCAATCAGGGCTACTGCCGCCAACTTTATTCCGACGGATATGACTATTTCGAGGGGATGAAAGCGATTGCCAGTGGTGACGTCGATATCGAGATCAGTGTGATGCATCCGGTGGAGACGCCAGAGAATCGGCAAAAAATGGAAGAGCACATGCTGGAGATATATGACGAAATCGAGGGCCACTACAGCCATGGCTACCTTGATCCAATTCGGCAAGATGAAGATATGCAGGACGCCCCAGCCGCGCTCTTGGGCCAAGAGTGCTAAGCTGACCGGCAGGACCGATAATATAAAACGTACCACTGTGGTATCGATTACCACTAGAGAGAGGTTGGCAAACCAGCGTCGCCCTTTGTTGTCGGTCAGCGTGCGACGGGGTGCAATAAGCTCCCAGACAGCTACGATTGTTAGGACACCTAAGAAAAAGGCAAGGCGGATGGTTTGTTCTCCGGCCATGTTATTTCTTCCCCCACAGCGGATCATCAGAAAATTGCAACCAGATTCGCTCTTCTGGATTCTGCGCGTAGAACTCATCCTCAGCAAATGAGAAGCGGTAATTCGAAACATAGTCCAGAAGAAACTTGTAGGCCTCGTTTATTTTCCGAATCGTCTCCGGGTCACTCGTGGAGCCTGTATCCGGATGATATAGCTTAACCAACTCGCGATGTTTGGTCTTGATCTCTTTGAGTGTAGCCCGCTCTCCCAAGCCTAGAGCTCGCATCGCTTCCTGTAGGTCGGTGTAGGCCATGGCAATACTCAGTGGGTCCAGTCGATGATCTTCATATCTGCCCCAAGTCTTTTCTCGACAGCCCCTTTGATGGCCGCAAAGTGCGGGCAGGGATACCCAATGGGATTGCCGTTTTTCATACAGGAAGCAAACACGATGGCCTCTGCACCACGGTCAACCATCATCTTGGCCCTGGTGACGGCTTTCTTGCCTGAACATCCGCCGCACGAGAGAAATCCGATAATCTCCACCGGTCCGGACTCCTCAAAGGCCATTGTCCCTTCTCTGGCAACCTTGAAATCGGTGCTGCCGGGGCACATATCCTCGGTCAATTGGCAACGAATGATACCTACCTTCATGCTTTGCCCCCCTTACGTTGTCTTATGCGCTTGTACAACCACAAACCCACCACTGCCATGTCCTTCCCGGACAGTCAGGTCAGTGTGTTCTCCGGGCATCAGAGTCTGCCGGTATGCGAAGTTGGAAAAGCCAGTATTGTTGAGTAACACCACAAGTTCGCTCACCGAATAAAAGTTAGCGTCGCGGTAGAACTTGCTCTGTTCCTTTTTCTGGCTGTACTGCCGTCCCAATTCACTCTTCCGGTCGATGAAACCTATGACAAAAGTACCATTGGGCTTAAGGATGCGGCAGGCTTCCCGGAATGCCAGGGCTACATCGTTCAGGAAGCAGACGACTGTTACCATTACGGCGAAATCAAAACTGCCATCGGCAAACGGCAACTCTTCCGCGACACCTTCCAGAACCTTGATTCCTCGCTTTCGTGCCAGTTCGGCCATCCGGGGCGCTGGCTCTACACCGATAGGAATGCCAAGCTTAACCGCAAAACGTCCGGTCCCGACCCCGATTTCTACCCCGCTGCCACTGGCAGGAATGAAGCTTCTCACAGCCTCCAACTCGGCAAGGTAGATGCCAGGATACTTATCAAACCAGGCGTCATAATCGTTTGTCTGCTCATCGAAAGCTGTTGTCTTGGTCATTGTGGTTCTCCGTTGCCTCACGGGCAGCTAAGGAGATCATCAAATAAAGGGCTTCTTGAAGAGCAACCCGTAGTGGTGCGGCGGCAGGTCGTAGCGGTTTCGCTCGTTAAAACAGAATCCGGCTTCTATGCCCCACTCGACGCACTGTTCCGGTCGGGGACGAATCTCCATGGCCGGACCTCTTGGCGTCTCAGGGTCGTAGTTCCAGTGAATGACGGCCAACATACCGTTTGGCTTCAGTACGCGGTGAGCCTCTTTCATCAAGGCTACCGGCTCTTCGTGATGCAGGATATTGAAGAGCAAGGCAGCGTCCATGGAGCTGTCGTCTAGTCCGGTTCCATCGGCCACAAAATCGCGCATTTCTGCCCGCACATTGGCAATGCCGGCATCATCACATTTCTGCTGGACTACCTCCACCATCTCTGGCTCAATGTCCAAGGCATGGACGGTTCCTGAAGCAATTCCAGCGGCGGCCAGAGTAAAGGTTCCATAACCGCAACCAAACTCCACCAGGTTCTGTACGTCATGGTCGAGACCAAAAACTGCTAGAACCTTTGCCGGATCAAAAAAACCTGTCCACATCTCTTCGTCTGGCATTCCGCTGTCACGAACCTTCATGCTTTTCTCCAGTAGTCATTTCCTGTTCGATATATTCCTGCAT
The DNA here is from genome assembly GCA_942493195.1 of uncultured Geobacteraceae bacterium. GTDB lineage: Bacteria > Desulfobacterota > Desulfuromonadia > Geobacterales > Pseudopelobacteraceae > CAIPTY01. The sequence goes on along the minus strand of OW818669.1, from coordinate 1,447,430 downwards.
TCTGCCTGCCGATGTAGCGATATCCAGGGGAACCCACGCGTCGTTGAGAAAGACTGTTGTAGCCGATCTCAGTACATATTTGGCGGCTTCCGGAGAATCAATCAGATGGATAGCTACGTCAATCGCCTCACCAAAGTGAATCTTCATTTTATTGGCCACACCTGTAGCCATAGCGCAACTCGTTCAACCAGTACTTCCGGTGTGAAATACAATCATTTTCAACATGGAAACCTCCTGTTCATTGGGCTTAAAAAGTTACTACACGGTCTGATTCCTTGACCAGGGTGTACATAACCTGCATGGTTGATGACGGACAGATTTCAGTACCTTGTACGTCGCGAGACTTAAGACAGGTACCGCACGCCTGGATTTTCCCACCGGCCTTAACGAGGCTCTCCGTCTGGCTGCGAATATCGAAGCGGTCATCGCTTAACTGCTCCATCTCAACGCCTTCCGCTGTCAGGAATACGGAGACGGCATCACCTTCCTTTAAAGCAAAATTGGCAAATCTCATCGCCGTGAATACTTGTTCAGGATTGTTCTGCGTAATGATGACAGCGAGTTTCATGCTAAACCTCCTAGATATTGATTGCTATGTGCTCCAATAGTGCGGAGAGAGCCTGGGCACATACTTTTAATGCGGCTTCTTGGCCATCGTCGCCACCTTTTTCAAAGTCGTCTTCACGAGTCGCCATGGAGTTTGTAATATGAGCGAAGCAGATAACTGGTTTGTTAAGAGCCATACCCATAGCAAGCAAGGCGGCGGCTTCCATTTCCACGGAAATGATGCCTTCAGCTCTTCGTGCTGAAATCAGTTTCTGTGTCTCACGAAATGGCGCATCGGTTGTCCAGGATTTGCCACGGATATACTTAAGGCCAGCATCGTTCAATCGTCGGGCTACTGCTTCAAGCAACGGTGAGGATACCTGTGCGTACCGCTCAGGAGGCAGATAATGGTAGCTTGTTCCTTCGTCTCGCAATGCCTTATCAATCAGCAAAAACAAGGGAGGTTGCAGGTTTTCAGCGATCAGTCCTGCTGAGGAGATAGTGATGAGGGCCTGACAACCCAAGGCAAAGAGTTCTTCAGCAACAAGTACCGCAAATGATGCCCCAACGGTACCACCTATAATTCCATACTCTGTGCCGGCAACTTGCCACAGGTAGAGCCGGGTATGAAAACAAGGCCATGATGGTTCCAGCTTAACCTGGCCGCATGCTACCAGATAGTCCACTAGCTCACCATCAAAGTCCAGCAGACACCCTTCCGGTACTGTCAGTGGTCGTAGGTTCTTCTGTATTCTGGCTGACTCAAGCATGTTGCTGGCAAGGAACACCGGTTCGTCAGTATGGTTGTGCTCAAAGAGAGGAAGGTCGGAATTAACGGACACAGCAAGCACCTCCTGACGGGTGCTTTTCTCTGTCAAGGTCATCCTTGGATTTGCGAATTACCGGTTCACCTTCTGCTAGTAAATCTATAACGGATGAAGCAAATTTCGGGCGGCTAACGTAATAGCATCGTTGTGCACCGTCTTGGGCAAAGTCCACCAGACGGGCATTCCGCAGCACGGTCAAATGCTGAGATATGTTTGCCTGAGACGCCGGCAGGATTTCCTGGATGTCATTTACACACTTGGTGCCCTTAAGCAACTCCATGACAATCTGCAATCGGGTCGGATGCGCGAGGGCTTTAAGTAAATCGGCATTTGCTTGTAAGGTTTCAGCGTCCACAGATCCTCCTAGATCATATTCGAATATCCTTATATCAACAAATAAGCCCAAAAGCAAACGGGACGAATAGAAAATTCAATTGTTCAATTCAGCTCCTTATGATTCCCCATGCCTCATCGACAATTGCAGCACTAAATACTATTGACATCCCTTGGCAACATTGTTAACTATCTAATATATTTTAGACTCTTTCAAAGAAAGAGACTCCGCTAGCTTATGCTACCGGACAAACTTCTTCGGATAGCCCGTTGAAGAATCGCCCCGGCAGGGATGATCTCTCCGGAAAGACCAGGCCGCTTTTGCCTCTTTTCGGATGAACTTCGGTACAGGCTCTTATGCCTTTTCCGAACAGTCGTTTGGGTAAAGCGACTTAAATACGAAGTACAGGTGCGTCCTTTTTCGGACTCTGCCTCTCAATTCAATTATCGATGAAGAATAACAACCCGTTCTGGCAATTGCCGGAGTGGGTTTTTTATTACCCAATCCGCGACAAGCCTTGTAAGCGGCGGATATTTTCACCACATCCCGACCGGGAGACACTTTGTTCTCTCCCTACGGGACAGACGGTTGTCTCTTTGCTTCGGGAAACCAACAAGGAGGCAGTATGGCGAGTTTGAACCGCGTGGAACTCATCGGCAACCTGGGTCGTGATCCTGAAATCAGGTACACACCAGGAGGCACCGCTGTCGCAAGTTTTTCACTCGCGACCAGTGAGAAGGTAAAGAACAAAAGCGGAGAATTGGAAACCCGGACCGAGTGGCACAACATTGTCCTCTACGCACGTCTCGCAGAAGTAGCTGGCGAGTACCTGACGAAAGGAAAGAGTGTTTATCTCGACGGCAAACTCAAAACCCGCAAATGGCAAGATCGGGACGGTAAGGATCGCTACACAACCGAGATCATCGGCGACAAGCTTCTTATGCTGGGCAGTAAAACTGGCGGCATTCCCGACGGGAGTGACGATCAGCCATCAAGCAGCCAGGCATATGAGGACATTCCACCCGATGACACCGATCCGTTCTAGTAAGTTACAAATTGTTTTCTGGGTTTCTTGCAGAAAACAATTTGGCTAACGCACTATCCTGCATTATCGGATTAGGTAACAACCAGTAACCACAACTCATCAGTCCTACGGGGAGACATTACCAAATCCCCAAAGGGATTGGTCTGTCTTCTCTGTCGGACACAACCCACAGAAAAGGAGACTGACAGATGAACGCACCAGCTCAAATCATTCCCATCAACCCTGCAGCATCATCCCTCACTCACCACGCCGTCAACATCAGTGAACTGAAGGCCCAGGTAAACCTGATCCAGTACGTCATGCGTGACGTTATGAAATCAGGGGAGCACTACGGCACAATTCCCGGCTGCGGAGACAAAGCAGTTCTTCTCAAACCGGGCGCCGAAAAGCTCATGCTGACCTTCAGACTGGCAAACGACGTGGATGTGGAAACCATCGACCTGCAACTCGGCCATCGCGAGTATCGCATCAAGGTGACGCTCTACTCACCGGCAGGCCAACGTCTCGGTACAGGTGTCGGTTCATGTTCGACAATGGAAAGCAAGTATCGTTTCCGTGTCGGGCCTGTTGAACTGACGAACAAACCGGTACCGAGGGAGTACTGGGATCTTCGCAAGGAGAACCCGGCATTGGCACAAGAGATCATTGGTGGACGCGGCTTCAGCGCAAAAAAGGATGACAGCGGCAACTGGAAGATCGCCAGGCAGGGAGAAAAAGTCGAACACGACAATCCTGCCGATTTCTACAACACCTGCCTGAAAATGGCCAAAAAACGCGGCTTGGTGGATGCAGTACTTACCTCAACCGCTGCCTCGGACATCTTCACCCAGGACATCGAGGAAGATCCTGACCTTTACGGACAGACGGAAAACAACGGAGGAAACAGTGCTGGCAACACCAACACAACCTCCGGGACTTCGCATTCAGTCAACAAACCTGACAGCGCCCCATCATCCCATGAAGCCGAACCTGTTTCGACTTCCGAGATCATCGGGTATCTGACGGCCAAGGGAATCAGGATGGAACTCTCCGCAGATGAATCGGAGATCTCCGCTTTCCCGGACTTCAACGACACCTCAGCCCGCCAATGGCTGAAAGACCACGGCTTCAAATGGGACGGCAAGGGCAAATGCTGGCATTACCGGTAATGCCTGACGTTCCAGACTGAATCTCACTCACAACCTACCTCAGCAGGGAGACAACGACTTTCTCCCTACCGGGGGTGTCTTGTCTCCTCTGCCGGGTACAACCCACAGACAAGGAGACAAGAACATGAATACCCAGATCATCAAACACGTAACTGTCAAAGGCTATCAGGTGCCGGTCTATGCTCCCAAGAAGGAATTCCAGGTCAGCATCAACGTCACCCGGATCATTACCGGCGTCATCTTCGGCTCACTGCTTACCGCAGTCGGAGCGATACCATTTCTGATCTGAAAGGGGATAGCCATGAGCAAACTCGCTGCATTTCTGGGACGGGCTATTCCGACCCATCAACTGAAACAATCGTCACATCTTGGTGACCGAACTGTGTACGTCGGAGCCTCCGATATCGCCGGTTGTCCGCGTAAAGCAGCACTCGGCAAACAGTTCCCATCTGATTATGACATCAAGACCTTACTCCGTTTTTCTCGTGGCCACGCTGCACAAGCCATGTATGCCGAGTTCTTCAAAACTGGCGGTGCCCTCTTCAATGAAGAAGTCGAAGTAAAGCATCCGCAAATCCCAGAGATCAGGTGTCATATTGACTTCCTGTTCTATGCGAACCGACAGACCAAAAGGCTGCATATCGTAGAGATGAAGTCGACCGACGGCATCCCCGATGAACCTTACGCATCCTGGGTGGATCAGCTGCACGTCCAGATGGGCCTGCTGCAACTCACCCTCGATCCGGAAGTGGAAATCGGCGGATCGATCCTGGTGGTAGACCTCAATGCGGGAACATACCGGGAATTCAACAGCTATGCGCCTAACAAGCTGGTGTTCAATCAGCTTATGGAAAAAGGTCAGCACATCCTTGCGGCAACGCGCGGCGAATGTGCACCTCGAACCGAGCCGGGTATACTCTGCGGCTACTGTCCGTTTCGCACTGGTTGTCCATCCCATGCCGTCGCCCTGGATCTCCCTCGGGAGATACTTGATGTCGGCAGGAAGTATCTGGAGCTGAATGAACAGAAGAAGGCTCTCGAAAGCCGAATGGACGTCCTGAAAAACGACATCCTCACCTTTGCGGATGGCACGTTCAAAGGTGCATCAGACGGGATACTGATCAACGTCACTTCAGTGGCGGAGTCGGTAATGATCGACAGTTTTAAGCTCAAGAGAAACTATCCGGACATCTACGACCAGGTCACGAAGCCAAAAGCCGGTTTCGTCAAACTTGAAATCAAACCATTCACGCCACTCGCAGCACAAGCGGCCTGAACCAACCCCACCAGGGGGCATCACGCTCCCCAGGGGAAATCTCCCTTCGTGGAGGCGTGTCTGCCCCAGTGAAAGGAAATAACCGATGAAAACATACCGTACCGGCACATTGCCGCCCGACCTTAAATCATTTTCTCTGACGAACAGAAAAGAAAACCTGAAAGAGGCCCTGCACACCATTGTGACGCTGATCCTCATGGCAGCAATCTTCCTGTTGGTCATGATCGCCGCCGTTCCGCCTGAACCGAGGGAATACCCCGCCGGTAGGGAGGAGGTGCGCGGATGAACGGGTCAAACATTACCATCTATACAGAAGAGGAAGCGACTCTAACAGATTCCGCCATGAGCGAGGTCAATCTGTCACTGCACGGAGCCAACCGCTTTCTGGAACGGGACATCCCGCTGGAAGCAGTCGAAGGTGTCCGTCACCTATTGCCGCTCCTCAACGATAAACCGCTCAAGTTCAGATACAAGGGGGTGCTGGTAGTTGCCCGACTGGTCAACGGCTCGCCCAGGATCATCACCGCCTGGAGGGTACCACCTCCCCTGTAGATATTTCACGGCAGACCACTGCCATCACAAGGAGGCCATCATGAGCCCGAAAACACCAAGGCCCAAGGCTGCCACCGGCTTCACCATCGAACGCCGGTCATCCTGCGGCAAGATCTACACCACGGTAACTGTGTCCCCGACAACAAACGCACCAATGGAAGTATTCATTCGCTTCGGCAAAGCCGGAGGGTGTGGTTCCGCCATGGCCGACGGCATCGCTCGCCTGGTCTCCTACGGACTCCGTTCGGGACTTGAGCCAACCGATGCCTTCAAAGCTTTGAGCGGTATCGGCTGTCACCTCGGGAGCAATACCTGTCTCAACTGCGTTGCCGAATCGATACGCTTTGTGCTCGCGCATCTGGAAACAGGTCGCGACATCAACGAACTGATCGAGGAAGCAGCTCTGGCGGAAGCAAATGCCAGCACTCTCGACTTCATCTGATACCTATCCAATAGCAACACCTGGCAGGGAGATATGACATCCCTGCGGGGTGGTCTGTCTCCCTGTCGGGTTACAACCCTGCACAGGAGGCAGACATGAACTACGAAATCAGGAGCACGTTCAAAATCGACGCGCCCAAAACGGTAACCATCAAGGGCAGGACACCGGGACACCCCGCTGTTCCACCGGCGGACGAGCAGTACATCTTCCGTCAGGCCACTCTGTCCGACCTGTTCACCTGGTATTTGTTGGGAGAACGGTCACTCTACCTCACCGGCCCCACCGGCTGCGGCAAATCCTCCGTCATCATCGAGGTCGCAGCACGGCTCAGCATACCCCTCTGGAACGTTGTCGCCCATTCCCGTCTTGAAACACCGGAACTGATCGGCGGCTATCGGCTCAATGCCGGCGGAGGAATGGATTTTGTGCATGGGCCACTCATTATTGCCATGAAGGAAGGTGGCTGGTTCCTGATCGATGAAATCGATCTGCTTGACCCATCCACGGCAGCGGGACTGAACGGCGTTGCCGAAGGCCGCTCTATCACCATTCCGGAAACGGGAGAAGTGGTGACGGCTCATCCGGAATTCCGTTTCATCGCCACCGCCAACTCCAACGGAGCAGGTGACGCCACGGGTCTCTATCAGGGGATTCTGAGGCAGAATCTGGCTTTTCTCGACCGCTTCTACATGATCGAGGTCGGTTATCCCGATCCTGATATCGAAAAGAAAATCCTGACCGAAGTGGCACCATCGGTTGGGAGCGACATCAGAGACCGCATGGTGGACATCGCCAATGAAATCCGCGCTCTGTTCATCAAGGGTGAAGCGGAAGTTACGCTTTCAACTCGAACCCTGACCCGGTGGGCACGTATCACCGCCTTCCAGGCCCGGGCAGCGGCAAGTCAAGGCATGTCCAACGGCGAAACATTGACCAAGGCCTTCGACCGGGCACTCGGCTTCCGGGCTGAACCCGACACCCGAACCGCCCTGCATGCAGTTTTGCAGCGGCATTTCGGTGACCGGAGGACGCCATGACCAGATACAGGTGCATCAAATCCTCCGTGGATCTGCACCTGCTGGACCGGGTCAGAAACCACGACAAAGTCTACCACCTGGCCGTGTTCGAGCGGGACGACGGTTGTTTCGACGTCCTGTACCGTTACGGTCGCCGGGGCACAACAATGCGCCTCGGTATCCTCAAAGGTGGTGAATGCCTTCGCGACTATCGCACAGCCAGCAATCTCATGACCCGTAAGGAAGCGGAACAAGTCAACGGCGACGGGTATCAGTATGCCAGCGGCATTACTCCCGACGTCTGGAAGGATCTGATCCCCCCTACCCTGCCCCATGAAGATCCGGCTGAAGAACAGCAACCATCCAAGCAACCTGAACCAACAGCTCCGGCACCTGAAATAGGCGGTGACGGACCAAAAAACTGGTTCTGGTAATCATTACAACCCCATCGAGGGAGACCAACTCCCTTGTGGAGAAGTCTCCTTCCGGAGGGCTTACCTTTGAAAAGGAGACATCATGAACAATCAAACCACCATCACCAAAGTCCTCCAGGGACTTGTCCTGGTTCATCTCAGCTTTTCCGTATGGTCCGGCAAGAAGAAACTCCGGCCGGAAGATTTGAAGGGTGCGAATCTGCCACCCGACAAACTCGCCTCTCTCGGTTCCAAGCGCATCTTTGCGCCTGACGCACTCAAGGTGTTCGCCACCCTGAAACGCCAGGCCGAACGAGCTTGTGAGGAGGTGGGAGTCCGGTTCCTCGGCGGCTATGCCATTCCCGAGGAAAAGCTGACGCCTCTCATGGAGAAGATGGAGCAGATCGAACAGAGCTTTGCAACAGCAAAGACCAACTTTCTGTCGGCATATGACGACAATCTCAAAGACTGGCTCGCTGAAGCTGGCGAATGGTCGGAGATCGTTGCCCGTGCCGTTGAACCTGCCAGCCGTGTTGCAGAACGACTTGCCTGCGGATTTACCGCTTTCAAGGTGGAAGCCCCGGGTGAAGCGGCTTTAGCCACAGAACCTCTGGAACGTCAGGTAGGCGGACTTGCGGATCAACTGATCCATGAGATCGGCGCCCTGGCTAAATCTACCTGGGAGGAATCGTACCGGGGGCGAACTTCCGTAACCCGGAAGGCGCTTCGTCCTCTCAAGGCGATTCTCGACAAACTCTCCAGCCTCAGCTTCGTAGGCCCTGACAAGATCAGCGGCCTCGTTGCCAACGTGAACGCGGCGCTCGCCACCGTACCGAGATCCGGACCTGTCACCGGGGCAACCCTGATGGGACTGGTCGGAGTACTGTGCGAGCTGTCCGACATTGCCGGTTTCATCACGACCGAGGAACGGGAAGAGATGCTGCAACCTCTCCCCGAACCTGAAGTCGAGCCGGCCCTACCGACCATTGCTCGACCAAAGACCGTCACGAGAAGACCACAGCCGGCAAAGCAGGTTGAAGCCCCGGCTGTCTGGTTCTGGTAGGGGGACACCATGAAAGCGCGTCCTCTTGCCCTGATCGCCAAGGTTCTTGGCCGGAAATACGATGTAACCGTAACCATTGCCGGACAGATCGCCTGCACGACCGGGAAGGAAATAACCATCCCGGTCGTGTCGGGAGATCATGCTGAAGCGCTTGCCCATGGCTATATCGATCATGAGGCGGCGCATGTCCGGTACACCGACTTTTCCGTGCAACTGACGGATAATTTTGCTGGGGATCTGCTAAATATTCTGGAAGATGTCAGGATCGAGCTGGCAATCGGCTGGGAGTATCCCGGATGCATTGCCAACCTTCGTGAACTGACGCGCATCCTGATTGAACAGCATGGCGCGTTCAGACCGGACCCATCCCATCCATCCCAGAGCATCCTCGCCTGGATCATGGCTCTGACCCGTATCGCGGTGCTCAATCATGATTCGATGCGGCAAACCAGGGACAGCACCGAACCTTTGGTCCGGCAAATCCTTGGGGAGCAGTTCAGCCAGGCGGTACAGCTTCTGGATCGGACCGGGACACTTCGGTCAACCCGTGAGACGGCGGCGCTTCGCGATGAACTGATGAAGCTCATCCGTAACTCTGCACAGCCAAAGCAAACAAATGGCCTATCCCAGACCTCTCAAAGTGCTTCCAGCAGTAACGGTAACACCGGCCAGGGGAGTCAGGATGATAAATCACAGCAGAAGAACACCACGAGCACCAATGGCGGTCAACAGTCGAAAGACGATGGCAAGCAGCAAGCGCCATCACAACCTTCAGGTAATTCTGACAACGGCACATCTTCCGGGCAACAAATACCTGGTCAGCCGGGTGCATCACTCGAAACTGCCCGGCAGGCCATCTCGGAAGCACTGTCCGGTAAGAGCATCGGCTCCTACGGAAACGTGGGTGAGAAACTTGCCGAACTGCTCTGTCAGAACGCAACCGAAAGCTCGTTCAACGGGTCAGGAGCAGCAGCACCACGGCTGCCGACCGCCGAACCACTACGAAATGCCAGCGGCTACGATGACATTTCAGCGCTTCGTGTCCATACGGCAGCTCTGCGAGCCCGTCTTCAGGGGCTTGTGCAGGCATCGAAACAGAAACGATCCACCCCGGCCAGTGTCGGACATCGACTGGATTCACGTGTTCTGACCCGACTCCGTGTCGGCGACACACGTGTCTTCAACAGGAAAGAGGAAAAACGGGCAGTCAACACGGCTGTCTGCATGCTTCTGGACAGTTCCGGGAGTATGGGTAACTCGACCCTGCTCAACAAGATGGGTATAGCTTCCCGCGCCTGCTTTGTGGCTTCGGAGGCTCTCTACTCCATTCCCGGTGTCCGCACGGCGATTGCGACCTTTAAAGGTTTCGACAATCGAGTTTTCCCTATGGTTGATTTCGGGGAAAAGCCGGATCACAGCAGATTCAACATCACCGGCACCGGTGGCACCAGGCTTGGCCATGCACTTTGGTGGGCATGGGGCGAGCTCTGCCTCCGCCGGGAAACACGCAAGATCTGCATCGCCTTCTCCGATGGAGACACCGGCGATGGCCCCGTCACCCAGGCCGCCATCAAGCGGATGCGGGAATCGGGGATTGAGGTAATCGGTATCGGTATCCAGGACACAAGCATCAAACGATACCTGCCCGATAATCATCGGATCATTAACAATCTCGACCAATTTACACCGGCCCTCCTGGAGTTGTTGCGGGAGAAGCTGGTCGCCTGATCAACCCCCACACCCCGACGGGGAATGCCATTCCCCACGGGGATTTGTGCGTTCTCCGTCGGTACTACACGAGGAGAACCCATGAAAATTACCATTTCAAACGACAAGGCGTCAGCAACGGTCATCTGCCGGGATCTGATCCTGGACGATTCTGTGCCCGGCGCCCGCAATCTCTTCTATCTCACCGCCTACGGACCCACTCAGGAGATCCGGGCTTTCGCCCAGATTCTTGCCATGAAGGGGTCACTTGAATGCCACGGTAAAGAAGACAGATCAATCAACATCTGGAGCAACCATCCCCTGCGGGTCATCCCGAAGATGGGCGAAGGGTATTCGGGGGCATACATTACGCCGTCGTCCGACTCGTCGTTTCTGATCGGCAGCTCGAAGGCGGATTGCTACCAGGTCTTTACCAGGATTCTCGATCAGCGGGAGTTCGTCCATCGTGATTGGTACGAGGCGCTGTTCAACGAAGTATCCACGGAAATCGAGCCGCTTGTGGGAAACAAACGGTGCTGGAAATTCCGGGCACACGAACTCAAGTCGGAGATAGTCAACCGGCTCAAGTACGGCGGGCTCAAGATGCCTCACGCGACGGCGCATTTCACCATTGAGAAGGAGGAATAGCATGGAACTTACCACTACCATCAACAGTTCGTTTTCCCGCACCCGGGGGAACGAACTGAACAAAGGGTACTACCCGACTTTCCCATCTGACACCCAAACGGTTCTGCGTATTCTGGAGCCGGCGTTTGGTTGGAAAAACCGGCGCAATAATGCCCTGAAAACCATATCAGTCCTTGACCCCTGCGCGGGTTCGGGCGAATTCCTTACCACGGTAACCCGTTGGCTCAAACGGCGCTATGCTGCATCCAACGGTTCACCTCACGAAATCCTCTCCTATGCCGTGGAACTGGATGCCGGCAGGTTCGCCAGGATTCATGGGACAACCCAGAAGCTTAACTCGTCGTTCTTCGACGTAGAGCTTTCCGGCAAGTTCAATCTGATTCTGCTGAATCCGCCCTACAACAAGGCCGCCGGCAACGAACTGGTCACCTGGATGGAAAAGACAGCACCTCTGCTGGCTTATGAAGGAGTGATGGTTCTCATCATTCCCGAGTATGAGCTGAAAGGGAGACTGCTGGACATCATCCAGGGGACGTTTTCGTTTGCCTATGCTTTCCAGAGCGAGGAATACGCCCGCTTCAAGCAGGTGGTCGTGTTTCTGGCAAAGAATCAGGACAACAGCAGCGAAATCTATCATCAGTATGTACGTTATCAGAGTTGGCCTGCTGCCAACCTGGGGGATGGAGCGGTACGGGGGAAGTACACCGTGCCGGGCAAACGCCAGACACTTTCCCTTGGCGGCAGCAATGGCAGCAACCGCCCGCTCATGACGGCCCGCGACCTCACGGAGTTTTACCGGGAGTGCGAGGACCGGCTCGACAAGTCGGCAGTCATGGTGCTGGACCGACAGTATCCGTCGTCCTACGACACCAGCATCCAGCCTATCTCAACCCTGCGAACGGCGCACGCCGTACAACTGGCAGCCATGAACAGCCAGATAGAATCCGTCACCATCAACGGCGAATTCTTCCTGGCAAAATTCATGGTCATCACCAAAACCGAGACCTTCAAGGACCCGGAGAACAACTGCGAGACGATGGTCTGCAAGCCCACCGTCGAAGCATTTCTGATGGATCGCCATGGGTACGTCAAGCCGGCCCGGGAACATGGGTTCGACTACTACGAACTCAACAGCCGTCTCTCATCGGTGCTTCTGCAGAAACTCTCGCGGCTCTACCAGCCCCTCCATGAAATCGGCCAGGACGAAACATACCTGGTTGATGAACTTCAGGGGATCGGTCTGCTCCCACCACAACGGGAAGCGGTCAAGGCCGTCATCAAGGCCTACCGCTCCGGACGCCGGGGGATTGGCATTCGTGCCAACACCGGCACCGGAAAGACCTGGATGGCGAAAGCGGTGAAGTACCTCACTGAGGCAAAACGCACGGTGATGGTATCGGAACCGCAGCTCATCCCCCAGTTGGCAAAGGAATATGCCAACGAGGGGTTCAATGTGCATGTCATCGACTCCTGGGAAGCACTGAAGGAACTTGCCGCAACCAGGCCGCATGGTCTCTACCTGATCGCCTACACACGGCTCAGGATGCACCCGAAATACCGGCTCTGCATCAAGAGTCGCAAAACCATCGTCAAGAAGGATGGCCACAGCTCCGTGGAATACACGGAGGTCTGTCCATCATGCCGTTCGCCTCTGTCCGAGAAGATCCGCAAGGGTGACAAACCCAAGTGCTCGTACTGCGGCGAACCATTCTTTACCTATATCCCTGAAAATGACCGACCAGTCATGACCTATCGTCGCTGGATCAGCGAGATCGAAAGCAACGGCACCGCCACGGAAGCCCGGACGCACAACAAGCAGCTTCCATACATCCGGCTCTTGAAGCGAATTCCGTTCGACCTTGCCATCTTCGACGAAGCCCACAACGCGGCCAACCTGATGAGCAATCAGGGGACCGCGTTCATCCGGCTCGCCGCAACCGCCAAGAAGGTTCTCGCCCTCACCGCCACCGTGACCAACGGCATGGCGAAATCCATCTACAACATCCTGTGGGGGTTGAATCCAATGCAAATGCGGAGTGCCGGCTGGGAGATGAAGTCGGCCACTGATTTCCAGACCAAGTACGGAGCGTTCAAAACCGTCAGGAAAACCGACGAGAAAAACCGTCACCGTGAATCGGAGCGTGTCACCACCTACGATACGGCTGGCATCTCACCGGCAGCCCTGATCTTTACGATTCCCAACTTCGTCAATGTGGACAGTGACGACTTCGATGATCTCCCCCCTGTGGAACGGGAGGTCATCAAGTGCCAATCACACGCCCTGGTGGAAACCTGTCACCGGAGCATCGAAAACATCATCGATAAGGCAGACCTGCCGCCGGAAGACCTCCTGGCGGCATCAGCCGTCCGCAATGCCGCGTTCCTGCGCGTCAGCGACACGTTCCGGCATTACAACGACGAACTGAAACTGCGGGATATTCCGCTTGGCACGCTGCACCGGCTGTCGCTTCCCGACGGGGAGCTGTTGCTGGAAAAAGAAGAAAAACTGATCGGTATCGCCCAAGGGGTGATCGATCGGGGAGAGCGACTGCTGGTCTATACCGGCAACACGCAGAAGATCGACATGCGTCCGGTCCTGAGACGAATCCTTCGGGATAACATACAGGGCGCCAGCATTGAGATCCTGCCCGACTCGGTTGCTCCTGAAAAGCTGGTCGGATGGTTCGAGCAGGTAACGGCCCAGGTCGTTGTTGTCTCGTTCCACCGCGTCGCCACCGGTCTCAACCTATCCCAATTCAACAACCTCGTCTGGTACGACTACACGTCCAATACCAGACTGGCCGAACAAGGAGACGGCAGAATCCGTCGCGTAAATACCGCTGACATCCACCGGGCCCAGTTCGGGGAAGTTCGTCCCGTCCGTTACTGGTATCTCACCTCTTCGGAAGTCCAGGCACTGCAGCTTGCCTACACCCTGGAGAAGAGGATGGTCGCCAAGCTCGCGGAAGGGGAAACACCGGACATCGACCCGGCTGAATGCAGCAGCAGCCAGTCGTTTTCATCCCTGATGACGAAGGCGCTCAAGGAGGGGAACTTCAACTACACGGACCCATCGTCCCTGTTGAAGAAGATGACCCAGCACGAAAACGCCCGAGTCAGGGGCGACAACAAGGCAGAACAACCGATCAGAAACAACATCATTCATCTACCAATCTCCAGACTGGAACCTGCTCCAGCTCCACCATCCATTGCCGTCATCCATTGTGAAGACGGCAGAGAGGTCACACGGGATCTGCCGTTCGGCATGTACCAGACCTTGCTGGATGCGGGAGCCCTGGAGTTCACCCTGTTTGGCGTCTATGTGCGAAATCCAGCCCCCGGGCGGAAATACGCCTGACGAAACCTCAACCTATTAACCCGTGCGGGGACAGACACCCCCGTAAGGGTCGGCCTGTCCCCGCACATTACAAGGAGATAGACCATGACAGACACCACACCAGAAAAACGCCTCATCATTCCCGTTCACGACAACAGCGAGTTTTTCTCCGACAACGCGGACTACGCCATCATCGACCTTGACGCTGCAACCATCGAGCGGATCAAGACACTGTCGGCGGCAGTCCGTGACCTGAAGGTCTATAAGGTTTCGGAGTTTAACCACGGCTGCGACTTTATGACGGCTGACTGGGACGCTGAACCAGATAACGGCAAAGTGAGGTTGAAGGAATTCGAGGGACGGATGGAATGCAACACTCTGAACGTCACCGATGACGATTTCTTCTGGTCGGGTTACTACAAGCACACCGATGTCCGGTGGGAAACCGACACGGTGCGGCTTGCTGTGCTCGACGAGCCTGAAACTCACGATGAACGGGAAACCTGCGGAGAAAAGGAGGTCGCGGCATGAGCCCTCTTGAGCAAACGACAGACGAACCTACCAACGAGGAGCGTGCCGACCGAATCGACACTGTCATGCAGGCCTACTGCCTGACACTCGAAGGCCGGGATTTCGATGGCGACGAAGATGACGTCAAAGACATGCTCACAGACCTGATGCACTTCTGTCAGCGGATGGAGATTGACTTTGAGGAGAATCTCCGCGTTGCCCGTAACAATTACGAACATGAACGGAATGCGGAAAATGGCACGCCGAACACCATCGGCTGTCCGGTATGCGGCTGTTTTCTGGAAGCATCCCGAACCGATACCTTGTTGGGCATCGACCGAGAGTTGTACGACTGCCAGGAATGCAAAGAGACTTTCATCCGGGAGCTTACCGTCCCGGACAGTCCTCTCGAACGTGCCGTCAAATGCATCGGCTGCGGCAGCTTGATTCCGCAATCATCAGCACGCATTTTCTACCAGCGCGACGACTATGCACATTTCATTGGCGAGTGCTGCTGGGACGAACGACTACGCGACTGACCCAACAACTATTATTCATCCTGCGGGGAGACACGACACCCCCCGAGGGGGAAGTCTGTCTCCCCGGCTAATAGCAAAGGAGATAGACCATGCCCACAAAAATAACTCTCAACCCCGGCTATGCCGGCGGTGTTTATGTTCTCGACCATGGCGAGTTCTATACCTGCCTGGGCTTCGATGTCGTCATGAAGAAGGCGGGAGCCTTGGCAACGGAGCTGAACTCTCCTGAACATTCCCCTGATTCGACCGAACGCGGCACCATGGCAGCTTATCGCAAGTACGCAGCCCTGGTTGATAAAGCCCGCCAGAAAAATATCGCAACCGGATGGCGCTCGCGTGTTGACCTTACAGCCGATCTGATCGGCCTGGAGGGGAAACGCGTGGAAGTCATCGACTGCTACGGGGACCGTCGACGTTTCATCGTCGGTCGGTCAACCGGGTGGATACCATGCCACCTGGAGATCAAATCCCGGAGCAGTTCAGGAGGCGAAGCCGTATGGGGGACACCGTTCCGTTCGGTCCGGATAGTTGGAGGTATTGCATGAACATTGATCACATAACAAATCGAAATATCATAAGATTACCAATGAAGTCAGTTATCGATGCTGCAAAGAATTTCGGCGTACCGGAACGCTATGCGATCATGCGCCGGCTTGCCTTTCTGCAACCGCACATCAAACATCTGGAACGTGAAATCTGGGGAGCCCAACGGCGGATCGAGCGAAGTTCCGACCCGCTGGTCAAGGCCCTAACCGCATCCTTCATCAAAGACCAGGAGAAGGAGTTGCGGCCTCTGAAGGTAGAGGCAACGGCTCTGCTTAACCACGTCAATGGCAAAGAAGCGGAACCGGTAGCCGGCAAGATCACCCCTGAGATGATCGAGCAGGCCCGGCAGTATCCCATTACCAGTATCATCGACTTCCCAAATGGAAGGCACCGCTGCTGTCCGTTTCATAAGGACAATAATCCCTCAATGGCTCTCTACGATAACCATGTCCATTGCTTTGTCTGCAACCGGTCATGGGATTCGATTAGCGCCACGATGGAGCTGGATGATGTGAACTTCCGGGAGGCTGTACTGGCGCTCCAGTAACCTGAATCAATAACAATCAACCCTATGGGGGCTGACACTGCCCCTTGGGGGAGTCCGCCCTCAACATTTCAGGAGGCGGACATGAATCTCGATCTCTTCGGAGAACCAGCAGCACCGACAACAAAAAGAATCTTCATAAAATCAATCGAAGCCCGTTACCGCAACGAGGTTGTCAGAGACGACGCCCCACAGTGGGTATCGAAACGTTTCACGCAACCCCAGCAGGTATTCGAAATGTTCCGGGATCTCCGTCTGGAGACGAAGGAGCACTTTATCGTCCTGCATCTGGACGGTAAGAACCGGATCGTCTGCTTTGATCGAGTATCGATTGGCTCTCTCAATCAGGCCATCGTTCATAGCCGTGAGGTCTTCAAAACGGCATGCCTCTCGAATGCTGCAGCCGTCCTACTCGTGCATAACCACCCGACAGGTGACCCGACACCCAGCCAGGAAGATATCGCCATTACCAGACGTCTCAAGGAAAGTGGCGAGATTCTCGGCATCAAGGTGCTGGATCACATCATTGTCGGTGATGGCGAGTTCCTGAGTTTTGTTGAAAGGGGACTCTTGTAAATAACGGGGGAGCGGCGCCTGGTGCGCCCTCCCCTACCCTCTCCCCCTCGGCTCAAGAGGGTTCCCTGGAGTCACCGTCGCGACGGTGGTTGCAGGGAGCCCTTTTGGGCCACCATCACAACGATAAGGGGGATAGAGTCATGTCAGTTCGAGCACGAATTAACGGTAGGGAATTTACACTTTCGTGGGAGGAATTCGAGAAAGCACTGATGCGGAGTAATCTGTCAGGAGGTGAATTCGAGATTCTTACAATATTTACGGGAGTGAAACCCTACTAGAATCTTCAGACCGGATACCCGTCCGGTCTGGATAGAGGCGGCCCTTGTGGTCGCCTTTTTTATTTTTCAGCACAATAATCTAGCAGTGGCAAGACACAATAATCTAGCGTTGACAACTCGCAACCCATCCTTCATGTCACGTTTCTCAAATTTGTCCATGTCCGGACATTCGCTTCCAGTTCGAGGCCAAGACACATGGTTACTTGTAGTACTTTGTTGAGTTGAACAGTCTCCTTGCCATTTTCCAGAGCAGACAGAAACGCATAGCTCACGCCACAAACGCCAGCCGCCTCTTCCAAGGTAAGGCCATCATCAATGCGTTTCTGTCTTATAATTCGCCCTAAATCTTTCGGAGTGGCAATATTCATTTTGAACCCTATACAACATCTACGCTCGTATATGTTTTGAAGAAATATATCATGGTTGGGGGGGGAATATACGATCAGATATACAGCGACACGATAAGCCGAAAAGTTACCCGCGTCCCTCGACCACAGCCATTGCCCAGGTTAACGACCCGACATACCGGGCATTTATGCCCAGCAACTCAGCGCCGAGCGGATTCTTTGGTTCCGTGGGTTTTCCGTAGTCATCAGAATTGGCTGTCACGAAACAGATGGAGTCTGCAAATCCTTTGGTTCGTAGCGTTCGTCCGACATCAAGAAAAGCCTCAAAGATTTCACAGTCCTTTGCCTCTTGTTTGCCACGGCACGCTGGAGCAATATACTTTCGGACCCTGTTCATAGCATTGAGGCTATGCGAATCGGCTATCTTTACCTTCTGTGAGACAGAAACCAATTGCCTTGAAAGGTTCTCAAGATGCTCTGAAAGTTTGAGGTGTTCAACTCGGTGACCGACTTCGTGCGTTCTGCCATAGACTATATCGACAGCATCGACAAGCCTGGAGCGAAGCCTCTCAATTTTTTTCGATTCTCTTTCCAACTCGGTTTTGACGGTATCGAGATTGGCAGTCCATTCACCATGAACGGTTTCATTCGTCACAAGCCATACACCGGGAGTAGGTTGTCCGTTCATACTTATCAAAGCCATGGCCGCCGAAATCTCTTCTACGGCAATTGTCTCCCGGCATGGAGCACGGAGCACATCTAATATCGTGCAAGTATCCAGAAAAAGAACCGGCGCCGGCCTGGCTGTAATGGCGGTACACACCTCATCAACTTCGATGAACATGGTTATTTGCCTTCTTTATAATCAAGAAGACCAATCGCAAATTCATACTCGATTGCAAGGTCATGAGCCCTGTCCTCTGACCAGCCATCTTCCATCAATGAATTGATCAGCAAGTCAGTGTCGAGAGATATACGCTTTTTCTGAACGGCGATGAGGAAATCAAACCAGCGATTCCGATCACACGGATGAGAACTTCCGGTAGATTTATTCGCCAACACTGAAAAATTATGGAGCAGCCCTGCCACATCTTCGCCGACAACATCCTTCAGGATCACTACGTCACCTGTCAATTCGGCTGTGACCGGGGGGCCTGCGATGGACGGGCGCACAATGGTGTCGAGGAAGTTTTCCAGAATCTTGTTGTACTGATCACGGGAAAGCTGGCTGCTATCAAGGGGGATAATGTTGGGAACGTACCAGGTGTCACCCTCTTTCTGAAACAAGGACAGTCCTGCCTTCTCAAGACCATCACCTGCCGTATGTTCAAAGCTGAAGGCTTTTTCTCCCATTGAGCCGGCATCTTTTTCACGTTCCAATGCCCTGTGCCAATGACCGCCACATCGAACAGTGAACTGTTCAATGAGATCTTCAATCTTGGAACCATTCAACCTGATATACAAATCGCGAAAAACTTTCATTTGCTGTTCCTTCCCTTTGATCATTCAACGTAAACAGATCAGCCGAAATTCAGCTTCAGTGTGAATAGATATACTCTTGCAAACCTTGCTCGATGTTGGATCGAAAGTATTCCTCGCTGAGCCTGGAATCAAGCTTATAACCAGGAGAAAGGGTCAACCCGGAACTTTGCAGGAGACGCTCAGCGGAAACCGCACGATCAGTGACGTCCAGAAAAGGAAGTGTTCTTATTGCCGCTGAATCGAACGTGCAAAGAGTGAGGTCTTCCTGTCTGACAAGAACGGCAAGCGATTCAATCTCGCCAGCATGAACAGCTTGTTGACGCAACAGCGGCAACCGTCGAAGAACATCCTGCATCTCTTCGGGGGTTGCCGTAGTCTCAATCACGCGACTGGTCTCAATATACTGCTGACGAAAATTCACCTGAAATTTCTGCCCACCTCTGCGGAAATACTTTACCTCATCGACCACAGTTGAGGCGACATGCAGTTCATGCATGGCAACGAGCCTGTCGAATACATCGATTTCGAGTAGTTTGATGATAACATCAGCATCAAGAAGCCATAATTTCAATCGACTCGCCCTCCACCTCACTTAATCCCCGGTATTCAAGAAACTCGTCGATATCTGCACGGTCAATGTCAAGCAGTTCAGAGAATTTGCCGCGCGAGATCAACCCTTTCCGGAGGCATTTTACTGCCAGAAGTGAGAATCTTTCCGAGGAGGGAGCCTCGATTGCTGTATCCCTTCTGATGCGCCGGTCAATCATGAGCAGTTCATCGTTGTTTGCAAGATCGTTCGCTTTATCCCACTCGATTAAGCGCATGTTAGCCATTCGATAAAGCAAGGCCTTTGTAGAAACGCCAAATTCTCTTGCAACGTCAACAATGTCAGAAAACGAGAGCTTCTGTTCCTTTATCCGCGCATTTAGTTCTTCTTTAACAGCGCTTTCCGGTAGGAGAAGTGTCGAGGCGAATCGCTCGGCCTTTTTCTCAATGTCTTTGAACAAGATATCATCCTGCTCAAGATCAGCCGGATTGAAGGTGTTCCATGTAATTATGTGGAATAGTTCGTGGGCAAGCGTGAAATTGATGCGCCATGGTGCTTCCTCGCTATTTACAACTATTGCAGCACCAAATTCCGGATGTACCGTTGAAGCTGCCGAACCAAATTCTGACAACTCCACAAAGAGGATCTTTGTACGCAGTACCTGTTCCATAACTTTCTGGAGAGACAATGCCGGTCTACTCCCCATATTAAGAAGGTTACTCACCCTGGCGGCAAGAGCATCGACCTGGTTGTAGTTGCGAATATCAGCCGGAGAAACCGTTATTCCGAGCCCTGTTCCTTCTTCAACCAAGCCCAACAGTTTTTCGAGCAGATGATATTCCTCGAACCTGTGCTTTATCGAAGCCTCTATTTCTGCCTTCCTCTCGGATGGCGCCCTTCGCCAGAGAAAATGAACAGCCGGTTGCGGTGTATCTTCTCCCATAAGGAGATTGTTCAGGCTGCAGAAATACGTCTTGGCAAACTGGGTCAATTCACTTGCCTTGACTTCCCGATCCCCTTTTTCGATATTACTCAACGTCTGGTAATTACCGAAACCAAGACGTGTAGCAGCTTCGCCGATTGATAACCCGACTGCCTCTCGTGCCCTCCGCAGGCGCTCAGCCAACTCCATTCTCGACATCAAAATCCCCCCTTTCTGCTGTCAGTAAATATAATAATATTATATACTGAAGTCAATAATATAATAATTTATTATATAGCCCCTTGACAAAACAACTTTCACTCCATATATTGACAATATATTTAATTTAGGCACTACATATAGTGCATACCAAACAAAGGAGAATGACCATGCCACGTAAAGAACATCATGTAGTGCCAGGTTCAAATGGAGGTTGGGATGTCGTGAAGCCAGGAGCACAGCGCGCATCGGTGCATACCGAGACGAAAAGAGATGCGATTGATCAGGGGAGAAGGATCAGCCAGAATCAAGGGAGCGAGTTCATAATTCACAACAAGAACGGGCAGATTTCCGGATCAGACAGTCATGGCAATGACCCATTCCCGCCCAAAGGTTAGTATGCGACCACGCCGCAGGAATGAGAACAAATGTAACAGCGATGCCGTCAACCTTGAGTTTCGGAAACATTTATGGGAGGCGGGTAAGTCGGCAAACGAAAACACAGACAAGGCGATACTCACGCTTTCCGCCGGTGCACTCGCGCTTTCCATGACTTTTCTCAAGGATATTGTTCCGCTGAAGGAAGTTATTGAACTGCCTCTGATCATCGCCGCCTGGTTCGCATTCGGCAGTTCGATAGCCTGTGTTCTCTTTTCCCTGTACGAAAGCAGAAGAGCTATAGATGTACAACTACAGCGGCTTGATTCGCAAATCGCCAGAGATTATGAAAAAGCAGATCTTCCGAATCCGCATATCAAAAGAACCAACAGGCTCAATATGTTTGCCGGGGCCTTATTCTTCACAGGCCTCATACTCACGATTCTTTTCACATCATTCAACGTCAAGAGGTACACAGAGATGAACAACAAAATCGGAAACACAAACGGAAATCGTGGATACGCTCCTGCTCAATTACCATCTAACCCAAAACCAGACGCTGGTTATTCACCACCTAGTCTACCAAAACCGTCAACTGGCCAGGGGCCATCCACATCGCCGCCACCAAAGAAATAGCACATAAATCCAAACAATTTATTAGGGATTGCATCGCGACTTTTTCACAGGCGGCTACCGGGGTACATCATCGCCTTTGCCGGCCGAACGATCAGTGCAACCAAATCACGATACAAATACATCAACAGCCCGGAGACTCCACTTTTCAGGAAATCGGTGACCCTCTTCGGACTGGACGGCGCCATTGAAGCGATGAAATTAAGTGGCGAGGTCTATGTGGTCGAAGGCTACATCGATCTTATACAGATGTGGGCTGCCGGGATCAACAACGTCGTCGCCACCTGCGGGACGGCGTTTACAAGGGAGCATGCTGCGAAACTGAAGCAGTACAGTACTTATATCCATTGTCACTATACGAACAATCAACATCCTTTTTAGATTTTGCAGTTGTTTTGGTCTCGTAGGAAAATGCAGATGAAAACTTCCTTGCAAAGTAGTTATTTACTGTGGTTTCACAAGCAATCTGTAAATACTGCTTTTCGTCAAACAGAGATAGGCCAAACTGAAGTTTATTTTTAAGGAGATCTTCCAACTGGCGATCAGATATTAAATCACTAAGTGCATCAATGGCCGTAACAAATCCGTCCCAATAACTTGGGAAAGCTGTAAATGCTAGGCGAAGGTAATGCTCATCAATGCTACTCGTGACAATTTTTTCAAGTTCGGCTCTCTCCATATTTCCACCTTCCTTTTTAATCATTCAACACCATTAGCCTGACCGGCTGGTTTCTTGGCCCGTCTTGGAGCTAGTTGAAATCCCTGCCACTTCTTAGTATTAGTTATCGTTCCGCAAGTTACAGATGCAGTCGAACGCGAACTTGTAGCGGGCAAGAGATACCCCACGAATAGTGTTAGAAGATTCGTCCCCGTTACACACTAGCGCCACAATATTTTGGTCCCTATCCACGATTGGTGCGCCACTGCACCCCTTAAATTGCACGTGACCGGGATGTTCGACGGGGAGTGCGAAAACATGGAATTCATTTTCGGTCCGAAGATATCGAAGACCAGGATAGACGTTCATTTCAGTCGCGAATGTCTGAGCAGAATGTTTCTCGGGCTTCACTTGGCCAGAGAATGCGAATATTTGATTGCTGTCAGGCATCGTTGATAAATCGGTCTGAAAGACGTGCCGAATTCGTTCATCAAATATGCCACGAGGGGTCATATGCTGATACTTTGAGGTGAGATCACTGGGCACCTCAGTGTAGCAAAAATCAATGCCACGAATCGAACCAGAACTACGGGTTATTTCGGCAATATAGTTAAAACTGTTCGGACGATAGAACTCGGTGCCTTTGCCGTTTTCATACCCTAAGTCAACGATCCAGTCCTTTGATCCCATACCAACAGAATGCCGAACAGTGAGCAGAAAACGTCTATTTCGATAATCAACGAGGCATGCGGAGGCGAATTCAATTGGAAAATCAGACGAATTAAGACGGCGTAGCGGGTTGCTTGTTACCAACACCCATTCCAGCCACTTCTGAGTACTTGCATTTACTTGGGGCAAGGAGTTGTTTCCCATAATTATTCGGCTCACTATGTATCGAGGTAGTCCAGTGCCTTTTTCATTCTTCTGGTTCGACGGTGCGGGAGGTACCTCGTGAGTAATATCAAATTTGGCAATTGTCGAAGGAAATATTCAACTATTTGTTTTACTCTTCAACCGGCCTGATGCGCGACAATAAGATAAGTACGTGCATAATCCGGTCAGTTATCGGTTTCTGAATTGCATCTGACCTGAGAATCCCATGGCAAATGTCATTGCGGATGTTCCAGCCTCTTTTGTCGTTAAAGAGAATCCTGAAATACAAATTGGCGTCATCTCCAAATATATCTGTGATTATCTTCTTAAATAGGCCGTCAGGGAGCAAATCTCCTAATGTCCTGTAATCGAAACCACCATTTTTGTTGGGCCGGTAAATTGAACCGTTGGCCATTCTCAGCAGGTTCCTGATGGCCGCTTCTATTTGTGGGATGAGCAAGTGAGCTGCAACAAGGTGGTTGTCATTCAGGTAAGCATCCACCCCCGCTTCTATTATCCCTTGCTTGTCTGCGGTGAATATTGGTGATTCTAATACCAGACTAACGATATCGTCTTTTGCGAGACTATATTTTTCAATCAGCCCTGTAAGAGCGAAGTGGAGAAAAGGCATTTCAAACTGTAACGTTTGTGAGATGTGGCCAATCAGGCGACCATCCAAGTCGTTATCAATAGAATCTATATTGGCAACCAATCGCCCATCATGGTCATACATTTGGTTGCGAATGGTATATGATAGCGGACATTGATTCGCTATATCTTTCAAGCTGTTTTCAGCTTGTTGCTTGTTGGGGATGAATTGAATTGCAATCCTGGCGAGTGAGGCTTCTAACCCACCCTCAAGAATTTCGGCTGTATAGGCTTCTATGACCTCTTGCTTAATTTCATATCTGAAAGGCACTCGTTTAAATTCTGAAACGACTTTTGGGCCAAGCTCCGCCAATTTGACTTCGAGCTGTTTCGCTTCGTCTGAAAGGCCGTATTGCTGATATAACGAGCGCAATTCTTCATAGTGAGATGATGCAATTAATGGGGCACTGTTTTCGGCCAACTGGGAAAAAGCATCTCCTAGTTTGAGGATTACCCTTTTGGCATCGTCTGGGCTCTTTTCTCGTTGGTAATACTGAGCCAGTCGGATTACTGCAGGTTCAATACACCACCGTTTTTCATTCCCCACCGCTTCAGAGTTGGATATCCGGTCTAATCTGGCTTCCAGGTCTTGAATGATTTTCTCTTTTTGTTCTGCTGATAAGCCTGCTTTCTTGTTCCCAAGTAGATGGTCGAAACTAAACCCCCATGTCGCCGGATATTCGTCTTGTCCAACCCTATTTTCATAGGAAATAAGTGCTTCCACAGCCAACTTTATCCGAGGTTCATCTTTTACGGAAATGGCAATCGATAAGGCCCTGGCAAGCTTCTTTGGAACCACCACCTTAAACAGAATGGCGTCATACTTTTCGTAAACAACTGAGGTCAGCTCGATAGAACTATCGATAGTTATTCTTGCGTAGTCAATTGGAGCAGCGTTCCCGATTATTTTCTTGGAAAAGTCCCATACCAAATGTGCATATCTGGACTTAAGAACAGGATGCTTTACCTGTTGTGCTCTCTGCGCCCAATGGATTATACATTCGGGCGTTATTTCCTGAATGCTAGGCGATTCAGAGAAGGTTCCGTCGCCATTATCCAAAGTCATAAACGGCCCGAAGTACGTTCCCCAGCCATTGTCTTTATCCTGGCAATTTTCAGCAAACTCAAATGCCATCAGGTCGTAGAACTGTTCAGTATCGGATTTAGGGATGTTGCTCTCGATTAGTTTCGTGCGAATTCCAGTGGCAACGTCTCGCTCTGAGTATAGCTCTTCTGAAGCGTCAAAAATCGATATCATGTCATCAATCAGGTTCATTTAAAACCTCATAGGTAAATCGGCAAATGGGTAAGGAATATCTGGAACCCCATCCCGCTTGACCGCCTGCAACATTGGGATTCGCAGTGCAATTATTACGGTGACATGCGCGACTTTTTCGCCTTCTCTTCACGATCAAGGAGCCGTTGCGCCCATTCTTTCGCCCCTTGGTATCGTTCCAGTTGGGTCGCACTGGGGAGTTGGCCGCTGGTCATGGCACTTGATGCCTCCAGTAATTCCTGTAGGGCTGCCAGCAGATCCTCATTACTCATTACAGAAACCTCCATTTGTTGTTATCCTTCGGTCTTAATCCGGCTTGCCACATCTTGAAAGAAATCGTGCGACCAGAGGGCAAGCATCTGCTGGTCCTTGACAAAGGGCGCCACATCTTTACGAGCCTGATTCACATCCAGCCGGTCGATTGCCTCGAAAAGTAAGTCGGTAAAAACTACCGGTGAAAGACTTTTATCGCCACTCCAGTGGCCAGTCTGACGCATCCGCTGCTCAAGGTGAGCCAAGTTCAGATGCGGATGGTTAGCGGCATACCAGACCAAATCATACCAATCACGACCTTTGACACGGTTCTTCCACTTCCGGAAGAGAATTGCATGCATCTTGCCGGCAAAGAGATCCGGGAGCGAATAGCTCCGGACGGCAAACGGTATCGGTTGCAGCAGATACCGGGTCTGGGTGCTGAAACCCGGCGGCGGGTCTGTGTCCACTTCGATCTTAACCTTCAGTACCTGTCCGGCTGCAACCCGACCGGTAAGTTCCTCACCGGCTTCAATTACCAGGAGTTCATTACGGGTGTTCGCCTTGAGGAAAGCAGACTGCACCGCCGATTCCACCGCCTTGTCGACCATCTCCACCCGGACGTTGAAACCGAATGCCTGCAGTTCCTCCTCAAGCGATGCAGTGTAACGTGCCAGATTAAAGTTGGGGGATGGTGTCAGGAGCGAGAAATCCAGATCCTCGGAGAACCGGTCGAGTCCGTACAGGATGCGCAGAGCCGTACCGCCGTAGAACGCGGCGTGCTCGAAAAACTTGGCCCGCCAGAGCCCGAGCAGCGCCACTTCCTGAATAATCTCCCGTAGTGCTCTGACTGAATCATCCACGCTCTTCGGTTCATACTTGGCAAGCATGCGGGTTACCGCCTCATGCATTATCGCGCTCCTTTACTCAGGCGGGTAATCAGGTCGGCCAGCAGCTTCACTCTGCGAGATCGGTAGTGCTGTGCGATTTCCGTAAGTCTGGCTGGATCGAGTCCACGGAGATTGGCAGGGTCGATGCGGAGATCAGCCAATAAATATTCATGTAATTCCTTCTGCGTCGTGATACCGGCACCACGGTCGGCAACAATCCGGTCTGCCAGGGCCTTTTCCGGAATGGCGATCAGAAAGGAACGGCCATCATCCAGTTCGACCTGGTCCATACCGGTGCGAAATGCCTCCATCGGGATCATTCGATAGGAGAAAGTTCCGACCGGAGAATCGAAAGTCCGGGAGCGGCCACAGGTTACCGAAGTTACCGTCTCAACCCGTTCGGGTGTCAGACCGTGATAGTGCAGCGCATATTCAAGGGAAACATAGGAGGGGCCGTAGATCAGATTGGCCAGAAGTTCCCGACAGAAGGGCCTCCGGCGCAGAGTCTCGCCGAGGATATAGAGTCCCTTCTTAACGCGGATTATGTCCCCTTTGGCCAGCATGCCGGATATCTTCATCCGTGGCTGTGCATATCCGTGGACAGAGTCCAGCAGAGTTTGGTAGTCAAACTCCTCATAGGGAATGCTTTTTGTCAGCAGGGCATTCGTCATGATCACCATCTCCTGTACGATGGTAATAATTTAGCACTTAACAACATAGTATGTCCATATTATTTAGACATACTATGTTTAAATAAGGGGAACAATCCGGAATAAGCAATAGGAGGTTTGGTACATACCGGTCATTTCTGTGCCGTGCAGAGTGCATCGGTATTGAAGGAATATTTGCTTGCCACTGGATGCCAACAACAACTTATGAAAGGCCAGAAGACCATCGTCGGGGTTGTCATAAATCATTTCCAAGGCAACGAAGCAACGCCATTGAGGAAACGAGACTTCACCTGGTACAGGATGGCGGGATCAGAAGCTATCTTGTTCCCCAAAGCGACAAGATCCTCAATCTCTCTCGACCCATCTAATGAGTACATTTTTGGAGTAGTTACTGTGTTAATGCGTAAAAATCTTGGCTCCCCAATGAGGTGTTCTGCGTGTTGTAGAGAAGTTTCTACTTGTGCGTTCATCAGCAATTCAATCAGGGTTTTCCCCCACCCCATCACTCCAGCCTGTGTCATCTTCTTCACAGTAAATGGTTCTTCAGTCGTCCCAATACTTAAAACATCAATACGATCAAGTGGAACATCCAAGTAACATACTGCTTCGATAATTGCAGCCATGGCAGGGCAATTTGCCCATACTCCTCCATCAAAATAAGTCGGGTTCGCAATCATATTGCTTACTTTTGCAGCTGAGAAATAAGTGGGGGCTGCAGCAGTTGCCAGCGCAACTTCTGCAGCACTTGTAAACTCGTCAGACTTTAAGAAAGGATGATGTGGTGTTCTAAAAATGTGGCAAGCTCCACTGATTGCATCATACGCTGGAACAACTAGGCGACACTTTGAATTTCCCAAAACCTTTTTTTGATTGTCAGGTAAGTTTGAATCTCCCAAAACCCACTTATTATTGTCAGCGAAAAACGCAGTCTCCAACTCCTGAAGGAGCACTGCCTGTGAATACTTTGGCTTAATAATGTGGCGAGCGTTGTGCCACCACCTTTGGTGAAGCCTCGTAGCGGGAAATATCACGGTACCGCGATCACAGTAAAATTTTAGTAATTGTTGAGTACTCAACCCCATACCCAATCCGATAGCGAGGATACCACCGGTAGATGTACCGGCAACCATGTCAAAATAATCCGCAACTGGGAGACCGAGCGATTTTTCCAATGTGGCAAGAACCGATGCAGTGAATGCACCCTTTATACCGCCACCATCCAGTGCCAGAATTCGAAACGAGATGCCATCAGAGACCCTTCCTCGAACCAGCGGAAGCCGAGAAAGCTGATCACAAACGCGTTGCACAATGCTGCCTACGTTCTCTTCTGTAGCGAGACTTTTGTTGGTGGTATCGTCCAGTCCGTTTTTCAACGACCTGATCACCTCAGGATGACCCTTTACATAGTCACTGGCGGCACCGCCAAGTCCACCAAGAAGGAAACAAGGAACTCCCCGATCGATTGCTAGACCGGCTTCCAATGGAACCCCGGAGCGTCCCGCGACTTCTCTCCACCACATCCCCCCAACGGCAACGAAAGCATCGCAACGAGCAGACATCCATTCGCGAAGAATCCGTAAGCTTTCATCTCTGGCCGCCGCACCTGTCGCTTCGGGAGTCTCGTAAACCATACAAGTCTCACGCCAATTCTGCACAGGAACAAGATTTGTATCTTTAGACCATAGCTTTGAAACCGCTAAAGTCAGACAATCTTTGCGTCCGCCATTTATAAAATGCTTCTTTGCCTCAGCAAGCAAAATAGGGGTGAAACTGGGATGACTACCGTGTAAAATGTGCCCGCCGGCTTGAAATACCGTAGCTGCAAATCGTTCAATAAACTCAAGAATTGCATTCCGGTGCTGTTCGCTGGCATCCGGTGGAACAGCACCTGAGAGCCAGATACGGACTCCATGGAGGGGACTGGCGGTGTTGCGAGTGCTATCATCCATTCGTTGGGCCTCTTACTTTATAGTGTAGAGCAACAAATCAGATATGAACCCATGGCATTGTATTCATCAGTTCGCATTCCGTATTGTGATGGCCTCTTCGATAGCGTTCGACAAGTGTTTTTCTATCCATGCATATCGTTCTTTACTGTCACTCCCTGTTGGGTTATAGCACTTCACTATGGTAGACAATTTCTTTTTTGTTACACCGTGGGTAATGTAGTCAAATGGATTTTCACCTTTATTTGCCACTTTCCCTTCGAAGTTTTTTAGTCCGTGTATGTGAATACCAACAACACCCATTCCAGCATCCCAAGATTGAACAATCTCGTGGTTAATCCATTTTCTGTTTGCCGTATTTTCTCCAACGAGAACAATGGTACATGTTCGGCCATTTAATTGGGCTGTTATCCATTCTTTTATTGCCTTGTCCCCACCGCCTGTAATTGTTTCCCAATCATTATCAGTTGCTGACTTGTTTCCTTCGATCGTACCAATGTGTCGGACTTGCGATGCACGTACTGCATCTGGTTTGTAGTGAAAACTGTAAAATACCCGCCTTTTAGTATCTGCCATTTTCTTGCCTCCGAGTAAAATTCATATTTAAAATTAAGTATAATGTCCTTGGGCTCTGAATTGAGCACCTTAAAATTCAACAAACTCTCAATGCTGTGGACAGTTCAACAGGGGGAGTTCTTTCAACCAAGTTTCAATAACTTCAGAAGACGCGGAGATTTCTTTCCTCTCAACACTTGAACATCTTGCATCGTCGCACATGGCAATACCTTGCTTCGATGAGAAAACACAGAATACAAAGGTGTTCTCATAGCCTTTTAGGATTTGGGTCTCATATGATTCGAGAATATCCTGTAGCTCCAAAGCCCGATTTGATTTTAGCGAGACGAGTATCTCCTTGTATTGAACGAGATTGAAATCTGTCATGGGTGTCTCCGGCTTCCATACTTCCCCCCATATTTTACTGTTAACGCTATCGAATATTGCGGTGGTTCGTTGAACTTCGATTGGGAGTTGATCTTGAGCATTAGGCACGGAGGCACATGCAGCCAGCAAGGAAATGGCTATAAACAAAGAGATTATATTTTTCATTATTAACTCCATAATGCTGGTTTTTCTGAAAGACGGTTGTCAGCCACAAGGCGCCCATTATCGAAGTTAATTTCAGGTAGGAGGTTTAAGATGTCTCCTGATCCCTCAAACACTGCCTCGTAGGCTTTTTTGATAATCAGAGGGAAGCGTTCAAAATAACCTTTTGTAACATCATCAAAGAAAAGCACATTTTCTTTCCTCATGAAATTGGAAACAAGACTGTACTTTTCTGCATCTATGGGCTTTTGGAGGGATAAACAGGTAGCTTCTTCGCCCATCAAATCTTCATAATTTTTAAATACCATTCCGGGGTCCCCCAGGAGTTCTCGATACCATTTTGGAAACTCGCCTTCGGCAAGTGAGAAGACACGTTGCATCGCCGAGACCCAGTGCTGAACATGCTCTGCATTCAACTTGCATCCATAATTGCAGTTCAGAAGATCAGAATAACTTTCAAAGATATCAGTCTTATATTTACAGTCCTCAATCCAGTCAAGATCATCCTGAAAATCGATACCGTTTACTTCAGTACCCATGAATTTCCGCGCTACAAAAACATCGAGCTTCATCTCAAGAATTCGATGCTCTTTTTTTGCAACAATGTAATCGCCCACTTTATCCCGCACATATGGATGAATCATACAATCAGCCGTAAAATGTGAGCAGTAGCCAAGGTAAAAGGCGAAGAAAGCTTCCGCTAGTTTGTTATTCTTCTGTTCCACCTGTTGCTTTGCTTGTAAGAGCCCTTGAAGAGGCACGACATTAGTGTGTGTGATGTGAAGCTCATCCGCAACTCCCGTTTGATTCGAAAATAAATCAGAATCAGCGATGCTAAGGTAGGGAAGATCGGGGGCCACTGAACCGAGTAAAAAAGCACCTTTTTCTCTATTTAGAAGGGCAAGAATCGCCCCACCTTTTACATCCGAAATGTTATCGAGCACCGTTCGCGATAAAAGCATATGAGTTATTCCGCTTGGCATGTGTACTCCCTATAATTTTTGAAAACCCGTTAATCATCTGCCTTCCAATTGCATCATTCAATGCATAGTGGATAAGTTGCGCACTGCACGTCGAGCGGCAAGAGATATTACATTTTGCGCCTGTGTTGCCTCATCAGAGCATTCTATGCCAAATACTGCCAAGACCTCCTTATTGAGGCGAAGCTGCTTTGCCATATCAGCACAAGTTACTCCTTGCGTATTCTTGAGAGCTTGAATTGCTAAAGGAATGATCTCTGGCCATTCCGGCTGGGGCTCCCTGGGCTCGCCACGCTTCCAGCCATTTCGGCTCATGTACACATTCGCATTCCTGTACTGTACAGCGGTTATAATGCCAAGGTCGTAAGCGCGCCTTACAATAGCTTGTATGCTGACCCCCCATCGTTCCTTGAGTTGAAACATAGCCCTCCAGTCGATCTGACTTGTCCTGGGAAATTCACGATAAAATGCGCCGCGAGGAAGTAAGAAAGCACTGGCAAAACGGTTGGCTTCTGCTTCAGTCGCAGGATCACCAGTCTCGATACCTTCATGCATCACCAAGTGGCCGCACTCGTGAGCCAGATCGAATCTGGCTCGGGAAGTACTGCCTTTGTCCATGTTTCTGACAATAACTGGTCGACCACGAACAAGCGAAAATGCATCTACCTTTTCTGAGACCCCTTCGAAGGTTGTCACTACAACTCCAGCTCTTTCCAACGTACGAGTAATGTTAGTAATAGGAGCGTCAAGAAACAGTCCCCATTTTTCACGGCATGCTTCGGCGGCTATCTCAATATCTTCAACCGTAACTACTGGTATAGACGGAATATCTACCTCGGGAAGAGACAACACCGTATCCAGATAGTTCACAATCATGTTGAAAATCGTTCCATAAGATAGGATGCGATATCTAACGTTCTGCGGCGTCGTCTGCAACTTGCGGAAGTGCCCTTGATCTTCCTTAACCTCATCAGTAAGGGGCATGAAGAAAAATTCCTCATCTACATGAAGAACCTCCGCCATAGCAGCCAGCAGTTCGGAGCTCGGTGCCTGATCTGTAGTGACTTCGAGGCGTTGTATGTACTGGCGTGTAGTGGATACTTGTTCACCAAGATCGGCAAGAGTGAGCCCGCTAAACAATCTGGCCAAGCGTAATCGAGAGCCCTGAAATGACGTGTCTGGTTTCATTATTCATTCCCTGCAATTGTTTTCGTTGTGCCTACTCGACGAGGTACAATGACTGGCGGTTCAAGATCAACGCCCTCACGTTGCCTGTGATGGATCGGGGTAATGATAGACACGTTGCCAGTCAATGGAATCGTCCACAAGTTTTTGATGTCTCCGCTTTCGGATACCTGAACCATGACAATGCGCATGACCTCACCGTCATAATCTGTTTCAATGGCCATGCGCCACAGCCATTGCCTGTCCTCAAGGTGGAACTCGAAGGCAAGTTGCTGTGCCTCTATCTCAGGATATCTGCGGCATAAATGACGTGGGTTGGGGGATTCGGCCTCGCCCCTATAGAATCTAATAGGAACTCCACCGATGGAGAAAACGAAATGTAGACTGGGATCTATTACATCAAGCCATGCTTGGTCGTTAGATGCCTCTTTGATTGAATGGCACGTTCTTTCATGGACACGACAGCCTAACCCCCAGTTTGTGTCGCCTTTTGAAGGTTCATGCATAAGAAGCGCTTCATGACGCACTCGCTTTATCGCGTTAGCAAGAAATATAAGGCGGTCTTCTTGCAGTTCATTGTGTGCTTCCCAGGGTTTAAAGTCGTGCATATTCTCCTCCTCGGAGAAACAGTGATTTCTTGAGGGGAAAATAACAATTTTTATCATGGTTTGTCAACTGGAATTTGACATGTCACCTTTTATTGTATTTGTCTTCTAAATGCTTTTTTTGTTTAAAGGATTATGGATTCGGCCTTAACTTTGTGTTGTTTGAGATCAATACAGCGTTCTCGTGTACGTAAGCAGTTTGCCTACGAGTCGCAAAGTTCATTTCCAGAAGTGACTTCAGGTCTTACAAGTTCGTCAGCGGGTTTCAGTATTCCAACAAGGATAGCTTGCTAAAAGTCAGACCGTGTAGATATTTGGCTCGGTCTCCCGTGCTTGGCCCAAGGCAGCAAGTGTGGCCAGCAGTTCTCCAACCTTGTCCGTCCGCGCACGCAAGAAGGTTCGGGCAACAGCCTCGGCGGTGACCGGTCCTGCTGATGTCACCAGTGCGGCACGGACAGCCTGCACCTGCTCAGGCAAGGTTTTCGGCCAGGGTATCTTGGCTTTGGAAGAGGTGACCAGCGTCGCCGATTCCTCTTCAACAAGTTCCATACCGGTCTGAACGGCAGGCTGTTCACCCTGGGGTTTCTGGTATTCGGGACGCAGCCAGCGCACCAAACCTTGGGCTTCTTCCCGCGCTCGCTCGGCATTTAAGGAAACCATTCGCTCCAGGATTTCCTCGTCAGTCAGATTGGCAGGCCAGCCGTAGGCATCAGTAACGGCGGCATCCAGATCGTCATGTAGTTGCCGCAGGACAGACACCAGCCCGTGTTCGTGGATTGTTTTTTCCTTGGCGGTCAGAGTTTCGCCGGTACGCAGCTTGGCCAGTACGTTATACATGTCGGTCAGTCCCAGACCGGAGTGCAGTTCCTGTTGTCGTTTGCGGTGGGAGTCCAGCTCTTCGGCGATGGTGCGAATCCTTTGCTTCTTGTCATCGCCTGCGGTGGGAAACGGGAACGTCTCGAAACAGCGAGTCTTCGCATAGACCGGATCATTGCCGACGCCCAGCCATCCACCGGCTGCTAGCGCCCAAGCCACATGGATTCTGCTGGAGAGTATGCCCAACATAAAGGCATCATCACTGGCAATGGCAACCAGCTTGTTGTCCGGCAAGATTGTCTGGTCGAGGAACACAAAAATACGATGCTTGGCCGTCTCCACTGTAGCTACAAAGCGAGGTAGGCCGTTTTGTGCAGATCTCAGGTCTTTACGTGGCTCGCCAAATATCCACCAATTATCACGATATCCCGCTCGGTTATTCAGGTCTCTTTCCGGCTTTACCCGCTCGGACACCCACTGGTAGACTTCAGGAAAACGGGTGCGAACCTCATCGACAGAGAGACCAAACATGTCTATTACCAACACTCCGCGCGGGGTGGCTGTTAGGTCACGACCGTTACGATAGTGACGGATGTAATTTTCAAGTCCGGGTACGCGTCCCAACCCTAGATTGTCTGCCTCTTCTGGCGTCACGATGAAGCCGGACCCAATTAGTTGCATGCCTCTGTTTGCCAACCCTCCGTTTGCAAACAATGGCACGGCACCGGCAACGTTTGCCCCGACAGACAGATCAGCATGGAGTACACCTTTCCGCGTCAACAGGTCCACATAAAGTCCTTCACCGGCCCCTTCTCGCTCTTCGACAACAGTGGCTTGTGTCCCTTCATCTCCTTCTATAGCGGGTTTACCCACGGTCATAGCAATTCTGACCGCAGCCCCATCCGCTGAGTCTACCCAAGGGTGATCGGGAATGGCAAAAGCTAGCGACAGTGCAGGTTTGGCTGTCAGCTGCTGTTGCAGAATTCGTCGGTTGAACGCCTGACGTAAACTGTTTGTGGTTATGAAACCAAAGCGGAGCAGTTTGCCTTTTCGAGTTAACTCAGCGGCATGTTGCCACCAGAACATGACGAAGTCGGTCGAGTCAGGTACATCTTTCCAGGCTTTGCGCAGGGCGTCAACGTAGCCGACACCCAAAGCACGGCGCATAGTAGATGCCCCAATGAACGGTGGGTTCCCCACCACATAATCGGCTTCCGGCCATGCTGCAATGCGAGGATTCAGGTAACGCAGTTCCTGTACCTGAGCGGCCTCGTCGGGCACCTGTTCTCCGGTGACCGGGTGGATCTTAAATGTGCGACCGTCCCAGTTGGTGACCGGTTTGCCGTCGGCATCACGAACCGGTTCTGTACCATCGTAAGCAAGCACGGCGTCCCGACACTCAACGTTGCTGAACTTCTTGATGACCGGCTCCGGCGGCATGACTTCACCGCGAGTGCGGAAGTGCCATTGCAGGTAGCCTATCCACAGCACCATGTCGGTGATAGCTGCGGCACGAGGATTTACCTCGATCCCCAGAAGTTGGTGAGGGTCAACTGTTAAGCCTGCCAACTCCAGGTCAGCCTGTTTGTCGCCAAAGCCTTCCAGGGCGTTCAATACCTCACCCTCCAGGCGCTTCAAGTGTTCAAAGGTAACGTAGAGAAAGTTGCCGCTGCCGCAGGCCGGGTCCAAAATTCTAAGCTGACAAAGTTTGCGATGGAATCCCTTGACCAGAGCGATGGCTCCGGTATTGTCGCCTTGCGTTTCCAGAGTAACGGCGGCAGCCAGGATGGAATCCCACTCGGCTCGCAAAGGTTCAATCACGGTGGGGAGCACCAAGCGTTCGACATACTCACGGGGAGTGTAGTGCGCCCCCAGGTTGTGGCGTTCGTGCGGATCAAGAGCTCGTTCCAGCAGCGTGCCGAAGATGGCAGGTTCAACATCACGCCAATCGGCTTTGCTGGCTGCAATCAGCAATGCAAGTTGCTCCTCTCCGACCGGTAACGCTTCGGCATCCTCGAACAGGCCGCCGTTGAAGCGCAACAGCTTTTCACGCAGAACCGGAGAGAAACCGCCTGCTTTCATGGTGATCCAGAGCGACTCGGCCATGGGGGCGAAGGTCTCGGCCTTGCCGCGCAGGCTCTCCAACAGTTCGGTAAAGCTCTTGTGGGGAATCAAGCCAACGTCCTCGGCAAACATGGTGAACAGGCAGCGCTTCAGGAAGTTACCGACCTTCTCGGCGGAATGTCCGGACTGTTCAAAAGACTTGGCCAGAAGAGCAAGTCGGTCGGCTACCTGCCGTGTGACTTTGGCGCTGTGCTTGGCGGGGTCAAGTGTGTGCGGATCATTCCAGACAAGGCGCAATCGCTCGCGTATTTCGGGGCTTTCCAGGTCTGCAAGCAGAATGCGGTGTGAACGGGGATCGGGAAACGGCAGGTAGGACTTACCGGTACAGGAAAATTCGCTGTAGATTTCGATAGCGTGACCAACGTCAACTATAACCAGAAAGGGGGGCCAGCCTTCATTCAACGGTAGGGCGCGGGCGTATTGTTCAGCCTGTCCCTTGGCCTTGACCATGGCCAAATCCCATCCCTTGGTGCCGCGTACGGCGGTTCCTCGCTTGGCGGTTTGCCATCGCACACCCTCCTCGTTGACAGCCAAAGGCGACTTCTCGCCAGGTTGATCACTTCCCTGCTTTGCCTCGCACACAAAATGCCCCTGCTTATAGAGGTCAATTCTGCCATTGCTGGTGCTGCCATCGCCATGGCGGAAGGTGACACTGCGCTCGAAGACATAGGTATTTTCCCGGTCGTCCGGACGTGTCGGCTCAGGTCGCGTGACATTAAGGAGTTCGCACAGCTCTGAAAGGAACAACTGGTAATTGGCCCGTTCGGCAGCACCGGAAGCTTCCCAGCGTTGTATAAATGATTGAATGACGTCAGAAGGTTGCATGAACCGGACAATACAACAAACTTGCTACTATGTCGAGAAGCTCACGTATCAGATTTATAGGTTCCAGTCTTTTGTTCACCTTCAGAAAATGAGACAAGATTATACACTCAGTCCATTTAGGACGGAATGCTGCAACAGCCTATATTAATTGGATTATGTCTACAATATTAAGTTGACAATCAAAATAAACATGCTCAAACTGATCATGAAATCCGATCGTGATCAGACCGTTGAGAAAGGAGGGAGGAAGTGATGGCAAGAAAATTTGTAGCAATTGTTATTTCGGCTGTTGGAACAGTTCTCCCGTGCCTGCTTGCGGGAGCAATTGTTGGTTTGTTTTTCATGTCGTCTTTTTGGTATTGGACACTTGGTATTGCTGTATTGGCTTTATGTTACATAATCCTTGATCGTGTTCACCTACGTCTTTATAACGGAACATTGAAAGGTCTTTCAACTTGGTCGCTTCTGAAATATGGGTACGCCGCCCCGGAATTGAGACCAACAATGTCGGCTGCGGAATATGAGTGGTAC
Organism: uncultured Geobacteraceae bacterium; assembly: GCA_942493195.1. Lineage (GTDB taxonomy): Bacteria > Desulfobacterota > Desulfuromonadia > Geobacterales > Pseudopelobacteraceae > CAIPTY01. The sequence goes on along the minus strand of OW818669.1, from coordinate 1,410,171 downwards.
ATGAACTGGATTATCTATAGCACTCCGTTTCGACTGTTCCGTGATCGTCGGAGAAGAAAAGACTCTTCATCCTTTCATCACTGGTGAGGCCGAATATATTCCCAAGCTCCTTTCAATTTAAGGATTTCGTCTCGGCTGATTTCAATGCAGCCACGATAAGGTGCAACAAGAGCATACGAGTCGGATTCATAAAAGTGAACATTTGTGCCTTCAGTTTGCTCAAGGTGTTCGAGAGCCTCAGCTGGTATCGGTATTTGAACACCTGAAACTCGAAGTTCAACACCGTACTCTGTTAGATCAAAAACCACGTTATCCATTGGTTCCGCCGGCACGTACCCATTCCCCATAATTGCAATGATCCCGTCAGAAACGAATAGTATCTTTTCAATCACACATTACCTCCTTGTGCCTCGTGGCTGTGGCCCACCGCCTCTAGGGAGTGGCGAGGTTTTGCTCTGGTGTTGTAGAATTTTGCTGGTTCTTTGCACCTGCTGTTGAACATTTCGAGCTTGCTGCTCAGCGGTATGCATGATCTCACGCTCAGCCGCGCTTGCAGCCGCGTTAGCTGCTTCCTCTCGCTTTGTAACTGCAGCTTTATAAGGGCCAACAGTCTTCGCAACATCCCCAACTATTCCAGCTGTCTCATGTAGCGCTCCCTGACCAACGGCAATCGCAGTAGCAGCAGTACCTGCATCAATTGAACGGCCATCCCTGAAATCCTGTGACGCCGCACTACCAGCTAGATTCTGTTTGGATTCAACCCTCGTCCCAACCACCTGCGAACTCGAATAATCCGCCTTTACCCCACCCTCAGCACGAATACTCCCGGTAATCCCACCTCCCGATCTCGTACTGACAACCGCCGCCCCCTGTTGCGATGCCTGAACGAACTGATCCTCGGTGATCTCGGAACGTTGTCCGGCAATAAGATTCCCGTTCTTGTCCATCTTCCCCTGCACCTGGGAGTAATGCAGATTGCCATCCTTGTCCTTGGCGTACATGAGGACATTTCCGTCAAGTCCGTTAGAGAATGATCCACCGACTACCTCCATCTTACCGGTCTTGTCGTTCTTGGCGTAATACCAGTCGCCATTGACCATCATCTGCTTGCCGCCGGCCTGGATCATGTACGAGCCTGACTTCCGCGAGACATTCAGTGACTGGTTCTCGTAGCCAGTCTTGATAAAATCACCAACGGTCTTGCGCAGTCCCTTGTCTGTGGTCGACACGTTCCGATCCAGACGCTCGATATCAGTCCCGGTCTTGCTCTGACCGAGATCAAACTTCTGCACCCGACCACCCTGATCAACGGCAAACGAGGCGAGGTTGCCGTTCCGGTCGTAATCTGCCTTGTAATCGAATGCCTGGCCGGACAGCTTGGCGACATGAGCAGCGGCACTCTGGAATCCGGATGATCTGAGCTGCTTCTGCAGTTCAAGAGTCTGCCCCTTGTCACCCTTGGCAACGGTGCCTGAATCTGACGAATTGACGATCCCGCCATCCATGCCGACATTGACCGCGCTCTTGCCGTCAGCTGTCGTGAAGTTGATATTCTGCCCCTCCATCGCCTTCTGCATCTCGGCAAAGCCCCGTTCGGTCAGGTGACCGTTCTGGTACATCTCCGGATCGTTTTTGAGTTGAGGAGCAATCCTGCCAACCATCTGATCCGATGCTGCATGAACAAGCTGGTTGCGTGCAATCCTCCCGGAAACATCATTGCTGGTGAGCTGTTGGTAGTTGCCGTAACCACCCCCAGCATAGATTCCCTGGATCTTGCCCCCGGTTTCCGTTGCCACGACATTGCCAGCCTCTGTACCGGCAGCAACCGGGCCACCCATTTGATTCGAGAGTCCGGTAACCTCTGAGGCATGTTTGCTCTGCTGGAACTGGGCGTTCATCTGCATGAGCTGTCCGGAAGAGATTCCGTAATTATCGGCAATCTTGTTCACCGCATCTGCATTGGCAAAATCCCCCAGGGCTGTAACCTCCGAGCGCATGGCGTTGAACTCCCGCCAGTTCCCATTGAATCCGAGAGACCTGGCTGCGGCATACGCTCCCATTTCCCCCTGCAGTTGCCCGACACTCTTGTCCATGTTGGCAGTCAGGAAGTCAGAGTAGTTTTCTCCAGAACCAAAAACATTTGCCAAGGCACGGTCGTTGGCAACTCCCATTTTGGCAAAGGCCAGTGTGTCGCCGCCATAGCTGCCTGAGACCACATCCTTGGTCGCAGCAGACTTGTCGAGTCCCAGCCGCCCATCAAATGATTTCAACTCGTAGGCAGAGGACAGACCGCCTTCCCGCATGGCCCTGCCGCTACCACCGAAACCGATTGACCTTCCAATCTCGCTGTCAGCAAATATCCTACTCGAAAAATCCATCCCGAAGTCCCGGATCATATCGCTCGACGCCGTGGTCTTACCGGACATACCGACCAGCGACTGCGCCTGCCTGGCTTGGAAGCTATGCTCATTGCTCCAGGCTTGAGTCGGCATGGCGGTCACATTGCGCTGCATGGCCGAAGCTCTGCCGGCGGGATCTTCAACCTCATGAGTAGCACGGTTGCCTGCGGACTGAACCTGACTGACCATCCCTCCGGCCATCATCGCCATGGCATGACCACCAAACTTGATCAGCATCCCGGTAATAACTGTCGCCAACATCATCCCGCTCATCCGGAGCGTGCCGAACATCCCGAGGATCTTCACGGTCTGGTCAGGGAAGAAGTAGAGGGCATCCATACCCAGCTTGTTCTGCCGCACCATCTCATAGGCCCGATTGGCATAGTCCACGGCAAACTGGTGGACTATGGCATCGGTGACTCCCCAGGCGGTAAGCCAGATGAAGAAGCCGGCGATGATCCCGACTGCCTTGCCGATCAGTGGCGTGGGAATGAACAGCGCCAGGAATGGCAGCAATCCAACAGCGATGGCGGTAAGTGCCGCCTTCAGGATCGGCAACCATTCGTTGGCTGACTTCATGGCGCCGGAGGCACTGAGCAGGAATTGGTAATTGGTGGCCCCGGCAGCATTGCCGCTGCGGAAGATCTCCTCCAACCGCTGGGAGACATAGGCCTGCTTCAGGAAATCGTCGATACTCGCCGCTCCAAGGCCGGTCCCGGAATTGACATTGTTCAACACCGTCTTGCATTGGATCATGGCGGCCGCATCGGAAACCTCATAGCCGAGATTGGCGCAGACTGACTGGATATTCTTTTCGAGATTAGCCGGGGTGAGCGCCGCTTTGATGCTGGTCCAGGAGTCGGTACAGGTGAGCGCCTGGCCCTGCGGACTGGCAGCATCATAGTAGACCGTCCAGATGGCCGGATTGACCGCCTTGTCCAGTGAACCGACAAAATTAGTGGTCGTCTTTCGCAGTTCATCCACCGTGAGGTTGGCATTGGGATTCATCAGGGCATAGGAAACACAATCCTTGACGTAGCGCCGCATGGAGGCGTCCAGATTGCTGTCCACCGCCGACAGGGGAATGCTGGTGAGCTGGGCGAGGCCCAGAAATCCTTTGCCGCCAGCCTGAGTCTGATAGTTCAGTGGATCTCCGGCAGTAGTGACAATATCCACCAGGCCGCGTTCAATCTTGTTCAGAATGCCGGCTACCGCTACCACACCATCCGGGATGCCACCGACCGCCTGATTCTTGTTGAAGACCGGATCATAGACATGGATGGTTCCCTTTGGGACAACCAGAGCCAGGTACACCATGATGCCGATCATGGTCGGCACGATCCAGGTCATGACCGAACCGTTGGCGGTACCGAGCGATTTGGCAAAGACCGTTACCCCACCGAAGAAAAGCCCCGCAGTAATGACAACGAAGTAGAGCGACTTGTAGGCGTTGTCGCCAAAGATCAACGCCAGCTTGCTGAAGGCATTCACCACCGCGTCATGACCACCCCAGACATAAAATTCCATATCCAGGGCCAGTGCCATGGTCGGGATGAGCACCAACAGTAGTGTGAGGCCGATCCTAGATGCGATCCGTGTCGACATGTACTACTCCTGCAGCGATAAGTTTACGATTGCGCCGCCAGGCGACCAGCATGGCTACTATCGGAATGATGATGAATACTGCCGTGGATACCAGGACGAAGTAGGCTGAGATGAGGAAGATCCCCTTGAATCCCTGCACCCAGTAATAAATCGAAGCGACCGTACTGGGCGAGGTTTTGGCGTAATAGAGCTTTGCCACCGCCCACAAAACGTTCTTGTTGGTAAAAATCTTGAAATAGAGAAAGTGGAAGGCGATGAAAGCCAGTACCGCCTTGACGATTGCTCCGAAGACCATGCCTCCCAGGAGGTTCAACACCATCGCCCGGGTGTACTCACCGATGAAGCAGGTGGATGCCTTGGCCATGAAGATGGCGTAGCCGAGAGAGAAGCCAAGAGCCAGTAAGAAAGCACTGAACTTGTCAAAGAAGGTAGGTGACGGATCACCGAACATGGGAATGTATTGCTCGATCACCCCAATGGCCACGGGAGTCAGTAGCGCAGAAACGATCCCTGACGCAAAGGAGCTCCGGAATCCCACCTCCATGAATTCAAGCCGCTGCTTGGTGGTCAGGAAGCGGGCCTTGATGATGCAGCCGCCCAGTTCGTTGGCAAAGTTCTGATCTATGTAGGAGATCGCCTCCAGGAGACCTCGGGGATGAATCTCATTGCTCTGGGGTACCGGCATTACATCAGGTGAGCTGCTGCTATCCTTCGACACTGCGTCCTCCTATCCTGTAAATGACCTGACCAGATTCATGACACCACCCCCATAGGCGACGATTGCCGCCAACAACAGACAGATAGCAGCCAACGTCGGGTTTCGCTGTCTGACTCCGACCCAGAAGGCCGATACCACCAGAGCGACAAAGAAGAAGCGACCCCAGAAGCCATAGAGCATCGTTGCAAAGAGCTTCTGCCAGAAGCCGGTGTATTCGGCCTGCCCCATATAGTGCAGCGGGTTGAGTTTCTCGATGGGCACTGATGCTCCTTTCAGAAAATAGGATAGGCTTTCGCCAGGATGCGGCTCTTGTCGACAAATCCGAAATAACGGGAGTCATAACTGTCTTTGTGTTGCCCCATGACGAACATGACACCCTTGGGGATCGTGCCGTTGAAAACGAAGTGCTGCAGCGGTTCCCCCTTCAGTGAGATGTCCTTTGCCCGAACCAGATATTCTCCGTTGCAGTAGAACTTCTTCTCCGCATCGACGGTGAGTAGATCGCCTTCGTTGCAGCCAAGAATCTTCATGACATCCTCGGACTTTTTCATCCCCATGCGGTCGGAAAGCTCTTTGTGCCGGAACAGGACGTAATCACCCCGTATAACTTTGTCCGGATTCCGGGTGAGCCAGTAGATCCGATGTTTGAGAGATGGCGTGAGCGTGACACTGATCTTGTAGGGGAGCAGCGTCCCCGCCATGAGCAGACATGTGATTGCCAGCCAGAGCCGCCAGTTGCGGAAATCAAGGTTTAACTGTTTCGGCATTGCGCACCACCGCGTCACCCATGATGATCACCCGGTTTTTGGGAATGGCTGTGATGACGGTCTCAAGTCGGTCAAAACTCCTCTTCAACTCGTCGTCATTCAGTTTGCCAGCCAGGTAGTTGTCACGCTGCTGGGCTATGTACCCCTTGATGTCAACGGCCACGACCTTTTGGGCGTACCAGCGGTCATAACCGGCAATGGTGGCCAAAGATGCACCGAAAGATACCGCCAAACAGAGCGCTACAATGGGGACAAAGCCCGGTTGCTGTTTCGGCGACTCTTTGGGATGCTCTTTTGGTTGTTCGTCAGGTGACGTGTCACCTCTCCAAAGAACGCTGGCCCTCGTTAAATCTGACTTCCGAATGGTTTCTTCATCATTACTGATCTCATCATGCATACGGTATGGACTCTCCTTCCTTGTTCATTTTATGTTAGTCGGAGCTGCAAGCAGAGCGGCCAGGGTGTGTGACCCGATTTCCTTCTGGATCTGATCAAGCAGGTATTCCAGGCTGGCATCGCCGTAAACCGTATGGTGTTCCGTAATAGTGGCGTTCCTGGAGTCGCCTTCACTGAGAGCTGCATCATCTGTTTTTAGTCCCTTGGCATAGACAACGGCGGGAACCCGGTCTATACCGTACCGCCTGAACAGCAGAGGATCGACGGCCAGTCCTGCCGACAACATTTCGCACTCTCCCTCAGTTGGATTACAGGCAGGATTACGTTGCAGCACAGAACCGATGAACCTTATCGTCGGCTGAATCCTCGTCATGCCATCCACGAACCCGCGCATCACCAGAGTGACATTGGGGTCACCCAGACGTGCCACTGAAGCAGCATAGTTCCTGACCGTCTGCAGCGGCATGGCTGATGAGATGAACAGGTAGATCCGTTCGTCGCTACCTAGTTTTCCGCGTGCTGCCTGAGTTTTGCTGTCCGGATAGAACCTGACCGAAGCATCGCCGAAGAGTTCAACTTTTATCCGTTCCGTCTCGCTCTTCAGCCTTCCCTGGAATTCCGGAGATCGGTAGTAGGCGTTCATCTTCTCCGCAATCTTCGACATTTCCACTTCGGACTTGTTTGTCGGGATGGTGAGTGTTTCTGCAATCTTGTTTGCCTTGTCAAGGCTGACTTCCACTTCCGGGATGCCTATCCGGGGATTGTCCCCCCGTACAACTGCGGGGATGACCAGGAGGACCAGTATTAATTGAGCGCATAGCCGACGCAACAGACCCTCCTTCGTGTCAGCGACCAGAGAAAATTGTCAGGAGACGTGTTGGTAGTCCCGAAAGGCGGGTTCTTTGCCGTCCCCCAGATGAGAGACGGCCTGCCGATGGGTATGCAGTCGTTACCGCGCACCGGCCGTGCAATCTGGAGCCGATAGTTGCTCTTGACGAGAATCGGCGTCACAACACCGGCGCTGGCGCACTGATTGATGCCGGTATCATAGAGGAGTGTTTCACGACCGAGCTTGAACAGCATCCGGGCCGCCAGTCCGGCATTGACGTTGAGGGGATTATTCTCGATCATGCTCCCTGACAGCGGATAGAAAGAGCCCCAGCTCCCCATACACCAGAACAGGGGATCGATCGGATACGTTACCGTTGCCGCCACGCTGTCGGCAACGCACGCCAGCTGCGAGACCGGATTGCCGAACAGCAGCGCTTCCGGATTGATTATGAATGAAAGGCTGTCGTCGTTCCACATGGGGTCAACTTCCGTCATGTAGGCCAGATCGAACGCCCGGCTCTCCGCGCAGGGGAAATCCATGAACAGCTTCAGAATCGACCAGGCTGGAAAGTAGAAGTAATGGGCCTGCTGGAAGGCAAAGTCCGAATCGCCATACTCCTTGCTGCGGATCTCTCCGGAAGAAAAGCCCGGTTTCGGGTTGGTCATGCCGGTACCCATGACCGGGAAGCAGAACGGGTCCTTGACGGTCTCGATCAAACGGGCATGTTCCCAAAATGCGGTGGACACCCCGATTATCAGGACGCCCTTGCTGTCAGGGCAGGCACAGACCGGCGAGGTGACGTTGCCGGGAGCCGGCTCGGCGCCATTGCCGTAGGAGACACTGCCCATCTTCACCGGGAACATGCACTGCCAGCAGATGTCGGTCACCGGATTGAGCACCTTACCCTTGCAGGCTCCGCCAGCCCCGTAAGCAACCGGCACTACCAGAAAGAGTATGACCATTGTAATGATCGAGATATTACTCCTCAAGTTCATCCTCATACCGCACCTTGAATTCGGACCCTTCGTCCGTGATGATGATTGCTGATCTGTTGCTGCTGGTCGGATAGCGACCGAGAGTCCCCTTGCCACCTTTAAGTTTGGTATTCGCCTGGAGCTGCTCGGCTGTGATGTCGCCCCAGTCGCAGGAGCGGACCCGGCTCTGCATCGCCAGGACCTCATCCATGAACTTCCCGTCGGAACTGAAGCTGTCCATGACCCTGCTTGACAGGACAAAGCGTTTTCCTCGGTCCGTGTCGGACGATTCCGAAGACTTGCTGGTGACCGCCCTACCCGCCTTGGCTACCCAGTTAACCGGGACCAGGATGGTTGCAGCCACAGACGGCAGCCTGGTTGTTTCCTCGACGCTCGTCCATGATTCGTGCGAACAACCGGCACAAAGCGCCAGCATACCAGCCATGCAAAAGTGTCTAATTATCAGTAACTTCATGGGGTACCCTTCATGCTATCATGTAATAATCTTGTCGCCTTCTTCGCCTTGCCGCCTGGCAGAACCACTTCAGTTACCTCCATCAACCGCCCCTTCTGCTTGACCACCGATGGCACAGCCTTCAGCTTTAGCCGTTCAACGATTTTCCGGTCGGCATAGAACAACGGACGACTGATCCGTTTCGACACGGTTCCGAAATTCCCCTCAGTGAGAAGTAAAGTCACATCGAGCCGCTTGTCGTACTCAGATGCAGTAAACCACTTCACCTGATCCGGGTCGGTGCCGTTAATGATCACCAGCGTTTTCGGATAGGACACGTAGTCGAGCGGGTTGAAGGTGTAACCCTTGGGGTAGATGATGCCTCCCTTGCCGTCGGGGACATCGATCTCTGTGGTATAGGTCATGTCAACCGGGAAGCTCCTGTTCCGCTTCGCTCGCGGCAGGCTCGCCTTGTCCGGCGGTCCCTGATAATTCTCGACCTTGCGCTTGTCCAGCACCTTGCTCCAGTCCACCTGCCTGGCACGTTCCTCTATTTCTGCCAGGGCATCCCGTTCCGTGATTCGGTACGTGGTTCCGTAAGTACCAATCACCTTGGCTTGTACCGACGAAACACCAAGCACCAGAGCTATCACTGCCAATCCTGTGCGCCTGATCATTTCGGCGTCGCCTGGTACTTGTTCTGGATGTTTTGCATGATGGTCTGTTGTGAACCATCAATCTTGGTAGCAAGATCCTTCTGAACATCTTCGAAGTATTCCGAAAGATCGATCCTCGAAAAATCCAGTGCCTGGAATTCGTCTGGCGTAAAGCCACGGCAGTTGGGTGCTTCGGGCACTCCCCAGCCGCCGTTCGGCTGAAACGATTGAAGTTGCGGTCTCCCCTGTTCATGTATGATCCTCGCCATTTTCGAGTTGAAGCAGCAGAAGCTTTTAGCCTTCTGAACACATCCCACCAGCGGCCATTTTTTATAACAATAGTCCCCCACGTAATGACAATCCTTGGCGGCATTCTGCATCCCGGTCTGAATGTCACCCTGATCGCAGCCGCTTCCCATCAGCACCTTCATCACTACCAGGACGACTACCGCGATGATAATGGTGGCCGGGTTGAACAGGGCAGCGGCATACGCCTGCAATCCGGCGCCGATGGCCGACGCCCCTGTCGCTCCGCTGGCCATGGTGGCATAAGCTCCCGTTGCTGCCGCTCCTGATAGGGTTGTCGTAGTTCCGGCAGCAGAAACAACTGTCATGGAGGTGACTGCACCGGTAGCGGTGGTAGATATCGCCGAAATCTGTGCAGCACCGGTCACCAGTGCGTTGCCGTAATAGGCCACCTGACCGATTTCATAGGCCATCTGGATGCCCTGAACCGCCGCTGATACACTGTTGCCAGTATCCTCCGAAGCAACCTTGTCGCTCTCGCAGCAGTTGTTGAGGTACCCGACAGTCAAGCCTGGAGGTCGGCAACGCGACGCCTTGCCGTTGAAGATGTAGATCTGACCGAGGCAGTTGCCGTTTGCATCTTTCGGCCCGTCATTCTGAAGCATGGACTCGTCAAGAGTGGTCGTCACCTCAGATCCGGGCGCTCCGGGATTGAAACAGGGGTTCGGGGAGCACTGCATCTTGCCCTGGTATTCCATGCAAGCGTACTGAGTCCCGAGCGGACAGGTATTGAACCCCTCGAAGCAGCTGTCCTTCTGCGGATTGTAGATGCCGGCTCCGGTGCAGATTGGTACCGCCTCGCACTTGCCGATGGGAAGCGGTGTATAGGTCGTTCCCGCCGGACAGTCGTGCTGAACCTCGGATACGCACTTGTCGAGCGTAGTTGAGAACGCAGTGGTAGCGGCCTGGGAGAAGGCGGGGTCTTTGGGACATACAACAGGCTGAAGACACTTGATGTCAGCCTGACTCCAGCTGTATGTGCCGCAATTGCGGGTCAGCGTGGCCTGGCAGACGTTGAGTGCTGCGTCGTAAGCACCATTGGCGCATACCGGTGAAGAGAAACAGAGATTGGCGGCAGCATCAAAGGAGTAGGTGCCGCAGTCCCTGGTGATGGTTGCCTCACAGAGGTCAGTTGAGGTGTTCAGAGTGCCGTTCTGACAGGAAGGTGATTTGACGCAGAGGTTAGTTCCGGTGTCGAGCGAGAAACCGATATCGCACTGTTTATCAACCTGCGCTATGCAGACATGGCTTCCGTAATCAAACGAGCCGGATGGACAGGTTGGGTTAACTTGAACGAATGTATTGTTGACACAGATGGTGCCTTGGAGAGTGCCACCAGCAGGACAGGAAGGATTACCTCGGGCAGATATTGATCCTGTGTAGGTGCATTGTGTTGCCCAGCCCAAATAATTGATTTGCGCTGTTGTGCCAGCTGGACAGGTCGTCATACCGGAGGATGACGTATAGTAATAGCCATCAATCCATAAAAAGTCATTGCTGGGGCACGAAATGGTTACAGAACGATTCTCCCCACTATAAGTAGTATAGAGGCTACCGCCGCACCGATAGTGGATGTACGCGTTCTTTACAACTCCGACATCCGGATCTCCACAGGCATTATTGGTAATCGTTCCCGACCCACCTGCACTATTGAATGACATTCCCCAGGCATTCGGCCCAAAATGGCAACCTCGTTCGACAGGATTGCAAATATATTGATACGTTGGTCCGTTGGAACAGTACCAGCCATTTGCTACGTCAAAACAGTACGTTCCTAAATCCGGATCATTGTAAAGCGTGCAGCCAGCATCAGGACAATAAGGATTGTTATAGTCGTAATAACAGGAAGCACCGCGGTTGGCGTACAGTTGAATCGGAGCGTTGACAATAATATCGCACTTACCGGAAACCGAGTTGAGAGTGCCTTGTACACATACTGCCGGATACGTTGTAACACTTCCGCTTTCACACTTATTTGTAACTGGGTTGAATGTCCCTTGAGAACATTGAGGAGACAACTCACAACGACCTGATGTGGTATTAAAGCCATATCCACTTGGGCAGGCCGCGTTAAATGGCTTCATACAAAGGTTATAGGTTGTATTATATGCCCCTGACGAACAGACAGGAATGCGTTCGCATTTGCCTGACTGGGTGTTATAGGCATAGCCATTGGCTGCATCGCAGACCGGCATCCATGCTTTTTCGCACCGATCCTTGGACGCGATGAACGCTCCTCCGTCAGTGCACGTTGCCGACTTCACGCAACGGTCGTAGGTCTGGCTGGCAGGGTTGGCGTCATAGGCGTAGCCAACAGGACAATCGTTTTGAACCAGCTTCTCACAGCGGTCGGCAACCGGATTGAAGGTACCGTTTTCCGGACAGACCACAGCCTTGATGCATTTATCAATGCCGGCATCCCAGGTGTAGCCGCTGCCACACACGTTCTGGGCGGTGGCCTGGCACATATCACGGGTTGTCTCCAGAGTAGAACCAGCCGGACAGACTGGTGCGGTATAGGTTTCGACGCATTCCGTTGAACCGACCGGGCAGAATTGTCCTTGAATCGTCTGAATGCAGTTGGCCGTTTCTCCCGGGTCACCGGCATAGCCGTTGTTATTCAGATCCTGACCGCACATGATGTTGTTGATGGCATTGGGATCAGGTGGTGGCGGTGGAGGCGGCGGTGGTGGAGGGGTGATCGTGCCCGGATCAATGTACGACAGGGCACAGTCGAGCTTGCCGGGAAATTCGACTATCTGTGAGCTTCTTGTCCCATCGAGACCGCTGGCCCAGATCCCGTCACTCCCCATAACGACTGCCTGCGGGTCCTGTCCGGTATATGGCCCGGCAGCCGGCCATTTTGTGAATGGAAGTCCCGATCCGTCAATGGCGTTGAATCCAACGGGCCCGAACTCTTTCCAGGCGTCGATGTAGGTGCTCTTATCCGAGGTTGCTGCCCCCAGATAGGCACCATAGCGCTTGATCAGAAAGTCCAGGGTCTGCTGGCTGTCCACGCTGACCGGTTTGGCCGCCCCGAACTGTCCGAGAGACAGCATCCTCTTGAGCGAGGCCGTATCGGTGCCGGTCATCAGGTACTCCCGGCTGATGTTCGCCGAGAAGTCGAAATAGATGTCGGGAAGCGACTGACTGCCGCTGACGGCTGATTTGGCGATGGCGTAGGTCTTGCCGTTGAATTCGGTGAAGAACGCAAGGGCATCGCTATAACGATAGGTGGTACCGGTCGTGATGGTGTCCTGGCAACTGACAACAGCCTGAGCCGTGGTGGTTATCCCGGAGAGGGAGAGCAGGAGAACGGCATAGAGAACTGAATAGGCGATACGGAATAGCATCTGGTTTACCTCGACTGCATCGGCTGCTTCTGGCCGCTCGAACATATATTGTCCTTGCCGGCCAGTCTGAGTGTCTGAATGACCGTGGCAGCCTCGGCGAACTCATTGATGCACTGACAATCGATGACGACCTCTTCTCCGGGATAAGCTGGGCAGGCATTGTCGATGCAGGTTTTGTAGAAAATGTCATAGGACTGGGCAGGGACCCGCATGTCGGTAACATTTCCGGTCGTCGTCACTTGGGTGTCAGTCTTTGCGATGCGGGTTTTGCAGGCCACTTCGCATTCGGACGCCGGGTCTCGTTGCGGCAGGTTGATGCTGCCATTGGCAATGTTCCACCCCGTAGGTCCGAGTCGAGGGTCCTGAAACGTCAGGTTCGCCGTGTTGTCGCTGGCAGAGGAGACCACCTTCCCGAAACGGGTCGCCACATCTGAGAAGTCATACTGCTGGCTGCCGCAAACATAGGTACGCTTCTTGTGCCACCAGTCCCGGCAGATCTTGTTCGTTCCCACCTGGCCGGTGAAATTCTTACAGGAGGGGAGCGGGTTGAAACCGGTCGGATTGAAGTTCTGATAGGTCACGACACCGTCGATATCTTCTTCCTTCAGGCGGCAGTCCGGATCGTTGGCCAGGGTGGCACACTTATCCTCAACTCCTTCGGTATAGGCATCTTCCTTGAAGTCGAAGAAATAGCTCCAGTTGAAAGAGACCCCTTGTGCTCCTTTGGCAGGGCAGGCAAGAGCGGTCTGCACGGAAGTATCGAAACCGTTTATTACTCCATCCACTGAAGCTGACGCAGTGTTGCAGCCGCCGCCACTCATGTTGTTCATGTTGAAGGTCGCTGACATGAGCTGGCCGAGCTTGGCCGGGTCCGGAGTGGACACGATGACGGTTTTGACAGTATGCCAGCCATCTCCGCCGGGACTGCCGCCGCAGTTGTTGTGGGCTGCGCCCGGTCCTCCTGGGCCGGTGTCCAGATATTCCAGCTGATAGGTCAGGTCATCAACCTTGTGAACCCGCATATAGACCAGGTGATCGGTGCAGAGTGCGCTGTTCCCTGAGTCGTTGAAGGACTTGGTGGTCGTATCAACACGACCAGCCCGGTCGACGGTACAGATGCTTGATTTGCCTTGGGCCTCCCGGGCCGCACCTGAGTTGGAGATCATGTAGTAGAAACTACTCGGATCGGATGATTGGGATATGGCAGCGGAATCCCGCGCCGCAGTCAACTGCGGCCAGTTGGTGTAGTAACCGGACAGAGTGGAAACTGTCGGCGATGAAACAAAAGCCGAGACATTGGAGGCAGCGTTATTGATCTGGGTGGTCACCTGACCGTAATAGGAGATGGTGGTGATATCCGTGGCGACGTTGGTTATGGTGAACTGGGTATTGCTGGTATGAACGGCATTGACAATGCCACCGCCGATATCTTTCAACACGATGGCGCTGTTGACCCAGACCAGGTTGCTGCCGCAACTGCTGTTGATGCAATAGCAGCCACCGAGATCGGTAATTGACGCCGGTGCTTCAGTGACCCGTCCATCAACATCGGCCGCCCACGTGTAGTATTTGCAGTTGGTCCAGCTACCGGCATTGCAGGAAATGAAGCCGTTGGCGCAGACCCCTGATACAAGCAACGGCACGGCGTGGACATTGTCGATGGTGCCATCGGTATTGAGATCCTGGCTGATGATGACCTGCTGCAGGTCACCGGTTCCTGACGGCTGTATCATCACCTCCAGAAACTTTGCCGAAGATGGAGCATTCAAAGTTGCCGAGAAGCTGGTAGCGCCGTTCACTGTCTGCATAAGGTTCGATGAGTTGGTCATCGGCAACGAGATGTTACTGTTGACGGTACTCTTGCTGCCGAATCTGGAGAGCGCCGACTGGCCGGCATTCTGGCCTGCAGTCTTCCCGTCGACTGCAAAGGCAGACGTGCTGCCCAATGCCACAGACATCAGCAGACTAACTGCGGTATTTTTTGACCATCTCACGGATTGCATCCTCATAACTCACTCCGCCGTCCACCATTGCCTCGATCTCAGCGATCTCGCTCGCATCAGACGTAAATACGTAATAGGAGAACGGATCGACCGCCAGCCTGCCGACGCCGGCACCGAACGGGGTATCCATGAAAATCTCCGAATACTTGGGCTTGTTGCTCTTGGTTGACTTCAGAATCCGCATGGTGAACTCGTCGTAATCCAGGAGTTTTTCATCCAGCGCCTTCTCGAAGTCAGATGATTCCAGAAAAAACTTGAAGGCCGAGTTATTCCGGATCACGTCCCCTACCCCGCCAAAAAGTTTCATGTCGAGCACCGACTGGGTGATTATAGTGAAGCTGCCACCGTATTTACGGGCACGGCGGTACCCTTCCTCGATGACCTCCTTCAGGGTCGAACTCTCACCGAGAAACTGCCAGGCCTCATCAAAAACAATCAGCCGCTGATCAGACTTGTCAGAGAGATAGAGATCCTGGGTGACAGCATTGATCACCTGAAGGGTAACGACCCGGAACAGCTCCTTACGGGACTTGAGATGCTCCAGTTCAAGTACAACAAACTCATCATTGGAGATGTCGAGGCTGCTTCTGCCGTTGAAGAAACGCCCAAAGGAGCCGTCGCTCTTGAAATCGGCCAGGTTGAAGGCGAGCCGGGAAGCGGCCTCCTTGATCTCGCCACCCTCCGAGGAATAGTGGTCAAAATTGAACAGGTACTCGTAGACGGTGTCGATACCGGCGTCATTCCCCTCCTGCTGCCAGGCCCAGCGAACCGCTCCCTTGATGAGGGTCATCTCTGTCTCGCTAGGGATAGTCTTACCGGTGGAAAAGACCATCTGGGCAACGATGGGAGCGATAACCGGGATGTCGTACTCGGGATCGATGATGTTGGTGAAGGGGTTCAGGCAGACCTGGGAGTCCTCGCTGAAGTCCAGGTAGCGTGCACCGAACAGTTTGGTCATCTTCTTGTAGGAGCCGCCGATGTCGATGATCCGGATCTTCGATTTCATGGCGAAGTAGTTGTAGACCAGATAGTTGATGAAGAAGCTTTTGCCGGCGCCGCTGGAGGCGCAGACCATGGCGTTGTGGTTGTTGACTCCCTTATTGAAGATGTCGAGGCCGAACAGATTGCCCTTGCGTCCGGCAAAGAGCATTACCGGCTTGCCCAGCCCGGAGAAGTCACCTTGTACCGGCAGGGTAACGGCGATACTGTCAACGGGGAGGATATGATCCCGGTCGAGGGTGTCGATATTGCTGCCGGTATCGTAGAGACCGAATGGCAGGGAAGAGATGAACAGGATGGGAAGAATACCTTTATCCTCCTGCATGACATACCCCTGACCCTCCCAGACCCGTTTGGCCCTGGTCACCGATTCGTTCACCAGCCACTCGTCGCTGCCATAGACCCACATGATCGGGATGATCCGGTAGAACTTGGTACCCCGTTCCAGTTCATCGACCGCCCAGAGGTATTCGTCTTTCTTCCGAGCCAGCGAGGGGGCGAAGCTGCCGACTCCCTGCTGCTGCAGGACCATGTTGCATTTGGTGTGAAGCTTGTTCTTCTGGTTCCGAAGGAGGATATTCAAGGTGAAGAAGAACGGCGTCCGGATCTGGTCTGAGTCGGTCGCCATACCCATGATCCCGCCGAAGAGCTGGTTGGTCTGGATCGGATTGCCATTAAGAGGAAAGGCTTTAGGTGTCACACAGCGGAAGTGCCGGTTGTCAAACTTGAGCGAAGTGAAGCGTTTCTCTATCTTCGTGGCGAGCAAGACCTGCTTGCGGATGATGTTCCGCTCATCGTAGTGACTGGCATTGCTGGAAGGATCTTCGTTCAGCATGCGCCGCAACCAGTCCAGCAGCCGCCCCGGTTCGACTACGACCGGAGAAAGTCCGGCACCGCGCAAGACCTCCTGGGTCGTTCCGAACACCTCTTCCAGGTTTACATGAGCGATCTCTTTCACCGGGAATTTGACCGTGAAAAACATCCTGAAGTTACGGACCGGGATGCCGCTCAGGCAGCCAAGGCCTTCCACTCCCTCCTGAAAAAAACGGGACACGTTGTCAGAAACTTCACGTACCAACTTGCTCTCGCGGGTCTTCAGTGAACCATAGGCATCGACAACCGGTTGCACATATGGATCGGCAAACAGAATAAACTGCATGACCGATCCCTCCGGAAGATTGACGCGGAAAAGTCCTTCCAGGGTCTTGATGCTGGTTTCCGAGGCAAAAGCCAGGGGAGCGCACTCCCACATCATGCCGAAGGTGTTGTCAGTGTTAAGGTAGATCTGTTTTTTGGGTTCATAGGCGATCCAGGGGAAGTGGTCGGAAAACTTCTCCCGCTGAGACAGGCGCCGTAATTCGCCCCGGGTAATGCCACCATCCTTGCCAAAAAGTGCCGACATGATGCCCATGCGCTATTCCTCCTCACCGGACGACACCGTGTCGCCCAAGAGCCAGCGCGGTTCATCAACAAAGAAGTAGACGTAGCGCAGCATGTAAAATTCGTTATCCTGCCCGGTGTACGGCAGAAGCAAGACTCTCATGGTTTTGGGCGGTGCTACGACAGGCGATACAGGCTCCTTCAACAGCCCGCTGAACTTGTCGAACAGTGCGGCACGGTACCGGTTGTAGGTTCCATTCTCCTTTGTCGCAGGGCTCGCTGCCGCTTCCTTCTTTCCGTCGGTGCAGGAACCGGGAGTGATACTCTCGGAGCCACACTCTTCGGTTGCATGATCCACTTGAGTTTCTTTGACCGGAAGCGCTCCAGAGGCTGATTCGCTGTATGCAGTCTGGACGGAGACGCATTTTCCTTTACTACTCTCTGGACAACTGAAACTGCTTTCGTAGGGATTGAGCAGGGCGCAACCACTCATACTCAGCATTCCAATGGCTATCAGGATTTTCTTCACTTTCCGCCTCCCTTGGAGATCTTCTTGATTTCCAGGTTGATTCCCTCGCTGATGACGAGCGTCACCGGTTTCGTGGCACCAACCTCGATGACCGGCATGGTCTGCCGGGCCAATTCCATGTAGAATTTCTGGATCTCCTTGAACCCGCTTGAAAGCCCTGACCCGACTCCGGACATGGCAATATCCTTCGGATCAACGGTCTGGGTGGTACCGAGCGGGCTCACCGCCAGGGTCGTGGCTGAGGCCTTGATGGCATCACCAACGCCACCAAAGAAGCCTGCCAGCATACTTCTGGCGATCATGGAGCCCATCTTTGCCACGACCCGTCCCCGCAGGCCGATCTTGCCATCCTCATCTACGACGAATCCCTTGATCTTCTGGTCGACAACCGCCTGCCCCTTGCGGTCGAGACACGACAAGGAGACCAGCAACAGTTCCGCCCGTTCGGTGGCCAGGTTCCCCTTGCCATCGGCAATCACGAAACATCCTTTGAGGTTCGCCTTGACGCTGTTGGGCAGAACCGCCGGGGTTTTGACCCTGAGCAACACCGGCACCGGATTACCTTTGGCTTCCGATGTGGTGGGAGCGTCCAAGCCACTCAACAGGGTCGCCTCCATAAAGGAAGGAGGCAGATAGACCGACCCGGTTGCCGTGTCTTTTTTTTTATCATCTGCTTCAACCTTGGCTGATTTACCTGACCCGGAATGGGACACAATGGTGATGTCGCCTAACTCGGTTTCCGGGGGTGATGGCAGCTGTCCAGCAGGCATTCCTTGCGCTGTGGCAGGCAGTGGAGGCAGCGATATGCTGCCTTGCGGAATCGGTGGTGGTGGCGGCAAGGGCTGTTTGGTGATCACTGTCCTTCCTGAACCGGCCTTTTGTGGTTGGCTCTGTTGTAGTGCCGTGGCGGCAATGCGAGTGTCACCCGGCAGAGAGGGTGATGCACCGGTCTGCATCTGTGGCGGCACCACAACTTCACCTTTTTTCTCACGGGTGATCTCATCGAGCTTCTGCTGGAGTTCGGCAAGCTTGTCGTCACGCTTGGCAATCTCTTTCTGGCTTTCAAGGAACTGTGATTTCTCCAGAAGCTTTGGTTCGATATCCAAAGTAGTATGCTTGGCACTCTTCACCGGTAGCGTAGACTTCCCCCGGTTCATAACCATGCTCCCCAATAAATAAACCGCGATAAATGCACACACTGCACCGCCCCAAACAACATAACGACGCTGGTTTCCACTCAGATTGTTCCAGAAGGAGAGCAGTTTATTTTTCATCGTCTGCCTCCTGGTCCGCTTCTTGTGCCTTTGGCTTGGCATTTGTCGTCTGCTTTTCCGGCTGCCCGGTTTTGGTACCGTCCATCACGGGCAACTCCCCGGCCAGCTTCCGGGATTCAAGCTTCTCGGCCCGCTGCTCCACGACAAATACGCGTGAGGTATCGCCTGTCCGCAGGATGTGACGCTCAAGTGATATTGCCACCGGGTTCTCGGCAAGTTCCGTTTTCAGGAACATCTTCTCGTTCATCTTGAACTCGGTGGTCTCTCCGCGCAGGGATGCTTCGTATTCCTTGATTCGGAGACCTTCGCCCTCAATATCCACCGTACGCTTGAGAGTCAGGAGGATTTCCCGGAACGAGAAGAAACGCTTTTCCCTTCTGCTGACACTGTAGGAATCGGGTATGTTTTCGGTGTAAACATCTTTGATGGCTTTGAGAGCCTTCTTCTCGAACGGCAGTCCCGAGTAGAGAGAAAGGTTCTCCTTGATCTTCCGCTCCTTTCCTGACGTCAGGCGGATGGTTTGGGAGGGGACTCTTTGCGGAAAGATGACCATGCTGAAGGTCTCATCGCCGCAGACCACATAGAGTTCGGTCGGTGTCGTTGAATAGGCAAATTTGTCACCTTTCTTGATTACCTTGAATTTCACAAAGGCGTCTTTGCCGGTGATCTTGATGGTGAGTCCTTTTTCGGTGGATGTCAGTGCTTCACGGATATCCGTCGGACAGGAAATGCGATTCATGTCAGAACTGGACAGCCTGACACTCGTGGTCGCTTCCGGGAGGACGACGGTCGGAAATTCACCCTCTGCTGGTTGTTCGGCTACCTGCTCAATCGCGGTTTTCTGTTTCTGTCCACCACCATGCTCTGCCGCCTGCGCTAACACCGGCACCAGCAATGCGGCCAATAAAGCAACCTTGCGCATCATGCCCCCTTCTTTTCGCCCAATGCCGGCTTCTCATACAACCGCACCAGGATGAATTTTCCGTTATCGAATCGGTATTCAATGATGTAGACCTTCAGGACGTCTTCCGCCTTTTGGTCCACCATGTAGGTTTTCTTGGTGCCGGTGACTTCCAGGCGGCGCTTCTCGCTGTCATTGTTGATGGCATGGATGTAAAAGGCACTCGATGCCTTGGTGTTTTCAATTTTATCCGCCAGCTCGTACAGCTCTTTCCGTGAAGCCTGAAACTCGGCGGGATCATAGACGGCCAACAGTTCACTGAACTGCGACCGGGCATTGACGGGGTTGTAGGTGAGAGCCAGGCCCAGGATGTAGCGGGTGAATTCCTTGAGATACTCATCAGATGCTTTGTCGCCTGAGACTGATATCTTAGAATTGATGGTCGGCGGGACGAGGATTACCCGCTGGCTGTTCAGTGCCATGAACAATCCGGCGGTGTTTATAACAACGGCAATGCCCAGTGCCACAACGACGAATTTGAGCAGCCGGTTTTCGGCGAATATGTTGGAACTTTTCTGTAAAAATATGTCGAGGTTCACTTCAATGCTCCCTCTGAAGTAGTCATTCCTGGAAATCACTTTCGAAGAACTGCGGGTATCCTGTCATCGGAGCCAGACCGATGAAATACAGCACGTGACGCAGGAAACCACGCGGGTACTGCCGTTTGAAGCGGCTGTATGCCCACGGAACGATGATCATCGTCAGCCAGAGATATCCCCCGAATTGTTGGGCGAGGATAAAGCTCGCCGTCATGATCGCCAGGTCGTCCGGTTCGAACCAGAGAACCTGGAATGGCTGAGTCAGGTATTGCGGAAACTTGCGAATCAATTTCAACTCCGTTCAGGGTTGCCTGCTGGTTAGGGGGGCTTTCGCCCCCCTGGTTGTGGTCAGATGATCATTCCGAGTGAGGTAACGATCTTGTCCGAGTTGATGACGAGCACCCCTCCAAGGATACAGAGGATTGCCGGAACCATTTTTTGCTGGATCATGACGACGACGCCGGCAATGATGGAAAGGACACCGGCGATGGCGCCGAATGGTCCTTTGAGGATGTTGTTGATGAAGAAGTCGTAGGCCTCGAATCCGAATGAACCGGCTACCGGGGCAACGAGGGCCATGGCCTGGGATGCCGCCAGCGTTACGATCATCGCAACGAGGGTCATCAGAAGCATTTTCCGCTTGTGCATTCATTTCTCCTTTGAGCTGTTGGTGTGATGGTCAGACAGAGTTGCCAAATAGATTCAGTGCGATTGTGGCTTACTCACCTCCTTTCCCTTGTCCAGCAACCCGGTTATCCGTTGGATGTCTGCACCATTCACGTGAGCACCTTCGATCCAGAGTGCCGGTGTTCCACGAACGCCAAGCCCAGCGGCGATCTTTTCCATCTCCTCAAGTTGCTGTTGCTGTGCGCCATCGGCAATGGAGATCGGCTTACCGTCCAGCACTCCCTCGAATACGTCATGGAATGCCTTATCCCTGTCTGGCTGCGACAGGATGTAACGAGCCTTTTTCTCGGCGTCGGGATGTATTTTGCGTAACGGCAGGAAATAGACGTAACGGGTCACGTCAGTACGCTTCGAGAGGAACTTGTCAACCTGACGACAGTAGGGGCAGTCCGGGTCGGTAAATTCTATGACCTTCTTGGGGCCGCTACCTATTTTCAGGGCTTTATCCAGGGGAAGATCCTTTATTTTTTCTGCCGCAACCTTCTCCCGCATCTCTGCAGTCAGGTTTTTGCCGTCCTTGGTCCAGATTTCACCAAAGAAGAGGTATCCTTCGGGGCTGAAGTAAAATACCTGTTCTCCTGCGGTGATCTCATACAGGCCCTTGAGGGGCGACTCTCTGAAGCCGTCAACTTTCAGATTTGGAAAACTTTTCATCAGGTTCTCTTTCTCGGTTCTCACATCGTCATTTGCCATTGAGAACCCCGCCGCAGTCACGATAAGCAGCATCAAACCGCCAACCGTCATTTTCTTGTTGTTAATCAGCTTCACAACTCCTCCTTTCGATGTTCCAGAATTTCTACTCTCCGGTTAAGACGCTTTTCGTTAGAAACAGGGCAACACTTGCCTTTTCCCTCCACGGTCCCCACATTTAGCCCATTGATCTTAATAATTTCGGCTACATGGTTCGCCCTCCTGGTCGACAGCTCCTCGTTGTAGTCACTTCTGCCAATCGTGCAGGTAAAACCCGTCACATCGAACGTGCTGCCTCTCGGCGAATTTGCCAGTAGCCCGTTGAGCTTCTCGCGTTCCGGGAGGGACAACTTTGCGCTGTCAAAATCGAACTGAATGGGGACGAGTTGTACCTGCTTAACGCTGGATTGAGCTTTTGTGCTCTGCACTTGTTGTTGAGTTTCAGGCGTAGCAGGAACGTCCGGGTTGAGAGGTGTCGTTAATCGCAAAGCCAGTTTTGGAGACAATGGCATCCTGGAGAGCTGATTGTCCGGACAACCGGAGCAGACCACGAATTGATCATCTTCCTTTGCAACAACAGCTTCGAGTGGATAGCTGAATGGTCTCTGGCGAATGTCAGTGGCATGACTTGCCAACGGAACGAGCAGGACAAGCGTTGCGATGCTCAATGATTTGACCGGCATAGGACCTCCTGATCGAGTTGTTCATAGAAATAATCTATAGGGGGGGCAGGTTGACGATGATCCTCGGGAACTGAGAATCAAGTTGAGGAGCGCTGAGAGTCATCTGGCGACAATTTGAAACGCAGTGTGGACATATATTTTTTTGGCAACGGTAAGGCTGAAGGCGTAGCTGAGATGAAAAAACTGCTGGGGGGCAAGAGGACCGACCTGGCAAAAAAGATCAACCTTGGCAGGATGACGCACCTGAAAAAAATTTATGTTCGTCATATTGGTATGTTACGGGCCTTTAACTACAAAACAGCCTGAGCTACCTGCCCCCCTTATAGATTTATTCAACAAGGAGAAACATCAAGAACGGAGGAAAGGCTATGGAAGCTCTTTTGAGGCAGCGTGATCTGATGGAGATCATGAACGTATCGCGAGCAACACTCTGGAGGATGCTGAGATATCAAAATTTTCCGAAACCAGTCGTCCTTATGGGGTGCCAGCGGTGGAAGCGTGAGGATCTTGAATCCTGGCTTGAGGCAAGAAAAGGTGAATAAACGATGCGTTGCTCAACAAAATAGGCTGATGCGGGAGGTCTCGGTTGCATGACCTCTCTCAACCTCAGCTGTTTACTAACTCTCAGGACTCCTGCGTACCGGATTCTTTCCAGGAGTTACTGGCAAGCTTTGCCTCCAGGCCAAAATATCTGCCCGAATGGCCTGAAGGACAACGGGCAATGCCGAACGAGATCCTGCGTTCAGCACTCTTCAATTGCCGCAACAGGAATCTTCCCCGCGTGTTCATGAAGGAGGTCGAAATAGCAGTGATCGGAGATGGCCAGGTCATCTATCGCGGCGAAGAACTGCGGCAGGATGATGAGCTTGTCTGGATGCACCTCATGCATTTGATCAAGAAAATCCCGTTGGGTGAATGTGTCACATTTACTCCCTACTCATTCATAAAAGCACTCGGGTGGCCTATCAAGGGCCAGAATTACGAAAGGCTGCGAACCTGTCTCAGTCGCATGCAGGCTACAGCACTCAGAATCCAGTCGAAGCGGTTGGACAGTTTCATCAGCATCTCCCTGATTCAGAAATTCATGTCCAGAAATGACCGGAATGAAAATCTTTCCCGATGGGAGGTCTGGATCTGCAAGGAAATGCAGTTGCTATTCGATGATGATTTTCTGACCCGAGTGACCTGGGTAACAAGACGTTCATTGCCTGACGGTATTGCTTCCAAGTTGTTCGGTTATTGGGCCAGTCATCGCAAACCGTATCCGGTCAAGATCGAGACTTTATTGAAGCTGTGCGGTTCAGGGATGAGGATAAAGCATTTCAAGGCGGAGTTGAAGAAGGCCCTCCACCTTCTGAAAGAGGTTGGTTTCCTGGAAGCGTGGGAATTCAAGGATGAGCTTGTCGTTGTAATCCGGAGGTATTGACCCATGACCGACCGGACGTTGACTTATGACCGACTCACTATTGACCTTTGCCCGACTGATGCTGACTTTTGACCGACCTGAATATTGACTTTTGACCGACCCGACCCATGACCTAAGACCGACCGGCATGGTTCTGATTTATGAAAACAATTGTTAGGTTACAAGGTTATCAACACCCCGCTAACCTTCTTTTAACCAATTTTTAACCATAAGAGGCGTCGGATTGACAGGAAGGAATAGCGATGAACTGCCCATTTCCGGATGAAGCAATGAAAACCGTAGTTTCGTACCTGCGCCGCTCTGGCCAGGCCGTTGTCTTTTCGGAAGGTTCATTTGTCCTTATGAAAGGGATTCCGAATATCGCCGTTATTGGACAAGCATGCTCCGACGGTGCGGTGTCTCTTACCGAGGACGGCTCTATTCAGGTATGCGGAACACGAATCATTGGCGAGATGGATACCGTAAAGTTACGCAGAAGAGTTGAAGATCATCTACGCAAATCTGCTTCAAAGCAGGACATTATCCGCATAGCAGCATGTTTGGGAATCAGATTGAATTAGTAGCTGATTCTTGTTTTCTGAATAAGCCATACCAACAGGGCAGTAACGCGTCTGGATTCGGTCCGCAGCCGTCTCGGGTCGCTTAATCGAATTATTCATTCTGGCACGGCCAGGCTCACAGCGTTGAGCACTGGCAAAGCCGGTCATCGGAGCACGACTTCGAGGCCGGCTTTTTTTTATCTGGAGGGTTCCCCTATGGACTTTCAGCAAGCAATGGCATGGGTAAGTCAACATGAGTCTGCAATCAAGGGCTATATCGCCAAGTACCGCAATTTTTCACCGTATGAAGAACGAGACTACATGCAGGAAGCCTTTGAAGCTGCAATGATTGCGGCACTCCGCAGCAGGGAGAAGAACCTTATCTTCGAGGCAGTATTCTGGAAGGTATTTCGAAGCCAGATAAGTGTAATCACCCCCTCTCCGAACATTCTGACACATGGATCAAATTCGATTCCATCAAACTTCTGCAGTGACGATCTTTCCGCAATATCCGGCAAAGCAACGAAGAGGAGACAAAAGGAGCCGGATACTGAGGCGGTCTACAACTCAATTTCCCATCTTTTAACAGAAAAGGAACGGCAGGTCCTCTATCTGTCCCTGGGAATCGGGATGGAAGGAAAACTGTCCAATTACGAGATTGCAGATCGTCTGGGGTGTGTCCCTTCGAATATTCGTGACATTCACAAGAGAGCCTTTCAACGGATAGAAACGCTTGTTAAGAAGGGCATCATCGACCCCAAGTGTTTTGCCTGATGAATGCAGGCTATTAAAAACAAGGAGGTAAACGATGGATTTGGAGCAAGCATCAGCAAAATTTCAACCAATACCACTTAAAGCTTTGAAAAGATTGGTTGACGAGGGGTTGTTGACTGATCCTTTGGACGAGAAAGATCAGTACGCACTGCAACTTCTTTCCCGCCTTTGGGCGAATGAATGGTACGTCGCCCGGATGAACATGTCTTTCAAATCAGACAAGAGAGCGCTGATGCTCGCATTCCCGAACTTCGGCAAGATTGAACGTTACATTCTGAGTTCCTATCTGCCGAAAGAGGGCAAACCCAGAGTTCGGGTATCGGTGCAGGACGTTGCCAACAACCTCCGCATCTATTTCCACATCGAGTATCCAGAGTTCAAGATCAAACGTATCCGCCAAATTGCCTATAACATGCTGCGCAGCTGCAGGGGGGAGTGTCGAAGACTGTACCTTTCCTTGACGGCTTTGGAACGGCAATCGATGGAAAATCCGCGCAGGAAATCTGTCAAAAAATCCAACTAACAAACTTTTCTAAGGAAAAGTCTTTATAGAAAAGTTTGTATTACGAGAAGGAGTCTGAAATGAAAATCGAAGATATCGAAGAACAGCTCAACAGCCGGATCATCGAAGCGTATTCGAAAGGTCACAGTGTTATTGAAATCACCAGGGCGCTGAAGAAAACGTCCATAGATTTGGTCTACGATCTGCTACGCGATACGGGCCGTATCCCCGTGATGGAAAGAAGCGAGTATCGCCGTCAATACGATATCGACCCAAGGCTGGCAACCGCGTGCCGTCGGAAGGGTTTTTCATTTGGACGTTGGTGTCTCGGCTGGCGATTTGATCCGTTTGTGGCAGTTGCTCAACTGAAATCTGCTCCTGACGACGAGAACGAGAGTGCTGCTCATGTGGCATTGATGAGAGATTTCCCGGAAATCTATCTCAGCATGTACGAGGGAGCGAAGATCAAAAAAGAGAAGAAGAGAAAACACCGGTCCAAACCCGATTCTTTTATGGTTGAATGGAGTTCGAACCGAAAAACGTTTGTTGCGACTGTACCAGAATGCCCTGACATCGAAGCCCGCGGAAAAAACTGGGATGATGTTTATTTCGCTTTGAAGTCAGCGTACAGGTTGCATGAATACATCTTGAGGTTGGACCGTCTCGTCGAAAATCAGGTGACAAACGGAATGGCTCTTTGATGGTGGCATTTTCGCCACCTTCAATGATTTGGCTCTTATTCGGCTACCTATTAGCATCTATAGATGCGTCATTACGGGAAGGCAGCCAATAAGCAGTCATTTTCGGCACCTTATTCGCCACCGCAACCTGCCCCCCCTATAGATATTTAGTATGGAGGCATAATTGTCTCACATAACTTTCTGGGGGTGGATATGAATGTGCTGGTGTGTGATCTCGGGTTTTCTTCGGCCAAGTGGATCTATGGAGAGCGTAAGGGGAGGATTATCTCTGCGTTCAGTTACAACGGTGATAATTTGCTGGTCGGGGAGGATTCCTTGATGTCTTCCGGCTCTTCCTATCTCAAAACGATGGAAGAGCTGGTTCGCTACTATCCGGTTTTTGTAGAACAGTGCCAGAAGCAGGCTGATACTGAAGGAGACATCCTCCTTGCAGTCGGGTTACCGTACTCCTATTGGCTGGAACAGCACAAGCCAGGGGGAGCGGTTCCAGCATTGGCAAAGTCACTGACTGGTGGTTCAATCAAGGATGTTGCCGTATTCCCACAGGGACTTGGAGGACTGAGGGACTATCTGGACGGCTTGCCGGAACGACCGACAGGAAACGTACTCGGGATTGACATCGGATTCAACACCATTATCTTTACCCTGTTCTCCCCGCAGCGGAAGCAGATCATTCATGGCAAGACCCTCAATAAGCGTGGCGTACACCAGATGGCGACCAGCTTCCTCCTCCCTCGCATCAAAGACCTCGCACCGTCAGGCACCTTCACACCGGTAGAAATTGCTTTCCTGATTGAAAAAGGATACCTGCAATACGGCTTTGAACGCCACGATGTTACCAGAGAGATCCAGGAAGCCGGCGTTGCGTACATTGAACACATCATAAGGGATATTCAGGGGGAGTTGCAGGCGCATGTCGGCATGCACGCAGATTTTGATCAGGTACTGCTGTTCGGGGGAGGAGCTGCTTTTCTGAAAAATGAGCTGCCGGCAAAAAATATCAAAGTTGTCGTGCTCCCGGAACCTGAATATGCCAATGCCAGGGGTTTTCAGACACTCGCCTTTGGTAAGGGGGTGTAATGTGCCCCAATACTCCATTAAGCTTTGCACCTATGATCCAACGATCATTGATGCATTTGAGCGCTTACGGAAAAACAGAAAACAGGCGGCATTCACACATGAGGCGTTGAAGTATTTTTTTTCAACGGAAAAAGGCGGACAGGTGCTTCTTCTTATGGAGGGGAATACTTCAAGGCAACCAATTTCAGCCGACTCCTTGTCAACTGAAAGTCCTTGTATCGAAAAATCGACAGACAGAATAGTCGCCAATAGCAATTCTGTATTTGTTCAGCAAAGCGATAGCAGCACTGTGTTGGACTGCATCATGAAGTAAATTGCCCATCAAACCATGTAACGATAATTATATTTGACAAAGTACCGGCATTGTGTAAATAATAGTTTCCATTATGAACAAGAGAACCGTTACTATCTATCCATCCTCGGCAAAAGAACTGGAAGCTCTGGGACAGCGCCTCAAGGATGCTCGGCTTCGCCGACGCTTTTCCATGGAGACGGTCTGTGCCAGGGCTGACATTTCACGTCCGACGCTCTACAAGGTAGAGAACGGTGACCCTTCCGTTGCCATTGGAAGCTATCTTCAGGTTCTGCGTGTCCTGGGGATGGTTGAAGATCTGTCGATGATCGCTAAAGAGGATGTTCTAGGACGCCGACTGCAGGACGAATCTTTGCCGCAGCGGAAACGGGCTCCACGTAAAAAAACACCCGCAGGAGATTCGTGATGGCCAAAGCAAAGGGTGAGCATATCTGGGTCTGGCTTGACGATCCGGCATTCGGCCCACTGCAGCATATAGGCATACTGTCCCGAGGGGATCGAGGAAGCGTTCGCTTTGCCTATGAACCGACCTGGCTCAAACATGCCCACGCCTTCCCCCTTGATCCTGAACTGGATTTGACTTCCGGCGAGTTCTTTCCGGGCAATTCAAATTTTGGTGCGTTCATGGACTCGTGTCCCGACCGCTGGGGACAGATTCTTATGAAACGCCGGGAAGCAGTCGAAGCCAGAGAAGAAGGCCGCACACCAAGAACTCTGGGACCTTGGGATTATCTGCTGGGGGTCCAGGATTGCACCCGGATGGGAGCTCTGCGTTTCAGTCGACCTGACGAACAGACGTTTCTGGCCGATGAGGCGCGATCTGCTCCACCGGTTACCCGTATTGCCGAGTTGCAGGCGGTTGCCTTAGAGTTGACGAGAAAGAAACAGGATGATCTCGACAAGATCAAGGAGTGGCTGAAAGTCCTGGTTGCACCGGGTTCATCGCTTGGCGGTGCCCGTCCCAAGGCCAATCTGGTCGATAGTGACGGCAGTCTCTGGATTGCCAAGTTTCCTTCAGCAGATGATGACTATGATGTTGCCGTATGGGAGATGCTCCTTCAAGACCTGGCACGGCAATGCGGCATTACGGTGCCCGAATCCCGACTCATGCAGATAGGCAGCGGATATCATACCTTCTTGGTGAAAAGATTTGATCGTATCGGCGATAATCGGCGTTTTTTTGCATCAGCCATGACAATGCTTGGACATGTGGATACCGATGATGCCAGTTACCTGGAGTTGGCGGAATTCATCGCCACCTACGGCGAGGCAGATTTTATTGCCCGTGATCTTGAAGAGTTGTTCACCAGGGTTGTGTTCAATGTTGCAACCGCCAATCGCGATGATCATTTGCGAAATCACGGTTTCATGCGGTCCCCTGCCGGCTGGACTCTGGCACCAGCTTACGACATGAATCCTTCGTTCAAAAAAGAAGAACACGCCCTGTCACTGGACTCATATAACCGTCAACCTGACCTGGAAATAGTTCTCACGACAGCGGAGTATTACCGGCTGGACATCGGTCGTGCCAAAGAGATCATTACTGACGTGTGTAAAGTTGTTGGTGACTGGAAAGTCCGCGCCAGGAAACTTGGCCTGACCGCGCAGGAATGCTTAGAGGCAGACCATTTATTTTGCAGCACTTATCCGTGAATGTTGATGTGATGAAAAGATGTTGATTGAAGTCCGCGAATAAATTGCGATATAACCGTGTAAATCAAATTTCCGGAGGAGGAACTATGACAAAGGTAGAACTCGTAGCAAAAATTGCAGAAGATGCTGGACTGACAAAGGTACAAGCCGAGAAGGCTCTCAACAGTTTCGTTACAGCCACCACCGCCGCAGTCAAAGCAGGAGACAAGGTGACTCTTGTCGGCTTCGGGACTTTCAGCGCCGTTACCCGTGCTGCTCGCACAGGCAGGAATCCACAGACTGGTAAGGCCATCAAGATTGAGGCTAAAACCAATGGCAAATTCACCCCTGGCAAATCACTGAAAGATCTGAATGCAAAACCAGCAAAAGCAGCGGCAAAGAAAAAATAGGTTTCCGGCGAATCCATAACCAAGGAATCTTTACGATAGAAAACGGCCCGTCTCCAAATATTGGAAGCGGGCCGTTTTCTATATTTGATTTCTTTTGGAGCGGAGAACAGGATTCGGACCCCCTTCAGCTTGGGAAGCCGAAACCTTTAGTAATAATTTGAAGAATAACTGGGTAGAGCTTTTTTTGCGAGAACACTACAAATAAAAATATTAGTGGAAATATTAGTGGAAATATTGTGGTTGTGGCATCAGCAAAAAAAAACAACCACCTATGAAATCTCATAAGTAGTTGTTTTTAACTGGTGCGGTGGAATGGAATCGAACCATCACGGAGTTGCCCCCGCCAGCCCCTCAAGCTGGTGCGTCTACCAGTTCCGCCACCACCGCATGCAGGGTGCACAATCTGCTGTGCACGTTTAAACTATGTAAGGTACTGCTTTGTTCCAATGAAAGGATGGTTTTTCTATCACAGCCGTTTCATTTTTTCAAGAGATAAATCTACTTTTGCGGCTGTGCCGGTGCTGCAGGAGCAGAAGGCAGATTGGTCGGCGTGCCCTGGGCCGGTTTAGCGGGTGCCGGAGCGGCCGGAGCTGCTGCTGCCGGTTTGCTTTTTCCTGACATAAGTGATGACGAACCCGGGTTGCCGGAAATGTATGCCAGCGTCAAAGATGTCAGCATAAAAATAACGGCTGCACCGGTAGTCATTTTGCTCAGAAAGGTGGTTCCGCCACCTGCTCCAAATACGGACTGACTGCCACTGCTACCGAATGATGCTCCCATTTCGGCACCTTTACCGGACTGCAGAAGAACAACTGCAATCATGAAGATACAGACTGCAACGTGCAAGATTGTAATAGCTATCGACATTCAAAAACCCCTAGCTGGTAAAATTAGAAAAGGATAAATACCACAGGGCAACGCGCCTTGTAAAGTCTTTTTGCCGAACCACCCGTTGCGCATACTACCTGAAGGCTTCCTACCCTGCGAAATTGGCAATTGCTGCAAAGGAATCTGCCTTCAGGCTGGCACCACCCACCAGAGCCCCGTCAATATCCGACTGTGCCATCAGACCTTTGACATTATCCGGTTTGACGCTGCCACCATACAGGATCCTAATGGCGTCTGCAGATGCCTGACCGAACTGTCTGGCCACCAGACTGCGTATAAATGCGTGCACTTCCTGAGCCTGCGCATCGGAAGCGGTTTTGCCGGTACCAATCGCCCAGACCGGTTCGTAGGCGATGACGCTCTTTGCCAGCATGTCTGCTGAAAACCCTGACAGTCCACCGGTCAGCTGGGTTTCAATTACGGCGAAGGTTTTGTCCCCTTCCCGCTCGGCCAGTGTTTCACCGACACATACAATGGCCGTCAGGCCGGCAGCCAGTGCGGCTTTGGCCTTCTTATTCACGGTCTCGTCAGTTTCACCAAAGTACTGGCGGCGCTCGGAGTGGCCAATTATGACGTGGCTGCAGCCGGCATCCTTGAGCAGCTTTGGAGCGACCTCGCCAGTGTAGGCACCTTCCTCTTCCCAGTAACAATCCTGGGCAGAGACATGCACATTGGTACCGGCCAGGGCATCAGCCACTTTACTGATAGCCGTAAATACAGGGGCAACGACGATTTCCACTCCGGCGGTTTTTGCCACCAGCGATTTGAGTTCCCCCACCATGGCGGTTGCTTCTGCGATAGTTTTGAACAACTTCCAGTTTCCCGCAATAACCGGTGTACGCATAATTCCCCCTATTTCTTGGCTTTGATATCAAGGGCTTTGACACCCGGCAATATTTTACCTTCCAGAAGCTCCAGAAAGGCGCCGCCTCCGGTGGAGATGTAGCTGACTTTGCCATCCACACCGGCCTTGCGGACGGCCGAATCGGTGTCGCCGCCACCGATGATGGTAGTGGCAAAGCAGTTACCGACCGCCTCAGCTACGGCAAACGTGCCACGGGCGAAGGCGTCCATTTCAAAAACACCCATGGGACCGTTCCAGATAACAGTTTTGGCGTCGCGCAATGTCTGGGAGAAAAGCGTAGCCGAAGCAGGTCCAATATCCAGTGCCATCCACCCTTCCGGAATTTCCTGAACCGTCGTGATAAAATTGGTGGCGGTTGCCTCGAAGGCATTGGCGACAATGCAGTCTACCGGCAAATAAAGTTTTACCCCTTTTTTTGTTGCACTAGCCATGATCTTTTTGGCGGTCGGAATCAGATCATCCTCCACCAGCGATTTTCCGACGGAGTAGCCCATGGCCTTGAGGAATGTGAAGGCCATTCCGCCGCCGATAACGATTTTATCGACCTTGTTGACCAGTTTTTCCAGGACCTCCAGCTTGCCGGACACCTTGGCACCGCCAAGGATTGCCACCAGCGGGCGGACCGGGTTGGTCATGGCCTTGTCGAAGAAGGTCATCTCGTTGCGCATCAAGAAGCCAGCTGCTATGACCGGAATACACTTGGTAATTGCTTCGACCGAGGCATGGGCACGGTGGGAGACAGCAAAGGCATCGTTAACGTAAATTTCACAGCCGTTGGCCAGTTGTTTGGCAAAAGAGGCATCATTCTTTTCTTCGCCCGGATAATATCGGACGTTCTCCAGCATGACGATCTCGCCCCCCTTCATGCCGGCTATGAGTTTATCAACTTCGGGGCCGAAACAGTCAGATGCCTGTTTGATCTTCCTGCCTAGCAACTCGCCCAGGCGCTTGGAAGCGGGAGCCATGGTGTACTTCGGTTTTTTCTCCCCCTTGGGACGCCCAAGATGGGAAGCAAGAATAACCTTGGCACCCTGCTCAATCGCATATTTTATGGTCGGCACTGCGCCGGCGATGCGAGTGTCTTCGGTGATATTGCCCTTGTCATCCTGCGGTACGTTGAAGTCAACCCTGATGAACACCTTCTTGTCTTTCAAATCCTTGATCTGGTCAATGTAGCGAATCGGCATGAACTGTCTCCTTCTCTGGATGTAATCAATGCAAAAAAAGAGGGGGAATTGAATTCCCCCTCGTACAGTCGCAACAGATATTCGATTATTTTTTAGAGGCGATCAGGTTGAAGAGATCGACAACCCGGTTAGAGAAGCCGCACTCGTTATCGTACCAGGAGAGTACCTTGACCATGTTGTCACCGATGACCTTGGTACAGGAGGCATCAACAATGGAAGAGAGCGGATTGCCATTGAAATCGATGGATACCAGCGGTGCTTCCTCAAAACCGAGAATTCCCTTGAGGGCTCCCTTGGAGGCTTTTTTGAGAGCAGCATTAACCTTGTCGACATCAGCTTTCTTCTTAAGAGTAACCACCAGGTCAACAACAGAGACGTTAGGAGTCGGTACGCGAATGGCCATGCCGTCCAGTTTGCCCTTCAGCTCGGGAAGTACCAGTGATACGGCCTTGGCAGCACCGGTGGTGGTCGGGATCATGGACATGGCGGCTGCTCTCGCACGGCGCAGGTCTTTATGCGGCAGGTCCAGGATATTCTGGTCATTGGTGTAGGAGTGAACCGTTGTAACCAGTCCCTTTTCAATGCCAAAGGTCTCATGTAGGACCTTGGCAACCGGGGCGAGGCAGTTGGTGGTGCAGGAAGCATTTGAGATGATGATGTGCTTCTTGGGGTCATAAAGATGATCGTTGACACCCATGACAATGGTGATGTCTTCGTTGGTTGCTGGAGCCGAGATAACAACCTTCTTGGCACCGGCCTGGATGTGAGCACTGGCCTTTTCCTTGGAGGTAAAGATACCGGTTGATTCAAGGACAACGTCAATCTTGTCCTTTTTCCAGGGGAGTTCAGCAGGGTTTTTAACGGCGTAAATCTTGATGGCTTTGCCATTGATGATCAGACTGTTTTCAGTATGCTCAACCTTGCCGGGAAACACACCATGAACCGAATCATACTTAAACAGATGCGCCAGGGTAGCGGCATCGGTCAGATCATTGATCGCCACGAACTCGATATTTTTATCCTTGCTCGCTGCCCGTAGAACCATCCGGCCTATTCTGCCGAACCCGTTAATTGCAACCCGTAATGCCATGAAATCCCTCCTCATTTGGATATTTGTGAATCGCGCTTTCACTATGGACCACCTTTCAGGAAAGCTTTCAAATAATAGATCATATATTTGAATCGTCAACCAAAAATTGATGCCTTCCATGCTGCATTTATTAAATTAACTGTCGCACAAAATTTGAATTTACTATATTTTTAAACGCGACAGTTTTCACTGTCTGAAACTATTATGCATTTCGGTTGACGGCGACCTGATGAAACAATCCCTCGAAAAACGAATTATACTGTTTTCCTTCCTGATCCTATCAATGACAATTCTTGCCAACACGGCCATGGAAATTGCCGTGTTCCGTAAAGAATATCTTCAGGAAGTCCTGCTGCGCTCTCACAACCTCGGCACAACCCTGAAAGATTCCATCGAAAAGATTCTGGCTCTGGGCATCGATATTCGCGATATCAACGGCCTCTCCCTGAAATGCCGCGAGGTTATCCAATCCGACCCCGACATGGCTTACTGCATAATTACCGACAACTCGGGAAAAAGCCTCTTTGCCAGCGAGAATGGATTTGCCAACCTCGACTTCTCCCGCGCCAGACTTCAGAGCGGATTCAAAGGCTCACATAAACATACCATCGTTACCATACCCACAGCTGCCGGCAATTTTTACGATATCAGCGTACCAATAAATTCGTTCGACTCCCAGCAGACTGCCATTGTGCATATCGGTTTCCCGCAGCGTGCCATTGACAATAAGGTGCACGCTATTATCCTCCGCTCCATCATCGTCTTTCTGATCTTCTTCATATTTTCGTTTGCACTGGTGATCCTGTTCGTCAAACGAAGTATAATTACGCCCGTAAACCAGTTACTGGAAGGTGTCACAAGAATTGCACAGGGTGATTTCAAATCCAGGATCCTGGCCCTGCCCATCCACGAGCTTGATCAACTCGGCATCAAAATAAATTCCATGTCAGAGGTTCTGGAAGCCCGTGACAAGGAACTCAACACAAACTATGAAGAGCTTTCCAAGACCCATGCGCAACTGCACAATTCCTTTTTACAGCTGGAACTCCTCAGCAGCGATCTTGAAAAATCTGAAACACTCTACAAAAAGCTGCAGGAAGAGGCTGGCGATGCCATCATTGTTCTGAACGAATCCGAAACCATTATCATTGCAAACAAAATGGCCGAGAACCTGTTCGGTTTTCCAGCTGCTGACATTGTCGGACAGCATATCTCCAATCTTTTGATAAAACTGCAGACAGAAAATATACCGGACCATCTGAAAAAAATTCAAGAGGCGTACTCACAACCCCACAGTACCGATGAAATTGTTCTGACCAGCAGCGACAACCGGCAAATCATTGGTCGGATTCATGCCAGCTGTGTCAGCATGGGAGAGAAAACTCTTCTGCAGATCATCATCCAGGACGTAACAAAAGAGCGGGAAACCCTGCTCAACCTGGAGAGCAGCGCTGCCGGACTGGCCCGCCTCAACCGCATGAAGGATTCCTTTCTTGGCCTGGCCTCTCATGAACTGAAAACACCCCTGACAGTTATCATGGGATATTCGGAACTGCTACTATCCGACATGAAGGAACAACTGACCGAACCGGTTGAGGAAATGGTGCAAAACATCTCATCTGCGGCTTCCCGCCTTGACTTCATTGTCAAGGACATGGTTGATGTTTCGCTGCTAGACAACAAACAACTGACTCTCGATCTCAGCCCGGTTGACGTAAATGCACTCATTGAATCAACGGTCCGAGAAATGCGGTATTTTTTCGCCCTGAGAAATCAAGAGATCCTGACATCGCTGGATACGTTGATTCCATTGATAAATGCAGACAAGCCTCGGCTGATCCAGTTGGTGTCAAACCTCCTGGTTAATGCCATCAAATTCACTCCTGATGGTGGCAAGATTACCGTTACTTCATCCTTCATGCAGTTAGATACAACATCACAGTTTTTGAGCTCTGGAAGTATTAACCTCGAAAACGGTGAGAATGCGCCTCACCAGTCGGTTATGATATGTGTATCCGATACCGGCATCGGGATCGACGCTGAAAACCAGCTGAGAATTTTTGACAAGTTTTTTGAAGTTGGAAATATCGAGGAGCACAGTTCAGGAAAGGTTGCCTTCAAGTCTCGCGGAACCGGTCTCGGGCTCTCCATAGCAAAGGGAATCGTCGAAATGCACGGCGGCAGGATCTGGGTCGAATCAGCCGGTTATGACCCCGAAAAACTCAACGGTTCATCGTTCTATTTTACCCTGCCAATTGGCAGGCACGACAGAAACGACTCTCTTGTATAAACAGCTTGCAGTTCGAAACGAGAGTTCAGTTTCCCAATCAGAAAGGATTTTCCCCATGCCGAAAGCCAGGAAATCAGTACAAAAAGCGAATTCGACTCCCCCAACTACTCCCGCTCGCACGGTCAAAAAAAATTCTGGCCGCACAAAAGCCGCTCCGGTATCTGCGATTAACGAGATGAGCGGTGAAGAGCTTGTCATTGAAAACTTTGCTGCGGTCTCCCGGCTTGTGGAAACTTTGGGCGAAACCCTGGAATTACTCACCCAAAAGATTGAAAACATGGCCTACCACATTATCGCCACAGAAGAGGTTCTGGCTGAACTGGTGGCAGATAACGGTATCAATCTGGCACATGTCAATGCAAGAATCCGTCATAAAATTGCCACCGGTACCGACGGGAACGGCAACCCTGCCAGGGCAATTGATGTTGCTGCAGCCATTGTTTCTCCCCTGCCGCGTCGTTAGAAAAACCTGTATTCCTGAATCAGAATGTCAGGAGTGTTTCAAACCGGCATGTATGCCGATAATTTCAAGGGGGCTTTTCAGCATGCAACTTTCGCTGAACAGACCTGATTAGAATGGTGGAATCATGGGACTATTTCCCGACGGGCTTCAGGTTGAAGCGGTAATTTTCGATTTTGACGGGGTAATTGTCGACACTGAACCCTTGCATTACCAAGCCTTCCAGAGACTGCTTGAGCCTATTGGACTCGGCTTTTCATGGGATCAGTATGTTGAAACCTACATGGGGTTTGATGACCGGGATGCGTTTCTTGAGGCCTTCAAGAGGACAGACGAAGGGTTATCGGCTCTTGAACTAGCAGAGTTGATTGACCGTAAAGCGGTGCTCTTTCAGGAAATCATTCGCGGGGGGATAAGCGCCTATCCTGGGGTCGTTACATTGATTCATGAAATTCATCGCGCCAAACTTCCGTTGGCTATCAGTAGCGGAGCACTGCGCTCGGATATTGATCCGATTCTGCAGACACTGGGCATTCAGGACTGTTTTGACATCATCGTAACTGCGGATGATGTCGCCAAAAGTAAACCGGACCCGGAGTGCTATCGCATGGCACTTGCCCGTCTGAGCCAGTTCCATTCCCTCAACATTCCTGCACACCAGGTTCTGGCCATCGAGGACACACCGGCCGGAATTGCCGCAGCAAAGGGGGCCGGGCTTAGGGTTCTGGCTGTCACCAACAGCTATCCGGCCGAACAACTGACACGCGCAGACATCATTATGGAAACACTCAATTTTTCAAAAATATGACCTCTACACACCTCAAAAAGACAGTCAACGTTTCCGCCTCTGTGGGCTATGGCAATAATGTGGACCGCGCATCATCCAGACACCGCTTGACATCCGCCCCGCTGCGGCAAGCAAGAACAGACCGTGCCAGTTTCTGACAGACGTTCAAGCCATGCATCCGAATGACCTGTTTTACGATCGGGATGCTTGGCGCCGATAGACTGATCTCGCGGATCCCCATACCTACCAACAGCAGAGCGCTCAGTGGATCCGAAGCCATCTCACCACATACCGAGGCCTTTTTCCCACTCTTGTAAGCAGCATCAGCCACCCGCTTGATTGACTGGAGCACCGCCGGATGGTGCTGGTCATAATACTGCTTAACACGGGGATTATTGCGGTCGGCCGCCAGGGTATACTGAATTAGATCGTTGGTGCCAATACTGACATAATCCACTTCCCGAATGAGAAATTCGATCGTCTGTACCGCCGCAGGGACCTCAACCATGATTCCCAGGGGAAGGTACCCGCGAACATCATTCCCCTCACGGATCAATTCACCCCGCACAGAAGCCAGAATCTCCTTGATCTGGCGGATCTCGTCCAGACTCGTTATCAGCGGAAACATGATTGTCGGACTGCCGGCACCTGAGGCAAGCAGGATTCCTGCAAGCTGTTCACGGAAAATGTCCTGGCGTTCCAGTGATACACGGATGGAACGCCATCCCAGAAAAGGATTGTCCTCGTGGGGATAGGTAAAGTAGGAAAGCCCTTTGTCACCTCCAATATCCAGCGTGCGGATATTAACTGTCTGTCCGGGAAAGCCTTCCAGAATCTTACTGTAAATGGCCGCCTGTTCAGTTCGGTTGGGGAAATTGGATCGGGCCATGTAGGGAAATTCCGTACGATAGAGCCCGACCCCCTCAGCACCGTGCAAAGCGGCCACCTTGACGTCAGAGATCAAACCGATATTGGCACTCAGGGTTATGGCAACACCGTCGCTGGTAACCGCCGGCAGGTCCCGCAACCCCTCCAGTTCCTTCATTCTTCCGGCATGATCCTGTTCCAGACGGGCGTATTCCTTGATAACAGCGCTGTCTGGATTTATATAGACATGACCCGAGGTACCATCGACGATGATGTCGTCCTTGACATTGGCTGCCTGGATCAGTCCAGCTATTCCCAAAACAGCAGGTATTCCGAGTGATTTTGCCATGATGGCCGCATGGGAATACACATTCCCTTTTTCTGTAACAATGCCCAGAATTTTGTCATGGTCCAACATGGCAAGGTCGGAAGGGAAAATTTCTTCAGCAACCAGTACGCGCTTTTCCTTAAGCTTGACGGATGCCGAGCCGTTTCCTTCCATGGAGTCGATCAGACGGCGGCCGATATCCTCCATGTCCGCCGATCGTTCGCGCAGGTAAGGATCCTCCATCGCAGAGAATGCCTGGATATAGTGCTGGACGACATCGTGCACCGCCCGTGTGGCACCCACGTCCTGCTCAATCAAATCCTGGATCTTGCTGGAAAAACTGCGATCTTCAAGAATCATCAGGTGGGTGTGAAAAATGGCGGCGTCATCCTCCGAAAGGGTTTCGCTGACCCGCTTCTCCATGTAGAGCGTATGGATCTTGGTCTTTTCAAGGGCTATGGTGAATTTTTTCTGTTCCTCCGAACGTGATCCAACCTTGGTCACCTTGAGAACCTTGTCGCTGAAGCGGTCTAGAATATAGATCTTGCCTCTGCTGAAACCGGCCGAAACCGCCGTGCCCGCCAGCATTTTCGGACCTTTCAACAATTTGGTGCTCTTTTTGGCCACCCGGCCATCGCCGTTTTTGATCTTGACCTTGGCCAGTTCCTGCTCGAACCAGGCACGTTCCTGTTCCTTGTGTTGAATTGAATCCAGCAGCCGCGCATTGTGGACGATACTGCCGATCTGAAAGGTAATGGTACGCAGTGCGCTGATTTCGTCCTCACTGAATTGGCGGGCTTCACGGGTCTGGATGACGATGACACCTATGGGGGCCTTGTGCTCGAACAGAGGCAAACCAAGGAACGAAAGGAATTTCTCTTCTTTGGTCTCCTTGAAATATTTATAGCGGGGATGTGACGGAGCATTGTCGGTCATGACCATACCACGGCTTTCCACAACCTGCCCGGAAAGACCTTCATGGACCTTCATGGATATCCGGTTTACCGATGATTTTGAGAGACCCTTGGTGGCCTTGAGCATCAGGGTCTCGCCATCCTTCTCCAGCAGATAGATCGAGCAGACGTCCGTTTTCATGCGTTTAGCCACTATAGTAACGATATTGTCGAGGGTTTCCTTGAGATCGTGAGAATGAAGAATGATCGAGCTTATATCTTCAAGTGTTCGCAATCCGATGGAGTGATGGCTTTCTTTCATTGGAGGACCTCAGGCACACGTGATTTTTGCGAGTATAAAGAATCTTTCCTTAAAAGTAAAAACCATTCATTTTCAGATATATTATGGAAAAGAGCAGGCATGTCTGTTATCTTGAAACGCAAAAACAATTGACGTAGAGGAGTTAGGTAATGACTGACAGAATTCTTGATGAAATGCTGCAAAAAGGTATCGAACAACTGGATTCAGGTGATACGAAGGGAGCTATTGCAACACTCGGGGAGTATTGCCGCAACCATCAGGACGATGCCGAAAGCTGGTTCTACCTGGGCGATGCTTTTGCGGAAGACGGCCTGATTGACGAAGCGATTAAACAATATCAGACCGGACTCAAGCTTTCACCAAACGATCTGGATGCGCTGACAACGATGGGTGATCTGCTCTTTGAATCCGGCAAACATGCCGAGGCAATTGCCAGTTACGCCAAAGTCCGTGAACTTGATCCCAAGGATGCCGACGCCCTGGTAAGTATCGGACTGGTATACAACAACCAGGATCGGACGGATGAAGCCATCAACGCCTATCGCGAAGCCCTGGAACTCGAACCGGACAATGTTTTTGCTCTGAATGCGCTGGGCGATGCGCTCTATGGTACCGGTGATACCCAGGGTGCCGTAGATGCCTTCCAGAAATGCGTTGATATTGACCCCAAAGATCCCGCCGCACACTTCAATCTGGGAGAATTGCTCTATGATATGGAGGAACTTGAGGAGGCAGAAGATGAATGCCGTGAGGCGATTCGTCTCGATCCGACCTTCAGTATGGCCTATCTGACGCTTGGGGGGATATGCATGGACCAGGATCGGACCCAGGACGCCGTCTCGAGTTTCGAGCAGTATCTGAAATACGAAACCTCACCCCAGGCTGTTGATATGATTTCCGAGGTCAAGGCGGTCATCGAAGGTCTGAAAGAAGAGCTGAAAGCCTGATCAATACAGCAGACAGGCGTATTAATACGTTTGAGGAGAGTGATGAGCACAACGTTCCCCCTGATTGACTCCCATGCCCATATTTACTATAGCGACTACGCCGCCGATTTTGATGGAATGCTGCAGCGCGCCGCCGATGCCGGTGTAGCCGCAATCCTGGTGGTTGGAACCGACTTGAAATCAAGCCGCGAATCCGTAGAACTGGCTGAAAAATACCCCCAGCTGTACGCCTCCGTCGGGATCCATCCCCATGACGCCGAAGGGGTCACCGACGCCTGCTACGATCAGATCCGAGACTTGGCACGTTCCAGCTCGAAGGTAGTTGCCATCGGCGAGATCGGCCTTGATTTCTATCGCGACCGTTCTCCTCGACCTGATCAGGAGAGGGTATTTCGTACATTCCTCAGGATGGCTCATGAACTGGACAAGCCGGTTATCATCCACGATCGCGATGCCCACCGGCAGGTGTTGGACTGTCTGCGAGAGGAGTCTTCCCAGCGAGGCGTACTGCACTGTTTCTCCGGTGATGTTACCATGGCTGCCGAAGCCCTGGAGATGGGGTTTTACATCTCAATTCCGGGGACGGTCACCTACCCGGCCAACGACGCGCTACGTGAAGTCGTACGGGCCACCAGTATCGATCGCATGCTGGTTGAAACCGACTGCCCCTACCTTTCTCCGGTACCTCACCGGGGCAAGCGCAACGAACCGTCCTACGTCCGCCTAGCTGCTGAGAGGGTAGCTGAGGTCAAAGGGCTCTCACTGGATGATGTTGCCAGGATCACCACCAAAAATGTGCGTGACCTGTTTGGAATCCGGCTGTGGGATCAATCCACAAAAATCGCCTACAAAATCCGCAACTCGTTGTACCTGAACATCACCAACCGCTGCTCCAATCGCTGCAGCTTCTGTGCAAAGTTTGATGATTTTACGGTCAAGGGACACAATCTCTTATTGGACGGTGAGCCATCATTTCAGGAAATCATGGCAGCGATCGGAGAACCAGAGGGAATTGATGAAGTGGTATTTTGCGGATATGGCGAACCACTCATCAGACTGGATCTGGTCAGGCAGGTGTCGGCTGAACTGAAGATAAAGGGCTATCGCATCCGCATCAACACCGATGGGCAGGCCAATCTGGTCCACGGCCGCAACATTCTCCCGGAGCTGTCCGGACTGATCGACAGCATTTCAGTAAGCCTGAATGCTCCCGACGCTGCCACCTACGGGCGCATCTGCAACACCCCCTACGGCAGCGCAGGTTTTGAGGCGGTCTGTGCCTTTATTTGCGAGGCACAGCAACACATCCCGCAGGTCGTAGCCAGTGCAGTGACTATACCGGGAATTGACATTGAGGCTTGTCGTAGTTTGGCAGAATCGCTGGGTGCAGAATTTCGCATCAGAGAATATGCAGAAGTTGGTTAAGGGGCTTAATAACAGAAAAGCCGCATCCCGAAGGATGCGGCGTAATTTTTGGGGTGGCCAGAGGGGATTGAACCCTCGAATGTACGAGTCACAGTCGTAAGTGTTAACCGCTTCACCATGGCCACCATGAAAAGGAATATCTAAATAGCCCAAAACTACCATTCAAGTCAAGAGCTTTTTCCCTTTCCACCATTTCATCCCCGCAAAAATAAACGGGTAAAGCATAACGCTTTACCCGTTCCGGTAACTCATATCAAATAAACATTCAAATTACTCAGCAGTTTTGCCTTCACCCGACGGAGTGCCGTCCAGATTGAGTCCAAGGGCTTCCTTGCGGGACAGCTTGATCTTGCCGTTTTTGTCAACGCCGATACACTTCACAAGAACCTTGTCACCCTCGTTAAGGACATCAGTAACAACTTTGACGCGGGCAGTATCCAGCTCTGAAATGTGTACCAACCCATCAGTGCCGGGCATGATTTCAACAAATGCGCCGAAATCCATAATTT
Source organism: uncultured Geobacteraceae bacterium (assembly GCA_942493195.1). Taxonomy (GTDB): domain Bacteria; phylum Desulfobacterota; class Desulfuromonadia; order Geobacterales; family Pseudopelobacteraceae; genus CAIPTY01. The sequence continues at coordinate 1,367,731 of OW818669.1, read as the reverse complement.
TCTTGACGGTACCCATGTAGAGACGACCTTCTTCGGCATCTTCGGTCAGACCGCGGATCATCTGGATAGCAAGATCACAGGCTTCTTTGCTGGTGCTGGCAATATTGATACGACCGGTATCGTCGATATCCACTGTAACGCCGGTGGTTTCGGTGATATTGCGGATATTCTTGCCACCGGTACCGATGACGTCGCGGATTTTGTCGGTCTTGACATAGATCGTGGTGATGCGTGGAGCGAAAGGTGACATTTCGGCGCGCGATGCCGCCAGTGTCTCAGCCATTTTACCCAGAATATGCAAACGACCATCACGAGCCTGGCTGAGTGCCTTCTGCATAATCTCACGGGTAACACCACCGATTTTGATGTCCATCTGCAGGGCGGTTACGCCATCAGCTGTACCTGCAACTTTGAAGTCCATATCCCCCAGGTGGTCTTCATCACCGAGGATGTCAGAAAGGATGGCAACTTTGTCCCCTTCCTTGATCAGACCCATGGCAATACCGGCAACCGGTGCAATAACAGGAACACCGGCATCCATCAGTGACATACTGCCGCCGCATACGGAAGCCATTGAAGAAGAACCGTTGCTCTCCAATGTCTCCGATACGATACGAATCGTGTATGGGAAATCATCATGTTTGGGCAGGACAGCAGAAAGCGCACGTTCAGCCAGCATGCCGTGACCGATTTCACGACGGCCAGGTCCCAGACGGAAGCTGGTTTCGCCAACGGAAAACGGAGGAAAGTTGTAATGCAGTAGGAAGCGCTTGCGATATTCACCAAAAAGCGAATCCATACGCTGTTCGTCACTGGAAGTGCCCAGCGTTGCGGTAACCAGCGCCTGGGTTTCACCACGGGTGAACAGGGCAGAACCGTGTGTACGCGGCAGCAGACCGGCTTCTGTGGATATGGGGCGAATTGTGACGGTATCACGACCGTCGATACGGATACCAGTGTCAAGAACATCGGTACGAACACGTTCGTACTCGAAGTCGCCCAGGAAGGCCTTAATCTGCTTGGCACTGCCTTCGAACTCTTCTTTGAGAGCCTCAATTGTTTCAGCCTTCACCAGATCGATCTGGTTGTGGCGTTCCTGCTTGGATTTAATCTTGACCGCATCAGCCATGCGATCGTAAGCCAGTTCGCGAACTCTGGCCAGAAGGGGCTCATTAACCGTCACAGGGGCAACTGCACGCTTGGAAACGCCGGCCCTTTTCTGAAGTTCTTCCTGGGCCTCAATCAGTGGCAGCATTGCTTCTTTGGCAAAGAAAACCGCATCAAGCATATCTGCTTCTGATACGAATTTAGCCTCGCCCTCAACCATGATGATCGCATCACGACTTGCGGCTACAACTATTTCAAGATCACTCTTCTCAAGTTCCTCGGCAGTCGGATTGCAGATCAGTTTGCCATCAACACGGCCGACTTTGACGCCGGCAATGGGGCCTTGAAAAGGGATATCGGAAACCATCAGGGCAGCGGAAGCGCCCAGCATGGATAGGATTCCTGGATCATTGTCCTTATCAGCAGAGACAACAGTTGCCATAATTTGGGTATCATTGAGAAAAGTTTCCGGGAAAAGCGGACGGATCGGACGATCAATCAAACGACAGATCAGGGTTTCCGGATCGGAGGGACGGGCCTCGCGCTTGAAAAAACTGCCGGGAATCTTGCCGCCGGCGTAGGCCTTTTCGGTGTAATTGACCGTCAGAGGGAAAAAGTCCTGACCCTCTTTGGCCTCTTTTTGTGCTACGGCTGTCACCAGCACCATTGTGTCGCCACTTCTCACCATCACGGCACCATTGGCCTGCTTGGCCATTTTGCCGGTGGAGAGAGAGACCGTCTTGCCACCAAACTCAACAGTTACAACGTGTTCCATATTCTTCTCCTATCACTTGTTGCGTTGGGGCCGTCGCTACAATCCCATGCCTATTGCATGGGACTCTACCCACGCCCCCAACAAAAATAAAAAGGGCTAAAAAGCCCTCTTTTCAATAATCAGCATACAAAGAAAAGGCACTCTAACGCTGTTTGCCGGTAGAGTGCCAGTTCATTACCTACGTATGCCGAGTCGCTCGATCACCGTTTTGTACCTGTCTACCTCTTTACCTTTGAGGTAATCCAGAAGACGACGCCTCTGGCCGACAAGCTTCAATAGCCCTCTGCGGCTGTGGTGGTCCTTCTTGTGAATCTTGAAGTGCTCGGTTAGATAGGTTATCCGCTCGGTGAGGATTGCAATCTGCACCTCTGGAGAACCTGTGTCGCTGTCATGTTTTTTGAACGAATTGATGATTTCCTGTTTCTTTTCGGTTGCCAGCACTGCTAACACCTCCTTTGTATGTACGCATTACGTCTCGTAAACTGTTTTTTGTATAGTTCTACTGCAAGCTGAATTTTTTACCACACACTCTTCCGCATGTAAAGCATTAACTTACATGAAAACACGCTTCAGAATAATACGTGGTTCGATACCGTCACTCACCCTGTAATGAGCGACAGCAGCCACGCCTCCACCCCACATCAGTCGCAGCAAGACTCCATCGTTCAGCACCGGAACTTCGTTGACTGCTGTTTCGTCCCACCCCGGAGACCTGCCATGCCTGATCCGCTGAAGACCCGATTCCAGCAACGAAATCTCTGTAAGGTTTGAAAGTGCGGCGGAAACAGGCACCGAACAGTGATCCACCGTACCGGCACGCACGTGCTCTTCCAGTTCCGGCAGCGTAACCGAATGTGAAATATGGAACGGTCCGCTGGCCAGTCGGCGTAATTCTTTGAGGGCCGCGCCACATCCTAACGTTCTGCCAATGTCATCAGCCAGGGTGCGCACATACGTTCCACGTGAGCAAACGACTCTGAATCCGGCATATGGAGGTTCAAACAACTGTAGCTCAAGAGAGGAGATCTCAACTTCACGGGTCTTGCGTTCAATAACCTGACCCTGACGCGCTAGTTTATAGAGCGGTTGGCCATCAGATTTTATCGCTGAATACATGGGAGGTATCTGGCCGATCCGGCCGGTGAATTGAGTTAGTACAGAAGCGAGTGCATCGCTGGTTACGGAAGAGCAGTCTGCACTCTGAACAACAGAACCGGTCATATCTAGAGTGTCGGTTGCCACCCCCATCTGCATCAAGGCTTTATAGATCTTGATACCTTCATCAAGAAAAGGGATCGCCTTGGTGCCGTCGTTGACCGCTACCGGAAGAACACCGGTGGCAAACGGATCCAGTGTCCCGGTATGACCGACTTTACGAGTACCAAGTATTCGCCGCACACGGCTGACAACATCGTGAGACGTAATCCCGGCCGGTTTGTCGATTACCACGAAACCGTTTATCAAAGAATCTCATCCACCAGGGCATATACCTTGGCTTTAACGTCTTCAATTGATCCGTCAACCGTACATCCGGCGGCATTATGGTGCCCCCCCCCGCCCATGGCGGCTGAGAAAAGGGCCACATTGATCTTACCCTTGGAACGGAATCCAACCTTAACCTTTGATTTACTCAACTGCCTGAAGAAAATTGCCACTTCAACGCCGCGAATCGAACGGGGATAATTGACAAAGCCATCCGTTAATTCAGCATCAGCTCCGGTAGAAGCATACATATCAAGTGTTACGGTTACGGAGGCAGCCAGACCGTTTCTAATGACTTCCAGTGTGGGGAGACAACGTGCCAGCAGTTCCAGACGTTTGCGAGGCTGGTTTTCATAGAGCTGCTCGGCAACATCCCAGGCATTCACCCCCACCTCAATCATCTCTCCTGCAATGGTAAAGGCCTCACGATTGGCGTTTGAATAGCGGAATGACCCGGTATCGGTAATGATGGCCACATACAGACAAAGTGCAGTCTCCCGATCAAATGTATATCCAAGGGTATGTGCTATCCGGTAAACCAGAACACCTGTTGCGGCCGCCGCAGGATCAATCAGGTTATAGGCGCCGAAATTTTCGCAGGCGAGGTGATGGTCGAGGTTAATTGTAGTTTTGACGCGCTTGAAATTGCAGAATTCTTCTCCTGCGCGGCGCTGTTCGCCGATATCAAGCACGAAGGCAACATCGAAGTCGCGGTCGGGGATGGAATTTGAGACTGTCTCTGCAGCCGGTAAGAAATTATATAACTCAGGGACAGGATCACGCAAATGAACGTGCACATCCTTGCCAAGTTTTCTCAGTAGTGAGGTCAGTGCCAGACTTGAACCAACGGCGTCACCATCAGGCCCCTCATGTGCAGTGACCAGAAATGACCGGTTGTCTCGAATCACATCAGCGATCTTCTGTAGTGTTCCCGTCATGCTCTTTATCAATCTCCTTGAGAATAGAGTCAATTCGATTTCCGTATTCCTGAGAATGATCATAACAGAAGGCAATCTCGGGCAGAAGTCGTAATGTCAGGACTTTTCCCAGTTCCCGCCGAATGTAACCTTTGGCGCTATTAAGCCCTATCTCAGTATTCTTCTTGGCAGCCTCATCCCCTATTACCGTAAAATAAACCTTAGCCAGATGGAGGTCATCCGTTACATCAACTGCAATTATGGTTACAAAACCGATTCTCGGATCATTCAAACCTCTGGAGAGAATGGCAGATATGGTTTCGTGAATCGTTTCGGCTACTTTGTCGCTTCTTTTATGTTTCATGGGATTCCCGGTAGGCCGAAAATTCACGGGGCACGATCATGATTTGATCCTTGCCCCGTGAACTTTACGCCTTACTCCTTATATTACAGTTTCGTAGCAATCTTCTCGATTTCAAAGGCTTCGATAATATCGCCGATTTTCAAGTCGTTATAATTCTCAATTCCGATACCGCATTCATAGCCGCTGGCTACCTCTTTGACATCGTCCTTGATACGGCGCAGCGATGATAGTTTACCTTCATGGACAACAACATTGTCACGCAGCAATCGAATCTGTGCGTTGCGTAGCATCTTTCCGTCCTGAATATAGGAACCGGCCACGTTGCCAACCTTTGGTACCGAGAATACTTCGCGAACTTCCGCACGACCCAGATATTTTTCCTTGAGCGTCGGGGCAAGCAGACCTTCCATGGCTTTTTTCACATCCTCAACCGCATCGTAGATGATGCTGTAGAGTCTGATATCAACGCCTTCCTTCTCTGCCAACCCTTGCGCCTTAACTTCCGGACGGACGTTAAAGCCAATGATGATGGCATTGGATGCGGCTGCCAGATTGACGTCGGTCTCTGTAACAGCACCGACAGCCGAATGGATGACATTAAGCCTGACGGCATCAGTAGAGAGTTTGCGAAGCGATTCGCCAACCGCTTCGATCGAACCATGTACGTCACCTTTGACAATAACGTTGAGATCCTTGACCTCTCCACTCTGAATTTTCTTGTAGAGATCTTCCAGAGACAGCTTGGAGTGCTTAGCCAACTCAACCTCACGATGCTTGATCTGACGCAGGGTTGCAATCTCTTTGGCCTGTTTCTCATCCTTCATTGCCACAAACACGTCGCCGGCATCCGGGACACCGGAAAGACCGATCAGCTCGACCGGCATGGACGGACCTGCTTCCAGCACCTTTTCACCACGGTCATTCTGCATGGCGCGGACGCGTCCGGAATGGACACCGACCACACAGTAGTCGCCATTTTTCAGAGTTCCTTCCTGAACAAGAACGGTAGCAACCGGACCACGGCCTTTATCCAACTTGGCCTCAACGACCGTACCTTTCGCCTGTTTGTTCGGGTTAGCCTTCAGCTCCATAACATCGGCCTGTAGCAGAACCATTTCCAACAGTTCTTCGAGGTTGGTGCGTTTCTTGGCAGAAACCTCCACCATTGTGGCATCACCGCCCCATTCGGATGCAACCAGACCGAATTCCATGAGCTCACGCTTTACATTTTCAGGACGCGCATCCGGTTTATCGACCTTGTTAACGGCAACAATAATAGGGACTTCAGCTGCCTTGGCATGGTTGATAGCCTCACGGGTCTGCGGCATGACACCATCGTCGGCGGCAACAACCAGAATAACGATATCGGTTACTTTGGCACCGCGGGCACGCATGGCGGTAAACGCCTCATGGCCGGGTGTATCCAGGAAGGTTATCTTGCGGCCATTCAATTCCACGTCATAGGCACCGATGTGCTGTGTTATCCCACCCGCTTCGCCTGCAATGACATTGGCCTCTCGGATGGCATCCAGCAGCGATGTTTTACCATGGTCAACATGCCCCATGATGGTGACGACCGGTGGGCGCTTTTCAAGCGTTTCTGGCGCATCGGGAGTCGACTCAAGAATTTCATCAAGATCAACTGCAACGTTTTCAACTTCATAGCTATATTCTGAAGCCAGAATAACGGCCGTGTCAAAGTCAAGAGGGTGGTTAATCGTAACCATCATGCCCATTTTCATCAGGGATTTTATCAGGTCATTGGCTTTGATACCCATACGTTTAGCCAGTTCACCAACGCTGATTGTTTCCGAAATCTTGATGATACGTTTGATCGCCTTAGGAATCGTTATCTCTGTGCCACGTGTTGTCTGAACGGGACGTTCTTTACCACGTTTTTTCGACCCCTTGTAAACCGGATCAAACACACGTTCACGCTTTTCGAGAATTTCCTGCTTGCGTGGCTGATCTTTTTTCTTGGGAGGCGGAGCGCTTTTCTTGCCTCCTTTGCCGGCATCGGGACCAAAAGACGGACCGTCTTTCTTTGCACCGGGGCGACGAGTATCTACCCCCGGAAGCGCTGCCGGAGCAAGCTGCACCTGTTTCATTCTGGAACGATCCGCATCCGTCGCTGCACCTGCGGCAGGAGCAGGACGTCTCTGTCCGCCATCATTTGGACGGGCTGTTGCCGGACGTGTTTCGCCAGGACGGGCCTGTTCTCCACTCCGCTCAACCGGACGCGCCGAAGGACGCTGCGATGGCGATGCTGCAGGAGCATCCTTTGTAACAACCCGCGTAGGACGGTTTGTTACGCCGGGAATTTCCATGCGGCCCAGAATGCGGGCCTGATTAGGATTTGCTTTGGCAGGTTCAGAAACAGGTGCCGGTTTTTCAGGGGCGTCTACGACCGGAATTTCTTCCACTTTCGGCGCCTTCTCAACCGTTGGTGTCTCCGCAATTGTATCCGTTTTCTGAGGCACAGGCGTTTCAACAACCGGCTTTACTTCAACAGCCGGCTCAACGACTGGAACCGGCTCTGCAAGAGCTTCGACCGGAGCAACCTTGGCAGCACGACGACGGATGATAGTCGTGGTTACCCGGACTTCATCGGCTCCACTTCCAATCGATTTCGGGGTTTCCAGCTTACTGACAACGCTCTCATCGACCATTGATGTGGCTGTTTTTGCATCCACGCCGATATCTTTAAGCCGGGCAATAACCTCCCGGGTTTCTAATCCCAGCTTTTCAGCCAGGCTGCTCACTCGAATTTTACTCATAGGTTCTACACCTCCCCCAGGAAGTTTCTGTAACGTTCAATTTCATGCACAAGCTGTACAACAAAACCGCTTGATTTAATCGCAACTGCGCTGCGAGGCGCTTTGCCAAGAATGGCTCCAAAATCGTCTTTAGTCATAATCCGAATGCATGGCGTCCTATGCACGGAAGCCAGCAGCTCCACTTTTTCCCCAATGGCCTCAGAAACATCCGTAGCAAGAAGAATGAGACCTGGTTTATGACCACTCTTTATTGCGTCACTAACCATTGAGCTGCCTGAGACAACCTTGCCGGCCCTGTTGGCCATACCAATGTAACCAAGGATGCGGCCGTACATAATTTTTGCAACTAACTCAACCATTTCATCCGGCGATACAGTGACAACTTCGCACTTGAATGCCCGACCAAACTGTCGTTGTTTCAAAGCAGCTTTGAGACAACTGTTGAGAACGCATGTATATGCGCCTCGCCCAGGCAGTTTTGCCTCAATATCCGGCACAACCTCACCATCAGGAGCTAGCACAAAGCGCATCAGCTCACTCTTGTCGCGTGGCTGGCGACACCCAAGGCACGTGCGTTGAGGCTGCCCCTGCTGTTTAATTCGGGGCATCCCGAAGTTACTCAGCCTGCTTTTCTGCAGGTGCTTCCGTAGCATCACTGTCAACTACTGCAGTTTCATCCGTGTCAGAATCTGTCGGTGCGGCAGTATCCTGCGTACCGTCAAACGATGCAAAATCCTGCTGTTCTGGTTCCACAGCTTTTGATTCACTTTTGATATCTATACGACAGCCGGTCAATCGTGCGGCCAGACTGACATTCTGCCCACGCTTGCCAATGGCAAGTGACAACTGGTCGTCAGCTACAATGATCTCTAATGTGCGGCTTTCCTCATCCACAAAAACTTTGGAAACCTGAGCCGGCGACAGGGCATTGCAGGCAAAACGGGCAATGTCTTCAGACCAGGGAATAATGTCTATTTTTTCGCCACGCAGCTCAGATACAACATTTTGAACACGGGCACCACGCATGCCGACGCAGGCTCCAACCGGATCAACGTCACGGTCGTTGGAGGAGACGGCTACCTTGGCACGACTTCCGGGATCGCGAACAACAGCGTTGATTTCAACAATGCCTTCGGCAATTTCCGGAACCTCGGCTTCAAACAGTTTGGCCAGCATGCTCGGATGAGTACGTGAAAGAATGATCTGTGGCCCTTTGGTTGTCATGCGAATTTCAGTGATGATTGCACGGATTCTGTCACCAGGGCGGTAAACCTCACGTGGCATCTGTTCTTTGGCAGGCAATACTGCCTCGGCCCTTCCAAGATCAACCAGTAACTCACCCTTTTCAAAGCGGCGCACCATACCGGTGATGATCTCCCACTGCCGGTCGCTGTACTCGTTGAAGATTGTTTCACGCTCTGCTTCGCGGACCTTCTGAATAATAACCTGCTTGGCCGTTTGGGCGGCAATTCGCGTAAAACCGCTGGCGTCAAGTTTTTCACCAAGCGAGTCTCCGATTTCAACTTCCGGGTCTATTTCACGGGCTTCTTCAAGATCGATCTCTTTGTAAGAGTCCTGAACTTCCTCAACAACTACGACGAACTCGAAAAGTTCAACCTCGCCGGTATCAGGATTGTAGCGAGCTTCAAGATCGCGGGTATTGCGGTATTTTTTGTTGGCAGCTGTCAGAACGGCCTGTTCCATTGCCTCGACGACTACATTACGGTCAATACCCTTTTCCTTTACAATCTGCTCGATGGCATGCTTGATACTAATTGTGGCTTCCACGGTTGCATCTCCTTGCTAATGTGAATGAAATCAGATCAAAATTCAAATTCAAGATTGGCCTTGGCAATCCGCTCCAGAGGGATCAAAGCTGTTTGCCCTTCTTTAAGTCTCATTCTGACAGCATCATCCTCCAGACCGATGAGTGTCCCCAGAAACGTCTTACGCTTGTTGCCTGAATCGTCAAGGCACTGGTCATATGTACGGACCTTTATCAAGCGCCCGGAGTATCGGATGAAATCGTCGCGTTTCTTGAGTGGGCGATCTAGCCCAGGGGAGGAAACTTCCAGACTGTAATTGCAGGAGACAACGTCCTCCACATCAAGAATGGCCGACAACTCATGGCTGACTTCGGCGCAATCATCCAGCATTACACCACCATCCTTGTCAATAAAAAGACGCAGGATGGCATCCTTACCCATGCGGACAAACTCTATATCGACCAACTCAATATGTTTAGCTGCAAGAATCGGGAGTGCAAGTGCTGTCACCTGCTCGCTGATAGTATCCTTGTTTTTCGCCATACATTCTCTCTCAAAAACAAAAAAAGTGAGCCTTGCGAGCTCACTCTCACGTGAACAAAAATTTTGTCTTGTTTAGCACGCCAAACATTTGAATGCAAGTACAAAGTTACAATATCAGCCTATTTGATGCACACTCTACGGACCTCATGAATATCTGTCAAACCCTGAAGGACTTTCAGGATTCCATCCTGTTTCAAAGTTGTCATTCCGTCAGTAGCTGCCTGATCACGAACAGAATCTGTATCTGCGCGCCGCTTTATAAGACCTTTCAACTTAGGTGTACACTCAAGAACTTCATGAATCCCCAATCGTCCCCGGTAGCCAGTGTGTCCGCAACGGTCACATCCGACTGCCCTGAAAACGTTAATCTGGTCATGACCAATACCCGTAAATTTGAACTCATCATGGCCATATTCTTCTACCAAATCATTAAACTCTGAACTTTCTATCTGCACACTTTCCTTGCAGTCCGGGCAGAGACGACGGGCAAGACGCTGGGCAAGTATGCAAACCAATGAATCAGAGAAACTGTAGGGGTCCAGCCCCATTTCAAGAAGACGGGTGACTGTTTCCGGTGCGGAATTGGTGTGCAATGTCGAAAAGACCAGATGGCCGGTCAAAGAAGCCTCGACAGCTGTACTGGCAGTTTCTTCATCGCGCATCTCCCCGACCATGATTACATCAGGATCGAGTCTCAAAAACGATCGCAAAGCTGCAGCAAACGTGAAACCAATGCGAGGATTGACCTGGACTTGACGTAAACCAGGCTGGGTAATCTCGACCGGATCCTCGGCTGTCCAGATTTTGCGGCTGCTTTCATTAATTAGAGCCAATCCGGAATGAAGGGTTGTGGTCTTGCCCGAACCGGTTGGACCGACTACAAGAACCAGTCCATGAGGACTCTTGATGGACTGGTTGAACACACGCATGTTACGTTCAGTCAAGCCAAGCTGATTAAATGAGATCGGGTCACCGCTGGCAAGAACCCGGATCACCACATCCTCCAAACCTCCAACAGTGGGCATGGTAGCAACACGCAACTCAATGTCAAGCGGACCGAATTTTTTGAAATCAATCTTGCCATCTTGAGGCTTGCGACGTTCTGCAATGTCCAGTTCAGCCATAATTTTTATGCGTGATGGAATCGCAAATTTATATTTATACGGGATTCTTTGATAAATTGAGCAGTGTCCGTCCACCCTGGTGCGCACAACAACATCCTTTTTACCCTGATACGGTTCTATATGAATATCTGAGGCTTTGTTCATATAAGCGTCATAGACAATCTTGTTAACCAGTTTAACGATGACACTATCTTTTTCTGTGACCTTCTTGGTTTCTTCCTCCACTTCAGGTTCATCACTGGCAGATGTCCTGCTGAGAAGTTTGTCAATACTATCAGGCACAATATCGAGATTAACTTCATCACTTGCAGATGTGGCCGCAGCTGAAACGTCAATATTATAAAGTCGCTTAAGAGCTTTATAAATTCCAGTTTCCGTGGCAATTGCCGAAATTATTCTTAGGCGGATACTGTCTTCAAGTTCACGGATATCATGATTTTTCAACGGTTCTGCCATTGCCAGCGTAAGCGTATTGCCAATCTTTGATATGGGGACTATTCGTTGTTTTTGCGCATAGACCGCACTGATATAGCGGGACAGGGAAACATCCAGGTCGAAACTGTTTATCAAAACGTATGGCATATCATACTGCGTTGCAACAGCCTGAGACATTTGTTCTTCATCAATATAACGAAGCTTAAGAAGCGCCCTTTCAAGAGAGATACCACTTTGCTTGCTGACTTCCCTGGCATGGGATAATTTTTGCTGATCTACCAGTCCGGACTTCAAAAGAATATCAGACAATTTTCGACGTTTGTTTTTCTGATCCAGGACAAAGCTGAGATCACTTTCCTTAACGAATCCAAGTTTACAGAGAAGTTGGCCAATCGCCTGGTCAGGAAAAACCTTCTGTAACTCAAGTGCCTCATCCAGATGCTCTTGAGAAATCAGATTCTGTTCAATTAATAACTCTCCAACTTTTTTTACACTCATATATGTGTTGACTCCGTCATAGAATACTGGAAACAACAAACGCCCGTAAAATGATACGAGCGTTTATAACAGAAAGTTGACCAAAAGGGAATTGATTCACTTTATCGAAATTTTGTACCCATTTTCTGTAAAAACATCACGAAAAAAATTATCAAACTCAAGATTGGTTATAAAAACTCCGTTTAAAGGTAACCCGGCACCTTCAATCCGGTATCCTGACATCTGTAGCGAATAATTAGCTAAAGGATCCGGTTCAAAAACATGTTTTGCATAGGTGCCTTTGATATTCAGGCGAAGCAAAAGTTTGTCAGCGATATTCCGAAAGTCATCATTCGGATCAAGAATAACAACCTTATAACCTCTCGTTTCCAGAATTCGAAACAAGGTATATGAAACGGGATCACCATCAAAATGTGTAATCAATGTCTTTTGTCCACCGCGTTCAATATAGCGCTCGGCATTTACCGTCAGCGAAATGCCATCGGCTCCTGCAGTAAAAATATCCAGGCGACAGTCCTTTTCAGAAGTAATGGACAGAGCCGAAAGCAAAGAGTCAAGAATCCCAACCGACGTTTTGGATAATACTTGGTGCAATGAGCGCGGAACTGCAGGGGCCACCGTTTGCAACTTTGCAAACGGTTCGTGAAGCGAAAACCCCTCTTTTTGCAAAAAATTTCCAACTTGTGCAGGAAGCGCCAACCGACCGGCATTTAACAGGATAACGTCCTGATTCAAGATACTTTCTGAACTTTTTTCGATTTTGAAGTCCGAACGGACCGTTATGGTTGGGTCAGCACCGAACTCCAACTTGAAATCCTCTTCAACTGAAAAAAAGCCTGCATTAGCTATAATTGCTGATAAAAGACGTTTCCCATCGGCATCTGCCCCACTAACAAACCTGACAGAAGGATCCTTTTCTGAAATCATTGACTTTACCAGATCCGGGACCGCATTATCAGGGTCTACAACAATTTTTCCCTTATCCATGGCAGTAAACATTGGAAAACTGTTGGAATCCAGTGTGAGAGAAAAGGTAGGGGTCTGGATAGAAATCGGCTTCAGTTCATCGCCTACTGAAGGAATAATCTTATTCCATACCGGACGAATTTTGGTGTTCATTTCTTCAACAGTCACTGAAGACACTGGTGGTTCCAACCTGAAAGACTGGCCAATGGATTTAGAATCCTCCCCCCCGAGACTTATGGCAAATTCTCGTTTTATTGAGCCGTCGGTATTTCTTCGGATCGGTGGTATAGTAATTCTTTGGCCAACCTTCAGCCGCCTGATATCATAGATATTATTTTCACGGCGAATTTCATCAACAAGAATTTTCGCCTCATTGTCATCCAACCCATAATCGCGCATCAGTATTTTAAAAAGGTTCTCACCGGACTTTACGACATGAACAGTGCCAAGGGTATTCGAGCGAATGCTCTTTTTCTCGCGCATACGAGAAGTTCGTTTGTTGCTCGAACCTATGGACTTGGACTTTGACGGAGCAAGTGTCGTCAAAGATCGTGTGTCAATTTCAAATTGTGGCTCCATTGCAGCGTAAACACGATGCAACGCAACACTCGGACTTAGTAACAGTACCGCTAGAATACAGGCTAAAAGCCTGACAAATTGAATAGAGTCTTCTTTACAAAAAAACATTGTCCACCTGCATACGTTGAGCATTTTAAGTATCTCTAGAAACTCTATACTTTATTTCATTGAAATAACGAAAGCGTGAATTACATTCTTTTTGCGATAAATCAACAGATCGTTATTATTGGGGCCAACAACGGCTTGCTCCACGGTGAATCCGTCTTTAATCTTCCTTGAACTAACCCGATATTCGGCACTGCCGGCAAGCTCAAGTAATGCCGATTCCAGAAATGTTTCTTTGATTGCCTTATCATTAACTCCCAAAATCTGAATAGCCCGTATTCCACCGTCGATTCGATATAAACGATAGTCCATTGCAGAATCAATATAACGTTCCCAACCAGGTTTCTGTGAAGCGAAGGATTTATCAAGGCTTTGTACCGGTACAAAGGTAGGAAGCGTATTTATTACAGCCGTTTTTTCTGGAATAATTTCCTGTTTCTTTTCAATGGAAGAAACCGCTGGCTGAGAAACTGTAGTCGGTGGTACTGATTGAAGCGTTCGTTTAGTAAACAAATGTAGTTGTGAAAATTTATCGCCAAACACCCAATACACAGTCAGAACTGATATGAGTACTATTGATAATAAAACTACGATTCGTCTTGCCCCGCTGTTACGGGGTTGAATACTATTTTCAAAAACCCTCAACAATTCTTCGGGAGCCACCTGAGACGTTGAACGTTCACCTACGATGACAAAATCTGCAGGTGACTCCTTGACCGGAATTGCATCGTCACTTTTTGAAAAATCAGAAACAGTTTCAGTATGAGCAACAGTTGAGCGTTTACCGGCAAGTCCCGAAGCGAGCACATCAGTCGAACTTACATTTGTCCTGATAATGGGTTGTAACAACTCATGTCCCCGTTTAGCCGGAACATCAGAACGTGTTTCTTTGGCAGGCAATATCAGGGTTGCTTCACTTTGCTCGCTTGAAAGTGATTGAACGCTCTGAAATGGAGGGACGACCGACACATTAACCGGTTTGTCTCCAGAAACTGCCATTATTTCAGCGAGCTGATCCTGGGGAGAAGAAACAACATCAAATGAGTCAAACGCTGAATTAACAGACTTCTCAATTTCATCATAACCAGCAACGACCTCGGGAGATGAAATTGCTAAAAAATCTGAAGATGTCTTTGAATTTACACTGTCTTCAACCAGTACATCAGCAAGATTGGGAAACAGAGATGTATCCGAAACAGCTTGAGGTTCAATTTTGGGAGACAGATATACTTTGTCCCATTGCGGACCAAGGTGAGATTTCAGGATATCAAGAATATCTTTTACAACCGTTTCATCTGTTTGTGATAAATCAACCAGATATTCGAACAGTCCCTTAATAGGCTTTGCCTTGGTACCACCCTCGTGCATAAAAACAAAAGAAGGGGCTCCAACTCCAAGAAGCATCTGTATATGGCGGGCAACGCTTTCTCCCGTAACACCGGCGATCTGATCCTGAATAAATACAGTAGCTGGGCGTTTTTCAAAAACATCCTTCAAGCCAATGTCAAAATCTGAAACAACATCTATCCTAACCTTTAATAAAGGTTGAAGTGATGACATGATCCTTTCAAATTTATTGCAGGATGTTATAAATAAAAGATTAACCATGCAAATCCCGAACAGAAATTTTTCTCAACTTATACACGACCTATTAATGAAGTCAATTGATATTGCTTACGAATTTCCAAAAGCTCCGTGTTGGATCAAACTACATGAAACGCAGATTGAATTATGGATGCCTGCTGTTCCGTATGTAAGCGGTGAGAGCCAACTGCAGGGCAACTATTGCCTGGGCGCCCAACATACCGGAAGTGAAAACCTAATTCAGCAAGAATATAACGTATAAAGGACCAAGCTCCCATATTTTCTGGTTCTTCCTGAACCCACACAAAACACGAATCAGAACCGTAACGTGATAATTCAGCCAACAGCAGATCACTTCGAAGAGGATAGAGTTGCTCAATACGAATGATAGCAGTATCAAAAGAATTAATTCTTTCACGTTCTTCAAACAACTCATAATAAATCTTGCCAGAGCATAATAAAATTCTTCTTACGCTACTATGCTCGAGACGATCCATTAGAATTTCATGAAAAGAATCGTTACACAGATCCTCACAAGAAGAAACGCATTGAGGATGACGTAATAAACTCTTAGGAGTAAAAACAATCAAAGGTTTTCTGAAAGCCTGCTTCATCTGCCTTCGCAATACATGAAAAAATTGAGCGGGAGACGTGGGATTGACAAGAATCATATTATTTCCGGCACAAAGCTGCAGATACCGTTCAATACGTGCGCTGGAGTGTTCCGCACCCTGCCCTTCGTAGCCATGGGGCAAATACATAACCAGACCACTTGCTCGATTCCATTTTGTTTCACCACTCGCAATAAACTGATCAATGATAACCTGCGCACCATTGGCAAAATCACCAAATTGAGCCTCCCAAATAGTCAAACCATATGGTGTTTCCAAAGAATATCCGTATTCAAAACCCAGTACTCCAAATTCTGATAAAGGACTGTCCCATACCTGAAAGGACGCACTATTAGCAGCCACTGCATTTAAGGGAGTATAGGTATCATCATTATTAACGTCATGTAAAACACAGTGGCGATGGCTGAAGGTTCCTCGCCGAGAGTCCTGCCCAGAAAGACGAACCGGAAACCCCTCGTCCAGCAATGATGCATATGCCAGAATTTCCGCATTGCCCCAATCAATACCAGTATCTTTTAGGACCGATTCAAACCGTTTGTGAAGTAAAGTATGTATTTTAGGGTGGGGGCTAAAACTTTGGGGAAGATCAATTAAACGGAGAGACAATAATACTAGTTTTTCGTTCGAAACAGCAGTAATCACAGAATTAATAGAAAAATCGCGAATAACTGAATTCCAATAATCACCGTAACCGACAGTTTTTTCGATTGATTTGTTAGTAAAACTTACTTCAAGTTGATTTTTTACAGCAACTTCAATAGATTTCAATTGTTCTTGAGAAAAACCTTCTTCAAGTAATGTATTTGCATAAATCTGACTAATTGGCAATCGATCATCAAGTTGACGATATAAAAGGGGTTGTGTAAAAGAAGGTTCATCAGTTTCGTTATGACCGTATCGGCGATAGCATACAATCTCAATAAAAACGTCTCTTTTAAATTTCTGCCTGTATTCAAGAGCTAATTTAACGATGTATAAAACATCTTCTGGTGCCTCGCCCTGAACATGAAATATAGGACAAGATAATGATTTTGCAGAATCAGTAGTATATCTGGATGATCGAGAATCCGAAGGAGTCGTTGTAAAACCGATTTGATTATTGAGAATAATATGAATTGTTCCACCAGTACTATATCCCTCTAATTGAGACAGATTCATGATTTCATTAACAATCCCCTGTCCAGCAAACGAACTATCACCATGAATCTGTAATGGTAATACAAGAGATGGATCCAAATACCCCTTTTTATACTGTCTAGCACGACACTTACCAGCTACCACTGAATTAACAGCTTCAAGGTGACTTGGATTTGCAGCAAGTGTCAGATGAATAGAATTCCCACCGATCAACCTATCAATTGAAAAGCCCTTATGATATTTTACATCACCATCACCGGAGAAACCGGGTGTATCATCTCCATTAAACTCCGCAATAATATCGACATAAGGTTTATTGAAGATATTTGTCAGTACATTCAAACGACCACGATGTGCCATACCAACGATAACATCTGTTATTCCAAATTCAGGACAGGCATGAATCAAAGTATCTAAGGCTGGTATAAGAATTTCCCCTCCCTCAAGTGAAAATCTTTTTTGAGCAGGAAAATGTCGCTGGAGAAGTGTTTCAAATATATGCGTATTAAACAAATTTTGCATCAACCGAAGCTTTTCATCTTTCGCTAAAACGGAGTGATTACGACAAACCTCAATATGATTTATTAACCAATTACGTTCCTCAATATTCTCGATAAATAAATATTCAATACCTACGTTATGACAGTAGATACGGTTTAAATCACAAATTAGTTCATGAATTGATATAAGTTTTTTAGAATCGTTCAATGATGGGACTTTTGTATCGTCTGAAATACCACAAAGAATTGAATCAACAAATTCCGATTTTTCAAAATTTAAAACACAGGCCGTGTTTGGATCAGTACAAGCAAACAAATGACCAAATTTTCGATAGTTTTCTACAATCAAATCTATTTTTTCTATTAAATTATCATCCAATTTAAAATTGATTATTTTCGCATCTGAGCAAAAAATAAATCCAGAAAAAAAAAGGCTCCACTCAGTATCTATATCCTCTGGCAAAAGCAACCACTGCTTATATAAATAGTCGATCCATTCAATTGAATATGTGGAAAGAAAATTTTTAAAATTAAAATTTGGGAGTTGTTCCATGAACCACCATCTGTAAATAGTAAAGGGCGCAAATTGCGCCCTTTACTATTAAATACTATTTATTTAAAACTAAAATGCAACAAAACTAGAAGAGCGCATATCACCGATTGATGCTGCAACTGAAACAGCATTACCTGGACCAGGAAAAACATGACCTATAGTAACAGTATTACTATTTGTTGTGAAAGAAACATTATTCGAGTAGGACAAACCAAACTGGTCAACCATTACAATATCGACTTGGACACCCTGCGCTGTTTTTCCTGCAGGTGGTGTAAATGTAATCGTTGAAGAAACGCTAAATTCATTTCCAGATGGTAAAGCAGTTGCAGTCGGAGTAGTTACAGTGAGTGCCCCATTTGTATCTGATGCCCCGGTACCACTACCACATGATTGAATGAATAAACAAAATAATACTAATAAAATTAAGTGCAAATAACGATTTAGTTTCATGAAACCTCCCAACAAATATTAAATATTATTCAAAATTCGAGGTGTAATAAATATGAGTAATTCCGTTTTAATTTTGGTACTGCTTGTTGATTTGAATAGTTTTCCCAAAAATGGTATATCCATCAAATAAGGAACTCCATCATCAGATTGATTATCGCTATCGACATAAATACCACCAATTACTGTAGTCTCACCATCCTTCAAAAGCATTTCTGTTGTTGCTTGTTTTTTATTAATTGATGGCGCACCAGCTCCAGGTGGTACCTGACCGACTGAATCATTTTTGGCGTCAATTTTCATACCTATAGTTCCATTTGAATTAATATGCGGAGTAACTTCTAATGCTAAAGCGGCTTCTACAAACTTAATATCAGGCCCCTTATCAGAATTTGATTGATATGGAACGGACTGACCTTGGGTGATTTTAGCAGTCTTATTATTTACAGTAGCTACTTTCGGAGTCGAAATTATTTTAATAAGACCAGCACTTGCTGCGGCATTTAATCTTAGATCCAATGATATATTGCTTGTAATTGTGCCAAATGAAATACCCATACTTCCACCAGGCAATCCCGAAGCTCCAGAAGTTGGTGCTGCAGATGCTTGTCCTCCGAAACTTGTGTCTAATTGATTAATTCCTAAAATTGAAGCACTACCATCACGGTAATGAATCCCCCAATTAACACCAAGTGAACGTGTAAAAGTAGAAGTTGCTTCCACAATACGAGCTTCGATCATTACTTGCTTTTCAGGTACGTCTAACTGACTAATTAACTTGCGCATGTCATCAAGAACTTGCGGAATATCTTTGACGATTATTTTATTTGTACGCGCATCCTGAGCAATTGTACCTCGATCTGTTTTCAAATTATTAAGTTGGGTTACAATGCTTAATATATCCGAATAATTTATGCTAAACATTTCTGCCTTTAATTCAATTGCTTTTGTTAATGCTTTTTTGAGTTCCTGTTCCTCTTCTGCCTGTGACTTAAATTTTCCTTTACCTTTAATTATAATTATATTGCCTTCTTCTCGTTTATCTAAGTTTTTTGTATCTAAAATAATATCAAGAGCTTGATCCCACGGAACATTTACTAGTTTTATACTAATGATTCCAGAAACATCATCACCTAGAACGAAATTTTTATTACTGACTTCGGAAAGTAACTGAAATATTTTACGTACATCTGCATCAGCAAATTCAAGTGTTACCTTTCGCCCTTTATAAGATCGGGAAGAATCAAATGGTTTCACAGGTGTATCAACGGGGGCTAGTTCAGTCACCAATTCTGATTCAGTTGACTGAGAGACAGGCTTTAATGGTTTAGGAACACGATTGTATGAATCATTTATTGCAACAGATACTTTGTCCGCAGACAAGCCTTCGGGGTTCTTGAACTCAACAAAAAGCATGTCCCCTTCTTGTCTAAATTCAAAAGGAACAGATGCTTTCATCGCAATACGAATTTTTGTATCAGTTCCCTTTTTAGTTTTAACTAAAAGTGGAGTAATACGTAAGACCGGACTAATAAATGACTGAGTTTCGAGTGAACGCTGTAGAGAAGTTGAAAGAGAAGCTTTCTTAATTGTTAGTGTAACAAATCCGGGGGATTTAACAGGTTTATCAACTTCAACATTACCTTTAACTTTGATCGCAACTCTAGATATACCATCTACAACCTGGAAATCAATCATGTCCACACTTGGCGACATTTCACTGGTGGTATTTTTAGCAAATTCTTTTTTTTCTGATTTCGTTGCCTGTTTCGTTACATCTATAACACTAGCATTAGAACTTGATTGTTTTAAATTATCTAATTTTTTATCAGCAGTCTTGCTTTTTGCCGAGGGTTTTTTTTGATCAATTGTATTTGATTCAGCAATAATTTGTTTATTTACTTTTAAAACGATATTTAAACCATTTTTTAAATTCTCTACCGTTGTTTCAGGAAAACTACCATCAACAGAATCAAGTACAACTCTTACTTTGTCAGGATACGATCCAACGCGAGCAGATGCAACTCCAGCTGAATTAAGAGGTATAATTCTCGAAGATACATCAGCATGCACATCCATTAAATCAATAACAAACCTTTCTGGCTTATCTAATCTGAATGTTTTGTAATTTTTAACACCACCATTTATTGATAGAAGAACAGAATTATTTTCAATCGAAATTGATGTGAGAACATTAGATTTTATTTCATTTTTACTTGCTTGTGACTGATTGAGTTCGATTGTCTTTGCAACTTGTCCAGATTTATTATCAGGCAAATCTTGATTTAATACACTACTAGATTTGTCTAAGGTCACGTTTTCTTTACGAGTTACAGATGTTAAAGGGAAAGATATTCTGAGTTCTCCTGGTTTTGAAGCTGATGCAGTGATAATAGCTTCGGCATCAATATTTAATTCGATATCTACGCGAGTAAGGACACCGGCCTCAGTATCAAATCTTGTTGCAGTTACTGTTTTAAAATTACCTTTGTTGAAAATCAATGGAGCATTTATCGATCCTTGCGATGCTTGTGAAATATCTAAAACCAATCTTAATGGCGCTGTTGTCTTATAACTGGTATATGTTGCCGCAGAAGATAATTTAATTATCAATTCAGCCGTTTCGCCTTCACCAGCAATACTAATAGACTTTATTGATGCGAGTTTACCAGTAGCAGTCTTGTTGTTATCTTGAGCGGCATTTACGCTATTAAACACCAACAAGATAGTTGCGCATGCGAGTACAAAAGCGAAAGAAAATCTCTTAAATGCCATATTCATCCACTTCATGCGTATCTCCTTATTGTTTCCTTGGTAGGGTAATTCTGATATTTTCCTTACGTACCCTACCATTGTCGTCCTTGAATTGTTCTAAAACATCTACACCATTGGAAGTAATTGCAACTACCTTTCCTTCATTTTTACCAATCGTCATACCAAATTTAAGCACATAGCCTTTTCCATTTGGATCAACGACCATTGCCTGATTTTCTTTAGCACCGGTTATAACCCCAATAAGTTTAAACTGACTTACATCAAAGCTATGAATGGGAAGACTGTCAATCATCGATTTTCTAATGTCAGACTTACTTTGAGTAGATACAGCTTTTACAACACCATAAGGCTTAAAGGGATCTTTTTTGGAACTAAAATCAAATTGATTACTTGTTGAATTAGATGAAGTTAGCTTTATAGACGAACTAAGAAGCTTTTGGACTGGATTAGTAGGTTGTTTTATTACTTGCTGAGGAGCAAGCGCAGAAACAGGCTGCTCATTTTTATTACATCCTAAAATTAATACAGGGATGAATAAAACGAATAAAACATTGCTTAAATCGCTATTTAGTTGTTGAAGTTTTTTTATCATCCTTAATCTCTTTCTTATCAAGGAAGCGGAATGTAGTGGCAAGACATGTCACCTTTGTCATCATCCTATTATTGATATTTTTTATATCAGAAAAAACAACATTATTAATGTTTACTATTCGTGGCAAATTTGATACTGCAGCAAAAAAATTAGCTACACTAAAATACGAACCAGAAATTACTATATCAACAGGGACTTCAGCATAAAAATCTTTAACGACTTCAGCTTTAGGTTTAAACATGAGGAAATCAAGACCGGAGTTTTTCCCTAATGTTGTTATACTCGTTAGCAACGAAGGGATTTCTTTTGAGTTAGGTAATTCGGTCAATGCCAATGCCAGTTCAATATTTAATTGGTCGTATTCCTTTTGCAATCGTGGAAGATTATTTGCAATTCTAGTTTTGTCATCAATTTCAGTCTGCAGTTTTGCTAATTCGACCCTTAAGTTTACCAATTCTTTATGTTTTGGCAAATAAAGAAACCACACTAATGCTGTAAGTTCTAAAATTAAAACAAGAACTAAAATCAGCACTTTTTGCTTAGTTGGTAGTTTTAATATCTTTTCTATTTGAGGATCCATGTAAATCCACCCTAAATAATGCTATTTTTTGTCTGTTTCTATTTTAGATTGGGATACAGTTGCACTTTTAAGTTTACAATTCAATTCAAAGCCCTTTACTTTGGTTCCTACAATTTCTTTTTGCTCTGATACTACTAATTCAACACCTGTAAAGTCATTAGAAGATTGTATGCTACGCATAAATTGTGCTATTAGTTCCTCGGTATATGCTATCCCTGAAATTTTTACTGAATCCCCAACTTCGCTGTATGTTGTTAACCACAACTGTTCTGGAGTTATATCACTAAGTGTAGCAAGTCGCTGAGCCGGACCAGTCTTATTCTTCCGCAATTGAGACAAAACATCCAATTTTTTCTTTACTTGTTCTTTGAGTGTTTTAAGTTCTTCTAATTTTCCAATTCTAACTTTTAACTCTGATATTTTTGTATTAGACGCGGTTATATCATTTTTTGTTGACGATATTTGACCCAGCTTAACAGCATATAAGGACCCAACAACAAGCAAAGCCAAGACTATAGAAACACAGAAAATTGTTATCTGTTGGACAGCAGTTTCCTTTTTCTTGGCAGCCCTAACAGGCAATAGATTGATTTTTATCATTTGTCCCCAATCCTCCTGGTCGCAAGTCCAACAGTTACTGCCATAAGAGGACCGATTTCCTGAAGGTATTCAGGGTCAAAATCTTTTTCGCTTATTTTTATTTTTGCAAAAGGATTTATAAACTCAACGGGCAATCCAGTTTTTTCTGATATTGAATCAGACAGTTTGAATGTTTTTGAAGAGCCTCCACTTAAATAAACTTTTGTTATCCGATCGTCATTGGCAGTCGAATTATAAAAGTCTAATGATCTTCTGATTTCTTGCGTAACTGTTTCGTTTACTTTCACAAGCACATCTACAAGAGGTGAATTTTGAGCCTCTGTTGATAAAATTTTCATTGATTCAGCTTCAACACTACTTAAACCTAACTGCTTCTGTATTTCTTCAGAATATAAATTCCCACCCACTTGAACGTCACGAGTAAACAAAGTCAAACCACATTTAATTACATTTATATTCATTACGCTTGCTCCTATATTGATAAGAGCGATAACTTCTTCTGTACCGACTTCGTGATTCAGCTCGAATGCATTTTGAATTGCAAATGAATCGACATCAACAACTGAAAGCACCAAGCCACATTCATTAAACACTGCTACATAATCGTTGATAATATCCTTTTTACTGGCGACCAACAATACGTTCATTTTAGATGGGTCTATATTGTCTGGCGATAAAATCTGAAAATCCATATTAACGTCGTTTATATCAAAAGGAATATACTGCTCGGCCTCCCATGTTATTTGATCTTCAAGTTCTTCTGGTGGCATTTGCGGAAGAATAATTTTTCGTATGATTACTGAATTACCGGATATTGAGCATGCTATATCTTTTACTTTTATTCCTAAACTCGAAACTAAATTTTTAATTGTTGCAACAATTGAAGCACTGTCCATAAGCGTATTATCAACAATAGCTTCTGGCGGCAATGAGGATATTCCAACATTAACTAACTGATACGCTCCCTTCAGATCCTTAAGCTGAACAAGCTTAATGGACGTTGAGCCAATATCAATTCCAATTACCTCTTTTTTCTTGCTAAAAAGAATCATGTCCCGATCCTGTCATTAATCAATCCTGAAATACTTTTTCTTTTTCATCTAAAGAAAAGCCAAGTGCTAATATTATTTTACGCATTGTTTCCAATCGACAAACCTCGCCCCGCTCAACTCGATCAATTGTGAGGGGTGATACACCCGCTTTACGCGCCAACTCAGCTTTGCTAAGCAGTCTTGCTTCTCTTATGTGTTTAACTTTATTTTTTGACTTCATATTTTACCCTAATCTAAACGGAACTTAAGTTACATATAAAGCAAATATCGTCATTGTCAAGCATTTTATGTTTAATTATACCAAAAATTTTATATCACTAACCATGGCGATCACATATATACAAGATTGTTGTGGTTGGTCATGGCATGACCCTCGATAGTTTTCACGTCCTTCTGGCAACACAACTGTCTGATGATCTTTCAAACTTCGCCACGGAGACGATCATAAAGTTCTTTCTTACAGTACTTTGGGACAATCACTACATGGTATTTGCACTCCCAATTAACATAAAAGATAAACTTTGCCACTCTCGCATGGCATTTCCTCCTGTTGATTGCCCTTAGGGGCTTTCCTCTGGCAGAAGTGTCGCAGGGACGGCAAAGCCTTTTCAAGTCTCACCGGCAGAGCAAAATATTTACTGAAACTACATCAACTATGACGCCAACTATCTGGCCGTTTTGTCGTTGACCGTCAGTACGCGTATAGAATTGATAGCTCGGCTTTTTCATGAGGATTTGATGCACGCTGTCCAGTTAACTCAATGCGATAGTAAGCTGGCATGCTCGGTGCCGATGGAGTTGAAGTACTTGTCGTTCCTCCGGGTTTAGCCAGTCCGTTTATTGCTTCCGATCCAGTATCACTATTGGAGCACGGATCAGTTGCTGTGCCGCTACAACGCGTACTTACAATCTTTGAATAAACTGTATAGCCGGTTACATCATTCGTAGCCTTGAGATTAAAGGTCATATCTGGAGAGACTGTTGACACTGCCGTTTTCGTTGAGGCAGAACATTTGGCGGCATCCCACGTAGAGAATTTTAATTTCTCCTCCAAGCAAACTGAATTAGGAACTGCCATTGAAAGAGCCGAAAATTGGGAGTTAGCCAATGTGACGATACTGGCTGCAGGTAATGAAATAATCTGCGGGAGAATATCTTTTTGCAAGAGCTCTATTGTGCCATAGCTGGCTTCAAGTGCATTAGAATATCGCTTGCTTGCCGTCGTCGTTTTGATTCCTTGCGTTACGGAATAAAGCAACATCATGATTATTCCCAAGGAGATTAACGTAAAGCAGAGCGCTGTAACCAGTGCAATACCATTTTCATTTTTTAATTGCTGCATGGATGCTCTCCAGATCGATTTACATGACTTAATGATTCAAGTTCTTCACACGTGCTGATATTGTATAGACCTTCCAGCGAAATTGATTCCACTCGGTACCAATACCTCCTAAAGTGGCAAGATCAAAGGTTCGTCCTTGACCAGGATCTCCGACCTGAACAGTTTGCGATGGATAGCTGAACGATCTATCCTTACCCCCCTCATGGGTAAGCACATAGAACTTTATTTCCTTCACCTGTTTTCTTATCTGTTCTGCGGTCAGTGCGCTGATGCAGTTTTGGTCACAGTTCAGATTTACCATGCCGCTGTCAGTGGTATCCAGTGCAAAAACAACCTGCATATCCGCTACACAATCAAGTAGAGGATACTCAGTCACTGCGGCTCCCGGATGGTTGAGACTTGCCTTATACAGGATTCCAGAACCACTTGCACACCGGTCCGGCATATTTGTTGCTGGACGTTTGATATAATAATCAACCCTGTTGTAAGGGAAACTGAGATCATTCGAATCGCTAACACCATAGACCAAATAGCTGATTTCTGTACTATTAGGCACATAACTGGCGTCGGGAGCTGGCGGCACGCCGGCCAGAGCGTATGAAAAAGCACCGCTGGTCCCAATTAAACGGTGGTCGTCTGCATCAAGAGTGATTACACGGTCATTTGCAGCAAAATCATCAATCCCCCATTGCTTTATTGTCCAAGCACCACCTACATAATCAAGGTAGCTCCACTTTTTTGAGGCATTATTCATACCGATTACTGATGACTTAATCACCAGATAATCCCGGCCATTTTCCCAGGCATTGGCGGCTCCAGCAGCTGTGGCGCTCTGAATTGCCCGCGGTCCCTGAAGGTACCCTTTAGACATATTACTCTGCTGAATGTAGGCCTCACTCTTGGTTGGGTTGTTAGTATCATTAAACGCAGCAGGATCAATACCGTTAGCAAGAGAATTTGCTGCCACCCCACTTTCGGCAAAATCAGCAACAAAACTCTGGCACCATGGCAAACCGTATCCGGCATGTTCCAGATCGGACCTCAGAATTTCCAGGCCAACCACCCCCTGGATATTGCTATCTGAGGATTTCATCTGTTGCGAAGACGAGCTAAGAATTCTCTCAAATGCCTGTGTGCTGATAATTATTACTATAATAAAAATGACCATAACTATCAGCAGTTCGACCAATGAAAAGCCGCGATGTGATCTAACCGGATTTGGAATTGAATTCACTATCCTGTTAAATTTCATTATTTACCCCTTAAAGAAACGACAGAATGATACGTAGAAAAATTTCTAAATTTATATCTTACGTCGACGCGGTACTGGTTGGTCTGACCTGGTGTTACGGTCGTCACACTGCGTCTGACAACGTATTGAGTGTTGTTTTTTCGTATCCTGCTGGGGACAATCATGGTAGACGTTGATTCTCCGCCAAAGATATTGTTTCTCATGCCATTCATTACCCCCTCAGCAACTCGAACAACTTCATTCCGTTGCTGATTCTTATAATTATGATCAAGGGCGACTTCAACCGCCTTCAACAATCCGAGTAGGCCAACAAGTATTATGGCAAAGGCGACTAAAACCTCCACCAGAGTAAACCCATTATTATTTTGCAATGACTGTCCCTCCATTCAACTTGCCAAGCATAACCCTAGTTACTGAGACAACAACACTGTCGATTGGTGCTGGATTCGAAGCGGCAACGCTGATGGTATTGTTGCTGACATTTTGTAGCAGTCCCTTGGTGTCAAAAATCAAGTCGGCACCATTACTGAAAGTAATCGGATACTGCAGCCGTGACGTACTTACCGGTGCTACCGACATTGCACTAGAGGAATAAATGGAATACGACGACGACGTCAACCTGATACCACGACTGCGCTTTTCATATAGAGCCTTGGTGCGCTGACCAAGTATATCCGAATATAGTTTTCTGGTTTGTGATTCAATAGCCATCTTCTGCGTATAGGTACTGAAGTTACTAACTGCAATGGCAGCAATCACACCAATGATCGCAATGACCACAACCGTCTCTATCAGTGAAAAACCTCGTGAATTCATCGTTATTTTTCCTTGATATGCAAAATTTCTTTGCGTGGGGCCGGTAGACGTCTTGGAGGCGGCATATCACCACCGGAACCTCCGGGCGCTCCACCTGAAGATCGGAAATCCGTATTGCCACTGGCAAACCCGGGTGTTGTTCCTCCCCCTCTGGTAATATGCTTGGCAGTATCCGTAGTGGTTGGTGCTGGTGGAACAGATACGGTTCCATCCTCCCTAAGACAGGAAAAGATATCCGCAAATTTGACCTGTTCAAAGGCACCGGTTGTCATCTGAATCAGTGTCGTCCCGCCAAGGGAGTTGCAATTCGGCAAATTGCCGTTCTCATAGTTAACCGCCCATAGATGGGTAGTCCCACCGTATTTACAGACATCCGAGGTCGGTTCGATCGTGGTATAGAAGACCGAACCGCTGGTCTGGGCTGACGGCCGAGAAGTTACCCTCTCGGCGCCGTTGAACACAGTAGTGTCCTCTGGCCGCAATGCAATATACCACCCTTTGGTTACGGTATTACTTATGGATGTGCTTTGATCGGTGAGATCCGCTGCGCGCACGGGAGATACTGTGGCAGTCATCTGTAATGCAGCGCCCTTCCCGGTCGCCTCTGGAGAGTTGCCAGGAATCGCCGTCAGATTACAGTTTTTATCGAAAACGTTGTTGGTGGTGTAGCAACGATCCTGAATACCGAAGAGATAGCGCTGTGTAGGGGAGTCGTCTCCGCTGTAGTAAAACCGGCCTGAGCCGAAATACAGCCAGAATTTTTTCTTGGCAGTATCCTGCAGGGTGTCAATGGCACCGGTGACAGATCCAACACCGTCTATCACCTTGCTTACGGACCAGTTGGCCGGATTCGGGTCCTCTTTGGTAAGGATCCTGACCACTCCTCCCTCGTTCCAGAGTGTTGCCGCTGTCAACGGGTTTTGATTGGCACGGGTATACCCCAGATACATAACGTCATCCTGATAGTAGCCGGTGGAACTCGGGTTAACCTTGTCTGTATCGACACTGGCATTAAGAATACTGCCGCCAAAGGCATTCGGAATGCCACTATCTAGCACCCAGTAGTTCGAATTGAGTACAAGGGGATCTGATGCTCCCAGATCTATGACAAATATTTTCAGGTTTTGGTTGGACTTGCCCAAAAATTTATGCTCGGTAGTATTGATCGGACCGGTGGGACCTGATGCCATGACGGCGAACCACTTACCATTTTTATTTACCTTCGATGACCCGTCATTATTGGAACCGCTGACCCGTACAATAGTGGCGCCGGAAGTGGCATAACCCAGCCCAGGCGGAGTAAACTCCCATTTGAAGACAGGCTGGGCATTCAGAGTTGTACTGGGTGAGCCAGCATTGAAATACTGGTTGCTAATATCAAAGGCAAAGTAGGAAGAGTAGCCTACACCTGTACTATTGGTATTGTCTGCCGGATCATAGATTGGCGTCTGGACACAGGTACCAGCGGCACCGGTTACACAGGCATTGCCCTTTGTCGCCGAGGCCCCCCCCATGCCCATGCTGCCGATGAGAAACGTACCCCAGTTGGTGCCATTGATCGTATCTTTGACACAATCGGCATAATCGGTTGACGTGCAGGCAGATGGTTTATTGATGGAAACATCGGTAATGGTGATCGGGCCATCAGTGTAGATCAGGTGTTTGTAGTTCACATCAGCCAGATATTTCAGGTAAGGTAATGCATTTCGTGGAATATAGGACCATTGTTCCTGCCCAAGATCAGTACCACCGGTCAATGCGGCCTTGATTGTTCCCCCGATTTTAAGGGTATTGGTTCCCGAGGTGATAATGCCGGTATCGCCACTGGTTGTAAGCTTGCCAAGCTTGAACGCATGCAACATTCCATCGTTTGCGCCGACATACACCATGCCGCGCTTGGCGTAATTGGCACTGGTGATAAATCTCTTATAACTAAGGTCACCGTATTCAGTATGGTAATAATTCAGGTTAAGGTTGGATTGGAGTTGTGGTGTCGAAGAGACGATATCTCCTAGTTTCCATTCACTGGCTGTTCCGCCCGCAACCAGTGAAACCTTACGGTTTCGATAGCCGGCCTGATCGGTGCCTCTGATATAATTGATAACCTTATACGTTTCTGCCAGAGCGTCATTATTGGCGGTCTGGAGATACGGCTGCAGAGCTGTCCCACGCGTTACAGCCGCATAAAAACCTCCGCCGGCGGTTGTTGGCGACAGCAGGGAAACTCCGTCAGTACTGGTATGAATAGTCCTAGAGTCGGCCGTCCTGGCCTGCAACAACTTGCCAGCGCGCCAGACACTCTTAACTTCATCAAGCGCCACCGAGTTGTCATACACCATAGTTTTACCGTCACCATTAGTATTGTTGTAGAGATTGACAAAGGTCTGACTGCCGTCAAAGATAAAGTCGGTCACCTTGTCCTGAGCAAGGTCAAGGACATGGGCCGGGTTATAGGCTGAGGTAGCATAATCAGTGTCTTCCCTGACTGTGCTGTTCTTCAAATAGGGGTCAATATAAAACCAGAGATTCTGCATTTCACCGATCCATCTCGCCTCAGTATTATCTTCAAAAATTTTGCTCGGATAGTAGACAGCCTGCACCAGACTGGCGCCGCTACCTTCGCTGTTACTCAGGATCGATGCGGCGGTGCCAGATGCCACGTTGGCAAGAATGCTAGTCATGGCATCCGCGATTTTCGACTCGAGTAACGTCCCGTCATCGGCTTCATAGTAGTTATCCGGGATACAGTTACCATCGGTATCCCATTCTTTCTGGAGATCGGGTGATGCATAGGTCAATGAACCATTACCGTTAGAATTATTGTAGCTGCCATACTTGGCCACCATCTGCAGGGTCTTGGTACCGGCTCCCGAGCCAAAAGCATATACCGGGAAGATGGTTAGGTTTTGATTACCCAACACATCGTTACTGTAGGTCGAACTTCTAAGGTCTGTATTGTGGGCGTAAAATGCCACGGCCTCCATACGTTCGGAGTTGGGGCAGGCTCCGTTATTATTGTTGCCACTCGGGCAGGCGTAACTGACAGTCGTTGCACCGCAGACGGCACTTTGCTGGTTGCTGGCCTGATCAGCCTCCGGAATCAGGTCTTCCCATGTAGTCGGATTAAAAAGAGAATCCGTATAACTGTTGGCGGAGCCAGGAAGATCATTGTTGTTATTCGGCTCGCCATCGGTCAGAAGCAACACAAAGTGTTTCTGACAAGCGTTAAGGATCGGGTCACCAATCGTCGCATAATCAACACCATTGTTATAGGCACTCTTCTTCGCCTGGAAGTAACGGGTGGCCTCATAAAGCGTTTCTGCCGTCGGGGTGCCGCCAACGGTGCCGTCGGTTTCTGAACCGTCGATCGCCTTGACAAGATCAATCTCCGAAGATCCAAGGACCGCCTTCTGTCCCGTAGTTCCGTTTGGAACCGCCGCCAGTCGTCCACCACCAGGATTGTTAGGATTATTCAGCACCATAACACCGAAGCGAACCTTGCCGGCCAGTAGCTGCACGAGTCCCTTCGGTTCGTTCACGCCGTAATAAACGATCTTACCGTTCTGGGTCTTGAGATACTTATCGGCAGCACTGTTGTAGCGCAGGGTTCCGTTGGCAATGCTCGAACCGCTGGAATCGGAAACCCTTCCTCCCACCAGCGCCTTCCTGAGGATATCGGTACGCTGCATATGTTTATAATTGAGGTAGTTTCCGGATAGCAAATATGGTGCAGAATTACCTGAACTTACCCATTTGTTGAGTGTTACGTTATTTTCCAGATATCTGCTTGAGTTTGCCGTATCAACCTTATACATCTTGTTGGGATCAAAATATCCGTAAAAGGTCGTACAGGGAGTACTCGAGCTGGTGCAATCGTAGGTTTTGGAGGCGTATGCGTACTCCTTCATACTGCCCGAGTTATCGAAAATGATCAGCACGTTGGGAGCAAGACCGGACGCACCTGCAACATAGGGCGGCACCTGGCAATAGGTATCGCCGGCTGTAGCCGGAATATTTGAAAAGGCCACCTGGATACTGCTGTTGCGCTGGACATTGGAGAAGGTATAGGTCAGACCGGACAATGGAGCAACATCATAGGCGGTCGTGTGGGTGTTGTCGGTGATATAGACATGAGAAATGGAGCAGGCCGAACTAACCGTCAGAGTGTATGTCTGGCTCCCCCCCTGCGACACTGAAACCGAACCGGGGCTGATGGTGCCACAGCCGGTATCTCCAGTAGTTGTGGCGGTGATCGTGTAGGGTATCGGGCGGAATTTAACTACGAAGGTCTTGTCGCCGCCGCTCACGACCGGAGTGGTATAAGTAGTACCGCTGATGCCGGTGGTCAGGTTGCCTGTGCCGTTGAAGTTGACCCATTCAATGGAGCAATTCGAAGATGTTGACAGGTCAAATGTGGTTGTTCTACCATCGACTACCGATTGGCTGGACGGATCGATTGTGTTTGGTGTACAGCTTGCGTCCGTCGACGGGTCAACGCTGCCGGTGACCGTCCGGGTGGTATATGTTGTAACAAACGTCACCCAGATAAAAAACTGCTGGCCGCCGTTTATGTCAATAGTAAAATCAACCCGCGTATTTCCAGCGCCGACTGCAACTGATGTCCAGGTTGCCGGATCTGCCGGTGTATTGGAACAGGCGTCATTGCTGGTGCTCCAGGTACAGTTACCAACTCCGTATTTTATCGATGAAATGTTCCAGCCGTTACCTGTGTCGGGTATCACCCGGATATCCCTGGTGGTATCACTTCCCGTATTGTACCCGGTGATATCTCCATTAGCCAGCAGGTTATAGTTGGTTCTTGAAGTACTTTTTTGATAAACAGCTCCACCTGTACTGTTTGAGCCCGGCGTACCAACCACCGTAATGGGCTGAGCATTATTATATCCGGTTAGAGCGGTATTGTTGGAGCCATACCAGGCTCCAAGTGCTCCGCCGGTATTAGCCACGGCAACTGCCTCAAAGACGACCCAGATCATGTAGCGATGATTATTCACCCGATTAATATTAAATGACTGCGGTGCCGTCTGGTTAGCCGTAACGCTCACATCAGTCCAGACACTTGGAGAGGTGCCGGTGGGGGGGGTCCAGGAAGTGCTAGTACCCGTATCGAACCATTTGATGAACTTGATCTTGTAGCCGGTTCTCGGAGTCACAGTAATGGTTGTGTCACCAGTTCTGCTGCTGGAGTCGATTAAACCGCTTGTCGGAACGGCCGTGGTATTTGTGGTAAAATTGTCGGAACGGCGAACGTACCCACCCGCACCATCTGGGGTTGCGGTGTTGTACCCGCTGACATTTGTAGTGCCGAACCAGGCAGCAAAATAGCTGTCGGCAAATGCCTCCGATGACATGAAAACCATTGCCAACACGAGCACAATCAGACAACTGAATTTGGAATTTCTAGAGCATCTCATGGTCAAGCCTCCTGAAGATAATGGAGCGGTTGTATGGGATAATACCGTTAAATGAATTACCTGCCAATTGCGACCAAAACCACATCAAATGTTTATTTCAGCAGTTTCGGGTTTATGGCCAGAAAAACTCCTGCTGCGACAACAAGTACAACAACAATAGTAATGATGGCATTTTTTCCGGAGAACATTTTGTGCAGCACCATCTCGAAAGGCGAAAGAATTTTTCCATGGCAATACAGGCAAGCCTTCAATTTCGGGCTGATCAGCTTTTTGCAAAAGGGGCAGTTAACCATCAAGTTTTTTTCCGCCTCTGCCTTCTGCTGCTTCTCCGTTCGCTGTGCTTCTTTCAATTCCTTATACTTTTCGTATTCCCGAGCATAATCCCTGTAGATCATCGACCCGGTTATGCGTTCATACAAATCTTTGGTCTGTACAAGATTTTCCTGCGCCTCTTTGCGAACAGCCATGTCACCGGATGTTAGCTTCTGGCTGTATTCATCTATCAGTCTCTTGTACACCCTGTCAACTTGGTGAGGCGGATCACTGAATGAAAGCCCCATGACCTTGTAACAGAGATCAATGTCATCATAGATTTTCATCAGGTCTTTTTCGGTATTGCTCACATTTCACCCACCTTGCGGACAGAATGTCTTATCATGCTGCGACAATAAGAAACACAGCCAAGTTTAGCCGTGAATAACTTAAGAAATCCAAATTAACTGCTCAAACACTTCTATCATCAAGCAAGTTAAGTGCCAGAAATTAATTGCTCATACCCATATGAAATTATTGAATTTTAAATACAATCACAAAAAACTACGCAATTCTTACATAGCAATGGTACATATTTAAATGCCTTGCTATGCAAATTTTTCATAGTCAAAGAAGAACACGTACCCTGACCGAGATTTGAGCTTGGTACAATTACCAATCCGGTGCTGCTACTGGACCATCACATCTCTTGTTCGAAGGCTGCCACCCTGCACTTCGATCTTCCCCTTCACAATCAAGGTCTCGGCATTAATGTCACCGGAAAAAACTGTCAAACCGCTGCCCAACGTGCTCGGTAAACCGCTTTTGGCAAGGAATGACAAGTTCCAACCGCCGCTAAGGATTATATTCTTATCAAGGTTTACAACTCCGTCATGCTGCGAGTCCAACAGCAGTATTTCTGCCCCTGCAGCAGACTGGGAGAGCGCCTCTACAAACGTCGCATAGGCGATGCCAGTGTCATTGTTCTTTGCCAGCGGGACAAGACTAAAGGCAGCGCCAACACTGGCAGATGCATTCATGTCTACACTGCAATCACCTGTGCCGCTACAAGCACCAACGCTCCAGCCATCAAAGGCGGAGGCAGCCGCCGGAAACGCTGTCAACACAACAGGGGTACCTGGGTCAAAGTTGGCCTGACAGGTGTCGGGACAGGCAATGCCCGGCGGTGAACTTGTCACGGAACCGGACCCGCTGCCACTAACAGACACATAAAGGGAGTATTGCGCCGAGCCGAATGAGACAGCAACCGACTTTGAACTATCCATAGCCACTGTACACTGGTTGCCGCTGGTACTGTCACAACCACTCCAGGAGACCGCCATCCCAACATCCGGTGTGGCCGTCAAAATGACAGACGTACCAGCCAGAAACCGGGTCGTACAGGTCTCGCCGCAGTCAATCCCGGCTGGCATTGAGGTAACGGTGCCTCCCAGACCGCTTTTCAAGAGTTCAAGAGACCAATACTGCCCGCCACAGACCGGCCAAATATAGCGGGACGAAATTTTATCTTCTCCAAGCACAGCAGCCGTACCGAAATTGACACTCCAGGCAAATTCATTAAAGAGGCCGTAGGAGGTGCCGGTCCAGTAGCCAAAGTCATTCTTGACAGTGGTGAACCCTTGTGAAACCAACCAGCTATATGAAGCAGACTGCCCCCAATTCACCAGGCTCATCAATTCCGTGCGGTTGGGGAGGCGCCAGTCTGTATGCCCCCACCTGTTTGAAGCATTCAGGGTCTGGATGTACGACAGGGCATCCTGCCAGGATTTTAAATTGTTTTGAAACGAGTTAAAGGCACTTTTGAACCAGATCAGTTTGGTCAGATTGTCGGTTACCGTATTGCTGCTGTCAGGTGCAGCGGCATTGACGGTAAAGCGGGGTGATGGCCAGCCCAGACCAGTCTCTAAATCCCCATCGTCTGTGACGGTTGAGCTGATAGTTTGTCCGGTTTTCGGCAGAGACACCGCACCGGCAGCGGTTCCGTTACGAACAGGCCAGACAACGTTGGACAGCCCCTTGTCATTACCACTGATCACGCCCGCTCCCATGATGATACGCCACGCAACGGGTGCAGAACCGGCGTTGGTAGTACTGGTCCAGTAGTAATCGTTCTGGGCGTTGTCAAAGCCCAGAGTGTTCAGCCACGTAGCAGAACTGGCCTCTTGCGCGTTCAGAAGGCTGTTCAGCTCAGCAACATTTGGGATTCGCCACTGCCCGCTGCTGCTACCGTCAGCCAATCCGCACGTGCCATTGGCCAGTGCCTGAGCACTGACGAGGGCCCCTGTCCATGCCTGTTTGCCGTAGCAATTGGCATTTTTTAGCCAGACAAGCCCGGTCAGATTGTCTGTTACCGTGCCGTTGGCGGTAACGCCATCAGCATTTTTGTTGACGGTGAAACGGGGGGTTGGCCATGCCTGACCGGCCAGAACAGCGCCGTCGTTGCCGGTGCCTGCGCACGACCCCAGGAGCGTCCCTGTGGAATCGTAACAGCTTGTCTGTCCGGTCTGCGACAGAAACCAATCGGCACCCGCATTTGACGGATAAAATGACATCAGGTATATACTCAGCAAGGAGAAAGTGAGGAACAGATGGTTCATTCGGGGAATACCTCTAGAAATGAAACATGAAATGATTATATGGGCCTGACCAGTGGTGACGCTATTTGTCAGACCCATGCCTGACAGCTCATTTCCCTTCCAGCAAGATTTTCAAGGCCTCGGCGTCACGCATGCCCACTTCAATCTTACCATCCGGCAGAACCATGGTCGGGGTGCCGTTGATTCCATTGGCATTGGCGAAGGCAATAATCTCATCAATTGCCTTTTTGCTACTTTCTTTGGCCGGCCTGGGAATTTCCTTTCCATCAAAGGCTTTATCCATCTTTTCCAGGCTTTTTGTTTCAATGATGGTTCTTGATTTATCATACGCAGCTGGATGCATCGGCAACGGGAAGAGCATGATGTAGATGGCA
Organism: uncultured Geobacteraceae bacterium; assembly: GCA_942493195.1. Taxonomy (GTDB): domain Bacteria; phylum Desulfobacterota; class Desulfuromonadia; order Geobacterales; family Pseudopelobacteraceae; genus CAIPTY01. The sequence continues at coordinate 1,331,749 of OW818669.1, read as the reverse complement.
ACGTCCGGGGCAATGGCAGCGAGCTTCTTTAGTTCCAGATGAGCTTTCTTGCAGTAGGGACAATCAGGATCGGTAAACACGTAGAGCTTCTTTGATCCTTTGGGATTGCCCATGATCATGGCCTTATCGACCGGTATCTTCGAAACATCGACCGAGGTAACCTGCTTGGGCTGGGGAAGATTTTGTGCATGGGACGACACCGGCTGCAAGGTTTCAAGACTTACTACCATCCCCTGTATCAAATGTTTCTTGCCATAATCAATAAAAAGGATGCCCTGCTTACCTTCCTTTTCAGCCTGGACTTCAAACAGCCCCTTGGATGGCGACTGTTTTACCGATTTAGCCGTAACGCCGATTTTCGACAGTAATGTGTTGGCTTCCTGCTCTGAAAGCGTATGGCAGGAAACACAATCACCACTGCAACCATCCTTGGCCATGGCAAATGACGACGACGCGATAATTATTGAGACGGCACATGCAATAAAGAATTCCTTGAACATAACGATTCCTTTCCAGTTCAACTGAAGTAAATTAACAATTAATTTCGTGTTAGGTGAGACAAATCATGTTCTGAAAAATACCTCGAAGCACTGGCAAACCAGCTCAAAAATGATCATCACTTTTCTTTATAACTGAAGCACACAAACCATGCAAATAAACTTACTCAATGCCGAATTCTTTCAACTTGTACAGCAGTGAACGGTGGCTGATTTCAAGAATTTTAGCTGCCTGTGTCCGGTTGCCATTGGTTCGAATCAGTGCTTTGCGAATCAGGTCGCGTTCGATGGCGTCTTCAGCCTTCCTGATAGAGAGGTCTTCTCCAACTAGCACCGGTTCAACCATTGTGGTTGCCGCATGGATGACGGACGGAAGGCTCCTGGAGGTTAAGATCGAACCTTCACGTAGGATGATACCGCGCTCTATTACATTTTCCAGCTCTCTGATGTTGCCCGGCCAATTGTATGACAACAGCAGGCGCATGGCATCTGGTGCTATTTGAATAGCTGGTGAATCAACCCCTGCAGAGCAGTTCCGGATGATATGATCGACCAGCAGCGGAAGGTCCTCAATACGCTCCCTCAATGGCGGAAGCGTAATACAGAACACGTTGAGCCGAAAATACAGGTCCTCACGGAATCGGCCTAACCGGACATCCGCATTTAGATCACGCGAAGTCGCCGAGACGACACGGACATTGACCTTACGCGATACCGCCGCCCCGACCCTGCGGATTTCCTCATCCTGCAAAACCCGCAACAGCTTAACCTGCAGCGCCAAGGGCATTTCTCCAATCTCGTCCAGAAACAGGGTACCACCATCTGCCTGTTCGAATAGTCCAGCCTTGTCCGCTGAGGCATCGGTGAAGGCCCCACGGACATGACCGAACAACTCACTCTCCAGCAGGTTTTCTGGAATGGCACCGCAATTAACCGCGACAAAGGGTTTATCGGCTCGGACACCGCTGCAACGGATTGCTTGAGCTACTAACTCTTTGCCGGTACCCGATTCACCCAAGATGAGTACTGACGTTTTGAGATCTGAAATTTTGTGGATCTGGGAAAAAATTTCCTGCATTCCGGCATTACGGCTAATTATGCCACAGAAACAGTTCCTGCCGGAAACAACCTCCCGCAATCTGCTGTTTTCAGACTTTAGTCGTTCCCGCTCCTCAGCCTTTTTGAGGACCATGACAATTTCGTCTTTCTTGAAAGGCTTGGATATAAAATCATAGGCTCCAATCTTCATGCACTCAACGGCAGTATCTATGGACCCATAGGCCGACATCATTATGATTGGAGACGGTACGTTTTCTCCAAGTGCACATCCTAAAAATTCCTTGCCATCCATCTCCGGCATTCGAATGTCGCACAGGATAAAATCATAGACTTGTGTTTCGAGACGTTGGAGTCCCTTCAGTCCGTTTTCAGCTGTATCTACTCGATATCCCTGACGGGACAGCATTGCAGAAAGCATATGCCGAAGATTTTCCTCATCATCAATGATCAGAATTTGGGGAAGTGCGTGCGTCATGGAGTGCTGTCCTTATTATGTTGTGTCGATAACCAGATTGAAAAACAGGTTCCGGCTCCCGGTGTGCTGCTGACATCTATTCTGCCGCCGAACCCCTCAATGATACGGGCTGATATGGCCAAGCCAAGACCGGTCCCCTTACCTGGTTCTTTGGTAGTGAAAAATGGGTCGAAGATACGTGACAGGTTTCCCTTTGGAATACCAATGCCGCTGTCAATCACATCAATCCGCAACCCCCCGCAGCCTATTTCATCTGCTTTCCGACAAGTATTGTCCGGCTCAATTCTTATTGCCATTTCACCCCCGAAAGGCATGGCATCACGACTGTTGAGTGTTAGATTAATCAACACCTGTTGCAACTGGTGAGGATCTACGTGAACCGTGGGCACAGGCTGATCACAGGAGACTGTCACATGAATTCCCTTTAAAGCACCCTGTTCACTCAGAAGCTGAACCGTACGCTTGGCCAGCTCCTGAATATTGCAGAGTTCTACAACAGAGTTGCGTGGACGAGAAAAGTCAAGCAGTCCCCGTACTATTCGATCAATACGTCCACAATCATGGGATATTCTTCGTGCATAATCCTGAATGGTGCCGTTATCCAGTGGTTCACCAGAAATTAATTCTGAGTAGCCCATGATTGACGCCAACGGGGTACCGATCTCATGTGCCATACCGGCTGCCAAAAGTCCAATCGAAGCCATTTTTTCAGTTCTAACCGCTTCTTCCCGGGCCTGATTAAGCTCGCGATTGGCCTTTTCAAGAGCTGCAACGTGACCGGAAACCTCATGTTCCTTTTGATGCAACGTGGAAGACATGGCATTAAATGATTCAGCAAGACGAACCATCTCTGCCCCGCCTGATACCTTTAGTTGTTGACCGTACTGACCACTGGTGATCTTATCGGTAGCTGTTAGCAAGCGATTAATTGGAGAAACGACTATCCGCGACAGGATAAATGAACCGAAACCCAACAGCAGTACAAAGTCAATAGCAAAATACATCATAAAGAGCTGGCGCGAACGTTCCAGACGACCCTGCTCTGCTGACAACGACAGAGATAGTCCAGCGCTGCCGATAATTACTCCGTTTCGTGCAACAGGGGTTACACGAACAAGAACTGCACCATCCTTAGAAATTCCACCGCCATCCCGGAGTTGTGAAAGACCGGCGAAAGGCTGGAATATGCTAGTCCCATCCCTACCCACGGTGAAAACCGGTTTGCCATTGTTGCCTAGAAGAGTGAGCCTGATAAAGGACGCTTCTTCCGAAAGCTTCTGTGCGTAAATAGCTGCAGATGAATTAAGCGCAAGCATTCCCTCGGGATAATTGGGAATTACGTCAGGAAGCTGGTTCACAAAGGTGGACAATAGCATGCGGGCATGCTCTGCCTTTTGGGAATAAAGGTCGTTCGCGGCGGTTTTGAATGCCAGAAGACTGAAGAGCAGCCAGGTTAACAAGAGCAGACAGCTGAGAAATGCCAGAATCGATACGGTAAGATTCAGACGAAACATGCGCATGGGCTAGCCCCTATAAAAGCCACCCAGATTGAGATACCAGTTGATGAGCTGGCGACCGTAAAAAATGTACAAAACAGCTCCAAACGCAAGATAGGGACCAAAAGGAATCGCCAGTTTTGAGTCCTTCTTCTGCACCAGCATGATGGTTACTCCGACCACAGAACCAATCAGCGAGCTGGAAAAGATGATAAATGGCACTGATTTCCACCCGAGAAAGGCCCCCATCATGGCCAGGAGTTTTATGTCCCCCCCACCCATGCCATCCTTGCCGGTCAGCCACTGATAACCGTATGCCACCAGCAGCAGACTGCCGCCACCCAACGCAATACCAATAAGAGAACTTATCCAGCTATGCCACGGCAGGAAAAATGAGAACAGAAACCCGATTACGATTCCCGACAGCGAAATTTCATCCGGAATGATCTGGTGCTCTATATCAATGAAGGTGATCACCACCAGGGCAGAGCAGAACAGGAACAGCGCCAGAAAGGTCAGCGAGACACCGAAACGAAGAAACAGTGCCAGAGTAAGAAGACCGTTCAGTAACTCAACCAGTGGATACTGGAGCGATATGTGTGTCGCGCACCCCCGGCATTTACCCCGTAGCATCAGATAACTGAAAAGCGGAATATTGTCATACCAGCGAATCTTATAGTCGCAGTTTGGACAATGTGAAGGGGGCGAAACAATCGATTCATCCTTGGGAATGCGACAGATGCAGACGTTCAGAAAAGACCCGACAACCGCCCCGAAGACAAACGATAGTAATGAAAAATAGAGCTGGATTGTCATGAAAATCCCATTAGTCGAAACTTTCTGCAAAATGGCCGGTTATCTCGCTTTTGAGGTACAACTCAACGTCGCTTGAGGTGGAAAAGGTTAGACAGGTTGCAGCTATTTCGGAGGCCAGTGCGCGGGAACAGCGCCTCAGGATCTGTTTCACGCGTGGAATGGATGAAGCCGACATGGAAAGTTCATTAAATCCTAGCCCCAGAAGAACGGGCAGATACAAGGGATCGCCAGCCATCTCACCACAGATGCAGACATCAATTCCGGCAGCAAGGGCAACATCCACAACCCGGTGCAATGAGCGCAGCACAGCCGGATGCAATGGCTGATAAAATTCGGTCAGATGTTCGTTGGAGCGATCAATTGCCAGGGTATACTGTATGAGATCGTTCGTCCCGATGCTGAAAAAGTCCGCTTCGGCCGCCAGAAGATCGGCCATGGCAACGGCAGAAGGAATCTCGATCATGATTCCAACTTTAAGATTTCTGTCGAAGCCAATTCCGGCGGCTTGCAGTTCACCCATGGACTCTGTTAGCAGGGACTTGGCACGTCGCAATTCATCTAATCCGGATATCATGGGAAACATGATCCTGACAGGTCCAGAGGCGCTGACCCGCAGAATGGCCCGTAACTGTTTTTTGAATTCTTCCGGCATACTCAGCGAGAGACGAATTGCCCTCATCCCCAGCGCCGGATTTTGTTCCGAAACATGCTGAAATCCGTCCAGCAGTTTATCACCACCGGCGTCAAGGGTCCGGATGGTCAACGGATGTGGTGCCACGGCCTTCTGTACAGCTGAATAGGCCTGGAACTGCTCTTCCTCCTCCGGCATTTCCCTGCGATTCATGAACAGCATTTCGGTACGATACAGACCAATCCCCACACCGCCATGATTAATAACTGAAACACCCTCTTCCGGTATTTCAACATTGCCCCGCAACGATATATTCCATCCGTCCAGGGTCTGGGCAGGCAGATCTTTTAGTTTTTGCAGTTCAAGTTCGACGTATTCGTAGCGACGCTTTCGTTGCAGACACTCAAGAAACGTATCACGATCGGGATTGATGATAACGCGCCCGCTTAAACCATCCACAATGGCCGGCGCCCCATCCAGCAGAGGATCAGCTATTCCGGGAGTTCCGGAAACAGCAGGGATTTCAAAGGCTCGTGCCAGTATAGAAGCGTGGGAAGTTCTGCCTCCCACCTCCGTGGCAAACCCGATTGTATGACTGCGATCCATCTGAAGAATGTCGGCAGGGGAAATATCATGGGCGGCAATGATGGTCAAACCATCACTTGGTGAAATGACAGCGTGGGCTTCACCGGTCATGGTACGTAATATTTTTTCTATAACCGTTTCAACATCACTGATGCGTTCACGCAGGTATGCATCTTCAATTGCTTCGAATGTAGTGCGGTATTTCTGGAGTGTCCGGCGCAATGCACCTTCAGCATTTATCTGATTGTTTTCAATGATGGCCGCAGTTTCGATAAGCAGACGTTCATCGGACAGAATCAGAACGTGGGTATCTATAAAAAAGAGGTGTTCATCACCGGTTGTCCCCTCAAGGTTTTCCTTAAGAGTTTCGAGTTCACCCCGGGTAACAGCGATTGCCTTTTTAAGACGATCAATTTCTGTGGCAATTTCAGAAGCAGGTATGGAACGTTCAGGAATCAAAAGCTTCTGACGATCAACGACCTTAAGAGTTCCCACGGCAATCCCGGGCGATGCCGCGATTCCCGTATAAATGCGCATTTCACTCCTCGCCAAAGCCATTGGAAATCAACTCGCCAATAGTTTGCATCGCATCTGCCTCATCATCTCCGTTGACTGACAATGACACCGTTGTACCTTTCGAAGCTGCCAGCATCATAATTCCCATAATACTCTTGCCGTTAACTTCAACTCCTTCTTTGGCAAGCTTGACATCAGACGCAAACCGGCTGGCTGTCTTTACAAACAATGCCGAGGCACGGGCATGAAGACCCAGTTTATTGACTATGAGAAAATCGTTACGAAGCATGTGGGGAGTGCAACCTTTCAAATCAGAGTAAAATTCAGCACAATCGTGCTATTTGAGAAACTCTCCGGCTACGATGATGCCTTCACGGCCGCTGCGCTGCAGTTCAATGGCCAGATCAGACAACGGAAGCCTTTCGCGTTTGGAACAGAACTCAATAACCATCGGCAGGTTTACTCCAGCCAAGACCTCAATCCGCCCCTCCTTGAGAAACGACATGGCCATGTTGGAAGGGGTCCCCCCGAAAAGATCCGTCATGATAACGGCACCATCCGCAGAAACTGATGCCACAGCGGATACAACGCGGGACATGATCTGATCTGCCTGCTCGTCCGGAGCGACCTCCACGGTTTCACAAACTTCAAGTGGTCCGACAATCATCTCCGCTGAAGTGCGCAAAGCTCCTGCCAGACCGGCGTGCGTCACAAGTACCAATCCAATCATTTAATGTCCCTTTTCAATGTCTCTGTGAGTTGTTCGAACTGACGGCCACAAGGCCTGGAGGTGCATGGCGGTGGCTTCTGCTATTGCTACGGAACGGTGTCTGCCGCCCGTGCAGCCGATTGAAATGGTCAAGTAGGCCTTTCCCTCCTTGGCATGCGCTGAAACCAGCATATCAAGCAATGGGAAAAAATTGTCCAGGAATGCTGCGGTCTGGGTATTGTCCAGAACGTATTCACGGACCATCTCATCCAGTCCGGACCCCGCTTTGAGTTCCGGTACAAAAAATGGATTCGGCAGGAATCTGACATCCATGACCATGCTGGATTCCAGGGGAATTCCATACTTGAAGCCAAAAGATTGAACTTCGATAACGAGAGGATTTTCCTTTTCTTCACCGCGTACAATGCGCAGGATAAAATCCTTAAGCTGGTGCACATTGAAATCTGATGTATCGATACAGCGAGTCGCTATCTGACGCAAACCGGAAAGCCGTTCGCGCTCGATACGGATACCCTCCGTAACTGAACATGGTTCGTCTACCGGATGGCGGCGACGCGTCTCCGAAAATCTGCGCACAAGAACTTCATCCAGTGCATCGAAGAAAAAAATCTCAACACCGTGACCCGCAGTCTTAATTTTTTGCAGGGCAAGTTCATACCCCTTGAAAAACTCCCGGCCACGGATATCGGCTACAAGCACAACCCCTTTGAAGGACTCTCCTGATTTTCCGATAAGGTCAACAAATCGTTTAAACAGTCGCACCGGAAGGTTGTCGATACAATAAAAACCTTCATCTTCCAAAGCCCGAACGGCTGTGGATTTTCCCGATCCGGACATGCCGGATATGACAATTATACGCACGGCTATTCCACCTCGTCGCCCAGAGGCCGAACTTCCATACGTGCCAGCAGACGCTCCTGGAAATCACGGGCAGAGTGATACCCCATTCCCTTGAGCAAGAAGTTACGTGCAGCAACCTCAATGATAGAACCGAGGTTACGTCCAGGGCGAACCGGAATACAGATATGAGGCAACTCAACCCCCAGAATGGTTACACGGCGGTCATCGACCCCCAGACGGTCGTACTCGTGTTCAGGATCCCACTCCACCAGTTCCAGTTGCATATCAATGATCTTTTTCTCACGAATGGAGGAAACTCCGTAGAGGTCCTTGATATTGATGATTCCCAGTCCGCGAATCTCCATAAGATGCTGAATTGATTCTTCCGATTGCCCAACGAGCGCCGCAGGCATCTTCTTTTTGATAAAAACCATGTCATCCGCAACCAGTCTGTGCCCGCGAATAACAAGGTCCAGAGCGCATTCGCTCTTTCCGATTCCGCTTTTTCCGGTCAGCAGAATACCCACCCCAAGCACATCGATCAAAACCCCGTGCATGTGGGTTGTAGGCAGTAAGCGCTCTTCCAGAAACTTGGTAACCAGTGAAATAAAGGTGGAGGATTGATGATGGGTATTCATGACTGGAATACCTGAATCTTCGGCGTAATCCAGCAAAAATTGCGGAGGGGACAAACCCTTGGTTATAATGAAACAGGATATGGGAAACGAGCAGAGCTTGCGGATACTCTCTGAAGCAATTCGGACATCAATTGAGCTGAGATAGGAAATTTCGGTGTTACCGAGCACCTGAATCCTGCTTGGATGCAGATGCTCGGTATAACCCGCCAGTGCAAGGCCCGGTTTCTGGATGCGGGAGCTTGATACGCGATGTTCCAGGCCGCGTTCTCCAGCGAGCAACGCCAGTCCAAGACCATATTCCGTATCATTCAGTATTTCCAGCAGGGAAAGGCTGATTCCGTCCACAGGCGCCTCGCAAAACAGTACGATCAGCCGCGATGCGGCTCAATCAGACCGAAGTTTCCATCTTTACGGCGATACATAACGTTGATTTCGTTGTTGACCGAGTCGGTAAACACGATGAAATCTTTGTGCAACAGATCCATCTGCATAACAGCCTCTTCAACCGACATCGGTTTGGCTGTTTCAGTCTGGGTCCTGATGACAACCGGCTCAACACTGGACTCGATACTCTCAGCTTCAAAGATCTTTTTAGAGAACTGACGTCCGCGATCATCACCGTTAGGCTTATGGGCCTTGATCTTCTCTTTGTATCGCTTCAACTGACGTTCGATCTTGTCGAGGACGGCGTCAACCGCGGCGTACATGTCGTTAGTTGCCTCGGAAGCCTTGGTGTTAATGCCCTTAGCGGTGATGACAATCTCGACGATGTGACGGATTTTCTTCTCAACAGCAAAGTAGACCTGAACATTGATCGGCTCATCAATATATTTTGTCAACCGATCAAGTTTTTCCTCGGCATATGTTTTGAGGGCGTCGCTTTGCTCCATGTGCCTGAATGTTGTAGTTACCTGCATACCAACCTCCTATAATTACTGCGGAATTCGCCTCCCCACTGTGATGCAAGAGGCGCTAAAAATGTCGTTTACGTTCTGATGAAGAGCCCAGCTTCAGTATCTCGCGGTATTTTGTTACCGTACGACGGGCAATATTAACCGTCTGGTCAGAAAGCATATCGGCGATCTTCTGATCGGACAGAGGCTTTTTAGAATCTTCCTTTTCAATAATTTCACGGATGCGGTTCTTGACGCTTTCTGACGCTACAAATTCGCCCTCACTGGTCGATAAACCACTGTTGAAGAAATATTTAAGTTCGAACAGACCCTGGGGAGTCTGCATGTATTTATTTGTTGTTACACGACTGATGGTGGACTCGTGCATACCAATGTCATCGGCAACGTCACGCAAGACCAGCGGACGGAGATATTCGATGCCCTGATCAAGAAACTCCCGCTGGAATTTGATGATACTCTTGGCTACCTTGTAAATTGTGCGCTGACGCTGCTGAATACTTTTAATCAGCCAGAGCGCCGAGCGAACCTTATCATTGATGTATTCATCAGCCTTTGAATCAACCATGCCGTTGCTTTTGGCTTCAGCGTAATACGGGCTGATTTTCAGGTTTGGCAAACCCTCATCGTTCAGCATTACCAGATATTCATCGCCAACCTTGTACACAAAAATATCAGCAGAGATATAATGAACATCCTCTGAACTGTACATGCTGCCGGGCTTGGGGTCGAAACCGCCGATGATCTTGGCGGCAATCAGAACCTGATTGATATCAACACCCAGATCACGTGCAATCTGCTTGTATTTACGGGTTTCCAGATCCTTCAGATTCGTGAGAAGAATTTTTTCAACAACACTGTCCTGCATCCCCAGAAAGCGGGCTTGAATCAACAGGCACTCCTGTACACTACGGGCACCGATTCCGCACGGGTCGAATTCCTGAATCTTTTCCAGAACTGGAGCAACAATACTCTCTTCCTTTGAACATGCTGCAGCGATCTCTTCCAGAGAGGCGCGTAAATACCCATCCTCATCAATGTTGCCGATAATTTCTTCGCCAATACTGACATCTTCATCAGAGAAATGTCCCATATGTAACTGCCAGAGCAAATGATCCGTCAGGGTACCACGTCGAGTCAGCAGGTTTTCAAAGGAAGGACGCTCATCATCATCTCGATATTGCTCACCGGAGCTATAAGTGTAGCCGTCCAGATAACTGTCCCAGTCACGCAGGGTTTCGTCACCGGCCTCAACCTCTTTGAAATCTTCGGCAGGGCTCTCGGGAGCGGATTCACTCTCTGCTATCTCCACCTGTTCAGCAGAATCTGTTTCCCGAATTTCATCAACCTCTAGAGTCTCTTCAAGAAGCGGATTCTCCTCCAACTCCTGGCGCACCACATCCTGCAACTCCAATCGTGTCAACTGGAGGAGTTTTATGGCTTGTTGCAACTGTGGTGTCATCACCAGCTGTTGCGACATTTTCAGTTGTTGGCGCATCTCCATAGCCATGGAGTATCCTGTCCTACAGTGGATTTGAAGTCATCTGGAACTATAACAAATCTATCACAGCCGGAAATCTTCCCCAAGATAGACTGATCTGGCTTTGCTGCTTGATGCTATCTCATCCGGGGTCCCGTACTCAAGCACCTCGCCATTGCAGAGAATATATGCACGGTCACAGACTCCCAGGGTTTCACGGACATTATGATCTGATATCAGCACTCCAATGTTTCGTTCTTTCAACGAAACAATCAAATTCTGTATATCCGCAACGGCAATCGGGTCAATCCCGGCAAAGGGTTCGTCTAATAGAATGAACGCCGGGTTGGTTATCAATGCACGGGCAATTTCGACCCTGCGCCGTTCTCCTCCGGAAAGAGCATACCCTTTGGCTCCTGCAATGTGTGTAACACCAAATTCTTCCAGCAACCGTTCCATACGTTTACGACGTCTTTCGCGGTCCGGTTCGACGGTTTCCAGAATTGCCAGAAGGTTATCCGCCACTGTCAGCTTGCGAAAAACAGAGGCTTCCTGGGGCAGATAACTGATACCTCTGCGCGCCCTCTGATACATGGGCAGCTCAGTGATGTCATCCTGATCGATAAAAACCTGTCCACCATCCGGTTGTGCCAGACCGACAACCATGTAAAAGGTGGTGGTTTTGCCGGCACCGTTGGGTCCTAAAAGCCCGATGACGCTCCCGGCTTCAATTGAAAGGTCAACACCTCTTACAACCTGACGGTCACCGTATTTTTTCTGCAAACCGGACGTCCAGAGACGCGGGCGCTCAGCACTGTTCTTCATTACCCTATTTGGATCGTGCATCTTTTTTTGATTTTGGATGTATAGTTGCCTCTACACGTCCGCCACTGACACTGCTCCGGTCATCATCAATAAAATATGTGATGACCTCACCGGAAACCGTATCAGCCCCTTGCATGACTTTGGGTGGGCCGCCGGTCAGAATTACTTTACCCTCTTTACTATCATAGACAGCATGGGCAGCCGTACCGGTCCTGTTTTCCTGTACAATGCGAACATTTCCGTCCGCTTCAATTTTATCAACCTCACCTTTCACAGCGCCATAATGAACCGTCATCTTGTCGCAGAAAATGGTGACGTCACCCTGTTTGGCAACAACCTTTCCGGTAAACACAGCAACCTTGCCCTTGTTATCCGCCACAAGTTCGTCGGACTTGATGGTGATGGGTTGGCTGGAGGTAGCCTTACGTACAGCAGGAGCGGCAAGTACTGCGGAAGCGGTCATAAGCACTATAATGACGAGTATAATTGTTGATTGTATGGAATTATTACGTTTCATAATTAGTCAGGATATTCTCTGTCAAATGGGTTGGTTACAACCGCTAATTTTCCACAACTGCTTCAATTGTTTTAAAAAAGCGGCTCTTCTCTGTTTTTACATCCAGCTCCATTCCCGTTGCAATCAGGGAAAGTCGTTCATGTTTAAATTCAACACGTTCATTGGTACGGAACTGAGAGGGGCCTGCCAGATAGTCCAAAGATTCAGAATCAAAGCTTATGCCCGATTCCGTCACAACATGCACCTTACCCCATAAACGAACATTCTTGCTGGCGCTGATATATTCGCCCCTGGACGCGGTCACTGTTATGGCGCCATTTGAACGACTTTTCGTAAAAAGCATTTTAACATCGGCAAGAAAGGCATTGTCGCCACCCTTGTCATAGTCGGCCCGACTGGCAATCAGTTCCCACACAGCAACTCCGTCACGCATTTCGGTGAAACGGGCATTATTCAGAGAAACATCAATATTCTGGGGAAGCTGCTTGGAAACCGGCTCCGGAGGGGCCGTTCGAGAGCCTTTAAAGGAGATAGCGGCCACTATGCCAATGATCGCCGTCGTGACGAGCAGGGCCAGTGCATACCTGATGTTCCGAGGCGTTACCATGTTGGGAGCACTATAGCATTGAGGGGCGGGAGTGTCCAGCGAAACGTGATCAATTTTGAATGTTTGGCACAGAGATTGTATAAGGTGAACTAGCGTTAATCATTACAAATAATTACCGTGATCAGCCCGTATCGAATCGGGAATCCTGGAGCTGTAATCAACAAAGTTCGTAGCGTTCTGAAATCTCGCCCCAGGCACCGCGTGCCTTAAGAATATGATCGCACAAATCCCGAACTGCTCCGTAACCGCCGCAATAAGGAGAAACATAATCAACCACCCCCCGCACCTCGGAAAGAGCATCCAGAGGAGCAGCAGAAAAACCGACCCTGCGGAGCACCGGCACATCAATGACATCGTCACCCATATAAGCTATCTCTGAATCGTTCAAACCGGTTTTCAGCTTTACATCAAGGTAACTGTCTATTTTTTTCAGAGCACCCTGGTACACAACGGTGATACCCAATTCACGCGCCCGGTTATCAACAACAATTGAGGTGCGGCCGGTAATGATACCAACTTCGACACCATGCCTCTGCAGCATCTTGATGCCGTGACCATCCTTGACATTGAAACGCTTGGTTTCCAGACCGCTGGCGTCGTAAATAATGCCTCCATCGGTCATGACGCCATCTACATCCAGCAATAGCAGTTTAATGTTTTTGAGTTTATCGTGCATCAGGCAATACCGGCACGGAGAATATCGTGTAAATGGACAACACCGCAAGGGGTTGTGGAACTGTCATCATCGAATACAAACAGGGAAGTTATGGAAAAATGCTCCATAATCTGCAAGGCGGCGGCAGCCAGTTCATGGCGCTTGATCCTGCGTGGATTAAGCTTCATCAGCTCATCAGCCCGTTTCCCTAGAATATCATAGCCTTTTTCAAGCGCACGACGCAGGTCGCCATCAGTAATAACACCACGCAGTCCACCCGTGCTGTCTGCAACGCCTACAACTCCTAGCCCTTTGGCTGTAATCACAAAAAGGGCCTCTTTCATCAAAGTTTCTTCCGAAACCAGCGGCACCGCTTCGCCGGAGTGCATCAGGTCTTCAACCCGCAGCAACAGTTTTTTCCCCAGTGAACCGCCAGGATGAAAAATGGCAAAGTCCTCTGCCCGAAAACCACGCTGAACCAGCAGTGCCACTGCCAGAGCATCTCCCATGGCCAAGGCCGCCGTAGTTGACGCAGTCGGCGCCAATCCCAGGGGGCAGGCCTCCTCTTTGACTGATACATCCAGAAACACATCGCTGCTTCGGGCCAGCGTGGATGTTGCACTGCCAGTCATTGCAATGACATGGGCACCAATGCGCTTGATGGCAGGAAGAATGCGCAGCATCTCTTCCGTTTCTCCGCTGTTGGAAATGGCAATTACCACGTCACCGGTCATGATCATGCCAAGGTCGCCGTGAATTCCTTCGGCCGGGTGCAGAAAAAGTGCCGGTGTGCCGGTGGAGGCCATGGTGGAAGCGATCTTCTGCCCGACCAGGCCAGACTTGCCCATGCCGCTGACAACCACCCTGCCCTTGTTGGCCAGGATCAGCTCAACGGCTTTCTCAAAGGTGCTGTCAATGCGTTCAGCCATGAGCTGAAGTGCATCTGCCTCTACCTGAATGACTCTGCGGGCTTCAGCAAGGATACTCATTGAGCCGCCTTCACGATTGAATCAATGGATCTGAGTTTTTTCAACAGTGCCGCAAGTTCACTGAGAGGAATTGAATTGGGACCGTCACAAAGCGCTTTGTCGGGATCCTCGTGAACCTCCATGAACACACCATCAATTCCGGTAGCAACCGCAGCTTTGGAAAGATACTCCACAAATTCACGCTGCCCGCCGGAGCTGTCGCCCTGGCCGCCGGGAAGCTGTACACTGTGCGTGGCATCAAAAACGACCGGATAACCGGTGGAACGCATGACCGGGAAGCTACGCATATCCACGACCAGATTGTTGTAGCCGAAGGAGGCGCCCCGCTCAGTGAGGATAATATCCTCATTACCAGAAGCAGCCAGTTTTCCGGCTACATTCTTCATATCCCAGGGGGCCAGAAACTGACCTTTTTTGACATTAATAACCCGCCCGCTCTTGGCAGCGGCAACCAGGAGATCGGTCTGACGACAAAGGAATGCGGGAATCTGGAGCACATCCAGCACTTCAGCAGCCGGTGCAATCTGTTCAATTGAATGAATATCGGAAATAACCGGAAGCCCGAGAGACTCCTTGACTTTAGCAAGTATCCTAAGACCGTCCTTCATGCCCGGTCCTCGAAAAGCGCCGATGGACGTGCGGTTGGCCTTGTCATAGGAGGCCTTGAAGATCAGCGGCATGGATAAGCCGTTACAGATGGTCATCAGGCGCTCGGCATGGCGCAAAGTGGCGCTTTCTGACTCAATGACACACGGTCCGGCAATCAGTATAAGCGGACGGTTGGCACCGATCTTGACGCTGCCGATGGAAATTTCTCTGGTCATAGCTGCCTCGAATTGCGATGCGTCAGTGCGGCACCGATAAAGGCCCGGAAAAGCGGATGCGGAACCAGTGGCTTCGACTTGAACTCGGGGTGAAACTGGCATCCCAGGAACCAGGGATGATCAGGGATTTCAACAACCTCGACCAGATCTTTGTCGCGATAAACCCCAGACAGCACCATCCCCTTCTTGGTAAGGGTGTCACGGAAGGCATTATTGAATTCATAGCGATGGCGATGTCGCTCTGAGACATCGGTCTGATTGTAGGCTTCGTGGGCAAGCGTCCCTTTTGTTAGGGTGCAGGGATAAGCCCCCAGTCGCATGGTACCCCCCTTTTTGCTGACAGACTTCTGTTCCTCCATCAGGTGAATGACCGGATCGCCGCCGTCTTTGCGGAATTCCGTGGAGCAGGCCTCCTTGATGCCGCAGACATTGCGGGCAAACTCGATGGCTGCCATCTGCATTCCCAGACAGATACCGAAGAACGGAATCTTGTGGGTACGTGCAAACTCAATTGCCTTGACCTTCCCTTCGGTACCGCGTTCGCCAAAACCACCCGGCACCAAGATACCATCGACATCGTCAAGGTGGCCGTCAATGCCGTCTTTCTCGATCTTTTCTGAATCGACATATTTGAGGTAAACCCGGCAGTCGTTGGCAATGCCGCCATGGGTCAGGGCCTCGGCCAGTGACTTGTAGGATTCGGTCAGATTGACATACTTACCGACCACGGCAATGCGCACCTCGCCATGACTGGGGTGGCGCAGAGTTTCCACCACATTGTGCCACGGGGTCAGATCCGGTGATTTGGTCCAGATATTAAGCTTTTCGACGATCTGATCGTCCAGCTTTTCCTTGTTAAGGGCCTGTGGTACGGCATAGATGTGCTCAGAATCCACAACTTGAATAACATCCTTCTCCTGGACGTTGCAGAACAGACCGATTTTCTTTTTCATCTCCTGAGGCAGTTCACGGTCGCAGCGACAGAGCAGAATATCCGGCTGAATACCGATCTTGCGCAGTTCCATGACAGAATGCTGGGTCGGTTTTGTTTTCAGTTCACCCGCAGTACGGATATAGGGCACCAGGGTGACATGAACATACAGGGCATTGCCCTGACCACGATCAAAGCGGAACTGGCGGATGGCCTCCAGAAAGGGAAGTGACTCAATATCTCCAACCGTACCACCCACTTCGATGATCGCTACATCGGCACCCTTGGCATTTTCGATAATCTTAGACTTGATCTCATCCGTAATATGGGGAATGACCTGAACCGTCCCTCCCAGATAATCGCCATGGCGCTCCTTGTTAATGACGGAAAAATAGACCTGACCGGTGGTGAAGTTACTCTTCTTGGAAAGCACGGCACTGGTGTAGCGCTCGTAATGTCCCAGATCCAGATCGGTTTCAGCGCCGTCATCCGTAACAAACACCTCGCCATGCTGGAACGGCGACATGGTGCCCGGGTCAACGTTGATATAGGGATCTAGTTTCTGCAAAGTCACCCTCAGACCGCGGGCTTCCAGCAATGCCCCCAGTGATGCAGCCGCCAGACCTTTACCGATGGATGATACAACACCGCCGGTAATAAAAATAAACTTGGTTTTCATCTCTTCTGCTCCTATGTCTGAACTGTTTTTATTCATTTCTGGTGCTGCCTGTAGCGTTCCTGGGCTTTGACCAGATCATCCGGCGTATCCACACCGATGGACGAAAATTCGGTTTCCACAACCCTGATACGGACCCCGTTTTCAATTGCCCGCAGCTGCTCCAGTTTTTCCGATATTTCCAGAAACGTCGGCGGCATCACGGCAAACTCCAGCAGAAAATCCCTGCGATAGACATACAAACCGACATGCTTGTAACAGAGCAGCTTGCCGCTGGCAAAGGATTCGTCCTTGAGGTCCTGCCATTTGTCACGAAAGAACGGCAGGGGGGAACGCGAAAAATAGAGGGCATGGCCGATAGCATCAGTAACGACCTTGACCACATTGGGAGACAGGAAATCGTGTAGACAGCGCACGCGAGTCTTCAGTGTACCCATCTTTAAATCGGCGTCGAACATAAATGGTTCGATGGCTTGATCAATCATAACGGGATCGATCAGAGGTTCATCGCCCTGCACATTGACGATCAAATCCGAATCCAGACTCTGCGCCACTTCGGCCAGGCGATCGGTTCCGGTTTCATGACCGGTGGATGTCATGACTGCCTCACCGCCGATCTGATTGATTGCATCGGCAATCCGCTGGTCGTCGGTCGCAACAATTACCCGCGAAACCAGAGATGCCTTGCAGGTCCGCTCATAAACGTGCTGTATCATCGGCTTGCCACCGATATCGGCCAATGCCTTACCCGGAAAACGCGTTGAGGCGTAACGGGCGGGAATAACTGCTGTGATCTTCATGTGGAGAATAACCTTGAAAAGAGGTGCCGTGGAACCGCGCCAGGCTGTCCTGTGGTAGGACGTGTCAAGCTACATCAAAAGCCTTGGGGTGTCAAGAATGGAAAGGGGGGAACGGCTGTACTGGATTATTGAGCAACTATACTGGCACGCCAGTTAAATGCCTCCAACTGGGCGGTCAGAAGCTGATCAAGCGAAACACGACACTCTTCAAGCAGGGGCATTACGGCATCAAAATCCGTGACCTCCAGCTTTTCCGCCAGGGTCAGCATGCTGCCGAGCGGTCCGCCACGGGTCAGCAGGGCATTACAGACTTCATCTGTCAGGTTGAGGCTGGCAATAATCTCGTTCATGGGTGTCTCGAACAGCACCTCCAGCAACGAGAGAATACCGGTCATGAACGCTGCCTCACTCTGTTCATCACTGACGACCGTACCGTTACGCTGCTTGACAAGAATCTCCATCAGGCGCCCACGGACGGCGGCCATCTCCAGCAACGGATTGTTCAGCCCGCGGTTGTCATTTCCGGCGAAGAGAGACAGCTGTGTCCAGCGGCGAAGGTGTTCAGTGCCCAGCATCAAAATAGCGTGCCGCAGGGTTTTGATCTTTTCGCGCATTCCCATGGCGACCGAATTGACCAGACGGAGCAGGTTATAGGAGAGGCTGGGGTTTTCCTTGAAAGTCTGTTCAATTTCATTGAGGGTCGCATCCATGGTCAACTGTTGCAGCAGCTTGAGCATCGCGATACCGGAAACATCAATACGACGTTTATTGAGCACAACCGGACGCTCAAAGAAATAACCCTGAAACAGATCGAAACCCATGCGGAAGCAGATTTCAAACTGCTCGACGGTTTCTACCTTTTCCGCCAGGATCTTGACCGGAGTCCGGCGAAGTCCCCGGACGATCTCGGGCAGTGCCTCCATACCGGTCTGCAGAATATCGATCTTGACGATATCAACAACGTCATAGATCTCACTGTTATCCGCGTCGAATTCATGGTCATCAAGCGCCAGCTGAAAGCCGATCTCTTTGAGCTCGCGACAGCGCTCCAACACCTGATCATCAAGCTCAATGAATTCAAGCAGTTCCAGAACAGTCTGATCCTTCGGCAGAACCTCCAGCATCTCGGAGAGCAACAGGCCCAGGTGGACATTAATAAAACCGAGCTTTCCGCCAAGAACTTCATCGATGCCAAAGCTTGCCAAGGCGCTGGTGATGACGCTGGCACTGGCCTGGGAATAACTCTCGAATTCTGCGACGTTCCGCTCTGCCGCCCTGAAGAGCAGTTCATAGCCGATAATTTCCTGATTGCGATCAAGAATCGGCTGACGTCCCAGAAAAAATTTTTCGTGAGCAGTTCCCATACGTTCTTCCTACTCTTGTATCTGGGCTGCCGATTCAGTCATCAGCATTGAGCAGAGTGCCCGGAGATCACTTCCGGCAACCGGCTTGGAAAGATAGCCGTTCATACCAACGCTTCTGCATTTGTCATATACTGCATTGAGAGAATAGGCTGTCAAGGCAATCACAGGTATGTGGCAACCGGTAATCTGCTCATGGTCACGAATTTTTGTAGCAACTTCGAAACCATCCATCTCAGGCATGAGAATATCCAACAGTACCAGTTCAAAACTCCCGGTTTCATACATATCCACGGCACGACGCCCGTTGGGAGCCAGTGTCACTGTGAAACCCTGCTTTTCCAGAAGGCGTCGGATACTGATCTGATCAAGTGGATTGTCCTCTGCCAACAGCACCCGAACAGGCATAACCGGATCACCTAACCGACGGTTGATTTTCAGTGACTCAGAAGCGTCCCATAACACCAGACTTTGGCGGGAATCCGCATGGTGCGGCGCCCCTCCCCTGTCGACCTGCACTGAAACATCAGACTCAAGCACCAGATATCTCCCGGATTGAAAATCATGCGAACGCATAGCCGCATGAGCGTATGGGATATACCATATTAGAACTTTAATTTAAAGCATCAAAAGTTGTTTAAATCAATCCTGCACGCACCAATGCATTCTCTTTTCAACACGATCCATGCTACATTCTGACAAGAAAACTCCAATGATACGGAGGGACAATCATATGAATTTTTCTCAGGAGTCGATTTCACAGGAAATCCTTCAGAATGCCAGTGAGGCCGTCATGTTTTCGGATCGTGAGGGCATTATCAGGCTTTGGAACCATGGCGCCGAAAACATGTTCGGCTATCCAGCTGTGGAAGCACTGGGGCAGTCGCTGGATCTGATAATCCCCGACAACCTGCGCGGGCGCCACTGGGATGGATATTACCGGGTTATGGAAAGCGGTGAAAGCCGCTACAGCACGGACATGCTTTCGGCCCCGGCACTCCGCAAGGACGGCACGCGCATCTCCACCGAGTTCTCCATGGTGATGATCAAAGACAGTGATGGGAAAATGCTTGGTGTTGCTGCCATCATCCGGGATGTAACAGCACGCTGGCAACGGGAGCGGGAACTGAAAGAGCAGATCCGCCTGCTGGAGTCCCAGCAGGGCGGCTGATGCCCCTTGCTCCTTTACATTATGGCCAGCCATGTGCTAGCGTGGTCAAAATTTCGGTCCTGTGACGCAGCGCCTCTACCTCTCGATAGGCTGTGCCATGGAACCCCAGGAGTACTTTGATGAAACGTAAAGCGCTGGCCCTGCTTTCAGGCGGTCTCGACTCAACCCTGGCCGTCAAGATGATGCTCGACATGGGCATTGATGTCGAGGCACTCAACTTCACCTCCCCCTTCTGTACCTGTACCGGCAAAAACCGTGGCTGCAAATCTGAAGCGGTTCGGGTAGCCGAAGAATTCAAGATCCCCATCAAGGTCATCCACAAAGGACTTGACTATCTGGAAGTCGTACGCAATCCCGTACATGGATATGGCAAGGGCATCAACCCCTGCGTGGATTGCCGCATCTACCTGTTGCGAAAGGCCAAGGAATACATGGCCGAATGCGGCGCCGATTTCATTATCACCGGTGAAGTGCTGGGACAGCGCCCCATGAGCCAGCGCCGCGACACCCTGCGGGTGATCGAACGTGAAAGCGAACTGGAGGGACTGCTTCTGAGGCCGCTCTCCGCCCGGCATTTCGAACCGACCATTCCGGAGAAAGAGGGATGGGTTGACCGCGATAAACTTCTGGCCATCAAGGGGCGCGGACGAAAAGAACTGTTCGAACTGGCCGATGAACTGGATGTAACCAACTACCCCTGCCCGGCCGGCGGTTGCCTGCTGACGGAACTTTCCTTTGTGCCCAAGATGCGGGATATGTTCGATCACAGCGATGACCTGGACCCCCGTGATTTCCGCCTGCTCAAGATCGGTCGCCACATGCGGATCGCGGAGCGCACCAAAGTCATCATCGGACGGGACGAATCGGACAACAACTTGCTGGAAAACGCCAGACACGAGGGAGAAGCGGCTCTGACCTGGCTGGACGGCAACACGCCGGTGGGAGTTGTCTGCGGCAGACAGGGTCAGGAGCACCTCGAAATGGCCGCCCGGCTTCTGCTGCGCTACACCAAGGCGGAAGCGGGCGCGGAGTGCCGTATCAACGTCCGCCAGAACGGAACAGAGCAGATCTTTACCGTGGTAAACACCATGACACCATCTGACGTAGAAAGGTACATTGTCGCATGAAACTCATTATCAAACTGGTTGTTGGCTGCCTGGGATTCTTCGTCCTTATCCAGATCATACCGTACGGAAAAAACCATGCAAATCCACCGGTGGTGAGGGAACCGGCCTGGAACAGCCCTGCTACACGGGAATTGGTAAAAAAAATCTGCTTCGACTGCCACAGCAACGAAACCGTCTGGCCCTGGTATTCAAAGATCGCACCTGTATCATGGCTGGTCTACTGGGATGTTGCCGAAGGACGGGAGCATCTGAATTTTTCTGACTGGCGGGGAGGTTCACGTAAGCACGAAAATCAGCGCGACATCGTAAAGGAAATATCGGAAGGCGAAATGCCTCCGCTGCAGTATACGGTCGGCCATCCTGAGGCCAGGCTGGACGAAAATTCGAAACGGATATTGATGGACGGACTTTCGGCGACGGTTACTGCTTCTCAGCGATAAACCCTAGCCCAGTTTGAGTTCATCCAGAGAAAGCCGATACCCCGGCAGGAACTTCTCCATGAAATAACGCACCTCCGGCAGCGGGCTGGCACTCAGGTTTTCCTCGTGCTCGGCCCGCGCCCGGCGGAACTCCAGATTCCCCGACTTCTCTTCCTCAATACACTTTGCCAGCGCGGCGATCTTGTCGGCGGCCTTGACCACCACCACGTACTCCTCCTGATCATCGAAGAAAAACAGCGGTTCATACTCCCGGGACATCTCAGGCGGCAGCATCGCCAGGAGCTTGCGGCGGGCCCGGTCTTCCAGCTGGTGAAAAGATCGTTTAAAGTTGGGATTGAAGTGTTTTACGGGGGTCGGCATGTCGCCGGTAAATATCTCGCTGGCGTCGTGGAAGATGCCGTACAGTGCGGCCCGGCTGGCATCAAGGGTGCCATCGAAATAGGTGTTGCGGATCGTAGCCAGGGCGTGGGCGATCACGGCAACATCCAGGCTGTGTTCCTGGATATTTTCCGGCACGGTATTGCGCATCAGGCCCCAGCGGCTGATATAGCGCATACGGGACAGGAATGCGAAAAAATCGTACTGTTCTGCAGGGGATGTTGAATCGGTCATCGTTATGCCAGCGTTCCGTGGGCGGCGTACACCAGCTTGGCGCGCAGGTCCTTACCTTCCATCTGACACTCGAAGCGCAGTTCAGCCACTTCACCTTCAGTGGGGATTTTCAGTGAATTGTTGAGGGGCAGCGCCAGCAGTTCCAGCAGAGGCAGACGGTCGTTGTTAACAGTCAGCAGGGTAAATGAGTTGCCCGGCTTTTTTCCCAGTTCTGCAAAGGTCCTGATGATGCTGGACTGGGCCTTGGCAAGCGCCAGTTCCACATAGGGGCCGGCCACCTCCTTCCAGACATCCACATTGATCGACGTCTCCTTCACAAAACCGGCTACCCGCTGCTGCATCAGGGCCATTTCCTGCGGAGGGATCAGACCGATACTGCTGAAGCGACTGGTGGCGATGATATTCTGATCGTCCTCAATCTCAAGCGTATTGAATATTTCGGAAACCGTGTTGAGGCACATGGCATACGGAAGCGTGTAAATTATGTCAAAATGCAGTCCGATCAGCTTGGTCATGCAGCATTTCTGGATCACGTCAAGCTCTGCGGCCTTGACCTGCCATAGGATCACATTGAATTTTTTCGTCGACATTGCTCGCCTCCACCTCTTTCAAAAAAAATCTACTGTACGCCTAGATTCTGAAGATTAAAACATGAAAAATACCCCGATAAAACAATTCCAACTCAGACCCGTTCATACGGTTCAAAGAGACGTTTGTACTCGTCAAGGGCAAACCGGTCGGTCATCCCGGCAATATAATCACAAACCGTTCGTTCCAGACCGAAACGCTCGAAACGGGAACTGTATTTGGGCGGCAGCAGATTGGGATAATGCAGATAGGTTTCGAACAGCCGCGTAATGAAGATCTCGGCCTTGACCCGCATCTTTTCCACCTTGTGATGCCGGTAGAGATTGTTGAACAGAAAGCGCTTCAGCTCCATGTTCAGCCGGGTGATTTCTTCGCTGAAATGGGCTACCGGCCTGTTGACCCGTCGCAGGTCCTCCAGCGTAGCGATGTTCCACTGTGACAGATTGTTCGTAATCGTACTGCATATATCACCAATCAGAAGCCCGATCAAGGCACTGATTGTCTGATAGATCAGGCGTTTTTCGTCGATTGCAGGATACCTTTCCCGTACACGGGCACTGACCAGCCGCCACAGTTCAATCTCCTCCAGCATATCAATGGTGATATATCCGGATTTGAGGCCGTCATCGATATCATGGTTGTTATAGGCTATCTCGTCAGCATAATTGATTATCTGGGCCTCGATGGAAGGCACCACACCGGGCAGAAATCCGCTCAAGGTCTCACTGGGGGCATCATAGGGACTGGCATGCTTGATGATCCCTTCCCGCAGCTCCCAGGTTAGGTTGAGACCGTTGAATCCGGGGTAGCGCTCCTCCAGTTCATCCACCACCCGGAAGGACTGCATATTGTGCTCGAAGCCGCCCTTCCCCTCCATCAGGCGATCCAGCACCTCCTCGCCCGTATGGCCGAAAGGGGTGTGACCAAGGTCGTGGGCCAGCGCCAGAGCCTCGGTCAGTTCCTCGTTCAGATGCAGCTTGCGGGCGATGGCCCGTCCGATCTGTGACACCTCAAGCGAATGAGTCAGACGGGTACGATAGTAGTCCCCCTCGTGATTGACAAACACCTGGGTTTTGTATTCCAGACGTCGAAAGGCGGCACAGTGTATGATGCGGTCGCGGTCACGTTCAAAAGCCGGGCGCTGGTCGCGGAACTCTTCACTATGCTTGCGTCCCCGGGAAAGTGCGCTGCTGCAGGCGTAACCAGCCAGATCGGTGCGTTCAGTAGATTCGTTCATACCATTAACTCCCCCGACAAAAGCCTGTGGATATCCTCTCCGGCCACGGAAGACGGTCCGGAGTAACTGGACAGTTATACCACCCAATATCGACTGGTCAAAGGTTCTTTGCAAAAATTTTCAGGGGGAATGGATACGCCGGACAGATACCTGCGGTGGCGTCAGCGGCCCATGATTGCATCGGGCGCAGCTGAGGCTGCCCGCCAGGAAGAAATAACCGTAGCGGTTGTATAGGGGATAACCGACAGGGCACACAGGAGGGCCAGATGCCCCGGATCTACGTTCGGCACCAGCGTAAAGGAGGGATACAGCACAGACCACCCCTTGAGCACCGGCACAAAAAAGGCAAAACCAGCCACAAAAACGTGGACATAGGCCAGAATGATGCCAGCAAGAAAAGCGCTCAGAGAAATCAGCCCCCCTTCCCACAGCTTCATAGCCAGAATATCTCCGGTACCCCAGCCGATGGCCTTGAGAATACCGATTTCGCCACACTCACCGGCCGATAATCCGGCGGCCTTGTCCCAGGAAATAATCAGCAGCGTCAATGCCGCTCCGATCAAAAGAGAGAAAAGCACTCCGCGGCGCCAGGTGAACAGGTTATCATAGGTTTCCAGAATCTCGTTTCTGGTGACGGGGCGGGTATCGGGCAGCATCGTACGGATTGTGCCGGCAATGGCCGTAAGATCTGACGAATGCACCGGTTCGACCAGCAGATCACTGACCATATCCTCACCCACACCGAACAGAGAACGGAAGGCCTTGGGAGATAGCAATACCAGATCGGATGTCACCAGCTCGGATTCTGCAGGCAGTACCTGGGCAACGGTCAGGGTAAAAAGCTCTCCGCGCGAGGTCCGAAACGGCATGATATTGCCAACCTCTGCCAGCCCGCTGCGGGCCACCCCGCTCCCGACGACCACATATTCCTCTCCATGCGCATAATTTTCCGGAACCTGCAGTGTATACGTGGCACCAAAAACCGGATCGTAATAGTAGCCCCACAGGCGACCGCGAACGGATTTTACGCCGGGAATGGAGGTAATGGCGGTGGCATAGGCCAGCGGGACCATCTCATGACGACCTGCCATCTGACGCTGAACAACCAGTTGTGGTGATTCTGCCAGAACAGCGGCCGCCTCCTCACGAATAGCCTGGGTAAAAAACATGACCGAGGCCAGCATCGCCACAATCAGGGTGAATACCATCAGAACGAAGCTGTTTTTGCCCTTCCTGCGCAGCAGGGAGGAGAGTGTAAAATCCAGAATGGCGCGCTGGCTCTCAATGGGTGCCATGTGGCCTCAGATGCCCCGGGGGCGCGATCAGCGTACCGGAAGGGAAATGTTCCAGGGACATGGGATGATCCTGAAACGGGGTATGCCGGTCGGCCATGGATGGGTGGCGGGTATAACGGGCATCGGTAAACAGAACCAGGTCCGTCAGGGCAAGTTCCTTAACAATCTGCCGCCGCACGGCCTGTTGTTCCTGACCGGTCTTGCAACCACGGGCGGCGTGTACGGCCAGCATGACCAGCAGGACCAGACATGTCAGCAGGCAGACGGTGTAGATGGTTGAAAGGCGGTAAGTCACAGGGACGGCTCCTGACGGATCGGCTGTTTCAAGGTTTGAGAGTGGAGATCCAGCCGCGCGGTACAATAAACCCTTCCTGTGCCGGTAGGTCCGGATCGAACTCCACAATATGTGCACCCAGGGAGCCCACCCGACGATTTTTGGAAAACGTGATCAGCGGCAGCAGGCCGCAATCGAATTCGAACAACCCTTCCAGGGCTTCCACAAGGCGTTCCCGACTCAGGTCCCGCCCGGAACTGCGCAGTCCCTCCACCAGAATCCTGGCGGCGGCATGGGCTGTCAACTGAAGTGTCGGATGTGATACAGGCAGCTTTTGCCGGGCGGCCATAGCCTGAAACTCCCGGACAGCCCACTCCTTGCGGTCCCCGGGAAGTGCGGAAAAAGACATCCAGAATCGCCCCTTGAACGAGGGAGGAAGTGTCGGGATGGCTTTTGCCGCCACCACCCCCGGCAGATACAACTCCGTCCGGCATTCCGGATCTGCGAATGCCCGCAGGACTGCCTCCAACTCCGCCTCGCCGCCCAGGTAGAACAGCAGATCGGGATTGTCGCCCCGCAGCCGTTTCAGAACCGCAGCAGTCGGACCGACGCCGCTGTCATACCCGATTTTTTTGGCGTCCAGCCACCCTCTATCCTGAAATACGGCCTCAAGCGCCGAAACCATATCAGCCATGCCTTCGCGCTGCGGGTACAGAACAAAGATGCGGGGCGGCCCCGGCGGAGTCTTGCGGGCCGCATGGCGGGCCAGCGCCAGGATCTGCTCCCGCAGACCTCCCGGTGCGGAAAATCGATAACGATGTAACAATTGATCGTCCAGCGCCAGGGGAGCATAGGGTGCCACCAGCGGTACCCGCTGCTGTTCCGCCAGAGTCCATAATTCCTTTTCCAGACCGGGCGTCACCGTATTGAGCAGCGCAAAAGCACCGGAGTCTGATCCGGCTTCTGGCGGGAACAAAGGGAGACTGCCGTCACCTCTGAATGGTGCGCTCACCAGCTGCAGCCTGCGCCCGTATATGCCGCCCCGGAGGTTGATGTCGTCAAAATAGGCTGCGATCGTCCGCCGCATGATTTCGCCGACCTCCGCCAAGGGACCGGAATCCGGCAACAGCGTTCCGATCCTGATATGGGTCTCTGTAACTCCGGGATCACGTGTGCTGTCCAGTTTTTTCAGATAGGCGACCAGATCGTCCAGATCCTGTGCGGCCATCTCGTACACCGGCATGGAGGGATCACCCTGCCGACCGCCGGGATAGCGACCGTCCTCCATATAGCTTTTCAGGTTCTTCTCCGTAAATGGCCCGTGCTCCAGACCATCGGGGTGAATATGCCCGTAGCTTTTCATCAGGTGCCGCCAGGTAATATTCGAAGGGATCACCCCGCTCTCCCGACGCCCCGTCCCGTCATATCCATGGCAGCTGTCGCAAGTGGCCGATTCACCCGGCACCTCAAGAAGATCCTTGCCGAAATAGGCCACAACCGGCCTGCCCGAAGGACTGATTCCGGTCGCATACAACTGCCTACCGCGCAATTCCTGTTGAGTCAGTGAACCGGCGTCGGCCGGCCACACGGAAACTGTTGAAACGACAGCCATGACAATCAGCCAGATCCGGAGAAGATTGCGTGCATTCTTCCAGTCAGCGGCGGGCATTGTTCTCATCCGCCAGCTTCAGAAGATTGTCGGCCAGGGTCCTGGCCTTGGTGTCAGGCCGCACGGTCAACCAGTGCCCGCTACGCACGTTCCCCAGCAGATAGGTGGTCTTGTGGGTTTTGGGGTCCTCGACATAGCCGCCCAGCTTGTAGTTGATCCAGTCGACGTTCAGCTTGGAACCGGTCAGAAAATATCGGCCGGACTTGGCGTTCCAGGCCCGGCCATAGGCTGCCACCAGTTTGGGGTTATCACGGGCCGGATCAACCGTAAGGGAGAGAAGCAGAATGTCCCGGCCGAGACGGTCCCCCAGCAGATTCTGCAACTCGGCCAGGATCTTGTTCTGCAGCGGGCAAACCGTGCCGCAATCCAGATAATAGAAACTGATCAGCACCGTTTTGTCCTTGAGCAGGTCCGAATAAAAGCGCAGCTCCTGCCCTTCGTTCGTCATAACCTTCAGATCGGTAAAATATGATTTTTTTGCGGCATCACTCTCCTGCGCCCCCGGCAGCCTGGCCGGTTCCGTCCCCGAAGCGGC
This sequence comes from uncultured Geobacteraceae bacterium, assembly GCA_942493195.1. Classification (GTDB taxonomy): domain Bacteria; phylum Desulfobacterota; class Desulfuromonadia; order Geobacterales; family Pseudopelobacteraceae; genus CAIPTY01. The sequence continues at coordinate 1,303,942 of OW818669.1, read as the reverse complement.
GAAACTGGGAGATGCCAGCAGACAGAGCAGCAGAGCAATCAGGGCCCGCCAACCGCTTCGCCGGATCATTTTCTGCCCCGCGCCGCCGACAACTCGTTCAAACCGCTCAGGAGCTTGTCAGACGAAGGAAATCCGTAATAGCGTTTCCAGACGCCTGACCTGCCATCCCCGATCAGGATGGAGGGGGGGTGATTGAGGATATCAGAGCTGTACATGTCCAGTCCGACCAGCACCTTGTCCACGTTGACCTTGCTGCCGGTCATGAAACTCCAGCCCGGCTTGGCCTTAAGCTTGGTGGCATATGATTTGAGCCGCGGCGGGATGTCATTGACCGGATCGATACTGAGAGTTACCAGGAAAACTTCGCGATTGAGGCGCTCCCCAAGCTTGTCCTGAAGCTTCACAAAGATGGAGTCGAGAATCGGACAGATAGTGGTGCAGGTCGTATAGGTGAAGGTAATGGCAATCAAACGGTCACCGATCACATCGCTTTTGAAGCGCAGCGGGCGACCATCCTGATTGATCAGCGGCAGGTCATGGAGTTGAACACGCACGGCGGATTGTTTATCGGACGGCGCCGCCAGGGCCGCCGACGGTACTGCAGCCAGAGCCAGGCAGATCAGGGCCAGGCAGACAAATGCTTTCATAGGTTCAGTCCCTTACTGATTCCGTCGCAAGCCGGTAACTGCTACCTGACCGCTTCGGACTGTTGCTGTCGAAAGATGAAATAATGGGCGCTCAGAATGAAATCGTCAAGATAGTCCTTTCGACCATCCCCGTTCAGGTCCATAGCGGATGAGGATCCGGCTTTCCTCCGAGAGAAAATGTCTGCCAGCGACACGGTTGGAATGCCGTTCCGTGATAGCGCTGCCGGATCAAGCAACGGCACCACCACCAGGGGATAGTGCAGTTCGCTGCCGTCGGACAGAACCGTGATGCTGGCATCAATGCTACCCTTGTGTGGTTTGACCCCGATTGACCAGACACCGTCATCGGATTGCTCCAGGGTCAACAGGGTGGCGTTCCGCAGGGAAAAGCGGGGCATTTCCCGCACGCTCGCCGGCAGAGTTACCCGCAGGGTGACCGCAGCCACTCCGTCGGAGAACGCCACCACCGGCTCCTGGCGGACCAACTGCCCCGCTTCAGGCTGAAAAAGCCCCGTGATGCCATCGGCCGTCCAGGGGCCGACAAAATCCTTGAAGCGTTCCGAGACAGCACGGTAGACCGTTATCTGTGGAGGTTGTACAGCTTTTGCCGGAGATGCGCCGGCAGATTCGGTACCGGATTCCGACAGGGTGCCCACCTCGCTGGCCGGCGGCTCCACATCCGTTTTAGCCGCAACTGAAACTTCCCGTTTTTCCTGACGTTCAGGTTCTTTATCCGCTTGAGTACCGGGCACTGAGATCGAACCGGCGACTGCGACTTCACCACCTGATACAACGCCTTTCGCACTGTTTCGAACGGCAACGGTCCTGTTTTCCAACTCATCGGAATTCTGTGTGGGGGGGATGGGGGCAGCCACGGTCGCGGACGGGGCTGACTCCGGTGGGCTTTCAACAACAGCCGCTCGGGAGAAAATCTGCACCGACGCGAGCACAGGAGTAGCCTTGACCGACACTAGATTGGCCGTCAGGGAGCGGATGGAAGCAGGGGTTGTTTCAGTAAGCCGGGAAAAGCGGAGTGTGGCCAGCGTTCCGGAGCCTGAAACGGCCCGCGACCCCATGCGGATAAACAGGCGGATCTGCCCGGGTGTTGAGGGATTGAAGTTGAAGATTGCATCGGTGGGGATCAGCCCGCCCCGTTCGGCCTGTGGAGATGTCATGAGCGCCGGATCGTAGCCGATCTCAAGATCCAGAACCGCAATCCCCTGGAGCCCGCCCCCCTGCAGGATAAAGGCGGAGTCTCCCGCCGGCGAGAGCGTGATCTGAACAGCCGCCTGGGAGCGTCCGGCCAGTAGTACGAGCAGCGCAACAACGCCGGCCAGGATTCGTACGTATGTGGTGATCGGGCAGCTCATGGGATTCTCTCTCCCGCCGTTAACGAACGTGCAGATCCAACGGCTGCAACTGGTTAATTTTCACCTGCAGCGATGGAATCGTAAAATAGAGCGTATATCGTCCGGTACGAGGCGGTCGGAAGGTCAGCTCATAGTGCCCCTCCCCCGCCGGAACAGCCAGGAAGCTCTGGCGCCAGTCACCGGTGGGGTTATGGCTGGCCAGCACTGACAGGTCGGGTACCGCCGGAACCGGTGCACCGCTGGCGGAATCCTTCAGCCGAAAACGAAGGACAGTCGCTTCTCCCTTGAGAAGTGTCTGCCCCTTCTCAAGCAGTTCGATCTCCACCGGCCGGGCGGCCTTCAGGCTCGACACAACCGGATTGGCAGCTGCCTCAAACTGGAAGCAGTGTACCAACCGGGGTGAGTCCAGCAGGAACGCCACATCGTAACGACCGGTAGCCGGCACCCTGAACGTGGTAGAGTAAACCCCCGGAGAGGTTTCCCGCATCTGGCGATTAACTATACTCACTGCCCGCGGCACACGCCCGTAGGTGCGGAAATTTCCGGCCGGCACCCCCATCCCCTCCATGTAGTACACGATCGTACCATCGGCCGGACTGGCAATCAGTACCGCATTCCCTTCGGGTGTCACCACGATGCTATCGGCCGGGGAGGGTTGAATAGTGGACTCGCTCGGCGCGGCAGCTCCCCCTGAAATGCGCAGAGGAGTCAGGGCGTCCCCCTTACCCAGATTGGCAAGGGTAATCAGGGTTACCTCAGCGGTTTTCTTGGAGCGAATGTAGGCAAATTCTTTGCTGAAGGCGATATGTTCCGGTTCATTGCCCACCTGGGCACTATGGACAATACTGTTACCGGAGACATCAAACACCGCCAGCTGACGGGTGCGGGCATTGACAACAAACCCCCAGCGTTCGCCCGGGGCAAACCGCAACGCCTTGAGGCCGGGTTCCAACTGAATGGGCGGCTGCAGATCCAGAGAAACGCCGTCAATGACCGCAACGCGACCATCCCCCTCGTGAGCCACATAAAGTGCCTTGCTGAGCCGGGAATAAGCCATACTGACCGGCCGGACACCGGTGGCGATCTCCCTGACCTTCTTCAGGCGCTGCACATCGATGACCGTCACGGTGCCACTGTCACGGTTGCTGACAAAGGCATGGGAGCTGTCGTCGCTGAAGGCCAGTTCATGGTGGCCGGCACCGGTAGGCAGCCAGGCGGCCACCGTGCCGTTTTTAGCATCCAGCACGGTGACACCGCCGGGCGAACCGTCGGCATTATTCCCTACCCACAGATACTTTCCGTCCGGTTGAAAGGCGATTCGAAAGGGAACACTGCCCGCATCGATATTTTTGAGCACCTTGAAGCTTTCCGTATCAATAACGGCCAGCTGCCCGGCCTTGGGCATACTCACATACAGGAGCTTCTCGTCAGGACTGAGAGTCCAGTCCTCGCCAGGCCGGTTCAGGGGAATCATGGTCAGCAGCTGCGAATAGCCGGCCACGCCCCTGATGGGATCAATAACTCCGATGGTGGCGTCGTTATTGAGCGAGAGGATATAGTAACTGTTCAGGTCAACATCGGGACGAAAACTGAGGGTACCCTGCAGATAACCGCGCACCTTGTCGGAGCAGCTGATGGCCGGCGCACCGTCCCTAGCACCCTTGAACTGCTTCTGCAGATCAATCCAGGCTTTGGGGGTCATGGCGGTCACCGGCACTCCACTGGCGGCATCGCTGAGGGTCAGACGGATGGAGGCCAGCTCACCTTCATAAACATTTGTCTGCCGGGCACCGTCGGGAGTGACCGGAACGACATCCAGTACCACCCGGATTCCCTGGCGAACAGTTTCACGGAAGACATCCGGGACCCTTTCAATGGATCGTTGCGAATTATTATGGATATCCACGGCGGCAGCTGTTGTAACCGCCCCGCAGGAAACAGCATGCAGAAGCATGCATATCACCACTCCTGCAACCCTTAGCGTCATTGTCCTAATCCCTCATCCCGCTCAATACACAATCCAGTCGCTCTGGCGGACGATTTTGGGATTCTGGCCGGCCGTCAGTGTCACCATGTAACACCCCTTTGAAGCATATCGCTGACCAGGTCCGAAACTGAGGACCGGATAGAGGGCCGAAGCGTTGTTTTCGTCCTTGCCGCCATCCCAGATATCCAGAAAGAAATCCCGATAGGTGTCGTTGCCCATCTCGGCCAGAACCCGTGAAAGCAGATTGGTAATAGAAAAGGTATTCGCCGCTATCTTCGGACTGGTCACGGGAATGTTCTTATAGCGGCTCCAACCGGTAACCAGCGACTGGGCATAGACCTCATCCCCCGGCAATCGTGTGGGATAGGTCATGAAGGTAAAGGTGCGAACCGTATCGGGCAGAGTCGAAAATGCCCCGGCCAGCAGGGTCGCGGAGACAACATTAAGCGGCCGCCCGTTGCTTCCGGAGGCCAGGGCCTCGATCCCTTTCAGATCTTCCGGCCCCAGCCAGGAGATGAAAACCGCATTCGGATACTTTCTGGCAATACTCTTCCAGAACGGCTTGCCACCCTTCTGCGAAGCCGGCACAATGACGTTTTTCAGTGTGGAATTACCCAGTCGGCTCCACGCCTCGGAAAAACCCTGGGCCAGGGCGTTACCCTCGGGAGCATTCCGGTAAATCTGAACGATTTTTCTTCCCGGGGGGAGTTCCAGCACTCGGGACAGGTACTTGGCGGCAGTCTCACCTTCCTGATAATATCCTTTTGAAAAGTACAGCGTATACCAGTCGCTTTCCGATACCACCGGCAGATCGGTCGTGGGAAACAGACAGGGGAGTTTGTGCAGTTCGCAGAAACGGTGTATCGGTGTCCAGGCGCCGTTCACCACCCCGCCCAGAATGGCGAAGACCGGTTTTTCATGGTAAAACGACTCCAGCTGCCGCCCCCAGGTATCCGGTGGCCCCTCCAGTTCCCAGACCTGAAGCGTGATCCTGCGGGTTGGGTGCTGCGCCGTTCTGCCGCTGGCCTGGGACTGCCTGGACTGCTCTTTCAAACGACCATTCCATTCATCCTGAATATATGCCTTCAGCGGCAGCAGCAGGGAATTCCTGTCACTGGCGGGAGTCTCTCTGCTCACAATAGTGGCGAAGCTGATCTCGTCAGCGGTCACTCCCGGAGAAATATCGGAGGTGAGCTGCTTGAGATAAAAGATCAGAAGATCGGCAGCATTCCCGTCCATAATATAGCGCGGCATGGTTTCGCTGAGCCGGTTTCCGGCAGGTCCCACTCCGTTGATCAAGGCATCCGCCAGAGAGGTGTCCGTATATGCCGGCCGGGGGGTCTTGAAGGCGTTGCGTTTCATCAAAGCGCCGGGGATATCATTGGAAGTTGACAGCGGGGCATACAGTTTAATGCCGTTAGTCGGCGGCGTGAGAACACCCCCCTCAATAGAGCCGAGACCACTTTTCAGATGGCAGTTCGCGCAGGTAGTCATCTCACCGGAAAGCTCGATATCACCCTGCACGATCGCTTTCAAGGGCGCCCCGGAAGGGAGCATCCCCTTTTGGTACATGGCCTCGCCAAGTTTGAGGGCCTGCTCACGCGGATAACCGGCCACGGTCTCCTGCGCGTAGGCGGTCAGCGAAGCGAAGACGGCCAGCATCAACGCGAGAATGACAGGTCGGAAAAAGTTAGCACAACAGACAGCCGAGAGATGTTTCATGTCCGCTCCAGACCTTTCAGCTCGTTCAGCAGATCAGTTGACCAGGTCAAACCCTTGATGCGGACCCACTCGTCGGAATGCTTCCCCCGCAGCAGATAAAGCGGTTCGTGAGACATTTTATCCGCCACAACGGCGTCAAAGGCCTTCAGCACCCGGCTGATATCCTCCCGGCTTCCGGTGAGAAAATCCCACCCCTTCTGGTTGGTGAAGCGTGACAGATATTTCTTCATCTGTTCCGGCCGGTCATGCTCCGGGTCGATAGAGATCGAGATGAACTGGTATTTGTCGACATCAGCGCCCAGCTCTTTGCGCAGATTGGTAAAACTGGCCGACAGGACCGGGCAGATGGTGGTGCAGGTGGTGTAGATAAAATTGACAATTACCGGCTTGCCGGAATCAACCAGGGACTTGATATTGACCCGCTTGCCATCCTGGTTAAGAAGCGTCACCGCCGGGACGGTATAGTGCTTGACTGAGCGGGCATAGGTACCCTTGGATTTCACCTGTCTGGGGGCCGGCTGCTGCTCCTTGCCGGCCACCTGATAGGTAAAGACCACCCGGTCTTCCTGGGACCTGTGTTTGATGGCTACTTTCAATTCCCAGCGGCCACCACGAATAATGGAGATATTCTCCGCACGGTACGTGCCGGCTCCCTTTTCAACCACCTGCGGTTTTTCCCAAACCCCCGAGCCCATGTCGGTCATCCAGGGGGTAACGGCCACCCTGGCCCCCTCCACGGGCTTGCCGGATTTGTCACGAATCCTGAATTCAACCGTGTTGGCGCCGATCTGCAGATCACTGCCAGACAGTGAAGGCTCCACCACAAACAGACCTTTCACCGTCGGACGGGTCAGAGTGCCGACAGCCGGCTTCGATGCGGTTGGCCGTGAACCGCCTTTTCCGGGAGTGACCGGCTCCGCTGCCGAAAAAACCGGCAGGCCCAGCAGCACAGCTATCAGCACGTACAACACTTTCATGAACAGACTCCTGTTTCAGATGGTTTAAACTTTTTGCATGGCTACACTACTGAAGTTTTACTCCATGCATTTTAACAGACCCCGCATTAATTGCCACACTGCCGACCACAATTGTTACATCCTCCTGGGAGGAAAAATCTTCTTTGTAACCACCCCTGATGAGGACATTCTTGTCCTGATTGGCCAGCAGGTCGCCGATCAGCGTTCCGGCCATAACCTTGATCACATCCCCGGAACCGGCCGCATCATAGGCAGCCTGCAGGGTCAGCAGATTGGTAGCGACATCATTGATGCGAAGCTCGGGATCAACCGTAAAATCTATCGACTGATTGGCGTTGTCGATGACAATGGTTGAGACCTTTGGGGTAAAGGCCAGACCGCTCCTGGACGGTGTGACCTTATAGCTGCCGTTTACCAGACCAGCCAGCGAGAAATTACCATTCGAGTCAGTCACAACCGTCTCGGCAGCACTCCCGCCACGGTCGTTCGGTTCAACATTCACGGACACCCCGTCAGCCTTCACATCAAGCACGGAAGCTATCGAACCGGACAGCGTGTAGGCAGCTGTCTGGGGATTGACAGAAATCTTGATGGGGATCCTGGCGGTACAGACCACATCATCGGGAGTACCGGGTACCTGACCACGGTTGTTGATGAATTTCACCGTGGCATGGGAATCGATCGGCGTTGTTTCCCTGATCAGCGCGTCGAAACGCCGGGCCGTGGTCTGCTTGATCGGGGTAAAGGCCGGTACCAGATAGGCATGGTTATAGGCATATGGTGCAACCCCCAGAGCACGGCCGTCCCAGGCTATGATGACCACATCCACCGGGAAGGTGACCTCGATGCTGTTGTAGGCGGCATTCAGACAACGTACCAGCACCGTCTGGCCGGTCAGCGCGTTTACCGAGACCTGGGATCCGACCACGCCGCTGTTCAGACTTGCAGGTACGACCACATTGGCGGGAATTGATGCCGTGCCCCCTTTGGCAGCCGGTACCGCGACACCGGTTATGAACCAGTAATCGGCGTTGAAGTCGTTGAAAGCAAAGAAATCCGTGGGAGCAGCGGCGATCCCTTCGTGCCCCTGGAACATATCGTCGAACCCGGGGCGCAGCCCGTGCTTGGGATAGGTCTGCTTGGCATTATTGCCGGAATCGCTCCAGGCGGAGTCGCGATCGTCCGGCACCCACAGCGCCTCAACATCGTAGGCAACCGTACTGGCATGGGGGTCGGTCGGGAATTTAAGGGCGACTGCGCCTTCCCATGGGTCGGGGGTGTAGAGGTGGTTGGCATTAAAATCCGGAAATTGCAAAAAACTGGTCAGGTTGGCGGCAATCCTCCTCTTTCCGTCACGGCAATGGCCGATGGGAATGCTGTTGCCCAGCACCTGAGTTGCAAAATAGGCGTCAGGCGGTTCGACCAACAACAGGAAATAGAGCCCAAACTCAAAGTGTTGAACGGTGTTACGGTGGCAATGGGCAAAATAGGTGCCGATATATTGCGGCTGCCATTGATAGGTATAACTGCCGATCTCCATGGAGCAGTGTCCCACACCATCATTCATGGGGGTCGGCTCCAGACCGTGCCAGTGGATTGTGTGGGGTGCCGGTCCGCCGCCGGAGGTCGTGCAGTGGAACACAACCCCGCGTGGTATCCGCATCGTGGGACTGGGAAAGGCATCCTTCGGGTCCACATTGCCGATCAGGTTGATATCCGGATTGTCGAAAAGAAAAAATTCCAGGGGTCTATCCCGATTATCCCAGGTTTCAATATTGACACCGTGCATCAGATTGACCACAACCGTGTGGGCGACATCGGGGGCGCGCTGGATTCCGGCGGCGGCCAGAACCTCGGGCACCGGATTGGTCGGAGTCAGCCGATCCGGGGTAGCGGGATTATCCTTGGGCGGATCAAACATCTTTGCCCACATACCTTCCATACCGACGACTGACCAGCGTGCAATTGAGAATTCAGGGGTATTGACTGACATATGTGACTCCTTCTGGATCGATATAGTTACCGCATCTTTCGCCGGTCATCATGCCGGCGGCAGGCCGGCGGCCGGATAAGTGGCGCGCTCTCCGTTGGTACCGCTGATGCCGCGGATATTGCGGAACATCATGGCAAAATCGGCATCCATGGGAAAGTCCATATGCCCGGGGATGGTGCGATCACCGATGAAGGTTATTCCGGCAATCAGGCCGCAGTTATAGTTGCCCCCCTGGGCGGTCTGGCTCGGTTCGGTATGGTCATGCATGGGATAGCACATGGGTGACATGCGCTGTCCGATATCGACGGTTGGCGGATCGATGGCCGGATTTGCATTTTCGCTCCAGAACATGGTGCCGACCTCCGGCATATGCACATTGAACTCCTGCAGGGGCGGATAGCAGGGGGTCCCGTTGGAGCGGTTCAAAGGCGGGTCGGGCACACCGATGCCCCTGCTGTTGGGAACGCTGGGCGGGCGCATGAAGGGGATCGTGTAGTCGACCCGGTCCATGGGGTGGATGCCGTAGACATCAACCCACAGCGGATTGTCGGAAGGAACCCCGTTGACACTGGTAACAAAGAAATGGTTGGCGTGCAGGTGCATGGAATGTGTCCACAGGCCGGCATTGAGAATATGGACCACCACCGGTTCACCGACCCGGCCGACCAGGGTAATCTGGGGGCTGGAATGTGCAAAAAAGCCCGATTGACCATTGATGGTAAAAAATTCCGGGTTATAGGAGGAGGCCCGGGTCATATCGAAAGGGCTTCTCAGAAATTTCTGCTGGAAAAGTTGCGGATTATAGAGCTCCCCTGCCGGCAGGCTGCCAACCTCGGCAAACAACTTCGGACTGACCTGATGGGTCAGCCAGACGTACTGCCGGTAGGGAGGCGTCAAGGTTGTCGGGTCACCCTCGTGCCAGGCCAGCCCCGGAAAATGGGTCGTGCTGCCGAAATCGTTATAAAGCTCTTGCACATGTACTGTGGGCTCGTCATACGGGGTGATGTTGTGCTGTCCGATGCCGCTGGTGGGGCGCACCACCAGGGCTCCATGCAGTCCCATGACCCGATTGACCGGTTCGTTCAGGTTGTCATAGTACAGGTGGGCACCGGTAACCGAGGCCGTCAAGGTTCCTTCGTAGGTATCGCCCGGTGCGATCGGGCCGCTGTCAAACATGCCGGGAATATAGAATGAGTGGGGTTCATCCAGCTCGTTTTTGACCTTGATGAAGATGGTATCACCCTTGAGGGCCACAATAGTGGGGCCGGGACAATCGGGAGGGACATCCTCGCCATTGGCCTTCATACGGTAGATCCAGAAATAGCTGGTGGCATCGTTGATCTCGTTGTGAGTCACCATCTCCTTGACCGCGTCGGTAATGAATACCTCCAACTGCTGGTCGGCTGCAAAGGCATTCACAACCCCCATCCCCGGCAGCGCCCTGCTCATCACCAGCGTGGCCAGACCGGTTCCACTCAACTTGAGAAAATCCCGTCGATTCATCATGGTAGTGTCGCTCCTCTCATCCTGCTATGTATAAATTCCGGCATATAATCGAATCAGGCTGCTTTCGTAATCCGCACAACCTTTTGGGCTGTATCAGTACACATCACGTGCCAAGTCGGCACACCTGCGTTTTATTCTTATATTTCGGCATGTTGCGCTTACAAACAAACAATTCGACCAGCTTTAATGAACGCAAAAATCACGACAGCATTACGGCAAAAAAAACCGTAAAGCACCGATGTTATTGCTGAAAATTATAAAAACACCCATTCCGGCTGCATATTTTTTGGCAGGGGTGCCGATAACTACGGTTATCCGTCGAAGAATCCCGGTGGCAATTAATTCCGATACAAAAAGTACACACGCTTACACCACCCCGGCTGAAAGCAGGCACACTCCGGAAACCAAATATTTGGCACCCATCCTCCAATATGCTCCCCCTATTTACAACAATCATTACGGTCAGTTACAGCATATTTGCCGCAATCACATGAATGGCATGCTTGTTGATGTAGTCCATACTAAAATCCCGGATTATGTCGGCATTTCAGCAGTCAGGGTCTGCGGCCGGGACCGGACGACACGAACGCATCTCACCGCCACGACAGATGGATATACCGGCGAAAGGTTGTCATATGCAGAGAATGAAATCGTTGAAAAGCATCCTGTGGGTTCTCCTGCCGGCATTTCTGCTGGTAGTACCGGTGGCCACGACCTGCTGGGCGGTACCGGCCCAGGTCGTCGCAGGGGCCGATCACACGCTCTTTCTGAAATCCGACGGGACTCTGTGGGGTTCCGGTGCCAACCAGGATGGACAGCTGGGAGACGGTAGCGTACTTAACCGTTCAACACCGGTGCAGATCGGCGGCGGATGGCGTTCCGTGTCCACCGGAGCAGGCCACACCCTGGCGGTCAAAACCGACGGAACTCTGTGGAGCTGGGGTTCCAACAGCTTCGGACAGCTTGGACTTCCCGCCATCGGCACACCACCCAATGAAACGTTTGCCGCCGGCCGATTGTCCCCGGTACAGATCGGTACCTCCTCGAACTGGGTAACGGTCGTGGCCGCAGGATTTTCATCATATGCCCTGCAGGGGGACGGCAGCCTGTGGGTCTGGGGAGACAACTCACTTGGCCAGTTGGGTGACGGCAGCCTCACGTCACGGGCCGAACCGTTCAAACTCCCGGCCCCCCAAGATCCGCAGGGAAATCCATCCAACGGCTTCTTTACAGCAATTGCCGCCAGCGGCGAACATACCCTGGCCCTGCAGGCCGACGGCAGCTTGTGGGCCACCGGCTTCAACCTGTTCGGGCAACTGGGGAACGGCAGCCTGCTTGATCGTACCGGCCTCGTAAAAATCGGATCGGACTCCGGCTGGGTCAGCATTGCAGCGGGTGAAACCCATTCGGCCGCCATCCGGTCCGATGGTTCGCTCTGGACCTGGGGTGCCAACGACCAGGGCCAGCTCGGCAACGGATCGGCACTGCCCGGAGCGAACGTGACGACTCCGGCACAGATTGCCGGGACCGGAAGTGACAACCACTGGGTAGGGCTCTCAGCCGGCATGCTGCACACACTGGCGCTGAAACGTGATGGGACCCTGTGGACCTGGGGCCTTAACAGCAACGGCCAGCTGGGAAATGGCAACACGGCCATCCGCAACGTTCCAACCCGGATCACCGCTCCGGCCGCCGTTGCATCTGACATCGTGGCCATAGCCGCCGGAGAATTGCACTCCCTGGCGCTCAAGGCCAACGGGCAATTGTATGCCTGGGGCGATAACGCCCTGGGGCAGTTTGGCAATGGCGCCACCCCGTCATCCCTGCTGGCCGTTGCAGCCCAGAGCAATTCCTACAGCTGGATCAGCACCGAACCGGGACGCCTGTTCACTGCCGCCATCCGCTCCAACGGCACACTCTGGAGCTGGGGGAGCAACGCCTCCGGTCAATTGGGGATTGGGTCGTTGCTGGACAGTTCCGTCCCGACCCAGGTGGCGAGTTCATCTGTCTGGCGCTCCGTTACTGGTGGCACCAACCATGCCGTCGCTCTGGCTGCAGACGGCACCCTCTGGGCATGGGGAAGTGATGCCACCGGACAGCTGGGCAACGGCACCGCAACCGCCACGGCAACAGTTCCCCAGAATATTCTGATAAGCGCCCTTGTGGACCCGCAGCTGTCCGACAATGACTGGATGGCCGTTTCAGCCGGTACCGGCCACACCGTCGCCCTCAAGGCCGACGGTTCCCTCTGGAGCTGGGGAGACAACACCAGCGGACAGCTGGGCATGTTCGACCCGTTTACAATCAGCACCACCAACACTCCCGGGCGGGTATCCGTCTCCAGTGGAGTGCCGGCCGGCTTTAATAACGGCTGGGTGACTGCGGCGGCCGGAGGTACCCACACCCTGGCACTGCAGGCCGACGGGACGCTCTGGAGCTGGGGCAGCAATTTCAGTGGCGAAGCCGGGATCAATACCGCCAGCGGAACATTCTTCTTCACCCCACGGGCAGTGATTTTCGATCCTCCGCCCGCCGGGGCCGCTCCGGCCTTCAACAGCAGCTGGCGGAAAATCAGCGCCGGACTCAGCTATTCAGTGGGACTGCAGGCCGACGGGTCGCTCTGGGTCTGGGGAGCCAACAACTTCAACCAGCTTGGCAACAACAGTGGAATCGCCAGTTTCACACCGATCAGGGTCAATCTGCCGGCCCCGGTCATATCAATCTTCAGCGGCCTTTCCCACACCCTGGCACTGCTTTCCAACGGCACACTCTGGAGTTGGGGACGCAATGACAACGGACAGCTGGGAATCAACAGCACCGCCGTTGCGATTGCGCCGCAACAGATCTCCTCATCATCCCCGGCAGGGGCGGCCAATGTCTGGTCATCGGCCGGTGGCGGCGGACTGCATTCCGTACTCCTGAGAAATGACGGCACACTCTGGAGCAGCGGTTCCAACAGTTCGGGACAGGGTGGACTGGGAGCCCTGACGCAGGTTCAGATTCCCACCAGGCTGGCTGAGCCCCGCAGCACGGTTGCCCCGCTCTCGCTCAGCTTCGGAAACGGGGTCATCGGCGGCGCACCGGTCACCAGAACTGTGACAATCACCAACAGCGGTACTGCTCCACTGCAGGCAACCATTTCCAGCAGCGATCCGGCCGCCTTCGGTGTTGCGCCACTCTCCTGCGGCACCCTGGCACCGGCTGCCAGCTGCTTCATCACCGTCACCTTCAACCCGGCCCTCCCGGTGGGGGGCAAGTCGGCCACCCTGACGGTCAGCAGCAACGACCCACTGGCACCCTCCACAACGGTAACAGCAGGGGCGGTCGCCGTGCTTCCGTACACTATCAATGCCTCTGCCTCGACCGGTGGCACCATCACGCCAGCCGGACAGATACCGATCGCACCCGACGCCGGCCAGACCTTCATATTCACCCCCGACACAGGCTTCCGACTGCAGGATGTGGTGGTGGATGGCATCTCCCAGGGTGCGCTCGGCAGCTATACCTTCAATAACGTCAACGCCCCCCATACGATCAGGGCCGATTTCGTTGCCGGCATAACCGTAACGGTGGCAGGCACGGCCGGCCAGGGGGGCACCATCAGCCCTGACAATCTCGTCACAATCAACAGCGGCGACAACAAGACCTTTTTCATCACCCCCGACTTCGGCTATGTCATCGCCGATGTGATCGTAACAGAGATGCTGGAGGATCTTGACCTGGACGGGAACGGACTGGGGACCTACACGGCGCAGACCAGCCACCTGGGGCCGGTTTCCAGCTTCACCTTCTTCAATGTCAGGGCCACCGGTTCGAGCATAGCCGCCACCTTTGAAACCAGCTCGGTCCGCAGCTGGAACTGGCGCAATCCACTGCCCCAGGGGCTGGCAACGCGCCACGTTGAAACAGACGGCAACGGCAGTTATGCCGCTGTGGGAGATTTCGGCGTCATTATGACCTCTTCCGATGGTGTCAACTGGAGTGTACGGCAAAGCGGCACCATGAACCTGAACAGTGTCGCCTACGGCGCCGGGCGGTTCGTGGCGGTCGGCAACGGCGGCCGGATCCTGCGCTCATCAACCAAGGCGGCCGATGGCTACGCCAGCTGGAGCGAGATCAGCTCCGGCAGCGCCAGCACCCTCAGGGGCATCACCTACAACGGCTCCGTCTTTGTGGCGGTCGGCAACAGCCAGATCAGCGAAAACTTCCCCTACGTACCGAAAATGACGATCCTCACCTCCCCCGATGGTGCCGTCTGGAGCGATCACAGCCAGCTGCTGGCCATCAATGAAACCCTGGACCTGCGTGACGTGGCCGCCGGCAACGGAACCGTGGTGGCCGTCGGCAGCGGCGGCGTAATCCTGACCTCGACCGATAACGGCAACAGCTGGCGCCGGGTTCCCGACGACCTGAACGGCCGGGGCAGCACCATCAACAGCATTACCTTCGGCAGCAACAGCTTTGTGGCCGTGGGTGAATTTGCCCAGATCACAACCTCCTACGACAACGGTACAACCTGGAACCCGGTCATCACGCTGGATATCTTTGACGACCTGAAAGGCGTGGCATATGGAACACTGGCGGAGGGTCAGAACATCTTTGCGGCGGTGGGAACCGACGGGGCTATCATCACCTCGGAAAACCTGGGTGCCAACTGGAGCAGCCAAATTTCGGGGTTGGCAAACAACGGCTCAGGCGCCGTGTTGCATTCGGTTGTTGTCGGCACGACAGCCTCGGCAGAACCTCAGATCCTGGCGGCTGGGGAATTCGGTACACTGCTGACCTCTTCCGACAGTTTCAGCTGGACCAACCGGCTTGTCAGCGTCAGCAGTACCTCCCTGCGGGGCGTGGCCCGCGGCAACGCCACCTTTGTGGCTGTGGGTGGCGATCCGGCAGTCATTGATGCCCCGGCCAGCGCCTCGATTGTCTCATCGCTGGACAACGGCCTGACCTGGAATGCCCGCAGCATCCCGGCCGGTTCACAAAATCTGACGGCGGCCACCTACGGCAACGGCATCTTCGTGGCGGTCGGCGAAAGTGCCTTCAACTCGGCCAATCCCACTGCCACTGCTACGATTCTGACCTCCACCAACGGCACCACCTGGACCAGCCGTTCATCCGGCAGTTTCCTGGGGCTTAACGCCGTCACCTTTGCCAACGGCCGCTTCATTGCTGTGGGGGATTACAACCCGCCCGGCAACGGCAAGCCTGAAGGTGCGGCCCTGCTGACCTCCACCAACGGCGTCACCTGGACGTTTTCACAGATCATCACCCAGAACGGCACCCCGCTGAACGGTATCTCCTACAGCGGCACAACCTATGTTGCCGTGGGGGAACTGGGATCTCTGGTAACCTCCAGTAATGGCGTCGACTGGATCGACCGGGGTGCCGACACGGTCATCAACGGCTATGACCTGACCTCCATCGCCTACGGCAACGGCACCTTCCGCGCCGTCGGCCTGACCACAGAAGTCGGAGTCGGCCCCCGTTCATTCGTCTCCTCCAACGGCGTTAACTGGAGCTCCGAGATCCTGCCGGTTCCGACCGTGCTCAACATGCGTTTCCAGGGGATCGCCTACTTCAACGGTCAGTTCGTAGCGGTTGGTAACGAGGATTTCATCCTGTCCAAAAACGTTGCGCAACCCGGGTCCGGATGGGTGATCAACACCGGAGCTGATTCCGTCAACAGTTCCCTGTACGGCATTGCCGTTGGCAACGGCTCCTTCGTGGCGGTCGGCGCCAACGGCACTATCCTGCAGACCGCCCAGCAGCTGCCCGGTCTCCCGGAGATCGAGGTGCGTCCGGAGCTTTTGGCCTTCGATCCACTGCTGGTCGGGCAGAGCATCAGCCGCACCATCACCATCAGCAACGATGGACACGGCCCCTTGGAAATTGTCAGTGCAAGCGTTCCAAATGGTCCCTTCAGCATAGTCAACGACCTTTGCTCCACTGTTGCACTCCCTCCCGAGACCTCCTGCAGCCTGGAGGTACTTTTTGCTCCGCAAACATCCGGAACGGAGAACGTCAGCCTGAGCATTTTGTCCAACGATCCTGATAATCCCGGGTTGACTGTCCCGTTGAGCGGCTCCGCCAGCGGGGCCTTTACCCTGACAATCACCATAACCGGCAGCGGTAGCGGTTCCGTATCATCAGCACCGGCCGGCACTCCACTGTACGGCTGCTCCACCGGTAACTGCCCGACGGCTCACCCGACCGGAACGCCCGTAACCCTGACCGCCACCCCGGCAGACTGGAGATCCGGCGGAATTTTCAGTGGTGACTGCAGCGGGGTTGACAGTTGCCAGACGACCATGATCGATCACCGCAGCGTACTGGCAACCTTCGACCTGATCAACCGGGTCCGGCTGACCGCCGGGACATCATTGGATCACCCCGCCATCCAGAGCGCCTATGAAAGTGCCGCCGAGGGGAGTGAAATCCGGTCCCTGCATTTCCCGTTTCCGGAAGTGCTGCTGTTCGACCGGCCGGAGAACGTGCTGCTGAGAGGTGGCTGGGATAGTGGATATACGACCAACACCGCCGGATTCTCCACCATCCAGGGGAGTCTGGTGATCCGCAACGGTAGCGTCAGGGTGGAGAATGTGAAAATTGTGCCTTAATTACTCCACTCCATGAAGGAGTGGGTCAGGGTGAGGGATGCTGAGCAACCAATAAAACCACCCTCATCCGGCCTTCGGCCACCTTCTCCCAAAGGGAGAAGGAACAACGTCTTAAATGAAATATAAGGACACCCATATGACTCCAATTATCAGATCGTTCCTCACAACCGCTGCCGCTTCGGCACTGGGCCTGTTTGTCTCCCTGCCGGCCACGGCGGCCGTTTGCTCCAACACTGTCCAGGCCGACGTGGTTGCCATTGACCAGCAGATCATGTTCAACCGCCTGGGGGCGGTCAACCCCATCGGCCAGATGTTTGCCCTGCGCATCGATGTGGTCGACAGCGCCAGCGGCCTGCCGGAATGCTCCGTGCTGGCCCCGACCGCCCAGGAGCCGGGTGTGACCTGCGTCACGGCCCTGCAAGCCGGACAGGCCAAACTGCGCGACGACAAGCGTCCGCGGCCATTGGCACTGCGGGTTAACGAAGGGGATTGCCTGCAGGTACATTTCCAGAACCTGCTGGCCCCCGCGCCGCTGGTGGTGGACGGTTTCAACCAGCAGCCGGCCACCCGCTCCGTCGGTGTGACGTTCAAAGGGGTCTCGTTGGTCAACAGCATCACCGACCAGGGTGTCAATGTGGGCATATCCCCCTCCGGACTGGTGGGACCATCCGGTTCAATGACCTATACGGTGCGGGGTGAGCATGAGGGCACCTATCACATCACCAGTCAGTCTGACACCGTCAGCGGTGAAGGGGTGCAAGGGCAGGGTTCATTCGGCCTGTTCGGAGCCTTGAATGTACAGAAGAGCGGCGCGGAATGGTATCGCAGCACGGTTACCAACGCCGAACTGCTGCTGGCCACGACCGGCACCGCTACCGATGGCAAACACCCGATCATCGATTACGGGGCGGTCTATCCACCCGGCCACCGTTTTGCCGGGCAGCCGATCCTGAAAATCACCAACAGCGACAACAGGATTGTCCACAATGAACTGAATGCCGTCATCACCGGACCGGGCCATGGAGATTTTCCGGCCGGGACCTATCAGCGCAACCCCTCCTACCCCAACCGGGACAAGGCCTTCCGGGAGTTTACCGTAATCTTCCACGATGAGGTCGAGGCGGTACAGCCCTTCCCGATTTTCATCGATCCGGCTTTCAAATTCACCCTGGCCGGCGTCAAGGATGCCTTCATGATCAACTACGGCTCCAACGCGGTCGGCACGGAGGTCGTTGCCAACCGCCTGGGTGTAGGCCCGACCTGGGATTGTCCCGAATGCAAGTTTGAAGAGTTTTTCCTGACCTCCTGGGCCGTCAGCGACCCGGGGCTGCTGGTGGATATTCCGGCCAATGCCAAGGACCTTCAGGGCAACCTGATTACCGGCCCCAAGGCCACCAAGGCGCTCTACCCGGCTGACCCGTCCAATGTCTTCCACACCTACATCGGCGACCGTGCCAAGATCCGCAATCTGCACGTCGGCAAGGAATTCCACGTCTTCCACCTGCATGCCCAGCAGTGGCTCTTCTCCCCGGATGATGACGGCAGCACCTATCTGGATGCCCAGGGGATCGGACCCGGATCGGCCTATACCTACGAGATGGTCTACGGCAGCGGCAACCGCAACATGCAGCAGGGGGATGCCATTTTCCACTGCCACTTCTACCCGCACTTTGCCCAGGGGATGTGGGCGCTCTACCGCAACCACGACGTCTTTGAAGCCGGTACGGAGCTGATACCAGACCCGGCCGACCCGCTCTGCCTCCCCCCCAACGATCCTAACGGTCCTCAGTGCCACCAGATTCCCAAGCCTGGCAGCCGAGCCCTGCCGGACGGCGAAATCAGTGCCGGCACATTCATACCGGCCGTGATTCCGATTCCGACGCTCCCCATGGCACCAATGCCCGGCAAGGTACATATCGCAACTGATTCCGCCTCCGGTTATCGCGGCGGCCAGATCGTGTATGACGAGCCGGACAAGAACGCCGGCTACCCCTTCAATCTGGGAATGAAAGCCGGCCACCGTCCGGCCACGCCACCGTTGGATATCATTGAGGACGGCGGACTTCCGCGCCACATTGTGCGGGGCAGCTCAAGCGGAATCCCGGCCGACCCGGGTGCCTCCCACTCTACCGTTACACCGCTGGACTTCAACAAGGAGCTGCTGGCGGTTCGTTCCGACCAGCTGCCGGAAACCGGCACCCGCCCAGAACGGGCGGGCATGAACTTTCATGCCCGACGGAGCCATGCAACCTTCCTCCCCAACGGTTCACCGGGCTCGTTTCTCACCAACGGCATGCCGCCGGCCCCCGGTGCACCCTTTGCCGACCCCTGCCGCTCCGACAGCAGCGGCCCGGCCGGGGTCAACCGCACCTACAAAGCTGCTGTCATCCAGTTTGACCTGAAACACAACAAACTGGGCCAGCACTTTCCACAGTCACGCATTCTGAGCCTGTGGGGTGACGCCCAGGCCACTGTGGACGGCAGTCGCCCACCCGAACCATTCTTCATGCGCGCCAACAGCAACGAATGTGTCAACTTCTATCACACCAATCTGGCGCCCAGTATCTATGAGCAGGATGACTTCCAGGTAAAGACCCCCACGGATATCATCGGCCAGCACATCCATCTGGTGAAATTCGATGTCACATCGTCAGACGGTTCGGCCAACGGCTACAACTATGAAGACGGCACCATGAGCCCGGATGAGGTCCGGGAACGGATCCATGCTATCAACGCCACCGGCGGGCTGAGGGCTCCCGATTCTGACGGCATGCCGACCGATACCGCCAGCGGTACGGCCATCCTGAGTCCCAAGGCCCACTCCTACTTCGGTTCCAGCTTCAACGGCCGTGATATCAGCGGTGCCCGCACCACCATTCAGCGCTGGTATGTGGACAACCTGCTCAACAACAAGGGGGAGGACCGCACCTTGGGCAATGTCTTCACCCACGACCATTTCGGACCATCCACCCACCAGCAGGCCGGCCTGTACGCTACCCTGATCACCGAACCGCAGGGTTCACGCTGGCGCAACCCGGAGACCGGCCAGTTTTACGGCGGCCGTTTCGACGGCGGCCCCACCAGCTGGCGGGCCGACATCATCACCGCCAATCCGGCCGACAGTTTCCGTGAGTTCATGTTCCAGGCTGCCGACTTTGCCATTGCCTATGAGAACGGGGCCTGCCACACGGTACCGTGCACCAACCCGGCCAAGGCCATCAACCCACCCGGGCGGGTCGAAGTCGGCCTGCCGTTCATTTTCCGTAAGCCGCAGATCTGCCCCAACGGTACGGCGCCCCCCTGCCCCACGGCCATCTCCGTCAATGATGACGGCACCTTTCTGGTCAACTACCGCAACGAACCGGTGGGCGAACGGGTCCGCAATCCCCAGACAAACACCCAGTCGGCCGGTGCGGCCGGCGACATGGCCTACGCCTATGCCTCCAACATCACCCGGTCCAATCCGCTGTTGAACGTGCAGCCCGGCTTCTATCCGCCGCTGACCGCCAATGTGGGGCCGAGCGATCCCTTCACCCCGTTGCTGCAGGCCTATAACCGCGACAAGGTGCGAGTTCGTTTCCAGGTGGGCGCCACAGAAGAATCACACAACGCCACCATCCACGGACTCAAATGGCTGCAGGAATTCGGCGCCCCCAACTCGGGTTACCGCAATTCCCAGCACGCCGGCATCTCGGAGCAGTTCATCTTCGATACCCGGATCATCGCCGACAAGGGTCAGGTGGGCGGGGTCGCCGACTACCTGTATTCACTGAACAGTTCGGCCGACGGTCTGTGGGCCGGTGCCTGGGGACTGCTGCGCTCCTACAACACCCGCCAGAACAACCTGCTGCCGCTCCCCAACAACCCGGTGGGATCAGTGGCCGCCACGGTCAGCAATGATGCCGACTTCAACGGCGTCTGTCCAAAATCCGCCACCGTCAGAAGTTATGATGTATCGGCCATATCCGCCCAGGATTCACTTCCGGGCGGCACCCTGACCTACAACGCCCGCAGCGGCGCCCTGGGAACCGGTCCGCTGAACGACAGCTCCGCCATCATCTATGTGCAGAGCGCCGACCTGGATGGGCAGGTACCGCCCAAACTCAAGGCCAATGTCCCCATCGAGCCACTGGTGCTGCGGGCCGCCGCCGGGGACTGCATTGAAGTCACCCTGCGTAACCGCATCAGCTCCGTTATAAACGAGCAGCCCGGTTTCAATGCTGTAGTCAACGTCATTGACAATTTTAACTATAATCAGGTCAAGACCTCCACGGTCGTCGGCCTGCATCCGCAACTGGTGGAATTCGATATTACCAGGGGAGACGGCAGCCGGGTCGGCATCAACCCGGACCAGACCGTGGCACCCGGCAATTCAACCTTCTACCGCTGGTATGCCGGCGATGTGAAGATCGTCAATAATCAGCGCGTAGCCACCCCGGTTGAATTCGGCGTTGCCGGACTGATGCCGCCCGATGGCATCAAGCAGCCAAGCAAGGGAGTGGTTGGCGCTCTGGTGATCGAACCGCGCGGCTCCAGCTGGGTGGAAGATTATCCGACCCCGCACCCCAGGGTGCCGCTGGGGCAGCGCCCATCGCGCACCTCGGCCGTAGTGATCAAGCCTGACAACAGTACCTTCCGCGAGCAGGTGCTTGTAATCCAGAACAATATCGCCATGCAGTTCGGCAACGGCACGCCGGTACCGGCCACGATCGCCATGGAGGATGCCCTCGATATGGGCATCAAGTCCTACAACTATCGCAGTGAGCCGCTTTGGTTCCGCATGGGGATCAATCCGCTGGCCCTGCCGAACCAGATCGCCCAGCGCGATTTCAGCGATGCACTTTCCAACAGCCTGACCGGACTGGGGGCAGACCCCACCAATCCGGCCAGCCCCTTCGACCCGGTCACCCCCATCGCCACTGTCAAAAAGGGTGACGAAATCCGATTGCGGATAGTCAATCCGGGCGGGAACAACCGTAATCACGTCTTTGCCCTGAACGGCCATGTCTGGCAGCGTGAGCCATACGGCAACGCCTCCACGGTTATCACCCGCAACCCCAAATCATTCTGGACCGGAACTCAGGACCAACTGGGACCATCGGAACATTTTGACATCATTCCGGATTTCGGAGCCGGTGGGGCCTTCGGCATCACCGGTGACTACCTGTACCGTGACATGCTGCCGGTGCACTTCCTGAACGGACACTGGGGGATCATGCGGGTGGAACCGTGATATACGGTGAGATCAATTGAGACATAAAGACACTCAAAGGCACATAATTTCCAAATAATGCGCTGATTTGTGTCAATCTCCCGCTGAACTCCGTTCGGCCTTCGACAAGCTCAGGACAAACGGATATTACCAATGTAACCTGCTGATCTTCCGTTCGTGGTGAGCCTGTCGAACCATGGGCGGAAGATCAGTTCTTTTAAGAAATAAACAACGGGCTCCGGAATAATTCCGGAGCCCGTTGTCGTGATGCATAGTATTTCTCCGCGTACTCTGCGTTCAAACTTTTCTTGGTGTTACTCCTCCCGCTGGGCCATAACCTTGAGGCGCATGTTGAGCGTCTGGCGCTTGAGCCCCAGCATACTGGCGGCAATGCCCTGATTGCCGCCGGTCAGTTTAAGTGCCGTATCGATCAGGCAATCCTCCGCCTCGCGCAGTGTGGGGAAATGTCCGAAAATATCCTCGAATTTCTGTTTGAGCCCTTCGTGTCCGATTTCGGTCTGCACTGGTGACTCGACCGCCGGACCCGGTGCAATCACAGAACGGAAGGTTTCCATGGAAAGAATGCCGGAGCTGTGCCGGGCCACGGCATCGAAGACCAGCGCCTCGAATTCCCGCACGTTTCCGGGAAACGAGTACATCATCAGCAGGTTGAGCAGTTCCGGCGGAGGGGTCGGTTTTTTTTTGCCCAGAACTTTGGAGGCCTTGGTCAGGAAGTGTTCCAGCAGCAACGCCAGATCCTCCTTGCGGTTACGCAGGGGGGGCAGTTCCACGTGATGGACGTTCAGGCGGTAGTAAAGATCATTGCGGAAGCGTCCCTTGGACACCAGCTCCTTGAGATCCTTATTGCTGGCACAGACAACGCGGGCCTCGGATTTACGGGGGGTGTCGGAGCCGACCGGATAAAATTCCCGTTCCTGGATCAGTCGCAGCAGCTTGATCTGGGAGGATTCCCCCAGGTCGCCGATCTCATCCAGCAGCACGACACCGTTGGCAGCCTTGACGATCAAACCCTCGCGCATCTGGTCGGCGCCGGTAAAGGCCCCCTTCTTGTGACCGAAGAGCGTGTCGGAAAACATGGTGTCATCCAGACCGGCCAGGTTGACAGAAACCAGCTCCCCCTTACAGCCGCTCATGCGGTGAATGGCCCGGGTAATAAGCTCCTTGCCGGTACCCGATTCACCCGTGATCAATACCGGTTGGGGCGACTTGGCCACAACTTCCAGATACTGGAAGATTGACCGCATCTTGCGGCTGCCGGTGACAATCTCGGCAAAAATTTCCGGATGGTCCAGACGATCCTCCACCAGGTGATCACGCAGACTGGCCACCTGATCGTGCAGAGCACGGCAGTCAAAGGCCTTCTGCAGGGTGATCATCATGCGATCGGGCTCCACCGGTTTGACCAGATAATCGAAGGCGCCGTTTTTGATACACTCCACAGCCCGTTCCAACTCATAGGCCGCCGTTACAATTATAACCGGCACCTGGGGAAAGTTTTCCCGCAACTTGGGCAGCAGTTCCATGCCGCTGACATTGGGCATGAAGAGATCCAGCAGGATCACATCAATACCGCCGCCGTTCATGACATCCATTACCCGACGGCTGTCGGGTTCGGTCAGTACATCCTGCAGTCCGTTCATTGACAGGATCGTGGCACAGGCTTTGAGGGTGTTTACCTCGTCGTCTACGATCAGCACGCGTCCCGGATTTTCTCTAAACATTGTGCACCTCGCTCTTCTGAATATCGCATTGCGGATCATCAAACCTGCAGAGCCGAACGGTGAAGGTAGTTCCCACCTCCGGTTGTGAAACAAAATCTATTGAGCCGCCGTGCTCTTTGACGATGGTCGAACTTATGGCCAGTCCCAGCCCGGTACCCCCCTTTTCCAGGCGGGTGGTGAAAAAAGGCTCCATAATTCTGGCCGCTATCTCCTGCGGAATACCGTTCCCCTCGTCCGCAACTGTAATCAGGACATGGTCGTTGTCCTGGTCATAGCCGGTACGGACTGAAACTCCATGACCCGGGTCCGGCAGTGCCAGCAGGGCATTCTGGATCAGGTTGATTACAACCTGTTCCAGTTGCCGGGCACTTCCCCGGGCCAACGGCAGCTCTTCGGCCAGTTCGAGTGTAAACTTGCGGGTTGAGCTGGAAATAAGATGACTGAGAATCGACGTGGAGAGCTGAACCACGGCATTGACATCCGCAACAGCATCGTGCTTGAAACGATCCTCACGTCCGTAGGATTTCAGGTTCCCGACGATATCGCTGATTCTGACGGCCCCCTGCTGCAGACCCTCAATGGCATCGGGCAGAAATCTGCGGGCGCTGCTCCACATGGACTGGGCAACGGCAAAATCGCCATTGGCCTGGTAATGGTCCTCGATAACCGGTGCAATGTCCTCCCAGGCCCGTTTGATGATGCCGGCGTTCATCAGCAGGAAATTATTGGGGTTGTTGATTTCATGGGCAACACTGCTGACCATGGTCCCCAGGGATGTCATACGGTTGGCCTGGATCAGCCGGGCCTGAATTTCCAGGGCCTGCTCTTCCAGACGGATTCGGTTGGTAATGTCACGGAAGGTGGAATAGACCACACCTTTCCCTTGCAGGGTGATCTCCTTTCCACGAAAGGAAAGGATGCGGACCTGATCCGGAGCAATTGCGCACTCCAGACGTTCAATCCTGCCCGGCTGGCCATCCGAGAGAATCTGCTCGATCGTAAAGCGCAGGTATTTATAGCCCTCGACACCACACAAGGCAGAGAGGCCTCCCGTTAGAAGCTCCTCTCTCCCCTTTCTGAAAATACGCTCGGCGGTCGGATTAATATCAATAATTGTTCCGTCTGACGGTGAAATCAGTACAATGGCATCCTCGCTCTGTTCGAAGATCTGGCGGAAGCGCTCTTCACTTTCATGCAGTGCGGTCTGCGCCCTGACATGATCCTCATTCTCCCGCTTAAGATGTTGAGTCGTCTCTTCAAGGTCGCGTGAACGTTCAAACACGAGTTGCTCAAGGTGATTCTGATACGTCTTGAGTTCTTCTTCAACGCGCTTGCGATCGGTTATGTCCAGAAAGACAGCTACAGCAGCAATCACGGCACCACTGTCATTCCTGATGGGAGCAGCATTGACAATCACAAAACGGTCATCATCCTTGTGACGCCTGATGATGAGTTCCCTGCTGCATGGCTCACCCGTCCGCAGAACGCTGGCCAGAGGAGTGTCCTCATTTTTGAGCGGGACTCCATCCAGATCCATGAGTTGCCAGCGAGCCACATACTGGTCTATTCCCACATTTTCAACCAGTGTATCCCGGTCGCCACCCCGGATTGACAAACCGGCATTATTGACATAGCGCAGGACACCTTCCGGGGCATCAGCGATGGCAAACCCGGCCGGACTCTGATCCATGGCTGCCTGAAGAATGGCTTTGGTCTCGTACAGTGCCGACTCGGAACGGGTACGGTCAAGAATTTCACGTTCAAGAAGTTTCTGGTTGTTTTGCAGCTCAGTTTCTTTGGACCGGTAATCATTGATCAAGGCCACCAGCGGCTTGAACAGTGAGTAGAACAGAATCACGAAAAGCGCTGCCGTCAGAACGGTGGAGTCGATCAGGGTCTCTTTCCACGCCACCGGTTCATGGTCCTCCAGAACGATCATCACCATGGTTTCAATGATGAATATGCTCAGAAGCAACGTCGCCATCAGCCGTAAAGGAGACAGAACAAACGACCTGTCCCGTTCATTGAAAAACACCGCAATCTTTTTCAAGGGATTCTGTTCAGCTGACATACGACTCCTCTGACCGGCACAACTGCTGTACCCGCCTCATTTCTACCCCTGCCAAGATTCAAATATGCTGCAAAAATAACAGCAATCGGTAAAACCAATGCCCTGCATGATTTTACCGGAATTTTTGACTTTTACCGATATTTCAGCAGCACGTATTTAACCACCTGCGCTTATCAACAAATAGCATTTTACCCATTTGTTTTCAATGCGTTATAACGCATTAAATAAACTGGCACATTTAATGTATTACTATTCACGTTTCCAATTGCCATTGTATTCTTCGGACAGGTGCACAGCATGCACGATTATTCATTCTATTCAGCCATTCTGGGGCTTTCGACTCAATGGCGCATTCAGCATGTCTCCGTTGACGACAAGAGCGGCGAGATCGAACTGCACATCCGTGGCCGCAAGGGGAGCAGGTTCAGCTGTTCCAGCTGCGGAGCGCTCAAGCTCCCTTCCGGGGTAAGCAGGGCCCGCTGGTTCCATGAAAACCATCTCAATATCCGCTTCTTCATTTCGGCGCTCGTGCCGGTCATTTACTGTGATCAGTGCGGTGAGATGAAAGCCGATATCCCCTGGAAGCATGCCGCCAGGCCATGCAGCGAACATGAACAGTGCGACGAAGACCATTGTAAAAGCAAGTCGGCACATCTCCTTTTCTAAACCCACCCGCTCAGTGGTACCCAGTCAGGTTATTTCAGAGGCCTTATAAGTCCCCCCACCCCTTGCGGGAGGGGGTTAGGGGGTGGGGGAGATTGCCACAAGCTACTCCGTTGCAGCTTCACCCACCCCTCAATCCCCTCCCGTCGAGGGAGGGGAAGCTTAGTGCGAAGACCTAACCGGCTGAAACTGCCACCCACTAAAGTTTCCACAGCAGCCACATCGTATAAAAAACGCCCCATTGATACCAGCACAATGGGGCGTCCAATACAGCGGTATTTCAATAAAACATTAGCATTGGCAACAGACGTTCTGCTCACGGGCCGCCTTGGTCTCGTCCAGCCTGGAAATCGGCATGGTCAGCGGCGCATCCAGCAGGGCCTGGGGATTGGATTCGGCCGTTTTTGCCGCCTCGATCATCACATCGATGAAGGCATCCATGGTCGCCTTGCTCTCCGTCTCGGTCGGCTCGATCATGATGGCCTCCTTGACAATCAGCGGGAAATAGACCGTAGGGGGATGATAGCCTCGGTCGATCAGATACTTGGCGATGTCAATGGCGTGTACACCATGGGCCAGCTGTTTTGAAGCCGAGAAGACGCACTCATGCATGCAGATTTGATCATAAGGCAGTTCGTAATAGTCTTTGAGGCGTTCCTTGATGTAATTGGCGTTCAGCACAGCCTGCTCCGAGGCGCGGATCAGTCCTTCACGCCCCAGCATGATGATGTAGGCGAAGGCCTTGACCATTACCCCGAAGTTGCCGAAGAAGTTGGCCGTACGCCCGATGGAGGCCGGCATATCGGTGTCCAGCCGGAAGGAACCGTCATCATCCATGAGAATGCGCGGCTGCGGCAGGAACGGGATCAAGTCCTTCTTGACCCCCACCGGACCGGAACCGGGACCGCCGCCGCCATGGGGGGTACCGAAGGTTTTGTGCAGATTGACATGAATAACATCGAAACCGACGTCGCCCGGTTTGACCTTGCCCATAATGGCGTTCAGGTTGGCGCCGTCGTAGTACATCAGGGCATCGTGTGAATGGGCGATGTCGCTGATCTCCTTGATGTGGGGGTTGAACAGCCCCAGGGTGTTGGGACAGGTCATCATGACCGCCGCCACCTCGTCGGTCATGGCCGCTTTGAACAGCTCCAGGTCCATATCGCCATAGGGGGCGGTCGGTACGGTGATGATCTCATAGCCGGCAATCGCGGCTGATGCAGGGTTGGTGCCGTGAGAGGAGTCGGGCACCACCACGTACTTCTTTTTGGCCTTGTTGCCCTTGGCGGCATGGTAGGCGGCAATCAGCAGTATGCCGGTCATCTCGCCATGGGCGCCGGCCAGCGGCTGGGTGGTGACCTCATCCATGCCGGTGATATCAGCCAGCATCTGCCCCAGGTCATACAGCATCCCCAGAGAACCCTGGCAGGCGTCGACACCCCCCGGCAGCAAGGCGGTCATGGGATGGAACGGGGCGAACAGGCCGGCGGCGTTCTCGAGCACCTTGGCGTTGTACTTCATGGTGCAGGAACCCAGTGGATAAAAGTTGGTATCCACGGAAAAGTTGCGGCGCGACAGGTTGGTAAAGTGGCGCACCAGGTCCAGTTCGGAAACCTCGGCCAATCCGGCCGGCTCGGAGCGCAGCAGATGTGCCGGCAATGCCGCCGCTGCAGGAACATCGGAGGCTGACAGTTTGACGCCCCGGCGGCCTGGGATTGACTTTTCATAGATCAGTTGCATAGGGCCGCCTCCAGCAGTTTGGCAAAATGGTCGATCTCTTTTTTGCTTCGTTTTTCCGTGACCGTCACGACCAGGGCATGGTCGGAGTTTTCATAGTAGCTCCCCAGCGGCACGCCGGCGGCGATACCCTCCTTGAGCAGTCCCATGACGATCGCTTCGGCCGGTTTCGGGAGTGAGATCGTAAACTCGTTGAAGGTGGGGGCCGACTGCAGCACCGTCACCCCGGGAATTTCTGCGAGTCGGGCCTTGGCGTATTCGGCCTTGTCACGGTTGAGACCGGCCAGATCCTTCAGCCCCTGCTTGCCGACGGATGACAGGAAGATCAATCCGCGCAGGGCGCACAACCCCTGATTGCTACAGATATTGGAGGTGGCCTTGTGGCGTTTGATGTGCTGTTCACGGGCCTGCAGGGTCAGCACATAGCCGCGCTTGCCGTTACGGTCAACGGTCTCGCCCACGATGCGCCCCGGCATATTGCGGATAAAGGTCTTTCTGGCGGCAATAAAGCCGAAGCTGGGCCCGCCGAAGGAGAGCGGATTGCCCAGACTCTGGCCGTCACCGATGGCAATATCAACCCCCATCTCGCCCGGCGATTTGAGCATCCCCAGGGAGACCGGGTAGACCGAGGCAACCAGCAGAGCGCCGCAAGCGTGAACCTGCTCTGACAGGACGCTGAACTCATCAATGCAGCCGAAGAAGTTGGGATTCTGCACCAGCACAGCCGCCACGCTGTCATCCAGCACCCGGGCCAGTTCTTCACGGTTCAGCAGCCCGTCCAGCGGGGCGATCTCGACGATCTCCACATCCAGATTGTACAGGTAGGTTTTGAGTACCTGACGTGAGAAGGGATTGACACAGCCGTCTATAACGATTTTATTGCGACCGGTAACCCGCAGGGCCATCATGGCCGCTTCGGCGCAGGCCGTGCCGCCGTCGTACAGCGAGGCGTTGGAGACATCCAGCCCGGTCAGGCGGCAGATGGCGGTCTGGTACTCGAACAGGGCCTGCAGCGTACCTTGTGAGCACTCCGGCTGATAAGGGGTGTAGGCGGTGTAAAACTCGGCCCGACCGGAAAGATGATCGATCACCGACGGAATAACATGGTCGTAAAATCCGCCGCCGATGAAGTTGGTCATCCCTTTGACGTTGTCGTCGGCAATGGCCTGCATGCGGGCAAAGGTCTCGAACTCGGACATGCCGGCGGGCAGGTTGAAGGTTTTGGCGCGCAGTTCGGACGGAATCGGGGCAAAGAGTTCCTCCACACTGGCAATGCCGATGGCGGAAAGCATCTCGCCGATCTCCTCCGGCGTGTGGGGACAGTAGTGACTATCGTTCATGATATGCTCCAGAGAGTAAATCCTTCTCCCCATGGGAGAAGGTGACCGTAGGCCGGATGAGGGGAGATGTTATCCAGTGTCCCCCCCTCACTCTAGCCCAGGCGGAGAGGGGACACAATTTTCAAGACCTATTACAGAGTCTTCAAATACGCCTCGTACTGCTCTTTCGTCATCAGGTTTTTCAATTCAGCCTCGTCACTGATCTCGATCTCGGCCATCCAGGCGCCCTCTTCCGGGCTTTCGTTGACCAGTTCGGGTGTTGTGTCGAGGGCGTCGTTGATGGCAACAACCGTACCGGAAAGCGGCGCATAGATATCACTGGCGGCCTTGACCGATTCGATGCTCCCCAGCAGGCCGAACTGCTTGACCTTGGCTCCCACCTTGGGCAATTCCACAAAGGTAACATCCCCCAGTTCATGGGCCGCATGGTCGCTGATGCCGACTTTGCCCGTGCCACCCTCAACCTTGATCCACTCGTGCTCTTTGCTGAAATAATATGACATTTCTATGATCTCCTTTCCCCATGGGGGGCTGATTATAATTAAATTGTCCGGCGACTTTAAAATATTTGCCTGGCAATGTAAACAGACAACTCTCCGTAATTCCACTTTCAAATCAAAGATGAAACCAAGGCGGCGAGGATTGAGGTGACGAAGGCGTACTGATAAGTACGTTGAGGAGCCGAAG
Organism: uncultured Geobacteraceae bacterium; assembly: GCA_942493195.1. Lineage (GTDB taxonomy): Bacteria > Desulfobacterota > Desulfuromonadia > Geobacterales > Pseudopelobacteraceae > CAIPTY01. Next base: position 1,273,668 of record OW818669.1, on the reverse strand, counting down.
ACGAGCCAACGACGGTAGCGCTTTGATTAGAAAGTGGAAAATACGAAAGCCCTCCTGATCGTAGCGAGGGCTTTCCTGTTCATGGCAGTAAACAGTGCCGAAAGGCTTATGTATTCCGCTGGTAACTTCAGCACGGCGGCAGCGGAAACCGCCGGTACATCAGGTCGGCTTGAACTCCGGCTTGATGCGGATCTTCTCTTCTTCCAAACCTGCAAAGACCTTGAGACCCAGTTTGAATTCGGACCAGAACTCTTCCCACTGGGAAGGTGTCTTGTTTTCAGCTGTGGCAGGCTTGAGCTCTGCCAGGAAGATCGTCATGGCAGCGCCGGCGGCCAGCAGGATGCCGGAGAGCATGAAGGATTTGCCGAGGCCGCCCGGCTGGGCATTGATCATCTCGGAAACCTTGCCCATCACGAAGCCGCCCACACCCCAGGCGGTGAACAGGGCGCCGTAGTTCAGGCCGTAGTTCTTGGTGCCCCAGTAATCCTTGGCAAAGGAGGGGAACAGGCACAGGTTGGAGCCGTAGTTGAAACCGATGAAGGTCGCCAGCAGAACCAGCAGAACAGCGCTGCCGGAGTTGACTACCGCCATGGCGACAAACATCATCACAGCCTGCATTGAAAGCATGATGAACAGGGTGGCACGACGGCCGATCTTGTCGGAAAGCACACCGGCTACAACACGTCCAGCGGCGTTACCGAGCGCCATGATCGCAACGGCCACAAAGGCCATGGGACCCATGCTCTTTTTGGCCAGACCGGCGACAGAACCGATAACCATCAGACCGGCACCTGAACCGATGAAGAAAGCCACCCACAGGACGTAAAACTTGTAGTTGCGCAGCATTTCGCTGACAGTTGCATTTACCACCGGCTTGGCGGCGTTCAGTTTGGCCAGCGGGCCCGGATCGGCCGGTTCAGCCGGGACATACCCCTGGGGCGGATTGACCAGCAGGAAGGAAAGCCCGCAGACAACCACGGTGAAACCGATTCCCAGGAACAGCATGGACTTGGGGATACCGTAGGCCCCGATCAGGTAGGAAGCCAGCGGTGCGATGTAGACCGGGGCGATACCGAAACCGGCCACAACGATGCCGGCAATCAGGCCGGTCTTGGATGGAGAAAACCACTTCAGGGCCGGAGGTGTGGCGGCTGAGTAACCGAAACCGAAACCCGATCCTGCCAGGACGCCGAAGCCGAGTACCCAGGCCGTGTAGCTGTTGGAGAAGCCCATCAGGATAAAACCGGCACCCACCAGTATTCCGCCGATCAGGGCGGTACGGGCCGGACCGATCTTGTCCTGGCATTTTCCGGCCAGGATCATGGAGAAGGCGAAGGCCAGACAGCAGACGGCGTAGGGGTCGTTGATGGAGGCAATGTCCCACTGAAAGGCACCTTCGCCACCCTTTTCGATGGAAGCCTTGATGGCTCCCTTGAAGATACTCCAGGCATACAGTACGCCCAGGGCCAGGTTAATGGCCAGACCGGCTGCAACAACGTTCCAGCCTTTATTCTTAATAGTCTCAGTCATTGCTCGTACTCCTCCCGGGTTAGTACTTCTGGGTTACGGCCTTCTTGATCGGGCCGTTCATGCGGATTGCTGTGGCGAATTCCATCCAGAACACCAGATAAATCGAAATCATCAGTGACAGACCGACGTTCTGGTTTTCAACACCCAGGGCTTTGGCAAGGATCGGCGAGGCAAAGCCGGCACCCAGAGTTCCCGTGACGCGCTCCAGCATATAGAAGACCGGCAGTGTCAGCAGCGTACCCACGATCATGATGGCGATACCGGTGGGACGCTTGATCCAGTATTTCGGGGAGAAGCCGTACATGCGCATGAAGATAACCACCCAGATGATCCATACGGAGTAGTCAACGGCCGCATCGGGAAGCGCCAGTTTGTTCTGTACCAGTACGATTTCCAGTACGGTTACAACACCCAGCAGGGTGAACATCCAGTTGAACTTCTCATTGGCCTGGGTCTGCCATTTGCGGCTGTCCGGAGCCTGAACTTCACTGAAGGAGTGGCTGTGGGTACCCAGAGCGGAAAAAAGGATGGCAAACCAGATGCCGGCGTTGTGGAACAGCAGCGAGGCGTGGTTACCGGCCACATTGGCGATACGGGACATGGGATCACGGGCGAAGTCGCCGGCGATGCGCATCAGGAAAAGGTTGGCTACAATCGAACAGCAGACGATAACCGCAATGGTGAAGATTTTGCGGGGGAGCAGATAGGGGTCGACTTTGTCAGGGAAACCGATAATAAAGGCAAACCAGATCAGGTACATGATCAATGGGATACCAAAGCAGATACCATAGACGGACTTACCGGCAAAGTCACCGCTCTGGGCGTAGATGACCAGGTCGTTCTTGGGGTCGGCATCGGTATTGAGAGCCTTGACCGCATCCTTGGGCATTCTCTTTACATGGGGAAGAAGTCCCATGGCGTACCAGCCATGATCACCCTGGGTCTGATCAACGATCCAGTACTGATCACCCATCATTTCATCCAGGCCACCAAAGAGCTGCATATTGAAGGCGGCACAGACAACACAGACCACCAGCAGCAGAATTGCATTGGATATTTTCATTGGCATTGTCGTATTCTCCTATTCTTTATGTGTGGTCCAGAACATGGACACGGCATTGGCAGCAAACAGACCGTACAGCCACATGGTATTCCAGGCCGGGCCGGACCAGTGGCTTCCGCGACCGCCACCGACAACGCCTGATGCAACCACAATTCCGATCAGCGCCGTAAAGGCAACCATGGCTACCGAACGAAGGATGGCACTGTTACGCCAGGTGTGGCGCTCCAGGTCCTCGATCCTCTGCATCAACTCAAGCTCTCTTTCGCTCATCTCTCTTCTCCTTTGTGAATGTGATAACTATAAACAGCATGGTAATCGTCAGAGCCAGACTTGCATGAAAACCGTTAAAATTGACTGCCAGGTTGTAAAACATAACTTTCTCCCTTTATGCGGATGAGGTATAAGACAATCAACACTTGACCATGTTCCCCAATTCATTGGGAAACCTGTCGGCCAGTTCCTGGTATTTGACACACTCGCCATGACGCCCGCTGCAGTAGCGAATAATCATGTTTACATCGTGGGTGGAAATGTAGCCGCACCCAACATCGCAGTAGTCATCGTTCTTTCCGTAAAATGGACAGATATTTGAAGGTGCCATGAGCGTCCTCTCTAATCTCGTTGATTTCGTATACAGCATCGACCGTGCCAAAACTGATTTTACAGCTAAATTGATAATAATTTTAAATGTTTACATTTTGAACAAAAATACACCAACGCACCGGACATAGCTCATTTTGCATTTTTGCAACAACAGGAGCGCTCAAGCAAATCCGGTTACTGCTGGTAGTGTATACAGAGCGGCACACCATATTTTAAGTTTTTATCAATAATTTCATTGTGATATGCGTTTTTTGGAACGATAAAACGGCTTTTGCATAAATGCAAAGAACGGTTTTTCGCATATTTGCAGAAATGCAAAAAGGAGTCTGAGTGGAATCCGACAGGATCAAATGGAACCAGCGCTTTGAATCGGAGGAATCCTATCTGGGGCAGAAGGCCTCTCCGTTCCTCGCCCGGGAAATCGATGCGATTATGGGCATGGCCCCGGGAAAACGGGCAGTGGATATTGCCTGCGGCGAGGGGCGCAACAGTGTCTTTCTGGCACGACACGGCTTTACCGTCACGGCATTGGATATTTCCGATGTTGGATTGGAAAAAGGGAAACGGCGGGCAGAACGTGAGGGGGTTGCTATTGATTTCCTACGGGTGGATCTGGATGAATACCGCTTTACTGACACCTATGATCTGATCATCAACTTCAATTTTCTGCTGCGGGATCTGATTCCCCGCTCGGTGGCGGCCCTGGCAGCGGGTGGCCTGCTGGTCGTCGATACCATCATGGAATCACCGCAGCTTCTGGCAGCCCACCGGAATCCGGACTTTTTCCTGGGACGCGGGGAACTGCGGCAGATCTGCGAAAATCTGCCGGGAGAGATTCTGATCTATGAGGAACTGCCCGACGACGAGATGCCCACCGCCCGGGTACTGTTCAGAAAAGACCGCACTCCCGGAGTCACTGGCCTTTAGGCATTTTCAAAAAACTCCCGCACCGCCGCAATCGTCCGGTCAATCCCGACTCCATCCACATCCAGATGGGTCACAAAACGCAGCCGATATAAGCCGTTGGCCAGAATGCCGCGCTCCTTCAGGTAGCCCAGCAGCTCGGCCGACCGTTCCCGTGCCTTCCCGACGAGGTCCACAAAAACAATGTTGGTCTGCGGCGCCTCCACCTGCAAGCCGGGCACTCCGGCCAGCCCATCCGCCAGGCGCAGCGCCAGGGCATGATCCTGAGCCAGTCGTTCCAGATGAAATTCCAGGGCATGGCTGCCGGCCGCAGCCAGCATGCCGGACTGGCGCATGCCGCCACCCGCCATTTTCCGGATGCGATGGGCCCGGGCAATAAACTGACGGTCGCCGCACAGCAGCGACCCCACCGGCGCCCCCAGTCCCTTGCTGAGACAAACGGAAACGCTGTCGAAACAGCCTGCAATCCGGCGGGCCTCTTCACGCAGGTCAGTTCCTTTGATGGCGGCCTGCTCCACGGCAGCGTTGAACAGCCGGGCACCATCCAGATGTCGGGAAAGCCCTCTGCGATGCGCCAGCTGCGTGGCCTGTTGCAGATAGTCAAATGGCAGCAGCTTGCCCCCCTGGGTGTTTTCCAAGGCCAGCAGCCGGGTACGGGCAAAGTGGGCATCATCCGGCTTGATAGCCGCCTCGATATCCTCCAGCGCCAGAGTGCCGTCGGCCTGATGCGCGAGCGGCTGGGGCTGTACACTGCCGAAGACCGCCGCCCCGCCCCCTTCCCAGCGATAACAGTGGGCAAACTGCCCGACAATGTATTCATCACCCCGCTGGCAGTGACTCAAAATGGCGCACAGGTTGCTCTGTGTCCCGGATGAAACAAACAGTGCCGCCTCGAAACCGAGCAGGTCAGCTATCCTCGCCTGAAGGGCATTAACACTGGGGTCGTCGCCGAAGACATCGTCCCCCAGCGGGGCCGCTGCCATGGCCTCACGCATTTCGGCGGTGGGCCGGGTGACCGTATCACTGCGCAGGTCAACGAGGGGCAGCATTTAAAACTCCTTGGGGTTACTGACCTGTGGCAATTCCTCGTTGCATTCGCACTCTTCCTCCTCACCGCACTCGTCCTCGCCGGACTGAACCTCATCGCTGCCGGCCGCCGTGTCGGTCAGAAAGACTCCCAACAGTTCCTTGATATCAATAACCTCGCTTTTTTCAGGTGCCATGGTAAAACGCGGGGCATCGTAGTTGCGCAGGGTAATGACATTGCTGAGACCCAACTGGTAGACCTTGTCCTTGTCGGTTACATTCAATTGGCTTTCGATGAAGCCAAGGTGACCCGACTGGGCCACGCCGGCGTCGAAGGTCAATGCCAGACTGAACTGTTCGACCACCCCTTCCAGCTTCTGTTTATCGGCCAGTGAGCGCAGCATATCGTACTCTTTCTCGCTGATCAGGCCATCCTGGAAGAGCGCCAGGGAAATCCCTTCGATCAGGTCCAGTACGACCGCCACTGAATCATCATGCCCCAGCGCGACATGAATACGTCGGGCAATCCCGTTTTTCTTATCGTCTTCCGTCAACGGCAGGTCACTGAATCGGGCACTATTGAGTTTGGCAAGCGCCTTCAAAGTGCCGTTCTTGATGGCGGCATTCCAGAGATCTACATTCTTGGCACTGAAACGATTCTCTCCAAGCAGTTTCGTAAGTTCCGGGCTGCTTTCAGCGCCCTCTTTCAGCAGTTCGGCAAGATTGATTTTGATCAGCTTGCCCCTGGTTGACGGTGCCTGCGGGAAAGCCGCTTCGAGAATCGTGGTCAGCAGTGATGGTCCGACATAGATCGTCTGGGTGTCATAATTCATATACATCGGAAATTTTATGGAGACATCCACGTTGTCACGATCATAGCGCAGCTCGTAGAGCACTTCAGACTTCTTGCCTTTCATATCAACGGCGCCTTCGGCATTGATGGCGAGCCCTCTGACCAGATCCAATCCGGCGCCCAGAAACATTTTAGACTTTCCGGCGGCCTCCGGCAGCGCATCCTTCGGCACCGACAGATTGGTAATTTTGCTTTTCGAGCTGTAGTTCATCCCGGTCGCATCAAAGCTCTTCCGGAGGGCCTGATCTAGCTCCTTCTGGGGAGCCAGACTGCCCGCACAGCCGCTGATCACCGCAACTACCGCCATTACCAAACCTGCCAGAATACATTGTCTCATCGCTGTACGCTCCTTGCCGCAAATTTGCTTAAAATTTTCCCGTAACCGTACGTTCTGCAGCCGCTTACCGTTCGGGTGTGTCTCACCTGAAGGTCGTTTGCATCTCACTTCCAGATGGTGTGCTCCAGCAGGATTTTCAGACCGATACTGCAGAGCACCAGCCCGCCGCACACCTCCACCTTCTTGCCCCAGTTGTCGCCAAGACGGCGTCCCATCAGCATGCCGCACACCGTCAGGACACCTGCCACCACTCCGATCACCGCCGCCGGCAGCCAGACGCTGACACCGAGCATGGCAATCGACAGTCCCACCGCTAGGGCGTCGATGCTGGTGGCCACCGACAGCATCACCATGGTCATCCCCTTGGTCGGATCGGAAAAGGCCTTGTCTTCTTCATCTTCAAAGGCCTCCTTGATCATCCTGCCCCCCACAATCACCAGCAATCCGAAGGCGATCCAGTGATCATAATCCGAAATCCATTTTTGAAACGACATACCGACCAGCCAGCCGATAATCGGCATCAGCGCCTGAAACAGACCGAAATGAAATCCCAGGCGAAACAGGTGCCGCCCCGTCAAGGGGTTGAGAACGCCGCCGGCCGCCAGAGCCACGGCAAAGGCGTCCATGGCCAGGGCCAGGGCAATACCTACAATCGTAATCCAATCCATGTATCAAAAACCTTTCTGAGGTGAAGCAACCGTATCAGTCGACCCTTCCCGACAGGTGCGCCAGGACGGGTGAAAATCCCGAAGGGATAGTGGTATCTCATGTGACGGGTAATTGGTCAATACCTTCTCTGGTTTCAACGCCGACTGCACCGGGCCGGCGGAATCTTTCACGTTTCATTCCAGCGATCACGCCCGCTTTCCCAGGCCCCTGACAAGTTCCTGCAATCGGCGGAATTCCTGCTCGCTCAAGCGACGGTCACGATACACCGCCCCGCCGTAAATCAAGGCAAATTCATGTACAGCGGCATTGCCGGTCAGTGCGGCGATTTCAAACAGCCCTACCCGGCCCCGCTCCACCCGCACTCCGCACTCCCGCTCGACACACCGGTAGAAAGCACGCAGCAGTCGTTCCTCCCGCGAGGGGAAAAACCGTTTGCGGTTCAGCACCAGGACAGACATGACAACAAGAAGTGCTGACGGCAGAAGGTATGGTCTTACCACTCGCAGCAGATTTCCCATGCTGAAACCCTGCAATCGGGAACCGACGCCGCGCGCTACCTCAATCTGCCGTTCAAAGTCATAGCTGATGACAGTGCGGTTCCAGGTATGGTCGAGCGAATCAATGGACATGCGTAATTTCTGGATCAGGCTCCGTTTGGGTCGGGCCCAGACCGCGTCGGCATTACCGGCAAAGCTGCTGGGATCGACCCGCAGCCACCCCTGACCGTCGATATAGACCTCAACCCAGACATGGGCCATCTCTTCCGTCACCAGATAATAACCGCCCAACTGATTGTAGTCTCCCCCCAGATAACCGCCCACCAACCGGGCCGGAACCCCAGCTGCCCGCAGCACCAGAGCAAAGGAGGAGGCAAAGAATTCACAATGCCCCTGGCGACTCTCAAACAGGAACTGTTCCAGGGCATGGTCTCCGGTGGGCAATCCGTTTTTGCTGTAGCGGAATGAGTTATTACGGAAAAAGAGCTCCAACTGTTCAAGCCGTCCGGCATCATCAGTGCCTTGCGTACGGATCGAATCGGCCAGTAGCCGGATACGCGGCGGCATGCCGGCTGGTACGGTCAGATAGAAAGAGCGGTTTATCGAGTCAATGGTCGTCAAACGACCGGAAGTCGCGGAGTCCGACGTATAAGTAAAACGTTTGCCAAGCGGGCCGCTGTATTCGTAGATGCCATCGGGCAGACGGCGGGAACGGTTCAGGTCAAGCCCGAGGGGAGCATCCAGAGCCATTAAGGCACGTGATCCACCCGGCTCCGGGTAGATGATCTGCTTGATACGCTGACCGGAATAGCGAATCTGCTCGACCGGCGGCGTTATGCGAATCCATCGACGCCCCTCGATACGGTTGAAGACCGTTCCCCGCCAGTACAACTGCTGCTGAGGCTGGCGCGGCATTTCGGCACGAAAAACAAGAACCTGCGAGGAAGCAAGCGTTGAACTGACACCCGGTTCAACAGCGTCGTTGAAACCTGATGAGCGTGAAACCGGAGGCGACAGGAAATTCCAGAGCGGTAACTGGGTGCGGGGGAGTACCGGAAAGAAAAACACCAGCAGAGGGAGAGAAACCAGCGGCATCAGCAGGCCGGCAGTCAGCACCTTTCTGAGATCGGGACGCCCCAGACGCATGCCGGTATCCTGACTGTAAAAGGTCAGCAGCACCATCTGGAGTGCTACCAGAAACAGCATGATTCCCAGATAAACCAGAAAAACGGGACTCAGATCGAACAGGGAAGACGAGGCCAGACAGAACAGTGCCAGAGCGGAGATCTGCAGATAGTGTCGGCTGCTTTTACTTCCGGCCAGACGTACCGCCAGCATGACCGTCAACAGACTCACCACCGGCTGCACCGGGTTGGCCCGGGAAAACTGGATGGCGTAAAAAATGAATACCGGCACGATGGCGGCGTTATACGTCCACTCCTTAAGCGGCCAGGCCCCGCGACGGTCCTGCCAGATACCGGCTGCCATCCCTGCCAGAATGAGCAGGCGCGGAGCCTGTTCCAGCCAGGGAAACAGCGGCAGCATGCCGCACAGTGCGATCAAGTAGGTCAGTACTATGATCAGTGCATCAATCGAGACCATACAGTGCCAGTTCTTTCATAAGCAAAGCTGTCTGATGTCCGCCCATGGCGGGAGGAATGGTCTGCGTCCCGAGCCGCAACCCGACAGGACGCAGATTGATCCAGCGGCGAACCAGCCAGGCCGCTCTGGAGACCCGCTCATCCAGACTGGAGCCCGCCAGGCTGTCGGGGTCAACCAGCAGCGGCGGCGCAGTCTGACTACCGAACTCCTTGACCAGCAGGTCATCCCCGCGGGCCGAGAGTTTCCAATGGATGACACGCAGCGGTTCACGCCCCGAATATGAAGATATGCGTTCCAGTTCACCATCATGGCCGCGGGTCTGGCTGATGGAACTGCCGCGCGGCAGTTGTTCTCCTGCCGCGCCATTCGGGCTGCCCGGTATCAGGCGGGGATATACGATGAATTCTCGCCGGCTTTCGAATGTCCAGTAACGGACGAAGAAATTGACCGGAAAGGTGGAGCTGATCGTTATGGCACCGATCTGCGCAGGGCCGCGCTGTGAAAACATGAGTGGCAACAACCCCTCGGAACATCCTCCGGCATTGACGACAGGGAATATAACAGAACCCTGACGGGACTGACAGCTGACGGTTATCAGAAATGAGGGGAACCATTTTTTTGAATTATTGAGCCGGATACGGCAGGGGGCTGCGGTGCCGGCAAAGAGCTCCGCAGGCGGAAGTATATCGGGGGCAAGCCCCTTCAGGTTGAGCATGCCGGCCATGCCGGTGACGGACATGAACGCCAGCAGACCGGAGACCACCAGAAACAGCAGGTTGTTGCCGGTGTTGACGGCCGAAAAGCCCAGCAGCAGCGTGGTGGCGATGTAAAGCGCCCCGGCCTTGCTGATCTTCAGACCAAAGGCAGCGCTATGGAGTGTACGATCTGACGTAGCACGTCTCCCCTGTCGGCCGCGGCATGCTCCGGTCGCATGACCAGGCGGTGACCGCAGACCGCAGAAACGATTCCGGTAATATCCTCGGGTGCGACAAAATCACGCCCCTCCAGAAAGGCTGCGGCCCGGCCGGCCTGGGCCAGGTTTATGGCGGCCCGGGTGGAGAGGCCGGTCTGAACCATGACATGGTCACGGGTGGCTCTTACCACCCCGTAGATGTATCCGACCAGCGCCTCGGAAAGGTATACCTCAGCCACCGCCTGGCGGGCACTACGGATGTCATCGGCATGGATAACAGCCGCCATTTCTGTAATCCGTTCACGGATTCCGCCTCCGGAAATAATGGCCTTTTCCAGCGCCTCAGCCGGATACCCGATGCCGGTACAGATCAGAAAACGGTCCAACTGGGATTCGGGCAGCACAAAGGTCCCGCTCTGATCAGAAGGGTTCTGGGTGGCCAGCACCATGAAAGGGTCAGGGAGTTGGTGGGTGATCCCCTCAACCGTCACCCGGTGTTCTTCCATGGCCTCCAGCATAGCACTCTGAGTACGTGGCATGGCCCGGTTAATCTCGTCCAGCAGGACAATGTTGTTGAAAATCGGCCCGGGCGTAAAGACAAAGCGACCCTCTTCGCGATTGAAAACCGAAAGACCGGTGATGTCCGACGGCAGAAGATCACTGGTGCACTGTACCCTCCCGAAAGCCATTCCGGTTCCCGCTGCCAACGCCAGGGCCACGGTCGTCTTGCCCAGTCCCGGCAGATCTTCGATCAGGATGTGGCCACCGCACAGCAGGGCTATCATGGATAGTCTCAGAACATCTTCCTTACCCTGCAGGTACTCGCCGGATAATGAATCAAGCAGTCCTTTCATGGTTCGATACTGATGGGGTTCTGTCACAGTAATCCTCGATTTTTCTTGATTTTTACAGGGATCGGAGGCAATTTACGGACACCGTTGTCCACTGTTGTCCCCCGGAGGTTTTTGTCATGATTTTCAAGCGCAACATAATCAGCAAAATGCTCTCCAACGGCATGAAGGCCGATGTTGCCCTGGTCAAGGAAGAGGATGCCTTTCAAGCCGCCCTGTATGTGGGTGGTCGCCACATACCCGGCCCGGCGCTGCCGCAAGAACTGGAGCCGCCCAAAGGCGATGTAACGCACTGGATGGGTAACCGTCCCAGCGTAGGATTGACCTTCGAGGAGGCCGACAAAATCCTGCGGGAGGTCAAGCTGGAAAACAGTGTACTGATCCACCGCAAGCAGTCCGAATGAACCCTTCATATGCCCGTTGCAGCGCCCGCCCCTTCTCCGGAATCCCAAAACCGTCACAACCATAGCACAGCACTGCGCCTTTCTCCAGGCATACCTGCTTGCTTTACGCCGAACATTCGGGTATATCACTGAAAACAGTGATGTATACAGATTAATGGTGATGCGTTGAACCGATACCTGAAAAACCTCAAACTGCGCTGGAAACTTCTGGCGCTTGTTCTGCCGCTGGTGTTCATGCCAATTTTCATCGTTGCCGGGGTGATTGGCTACATTGCCAACCAGCAGGCTTACCTGGGTGTCATCCAGGCCAGCAAGGACGATCTGCAGCACACCACCTCCTTTACCATCGACCTGCTCAATTCCCACTATCAACAGTTCCAGGTCTACAAACAGGACAAGGCCAAGAGTCTTAACAATGAACTGGCCACCCTGACCAACCTGGCCTATAACCTGGTTGAATCGGAACACAATCAGTTCGCCCACAGCCGGATCGACCAAACCACAGCCAAGCGGGAAGCCCGCAGCGCCCTCAAAAAAATAAACGTCGGAGAGACCGGCTACATCTTTGCCATGACCAGCACGGGAGACCTGCAGGCCCACATCGCCCGGGAGGGTGAGAACGTCTTTGACGAGCGAGATGAAAACGGACGTTACTTCATTCGGGAGATGTGCGCCAATGCCAAAAAATCACAGACGGGTCAGGTGCTGTTCATCACCTACCCCTGGCGTAATGCCGTGCTGGGGGACAAGCACCCGCGCCTGAAGGTGGTGGCATACCGCTACTTCCGGGAATGGGACTGGATTATCGCGACCGGCGGCTACCTTGACGAGACATCCGAGGACACCGCCTTCGAGCGTAAATCCTTCGCCGCACTCAAAGACAGTATCAAGGCCAAGAAGATCGGCGTCACCGGCTATATCTACTGCATGGACAGTAAGGGCAACTTCACTCTGCACCCGGACTCGGAGGGGAAGAATTTTCTGGATGCCCGTGACTCCAGCGGATTCCCCTTCATCAGGGAAATGATTCAGAAGAAAAGCGGCTGGATCCGCTATCCCTGGAAAAACACCCGAGATTCTGAAGCACGCATGAAAATTGTCCGCTATGAGTATTTCCAGCCCTGGGACTGGATCGTGGCGGTCGGCTCCTATGAGGACGAATTTTACCGGGAAGCCAACAAGATCAAGGTCCGCATCCTGATTAGCATGGCGCTTCTGATTATTGTGGTAGGGGCTGCCGCCATCGCTCTGGTATTTAGGGCATCAACAATCATTACCAGCCCGATTACCCACATGATGGACGTTATTCGTCGGGTAAAACGGGGCAACCTGGAAGAGAAAATGGTGGTGGAGGGTCAGGACGAACTGGCGGAAATGGCCGGGGCCTTCAACCGCATGACCGAGATTATCCGACGCAACAAAGAGATGGAGTCGTCCCTGGCCCAGCAGGGCAAGATGGCGTCGCTGGGTGTGCTCTCCTCCGGGGTTGCCCACGAGATCAACAACCCGCTGGGGGTCATCCTGGGGTATGCCGGCTTCATTGAAGGCAAGATGTCCGAGGATGATCCCAACTATAAATACATCCATGAGATCAAGCGCGAAAGCAAACGCTGCAAGAAGATCGTCCAGGATCTGCTCAGCTATGCCCGCACCCCCCGCCCGACCCTGGAACTGGTGGATATCAATCAGCTGCTGACCCAGATTATTGATTTTGCCGCCAATCACACCGACATGCGCGGTGTAAGGATCACAGCCGATTTCCCCCCGGCGCTCCCCCCGATCATGCTGGACGGTGACCAGATGCGCCAGGTCGCTATCAATCTGATCCTTAACGCAGGCGGTGCCATGCCGGACGGCGGAACCCTGGAAATTTCAACCAGGCAGAGCGACGACAACCATGTGCAGATTTCGTTCAAGGACAGCGGCTGCGGCATCGCCGACCAGAGCATGGAAAAGATCTTCGAACCGTTCTATACGACCAAGGAGCGCGGAACCGGCCTGGGACTGGCCATCACCCGTCAGATCATTGAGCAGCACCATGGGGAAATCTCCATTGAAAGCAGCCTGGGCAAAGGTACTACCGTTCTGGTAACCCTGCCCATTGAACATGAGGAACTGTAGATGTCCGTTAAAAAACGCATACTGCTGATCGACAACGAAGAAGGACTCTGCCGCATGATGGAGCAGATTCTGCTTGATCACGGCTACCTCCCCCGGGCCTACACCTCGCCCCAGAAAGCGGTGGAAGAGTTCCAGCCAGGGGCATGGGATCTGGTGATTACTGACATCAAAATGCCCGGCATGAGCGGACTGGAAGTGCTGCAAAGCGTAAAGGAGCGCGAAAAGGATATCCCGGTGATCATGATCACGGCCTACGCCACGGTGGACATGTCCATCCAGGCCCTGCGCAAGGGGGCTTACGACATGCTGACCAAGCCCTTCGAGCCGGATGAACTGATCTACCGGGTCAAGAACGCCCTGCAGCAGTCGGACCTGCTGGAGGAGAACCGCGAGTTGCGCAAGGAGCTGGAAGGCAAGTTCTGCTTCGACAACATCATCGGCACGTCCGGGGGGCTCAAAAATATTCTGGGGAAGGTGGAAAAGGTGGCGGTGCGGGATACGGCCGTACTAATCACGGGTGAATCCGGCTCGGGCAAGGAGCTGATCGCCCAGGCTATTCACTACAATTCGCCGCGCCACGAACACAAGTTCATCGCCATCAACTGCGGGGCCCTGCCGGAAACGCTGCTGGAAAGTGAGCTGTTCGGCTACAAAAAAGGGGCCTTCACCGGTGCCAAGGAAAATCGCCAGGGCCTGTTGGAGGCGGCTGACGGCGGCACGCTCTTTCTGGACGAGGTCGGTAACCTCCCCATGAATGTCCAGAAAACCCTGTTGCGATTTCTTCAGGAAAAGGAGTTCAACCGCCTGGGAGATACGGCTCCGACGAGGGTCGATGTACGCGTGCTGTCTGCCACCAACTCGGATCTGAAACAGGCCGTCAAGGATGGCAGCTTTCGCGAAGACCTCTATTACCGCCTGAATGTGGTCAACATTCACCTGCCTCCCCTGCGGGAGCGGATCGATGACATCCCCCTGCTAGCGGCCCACTTCATCCATCTGCAGAATCAGAAGTTCGGCACGCAGGTCAAGGGTTTTGAAAAGGAGGCCATGCAATCGCTCTGCAATTTTGCCTGGCCCGGTAACATCCGCCAGCTCAGAAACGTGATCGAGGCCTGTATGGCCATGGAAGGGCATGACTACATTTCGCGGGAAACCCTGATTCAATTTATCGACGTAATTGGCGACAACCACCACGAGACCTCATCCCACGTGGTTTCCACGCCGGGAGAAATCCCCTTCAACGCGGCTCTGGACAGATTCGAGGCCGACCTGCTGAAAGGTCTGCTCAAAAAGCACAAGGGCAACGTTGAAAATGCCGCCCGTGAGGCGGATATGAACATGGCGACCATCTATCGGAAGATCAAGAAATACAACCTGCGGCGGGAAGATTACTGCTGAAAAACTCCCGCCCCGGCCTGTGCCAGGGCGGGAGCAGGCCTCTACTCCGCTGTTCCGGTCAGACAGAAAATCCGCTCAGCCAGAATATCCGGATCGAACTTGGCGACAAAATCATCGGCACCGGCCTGCTCGGCCTTGATGCGGTTGGAGGGGTTGCTCATGGAGCTGTGCAGCAGTATCTTGAGATGTTTGTGGGCCGTCGAATCCCGCACCGTTCTGGTGAAGGTGAAGCCGTCCATTCCCGGCATTTCGATGTCCGAAATGATCAGATCAACCTTGGTATTCTCCCGTCCCAGATATTCCAGAGCATGATCGGCAGAGGTCATGGCCGTATTGCTGAAACCGAGCCGGTCCAGAATTGATTGCAGCATCAGAATGGCGGTGCGTGAATCATCCACCACCAGTACATGTTTCCCCGCACCGCTGCCGGCTGCTTCCGCCACAGCAGCTGAAATATCCACGTCAATCCCCACAATGCTCGCCAGAATATTTTCAATATCCAGCAGCATGATAGCCTCGCTGTCATCGGCATAGGCTATGGCAACCAGCGATGCCGCCCGGACGCCGTCCGGCTTCTGAATATCGGCCCAGTTGCGGGTCAGCAGGGTCTCCGGGGCGTGGATAATAAAAGCGGTCAGACGCTGGTTGTACTCACACATGACCACATAGGCCAGATCATCGATAAAATTCTTGGTCTGCAGGCCGACCGCCTCCGACAGGTCGATGGCAGTGATGGGTGACCCCCTGAAATCCAGGGCACCCTTGACGGCCGGATGGGAATGCGGCATACGGTCGATGCGCTTGGGACATTCCAGAATTTCTATAATCTTGAAGACATTGATTCCGTAAAGCTGTCCGTCCGTCAGGCGAAAGGTCAGCATCTCCATCTGATTGGAATGGGAAAGGTTGCTGCGCTGGAGGGCTTCTTCAAGTGATGATGCCATGTATTCCTCCTCGTTGTGGCCATATAACAGAATTGGTACTTCAATTGCTTGTTGATACCACACTATTCAGGATTTTCAACGCAGACTCGGGAGATTGTTCAACGACCACAACCACCTAAGGGCATTAAAGCCCACACCGCTGTTTTAATATTTACGGTCAACCACTGCCAAACATGTAGAATATATCAGCATGCTGCGAATTAATTAATCAAAACCTGTGCATGAACCCGCTGCCGTTATTTTTGCATGGACGGAATTATCAAAACAATGGTATAAAACCAATTACAATCCATTTACTCAAGTACCCATGTTTAAATGTCTTCACAAATCAATTCAGCACCACCCCTGAACTATTTGCACATCAATACGTACTAAACCCCGTGTGAACATTGTATAGATTCTTCCGCACCATACGGAGCTGGAATATGCTGAATTTCTTGCACAACAGGTTTCGTTCCGCCGGTATCTGCCGCACCTACGTACTCGTTCTGTCTCTGGCAGTCCTACTCCTGATCTATGGGAGTTCTGCGGCTACAACCCTGAACGTGTCAAAGGGGGTTGTTGTCCAGGGTGCGCCCGCCGGCAAACTGGTCGTACGCGACACCCTCAATGCGGCAGAGGCTTCCTTCACCAGCGGAAGCAGCACCCCGGCGCCCGGGGACTGGCTCGGCATTCTCGTTCTGGGCTCGGCAACCTCTACGCAGTTCAACAGCACGATTTTTGAATTTGCCGGAGGGGCCGCCCTGGATCTGCGGGGGGCCTCGCCGACCGTCAGCGGGATTTCGGTCCGCAACACCAGCGGCAGCGGCATCAGGGTTACGGACGGTGCCACCCCTACGCTCTCCGGTGTGTATGTGACCGGCAACAGTGTCGGCCTGGAAACCGCGGCAGGCGCTCTCCCCCAGCTGCTGAATTCCTATCTGGCCGGCAACCAGCAGGGCTTCCTCAACAACGATATTCCCTCGGTCATTACCGCACCAGGCAACTGGTGGGGACACCCCAGCGGCCCGCTGGACCTTTCCAGCCTGGACGGCCTGTTCAACCCAAACGGGCTGGGCAATCCGGTCACGGACGGCGTCAGCTACCTCCCTTGGGCGACGGCTATTCCGATTCTGGGGACCTCATTCTCCATCGCTGAAGGCAACAACACCGAGAATCGCGACATCACCCTCAACCTGACCTGCCTGACCTGCAGCGACGTGCGGGTCAGCGAATCAGCCAGCTTCAGCGGTGCCCTCTTTCAGCCATTCACCCAGACCGTCCCCTTCCAGCTCTCACCAAGCGATGGCCTCAAAACGGTCTATGTTCAATTTCGTACCGGTACCGGCAACAGCGGCGGCACTACCAGCGCCCCAATCCGTCTGGATACTGCCGGACCGACCCTGACGGTTTCTTCACCCCTCGCCGGAGCCCTGATCACCCGGCCGATCACGATTCCGGTCAGCGCCAGCGACCCGGCCGGGGTTACCAGGGTCGGGTTCTACATCGACGGCCAGCTGGTCTCCAGCGACACGACCAGCCCCTACAGCCATCTCTGGGATATCCGCTCTGCCGCCGATGGCGGTCACGAAATCGCGGTCATCGCCTACGACAGCATGGGGCACACCAGCGCTGACAGCCGGGTTGTTACCGTCAGCAAGGCCCCCCCGGTCGCACCGGCCATCACCTCGCCGGCCCCCAGCAGCCTCAACACCAAGACGATCTCCGTCAGCGGGACGGCCGAGCCGTTCATCTCCGTATCACTCTATAACAACGGCATCTTTGCCGGACAGCTCACAGCCAGCCTCGCCGGCACCTTCCAGTTTGCCGGTGTCACCCTGAACGAGGGGAGCAACAGCCTGACCGTGGCAGCATCCGACTCCGTCGGTGCCAGTCCCATGTCACCAGCCGTACTGCTGGCCGTCGACACCGGCCCACCCCTGGCACCGAATCTCTATGACGCCGCTGCCGTTGCCGGCGGGGGTGTCAAGCTGAGCTGGTCCCCCGATCCAAACGAAATGCCGACCAAATACCGTCTGTACCGTTCCTCTGGCAGTTTCTCGGCGCCATCTCCAGCCCTGCTGATCAATGGCACCATCACCGCCACGACAACGGCCGACGCCCCTGCTCCGGATGGAACCTATTACTACGGCGTAACCGCCCTGGATGCCGCAGGCAATGAAAGCCCGCTCTCTGCGGTTGTCTCGGTCCAATCCGACAGCACCCCGCCAACCGCCGCAGTGCAGTTCACCCCGGCCTCACCGGTCGGTCCCGGCACGGTCGCCGTCCGCCTGCTGCTCTCCGAGGCGCTTTCCGCCCCACCCTATCTGGGAATTTCGGCTGGCGGCGATGCGGCCTCAGTGGTTGTACTCGCCCGTTCGACGGACACGGAATGGGTCGGCAGCTACCCGGTAACCTCGTTGCCCCCTACCGGAATGGCAACGGTGATCTTCTCCGGCAAGGACCTGACCGGCAACAAGGGCACCCAGATCACTTCCGGCTCAACGCTGCAGATCGACACCAAGGGACCATCCGCCGCCCTGGGAATTTCGCCGCCGTCCGGCCCTTACAAAACCGGAACCATCACGGTTTCCGTGGTGCTGGACGAAGCAGCTCCCCAGGCCCCCGCACTGCAGTTTACACCGCCAACCGGCGCACCGCTGTCCGTACCCCTGAGCGGCAGCGGCCTGAGCTGGAGCGGCCCCCTTGAAATCACCAGCGGCATGGGGGACGGCAGCGGCACTTTCAGCCTGTCGGCCCAGGACGCTTTCGGAAACAGCGGTACAACCATCACCTTCGGCAAAGCCATCGCCCTGGATGTGACCGCTCCGGCCGCTCCGACCGGCCTGGCGGCAGCCCCGGCCGCAGCCGGGGCCGTCAAACTGACTTGGGGAACGGTACCCGATGCCGTCAGCTACTCCGTCTACCGTGTCGAATCCGGCTCTACCATCACCCTGCCGGCTCCCCCCTTGGCCAGCGGCTTGACGAATGGAACCTTCAACGATTCCACTCCGACTGACGGCGGCTACCGCTATGCCGTCACCGCCCTGGACCGGGCCGGCAACGAAAGCCCCCTCTCAGGCTCCGTAACGGCAACCTCTGACCGCGTCCCCCCGGCCGCGCCGAGCGGATTGGGAAGTGCCATTGCCGGCACAACCGTCAATCTGAGCTGGAACGCACCGGCCGGTGAAACCGCTGCCGGCTACAACCTGTACCGCGCAACTGCCGCCATCACGTCCACCGCCGGACTGACCCCGGTCAAGAAGGGGATTGCCGCATTGGCCTCCGGAGATGTACCACCCGAGGACGACACCTATCACTACGCCGTCACCGCCCTGGATACCGCCGGCAATGAAAGCCTGCCCTCCAACGACAGCAGCATCCTCTATAACTTCTCTCCTCCTGCCATTACGGTAGCAGGCATCGCCGACGGCCAGCACCACCCCGACACGGTTACGCCGGTCATCACGATCAAGAGTGCCAGCCTGGCCTCCCAGATCGTTCTGCTGAATGGTCAACCCTATACCAGCGGCACGCCGGTTACGGCCGAAGGTCCGCACACGCTGCACATCGAGGCCACTGACGGCCAGGCCCGCACCACGGTCAAGGAGCTGACCTTCACCATCGACCTGACCGACCCGCAGGTCACGATCAGTGGTGTCAGTGATGGGAGCAGCTACCAGAACGACGTCGCCGCAACCATTGTCATCGCCGACAGCAACCCCGCCACGCCGACCATCACCCTGAACGGCTCGCCCTACGTCTCCGGCACCCCGATCACCAGCGACGGCAGCAAGATCCTGCACGTGATTGCCCGCGACCTGGCCGGCAGAACCAAAGACGTTACCGTGACCTTTACTGTCGACACCGCCCCGCCGCTCCCCGCCACCCTGACGGTAACCGCCACCCAGGGTGGAGCGCTCCTGCTGGAATGGCCCGCAGCCGTAGCAGCTGATGTGGCCGGTTATCATGTCTACAAGAACAGTGTCAAACTGACTCCGGCGCCGTTGACGGCTCTGAGCTATTCCGACACGCACTTTGACGACACGGTCCTGAATGAGTACCAGCTGGTGGTGGTCGACAGCAACGGGCACCAGCGCGGCCCGCTTTCGGCCTCGATCCCGCCGGTCAAACTCGTGCAGAAGGATTACGGCAAAGCGCTGGCGACCGGTTTCATGCTGAACAAGCAGTTCATCGAGAACATCAAGGTTGATCTGGTCAACAGCCATTCCGCCGCCGTGACAATCGGCTCCCTGACCTATGAACTGCTGGACCACCTGGGCAGCATCGCTTCAGGCACACAGGCCGGGCCGATCATTCTGGCAGCCGGTGCAACCATTACCAACAACAAGATCCTGCCGGTCGGCAACGGCATCGTAGATTACCGCACCTACACCGTCAAACTGGCCCTGCCCTCCGATCCCCAGGTGACCATCACAAAGGTCGCCACCTTCAACCTGGAAACCTTTGACCCGGGCCGCAAAGTGGAGATTTTTAACGATCCGCTCATCAAGGGGGTCACGGCCAAGGTCAAACTGAAGATCTACAACCACGGCTCTGTGCCGATTGAGCTCCTGACCGCCAGCGGCGATCAGGCCTCGGCCGACATCTACGTCCTGCTGAAGGACCAGGACGGCAACACGCTGGCCAAGGGGAACCTGCTGCAGAAGGGGGCCGGCGTCATCAACTACGCCGGCGGCTACACCCTGGCAGAGGTCCCCACCGGCGGAGCCTTCGTCACGGCCCCGATCGAATTCATCGTTCCGGCCAACGCCCCCGATCAGGTTTACCTGCAGGGTTATGTCAGCAAAATCTACTACCGCTACAGCAAAGCGGACCAGGTCATCGCCGGAGACTTCAGTGGCTACACCGCGGTCCAGATCGGCAATCCGGCCTACTTTGCCACCGTGACACCGGACAAACCGGCCTATGACCAGAACGCGCCGGTGCTCCTGAGCGGCCGGGCCTATGACTCAGCCACCCAGGTCCCGGTTCCGGACGTGCCGGTCAAGATCGGCATCGGCGTCAAGGGTTTCATCCGTTACCTGACCGCCACCACCGACGCCAACGGCAATTACAGTACCGTCTTTACGCCACTGAGCGGTGAGGCCGGCAATTATACGCTCTGGGCCACCCACCCCGACGTATCGGATAAGCCGGTGCAGGCCTCATTTGTGATCTACGGACTCGGCTTCGACCCGCGCCTGATCAACCTGCGCATGTCTAAAAACTCCAATTTCTCCATGCCGGTGACACTGCGCAACCTGGGAGAGACGGAGTTGACCGGAATCCAGCTGAACCTGACCGGCGGCAGCGGCATGAGCGGCACCCTGGATACGAACGGCACGGCGGCCGCACTGGCCGGCGGTGCCTCAACCACCTTCCGGTTTACTCTGAACGCTGATATGGCCGCCCCGGATGCCAGCTCCGCCACCGTCACAGTCACCACTGCGGAAGGGGTCAGCCGGGTCCTGGATATCAACATCGATCTGCTGACGGCTCTCCCCTCCATCGTCACCGACCCGGGCTATCTGGAGACGGCAGTCAACCGCAACAGCTCCAAAGTGGTCACCTTCCGGCTTAAGAACGTCGGTTATGCCCCCCTGCAGAACATCGTGATCCAGCCCCCGGCCCTGCCATGGATCGGTCTGCTTTCCGGTACGATTCTCCCCAATCTGGAACCGGGGCAGACCGTGGATATTTCCGTCAACTTCCGGCCGACCGCCAGCGTTACCCAGGGGGCCCATGCCGATAAACTGGTGATCACCAGCGGCAACCATGTCCCCTATACCCTCAACCTGTTCCCGGTGGTCAGCTCCACCAACAAGGGAAGCATCCACTTCCAGGTGACCGACTCACTGGCCAAGAAAGTCGCCGGGGCCAGTGTCATGCTCAACCACCAGCTGCTGGGCGGCGTGACCCTCAACGGCAAGACCGATGCGAACGGCGAGCTCTCCTTCCTGGACATCGTCGAAGGGATGTACAACTACAAGGTGCAGGCCGCCGGCCACGAAAATGTAGTCGGTACCGTCGAGGTACTGCCGGAGGTCGTTGCTCCGGTGGATGTCTTCATGAATAACGTCTTCGTCACCTTTGACTGGACCGTCACCCCCATGACGATTACCGACAAGTATTCCATCAAGCTGGATGCCACCTTCGAGACCAATGTCCCGGCCCCGGTCATCACTATCGACCCGGCCTACCAGAAACTGGAACTGGAGATCGGCTCCACCTACGTGGGTGAATACACGGTCAAGAATCACGGCCTGGTGGCGCTGGACAACGTCAAGATCGAAATGGCCGGCGCCCCGGGATTGAAGGTGGATGTTCTGATCACCGAAATCCCCCGCATCAATGCCCAGGAAACGATCCTGATCCCTTACCGGATCACGGTCAACCCCTTCAAATCTCCGGAACCGGTGGATGGCTGCAGCCCGCTGCCGACCACCGTCAATGTGGGTGGCGGCTATGTCTGCGCCGCCGGTGTCCCTTCCTGGACCGGCGTGACCGGCACCGCGACCATCATCCCCCGCGAACGCTATGACCTGCTGGGGCTGTGCGACGTGGGGTGTGACTGGTGCAAATGCGCCCCGCCACCGGCCCAGGGACTCTGCGCCTGCCTCAAAACAATGGATCCCTGCACCTGCTTGGGTGTGGGTGCCGGCGATGGGGCCGCCACGGTCTGCGGCTGCGTAACCGGCGACAGCCCGGTCTCCTGTCTGGTGGATGCGGCCACAACAGCTGCCACGGATGCCATCAAGGACAAGATCCTCTCCTACGTTCCGGTCATCGGCCAGATGAAGGCGGCTCTGGATTCCGCCAAGGATATCGCCAGCTGCATCCTCTGTCTGCTGGAGGCCCTGCCCCCCTTGCCTACCGGCGCAGTAGCCCACCCCAGCGGCGGCAGTGGCAGCTACAACTACGGCGGCATGGGAAGCGTACCGGGCGGCGGCAACGGATTCAGCACTGTGAGGGTATGCCGATGAGAACCGAAAAACGTTCGATCATATCAGCCATTGTACTGTTCCCGGTGCTGCTGGTGCTGTTGGCATGTTCAGCGGCCTGGGGAGCCGAACCGGTCTGCGCCCGGGTCAAGATCGAAATTCTGCAGGAACTGGCCTTCGAGCGACTAGCCTTCGATGCCCGACTGATCGTCACCAACAGCACCCCCGACCAGAACTTGGAAAACATGAGCGTCAACGTCCAGATCACCGACGACAGCGGCGCCGACATGAAGGACAAGTTCTTCATCAAGGTGGTCAGCCTGGACAAGATCAACGCCGTGGACGGCACCGGCACCATCCCCCCCCAGGTGGCCGCCGAGGTACACTGGATGATCATCCCCTCCCCCGGTGCCGGCGGGACACTGCAGATCGGCCGGCGCTATTTTGTGGGGGGCGAGGTCAACTTCACCGTGGGGGGCACCCTGCAGACCATGACCCTGATGCCGGCCATGATTACCGTCAAGCCGCAGCCGGAACTGATCCTGGATTATTTCCTCCCCCGCGAGGTCTGGGCCGACGATCCCTTTACCAGTACGGTGGAGGCCCCGGTCCCGTTCCATCTAGGGGTCCGGGTGGACAACAACGGCTTCGGAGCGGCCACCAACCTGACCATCAATTCCGGGCAGCCCAAGATCGTGGAAAACAAGCAGGGGCTGCTGATCGACTTCCGCCTGCTGGGAAGCACTGTCAACGACAAAGCGGTCACCCCGACCCTCAATCTGAACATCGGCACCATCGCACCGCAGGCCTGCGCTACCGGTCGCTGGGACATGATCACCACTCTTTCGGGACGCTTTGTGGATTTCAACGCCAGCTTCACCCACGCCAGCGAACTGGGAGGCAGCCTGACCTCGCTGATCAAGGAGGTCAAGACCCACTTCCTGGTCCACGAGGTACTGGTGGATACCCCCGGCAGCGACCTGCTCAAGGATTTCCTCTCCTACGACAATCCGCTGGGTGACCGCATGCCGGACACGATCTATACCTCCGACTGCAACCAGCTGCCGGTCAACGTATCAGCGGCAGCCACGGTCGGCACCCCCACACCGGGCAATCCGACCGTTACCCTGACCAACGCAACCCTGACCGGCTGGATCTACTCCAAGGTCGAGGACCCGGGCAACGGCAAACTGAACATCACCGCCGTGACCCGCTCCGACGGCAAGCGCATTAACCTCGCCAATGCCTGGATCAGCGAAGAGAAACCGACCAGCAAGCAGCAGGACCCCTCGGCCTTCTTTCTGCACATCCTGGATCTGGACACCACCGGCAGCTACCAGATCACCTATCAGACCCCGGCGGTAGACAGCACCCCGCCGGTCACGACCCTGGAGGTGGCCGAACCGAAGTTCGGTACAGCGCCGGTCTATGTCACACCGACCACCAACATCCTCTTTACCGCCAGCGACAACCTGAGCGGTGTGCTTTCCATGGAATACGATCTGGATGGCAAGGGGTATGTCCCGGCCCTGCCGTTCACGTTCCAGCGCGAGATCATCGCGCCGGCAACCCTTGAGGGGCTCCATACCATCATATTCCGCAGCACAGACCGGGCCGGCAATCTGGAGCAGCCACAGACCGCCACGTTCTTTGTGGATGCCGCCCCGCCGGTCATAAGTGGCCTGTCGGCGACTCCGACGACCATCACCCCCTCGGCACCCGACAGTTCCATACTGCCGCGCCAGACGATCATCAGCGCCACCGCCAGCGATGCCATCAGCTCCATCACGACCCTGTATGAGATCGCCGCCGGAGCGGCCGGCGATGATGCCGGTTTCGCCGCACTGACGACCGTCCGCACACTCAACGGCACCCTGCTGAGCGGCACCCCGGCCACCATCGTCTGGAACGGCCGCAACAGCATCGGCGGAATTGTACCGGCCGGGATCTACACGCTGCGCCTGACCGCTACGGATCAGCTCGGCAACCGTTCCGTCCAATTCACCGCGCTGACGGTATCCGAATACCTCTCCGTGCGCCCTCTGTCGGCCACGTCAGCCGCCCAGATCAATCCGGCCATCTCCGGCAGCCGTATCGCCTGGCAGGATTTCCGCAACGGCAAGTGGGATATCTTTGTACGCGACTTCACCGGCGGACAGGAAACCAACCTGACCGCCGCCAAGAATCTGGCCGACCAGAGCAACCCCTCAATTGACGGCAGCCGTCTGGTCTGGCAGGACCGCAGCTCCGGCAACTGGGATATCGTCATGTATGATCTGGACAGCCAGACCGAAACCCCGATTGCGGCCACCCTGGCCGATGAGACCAATCCGGTCATTCGCGGCAACTGGGTGGCCTGGCAGGCCGGACCGGCCGGTAACCGCGACATCTACCTCTACAACATCTCAACAACGCTGATCGAACGGATTACGACCGACATCCGCGACCAGATCCGCCCGGTTATCAGTGGAAACACACTGGTCTGGGAGGATTACCGCAACGGACTGGCCGACCTGTATGCCAGGGATCTGGTCAGCGAGGCGGTTACCCAAGCAACGAACAACGGTGACAACCAGACCTGGCCGACACTCTCCGGCTCAGCCCTGGCCTTGCTTGACCAGCGCCACGGCAATCGGGAGCTGTACGCCGGCAGCCTGGGGAGTGCGACCCAGACGCGCCTGAGCTACAGCTCCAGCGACGAGGCCCAGCCGTATCTGGACGGCAGCAGCATGGTCTATGTCGAGTACACCGCCGGCACGAATGATCCGAACCTCGCGATCATCAATCTGGTCAACCGCCGCAGCGCCAGGATCCTCTCCGAAGCGCACCGCCAGGAGAACCCGCATCTGGATGGCAGCCGTCTGGTCTGGCAGGATGACCGTTCCGGCACCTGGCAGATCTATGTCTCGGAGATCCCGCTCACCCCGGCGGTGGCGGTCCGGCCGCTGGCGGCGGGCCTCAACCTGACCGGTATAACAGCGGCACTCAGGAGCCAGTACCCGACCGCCTTTGCCCTGCTTTCGGCCTGGAAGGGAAGCGGCCATCCGGTGAGCGCTATCGAGGGGTATCACCCCGCCAATGGCGCCCTGCTGCGGGCTGAACTGGCACCCAACAACACCCCGACCGGCAGCGACTTTGTCTTGTCGGAAAACAGCGCCCTGTATGTCCATGCCACAGGCAACGCCGAACTGAACCTGGGCGAGATTGTCTCCTGCGGCGCGGTAACGCTGAAAGCCGGCTTCAACATGTTCAGCTACGCCTGTCTGCCGGACAATTTCATGGCCTCCGACCTGGCCCGCTCCCTGGGTCTGGCATCAATTCAAAGTGTCGCCCGCTTTGATCAACTGAACGGACGCTGGCTGACAACCGCCGTCAAAGCCGGCACAACACCCGAGGGCGAGGATTTTCCCATCATCCCGGGTGAAGGCTACCTGATCTATACAACCGCCGACGTAACCGGCTGGACTCCGTAGGGGGACTGAAATGCCCATCGTTAAAATCCTGATAGTGGCCCTGCTGGCTCAACTGCTGTTCAGCGCCCCGGAAGCCCAGGCGGCCGTGAAGGTCCAACCGGCGGAGATCCAACGCCGCCAGGAGGAGAGGACCCCGTTCTACCTGGTGGATGTTCGTTCCGCCCAGGCCTATGCCCGCAAGCATATTGCCGGAGCCATCAGCATCCCGGCCTTTGTCGTCAGCCGCAAAGGGCTGCCCAAGGGTGACTCCATCGTTCTGTACGACGGCGGTATCGGGACAACTGAGGCAGCTGTGGCGGCCGAGCGACTGGAGGCGGCCGGTTACAGCAAAGTTGCAATCCTGGAAGGGGGGCTGGCCCGCTGGGAAACGGCCGGCTTGGCCGTAGGCGCCCCCACCGGCCGTCTGAACGAGGCCCTGATTGAAGCGATCTCGTCAGAAGAGCTGGGACGGGTAGACCGGAACATCTTTGAACTGATTCTGATTGACCTGCGTGATGCGGCCGCCTTCAAGGCCGGCGCGGTGACCGGTGCCCGGAATCTGCAGCCGGCCGCCCTGCTGCCCGCTTCAACGGCATGGCAGAAAAATGCTGTGATAGTGCTGTTCGATGGCGGCACACGTGAACCGGAACACCAGGCCGAGCAGCTCAGGCGGGCCGGGTTCAAGTTGGTCAGGTTCCTGTACGGGGGGTACCCTGCGTGGAAACAACTAAACAAGGCTCAATAATGCTCAGGTCTTTCTGGCTGACCTGTCTGCTGGTGATTCTGCTGGCAATGCCCCTGCACGCCGAAATCAGCGTCGGCGGCCCGCTCACGGCTGCCAGCACCTGGCGAATGGCAGACAGCCCGGTGCTGGTCACCAGTGATGTGACGATCGACAATGGGGCAACGCTGACGATTGAAGCCGGTGTGACGGTCCGTTTTCAGAGCGGCCGGCGCCTGACCGTCCACAACGGCGCCCTCAAGGCCCTGGGAAGCGCTGCCGCACCGGTGTTTTTCACTTCCTGGCGCGATAACGGCACGGAAGTTCCGGCTCCCGGCGACTGGGATGGGCTGGAATTTCGGGATGGAACCCTGGATGCCGCCACCCTGTTGCAGAACGCCAAGATCATGTACGGCAGCACCTCCATCCTGCGGGGCGCCGCCCCCACCTTCAACGACTGCCACTTCCTGAATAACAGCGGCCCGGCCCTGGACATGGATCTATTCTCCTTCCCCCACGGCTCCGGCAATCTGGCCACGGGCAACGGTCGTAACGCCATCCGCGTACCGGCCGGCGAGATGACCGTCAGCGGGTCCTGGGACCTGACCGGGATCCCCTACTATCTGGAGGGTGAGGTTTCCGTCGGGGCCGCCCCCACCATCAACGCAATCACACCTCAGAACATGGAGCAGGCCAGCACGGTCGCTGCCGTTATTTCCGGCACGCGCCTTTCGGGCGCACGCTCCGTAACCTTCTCCGACCCCGGCATCAGCGCCGCCATCCAACCGGGCGGCAGCGCCACCTCGCTCCCCCTGCAGGTTACGGTGGCCGCCGGCGTCCCGCTCGGCTCGACCTCGTTTGTGGCCAGTGTGTCCGCCGGCGAGATTTCCAGCCCGCTGGGGGTGACGATCACACCTCCGGTTCCGCAGATTTCCGGCCTGAGCCCCAACCGGGTCTACGTCAATCGCCCCACGCTCGCCGTGGATATCACCGGTAAGAATTTCGTCGAATCGTCCGTCGCGGAACTGGCCGGAACGGCACTCGTCACCCGCTATGTCAGCCCGACCCAACTGCAGGCCGATCTTCCTTCGCAGCTGGTAGCCGCCCTGCGCCAGGTGACCGTCAAGAATCCCGACCCTCGGGTCGCCGGTACCTATCTGGTTTCCAGCCCTGCGGCTTTCACGGTGGAGCTGCCCCAGTTCAGCTTCTCCCCGGCAACGCTGACCGTACGCCAGGGTGAGACCAGCACCACAGGGCTGACACTCGCCATACCGTTTACCGCCCCGCCGGGAGGACTGACCGTCAACCTGGCCAGCTCCAATACCCAGGCCGCCACCGTAGCGGCAACCGTAAGCATACCGGAAGGGATGACTAGCACGACCGTGGAAGTGACGGCGCCGAACAGCGCCACTACCCACGATGTCACACTTGATGTGACGGCCTATCAGAACAACTGGCTGAGCAACAAGGCTACGGTTACGGTCAGGCCGGAACCGACCGTCAATCTGTCGCCGGTCACCCTGCTCTCGGGACAGGGCTTCACCTTCTTCCTGACGGTCACCCTCACCGATCCCGCTCCGGATGGCGGTCTGGTGGTGGACCTGTCCGCCGCCCCAGCCAATGTCGTGACCCTGCCGACCTCGGTAACGATTGCCGCCGGTGCCACCCAGGCCCAGGTAACGGTAACCAACAGCAACCCCGGTTCAGCTGTTATCACTGCTGTGCCGGCGGCCGGCAAGGGTTTTACAGCCGGCGACAGTTGCTCCGTCACCGTCCGGCCGGTACAACTGACGGGGGTTAACCCGCTGGTCAGCCGACCGGTCGGGGTGCAGTTTGGTTCAGCGACCGGAGCAACCACACGGGAGGTCAGCTATACCCCGCTGACCAGCCGCCCGGTGGGGATCAGCTTTGGTCCGGTAATCACCGGCATGAGCCCTGACCGTGCCCCGCTGGGGACACAGAATCTGCTGGTTCGGATCAACGGCAGCGGTCTGGCGGCAACCAGCGCAGTAAGTGTCTCTCCTGCGGCAACGGGCGCCACGGTGCGCGACAACTCTCTCACCGCCGCTCCGGACGGCAGTTATGTGGAATTCCGCCTGGATATTGCCGACGACGCCATTGTCTCAGATCGCATTGTCACACTTACGGCCAACGGTGCCGCTGTTCCGGCCGCCTCTGTGAATGCCAACCGCTTCCAGGTGACCTGGCCGCAGCCGGAACTCTGGTCAATTATCACCAACAACGGTGTGGCCGGCAGCACCATGAACCTGCAGCTGAGCGGACGCTACTTCCAGGGCGCCAGTGCCATAACAATCGAACCACCCCAGGGCATTCAGATCACCATCCCGCCGACCGTCAGCGCCGACGGCACCTCGGCCAGCGCCCAGATCTTCATTGCCGCTGATGCGACAGCCGGCGACCGGGTTGTGCGGATTGTCACTCCGGGCGGCAGCACCCCGGTGATAACGCAGACTGGCAACGTCTTCACAATCCGGTCGACACCCGGCACGACCTACACACCGATCGTTTCCCAGCC
The DNA here is from genome assembly GCA_942493195.1 of uncultured Geobacteraceae bacterium. GTDB lineage: Bacteria > Desulfobacterota > Desulfuromonadia > Geobacterales > Pseudopelobacteraceae > CAIPTY01. Next base: position 1,244,301 of record OW818669.1, on the reverse strand, counting down.
GGTCGGCGTGAAGCTGCAGACCACAACAGCAACCACCAGCAGGGACGTACCCTACACGCCGCAGATTTCGCGGCCGGTCGGCGTGCTGTTCGGTTCCGCCATGGTCTCCACACTTCCAAACAGCGGGGCCATCGGAAGTACCGATCTGACGGTACGGGTCAACGGTTATGGGTTGTCCGGGGTGGATTCATTTGCAATCCTGCCGGCCGACGGACTCACCATAACACTGCAGCCGCCGGCTCCGGACGGCAGTTGGGTCGAAGCACTGGTCAGCATTGCCGCCAACGCACCACTAACGGAGCGCGTGATTGTTCTCAAGTCCGGCAGTACCCTGATACCGGCGGCCACAGCCGGGGCAAACCGTTTCCGGGTAACCCTCCCGCAGCCGGAGATCTCCAGCATCGCCCCCAACCTTCGGGAGGTCGGGAGCAGCTTCACTTTGACGATCAACGGCCGCTTGCTGTCCGGTGCCTCGACGGTGGCCTTTGAACCGGGCAGCGGCATAACCGTGGTCAATCCGCCGGCGGTTTCAAGTGACGGCACCCAGGCTACCGTTACAGTCATCATTGCGGCCAATGCACCGACCGGACAACGGGTCGTCACCATTACGACACCGGGCGGGACAACCTCAGCAACCCCGACGATCAACACCTTCCTGGTAACCGACGTGGCCGGAACCACCTATGCCGCCCTTACCTCGCTACCGGTAGGAGTAAAACTGGCAACAGCCGCGCCACCCATTGATCATGACGTTCCCTATGGTCCGGTGGTTTCTGCCGGAGTAGGGGTTATGCTGATTCCCACTGATCCCCCCTCTGAACGCACTATCAGTTACACCCCGATCGCGTCCCGACCGGTGGGAGTTGCCTTTGGCACCGTGCTAACAGCCCTCTCCCACACATTCATGGAGCCTGGCACCAGTTTCACCCTGACCGTAAGCGGATTCGGGCTGGATACGATAACCGGAGCAGGCTTCGCGCCGGCTGACGGCATAACACTCGGAGCGGTAACGCCGGCACCGGACGGCCTCTCCCTGACGATACCTGTCACAATTGATCCGGCTGCGCCACGAATGCCGCGAGCGCTGCTCCTGACGACAGCCGGCGGTCCGGTGGCTGCGCCGGGCAGGGTCAATACCCTGTATGTCGGCTTCCGACCACTCCTGACCTCGCTCACCCCCAGCCTGGAGACCGTCGGCACCAGCTTTACCCTGACGATTAATGGCAGCAATCTGGATGGCACTACACGGGTCCGTTTTGAACCGCCGGAAGGGATCGCAATAGCCAGCACACTGTCTGTTAATGCCGGCGGCACCCAGGCAACCGTCAACATCGTTCTCGATGGCATGGCGACCGGCAGCCAGCGGGTCGTAATCGTTGAAGGGCCCTACGGCGCATCCAGCAGTATCAGCGTCCCCGGCAACACCTTCACGGTCTATAACCCCAGCACCTCTGGAGCGGCACCGTCGCAGGTCCGTTATGCAGCCAGAAAACCGAAACCCGATCCTGACAGCGCCGGGTGGCGGGAGTCATTGCCGGTACCGGAACTGCTGACATATTTTGGTTCTGTGCCGAAGGCCCTGCCGGTTGTTCGCAAGATCATGAGCGCCAGAACATCGGGGGGAATCGTTGCCGTCACAATCGACGCACAACCACCGACCGTTCCGGATTCGGCCGTCAGGGAGAATGAACCTTTACAGCTGTATTCGCGCATCGGCTGGGGTTATCGCGCCCCGCCATCCCTGGACATCTGCGCGCCGCAACAATTGCACCCACACACTTTGAAATACCCGGAGGTTTAGAATGAAAGTATCTGCGAATTCAAAAGCAACTGTCATAACGATTGCCGCTCTGCTGGGACTGCCAGCCGCAGCACTGGCGGCCCCCTTTGTCAGCGGCAGCGCCTGTGCAACATCAGCGGACCCACCCTGCCTGGGGGCCTACACCGCCACACTGACCAACGAGGTCATTGATCTGCCGGCCAACGGCATTCTGCACTACTCAACTTTTGATGTACCGGTCGGAAAAACCGTCACGTTCAAAAAGAATGCAGCCAATACACCGGTTACAATCCTGGCTTCCGGAAATGTACTCATTGCCGGGACTGTTTCGGTGAATGCCCAGAGCGTGCCGACCAATTCCGGTAACTACGGCGACGGTGTTTTGGGTGATGACGGCAAACCGGGCACCGGCGGACCGGGTGGATATGACGGCGGACAGGGTGGTCTTGGACCGATTTTAAGCGGTACTGACCCGGCCGGCGGAGCCGGTTACGGGCCGGGCGGAGGGCAGGCGGCCGTTACGCGCTATGACACCCGAGGATACTCCGGCGGCGGCGGTGGTTTCAGCGGAGTCGGTGCAGCCGGCTGGAACAATGGTGCCGCAGGCGGCGGTGCCTATGGCCAGTCCAGCCTGCTGCCGTTGATCGGCGGTTCGGGAGGCGGCGGCGGGGCAGCCGGCACTACCTTTTCCGGTGCCGGTGGCGGTGGCGGTGGCGGCGCCATCCTGATAGCATCATCCGGAACTGTCAACGTAACCGGGTACATTGTCGCGGATGGCGGTAGTGGCGGTAACAGTTCAGGCACCAATTGCGGCGGCCAGGGTGGCGGTGGCGCCGGCGGAGCCATCAGACTCGTGGCAGAAAACCTTACCCGTGGCGGATCCGGCGGCCTGTTCGCCCGCGGAGGTGCCGGCGGCGGCGGGTGCCTGGGCAGCGGCGGCACGGGGGCGGACGGCTTTGTTAAACTTGAATCCAATATCATTACCTTCTGGAATTCAGGTAACAGTAACCCTGCCTATTCCAACACGCTGCCCGGCAAGGTTTTCGTACCGGCCAGCCCAAGCCTGGCCATCGCCAGCGTCAACGGTATTCCGGTCACAACCAATACCGGAGTAGCTGACATCACCCTGCCGGAAGGCACGACCATGCCGGTCAACGTGGTGGTAAACGGCAGCAACATCCCCACCAACACCTCGGTCAAGATCTATCTGGTACGCACCAATGGCACCCGCTCGGAAGTCCCCTCCAGCCCGGCCCTGGGCGGAACGGAGGCCTCCAGCACCGCCACCGCTTCAGTTACTTTCCAGCCAGGCAATACGACGGTGCTGGCTTCTGTGACCTACACGGTCACCGAGCTGATTCAGGCCTCCCTGCCCATGTTCAACGGTGAATACGTGGCCAAGATCCGGGTTGAATCGGAACTGGGCGGCACTTCGAAAACCACCTACATCACCGCGTCGGGTAAGGAATACCCGGCCGATTCTCCCGCCGCCCGAAAAACGGTCAAAGGGTAACAACATCGGGCAGGAGCAACAGGTTTCAAGGGTTGGGTGATTGATATGCCGAAACGACATGGTTTGAAATATATGATGATGCGACTGACCGCATGCTTACTGCTGCCGGCGGCCGGCGGCCTGCTGCTGGCACCGGTTCTGGCAATGGCCGGCCTGCCGACAGTGTCCGGCATCATGGTAACGGATTTGACCACCCGCTCCTTCGCGGTGGTATGGGAAAGCAGTGAACCGGCCAGCGGTTCACTGCAGCTTTTCCGGGAGGATTGCAGCACCCCGATCCCCAATCCGAATGTGACTGCCGAACAGAGCAGCCGTACCGGCATCATCCGGGTTACCGTCGCGGAACTGGATGCCAATAGCAGCTACTGTTTCAAAACCGAAAGCACTTCGCTTAGCAGTTCCGAACTGACGGTGTTCCCGCCCCAGCCGCTGACCGTGAAAACCCAGAGCTCCGTGGTCCGTTCGCGGGTATCGGACAGCGGTGCCATCATTCCGCTGGCCAACGATATCCTGAGGGTACCTGCCCCTCATTCACCCGGCCTGCCCAAAAACGCCGACGGCATTCTGGCCCTGCTCAGATTGGAATCATCCCTGCCCCACCTGCCGCTCTCGCTGCTACTGACTCCTGATGAGACCGGGCAATACTTCGACATGAACAACCTGTTCGATCCCACCACGGCAGCTTCCCTCAATCTCAGCGGCGGGGAACGGCTGCGGATTACGGAACGACACGGCCTGCTGGGCTGCCGCTTAGACCGTTTCCGCACGGCACCGGCCGATCAGGAAAGCACCAGGGAGTCGGATTTTTCGGCCTGTGCAGCACTGGATATCGACTGTTCCGGAGCGGTGACGGTTCTGGACATTCTCCGGACGGCGCAGGGGAACGGTACGCATCAGGCAGCACCCTGCTTCAACAGCGATCTGGACGTCAATGCCGACGGCAGCATCGACCAGCTTGATATTGAAGCGGTGATCGGAGGGTTCAATGCGACAACCTTCTGATCGTTTCCAAACAGTGCTGTTGACCCTGCTGGTGATTCTGCTGCTGCCGGCACTGGTCCTGTGCGCCGAAGTGCGCATTACCCCGGCAGCGGCAACGGTTCCGGTCGGCAGCTCAGCCAGTATCACACTGGCGCTGGACAGTGCCACGGATCTGGCCGGTTTTCAGGCCAGGATCGGATTTGATGCCACCATCCTGGAAGTTACAGACATGTCCATCAACGCCGGCTTTAACCGCACGTTGAAGAAAAATGCCAACAACAGCTCCGGCCAGCTCTGGCTGGCGGCTCTGTCCCTGGCGGCCCCATCCCTGAACAGCCCCTCCGTTCCACTGGCCACGGTGACCTTCAAGGTCAAAGGTGTCGGCACATCCAGTCTCCTGTTGTCCGGCGTACTGCTGGGGACCAGCGCCGGCGAGGAGACCGCTGTCACCCTCTTCCCGGCCAGCATCACCTCCACGGGCGAAGCAACGGCACCGGTGGTGGACAGCTTTACGCTCCCCGCCACCTACAGTTCACTCACCGTTCCGGTTCTGGCACTGACAGCTCACGATAACGTCGCCGTCACCGGCTATTTGATCACCGAAAGCGCAACAGCTCCGACGGCTGGCGAGCAGGGCTGGAGTGCAGTCGCCCCGGAAAGCTACACCTTCGCCACCATTCCGGTCGGCGCACCGGTTTCTAAAACCCTGTATGCCTGGGCCAAGGATGCCAGCGGCAATATCTCGGCCGGTCTGTCGGCCGAAACGACCATCACCATTATTCCACCGGGCAACGTGCGTATCGCCGGCACCACTCCGGTCTACCATGCAACCCTTTCAGAAGCCTATCAGGCCGCTAAAAACGGCGATATCATCGAAATCAGAGCGGCAGTACTTGCCGAGGATTTCATCGCCGACCGTGCCGTTACGGTTATACTGAGCGGCGGCCGCGACTCTCTGTTCAACCCGGTACCAGGCGATTTTTCATCGCTCCAAGGAACAGTTTCCCTCCGTAACGGCACAGTTATCATGCAGGACATCCGGGTTTTATCATCACCGACACAGCCCGATACTACGCCGCCACAGGTGACCCTGGCGGTTTCGTCTCCCACGAATACCCTGACGGTATCGCTCACGCTGGCCGCCAGCGATGACCGGGGTGTTACCGGCTATCTGCTGAGCGAATCTCCGCAAGCCCCGGCAGATAACGATCCGGCCTGGAACAGCACTGCCCCGGCTACCTTCACCTTCAGTGATTTCGGGGACAAAACCCTGTACGCCTTTGCCCGGGATGCCGCCGGCAACATCGGCAGCGCATCCAGGTCGTTCAGCCTGACACCGGTTCTCACACTCCAGATGGCCGGCGATGGCACCGGTCTGGTGACCAGCACACCGACCGGTGTCGGTGGTATCAGTTGCACATCCGGCAGTGATCCAACCGGTTGCGATGCAGCCTTCCCCAAAGGGCAGAACGTTGACCTGACACCCTTTGCCGGCATCGGCTCAGCTTTTACCCAGTGGGGCGGTACCTGCGGCGGCAGCGCCAACGCCGGCGGCACCTACAGCCTGACCCTGAACACGTCCTGTACCGCCATAGCCACCTTTGCTTCAGCCCCCTATGTTCGCATCGGCGGCACCAGCTACGCATCTCTGCAGGCTGCCTATGACAAAGCCCAGGATGGAGACCGGATCATGCTGCTGGAAGGCGCCCTACCGGGCCAACTCAGTTCACTGAATGCCAACCGCCCCATCAACGTCCGGATCAGCGGCGGTTACAGCCCGGCATTTATGGCACCGGTAGCATCGGATACGGTACTGCACGGAGTTGTGACCCTGACTAGCGGATCGGTCAGGATCGAAAATATCAAGATCAGCCCATAACTCGTGCAGCACAACTGCTTCTTCCACAAAGAAAGCCACCTGCAAACGGGTGGCTTTCTTTGTGGGGAGCTGACTTCCATTCAGTTTTTGGTATGGGCCGGCAGATTTTTTTGATAGGTTGGACGCAGTGCACATTCAACAGACAGGTTTTTATGACTGAACGCCCCGCCACCATCACCCCCTTCGTTATGCTCTGTCTGATCGGCTTTCTTGCCTTTTTCAGCTCGTACCTGCGCATGCCGGTTCTACCGCTGTATGCAGCAGCACTAGGAGGAGATCCGGCCCAGATCGGGATTATCAACGGAGCCTTCATGCTGACCGCCGGTCTACTTTCCATACCGGCCGGACTGCTGGCCGACCGAATCGGCAGAAAGCTGCCGATTCTAGGTGGATTGCTGGCCATTGGAGTCTCGGCACTGTTGATCACCCGCTGCCAGCACCCCGGACAGATGGCGGTAGTCTACATCCTCTTTGGTGCCGGTCTGGCGGCCTTTGCTCCGGGCATGCTCTCGCTGGTGGCTGATGTCATCCCGGTTGAGCGCCTGGGCAAGGCCTATGGCTGGTACACCACGGCGATTTACACCGCCATGACGATCGGACCGGCCACCGGCGGATTCCTCGCCAAAACGGCCGGATTACGGCAGGTCTTTCTGATCTCCGGCGGACTGACGCTGCTGGTGCTGATCGTAGCTCAGCTGGTACTGCCGCAGGGAAAAAGCCAGCACCGAACGGAACTGCGCTCAATCATAGGCACCAGCCTGAAGGTGCTGCAGAACCGCTGGCTGGTGGCATGTCTGGTCGCTACGGTCGGAAGTTGTATCGGCTTTGGGGTTTTCCTGACGTTCCTGCCGTTGTATTCGGTTTCAAAAGGATTGGACCCTGCCCAGGTGGGGATGGTGTTTGCGGCCCAGGCGCTGACGAATGTGATCTGCCGGGTGCCGATCGGCACCTTCGCCGACCGCATCGACCGCCGCTGGATCGTGGCAGCCGGCCTGGTGTTTCTGGCTGTCGCGCTGTTGCTGTTCGGGCAGGCATCTCAATTGAACGTCTTGCTGCTGTGCGCTGTCATTCTGGGGGTCGGCATGGCCCTGACCTACACGGCCATTGGAGCGCTGATCGCGCAGCATGTCCCGGCTGTGCAGCGTGGGCTGGCCATGGGGATGTACAACAGCTGCATCTATCTGGGGATGATGTCCGGTTCCGCCGCCATGGGACTGGCCCTCAAACAGATCGGCTATCCCCTCGGCTTTGCCATGGCCGGCGGAGTGGTGGTTGTGGCTCTCTGCTGGTTCATGATGATGCTGCGTCTCCCCTTCGGGAAAAATACCCAAACTTTTAACCAATGATTCTTCTACGGAGCTACTTCACCGCTACCCACTCCGGGATCACCTTCCCTTTGCTGATCCTGACCGGCCCGGTGATGGCGGTCCAGCCTGGTATCGTCAAATAGCTGTTGTCATAGCCGCCGGAAAGTTTCACCACGACATCCCTGTTGGGGATCAAGGTTCCGACTGTTTCGCCTGTGCTGCTTTGTAGTAGCTGGATAACAGAACTGTCCGGCGAGGCATCGTACACCTCCTGCAAGGTTGGGTAATCTGTGCCGATGTGCAGGGCGTTGAAGGTAGCGGTAACACTCTTTTCTGTATCCATGGTGACCAGACAGGTACCGGTGCCGACACAGGAACTCCATTCCTTGAACACGGAGTACACGGTTCTGGTGGCGGTAAGGGTGACATTTTCGGTGAAGGTGTTGGAACAGCTGGCTGTGCTACTGCCGGCCTTTTCACACATGATGCCGTCTGGAGCGCTGCTGACCGTGCCGGTGCCGGTTCCGCCGACATGTACCGTAAGGGTGCGGTTGGTGCTCTGCGTCCCGGTATGCCCGCCACGCACACAGCGGACATAGTTGCTGCTATATACTATGTCATTGTTGTCGATGCCAAAGCCGTAGAATGAAACGCTAAGTGCCCCTCCTGCGAACTCTTCGGTTAACGAGGTCGAGCTCCAGTACGGGGCGGAATACGCATCCGGGAAGTATGTTGTGTTGATGGCAGGCATAGAAAGGGTGTCATCGGTCAGGGACTCCAGTTCCTTCACGTTGGGGAGCCTCCAATCATCCATCCCCCCCAGAGTCAAACCCTCACAGTAGTTCAAAGCCTCACCCCAGGTCGTGGAGCCCCCCTCACTTTGCTGCCAGACCAGGCCAGTGGCGCTGTCCGTCACCGTACCGTTGCCATTGTTCGTCAGCGCTGCGTGCGCCTCCGAATGATAAAGCAGGAATGAGGTTGGGAGAATCAACAGCATAAACAGCAGCAAGGCATCAGACCTTCGTATCATGGTTATCACTTGCATCTCCTTGGTAATAATTCGGTTTGAGCATAATCAGCGGACGCAGCGGACATAAATAGGACTGCTGCTTTCCTCTTTCAGGGTGAAACTGATACTAAAGCCAGTACCACCAAAAAATACATGCCATGCCAATGGCAAACCCGAATTTAATGCAACTGTGGTAGACGTCCAGTAAAATGATGAGGGGGGAGTGTTGGGGAATACCGTCTGCACGATAGCCGGTCCCGGTGATGGAATGCTGTAATCCACGATACTGTGCAGCTCTTTTCTTGAGGGGAGCCGCCACCCTCCGCCAGCCAACGACAGGGTGCCGCAGATGTTTTGCGTGGTGGCGTTATAGTCGGCATGATAGGTGCCGGATGCCTGATACCAGTTAGAGCCGGATGATGTGCCACTGCACCCGGCATCGTTGTTTTGCCCAATGCTGCACTTCTGCCAGACCAGGCCGGTATTGTTGTCGGTGATAGTGCCGTTGCCGTTGTCGGTGTATGACATCGGATTGATGCTGTATGCCCCGTCCTGCCCGGTGCCGGTGCAGGGAATTTCAGAAAACGGGTCAACAGCCTGGTAGCATTTTGTCTGGCCGGTGTCCGGAAGCATAATGGGCGAGGGATTGATGACGAAGTCGCCAGCAAAAAGCCCGGTTGCCGCGTTGTAGTTGGCGCTGGCCGCGCAATCGGCGATAACCGGGTATGAGCCGATGTTGATCTGGCTGGCCGCGCCACCGGTGGTGATGTTACTGGCCACGCCCCCTCCGCTACATGTTACGGCAGCCGTTTTTGCCGTGCCGTCGTATGTGACCGGCGAGTTGATAACACTGGCGGTTGGGGCGCTCTTGTTGACGGTCAGGGTAAAGTTTTGCTCTGCGGTGCCACCGCCGTTAGTAGCTTTGATGGTCAGCGGGTAGACGCCTGCTCCCGCAGGTGTGCCGCTCAACGTGCCGTTGCTGGCCAGGGTTACGCCTGCTGGAAGGGTGCTGGTAGTGGCAAAGGTTTGCGCGCCTGTGGCGATGACGGTGAAGCTGTCGGCGACGTTGTAGGTGAAGGTGGCGCTGGCGGCGCTGGTGAATACCGGGGGTGGCGGGGTGTTGGTCAGGCTGTAGCTGACACTGTCAGCCACGACGGTGCTGGCGTTGACACTGTATGAACCGGTGGTGGCGTTGGCGGTTACGCTCTGAGTGGCCGCGCCGCCGACGATGATGACTGTGATGGTCGGGGCGATGGTGGTACTTGCACCGGAAGCCGGAGCGGTGAAGGAAACTTTGCCACCATTCACCGGTTCAAATACATTTTTTGCCGTAACGGACAGCGTCAACGGGGTGGCAAATGGTGTGCCGACCTGTGTGCTCTGGTTGTCACCGCCGGTTTTGGTCAGAGTGAAACCCTGGGATTCAAAGGCGCCGATGGCGCAGGTTGTGACGCGCGCAACGCCGCGCTGATCGATGGTCGGGCAGTTGCTAGCGGTTGCGCCGATGGCCGAAGAGCCGGGCAGTAGCGGGACTGTTTGGGTTAAACCGCCGTAGAAGCCCAGGAGGCCAAGTAGCGGATCGGCGGCAATGATGCCGCTGCACGTACTGCTGGCCGGGCATCCCCCCGAAATCACACTGTCAGCGAGGGTCAATGTGGCACTGTTATTATCAATCTCGCCGCCGCTGTTGCCCCAGACGATGCTATTGCGAATAACCGGAAAGCCGCCGAAATTGTATATCCCGCCGCCACTATTACCGCTGAAGGTGACGTTGGTCAGTTGCGGGCTGCTGGAGTAGTTAAAGATGCCGCCGCCGAGAGAAGAGCTTGAGTTGCCGCTAAAGGTAACATTGAGCAGTATCGGACTGCTGGAGTTGTTATACATCCCGCCGCCGTTGGAAGCCGAGTTTGTGCTGAAAGTAACGCTGGCCAGTGCCGGGCTGCTGGAGATGCTGTATATCGCTCCACCCGACGCTGCAGAATTGCCGCTGAAGGTTGCGATAAATATCGCGGGGTTACTGGCATCGTTGTAGATCGCCCCGCCTGCACCTGCAGAATTACTACTGAAATTGACAATGGTCAGTTGCGGGTTGCTGCTGGAGGTGTTGTATATTGCGCCACCATTGCCGTTGGTAACTGTATTGCCGTTGAAGAAAACGTTGGTCAGTTGCGGGCTGCTGGAGGTGTTGTATATTGCACCTCCGTCGCCGGCGGTAACCGTGTTGCCGCTGAAGACAATATTGTTAAGTATCGGGCTGCTGCCCCAGTTGTACATGCCCCCGCCGATGTCAATGGCTGTATTTCCGGTGAAGGTGACATCGGTCAGCTTGGGTGTACTGCCGGACATGTTAAACATCCCGCCGCCAACGTTTTTTGCCGTATTGCCGCTGAAGGTGACATCGGTCAGTGTCGGGCTGCTGGCCTTGTTATACATCCCTGCGCCGTCTGCGGTGACATTGTTTCCGCTGAAGGTAACATGGGTAAGTGTCGGACTGCTGGAGAGGTTGTACATCCCGCCGCCGGTACTGGCAGAATTGCCGCTGAAGGTGATATTGGCCACGGTCGGATTGCTGGAAGTGTTGTACATCCCGCCACCGTAATTATCTATGGTGTTCGCATTGCCACCGCTGATGATGAAACCGTCAATGGTAGCGCCGTTGGAACCGGTGACAACGTGGTGACTGTTTTCGCTGTTGTTGTTGAAGCCACTGTCGTTGCCGAGCAGATCACCGCTCAGAGTCGTTACATTGGCTTCCCAGTTACGCTCGTCGCGGCTGGACTCCGTTCCGGCAAAACCGCCGTAGACGGCCACGCCATCTTTCAGCTGGAATGTGGCGTTGCGGTCACTGCCGCTGGTCGGCTTGTGAATGCCCTGCCTTACCCAGATTTCATCGACATTTGACGCGCTGGTCAGGGCGCTTTGCAGGGTGCAGGCGTTGCCCCAGCTGTCACAGTTGCCGCTGCCGGAAGGTGCCGGAGCGGCATAGCGGGTTGCCGCAGAGCCGCTTACAGGAACTGAAAGCAGGGTGATAAGCGCCACCATGAGCCATGACAACATTCCCAGGCTGAAGAATCTTCCGCCAACTCTGACAGGCGCGGCGTGTTGCATGGAATATCCCCCGGAACAATGTTTACGTAACCAGACATGTTCAGGTATAAAACCACACTTAAACATAGGCACTCCTTAAACATCAAAAAATAATTAAATTCCTGACACTCGAAGATGATGCAAACAAACCCAGAACCGTAATGAATTGCAAATCCAGCATGGAAGTATAGTACCATCGAATTATAAGACGTCAATAACCGCCATGGCATTAGAAAATATACAGAATTATCCGAAAAGATTTAAACTGTAGCTTGGGGCAGCAGACCTTAACCTGAGCTTGGATGATAGATATAGGCCATTACCGACCAAACAAAAGCCCCCTTCCCTGCTGTCAGGGAAAGGGGCTTTTCAATGTGTGGCCTAAATTCTACGGACTATGGGAAAAGAAAACAGGGCAAAAGGTGTCAGGATACGTCATATCCAGAAAGTTGCCATGAGGCAGGTATTAACAGATAGCCACTTGATATTTAAGACTATTTACATTTAAAACAACTCAGCAACCATCTGAAATTATTATGTTAAATTCCAGATCATCATTTCCAGAATATCCTTCCAGCTCTTGCCGATCTCATTGACAACCGTTGGCTCGAAGCCGCAATGCATCATACACTGGGCACAACGGACATCCTTGCCGACGCCGTACTTTTCCCATTCGGTCTTCTCCATCATCTCCTTGAAGGTCGGATAATGGGCATCAGTGATCAGGTAGCAGGGTGCCTTCCACCCCTGGGTGTTGCGGGTCGGATTGCCCCAGGGGGTACATTCCAGCTTTTTCTCCCCTTTCAGGAAACGCAGGTACATAGGGGTTGAGTAGAAGCGGTGCTTCTTGCTCATCTCATAGACTTCGGCAAACTTCATCTCGATATCGCGGCGCTCCAGAAAAAGTTTCTCCCCGACGGCCTCGTAGCCGAATCCGGGTGCCACCAGCAGACCGTCGACGCCGATCTCTTCCAGATGGGTGAAGAGCATCTCGATCTCAACCAGGTCGGTTTCCTTGAAGATGGTGGTGTTGGTACAGACACGATAACCGAGTTCCTTGGCTTTTTTGATCCCTTCCATGGCGATCTTGAAGGCACCTTTGCGCTCAAGGATGCGGTCGTGGGTTTCTTCCAGCCCGTCCATATGGACGTTAAGAGTAAAGTTTGGATGGGGTGTCATGTGCTCCAGGGCTTTTTCCAGCAGAATCCCGTTGGTGCAGAAGTAGATATGCTTGCCGCGGGAGATAACACCACGGATCAGTTCGTAGATATGGGGATACAGGAACGGTTCACCGCCGGTAATGGTAACAACCGGAGCCGGGCACTCATCCACCGAACGCAGACAGTCCTCCAGGCTCATCATCTCCTGCATGGAATCGGCGTATTCGCGGATACGGCCGCAGCCGGAGCAGGCCAGGTTGCAGAGATGGGTCGGTTCCAGCATGAGCACCAGGGGCGCTTTTTCGATTTTATTCAGCTTGTTGCTGATGATGTACTTGGTCAGATCATAGTTAAGACGAAACGGAAAACGCATGTTGTTACTTCCTTTCAATAATTGACTGCATGAAAACTTCTAACGGGATTACACGAACGATTGCCTACTGCAAGAACAGCTCCGCTGCGGCAGCGATGCCGACGGCGTCGATACCCACATCCTTACGCAGCTGAGCCTGGCTGCCGTGCTCGATGTAGCGGTCAGGGATGCCGAGGCGCTTGATCTTCACCTGCTGCAGGCCATTGTCGTAGAGCAGCTCCAGCACGGCACTGCCGAAGCCGCCCTGCAGGGCATTTTCCTCGACGGTGATGATGCGGCCGGTTTTGTTGGCGACGGACATGATCAGCTCGGCATCCAGTGGTTTGACAAAACGGGCGTTGATCACCCCGACACTGAAACCTTTGACACTCAACGCATCTGCGGCCTCCATGGCCGGATAAACCGTAGAACCAAAAGCAACTATGCAGAGATCAGTGCCATCCTTCAACAGCTCTCCCTTGCCGATTTCCAGGGCGGTTATTTCTGCATCCGGCTCGACGCCATAGCCGGCACCGCGCGGATAACGCAACGCCACCGGGGAACCGGCGTAGATGGCTGTTTTCAGCATGTGGCGCAGCTCGTTTTCATCCTTGGGGGCCATCATGGTCAACCCCGGCAGGTGCCGCAGATAGGAGATATCGAAGACGCCATGATGGGTCGGGCCATCGTCACCGACCAGACCGGCCCGGTCCATGGCAATGGTGACCGGCAGTTTTTGCAGGCAGATATCATGGAAAACCTGATCATATGCCCGCTGGACAAATGAGGAATAAATGGCGGTCACCGGCTTGAAGCCGTCAGCAGCCAGACCGGCGGCAAAGGTCATGGCATGCTGTTCAGCAATGCCCACATCGAAAAAACGCTGTGGAAAGCGTTCAGCAAATTTGTTGAGGCCGGTACCGTCCGGCATGGCGGCGGTTATGGCTACGATCTTGGGATCCTGTTCTGCCAGGGCTATCAACGTTTCACCGAAGACATCCGTATAGGATTTGGCCGCCGCCTTGGGAGCCCCCTTACCGGTGGCCACATCGAACACACCGACCCCGTGATACTTGTCGGGGGTATCTTCGGCCGGCTTATAGCCTTTGCCCTTGGTGGTCATGATATGAACCAGCAAGGGACCATCAAGCTCATTTATGTTGTTGAATACTTCAATCAATTGCGGCAGATCGTGACCATCCAGCGGACCGAGATAGTCAAATCCCAGGGCCTCAAACAACGAGCCGGGTGTGAGAAAGCCCTTGAGAGAGTTTTCGGCCCGCCGGGCAAAATGCAGCACATCCTTGCCGATGGCCGGAATGTTCTCGATCAGCCCCTGCATCTCCTTTTTCAGGTCACGGAAGTAGCGACCGGTCATCTTGCGGGAGATAAAGGCCGAAAATGCACCAACATTCTTGGAGATGGACATCTCGTTGTCATTGAGAATGACAATCATGTTTTTCTTGAGATGCCCGGCCTGGTTAAGGGCCTCGAAGGCCATGCCGCCGGTCAGGGAACCATCGCCGATAATGGCGATGGAATGATTACGCTTTCCTGCCAGATCAGCGGCAGCCGCCATACCGAGACCGGCCGAGATGGAGGTGGAGGCATGACCGACACCAAAGGCATCGTGCTCTGATTCGGAGCGTTTAGGGAAACCGGAAATCCCCTTGTACTGTCGCTGGGTATGGAAACGTTCACGGCGGCCGGTCAGGATCTTGTGGGTGTAGGCCTGGTGTCCCACATCCCAGATGATATTGTCGACCGGGGAATTGAAGCAGTAATGCAGTGCAATCGACAACTCGACTGTCCCCAGGTTTGAACCCAGGTGACCACCGGTACTGGATACGGTATCCAGCAGAAATGCCCGTACCTCCTCTGCCAAGGCAGGGAGTTGACCGGGTGAAAGTTTTTTCAGATCCTGGGGAGAATTAATTGCTTCTAGTAACATAGTAACCTCTACTGTTTATCCGGCGTAACCATGCTGCCGGAACCACTCTACCGCCCTCGCAAGGGCCTCGCGTACCGGGGTCTGGGGGAGCTCAAGCTCCCTGACAGCCCTGGAGGAATCAAAATACATGAACTTTGCCGCCATCTGCACTCCGGCCAGCGGGATCAGCGGTTCACGGCCGGTAATCCGGGACAATCCTTCGTTGATATAGGCAGCCAGCAGTATGGGGGTGTACGGCAACCGCACTCTGGGGGCCGACAGCCCGGTGATCTCTTCCAATATAGAGAAAATTTCACGCAGCGTCAGATTGGTGTTGCCCAGAATGTATTTGCCGCCGATCTTTCCTTTCCGTTCGGCCAGAAGGTGCCCGCGGGCACAGTCCTCGACGGCAATGATGTTAAGCCCGGTATCCAGATAGGCCGGCATCTTGCGATTCAGAAAATCCACAATAATTTTACCGGTCGGGGTCGGCTTGATATCCAGCGGGCCGACCGGTGTGGACGGATTTACAATAACAAGCGGCAGACCGCGTACAACGAATTCTTCCGCAACCCGCTCCGCCATGAACTTGCTCTTTTTGTAGTGCCCGACCATGTCGTCCAGGCTTACCGGAGTGGACTCCCCCCCCGGCGTACCATCCCCGGGATTGCCCAGGGTGCCGACACTGCTGGTATAGACGACCCGGGAAAGACCGTTGCGCAAAGCCGCTTCCAGAATTGCACGGGTGCCATCTACGTTGACACGGTACATCTCGGCCGGATTGCGGGTCCAGAGGCGGTAATCAGCAGCGGCATGAAACAGGGCATCACACCCCTGCAGCCCCTTTTCCAGGCCGGCATGATCCTGCAGGTCGCCCTGCCAGAGCTCTATATCCAGACCAGCCAGGTTGGAGGTGTCCGATCCTTTGCGCACCAGCGCCCGCACCTCACGGCCATCCTTCAACAACTCCCGGGCAATACTGGCGCCTATGAAACCGGTTGCACCGGTGATAAAGGTCTTCATAATCCGTTCATCCCTGCAACAACTTCTGACTTACATAAAAAAGTGGAAAGCCCCGGACCGCAATACGGGGCTTCCACAAAAAAGTGCATTTAGTAGCGGGGCCGCGGCTTATTCGGCCGTCTCTGCCGTCAGTCGGCGGTATTTACCCAGGGCGGTCAACGGGAAACAGTTCCGGTAGATATGATACTTGATCATGAAAAACTTGGGGAAACCGGTACCGGTAAAGGCATCCTCGTCCCAGGTGCCATCCTGTTTCTGGGTGCCCAGCAGATACTCGACACCGCGGGCTGCAGCCGCCGAGTGAGCTTCGCCGGCAGCGAACAGTGCCAGCAACGACCAGCTGGTCTGGGATGCCGTACTGGGCCCACTCCCCATCAGGGAACGATCACAGTAGGATTCACAGACCTCACCCCAGCCGCCGTCCATATTCTGCTTGGACTTCAGCCAGTTGACCGCTCTTTTGACATACTGCTGCGTCATGTCTTCGCCGATTGATTCGAGACCGCACAAAACCGACCAGGTGCCGTAAATATAGTTGACACCCCAGCGTCCAAACCAGGAACCTTCCGGTTCCTGCTCGTTTTTGATGAACTCCAAGGCCCGCATCGCAGCCGGATGCGTCATGGGGTACTCGAAGCTCCCCATCAGCTCCAGCATACGACCGGTCAGGTCGGCCGTGGGAGGATCAATCATCGCCTCCAGATCGGCAAAGGGAATCTTGTTGAGCATATGCTTGGTGTTGTCCTTGTCAAAGGCCCCCCAGCCGCCGTTTTCACTCTGCATTCCCAGACACCAGGCAATGCCGCGTTTGATGGCTTGCTCCTTGTGCTTCTTGTCAGGGGCCTTGATATCCTTGATGGCCATGATGACGAAACCGGAGTCATCCACATCCGGGTACCAGTCGTTGAGGAATTCGAAGGCCCAGCCGCCCGGCTCCAGATCAGGGGATTTGATCGCCCAGTCACCTTTACGGCGCACTTCCAGATCCAGCAGCCATTGGGCAGCCTTCACCAGAGCGGGGTGGTCGTTCGGCACTCCGGCTTCCTTCATGGCTACCAGCGCCAGCGCCGTGTCCCATACTGGAGAAACGCAGGATTGCAGCACCAGGCTCTCTTCATCTTCGATACAGAAATTGGCCAGCGCCTCCAACCCCTTGACAACAGCGGGGTGATCATTGGCATATCCCAGACAGTGCAGCGCCAGAATACCGTTGAGCATGGCCGGCTGAATTCCGCCCCAATCGCCGGTCGGCTCCTGATGCTCCAGTATCCACTGTTCGGCTGTAGCGATGGCTTTCTTTTTGAAAGGGCGGATCGGACTGGTTTCATAGACCTTGAGCAGATGATCGACACCGATAAAGAAGTTCTTCCAGGTCAGGATACCGTCTTCTTTGGTAAAGGTGTAATCGGTCGGTCGCGGCGGCCGGACATACAGCTCCTGCACACGGGCCCAGGGGGGCAGTTTGCGCACCGGTCGCTCGGACATGACCACCGAAAGCGGGATGACTGTCGCCCGCGCCCAGCTGGAGAGCTCATACATATTGAAGTAAGCCCAGTTTGGCAGCAATGTCAGCTCAATCGGCATGGAGGGGACCCCCAGCCAGGAAAATTCGCCGAACAGGGCCAGAAAGGTTTTGGTAAAGACCCGGCTTTTGAGGATCCCGCCGTTTGCCAGAACAAACTCCCTGGCCTTTACCATGGCGGGGTGTTCTGCAGGATAACCGGCCAGCTTCAGGGCAAAGTAGGCCTCGATGGTAGTGGAGAGATCGCCCGGACCGTTGTGCCAGATTGCCCAGAATCCTTCTGCGGTCTGCTTGCTGAGGATGTATTTGGCCATCTTGCGCTCACGGACCTTGTCCACCATGCCCAGAAAATGGAACAGCATGATGTACTCGGACGTGATCGTGACATTGGACTCCAGCTCAGCCCACCAGTAGCCGTCCGGGAGCTGCTCGCGGAAGAAAAAATCCCGTGTACGCTCAATGGCCTTTTCAAGTGGACTCTTGGCATCACCGACCATCTTTTTCCAGATGGATGGCGGCAGATGATGAACCTTGGCTGTTGATTTTTTTACAGATTCCAAGACCGGCTCGGCTGTCTCAGTGTTGAAAGAAGTCAATGCCGTGGAAATCGGGTATTTGTTCTGATTCATTCTGCAAAGCTCCTGATGGCCGCAAAACGGCAATGCCTTGGCTGTAAATGGTTAAATTTCACTGTACTACCATGGAAACTGAAAATTGTATATATTTTTTCATATCATGGTGCCCAAACAACCGCCTGCGATGATGCCAAATTCAGGGATATTTGGGTGGCGAAACTTTCAATTGTGGTTTACCGCCATGATGTGGCTGTGGTATAGAGGTTCTTTGCAAATAATCGAGACAATCTGATCCGATACAAGGAGCTCACAGCATGCTGACAGGAAAACAGAAACGCCACTTACGGGCCCTTGGACATAACCTTAAGGCACTGATCCAGATCGGCAAAAAAGAGATCGAGGATGCCCTGATTGCCGAAACCAATGCCGCCCTTGACCACCACGAACTAATCAAAGTCAAGCTGCTTGAAAGCTGTATGCTGGACAAACGTGAGGCCTCCACCATGCTGTCCCAGGCCTGTAACGCCGAAGTCGCCCAGATTCTCGGCAAAACCTTTCTGCTGTACCGCCAGGCTGAAAAAGCGGTTATTGTTCTGCCTTCAGCCGACAAGCCCGCCAAGACCAAGCAGCCATGACCGTATCGGCCGTATTTTTCGATCTGGATGGCACCCTGGTGGATTCTCTGCAGGATCTTACCAATGCCGTCAACCATATGCTGCAATCCCTGGGCAAACCGCTCCTGACGCTAACCGAGGTGCGGCAACTGGTCGGCAAAGGGGCCCGCAACCTGGTGCAACGGGCGCTCCAGACCGAGCTCCCCGGGCAGATCGAACAGGGTCTGCGACTCTTCACCGCCTTCAACGAGCACCACATTGCCGACTGCAGCAGGCTGTACCCCGGAGTTCTGGAACTGTTGCAGCAGCTGGCTTCCCACAACATCCGCATGACGGTCATCTCCAACAAGAATGAAGCACTCAGCCGCCTGATTTTAAAGGTTCTGGAAATCGAGGGTATGTTCGAACGGATCGCCGGAGGTGACACCTTCCCCGCAATGAAACCCTCCCCCCTGCCCCTCCTGGAGGTTACGCAGGAACTGGGATTCAAACCAGAAAACGTACTCATGGTGGGCGACAGCATCAACGACATCCAGGCCGGGAATGCTGCCGGCATTACCACCATCGGCTGCACGTGGGGATATGGCGGATCGAAAGAGATCAACGAGGCACAATTTCAAGCAGCATCACCGGCGGAGTTATACCGCATCATCGCTAAACTAGCCGGGAGCTGAAACCCCAAACAATGGAGGGACCCAAAGTATGCAACAACAACCATCCGAATTGTATCAGAGGATCAAGGAGCGCCACAGCAACCTGATTGAGGCCGTCGAGGAACTCAGCAAGACCGCCCGCGCCGCTGGCCCGCTGGATGAAAAAACCGGGCATCTGATTCAGCTGGGGGCAGCAGCCGCCATCCATTCAATCGGCTCGGTCCGCAGCCATGCCGCCCGGGCCCAGGCAGCCGGCGCAACCCTTGAAGAGATCCATCACGCCATCATCATCCTCACCAGCACGATCGGCTTTCCTACGGTGGCAGCCGCCCTTTCCTGGGTAGATGACGCCCTTGGAAAGAAAGCCTAGATGAGTTTCGGCTGGACCGGCAAGATCCTCAGGATCGACCTGACAGCAGGAACATCCATCTGGGATGAAATCCCCCGGACCTGGCTAGAGGAGTACCTGGGAGGTCGCGGACTGGGTGTGCGTCTGATGCGTGACTTCTACCGGCTTGACCCATTCGATCCTGCCATGCCGTTGATTTTTGCAGTCGGCCCGCTGTGCGGAACGGCTGCACCAACCGCCGCCCGAATGTCCGCCGTTTCCCGCTCACCACTCACCGGAACGATCTACGACTGTTCTGCCGGAGGGCGCTTCGCCTGGCGGCTCAAGGCCGCCGGAATGGATGCGCTCTTTATTACCGGAAGCAGCCCCCACCCTGTGACCCTGATGATCGGGCCGGAAGGGGTTAGGATTCAGCCCGCCGCTGAACTCTGGGGCCGGGACATTCCCGCCACGGTTGCGACGCTCAAAGAGCATGGTAGCGTGGCCGCCATCGGACCGGCCGGAGAGAATGGCGTGCTGTACGCCAATATCATGACCGGCGAAGGCAACTCCGTCGGGCGCGGCGGCCTGGGGGCCGTCATGGGGGCCAAGCACCTCAAGGCCATCGTGGTTACCGGCGAAGGCAAAACCTCTGTCGTGGATCAGGCCGGATTCGACAAGGCCCGCGCCGATGTCATGCGCCTGTTCAAGGCCTCGCCGGTCATCTTCGGAGCCCTGGGGATCGCCGAGTTTGGCACCCCGGTACTGGTGGACCTGATGGCCCAGCGCCGCATGGCTCCCACGGAAAACTTTCGCAAAACCTACTTCGAGGATTCCGGCAACTATTCCGGCCCGGCCATCAAGGACGCCTGCGGCGCCAAAAAAGACGGCTGCTACGGCTGCCCGATCCAGTGTAAAAAGTCCACCCCTGCGGGTGAGCACCTGCCCGAATACGAAACGGTTTCCCATTTCGGAGCACTCAACAACATCAGCGACCTGAAAGCCATTGTAGAATCCAACACGATCTGCAACAACCTGGGACTGGATACCATCACCGCAGCGGCCACCCTCTCCGCCTGGGGTGAAATCAGGGGCCGTTTTCCCTCAGCAGCAGAGGTCCCCGGTCTCCTGAATGATATTGCCCTGCAAAAGGGTGATGGACGACTGCTGGCGCTCGGTTCCAGAAAACTTGCCACAGCACTGGGGCATCCGGAACTGTCCATGAGCGTCAAGGGATTGGAATTGCCGGCCTACGACCCGCGCGGTGCCTACGGCATGGCCCTGGCCTACTGCACCAGTCCCCGCGGTGGCTGCCACCTGCGGGCCTATCCCATCTCCCACGAAATTCTGCGCAAACCGGTGCCCACCGATCGTTTTTCCTTCTCAGGCAAGGCCCGCATCATCTCTATCGCCGAAGACTCCAATGCCGCCGTTGATTCTCTGGTGGCCTGCAAATTTTCTTTCTTCGGTGCCAGTCTGGAGGAGTATGCCGAACTGCTCTCGGCATCCACCGGCGTAAATTATTCTCCCCAGCGTTTGAAAGAGATCGGCCGTCGCATCATCCTGACGGAGCGTTTTTATAACTGTGCCAACGGTTTTTCCCGCCGGGACGATATCCTGCCGGAAAGGTTTTTTCGTGAAGCGGGCTCAAGCGGGGACGGTATCCAGAT
Source organism: uncultured Geobacteraceae bacterium (assembly GCA_942493195.1). Taxonomy (GTDB): domain Bacteria; phylum Desulfobacterota; class Desulfuromonadia; order Geobacterales; family Pseudopelobacteraceae; genus CAIPTY01. Next base: position 1,222,918 of record OW818669.1, on the reverse strand, counting down.
TCCCGCCATTGACCGCCAGCGCTTTGAGGAAGAACTGGACAAGTACTACCGTATCCGTGGATTAAACAGTGATGGCTGTTTTCAGGACCAGGGCTTTCTGGAACAGCAACCGTGAAATGGTTCGGCAGAAACACTCCCGCAGAAGCTCCGCAACAGCCCAGCACCAGCAATAAAGATACCGGCGACAAGGGCGAAGAAATCGCAGCCAACTTCTTGATCGCCCGCGGTTTCCGGATCGTGGAGCGCAACTTCCGCTGCAAGGGGGGCGAGGTCGACATTATCGCCCGGGATCCGGCTGCCAAAAGTCTGGTATTTGTGGAGGTTAAGACCCGTCGTAGCCTCTCCTATGGTGTACCACAACTGGCCGTAACCCCTTTCAAGCAGCACCAGATATCAAAAGCCGCCCTGACCTGGATCACAAAAAACAGGGAGCACGACCAGAATGCCCGTTTCGATGTCATTGCCATCCTGCTTGACGCGGGTGGCCGGCATACGGTAGAGCATATTGTCAACGCTTTCGAGTTGGCCTACTGAAGGAGAGATGTGATGTCCGATTTTACCGTTGTCCTAGCCCAGATAAAACCAAAACTCGGCTGCGTCGCCGACAACCTGGCGCTCATCGAAGAGCGCATCCGCCAGGCCGTGGCCGACCAGGCCGACTTGATCGTCTTCCCCGAGCTGGCCCTGACCGGTTACTTCCTCAAGGATCTGGTGCCAGAGACCGCCCGAAGCATCGATTCGCCTGAAATTCAGCGCCTGATTGATCTTTCCCGCTCCATCTCCATAGTGGTCGGATTTGTGGAGGTAACCAGCGACTACCGTTTTTTCAACTCGGCTCTCTACCTGGAGGAAGGAGCCATCAGACACCGGCACCGCAAGGTCTATCTCCCCACCTATGGGTTGTTCGACGAGCAACGCTATCTGGCGCGCGGCGAACAGCTGCGGGCCTTTGACACGAAGTTCGGCCGGATCGGGCTGCTGATCTGCGAGGATATGTGGCACCTTTCGGCCTCGTACATCCTGGCCATGGATGGCGCTACAACATTGATCTGCCTTTCCAGCAGCCCCGGACGGGGCATCGATGGTGACTCGCTCGGCTCGGCCGACGCCTGGCAGCAGCTGACCGCCACCACCGCCAGGTTTCTCAACTGTCGGGTACTGTACTGCAACCGCGTGGGCTATGAAGACGGGGTCAATTTTTGGGGCGGTTCCGAATATGTCGATCCATCGGGAAATTCGATCGCCCGGGCTGCCATCCTGGAAGAGGATGTTCTGAAAACGACCGTCGAAGAGGGAATTTTGCGGCGGGAGCGGATTTTTTCTCCCATGCTGCGCGACGAAAACCTGTTCGTTACGCTTCAGGAGTTGCACCGCATCAAACATGAAAGGTGCCTGTCATGACTGTACTGAATGTCAACACCACCCTGTTGCGAAAAATACTGGTCGGCTTTGTCCGGGATGAGGTTCGCAAAGTCGGCGTACACAAAGCCGTGCTCGGACTTTCCGGCGGCATCGACTCCGCCCTGGTGGCGTTCATTGCCGCTGAAGCGCTTGGACCGGAAAACGTCCATGCCATCTGCATGCCCTACAAGACCAGCAATCCTGAAAGCGAGGCTCACGCCCGTCTGGTGGCACAGGCCTGTGGAGTGTCCTTTTCGGTGCTGCCGATCACACCTATGGTAGATGCCTATTTCGAGCTTGTCAGCGACGCCGACAACATGCGGCGCGGCAACAAAATGGCCCGGGAACGCATGACAATCCTGTTTGACCATTCGGCTCTGCTGTCGGCCCTGGTTCTGGGAACCAGCAACAAAACTGAACTGCTCCTGGGCTACGGCACGCTCTACGGAGATATGGCCAGCGCTCTTAACCCGATCGGCGATCTTTACAAATCCCAGGTCTGGCAACTCTCCGAGGCCATGGGGGTACCATCAGAGGTGGTGCAGAAGAAACCCTCCGCCGACCTGTGGGCAGGACAGACCGACGAAGAGGAGCTTGGTTTTTCGTACCGTCAGGTGGATGAACTGCTGTACCGTATGGTGGATCTGCGCATGACCGGTGAAGAGCTGATCGCCGCCGGATTTGAGGATGCCTTTGTAAGCGACATCTACCGCAAGGTACAGAACTCCCATTTCAAGCGGCGACTCCCTCTGATCGCCAAGGTATCCAACCGGACCATCGATCGGGATTTCCGCTATTCACGCGATTGGGGTAAATAGCATATGGCTCGCGACACGACATCAACTCTGGTGTATTCATCCGAAACCGGGGTAATACATAAAAGCTCTTCGTCGGGCCCCGGTAAACCACAAAAACAGCCCCCTGCCCCACTGCCATCCGACGGCACCGTTCGTTTACAGCGCCAGACCAAGGGACGTGGCGGCGGCACGGTAATTGTCATCAGCGGCATCCCGCTGGCGGAGCCGGCACTGAAAGAACTGGCCGGAGTGCTGAAGAAAAAATGCGGCTGCGGCGGCACAGTAAAAGGCGGCATCGTCGAAATTCAGGGCGACCATCGCGATCTGCTTTTCAACGAACTGCAGGCACGCGGTTATCGTGTCAAGCTTGCCGGGGGATAGTATACATCCCTCTATGCAATAAATTTCTTGACCCTATCCGATTTTTCCCATATTTTTACATATTCGATTCAAAAGTCTGGCACTCGACGTTCCAGACTGCGGTAGTTTAAATACATGCGAGAGTGGCGGAATTGGCAGACGCACCAGACTTAGGATGTAGATACCCCATTTTTTGACCTTCCTGCAATATCCTGCAATATCCTGCAAAATCCCACAATTTAAGTCAGTTACCTATCATTTTAAAGCCTTTTCCCCTGTTGTTGATTTCTTCGTAATAGCACTTTTCTGCACATTCCTGCAAATCGAACCGCACGTTTCCAGCACAATTAGCACAAAACGTCATTTATGCACATACAAATGACAAAGTTACGCCATACTTCAAATTTCTCTTGACGTTTCAAGTACCTTTTGCTATCATGCACATAATGAGTACAAAGTTTATTTGTTTATATGTGCAGAACGACAGGAGGGGTGATGAAAATTGAACTTGAAGAAAGGGACTTGCGGAGAATTGCGAATATGGTTGTCGAACAACTGCGACCAATTCTTATATCCCCGCCTGCTCAAGTTCCATCACAAGGGAAAGCCGACAATGAGAACGAGGCCATGATAGACATACCAAGTCTCTGCAAATATTTTGGAGTTAGTGAGCGGTGGGTCAGGTCACGAATTTCTGAAAAGACTATTCCCTGCTACAAAATGGAAGGACTATGGCGGTTCAAGAAGAAAGAAGTCGAGCGGTTTTTGAAGACCGTCCAGAACATATAAGCAGTAAGCAGTACAAGCAATAGACAACAGCACGGGCTTCAAATTGCCCGTAGACAGCAATTAACAGAGCAGGAGATGTCAGTATGGCAATAAAAGGCCCAAAGGTACGCAAAGAAGAGAATGTGACACTTCCGAGGGGGATTTACCTGCGGGGTGATATATATTGGATACGGTACGGCAATAATGGCAAAAACGAGAGGGAAAGCACTTATGGTAGCAACCTCCAAAAAGCCAAGGATTTGCTGATTTTGAGGAAGGCCGATGTTCTGTCTGGTAAGCGGCCAGAAATTTACAGTGACACAAAGAAACGTAAATTTGCCGAGCTGTGTGATGAGTACGAGGAAAACGTCAGCAAGAAGAAAAAATCATACTCCACCGAAAAACACATGATTCCATACCTCAAGATATGGTTTGGACATCTTAAATTACATAAAGATTGCACAAAAGCAACGGCAGAGCTCCTGCAGCAGTTTGTTCAAGAACGCGAACGCGACAATATGCCGAATCAGAAAGCAAAGCCACAAACGGCCAACCGCTGGGTTGCGATGTTCAAAAATATGTTTACCTATGCTTGCCGGGATAAAAAGTGGATTAATCAGGCAGTCCTTGACGATATAAGAAGCGTCAAGATGTTTTCGGAAGCAGTCCCAGACGTAACACCACTCACTAGTGATGAATGCCTACAACTCATCAAAAGAGCCCCTGCACACATCAGAATTGCAATCGTCATTGGGATTTTTACGGGATTAAGGCGCAAAGATATATTGCGGCTAAAGTGGGACAATATCAATTTTGAGACAGGTGTAATTTCTATCGTTGTTTCAAAGACCGAGACCACAAAGAAAAATCAGGAGCTCTTGCATATAAGCATGGGGGTCAATCTCCGAGCATTTCTGGAGAGCACAGAAATGCTCGGAGAATACGTTGTCAGTAAGCCAGATGGCACCCAATTTAAAACATTCAAGGATTCCTGGGCGAAGGCAAAACAGGCAATTGGTAAGCCAAAGCTCCGACTCCCCGATTTGAGACATACCTTTGCATCGATGTTGGCGATGGAAGGTGTGCCACTCTATACGATTTCTCTGTTGCTAGGTCACTCAACAATGGAGATGACAAAAAGATACGCGCACTTAATGCCGCATCACACTATTCAGGAAACAAAGAAAATGGATGGTCTCATAAAAATTAGCACAGAGGACATGAAAGAAATGTATGGCAACGTCACTTATGTTGACGACCTGGAATTACAGCTACAGAAAGAAAAAGCCGCAAAATCGATTTAAAGAAGGTTTAAGCGAGTTGATGTTTGGTATCAGTATATGCATAGTAACGAAAAATACACGTACTGTTAACATTTGGTGATTGATGAAGAATGAAGAGATAAACAAGGTGCCTATCGGGGTGATGATTAAGCTGAGTACAATCTTGAAATTAGGTCTCAATATATGAAACTAAAAAAACTTAAAAATATTATCAAGAAAGTCAGTGGTAATCTTAACTGGCTGGTAGTCGATGAATTTACTGACCGAAATGTGGTAGAAATTATTTCGTGCCAACAAACTAAGACCCACATCATATATCAGCCAAAGAATCCAAAACTTGATAATCCGTTACGTGATATTGAATATCTTCACGAACTAGGTCACGCAACTCTCTGCGAAACAATCCACCCAGTCTTTTCCACCCATTACTTTGCAATTGGCACTTCTGATGATGCAATATCTATGTTGACGCCTGTGATTAGATGCGCCTGTGACTGGTTTGTAGACGAGTGGCTTATGGGAATATGTCCTGAATTGGAACAGGCTGAAATTGATGAACATTACAGTGTAATCATTCGTATTATGAACAAACTCGAATTTAATACTCTAGTGCCAGACGAATTCTATAGTTTTGCATTAATTTTAGCACAAGGCGTTAAATATCTCCGTAAACCTAACAACTTCAGCAATTATTATAAAGAAACAGTAAATACATTTCTTTCGGTGAAGTCAAACAAACCAACAGTTATAGAGTTTGAGAATCTAATTAATGGACTTAGCTCGATATTTTACCCTATTAGGGTAAGACACATTTTCGATGGTGAATATGATGTTTGGGAAACATATGAACGGTAGCGTAATAAGGAAATATGAAATTATCATTTTTTAAACACTTTATTTGCGAAATATTGTCAGAAACTTAAAAAATTAAAAAGAAAGCGAACGTGCCCCCGGCGACCGTGCATTGTGCCGTTCAGCGTCAGGTAAAACATTTGTGGTTGCCAGCACCAGAGGAAATGCTAACACTGAAGCTTTAGTTGACGGCAAACCAATCACAATCAGATTTTATACAGACATAATGCCCTGACTCATAATGACAACACTTCAATAATCCAGCGGTGAACAAATGAAATTTGGGTTCCGGTTCACATCCATCACGAAGAAAATCGCCGCCATAACCTCCCCCAATAGGTTAATCCAGCAGTCTCTGGTGTTGAAGGCTCCACTGGGCTGGGGATGGCTCACGAACCCGAAAAGGGCTGCTTACAACCGGGTCTATAATCGGACAAGCGTGGGTTGCGCTGTTCCCCTGACCAACTGGCATATTATGAAGTACCGTCTCTTGTGAATATGCAGGAGATGAACATAAATGAGATATATGCTGACGACCTTGAGTTAAGAATACAAAAACTAGCAAATTGAAGTTTATTATCAGTACGTGTATAGTAACGAACAAATACACAGTACTGCACGGTGATTGATGAAAAACGAGGACATATACAAGGCACCGATTGGGGTCATGGTCATCCCAGAAACCTTTCTGCTTTTCAAGGCCGCTTCTAAAAATTTTGGGGTCAACCTCTCTCAGATGCTGACAATGGTAATTCATCGGCGCAATGAAGAAGGATTTGATTATTATGATGTAGACCCGCCATACGGGGGCAGAGCAGACAGCACCAAAAAAACTCTCTTGTATGTCAGTGAGGAATATGCAGCTCTACTGCATAAATGGGCTGACCGTGAAAACCGCTCTCTAACCAGCATTGTAAGGTGCTTGATGGATACTGCTATCAAGCGCATTCAAGCGGCTGAGAGGGCAAAGTCAGAGAACCCAGATAGGCACGAAATCGATACAAAGACCCGCATCTTTGAAGAATTGAAACGATACAACGTTGACCTTATTGAGTTCATCGATGAGCAGTTATCTAACTTCATCTCAGGCAAAAATACAAAGTATTGGCTTGAAAACGCAAATCCAGATATCCCCTGCATCTTTGACAGATTGGTCGAGCTGACGGATAAACAACTCACCAAGCTTCAGTCCAATGCGAACCGCAATAAAATTGAGCTACAGTCCGCAAAACTGGCATTTGAGCTCTTTGTGTTAGTTGCGTTAATTACCGACCACCAGAAATTTTGCCATGTCTCAAAACGACAGTTCAACGACCTCAAGCGAATCAGCCAAAACATCGGCACTACCCCGTCTAAGCTCATCAATCACAACTTGCAGCTTCTGCATGACCCCAAATATCACTCACCTACCCTTTCAGAAGCTGAAGAGCTTTTGCGTGTCAACCTTAAACTTGAGAACAGGACTATCTTGATACTTGAGCAATACGGCAAAGACAACCGGTTGAAGTTTGCAGAATCTGTCCGTATGTTGACGAGCTTTATTCACAATTTTTATGCTATGGAAGGTGAACGTCCTCCTCTTACTTACGTTTTTTAATCCTCAAGTCAAAATCGGCTATTGAGAATGGCGATGATTTAGTCAATACGACTTGGTCACCACCATTTTTGTTACTAGGTACAGCTCCTGTAAAAATCGACCTCCAAATTTGCCCTGTAAAGCCTCTTCATTCCCATGGCCTGGAACATGATTCTCCTTCATCCCCTACCCTCTTAAATCAAAAGTTTTTTCGGAACTTATTGTTTCCTGATTTTTGTTCAATAATATACCAAAAAGTGAATGCTAATTTTGAAGTATTTCTTAGCATTCATCCGTTCTTTCAAATACTTACAATTACGTCAGAATTAACGTTTTTACTCAATTTGTGCATTTTGCGTTTGCTATCCAATGCTAATTTATAGTATAATTACTTCATAAAGTTAGACATGGTATTTTTAACTGATTTCCGGCCAAAAAAGGAGGGCAAAAATGAATTCAGAAATCAATAATGATGTAACCGCGAAAAGTCAGGTGTGCAGGAATCCCAACCACCCCGTGAAGGGTTCCAGCACGAAAGTTGAGCCGATTCGTTCAGACCGTGACATCAAAAACATTAAGAAGCTCATTGCAGACAAGCCTCGTGACCTTGCAATTTTCACATTTGGGATTAATACGAATCTCCGAGCAAGCGACTTGTTGCGCCTGAAAATTGGCAATGTGCTCTATGTACGGCCAGGTGAAGAGTTCACAATTCGTGAAAAGAAAACTAAGAAGTTGAGGAACATAACGATGAACAAGACCGTCTATGATGCTGTTCAGGGTCTATTGGCTACGATGGATACAAGTGACGAAGATGCATATTTGTTTCAGTCACGTAAGGGAAAAGTCAGTGGGGGTAAGCTGACTGAAACATATTTGAACAAGCTCGTAAAGGGCTGGGGACGACAGATTAATCTCAAGTGCAATTTGGGTTCTCATAGTCTGCGTAAGACGATGGGATATGTTCATCGGACTAAATTCAATACTGATATTCCGACTTTGATGGAGATGTTTAATCACTCGACACAGAAACAAACGTTGGCATATCTGGGCATCCAGCCCCAGGAGATTCAGTCCGCCTACCTGAAGGAAATTTAAGACTGAATGTTGGCTTGGGTAGATTAAAAATGAATGCCCAGTTTGAGAATTTAAACTTTTTACTCTTTATGTGCATTATTTTGTTGCGTAAGCTGCCGTTTTTTGGTACAATATTCACATGTCTGGGTTTAAAAACATAGTTCTGTATTTAGTGGTAATACTATCGCTTTTGATAGTTTGGACTGCTTCTTTTTTTGTTCTCAAGCAATGGATTAGCGGAAGTCAAATATTAAAAATTGATTTCGAAGAGGCGATGAAAGGGAAAACTTGATGAGGAGAGCTAAACCAGACAGCAGACTGGAGATGTATCTAGCGCGGATGTCGAGCTACCAACGGGTACTGATGCTGCGTTGGGTGCGGCTGTATATGATTCAACTCCTGGCCGGGTGGGTTGGATGCGTTGTGTGGCTGTATAGCGCGGATAGGCGCGAGGCGGCGGTAGCTGGGGCGTGTTTTTCGTTGCTGGTTCCATACCTCATATGGCTCAATCACGTGATGACCAAGCCTAAAACCAAGTCTACTGAATAACTATCACCCCATTAGTCTTCGTCGAAAAAGCCGAGCAAGTCCTCTGCGGACTGAAAATACATTTCGTCTACATCTAGTATTGGCTCATTCTCTTCCCTAAACAGTGGCGATTTTTGCCAATGCTCGACATACACCACATTCCCGACCCGCTTAATGTGTCGCGGCAGCAGTCTCCTTTTTCGCATATCCCCTCCTCCCCTGCAGCGCTTCGTCTATCCCCATATTGGCAGTTTCGATACATAGCCGCCGTATCCTCATCAGGCCACTGCATATATCGCTCACAAGCGTGCGCTTGTCCCGGTCTGACTCCATGAATTCGGCAGATGGTACTACCAGTCCATAAAACAGTCTAGGCAGGTCCTCGCAAATCCTGGCCGAGTCAATCCCGCCCGCATCGTTGTAGTAGTCATCAAGCGACACATCTACAGAATCGCCACTCTCCAAAACCGTAAACCGCACACAGAGCGGAATACACAACCTATACAATTCAGGAGTATCTGGAGCTGGTGCAACAGTGGAATCGTTACGAACTACGCTTAATTTTAAGCCTTGTACATGGGTAAAAAACGAGAACGATGGGGGTAGCGAATTGATAGAGTTGACTGCGATTGATAGGATGTGGCGATGTTCAAGTGATGAGTTGCGCATAAAAAATGACTCCTTCCCGTTTAATAAAAAACAGAAAGGAGTCATTTAATGCACATAAAAGGTAGCACAGTTATTTTAAATTGTCAATTAAATAAATATGTTACCAAAAATCATAACATTTTATGGGGCTGATTATATATAAATATAGATGGCTCAATATCTAAATTCTAAACACTAACACCTGCACATTCTAAATCTAACAAAATAAGACATAATCCCACGCAAATACTATGCCTTGTGGTACAAATTATGACTCACTAGCACGTAAGATAGAATAGTCTATTAAAGTTGACTCAACTTTTTTCATAAAGCATTTTATTAATAGCTTATAAATATCTATTTTTTTAAAGCAAATTATACTATTAATAGTACTATTAAAATACACATTCAAATAACTATTCATAGTAATTTCAATGTACTATAAAAATAACTATAAATAGTACTATAGATAGTTATGTAATTTAATTTATTAATTTAATATTATACTAAAAAGTGTAATATTTTTTTACTTCTAAAATTGTTAACTTATCTTGCAAATTTCGAATGAACCTGACCGGCATTCAGGTGAAGCAAAATCCATGCTTACACATCATACCATCTGATAGCTGAACGCCATGAGACTCACATCTATGACTGTCCTGATAAGCTAACGCTGTAGAGGCCGTTCAGATGTTACCGATTATCAATGCGGCTTAGAGAATAGATAAAACAACCCGCCACCTAAATCATCCTGCCCTACCCCGCCAAACACTGTTAACAGATTCTTGTTAGTCCACTATTCGCATAATTTCAACCAGCAGGGTTTTCCTATTTCTAATAGTTTATCCCTTACATATCACTGAGACACCTCAAACATCTTTACACATTATTCCAATTACCATAACACTCTGTTTTTATTGATTTTTTACTTGCAAGACCTTAACTAAAATGATATAATTCTTATTAAATTCAAGGAGTAACAGTGAACAGGGGGTGGCTTTATCTAAACCCTTTTTTCATTTTGCAGCTCCCATGCTATTGACGTGAAATTATTAAAAGGGAGGTGATGTTTTTGGACGAAAACGATACCAGCACGGACACTTGAAGCGTCTCCAAATTCAACAGCACTACACAACGCCTGCATTTCCACCACCAACTTCTGACAGGATGATTGCCAACAACCATCAATTAACCAGACAATGGGAGGGAAAATGAACAAAGATATTAATAACGGGGCAAACAAAGCAACAGAGGACATGTTCAATTTCGCAGCAAAGACGATAAGAGGGCTTCCAGATACATTGACAGTTCAGACCTCCGTTCCTGCTACCGAACTATCCATCAAAAGAGATAATCTGCTTTTAGTTCCATATATCATCCCTACCCGAAATGGACGGAGTCTGACGACCAAAATAATCGTTGGCATCAAGCTCGTTATCAGTTCTGACGGCTACACTGAAGAGATTGACGCAACTAGTTGCAATGGTGACAAAAACGCTGTTGTCAACACTGTGCTAGATAAAATTTCACATAAAAATGACCACGCAGAATTGATAGCTGCATCTTTGGCTGACGGTTATGACCAATTTGTCACCTACCACCTTGATACTTTGAATGACGCTCTTGTAGCCAATTTCAACACCCCAAAAGCTACTTCTACAACTATTTACAACCAGCTCCATGTTCTTACCACTCTGATTATTACGCTTACACTCTCCATTTTTCTCTGTTCTCCCTCTCCTGTTCATGCATGGCAGACCTTTAGCTACGAGGGTGGTGTCATGCAGAATGGCAACATATCAACCGGTGTAGCTATCAAACTTGGCCCTGCAGGAATCGCTTTCGGACTTGGTGACCAAAGTGATGTTGATACCAAACGCATGTCAGAATTGCCTTTTAACTCTGCAGCAACTGGAATCAACCCAGCAAACACCACCAAACTCAACCACAAGCGAACTGACGCATCATGGGGTTTTGACTTACGCTATCACTATGATTTTGGCAAGACAGTATCACTTTATGCCGGCCCGGGTCTCTACTGGAACGAATACCGAAACCTAACTCTTGTCACTCAGCAGACTTCTGGAAGCTCATACGCTCCAGGATACCTCTTTACTGAACGGAAAAGAAACGAACTCGAAGTGACGGGGAATGGTGGAATCCTTATCAACGTCTTATCTAATGAAATGTGGGGCCTGACTCTTGGAGCTGGCTATCACACGTACAGAGGTGCTTACCTCTCTCTTGGCTTGAGTTATTTTTAGATTTGTTCCTTTCTCTGCTTTTTTCTCCTGTTCTTCCCATACTCACTTAATTCCGTCCTGCTATTAATACTAATCAGACACAAAGCCCATCACCATCCTTTCACCCCCTGAAGAGGGAGTATTGAAGTCAGAATACCCTCCCCTTCAGGGGGGGGTCAGGTGGGTGTAGAGCGGGCAAAGTTTACTGCACTTTGACCTGCCTTTACTTGGTATGGTCCCAAAAAAAATCCCCCTTTCAAGAGAAAGAGGGATTCCGAGGCAAATAAAATATATTGATAAATATCAGATGTAACAAAGCGTTACTTTTCTGTTTTCAAATTCAAGCTATGGCGTTTTGGTGAAAATGTTGGAAACACCACCACTGGCATCACGCACCTGAATTGTGTATGCCGCAGCAGTGTTAATATTGACCGGGACAGTTACATTGATTGCGCCAGGGTTAATATTACCCGCAGTCGGTGTTACAGTGTATGTAGTTCCGTTCTGCACGAAATCAACCACTGACCCGGCAACAAACGACATCCCCGAAAGAAAGAGACTGCTGGTGCCGGCTACGTTTCCGATAACATATTTAACATTAGCGTCATAAGCGACAGTAAACACCTTATCACTGACGAAGTACGTTTTCTGAACCGTGTCAACAATCATTACCGTACCGGTGGTGCATCCCGGAGCAACGATTGCATTAAGGCCGGTCTTGGTTTCTCCGCCATTGTTGAGTACTTGAACACCATTGATAAAAATTGCATGCAGACTGGGAGTAACAGTGTAGTCATAAAATCCGGTGCCGGTAATTACAAAATGGTCACCGACTTTTCCTGAAGAAGCTGACAAGCCAGTTACAGTCATAGTTGTATCAAGAGTGTACACGTTAGCTGCATCAACCAGCGTTACACCACCAGTTGTTGCCGTTGTAATATCTGAAATACTTGAGATGGCACCACCAGTAGCCTTATTCACAATACTGACAGTGTTACCGCTGACTACGAAACTGTTCATATCGAACATCAGGTCGAGTGGGCTTCCTTTGACATATGCGGCAGTCAACGGGTCGATAGTGCCAGTTACTCCGAGCTGCGTATATGCTCCAGCAAAGACAGTAGTCAACAGGTCATAAGCACCTTGCTCTTTAGCAGCCAGAGCTGCCAATTGCGCCGCATTTGCCGTACCGACAGGAACACCGGCAATTTTTGCAGCGCTCAAAACAATTACGTTGGTCAGAGGATTAACGTTTGCCGTTGTGGCTGTTGCGGTCAAAGCTGGTTTTGCATATGAATACATTGTTGTGGTTGCACCATTGATGAAAGTCACCTTAACAACAAAAGGTGCCGTGAGGTTGGTTACATCGATAGAATACTTACCAGCTGAATCCGTTTTGACAACCGGAGTAACCGAACCAGTTGCATCTGTAATAACAACATCCGCTCCAGCAACAAGAGCGCCAACCGCTACCACGCCACTTACTGTTTTTGTGGCAGTGAAGGGAGGTGGATTTCCACCACCAGAAGTGCTACCGCTGCCACCACCGCACGCTGCCAATGCTACACTCAAAATCCCCAATACTGCATACCGAAATACATTCATTCTGTTCCCCTCCTAAAAATTGTATTGTAATCATTCCATTAAAGCTTTTTTCAAAGCAGTTTTAACCCTGTCAGATTTTTCATTTTTCTCCAGCACCTCTTCAACTAAAGGTGAATTTCCTAGCTTGATAAGCTGTTTACCAGCATTTAACCGGACATCATCGACAGCATGAAATTTGAGGATTTTTGTAAGTTCCGGCACCGCTTCCTTCTGCATGATGATTGTATAGCCATTCATCATCAGCTCATTGAGAGCAATCAATCTTTTATTTACTTCTAATTGTATTTTTGTAACGCCCTTAACTCTTGTAAGTAATATTTTAGCAAATTCCATAGCGTCGGGTGATTTTGTGGCATGACTAATCGCTGAGGTGAATTCGATATAGGTCGGAATGTTTTCCGTAAGCACTTTTTTGATATTTTCATTTGAAGGTTCAATGAACTTTACTTCCATTGCTTCTACAACGTAGTAGACACCACCAATGCCCCATTTGTTCTTTTCGTGTCTTTCACCTTCAGAGGTGATTTCGATATTCTCGACTTTCGCCGCCGCAGCACTTTCAAGTACACCTTTCATTGCGTTTTCAGATGGATTGAACGGCCTCAGAGCGGTATCTCTGAATCCTTTTCCGTAGACTACCAATTTGTCGGACATCAGAAGTTCATCTGCTTTCCAGACCCTAACTTCGCTGGCCATGGCTACGACTGCAAATGACAACACCATAACTACGCTTGCAAACAATCTCTTCATCATTCCCCTCCTATTCAGTAATTACCTCAACGGCATATTTCCATAGACCAGTGCATTAATACCGCTTGGTCACATAAACCCCACGCATTATATAGCGTTAACGCTAAATAATCAAATATATAATGCCATGTCGCTATTAATGTTTCCCGCAATATGCCGTATTCTGGCCGCATGGAAACTTCAAAGCTGCTGACATGTATCGGGAATCGAATCAGGGTTTTACGCAAGGAAAAGGGGCTATCTCAGGAGCGGCTTTCTGAGATATCAGGTCTGCACCCGACGTCCTTGTCAAATATTGAGAGAGGTAAGGTCGATAGCGCTGTTAGCAACTATATAAGCCTGGCGCAGGCTTTGGGAGTCACGCTAGCGGAGCTGGTGGATACTTCCACAGACTTGGGAGACGGCGAGTCTTGGCGAGAGGCACGGATGCTAATGGAGAGGGTCAAGACGCTTGATGACAAAAGGCGGGCGGTTTATCTGGACGCGGCGGCGAAATTATTTGAAAAGATAGAGTCGATTTAACAGGTAGATACACGACGCTGGTTCGCATTAGCAGAGATTTTCCGGTAAGGCTGGCATGACAAGTTGCTGTCGATGCCGAGTTATTCAGGCTTGAGAAGGATTTTGTATGAAGGTTGACTTTACAAAAGATAGATTCTTGAACGATGCGATTGCTTCAACAATTCATCAAGATGACGCCATGCGTGAAGTTAATAAATACGCTGCAGTCGTGAAGGAAGTCAACCAATGGGAGGATATGAAAAAAGCTGCCGTTGGTTTGACAACTGCAGATTATATGACTTCTGCTGTCGCTAAAATGGATTTAGCTGCAACTGTCGGCCTGACTTCTTCTGCGTTAGAAGATTTCAGACGAACCGAAGAATTGCGAAAATCTGTAACAGCTCCATCTGGTATAGCAGGAATGGTAATTGAAAATATGTCACGATTAGAAAGTGGGAGTGATTTACATTACCCAGCGCCTGAACAACGGGTGCCATCTTTTGATTACGTGGCAATAAGACCCATGCCAGACCCAATGCGAGAAACCAATAAAAACCTGAAGGAAACGAAAGCTCTACAAGCTAAAATGGCCGAACATCTTGAGGAACTGGTCACCCAGGCAAAAGGAACTACCAACCAGAATGTTAAAATGATTAAGCTATCAACAGCCTCGCTTGTATTTACCGTTGTAGGCATTATTCTTTCAACGATTGTCGGCGTGTTGAGCTATTACGCCGGGAAAAGTTCATCTCCTTCTGCTTCGCAATCCACACCCGCAGTAAAAGCTATTTCTGTCCCTGTGGTGTCCACTCCTGCCATAACAAAAAAATGAATATTCGAGTGATTCGTTTTTTCTGCTGATTGCCGATATGACTTGGAGTAATGAAGATGTGGTCTAAAGAAGAATCAGAAAACTGGATTTTTGATAAGCTCGAATTTGCTGAAACTGTTTTTATCGAATATTTTAAAATTTTATTCGGAATTTGGTTTCATCCCAGAAGAACTCTGGAACTGATTAAAAATAATGAAATCATATCTCCTCTTGTGTTCTTTATTATAAATTTATTTTTAACTGGCATTTTAGAGAGTCTGGGAAATACCTATGAATTAATTGATAAAATTCTTAAGTCCGTTGTGTTGACGGCAAAACCAACTGTTGACGAAGCATTTTATTCGATAATTGGTCTTCTATTTGGAACGTTAATCTTCGTCTTCATATTTCGATTAACATCGGGAAAAGCTTTAAAGCAAAAAATACAATATGCCGCTATAACAAAACCCGTCCTTTACGCTAGTTTCTTATTTATACCGATTTCAATTATTAAAGACATAATATCTTCAATTTTTATGGGACAAGTGTTTCAAGTGTTTGGAGGTAGTTCAAATTTATTTGTTGTATTGTTGGGCATATCAATTTCATGTGTTTTAATTCTTTGCTGGTGGTCATACATAGTAAATTGTGGATTGAAATCACATTTCGATGAGAATTTGAATTATGGGCGGAGCATTGCTGCTGCAATATCGATTTTTGTCGTGATTACCGCTATTACTTCAAACATCGAGAATATTGATAAAATATCTACTTTGCGCTACCTCAATAAATACAAAAAAGCGGCGGAGGAAGCATTAGCTAAACAACCGCCTGATTACTTTACTGCTGCATCAGCATCTATGTTTATATCTGGCACGAAAAGCTTGACACTATACCGGAGATACTGCGAAAAGATTCGTTCTATTGTTTATTTTTCTACGCTGGTCAGTGGGTTTGATACCACTTATGCAATAAATAAACTTAATAATAGACGTTTCGAGGAAGTTGAAAGTTATTATGTCAGTGTAATTAATAAGGTTTCTGCTGCACCTCATACACTCGATGAACGTAAGTATCTGAAATTAATTAGCGATACCCTTAAAAATACTGAAATTGATAAAAAAGATGATAAGTTTGTTCGTGGCGAATACGAAACTTCATTTCGTGTTGGATTTGGTTATTCTACTTTGAAATCAGGAATCAGGATTGTTCCATAATTTATAATTCACGGTCATAGATAAAAAACTCAACAAGGTTAATATTGGGCAAGGAACTGACTGGTGGCATTGATGGGGAGCAACAGTTTTTGGGTGTCGATGCCGGAGTAAGGTCACATGAGACAATCCATAAAGTGATTAACTCACCGGTAATATTATGGTTGTTGACCAAGCAGAATATCTGTGATAAAAATCCGCCTCTATTTTTAGAGGAGCTATGAATGACGCTGTTGGAAAATGATTTACTGGCTGCGCTAAAAGAATTGCTGGAAACATCGGAAAGTATGACCAGTGGCAGAAACTTCACTGCTGAAGAAATGATTCGTCATAGCCGAGCCACTGAGTGGGCTAAAAGGGTCATTGCACTTGCTGAAAGTGAAAACGATTAATCGTGGCTTTTTTTCGCATATACCGTTTGCACATGTGAACATACAAAACTCGCCATAATAATAAGCGTTAGCAACCGCCTCATTCCCCCCTCTACAGGTCACCAAACCCACACAACCATCATTCTCAACGCACACTCACGCCATTCGCGATAACCTTCCCGCTTGAAATCGTCAATTTCCCACTCAGAACAACTCCGCCAACGATTGAGCCATAACGGCTGTCATAGCCGCCTTTCAGGGTTACAGTGACGGGCCTGTTGCAAATCAACGACTCCGAATAATTTGTTGCCCACAATTTGATAATCGATGTATCGGCTGCAATATTGTATGCGGCTTGGATAGTTGATGAGTAGAATTCGGTCGGGCCGCCAATGACTTGCACTTGATGCGTTGCATCGTATTCAAAACCAGCAGTTATTGCAGCATCGCTGTTCAAGGTTATCAGGCAATTGGATATTCCGCTGCAAGAGCCGTTCGTCCAACCGGTAAATGACGAATAGGGCGAAGCTTCTGGATTTAACGTAACTTCTGTCCCTGTGGGGAATTGTGCTGAACAATTGGTATTGCACGCGATGCCTGATGGTGAACTTGTGACCAAGCCACTGCCGGTGCCGGAGAAATGGACATTCAAGGTATTGACTGGCTGTGCGAGGTATGTGAACAGAAGTGACTTTCCGGCCAAGCTGAAAGCATTGCTGGTATAACCGAGGTAATGAGTCCCGTCGTCTTTTGAAATACCTGACCCTGAATCCGAGTTATTCACGGCATTGAAGGTTTTGTAGTCTGCTCTGAGATTGCCGTTCGGATACAGTACCACCTCGAAATCGTTTGTCCGGTAGAACCCTTCGTCGTTGTATGTTTCGGCCTGCCATTCGATTACCACCCGCTCCGGGCTTTGTTTGTGCTGCACAAAGACCCCTCCATAATAGTTGGACGACAGGTCACTATTCCAGGCGGCGATGACCGGACCACGGCCAGTTGTAGCAAGATTGAAGGAATGTGCAGCGCCGGAGGCCGTAAACCAGATATTGCCGTTGGTATCGACATTGATTTGGTTGTATGTCACACCATAGAAACTCAGCGGCCAGGGCAGGTTGTACGTGCGGGCCGCTTCGTCGCCATAAGTGTAAACATAGCCAGCGTTCGGCGCTATGGTGCGGTTCGCGTCTGTGCCATCCCATGGTGGTGGGGGGCTTACTTCATCGAGTTGATAGTAGCCATCAGTCGCCGGCGCTGCCGCTGCCTTATCGCAAGGAATAAACAGCATTCCCGTCATAAGGATAATGGTCGCCACTATCCCGGTCTTTTTCATCTCGCCACTCCTGTTCAATACATATTTCAAGTCACTGCAATGGCTATCAAGTCGTAATCAGATGTATCTTCGTGTCACTTAACCTGAAGCGGCAGAATCTTTTCAACCTGGGCTGACCGCCCGTAGGTTGCAGCGCAGGGACTATCTACACTGTTGCAGTAAAGATGCACTTGGATTTCATATGACTTGTTTTTGTCGTCCGGTGCGACAAGCTTGACCTGCCAGACGTGTTTCGCCGTATCATAGACGATGGTTGCAGGTGTATAGCTTCTGGTCCTGGGGAAGTCATAAAGTTTCGCCTTCACCTTGAATCCTGCCGCCGGTACAGCATCAAGTAGTTTGGACATTCCTTCGACCTGAAGAACTATCTGCTCACCGGGTTGATAGGTCCCCTGGAGTCCGGCAACCGACATATCAAAATGTTGCGGAATCTTCCACCCAGTATGTTCACGAGCCGTGGTGGCGGCGGTTGCGTGGCTACATGTTGCTGCTGTCAACAGCAAGCCAATGAATAATCTTTTCATCGTTTACCCCGCTCCCTATTTATCAAACGAACTATTCGGCTGAGAATTCAGTATTGCTTTCTGACGGATTCGATACTTCTTGTTTTGGGCGGGCTGGGTCACAGGAACATTAGGCTCTACACTCTGATGAACAGAATTACGAATACCTGAATCATTTATCGCGATGGGCCGCTCGGCAATTCTGCTTGTAATTTTTTCTTCAGAGCCGGGAATGGCTGTGGCGAATATCGTAATTTTGCCGACTGGTTCCACTTTTTGCGAACCCGTAGGGCGTGCTGCATAAATCTGCTCTCCCGTGGAAGTCGCCTTAAGCTCGGCTTTGTAAGTCGTATGGTAATCATTAATTACCAAAGATAGCTGCATGGTGTCGGGACAGTATCTGTTCTGGTCGATAAAAGAAATCTTGTTGCCCTGCTTACTGTCAATCATGAGTTTACGGTCGAAAACCATAGCTTCACTACCGTAATCCTGCTCAAGTTTATGTTGGATATACCATTCAAAGCTACTAACCTTCCCATCACTTTGAGCCGTCATTGCAGGTTGAGAAAATACTCCGACGCCAGGGCCGCCGAAAAGGGGTACATGAGCACTCTTACGGTCATGAATCTGCGGCTCCAGCTCTTCTGGTGCGTTGTCGAATTTTATTGCATGAAAGACGTATGGTCTTTTTGACGCTTTTGTATCGGCTGGTTCCCCCCCGCAGCCCTGCAGTGCGATTCTACCAGTCAGTTCCGTTGTGGAACCATTAGCTAACTCGACTTTGGAACCACTTTCCAAGGCATACCACAGTGCGTCAGCATAAGCGTTTCCGGCAAGGAGCAGCAAGCTGCTACAAAATGCAGATACGGTTGAAATCCGGGTAAAGGTACTGGTTGTTTTTGAATTGAACATTTGTCACCTCTTTATTTTTTGTTGAGAAATTAATGCCGAATGTATCAACGTACATGGGCTCATTATTTACTTTTACAGGATTGCTATCCAGCCAACTCTTCTTTAACGGCTGGAAGTAAAGTAATTTCTCCTAGTTGTGCTAATTCTTTTATGCCAGTTCTTGTAAGCGCCTTATTTGTAAATGGTACGATAAATTCACCAAATAAACATTTCAATTTATCTTCTCGCTGCATGTCGCTCATTGAAATATCAAAATCTAATAGGTCTTTATAATTATTAGGTTGCCGAGTAAAAATGTGTCCAGGGTCTTTTTTTACTAACTCCTTACTTTTAATATATTTTTTACTAAATAAATCCTGGATAAAAATTTTGATATTTAGCTCGTAATACACACCAAAATTAGATTTCTGCAAATCTAACACAGTAATACATTCAGAGCTTTCTTTGAACCAACCTCCAAAAGCCTTCTCAAAACCATTTACTATAGCCATATTATCAAACTTTTTTTTGAATTCTTTGCTATCCATATAGTTTTCTCCTGTTTAATAGGTATCTAAAACGGATTTCCAGTCAATACCTTTAAACTGCGGCATTGTTTTCAATTCGTTGATATACATTTGAAGCTGTTTTTGTCCTGCTTTCATCGCTCTTGGATTAAATGGTTTCAACTCATGAACTATTCCATTCGATATGTCCAAAAAGTCTATTCGTTTTCCACTTGGCAATCTGAATTCTTTTATTCCTTCCGCTCCAAGCTTATATTCTTTATGCATCTTCTGTCCAAGTTGTAGCGAACTACGGGTATATGTTGGGGCATTTGCTGTAACACATTTGCTCCCTTGAGTTGCCAATGACGCACTTTTTCCAAAAGGAAATACAGAGAGAACTTGTTCACCGGCCATTGACACAGCATTTATAGCTGTTCCCAGATAATCACCGGTTTCATAAGACGTCATCGCATTATCAAAAGCTACTTGACCAGGGACAAGGAGTCGTAAAATTGGGTGACTTTCAAACAATCCAAGCGGGTCAACCAAATTGACAGCGTTTCCACCAACATAAGAATATTGGTTAATTCCTCCTGCGACCCCAATAGGGTCGCGGCTTAAGAAACGCCCTTCAATTGGGTCATAGTATCTTACCCCCATCTCAACATAGCCGGTTTCCCAGTCATACTCTTTGCCAGCAAAAGTCAGATTGTTTCTGAACCCTGTGCTCGGCTGCACCATCCCATGAGAATCATACTGGTAGCTTTGCACTAAAGCATGACTTGCATCTGTGATGGAAACAATGCTACCCAGTCCGTCGGCATTGTAGTAATAAAAGCTGCCGCCTCTTTCCATTGCCAGATGCTCGTCAATGTCCGGTCCGTGAGTGTAGTAAGTCTTTGCTACTTGGTTATTCTCGTCGGTGAATATCTCAACTGCGATGCTGTTGTTGTCGAAGATGTAGTCCCATTTCTGCGTCTTATAGACGCCTTTGATGAAGGTGACAAGGTTCTTCTCTATACGATTTCCGAACGGGTCATATTTAAAGGTTACAGTTCGTTTGTCCGCTCCGCTGGATTTCTCCACCTTGGTAAGTCGGTTGTTGTAATCCCACTCCTGAACCCAGCTCTTGTTGCTGGCACCAGGAACGGTTTTGCCAATCTGGTTCCCTCGGTTGTCGTACGTATAGGCGACCTTCCGCCCTTGAGTCATCTGATTGGCGGCATTGTGAACATATACGGAATCTTCCTGCCCTGGTCCGAGTTGCCGATTGCCTACCGCGTCGTACTGGAATGTTTCCGGCTTGGTGGAGGTGACGCTGAGGAGCCGATACAATTCATCATAAACATAGGTTTCGTTCTTGCTTCCGGTGACGCTCTTACGGTTCCCTACCTTGTCGAATTCAGTGAAGTTGAAACTGGTAATTGCTGCCCCGCCAGTCACTTTGTTTTGCAGTGAGGTGAGCCGGTTCAGGTTATCAAAATCCCATTGAGTAATTGTACTGTTGGGATATTCAAGGGTATGCCGCCTTCCCAAGTTGTCATAATCGTATATGAAAGTTCCAGCAGTGGAAGTGATATGCCATGGCCGGTTGGCTGTGTCGTAGTCATAGGTGATGATGCGCTCGTCAGTTCCTGCCCCTTTGAGGATGGTCATCTTCTTACGCTGACCGAGTCCATCGTACTCGTCGTAGCTTATCTGCCGCGTGTTGGTGGTATCAGTTACGGTATGCAGCCTGCCGTCAGGGTAATAGACATAGGTATAGCTAATGTTCTGGTTGGTCGCCGTCTCAAGTTGGCCGTTGTCTGTGTAGGTGTAGTGCTCGAAGCCGCCATCTGTAAAGGTTCGGTCGGTCAACTGTCCACGGTTGTTGTAGCTGTTGGTAACCAGGAGGGTTCCCGGCATGGCGGAGGTTGCGTCGTAAATCTCCTTGAGCTGGCCGTTGTCGTAGTAGGTGTAATGCAGCTTTTTATTCAACGGGTCGGATTCCGTGTCGAGCCGTCCTAACTGGTCGTACTGATAAGCTGTATGGGGCTGGCTAGCCAGTGGGCTGTTTTGCGTCGCGTTGGCATCGTAAACCGCTACCAGCTTATCCACACTGCCGTAACCAAAGATGGTGTTTTTCTTCTTGGCATCGGTAATTGTCTTTACCTGCCGGTTATAGTTGTATTCGTATTTAGTTTCGTGTTGTTCAGCATCGATAAGGGAGTTCAAGTTCCCTACCTTATCGTAGCCGAATTTTGAGATGATAGCCGGGAGACCGGTTGCGGTCTTGGTCAATTGCTTGAGCCGGTTCAGTGCGTCATGCTGCTGGCTTGAGGTGAGTCGTACCGTTCCGGCAGTATCCTTGACAGTCATTTCCTGGGGATTGCCATCTTTGTCATAAGAAGTGACGGTGGTAACGATGCCAGCCGGACTGGTGGTTGACTGCAGCAAGCCGACGATTCCGGCGGTCTGGTTGGCCGTTGTATTGGGATAATAGGAGAAGGTGGTCGATTTCTGGTTTGCGTCGATTATCTCTTTGACCGTACCGTTCGGGTAGAATTTGGTTATCGTGACAATATTCCCCGGTGCGGTGGCGGTCACGACATCGCCGCCGTCTTCGGCGGTATAAGCAAAGCTGGTAGTGAGCGGAGTTGTACCGCGCAAATCGCTGACACTGGTTATCCGGTCGTAGATAATATTGTTAGAAGTGGCAGCTTCATAAATGTAACTGATGGCCGGTTTGATTAGCGGAGACAGGGAAACCAGGGTCGCTGGGTCGGCCACGTTTTCAGGGTCGATAGCGTATGGAGTCAAATTGACCGGTTCAGTCTGGGTCAGGATATTGCCGTAACCATCATAAGTGAAGAAGGTGGTAAGACGTACCGCGCCATCTTTCGGGTCAGTCGTGGATTTGAGGTTGCCGTTCAGGTAGTAGGTGAAGTGGGTGTTTTTCCCGTTGGGGTCGGTTTTATCTTTGAGCACCCCATTTATAACATCATAGGTATAGAACCAATAGGCATTGTCCTTTTCGGTAAAGGTGGTGGTTCTGAGGCTGCCTGTGTTTGTCGGATACGTATAGGAACGGGTATGCCCGACCGGATTGGTAAACCCATCCGGGTCGATTGCCGACTCGACACGTTGGTTAGTATAGTATGTGTATCTTGAAATGTTACCATTGGGGTCTTTCTTCGATTTCAGAAGTCCATGCCCCTGTTCATCGTACTGATATTCCCAATAACCACGGTCCAGGCTGACTGCCGGGTCGGCAGCCGGATTAATGACTTTCCAGAGGGTATTCCCTTGGTAGGAGAAGTCATAGGTCTTGCCGTTGGGGTCGGTAATTGCGGTTATCCGGTGCGGGGTCGTGGTTTGGTCATAGGCAATGAATGTGTTCCGCTTGGCCGGGTCGGTGATGGTGGTAAGGTCACCGTTGGTGTCATAGTTAAAAGTTATGGCGTTGGTGTAGCGGTCGGCTATTGATACAATCTTGCCGTCTTGCCGGAAGTAGTATTTGCGACCGTCGCGGTAGGTAATGGTGTAACTGTTGTCGATGTTTTTCGTGAGAGTTGAAAAATCACCCGCTGGGGACGTGTAAGCATTTCCGTCCAAAGCATAAGAACTTCTGCTACCGCTGCCGTCCCGCAGCGTGATGGAACCATCGGAATTTTCCAACAGTTTGATGTCGTAGGTATGACTCCAATTAAGCCCCATAGAACCGCTATATGAAGGCAGGCTGTTGTAAAACAGTTCAATTGCCATCGATAACGGGGAACCGTTGGTAGTAAATAGGCCCTGGTCATGGAAGAGAGCACCGGTCGCCACATTAATAGAGGAACAACCGGCGGCCTGTATGCAGGTCAAGGGGGATTCTGTGTTCTTGTTGAGTGTACCGCTGGTAAAAACATAAATGAATGAATACGGACCGGTGGCCGTCCCGGCAACACCGGCTACATGCCAATAGTACGTGCTCCCGAGGGAGAAATCACTCAGAGTGGTGCTGGTTCCGCTTACAGCAACTTGTTTGACAATATTAATAAAGAGAGAATCGGTAGCAACCTGAATGATGTAGCTGTCAGCCCTGGCGGCTGCGTCCCAAGAGAAATTAACGGTTGTTCCACCGGTGTTGGAACCATTGGCTGGGGCAAAGAGGTCTGGCGCATCCGGAACAACATCACTCGGACCATTGACGAAGGTCCAGGGAGGGGTACTGAGCGGACCTGGAGAGGACGTTCCTATTTTGGCCTGTACCTGCCATGTGTAGCTTTCACCGATGTCGCCAAATCCAGGTAGGTCTGTCCCATCAACATCGCCAAGCCAGTTGTCGTAAAACACCTCCCCGGTCGATACTGAAGTAACCAGCAAGCGGTAATTGTCGGCTCGGGCAAGCGGGGTCCATTGGAATGATACTGTTGCACTCGGTGCATTCTCTCCCTGAAACGGGATAATCTGAGCAGGGGCGACGGAAATAGTGCTCGGGCCGTTGATAAAAGTTCGTCCGGCGCTGAGGTCGCTTCGGTAAGAAATATTTTCAGCCTGTACCTGCCAGGTAAAGGTCTCGCCGGTATCAGCGAATCCGGGAAGGTCAACTCCATCGACATCCCCCAACCACTGGTCGAAGAATACATTGCCCGATTCGGTAGTAACCAGGAGCCGGTAGCTGTCGGCACTTACAACCTGACTCCATTGAAACGGCACGCTTTCCCCGCCTGCGTTATCCCCCGGTGCAGGATAAATTTGCGTGGGGATTACTGGCGTGTTACTCGGGCCATTAACGAACACCTGGGAGGTACTGAACGGGCTGGCTGGGTAACTGCTGTTTTTAGCCTGTACCTGCCATGTGTAGGTTTCGCCAATATCTTTGAATCCAGGCAAGTTAAATCCATCAACATTACCAAGCCACTGGTCAAAAATCACACCACCCGTTTCCTTGGCAACGACAAGCCGGTAATCATTGGCGCTTAATACCGGCGTCCACTGAAATGATACAGTGACGCCCCCCTCATTGCTCGTGGCTAATGGTCCAACTGGCGTGGGGGCAATTGGTGAACCGCTCGGGCCATTTATAAGCGATTGGGGATTGCTGAGAGAACTTTGATAGGTTGTGTTTCTCGCTTGCACCTGCCAAGTGTAGGTTTCGCCGATATCCTTGAATCCAGGCACATCAGTGCCATCGACATTGCCAAGCCACTGGTCGAAAATTACGCCGTTTGAGGAGGAGGAAACGACAAGGCGATAATCACTTGCCCTATCCACAAGGGTCCACTGGAACGATAGGTTTGCTCCGCCTTCTATTGCTCCCGGCAACGGATATACCGGTGCTGGTGTAGGAGGAGAGGCACTCGGGCCGTTGACGAATGTCCGAACTGCGCTCAGGTCGCTTGCGTAAAGGCGGTTTTTGGCTTGAACCTGCCAGGAATAAGTACCGCCTATATCGTCGAAGCCGATAATCTGGATGCCATTGTAATCTCCAAGCCATTCGTCAAAGAAGACTGCCCCGGAAGGTGCGAGTATCCTCAGACGGTAATCGTCAGCCCGAGGTTCCAGTGACCAAGTAAAATCGATGGCATCACCACCTGCAGAACTCCCCGGACTTGTCTGCGTGGGGGTTGGAGGTGCTCCGCTCGGACCGTTGATGAAGTTTGAAGATGAATAAGAAGTCGTTCCCAGTGAGTTTTTGGCTGCAACCCGCCAATAGATGGTTTCGCCAATATCGGCGGTATCGATGTATATTGCATCATAATTGCCGGTCCATTCGTCGATAATCGAACCGCCAGAATAGGATGTGAAATTTGCATTCGTCGCGACTTGGAGATGATAATCAGAAGCGCGGCTTGAATCCCACGACAACAGCACTTCACTTCCTGCGCCGTTTGTGGGGAAAATACTTAATACTGGCTGGCTAGGGACTGCACTTGGGCCATTAACGAAACTGCTGGTTGTGTAGGCTGTCGTACCCAACGAGTTCTTAGCAGCTACCCGCCAATAAATGCTGGAACCGTCGTCTGGCAGATAGTCGAGTGTGGTGCCGATGTAGTCGCCCTCCCACTCATCGATTATTGGGTCACCGAAATATGAAGTAAAATTGGCATCGGTTGCAACTTGGAGATGGTAATCGCTGGCGCGGTATGAATCCCAATATAACGTAACGGAAGTTCCTGAACCACTTGTTGGAGAGATACTTAATACCGGTTGAGTAGGTACTGAACTCGGTCCATTTATGAAGTAAGAAGAGGAATAAGAAGTCGTTCCCAACGGATTCTGGGCCGCAACGCGCCAGTAAATGGTCGTTCCATCGTCTGGAAGATAACTGAGAGTGGTGCCAATGAAATCCCCTTCCCACTCATCGATAATTGGGTCACCGAAATATGAAGTAAAATTCGCATCGGTTGCAACCTGGAGATGGTAATCGGTGGCGCGGTCTGCATCCCAATACAACGTTACGGTGTTTCCTGCACCACTTGTTGGAGAGATACTTAATACAGGTTGAGTAGGTATGGCACTTGGACCGTTAACAAAACTTCTGCTGGTATAGGATGTCGTTCCCAACGAATTCTGGGCAGCCACCCGCCAATAGATAGTTGTTCCATCATCTGGTAGATAGCTGAGTGTGGTGCCGATGTAGTCGCCTTCCCACTCATCGATAATTGGGTCACCGAAATATGAAGTAAAATTCGCATCAGTTGCAACCTGGAGATGGTAATCGGTGGCGCGGTCTGCATCCCAATACAACGTCACTGATGTTCCTGCACCACTTGTTGGGGAGATACTCAATACCGGTTGAGAAGGTATGGCACTTGGGCCATTGACAAAACTTCTGCTGGTATAGGATGTCGTACCACGTGAATTCTGGGCCGCAACGCGCCAGTAAATAGTCGTTCCATCGTCTGGAAGATAACTGAGAGTGGTGCCAATGTAATCCCCTTCCCACTCATCGATAATTGGGTCACCGAAATATGAAGTAAAATTGGCATCGGTTGCAACCTGGAGATGGTAATCGCTGGCGCGGTCTGCATCCCAATACAACGTCACTGAAGTTCCTGCACCACTTGTTGGAGAGATACTTAATACAGGTTGGCTCGGCGCAGCGCTGGGGCCATTAACAAAACTTCTGCTGGAATAGGATGTCGTACCAAGGGAGTTCTTGGCAGCTACCCGCCAATAGATAGTTGTCCCATCGTCTGGTAGATAATTGAGAGTAGTACCGATGTAGTCGCCTTCCCACTCATCGATAATTGGGTCACCGAAATATGAAGTAAAATTCGCATCAGTTGCAACCTGGAGATGGTAATCGCTGGCACGGTCTGCATCCCAATACAACGTCACTGAAGTTCCTGCACCACTTGTTGGAGAGATACTTAATACAGGTTGGCTCGGCGCAGCGCTGGGGCCATTAACAAAACTTCTGCTGGAATAGGATGTCGTACCACGTGAATTTTTGGCGGCAACCCGCCAATAGATGATTGTCCCATCGTCTGGTAGATAGCTGAGTGTGGTGCCAATGTAATCCCCTTCCCACTCATCGATAATTGGGTCACCGAAATATGAAGTAAAATTGGCATCGGTTGCAACCTGGAGATGGTAATCGGTGGCCCGGTCTGCATCCCAATACAACGTCACTGAAGTTCCTGCACCACTTGTTGGGGAGAGGCTCAATACCGGTTGAGAAGGTATGGCACTTGGGCCATTGACGAAGCTCTGATAGCCGGACCAATACGTTTCATCCGTGCCATCTGAAAATTGATACTCGCCCAGTACCCGCCAGTAGTATGTCGCGCCATCATCATCAAACCCTGGCATGCTGTAGGCGCTAATTCCTCCGGTCCAGCCGCTTGTAACAAGTGTCCAGTCAGCATCATAAAGCTCAATGTAATAATCGTCAGGGTAACCGCCGCCGTAATAGTCTGAATTCAGCATTCCTACTGAGAAGGTGACTGTTTGCCCACCAAAATAGTTCACTGGTGAATACATAGCCGGTGCATCTGGGTATATTCCAGGCGTAGAATGGGCAACGTCTATATTCCCAAACACCGTAAAACAGATAAGAAACACCAAAAGTGCCAAGCGACTCATGTAAATTCCCCCTATTATCCCAACGTGCATGGGCCAAACCCTGAAATATGCATCAGGAATATTCACTAATTTGGCCAGCAAAATCACAAAAAATGAAAATCAACAGAAACCGTAGTATTGCCTAGTAATAGTTGGTGTACGAAATAGCTGAAAAATTGATGGTTGAGCCACAGGTGTTTTTACTGGCGAAATCTGAACAGGCGAATCCGAATAGTTCCTTGCTCCGGCAAAAACGTCATCAGCACAATTCAGAAATTTAATGGACGGATTTGGTTTTTTCTTTGGGAACTACCACACCATGTTTGGGTTCTGGTGCAATTTTTGGTGCCTTTTTTCTCTGAGTGCTCAAGTTATTAGGCCGGATGTGTTTTGCATGTTTTGTTTGTGATGGGTCTGCAGGCTGTCCTTGGGTACTGCTGCCATGGATGGGGGCCGCCTCTTGCTTAATCATGCGTGGTTTTTTCCTTGCATCAATGGCCTTTGGTGAAATGCGTCTATCATGCTTCAAATTCAAAACAGGATTGTTTTTGCCACCATTCGCTGCTGGCGTGTCAGGTGCTGAAGGGGTGTTGTCGTCAGTTGCAGAATAAGCAACACTCCCAATAAAAAGTGACGAAAATAGAAAAACGGTAATAGTAAGAGACTTCATGTCGTTCCCTCCATTTATAATCTTTGTACTGCCTCCCTCGTAACGTATTTTTTATCAACAATCAACTATAATATCAGTTAGTTACAAAATGTTTGCAGTGTAAAGTTTATTTACAGCCCACCAATAAGCCCTTTATTATCGGTATGTTATCAAGTGCAAGTTTCTTTACACTTTCATAACGCATTGTAATGATAAATGTTTTATTTTATCAAATTGCAGCAACAAGTTTGAAGAATATTTACTTGATATACATTAGAATTAGATGCAGGAAGGCGGGCAGCGAATTTGGAATCACTTTAAAATCCCCTCCTTTTCGGCCAATCTGGAATCATTCGGCGATACACTGCCAGATTTCATGATTATCCAAAGCGTTAGGGATAAGACTTTCTGAGCTCGTCGAACTACCGGAAGACAATGACGTGGCCGAGCGAGATGGCGAACTATTTGGACTATTTCAGGCGGCAAAACGCCTTAACAGCGATAAACATATAATTTTCATTGAAACAATAAAAGGCACCTTGGCGGGTATCCAGAAAATATAGCCACGAGAATATGCCTATATCAGAGAACCGTCTATATCAAGGATGCCATAAAACACTTCCATCTTCTTTAATGTAGTAAATTTCACTTCCAATTTTGGCTTGCCAGACTTCATTTCGAGGAATCACTGAATCGAATATCGGTTTTACGACGAATTCACCTGACTTGTTAATAAACCCATATTTGCCATTTTGCTTAACGGCAGCTATGTCTGAATTATTGAGTGGGTACATAAAATCATCAAACATTGACGGTATTACCAATTCGCCTTTAATGTTTATAAATCCCCATTGTTCGCCATTTCTAATCGCTGCCAACCCATTACGATTAAATCCAACTGCCCTGTCAAAATCAGGGGAGATAATAAAAACGCCTGACTTGTTTATATAACCACTTTTACGGCCTTTTCCTGCTGGTATGGGAAGTTCACCTTTGACGGAACCTAACTCATCGAATTCAGGCTTAATGGTTATTTTACCCTCTTTTGACATCATTCCTTTTAGTCCATTAACATCAATCAAGTAATAATATTCAGGATTATTCTCTGCGTAGGTACTTATTGAATCAAATGTAGGCTGAATTATGAAATTACCTTTTGTGTCGATTACACCAAATTTGCTGTTGAATTTAACAATATCTCTATCGCCTGAAAATGCATATGCCGCCTCAAACTTTGCAGGAATTACCAGTTTGTTTTTTGTGTCAACAAATCCAAACATGCCGTTCTTTGAGATTTTCAATAAACCTGATTTAGAAAAAAATCCGGGATAGTCGCTATATTGAGGGGGTATCGCCATTTTCCCTGATTTATCAATATATCCCCATTTGCTTTTGACTTTCACAGGTGCATAATTGTTTTCAAACACAAATGCTTCGTCATATTGTGGTCTTACTACCTCTTGCCCCTTACTGTTTATGAATCCAAATTTTCCATTTGATTTCACCCTGGCAAGTCCTTCAGTTGGCTGAAATGCTTCCTCATATTTATAGTCAGTTACCAATTTGCCGTTTCGGTTAATGTAGCCCCATTGGTTGCCAAATTTTACCGGGGCGATATCGTTATTGATATAGATGACTTCACCGTCGCTAATGATAGAACTGGTGAATTGAAGCGCGTCGTCAAATTTCGGCTCAATCGCGACCTTACCTTTGCTATCAATAAATCCATACTTATAGGGTGCGAAAAGTGAACTCCCATCTTTTCGGTTAAACACGAATAATTCACTTTGCTCTGCAGCAATGGCGATATTGCCGGCCAATACAAAAAATACCAGAGTTAATATTATGAATGTTCTCAAAGACTTACCCCCTTTAAGTTTCTGCAAGTCTGATTAAACTGGTTTGTTCTCAAACTGAACTAAAGTACCAGTATAAGAAAGCCTTGACCCAACGCTTCCAGTTCCATTTACCACGCCACCTTCAACAATTGAGGTCGTTTTTAATCCAATCACGGCATCTGCTTTCATTTCCCAAGCTTTGAGCAACACTTTTGCCATAACTTCTTTTTTAGCAATGTCATTTTCACCACCAACGAAAAAATCAGATATCTCAGAAACTAACGAAATATGTTTTAATAATTTACCTTCAATAACGTCAGATGACGTTATGAGTATTTTAGGCTGCAATTTTTCAATAACGTCATCTAGTTCTTTATGAAGTTCAGAATACTTTTGTTCACGTTTTATGCTCCACTTATAGCCAATATAAAGTGCAAACGATAAAACTGACAGAAATAGCAAAGTATCCATAATGACCCCCAAAATATTGTTAAAAATGTATAACATAATATATTTTTCTGCCTGAAAAGCACCTCGGCCATCTTTTCGGGCGGGCTAAACCGCATGTTGGCCTCAGTGTAAAGAATCCGCGCCCAAAGGACGCGACTTTGGAATCAGCCCACATATAGAGGGGCGAGGCGACTTTTCCCATGATGCAGCATATGCCAATGTTGCAGCTTTAAAACCTTCTTCATGCTCCGTTACATTGCATTGTGCGATTTGCGGACCAGTGGCGACCCATACCCATCCGAGACCGACATAGCCATCAAACATGACCACGTCCATAGGACGTGGGTTTCAACATCACACTAAATGTTGACAGCATCACCTATGGGTAAAATCCGTGCCGTCCCTCACCATGGGGGCCAACGAACAGCGTATGAGGAATCAGACGCAATACAGATTCAGAAGGTTCTTCATTTTCCAACACAATAAGCTGCCCAGGCCCGCGCCATTCAGACATCCAATTGAAAAATTTGTCAGCAACGGTCTGTTCGAGGACTTCCCCAGAATCGCCATATTTGGGGTCTCGATAGGTCAGAACCGGAGAGTCGATGGCAACAAAACCAAGGTGAGGAGACTGAATTTGAAAAGCATGCTCCATCATAGCCACTGAATATGCTGTAAGGAATATGGCCCGTTTACCTTTGCCAAATGAGGTCCGGTGGCTTTCTAAAAAACGCAGGTCGCAAGTCGGTTCATCAAAACTGACCTGCCGGGACTCATCCAATCCCCATATCCCAAGTAATTCTTGGACGCGGGAAGTTATGATTGATAATTCGTCCGATGCGTTTCTGAAAATTTTGGTTTTGGTCTTTTTTGTCTTCGGTTCAATCGTTTTCCGCTTTGCGGTGAATTGCTGGAGTTTTTCATAGGTTTTCAGGTGTGAGACATATTCACTATGCAGGCTTGTTAGCGTCGCAAGTTCTTGAGACATCGGCATTTTATGTTTGTTGATTATTTCTCCGTGCCGAGCAACAAGGGCAGCTTGCTCTTCCCTGAAGGTTTTAATTTGCTCCTCTACTGAAACAAGTTCGGTTTCTATGTCCTTGGTAGCAGCGGTAAGGCCATAACGAAGCGCCTCTATTTTCACATATTCCGCGTTCGCTGAAACTGCCATTTGCTCTGCCGAAGGCAACTGCCCATCCTGTGCTTTATCCTGCTGAAAGACCGGAGTATTACACAGCGCACATGGTTGCGGTGTAAAGGCATCGAAAACGGATGCTGCTGTCCTGATAAGCTCTAAACGCTCCAAATCGCTCAGATACTTACTGTCGAGCATCCGGAATCTCTCCATTGTCTCTATTGATGACGTCCGCATTCTGCTAAGCCGGAGCAATTCGGAAGCAATTGCCGACAGCCTTGAATTCAGCTTGTTTAATTCAACGCTGTGCTCCCGCAAAAGGTTTTGGATGGCATTTATCTGATTATCGACTTTTTCAAGGAGCGACCTGTATTCGAGCTCAGTGAATCCTTCCGGCAATTCCGATTCCAGGGAAGTGATGGCTTCATCCAACCCCATCATTTTCCCTTTTTCTTGCACACGGTCCTCTTTTGATGACCCCACGACAATTGCAGAGTCATCTACGCCTGTAATCATCAGGAAAAAAGCTGATTTATGCCGTGTCTTGCTCAGGATTTCCGTACCCATGAAGCCGCCGTCACTCAAGGTATCCGATTCAGTAAACAAGGAGAAATGTCTAAGGTCGCCGGCAGTTATATTTCCCTTAACACCTTCTTTTGTAACTATCTGCCGATTGTTCAGTCCAGTCAGATTCAGGATGAAATCGTTGACATCATGGGACTTCAGGGCTTCTCGCTCTGAAAGTGGCAAATCATGACAACCCTTAAAGAACAGGCTGTCGCCTCCCGACAGTGCCCGGAAAATGGTGTATGACTCACCACTAGAGGTAGCGAACTGGAATGAAAGCCGGTCGTATCCTGCAGCGCGTTTTATGTCTTTTGGTGTTGAAGTGCTTCCGAGGGCGTACTTAAAACATCCCACGACATATGATTTGCCAGTATCTGAAGGGCCAAGGATTAAGTTGGAATTTTGGGAGAAGTCAATTGCGGCAATAGGTTTATCTGGTCCAGTAACCGCAAGGCGGATTGCTCTAATTCCCATAGTTTAGTCCTCACTGGTATAGCTTGTTGGCGATACGAACTCTACTCCCCATCGATGACCTTCATGGGCAAATATTTTTTGCAACTCGACCGCCGATTTGTATCCAAGTTGGTCAGCAACCCAGTGGCAACGTTCCTTCAGCTTATTAGAATAGTTGCCGCCGATAATTCCCAGGATGGCGGATGCATTTTCCCCGGCCTGATACTCTATGCCGGAATCGCCGAACTTCACGTCGATAAACCTTCGTATGGACATCATGTACAGGCCCTGTTCGATAATGCTGCGTCGGGTCGTGTACTCCGCTCCACGTAACGGAACAGGCGTATGGAGGCTTTCGGGACCGCCAAGGTCTCCAGAATATATGGCTGCGTAGTCGAGGAACAGAAGCTGCTGCAAGTCCAGTGTACGCGGGTATACCGACATCAGGATATAAACCATCCTGATACCTAGTTCAAAGGGGCTATTGAACGGGACAGGATAGTTACTCATCTGGCACCCACTTCACTTCCCCGTTATTCGCAAGGTGGTGACAGGAACCCTGCAAGTCTTGAGAACGGATACGGTCTTTAAGGGGGTTTGTTGTTGCCGCCAAGGTGGTTGCATGCTTCAGGGTCTCGTTCAGCCGTTTAAGCCCGTCCGGATGCGTAGCGTCATCCACTACAGGGCTGATACCTACCCGGACATCTTCCAGCAAGGAGTCAAAGGCTTCAGGAACATAATCCCTGCTGAACCGGTTCAATCCCTCTGCGTAGTAAAATTGTTTCCGACAGTTCTCGAAGTGCTTGGTATGTTTGCCGGGAATATCTTCGGTAGATGATACCGGGGATTTATCAAAATCTTCGTATGCCCGTAAAATCTCGGTAACATACACTTGTTCCTCTTTTGCTGGCGTTGCCGGCATGGCCACCGAGGGGACAACTGCTGGCAGTACGCCAAACGTGGACCAATGTTTCGCGCTTCGAGAGTGTATGAGGAGTAGTTCTGAAACCTTCTTTTCCTTGATGATTGAAAAATCAAATGCGTCGATGAATTTTTCCAGCTCTGGTGTCAATGGTTGCTTGAATGTCCCGAAATCGCCTTTCTTCTTTTTCCAATTTTCTAGTACATGTTCTTTTAATTTATCTGGTTTTTCCAGGAGGGTGAAAAGTGATGTCCCAACATTTTTTGTTCCACAAATAAAATAATTGCGTGGGACAAGAAATTCACCACTGAAAATGTAATAAAAGAATTTAGCTAAATCAGCCAATATATTGGTGGGAGACAGAGGGTCTTTATATGCTTTCGCCTGAAACATGTCCCAAGTCTTGGGTGTTGGTGGAAATACGGTATAACTTGCGACATCACGGCCTTTGTCGCCTGGGCCGCCTAATCGTTTAACGGTGACGTATTTTTTTTCCTGAAGCAATTGCTCGCAACATTCAGTAATAAACGCCTCCCACTTCGTATCATCCATAAGGATAATTCGTTGTTCAGGTGTGATGGGAGACGGTCCAGGATGGTAGGTTTTATTCATGGAAACCTTCCAGTCAAAAACTTGCATTATGATGTTGCGTCAGATTTACTCGTTCCTTCGTCGCCACAGCTCCAGTTTGCCCATAGAAACATGTCTGACATGTGTCTCGACAACATTCCAATCGATTGTGCTAAGACTATTCTCTTTCGGAATATGAACAGTGAAGGTCTTCTTGGACTGGTCTGGCGGTGGAACATCCTTAAGCAGTCGCCAATAGGCTTCATTCGTCTGTTCACAGTATTTTATCAGTAAAACTACCTGGAGCTTGTTCCATAAATAGTTGTAGGTAGATACCTTCAGAGTAATGGTTTCCGTGTCCCTTGGTGATGCGGTCACTGAAGATTTAAGCTGTACAAGGAATTCCAACGGGGTCGCGTTGCGCCCTTCGAAGATATCGACATATAAATCCACGCCATAGTCGTTGCTAGCCGGTCTCGTGGTCCATTGTGGAGGCAACAGACCTGCAAAGAAACGCTCGGACAGCGTTGCGATTACGTGGTTATGAGGTCGCTGTGGATATCTTGGAGACATATGGTTCCCAGTTAGATGCTACCAGATAATTTTCGCCTTTATTGTCTGCAAGCCCTTACCGTCTGGCATCACAAACAAGCACTTCCCGTTACTGAGCTTCTCCCACAATTCTCCCGGGACCGTCGCCGACGTCAGAGTCTCCAATTGATAACTTTCATTATCCAGTAATTGGTGAAAGGACACCTGATGTGGTGTTAAGCAACTGCTTTCACCTATACAGTCAAACTTTGGCAGCTATTGCTCCTGAACTATGGGGAATAACTATATAATTTGGTATGAATTTGCTTGCCACTGTATAGCAACTTGGGGTAAATGTCGATTTCATTTATGGAGATTTTAATAATTTTTTACATACGCACATGTTGACTTTTGCGAAACAAAGTAAGAAGGGGTAGTGGTGTTTAGTAGTCCATGATGCATCAAAAGCCATTCCAATATTATGTCAGAGAGGATATCCTACCATGTCCAGAATTAAAACAGGTGACCAGTTCCTTGAAACGGACGGCACACTATTTGAGACGGTAAAACCTGCTTATACAGGTTCTGATTGGCTTTGTGTAAAAGTTGACGGTGACAAGGCAGCACTGACCAGCCATTCATGCACTACAATATTAAGGGGTAACATCAACCCTCCACAACCACTTGATTTGGCTCAGAAGCGCACCATTCTAAAGGATGTTAAATAGTGCTGATGTTAATACTCAAGCTGCTGGCTATTTACATAGTGCTCAAAATCATTGTGTGGCTTATCAGGGCAAATAGGGCATAACCTGTAAAAAGGAGTTTATCAATGGCTTCATGGCTATATCCGATTTCTACAAGACCAAGGAATGGAGTCATTAATGAATTTACGCTTGCAGATGGAACAGGTTTTAAAACCAGCATTACAAATTTCAGTAAACTTGTTCACGACGGAAGAATTCAAGAAGACGCCTGGTGGCATATCTCTCAAAATTTCGACAGGGTTAGTAAAAACGATGAAATTTTCATTTATACGGGTGAAAAAGATTTTGGCATTATCGGATACGCAACAGTTCTTGAGCTGGAGGGATTCAATCAAAAAACATGGAAATTAAAATTAGCCTTCGATATCGACAGATGCAAAACTCTGATAAATCAGCAGCCAGTTAAAGCTGAAATAATCCGTAGCTGGTTCAATCCACGCAATGCTGTAAGGAGCCTTGACAACTACGCAACAGAGTTGAATCAGTTATTGCCATGGGAACAAGGAAATACGGTCGAAAACAAGCTGGTCGACTATATTGAGAGTGAAATTTCAGCTACAGGACAGGGCTACAACTACAGTCAGGCAATCAGAAAAGCTGTTGAAAACCACGCCATGAAACGGGCTACTCTCCATTATCAAAGTCTGGGCTATCAGATAAAGGACGTTTCACTCAACAGCAGCTACGATTTGCACTGTTCCAATGGTAATTGCCGGCTATTGGTTGAAGTGAAGGGCACACAATCAAAAGGACGGACAGTGTTCTTGACGAAAAACGAGGTATCAAACGCAAGAGCCAACAAGGGCAATGTTTCCCTCTATGTTCTGCATTCAATCCTGATAGATGAACAAGGAGAAGCATCTGGAGGAACGGAATTAATCCTTAACCCGTGGGATGTCGAACTGGGAACATTAAAGCCACTGGTCTATGAGTACGTGATACCAACCGAATAAATCAACGGTTGCCTTAATATCTATTTTCAGCATCAAGCTCCAAAGAATGACTCTTGTGGGGCTTTTTGTTGCCATCTGCCCCACATAGAAACCCCGCCATTGCTTGACTTTTCCTGCCCTAACCTGTAATTTGCCACCTTTAAAATTGCACAATAATTTTAGACATTTCACGGCAATTCTCCTGCCAAAGAGAGACCCTTATAATGGCTCCTGCTACTATTCACACCGTCCTTGAAGAGTTTAGGCAAGCTGCTCTACATAATCGTGACCTGGGTGATATGTTTGAACGCCTGATATGCAAATATCTTGTGACAGACCCCCTCTATAAAGAACAGTTCTCTAATGTGTGGATGTGGGATGAATTCCCCAAACGAGGCAATTCAGACGCAGGCATTGATATTGTCGCAGAAGACCGAAACACCGGGGAATATACCGCCATTCAGTGCAAATTCTATGACCCCACCTCCACTCTCCAGAAAGCCAACATAGACAGCTTCTTCACCGCATCTGGCAACAAGCTTTTCACACACAGAATAATTGTCAGCACAACCGATAAATGGTCTGTTCATGCCGAGGACGCTTGCAAGAATCAAAAAGTACAGGTCAACAAAATCACCGTCACTGACCTTGAAAATAGCCCCATAGACTGGAGCCAATTTAGTCTGAACAGTCCACAAGCTATCAAGCTCCAGGACAAGAAGACCATACGAGACCACCAGAAATTGGCACTTGATAAGGTTCTGGAAGGTTTTAAGACTGACGACCGGGGCAAGTTGATAATGGCTTGTGGTACGGGCAAAACCTTTACTGCCTTAAAGATTGCCGAGCAATTTAAGACTGGCAACAAGATGGTGCTGTTTTTGGTGCCTTCCATTTCCCTGCTTTCACAGTCTTTGAGAGAGTGGACTTCTGAGGCTGGTATTCCTCTGCATTCCTTTGCTGTCTGCTCCGATACAAAGGTAGGTAAGAAAGAGGAAAATGACGACATAAGTGTTCACGACCTTGCATTTCCAGCAACCACTGATTCTGTAAAGCTATCTCATCAGGTAGAAGCATTTGGACAGAAACGGGAACTGACGGTTATTTTCAGCACATACCAATCCATAGAAGCAGTTGCAGCAGCTCAGAAAAAAGGTGTCCCAGAATTTGACCTCATCATATGTGACGAAGCCCACAGAACGACTGGGGTGACTCTGGATGGTGAAGATGAAAGCCACTTTGTAAGGGTTCATGACCAAAGCTTTATTAAGGGCAAAAAACGCCTTTATATGACCGCTACACCACGAATCTATGCCGATGCCTCCAAATCCCAAGCTAAGGAAAATGACGCTACCCTGTGCTCAATGGACGATGAAAGCATTTACGGCCCAGAGTTCCACCGTCTTGGATTTTCAAAGGCCGTTGGTGATGGCCTGCTTTCTGACTACAAAGTTATGGTTCTGGCAGTAGACGAGAAATACATCAGCAAGACCTTCCAACGCCAAATTGCAGACGAGAACAACGAAATCACCCTTGAAGACGCTGTTAAAATCACGGGCTGCTGGAATGGTCTATCAAAGAGGATGGTCAGAAGCACAGATGGCAGTGATTTGGAAACAGATACAGCACCAATGAGAAGAGCAGTTGCATTTTCTCGGTCAATCAAGGACTCCAAGAACATTACCAAGATGTTTTCTGAAATCATCGAAGAGTACGCCTATTATCACCAGGACGACGAATCAATGCTGTCTTGTGAAGTTGACCATGTTGACGGCACCTTTAACGCTCTAAAACGCAATAAGATGCTCAACTGGCTCAAAGCAGATACGAGTGAAAACATCTGCCGAATCCTTTCTAATGCACGTTGTCTATCAGAGGGTGTTGACGTTCCTTCCCTTGACGCTGTTCTCTTCCTGAATCCACGCAATTCTGTGGTAGATGTTGTTCAATCTGTTGGCAGGGTAATGAGGAAGTCACCCGGGAAGAAGTACGGCTACATAATTTTGCCCATCGGTATCCCCGCAGACATGGAGCCAGAAGAGGCTTTAAAGGACAATCAGAAATACAAGGTAGTTTGGCAGGTTTTACAGGCTTTACGAGCACATGACGACCGTTTCAATGCAACAGTCAATCAGATAGACCTCAACGTATCAAGACCCGACCAAATCCAAATCATAGGTGTTGGTGGTGGCAAAGACGAAGATGAAGGAACAGGCTCAAAGGGTGATGGTAGTAAGAAGCCTGTTCAATTTTCGTTTAACTTTCCAAACCTTGACGAGTGGAAAGATGCCATTTACGCCAAAATTGTCAAAACGTGTGGTGATAGACGCTATTGGGAATCATGGGCAAAGGATGTTGCCCAGATAGCAGAACGGCATGTAACACGCATCAAGGCTCTTCTTGACGACACAAAACACAGGGCAGCCTTCCAAGAGTTTTTAAGTGGCCTACAGAGCAACCTGAACCCCAGCATTACAGAAGAAAATGCTATCGAGATGCTTTCCCAGCACCTCATCACCAAACCTGTCTTTGACGCCTTATTTGAAGGTTATGAGTTCACGAACAAAAACCCTGTCTCTGTCTCAATGCAGACTATGCTGGATTTGCTTGAAGAACAGGCTTTGGAGAAGGAGACTCAAACCCTTGAAAAGTTTTATGCCAGTGTTAAAGAACGTGCTGCAGGAATCGATAACGCAGCAGGTAAACAGAGCATTATCAAGGAACTCTACGACAAGTTCTTCAACACGGCATTTCCAAAGATGGCTGAACGACTGGGCATAGTCTACACCCCTGTTGAAGTTGTCGACTTCATCATTCAATCCGCTGACGTTGCACTACGACAGGAATTTGGTGTTGGGTTGAGTGATAAAGGTGTCCATATCCTTGACCCATTCACAGGCACTGGAACCTTTATAGTCCGGATGCTACAGAGTGGATTGATTAAGCTGGAGGACCTGCCCTATAAGTTTCAGAATGAGATGCACGCCAATGAAATTGTACTGTTAGCTTATTATGTTGCAGCTATCAATATCGAGGAAACCTACCACGATTTAACGGGTGAATATCATCCATTTGAAGGAATGGTGCTCACGGATACGTTCCAGATGCAAGAGAGTGAAGGAAGTTTAAAGGGTACGAACGCATTCCCAGAGAACAGCAAACGGGCCAAAAAGCAGAATAAAACAGATATCCGGGTAATCGTTGGAAATCCGCCTTATTCATCAGGGCAAACATCTGAAAACGATGGCAACAAAAACATAAAATATCCATTACTTGATGCACGGATACGCTGCACCTATGCTGCTCATTCCACGGCAACCAACAAAAACAGTCTCTATGATTCATACATTAGGGCGGTCAGATGGGCAAGTGACCGTATAAAGGATAAGGGCGTTGTTTGCTATGTCAGTAATGGCTCCTTTATAGACAGTAATGCTATGGATGGCCTACGACAGAGCTTGGTTGAAGAGTTTTCTAGTATCTACTGCTTCAACTTAAGGGGTAATGCCAGAACATCAGGTGAACAGCGCAGAATGGAAAAAGGCAATGTTTTTGGAGAAGGCACCAGAACACCAGTAGCTATTACCATCCTTGTGAAAAACCCGGCAAAGAAGGGAAAATGCAAGCTCCATTACCACGATATAGGTGATTATCTTTCAAAGGAAGATAAGCTCAAAATCATCTCCGATTTTGGCAGTATCAATGAGATTAAATGGAAAACGCTTAAGCCAAATTCAAGCTACGACTGGATTAATCAGCGTGACCCATCCTTTGACAGATTTATATCACTTGGAGATAAAGAGGATAAAACATCAAAAACGATATTTGATACATATTCAAGGGGAATTGCCACAAGCCGGGATGCATGGGCATATAATTTTGGTGATTTATCACTAAAAAACAATATGACAAAAATGATTCTTTTTTATAACGAACAGGTGGGGGAATTTATATCGCAATACGGCAATAAATCCAAAGACCAACGTATTGATATAGAAAAGTTTATCAACAACGACCCAAAAAATATTAGCTGGTCAGTAAGCCTAAAAAATGACATTCAAAAAGGAACACTCCACGAATTCAACTCAGACTCTGTGACGAGAAGTGTTTACCGACCATTTTGTAAACAATGGGGTTATTACAATAAAGAATTCAACGATAGACGTTATCAAATGCCAAAGATTTTTCCCAATAGTGACCTGAAAAACATAGTAATTTGCGTAACGGGCATGGGTTCTTCAAAACCTTTTTCAACGCTGATTTCTGATACTCTTCCAGACCTTGAAATGATTTCAAAAAGTCAGTGCTTCCCACTTTATTCTTATGAAAAGACCGATAGCCAGGCAGGTCTATATGAAGAAGCATCGGGTGGTTATATT
Source organism: uncultured Geobacteraceae bacterium (assembly GCA_942493195.1). GTDB lineage: Bacteria > Desulfobacterota > Desulfuromonadia > Geobacterales > Pseudopelobacteraceae > CAIPTY01. The sequence goes on along the minus strand of OW818669.1, from coordinate 1,181,670 downwards.
AAGAAGGAAAACGTCCCAGACAGCATATTGAAAGAATTCAGAAGCACCTACAGCAGCAAATCCATCACCAAAGAGGATATTTTCTATTACATCTACGGGGTTTTACACTCTCCGGAATATAAGGAACGATTTGAATCAGACCTTAAAAAGATGTTGCCACGCATCCCCTACGCAGCAGACTTTGGTGCCTTCTGTTCTGCCGGTAGACAGCTTGCAGAGTGGCACCTTAATTATGAATCTGTTGACCCCTACCCCGTCAATGAAAGCTCTGGCAGTCTTGTAATTGACCCAAAGGCTCATTACAAGGTTACCAAAATGACTTTTGGCAAGAACAGCAAGGAAGTCGACAAGAGCACCATCATTTACAATAGCAACGTGACTCTTACCGGCATTCCCCTTGAAGCCTACAAATACATCGTGAACGGCAAACCAGCTTTAGAGTGGATAATGGAACGCTACCAGTTCACACGGGATAAGGACAGCCAGATAACAAACGACCCTAACGACTGGTCAACAGACCCCAGATATATTCTCGACCTGGTGAAGCGAGTAATCACAGTTAGCATGGAAACTATGGCTATTGTGAATAATCTGCCAGCCCTTGATGAACGATAAAAATCGGCTTGGGAGCAAAGAAAATGACAAAACTTTATGAAGAGATGGACAAGGACGAAAAAGTATCATGCAGGGAAAAAATAGCTTTTTTGGCCTCAATCGGCTTTACGGAACTATCAGACCAGCCAACACCCCGCATTGTTCACGAAAAGCTGCCAAATGAGACTTTTGATGTTCACGACCTTAACCCTTTAGCATTGGTAAAGAGAATTTATGATTTAGGGGAAGACGTTGTGAATGAAATCATCAAGACTCACGGCCCACTTAATGATAGCGGAAAATGCTGCTCTGTCTGTGGCAATTGGTTCAAATCTGATGAATTCGTTTACGGTGGCCGGGAAAATCGGTCTTATTGTAGGCCATGCAACAAAATGGCACGGGATGAATATCGAATTGGTGGTGTTGAAGCGGCACGTAAATTCAGGTCAGATACAAGAGCGACGTGGAAAAAATCCAAATGATAAGAACGACCAAAACCCTCTTTACAATCCTCTTTATTCTCCTGCTGCCTGTCTGTGGATTCGCAAAAGGCATAATCCGCACAATCGAAGGCACAGTAACAAAAGTCTCTGATGGTGACACTATCCACGTTACCGACAACCTTGGCACCAAAGTGACGGTCAGGTTCTATGGAATGGACGCTCCTGAAACAGAGAAGAGCAACAAAAGAACTCACATTGTCAGCAAGAAAGGTCAACCTTACGGGGAAGAGGCTTATGAGGCTCTTCGTGACAAAATTCACCAAAAGCACGTACGTCTTGAAGTCACAGATATTGATAAATACAAGCGGTCAGTTGCTATTGTTTATTTCAACGACAGGAACATCAATGAAGAGATGATAGCAGAGGGGTGGGCTTGGGCTTACAGAGATTATCTTGATACACCATATGCCTCTGAATTTATCAAACTTGAAGAACAGGCACGGTCTCAACATTTGGGGTTGTGGAAACAATCAAATCCACAGCCACCATGGGAATTTCGAAAAGAACAGAAGAAGAACAAAAAAGGTAGGCACAGATATTAATGGCTAGACGACGCAGAGATAAAGGTTCCCCCGCTGAAATCATTGCAGGACTTGTGATTTTCTTTGTTGGTATGCCGATGATAAGCCCACGAGTCAGGGCAATGTATGTCAACGCATTTGCCACCATCCTCACTTTTGCAATTATTGCAGGAGTGATAGGGCTGTTGATTTATCTTGTGGTTAAAGCCTTGAAAGCCAAAAACGAGCCTGTTCCAGTACCTATTCGACGCTCCCCCTTATCTCAACCTGCAGACGGATACGCTGGAGGTCCTAGCTTTGATTTTGGAACTGGAACGCAACAATCTGCACCAACACCAAAAGCAAGCCCTCTTACCGATGAAGAAAAAGCAGAGCTGAGAGCCAAGTTTCAGCAAGGTCTACCAAACTCCAACTCCAACATGTCACACGACCCATACTTTGGTTGTGGAGCTGAAGTCAAAAGACCTCAGACATGGGACGTTTCTGTTCTGAAAATCATCGAATGGAAACGCTTTGAAAAGGTCTGTACAGAATATCTGCGAATGGCCGGATTTGTTGCAAAAGAGACTAAAATCGGTGCAGATGGTGGTGTTGATATTATCGTATCCAAAGCCAATGACGAAAACTTTAAGGGCATAGTTCAGTGCAAGGCATGGAACACATACAAAGTCGGTGTAAAGCCAATTAGGGAGCTATTTGGAATCATGGCAGCAGACCGTATTGGCACTGGGGTTTTTATGACCTCTGGCGACTTCACATCAGAAGCAGAGGAATTTGCCAAAGGTAAAATCAATCTGGTGTGGGGTGAAAAGTTCATCAACCAGATTAAGAAACTTTCCGAAGAAGACCAGAAACGGCTCCTTGATGTTGCTCTGGAAGGAGATTACACAACCCCGACCTGCCCTCAATGTGATATCAAGATGGCATTGAGAGAGTCCAGCAAAGGCAGAAATACTGGTGGTAAGTTCTGGGGCTGTGTCAAATACCCACGTTGCAAGCAGACACTGGTTTACAAAGAAGCCTGAAATATTGAAATAAAATTGTAGGTATCTAGTTTAACGGAGGATTATTGAAGAAACGGGCTGTTTTGCTTTCCACTTTGTTGTTTTTTACCTATGCCACTTCTTCATTCGCAGAACTGTCCCAAGCCAGAAAAGATTTGATTGATGCAAAGTTTAACGCTTCGTCAGCAGCAGATTCACTAAAAGTCACCACGAAACTACAAAAGCAGATTGTAGCATTAAAACCTACAGTTATGCGAAATACGGCAATTATGATGGCCGCTGGCTTGATAAGTACGAAGCTCAATGATTGGGGAATGGTAGAAATTAAGGAAGGTCGTAAAACCCAAGAACAAATGATGTATGTGATGGGTTTATCTTTGATGAAGCTTGCACACTTAGCACAAGCTGCCAATTTGAACGAAGCACAAGTCTGCCACTTCCAGGAAGCTCATAACCTTATTGATGCGTCACAGGGAAAGCCCAAGGTGTTTGCAAACTGCCGTCAAGATGCATACTCGACAGAGATGCAGGCCGACTCTATAAAAGTGATGTATCTCCCCGAAATGAAGAACATTCAAAAGCTCGTGAACGACTGGGCTACCAATACTGCATTGTTGTGTGATAGCCTAGCAAAACTTGATAAATACGGGGCTAAATAATGTGTGGACGCTTTGTCACGGTTATTCCTGCAGATGAACTTCGCAAGATTTTCGACCTCATCGAGAATCCGCAGATTGAACCACGCTACAACATTGCACCGATGCAGAAAGCCGGTGTAGTAAGACAAGTCGAGGATTCCACCAATCGCTTTGACTTCTTGAAATGGGGGCTTGTTCCTTCATGGTCAACAGACCCTACCAAGGGCAGTATGTTGATAAATGCCCGGTCAGAAACGGTTAAGGAGAAGCCAAGTTTTCGCCATGCTATCAAAACAAACCGCTGCATTATCCCCATTTCAGGTTTTTACGAATGGGTGCAGGTAGGGAAAGAAAAACACCCTCATTACATCTACCTTACCGATAAATCTGTAATGTGCCTTGCTGGCATTTGGGAACACTGGAAGTCCCCGGATGATGCAGTGCTTGAGACCTTCTCAATCCTGACTACGACCGCAAATAAACGCCTCGAATCACTCCATGAACGGATGCCGGTTATCCTCCACCCTGCTGATTATGGCTTATGGCTTGATAAGCAGCTCACAGACCCACATCATCTTGACCACCTATATCAACCATTTCCTGACGACCTAATCACTTTCCACGAGGTTCCTGCTCTTGTGAACAACCCGCGATTTGATAGCCCCTCCTGTATCGTTAAGGTCTAATTACCCCTCAGAATCTACAAATCCTGCAATAAATAATATTGTTGTTTTACAGTAAGTTACAAACAACATTTTTGCCTAATGACTTATTCTGTCCCAAAATTTGAACAGAAACTCACTTTTTCGGTATTTATAGGATAAAGAAAGAGAGGGAATTATGGGACACCGGCTGAAATTGGATGTTGAAAATTTCAATGAGATTGCGATGGAGATATATGATTCCACCGCCTTTGTTGAGGAATATTTTCATCAGTGCTGGTGCATTCAGCTTAAAATCTACTGGCAAACAATATCAATTGACGGATGGGCTTTTTTGTCGAGTAGATGGGGCGAGGTAATTTTCCAGAAGGTTCCTGACTGCCAACCTCCACACTTCATATCTGGAAAGGCTATTGAAACAGATTATCACAACGACTTGCTCTTTGAGTTCGCAGACAGTATATCTGCTAATCCACGGGACATTGCAAATGCAATTTTCATGACCCTTGAAAAGGTGGTATTCGTATTTTCACCACTTCGGCTAATTGGTCGTGGGTTTGAAATGGGGACCGCTACTGAATACCGTTATAACAATTTGAACTATAAAATTCTGCCGGGAGACAATAGATGAGTTGGGTTACGATATTGGAAGTTGGAGCAGAAGGTGGTGGTTTAACTTTTTTGGGTCAATTGCAACTATCTGGAATATGGAGTTTTAAGTTCTTTTCTGACGAATCAACATTGATGGAAAAAGGCGATAATCCGGCAGAATTCAAGCATGAATCCCTGACAGTCGATGGCTGGGATAAAGCAATGGGACTTTTGAATGCCAAATACCCAGACTGGTTCAAGCTTTACCCACTTGAAATACACCCGCTGTTCCGAGAAAGCATCATGCAGTTCATAAACGATAAAGATAGTGAAAACAAAAACAGATTACTGGAGCAGTGGATAATGGTTGCTAAATCAGACGGCAAAGTTATTTACACCACGGATTACACCAAAGAAAAACTTCGTCAGGCTCTTGATAGCCAGGCTTTTGATGAAAAACCGACATTCGCATATCAGGCTGACTGTATTAATTGGAAAGGCAGAGCAAATGATGGTGAAAAACTAATTTTCAGTGAAATCATAGCCAAAGAACTGCATGATATACCGCTGGCTGTTGAAAAGGTCAGACGAGACACTGAATATTTAGTCCACACTAGGCCTGTTCTCAAGGAACTGACAGCGAGGGCAGAGGAACATCAAGCAATAAAACTTTATAACGAGCAGACTGTTTTTGAAACGCTCGGGAAAATTGTTGAATACCAGGTGCCAATAAAAGGCAAGAAAACTCACACTGCAGGAAAGGTTGATTTGATATCGTATAACGAAACGGACAACCAAGTTTACCTTGTGGAGCTTAAAGTCAAAGGCAACAAGGATACTCTTTTGAGAGCAATCCTTGAAATTCAGACATATTACCTGCAGCTCGACACAGAGGGGCAGCGGAAAATCGAATCTGAATTTATTGCAAAAGGGATTGCAAGGGAGGGCTGCACAACTAAGACGGCTCTTTTATTATATCCAGGGTGTACATCATACCGCGAATATATAGAAATCAATGACCGGCCAGAGACCAAAAAACTCATCGAAGACTTCGGACTTGTGATTTTGCTTGGAGCAGAAGAAAGCAACCAATGAAAATAACCATTCACAGGGGCACTCATGAAATTGGTGGTTCTTGCGTAGAAGTCCAACATGAGAACACTCGGCTAATAATTGACATTGGAATGCCTCTTGTCACCTCTGCCGGCGAGAGATTCGATATGCAGGCTTATAGCGGCTTATCAGGCCAGGAGCTTGTTAAGAAGGGTATTTTACCGAACGTTGCAGAATTTTATAAATGGGACGCCGAAAACAAGCCTGTTGACGCGCTACTGGTTTCCCACGCCCACTTTGACCATTACGGGTTCGCCAGCTACTTAAGAAAAGACATTAAATTTCTGCTGGGTGAAGGAACGCGGATGTTGATGGATATATCGGCAACCTTCTCCGGCAATGATTGCAAGACAGAAAATTTCGAAACTTTTGAAAGCGGTAAAAGTTTTAAGGTTGGTTCAGTAACTGTAACACCATATCTTGCAGACCATTCAGCCTTTGACGCCTATTCTTTTCTTATCGAAGCCGGTGGTAAAAGGATTTTATATACGGGAGATTTCAGGGAGCATGGCAGGAAATTAGGGGCATTCCGCAGATTGACTAAAATTCCAAAAAGAATTGATGCTCTGTTGCTTGAAGGTACAATGGTAGGAAGAAGTGGAATTCAGAAAAGCGAGTCAGACATTGAAAAAGACTTTTGTTCCCTTTTCAAGACCTGCGATAATACTGCCCTTATAGCCGTTTCAGGGCAAAACATTGACCGGATAGTGTCCATCTATCGTGCCTGTAAAAAATCGCGCCGTACGCTTGTAATTGACCCCTATGTTGCCCATGTATTAACGGAGCTTTCTCGATTATCAAGCTTGCCGTATCCGTCACCCCAGTTCCCTGATATTCGAGTATATTTTCCTCAAAGATTTTGCCGCTGGTTGTCCAGGAATGGCAAGGAGAGCCTGTTTAAACGCTTTGGCTCTTACAAAATCTCATATAACGAGCTGAGCAGAAAGCGGGAACATATAGCAATGCTTGTCCGGCCATCAGTCATTGACTTCTTGAATAAAATGGAAGGTATTGATGGAACAATGCTGGTCTGGTCACAGTGGGAAGGCTATCTGAAGGACAACACCCCCCAGATAAAAGCCATTCTCAATTTTATTGAACAGCGTGGATTGCAGATGCAAACAATTCATTCAAGTGGACATGCAACAATCGACACTATGAAAACGCTTACATCAGCTCTTGAACCCAAGCTGATTATTCCCATCCACACCAATTTCCCAGAAAGATTTTCCGGAATTTTTCCAGAGTTCAAAGTGCCCGACATAACAAACGGCGTATCAATCTCAATATAAAAACCTGACCATTCCCGCCTAAAATTTTCCTTGACGTTGAATACGTGCCATCTGGTACTATGTGCCATATGGTACTATTTCATGTGTTTGGGGAATCAAAATGCAAGAACTTACAGAAAAACAGCGACGTGTACTGTCTTTTATTGCTGCCTACATTGACGAGCAAGGATGCCCTCCAACACTGCGCGAGATTGCAGACCATATCGGTGTTGTTGGCACCGGAACAGTCATGCAACATTTGGAAGCACTTGAACGCAAGGGGTCTATCAATCGCAGAGAAGGGTCAAGAGGCATTATCTTAACAAACAGAACAAGCTCCCTACCTGTTCCTATCGTTGGCACTGTTCGAGCTGGAGTCCCGGAACTGGCAACGGAGGATATTCTAGGCTTTTGTCAGATTGACGCAAGTTGGCTGAAAGGACGTGACAACTTCATCCTCAAGGTCAAGGGTGACTCTATGAGAGACGCTGGCATATTTTGCGGTGATTACGCCGTAATTAAGCCACAGAGCACGGCAGACAACGGGGAGATAGTAGTTGCCCTTATCGATGGAGAGGCAACCTTAAAACGGTTCTATAAGGAGCAAGACCATATCAGATTGCAGCCAGAGAATAACGAAATGTTGCCAATTATCATTCGCCCAGGTGAAGCAGATACAATTATTGCCGGCCGACTTATCAAGACAATAAGGTTTTTTGACTGATGATGTCTGGTCTACAAATCCGCATAGCCGTCGTTTATCAAGAAGGCGTTAAACCAAAACCTGTATGGTTTGAACTCAATCGCAAACAGCACAGAATCGCAAAGACGACTTACTTTTGGAAAGACCGGGTCGGCGACGCTCCATTGTTGCATTTTGCTGTCGTAGACGAAGAAGAGTCCCTATTCGAACTCGTGTTCAACTCCCTTGACCAATCCTGGATGTTGTATCCACATAAGACTGAATAAGTATGTCTGAACATCGCGTAATCATGCACCTCGACCTCAATGCGTTTTTTGCTTCTGTCGAGCAACAGGCAAACCCTGAATTGCAAGGAAAACCTATTGCTGTAGTCGGCGGAGGCGGTCGGACGGTCATAACTACCAGCTCATACGAAGCCAGAGCCAGGGGAGTTAAAACCGGTATGGCGATATGGGAAGGCAAGCGTGCCTGCCCTGAATTGATAATCGTCGTGGGTGACAACCGGAAGTATACCTACACTTCCAGCAGAATTATGGCAATGATGCACGATTACACCCCTGACGTAGAGGTATTTTCAATTGACGAGGCCTGGCTGGACGTGACCCACTCTCTTTCAATTTACGGTACTGCAGAACGAATTGCTCACTTATTGAAAGCACGTATTCTCCAATCATTTGGGCTGAAATGTAGTATAGGAATCGCTCCTAATAAGCTGCTGGCAAAACTGGCTTCTGATATGAAAAAACCTGACGGACTAACGGTCATTCTGCCGGTAGATGTGTCACGAATTTTGGAGCGGCTTCCTATTCAGGAATTGTGCGGCATTGGCAAAAAAATGCAACGACACATGAATATGATGTCGATTTATACCTGTGGAGAGCTTGGCCGCTGTGATGAAGCGCGACTGACGAGAAAGTTTGGCGTATTGGGAAAGGTTTACAAGGCTATGGGACAGGGTATCGACCATTCGCCAGTAATGCCGTTGGAAGAATCCGACGAAGTAAAATCCGTCGGCCACAGCATGACCCTGCGACACGATATTGACCGGCGTGAAGATATTTTGAAGTTTCTACTTCAACTATCGGAGATGGTCGGTCGGCGTGCCCGAAGGTATGAAGTAAGCGGAAAAACTGTTCATCTGCACATACGTTTTGCCGATTTCTATTCGGGAGTCGGTAAGCAGACCACAATTGGAAGCTATATCAACTTATCGGAAGACATTTACAAAACAGCCGTATCCATCTTGGATACGCTGGAACTGCCCCAACCTATCCGGCAACTTGGTGTTCGGTTGACAAATTTAAAGTATTCTGCTGAGCAGTTATCATTGTTTCGGGATGTTCAGAAGAAATCCGATGCAATCAGAGCTATGGACATCGTGAATGACCGGTTTGGGGAATTCAAGGTCACTTTCGGCTCTTTGCTGTCAAACGAAGAGAAGGGGTCCCATGTAATCAGTCCGGCTTGGCGACCGGATGGTATCCGAAACGTTGACGTTCAGTGAGGCTATATCTCCATACGATAATAATCAAAGAAGTTGAGCGATTTATTGGAACACATTTATTACAGAGAAATATCCAAATAGCCCAACAGACAGATGGTGGCAGTGCGTGTGTAACTGGCGGCACACTAGATAGTTGGAGACAGTACTGATATGGGATAGCTGACCTGATAAGCTAACTCGTGGGGGCGATTCAGATGCTACTGTGGGCAAAGGCAGGCTTAGAAAACTGAAAGTGCAACGTCATAAACTCATAAACTAGGCCAAATATACCATATCGAACTAATTGTTTTTTATCCGTTTCCGTAATTATTAGAACAAAAACCCATAATTAAAAGCGGCTTGGAAAAGGGCAATATATTCAAACCACAGCATTCTGAAAAGCCTTCTCTTTTTCATAGCCGCTTTTTAAAAAGGGCCTTTGATTCTTGATTCACTCACTTAAGTGGTACAGAATTGACAATTGTGGTTCCATCTGTCGACGAAGTCTTAAAAGAACTTCTCAAACAAGCTAAAGGGGGCTAAAAGCCCCCCTTAGCTGTTTACTTAAAATCTATTATATGCTCTATAGAACCGGCGAATTTAGCTTCCGTTTCCAGCGAATTTAGCTTCCGCCCCGGCGCATTTAGCTTCCGTTCCCAGCGAATTTAGCTTCCGCCAGATAATTCTATGTTGGGCAGAATTTGAGTGATTTAGCTGATTATAACAAAACAGACAGTAGTCATAAATTCTACATGTCTATTGTCTCTCCGCCGACTCCCGACAGTTCGCCGGCAGTTTTGCCTAAGTGCCGCTCAGGTACTCATCAGGGCGGGTTAACCGGCGACACGCAGCGGACTTTTTATTGCCCGGAGTTCTGGGTAAACGTTGCATTCAACCACTGAATTAAATTACAAATAGGACGGTATTTATATTTGAAAGGAAGTTTGATGCAAGCACCTGATGTAATTAATGGGATATTTGAACTGGTTGGAAGTGTAATGTGCTGGCTGAACGTGTATAAAATTCTGAAAGATAAACGAGTTGAAGGAGTTTACTGGTCAGTCTCAGCGTTTTTTTCGGTTTGGGGGATGTGGAACCTGTATTACTACCCGACCCTTGGGCAGTGGGCTTCTTTTGCCGGCGGAATATTTCTGGCTGCCGGAAACATCACCTGGACTCTGCTTGCTATGCGATATTCACGGCTGAATAGGCTTGTTCCGGCAGAAGCCTAATATTACGGAAATATTACACATTGAGCCCCATTTAGTTTTTACTGGCCATCTAATTTTTCAAAGGAGTTTCTAATGCGATATTTAATTTGCCTGTTCTTGGCGTTTCAGTTACTTGCTGTTGCCAGCATTGCCAACGCAGAAGGTGCAGCCAAGGTTTATGGAGTTGAACTTGAGGGATTTCCTTATCCTTACACTGTGGGGCATTTCCGGTTTGTATCGCAAGGGCAGGAACTACAGATGGGTTATATGGATGTTCCCGCCAAAGGTAAGCCCAATGGACGAACTGTTGTCTTGATGCATGGGAAGAATTTTTGTGGTGCGACATGGGAAACCACGATTTCTGTCCTGACCGAAGCTGGATTCCGGGTAATTGCCCCTGACCAGATTGGCTTCTGCGCTTCTACCAAACCAGCTAAATATCAATACAGTTTCCAACAACTTGCTTCAAACACTATGTCATTACTAAAGCACTTGGGTGTGTCCCGTTCCATACTAATCGGGCACTCAACCGGAGGGATGCTGGCGACTCGCTTTGCCTTGATGTATCCAGAAGCTGTTGAGAAACTGGTCATGGTTAACCCAATCGGGCTGGAGGACTGGAAGGCATTAGGCGTTCCAGGTCGTACAGTGGACCAATGGTATGAACGAGAATTAAAACTTTCGGCTGATGGAGTGCGCCAGTACGAGAAGTCAGTCTATTACGGCGGGCGTTGGAAAGAAGAATACAACCGCTGGGTGGATATGCTGGCAGGGCTAAATAGAGGACCTGGGCACAAATTGGTGGCTTGGAATTCCGCGCTCATTTACGACATGATTTTTACACAGCCGGTCGTGTATGAGTTTCCACTGCTGAAAGTGCCTACCACCTTAATGCTCGGTGATGCCGATACTACCGCAATCGGCAGTGACATCGCCTCACCGGAAGTTAAGGCTAAAATCGGTCGCTATAAGCTACTCGGTAAGGAAGTCATCAAGACTATTCCGCAGGGCCGTTTAATTGAATTTCCCGGTTACGGGCATGCGCCACAGATTGAAGACCCGTCAATGTTTCATAAAGCCTTGCTGGATGAGTTGTCGCGGGTAAAAAACTAAAGGAAAAAGCTTAATATAAAATGCTTCAAGTTTGTCGTTAATGTAGTTTCTGCCATTGCTGCAATTGCTGCAGCTTTCCTCTGGTATAGAGCCGATATTCTGTTTTTTCATGTATCCCTGACACAAAGACTATATATGCACAAACTAATTTAATGGCTCAGAGACACTTGTAAATCAATATGTAACGCTATTTTCTCTGTTCCTTAATACAGGAAAAAATTAAATGTCCCTGTGACATTAATTAAAAAATTCTTTACTTTCAGTTTAAGGAATGATACTATCCTTTACAAGATAATGTTTCAAGTATCCCACTGGGGATACAAAAGAGAAGGTAACGTTCGAAAGTTGGTGTTTGTTTCAAGTTCCCATTGGGGATACAAAAGAGCAGGTAAAGTTCGATGGTTGGTGTTTGTTTCAAGTTCCCATCTGGGATACAAAAGAGCAGGTAGAGTTCGAAAGTTGGTGTTAGTTTAAAGTTCCCATCGGGGATACAAAAGAGCAGGTAGAGTTCGAAAGTTGGTGTTAGTTTCAAGTTCCCATCGGGGATACAAAAGAGAAGGTAAAGTTCAAAAGGTTGTGTTTGTTTCAGGTTCCCACATGGGTAGTTAAGGGCAGTTTGAGTTTCAGTAACGAGAGATAAAATCTCAACCCTACAATCTCTCACAAAGAAAACGGCTGTCGGATAATCCCGATAGTCGTTTTCTTTTATAGTATCCGACAAATTGAAATGAGGAGTTGCACTGTCGTGGTTGAATATCCCCTTTGTCGGCCTTATTCTATTCTCTTATAAGCTCTATAGAACCGGCACATTTATCTTCCATTTCCAGCGAATTTAGCTTCCGCCAGATTATAACCCAATCTCATGGATTAGTAAAATATACATAATCATGCTTTTTATATCTTAGAATTTCACCAGATATTGTAATTCCAAATATTGATAATAAATCTGTAGAATTTCGCAGTTCAGCTAATTTCGCTCTTCTTGCTCTGCTGCTCATTTGATTGTCGATTGCCCCGAGAATTTCCAAAAGATTATCCAATCTAATAAACACATTATTATGAGTGAAACAATACCGTACTAATGCCCGTATTAACGGACTTTCTATGGCAAGCACTGAATCGAGTAATCGAGGATAATGAACTCTAGTTTCGAGTTGAAATATTTTCAAAAACTCGGAGCTAAATTGAACTGCATACGGCATTTCTTGCCCAAATTTTGAAGAATTCTGATTTATATAACTGGAAATATATTTATGCCTTATTACAATTCCTACGGTTATACGCCAAGACAACTCGTGTAAATGAAGAGTGGTAGTTCTCAACTCTTCGATTATCTTATTAAACCAAGTAGTATTAGGCCTACTCCAGCCCATTTTTTTCATGATTGCATACGGCTTGACATAGTAAGTGATATCTCCAGTATCATGCCGAGTTATATTGTCATGATAAGTGAGAATAGAATCAATAAAATCACGATGAACTTGGGTGAGCTGACAGTCCTGTATTGTACAAGTTCCCCAGGATGTTTTAAAAGTAACATTACCCCTTGAAACTTTATTGGGAGCTTTTCGAGTAACCGGCGCAAAAATGGGTACCCTACTTTGACTTACCGTAGAAGTAGGGTGTTGTCCTTTAGGAGTGCCATGGTGTTGGTCTTTCATAATCATCCTCCTTGTAGGCAGCTTCCTTCCCCTGTTTTTGAGAATTCAAACTATTGGTATCTTTGTTTATAGGTTTTTTGGGCGACCGTTTTACAATTCTTTCAAGAGTGAATAGTCGGCCATCATTGTCAATTTCAATTAAAATTGGATTGAATTTATTGCCTATCGCCGGAACCGGCATTTCGCTCGTCTTTGAAACTGCAAATGCAATAACTCTTTTTGTTTGTTCAATTTTGAGCTTTTTTTTGTCAGCGCAGTTTAGAGTTGACATTGAAGCGAGCCAACGCAACCACCCTGGATAACCATTACCTCCTGAACGTGATGTGTAGTCGAGCCGTTGCGAGAGGTTAAGAGACTGGGATGATTGATTTGTATGAGAAACTGTTAATAGAGTGCCACCGATTTTACATCTAAGCTCGTCAACCGCTTTACCGAGGAGAGTTTGCTGCACAATATTTAGTGGGTCATACCCTAGCGCAGAACGTGAAACGGTATCAATGACAGTGAGTACCGGTTGAGTATTTTTTGCAAATTGAATAATCTCATCTAATGCCTTAGTGCCAGTCCATAAACCATTTGTGAATTTCCATAGAAAATCAACAGGTTCTGCGATGTACATCGAATCTTCAACATGTACTCTACTGCACCTGGCTAAGTCGCGAACCCACACATCTTCAGAAGATTTTTCTCCTCCAATCACTAACACTCGTCCATGAGCAATTTTTCTGTCGAACCAAGAATCTTCTTGATTTGCAATAGCAGTAAGGAGTGAAAGGAGGATGGAGGTTTTACCACAATCAGGAGGGGCAGACAAATCTCCAGTTGTACCCAAAGGTAGAATTCCCTCGATAAGGTACTCTATTGGAGTGACATCTTTTTGAGACAGGGCAAATGCATCTTTAATGTTCACGGCAGCTCCTGGCTGCCGGTACTCTAATTGATTAATGTATTTATATGGTTATATAGACCGGCAATTTTTTATTGGTTTATATTCATGCTCTTTTTAGTAGTTAGCTGCATAATAATTTCTGCCTCAACCGGGGCTGATATTTTCACCATAATTTCATGTGTTCTTCCAGGTCGTGGTTTGATGTGTACGTATTCTCGGTTACATATTAGCAAATCAATCTACCCAACCTTATCCCCTCCCCCAGTCGGCCCTTTGGCCTTGTCCTATGCTTCGCCCCGGCAGTTCTTGCAGACCACTTCGCCGTCATGCACGTAGTCGAGCTGCAGCATGTCGTCCTCGTCGCTGGTGCGGTAGTAGGTGCCGCAGTAAGCGCAGGCAACGTAACCGGCATCGATGCAGTCGCAACAGATAACATCTTCGCCTCCGTGAACGTTTACCGTGTCGCCAATTTCACCACAGATTGTGCAGATATCTGTTTCCATTTTGTAGCCCCTTTCTTATAACCGCCGGGTTTTCGCACATGTGATTGTGGCCGCTCTCGCAGTAGTCACAGTCGCAATCAAGGCTTGCGCCGGTTAAGTAGAGCATGAAACTCTGCTGATTCGTCACGCTCACTCCGCCATTCGACCTCTAATTGCCGCAACGCTTCTTCTTTTACGTCCTCATGGGTTGCTCCACACCGCAGATTCCTACGACCGAATAGCGAATCAAGTAGTTCAAGGTCATCCTCCAAAGTGTACCGGCGAACCTTTTCCCTTGCCTCACTGTATCCGCTGTGATGTTTCCATATTTCCATGACGTTCTCCCTTCTATGCTTATGTGGCCTTTTTGACCTGTTTAAGTCAGCCAAAACTTTTTTTAACTTGGGGCGTCATATTCAACCTTTTGACCTTCTTGATTTCCGGCAATACGAACAGCCAAAGAATCAGGTTGTAGTGGGACATGAACAAGCTGTGGAATATCCGGAATGCTTCGATATCGTTTTCAGACCAGGAACGTCCCATATCGCAGACCACACGCGTCAGGGCAGCGTAAGTACTGTCGTCAATATAGCCATCCGCCGCCAGTCGGTCTGACAGCTTGGCACAGTGGCCCATAACTTCATCAAGTGCATTATTTACAGATGTCATATCGTCTCCTTACCTATTGGCTTTCCGCCGACTCCCGACAGTTCATGCCGGGCAGTTTCGCCTGAGTGCCGCTCAGGTGCTCGTCAGGGCGGGTTATGCAGCGTTTAATAGTTCTTTAATTTGAGCAGCACGGGCATTTATCTGTTGAAGTTCATTTTCGAGAGTTTTCCTATCGATAGTCGATGGTTTCACATCATAAATTTCGATTTGCCAGTCGTCCCACTCGAAGTCCATTATTGTTTTTGGCATATCATGCACGATTAGTTCAGTTCCACTATCAATTACTGTTTCCCAGTTTTTGACGGAACCTCCGGAGCGGATTGCACCTTTAATCAACGCCACGCCCTCACCAACATTAGCTCCACTGTCTCTCCCTGAAGCTCGGGCAATGGTGCGACCTAATATCTCAATGCTTCTACGTAATCCGAATATTTTATTTTTAGCGGTAATTATTATGCTGACCAGTTCACAGGGACTTCCATCAGTCCCATAATTATCGATAAGGATTTCTCGTACTATGCCGGCGCTCCTCGAGTCAAACGACCAACAGTTGTTCACAGCATCCCATTTGCCGCCAGACTTTTTAGCATCAGCAACGAAGTAGTGGCAATACGGTGTGAACACCATCAGTTTTCCATTTACCTCTTCAATCTTGACCTTGTTCATTGTTATTCCTCCTTTCAGTGAGTGACTTACTAAAATCTGTTAGACTCTTGCCTAAATTGATGCGGTTTATCTCGTGAATAAATCATTCAGCATCTCCTTCCGTCATGTAATGCCAAGTATTTTTGCGATACTCATGCCAAACATAATTCAAAATCAGCTATTTACACCGCGTGGCACAAAAATTGCTTTGATAGTATTTGAGGTTAGGAGTTTTTTTAAGGCATAAAAAAACTTCTATTTACACCTTAAGGTATAAATTTCAGTATGTTACAGTTATTTTGTTTAGCCGTGAGTGACAGTTATCGTCACCAGGCTTTTGTGGATTCTTGGGGTGTTTTTTAAAAAACCGAGCAAATCCGGACGGATAACTGTTGCCAAAAAACGTCACACAATGTGACACAAATTACAACAATCTGCTCTTCCTAAGCCAGTCAGCACTGCTTCAGGCATTACCAGGACTGGTTCCCTGTTTATCGATGAAGGCTTCGGTTCTGGTGGGCTAGAATACACTTGATATCGCTCTTTCAACGCTGGACGCATTTCAGTCGAGTAGTCGGTTTGTCGGCGTCATTTCCCATGTGTCAGACCTAAACGCCCTTGTCTATCATTATCTGCCTCACATTCTCCGTTTTCTCCTCTCTTGTTCGCCTTGTTCTAATGTTGTATTGTGTTGTTATTCTTCCGTATAACCAGATTACGAGTAACTGAACGTGTCGGACAACCAATTACTCTCATGCAAGAATGTTTGCACAAAGAAATTTGAGATACTGCAACAAAATTTTGGAGGTAATGACGGCGAGCATGTACGCATCAATTACAATTGAGTTGGAATGCAAAATAATCTTTTGAAAGTGTCGCTGTATAAAACAAAATTTAAATGTCAGAGGTCATTAGATTGGCTATGAAAACTTCTTAATATTAAGTTAGGAAATTTGCTGTAGAAAAAATCCGGGGCGACATAATAAAAAAATCGACATTGGGAAACAGCACTGAAGAGGCACACAATGAAAAAAAGAGTAAAACTCAATACGAACATGACACAAGCCGAATTTAATAAGTTTCTCGATGCAAAGCTTGAGGAGATAAATCCGCTATGGGCAGCAGCAAACCGTACTCCTGCAGAGTTTTACGGAGAATATATTGAAATACAGAATTCCAAAGCAAAGACGACTTGCCCTCTTTGCAAAAGGTTATTGCTTATCTACGAATTTTCAACACGTAACATGCATATCACAGGGATTTGCTGGGATTGCAGGTATGAGTCCGCTATTAATAAAATAAAGTTCAATCCTGAAAAATACAAACACAGTCCATTAAGAAACATGGTTAGAGAAGAGACACGACATCTCACAAAAAACGGCTATGTGAAACTGGGAATGTGTTTTTGTGGAAAACCGGCAACAAAATGGCATCATCCAAATTATAACCGACCCCATGAAGTCGTAGGCTACTGTAAATATCACCATGAAGAACTACATAAAATTATAACGAATCTTGAAGCTAAATTAGGATTTATTCCATTTCACCACAAGAAACGGTATTACACCCTGATAAAACAAGGAAATGAGCTTAATTATATATTAAAGCCAGAATACGAGGATGAAATTGGTAAAGGGGCAAAACCTCTGACGTATAGAGAAATCAAGGGATTAAAGAGAAAGCAACATTTCATACAGCTAGATGAACAACGAGAAGAAGATAATATTATTGCTATCGTAATCAGGCTATACGGGAAAAAATATACGAAAAAGAATGTAGCCGACTACAAAGCCCGGGAATCTGAACGGAAAAAAAACTGCGCAGAAGAGGCAGCACAGAGAGTAACGGGTAAGGCTAACGAAAGAGAATCCCGTTAACTTTTGTAAAGCACCCCCACAGCATGTGGTGAGAATCATCACCAAAAGACTACTGCCGCTCTTCATAAGAAAGTCAAATGCCATTACCAATACATTGGACAACCAATACAAGTTCTCCCAGCCTGCCTAGCACCAACCTCCCGTCGTCTGCGCGACGTTGACAAGGAACACACAGCTCGAAAACGTCCCTCTTCTTCTTCGGGTCGCGGTGATGCATATGAGTGAGCCTTCTATCGCCACACGCATTGCCCCCCCTTGTATTCGATTCAGCCATGTTTGGTATCGTACTCAACAGCCCGATGAGCACACATGCGGTCACCGTTTCTCCGCCGCCAGCCGGTCATGTAAGCCTGGTGCTTTACCATGTCTCGTACTCGATGTGCCGGCCTCCCCTTTACAACCCACTTCTTCGCTGACATGCTCACCCTATAAGCGAGTTAAACAAGCGATGCAGGGCATGGGTGACACAATAATTTCATATATAATCCCAGATACGGAACCCTTAAACATGCAGGACGCAGGATTTCTTGCTGCAGTCAAAGCGATTAAACAGGTGCATACTAATAAATATAAAAAACCTGAGTGGAATGCTGGAATTCATGGCCGACATGCTGGGGGTTGATGTTTCCCCGCACCTGACCAAGATGCGAAAAATAACCAGAACCAGAGTGCTGAAGACTCATACGATGGCAGAAGAGCAGATTAGAAAACTGCACGTTGAAACATAAGATTGAGTAGAAAGTGAAAGATTGACTTTTTATACTCTATGGTATAAACAAGATTACTTATTCTTTAAATCGTCCGAGATTTATCGGCTGAGCAATAAATAACGAAAAAAAATGAGAATTAGCACAAAAAGAGCACAGAGAAGCACAATGAAACAAAACACAGAGAAACATGGTATTGTAAATAGCTGAAAAGTTTATATTTTATAACATGCGAGAGTGGCGGAATTGGCAGACGCACCAGACTTAGGATCTGGCACCGTAAGGTATAGGAGTTCAAGTCTCCTCTCTCGCACCATTTAAATGGCTCTTCCTCCCTGTTCACCGCCAAAATTCAATCATATCATCAGGAAAGGTCACACCAATGCAGGTTACTGTCGAAACAATCAACCCCGTTACCAAAAAAGTCTCCATCGAAATTCCGGCAGAACGCGTTGACGCCGAGATCGAAAAATCCTACGCCGGTATTCAGAAGCGCGCCAAACTTCAGGGTTTCCGTCCCGGAAAAGCCCCTCTGCAACTGATTAAGCGCACCTATACCGACGCCATGCGTGAAGAGGTTATGCGCCGTTTTTACGAACAGACCCTCTTCAAGACACTTGACGAGCATAAAATCGAGCCGATCGATTCCCCTACCATCGAATGCGATGAACTCGAGCAGGGTGCTCCTTTCAAATACCGCGCAATGGTTGAGATAATGCCGGAAATCCTGTTGAACACCTACACCGGCTTTGAAGTCAAAAAGGAAAAGTTTGTCCTCAATCAGGACAGTATAGAAGGCGAAATCAAGCGTATGCAGGAAAATATGGCACAGCTCTCACCGGTTGAAGATGGGATTGCGGTTGCCGAAGGGCACATTGTTACGCTCGATTACGACTTTAGCGTAGACGGTTTCCCGCAGGAAAGCAGTAACGCCCAGGATGCCGAGCTGGAGGTTGGCGCCGGAAAAATGCCAGACGGTTTTGAAGACCAATTGATCGGCATGAAATGCGGTGATTCCAAAGTCATCAGCATCACGCTTCCCGAAGGGTACCGCACCAAGGAGGCAGCCGGCAAGCAGGGTGTTTTCGCGGTAACTCTCAAGGAGATCAAGTCCAAGGAACTGCCCGAACTGAATGACGAATTTGCCCAGCAGTTCGGTGAATACGAAACCATGGACCAACTGCGTGCCAAAATGGTCGAATACCTTGAAAAACAGGAATCCGAACGAATTGAAAATGAGTTGAAAGAACGAGTGATCCAGGCCTTGATCGAAAAAAATCCTCTGGATGTTCCCCAGTCAATGGTCAAACGCCAGCTTGAGCATATGCTGGAAAACCTGAAAAACCGTCTCAAGGGGCAGCGCATGTCCATCGAAATGATGGGTCTTGATGATGAAGGCTTCCGCCTCCGCTTCCGTGATTCGGCTGAAGACAAGGTCAAAGGCGGGCTGCTGCTGATGGCACTGGTGGAAAAAGAGAATATCAGTGCCAGCGACGAGGACCTTGCAGAACGTTTCGAGCAAATTGCCAACGGCAATCCCGATATGCTGGGACGTATCAAGGAGTACTACGCTTCCAATAAGAGTGCCCAGCATTCACTGATGTCTGAAATCAAAGAAGACAAGGCAATTCGCTTCCTGTTGGACAATGCTGTCGTTACCGAGGTGGAAGCCACCGAACTGGCCGCAAAGTAAGTCGGCGTATTTTTTTTACAGAAGTTGAACGCATAACCGAAAGGGCACCATGTATATCCCGATAGTAGTAGAGCAAACCGGCCGCGGTGAACGCTCGTATGACATATATTCGCGCCTGCTCAAAGAGCGCATCATTTTTCTGGGGGGTGGCGTCGACGACCACGTTGCCAACCTGATTATTGCCCAGCTTCTGTTTTTGGAAGCCGAAGACGCTGACAAGGATATCCACCTCTATATCAACTCACCAGGCGGCGTTGTTACTGCCGGCATGGCAATTTTTGATACCATGCGCTACATTAAATCACCGGTTTCCACCATTTGTGTCGGGCAGGCCGCATCCATGGGCGCCTTCCTGCTGGCTGCCGGTGAAAAAGGGAAGCGCTTCAGCCTTAACCACTCCCGTATTATGATCCACCAGCCCTTGGGAGGGTTCCAGGGTCAGGCTACTGACATTAATATCCATGCCAAAGAGATTCTGCGCATGAAGGACGAGCTAAATTCACTTTTGGCCGAAATGACCGGCCAATCAATGCAGAAGGTTGAAAACGATACCGAACGGGATTACTTCATGTCCGCCAGTGAAGCCAAGGAATACGGCCTGATTGACGCTATAATAACCAGGAACACACTCAGCGGAGGCACACCATGAGCCGACGTGACACCAAGCAGGAAAACCTGACCTGCTCGTTCTGCGGAAAAAGTCAGGACGAGGTCAAAAAACTGATTGCCGGACCAGCAGTCTATATTTGCGACGAATGCATCGAACTCTGCAATGACATCATTGCGGAAGAGATGAAAATGGAAGAAACCCTGGGACCGGACATGAAAAAACTGCCCAAGCCCCGGGAAATCAAGGACATCCTCGACGAATACGTCATTGGCCAGGACAAAGCCAAGAAGGTGCTGTCTGTTGCTGTCTACAACCATTACAAACGCATTGAATCAGGCCAGAAGCCGGGTGAAGTCGAAATGCAGAAAAGCAACATTCTGCTGCTGGGCCCGACTGGTTCTGGTAAAACCCTCTTAGCCCAGACCTTGGCCCGCATTCTGAAAGTACCATTCGCCATGGCAGATGCTACCAACCTGACTGAGGCCGGCTATGTGGGAGAGGATGTTGAAAACATAATCCTCAGCCTGCTTCAGGCAGCCGATTATGATGTCGAACGCGCCCAGAAAGGGATCGTTTACATTGACGAAATCGATAAGATTGCCCGTAAGAGCGAGTCGCCATCGTTGACACGCGACGTTTCCGGCGAAGGTGTGCAACAGGCCCTGCTGAAAATCATCGAAGGTACTGTGGCCAGCATCCCTCCCAAAGGCGGTCGCAAACATCCCCAGCAGGAATTCATGAAGGTTGATACAACCAATATTCTGTTTATTTGCGGCGGCGCTTTTGCGGGCCTCGAGAGTGTCATTCAGCAGCGCATCGGCATGAAGAGTCTGGGGTTTGGTGCTGATGTAAAAAAACGCACCGAAAAGAAACTGGGAGAACTGCTTCTCAACGTCACCCCAGACGACCTGCTCAAATATGGCTATATTCCAGAATTTGTCGGCCGCCTGCCCATGCTTGCCACATTGACAGAACTGGACGAGGACGCCATGGTTCAAATTCTGAAAGAACCTAAAAATGCGCTGGTCAAGCAGTACCAGAAACTATTCGACCTGGAAGGTGTGCGTCTGCGTTTTACCGACGGTTCCCTGGTTGCTATCGCAAAGGAAGCCTTGAAACGCAACACAGGCGCCCGCGGTCTGCGCTCAATTCTTGAAAATTCCATGCTGGACATCATGTATGACGTTCCATCCCAACCTAATGTGCGGGAAGTGGTCATCAGTGAAGACGTCATATATCACAAGGAAAAACCGATTGTGGTTTATGAACAGCAGGTCAACGACGCAGCGTAATAAATCGATTTGCACCGTAATTTAGGTACGTTACACGTACATTATGCAGTCACTTATTTCCGCAATACTCCTTTGCTACACACACTATGTCTGTCATGGCCCGTAAATTGTACGTTTACGAGTAATTTTTTCTTGACAGTTTGTAAAATTATCTGCTAAACAGTGATTCGTTTTCCACTCACTTAAAAACAAATTTCAGGAGGTGTATCATGACAAAAGCGGAACTGATTAGCGCAGTAGCAGAGCAGGCCGGACTGAAAAAAGTCGAAGCCGAGAAAGCCGTTGCTGCATTCATCTGCTCTGTAACAACAGCTCTCAAAAAGGGCGATAAACTGAGCTTGGTCGGATTCGGCACCTTCTCTACCGCAAAAAGGGCTGCACGTAAAGGCCAGAACCCACAGACAGGCAAGAAGATCAGTATTCCTGCTGCTACCGTACCTAAGTTCAAGCCTGGTAAAACCCTGAAGGAAGCCGTAAACAGCAAAAAGTAATTACACAAGCGTTTGTTTGTGTTTGCGGGGTTGTAGCTCAGTCGGTTAGAGTGCCAGCCTGTCACGCTGGAAGTCGCGGGTTCGAGCCCCGTCAACCCCGCCATAAAATATGGGCGAATAGCTCAGCTGGGAGAGCGCCAGCCTTACAAGCTGGATGTCACAGGTTCGATCCCTGTTTCGCCCACCATATTTACAGACTGGGAAAAGAATCCTTTTCCCAGTTTTTTTACCGCTTGAAAAGATTGGGGTTGTAGCTCAGTCGGTTAGAGTGCCAGCCTGTCACGCTGGAAGTCGCGGGTTCGAGCCCCGTCAACCCCGCCATACCGAAGGGCATCTGCATGCAGATGCCCTTTTCATTTATCCAGACCACAGTCTTCCAAAAGGTTCCAGCATGTACTCAACTATCTTCAGCCATTTGATGCTCAAGGACGCACCGATACCGTTTGCCCTGCCGGAATGGATTGCTCTGGCACCTTTTGAAGAATTCCTGGGAATGCATATTGAAAAGGCTCATGACGGTACCGCCGATTTATCCATGCCCTTTGCGGCATCCCATTGTCAAGGAGCCGGACTGATGCATGGGGGCGCAATTGTGGCACTGGCTGACACAGCCCTGGCAATCGCCATCAAAACGGTCCTGCCGAAAGGGACAAATTTCGCCACAATCGATATGTCCGTCAGGTTTCATGCTCCGGTAAAATGGGGATCCGTAACCGCCCACGCAGCAATTACGGAACAGCAAGACAGGGATATTCGGGGTGAGGTACGGGTATTAACTGAGGAGGGGGTGCACGTAGTTACTTTTCAGGCTCTATTCAGGATCAAACGTGCCCGGCTCGAAGATTCAGCTGATCAAGTATCATGATTCCTGGTTGACCGACATTCCCATTCTACGCATCTTTTCCACCAGAGTTGTCCGATTGATACCCAGCAAAGCGGCCGCCCGGGCCTTAACTCCGCCTGAGAGCGTAAGAGCCTGCTGAATCAAGGAACGCTCGATCTCACTGATCGATGCCACCATGTCCAGCCCCAGTTCAGTCAACTTCAGACTGGCATCTCCAGCCACAACACACTGTCCGCTCAACTCGGCAGGCAGGTCTTCAAGATGGATTACATCGCTTTCCGTCAGGGCCACCAGACGTTCCACCAGATTTTCCAGTTCCCGCACATTACCAGGCCAGGAATACAGTTCCAGTGCTTCCAGAGCTCGCCTGCTGATGGTCATCTGCGAACGCCCCATCAACCGGTAAAACTTTTCCAGAAACACCGTAGCCAGGGCCATAATATCCTGTTTGCGCTCTCGCAGAGGAGGTAACTGAAGAGGTATCACGTTGAGCCGGTAGTACAGGTCCTCTCGAAACAACCCGGCCCGTACGTGCTGCTCCAGGTCAACATTGGTAGCCGACAGCACCCGCACGTCCAGGCGGACCGGTTTGTTGGAGCCGACACGTTCAACCTCCTGCTCCTGCAGCACTCTCAGTAGCTTGGTTTGAAGGTGTAGCGGCATCGTACCGATCTCATCCAGAAAGATGGTGCCGTGATTGGCGGCCTCGAATTTGCCGGCCTTATCTTTGAGTGCACCGGTAAACGACCCACGCACATGTCCGAACAGCTCGCTTTCCAGGAGCGGCTCCGGTATTGCGCTGCAATTTACCGCAATGAAGGGTTTATGTTTGCGCATGCCGTTGTAGTGCAGCGCCTGGGCAACCAGTTCTTTGCCGGTTCCGGATTCGCCGGTAATCAGTACGGTTGAATCCGTTTTAACAATGCGCGACATACGCTCAAAAACCGACTTCATGGCTGGCGATGAACCGATAATATTGCTAAATTCAAACCGCCCCTGCAACTGTTTGCGCAAAAAAACATTTTCGGAGAGCAACTGCTGTTTTTCCAAAGCTTTGTTGACAACAATCTTGAGTTCTTCAAAATTTACCGGTTTGGTAATATAGTCAAAGGCACCCTCTTTCATGGCGCTGACGGCGGTTTCAGCCGAAGCAAAACCGGTCACAACAATTACCTCGGAGGATGGGGACAAACGACGAGACTGCCGAAGGATTTCGATACCGCTTGTATCAGGCAGAAACAGATCAGATACAATCAGACTGAAATACTCCTTCTCCATAATAGCCAGGGCTTCTTCCCCGGTGGATGCCAGGGTTACGGCATAACCAATCGATTTGAGCAGCAGTCCGAGTGCCTCACGACCGGATTCCTCGTCATCGATCAGCAGAATATGTACTTGCGGGGTCAGGGTCATTTCGATCCACCATGAAGGGAGAAATTACTAGCGCGCATTAAATGGTTCTTTCGTAAATTAGTTGCAGGGTAATTGGAGAGGTATGGAGAGCAGATAGAGGGAAGTACATCGGATTTGACAATTTCTGTTAGAGTTTTGTTTCCCGACAAAATTCGCAGAAAGGATATCAAATCCGATGCATTTCGAAACTATCACAAAGCAGCTCAACCTCCCAAATGTTATCGTAGACGGCGTCCTTGATTGCAAGGATGACAACCTGCACCTGATTGTTTCGTTCTCTGACAAAGCAGGTCCACCGACGTGCTCAGGCTGCGGGGCTGTCCATACCTCAATCCATAGCAAAGGTCAGATGCGGGTTGAAGATGTACCGTCTCATGGTCGCCGTGTTTTTCTTTATCTTGAGAAGCGCAAATGCCGCTGTCCTGACGGGGGCATCCATGTTGAGTATCTACCTTGGTTGCATGGCCGTTTTACCAGACGGTTCGCTGAACAGGTCTATCGTCTCACAACCATCACGACGAACACCGAGGCGGGATGGTTTCTTGGCCTTGATGATGAAGTCGTCTATCGGATCGACCGGGCAATACTTCAGGAAAAGGCTGACGACCTTTTAGTTCCTACACCGGCACCCAAAGCCATGAGTGTTGACGAGGTCGCCTGGAAGAAGGGCCACTCCTATGTCACCAATGTCGTGGACATCGACCGACGTATCGTCATTTGGAACCATGACAAGCATGGCAAGAGTGTCCTTGATGCCTTCTACGAAAGCCTTACCGAGAAGGAGCGCGCCGAGATAGAAGTGGTAGCCTGCGATGGTGCCAGAGGGTTTCTCTCGACTTCCCGGCAGTACGCAGAAAATGCTTTGATCGTCTTGGACCACTTCCACGTCAAGTCGTACCTGAGCGCTGCATTGGATGACGTCCGCAAGCAGGAACTCGCCAAGGCAAAGAGAGACAAAACCCAGGAGGAGCTTACAGGGTTGCTGCACTGCAAGCAGCGCTTCATTCTCTTTCGTAATAAGCCATCTCGGAAAAAAACCGACGTGCTTAAACGTCTGGAACAGCTAAACGAGCCAGTCTATAAGGCCATGCTTCTCAAAGAGCAGTTTGCAACAATCTACGAATACCGAGAAAAGAAGGACACTCAGCCTGCACTGCGAGCCTGGATCGGCGAAGCACTTCGCTCAGACCTTGCCCCATTCAGGGAACTGGCTCTGAAGCTCTTTCGCAAGCGGCACTATATCCTGAACTTCTTTGTACGTCGGATCACCTCAGCAATATCAGAAGGGATCAACAACAAAATCAAACGCTTAAAACGAATGGCCTATGGGTACAGAGACGTCACATACTTCCTTCTGAAAATCCATCAACACTGCGGACTGCTCAACCCAAGGCGTTTCAACTAAAATACGAAAGACTCCATTAAATCGACAAATGATATGAATTGCAATCAGAAAGTAGCCGGGTTCTCTCCAAACAACAAAGCCCCTGTCACGCGACAGAGGCTTTGTTGTTTCATTCTGAGGTTATGACTTTAATCGCCCGTTCCAACCCGTCCAGTAACAGTTCCAGTTCATCAGCTGAAATGGACAACAGGGGAAAGACAACAACCGTGTTACCCAACGGACGGGAGAAAATCCCGAGTTTGCGGGCCTCCATACAGACACGGATGCCAACCTTCTGTTCCCAGGGATACGGCGTCTTTCCGGACTTGTCCGCCACCAGCTCGATTCCGGCTGCCAGACCGCACTGGCGTACATTACCCACATGCGTGATCTCTTCAAATTCCTTGAGACGCTCCGCCATGCGTGTAATCCGGGGTTGCAGCACCTCCAGCAGATTGTCGCTTTCAAACAGCTCCAGGCTCTTCAGAGCAACCGCACAGGCCAATGGGTTACCGGTAAAGGTATGCCCATGGAAGAAGGTCTTCAACTCTGCATAGCCACCCAGGAAAGCGCTGTAAACCTCCTGTGAGGCTACGGTAACTGCAAGCGGAAGATAGCCGGCAGCAATCCCTTTGGACAGAGCCATGATATCCGGTATCACATCCTCATGCTGGCAGGCGAACATTCGTCCGGTGCGACCGAAACCGGTGGCAACCTCGTCGGTAATCATCAGCACGCCATAGCGGCTGCACAGCTCCCGGACGCGCTTGAGAAACCCGGCCGGCTGAACAATCATGCCGCCGGCACCCTGCAGCATCGGCTCAATTACCAGTCCGGCACAGCTGGCACCGTGCTGTTCAAGCAAACGTCCCAGTTCATCCAGACATTTGAATCCGCAGGTTTCCGGTCCGCTACAGCCGAACGTGCAGCGATAGCAGTAGGGAGCCGGTGCCTGGAAGGAATCAAACAACAGCGGCTTGAATACGGCATGATAGATTTCTATGGCACCGACACTGACGGCCCCCAGAGTGTCGCCATGGTAGGCGTGCGTGAAACAGATGAATCGATTTCGCTCGGGGTGGCCGCGGTGAACCTGATACTGATAGGCCATCTTCACCGCCACTTCCATGGCTGTCGACCCGTTGTCAGAATAAAAGAAGCGATCCAGGCCTTCCGGTGTAATCCGTGCCAGTCGTTCAGCCAGCAGGATACTCTGCTCACTGGCCAGCCCCAGCAGGGTAGAATGCTCCAGACGATCCACCTGGGACTTGAGGGCCTCGTTCAGTTCCCGTCGGCAGTGACCATGCACATTGGTCCACATGGAGGCGACCCCGTCCAGATAGCGGTTGCCATCGTTGTCAATCAGCCAGCTCCCCTCGCCGCGGGTAATTACCAACGGGGCCTCCCGCTCCCAATCCTGCATCTGGGTAAAGGGGTGCCAGACATGCCGCTTGTCCAGCTCCTGCAGCTGCTCGGTCGTATATTCCATCAGACACCCAGCTCCCGCAAAACGATGTCCGTTTCCGCCTGTCCATCCAGCCAATCAGCCAGTCCGTCCACAACCTCCAGCTCATCCAGGTCGTCACGATGCGGCCAGATTCCCAGTACCGGTGCTCCACACAGTGATCCGATATGATGGGGGGCACTGCGCTCGGCCAGTCCTGGTGAAGCCGGATAGTTGTTGATGATCACACCGGCGAGCGAAAGCTCCATCTGGCGGGCTGCAAAACAGGTCAGTACCGTATGATTAATGGTGCCCAGGCCGGGGCGCGCCACCACCAGTAGCGGCAACTGCAGCTGCTGGGCCAGATCGGCCACCAGCATGCCGCCGGCAAGCGGTACCATTAGTCCCCCGGCACCTTCGACGATCACGAAATCGCAGGAGGCAGACAGTCGCTCGAATGACTCCCGAATCCGGTTGAAATCGATACGCACCCCATCCAGCTTGGCCGCTTCTGCAGGTGCCAGAGGCTCCTTCAGGCAATATGGTGCAACATCATCGCTATATGCAACTCCTGAAGCCAGGCACAGCAACTGGGCATCATCGGAAACCAAACGCCCGTCCTCCTCGCGACAACCGCTGGTAACCGGCTTCATAACCCCGACCCTGAGGCCGCGTACGCGCAGCAGCCGTGCCAGTGTGGCTGACACGACGGTTTTCCCGACCCCGGTGTCCGTACCGGTAACGAATATGCCTCTGGTCATGAGCATACCCCGACCGTCATATCCAGATCCTTCAGCATCAGTTGGTCCTGCTGGGGGTCGCGTCCGGGAGTGGTAAGGTAGTTGCCGGTCATCATGCCGCTGGCGCCGGCCAAGAATATCCAGGACTGCAGTTCCCGCAGGTTTTTCTCGCGGCCGCCGCAGACGGTCAGATCCTTACCCGGAAGCATGAATCGATAGATCGCAATGATCTTGAGACACTCCATGGGGGTCAGAAAGCAGGCATCCGCCAGGCGGGTCCCTTCAACCGGATTAAGGAAGTTGATCGGTACGGTATCCACATCCAACTCACGCAGCGTTTCCGCCATCTCGATACGATGTTCGAAGCCCTCGCCCAGTCCAAAAATACCGCCGCAGCAGACCCTCAGGCCGACCTGTTTAACCGACCGGACCGTTTCCACATCGTCTTCATAATCATGGGTCGTGCAGATGCTGGGGAAAAAGCTGCGGGAGGTTTCCAGGTTGTGGTGATAGGTAACCATGCCGGCATCTTTGAGCTGTTGAGCAGTGGCAACGTCCAGAATTCCCAGCGAGCAGGATGGATCAATCCCGGTTTCATCCTTGATGCGCCGTACGGCCCGACAGATTTTTTCCAGTTCGGCACCTGGCTGGATACCGGTTCCACTGGTAATAATGCCATAACAGCGGGCGCCGTTCTGCTCGGCACTCTTGGCACAGCGCACGATTTCCTCTTCGTCCACAAGCGGATACACCTGGGTATTGGTGGTATGAAACGCCGATTGGGCACAGAAGGCGCAATTTTCCGGACATCGCCCTGATTTGGCGTTGATGATTGAACAGAGTGATACGGCCGACCCCTTGAACTGTTCTCGAATCCGGGACGCCTCCGCAAAAAGCAGATGCAGATCTGCGCCTTCAGCCATGGTGAGCCGCAAGGCATCCCCGGGGGTCAGGGTCCCCCCCGCTATAATCCTGTCGGCACTGTTCTGAATAAATGTTCGAATAGCCATGTACTACCTCCGCCATACTCGATATCACACTGTTTCGCGGATTGTCAACCTTGCGCAAAAACCGTGTTAACAATCCTGGACCAAAATGAAAAAACGAGGGCATTAAACACAAAAACCGTCGGACTCCCGGCGGTTTTTTGAGCGTTTATATCAGATTTCAAAAGGTCTAACCGGTCATAGAGATGACCTCTTCATAGGTCGTGGCGCCTTCCAGCATCTTGCGAATCGCAACGGATCGGAGCGTTTCCATGCCATGTTCTTTCGCCGCAGCAAGCAGATCCGCCAGTTCTACCGAGGAGGTGATCATGGACTTGATAGAGTCACTCATATCAAGCACCTCGAAAATGCCGGTGCGCCCCTTGTAGCCGGTACCACGACACTCCTTGCACCCCTCTCCCTCCCAGACCACGTGGGACTTTTTCCCGATCTGCAGGTAGTCACGTTCCTCCCGTGACAATTCACGCATCTTTTTGCAATGGGGGCAGATCTTACGCACCAGACGCTGGGCAATGATTCCGATCACTGTGGCTGAAATCAGGAACGGCGGCACCCCCAGATCCAGCAGGCGGATCACGGCCGAAGCCGAGTCGTTGGTGTGCAGCGTGGAGAGCACCAGATGACCGGTTAATGCAGCCTGGACGGCGTTTTCTGCCGTCTCTTTGTCGCGAATTTCACCAATCATAATGATGTCCGGGTCCTGACGCAGAATGTTGCGTAAAATCGAGTCGAAACCCACACCGATATTCTGCTGGACGCCGATCTGGTTAAATTCCTCCATAACCATCTCTATCGGATCTTCGACAGTGATGATGTTGACCTCGGGCGATGATAATGACCGCAGCGTGGAATACAGCGTGGTGGTCTTGCCGCTGCCGGTCGGGCCGGTTACCAGGATGATGCCGTTCGGCCGGCTGATAAAGGAGTTGTACAGGGTCATCTCGCGGGGATAGAACCCCATGCAGTCCAGATCCTGCAGCAAAATATCGGGATCAAAAATCCTGATGACCACCTTTTCGCCGAAGGCCACCGGAACCGTGGATATACGCAGCTCGATATCCTTGTTGTTGAAGTTGGCCTTGATGCGGCCATCCTGTGGTCGCCGCTTTTCGGCCAGGTCCATACGGGAAAGCAGCTTAATACGGGATACAATCGGGGCATGCAGCGGCTTGGGAATGATGTGGATATTATGCATAACGCCATCGATCCGAAAACGAATCAACCCCTTGTCACGCTTGGGCTCGATGTGAATATCACTGGCGTGCTGATCGAAGGCGTAGTGCAGCAGAAAATCCACAGCAGAAATGACGTGCTTGTCATTGTTTTCGATTTCCTGGTGCCCCTTCATCTTAAAGAGCTGTTCCAGATTACCCAGATCGATATTTGAACTGGATTCCGCTTCGGCGGCCATGACTGATGCGCGAAACCCGTAAAATTCTCTCAGTATCTTGAGGATGTCACTCTTAGAGCTGAGTACCCGCTCGATTTCTATCTTGCGGGCCTCGGCCAGCTCTTTGATGATAGCTTCATTGAACGGATCGGCAACAGCGACCGTAATGGCACTACCACTCTGGGCAACGGCCACGATCAGGTTCTTGAGTGCAAACGGGCGGGGAATATGGGAGGTGACCACCTCCAGGTCAAGCTTGAGAGGATCGATTTTCAGATACGGCAATCCAACGGCTGTGGCAATCGCCTCGGTCACCACATCTTCAGTCAAAAATTTGCCGGTTGTTCCCGGCAGTTCGAGATTGAATGACGCAATTACTTCGGCAGGAGAGATGATATCGGCCAGGCCCGATTGAATCCTACGGGAACCGCCCGATTGATGAATGGCATAGAGCCGGCTTTCCTGACTCTTGCCACGGGCCAGGATATCGGTAAGCTGTTCAGATGAGAGCAGCCCACGCTTATGCAACAGGCGGGCACAATTTTCAAGCGTAAGTTTTTTCGGTTCTGACATAAGCCCTTTATTGCCGCATTATCAATTCATCATCTTGTTCTTCTTCATTGCGTCGGCCTTCTGTGATTCAATCCTGCGTGCCACCTCTTCCACTACCTGCTCGGCGGTATATTTCGGCACATGGGGAAGTTGGGCCATGATTTCCTGCTCCTGCTGCACCCGTTGGGGCGCGGCTCGACGTAACGGTGGTGCATCCTCATAAAGGGTCAGAGTCGATAAAAAGTTTCGAAACAGCCGGAAGGCCATGTAGCCGGCAAACAACAAGGGAACAAGATCATCCATCCAGTATTCAAAACTGCGTTGACGTAGCATGGTACCGCCCAACAGGCCGGCACACGAGATCAGCAGGCCGAAGGCGTTGCCGATCACCCGGAATTCAATATCGCTCGGTATTTTTACGGTTTTGACTGACTGACTCGCCACGCTACACTCCCCAACGGTAATTCATTCGACATTCGCCGCCACACTTCTTTATCGGCGGGCATCCGAATTTATTGAGACTTTTTAAAACGCAGCATGGTCCATTTCTGAAGCCGGTCCATATAGTAGTACACAACCGGAGTGATATAGAGCGTCAGCAGCTGTGACACCAACAAGCCACCAACCACGGCCAGACCAAGACTGCGGCGTGAATCAGCCCCGGCGCCGAAGCCGATGGCAATCGGCAGTGTACCCATCAGGGCCGCCATGGTGGTCATCATAATCGGGCGGAAACGGACCAGGCACCCCTGGTAGATGGCATCCATGGGTGTCTTCCCTTCATTGCGCTGGGCATCCAGGGCAAAGTCGATCATCATAATGGCATTCTTCTTAACGATTCCCACCAGCATGATGATGCCGACGAAGGAGTACAGGTTGAGGTCCTTGCCGAAGATCAGCAGGGTGATCAGGGCCCCGAAACCGGCCGATGGCAGGCCGGAGAGGATCGTCAGCGGATGGATGTAGCTTTCATAAAGGATGCCGAGCACGATATAGATCACCAGAATGGCAATGACCAGCAGCAGCGCCAGTCCCTTGGTGGAGGCTTTGTATACCTGCGCCGTCCCCTGAAAGCCGGTCGTAATGGAAGCAGGGAGGGACGCGGCCTCCTTTTCGACGGCGGCTACCGCATCACCCAGGGGGACATCCGGTTTGAGGTTGAAGGAGATCGTCACGGAGGTAATCTGACCGAGATGGTTGACCGACAGCGGCCCCAGGCTCTTCCTGATCGTTCCCAAAGAAGCGAGCGGTACCAGTTGACCGCTGTTTGAACGGACATACAGCAGCCCCAGAGCGGCCGGGTCGAGCTGATAGCGCGGTTCCAGCTCCATGATCACCCGGTACTGGTTGGTGGGGGAGTAGATAGTAGTAGCCTGGCGCGATCCGTAGGCCGAGTAGAGGGTGTCCTGGATCTGCTCGACGCTGACGCCGAGGACTGCGGCCCTGTTGCGGTCAATATCCAGGGTCACCTGCGGGTTCTTCATTTGCAGATCACTGGTCACATCCTGCAAGAGCGCCAGACCGCGCAACTTCGTCTCAAAAGCGGCCGCCTCCTGATACAGTTCCTTTGTCTCCGGACTTTGGAGCACAAACTGGTACTGGGCCTTGGACTGGGTCGCCTCAAGCCTGATAGGGGGCGGATTCTGCATGAACATCATAATGCCCGGCACCGCCATGACCTTGGGGCGCAGCTTCTGGATGATCTGATCGGCGTTCAGCGTCCGTTCATGGCGCGGCTTAAGCTTGATAAACATGGATCCACTGTTGCCGCCGACCCGGCTCCCGGTGGCCCCAACGGACGACATGAAGGCTTCGATATTCGGTTCCTGGAGCACGATATCCACCAGCTTCTGCTGCTGGATCTTCAATTCTTCGAAGGAAATCCCCTGGGCCCCTTCAGTGGTGGCGTTGATAGCTCCAATGTCATCGGATGGCAGCAATCCCATGGGCATTTTCCAGAACAGTACTGCGGTGACTGCTGCCATAAGCAGTGTGACTGCCACGGTCGCGCGCCGATAGCGAAGCACCTTGGTCAGCGATCGCTCGTACATCTGCAGCAAGCCATTGAAGAAGCGTTCCATGACATTGTACAGCCTGCCGTGTTTCTGCCCTCCCGGGGCCTTTAGGAAACGACTGCAGAGCATGGGGGTCAGGGTCAGCGACACAACACCGGAGATAAGGATGGCAAAGGTGATGGTCACGGCAAACTCGTGCAGCATCCTGCCCAGCATACCGGCCATGAAGAGGACCGGGATGAAAACCGCCACCAGCGAGATGGTCATGGAGATGATCGTGAAGCCGATCTCCCTCGAGCCCTTGTGTGCGGCTTCCATGGGCGTCTCGCCATGTTCCATGTGGCGCACGATGTTCTCCAGCATTACAATGGCGTCGTCCACCACGAAACCGACCGAGAGGGTCAGGGCCATCAGGGTGATGTTGTTGATCGAGAAAACCAGAGCATACATGACCGCAAAAGTACCGATAATCGAGAGCGGCAGCGCCAGACTGGGAATGATCGTGGCCGAGAGATTGCGCAGGAAGAGGAAGATCACCAGGATGACCAGGGCGATGGTCAGGAGCAGAGTGAATTTCACATCCGCCACCGATTCACGGATCGTTTCGGTGCGGTCGAACAGCGTGTCCAGCTCGACCGAGCCGGGCAGTTGACTGCGGAAACTGGGGATCTGCTGCTTGATGCTGTCAACCACCTCGATTGTGTTGGTGCCCGGCTGGCGTTGAACGGCCAGAACGATGGCCCGGGTTGATTTACCTTTGATGTTGAACCAGGCGGCAACCTTGTCATTTTCGACGCTGTCGACCACCGTGGCGATATCCTGCAGGCGGACCGGAGCCCCGCCGCGATAGGCCACGATCAGCGATTTGAAAGCCTCGGCATTGTAGAGCTGCCCGGTGGCCAGAATGGTAAAGGCCTGCTTGTTGCCCTGCAGCCCGCCGGTGGGGAGATTGACGTTACCCTTCTGCAGTGCGTCCTGAACCTCGTCCAGGCCGATCATGCGGCTGGTCAGCGCCTTGGGATCCAGCTGGACCCGGACGGCATACTTCTGGGATCCGAACACCAGCACCTGGGCCACACCGTTGATCATGGAGATGCGCGGAGCGATTATGGTGTCAGCAAACTCGTTAATGTCGGACAGCGGCAGGGTCGGCGAGCTGAGGGCCAGGTAAAGCACCGCCTGATCGGCCGGGTTGACCTTCTGATAGGAAGGTGGAGTCGGCATGTCCGCCGGCAATTGGCGGGCCGCCTTGGAGATGGCTGACTGCACGTCCTGAGCGGCCGCGTCAATGTCTTTCTCGATGGCAAATTTGAGGACAATGACCGAGATACCCTGGCCATTGGTGGAACTCATGGAGTCCAGGCCGGCGATGGTCGAGAACTGGCGCTCCAGCGGGGTAGCCACGGCACTGGCCATGGTCTCAGGATTGGCGCCCGGCAGGTCGGCCCGCACCTGGATGGTCGGAAAATCCACCTTGGGAAGGTCATTGACCGGCAGCAGGCGATAGGAGAACAGACCGAAGATCATCACCGCCAGCATGATCAGGCTGGTCATGATCGGACGTTTTATGAAAAGTGCCGAAAGGTTCATGTACCGCTTTTTCCCGTCGGAGCAGATTTATCTGGTACTGCGGATTTCAGAGCAGGCTTGTCAGGTCGCATGACCTCAACCTTCGATCCGGGAATAACGCGCATCTGACCATCGATAACAATTTGCTCACCAGCCTTGAGCCCCTGCTCTATCTGCGTGACGCCGTCAATGGAGGTGCCGGTCACAACCGGCCGAAGCTCGGCCGTCAGGTCAGACTTGACCACGTAAACGTAAGGCCCCTTCTGTCCGGTCTGCAGTGCCTGACTGGGAACAACCACCGCATCCTTCTTGACAGCAAGAATTATGGACAGATTGACGAACTGGCCGGGCCAGAGACGTTTCTGGCGATTTTCAAAGCTCCCTTTGAGCCTGATTGTCCCGGTGGACGAGTCCACCGTATTGTCAACGAACGAAAGACTCCCCTTCTCCCTGACTCCGCCGATACCCGGCACCTCGGCTTCTACCGATATTTTCCCCGCAGACAGCTGGCGCATGACTTCCGGAAAATCCTTCTCCGGAATGGTGAAACTGACATGCAGAGGGGAAATTTTGTTGATGGTCACCAGCGCCGTTTCGTTAGCTTTTACAACATTGCCCCGATCTACGGCTAAAGCCCCCAGGGTGCCGCTGATGGGAGCTGTTATGGTGCAATACGCCAGTTGAGCCCGTGCGTTTTCAAGATTGGCCTGATCGGCAGCCATATCTGCTGCAGCTGAATCTGATCGGGTACGATACCCTTCGGCCTGTTCCTGAGTAACAATCCCGTCTCTTACCAGTTGGGAATAACGTTCATAATCCTTACGGGCATTTTCCATCACTGCTCGATTACGGGCCAGCGAGGCCTCCGCCTTTTTTACGGATGCCAGATACACCCTGGGATCAAGTTGAAAAAGCAAGGCGCCCTTCTGCACCTCCTGCCCTTCACGGAATGCCACGCGGGTGATCTCCCCATTGATCTGGGTCTTGATCGTGACGCTTTCCGAGGCTTCCATGGTTCCGATTGCCTTCAGCAGCAGCGGAACATCCCGCTGTGACGATGTGGTGGTAACCACCAGGGCTGCCGGTCTGGGACGCGGCTTTTCGGCTTTTTTGCTGCAGCCGCCCACACATGCGGTACACAGTACTACGACACAGCAAACTGTGATTTGAGATATGAAATTCATCCGCTGCTCCGCTCGGTGCTTACTGTAGTTTTCAAGCAGGTTACTATATACCAACGACCAGATTCAGACCAGACCATTTACATGTGGAAGTGCAAAAAATAAAGCCCCCCGCCGGTTGGGCAGAGGGCCTTCATACAAATTGATATTTCCGGTACGACACTATTCCCTGACGTAGGTATCCATGTCGGATTCATGCACCATCCCCATCAGGCGTGCATATTCGGACTCGATCATAAGGTAATGGTTATGGGTTTCTTTGGCATTCAGTTCGAAGACAGCCTTGACAGCAGCGTCTGATATCTTGGCTGCCGTCTCCAGAAGTGCAGCCTCAAGGTTTTTCTCGCGATCCATGGCCAGTTCGAGGGCCTTCTGCTCCGTAAAGTCACTGTCGACCAGGCGAGAGATAGAGGCGATCCAGCTAGATTCGTTATCAAAGGGTGAGTTAAGAAAATCCTCAAGGGAAGGGATATCTCCAGCGGTATAAATCTTGTAAAACTGGCCGGCATGCTCACGTTCCTCACGGGCCAGTACCTCAAATGTTTTACGTGCGTCTTGATTTTTCATCTGCTCGGAACCCAGCTGGTAAAAATTCATGGCATTCTTTTCGGTCTGGATGGAGCGTTTGATGGCCTCTTGGATATCGATACTCATGGGTGTCTCCTTTATATGCGATTGAATTGAATGTAGGCTGAGTAAATAATACCGATTTAGTCCTGTTTGTCAAGGAAATCAGTTGAATGGTTTTTTCTAAAGCGATTGACAGTTACTTCCGTGGACGTGTAAAAAGATGAATCTACTTAATGAGCAGGAGGGTGTGCGTGGCAATCGAACCAAACAAAATAATTTATTCAATGATGCGGGTCAGTAAATTTTATGACAAAAAACCGGTTATCAAAGACATTTCACTTTCCTATTTCTACGGCGCCAAGATAGGCGTACTGGGCTTGAACGGCTCTGGAAAATCATCGCTGCTTCGAATTATGGCCGGCGTTGACAAGGATTTCAATGGTCAGGCAGTGCTTTCCCAAGGGTATACCGTCGGATATCTGGAGCAGGAACCGCAGTTGGATGAAAACAAAACAGTACGCCAGATCGTTGAGGAGGGCGTACAGGAAACCGTCGATCTGCTCGCCGAGTTCAACGCTATCACCGACAAATTTTCTGAACCGGATGCCGACTTCGAAAAACTGTGTGAGCGCCAGGCTGAACTGCAGGAAAAACTGGACCACATGGATGCCTGGGACCTGGATAGCCGCCTTGAAATGGCTATGGATGCCCTGCGCTGCCCCGAAGGGGAAACATCAATCAAAGTGCTCTCCGGGGGTGAAAAACGCCGTGTGGCCCTGTGCCGGCTACTGCTTAAGAAACCGGATATCCTGCTGCTGGACGAACCAACCAACCACCTGGATGCCGAGACAATCGCCTGGCTGGAACACCATCTGCACTCCTACCCAGGAACGGTTATCGCTGTCACCCACGACCGCTATTTCCTGGATAACGTGGCCGGCTGGATTTTGGAACTGGACCGTGGCGAAGGTATCCCCTGGAAAGGAAATTATTCTTCCTGGCTGGAGCAGAAGCAGAACCGCCTGGCTGTTGAGGAAAAGCAGGAAAGCGATCGTCAGAAAACGCTGCAACGTGAGCTGGAGTGGATCAGAATGTCCCCCAAGGGACGCCACGCAAAATCACAGGCCCGTATTACCGCTTACGAGGAACTGGCTTCAGACACAGGAGAAAAACATGCGAAGGACCTGGAGATCTACATCCCGGCCGGCCCGCGCCTGGGTGATATTGTCATTGAAGCCAGTGACGTTGCCAAAGGATATGGCGATCGTCTGCTGTTCGAGGGGATGAATTTCCGCCTGCCGCGAGGGGGAATCGTCGGGATCATCGGCCCCAACGGCGCCGGTAAAACCACCCTCTTCCGCATGATCACCGGACAGGAACAGGCCGACTCCGGTTCGTTCCGCATCGGCGATACCGTTCAACTGGCGTATGTGGATCAAAGCCGCGATGTCCTGAACGCCAACAAATCCATCTGGGAAGAGATCACCGAAGGGCAGGAAATGGTCCAGCTCGGTAAGGTGGCGGTCAATTCCCGCGCGTATGTTTCCCGTTTCAACTTTTCCGGTAGCGACCAGCAGAAAAAGGTCGGAGCCCTTTCCGGTGGGGAACGCAATCGCGTCCATTTGGCAAAGATGCTGAAGAGCGGCGCCAACGTAATCCTGCTGGATGAGCCGACCAACGATCTGGATGTAAACACCATGCGAGCATTGGAGGAGGCATTGGAAAACTTCGGCGGCTGCGCGGTGGTCATCAGTCACGATCGCTGGTTTCTGGACCGTATAGCCACGCATATTCTGGCCTTTGAAGGGGATTCGCGGGCAGTCTGGTTTGAGGGGAATTATTCCGAGTATGAAGAAGATCGTAAGAAACGACTCGGGGCAGCGGCCGAGATCCCGCACCGGATCAAGTACCGGCAATTGACACGAGCATGATGCAAACCAGCACGACACCATGAACTGAAAGGATACGCAATTATGTCCTTCACCGGAGATCTGGCGCATCTGCCGATAGTTGACGTCATACAGCTGATTCATTCTACTAGGAAATCGGGCACTCTCACCTTGAAAAGTCACAAGGGAGAGAGCCAACTGGTATTCAGCGACGGATACTTTGCCAGTGCGAACCACCTCAACAATAGTGTCCGTATCGGCCACATACTGCTGGAAAAGAATTATATTTCACAGGAGTGCCTGGATCAGGCTCTTCAGGAGCAAAGACAGTCCGGGGCGGCTCGCAAACCCTTGATCGCCACCTTGATTGAAAAAGGTGTTATCACCGCTGAAAAAGCGTACAGCTGCCTGGAGAGTCTGATTGAAATGACCATCGTCGAGGTACTGACGTGGACCAGCGGAACCTTCTCGCTGGATGTTGATCGTGCTGAGACGTGTGACGAATATCGCTATTTCCCCGATACACTGAAACAGGAAATCCTTCTTAATGCTCAGGCTATCCTGATGGACGCGCTCCGCATTTATGATGAAAAAATGCGCGACGGGACTCTTGAAAACCTCTTTTTTGCATCTGAAGAAAACAGCGATGAGACTCAAAAAACAGTAGGGTTTGATGACCGCCAGACCGTGACCGCAGACCTGCTCGGACTGGAAGCGCTGGATACACTCACCAAAAAAGTTCCGGATGTTTTTATCGGCCTTAAAGATCACGACGCCACCAATGAGCACCGCTCGGTCATCACGTCTGAGTTGAGCACTCTTTCAGGCGACAGCCAGGAAAAGCTCTGTTCTCTGCTGTCCCAAATTTCAACGAGTCCCGTTCAGTCTGATGGAAGTACTATTGCCGGGCGCCTTCCACTCGCCGTGATTGTTTTCAGTCAAGAACCGTTTCTCAAGCACGCCATTGAAACAGTCTGCAGAAACAAGGGTTACCTGGTTTTTACAACGAATGATGAAAACAATCTTGATCTTATTATCGAACAATCATTTTCCCGAGATCTGTTACCGCTATTGATACTCGACGACCCGCAATTTGTAGGTACTAATTACACCCTGGCGTCATTAAAATCGCTTATCCAGAAAAAACGAGCTACCTATCCACGGATATCTGTCCTTCAACTCAGCACGTTGTTGGATGAAAATACCTACCCGGTTTCCATCCTTGAAGAAGGAGCCGAAACACTTTTCCCGCGCCCCTACCCAAAAGGGCAGGCCGACACTTTTGTTGAGTCAATGTCACTTTTTCTGCAATCATTCAGCTCAATCATTGAAAAATCATTTACTCAACCCGACCGTCAGGCGGCACGCAAACTCAAAGAATGCATCCTTACTCTTGGGGCACTTAGGGAACCTCCAGAAATTGCCAGGGAACTGCTTCGCTACACCTCTGATTTTTTCGAGCGCGCAGTTACATTTGTTGTCGTGGGTTCTGAACTGATCGCAGAAAAAGGTATCGGCACCTCTGGAGAGAAAAGTGCCGGTCCCACCGGTCCACTGAAATTCAAAATACCGATTTCTCACCCATCGGTATTCACGGATGCAATCAAAAGGCAGCGTATCTATTACGGTCTTTGTTCCGATGAACACCTTAAATCCTATCTTTACAAGGCCATTGACACCCCGTACAGTCCCAAAATACTCTTACTGCCGATTGTTATGCTCGGAAGCGTGATTGCGTTAATCTATGCCGATTTTGGAGCGACTCCTCCCACACCGGTCCAGATTGAATATCTTGAAATTACCGCCCGGCACGCTGGGTTGGTTCTTGATAATGCGCAATACTGGAAAAAGTTCGAAAAACTGACCCAGCACCCTTAAATGTACTGCCATTTATATCGAAAGGATTGTTATGGACATCAACGTACTGCATCAAATTCTGGATATTGCCTTCCAGAAACAGGTTTCCGACATCCATTTTGAAGTAGACAATCCTCCCTTCTTCAGGGCAAAAGGGCAGCTCATCAGGGCAAAAATGCCAAATTTAACCGGAGCTGACACCGAGTTGATTGCGTCTGAAGTGCTAGGTCACAACGGTCGCCAGTTGAGCAACGACCTGAAAGAATCAGACGCCTCCTATTCCTTGGCCAGCGGCGGCCGTTTCCGCGTCAGCATTTTCAGACAAAAGGGACATTATGGCATTGTTATGCGCGCAATCCCTCCGCACATCGGTACGTTTCAGGAGTTGAACATACCGGCTGTTCTCAGTGATATTGCTGAAGCCCCAAACGGACTGATACTGGTCACCGGACCGACCGGCAACGGCAAATCCACCACCCTGGCCTCCATGCTTCGCCACCTCAACGAAAATCACAGCTATAACATCATCACCATCGAAGACCCGATTGAGTTCATCTTCACGTCCCAAAAAAGCTGTGTGATCCAGCGCGAAGTAGGGATCGATACCGACAACTTCA
The DNA here is from genome assembly GCA_942493195.1 of uncultured Geobacteraceae bacterium. Classification (GTDB taxonomy): domain Bacteria; phylum Desulfobacterota; class Desulfuromonadia; order Geobacterales; family Pseudopelobacteraceae; genus CAIPTY01. Next base: position 1,140,775 of record OW818669.1, on the reverse strand, counting down.
GTGCTGCCCTCAAAGCAGCATTGCGGATGGATCCCGATGTAATCATGGTTGGCGAGATGCGTGACAAGGAAACTATCGATGCCTGTATAAAGGCTGCAGAAACCGGTCACCTTGTATTTTCTTCCCTGCACACCAATGGAGCCGTCTCAACAATCAACAGGATAATCGGGCACTTCCCTCCTGAAGCTCAGGAAATTGTCCGGCAACGTCTTGCCGATATTCTGGTCGCCACCGTTTCGCTACGGTTGATCAAAGACAAATCCGGCGAAAACATCCTTCCTGTCGTTGAAATCATGCGGGCAACAACAACTATCCAGGCCTGTATTCGCGAAGGCCGTCTGGACGACATTGAAAAACATATCGAAAACGGCGCAAATCAGTACCAGATGCAAACGCTGGACATGCACCTGCTGGATCTCTACAAGCAGGACAAAATTACCATCGAAGACGCCAAACGCCTTACTCATTCCATGGATTTCGAGCGAAAAGTCCTGTTTGAAAGTGAGTAGACAAAACACCTCCAGCGTCCGCTCGACATATCTGAATGCTTCACGTTGCATCGTGTATCCGATGCAACTAGGTTGCAAAAATGAGTCTATTTGAGGAGAAACTTAATGAAATGCCTTGTTCCTGCAATTTTACTGTTGGCAGCCACTGCTTTCGCAAATAGCGGCCCAGACAAAATGTATTTAAAAAACGGTGTAACCTTCCCACATCGTGCCCACCAGACTTATATGAAAAGCGACTGCAAAAATTGTCATAAAAAGGAAGTCGGGAATGGAAAAATTGCCGGATTCGGCAAGGACGTAGCCCACAGAATGTGCAAAACCTGTCACGCCATACGTCAAGCAGGACCGGCTGCATGTAAAGACTGCCACAAAATGTGATTTCAGTAATAAACCTGCCCGATAAAGACAAAAAAATCTGCAGGAAAGTAATGAATTGACTTTATATCGTGGATGAACGGCGGAGCCAGCTGCTGTGAATTTGGCATGTTACGTGCAGATTGTGGGATATATTTAATTTTAAACCTATGGCAGCCGGATAATTCGGCTTAATCCCATTTTGAACGGAGCAGACAACGTGAAATGGCTAATTCCAGCAATTCTCCTCGTAGCATCACACAGCTTTGCTGCAGACAATCCAGCCAATCTTAACTTCAAAAATGGTGTCTCCTTTCCTCACAAGGCGCATCAGGAATATCAGAAAAGTGATTGCAGGCAATGTCACCGAAAAGCCAATGAGGTTCCTGGTCGCATCGATGGATTCAAGAAAGATTCGGCACACAGGATGTGCAAGACATGTCATGCCATGAAAAATGCCGGACCCGTGGCATGTAAAGACTGCCACAAGAAATAGAGAAGAGAAAGTTTCAGGGTTTCCTGGGGGTTGTAAAGCTGGCTTTCATCAATGCAGTAAAGGCTTCCCGGGTTTCAGGATCAGATATTGCGGCTGACTGCTCTTCAATAAAGGATAATTGACGGGAGGTCAGCCTTTTTTTGAGCGGAATGTCTTCGGTGGTTGTTGAAAAAAGTGTTGCATCTACTGCCACTTTTCCCGACTTGAGAATGATCTCCCTGACCAGTTCACCGCCTAACCTGGAGTTAAGCTTATCAATCATTGTCGATTTAAGAAATGAAAGTTCCTGCTTCCAGGGCCCGCTGGAGACAACAACCGTCAAAACACCTTTTATAATCCGAAGCGGCATAGCCCGCGACGCAATCGCCTGACCAACAACTTCAGGCCATAAACGCCAGATTTCAGCCTCCCGGAGCCGATCAGCCAACCCCAGAGAATTCAGCTCTGCACGCACAACGTCGCAGAGTGGCAAAGGGAACCGCATTCTGGAACGCTTTGCCACCTCACTGTCTCCTTCTATACAATCTCCCACCGATCAACTGGCCGACAACCGAACCACCCAATGTCAGTGGAATATAATGCCAGCTCAAGCCAGCCTTAACGCGCAGTAGCACAATCAGCGGAATGGGAAGGTGAATAAGTAGGAACCACATAAAAGAATATTTTTTAAAATTTTGACGCCAATATCCGCAAGGGATGCTGACGATAACGGCCAGCAGAACAAGTCCGACAACCGTGAAGACGACTTGCATACTCAACTCCTTTTCGGCATAGTAGGAACTCATCTACAGTTTGTCAATCCGCTTATGAATTTACAGGTTTTCATATGGAGAATAGACACATGGTCAAGGAAGGAGATTTTCTAGCGATATTCAATTCAGCTCACCGTGTAATGAAGGCTGAAAACGTCCTTAAAGCACGCGGGCTACCGATCCTGCTTATTCCTGCACCGCGTCAATTAATGACAGATTGTGGTTTGGCACTGAGAATCAATCCAGGAATTAAATTTGAGGTTATGCGGGTACTTGCAGAAGAACAATTACTGCCAGCCTTTGTTAACAGATTTATCAATGGGATATACCAGAATGAAGAAAACTTTACGGGAGACTCTCAGGAATGAAAACGATTGACTGCAGGAACCAGGCTTGCCCGACACCGGTAATCAATGTCAAAAAAGCACTTGAGGAGTTCGGGGAAATTCAGGTTCTTCTGGACAGCGGCGCACCACATGAAAACGTTGTCCGTTTCTCCAAAAACCGTGGTTTCAATGTTGCGGAACAACTCAACGGAGAAAGCTGGGTACTTACCATATCAAAAGTTCAAGACACAAAAGAGGCCTCCAATCCTATCAGAAAAAATATTGAACATATTTTGATAGTATCATCTGACCGTTTTGGCGATGGCCCCGAAGAGCTTGGCAAACTCCTTATGAAAAACTTCATACACACCTTGCTGGAGTCCAGTGAACTGCCATCGAAAATGTTTTTTGTCAACTCAGGCGTATTGCTGACCTGTGAAAGTTCCGATGTACTTGAAGCCCTTGATAAATTAATCGGGATGGGAACTGAAGTATTCTCCTGTGGGCTCTGTCTGGATTATTTTAAACTCAAAGACAAATTGCGGGTTGGTTCTACGACAAATATGCTGACAATCGTCGAGAGTATGATGAATGCCGGCCAGGTGACAAAGCTGTAAGAATCCAAATAGTTCTTGACAGTTTTCGAATGCATACTTTATAGTGATTCCCTTTTAGCAAGACAGTTCACGCATCGAAACAAAATTTTACGTAAACCTGTTGATACTATGTAGATATTTTGATTTGAGAAACGATATATCCGGTAATGTTCGACAATCTGTCAGAAAAACTTGAGTCGGTTTTTAAAAAGCTTCGCGGTCAAGGGGTAATGACCGAGGACAACATCAAGGATGCCCTGCGCGAAGTGCGTTTGGCACTACTTGAAGCCGATGTTAACTTCAAGGTAGTTAAGGACTTTGTCGAAAGCGTCCGTATCAAAGCCGTTGGCGTAGAGGTGCTGCAGAGCCTCTCTCCCGGACAGCAGATCATTCGGATAGTCCACGACGAACTGATTTCCGTCATGGGCGGCGGTAGCGACAATCAACTGAATCTGGCGGCTAAACCTCCGGTAGCCATAATGATGGTTGGCCTGCAAGGTGCGGGTAAAACCACGACCTGCGGCAAGTTGGGCAGACACATCAAAGCCCTAAAACGACGACCGCTGCTGGTGCCGGCGGACGTATACCGCCCCGCTGCTATTGAACAGCTGAAAACCGTGGGAAAACAGTTGGGATTGGATGTTTTTGACTCCACCGCCGACCAAAAGCCTGTTGATATATGTGCCGCTGCCATGCGTTTTGCGGAACTGAACGGATACGATACCGTCATTCTTGATACAGCCGGACGCCATCAGATTGATGATTATCTGATGAATGAACTGTCAGAGATAAAAGCTGTAGCACAACCATTGGAAATCCTTTTCGTTGCCGATGCTATGACCGGTCAGGAAGCGGTCAATGTCGCCGGCGGGTTTAATGAGCGGCTTGAAATTACCGGAGTTGTGTTAACAAAGCTTGATGGTGATGCCAAAGGTGGTGCTGCACTTTCGATCAAGGCTGTCACCGGTAAACCAATCAAGTTTGTGGGCTTGGGCGAAAAACTTGACGCACTTGAGGTGTTCCACCCTGATCGTTTGGTTTCCCGTATTCTTGGGATGGGCGATGTACTGACATTGGTGGAAAAGGCCCAGTCAATTTTTGACGAAAAGGAAACTGCGAAACTCCAGCAAAAACTCAAAAAAAACCAGTTTGATTTGGAAGATTTTCTTGCCCAACTCCAGCAGATCAAGAAGATGGGGTCTCTGGAATCGATCATGGGCATGCTCCCCGGCATGGGAAAAATGATGAAACAGATGAAAGGTGCCCAGCCAAGTGAAAAGGAAATGAAGCGGATTGAGGCGATCATCCGTTCCATGACTCCGGCAGAGCGGGCCAATCACTCTATAATCAATGGCAGCCGTCGTCTGCGAATTGCAAAAGGAAGCGGCACTACCGTTCCGGAAATAAATCAGCTGCTGAAACGTTTTACTGAAGCTCAAAAGGTTGTAAAACAGCTGCAGAAACTTGGCCCAAAGGGTCTTCTCAAAGGAATGGGAGGGCTTGGAAAGGGCATGATGCCTTTCGGATAAAAGAGTTTGTACCAAACTGATTTTATACTAAAAACACAAGGAATTACCCAGGAGGAATTACAAATGGCAACAAAAATTAGACTGGCCCGTGCAGGCGCAAAGAAGAGACCTTTTTACCAAATTGTAGTAGCTGACGAGCGCTGCCGCAGAGATGGCCGTTTCATTGAAAACATGGGCACCTACGACCCGACGAAAAATCCTGCCGCAATTAAATTAAATGCAGATAAAATCGTTGCATGGCTTGATAAGGGCGCCCAACCCACCGACACTGTACGACAGATTCTCAAGAACGCAGGGATTCTGGACAAAGTAGCTGCACCAACGGCATAGTATCTGTATTCTATCCCGGTCCGCCGGTCATTCTACAATGAGCAGAGGATACCGCCATGAAAGCACTTGTTGAAACCATCGCTAAGTCACTGGTAGATGACCCATCCAAGGTTATGACAACTGAAGAGATGGAGGAAGATACTCTGGTCATCAAACTGACTGTCGCCAAGGAAGATATGGGACGTATCATTGGCAAGGAAGGGCGTACCGCAAAAGCAATTCGCACCATCCTCAACGCCGTGTCAACCAAGAGCAACAACAAGGCTATTCTCAAAATTGTGGAATAATGTGTGATACAGAAGAATTGATTCCGGTTGGCAAAATAATTGGTACCCACGGGATCAAAGGGCAGATGAAACTGAACTCTTACTCTGGCAACTCTGAAAGCTTGCGTAAGGCGCGTACGGTTATTTTGAAAGCACCCGATGGTACTAACCGTCAGTGTGTCCTCCAGGGATTCAAAGCCAATTCTGGTAAATTCATCGTCAGTTTTAAAGACTTTGATGAAATCAATCTGGTAACTCCCTTTATCGGAAGTGAATTGTGCCTTAAACGCTCTGATCTGCCGGTACTAGCTGAAGATGAGTATTACTGGAATGACTTGATCGGCCTGACGGTTATGACAGTCGATGGAGAGCAGATCGGAAAAATTAAGAACATCTTTGAAACCGGCAGTAGCGACATCTATGTTGTACAAGGAAACAATCGGGAATACCTGATTCCAGCTATTGCCGATGTTGTAAAACTGGTTGACATTAAAGGTGGCCGACTCGTTATAGAACCGATTGAAGGCCTGCTTGACTTATGAAATTTGACATTCTGACCCTGTTCCCCGGGATGTTTTCCGGGCCGTTTGATGAAAGTATCATCAAACGGGCACGGGAAAAGCAGCTCATTGACATTGCAATACACAACATCCGTGATTGGGCCACAGACCGGCATCAGGTGACTGATGATGCCCCTTACGGGGGCGGGGCCGGAATGGTCATGAAAGTGGAACCTCTCTCCGCCTGCATAGAGTCGGTAAAGAATACTTCTCCCGACTCTACGGTTGTCATAACATCTCCCCGGGGACGACGGTTGACCCATCAGGTAGCCTGCGAACTTGCGGGTCGAGATGGATTGATCATCGTGTGCGGCCGTTACGAAGGGATTGATGAGCGGGTACGAACACTGTGCATTCAGGACGACATTTCCATTGGTGATGTTGTCCTTTCAGGGGGCGAAATCGCAGCCATGGCAATTGTCGATGCCATTACGCGACTTATCCCGGAGGCACTTGGAAACAACGAATCAGCCACGGGTGACTCTTTCTGCGATGGACTGCTTGAATACCCCCATTACACTCGCCCTCCAGAGTTCAGAGGTTTGAAGGTTCCAGACGCACTCCTGTCAGGCAACCACGAAGTAATCAGGAAATGGCGTAGGCGAGAATCATTGCGAAATACAATGCTGTATCGTCCTGATCTCTTAACGGACATGGCAATGACCAAGGAAGACCGAAAACTCCTTGCGGAGTTGGAGCGTGACTGTGCTGCAACCTGTTGCTAATCTTGCTTTAGCACTTGTTCACTATCCGGTGTACAACAAGCTGCACGATGTTGTCACAACTGCTCTGACAAACCTGGATCTGCACGATATAGCACGGTCATCCAAAACATTCGGGCTTGACCGATTCTACATTGTAACTCCTTCCAAAGACCAGCAGGCGCTGGCCGGACGAATTGCAGGACACTGGAAAGACGGTTGGGGAGCCTCTTACAACCCCGACCGCAAGACAGCACTAGACATCGTCAGAATTGTCGACACCATCAGAAACGCCGTAGATGATTTTCAGAGCGGCTTTGATAAACCGGTCAGAACCATTATAACAGGGGCCAGCCGTCGTGACGGCAGTATCAGTTTCCAGGAATGCAGACACCTGCTCATGGACCCGCGGCAGCCGTATCTTCTCGTGTTAGGTACCGGCTGGGGACTAACAGAGGAGTGTTTTGCAACAGCAGATCTGATTCTCGCCCCTATACCGGGTGCTGGTACATATAATCACCTTTCGGTACGCTCAGCGGCAGCCATTATGCTCGATCGACTCAAAGGATTGCAGTAGAAACATACATTTCGTAACAAAGAGAGACATAGAGGAGGAAGAAAAACAATGAACACTATTGATGTACTGGAATTTGAACAGATGAAGAAGAACATCACCCCTTTCAAGGTTGGTGATACCGTTAAAGTGCACGTTAAAATCGTCGAGGGTGACAAACAGCGTATCCAGGCCTTTCAGGGCGTTGTAATCGGCCGGCAGAACGGCGGAATCCGCGAATCATTTACCGTACGTAAAATCTCCAATGGCATTGGCGTTGAGAGGGTTTTCCCGTTGCACTCGCCAATCCTTGAGAAAATCGAAGTAGTAACCCGCGGCCACGTTCGTCGTGCCAAACTTTACTACCTGCGCAAACTGCGCGGCAAGGCAGCTCGTATTCGCGAGCGCAAGTATGTTGCCGCCACTGCCTAAGTCAAAAAAGCCCCGCAATGCGGGGCTTTTTTTATTTCGAGGCCATTTATGACTCAGCCCGGACTGTTTTCAAATCCCCCTTTAGACATGCTCTCATTTGAACGCATCGAACAAAGACGTGGATGCATGCGGATTGCCGGTATCGACGAAGCCGGTCGTGGGCCGCTGGCCGGCCCGGTTGTTGCTGCTGCTGTCGTACTCCCACCCGGCGTAGTGATTGACGGGGTCAACGATTCCAAAAAACTGTCGCCGGATAAACGGGAGCAACTGTTTGACGTTATCATGCGGCAGGCTGTATCCGTAGGGGTCGGCATGGGAACGCCTGACATGATTGACCGGATTAATATTCTTCAGGCAACCCGGTACGCCATGCTTGAAGCCGTTTCGCAAATAACCCCGCCACCTGATTGCATCTTGATTGATGGAATCAGCACCATTGAATCGCCAATCTCCCAAAAAACCATAAAAAAAGGTGATTCCCTTAGCATCTCTATTGCTGCAGCCTCAATTATCGCCAAGGTAACACGCGACCGTCTCATGAGAGTTCTGGACAGCCAATACCCTGGATATGGTTTTGCCGGCCACAAAGGGTACGGAAGCGCCTTGCACCTGGAGGCAATTCGTCGTTTGGGCCCCTCTCCTATCCACCGCCTGACGTTTGGTGGCGTCAGAGAACACATCCGATGATCAGGTTTTTTCTGAGCTTTATACTGCTGTACGGTGGCATCCATGCCTATGCCTTCATCAGACTTTATCGGACTTTCACACTAAACCGGTCATCTGCATATTCATTGGCTGGAATAATGGTGGGTTTCACCTTTACCCCCTTACTGGTACGTCTTGCCGAGAGCTCTAATCGTGACACGGCAGCATTGTGGCTTGCCTGGCCGGGATATATCTGGATGGGAGCAATCTTCATATTCTGCTCGCTCCTGTTTGTAATAGACTTCCTGCGGGGCATTTACCAGTTGGTTATAATGAGGGGCAAGACATCCCGTCAACTTTCAACTGCCTCAATCAGCTGCAAAATTGCGCTGCTGGCTACTGTAGCCGTCAGCATCTATGCACTGTATGAAGCTCGTCATATCCGGACTGATTACCTGAAAATTGAATCCTCCAAACTTCCGCCAGCGTCCACTGGCATCAGGGTTGTGCAGATTTCGGACGTGCACCTGGGTCTTCTATTCAGGGAATCCAGGCTTGAATCCCTCCTTGAAACCGTTAAGAAGGCTCACCCCGACCTGTTGGTGTCAACGGGAGATATTATGGACGGTCGGTTATCGAGAGAAGAAATGTCGGGGCGTTTTGAGAGGATGGCTGCCATGATTGCAGCCGTACCGACCAGTGCAGGAAAATTTGCATGCCTCGGAAATCACGAGTATTACGCCGGAGTTGATCAGGCTGTCCAATACACTCAAAAAGCCGGTTTCACCGTGCTTCGCAATCAGTCTGCCTCACTTTCTCAGGGTATAACGGTGACCGGGATAGAAGATCCGGCCCGTAAACGCCTGGGATTGCCCGAAGCGGTCCCAACGGAATCAGAACTTATGGCATCCAACCTGAACAAAGACTTCCAGCTATTGCTTAAGCACCGCCCGCAGGTTTCAGCATCCAGTGACGGCCGATTTGACCTTCAACTTTCCGGCCATGTCCATCAGGGCCAGATTTTCCCGTTTAACATTCTGGTTCGCCTGCAATTCCCAATCCCCTGCGGCACAACGACCACCCCCGGTAATTCAAAAATTCACGTCTCTAGGGGAAGTGGGACATGGGGACCACCCATGCGCTTGCTGGCCCCTCCGGAGGTCACAGTTATCGATATTGTACCGGCAACACCTCCCCTGCAAAATTAGCAAGCATTCAGATTACCCAATACTGCCCGACAGAACAAAAAAAGAGTGAACAAACAGCCGGTTCCAATGAAATAACTCATTGATTATAGGGGTTAATCAATGGTATAAACCTGCTCGATAGTGCATTGTACTATTTGGCTTAACGGTTTTTCACTGAAATCCTTTTCCATCCAACCGACAGTGAAATTTGGAGCTGAATTGTCAAAAATTACTTCCATTGACTTGGGCCTCAATTCTGCCAGGATAGTTTCCTCGGACTACCGCAAGGGCTCACTACGCATTTTCAGTGCCTCTACGGTACCTGAGCATGAATTTGATCAATTTCTCGTCACGTGCCCCGATACAAATTTCATTGTCACCGCAAACGTAAAAGAGCTGTACCAGGACATCATCTACCTCCCCCCTGCCAAGGATTCATTTTTTGATATCCTCATTGATAAAGAAATTAAAAAACTGCATCCCAATCTTTCAGATTACTCTTTCTTTTATCAAATTATCGGAGACTCTCTGGTTGACGGCAAGACGCTAAAATGGATCGTCTGTTTTGTGTATGCCAACAACCAGATAGAAGATATCATCGGCAGATTTACTAAGCATGGCAAACGTATAAAATTTCTCTATAATTCGGCCTTTGCCCTTTCACAATTTGTGATCAACTGCCCTGAAACGACCAAAGATGCCATCTTGTGTCTTGGTAACGCAGAAGGCGAAAAAATAATTTCCCTCATCACCCATAAAAAACTTTTTTTCATCCGTACAATCCAGTCTTATTCACGTGAAATTGACGAAATTGACGAGATGAATATCAACATGACCATCGATCACTGTTTTCAAACACTCCGCATGAAGCCTACCGGATTGATCATACCGGGGAATTCTGACCTACTTTCAGAAACATCTGAGATTTCCCTACCAATTAAAAACGGTATTCCCCCCATACTTCAAAATGTTCCGACGGACATTCTTGAAAATTACATAACACCGCTATCAGCACTGCTCTGCCTTAACGCGCCTACAAAAGGTAATCTGCTACCAATCAGTTACCGTACGCAGTCGCTTTCAATGGATCTGTTCAAAAACGGAGCGTACATCCTGTCGTTCCTCTGTATCTGTATTGTCATAGCGGCCGCGATCAAAGGGTACTCCATAATTGGGCTGCACAACGAGATTTCAAAACATCGCAAACAGGCAAACGGCTATGAGCAGATTCTTGCGGAATACAACCAGGCAAGCACCGAATTCACCAATGCATCGGTGATGCTTACTTTCAATAACGATGCTGTTGCGCAGTCACAGCAACAAGTGGCTCTCAAGGCTTTGGGCTGCTTAAGTATTCCGGGTGTACAAACATCCCACGTTATACTGAAACAAAAAGACCAAATCACGCTTGCCGTAGAAATCAGGGGTGAACTGGCAGGTACTACCTATACTGCTCTGCAATCCCGATTTGAAGAAGTATTGGCAGGTATCACCGCAACAGAAAAATTTGAAATTACTGCAAGTAAACTTGATCCCACGACAAAACTATTCACACTGGAACTAGTGTACAAGGGTTGAATATAATGGGTTTAGAGGCTTTCATAACCATTTGGCGTAAACGATTCCTCATTTCCGGGACTGTTTTTACTGTTCTCGTGTGTGGTTTGGTTTTGCTCGCCAAATATGAATTGAATGCGGGGGAAACAACAAAGAACTTTGAAAAAATAAAGCAGAATTCTGTCAGAATGCGAGATGCAACGGCCGGATTAAAGCAGTCTTTAGGCGCATACCACGGGCTTCTACCCCACGAGTATGAGAAAAAAACCGTCGACGCACTGCTGTATAACAGAGTTGATGATATTAACGAGATCTTCCCGGCCTCAATTCTGACGGTTTCACCAAAATCGGATCAACCTGAAGTATCCACTATCCCGTTCACAATCAAAATGGTTGATACTAACTACGTCGATTTCCTTTCTGGCCTTAGCAAATTACAAAGCAAATCTTTCCCTCATGTGGTTACTAATACGATTTCAATAATCTCAAACAATGAAACCAAAGGGGCTGTTGTCTATACGATTGAAGGAACCATCATCACTCCGAGCAAAGGTGATGGAGCGGTGACAAAATGACATTTGACCGCAAAATTCTTCCGTTACTTTGCATTCCCATTGCGGGTCTGATTATCCCGCTGATTCTGTGGAATACCGTGTCCCTCAAGCCGCCACTGCGCCCACACGAAAAGACATTGATCAACTTTACGCCGGTCCTGCCGAATGTTGCCCGCCCAACACCACAAAGTTTTGCCGGCATGCAGTGTCCTGTGCGTCCGTCGACCCCGCAGGCATCCACAGCAACGTCCTATCCACCGGTCGCCTTAGAATCACTCCTCCCCTCAGGTAAGGGAATAAACGTGAAATCTGAAGTTACTCATCCGGACTCTGCGTTCACTGTTTCAATGATTCTTGTAAATGAAAACAGGAAATTCGCGATAATAAATGACCGGGTTGTCAAGGAAGGCGACTATCTCAACTCGTTTCGAGTAAGCAGTATTGAACAGAACAAAATACACCTAAAAGGCAAAAAAGGTGATGTATGGCTAAAAACAGAGTAATCCGATACGTGGCGACAGCGGTTATCTGCCTGATGTGTGCATCCGTTGCGGGTGCATCAGAATCCACGACACCAGCCGGAAAATCAAATAATGACTTTATCCGTCAAAACGTGGATGAGATGAAAACCACCGCACCGAAAGCGGGGGGACCGCCGACTCCCGACTTCTCTCCGGTCAGTGAAGAACTCTCACCCGTTAAAACAAAGCGAGTCAGTATTTCGGCCCGAAACACATCACTTGGTGATGTTCTGTATGTGATTGCAGAAGCAACCGGGCTAAATTTGTCGATAAACCGCGGCGTCAACATGGATACACCGATCACCCTTACATTGAAAAATGTCACCTGCGAACATGCACTTTCTTCGATCTTTGCGACACTCGACTATTTTTATACGATTACCGACAACATGCTGGTGGTTGAGGCCGTTACGACAAAATTTTTCGAACTGGGGCACCCGGCACTGGTTCAGAATTACAAGATTGATGTGGGTGGTGACATCTTGGGAAGTTCGGCAACCAGCGGACTGAAAGGAACTGTTTCCCAGGATGCAAAAAGCGATGGAAAAGCCTTTGACTTCTGGACTTCGCTGGAAGATTCGCTCAAAAACATGATCAAGGCCAATAAAGAGCAAACAATAACCACAACCACAAATACTGAACAGAAACAGGACCATGTCGCGCAAAACATACTTGGCAGCAACACTAAATATAATAATGCCAGCAACTTAAATGTAGAGGAAACCAAAAAGACTGTTATCAAACCCCCTGATACCCAAAACACAGGCAGTTCACCGGATCAAAACGTAACAATCAATCGTCAGAGCGGAACCATAATCGTCACCGCCAACCGCCGAAACATGCTGATGGTTGACAACTACGTTGATACCCTTAAAAAGGTTATGAGCAGGCAAGTGCTCGTGGAAGCAAGAATCGTGGAGGTGCAACTGACCGATACCATGAAGTTCGGCATTGACTGGGACTTTGTGCAAAGTCAGGGAATCAAGTGGTTTAATACGACCGGTGCTTTGACAGGCGGTTTTGGCAACACGGTCAACGCTGCAAACTCTGCATTGCAAAACGGTGCATTCCGGCTTGGCTACAGTGACGGTAATGTCCAACTCCTGCTGTCGGCCCTGAAGACCCAGGGGGATGTAAAAACCCTCTCGAACCCGCGTATCAGTGTCATGAACGGGCAATCTGCCATGCTAACTGTCGGCAGGAGCAACAGTTATATATCAAAGGTATCCAGCTCTACAACCACGACCGCCGGAAGCGCTCCCACCACCACCGTAAACGTGGAAACCGGAAGTATCCTGTCCGGTATGCTGCTCGGGATAGTCCCCTATATCAACGCCAAGGGGGAGATTTCCATGACCATAACACCGATCATCTCCGACCTCGTGGATTTAACCGAAAAGAAGATCGGCTCAGCCACGGGAGATCTGGTTTCTCTATCCATACCCACCGTTGATTTGAGAGAGCTGAGCACGACGGTCAAGGTCAAAGGTGGTGAGATGGTCGTCATTGGCGGTCTGATTTCCAAACGGGATAAAAAGAATACGGAGAAAGTGCCATTTCTGGGAGATATTCCCTGGATTGGCACACTCTTCACCCGCATCAACAATGAGGAAACACGCTCAGAACTTGTTGTAATACTGCAACCGTTTCTAAGCCCAAGTGCCGATTCCCAGGATAAACTGTAATTGAACAGTCTCACGTCGAAAGCATCGGGACCGGAATCCGGCGCACCAGACAGATATACATACTGCAAGGAGTAGGAAATGGCTGTTGCACTGCGTTTAGGAGATCTGTTGATTTCAAAGGGGCTACTCAGTGATAAGCAGCTCCGCATTGCCATCATCCAACAAAAAGTCAGCGGTCAGATTCTAGGAAACATACTGGTCAAGCTCGGTTTCATTTCTGCAAAGGAGCTTACCAAAGCAATTGCTGAACAGGCCGGCATTGAATTCATCGACCTGAATGATTGGATCATTCAGGAAGCCGCCCTTAAAATGGTTTCCAAGGATATGGCAGAAAAAGCCGGCTTTATTCCGTTGGAGATCAAAGATGGTATACTGGGTATCGGCATTATCAACCCGAGTAATATCGTTGCAGTTGACACCGTCACCCGAATCACATCCAACCCTCCCCGAATCTACATGGTTGATTCGGAAAGTTTTCATGACCAGATTGACAAAGCCTACTACTTCGTCGAAAACCCCGTCCCGCAGCGAATTGAAGAAGCCATACGCGCGCTCAAAGAGATGACAGGTGCCGTGCCAGGCCAGATGTTTCTGGATATGACCGACCTGGTGATCATGGACGGCATTCGCCAGAAGGCCACTGACATCCATATTTCACCGGCTGTTGAAGGAATTAACATCTTCTACAGGATTGACGGTGTGCTTCAGTATGGCCATTACATCCCCAAAGTCGTTCATAACGGTATTGTTTCCAGGATAAAAATTCTTTCGCAACTGGATATCGCTGAGCAGCGACTTCCCCAAGATGGCTCCTTTACCTTTGATTTCATCAACAAAAAATACGAAGTACGTGTATCCACTGTTGCCACAATTTACGGTGAGAATGTCGTACTGCGAGTACTTTCAGGTACCAGTTCCCTAATAAAACTGGGCGCACTCGGCATGTACCCGGAAAATGCCAAGGCGGTCAAAGATCTGTTTCAAAAGTCCTATGGGATCATTCTTGTAACGGGACCGACCGGCAGCGGTAAAACGACCAGTCTTTACGCCGCCATGCGTGAAATCGACCTGCTTGAGCGAAACGTGTTAACGGTCGAGGATCCTGTCGAATACAAAATGAGCTTTGTAAAGCAGACCCAGGTCAACGAAAAAACCGGTTATACCTTTGCAATGGCTTCTCGCAACTTTATGCGCCAGGACCCGGATGTCATGCTGCTGGGAGAGATCCGTGACCCGGACACCGCCACAATTGCGGTTCGTGCTTCCATCACCGGGCACCTCGTACTTTCGACTCTACATACAAACGATGCCGTCACATCCATCCCGCGACTGCTTGAGTTGGGCATCGACAAATATCTGCTCTCATCTTCTCTTCTCGCCATCCTTGCCCAAAGACTGGTCCGTAAAATCTGTATTCACTGCCGTGAACCATACTCACCAAATGAAGAAGAACTTGCCATCTTCAAAAGTGCCGGATATGCCGACAACATAACCGCCATGCGAGGTGCCGGCTGCCCGGCCTGTAATCAGACCGGCTATTCTGGTCGTTTAGTCATCTGCGAACTTCTGGTGATGAATGATGCCTTTAGAGAATTGATCTTCGAGGGCGCATCAACCATCAGCATGCTTAATACTGCGGTAAAACATGGCATGGTCCCCCTGAAATTCGACGGCATCCGCAAGGCTGCCGAAGGACTGACGACACTCCATGAAGTTCTAAGGGTTGCAGGATGAATTATTATAATTATACGGCCGTCTCCGTGGACGGCGAAACCATTAAGGGGGTAATGGAGGCGGAAAGCGAGGAATCGGCCGCGTCGACGCTTGAACAGGGGGGCCTCTATCCGGTTGAGGTGCGACAAGGAAGTAACCTGACGGCATCATTTAATAAACTAACCGCCGGCAGTCGAGTAAAAAAAAGTGAGATAATTGAATTTGCCCAGAACCTTTCCGTTATGCTCCGCGCCGGAGTTTCAATCATGTCCGCCATGTCGGATATCATAGAAACGACTCCGAACCGCGCCTTTGCCGATATTCTGCTGGACATAAAACAAAACATTGAACGCGGTTCAAGCTTCACCGATGGCATCGAGCGTCACCGCGCCGTCTTTCCTGATATATTTATCCGTCTTGTCAGGGTTGGCGAGGAAACCGGACAGTTTGAAGGAAGTCTGGCGGATGTCGCCGATCATTTAAAAAAAGTAGCCGAAGTAACAGCAGCAATCAAGCAGGCTCTGATCTACCCGATATTCGCCGTTGTATCGACCATCGGTGCACTCATGTTCTGGATGATCTACGTACTGCCCAAAATGATTGATACGCTGAAAGGTCTGGGGGTCAAGCTCCCGCTCCTTACCCGCATCCTCATGAAATCCAGTGCACTCTCCCAGAAATATTGGTATGTTGTCATCGTTTTTCCGGTAGTCTGCTCACTGATTATCAGCTATCTCAACCGTAAGCCGGCCTCACGTTACTATGTCGACCTTGTCAAACTCAAGCTGCCGATTTATAAAACCATCATGCTGTACAAAACCATGTCCCTCTTCACCGAACAGATGCGCATCCTCATCCGCTCCGGCATGACCATTGACAGAACCTTTGACATGGTGGCCGATGTTATCGGTAACGAGGTCTATAAACGCTCGATTCTACGGGTTAAGGAAGAATTGCTGTACGGTGCATTTATTTCGGACTGCCTTAAGGCAGAAAAAATTTATCCAATCCTGATTATTCGAATGGTCAGCATCGGCGAAAACAGCGGAACACTTGACAATCAGTTCGGATTTTTATCTGAGCATTACCGGGGCCTGCTCGACAATTTTTCAAAGAATCTCGGAAAAATTATTGAACCACTCGTGATCATTGTTGTGGGCGCAATTTTCGCAGTAATCATTCTGGGGCTGATGATGCCAATCTACGACCTCGTGGCAACCGTTGGCAAAGGGGCCAACAAATGAATCACTACCTGGAATTTTACGGACTCAAAGAAGATCCGTTTCGCATTACGCCCGATCCGGAATTTTACTACCCGTCGCAGGATCACATCGTTGCACTCAATTCTCTCAATTACACCATGGAACATCGGGAAGGTTTCTGTCTCCTGACGGGTGAACCGGGCACCGGAAAAACAACGCTGTTAAAGATTTTTCTGGAGAAATGGAAGGGACAGGCTGAAATCGCCCTGATTCTGACACCTCGCCTGGAACCTGAAGAATTTCTCCTGGCCGTACTGGATGATTTTAACGTGGATTCTACCTATGAGGAACCATCGGGGATTCTGGCATTTTTTGGAAAGAATGAGATGCTCAAGGCCTTGAGGAACTTCCTACTGGAGAACTCGTCCGGTTCAAAACGTGTTGCGATCGTTGTTGACGAAGCCCAGAATCTGCCCCTTGAGACCATGGAGGAGCTGCGTCTTCTGTCTAACATGGAAACTGATAAAGAGAAATTGCTACAGATTATTCTGGTGGGACAACCGGAACTTCAGGAAATTATCGAATCAAAATCAAGCCAGCTCAAACAGTTGAATCAGCGCATTACGGTTCGTCCAAGGCTTAAACGACTATCCGCATCTGAAACAGTGGATTATCTTACGACACGGCTGCTCAAGGCCGGCTCCAGCATTACCCTGATTGACAGCGCTGCGCGTGATGAAATTTTCCGACTCTCCAGTGGTATCCCGCGCATGATCAATGTAATTACCTCCCGGGCCATTATGACGGCCTACCTCAAATCCAGTCCGGTTGTTCAAAAACAGCATGTCACGATGAGTCAGGAAGATTCCGGTACTACCAACATACTTACCGGCTTTACAACGTGGATCCGAAATAGCCTTCCCTACGCAACCCTGTTCGTTGTAATTCTTGCCGTCACAGTTGCAACGTTCATCTTGTTGCGTCGCTCGTAACGGTACGGTATCAATTCCCCAACTGGTGTAACCGGTCCTGGGCTGTTGTCCGCAGTGGTGCAGGAACATTCTGATGCGCCAGTATCTCGCGATACACCCGCACCGCTTCAGTCACCTTCGACTGCTTTTCATACACCCGTCCCAGTCCCGCCAGGCCCTGGATATCACCGGTCTTTTCAAGACGGCGATATAACAGCTGCGCCTCACCCAAATCCCCGCCCCGTTCACGAAAAAGTGCCAGATTATACAGGGCAGACCGGCTTGCCGGTGCCAGCTCAAGAGCTTTGCTGAAACTGGCTGCGGCTTCAACTGAATTTCCCAGTCCATTCTTGGCGATTCCCCGGTTGATCAAAGCCGGAACATAGTCGCGGGAAAGCGACAGCGCCTTGTCCAAAACGTTTAAGGCTGCTGAATATGAACCCAGCCTGATATGCAACCCTGCAATGTTATTCATAATAACGACATTATCCGGGGCATTAATCAATGCCTGCTGGTACTGTCTGAGAGCTTCGGAATAATCTCCCGCTTTTTCGGCAGAATCGGCAGCAAACAGATTGACATCACGTGCCACCCCGTCAACAGGAGTTTTTTTGAAATCCGTAACATGTGTGATTTTTCTGTCCGACTCCTGTGATGCCCTCTGTGAGGCAGGAATGGACGTTCCAACGGGGCGAACAGCGGATAACGCTTTTGGTTTCTGCGGATGCCGGTCAACTTTTTTTGAAACCTTTTTTGCAGGAGTCACCGTCGCAACAGGAGCAGGTGCTTTTTCAGCAGCCACCCCGCCAGAGACAGTAACAACACTCTGTTGTGGAGCAGTTTTAGCGGATGAAGGTGCGGCTTGAACAACGGCCGGCTCGGATGGCAAGGGTGCAACGGTGGCTGGGATAGGCTGCTTTTTCACCAATTTGCTGGCTTTACTCTCGAAATAGGAAGCAAAGAAAACCCCCATTACCACGGCTCCTACGGCAAGGGCAACAATCACAAGAACTTTTTTCCTGGTTTCCACCGTACTGTTTTCTTTGGCAACTTTCTGACGCAAATCGGGTGGCACCTCACCAGGTTCTGCGGGGCGGTTGCGACTGGATAGCAGGTTAAGCAGTTTACTCATATATAGTTCCGCCTTTTTCCGTAAATGGGACCTGGCCCTCCATGCCACCCTGGTGGTCAATGGAGAAAACAAGCTGGGTATTATCCTTTTTCACTGTTCTGTTTTTTAAACCACCGGCATCAGCATGGGAGGATTTGTGAGTAGCAGACTTTTCACGCCCCAGAAGCTTGTACACCTTCCAGGCATATCCCTTACGTTTTGAATCGCTGACCGCGTTATAGCACCCGACGGCCTTCCACGAATAATCAAAACGATCAATACACTCTTTAAGAATACGGGCACCGGCCTTGGCATTGTAACAAGCATCATTCAAAAGCAGCTCTTTATCAAAACCGGCCGAGGAGATCCAGAAGGAATTGATCTGCATCAGCCCAATGTCCATTGTACCGTTTTTATTGCGATTAATGGCATTCTGGCGCATACCGGATTCAACTTGGGCAATGCTTTCCAGAAGGAAGGGATTAAGGCCGTACGCCGCTCCAGCTTCTTGAAAACAGAAGGCATCGGCAACAGAGCATAGCGAACAGGTAATAAGTATTTGTAATACAAGCATACGCATTGGATAGCTTTACCATGGAAACTGCATTTATTCAAAAAAACTTTCATATAACCGCCTGTTTTTCCTATCTCGGCGGCATAGCAACTATCCACTTGCATCAGATGTACTTCTTTGCTAATTGTTTCGGGTAGATTTGCCATTAGATATCTGGTGCCATGCAATAACGTGTCGCGGAGGCTTTTAATGAATATTCAGGATTTTAAGCGTCGCTGGAAAAAGAGGGGGTATACCCTTTCTACCGAAATCGACTGGATCATAGCCGAGGTTGAAGGACTCATGCGCGACAAGGATTTTCTGGAAAACGAGGTTGAACGCTGGAAACGAAAATACGAAAACGAACTTAAAGCCAAGCAAGCCTCGACCGACAACAGCTGATTTAATCTCAATCTTTCAAATTTCTTGTACTTGGACATTCATTAGTTTATAAGGAAATATCATTTATTCCACAGGAGGTTTTTTTCGTGAATAACAAATTAATCATCAATAATCAGCGTGGTTTCACCCTTGTTGAGATGGCAATAGTCCTGGTAATCATCGGCCTCCTGCTGGGCGGCGTACTGAAAGGGCAGGAACTGGTTGAAAACACCAAGGCCAAAAAGCTGGTGGCCGACATGAACAGTGTTTCGGTTGCCTACAATAGCTACCTTGACCGCTACAAAAGAGCACCGGGTGATGACGGACCAATTGCAACATTAAATGCTCGTGGAAGTGCCTGGGCCACAGTTCTTAGCGCAGGAAATTTTAATGGTGTACTCCTCAACGCTCCTAACAACACTTTTAACCCGGCTGTTGAGGGAATCGGTTTCTGGCAACACCTCAAGGCCGGCGGATTCATCACAGGAAACCCTGCAGATACCGGCGTTGCCGCACTGCCTACCAATGCCGTACAAGGATTGATCGGCATCGCTAACAATACAACAAACATTACCGGTATGCCGGCAGGTTTGTCTGTCTGTGCCAGCCAGGTTCCTGGCAAACTGGCTGCCCAGATTGACCGCCAGTTGGATGATGGTCTTCCAGGCACAGGTTCTGTCCGCGCGACATTGGGAGTTGTGGGCGCAAACACCATACCTGCTGCTGCCGCTGCTGCATACTCCGAAGACTCACAGTATACGCTCTGCAAATCGCTTTAATTTAAGCAACAACCACGTAATTAACAAAATCCCCCCATCACGGTTGATGGGGGGATTTTTATATGCAGCGTAGAATAGAATTTAGCTACGCCCTGTTTCCCTTCACCGGAATGTATGGTATATTCCCAGCCATGAATACACGACCATTCTTATCCAATCAGGGATTCTCACTTGTCGAGTTGGCAATAGTTCTGATCATTGTCGGGCTGATTCTTGGCATGGGAATGGGGATGATGGGCCCGCTACAGACCCGGGTCAGAGTCAATGAAACCAGGGAATCCGTGTCAGCAAACATTGAATCAGTCATGGCATCGGCCGCATCCAATAACCGCTTACCGGATTTAGTCGCATATCCAACCGTTGCAAAAGCCCCCAACGATGCCTGGGGACAAGGTTTTATTTACCTCTACGACAGCAACCTTTCACCGGCCGCGGCCGCCACCACAAAAGACACCATCTGTGGCCGTAAAACGACCCCTCTGCTACTCACAACCGCTAATCCCGCCGCAACCATCAGCAATGTCGCCTTTGTAATTGTAAGCAAGGGGGACGACACGACAACCCAATCAACCCTTAACGGCACCCTCAACGGCGCCGCGATCAACGGCATTGTAACGGCAACTGGCAGAGCTACGGGAACCATCACCCAGGATCCGGACTCAAGTGACATTCTGCGTTGGGTGACGCTGGATGAACTGCGCTCTAAGATCGGATGTCAAGGGGCACAACTAAAAATACTGAACAACGAGCTCCCCTATGGCACCACCACCAGCTATCAGACAGTTTTATCGGCCGACGGTGGAGTCTCCTTTGCCGCACCGCCGGCCGCACCAACCTACAAATGGTGTGTAAGCGGCCTGCCGGCAGGCCTCACCGTTACGGGCGGCATAACGAATGCTAACTGCTGGACAGGCGCCACCGAAGCCACCTGGGGGGCCACAGCCCCTTCCTCGTCATTGACCATTACACGCGCAGCCGGACTTGTCACAGGATCGTACAAGATTACTGCCGTTGTCCGGGATAATCACGACGGTGTTACCACTAGCCCGGCCTGCAACAATGCCGCCCCGGGTGATAACTGCTCACAAAAAACTTTTGTCATCACGATCAACCCCTGATCCATGAGAACACCTCCACCTAAACCGTCTTTATCCTTCGCTCGCTCATGCAGCGGCATGACAATGATGCCGTTCATCTTCTTCATGCTGATCATAGCAAGCATGGTCAGTGCCGGTATGATGGCACTTGGTCCGGCGATACAACGCAGCATGACAACCGACACAACCGCTTCCCTCAACAAGCAGGCTGAAGTCATCTTCAGTTGGTCTGCTTCCAACAATCGCATACCCGACAACACAGCCACAGCCACCGGTTTCGCCTCGATTATCGGCGCAAACACCGATGCCTGGAGCCGACCATTGGTATTTGCCTACGATGCCAACCTGACATCCGCTGCCAATGGCGGTGTCTGTGGCAGAACATCAACCAGCATTACTCAGGGTGGGACCAACGTAGCATTTGTTATTATCTCGGGAGGCGAAGACAAGCAGGTCGCATCAACTCCGGGAGTGTCCGGACCGTACGTCGGCAACTTGAATACCCTATCCACGGCGGATCTGTCACGGGTTGTGACGCTTGAGGAATTAAAAAACCGGGTGGGATGCTACGGAACGACACAGGGGAAACTGAAAATTTTGAATAATGAACTACCCAAGGCAAAATCAAAGGGCGCCTATGCAGCCACATTGTACGCGGATGGTGGTGTTGTTGGCGCCGGATATATCTGGGCGTTGCCCACTAAACCAGCCTGGCTCACAGTCAATCCGGCATCGGGTGTTTTTACAAAATTATCTTCGGCAGTTGGAACCTATGCCGTGCAGGTACAGGTAACCGACCGCCAAGCCCCCTCGCCCAATGTGATACTTCGCGATTTTTCCTTAACCGTTAATTAAGGTCAATGTCTGAGATACTTAGAAACTGCCCGGTTATGCTCATCAAGCGTTCGTGAAAACTGATGGGTTCCATCCTGGCGGGCAACAAAATAGAGATAGCTTGAAGAGGCAGGTTTCAGGGCGGCCTGCAGGGCATCTGCCCCCGGATTGCCGATGGGACCGGGAGGAAGTCCTTTGATGCGGTAGGTATTATACGGGGTTGGGCGTTCAATGTCCGCCTTGGTAACCTTTCCGGAAAAGGCGCGGACACCATAGACAGCGGTGGGGTCACTCTGCAGTGGCATGCCGATACGCATGCGGTTATGGAATACGGAAGAAATCAATGGTTTTTCTTCGGCGGAAACCGCCTCTTTCTCAATGAGCGAGGCCAGAGTAATGATCTCATGGCGTGACAGGCCGAAGCCTTCGCCAATCGAGCGAGTCACCTCGGCATAGCGTTTATCGAACTGCCCCACCATCTGGCCGATCAGCTGTTCTTCATTTCCACCCAAGGTCAGATTATAGGTGGCCGGATACAGATACCCCTCCACCGTAGCCCCACCCACCCCGAGACGCTTCAATAACGCCGCATCGCCACATTTTTCAAGAAATGCAGATTTTTTAAAGTACCCCTTCTGCTCCAGCAGTTCCGCTGCCTGATAGATGGAATACCCCTCCGGAAGGGAAAATTTCCTGAAATCCACATCCCCCTTCACGATCTTCTCCAAAATCACATTCGGCGTCATGGAGTCGTTAAAGCGGTAATCTCCGGCCTTCAGGCGATGCGACTGTCCACGCAAACGCGTAACCAGAATAAAATGCCAACTGCTGCGGATAATCCCGCCTGATTTCAGGTCGCCGGCCAGTTTCCGAATGCCGCTGCCGGGGGGGAATGAAATATTCTTGACTGTCGAACCGTTTCCGGGCGGGACAAAGAGACAAAAAAGATACCACAGTATCAGAGCAACCAGGACGACCTGTAGAACAATGACGGGGGATTTTTTGGAAGAAATCGGGGCGGAGAACATGGCGGCATTATGGTGTTATTTATCCTGTGAGTCAAGTCTGGGCAACACCGCACAACCAATCTATGATACGGTGTATGGGTAACAGAAATCATCCATAAGGGGCACAGTATGACAACCGGATTGTGGCCTTCGTGCAAAGGTTTTGCCCATCAGGCAGCCGTGCGAAAACAGCTTTCTGAGGAAGCCAGGGTGACGGGAAAAGAAATTGAATACCCTGAAACCGTCAACCTGCCGTTCAACTTTTCGTCTATCAAGGCCGATTTTGAATTCCTTCATGGAGATGCGGGGGGTGCTTGCGACGATGCCTGCTGGGTAATTCTTCAGGGCACCAGCGCCGTACTTCAGGAAACTCCGCACGGGCTTCAGTTGCCTTGTGGTTGCTTGCCTGATTGGATCGAATTCAAATATGCACCGCTCCGTATCGGTTTGTGGCGGGGAAAGCCTTTGTATGTTGTTTCGATAAGCCAAAATTTGAATTTGCAGAAACCATTTACAACCGATGATTTTAACGCAAATCAAGACCGAGTCGACATTCAGAACCTTACTCTAACCGGGTTGGCAAAACAGATCCTGCACTGGGACCGTCAAAGCCGCAACTGTCCACGTTGCGGTGCACAAACAGAACGCCTCCAGAACAGCTGGGGGAAAAAATGTAGCGCCTGCAATGCCCACCATTTCCCTCACATTCATCCCTGTGCCATAATTTTGGTCAAACGTGGCAATGAGCTGCTGTTGACACGCAAGGCAGAATGGGTTGCAGGCCGTTACAGCCTTGTGGCCGGTTTTCTGGATTTCGGAGAATCCCTGGAAGAATGTGCTGCCCGGGAGGTGCTTGAAGAAACTGGTATAGAGATCTGTAATATACGCTACGTAGGCAGCCAGAACTGGCCGTTTCCTGCCCAACTCATGGCCGGTTTTGTGGCCGAATATGCCGGCGGAGACATTCGGGTTGACCATAACGAACTGGAGGATGCCCGCTGGTTTCAATCCGATGCATTACCGTTACTGCCGGGTAAACGCAGCATTGCCCGCTGGATCATCGACAACTTCAAATAACACATCCGAAACCGCAATTGGGGTAGCGTTTAGCGGGGTGACACGGATAACCACCTGAATATCCACAACCTGATAGTCGGCATGTTCTTTGCCTCGCATAAACCAGCACACTAGCTTACATGCAGACAGAACAAGGAGGCAGAAATGAAACGCTTCACACTTGTGTTCCTGACCATACTTTTCCTAATGCCGGCACTATCACAGGCCGCCCTGATCGGACCTGCCAATATTCGCCACATTGACGGTGATGTCATGTTCCGCACCCCTGATGACGACGAGTGGCTGCCGGCATCCATCAACACCCCTCTGGACGAAGGCGATGCGGTCTGGTGTCCCGATGACAGCCGGGTTGAGATCCAACTGCCCAATGGCAGTATGCTGCGAATGGATAGCGGATCACAGCTCGACATGATTGCCAATGAGGACGGCTTTGTCCATGTGCATCTGGCAAGCGGCCGACTGTACCTGAGGACAGCTCAAACCATTGAAAAAGATTCCCTGCAGATTGACGCCGACGACACCAGCGTACTTCCTGCGGCACGCACCCGCCTGCGCCTGGATATGGTGTCCAACAACCAGGAGGACGTCGCAATTTTCAAAGGATCGGCCTACGTGGAAGGTAACGGAAGCCGGACAAGAGTTCGCGCTGGTGAACTTATCGCCCTTGAAGAGGGACATAACGAAATTATGCCGCTTAACCCTTCCGATGAGTGGGAAGAGTGGAATATGGATCGCGACCGTCAGCAGTCCCGTTCTGCCGCAGTTGACTCCACCCTTCCCGACGAACTCCGCAGCCATGCCCCCGATCTTGATGCAAACGGAACCTGGGTACAGGTGCCTGAATACGGCAGGGTCTGGCGCCCAACCGTACTGGTCTCTGCTGACTGGGCTCCCTATCGGGAGGGACGTTGGATCTGGAAAAACGGCGACTACGTCTGGATCTCCTATGAACGCTGGGGCTGGGTTCCCTATCACTACGGCCGCTGGGCTGTTGTTACCGGGTTCGGCTGGTGCTGGGTTCCGCCGGCCCGGGGCGATATCTACTGGGGCCCAGGTTATGTGGGATGGTACTCCACCGGCAGCCACGTCGGCTGGACCCCGCTGGCACCCGGTGAAATCTTCTACGGCAAAAGATACTATGGGCGTCACAGTGCCATCGTCACCAGTGTCAGGGTCAACCCCAGTACCATCGAATATCGTAACCGTCATAAACCGGGCGGATTGACCATTGTGCAACACAATGACTTTCAGCGCGGAAGAATCGTCGTTCAGAAGCCGTCCCGAACACCGGCCGTTTCAGTATCCGTTTCCATTGGTGCTCCACAGATCAGGCCACTGCGTGAATCCCGCATGCCGATCATCAAACAGACACCACCCAGGGTTGCCCCGCCTAGGATTGAAAAACATGATCGTCGCGATCTGCGTGAACGCTTCCCTCGCATACGCACCGATGTGACAAAAGATCACCGTCGCCAACCCCAGCCACTTCCGGTTGTTGCACCACCCGCCACACGACAGGTGCCAGCAACCAAAGACAAGCGGACCGTGTTGCCCGCCACAAAGTCAGATGACAAAGGCAGAGGCAAAGGAAAAGAGAACACAACTCCCGCCGCTGATACCTTCAGAAAGCAGGATGATAAACGTCAACGGCCAACTACTGTCCAGCCTCAACCAGTTCCAGCGTCCGGGGTGACGCCGCAGAAGCTTGAACGACCAAAACGCGACGGATCTCGCCAGCAACCAGCAACTGTACTGCCACAGCCGGTTCCATCATCCGGATCAACACCACAGAAACTTGAACCGCCGAAGCGCGATGATAACCGTCAACGACCAATACTGCAGCCACAGCCCCCGGCTTCAATACCTACGGGAGCGCCCGTAACGGTTCCTTCACGCAGCGACCAGCAGCAACGCAACATCTCCCCTACGTCACCGTCCGTACGTCAGCCTCAGCCGGATCGTGATCGTTCCAAACGAGATGATCAACGTCCGAAACCAGCAATTCAACAGCCGGTAACGCTGCCTGCTCCGCAACCGGCGCCAGCACCGGCACGCCAGATTGAACCGCGCAAAGCAGTCCCTCCGGTTGCAATCCCTCAGGAACCAGCCCGTCAACGTGGTGAACGGACAGCCGACGAAGTCCGGGATAGAAAGATCTGGAAGGTGACCACTCCGGAGAACACGGCTGACAGGGAACCTCGAGAGAGAGGCCGTAAAGAGCGGTAACGCCCACATACGTTCAAAAATAAAGGGCAGCCACAACAATGGCTGCCCTTCTTATAGTAAGTGTTAAACGCTAAAACAGATTTTTTATGCTAAAAGCATCTCCATCAATTTGTACCCTTCGACAACCAAACCGGAGGCCTTGGCCTGCTCTTCATCGTAACCGATTGCATTTCCCTGCACTTCAGTTCCCCCACGATAAATAATAAACGGAACCGGCTCGGAGGTGTGGGTCATGAGATGCACAGGCGTAGGATGGTCCGGAGTGCAGAGAATGGCATAGTCACCAAATTTCTTGATCCCCTCCAGAACAGTACCAACGACCTGACGGTCAAAATCCTGGATAGCCTGGATTTTATGATCCATGCGTCCGGAATGGGAGGCCTCGTCGGGGGCTTCCACATGTACATAGACGAAATCATGCAGTTCCAGAGCCGCCAGAGCAGCCTGGGCCTTACCGAGATAATTGGTGTCGATATAGCCGGTGGCTCCTTCCACGTTGATAATATCCAGACCAGCGCAGACACCGATGCCCTTGATCAGATCAACGGCGGAAATGACGGCGCCGTTCAGATCAAATTTATCCTTATAACTGTTGATTTTAGGGATCTTGCCGTGTCCCCACAACCAAGCCGAATTGGCCGGCAGTTTATCCTCGTCCTTACGCTTGCGATTAACCGGATGATCGTGCAAGACCATCTGACAGGAGTTCATAATCGAAATCAGCGTATCGGCACCATCCCCCTTGGGGAGATGTTCCAGAATCCCCTTGCCGGAGATGTCATGGGGCGGTGTTGATTTCATGCCGTCCTTGCCCCCCCGCCAGACCATCAGGTGACGATAGCCGACCCCCGGATGGAATTCGAACTCGACACTCCCCAACTCCTTCTGCAGACTGCCAACCAACTCACGGGCCTCTTCCGTGGAGATGTGACCGGCCGAGAAATCCTCCATATACAGCTTGCTGCCATGGGGTTTGAGCGTAATCAGGTTCATGCGGAAGGCAACATCATCCGGGCCAAGTTCAACGCCCATACTGATCGCCTCCAGCGGTGAACGGCCGGTATAGCAGGTGCGGGGATCATAGCCGAAAACGGAAAGATTGGCCACATCACTACCGGGCGGCAAACCGTCCGGCACCGTATGGGCAAGGCCGATCTGGCCATGCTGCGCCATAAAATCCATGTTGGGAGTTTCCGCCGCCTGCAGCGGAGATTTATTGCCAAGCTGACTATAGGTCACATCCGACATACCGTCGCCGAGGAGAATTGCGATCTTCATAAGAACCTTTCAGGGTGATTTGAGAGACATATTAGTTTCTGAATCACCGGATTGTCAACCTTCCAGGCTCCTATCTATCTATTTCCTGACAAAAATCTCGCGGGCCAGATTGGTATCAATGGCAAATTCCGAGTATCCCACCCGGAAAATGTACGACGGAAAGGACTGCACCAGCGTAATCTTGTTGCCCGGCAGCACCCCCATAGCCATCAGTTTCTGCATCTTCTTGTTGTCCTCGGTCTGAATATAGGCGATTTCTCCATCCTGGCCGGATTTGAACTCCGTTAGCGGAACTATGCCCAGATCTCCCTGTGCCCGGGCCGCTGCGCAGCATTCGCCGGGCGGTATCGGCTTGCCGTGCGGACATGTGGCGGGGTGGTTGAGCATGGTGCAGACCTTGACATCGGCCCCCTCGTTGAGCAGATGCTCAAACTGGCAGGCCTTGTACTCACCTTCATCACCGCGAATGTTGAGTACGTCCATCATCAGGCGCTCCGCCAGGCGGTGACGACGAATGGTAATCTTCCCCTCTTCACGCCCCTCGGGACGGAAGTAGATCATACCCTGCCGGATCTCGATCAAGGCGTGCCCGGACAATTCTTTATAGACAGGATCATCAGCCGGAAAATCCATTTTGACGGGATCAAGAAAGGCCTGACCCTCCTCTTCCACCACGACCCATAACGTCTCAAGGACCTCTTCCGCTTTTTCGGATAATTTCATGCGTTACTCCCCTTTTTTCGAATCTGTATGGTTCTTAACAAAAAATGTCTTGATGGATTTCAGAAAGTCCGGTTCAATGGGATTTTTGTAATTGCAGCGAGGACAATGAATATTGTGACACCCGCCCGGGCAGCCACCACACCCCTTCTTCCCTTCAGCCTCTTCAAACTCATGTCCGCAAAACCCGCATTTCATGCCAATATCCCCGTAGCCAGCAGGAACTTGTTAAGCACAAATCCACTGCCGTAGGCAAACAGGCTCACAAAGACTCCGATGGAAGTGGCGACCTTCCAGCCCCGCTCGTTCTTCATTACCAGAAACTGGGCAATGCAGGGTATGAACAGCGTTAGGGTAACCGCTGCAACGGTCAATTGACGGGCATCCATCAACCCCTTGCTCTGCAGATCATACAGACCGGCGGCGCCGTAATCACGTCTGAAAAATCCAAAGATAAAGGCAACTGCGGTTTCTTTCGGCAACCCGATTGACGCCATCACAGGCGTCATGGCGGTGATCATCTTTTCAAAAAATCCGGTCACCTTGCCAAGCCACAGCAGTATCGATGCCAGAATGAAGAGCGGCAGAATCTCCATGAAATACCACTGCATGCGGGTATAGGTTTTGGTCAGTACATTGCCGAGTTGAGGCAGGCGCATGGGGGGCAGCTCCATGTAAAACATGGGTGCTTCGCCCGGCATGACCCTGGAGGCCAGGATACCCACAACAACAAACAGCAGCGCCATACAGAGCCCCCACACCATCAACGCTCCCGGTGCTTTTGACAGCAGTCCCAGAATGACCCCCAGCTGAGCGGAACAGGGAATCGCCAGTGCCAGCAGCAGGGTTGCAATGATGCGCTCGCGGGTAGTCTCCAGGGTTCTGGTCACCATGGTTGCCATGGTGTCACATCCAAAACCGAGCACCATGGGAATTACAGCTCGCCCCGATAGGCCGATGTGTTTGAACATGCGGTCAACAAGCAGCGCCAGACGCGGGAAATAGCCGGTATCCTCCAGGAATGAGAAGAAGATGAAGAAGGTGGCCACAATCGGCAGAATGATGCCTACAGCATAGCGCAGTCCAAGAGTGATGATCCCGTATTCACCGACAAACAGTTCCTGAAAAATCTCCCAGGGAATGATCCCCTGAACAACACCGATAATCCAGGGATTGAACATCTCCTCGAACAGCTTCCCCTCAAGAAGATCGACGATTGTGCCGGCGCCGAAGACACCCACAAACTGGTACAGCCCAAAATACAGGACAATCAATAGCAAAGGAACTCCGGTAAGGGGGCGAACCGACAGGGTAGACAGTCGCTCAGCCATCGTTACGACACGCTTTTCCGGTGCAACAATAACATCCTTGATCAGCTTTCTGACAATATCCTTACGCTCCAGAGAAAGATCCAGATGAAACGATTCACGACGCTCGAAGGCAATTTCCCGTACCTTGGCCGCCAATTGGGCATAGCCGTCGCGATTCCACTCCTTGAACAGGGCTGTGATCTCGTCATCCTGCTGCAGCAGCAACAGCGCCAGCGACTTGGGGGACATGATGTAGTCGCCGCTCATATGTTCTGTCACCTGGGCAATGTCATGTTCCAGGAGACGGCTGTAACTGAATTGATGTGCCCCACCCTTGCAGTATGAGGCGACCGCCTTGATGATCTCATCCAGACCGCGTTTACGGGCCGTAGCAGCACCGATCACCGGGATACCCAGACGTTTTTGCAACAGTTCAAGATCAATGGAGAGTCCCATCCGCTCGGCTTCATCCATGATGTTTACGACCAGCACGACCGGCAGATCAGCTTCAATGAGCTGGATTGTCATGGCCAGCATACGCTCCAGATTTCGGGCATCAAGGACATGCAGAACAACATCGGGGGTTTCATTCAGGAGAATCTCCCGGGCCACCCGCTCTTCTTCCGTGATAGTGTGAATCGAGTACATCCCGGGGGTATCGATAACCTGCCAGCTCTCTCCTTCGAGAACAGCAGAACCACGGGAAACCTCCACCGAAGTGCCCGGATAGTTTGAAACGGTGACATATGCCCCGGTCAAGGCGTTGAACAGGACACTCTTGCCTACGTTCGGATTGCCGACCAAAGCAACTTTTTTACTATTGTCAGCGTTTTTCAACGCTCCGGATCCCTTATCACTGCCTGTTGCCATACTGCACATCCTTTCCTGCTTTTGATAATCAATTTCATGTCACTGGCAAAAAAACACCCTCAAAAAGACGAGGGGCACGCGAACCGGCTATGCTCTACAGGTAGAACAGAGGCCGTAAATTTCCAATTTGTGACTTCTGATCATGAAACCGTGACGGGCGGCGATTTCATCCTGCAGTTTTTCAATGGTCTCGTTCTCAAATTCAATGATGGCATTGCAGCCGGTACAGACCAGATGATCATGGTGTTCACCCGCCAGCACATGTTCATAGCGTGTCTGACCGTCGTGCAGCAGGATTTCACTGGCCAGACCGGCCTCGGCAAACAGCTTCAGTGTCCGGTAGACCGTTGCCTGACCGATCCCTGGATTGCTCGCCTTTACCCTCAAATACAGGTCTTCGACACTGACATGCTGATGAGTGGACAGGAAAATATCCAGAATAATATCGCGCTGGCGGGTGGAACGGAGCCCCTTGGAGGCGGCAAACTCGCTGAACGCTTTTTTCTTTTCGAGGATCATGCGCCCTCCTTATTGAAAGTGATTTTCAATATAATGTCGATTGGCGTGCCTGTCAATTCCAATTTTAACTATTCAACAAAAAAGTCTTTCCAAGTATGCACTTGACAGGCGTTGATCAAAGCTGATACGGTGTGGGGCAGTAAAGTGCAGTCCCGGAAAATCACGTCACCGTAAGCCCCGGAATTACTCCGGGGCTTTTTTTGTGCCGTCACAGAAAGAAGGAGTTTTATGAATTTCAGTATGTTTAATTTTCATCCCAAGGTTGCCGAAGGTGTCGTAGCAGCAGGCTACACCACCCCTACCCCTATACAGGAGCAGGGGATTCCATCGGTCATGCAGGGACTCGATGTCATGGGTCTGGCCCAGACCGGCACCGGCAAAACCGCAGCATTTGCACTACCGATCCTGCACCGCCTGATGCAGGGTGAGCGTGGCAAAATCCGCGCCTTGATTGTGGCACCGACCCGCGAACTTGCCGAACAGATCAATGAATCAATCAATCAGCTGGGGAAACAGACCCGCCTGAAAAGCATCACCATTTACGGCGGCGTAGCGGTCAATCCTCAAATCGACAAGCTCAAGCATGGTGTGGATATTGTCGTGGCCTGCCCCGGCCGCCTGCTGGACCATATCGGGCAGGGCACCATCAAACTATCCAACCTTGAGGTACTGGTGCTGGATGAAGCAGACCAGATGTTCGACATGGGCTTTCTGCCGGACATTCGTAAAATTCTGACCCATGTTCCCGCACGCCGTCAGACGCTGCTGTTTTCCGCCACCATGCCCGATGACATCCGCCGTCTGGCAAACGATATCCTGTCTAAACCGGTCACCATTCAGGTCGGCAATACCGCCCCGCCGGTTACCGTGGCCCACGCCATGTACCCGGTGGAACAGCACCTGAAAACGCCATTATTACTGGAACTGCTACGCCATACCGATACGGAATCGGTGCTGATCTTCACCCGCACCAAGCATCGCGCCAAACGTCTGGGAGAACAATTGGAAAAGGCCGGCTACACAGCTGCCTCTCTACAGGGCAACCTCTCCCAAAACCGCCGACAGGCTGCTCTGGATGGCTTCAGAGATGGCACCTTTCAGATGCTGGTCGCCACCGACATCGCTGCCCGCGGGATTGATGTTTCCCAGGTTTCCCATGTCATCAACTACGACATCCCCGACACCCCCGAGGCATACATTCACCGTATCGGGCGTACCGGTCGGGCGGCACGCAGCGGTGACGCCTTTACCCTGGTGACATCCGAGGACACCGCCATGGTGCGCACGATTGAAAAGAAACTCAACGCCCAGATTGAACGCCGCACCATTGAAGGCTTCGATTACAGCGTACCGGCACCGCAGAAGGATAGCGAGTTTGCCCGTCCGCCACGGCCTCCCCAGAACCGCAAAAAACCGGCCAAGCGGGACCAGACCCACGCTACGCCCGGGCGCCCGGCAGCGCCAAAATCAGCCGCTGCCGGCAAGCCGCAGACCCACGGCAGCAAACCTGCCCAGCCTTCGTCGGCTCCGGCAGCCCGCCATCCGCAGCGAGCCCCGCGAGCCCGTTGATTCGGTTGTCACACACCCGGAAAGCAAAAAAGGACCGTCATAGAAGCTAGCCGTTCTAAAAAGGTGTTGATAAAAAATTAGCCCTACACGTGAAAAGCCCATGACCACCGAAGGTCGTGGGCTTTTTCTTTATTTGATGCAATGGGTGAAATTTTTCCCGATGGAAATTATACCTTTTTCCATTCACTGAATATTCGCAAAGTAGGGTTTATTTCGACTCATGGAAAATCTCCGCCAGCTTAACCATACTCAACCCCTTGTCTGATTTTGCAACCTCCATGGAAAGGATTTTAGCTCTTACCGCCGCAAATGAATCGCTTCTCCCCAATCGGTGTGTTGACTTCAAAAAGATAGCCACTGCATCCTCATACTTTCTTATTACAGGATGTTCAAACCACCTGTAGTATTCCATGCGCCAACCAGACAATAAAAAAAATGAGCGCCAAAGTGGGTCAATTTCCTGCATGATATTCGCATTCCCCAGCTTATTAGCCCACAAAGTGTACATCTCTATAGCTGTTTTCTTTCCAGTTACTTCGAATAAATCAAAAAAACCTTCCTTCAACATGTATGCCTTGTATATGGCTGGTACTTTCCTCTCCCACACCTCAAGCCGCTTCTGGGCGTAATCCAATAGGTCTTTTTTGCGCTGAGACAGAATATATTTGTCCTGGACTAGACAGCGCCGCTCGTTTGGAGATAAAGAATCGCGAATAAACTGTCGTGTCTTCTCAAGGTTCTGCATAATCATAGTAGTAAAGCATCTTCTGCTGACAACCATATCGGCCAGCAGCAACTCATCACGAACCGTTTTTCTCAGTACGTCATCCATTTCTATCAGAGCATGCTTTACTGAATTTGGATTAGAAAGAGTGCGCAGGAATTTTTGCATATCTCTGGCACCCTGATTATCAAGAATATCAATAATCGTTTGTGCCCTGACATTGCAAACCAGAAAACGTGGCTTGTTTACGAGGAAGATTGGTTCGAAGGCGATGAAATCAGGAGTCTTGAATTGCGAGGATTGGTCAAGGCGGTCTTTATATGCGTTGAAGATGTTACGAACAGTTCCTTCTACTACTCCGACTTCTTTCGAAATAGACAGGTAAGTGCGAGACAGGGACTGTTGTTCGATATAGGAGATAAGCCGTTGGGTAAGATTACGTTTCTCGTCAACGCCATTCAGAGTTTCAAAGAAGGTTCTCCCACACACCTTGCATCGAAAACGTCTCCGTTCGATAGCAACGAATGTCGGGGCACCGATATTGGGGAGGTCGGTTATTATCTGCCCGCGCTTAACGCCATAACCGACGAGTTTTACGCTGGAGCATTGAGGGCATGATAAAGGGCTTATAGAATCATCCATAAGCCCAAACTTGTACCATAACGTATATTTAAATTGAAGGATTATTTGTTTGTTTTTAGGGTGTTAAATATTAGCCAAATTTTTTATCGAATATCCGACAAAACGGCTGGATTGTTGTCCAATAGCGTAAAGACGCTTCAGATTGAACATAATGCAACTTGTAATTCAAATACTTTATTCTTAACAATTTCGATTTTAGCTTCAATCTCTGCTGCACGACTGGCAGAGTACTTTACAATATTTTGCTCAATTTTAATTATATATTCGCCGGTGCCTTGAATAAGTGGAACATCGGTAGCTAATTTTTTAATTTCATTAATAGCTCCTTGATATTCATTCACTGTATATTTAACGGATATATTCTTTTCGGTAATTACTGTAAATACCAATTGAAGAGATGTATTTATTCTCTTTAAAGTAGAATTTGCTTCAACCAAATGAATTTCTCTACTACCGACCTTGTCCTGTAAAGTATTTATTAATCCATAAATCTCGTTAATTCTAGATGCAGCAATATCTTGTATTCCCTTCCTTCTTTCCTTAACAATATCAAAATGCATTGCTACTACGATTGCAATAATTACTGTTACAAGAAGAGATACAGCATCAATCGGATTAAGTTCTTTTTCAAACTCAACCCCGGGCATATAATAGCAAGTACCGACAATAAAACCTGCCGCCAATGCTGATAAAATTGCAATATAAAACCATATAGAGCTAATCTTCATCAGCATCACTTAGGTAAGATTTAATGTCATCAATCAGATAAGGTTCCTCGTTTGATATAAAGATAATCGTCTTATCTAAAACGGCAAATTTGAATCCATCCGCTCTAATTAATCCACCAAAAGCTTCTTCCAGAAAAGAAGTGCCATAGCCTGCGGTGCCGTCTAAATCGATAACCAAGCCAACTTTTTCCAGCAAAGCAGAATCAATAAAAGGTTTTAGGACCTTTTTACGGAATGCTTCCCCAGAATATTCTCCTTCTTGCTCATATCTCGGGCCAGGTGTAGAAGAGAATTCTTTGCAAATTTTGAGTATTTTGTTATCTGCAGCTTTCATTGGTCTCTCCAATCTCCCAATAAACAAAAGTCCCATTAAACGGGATATTGATTAATTTATAAGATTCATTTTCGATGTCAACATAAACGTTGTTAGTAATTACGACAAGGTTGGACAATTGATTTCTTTTCCCTGTCTCAGCAATTCCTGGTAACCCCTTGCCTCTGTATGGTTTACCGGTGACAGTTTGATGAAGTTTACCTTCAAAAATCAACCGCAACAAATCAGCGTTATTTGTATATACAAGTTTCCCGAGCAGCTTTTTAGCCCAGCCAAAAAATTTACTTGAATGGTCTTTATTATCAAGACTCTTTAAAACGCCAACACCAAAGTCTACAAACGAAAATGATACCTTGCGGAGTTCTTTATCATGATTAACTGATAACCACCAATGTTTCTCCCCCTGTTTCCCAATCGCAGCATGATTGTTTGTATTTTGCATTAGTTCAACCAGAGTTCTTTGCACCCCCTGGCAACGGCGCACTTCTCCCCATATTGTTTCCGCCGCAGCCGATATAATGTGTGCACTTAATTCTGACTCAACACTTTTATATGCATGAGTAAAAATACCATCCTTTGTTTTAGATGATATTTCGTATCGTTCTGCAGCTTTAAACGTTGTAAGTAAATTATCAAAAAAACCTGATTTTGCTATTTTTAGGAATGTCTTTTCATCTTTTGGGAAATCGCCATTAAATGGTATTCTATTTGAACTGAATTTAACCATTATTGACAACAGAACTACAATTGCGCCATAATCAATATCTGTAACATTTTTAAGGACTACGTAGACTTTTTTATGTTCATTAAAATTCGTCTCTATAGTTGATATAAATTTAATTACATCTTCATGATTACTTATAAGTGATAAATTAACAGGTGCTTCCACATGAACATAGTCCCAATGCAATCTATTGTGCTTATGCTGTTTAGTTAATTCTGTTCTTGCAATTCCGTGTTGGCTTCTCCTTTTGTGTTTCAACCAAATCCAATGCTTTTTGCGTCGGAGCTCTTCTCGTTTACTTCGGCGCAAGCTATGCAAAACATGTTTTTCGCTTAAATATATTAACTTCATATTTCACCATATAAATTCATTTAAAACAGATAGTTAATTCAGTACTATTATCGCGTATCCGCCCAATAACTTCCTTTAACATGATGTTGCAATTCATCGTCTTACAGCCATAAAATGGCGTGTTAGCCATGGGCAATACTTCTTAATTTTTCTGCTTCAATTGCTGTAGCCAGGTATGGGCGAATTTTTATTGAGATAATCTGTCCAAAAATAAGTCCCCCTATTCCCCCACCTATTCCTGCTCCAACAGGCCCAAACAACATACTGCCAATCCCTGAAAGCAAAGCGACAACAACAATGCCTATTTTTGAGTCCCTTTCGTGCAATGCATCTTTATAGGATTGTCTCCATAAACGCTTACGTTCACTAGCAGGCAGTTGCGAAAGTTCTGGAATTGATTTTTTTGTCCAATATATTTGCATAAATCCCTATTTTTATTTGGTTCTGAAGATGATTTAGTTTGGTTACACCCATCGTCAATATCATTTAAATCAGTAGTGGCCCTTAAGCTGAGGCACCATTTCCTGATGTTTCCTTGATTCTTCCAATAACTTCCTTCGCCATAATGTCGCATACCATACTGCGAACATCCTCATTACTCAATATCATCTCAGCAATGAACCGGTTCTGCTCCTCACGTCCTATCATGGCGGCGATAAATTTCTTATCGAATCCAAGCCGGAACTGGGATTCATCGTTATTAGCATTTGCCTGACTCACAACTTTTGTGTCGGAAACCATGTCGGTTGCCAACTGGTCGAAGTAAATCCGGTCGTTCTCAGAAAGCTTGCCGCCACATTTATCATTCAGCTTATGAATAAGCTCTGACAGGGGTGCCAGTTTTTCCTTCTCTTTCTTGCCGTCTCCAATATGCTCAATTCCTGTTATTGTGGGGCTGGCCGATAACTGAAGTCGCCCTTCAAAGACCTTTTCAAGCCGGTAGCCATCCAGGGTTATCTCATCGTTGAAATCTACTCTTTCAGACGGACGGCGGGGAAGTTTGGCACCCAGGAAACGCCCAAATGCAGAGAGTTTTTCCAAGTCGATATCCTGGAAGTCGATAATCTGAGACAGGAAACCATAAAGCCGCAAGAAGACCTGCAGCACATGGCGGAATTCTTCCTGCTGCTCCTCATCCAGTTCCTTGAATCGTTGTACTGCTGGGTCCAACTTGGCGTGCAGAAGACCCTTACACGCTTCTTTCTGTTGGGTAGTCAGAGACTCGGTATCTCTCCAGAAGACCTCGGCAAACGCATCAATCTCTTCCTGCCAGCAGATACCATAGCCATCAATCTTGATTTTTGCTTCATAAAGCAGATTCGGGTCGGTAGGGTGAGCAAGCTCAGTTTCACTATAGAACGGCTTGAAGGATTCAAGGATAGAGTCAACATCATTCACGAAATCCAGAACAAAGGTATCTTCCTTGCCGGGATATACCCGATTCAGTCGCGAAAGTGTTTGCACCGCCTGCAAGCCGTCTATTCTCTTGTCAACATACATGGCAACCAGAAGAGGCTGGTCGAAACCGGTCTGATACTTTTCTGCCACCAGGAGAACCTGATAATCTGCCGACTCGAATTTTTCCGGAAGTTCTGTTTCACTGAAACCGTTCATTTTCGTTTCGGTGTACTCTTCGCCATCAACCGTTTTTGAGCCGGAAAAGGCCACCAGAGTCTTTATATCGGTATAGCCCTTGTCCTTGATATAGGTATCGAAAGAAAGCTTGTAGCGGACCGCATTTTCACGACTACTGGCTACAACCATCGCTTTGGCGTTACCACCAAGCTTGTGCATTATCTTGGTGCGAAAGTGCTCAATGATGAGCTCTGTTTTCTGGGAAATATTGTGAGGGTGGAGTTCTATCCACCGGGCAAGCGCCTTGATGCCCTTTGTCTTCTTGACGGCAGGGTCATCAAGGATTTTCTTTTCGATGTGGAAGTATCTATCGTAAGTGGTGTAATTCTTCAGGACATCCAGAATAAACCCTTCCTCAATAGCCTGGCGCATTGAGTAGAGGTGATGTGCTTCGAATTTACCATCAGCTCTCTGCCGGCCGAACTTTTCCAGAGTCTTGTCTTTCGGAGTTGCGGTAAAGGCAAACATGCTGATATTCGACTGCCGCCCCTTTGCCAGAGCTGATTCAAGAATTGCATCCTCAATCGTGTAATCTTCATCTATCTTCTTGTCGGTAGGCAGACCAAGCACACGATGCATTGCCTCGGCAAATTTGCCGGACTGGGAACTGTGAGCCTCGTCG
This sequence comes from uncultured Geobacteraceae bacterium, assembly GCA_942493195.1. Lineage (GTDB taxonomy): Bacteria > Desulfobacterota > Desulfuromonadia > Geobacterales > Pseudopelobacteraceae > CAIPTY01. The sequence goes on along the minus strand of OW818669.1, from coordinate 1,102,245 downwards.
ATGATAACCGCATAGCGCCGGGTTTTTATCTTGGCGATACTCTCGGGTGATAATTTGAAGTCACTGTCTGAAAAAGCGTCTGGGTTGTTGGCCAGGCCGATAACCACAGGAAACTTTTCGATAGTGGTAACAATTATCTTATCGCCTGATGCCAGAGACTCGGCCAGTTGCCGGGAATTTTTGTCGATACATTTCACCACACCGCGCTGATGTTCGAACTGTTCGACATTGCTCTGAAGCTGCCGGTCGAGAACCGTTCGGTCGGTAACGATGACAACAGAATCAAAAACAGAATTATCGTCATCGTCATGGAGCGATACCAGACGGTGAGCCAGCCACGAGATGGTGTTACTCTTGCCGGAACCGGCTGAGTGCTGAACCAGGTGGTCTTGCTCAGTGCCGTTCAGCTTGGCATCTGCCAACAACATCCGAACAGCGTCAAGCTGGTGATAGCGGGGAAAAATAACAGATTCCTTCGTTACCTTTTTGTCGTTTATTTTCTCTTCCTTGCGCTGGATGTGGATGAATTTGTTGATTATATCCATCCAACTATCCTTGGACCATACATCTTCCCAGAGATAGGCGGTCTTGTAGCCATTCGGATTATCAGGATTGCCACGCCCGCCGTCACACCCTTTATTGAATGGGAGAAAGACCGTCATGCCGTTATTCAGCTTGGTGGTCATGTAGACTTCATCCGGGTCTACGGCGAAGTGAACAAGCGCCCGCTGCTTGAACGTGAAAATAGCTTCTCGTGGGTCGCGGTCGAAGCGATACTGCTGGATGGCATTTTGAACCGTTTGGTTCGTCAACTGGGTCTTCAATTCAGCCGTAGCGATTGGTATCCCATTCAAGCTTAAAACAATGTCGAGGGAGTTTTTGTTTTTTTGGGAATAATAGACCTGGCGGGTGACTGTGAGGATGTTCTGTTCATACATGGCGATTGACTGAGGATTGAGGCCTGTAGCTGGCTTGAAGTAAGCCAACCGAAGTTCTACACCCTTGTCTTTCCAGCCATAGCGAAGAATGTCAAGCAAGCCGTTCTTGCTGCTGGCAATCTGTTTTGTCAGATTACGGATGACTTCCTTCGTAGCATTGCCATTATAAAACCCGGTGAGCTTTTCCCATGCTTTCGGCTGTGATGTCTTTATGAACTCGATGAGTACAACTGGGTCAAGGCCAAGGTCGGAATCGAAGTTGGCAGCTTTGCCGATAGAATAGCCACCGGAAGTAGAGAGGGTGTATTCAATATTCTCTTCGAAGGATTTTTCAGTATGTGAAATTGCCATATTAAGCAACCTTTCTAAATGAATGCATTGCTATTAAACCGACCTACGAAGTTCATTAGGCAAAAACGCATCGATTTCCTTATCACTAAAAGTCATATCTTCATATTTTTGCAAAGCGTCTTGAGCTTTTTTATATGCCTTATAGTTGGTGCTTGGTGCAATTTTGTAAATCGAATGCAATTGCTTTAATAGGGCATCACGCTCATTCTGCAAAGTTGGAATTGACTTCTCTCCAAGACGAATATCAGTGAGTAACGATAGATATTTTTCCCTTATAATCCACAAATCGATTGCCGCCTGCTTATGCTTTTGAGCCAACTCACCATGATTATTATTCTTTGTATATGCGTTTAGAGCTAACAGAATTGTAGAAACTATTGTCCCAATTATTGCCCCGGCATCTCCCGCACCTAGAACGGTTGCAATGAATCCGCTTGTGGTGATTGCAGACAGAATTATTTGCCACACTTTAATGCTGGAAAGTCTACTCAAGAGCAAATCTGAGCATTTCTCATGGGTTTTGTGAGAATAAACCACTCTCCCATAACACTCTCGAAGTTGCCCTTCAAGGATTCGCATAGAATCTGTTAAACTGCTATTCTGGGAATGTTGTTCCAAAGATTTCCCTCCATTTTTGTTTTGCAGCCCATTCTTTTTTTGGTTCCGATATTTCGTATGCAATGGCTTCTTTTGCAATATTGCAGCACTGCCTGGCTTTTGTTTGGAAATTTCCTTTTTTATAAATATATTGGTTGCTTCCAGGTGATAACCAATAGCTTTGTTCTGTACTTTGATTCGCTATGAAATCAAAAAAATCTCTGCAGATATAATCATAGTAAAAATACGACTTATCTTTATGTTCCCAGTTAATTATAAATTGATATGCAAGAGCATCAATCAAAAGTCCACCCATAGGAACAGACCATTTATTTCTCCAAGCACGCATCATTCGGCAAAGCGGGACCAGGTTTTTGTTACACGCTATATTTCTGTCTCTAATTGCAGCAGTCTCGGGCTTAGGATTCGTTGTTCTCCACTGTCCACCACCGTTTGAATCAGGGTAAGTAAAACTATCATCATTATTTGAAAAAGCCGGTAATACCTCAAAAGTAATGCCATCATCAAAAGGCACTAGAACCACTTGTCCGTCTGCACTGACATCGGTGACTGAGTATGTTGTTTTAATCGAATTGCGTACCGCCTGGAGCAGTGCAGACTGACCGTTGCCTTGATAATTGTGATATTTTTCATACACGGAATACGGAAGTTGAAAAACAATATCAAGGTCACTGAACCCCTTAATAGCCGTATTCCTGCCGTAAGAACCGACATAAAGGCTATGAGCTGTATCAGATGTGGTGGACCAAAAATCAGTATTTAGCCGTCTCGTGATATTTTTGTATCGGGTAGATATTGTACCACCGTCTGATACCGTCAAGTTTGAGCAAAATGCGCTAAACCACTCAGCCAATCCCATGACAACCTCTTTAAACAACCATTATTTTGCCAGTCACAGCGTTAAATATAAGCGATTGACGATATTCTTTTAGATTTACAACTTGTTCAGTTATTTTGGATATTGCTGATGCAATTTTTTTATCCTGTGTTTTTAAGTAGTTTACTATTGACAGTTGCTCTGCAATCGGTGGTTCGAAAATAACTAGTGACTTAACATCGTCAAGTCCGAGTTGGATTTTAGTCCCGCCGTATGCAGACATTTCAAGCTGAGTTTTGACTAAATTTGATAATATTGAAAACCCTAACCAATCAGGAGTTGAATGCTTAGTCGGTCTTGCTAACGCCACATGTTGGCTAACAAAAGCTTTATCAATATTTTTAGGAACAACTGCGACAGACCCAAGATATGCAGTTATAGATAATAGAATGTCACCTGGTATTACTTTTGTACGTTCCCCTTCAGCTCCAGGAGGTGGAGTAACATATTGAATATCAGACAAATCTAAATCTATAGAATCTCGTGTAAGGTTTCCAATACGTATAAAAATATCACCATCATCTGAATAATAAGATGCCCAACCTCTTGACCCACTCGTTACGAATTCAAGAAAATGCTTAAAGCGTTTTACTTTCCAATGCTTCGGCTTTTTCCCAATCCATTCAATCCCACTATCATCCATCTCCACATAAGGGTCCAATCCCTTTGTGACCGCCGTGGTAATCGTAGCCTGCCTCTTCTCTTTTAGAAGCTTAATCATTAGCTCTTTTTTAGCTATAAGGTCGTCAAGGAGGGCCGTTTTGCGGTCAAGAAAGGTGGCGATGGATTGTTGCTCAGGAAGAGAAGGTAGTGCAATTTTGAAGTCACGAATAAAACTTTCAGTAACGCGTTTCTGGCCTGCTGCTCCTTGCATAAATGCCGCGCCAATAGTCCTAAAAGCTGGCGAGGAAACAATGTGGTTAATGAACGACGGGATGACATTCCCATTTGACCTAAAGACATGAAATTCTGTGGAACCAAAACCAATCCCGTTACACAGGTCTTTACAAATCGCGCCCTTGCCGTTTTCGAAACACGGAGTAATTTTAGCGAGGATAATATCATTGTCTATAAAATATGTATAACCCTGGAACACATCACCAAGAGCACGCGTTTCATCAAGCTGTATTGTCCCATTTTCGCCTACTTTTTCCATTGGCAAAAAGGAGACATGTGTGTCTTTTGGAATATCTGAAATTTCAGATTTGACTGGATTGATTTTGCACAAAAATTTCATTCTTTTAAGTGGCCAGTGTGCCGGCTTCTTGCCAACATATTCAATACAGCTTTCTTCCATCTCTGGATATGCCTGATACCTCTTCTTCGCTATCATTCTGCAATCTCCTCAAGCATGCCCTGAATCTCATCTTCCATGGTCCGTATCTCCATATTTATCATGTCGAGGTCTCGGGGAGATTTGTACTCGTAGAAATGCCGCGTGAATGGGATTTCGTAACCAACTTTGGTCTTGCCATGGTCAACCCAGGCGTCAGGCACGTGCGGCTTTACTTCGCGCTCAAAATAGTCGTCGATACTTTCCTTTAGAGGAACATCCTCCGTATCCCGAAGCGATGAATCAGCTTTGGGTTTACCGTCTCGGCCCTTAACTACCTTACCGTTTTCTATAAGTGGGCGCTCAATCGTCACCTGGAAGTAGCCGAAGTCTTCGTTATCGAAAATCTTGCAGTGCTTGCCAGGCTTGAAATCGCCATAGATTCTGCAAATTTCCTTTATCTGTTCTTCAGGGATTTCATTTCTCTTATCTCCAAGGCTTTTCCGCATCTTTTCATAAAAATCAACAGCGTTTAACAACTGGACTTTCCCGCGCCGCTTATCGCTCTTGCGGTTAGTGACAACCCAGATGTAGGTCGAAATGCCGGTATTGTAGAACATCTGATTAGGCAGAGCTATGATGCCCTCCAGCATGTCGTTTTCGATAATCCATCGACGAATTTCGCTCTCACCGGAACCAGCACCGCCAGAGAACAGTGGTGAACCATTGAAAACTATGGCAAGCCTAGAGCCTGACGGCTTGAACTTGGAAACCATATGTTGAAGGAATAAGAATGCACCGTCGCTGATACGGGGGAGGCCGGCACCAAACCGGCCACGACTGCCCAGGTCCTGAAACTCTTTCTTGATTTCCCGTTCGCTTTTCTTCCACTCAACGCCGAAAGGAGGGTTTGATAGGAAGTAGTCGAATTTATTGTCGCGGAATGCATCTGCTGTAAGGCTATTGCCAAAAGCAATATGGCCGATATCCTGGCCGCGCATAAGCATGTCAGACTTGCAGACAGCATAGGAATCCGGATTTATCTCCTGACCAAAAACTTCCAAAGTTGCGTCTGGGTTGAGGTCATACAAAGCGTTACTGCCACCTGACAGCATACCGCCCGTTCCGGCGGTCGGGTCGTAAAGTGTTCGGATGATACCCTTGTCTATCAAGTCTTTATTGTCGTCATCGCTGAACAGAATATTGACCATCAGCTTGATAACTTCACGAGGGGTAAAGTGCTCCCCTGCGGTAGCGTTCGCCATTTCAGAAAAGCGGCGAAGCAGCTCTTCGAAGGCATAGCCCATGTCATGGTTATCAGCGGCATCTGGGTGAAGGTCTACATCACAGAATGCCTGGAAAACGCTGAAAAGAATGTTCTGTGAATCAAGGCGGGAAATTTGTTCTTCGAAGCGGAATTTGTCGAGGTAGATATCACGGATATTTTCAGAGAACCCGGCGATGTAACTGCGCAGGTTAGCCGCAATTCCGTCCGGGTCGTTCTTCATCTTGGCAAAGGTCAGAGGGCTGATATTGTAGAAACCCAGATTATCAGCGACGCTACTAAGCTTTGCATCCCGCATGGTGTCGTCATAGCTGGCAGGAATGTTTTGAATGGCTTGGAGAACTTTATCTTTGGTTGGTTCGAGAACACAGTCGAGGCGGCGGAGAACTGTAAAGGGGAGAATGACTTTACCGTATTCATTCTGGTGATAATCATTTCTCAGAATTTCAGCAGTTCTCCAGATAAGGGCAACTTTTTCCTGGTGGGTCACAAAGCACTCCTAAATCATTTTTTGGCAATACATAACAGTAAATACGGACATTGATTGCACTAAACCAAAAAGTACTCAAGACAATTATCAAAAAAAAATCACCGAGTCAACGGGTCATTACGAATATTATTAAAAATAACAACAATAAATCTAATGCGAGTGGTTACTTGTAGTGAATGATGTCGTCAAAGCTTACCTTGCCCTTAGCCAGACCCAGGCGCATAGCAGGGGTTTGCTTATCATCACCGGTCTGGATATAGTTGTAATAGACCCGGAAGATAGTAAGCAGCTTGACGACGTTCTGTGGGTTGTATGCGGCATAGGCGTAATATTTTCGCCCCGTGCTGGATGCGGAGGAGATTGGTCTTTCCAGCATATTGATTTTACGGCGCACCTGCATAAAGAAACGGTCAATAGAGTGCAGGCTTGCATAGTTATAGAGGTACGCCAATTTGTTTATGTCGTAATCGCCCAAGTCAGTCAGATAGCAAACACTCTTCTCCGGTTCGCTATTGTTGGGCATCGGGTGCCTGAGCCATCTGTCTTTCCATTTTCCAACAGTAACTAGGCGGCGCATCTCCTCTTTAATAAGCTCCATTCTAAGGTCGTAATCCGATATGGGAAAACTGTATCTGTCCCTAATGCGCTGAAGCTCTTGCTGTGCTTCGGCAATCAGGCAGCGTTTTTGGGTTATAGTCGCCTCTTTCGTTATCTTAACCCAGAAAGCATCGCATTTCCGTTCCATGATTTCATTGTGGAAGCTAGCAAGACAGGCGGCACGCATGCCGGCATCCTGGTCAAGATAGAAGGTCACGTTGTCGACATGCTGAAAGAGTTTCTGTAAAAGCATGAAGTGACCGTACAGAGTGTATTCATAATGCACCTGCATGCCGTAGTACGGCAGCTTGTCATCCAGAGTCATGCACTCGGACTGTTCTTTGTCAGGACGCCTTTCTTCATCTTCATATTCTGCTTTGATATTGTCCCAGATTAATCCTTTGCGCGGTGTAACATTGGCTCTGGCAGCAGCATTGTAATAGTCATGCAATAGCCATAGGCGTGCATGGCGACGAAAAGGCGCATCGCGGTGGATGTCCTGGATGTGGTGAGCATCACCATTAATTTCATTTACATTTGCGTTGTCGTCATAATTCAGGTCCATACCAAATACGTATCCGGTACGATTGTCCGCAGAACCTACAGCAGATAGCCTGATATTCTTCCTGTTAGACGCCTTCGTCCAGTTAAGAACATACTCTTGACGGTCAACTCCTATAAACAGGGATTTTACGTTGAAATCACCATTCATCATCCGGCGTTCTCTATTGCCAACAAAAGCCAGACATTGCTCATAGAGATAATCAAGCTTTCCATAAAGGGTACTGGGGCTGATATTGGCATGGCTGCAAGCACGCCGTATCACTAATTTGTTGACCAGCATGCTGTAAACTTCTGTGGTCTTACTCGGCTTTTTTTGACCACGGGTAGGTTTACCTACTGAAAAGGTCGTGCGGCACAGCTTGCAGCGGTAGCGAGCTGACCCTGATTTCGTTGAGCCAAAGGATTGGTAGTTGTCTTTGTGATATCGGAGGTCGGCTGAGTGATTTTCACACTCTTCGTTTGGGCAGGAACCAATAGGTCGCTCTTTGAGATAGGCCGATAGGCGGTTGAACTCTTCTTTTATTCCAATATTGCTTTTCACAGGGTTGCCTTCATTGCAAAGCTGGCACTTGATACTTGGATATCCTTTTCCGTATCCAGAAATAATATAATCATCGGCCTCAGCAGCAGCTTTTTTAGCAGCTCCCCTCAAGCGGTTTAAATATGGATTTACAGGTATACCGAAGTTCTTACAGGAGGGGTTTTTACAGAAGTTTACCTGGATGCCTTCGAATGCAACCGGAACTCTGGTTTTGTGTTCATATGGGACTTCCTGTGGATTTGCGTCGGACCATACAGTCATAAGATGCCTCCATAACACCCCATTTTTACAGCCTAATTGTATACTCTTTGGTATCTTTAATCAACACCTTTGTAGAACACGCTTCAATACTAGTTTACGAATATGTAGGAAAATGACATAGGCAAGAAGGTCGGAAGGAATTTTAGACATGAAAAAGCCCGCTACAGTTAAGTAACGGGCTTCTTTGGGTGGTGCTCAACAGGGTGTCAACACCTTTTTAGAACGGCTAGTCATAGAAGCGGTCCTTTTTTTGTGGGTATTTGACAACCTGGCGAGCCATCTCTATACTGCGCGCATTTTAGCGAACGGAGTTACCATGAACCGCAAGACATACGTCATCGGCCACAGAAATCCCGATACCGATTCGATCGCCTCGGCCATCGCCTATGCTGAACTGAAAAAAATCCAGGGGCAGCCCAATGTCCAGGCCGCCATGGCCGGAGAACCCAATCCCCAGACCCGGTACATTCTGGAGCGGCTTGGCATCAATACGCCGCTGTTTCTTGCAGACGTCCACCCCAAGGTTCGGGATATCCTCAAGCGTCAGCCAATCTCGGCTTCCGCCTCCATGTCCCTCAAGCAGGTGCTGGAGCTGTTTCATCGCCACACCATCAGAGTACTGCCGGTTGTTGATCAGAACAACGCCCCCGTCGGTCTGGTTTCACTGCTCAAGCTTTCAGAGAAATACCTGGTGGCCGGCACCGACCGCAAACGGGGAGTAGACACTTCGTTGCGCTCCCTGGCCGAATGCCTCGATGGATCGTTTTTAGCCGGTTCACCTGCAGACGAAGTCGAGCACCTGCATCTCTTCATCGGAGCCATGATCGAAGATTCGTTCTCCAGACGAATTGAAGGATATGATCCGACAACGCTACTGGTCATGACCGGCGACCGCCCATCCATCCAGCAGGCCGCAATCGAAAAGGGAGTACGGATTCTTGTAATAACAGGCGGTTTTTCTTTGAATACTGAGCTGCTGGCAGCCGCACACACAACGGGCACGATAGTTTTATCGACACCTCACGATACCGCCACCGCCGCCTGGCTGGCCCGGCTTTCATCACCGCTCGCATGTTTTGTGGACCCAAAATTTGAAAAGGTCGGCGTGGCCGAACCACTCGAGCATCTGCGCCTTAAGCTGCTGCATTCCGGCGAACCGGCCGTCGTAGCAGTGGAGGAAGATGGCAGCATTGCCGGAGTGGCAACCAAATCGTCCCTATTGGCACCGATCCCCTATGCCCTGATTCTGGTGGATCACAATGAACTGGGTCAGGCAGTACCAGGCGCCGAGTCGGTCGACATCCTAGAGGTAATCGACCACCATAAACTGGGTAACGCCCCTACGGACCAGCCGATCACCTTCATGGCAGCCCCGGTCGGCAGCACCTGCACCCTGGTGGCGACCCTGTACCGCGAACGGAACATACTGCCGGATCAGAAGATCGCAGCTTTGCTGCTGGCCGGCATCATGTCCGATACGGTCATCCTCAAATCTCCGACAACAACCGGTCGTGACAAAGAGATCGTTACCTGGCTGGAAGAGATATCCGGATATGATCATGCAGCCTTTGGCAAAGAGATCTTTTCATCATGCAGTGGCTTCAATGCGTACGGGACGTCGGAAAAAGCCATCCGGTCAGACTTCAAGCATTTCACGGTCGGAGAGACCCTGTTTGGAGTCGGTCAGGTAGAGGTGGTTGGCTTCGATGAGTTTTATGATCTTAAGGACGACCTGCGGGAAGCGCTGAAACGAATCAAGGAGCAGGACCGCCTGACCATGGCAGGTCTGATGATCACAGATATCTACACCGAGACATCACTCTTTCTGGTGGAGGGGAAGAACGAACTGGCACATGTCATGGGGTACCCGCAGTTGGAGCCGCACCTGTATGAGCTTAAAGGCGTCATGTCCCGCAAGAAACAGATGGTACCCCACCTGCTGAAGGTGTTGGCGGCTATCTGAAATCGGCAAAAATAAAGCGGGGAAATCACTTTCCCCGCTTTATCTCATTGAGTTAGTATTTTCTTCTTACTTCGCCACATCCAGCAATTCAACATCAAACAGCAGCGTAGCATTTGGAGGAATATCACTGCCGGCTCCGCGTCGTCCGTAGCCAAGTGAAGCTGGTATGGTCAACTTGCGTTTGCCGCCAACCTTCATTCCCATAACACCCTCGTCCCAACCGGCAATGACCTGGCCAACCCCAATAACAAAGGAAAACGGCTCATTACGATCTACCGAGCTGTCGAACTTTTTGCCATTCTCCAAAGTCCCGGTGTAATGGACCTTAACCATCTTGCCTTTGACCGGTGAAGCGCCTTTTCCGACTTTAACATCCACGTATTTCAAACCGGACGGCGTGGTAACCTGTTTGCTCGCAGCAGTTTTTTCTGAAGCTTTAGGTTTCTCGGGGTTTGCCATTGCCAATGAGACGCTCATCAGAAGCACTGCTGCCATAACTGTCATTTTTCCAAACGTTCCCATTCATCTTCCTCCATTTGCGATATTCTGAAACTACCTGCCCTGTCATAGCACAATGTCGCATAAATGTCAGCCCTTCTCTCGGCATTTATTAGAAGTATTTCCCGTATGAAGTTTTACTGTTATACTGGCCCCGCAGTGATTGATGAAGCACTTAAATCTATCTCACACGTATGGAGGTTGTCATGAAAACTATTATTGTTGCACTTCTGGCTCTCACAATCTTTTCCGTTCCGGCACTCAGTTCTGCAGCCACCGGTCGATCTGGCCCCTATGTAGGCGGTTTTCTGGGTACCAGTTTCGCAAGAGACACCGCAATTTCAGGACAGGATCCTTCTGAACCAACACGTTTTACATTCGATGAGAATGCTTCCTTTGATCCAGGGGTTTATGTCGGAGGAACCGGTGGATACGACTTTGGGTTCATGCGACTTGAAGGAGAACTTTCATACAGGAACTCACAATTTGATTCCATAACAGATTCGGCGGGAAGTAATTTTCGTGGAGTTGATGGCAACATCGGCGTCTTTGCAACCATGTTCAATGTGTTCGTCGATCTGCATAACAGCTCCCGAATCACACCATACCTGGGTGGGGGAATTGGTTTTGCCAATATTCACATGAGTGAAACAACGGATAATATAGGCATTCTTTATGACGAAAGTGATGACACCGTCTTTGCTTCACAGGTTGGCGCAGGAATGGATTTGGCGATAAACAGCCGTTCTTCGATTGATGTCGGCTACAGATATTTCATCACAGACAAAGCCAGACTCAACGGTGAAATAACCTCCAGCGATCTGCGTTTTGAGAGTCATAATGTTCTGGTGGGCTTTAGATTCAAATTCTAGTTCGGTACTCGTCTCCACAAAAAAAGCCGTTGCCTGAATCAGGTAACGGCTTTTTTATGCGTATTTGTCCGGTTGATTAACGAGCGGCTTTGGAAAGCAGATATTTCCCGACCCAATGCTTGGCAAACTGAAATGCTGTCCGTCCGCAGCGTTTGCTCTTGTCGTGAGACCACTGGATTGCATCCAGCTCAAGCTCCTTGCTCCAGGGGATGGACACCTTCCGTTGACGCGCTTCACGCTCTACGGACAATCGAACTGCATCAAGATAGCGATCCTGAGAAAAGGCATAAAATGCGACCCAGATACCGAACCGGTCCGACAGAGACACCTTCTCCTCCATGGCCTCGCTCTGCTGCAGCTCTCCTCTGACGAATTTTCCACCGATATTGTCGCTGTCATATTCCGGTAACAGATGACGTCGATTCGATGTCACATAGATCAGAACATTCTCCGGTGCCGAGTAGACTGACCCGTCCAGAGCGCTTTTCAGCATTTTATAACTCAGCTCACCAACCTCGAAGGTCAGGTCGTCACACAGCAAAATGAAGCGGTATGGTTGGTTCTCAACTGCGGTAAAGATTTCAGACAGATAAATCAGATCTTCCTTTTCGACCTGAATGAAGCGCAATCCTTTAGGTGCGAATTCATTGAGCAGCGCTTTTACCAGGGAGGATTTACCCGAACCGCGCGAGCCCCACAACAAGGCATTGTTGGCCGGCAAACCTGCCAAAAACTGGCGGGTATTACTGACCATGATTTCCTTCTGCTCATCAACCCCTAATAACTCACTCAGGGTGGTGGTATCCGTGACCCTGACCGGTTCAAGATAGCCCGAAAACGAATGGCGACGCCAGTTGGCGGCATGGCAGGTGGCCCAGTTGATGGGGGCAACAGCTTTGGGAAGCAGCATTTCTACGGAACTTAATACCCGTTCAAGCTGGGCAACAACTTCTGGTTTCAAATTAAGCATCGGCTCTCTTTCTCGCAGGTAAAATATCCGGCACAGTATTCCGGTGATATAGACAATAAAAGCCACTGCCCCCAGAATTGGCGACCAGTGACTTTTATTGTAATGCGGCAGTTACGACAAAACAGCTAATCCATTTCAACCACAATGCTGATCATGAACCATTCATCGTTGGAGTCAAACAGGAGCGTAAGTGTATCATTTAAGGAACCGGAGGAGATCACATACTCTTTACCGGTAACCACCGAGGGAGTCGACAGCCTGACTTCGTGACCATCCTTGGAAAGATGGTGCTTGAAGGACCCCGCCACCATATTGGCAATCTCACCCAGTGCATCATTAACATCCTCGCACAACTCGGTAATCTCCATACCGATCATGCTTGAGGTAAAAGACATGGCCAGGTTCTGGGGAACATGCAGACTGACAAGCCCGTTGAAAAGCCCGGCAAACCCGACCATGGCAGTGATACAGTCACTGAAATGCGTCTTTGGATCAACCTGCAACGGCAGATGTAAAAGGTCCTCAACCCCCACCATGGTTGTAAAAACATCCTGAACATCCTTGTGAAACTGCGTTATAAGCGTTTCCTCATTGGTGCCGAGTTGATCATACAGCGCTGCTGGCAAAGACATTTCAACCTCCTTAACGGGCAATCATTCTATCACGATCATTATTTCTGTCTCTTTGCATTAGTCCAGCAAGAATGGATTCCAAACCACCATCCATCATATCGAATGAAACACCAACTCCTGGTACTTTTCTCACACCCCAGGGACGCACCCAACGGACCGAAACGTTTGTACTACATTCAAATTCCGGCAATGTGATTTGCAGATTTTGTCCGACCTCATATTTATCCGGATAGGCATCTACAAAAAAAGCGCCCCCCCAAGACATGTTAAGCGTTACAAGTCGCGTTTCAGAAGTATCACTGGTAATGAAAGCCGAAAGAACAATATCGCGACGACGATGCAGTCGCAGCCTTCTCGGAGTATAGTTGCTACAACTTTTGTTAAGGAAATCGATGACGCTGCTATCTTGTTTTGCATCGCCAGGCATGGCCATGGGGACCAGCATTCCACCCAGCGCCCGAACCCTGAGAGTGGGGTAAAAACCGGTCAGTGAACATGCAATCAGCTTTTCATCACCTTTGGTCTTAATTATGGACTGAAGATCAACCAGAATCCCGTTATAGACACTCTCCCGGGCAATATCCTCGGCTTCAAGAAAACTGGCGCAACCGACTCCCGTCGCACCACTCCGCAACAAGTTATCCAGAAGCGCCTTACGAATATCATCATTATAGGAAATGACAAGAATCGGATGATTAATCAACGGAATGTTTCCCCAGACTTTCCTGGCTCCTTGACAGCCAACGTAGCGACTGCAGGAAACTGCATAACTGTATAGAGTACGTATATCAGATAGTTATAAACTGGCAACTGTAAAAGTGAATTTTGCAAATTAACATGTGCGATATACGCTGTATACGCAATCCGAATCTACCTTTTATTCCTGCGGTTCATTCCTGCCTGCAGCAAATCACCCAAAGTGCCCATACCTTTTGGGGCTTCTTCCGCCTGGCGACGGAACTCCACAAGTGTTGCCTCTTCTTCTTCGGCCGCCCGGGCAACACCAGCCAGAGCCAATGAAATTCGTCGCTCGGCAAGATTCACCGCTTCAATTCTGACCTCGACAACCTCGCCTTCCCTGAGCACTTCCCGCGGACTGTTGATTCGCTTACCGCCCCCCAGTTTCGAGATGTGAAGCAGGCCATCAACCCCATTCCCCAAGGTAACAAAGGCACCGAATGTTGCCAGGCGTGAGACCGTACCGGTATGGAATGAACCTTCCGGAAATGCCTCCAGCGCCTGGCTCCACGGATCGGCCAAAGTATCCTTAAGACTGAGAGAAATACGTTCTTTTTCACGATCAATACTCTTGATCACGACTTTCAGCAGCTGCCCGACACTCAATACCTCACGAACGTCCTTTACTCTGGTCCAGCCAATTTCGGAGATGGGAAGCAGCCCTTCCAATCCACCTATGTCGACAAAAGCGCCGAAATCCTGCAGCGACGTCACTGTTCCAGAGACCGTCATCCCTTCGGAAAGACCGGCCTGGGCTTCATCCCGAAGCCGCCGCTGTTCTTCCTCCAGCAATTCACGCCGTGACACAACGATGTTGCGGCCATTCTCGGCATAATCGGTAATGCGGAATGTCAAACGGGTTCCGATCAGCGTCTCCGGGTTTTCAACCCGGCGTAGAGCAATCTGCGAATAGGGGCAGAACGCGCGGGATGTCCCCCCCAGCTTGATCTCATAGCCACCCTTGATCTCTTTCTCAACAACTCCTTCAACGGGAACACCCGACCTCCGGGCATCTTCCAGCTGGGTACTGCCGGAGGCACCGCCGCCAAGTCTGGTAGTAAAACGCATCTCACCGTGGCTGGATGAAAGGAAATAGGCACTGAGAGAATCACCCTCCTTGACCGTCGCATTACCATCCAGGTCAGTCATTTCCTTGCGGTCCACGACACCCTCACCCTTCTGACCGGTATCGATAAAAATCCATTCGGCACTGACTTTCAATACCCGTGCAGTCAGCTTTTGTCCCGGTTCCAGCCATGTGCTCTTTTGCGCACTCTGCTCGAAAAGTGCAGCAAAACTTTCACCATCACACTCCTCATTATCCACTACAACTTCATCGTCTATTTCTCTCATATCAGTCTTCCAGTGTTTTGTATTGTATTTTACGGCATATCTGCCGCTTTCAGATAGCAACCCTGTGCATCCTTCAACCAATAACAGAACCGCCCCGTCGGTGGTTGCCGGCGAGGCGGTTTGGTACCTCAAACGCTCGATTACCTGTTTTCATAGGCTCCAATCAAACAGAAGGAACCGACATATGCACACAGAAACCGCCTAATCGTTGTGTTTGTGTTTTTTCTTTTTCTTGTGTTTGTCGTGCCCCTTGTGCTTGCCATTGTCATGATGATCCTTCTCCACAATAACCCGCTCACGTTCAATGACGCGAATTTGGGGTGGTGGTGGCGGAGCAGGATTGCCGATATTCACCCGGACGTTCGGAGTAGAAACGTTCACGTCAACAGCCGCGCAGGCAATTCCAGCCACAGCGACTACTGCCACAGAACTTGATATCAGAAATTTAAACATAGTTACTCCTTTTACAAGGGATCAGTTTTTATTCTGTCGTTTATAACCCCAATTGCTTGAAAAAATCATTACCTTTGTCATCGACCAGGATAAATGCCGGGAAGTTCTCCACTTCAATCTTCCAGACCGCTTCCATACCAAGTTCAGGGAAGTCGATACACTCAACCTTCTTGATGTTCTCCTCTGCCAGAACAGCGGCCGGTCCGCCGATAGAACCGAGATAGAATCCGCCGTATTTCTTGCAGGCGTCTGTAACCTGCTGGCTGCGGTTGCCCTTGGCGATCATGATCAATGATCCACCCTTGGACTGCAATTCATCCACATAACTGTCCATACGCCCGGCCGTTGTGGGTCCGAAGGAACCGGAAGCCTTGCCTTTCGGGGTCTTAGCCGGACCAGCGTAGTAGATCGGATGTTTGAGGAGATATTCCGGAAGCGGCTTACCGCTGTCCATGATCTCCTTGAACTTGGCGTGGGCAATGTCACGACCGACCACGATCGTACCGGACAGCAGCAGCGGCGTGGAAACCGGATGCTTGGTCAATTCTGCCAGCATGTCCTTCATGGGCATATTCAGATCGATCTTGACGCCGTGCTCATGCTTGCCACGGTACTGCTCAGGGATCAGACGGCCCGGATTACGGTCCATCTCTTCGACGAAGAGACCATCCCTGGTGATCTTGGCTTTGATGTTGCGGTCAGCCGAACAGGATACCGCCATCCCGACCGGACAGGAGGCGCCGTGGCGCGGCAGGCGGATCACACGCACATCGTGGGCAAAGTATTTACCACCGAACTGGGCACCGATTCCCAATTTCTGGGCGGCTTCCAGCAGACGATTCTCCAGTTCCACATCACGGAAGGCCTGACCATGCTCATTCCCCGTGGTCGGCAGCCCATCCAGTTCCTTGGCGGTCGCCAGCTTGACGGTTTTCATGCACTGATCGGCACTGGTACCGCCGATTACAAAGGCGATGTGGTATGGAGGACAGGCGGCGGTACCCAGGTACTTCATCTTTTCCACCAGGAACTTGTAGAGCTTATCGGGTGTTAGCAATGCCTTGGTTTCCTGATACAGCATGGTCTTGTTGGCAGATCCGCCACCCTTGGCCATAAAGACAAACTTGTAATAATCACCGTCAGTTGCCAGGATGTCGATTTGAGCAGGGAGATTTGTTCCCGTGTTAATCTCTTCGTACATATCCAGGGCTACGGTCTGGGAATAACGCAGATTTTCTTCCGTATAGGTTTTGTAAATCCCTTTGGAGAGCCACTCCTCATCCTTGACGCCGGTCCAGACCTGTTGGCCTTTTTTGGCAGCAACGGTGGCGGTACCGGTATCCTGACATACCGGGAGGTCCATCTGGGCGGCAATTTCGGCATTGCGCAGAAATGCCAGCGCCACTCCCTTGTCATTCATGGATGCTTCCGGGTCACCGAGAATCTTGGCAACCTGTTCGTTGTGGGCTGGACGCAGCAGGAAAGAAACATCCTTCATGGCCTCGTTGGCCAGAATCGAAAGGGCTTCCGGACAGACACGCACCACATCTTCACCGGCAAATTTTTCCACCAGAATATATTTTTCGGAGCCTTCTATCTTGCGGTACTTTGTCTCATCCTTGGAAAGTGGAAACGGATCCTGATACACAAAGGGTTTGGTCGACATGTTGCAAATCTCCTTTCGATATTTTCAGATGGGCCTCAAGAGACCGGAATACTGTATACAGCCCCGGCATACTAGTTAAAAAACGCCATTTTGTCGAGTGGTAAGTTCATTGAACAAAAAGGATTAAAATTGACAGGTTTACTAGGGTTATGTTAGGAGTAAATTACCCTAGTTCACAGTACATTTGAGGTAAATCACATGTTTAAAAACATCCTTGAAGATATAAATTCCGTCTTTGAGCGCGATCCGGCCGCCCGTAACGTAATGGAGATCATATTTTGTTATCCCGGACTGCATGCGCTGTGGTTTTACCGTATCGCCCACTGGTTTTGGACCTGCGAACTGTTTTTTCTGGGACGTTTCACCTCCCACATCGCCAGGTTTCTGACCGGCATCGAAATTCATCCGGGGGCCAGGATCGGGCGCAAATTCTTTATTGACCACGGCATGGGCGTGGTCATCGGCGAGACCGCCGAGATCGGTGACAACGTCACCCTGTATCATGGCGTGACGCTGGGTGGAGTCACCTGGGACAAGATCAAACGCCACCCTACTCTGGCAGACAATGTAGTAATCGGATCCGGAGCAAAAATTCTGGGGCCGTTTACCGTCGGCAAAGGGGCTAAGGTCGGCTCAAATTCGGTGGTGGTCAAAGAGGTTCCGGAAAATGCCACCGTGGTCGGCATCCCCGGCAGGGTTGTCATGGAACAGGCCAAAAAGGATGAAGGCCGGGCTGACCTGCAGCATGGCCAACTGCCCGACCCGGAAGCCAAGGCCATCTCCTGCCTCTTCGATCAGATCCGGGAACTGGAACGAAAATACGATTCTCTGGCAAAAGAACATGCCGAATTGAAGAAACGGCTGGACTCCTGACCGTTTTTTTGAGAAAACCATATCCATGATCAAACGCCAGACAACCATCAACCGCATCTTTAAAATCACCGGAATCGGACTACACACCGGTCAACCGGTGACCCTGGAATTCATCCCCCGCCGAGAGTTCGGCATCGCCTTTGTCTTCAAGGGGGTGGTCATACCCGCCCGCTACGACATGGTTGCCGATACGCGCCTTTCAACCTTGATCGCCAAAGATGGTGCCACCGTTTCCACCATTGAACATCTGATGGCAGCCTTTTATTTTTCCGGAATAACCAACTGCCTGGTCTATATTGACGGCCCGGAAGTTCCGATTCTGGATGGTTCCGCCTGGGAATTCTATCAGGGGATGTGGAAAGCCGGAGTCTATGAATTCCCGGACACGGGAGTCTACCTGAAGGTACTGCGCCCGGTGGAGGTTACCCACAACGATGCCTGGGTACGGATCAAGCCTCATAACACCCTCGATATCACCATGACCATTGAATTTCGCCAACCGGTCGGCAAACAGAAGAAACGGGTCACCGATGTGGAAAATGCCTTCTCGATCATCAACTCCCGCACCTTTACGCTGCTGGAGGAGATTGAGGCCATCAAGAAGGCCGGACTTGCCAAGGGTGGATCACTGGACAACGCTGTAGTTATCGGTATGGATGACATTGTTAATCCACATGGCCTGCGCTACCGCAAGGAGTTGGTCAACCACAAGATCCTCGACCTGATCGGTGACTTCTACACCAGTGGTTACCGCATCCTGGGCAGGGTTGAAGCCAACAAGACCGGTCACTACCTCAATAATCTTCTGTTGCGGGAACTATTCTCCGATCCGGCCAATTACAGTATTTATTGATTCCTGCCAACCATTCCCAGAAAACGATACACAAACGCCCCAGAAAAATCCGGGGCGTTTGTGTGTTCAGTATCCGCACATGACTCGTTCAAAAGCTACTTCCCAAGCAGTACCTCTCCCGTATCAGTAAACAACCGAACCGGCAATTCAAAAACACGTCTGAACACATTGAAGACACCTTTGCCAACAGATTTGGCCGGAATTGGTGCAACCTGCGGATCAGACCATTTGCCCTTAGCCTCGAAAAACAGCGTCAAGAAATCCTTGTCTTTGCCCGTCAGGAGCCACCCCACAACCGGAATCCGATTTACGACCTTATCAACTGTCTGCAGCGGCTGTACGCCAACAGTAAAATCAAGATCCTCTTTGACAATGTCCGATTTTCCGACTACGGAAATATTGATTGCATCGCTGGCGATAAACAGGTCCTGAGTGGCAATCACACCATCACTGACTGAAAAACTGCCTTTGATTTCATTGTAAGGCATGCCATCAGACACCATATCCGGCAGCTGGAATTTGAGAAGCTGTGATACATTCAAAATTGAAAACATCTTTGAGAGTACACTAAACTTACGAAGCATCCCCTCTTCTAGACGCAAGCGGATATTTCCCAATGCAGTTTTCTTGATATCCGCCAGGCTCTCCCCCCGTGCTGTAATATCACCCTGCATATTTAAAGAACCGGTTACCTCGCGGGAAATATCCAGTGCATAAAACAGGCGCTCGGCATTGACACGTTCAAGCGTGAATCCAAGATCGTAACGACTGCCGTATTCTCCCGTGGATGCAACGCGTCCCTTGGCTGTCAGACGGCCACCAAAGACCGAGGCATCCAATCCTTGCAGATACAGGACGCCTGAATCGTGATTGGCCGTAACATTCAGTTTATTAAACGGAATCCGGCCGTATTTTCCTGATTCAGCGACCAGCTTGAGCTTAAGATCACCCCTGGGCATATTCTTATCCGCTGTCCCGCTATTCGGATCACCAAGCTTTGCCAACAACAGCAAGTCATCCACATCGAGATTGGACGATGTCACCGTAAACGATGCTTCCGGAGCAGTGCCGCCAGCATACATGCCACTGATACTGAAATTGGAGCTGTTCAGCAAACCTGAAAAACTCTTAACTGTGTACTTTCCCCCCTGAATCAACACAGATGCATTCAGTCGTCGAATGGCCGCATCAGATTTCTGCATGGCCTGACTGAAATCTTTCAGGAAAAACGAAGGTGAAGCCAGAGTTAGTTCCGCATCGCCACTCTTCAGACTTTTGACCTGTCCTTTAACGGTTAATGGAGAGTCACCGTAACGTGCAGAAATACTAGAAGTTTCCAGACTGTTGCCCTTGAAAGTTACGGTCCCGTTGATTCCGCTGACCGATTTAAGCCGCTCTCCCGGTTGCACCACGAATGACGCGAGACCGACACTGCCATAATAGTTCATACCAGAAAAATCTTCGGGATTTCCGGCACCTGATACAGCCACCTTGGCCTTGCCCCGCAGTCGGTACTTCTGCCAACCTGTCAGGATCGGGAGTGCTTCGCTCATGGCAAACTGATTGGTCTGTAGTTCAAAACCCAGATAGGGCTGTCCGGAATATTTGAAGAGTGCCCTTGCCGACAGCATCAGGGGGGAAAGGTTATAGGAAAGACTGGTAAGTTTAGTCTCCCCCGCGCTGATAACAGAACTGAATGTCAAGGAGTTGGGCATGCCGGACGGCTTGCGTACCGCCTCCGGAAAAGAATACGCGGCCTGTTTCAGCTCCCATTCTCCGTTCAGTTTGTAGGCCGAATAGTGACCGCTTCCGTTCAGCACCAGTGTGGAGTTGCCGGTGAAATCAAGTTTCCCGGCTCCGACCAGACGAGCCAGCCAGGCAACCTCCGATGGACGAGGGGTCACCTCCATGCGAACAGGGTAATCAGACGTTTTGTTCGTATTGTATTCCGAAATGTACCCGTTCATCTTCAGGGGTGACTCGCCAAACTGGGCGGTCATGCCGATCAAACTGAAATTTTTCTCCTTAAGTTCAATAATCCCCTTGATGTTTGTAAACTGGGGCGCTTTGGGACCATAGCTGAGGACCGCCTTCTCAACCGGACCACGGATCAGCAGAGTTTTGTAATTTTCCCCAACCTCCATATGGGCAATCTGACTGACACGACCATCCAGAACGCCCGTATCCAGCTTGAAGATTCCTGATTTGATCTTGTGCTCAACATAGTCAGAAGTGTCGGCGGGAATGATGCCATAGGGCACATAACTCCTGACATCCTCATAGCGGAAGGTTCCGGGGGTGCTCGCCTTGGCAACAATGTATGGATCTCTTCCGGTGTAATCCTGGATTTTAAAAGAGCCCTTGATACGGAAACCGTCTGTTATGATCTCCACAGATGGAAGTTCGATAGCTGCTGCATTCAGGCGCAAATCATAGTTAAGCTGCAAAGAACGGGGTGCTACCGTATAGTGAAAGACCTTCGGCCAGACAACCGAGGCTTCGTTGACGCGGAGTTTTCCCTTGGCGGTAAAATCCTTGATGCGCCCCTTGTAACTCGAGGCGACATCCAGCCTGCCACCAGTGTCGGGAAAGGGGATATAGCGCCCGAGATAAGGCCAGGTTCGACTTATGTTGAGCTGTTTCAGGTCAATGGAACCATTCAGTTGCGTCTCACTCAGTGGTCGGTCTTCAGCAGGAAGTTTTACGGATGTTGAAAGAGCAAGAGAACCACTCTTGCCGGAAGCAGACGGTATATCGCAGGAGAGCTTGACATTCCCTTTACGGCCACGGGAAAGGTGATCAAGATCAAGGGTAATATTCCGGATAACGGCTTGAAAACCTTCTTTCTGAATCTGTAGATCTTGCCATTGGGCGGTACTGCGTTTGAGCCTGATTTTCCTGAAATGAACCGGCACCGAATCTTTGGAGGGCTTGAGCAGGTCACTGATGTTCAGGGTGCCGTCACTGTTCCTGATCAGGCTGACGACCGCCCCTTCAGCAGAGAGATCCTGCAGAACAACTTTTTTTTCCAGAAGTGACCATAATCCAAGCTTTACGCTGATGCGCTCGGCCGTTACAAAAGTACTGACCCCATCGGGCTCCTTCACGGTAACACCGTTGAAATCAAAGGATGGGCCGAAGTGCCAGGCAAAGGAACCACTTTTGAAATCGACTTTGCGATTGAGAGAACGCTGAAGGGTTGTGAGAATTTCATCACGGTAGGCGTTAATATCCACCAATCGGGGCAGGAAAACAGCGATTCCGATTACAAAAGCTCCGACCAGAAGTGCCAGTATGCCGGTAAACTTGATGTAGGTTCGTTTTTGCATCAGGGAAATTGGTGCCTTACGTTTGTGGAATGGAGGGAGGATAACCCCTTAGATGAGCAGCGTCAACTGCATTTGGCGTTACGTTTCAGCAACAGGGCTTTCTGAGGGGACTCGAATAACGCGAACCTTGAGAATGCAGGTCTGAGTGACTTCCTCACAGATAAGCTGGTAATTATTCCATACAACCGACTCGCCTCGCAGCGGAAAACGGCCCAACTCGTGAAGAATCAATCCGGCCACTGTTTCATAGGGTACATCATCAACCATCTTGACGCTCAGCGCATCAGCAAGTTCGAAGATAGAGAGCAGTCCTTCAACCATCTGGCTGCCATCCGCCAGTCGCTGAATATGTAACGCTTCGCCAGCATCATGCTCGTCACGAATTTCACCTACCAGTTCCTCGATTAGATCTTCGGTCGTCACCAGGCCACTCAAACCGCCGTATTCGTCCACCACAAATGCCATCTGATTGCGCGAGCGCTGCATCTCCTTCAGCAGACGACTGACCTTTTTACCTTCCGGTACGAAAACCGGCGGCAACATGATCGTTGCCAGATCAAACTCCTCCCCGGCAACCATGCGTCCTAACAGATCCTTGCCATGAACAACGCCGACAATGTCTTCAATATTGTCTCGATAAACGGGATACCGCGAGTACATATTTTCCAGAACTATCGCCACAACTTCTGCTCGAGACGCCGACAACTCCAGACCGACCACCCTGGTTCGGGGCATCATGACCTCCCGCACCTCGGCGTCACTGAATTCAAAGACCCTGTGCAACAGTTGCTGCTCGTCCGGTTCCAGTGTGCCGCTTTTGTGGGAAACATCAATTATCTGACGCAGTTCATCAACGGTATAGACCGAACTGTGCTCTCCGGAATGCTGTAGTCCGAATAACCTCACCGTACTTGTCCCGGCCCAGTCCAAAAACATTATCGGCCAACGAAATAACTGATGAAACAGGCGCATTGGCCAGGCAATAGCGAGAGCAACACGCTCTGCCCGTTCCAGTGCAAGCGTCTTGGGAGCCAGTTCTCCCAGCACTATGTGCAGGAACGTAATCAGGGAAAATGCAATGACAAAGGAAATGGTGTGACGAAGCTCAGCGGAAACCAGATCGTGCAACGGTGCCTGCAGCAGCCTTGCAACCGCCGGCTCACCAATCCACCCCAACGCCAGAGAAGCCATGGTGATTCCCAACTGGGTGGCAGAAATATAGGCATTGATGTGATCCAGAACATCCAGAAGTCGTTTGGCCTGACGGTTGCCGGTTTCCGCCAGTGCTACAATGCGGGAGCGGCGGACCGCCACAAGAGAGAATTCGGAAGCAACAAAAAAGCCGTTTGCCGCCACAAGCAGAATCACAACGACTATATAAACGACTGACGTAAGCATGGCGGTATAATCCTTGAAGCACAAAGCAAAGTCAATTCCATAGTGGCTGACGGGCCGGGATACAAACAAGAATGGGCCTGCCGGTTGTACCGACAGGCCCAAGGAAAATCAAATCGGGATCAGGATCAGGCAGCTGCTACCGTAACCTTGATGGTAGCGCTGACTTCAGGGTGAATCTTGACTACAACATCAAACTCGCCAACATGCTTGATTGGCTCAGCCAGGACGATAGTCTTGCGGTCCACATCAAAACCCTTGTCTTTAAGGAATGCAGCAATCTCCATATTGGTAACGGAGCCGAACAATTTACCCTCTTCGCCAGCCTTGTGCGACAGGGAAACGGCTGTCTCAGTGAGTTTTGCAGCCAGGTTTCTGGCGGACTCAAGGGCCTTGTCCTTTTTGTACGCCATCTGACGCTTGACATGCTCAAGGGCCTTGGCGTTCTTATCAGTGGCTTCAACAGCCAACCCCTTGGGGAGCAGGTAGTTGCGGGCATAACCGGGAGCAACTTTAACAATATCCCCGATGTGTCCAAGATGTTCGATGTTCTCTTTCAGAATCAACTTCATTGGTACTCTCCTTTCAAGCCTGTTTTACAGGTTTTCCTGTTTTCTGGGGGTGCGAAAATCACCCCACAGGTCAAATATTCCCAGCGCTGCAACCAATGCCGCAAGGTACGGTTGCAGAATCAGCATGGCATACAATCCTATACGCAGAACACCTGCAATGCTCTGGCGGGAAATCACCGTGAGCAGAACGGCCAGACCCTGCAAAAAATAGAGCAGCAGGGTTACAGCAAGTACGTTAAGAGCCGGTGTAGTAATAACCCGGTCTCCTGCCAGCAGGGCAAAACCGCTGACTATCAGCACCCAAACCACCGGATCGGGATTGCGATAATCCCTGAATTCTCCTACTTTGAAACGACTGCCCACCGCAGAGAAACGCGTCAAAAAGGCCAGATTGCATGCGGCCATGGCGATCAGCGTAACAATAATCAGTGCCGGATAAATTCTGATAACAAGGTCGGCAGCCGTAGCCATGGTCTGCTTAAGCATGGCCAGATCATCGCCTTTGACACCGCCCATTTCGTAGATCGAAACGGCCTGTGCCACACTGTTCCGGATTTCATCGGCAACCAGAACATGAATATTCTGGCTGCTGGCATAACTGAAAAACAACACAATTACAGTCAGCAGTACAGCATTTGATGCCGTAGTCCAGGCCAGTGCCCGGGCGCCGGTAAATCCACGCACCAGCAGCTCGGTCATCACTAGGGCAATTACACCGCATTGGACCAGATAAAACAACCCAGCGGCAACACCGAAAAACGCTGTCATAGCCGCCGTACCGCCCAGAACACTGATCAATCCCATAAAACGGTCATGCCGAATTCTGACAAACGCGATCGGAAGCGGAGCCAGCAGACCGGTAAAAATACCGGCAGGCGGTATGACCAGATACGCGGCAAACAGAATGAATGAGCCGGCCATGCCGATCAGCGCCGCAATAATGCGCTGGCTGACGGCATGTCCGGCCTTTTCAAGCAGGTTCATCCGATGATTGATCAGGGAAGTACGTGATTTGATGCAACCGGCAGCAGGGCGATATTTCGTGCACGCTTGATTGCTTCGGTGATCTCACGCTGGTGAGCTGCACAGTTACCGGAAATACGGCGCGGAACAATCTTGCCGCGCTCGGAGATGAAATAACGCAGTGTGCGGGGCTCTTTGTAATCGATGGTCAGATTCTTTTCTGCACAGAAACGGCACACCTTACGACGCTGGAACGGGCGCTTCTTGCGAGGACCGCCAGGACCGTTTGAAGGGCGCTGGCCAGCTCCTGATGAAGGGCGCTGATAGGTGCTGCTTGGTCTTTCGTCACTCATGGTATTCTATCCTCCAGGAAATTATTCGTTTGCCGACTCGACGGTCGCTTCTTCCACTTCTGCAACTTCACCAGCTTCGGATTCAACGGCAGGTGCCTTCTTCTCCGGTACAGCCCTCTCAGGCTCGTTGGTGATGTTGACTGTCTGGTAGCGAAGTACCTTCTCGTCCAGCCTGATACGGCGCTCAAGCTCTGCAATCATCTCGGCAGGACCGTCATAACGGACGTAGTAGTAGCGGCCACGCGCACATTTCCTGATGGAGTAGGACAGTTTCCTGACACCCCAGTCATCCATCCGGTGCAGCTCTCCCTTAAAGGACGTAATAACGTCCGATACTTTGCCGGTGACGATTTTAATATCGTCTTCGCCAAGGTCGGGTTGGAGGATGATAATTGTTTCGTACTTCCTCATAATGATGCCTCCTCACGGGTTTACGAGCCCCGGTCCTACCCGGAGCAAGGAGATAACGACACAGGGTCGTTTTAAAGAACGAGTTTTGTACAATATTTTTTAGGACAGTGCAACCTATTTCTCATTCCGGTGGTGGACTCTGTACTTCTTCACCAACTCCACCGGGTGATAGGAAAGCTTCGCATTCCGCAGGCCGGGCTCACCAAGATCCTGCTCCCGGTTGATATAGCGACAGTCGTTAAAGAGCTGTCGGGCAAACTCCCGGTTTACAAGTTGTGACAGCCCCTCCATAAAGTGATCGGCCTTCTCGAAGTGGCAAACAACCGTCTCCCTATTAAGCCGTTCTCCAATCGCAAAAGCTCTGACCACCCCGTCTACAAGTATGACAACCCCTTCCAGCCCCAATGTTTTTGCCTGCGAAAGTGCTTCTACAGTGGCATCCATCTCCAACGCAAATGAGCGGTTACCTTCCACTTCGGCTACTCTCCCCCACTCATCAAGCAGCTGCAGGCATCCACACAGATGTTTTTCCGAATACACATGAACGTCGTGCAGGTGGCGAGCAGTAAAGTAATTGATGCGGTTCTTCTTTTTGTGGAAACGATTGCCGGGCAATTCAGCCAGATCGCTTCGCAGATACAGATAATCGCTGGAATCGCGGTCTTCCAAAACAGTAAAATCGGAATGTTCGCGCAACAATGTCGCCAGGTTTTCCCCGACACCATACAGTTCCATACCGGAATTAAGCAGGGCTGCACTCGTCCCCGCAATCTCCCCTCCGAGCGGTGGCAGACAATAGGAAACGCCATCATACCCTTTTCCCGTAACCACAATTGAATCGTCCATCCGGGAGAGACAATAGCTGTGAGCGCTACGAAACAGGTACAACCCGGCGAAGGTCAGTTCGGAGATTTCAGGCTGCATCTCTGCAAAAACATGGTCCAGAGTGGCTTTGTCCCCCGCTTCCAGCGTTCTACAGGAGGGCCAGAAAGGAATTTCCATTGAGTTCTCCATATTTTGTTGTAGTATTTCGGAGCCACATGGTAGCAGAAAAATGTAGACGGAGGAAACTGCAATGGCAATTGCCATGAAAATCGCGGGCCACATTTCAAAATCATCCTGGATCCGTAAAATGTTTGAAGAGGGGGAACGCCTGCGTCAGCAATTCGGTGCGGATAATATCTACGACTTCACCCTTGGAAATCCGGATATAGAACCACCTGAGGCTTTCCAGAAGGAGCTTCTTGAGTTGGCACACAAGCCGCTACCGGGAATGCACCGCTATATGAACAATGCCGGCTACACGGAAACTCGCGCAGCTGTGGCAGCCAAACTGTCCGAAGATTCAGGCCTGAGTGTAAACGCCGATCACATTATTATGACCTGCGGTGCTGGCGGCGCCCTAAACGTTGTACTGAAAACCATCCTCAACCCGGGTGAAGAGGTCATTATTCTGGCCCCTTTCTTTGTTGAATATAAGTTCTACATCGACAACCATGGCGGTGTTCCGGTGGAGGTCTGGACCGACCGTGAGACCTTTCAACTGGACATTGATGCCATCGCAAAGGCAATTACGCCCAAGACCCGCGCCATCCTGATCTGTTCCCCCAACAATCCGACCGGCGTTATATATCCGGAAGAGAGCCTGCGGAAACTGGGAGATATTCTCAAGAAAATCCACCGAGATAACGGCCACCTGATCTACGTCATCTCAGACGAACCCTACGCCCGGATCGCCTTCGACGGCAAGCATGTGCCCAATATTTTTCCGCTGGTGGAAAGCTCTGTTATCGTCACATCCCATAGCAAGGATCTGGCCCTGCCAGGTGAACGCATAGGCTATCTGGCGGCCAACCCGCGCATGGATACAGCCATGCAGTTCATGGAAGGTGCCGTATTCAGCAACCGGGTTCTTGGCTTTGTAAATGCGCCGGCTCTCATGCAACGATTGGTGGCAAAACTACAAAATGAATCGGTTGACATAGGAGAATACCAGGCCAAACGCGATCTGCTGGTGAATGAATTGACCGGTTTGGGATTCAGCATGGTCAAGCCGGACGGCGCCTTTTATCTTTTCCCCAAATCCCCGCTGGCGGATGATGTTGAATTTGTCAAACGTGCCCAGAAACATCATATTCTGCTGGTTCCCGGGGCTGGCTTCGGAGCTCCGGGTTTTTTCAGAATTGCCTACTGCGTGAACACCCGGATGATCGAGCGCAGCTTGCCGGCCTGGAAAGCACTCGCAACGGAGCTGGGACTTGGAAAATAGAAAATTATAACTTCAATTACACCTGTTTTTTGTGTATATGAATAATTGCTGTAGGATACATCACCCTAATACCGGAGGACACCATGCGGACCAGTTTTATAAAAAAGGCAGTATTCGGGATTGTCACATGCGGATTTTTCGCCGTTGTTGCCACCTTTTCTTCGCCAGCTTTTGCTGCTGACGAAAACAAGCCGGACACCCCCCAGAAATTTGAAGGTGGCAAAATTATTTCCGCAGAAGAAGCAAAAGCTTTGATCGACAAAAAAGGCGCTACATTTTTTGACATGCGGTCTGCCATCAACTACGGCAAGGGCCACCTCCCCGGCGCTACCGCCCTGCCTTACAAGGAAAACAGCGAGTACGCAGCAAACTTCGATGCATCCAAGGACGTCTTTGACCTCAAGAAACTTCCTGCCGATAAGAACACTGCCATTGTTTTCTACAGTGACGGACCAAGCGGCTGGAAATCCTACAAAGCTGCAGTTCTTGCAAAAAAGGCCGGCTACAAAAAGGTCATGTGGCTTCGTGAAGGAACCAAAGGATGGGAAGCAAAGAAATTCCCCCTGCAGTAACCTGAGTAAAGGACTGGTGCAGCTACCAGATCAAATTCAATTCAACCGACAACGGGCCCCCGCATGAATAAAAGCAGCACCATCAAGTTCAGAATGATTGCCCTCACCGCGATGGTGCTGTTTTTTATGACGGCCTTGGGGGGCGCGGGATATTACACCTTTAAAATTGTCCAGGACCGTATTGCCATTGCTGACCTGCTGGAACGTGAAACGACCAGCCTTCACATGATCCTGCGGAATATTGCAGAAATTGTTCTGATCCCCGACAGTCCCCAGACGGTCAAAAATGTTCGGGAGGAAGTGCAACTGTTCGGAAAAAATCTGGATACGCTTGTCATAAAATCTGATGACAGCCAGCTTGTGGAGGAACTCAACACCAAAATCAAGCCTGAATGGAAAAAAACCGAGCAGGACGTTTTGACATTTCTGAAAATAGCGCGTCCAAGTCCCGATGATGTCGATACAATGATCACATTTGGTAAACTGAGCGCCAATACGGACAAACTGCTTAAACTGACGACCCAGCTCAAGCAGGAATCCCGCAAACGCACCAACCAGTATATCGCTAAAATCACCTCAATCATGGGCTCAACCGCGCTTTTTCTGATTCTGGTAACAGCGATTGTGCTTACCTCGATTTTCCGCTCGATTTCTAAACCACTTGAAGAAATTTCAACCTCCGCCCAAGCTGTTTCCAAGGGAAACCTGAAGGTGGAAATTGCCGTCAGAAGCGGTGATGAAATCGGAGTTGTGGCAAATTCGTTCCGCAGCATGGTCCTGAACCTGCGTCAAATGATCAGCCAGACAGTCGCCATTTCCGGCGATGTCAACCAGGCCGCATCACAAATAGCTGACTCATCGGGTCATGTGTTTTCATCAGTTCGCGTGCAGAACATTGCCATCGAGCATACCGTCCGCTCCATGGAGGAGGTGGACAACTCCGTCTCGCACCTACAGGAGAACTCTCGACAGCTCTTTGACGATGCCACTGCAACCTCTTCGGCCGCCACAGAACTGGCCGCGTCCATATCACAGGTTGCGGATAACGCCAGCGCGCTGGATTCGAATGCCCTTAAGGCGGTAGCCGACCTGGAAGAGATGTTTGAAAGTGGCAATTCGATTGTTTCCAGCGTTGAAAAACTTTCTGCTTTTGCCGAACAAACCAGCCATTCAATCGTGCAAATCGGCACGACCATGAAAAATGTCAAGGATACGGCCAGTCGTTCCGTCACCCTGGCGGAACAGGTTTCGCACTCCTCATCCGAGCAGGGCATGACTGCTATCAAGGACGCTATGGCAGGCATCGAAAATATCCGCCACAGCGTATCCGCCTTGACAGAAGTGGTCAACCGGCTGGGGACCAAATCCATCCAGATCGGCAAGATCATCACTGTCATCGAGGACATCGCCTCCCAAACCGGCCTGCTGGCTCTCAATGCAGCAATTCTGGCGGCGCAGGCCGGGCAGCATGGCCGTTCATTTGCCGTGGTAGCCTCGGAAATCCGTTCCCTTTCTGATCGCACGTTCTTGTCCACCAAGGAAATCGTCGATGTCATCACCTCCGTTCAAGCCGAATCAAGCTCCAGCGTAAAAATGGCTCAGGCCGGTATGGATGCGGTTCAGCAGGGGGTCACCTTGATCGAGCGCGTCAACAATGCTCTGGAAAGCATCTATGACACTTCGCTCGCTTCAACTGAAATGTCACATGCCATCTACAAGGAAACTGCAGCAGAGGTCGCCGTTATTGATGCGATCAATGAATCCATTGTGATCCTGCGAGACCAGATTGAGGAAATTTCCCGGGCAGTTTGCCTTCAGAACGGCAACACAGGCGATATTAACCGGCTCATGGAACAGATAAAACAGATAGCATGGGAAATAGCCGTTGCAACACGGGAGCAGTCCAAAACCAGCGTCCAGATTTCCCACATTGCCGACAATCTTATGAATCAGAGTAACGAAATCAACAAATCCATTGCCGTTCAGAAACAGAAAAGCCACGCTGTCGTTACAGCCAGCAGCAGTATCAAGGAGACGTCTGACCAGCTCGGCCAACTGGCCCAATCCCTGGAACAGGCAGCCGATGCGTTACGGGAAAAAGCCAAGAATCTCTCCTCCAGCATTAATACCTTTGAAATCTGAGCAGACAAGACCGCTTCAACTTCCAAAATATAGCGCTGTGAAGGTGCACAGGGAAATCCAGACCGCTGAAATATTTTGTGCGGCAGGATTGTTACGGGCGGGTGGAATTACGGTCACTGACCTTGTCTTCCAGAAATTCGATAAAATCAATGGAGCGGTTTACAAAACGAAGATTAAAACGGCTTTCGTACAACAGCAGAGCCGACGAAGCAAACAGAAACAGCCCCCCCGTCAGTGCGATCAGGGTTGGAATCCAGGCACTGTCAGCGCCTCCGTAAGCCACATTGACGGCGATTCCCAAGCTTGAAGCAATAAAGAGCGCCGTCGCCATATACAAAAACACCATGGCTTTCTGAATTAGTGTAGCCCGACGACGCTGCAACGCTATCTGCCCTTTCAGGTGCTTCATCCGCTCGATCGGGTAGCTGATTTTTCCCTCAACGACAGCCTCCACCTCTCCTTTCATGACATTGACCCGGTCGAATATACGTCCCAAACGAGCCGACGTGGAAAAGATCAGGGTGCCACAGGCAGAGATCAATACCGCCGGCGTGATCATGGAGGTCAGAATGCGGGAACTGGAGAGCGCCTCCAGAATCTCTTTTTCGAGCAATGCCATCTGTCAGTCCCGGTAGCGTTTTGTCAGATCTTCATAGGCATCTATGCGACGGTCCCTCAAAAACGGCCATATGCGCCGAACTGTTTCGCTGCGGGCCAGATCCACATCCACCAGCAGGATTTCCTCCTGTTCCTGTCCAGCCTCTGCCACCAGTTCACCCTGGGGGCCGGCGGCGAAACTGCTGCCCCAGAATTTAATTCCGGTCTCCGGATTGTGCGGCGAGCGTTCAAAACCGACCCGGTTAACGGCCAGTACCGGAAGTCCGTTGGCAACCGCATGACCGCGCTGCACCGTAATCCAGGCGTCCCTCTGGCGCTTCTTTTCTGCGTCGATATCAGTGGGGTCCCAGCCGATGGCGGTCGGATAGATCAGCAGATCTGCTCCTGCCAGGGCCATCAGCCGGGCCGCCTCCGGGTACCACTGGTCCCAGCAGACCAATACACCCAGCGATCCTACTGATGTACGAATCGGCATGAAGCCCAGATCCCCCGGGGTGAAATAGAACTTTTCGTAAAAGCCCGGATCATCGGGTATATGCATCTTGCGATAGACACCGGCCTGGCTGCCATCCTTTTCAAAGACGACGGCGGTATTGTGGTACAGTCCCGGAGCGCGGCGTTCGAAAAGAGATGCCACAATCACAACCCCTAATGCTCTGGCCAACTCGGCAAAGTGTCGGGAGGTCTCTCCGGGAATCGTTTCCGCCATATCAAATAGCGCAGGATCTTCGATCTGGCAAAAATAGGGGCCAGCGTGCAATTCCTGCAGAACAATCAGCTGAGCACCACATGCAGCTGCCCTTGTTACCATCTCTGCGGTTCTTTTCAGATTTTCCTGCTTATCATTGCTGCAGGTCTGCTGAATCAATGCTGTTTTCAGAATCGTCATGGCAGGACTCCAGCGGGCAGCTGCATGGTAACGCAATGCAGAGAACCGTGCTGTTCAATCAGGGGCAGGCAGTCAACGCCTATGATCTCCCGGCCTGGGAAGGCCGTAGCAACCCGTTCCAGCGCCAGAGCGTCATTGTCATCACGGTAGGTGGGAACCAGTACGGCACCATTGATGATCAGAAAATTGGCGTAGGTCGCCGGCAAACGATGTGCATCCTCATCAAAACGTGCCTTGGGCCAGGGGAGTGCCACCAGACGGTACGGTGAACCGTCCGGTGAACGGAACGCCTGCAGTTCGGCTTCCATCAGTTTCAGTTCCTGAAAATGCTCATCCTGCGGATTGTCACAGGCCTGATACAGGATTGTATTATCGGGGCAGAGACGGGCCAGGGTATCGATATGTGAGTCGGTATCATCCCCCGCCAGCCAGCCATGCTCGAGCCACAGCACTCTCCTGGCGCCCAGCAGCGATGCCATGGCCTGCTCAATCTCGCTTCTGTCCAGCTGGGGGTTGCGATTCGGTGACAGCAGACATTCTGCGGTAGTAAGTATCGTACCGAGACCGTCACTTTCGAGACTGCCCCCTTCCATAACCAGTCCCACCGTTTTAAGTCCTGGAAGCAGGGCACCCTGCTCCTTCAGGCGCTTGCTGACCAGATTGTCACAATTGGCAGGAAATTTGAGCCCCCAGCCGTTGAAGCCGAAATCAAGCAGCACAGGCTGATTGTGGTACATCACTGTGAGCGGACCGAAATCACGTGCCCAGGTATCATTCGTAGGAAGCTCACATATCAGAACCTTTGTCAGGTCAATGTCGGAAGATTTCAGAAATTCCTGCGCCGATGCGGCATTGGGGGCAACCAGAAGAACACGTTCAAAGCGGGTAATATGCCGGATAATATCCGCAAAGACCGGTCTCACATCATCAAGCATGTAGGCCCAATCGGTACCTTCATGGGGCCAGGCCATCAGCACCCCGTCCTGGGCTTCCCATTCGGCGGGAAATCGAATACTCATGAAACACTCCTTTTACAGGGCTGGCGCACCCTATTCCTCAGAACATGCCGCACTGCGATTAAGCGGCACGGAAGTATAATGATTCACCACGTCCGGCGCAAGTCCTTCGACGGTGCACGCGGCTTTATCGAGTAATTTTGCCTTGATTTATACTCCTGCTTGCTTTAGAAAACAACATTCCCATTCTTTGCGCACAGCTTCGAAAGCGAGCCCACGTGAACAGCATTACCCTGAAAGCCCCCGCCAAGGTCAATTATCTGCTAGATGTTATCAGCCGCCGTCCCGATGGCTACCACGATCTTCGCATGGTCATGCAGCGAGTTGACCTGTCCGACGAGATAACGATTTCATTGGTAAAATCACCGGGTATCTCCGTTACCTGCGGCAAAAACGGCGTGCCTGACGGCCCTGGAAATATTGCCTGGAAGGCCGCTCGAGCCATGCTTGATCTGGCAGGCAGTTCTCAGGGAATTACTATCTCAATTACAAAGAACATTCCGGTAGCGGCAGGTCTTGGTGGAGGCAGCAGTGATGCCGCTACCGTACTGCTGGGCCTGAATGATCTCCTGCAACTCGGCCTGACCGATCAGCAGTTGATGGATATCGGCGTAACACTGGGTGCCGATGTTCCGTTTTTCATCTTCAAAAAAACTGCACTGGCAGAGGGCATCGGAGAAGCACTAACGAACATGCCGGCAATGCCGAAGGCCTGGATTCTGCTTGTCAATCCTGGGGTACATGTCTCCACAGCCTGGGTATATAAAAATTTACAGTTGACAAAAAGGGGTGAGCTGAATAAACTTCCTGGCTGCTATCCGGATCTTGAAACAGTCTGTTCGATCTTTTCCAACGATCTTGAAACCGTGACAATTCCCGCTTTTCCGGTTATTGCCACCATCAAGGACACAATGTTGCACCACGGCGCATTGGGTTCCATGATGTCCGGTAGCGGTCCGACGGTCTTTGGACTTTTTGCCGATCAAGAGACTGCTGATAGCGCTCGTACAGCACTGACATCAAATACCGGATGGTTCGCAGCTGTTGCGGCAACCCTGTAGCCATAACAATCATTACAGCATCAATTAGCACACAAACTCCCTTGATGGGGCGTCGCCAAGCGGTAAGGCATCGGATTTTGATTCCGACATTCCCAGGTTCGATCCCTGGCGCCCCAGCCACTACCATAAGCCGATTTCGGCAGCGCAGAACAAAGACCTCTTATATCCACGTATCCAAAACAGGTTACAGGGGTTAAGAGGTCTTATCGTTTAACATCAAGTAATATATTCTATCAAAGCCTGCACGGACAAAGACATCGCATGCGTGTGGAAAAGGCGAATTTACATGAACAATACTGTCGATTCCGAACAGATATCATCACTGGAAGAGCTGGTTGTCTCCCATTCATTCGAAATGCTGGCACTGATTACTGTCCTGGAGCGCAAAGGAATCCTCACTCGCCAGGAAGTTGTGGGCGTCATACATGAAATTCAGAACGGCATGGAAAACAAACCGTAAAGGCTGGACACCTGCTGGAAGGAAAATGTGCCGCCATGATAAAGAAGCTGCTAATTGCCGAAGATAACGAAGTCAGCAGAGAGATGCTTGCGACCTATGCCCGGA
This sequence comes from uncultured Geobacteraceae bacterium, assembly GCA_942493195.1. Lineage (GTDB taxonomy): Bacteria > Desulfobacterota > Desulfuromonadia > Geobacterales > Pseudopelobacteraceae > CAIPTY01. Next base: position 1,067,424 of record OW818669.1, on the reverse strand, counting down.
GCGCGGGATACGAGGTTGTGGCGGTGAACGACGGTGTTGACTTGCTGAACATTGCTCAAGAAACCCGATTTGACGCGATTATAACTGATTTGATGATGGCTCCGCTTGATGGTGCAGCCGCCACTGAAATCCTGAATATGCTGGGCAGCACCGTTCCGGTTATTGCCCTGACCGCCCTGGAGCCCCACGACCTGCCACTGGTTGAAAACAAATTTGTAAAGATTTTTTACAAACCGTGCAACTTCAAGGAATTGTTCGAGTACGTAGACAGCCTGACAACCAATTGACAAGAAACAACCGCAAGGAGGTGTCTGAATGATCGCAAAGTCCTGTATTCTGGTGATAGTGGCAATTGCAATGTCCGCTGGATTTGTTTATGCAGAAGAAATCAACCCTGTACTCGGAAAAGCAGGGGACTCCGTCATACGCGAAGCTGACCTTGATCGGCTGCTTGCCGCCCTGCCTCCCTCAATCCAGAAAAATTTCCAGGATGACCCCAAACAGAAACTGGCACTTGTGCGAGAAATCCTGACAAAAAAAGTGATCGTCGCAAAAGCCCGTAAAGAAGGTTTTGACAGAAAACCGGAAATAAAGGAGCAACTCAGCTATGTCTTCGATAACTTTATCTCCCAGGAATACCTGAAAAATGTTGTGACCGCGGGGGTGACTGTTCCTGAAGTGGATTTGAAAAAGGCCTATAAAGAATATGAGAAGGAATTTCTTCTGCCGGAACAGGCCAAAGTGCGTCACATACTGATTGCAGCAGAACAAACAGCCGCCAGGGACGAGAAGGAAAAGGCGCGAAACAGGGCTGAGTCCATTCTTCAGCGCATCCGTAAAGGGGAAGATTTCGCCGCATTGGCCCGCGAGGTTTCCGACGACCAGATGTCATCCGCACAAGGCGGAGAACTTGCACCCTTCACTGCCGGCAAGACCAATGCCGTTGAATTTGAAAAAGCAGCCTTTGCCCTCAAAGACGGTCAACTCAGTGACGTTGTGGAGACTCGCTATGGATTCCACATAATAAAGATGATTGAACACCGTGAAAAGCGGACGGCACCTTTTAATGAAGTCCGTGATATTATTTTCAACAAGCTCAAGCTGGACCTGGATCAGAAGAAAATTCAAGAGTATGTAGAAATGGTCACTAAAGATGCCGGTCTCCGGATAACCGGTGAGGAGCCTAACCCTGGCCCGATCAACGACGACAGCAAGCAAACGACCGGCAAGCCGGAAGACAATCTGAAATAAAAGTTCCAGAATCCTGCCTTGGAGCATGTTTTAATGACTGGATTTCGTTTTCGTCCTACGACAGCATTCAGGGTCAGATGCCACCCTTCCAATGGATTTGTGATTGACTTTAATAGGGCGATATTGTAAAAATTTGCATTTCAGGGAATTCCATCGGCATCATCTTTTCGATTCCGACGCACCATGTAGTGTTCATTGCCACACCGAAAGGTATCAATCCATCATGCGCGACAAAATCAGGGTTTTTACAGGCAACTCCAACCCCGCCCTCGCCCAGAAAATCTGCGACTGCCTCGATGTACCCCTGGGAGCAGCCCGGGTTCGAACATTTTCTGACGGCGAAATCATGATTGAAATTGGCGAGAACGTTCGCGGTCGCGATGTCTATATTATTCAGTCAACCTGTGCCCCGACCAACAACAACCTGATGGAACTGCTGATCATGACCGATGCGCTCAAACGCGCCTCAGCAGCCACCATCACCGCTGTCATACCGTACTACGGATATGCCCGTCAGGATCGCAAAGCGGCTCCGCGCACCCCGATCACCGCAAAACTTGTGGCTGATCTAACAACCACCGCCGGTGTTGACCGGGTTGTCACCATAGATCTCCATGCCGGACAGATTCAGGGTTTTTTCAACATCCCAGTGGACAACCTCTATGCCGCACCGGTTATCCTGGACTATCTAAAAAACCGTTTCAAGGGTGAAGAGGTTGTCATGGTAACACCGGATGCCGGAGGGACCGAGCGCGCCAGAGCCTTTGCCAAACGTCTCGAGTGTACTCTGGCCGTTATCGACAAGCGTCGGACCGGCCCAAACGTTGCTGAGGTCATGCACCTGATCGGTGATGTCCGTGACAAGATTGCCATCATCCTAGATGACATGATCGACACCGCCGGCACCCTTACCCAGGCCGCCCGTGCCCTCAAGGAAAACGGTGCCCGGGCCATCTACGCCTGTGCCACTCATGGGGTGCTCTCCGGACCGGCAATCGAACGTATCAACAACTCGGATATCGAAGAAATAGTTCTGACTGATACCATTCCGCTGGGCGACAAGACCCAGCAGACCAGCAAGGTTCGTATGCTCTCGGTTGCCGATCTGCTGGCGGAGGCTATCCGCCGTATCCATGAGGATGAATCTGTCAGTTCATTGTTCGTCTAGTTTTCGTACCGTAATTCGTATTTGTATTTCAGATATAACCGTATCAAATTCGTGTACAGGGCGGTTGATGCCGCCACAACAATTGGAGGAACACTATGCAACAGAAACAGTTAAATGTGGAATTGAGATCAAAAACCGGCAAGGGTATCAGCCGTCGGCTGAGAAACGCCGACATGGTTCCGGGCGTTGTCTATGGCAAGGATATGGATCCAATGCCCGTGAGCTTTAAATATCGCGAACTGCATGCCGCCATGGCAGGTCAAGGTGGCCAGAACAACATCATTACACTGGTCGGCGGCGGCAATCTGGACCAGTCCATGGCCATCATTGTGGACCTGCAGCGCGACGCCATTAAAGGCACCTACCAGCATGTCGATATGCACCGCATCAACATGAATGAGAAGTTGCGCGTTACCGTTCCTGTTGTCCTGAAAGGCATCGCCACCGGCACTAAGGAAGGCGGTCTGCTTGATCTGGCACATCACGAGCTTCATGTGGAATGTCTCCCCGGCAATATCCCTGATGCCATAGAAATCGACATTACTGAACTCAAGATTGCCCATTCGATCCACGTCGGTGAGATTTCACTTCCAGACGGCGTTAAGCTTCTTGACAACCCCAAGACCCCGGTAGTCAGCGTTCTTGGCCGGGTTAAGGAAGAAACTCCGGCAGCAGCCTGATCACTTCGACATTAATACGATGAAAACGTACGTCATAGCGGGGCTGGGTAATCCCGGCCCCAAGTATCAATGGACCCGCCACAACGCGGGTTTCCTTTTTTTAGACCGGCTGGCCCACCTCGAGAACCTCTCCATCACCCGTAAATCCTTCTCGGGACTGGTGGGGGAATGGTCGTATCAGGGAAATCGCCTCGTTCTCCTCAAACCACAGACATTCATGAACCTATCGGGACAGGCCGTCATGCCTGCGCTCCAGTTCTACAAAATTCCGCTTTCCCAGTTGATTGTCGTTCACGACGAGTTGGACATTCCCTTCGGCTCGGCACGACTCAAACAGGGAGGCGGCCATGGCGGTCACAACGGCCTTCGATCAATCATGGAACAGCTTGGCAAGGGAGATTTCACCCGGTTGCGCATTGGAATTGGCCGCTCACCCCATGGCGACACCAGCAGTTACGTCCTGGGGAATATCCCGCCGGCTGAAATGGAAATTCTGCCGCGAGTGTTGGACGGCAGCCTGGAAATGTTGGAAACCATGCTGAAGGACGGACTCCCCAAGGCAATGAGCCTATTCAATAACAAGAACTATCTGGAAGGATGACCTTATGGGATTCAATTGCGGTATTGTCGGACTGCCCAACGTGGGCAAATCTACCATTTTCAATGCACTGACCTCGGCCGGCGCCGAATCGGCAAACTATCCGTTCTGCACAATTGATCCGAACGTCGGCATTGTACAGGTCCCGGATCCTCGCATGGATCAGCTGTCTGCCATTGTTAATCCACAGAAAATCCAGCCCACTACCATCGAGTTCGTAGATATTGCCGGCCTGGTCAAAGGCGCAAGTTCCGGTGAAGGACTGGGCAACCAGTTTCTCGGGCATATCCGCAGTACTGATGCCATTGTTCACGTTGTACGCTGTTTCGATGACGATAATGTGGTGCATGTCAGTGGCCGGGTTTCGCCGGCGGATGACATTGAAGTCATCAATACCGAACTGGCTCTGGCGGATCTGGATACCGTAGAGAAGAAGATCCAGCGTGCAGAAAAGCTGGCCCGCAGCGGCGATCAGAAAGCCAAGGACGAGGTCGCCTTCTACCTGCGTGTCAAGGCCCTGCTGGAACAGGTCAAAAAGATCCGTAATGTAGCCGAAAACGACGACGAACGCCTCTGGCTGCGCGAACTGCATCTGCTGTCGGACAAGCCGGTCCTGTATGCCGCCAACGTGGATGAGAACGACCTGGAAGGCAAACATCCCTTCGTCGCACAGGTACAGGCGATTGCCGATGCGGAAGGAGCCCGGGTAGTGGTGATCTGCGGCAAACTGGAAGCCGAAATTTCCGAACTGGAAAATGATGAAAAGCAGGCCTTCCTGCAGGATATGGGGTTGGAGGAACCGGGCTTGGATCGTCTGATCCGAAGCGGCTACGAGCTGCTGGGCCTGATCACCTACTTCACCGCCGGAGTCAAGGAAGTACGGGCCTGGACCATCGTTAACGGCACCAAAGCCCCCGGCGCCGCCGGAGTCATTCATACCGATTTTGAAAAAGGGTTTATCCGTGCCGAAGTGATTGCCTTCAACGATTACGTCGCCTGCAGCGGCGAATCGGGCGCCAAGGAAAAGGGCCTGATGCGACTGGAAGGCAAGGAGTATCTCGTCAAGGACGGCGATGTCATGCATTTCCGCTTCAACGTATAGGTTGTACCACACCTGCGCTATCGCACAAAAAGGCTGACCGGTCACCCGACCCATCAGCCTTTTTCAGTACAAGTATTATCACACCGGTCATGACAAGGAGCATCCATTGTCCCAGCACCACATAAAAAGCCGTCTCTTTTCGTTCGTAGCCGGACGTCCGCGCCTGATCCTGGCTCTGGCCCTGCTGCTTTCAGCCTGTTCACTCCTCTATACCTTCCAGAATATGGAGTTCCTGACCGGACGCGATGACCTGATGCCCCGCAACGCATCCTTCCAGGTGGATTATCGTGCCTACCGCGCCGAATTCGGTGATCAGGAGGAGATCGTTGCCGTGATTGAATCGGACGATGCCGAACGGGCCACCCGGGCCGCCGATGCCCTCTACGCACGGCTCAATAAGGATAGCGGTGCTTACCGCGAGGTCTTCTATCCCGGTGGTCTCCCCTATTTCCGTAAAAACGGCATGTTGTTCATGCCGCTTGAAGATATCAAGGCCCTGAGAGAAACATTGACCATGGCCGCTCCGGTTCTCAAAGATCTGGCAGCCGCCCCCTCCGTACAGACTCTCTTCAGCAGTCTGACGAACCAGATCGATGCCTATCTGGCAAAACCTGACCCGGCCGCCCTGAAAAGTCTGACCTTCATGCTCACCACACTTGACACCGGTTTCAAGGGATTTGACGGCAAGAACAGCGCCCTTTCCATGGACAGTTTCCTCAAGGGGGGTGGCGGCAGCGGTAAAACCTCCATGCTGGAGAACGCCGGCAAACAGCAGGTCATTACCGTGCTGCCGATCAAGGAGACCGACAGTTTTGTACCGGCCGAGAAATCAATCAAATCAGTCCGGACCGCCCTGAATGAAATCCTGGCCAAACCGGAATTCAAAGGGGTCAAGGCCGGACTGACCGGAGTACCGGTCCTGGAATACGAAGAGATGGCCACCAGCCAGCGCGACATGGAAATCGCGACCGTTCTTTCCCTGGCCCTGACGGTGATTCTGCTGCTGTTCGCCTTCCGGGGACTGCTGAACGTGATTGCCGCCATGGTTTCGTTGATAGTCGGCATCTGCCTCTCCTTCGGATTTGCCACCCTGGCCATCGGCCACCTCAATATCCTCTCCATGGTCTTTGCCATCATGCTGATCGGCCTGGGAATTGAGTACGGTATTCAGGTGGTACTCCGTTATCAGGAAGAGTTGCGGAACGGTGCCGGCGGCATGGAGGCCATTGAAACCGGCCTGGGGAGCAATATCCGCTCCATCATCATGGCTGCCGCCACCGTGGCCCTCTCCTTTGCCACCTTTGCCTTCACCGATTTCAAAGGCATTGCCGAACTGGGCATCATCGCTGCCGGCGGTGTATTCATCTGTGTAGCTGCCACCTTTACGGTCCTACCGGCCATGCTGATCCTGTTGGAGCGGTTCCGTAAACCTACCTCCGCTCCCACAGTTCCCACAACCGCACAAAAATCAGAAGGGGTGCTGAAACATCTCTACAAAAATCCGCGAACAGTTATTGCCGCAACGCTCCTGCTCTCCCTGGTCTGCATCTATCCCACTGTGCGGACACGCTTTGACTACAACCTGATGAACCTGCAGGCCAAAGGTCTGCAATCAGTTGAGTACGCCTACAAGCTGATGCGCAGCAAAGAAAACTCCGGCTACTTTGCGGTGGTGACCGCCAGGGATCAGGCTGAAGCCCGGGCCCTGACCGAGCGGCTTGAAAAATTGCCGGCGGTCGATCATGTTGTCAGCCTGCTGGCTCTGGTCCCCGGGCAGCAGGAAGCCAAACTGGCCGAACTGGCAGCCCTTCGTCAGGTCATGTCCGCAGTTAAACCGGTGCCCTATGAAGAGAACCTGCGGGTGATGGAACTGCCGACAACGTTTGAAAATTTTCGCGACCGGGTTGACCGCCTGAACAAGGCACTGCTGAGCGGCAAGGCCGCCGAAGCCAAGCCGGTCGGTGCCTTTCTGACCACTCTTGACGGTTTCTTTGCTTCGTTGGAAAAGGAGAAGGACGGGAATGCCCTGGGGATGCTGCGTGACTTCCAGGGGAGCATGTTTGCGGAGCTGCCGGACAAACTGGGCATGATGAAGGAAAGTCTGGAGGCGGCGGCTGTCACAGCGGCCGATGTACCGGAGGAACTGAAAAAACGATTTGTGGGTACAAGCGGGAAACTGCTCCTGCAGGTAGCCCCGAAAGGTGAAATCTTCGAACATGAACCGCTGCGGGATTTCGTTCGTCAGGTTAAAAGCGTCGTCCCCAACGCCACCGGCGAACCGGTCATGGTCTACGAATCTTTAACCGTTCTGCGCGATTCCTACCTGAAGGCCTTTGTGTATGCCTTCATTGGCATCGCCCTGATTCTGCTGATTAATTTCAAGAGCCTGCGCTTCGCCCTGATCGGTTCACTGCCGCTGGCAGCCGGACTGTTGTTGATGATCGGCGGCATGTGGCTGGGGGGGATCAGCTTCAACTCGGCAAATATCATCGTGCTGCCGCTGATTCTGGGTGTGGGGATCGATTCGGCCATCTACATCATCAACCGCTATCGCCAGGGAGAAGAAACGCCGGCCCAGGTTGCCCTGAGCAGCGCCGGAGTCGGTGTGTTCCTGAATGCGCTGACGATCCTGTTCAGCTTCGGAGCCTTGATGGTGGCCCATCACCAGGGGGTCTTCAGCATCGGCGCCGTCATGTCGCTGGGAATGGTGGCCAGCGTGGCGGTCTTCATGCTGTTTCTGCCGGCCCTGCTGGAACTGTGGGGAAAACGTTAGGTTGCACCTTCCCTTAGGCCATTGCGGTTACGGAGCTGTAACCGTGATGGCCTGACTTGCTTCACCACCCGGATTCATGACCATTACCTGGAAATCCTTATTAACCCGCGAATACGGATGGCGCTGGTAGATCAATTTTGTGCAATCCGCGTAAATCAGTTTTTCACGCTCAGCCAGATCCGCCCCCCCCTGTCCTCCAATCCTGACACCGTCCACATATACCGATGAATTCGGGTGAAAGTTCCGCCCCATAATGACCAGTTCATAATAATTGACATACTCGCTGGCAATCATGACCTGGGAAATTTCCGGCCGGGTCTCGATCATCAACCCAAGAGCCACGGTGCTGTTGTCGGGGGAATTTCTGACAACAACCTGGTGGAGGCCACCGGAAACCTGCGGCACAGAAAACACCATTGCTTCCGGTGATTGATAGCGACTCTTCATGACAGCCCCATCAAAGACCAACTGGGAACTCTCCAAAAAATTGTGGCCACGGGCCGTCACGTCACGTTCATCCCCCTGGGCACAGGCACTGACCGTATCGGGTGACAAGGACTGCAGCACAGGCCTGAGTGCCTGGACAGTGAAATTGTAAGGACGGCTGACAACTCCGTCGGCGCGTTTCAGGTACAGGGCATACAGGCCGGCATCCAGTTGTGCAGGAATGGTAAACTCCAGCTGTCTGCCCTCTGTCAGCCTGACCGGAATTTCAACACTACCCAGAAATGCCGTGGCCTGGGTTCCAAACCCTGAGCCAAAAATCATTACCTTGCTGCCCGGTTCCCCCTGGGCCGGTATGATACTGAGAACAGAGGGTGCGGGGGCCGTCGTCTGTGACGGAACAGGTGCCGCAACGGGCACAGGGGTTGCCGGTGACTTGACCCGCTTGGGTCGTTCTGCGGCGCCAGCCGGCAGACTTGTAAGGGTCAGGATAGATATGAATGCTATCAGGCGTGCAATCTTCTTCATTTTCCACCTCATGTACAGCGTGGTCTCAGATATATCAGATTCTCTGTCAATTTTTCACCGTCATGGAAAGCCAGACGCCCCCCAGGACAAATATCAGGTTGGCTCCCCAGGCAGCCACAACCGGGGGCAGTACGCCGCTGCGGCCATAGGAAAGAAGCACTGCGTTGACAACAAAATAGGCAAAACCGATCCCCACACTGGCCCCGATACCGAGAGCGATACCTCCCGAGCGGCTGTTACGCAGGGCAAAGGGGATACCCAGAATAACCATGACAAAGGCAGCAAAGGGGGCCGACAGTTTGGCATGCATCATGGTCATGTAGCGAAAGGCCTGGTAGCCGCTGCTGCGCAGGTTGTCGGCATACTCCTTAAGTTTGCTGAAACTGAGATTGTCGGCATTGTTGTCCAGGACCTTCAGGTCATCAATGCGTAGCTTGAGCGCAATGTCCATACTCGGCACATTTTTTAGACTGAAACCGTGTCCACCATTAAAATCCTTAACAACAGCCTGCTTCAGAACCCAGCGATCATCTTTGAATTCTGCCGATTGCGCGTCAATTCTCCCCAGCGGATTCATGGCCTTGTCCAGATTCCAGATGACGACCCCTTTGAGGGTCTTTTGCTGAGGCTCAAACAGATGCGCCTGCACAATCATGTCATCGGAGCGAAACCAGATATTGTTGCGCTTGAAAACGGCATTGACTCCCTGTTTCCTGATATTAACCCGTTCAATGCTCTCCATTTTTGCATAGCTGCGGGGCACCACCAGCTCCGCATTGGCCAGCAGCAACAGGCTGGCTAGCAGCCCCAGCACAAGCATAGGGAGGGAAATCCTGAACAGGCTTACTCCGCAACTGCGCATGGCAATGATCTCACTGTTGCGGGACAACATCCCCAGAGTAAGCAGCGTGGCCATCAGAATAGAGAATGAAGCTGTTTGGCCAATCATCTCCGGCAGCTTGTACAGGAAGAATGTCAGCATTTCACGGACAGCTCCGCCGGCCCGGATAAAACGCGGAATTTTGTCCATCATATCCAGCACCAGATAAACGGACACAAAACTCCCCAGACAGAGAACCAGCAGCCGCAGCCAGGCAAGGGCTATGTAACGGTTAAGAATACTCACGTTAAGCCCCCTTCCGTTTCCAGGGCATCAGACGGTTCAACCCGGCCACAAGTGATTCACGCTCCTGGGAAGCCCGCTGCAGCAGATACACCCCCAGTCCCAAAAAAATCATGTTCGGCAGCCAGAGTGCCAGTGCAGGAGGAACGGTCCCCTTTTCCGCCAGGGTCCGCAACAGGGACTGCACAATGTAATAGGCCAGCAGAATGCCGATACTGGTGGCAAATCCCGCGGATTTACCGGAACGGCGGTTCTGCATACCCAGGGGGACCGCCACAACGGCAAAAACAAGGGAAGCGAACGGAAAGGCAAAACGGCTGTGCAGCTCGGACTGGCTCTTCAGCCTCACGGTTTTCGAGCTGGCCGGATCGGCAATCTGCCGGTTCAACTCGGCGATACTCATATCCAGTTCATTGCGCCCGATGCCAGACCCCTTTTCACCACGACCGATGGTCATGATATATTCGCCGAACGTAACCAGCCGGTATTCACCGGCGTTGCCGGCCACATGGATACTGCCGTTGTTGAGCACCAGCCGGAGCGACTGCAGGGGAGCAGCACCACCGATCATCCCGTCCGCAGCAAAAATCGTCAGGGGGCGGGTCTGATCCCGGCCATCATGGATGATGACACCTTTGAGGGCGTGCCGTTCCTCGTCATAATGCTCGGTATACATAACGATACCCGGTATGTCGTCCCAAAAAACCTTTTCACGGATGGTGGCAGCCACATTCTGCTTCAGCACGGAAAAGCTCAGGCTTTTGAAAGCGCTGTTCCCCCAAGGGATACCGATTGTGCTGGCCGCCAGGGTCAACAATCCCGCCACTGCACCGCACAGCACAACCGGAGGCATAAGCTGCATCAGACTGATGCCGCCGGCTTTCATGACCGTGATTTCATTGTCGGCCGACAATCGCCCGAAGGCCAGCAGTACGGCCAGCAGAAATGCCATGGGAATGGTGAAGACCAAAAAGGAGGGCATTAAATAGAGAATCATGCGGCTGACATCTGCCAGAGGAACACCGCGCGAGATCACCAGATCAGTCAGTTTGATCAGCCGACCCATCAGCAGGATCAGGGTAAAGACCATGATACCCAGCAAAAAAAGGGAAGCGATCTCGCGAACGATATACATATTGAGGATGCGTTTCATTGCGGGCGATGATACATGACAACGGCAGGAGTGTAAAGAGAGGCGGCGGAATCAGGGCGGAGGGGCCTGGCAGTTCTTCACTCTCCGGCAGCAATCGCCTTGTTCACTGCCTCATGGAGTTCAATCCTGCCATAGGGCTTCTGAATAAATCCGCAGGCGCCAAGGGTTGCAAAGGATTCATTACTTTCATCCTGATGAAATCCGGACGACATCAGTACATTCACGTCCGGGTTGATGCTTTTCAAGCGCTGCAGGGTTTCCTTGCCTCCCATGACCGGCATGATAACATCCAGAATCACCAGAGAAATATTCTTGCCTTCCGCTTCATAGACACTCAGAGCCTGTTCACCATTTTCAGCCAGCAACACCTGATACCCCAGATCTTCAAGCATTTCCCTGGCAACTGCCCGCAGCAGGTCCTCGTCATCCACCAGCAGCACAATTCCCGATCCCTTAAACGGTTCCACCCGTTTGACCGGCGCAGAGCGCCACTCTCCCGACAACGGCAGATATATTTTAAACACGCTCCCCATACCGGGCTCACTGATAATAGTGATGCAGCCATGATGATCGGCCACCGTGCCGTAAACGGCCGCCAACCCCAGTCCGGTCCCCTTGCCGATCTCCTTCGTAGTGAAGAATGGTTCGAAGATATGCTGGATAACATCCTTACTCATGCCGGTACCGGTGTCGGTCACTGAAATCTCTATATACGGCCCCGCCACTATTTCGAAATTTCCGACTGCACAGACCTGATCCTCCAGCTCTACGTTGGCTGTGGCAAAGGTTATGACACCACCCACGGGCATGGCATCCCGGGCGTTGACACCCAGATTCAACAGGGCATTCTGCAACAGAGCCGGATCACCGTTTACACAGGTGTTTTGGGCAGTAAGCCTGGTATTAAGCGTGATCCGCTTGTCAATTGTACGTTCCAGCAATGCGATCGCTTCCCTAATTGCATTGTTGATACAGGTGGGCATGGTAACTCTCTGCCCCTTGCGGGAAAAGGTCAGCAGCTGTCCGGTCAGTTCTGCCGAACGACTGGCCGCCGTCTGGATATTGCCCAGCAACTTCATAGCATTCTGGTTGTCCTTGACATGGCGCTCCATCAATTCGGCAGAACCGGAAATGGCCGCCAGCATATTATTGAAATCATGGGCAACACCACCGGCCAGTTGCCCCACAACTTCCATTTTCTGGGTCTGGCGGATTCGGGCCTCCATCTGCTTCTGCTCGGTGACATCCAGAATGACAATCAACAGGCATTTCTCCACACCGAAATTCAGATGGGTGGAGTAAAGATACACGTTGCGGGATTCGCCCTGAACGTTCTTTATATCGGCGGCAAAACGGGAGACCCCCTGCTGCTCATGTATCAACCCCAGGAAACTGTTGAACTGTTCACCATCTTCCCAAATGCCAAGCTCAACGACGGTTTTACCAACAGCCTGATCCATGCTGAATCCGATGGTATCCGTAAACGTCTGGTTAATCTCCCGGATCGTGCAGTCGGGAAAAGATGAGACAATGATCCCCAACGGCATGACATCGAAAAGTGTCTGGAGGTTGCGATTGGATTCATTCAGCCGCATCTGTCCAAGCTGATACTCTTCAATCTGGACCCGCAGCATCTCTTCGGTGGCCAGAAGCTGATCGTGGGTCTCCACAAACTCCGTTATCTGACTGCGCAGAAGCTCTTCGGTGGCTCGCAGTTCCTTGTTCTTATACTGAAGTTCTTCATTGCCGGTTTTCAGGCGGGCGGCGGATTGCTGGAGTTCAGCCGTACGCTCTGCGACCAATTCTTCAAGGTGATCGTTATGGAGCTCAAGGACCCGACGCTGATGATACAGCTCTGCAAATATCCTGACTTTATTCTGTAGAAACACCGGTTCAATCGGTTTTGAAAGGTAATCAACCGCTCCGGCATCGTACCCTTTGAACTGAAACTGCAGATCCTTAAATCCGGCCGTGACAAAGATAATCGGAATATGTCTGGTCTTGGGATTGGCCCGCATCAGTTCCGCCGTTTCAAACCCGTCCATACCAGGCATCTGCACATCCAGCAGAACCAGTGCAAAATCCTGCTTGAGTGTCTGACGAAGGGCCTCATTACCGGACTGTGCCCTGACAAGTTCATACTGCGGGTCGCAGAGCAACTCTTCCAGGGAGAGGAGGTTCTCCGGACGATCATCCACCAGCAGTATCGGTACCGATATGGCTCCATCGGATGTGTTCATGATTTCCTCGCAACGAGTCGTGTCAAAAGGCCCGGAATTTCCTGTAATGGTACGACATGATCGGCCTTGTGCAACTGCAGGGCGCTGACAGGCATTGATTCCATCTCCGCATCAGCCGGGTCCTGCACGATTGTCACCCCGCCGTTATTCTTTATCCTGAGCAATCCTTTGCCACCATCAAATCCGGCTCCGGTCAGAATAACACCAATCAGCGTCGTGCCATAGGCCACGGCAGCCGACTCAAACAGGGCGTCCACCGAAGGCCGGGCGTAATTTATGGGCGGATCGACGGAAAGCGCCAGGCAACCGCCTCGCTCCACCAGCAGATGGTAATTGGCCGGGGCCAGATAGACGGTACCGGGAACGACCTTCTCACCGTCATCGCCCTCTTTGACCCGGATTCCACACAGATTATCCAGCAGCACCGCCAGGGCATCATCCGAATCCGGTGTGATATGTGTGGCAATGATAATCGGTATGGGGAAATCAACCGCCACCCCACCCAAAATATACTTGAGAGCCGCCACCCCGCCGGTGGAAACCCCCATGACTATCGCCTTGTACCCGGTTTTTCTTCTAGCGCACATACCGTTTCCGATATATCTGCAAGCGAGAGGCAACCGCTTCATAGCGGCTGGCAATCTCGCGACGGTCAAGGGTTTCTTTCGTACCCAGGCAGAGAAAGCCCCCCGCCGCCAGACTGCTGTCAAAGAGTTTCAGCACGCGCTCCTTGAGTGACTGTTTGAAATAAATCATCACGTTGCGGCACAGAATCAGATTCATTTCGCCGAAATCGGCATCCACCGTCAGATTGTGGGCCGCAAAGACCATGCTTTCCCGCAGGGAAGGATTTAAAATGGCATGATCATAACGGGCTGTATAGTAATCCGAGAACGACCCGATTCCGCCGGCATGCTGATAATTCCTGGTGAAGCGCTGCATATCCTGTAGAGGATAAATACCCTCCTGGGCCCTGCGAATGACGTCCTCGTTAATATCTGTGGCGTAGATCCGGAAATGCCCCTTCAACCCCTCTTCCAGCAGAAGAATGGCCATGGAATAGGCTTCTTCACCACTGGCACAGCCGGCAAGCCAGATCTTCACAAAAGGGTAGGTTTTCAGATATGGTACAACCTGCTCCCGAATGGCTTTAAAAAACAGTGGATCACGGAACATTTCAGATACATTGACGGTGATACCGCGCAACAATGTGTCAAAAAGGGCATGATCCCGGAGAATTTTCGACTGCGCCGTTGAAAGGGTTTCAAAACCTGATGTGGAAAGCCACTGCGTCACCCTTCTCCGCAGGGAAGCCTCCGAATACTCACGAAAGTCATAGCCATAGACCTGGTAGATCCCCTCCATGAGGAGCTTCGTCTCAATGTCAATCAGTTCATCGCCATTCATAAGGTTCCCGCTGCTGATCAATTTCCCGTCGATTTCAGTAATTCCATCTGGACGTGAGCCCGTTCCACCAGCTCTTCATTGGTCTGCTCCAGCTCCTCCTGCCTGAGTCGCAGCTCTTCCGTCTGCTGCTGCGTTTTCTCCAACAATTCACTGACAAGCTGCCGGGAACGATTGGCCTTGAAAGCAATGGCAATATTTTCCAAAGTCTGTTCCAGAAACGAGAAGTCGTCATCGCTAAACGGCTTGAAGCTCCCCAGCTCAAGCACCCCCAGCAGATCGTCATTGTGCATGATCGGCAGAAGTGTCACGGCCCTGGGATCAGCTCCACCCAACGACGAAACAATCGGAAGATAGTTGGCAGGAATATCCTCAAGAGTGATTATTTTCCGCTCCAGGGCAACCTGCCCCGGCAACCCTTCACCCAACGCAAAACCGTGCGTGAGACGTTTTGATTCTGAAACGGCATAGGTGGAAAGCGGTTGCAGCATCCTGGAATTCTCGTCATAAAGATACATGATGCCGACGCCGGCCCCCAGATAATCGGCAATATACGCCAAGGACCTGTCCGCCATTTCGACGGTTTTTTGCTCACCTCGCAGAATCCTGTTCAGTTCATACAAACCACTTTTCAAGCGATCACGACGCATTGCATCATCCCGGCTGCTGCGAAGCGATGCCGTCATATCGGAAAATGCACTGTCCAGCGTAACCTGCGCCTTGCTCATACTGACAACGGCATCCAGAACCAGGCCCATCTCATCATCTTTTATCAGAGACGAATCAAATGGCATCGCTTCATTGACCACAACCTCCCGGTTCAGATCACCTCCGGCTACAGCTTCTGCCAGATCCGCCTTCTCCCTGACCTGCGTCTGCTGTCTGCGGACAGCATCAAGCACCACGTGCAGGGGTAGCAATACCGAACGATAAATCCAGAGGCCAAAGAACATACCGATAACAATTGCCACTGCACCGACAGCGACTACAGAGAACAGGCTGAGCTTGATGGTGCTGTTCACCTCTGCAATCGATGTTTCCTGTTCAGCCTGGGCTGCGACGATACTTATTCTCCCCTTAGCTATCTGTTGCCTGACAATTTCGTGCAGTTTATCCGCTGCTGCCTGTGACTGCTCAATTGCTTTCAATTTGCTTCTAAGGGTCGTTAAAATTCCGTTCGCTGAATAAATCTCCGAGCGGATAGTCGTCAGTGAAGTAACTGTAGCACGAAGTACATCCAATTCTTTGCGGTCATTAAAACTGATCAGAGCATTTTCTATAATCTGGACACGCTCGTGTATTTTGGAAAAAAGCTCAATCAGTTCCGAACCGAGCCGGTCCAGTTCAGGACGCGAATCAAGAGTAAACATTTGATTAGTCAATCCGGTCACCCTCAATCCAAGTGCCATCAGTTCTGAATTTGCCACAAGAATGCTGTTAACCGTGCTGGACTGATTGAACAAAAGTGCCTGCCGACTGTTTGCAAATGACAACTCATCACGTGCCAGCATGGCTTCCTGATCAAGCGTCTGAAACAGGGAACCCAGTTTGTCAGGAATATCCTTCCCGACTGCTGCTGTCCTGCTCTTCGAATCATCATCGTTCTGTGCCAATGTTACTGATTTCAGCCGTACATATTCACTCAGCACATCCATAAATCCGTTGACAATAACAGCAATGGATCTGTTGGTCTTGTAGTACTCATTTTTAGCAATGCGCACCGCCATCGCTTTTTGTTTTCCTTTTGCAATCAGTACCGAGGTGCCTGACTGAATATTTTGCACATTCATGGCAATCAGTTGCAGTTCCCGTATCAGATTGCGCAGTTCTTCAATGCTGCGCAACTTCCCGGTGGCTGCAGCGGTTTTCTCCAGTGCACCGGCAAAAGCCCGCGTGTAGTTGACCTGCAATCCACGAATGGATGAATCCAGATCATTGAGTCTGGCCGAGGATTCTTTCATGCTCTGCAACACGCTGGCATTCGCCTTCGACGCGGCATCATTGCTTTGTATTCGCGATTTGACAGCGCTAAAAAGCTCGAGGGCTATCGAATCAAGATCATGCGAGACATCCGACATACCGGCATTCATCTTTTCGACAGCATTCTGGGCGTTCTCGACCGAAACAAGAGAACTTTCAGCCTCTGCCACCATACTTGTGAACTCCGGCAGGGTCCGGGCCGTGGTGACCTTGACAAGCGAGGTTACGGCCCCATGCAGTTCACGCTGAAGCTCAATGGACTTTACCTGGTAAGGAGTACTCTTCTCCGTCAGGTACGAGAGCTTACCCTGAAGAAAACGCATCAGAAAAAAACTGGCCACAGAGATTGCGATAATCATAATTGCAGTCAGCAGTACATTGGCTATGAGCTTAGCTTTTATGGACAAGTCATCAATTCCTTTACGAGGATTTTGCCATGGCCCTTCTGAATAAAATTAAAAACTTCCTGATAATCAATGAATATACTTCTTGCCATCACTGTTCAGAAAATCCAGCAGTTTCTGCACATTAGGCGATGGTTTTCCCTTGTACACCAGCGTCAGCGGCCGTTCTATGGCCGGTGCGACCTCCTTGATCCCCTGTTCTAGCCGTGTTCCGGTAACAATACCGATCGCTTCAGGGGTTGCAGCTATGGCACCGGCGGTGTCTGCCATTGTTTCAACATCATAGACCGTTTTTGCTATTGCTTCGTTATCCATGATTCTGACCTTGAAAACAACCAAAGCTCCGGAAGAGACCGAAGGCCACACAACCAGTATCGGGGCATCATCGCCGCCGACCTCCTTCCAGTTGAGGATTCTCCCGGTAAAAATCCCTTTGAGCTGTTCCTTTGAAAGCGCTGTTACTTTATTTGCCTCATTAACCATGATCATTGACAATTCAGTGGCTGGTACATATGCGTTATACGCAGCGGCATCCTTTAACGACACCCCCTCTTTTTTGGCCAGTGCCAACCACTCTTCAACGACCAGGCTGGCGCCGGCCACATCGACGTTTCCTTTTTCAAGTTCGGCCAAGGCAGGCACGGGATCATTGTAAAATATATGGATATCAATGCCGCTTTTTTCCTTGAAGGCATTTCGTACCGGGTCAAAAACCCTTTTGATAAAGGTGTGCCCGGTCGCTATTCTAACCTCATCGGCATAGGCAATCGATGCGCTGAAAATTGTGAGCAGGATGGCGAGCGACCAGAAGACGTGTTTCATAGCTGACCTCATGTGGTGGTGTCCGAGATATTTCTGTGCGGAGAGGCAGACTGTTGCCCGACCTTAACCCGGTCATCTGCATCTGCTGAATACAGCCAGACCCGCAGCAGGGAAAAGAGCTTCTCCATATCAACCGGCTTGGGTATGTAGTCGCTGGCACCGGCCTTCAGGCATTCTTCCCGGTCTCCCTTCATGGCTTTGGCTGTCAGGGCGATGATCGGCAGTGACGTGAAACGAGGGTCCTTTCTAATTGTGCGCATGGCCTCATAACCATCCATTTCCGGCATCATGATATCCATCAATACCAGATCCATATCCGGTATAGTATCCAGCTGTTTCAATGCTTCACGTCCATTTTCCGCTTCGTGGATGATGATGTTCTTTTCTGCCAACGCACTGGAAAGGGAGAATATGTTGCGCATGTCGTCATCGACGATCAAAATTTTCTTTCCGGCCAGCATTGCTTCCTTGTCCAGTGAGGCTCGAATCATGCGCTGTTTGCCTGGGTCGAGTGTTTTTTCAATCAGATGCAGGAACAGGGTTACCTCGTTCAGCAGACGCTCGGGACTTTTGGCACCCTTGATAATAATGCTCTCGGCATAATGGTGCAGACGCCGTTCATCTTCCTGGGTCAGCTCCCGACCGGTGTGGATGATAACCGGAATCCGGCGCCCCGGATCAAGCCTTTTGAGCTGTTCCAGCAATTCAAAGGCACCCATGTCAGCCAATCCCAGATCAAGCACAATGCAATCAAACTGCTCGCGGGAGAGCATTTCAACCGCCTTGCTGCCGCTATCGGCAATACTGATGGCCACATTGCGCTCTCCCAGCAACGCCACCATGGCTTTGACCTGAACCTCGTCATCCTCAACAATCAAAAGCTTCTTGGTGATTTTATCTATGGCGGTTTCCAGATTACAGAACACGGAATCCAGCTGCTGGCTGCTGACCGGTTTGGTGTCAAAACCGATGGCCCCCATACTCATGGCTTTCTGGCGCTCTTCCAGACAGGTAATGAAATGTACCGGAATATGCCGCGTCACCGGATTATCCTTCAGACTGCGCATGACGCCCCAACCATCAATATTGGGCAGCATGACATCCAGGATTATGGCACTCGGCTGATAGCGCTCAGCCATCAGGATGCCGCTTTCCCCCTCATCTGCCACCAGGGCGGAGAAATGGCGTCCACGCACCATATCGACCAACACCCTGGCAAAGATCAGATCATCTTCGATAATAAGTATGCTTTTGGAACCATTCTGTAGATTGTCGCGGTCATCGGGAATCGGAGCCGGCAAGAGATCAAGGGCTTTACCTTTTCCGGCCGGAACATCACTCTTGCGCGGCTCAGGTACAACACTTCGTACCGGTTCTGCGGTCTGCGAATAATGAGTGTGATCCGACGTTCGTGCGCCGGCATCTGTAATTGGCAGGTACAGTGTGAAGCGGCTCCCCTGGCCAGACTCACTCTGAACAACCACGTCCCCCCCCATGGAACGGGCCAGTTGCCGGGATATGGATAACCCCAGACCGGTGCCGCCGTAGGTGCGACTGGTACTGCCATCGGCCTGTTTAAATGCCTGAAAGATCAGCGACAGTTTATCTGCCGGAATGCCGATACCGGTATCCGTAACATCAAAGGCCACGGTCGCAGCGGGAAGCGGGTTTAGACCGCTATCCGGAGTATACACCCGTAGTGAAACGGAGCCTTGACTGGTGAATTTGCAGGCGTTGGAAAGAAGATTTTTAAGAATCTGCTGGGTTCTCTGGCTATCGGCAACGATGGTTTCGGGGACCGATTCTTCCAGCATAACCTTGAATTCAATACCCCGCTCGGCAATGATCGGGCTGAAAATGGCTTCGAGCTGCTGACATATTTCAGGAATCACCAACTCCTCGTAATGGAACTCCAGGTGCCCCGATTCAATCTTCGAGAGATCCAGAATGTCGTTGATGAGATTTAGAAGATCCCGACCGGCCCCGTTGATCGTGGCGGCAAACTCCACCTGCTTGGCGGTCAGATTCCCTTCACGGTTATCGCGCAGAAGACTGGAGAGAATCATCAGACTGTTGAGCGGAGTCCGCAACTCATGGGACATGTTAGCCAGAAATTCGGATTTATAGGCGCTGACCTTTTCCAGTTCACCCGCCTTGCGCTCCAGTTCACGACTAGCCAGCTCAACCTCACGGTTCTTGGCACTGATCTGTTCCCGCTGCATCTCCAACAACTGGGCACGCTCTTCCAACTCTTCATTGGTCTGCTGGAGTTCTTCCTGTTGTACACGCAACTCCTCAGTCTGGCATTGGGTCTGTTCCAGAAGTTCATCCACAATCTGACGCGAGTGATTAACGTTGAGGGCCACCGCCAGTGATTCCGTGATCAGAGTAAGAAACTCCAGCTGCACATTACTGAATTCATGGAATGAACCGAGCTCCAGCAGACCCGACAACGTGGAGTTATGCAGCAGCGGCAGTACAACGACATATGCAGCCTCGGCCTCTCCCAGGCCGGAGCTGATCCGGAGATACTCGGGAGGGGCGTCGCTGACTACCATCATTTTTTTCTCAAGTGCCGCCTGGCCCGCAAGCCCCTCCCCCAGGGGAATACGGTCATGTTCCTGTTTGCTTCGACCGGATGCATAGCTGGCAACCATCTGCAGCTCTTTGTCCTTCTCATTGAATATATAGAAGGCCCCGACACCGGATCCAAGATACTCCGTCAAAAAGGCCAGTGCCAACCTGGCCATGTCATCCGTTGACTTATCCCCCCGTAAAATCGTGTTCAGCTCATTCTGTCCGTTTTTCAGCCAGTCACGACGTGCTTCCTGTTCACTGTTGAGCCGCAGGGCGTTTGTCATCTCCGCCAACCCCTGATCCAGCAGCGCCTGTGACTCACTCATCCCCACAACCGCCCGCAACAACATGCCGGCTTCATCCTTACTAAGCTGCACGGTTTCGATTTGAAGCGGCGTGCTGATCTCCACCACCTGACCCAGATCACCTTCGGAGACACATTTAACCAAGCGGGCCTTTTCCCGACCGATCCGCTGCTGCCCCTGCACCGCCTCAAGCACCTGCTGCAGGGGGTTGACAATGCTACGTGTAATAATCAGTGCAATCAGCGTAGTCAGCAGGATGGAGAAGATTATGGCGGTGACCAGCCAGAAAATTACATTGGAGTAAACCTGTCCGCTTTGTTCAAAATGGGCCGAGGCCTCCTCGGCATTGTATCTGGAGAGCCTGTTTGTCAGGTTTTCAACCTGGGTGAACAGGTCATAGACCTGTTCATTGTCGGACTCAATGAGAAGATAGGAGGAGGCAGAATCGGATTTTTTTCTCAGCGCCATAGAGGAGTCTAGATACGTCTGGCACGCAGCCGCCAATTCAGTAACCAGTTTGAGCTCTTCCTGCAAAAGCGGGTACGATTTCATTAGATTCAATGATTCCGTAATTTGCTTCTCTTCCCGGAGAATCCGAGCCTCAATCTGTTTGCGGGTCGAACTGTTCTTTTCAAGCAGGTAACGCAGCGACAGGCGGCGATGCTGCTGGGCATGGTGGTCTATTTCATTGGCAGTGACAATTGAGGGAATCAGATTGTTATTCATATCATCAAGCCTGGTTTTGATTTCCCGCATACCGTCGAATCCGAAAAATCCAACCAAACAGCCGAACACAACAATCACGGCATAACCAAAAAAAAGCTTGCCTTTAAAGTTCATATTAAAAAAAATCATGCGCAATTCCTTGTTCCACAGGGTAGTACAGACTATGCCGAAATCACCTGATTACGACCCAGATGTTTGGCCCGGTACAGGGCATCATCGGCCCGGCGCAGCAGCGAGTCCGAATCTTCATTATCCAGCAACTGGACGACACCAAAGCTGGCCGAAAGATCAATGGGAGATCCCTTTTCCGGGTGATGCTCGAAGGCCGACCGGATGCGTTCGGCCAGAGCCGCAGCGGCCTCGCACGCCGTGTGCGGCAGAATAATGATGAATTCCTCGCCTCCCCAGCGGGCGGCCACGTCCTCGGTCCGGATTGAATCCCGCAGCAGATCGGAAAACGATTTCAGTACCTGATCGCCTCTACTGTGACCATAGGTGTCATTGACATTTTTGAAGTGATCAAGGTCGACCATGATCATGGATAGCGGGTAGTTGTGTCGACGTGCGGCACTGATAGCCGCAGCCAGATGCGTATTGAAGGAGCGGCGATTGCAAAGCTCCGTCAGTTCATCGGTTGCCGCCAGACGTGAAATTGTTTCATTGGCCTCTTTCAACTCGGCCGTGCGCTCTTCCACAATCTGCTCGAGGTTGCTGTAGAACTGTTCAATAACCTTGCGCTGCTGATACAGATCGTGAAAGACCTTTACCTTGCTCCGCAGAATGACCGGCTCGAAAGGTTTCATCAGATAATCCACCGCACCGGTTTCATAACCCGTGATCTGGTCAAGCAGATCCTTCATGCCGGCGGTAATAAAGATGATCGGGAAGTGATTTGTTTTTGGATTCGAACGAATCAGGCGCGCCACCTCAAAACCGCTCATGCCAGGCATCTGGACATCCAGAAGGATCAAGGCGAAATCGTATTTGAGAGATTGACGCAAAGCCTCGTTTCCCGACTGGGCAGCGACAATCTTAAAACCCATATCGGCAATAACCGCCTCCAGCGCCAGGATGTTCTGCGGGAGATCGTCAACGATCAGAATGGGTACGCTGGCATCTTGCATGAATAATCCTTGATTGTGTCGATTTCAAATGCTGAACGGTATTATCATTAAAGTTAGCACAAATCACCCGATTTTCAACTGCCGCAACCCACAAAAAAGCCCGCCGTAACAACCGGCGGGCTCTTTATCATAAACTGTTCAGTCAAATATCAGGCAGCAGACGACCAGAGACCGTGCAGGTTGCACAATTCACGTGCCGTAACGGTAGACGCTTCCACACAGAAAACGGTTGTAGCAACCTCTCCCGGCTTGAGAAACTGGCGGTAGGCCTTACCATCGGCAATCAGCTCTATCCACTCGATATAGTGTTTCTCCTCCATGGGATGAGCCACACTTCCAATCGTCACACGATAACCGCCATCAACCTTTTCGATAACCGGCACGTGTTTTTCTTTGGCAGCATCAACAGTATTCTCCGTCAACAGCACCATTTCCTCGCCGCAGCAGACCAGCGCCCCCCCACCGGCATGGATATTTTCAACAATATTCCCACACAGGTTACATTTGTAAACTTCGAGACATTTCGGCATATTCAGCTCCTTTTCTTGTGTTGGATTCTCTACGAAGTGTAATGCGACAAATTCAATCTTGTTTATAGCGCACTTTAAAATTTTTGCAAACAGTAAAAATAAAAAAAATGGGGATGCGTTTCCGCACCCCCATAAATTACAATTTCAACCTTTTGCTTAAGAAAGCTGACGGCCACCTTCTGCAGCCCATTTCTCAAGCATTGCAGTGGTAACGGACTTCGGACGCTCAAGAGCGTAACCGAGACCACGGTCCCAAGTGATGTTAGCCATGCAGCCAAGTGCGCGGCCTACACCAAAGAGAACGGTGTAGAATTCAAATTCGGTCAGACCGTAGTACATCTGGATAACGCCGGACTGTGCATCGACATTCGGCCAGGGGTTCTTGGTTTTGCCGTGCTCGGTCAGAACGCCTGGAGCAACTTCGAAGATCATGGCGATAACCTTGAACAGCGGGTAATCTTTGAGGCCCGGTGTGTTGAGGCAGAACTCACGCTGTGAAGTGTAGCGCGGGTCAGTCTTGCGGAGAACGGCGTGGCCGTAACCCGGAATAACCTGACCGGCGTTAAGGGTATCCCAGAGGGCGGCTTTGATCAGTTCTGCAGTCGGCTCGACGTCTTTACAGTACTTCTCCTGGAACTTGAGCGTCCAGTCGAGAACTTCCTGATTGGCCAGACCGTGCAGCGGACCAGCCAGACCGTTGAGGCCAGCTGAGTATGCATAGTAAGGATCGGACAGTGCCGAGTGAACCAGATGAGTGGTATGAGCCGATACGTTACCGGACTCGTGGTCGGAATGAAGGATGAAGTACATACGGGCAACGTCCTTGTACTCCTCTTTCTGGCCGATCATATGGGCGAAGTTAGCACCCATATCGAGAGTCGGGTCGATAGCGATCTGCTTGTCTGCACGATATTTCAGGTTGTAGATGAAAGCTGCAATGATAGGGATACGGGCAACGATATCACATGCATCCTCATACACATATTCCCATGCAACCATCTTGTTGAATTTGCCCGAGTTGTAGAAACCGGCAAACTTGGAATCCTTCTGGAGTGCGAGGATACCAACCGACAGCATGACCATCGGATGGCTGTCACGCGGCAGGGCGCGGATTGCATCAAAAACATACTGAGGAACGACCTGACGATCTTTCCACTCTTTGACGACTTCGTCTACCTGAGCCTGAGTCGGGACATCACCGGTAAGGAGCATGTACCAGAAAGACTCGACGGTCGGGTAATTTGAATTTGGAGCTTTGGGGAGAGCTTCGAAAGTCTCAGGGATGGTCTTGCCACGGAAACGGATGCCTTCCTGTGGATCAAGGTAGGAAATGTCGGTTACGAGGCTGCGGATGTCACGTGCACCACCGATAGCCTGGTCAATGGTCACCTGATCGATGACAACCTTACCAAACTCCTTGGTCAACTTAGCTGTACGAGGGCGAAACTCTTCGATCTTCTGTTTGAGGGTGTCTTTCAAAGCCATTGCGTACTCTCCTTTCGTGTTGTGGGGTTAATTTAACTACCCGTATATTCAAGCACTTACGACATTAAATACTTGCTTTTTAGAATACTGTATACAATTTGGTGCCGTAGTTATACCAAAGCTTTGATAAAATGCAACAAAAATTTTGCCAGACTATCAAGGCCCTAAAATAAACAGCTTCTCATCAGAATAGGTCAACTGTTTCAGCCCCTCATTGCTGATGTAAAAGGTGTTCTCGATGCCGATGGCGCCCTCTCCCGGAAACACGACCTTGGGCTCAAACGCAAACGCCATTCCAACTTCCAGTGTCATATCCTTGAACCCCCGGGCGATAAACGGATACTCGTCAATCTCGATCCCGAGCCCGTGGCCGATAAACGAAACCTGCGACCCCTTGGCCCCCATGAAGCTGTCTGCATAGCCCATTTCAACGGCCAGGGCCAGACACTCGTCGTAAACGCCTCCCCAACTGGCCCCCTGAACTGCAATCCGGGTCATGCGTTCCTGTACAGCCAGCATATCCTCGTACCCTTTCCTGAGCCTGTCAGAAATTTCACCGATAGCAAACACCCGGGTCTGGTCGATCAGATAGCCATCCACACAGCCGGCAAAATCGATGATAACCGGTTCACCCCTTTCAATGCGCTTGAGTCCGGCGCTCTGGCCAAAGGATGGATTTAGTCCCAAACCTCCCAACGGGGTATCAACATAGGCCGGCACAGCGGTATCCGTTCCGGAAAATATCTGGGCGTAGAACAACTCTGAATTAAAGCCACGCATACGTACGAGTCCTTGGTGCCCATCCTTGCGGGCGGTGAACTCAAGTTCAGCTGCAACTTCGAGATCAGTAGCCCCGACCCTGATGACCTCTGCCGCACGCTGCCAGACCCGGTGGACCTGATCGGCTGCATCCTTCATCAGATGAATCTCGTAGTGTGATTTGATCATCCGTACCTGCCGGATCAGGGGCGTGGCATCCAGATATTCAGCATTGGGATACACTTTTCTGTAGCGTTCAAAAAAACTGACCGGCACAACATCAAGTTCCATGCCGATCCTTTTCGGTTCCGGATACCCGTATTGGGCAAGAATTCCGGGAATATCCTTCATGGACCCGAACGGAACAATCTCCTTTAAGCCGGATTCCATACGGGCCCGGCTAAACTCCTTGCGCGCCATGTAAATCGGTTGCCCCCCCGCCGGAACGTACAGACAGCCGCTCTGGGTGGTACCGGTAAAATAAAACAGGTCCGCATTCTGGACGATGATGACGGCATCAAGCCCCGCACCTGCCATCTGTTCCTGCAGTTTGCTACATCTGTATTCCAATTCTGTTGCAGGAGTAAGTCTCATTACGATTGTTCCTTTCAGGAGAAGTCCATGATTAATTATTCAGTGCTGACTTGACCAGGCGGCATTAAACGGGCTACTGTAGCCCATGACCGGACGCGTATTCACATCATTCTCGATTGACAAATTCAGCATCATCCCTGCCGGTGAACCTCGGCCAGTACCCTGCGGAATCCCGATAATTCTGGGCAGTAAAGGTGCCTTTGGCTCGGGCGAGCATGAAACAACGGCTGCATGTCTTGAACTTCTGTCCGTTATTCCCGGTATAACTGGCTGCCGTGCCATCGACCTTGGTTCCGGCACCGGGATTCTGGCTCTTGCAGCTGCACGACTGGGAGCAGCGCTGGTTATTGCAGTTGATCTGGAGTGGGATGCTGCGCGTTCCTGTGCCGAAAATGCCCGCCTGAACCAGCTTGATAAAAACATCGTCAGTATCTGCGGTGAACTACGCTGTATCGCCGATCAACCGGTCGATCTGATGATGGCAAATATCTATGCCGATATACTTCTGCCGCTGGCTGACAACATTGTTGCCCTCACCCGCCCCTGCGGACACATCCTGCTTTCGGGGATCCCGTTACAGGACAAGTTCGATATCGTCAATCGTTACTCTGCACTTGGCTGCCGAGTAATTGACAGCCGTATCGGCGAAGATTTCGCGACCTATCTTTTCCAGACTGCAGCGTCCTGAAGCAACTATCTTTTCATAACAACTGCAATAACCAGAAGAAATACAAGCACGGCAATAACTGCCAGAGCAATTTTTGCAATCGACCAGGGCCGTTCACCCTGTACCTGGCCTGTACGGGCATTGACTATAAACCGGTAGGTCCTGTCCCGGTAACGATAGGCGCTGATCCAGACCGGCAACAGAACGTGTTTGAACGTAATGTTGTCATACTGGCTGCGCGCGGCCGTGATCTGCTGACGGTCGCCGCCGATATCACGCTCAATTGAGCGACGTACGGCCCCCTCCATCAGCGCCTTGGCCTGTTCAAAGCCCTCTCCCAGATCCAGCTGATAAGCCTCGGCCTGAAAACCACTCATGTATTCATCGGCATAGGGAACCAGATTCTTCAGATCCCACGGTTCAAGCGACGTGATGATCTCGGACGGCAGTGAATGCCCTGCCAGTACGAGTACATCATCAAAGCTGTTGATCACAGCGCCGCCTGCTGGGTACCAGCGGGTACGGGTCACCTGACGGGAGCGGGTAACCCGCTTTCCGTTTGAATCCTCACCTTGATAGTATTCAGTTTCGTAATAATCTTCCCCTCGTTGCCCCTGATACTGAGTCGTTACACGGGAATCATAGGTCCAGTATGGAAGATACATCCCCTTGATACCGCCGGTCGTACAGGCAAATCGCTTGAGCTCTCCGGGCGCAAACCATAACGAAGAAAGCCAGGTACGGAATTCTTCGACCGCCCGGTTTCGGGTAATCTTGAACGGCAGTACCGCTCCCGGTTTTATCAAGCGGCTGGCCTTGGCCGGCGCTGTCAGTTGTGAGCCGCAGAAGGGACATTTGCTCAGGGAGATTGTGCTGTCCAGAGTAGAAACCGCATTACAGGAACCGCAGCTGACAGTCTGTATTTCCTCCGACTCACCCTGCTCGGCTGCCCGGGCAAAAAATTCGTAGAAATCAAATTCCCGAACACCCCCCTCCGGATCGCCCAGGCTATTCTCCTGACCACAGTAGGGGCATTTCAGCACGGATTTCCCTGGTGAATATTCCAGTTTTGCACCACAGGAGGCACAGGGGAAATGCGTCCCTTTCAGCTGTGTGGCTGATGCAGCTTCGCTCATATCAGTGACCTTTGTAAAATATGGACGGGGTCAAAAAAAACGGCCGTCTTGACCCTTGCCCCTTGTTCTACTTGGGAATCGGCGGCGGAACAGCCCCGAAAACGGCTGACAGCTCCGCAACCTGACCGGCGGCATCCCAGGAAGCCATCCCCTGTTTCCACACCAGGCTTTCACGGGTCAGCTGACCGGCCTGGGCCATCTGGATCAACGCTGCCATCTCGAACGGGCCGGCCTGCTGGCCGTTGAGTGCCACATGGTACTGCACCTGCGGCGGCAACGGTGGCGGGACCGCAGATCCCGGCTGGGTCTGACCGGCAAACAGTCCACCCATTGCGCCAGCCATCTGCCCCCCCATACCAAACCCCAGACCGACTCCCACACCTGCTGCAGCCAGTCCACCGGGGTTATTGGCCGCATCATTGATCGAGTTAGCGGTCTCATACTGTGTAAAAGCCTGCATATTGCCAATTGCCCGTATGGCACCGGCCTTGTCTATGGCACGCTCCACCTCTTCCGGCAGCCCGATATCCTGAACCTGAATCTCCGTAAGCTCGAGTCCGAAAGTCTCGATGGCCGGGGCAACCTTGGCCTTCATGATCTCACCTAGCTGAACAACCTTACTTTCCAGATCGATGACCGGAATACCGGCCTCCGGCATGACTTCCTTGATACGCATCCCGATTTTTCCGCGCAGATTGTCTGCAATTGAATCGGTCGTGAAATTGCCGTCGGTCCCGACTATCTCCCGAATAAAGGCAGCCGGATCCTTGATTTTAATCGAATAAAGACCGTAGGCGGTCACGCGCACCGCTCCGAATTCTGGATCGCGCATGGTAACCGGACCGGGAGTACCCCATTTCAAATTGGTGAACTGACGGGTGGAGCAGAAATACACCTCGGCTTTGAAGGGAGATTCAAAGCCGTACTTCCACCCCTTGAGTGTTGCCAGCACCGGCAGGTTCTGGGTTGTCAGGGTATAGGTGCCCGGCTTGAACACATCAGCCAGCTGACCTTCATTGATAAAAGCCGCCATCTGGCCTTCCCGGACAACCAGTTTGGCGCCGTATTTTATTTCATTACCATAACGCTCAAAACGGTATACCAGGGTGTCATTGGTATCATCCAACCACTGTACAATATCGATAAGCTCCGCTTTCAGTTTGTCCCACAGTCCCATGGCACGTCCTCCTCACTACGATTCATTAGTTGTCAGTATATAACCCTATAATTTGTGCAGGATGATGCAAATTTGATGTCACCTGCATCCAGCATTGTTATGACAGAGAGGCGAATTCCGGCTCCAGGGTAAAATAAAAGGTTGCCCCCTGCCCCACCTGCCCCTCAGCCCATATTTTCCCCCCGTGGCGGGCAATCACCCGCTGAACGGTCGCCAGACCGATACCGCTCCCGCTAAAGATGGCCGGGTCATGTAGCCTGGTAAAAACCCTGAAAAGCTTATCGACGTCTTTCATATCGAACCCTGCTCCCTTGTCACGAACAAAAAATACCGGCACTGGTCCTGATGACTCCATACCAAATTCGATGGATGTCCTGTCCATGGCAGAGCTGTACTTCCAGGAATTATTAACAAGATTATCTACCACAATCCTGAGCAATTGGGCATCACCGACCGCTTCGACGCCGGGTTGGATCTGAATCTCAACGCACCTGTCCGGTTCAGCCTGAATCAGAACACGCATGGCATTTTCCACCATGGAACTCATATCAACCTTTTCGGGATTGAATTCTGATCGGGACAACCGGGAAAGCCTGATCATGGTTTCAAGCAGTTCGTCAAGCCAGCAGGTGGAATCGTAGATTCTGGACAAATAGGTCCGTGCTTTGCTGCCCACAAGCGTGTCATCCTCCAGCAAGATCTGACAGTATCCGGAAATGCGCGTCAACGGGCCGCGCATGTCATGCGAAACTGAATAATTAAATGTTTCCAGTTCTTTATTCGCGCTGGACAATTCAGCAGCCTTTACAGCGAGTTCCGAATTCAACTGACTAATTTGCTCCAGGTACATCCGGTCACTCTCTTCTGCAATTTTCCGGGCGGTGATATCACGGTCAAACCCCAGTATGTAATTACGCCCCTTGATTTTGAGCGGTCCGGCATGGACCTCGATCGGGAATTGGGAACCGTCTTTTCTGGTGTGCCACAATTCACAGGTAACCCATTCGCCATTCGCAACCCTCTTGGTGATATCACCCGCCAGCAGATTGGTTTCCGGGGTGTTTATTTCGGATATTTTCAATGCACACAGTTCCTCGACAGTATACCCATGCTGGACAGCAGACGCTTGATTTGCTGCGATCACCTTTCCAGCTTCTTCTCCCTCAATGCCGATTATGATAATGGAATCAGGAGCTCGCTCAAAAAGGGCACGATAGCGTTCCTCACTCTCCTTCAGAGCCAGTTCAGCAGATTCCAGTGAATCAAGCATGCTGTTGATAGATCCTGCCAGACTGTCAAGCTCATCCTGTCCCTTAACCTCCAACCGGACCGAGATATCCTTACGACGGCTTATCTCCCCGACCTTTGCACTGAGGTCTGCCAATCTCTTCAGTACATCGCTGCGAATAAAAAACAGCATAACCAGACACAGAAACGCGCTGGAGAGAACCAGAGCAAATAGAATGTAGGAAATGCTGACTTTCCCCTGTTCGTAGATCAAACGACGTTCCGTGATTTTCAAGATCAGAACAGGCTTCCCGTAAATATCCCGAAAGAGAGAATAACCGGAAATCTGGCCACTATCGCCGGGACTTGAATAGAACTGCCGTCGTTCATTTAAGCTGTTGCGGGCCTTGACAAAATCGGGAGAGAGATTGCTGCCGGCATAACGCTTGACCTCGATAACGAATTTGGTCAAAGCCGAAACCCTCCCGACCTCCTCCTGATCCAAAAATTTGCCAACCATCAGAACGCTTGTGCTATCAAACGGCCGCATAGCGATTTGCGCCACCGAACCACTCATGGCAACAAATCCATTCAAAGGCCTGCTGCCTCCCTGACCGGCGTAGTAATGCACAGCCTGTTTAAGCGTGTCCAATTGATCAGCGGTAAGGTTCGTAATTCTGCGACCATGAAAATCAGCCGACTTGACAGAGAGAATTTTGCCGGAAATATGAAAACAGGCGGCAAAATCAATCCGGTGGGTAGTAAAGGAATGGAGTGCAAGATTCGAAATCTTATCCGACACATTTGGCTGAAATGATTCCAGGTAATCTTTTGCTGAAGCATCCAGTTCAGGAAAGGACTCTTCTATTTCGTTAACAACCTTGGCAACATTATCCTTAAGCACTTTGTTTTCAAGGGTGGCAAAACTTTTAAGCAGAATGATATCGGATGTGGTTGCAACGATAAAAACCAATGCAATGAAGGTACTGACAACGACCAGGATAATTTTGCGGGAAAGGTTCATGCGGGCTCGATTGCGATAAAGTGTTTGAACATCACAAACTTCATCGGTTAAAAATCAAACAGTACAGATTCACACATGACAGGCAGGAGAATACTACCCGTGAATAACTGCCACTCGCAACATATATTTTGGGCCACATCCAGTAAATAACCATCACAGTCCGACGGACTGAAAATTCGGGCTTTTGATTCCAAACGTCTGTAAACAACGGTAATGCACTGTGCCAAACACATGATGAGCCCTTCCACCATCACACTAAACACACCTAAAATCAAACAGCGGTTATAATTTTTATTAATACCAAAATACATTTTAATGCACATAATGTTTTTTCTAAGAGACTGTTTTTGCATATTTTATTTATACAATATTTTTGGTTTAAAAAAAAATGTTGACCTTTATAAAACATTGTATTACAAAAAAATCAAAAGCGTTGAAAACATTTTTAAAACATATGTTATTTCGTTTACAGAATGTACGGAGTTCAGCATGGAAAGAGAAAAAGGGACATATTCAGTTCAGTCCGTTCTCAAGGCATTTGATCTCCTTGAAGCCCTCGCCGCCGAGGATTCGGTAGCGACAATTCCGTTTCTGGCCAAAAAGCTTGATTTAAGCAGAAACAAGATTTTTCGGCTGCTGGCTACTCTTGAGGATAAAGGCCTCGTTGAACGCGATGAGCCGACCGGCACCTTCAGATTGGGTGTATATGCGTTTGAAATGTCACAGCATATCCTCAAAAGTGCCAACCTGATCCGCCTGGCCCACCCAATCATGGAAGAGTTGGCCCGAAAACATGATGAAGCAATTTATATGACTGTTCTGAACAACGATGAGGTTCTCTTTCTGGACATGGTCGATTGTTTTCAACAGATCAAAGCAACTGACATGGTGGGAAAACGATTCCCGTTCTTTACGAATGCTGCCGGCAAGGCCATCAAGGCCATGAGTTCAACCGACATGATTGAACGGCTTGGTAAACGCAGAACCAGCATGCCCGGCATCCCGGACCTGAAAAAGCTAGAATCTGAACTGCGCGACATACGCCAATCAGGAGTTGCCGTTGATTTTGGTGGATTAGGGGATGGCATCTGTGCTGTTGCAGTTGCTATCAAAGATTATGCCGGCAAGGTAGTGGGTGCTTTAACGTTGTTGGCACCATCCTTTCGCATGCTTCAGGAACGACTTGAATCGGAAATAATTCCTTCTATGCGGGAGAGTGCCGAGATACTCTCCATGAAATTCGGCTATGCAAAGATCCCCGCTTGAGCAGGCTTAATCAATTAACGAAAGGAGGCTTGAAACGGAAGCGAAACTTTGGGTTGTACACTAACAAAACGGTAAGAAAGGAGTTATCTCATGGCAGAGAAACAGTACGATTGGGCTGCAATAGCCAAAAACCCCAAGTTCATTGAACTGCATCACAAGAAGACAGCCTTCCTCTTCGGCTGGTGGATTTTTTCGAGCGTTTATTACTTCCTGCTCCCCATCGGAGCAGCCTATGCGCCGGGACTGTTCAAAATCAAGATTATCAGCAACATCAACTTCGGTTACCTGTTTGCGCTTTCACAGTTCTTCGTCTCCTGGGGCATCGCCATGTACTATGCCCACGTAGCCAACAAGGACTTTGACCGTCTGACCAGGGAACTGGTCGATGAAGTTGCCAAATAAACTGATTCCACGAAAGGAGGCTGAGATATGAAAAATGTTTTTATCGCACTTATGCTCGTATTATCGCTGGGCACACTCTGCCTGGCTGAAGAACCCAAAAAAGACGCTCCCGGTTCAGCTCCGGCAGCGACCGCACCCGTAGCCGGTCAGCCGGCCGCTGCTCCCGGCGCACCCGCCGTTGCAGCCCCTGCAGTAGCCACCCCGGCTCCGGCCGCCACTCCGGCCAAACCGGCCAGTGACGGTAAACTGAAGGCCAACCCCAAGGTCACCATCCCGATCTTCCTGATCATCATCGGCGTCACCATGGCGGTTGTTGTCTGGTCGGCCAAGCAGACCAAGTCGGCTTCCGACTTCTACACCGCCGGCGGCGGCATCACCGGAACACAGAACGGCTGGGCGATTGCCGGCGACTACATGTCGGCCGCCTCCTTCCTCGGTATTTCCGGCATGATCTCCCTGTACGGCTATGACGGTTTCATGTACTCGGTCGGCTGGCTGGTAGCCTACATCACCGTGCTTCTGATCGTGGCCGAGCCGTGTCGTAACGCCGGCAAGTACACCCTGGGGGACATTCTGGCCTTCCGTACCGAGCCGAAGCCGGTTCGCGCCGTGGCCGCCATCTCGGTTGTTGCCGTATCCACCTTCTACCTGACCGCCCAAATGGTCGGCGCCGGCAAGCTGATGCAGCTGCTCTTGGGCATTGACTACAAGATGGCCATCATCGGCGTCGGTATCCTGATGGTCGGCTACGTCGTTTTCGGCGGTATGACCGCCACAACCTGGGTTCAGATCATCAAGGCCGGTCTGCTCATGACCGGTGCCGGCCTGCTCTCCCTGCTGGTCATGCTGAAAGCCGGCATGAGCCCGCTGCAGTTCTTCAACGACATCGCCAGCAACGAGAAAATCATCGATCATGTCAAGCTGCTGCCGATCTACCTGAAAGAGGTTGATGCCGGCACAGCCACGGCAGATGCCGGTCAGCGTTTCCTTGAACCGGGCCTGTTTTTGACCAACCCGCTTGACCAGATCTCCCTCGGTATGGCGCTGGTACTTGGTACCGCCGGTATGCCGCACATCCTGATGCGCTTCTTCACCGTTCCGACTGCCCAGGCTGCCCGTAAATCCGTTATCGTGGCCATGTTCATCATCGGTTCATTCTACATCCTGACCACCCTTTTGGGCTTCGGCGCTGCTATCCACCTCAGCCCGCAAGGTATCCAGAAGGTTGACAAGGGCGGCAACATGGCTGCCATGATGCTGGCAAAAGCCCTGGGCGGCGACATCAGTCCGTTCATTGGCGACCTGTTGCTGGCCTTCCTCTGCGCCGTTGCCTTCGCCACCATCCTGGCTGTTGTTTCCGGTCTGGTTCTGGCAGCCTCCGCAGCTATCGCCCACGACATCTATGTCAACGTTATCAAGGACGGTCATGCCGACCAGCATGAGCAGGTTCTGGCTGCCCGTATCACCTCCCTGGTTGTCGGCGTACTTGGTATCATCATCGGTATCGCCGCCGAGAAGCAGAACGTTGCCCATCTGGTGGCTCTGGCTTTCGCCGTGGCCTCCTCCGGCAACCTGCCGGTTGTCGTACTGTCGCTGTTCTGGCGCAAGTTCAACACCGCCGGTGTTATCAGCGGCCTGCTGGTTGGTACGATTGCCTCCATCGGCCTGGTTATGGTCTCCCCCAACATGACCTACCCGAACATCGTGGCAGACAACGCCAAAAAGGCTTACACCAAGCTTGAGAAGGAAATAGCCGAAGGCAAGGTCAAGCCGGAAGCCATGGAAAAAACCATGAAGACCATTGACGACAAGAAGGCTGAAGAAGCCAAGAACCGTGGCGGCAAATCCATCATGGGTCTTGACAAGCCGATCCTGACACTAAAGAACCCCGGTATCTTCTCGATCCCGATGGGCTTCATCGCCGCTATCCTGGGCGCCCTGCTGTTCCCCAGCAAGCGTTCAGAGGATATGTTCGACGAGATTTATGTCCGTCAGAACACCGGTATCGGTATGGCCAAGGCTATCGATCACTGATGCTTTGATTTTCGACTGTTTGTGATATAGTGGGGAGGCTTCGGCCTTCCCACTTTTTTTTACGCTACGACATCACTGCCCCTTGTGAGGAGCCTGACGTGGAAAACGCACCCTCCGCAAAACTTCGTCCGGACATACTGGACTCCTTGCCTGAACTGCGGCAGATAAGCCGCTACTGTTCAGCAGATGAGATCAGCACTTTTTTGAACTTTGTAAATTCCTCCCTCAATGATGATCGTTCCCGCATGAGCAGCTGGAGCACCACCCTGAAAGTGCTTGATCAGCACATTGACTGTGCTCCGCACACCGAACTTAAGAAAATTCATGACGATCTGAACCAGATTGAACTTGAACGGTTTCTTCTCACCTATTCGGTTTCAGCACTACACCAATCCTGCACGCATTATCGGGATGTGCTTGCCAAGCGGGCCATGATCCATGTCGCCACTGAAATGGAAGCAAACGGCAAACCATTGCCTGTCATCCCGTTTGCTCTGATCAGCATGGGAAGTGATGGCCGTGAAGAGCAGACCCTGATTACCGACCAGGACTATCTGATCGTTTATGGTGACGGTGGAGGGGTTGAAGCCGACAGCTATTTTCTTGAATACTCCACCTTGCTGGTGGACCGTCTGGAGGAAGCCGGATTTAAACGCTGCACCGGCGACATCATGCCGACCAACCAGACCTGGCGTGGTTCACTTTCACAATGGAGACGCCGTCTGCTGTCGATTGTCCGTTACGAAGTAGAAGATTACGCCAAGAACATGATGGACCTGATTGTACTCTCGGATGCACGTTATGTGGCGGGAGACCGCAGTCTAGCAGATGAACTGGTTACCATGATCCGTACCATGGAACATGAATACTCACGGGTACTCTGGGGAATGGCCAAAGCGGCTACTGAAATGAGGCTGGCACTGGGTTTCATGAAGCGGCTCTGGACTGAAAGCAGCGGAGAGCACAAGGGAGAGTTCAACCTGAAACTGCTGGCGTGGGCACCACTGGTCATGAACGTACGGATTCTCTCGATTAATCAGGGAATTCCTGCAACGAACACTGTCGAGCGCATCACCCTGCTGGAAAAGGAAGGCAGTTTTTCGGCCTCAATGGCCAGCGACCTGCGCGGGGCCTATCATATTCTGACGAAACATCGCATTTTGCTGCAAATCAGGGTCATCAAAGGAATCCAAAAGGATTCCTACAGCCTCAATCCTTACGAACTTCCGGCTGATGAACGCGAACGTATCCGCCACGCCATTATTAAAATAGAAGAACTGCAGAAGATCATTCACACAAACTTTTCAATTGTATAAAACCGTACTCAATAAAATGCTCAAGATCTGACTTCTCAGAACCTACAAAGAACAAAAAGGCCGGTGAACGAATTCCTAGCCATTTCACAAAGGTGTTGAAAAATAATCAGGGCCATACTCAAAAAGGCCCCAAGTAAAATTGGGGCCTTTTTAGATAATTGCTATAAGACAGGGGCTTTTCGTCGCAAAATATGAACACCTATTCAGTACCAAGTATTTCGCGGGCAGTAACATAGCCTTCCGACAGCCCCAACCTCATCGCTGGCGTTTTTTTATCCTTGCCGACTTCCACAAAGTTATAAAATACCCTGAAAATATCCAACACCTTTCCTACCATAGCCGGATTATACGGACTATAGCCGTACCACTTTCGCCCTTCACTGCTCGCACTGGCGATAGGGCGTTCCAGAAGAGACAGCCGTCGCCTGGCCTGCATAAAGAACCGGTCTATTCCGTGGAGCGTCCCCTTACTGTAGAGCCAGGCCAGATGATCAGCGTCATAGGAGCGATCCTGGAGATCGGTCAACCAACAGATGGCTTTCTCCGGTTCACTCATGTCCGGAAACGGGTAAAACAACCAACGGTCATTCCATTTGCCGATATCAACAAGCTCCTGCAACCGTTCCTTGATGACGATGTGTCGTAGATCATAGTCAGTCAACGGCTCATATGAAGCGCTCGTTGCTCTAAAATCAGCCAGTTCTCTTATGCTCTTGGCCTTGAGCCGGCGTTTCTGGTTGATAGTCAGATCCTTGCTGACCCGAACATAGAAGGCATCACATCGTTTCTCCAATACCTCGATCCAGAAGGCGGATAAACAGGCGGCCCTGATGCCGGACTCCTGGTCAAGGAAGAACCGAATTTTTTCGACATTCCCCAGCAACCGCCGGAGCAAAAGGAAGTGGGCATACAGGGTATACTCGGAATGTACCTGCATCCCGGCGTAAGGTAGCCCTGTCTCAGCG
The DNA here is from genome assembly GCA_942493195.1 of uncultured Geobacteraceae bacterium. GTDB lineage: Bacteria > Desulfobacterota > Desulfuromonadia > Geobacterales > Pseudopelobacteraceae > CAIPTY01. Next base: position 1,030,440 of record OW818669.1, on the reverse strand, counting down.
GTAGGTGATTCGGGCGCCTCAATGTCTTCCCTGCTATCGGAATTGTCGTAGGCTTCTTGAATTGAATCTCTCAGATATTTTGAGGGTCCCCTTCGTTTAACATCATTACCGAGGGAATCTATGTAATCCTGAGTGAGCCAAACTCGGGAATATTTTCGGAACGGCGCTCGTAAGGAGCTATCACCAAGGAACAGAGCATCCTGTTCGACCTGCCGTGCGTCGACCTCATGGTCATAGTTCACGTGAATACCAAATACATAGCTTGTCCTGTTGTCCGCGCAACCGACAGCATTCAGGACAATATTTCGCTTATCTCCAGCCTCTTTCCAGTTTATGACATGATCCTGACGGTCAACAGACAGATAAAGTCGCCGAATCGGCAAGTCTGGCAACCGTCGTTCATGAGATGCGGCAAAAGCGAGGCACTGCCGATGGATAAAGTCGATCTTGCCATACAGCGTACTGGATGAAATCCCTGCCACCTCCATGATTCGATTAAATGGCATTTTGTTGACCAGCAGCGTGAATACAGTTTCGTTCACCTCCGTTTTTTTTTGACGGAGTGTTGCACCACCAACAGCAAAAGTTGTTCCGCACTTCCGGCACCTATATCGTTGAGATCCGGACTTCGTTTTGCCAAAGGAGTAATATGATTTTGATTCCGAGATCCACACAGAATGATTCAGACATGATTCTGTTGGACATGAAGGTGTCTGTTTAGGAACAAGGTATCCACTTATCCGACCGATCTCTTCGCTGATTGCCAGATTACTCTTGAGCGGAGGCGTTTCACCACATAAATTGCAAATGAGATTTGTCCTCCCACGAGAAGCTCCGGCTATTTTGTAAAGATCTCTACCCCTACTGGCAGCGCCAGGGCCTCGAGGTTGGACATCTATGCTGGCTGGCCGGCCAAAGTTCATACAAAGAGGATTTTTGCAAAAATTCACCTGAATGCCTTTGACGGCAGGGGGGATGCGAGGTGTGATTTCGGGAGGATTGACGTCCAAAGATAATGCCCCTTAGCAAAATGCTAAGAGGCATTATATATTAACTACTTTTTGGTTTTCAACACCTTTGTGAAATGGCTAGGAACGAATTCACCGGCCTTTCTATTACTGGCTATAAGCGTGACTTATTGCTTTTTCTTGGCGGCCGGCTTCTTAGGGAGCGGGATCGGAGCAGTCTTATCGACTGTCTTCAATGTGCCTGCTTCCCAATGGTTCAGCTTGTGGGCAACGCTATGGCAATCACCGCACTTGGTGAAGCGAGCCATCATGCTGGCCGGATGCGGTACACCGTGACAGCTCTGGCAGGATGGAATTGTCTTATGCTTGTCTTTGTGACAGGTTACACAAAGCACAGCCTTGTGCTTGGCATCGCTACCGGCAAGCATTTCAAACGGCCGCTTATGGCAGGAGGCACACATCTTGTTCGGCGTATCAGGTGTCATGAACACTGCGGTAGGCATATGGGCCTGGTGGCATTTTTTACATTCCGTGGCAACCATATCAGTGCTGTGCGGCTTGTGGCACTGGGTACACAGTGGAATCTTGCCGTGAACACTGTGACAGAAACTGCATGCCAGGGTGCTGTGCTTGCTCTTAACCTGCTTCAGTTTGACAATCTGTGACGTATGACAGGTAAGACACTCGTCAGTGATGTTGTTGGTCAGTTTAATAATCTTGGGGGTATGTGGATTGTTGTGGCAACGGAGGCAATTGGCCAGATTGTAGTGAGCTTTACCTGTGTGGCACTGACTGCACAGCGGAATATTGTTCTTCACCATCGGGCGATGCCCGCTATGGCAATCCTGGCAGTTAATACTGGTTTTGTGTGCACCGCCATTTGCTGCAATGTCGGCCGGAGGGGCCGCATGGCATTTGGCACAGTCAGCAATTCCAAGAACCTGTTTATCAGCACCAAAAGCCCCTACTGCGAGAGCAGCAGACAGTACGACCGATACAAAAACAACTCTCATCATTGATACTACATTCTTCATTGTTTCTCCTCCTGCGTAATTGTATGCCTGTAAACCTATTCGAGCGTTGAAAGGTTATCAGTTTCTCATATATTTGCAAAAATCAGACGGAGATAATGTCACCATTTACGAATCACGTCAATCGAAAATTCTGACAAAACTGGGCACAACTGATTAATTTTCTTGACATATAAGACAATTAAAGTCCTGTTTACATTACTATGTACAACCAGTGGAAACTTGACATGATTACGGGCGTCTGCTATGTACATGAAAAATTCGGGCGCTTAGCTCAGCGGGAGAGCACTGCCTTCACACGGCAGGGGTCACTGGTTCAATCCCAGTAGCGCCCACCAATAAAATCAAGGGGATAGCCATATCGGCTCTCCCCTTTTTTATTTCCTTAAGCCGACCAGGACCCATGAATCTTTTTTGCGTCTCTGCACTCAAACCTTGACATCCGTCCAACAAAATCGTATAGGTAGTCATATGGCTACCTATTGCAAAAATCCAAGCAATGAACTCACACAAAGACAGCGCCAGGTGCTGGAGTTCATTACGTCGTTCTCGGATTACAACGGGTATCCGCCAAGTCAGCGGGAGATTGCCCGGCATTTGAATGTTTCCGGTACCTTGCCAGTCATGAAGCATCTCAGTGCGCTGGAACGCAAAGGGTACATCAACCGGGAACATGTGAATCGCGGGATCAGCCTTAAAACGCCGACAAACCGCTCGATCTCGCTTCCTATCGTCGGTACTGTTCGTGCGGGGCAGCTTTCCACAGCCATAGAAGATATTCAGGGCTTCTTTTCCGTTGACCCGCTTGCGGTCAAGGGAGACGGCTGTTTTTTCCTCAATGTCAGCGGAGACTCCATGATCAACGCCGGTATTCTGGACGGTGACCTGGCCCTTGTAAGACCGCAGGCTACGGCTGATAACAAAGATACGGTAGTTGCCATGGTTAACGGAGAGGCTACGGTAAAATGGTTTCACAAGGAGCATGACCACATTCGTCTGCAGCCGGCAAATTCGGCTATGAAACCGATCCTCGTGTATCCTGAAGATGGTGAAGTACACATTGTAGGCAAGGTAATTGGCATTTATCGTCGCATGTAAACAGTGCGCTGATTCCCGAAACGAAATCGAAACAGGAGGACAAATATGGAACCGATTACACTGTGTGGAGCACTGATAGTTATTTTCGGATTATGGGTGGAGTTTGAATCAAAGATAATGATGGCCCTAAGATGGGTCGGCAAAAGCACGATTTTTACGGATATCATCGCTCCTGTAAATCTCCGGCGGCCGGTATGCGTAAGGAAAATGCCTATCTGTTTCGCCAAAACATCACATTATTGAGCAATAGCCCTGGCACGGCATCTTATTGGTTATTGATATTCATTTGCAATAAGTACCGTCATCGGGTACTCTGAAGGTGAAGCACATATAAAATACTAAATGGAGGTCAGCCATGAGACGCATGATTAAAAGAGTAACCCTTCTGGCGGCTGCCCTGTTGATAGCGGCGGTACCGGTGTTGGCGATCGAGGGTACAGTTGATAAGGCTCTTGACCAGGGTGTAAAGACCGACAAGAATGAATGTCTGCTCGTAGCCATGAATTGCGGGAACTCCGTTGATTCAATCCAGCAGAGAATCGACAGGATCAAGGGAGAGATTGATCGCGGCACGGACGTTTATACAAAGGACGAGTTGAGACGCCTCGACAGGCAGTTGGGTGAGTATAATAAGCTGTTGCACGACATGACGTTCGGCGGCTGAGGAAGCCGTCTATACTATAATTTGGCTGTAACCAAAGAGCCGGCATTCGTGTCGGCTCTTTTTGTGTACACAGTGACTGTTGCATCAGATACAATCAAAAAAGTACACCCTGGCAACAACCGGGTAAACTCTTCTCACATCTGACTTGAAATCTCGTTTAAATGATCTAAATTGTGTCTAAATTGTTGTGCATATTAAAATTATTCTATAGTATCCACCAATTATCTACTCAACTCCATTTCTGCACAATCCTGTGAACTAATCGTTCACCGGAAAATCTCCAAACAGGCACGACATTCATGACATTCAATGAAGCGTTACGTAACAACCGGGTCCAGCTATTGCTCGTCCTGCCACTTCTGGTGGTCATGTATTCCCGTATCATTCCGGATATGGTACAGGTCTGGAACCATGATGAGAACTATTCCCATGGTTTTCTGGTGCCGGTCATTGCCGGATACTTTTTCTGGCAGCGCTGGCAGGATCTGAAAACGCGGTTGGTCAAGCCCGACGGTTTGGGATTAGCAGTAATCATAGCCGGTCTGATGCTGCTTCTGGGAGGGTGGTTTGGAGTGGAGTATTTTACCATGCGCTCCTCGCTGATCGTGCTCCTGGCCGGTACAACACTATTCTGCTTCGGGCGGGAAGTCCTCAAAGGCGTAGCACTTCCACTAGGCTATCTGATTTTCATGATTCCCATACCATATATCATTTATGATATGGCGGCCTTTCCACTGAAACTGTTCGTAACAAAGGTATCGGTCGCATTTTTAAAAATAGTGGGAGTCGTCGTGATGCGTGAAGGTAATATCATCATGTTTCCCGCCACCACGCTTGAAGTTGCCGATGCCTGCAGCGGCATCCGTTCACTCATCTCCCTTCTTGCTCTTGCCGTGGCCTATGCATATGTAATGAAGACCTCCAACCCGCGCCGCTGGCTTATAATCTGCTCTGCAATCCCGATTGCCATTGCAACAAATGCCTTGCGCGTTATCGTTACCGGAATTCTGGCACAGTGGTGGGGGGCAAAAGCAGCAGAAGGTTTTTTTCATGAATTTGCCGGCATGACGGTCTTTGTTCTGGCCATGGCCATGCTGGTTCTGTTCGGCGAATTCGTACGTCGCCGGGGATTAAAGAATCCATGAATAGTACTTTCAGGTTCGTAATAGTCTACATTTTGTTTGCAGCGACTGGAATAGTCATAACACTCCACAGGGATGCGCCTATCCCCACAAGTCAACCGTTAAACCAGTTTCCTGTACAGGTTGCATCCTGGAATATGTCAAAACGGGGTGAATTCAGCGATGCCATCCTGAGTGTTCTCAAACCAACCGATTACCTTTCCCGTCAGTATGTGACCCCCGACGGCAAAATCGTTAATCTCTACATCGGCTATCATGGCGGCGGCAAGAGTGGCGGGGAGATTCACTCGCCCAAACATTGTCTACCGGGCAGTGGCTGGTATGAGGTTGCGACGTCCCGTGGAAGCCTTGACATATCCGGTGGCGTGATCAATCTGGTGAGAGCGGTTTACCAGAAGGGTGACAGCAAGGAGTTGTTCCTGTACTGGTTTCAAGTGCGAAATCGTTCAATTTCTGACGAGTATTCTTTGAAAATAGCCCAGATTATGAATTCAGCCCTTCATAAACGCCGTGACGCTGCATTTATAAGGATTTCAGTACCGATAGTGACTGACAACGATCAGGCCAGGGCGTTGGGTGAACAGTTTATTCGTGATTTTGAACCGCTGATTCGCAACTATCTACCACAGTGACGCTGACAACAGCTACACCACTTTTTAAGGAGTTTACATGAGCAGCGAAAGAATCATCTCCGTGATCGGTCTCGGATATGTGGGACTTCCGGTAGCGGTCGCCTTTGGAAAAGTACGCAGAACCGTCGGCTTCGATATCAACAAGACCCGCATTGAAGAATTACAGAACGGCTACGACCGGACCGGTGAAGTTACCAGCGAGGATTTGAAGGCCGCAGACATTCTGTTCACCGAAAAACTGGAAGAACTGGCCATCGCCGATTTTCACATAGTTGCCGTGCCGACACCGGTCGACGAAGCCCATCAACCGGATCTGACACTGATGTACCGTGCATCGGAAACCGTTGGCAAAGCCCTGAAAAAGGGAGATATCGTCGTCTATGAATCAACGGTCTATCCGGGCGTAACAGAAGACGAGTGCGTGCCGGTGCTGGAACGTGTTTCCGGCCTGGTTTGCGGACGGGACTTCACTGTGGGCTACAGCCCGGAAAGAATCAATCCGGGCGATAAAGAACACACCTTCACCAAGATCCTGAAAGTTGTCTCCGGCCAAAATGCCGAAACACTTGAAATTGTCGCCCGGGTCTATGAATCGGTAGTAACCGCCGGTGTTCATCGGGCAGCTTCCATAAAAGTAGCCGAAGCGGCCAAGGTCATAGAAAATACCCAGCGCGACCTGAACATCGCCCTGATGAACGAACTGGCATTGATCTTTGATCGCATGGGCATCGACACCAATGACGTACTGGAGGCAGCCGGCACCAAATGGAACTTTCTTAAATTCAAACCAGGTCTGGTCGGAGGACACTGCATCGGTGTCGATCCCTACTATCTGACCCATAAGGCCGAAAAAATTGGCTACATTCCCCAGGTAATTCTGGCGGGTCGCCGCATCAACGATGGCATGGGCACGTTTATCGCCCAACGAGCCATCAGGGAAATGATCCATTCCGGTCACAACATACTCGGAAATACCGTTACGGTTCTGGGCTTGACTTTCAAAGAGGACTGTCCCGATCTGCGCAACTCCAAAGTCATTGACATCATCAATGAACTGAAGGATTACGGCATTAACGTTCAGGTCTGCGATCCCCTGGCGGACCCTGATGAAGCGATCCATGAATATGGTGTGACCTTGACACCGGTTGCAGACCTGAAGCCTGCTTCAGCAGTTGTTGCAGCCGTTGCCCACAGGGAATTCCTGACCTGGTCACCGCAGACGGTCGTCAGCCATATGGGCAGCAACCCGGTACTGATCGACGTCAAGGGGATGTTTGACCAGCAGGCCATGCGGGCTGCCGGCATCCGCATATGGCGACTGTAAGGTCCCGGACGCATTCCTTTTCACTACATTCACGAGGAAACTATGAACAGGTACCACCAGGCAGTGCAACAGTTGCGCGACAAGCCTCAAACATGGCTGATCACCGGTGTAGCCGGTTTCATCGGCTCCAACCTGCTTGAGCATCTCCTCAAGCTAAATCAGAACATTATCGGGCTGGACAACTTTTCCACCGGCAAACGCAGCAATCTGGACGAAGTCCAAAAAAACGTCACCGCCCTGCAGTGGAACAACTTCAATTTTGTAGAAGGCGATATCCGCGACCTTGACAGCTGCCACAGTGTCTGTAGAGGTGTACATTTCATCCTGCACGAAGCCGCACTTGGATCGGTGCCGCGCTCCATTGCTGATCCGATTGCCAGTAATGACAGCAACGTAACCGGATTTCTGAACATGCTGGTGGCAGCACGGGATGCCGGCGTCCAACGCTTCGTCTATGCGGCCAGCAGTTCCACCTACGGCGACCATCCCGGGCTGCCCAAGCGTGAAGACTCCATTGGCAGACCGCTCTCCCCCTATGCCGTCACCAAATATGTGAATGAACTGTATGCCGAGGTCTTTGCCAGAAGCTACGGGCTGGATTCCGTCGGACTGCGTTACTTCAACGTCTTTGGCCCCAGGCAGGATCCGGAAGGTGCCTACGCAGCAGTTATCCCCTGCTGGATTCGGGCGCTGATCAAAGGGGAAACCGTTCATATCAATGGTAACGGAGAAACCAGTCGGGATTTCTGCTTTGTTGAAAATGTCATCCAGATGAATATCCTGGCGGCAACCTGTACCGACCCGGCAGCGATCAACCAGATCTACAACACTGCAGTGAATGCGCGTACCTCGCTCACCGAACTGTTTGGCATGCTTCACAGCCGGCTGCAGTCCCACTACCCTCATCTGCAGGACTGTTCACCGGTCTACAGAGATTTCCGCCAAGGCGACGTCCTGCACTCCCAGGCGGATATCAGTAAGGCTGTCGCCAAGCTGGGATACAATCCAACCCATACCATCGAAAGCGGCCTTGATGCCGCCCTCCCCTGGTATATGGCCAACCTGTAACACCGGTGCAGCGTGAGTAGCCAGATCACTTCCATAGCCGCAATTTGCGCACTACTGGCCATCGCCGCATATGCACTCCACCAGGAAAGAAGCCGGCCGGGACTGTTTCTGTTTGCAGCCCTGACTGCAACAGCCCTGTTGGAGTTATTCGACACCATAGCAATCAATAGCACCGGCAACGCTTTTATCTGGAAATCGTGCGCACTGACGATTGAAGCACTGCTCCCCCCACTCTGGATTCTTTGCAGCCTCACCCACGCCCGCCAAAGTGGACCATGGAAGCTGGGGGCCGTGCCAAAGACAACGATTTTTGTAACATTACTGCTTTCCGCCCTGCCCTTTTTATTCCCCCAGAACGCTTTTTTCTACGCCCCTGATTTCCCGGACGAACGCCTGCTGTTTCTCGGCACCACCGGCCTCTATTTTTACATCGCCATTATGGCCTGCCTGATTGTTGCGCTCGTCAACTTTGAAGTAACCTTCTCAAACGCCTCACCCGACGCGCGGTGGAAAATCAAATTCGAGCTGATCGGACTCGGCACCATCCTGACCGTCCTGGTGTTCTATTACAGTCAGGCCCTGCTCTACCGCACCATCAACATGAACTATCTGCAGGTCCGCTCGTTCATGTACCTGATTGCAGCCCTGCTGATGACCTATCCACGGGTATTCCGTCGCGGTGGAGCACGTATCCAGGTATCACGACAGGTTGCCTTCAAATCTGTTGTACTCTTCGCCGTAGGAATCTACCTGATTATTCTCGGTCTTCTGGGCGAAGGAATGCAGCATTTTGGTTCTATTCTGCCGCGCACCATCACAATTTCCATGGCATTTCTGATCGGCATCGCCCTGTTGATCCTGATGCTTTCAGAACGGGTGCGACGCGAAGTCAAGGTGGTTCTCCACAAGAACTTCTATCAGCACAAACATGACTACCGGACACAATGGCTGAGCTTCACCGAGCAGCTCTCCTCATCGCGCTCGGGTGATGAGCTGCTGCAGCGGATTCTATCAGCCTACTGCAGCATCTTCGGGATATCCGGCGCGGCCCTGTTTCTCCATGAAGACGACCGCAACTGTCACTGCCTGGTCGCTCTCCACGACATCGATCTTCCGGACCAGGACATCTCCGCAGACAATTCGTTGATCAGGTTCATGACCCACTGCGCCTGGGTCGTCAGTATCAGTGAGGAAAACTTCGAAATTGCACCAGATGACGTTGAGTACTTCAGGAATAACCAGATTTCATTCGTGGTTCCGCTCTTCAGTGACGGTGTACTGGAAGGATTCATTGTCCTTGGCAGGCCGGTCAACAGTAACGAAGTTTACATCTATGAAGACTACGATTTGATGAAAACAATCGCCCGGCAGGCCTCACTGGCAATCATGCACCAGAAACTGTCCGAACAGATCATCCATACCAGAGAAATGGAGGCGATTGGAAATGTGGCAACTTTTGTTGCCCACGACCTGAAAAATCTGGTATCAAATTTATCTCTGATTGTTGAAAATTCTGCCCGGCACATCCATAAGCCTGAATTCCAGCAGGACATGCTTGAATCACTGGACAACACCGTCAGCAAAATGCGCAAACTGATCAACAGGCTCAGAAACCTGGGAGAACAACATTTGATCAACCGGCAGGAAGTCGATCTGCTGGAGCTCTCCAGGAAAACCGCTCGCATGTTCATGGGCAGCAGTATCAACGTAACCGGTGTATCTGAAATTGTGCATGCAGATGAAAGCGAGATCCAGAAGGTTATTCTCAATCTAGTGGTAAATGCCATTGAATCATCCTCACCACAGGATCCGATCACTGTGGAAGTAGGCCGTGCCGACCGGCCGTACATCAGGGTTACCGACCAGGGGTGCGGAATGTCTCCCCGTTTTTTACGGACCGAGCTGTTTAAACCATTCAGAACCTCAAAAAAGCTGGGGCTTGGTATCGGCCTGTACCAGTGTCGTCAGATTATATCGGCCCATGGCGGAAAAATCGATGTAAGCAGCGTAGAGGGCAGCGGATCAGCTTTCACGGTCTGGTTCGCACCATCCGAAGAGTCACAAGGCAGTGTTGTATGAGGAAGGAATGACGATGGAAAAACTTTTGATTATCGATGACAACGCCGATATACGCCAGCAGTTGAAATGGGGACTGAGTGAAGAGTATTCCGTGCTGCTGGCGGGTGATGTTAACGAAGGTCTGGCCCTCTTTAGAAAAAATCAACCGGCCGTCGTGGTTCTCGATCTGGGACTGCCCCCCTATGAAGACACCTCTGTCGAGGGATTTCGCGGACTGACCGAACTGCTTACACTCAATCCATACGTCAAAGTCATCATGCTGACCGGCAACAGTGAACGGGAAAATGCCTTGAAGGCCATGCAGATGGGGGCTTACGATTTTTTCCCCAAGCCTCCGGTACTCAGCGAATTGAGAGTCGTCATCGGCAGGGCCTTCCATGTCGCCAACCTGGAAGAACAGAATCGTACATTGCAGCGCTCAATCGAGCTGAAATCGCGGGATTCTGGAGGCATGATCGGGCAGTGCCCCGAAATGCTCTCAGTTTTTTCAACCATAAAAAAGGTGGCTCCCTCGGATGTGTCGATATTCATTACAGGTGAAAACGGCACGGGCAAGGAACTGGTAGCCCAGGCAATTCACGAGTATGGATTGCGCAAAAACGGCCCTTTCATTCCGATCAACTGTGGTGCCATTCCGGAAAACCTGCTGGAATCGGAACTGTTCGGGCATGAAAAAGGTGCTTTTACCGGCGCCAGTTCCATGGTTCAGGGGAAACTTCAGTATGCCCACAAGGGCACCCTTTTTCTCGACGAAATCGGGGAGATGCCGGTCAACCTCCAGGTCAAGCTGCTCCGCTTTCTACAGGAAGGCGTTATCCAGAGAGTCGGCGGCAGACAGGACATCCCCATTGATACGCGGGTGGTCTGCGCAACAAATGTGGACATAGAAAAGGCCATCAAAGAGGGCAAATTCCGCGAAGATCTCTACTACCGCATCAGTGTTATTTCTCTGGCACTACCTCCCCTCCGTGAACGGGGTGACGACATACTGCTGTTGGCCAACCATTATTTGCGGGTCTACAACGATGAATACCGTAAGCGAGTGCGCCGCTTCAGCTCAGCATCAATGAATTTCCTCAAAAGCTACGAATGGCCGGGGAATGTGCGTGAACTGCGTAACCGGGTGCAGCGTGCGATACTTATGTGTGATTCAACGGCCCTGGAACCGTCAGACCTGGGAAGCGATATGGAACCGTCAGGGATGCCGGTGCTCGAAGACGAGCAGAGAGTTCTGAATCTGCGAGACGCCCGTAACAAGGTCGAGCGTGAAATGATCATGGCGGCAATTGAGCGCCAGAACGGAAATATTGTGAAGGCGGCCGAGGCGCTGGGGGTCAGCCGCCCGACCTTGTATGACCTGATGAAGCGGCACAATCTGACGCCCCAGACTTCACTGGAAAAAGCACCCGACGAGGTTCCATAACCAAGAATATATTCGTTAAACAAGTGTAAGATTTATCGACAAACGAAGAAAGGCGCTGCATCAAGCAGCGCCTTTCTTCGTACTGGTATATATTTCGGATTACTATGCTTCTTTGTTCATGCGGCGCTTGCCGTAGATAGCCAGGCCGAGCATGCCGAAACCAAGCAGAACCATGGTGCCTGGCTCAGGGACCGGTGCAACATCATTCGCATTAACAACCATATCATTCCAATCACTGTCTGGGTTTCTAATTTGATCATCTAAATAAATTTTAGTTTTAACCAGGTAAGGATTATATGCGACGAGTATGTGATTAAAAGATTGTGCATCCGGTTTTGGTGTACTCAAAGAGTTAAGGGTATAGTATGAGTAATCAGCAGTGGTGTCGGCACTTCCACCTGTATGAACATCAAAATAAAATCCGAATGTTTTATCAAAGTTAACCCAATTTGTAGTTTGACCTGATGGATTTGCCAGACCAATCTGCAACTGACCTGCTACCGTTTTCAGATTTACGGTTACTTGCTTATTTTTTTCATCCGTGTGGTTGAATACCTTAAATTTTGTTGTTACCTCTGTCGGCTCAAGCAGATTGTTAACATTGTAAAATCCAAAATCGCTTTCGTAACCTGCGTTTTCCATAGTTATAGAAAAATCGGAATTCCCACCCAGGTTGGTAGTCAGATCCGTAAAATTCCAGAAGGGAGTAGTTGCCCAACTATAACCTGGATCCAAAGTTGGAAGTGCCATTGCACTCGTTGCCATCATCATCAGCGCCCCTGCCAGTAATGCCACTAACTTTTTCATAATGTGTTCCTCCGTTTGTTTTAATGCGTTAATCGCATGTAAGATTATAAATCGATTATATCTACCATTATGCAACCCCAGTGCCAAACTGCAACATACTGATTTAATAGGCTTTATACATTAAAAAATATTCCATGGCACTATCTGTAAAGATATTCGACAAATACATGCTAATTAATTTATTTTATTTATTGTTAATCGTTTCAGGTCAGGAGCGGGATGCGGGTCCTGCATTCAAACCTCCCGCAAGACACAAAAAAGGCGCTGCTTGCGCAACGCCTTTTTTTCAAACCTTACCGATGAGCTTCAGACATCTTTGTTCATACGACGCTTGCCGTAGATGGCAAGTCCAACCATTCCGAAACCCAACAGAACCATGGTACCGGGCTCCGGTACAGGAGCGGCACCCTGGCCGATCAGATTATCGTTACCGCACCCCATGGTGAAGTGGGTGTAGAATTCCTTGCCGTACAGGTTTGCATCGGAAAAGATGTCGCTCAGATCAAATGACACTGCGTAGTGATTATTATCGCCATTCCAGCCCTGCAAGCCATTCTCAAGCGCAACGGCATTGTCGATCAATCCGCCACCCGTTCCAACCCTGGTAGAACCTATTTTCTGCGATGTACCATCGAGAACATATTTCCAGGGGTTCGAGGTCGCAGCACCGGTTTCGTTTTGCGTATACCAGACCGTGGTTGTGGAATTTCCCGGAACGAGTTTGTACGCATTATAGGAAAGTGTCGCCCAGTTGATCGACAGTGCGTACTCATAGCCGAATGTTTCCTTGACATTGTTCTTACCGTCACTTCCATAACTTTTAACCGGCGCTCCGTAGGTTGCATCCGTACTTAAAAAGATATCACCGGATTTGAAATCCGAATATCCGGCAACACCATTTTTAAAATCAAACCCGCCAATCATCGTGAGCACGTTACCCTTAAGGAAAAAACCTTCAAGATCCCATTTCTGCTTGGGATCCATGCCAACCTCAACCTCATTATCCTCGTTGGTGACACCCTCCCCGTCGTAATAGGTAATTTCATTACCATATGTCAGGGCAAAGACGTTGGGCACAGCGATAATCAACACTGTAGAAACAAGTACAAATACATTTAAAAATCTTTTCATAGCGCACATCTCCTTGAACGGATCTAATCCAGCGCACGATTTGCCAGTAGCGTGCCAATGCACGTAATAATCAGATATCATACTGTTTTATGCTCAGACAAAGTCTTCAGGGATTACTATATATTTCAAATGTAAAGATTATCGACAGCCAATTTTAAACCGGGAGCGGCAGAGACCGTTTGGATCATTTCATTGTGTCGATTTAATTTACACTGTTTTTTCACACCCTCTGTTACCGAATAGATTACGGAGGCAAATCAGCGCTAATCCCCACGGCACAAATATTGCTTTGCTCATCAGGATAATCTGGTTTTGTCCTGCCAACGCTACAGGCAGATTTGCTGAATCTCTTTTGTAGACTGCGTTAACCGACATCCGACCCCAATGGGAGCAAAAATGAACACACGGCATTTCACGAGAGTCAAGCTAAGTGTTGGAGCCTCCATAAAATACGGCAACGAGGAAATCTTCTGCAACACGGATAACCTCAGCCTCCGCGGAATGTACGTCCATACGGAACGTGACATTCCTGTTGATGTACCGGTCAACGTAACTGTCTACAATACCTCCCAACCGGCCTTCAGGTTCAACGCAAAGGTTGTCAGGCGTGAGGGAAACGGCATCGGATTACAGATCCACAATCTGAACGTCAACTCTTTCGTACAATTACGTAAGATTGTTACAGAAAACAGCAAAGATCAGGGTGCTGTCATGCAGGAGACCTACAAGATGCTGAAGTGCATTTACTGATCAAAATGGCGCAGTTTCCACAAACAAAAGCGGGAATGTCAAACGACATTCCCGCTTTTGTTTGGTATGTTATTTGGCGTCACCAGAACTGCCAATTCCCTGATACAAGAACGTAAACCGCAAGAGCCAGATTGGTCACGGCGTGTGCCAGGACACATTGGGCCAGGCTGCGGGTTTTATACAGTAAAAGGTTATAGGCCACTCCGGCCATGATACCCGCCAGAATGTAGTTATGCTCGAAACCGAACAGAATCACCGTAACAAGGAACGACCCCCAGGTAAACGTCCCTACCCCGACTGACTCAAATTTTGGATTAACGACATAGCGAATCAAAAACGACCGCCAGAACAATTCCTCCATGAGTGGGACAACCAGCACCGCACCGGCAATCCTGGAGATGATCATGACCACCCGGGTGGTTTGATCCGAAAAGAGTAGAGGATTAAATCCCAGGGGTGCTCCTGAAGAACCAAAAGACCAATCCATCCTGATCCAGAGTACAAATACGATCAGACCGAGAACACACGCCCCGGCTGTTGCAGGGATATTGGCAAGATCCCTGATTGACAACTCGGGGTAATGCCCTCTGAACCTGTACAGTAGAAATGCAACCGTCAACGCTTTAACCGGATAAAGATAATACAGGGTTGTTGATTCCAGGGCGAATAGCCCCTGCCCGGCCAGGAATCGAATAAATTCATCCAGACCGATGAACCCCATGAACACGGCAAATGGCATGTATCGATAGAAAGCTGCGCTGAAGACCTTTTTGTCAGACATACCGCCCTCCCCACCTAAATCCATCAGCGTGTAAGATTTCCCGACAACAGAATCAGCGCCATTCGTAACTCGTAATTTCAGGCCGGCAGAGTAAGCGAACCGGCAGAGTTTTTGTTCCGATACCGCGGTTTACATACATACTTGTGCTGCCATCGCGAAACAATCCGGACATGTAGGGAGAACGGTTGGCATACTCTGAGCGTTGAATCAGAAAGGGAATTCCTATCTGGCCACCATGGGTATGACCGACAAACAGCATATTTACCTTTGCCAGTATAGACTGGACGTAGATATCGGGAGAATGGGCCAGCAACAGAACCGGTTCTCCGGCAGGGATTCCTTCCAGAGCCATTCCCAATTTATCCCGTTGGCCAACAGGATCGTCGACACCCGCCAACCAGATTTGTTTGCCGTCTGGCAACATAACACGACGGTTTTCATTCATCAGGATTATAATCCCGGAAGAGTGCAATTCCTTCATCAACCCCTTAGTCCGGAAAAAATGGTGATCTGTATTTCCCAAAACACCGTATATCCCGATTTTGACCGAAAAACGTTTCAGCAGCGTGACCAAATCATTCAAGCTGCCAAGATCATCGAGAAAATCACCGGTAATAAAAAGAAGGTCCGGTTGCAGGTTATTTATCTTTGCAACAAGCAGCTTTTCTAGAAAACCGGGCTTATCCCGCAGATGAATATCCGAGATGTGAACCACCTTCAAGCCATTCATTCTTTCAGCAACAACCCCGTCCTGAATCACAATCTTCTCGACAACGGGCAGATTTGGTTCCAGCAGGTACATATCCAGAAGGACAACAAACCCGATCATCACCGCACCCGCAACCATCCGGGAAAAAAATGAAATGTGACGCCTGATCTTTAATTCAAGGGCAATTGCAAGCACAACAAAACCCGAAAACCCCAGAAAGGAATATCTGATCAGATCGAATTTCTTCATGGATGCACCCCGGGAATTTCACCCGGTCCGCCATAGCGAATAAAATAGTAGGCAAGCTTGCAATATTCCAGTGCATCGGTTGTAAAGGTTGCAGAGGAGTGCGACGGTACGATTCCGATTGTAACGGGCAACGGCTGTAATACCTTTCGGAAGGTCCAGAGGGAACGGCGGGTGTGATAATCAGACGTAACCAATAGAATGCTGCGAATGTTGTTCTTGACCACAAAATCCCTGACTGCCAGTGCATCGTACACGGTTCCACTACTGGTAAACGGAAGTGCCGTGATCGACTGACGGGCAACACCCTGTTTCACAAGTTCATTGATACCACGTTCCGTTGTATAGAGGTTTCTCTGATGTTCCCGCGACCACCCCCTGCGGACACCATCATCCGTAAGAAGTATCTGCCCGGCCTTGCCGGCCCGGTATAGAGACAGGGCCAACGGCATGCGCTCCTCAAAACTGCCCGCCAGAAGCACGATCGCATCCGCCTTTTCCAGCGGACGAGACACGGTCAAAAGAGACCGTCCCCCAAACAGCAGAAGCGTTGTCGCAATAATCAGTATGACCGCCATACCTGCTGTAACTGCTGCGGAAGTACGCATCATTGCGTGCTGGTCCTGTCCGGATTTGCCGTGAAGTCATACCACAAACAGGCAACAGGGAGAAAAAGACTCACCGGGATTTTGCAAGAGGCACAATTACCAAAAGAAAGGCATTGCACTACCGTCAACGCACCTTGATATTTTCAAATTCAAGCTTGCCGGCCGAAAGAGTCACCTTCCCGAAAATAACGGTAAAACCGGGATTATCAGCAAAAGCGGCATCATAGCCTCCCTCGATTGTTACCGTAACATTCCGGTTGGCGCTGAACGTTCCCGTCAAAGTTCCCTCACCGATAAACAGCAGGCCACCGTCAGGCACCGAATTGTAGGCACCCTGCAACGACGAATACGACCCGATCACCGGGTTGATGGTCACACCGGCACTCCTGGCCAGCGATACATTGCCGGCGGCATCACGGGCCCAGGCATACAGGGTTTTGATTCCGGAGGAGGTCGCCACATAGCTGACGGGCGACTGCGGCAGGTTGACGGCAGAAGCCGCCGGGACGGTGGCACTCTCGGTAATGAGATATCCGGTAACACCAACATTGTCAGAGGCACTGACCACAATACCGGTCACCGTCAGGCTGGTTGAAGCCGCCGGGACCGTAAAACTGCTGACAACCGGCCTGGTGGTATCGATAACACAGGATCGTCCGGCAAAGAGTGCCGAGACATTGCCGGCAGCATCCCGGGCCCAGGCGTACAGGGTCTTGGTTCCGGCTGTTGCAGCGGTATAGCTGGCGGGAACCGGCATCAGGCTTACGGCACCGGCCGCCGGCGGGGTACTGCTCTCCGTAATCAGATAGCCGGTCACTCCGATGTTATCGGAAGCTGCCAGGCTGATGCCGGAAACCGTCAGCGATGGGGAGTAAGCCGGGACGCTGAACGTAGTGATGGAAGGTTTGGTTATGTCGATCGTACAGAGGCGACCGGTGTAGGCTAGTGAGACATTGCCAGCGGCATCACGGGCCCAGGCGTACAGGGTTTTGACTCCGGCAGTTGCTGCGGTATAGCTGGTCGGGGCAGGAGTCAGGCTTATGGCACCTGCCGCGGGAGGGGTGCTGCTTTCCGTAATCAGATAGCCGATTACCCCGATGGCATCGGAAGCCGTCAACGCTATGCCGGAAATGGTCAGGCTACCGGAAGTGGCCGGCACCGTAAAGCTGTCGACGGTCGGCCTGACCGTATCAATGATGCAGGAACGACCGGAATACAGTGCAGACACATTTCCAGCCGCATCGCGTGCCCAGGCATACAGGTTTCTGACCCCGGTGCCCGAAACCGTAAATGAGGTCGGCGCAGACGGCAGGTTTACTGCGGTGGCAGCGGGGGGTGTATCGCTCTCCGTAATCAGATAGCCGGTCACGCCTGTATTATCGGCTGCCGCCAGGGTTATCCCGCTGATAGTAAGAGATGGAGAATATGATGGAACCGTGAAGGTACTTATGTTCGGCTTGCTGGTATCGATCACACAGGGTTGACCGCTGGAAACAGCCGAGACATTGCCGGCGGCATCACGGGCCCAGGCGTACAGGGTCTTGGCTCCGGCTGTAGCCGCGGTATAGCTGGTTGGTGCCGGGGTCAGATTGACAGCACTGACCGCAGGAGGGGTGCTGTTCTCCGTAATCAGATAACCGGTCACAGCGATGTTATCAGACGCAGTCAGGGTAATACCACTGACCGTCAGGCTGCCCGTAATGGCGGGCACACTGAAACTGTTGATGACCGGGGCTGACGTGTCGATCACGCAAGGTTGGCCGCTGAAAACAGCCGAGACATTGCCGGCAGCATCGCGGGCCCAGGCGTACAGCGTCTTGGCACCGGCAGACACTGCCGTATAGCTGGTCGGTGCCGGAGTCAGGTTGACAGCACTGGCAACAGGCGGCGTACTGTTCTCCGTAATCAGGTAACCGGTCACATCTATGTTGTCGGATGCGGACAGGACGATGTTGTTGATCGTCAGACTGGATGCAGTGGCGGGAATGGTAAAGCTGTTGACTGTCGGCTTGGTCGTGTCAATGACACACGGCTGTCCCCCAAAGAGGGCCGACACATTTCCGGCAGCATCCCTGGCCCAGGCGTACAGGGTTTTGGTACCGGCCGTTGCAGTAGTGAAACTGGTCGGTGCAGGATGCAGATTGACTGCGCTTGCTGTTGGAGGGGTTGCGCTCTCCGTAATCAAAAAGCCGGTCACACCGAAATTATCGGAAGCAGCAACACTGATACCGGAAATCGTCAGACTGGCGGATGTTGCAGGCACGCTGAATGATGTAATTTCAGGAGTGGCATTATCCACCATGACATTGACAGCAGAAGCAACACCCGTATTCCCGGAACTGTCAGAAGCATCAGCAGTAAGTGTATGGCTTCCATTAGAGCTTAAGAGTGTATTCCAGGAAATATTGTATGGTGCTGATCCAATCAGGCTATTAAAGACTCCATCGACGTATAAGCTTACAGTTGCTACATCATAGAGATCAGTGGCAGAGATAGAAGTGTTCACGGAACCGGAAACTAACTGCCCTTCACTCGGGCTGGTAATCGTAACGGTTGGTGCAAGCGAATCGGTTATAACAGTAACGGTTATGGGTGCAGAAAGAGTTTTATTCCCGTCCGCATCAGTCGCAAGCACCGATAGTTGGTGTGAGCCTTCCGGCAGAAGCGAGTCCAGCTGAACAACATTTGGAGGGGCAAAGGTTGAAGCGGTTGGAATACCGTCGACAAACAGTTCCAATGCTGTTGCCGTAAAGGTATCGGGGATTAATACACTAACTTTTTTTTTACCGGCTATTGTCGCACCATCGGTTGGCGTCTGTATGGAAATGTCTGGAGGAAGCCGCAGTACACCCTGGCTGGATGTTTTATAAACCTGACCCTTAGCTGGGGAGTTTTCCATAAGGAGTTGGTAGGTTTGCGGGACAACTAAGTTTATGGGGCGGATGACTGTGTAATCGGTGTTTGCTGGAAGATGGACGATGGTATGCCATGGGGATTTGCCGTTGAGTGCTGAAAGGGTAAAGGTGACATTGCCGGTGACGTCATTACCATTTGGATCATTACTGAACATGACAACATTCGGGTTGTTTGAATCTTTGATGTAGGTACCAATGATTTTGCCTTCTACAGATTGTACCTTTTCTACTGGCGTCATATTGGAAGATGACAAAGATACTGCTTCTATAACATGTAGGAACTGCTCATACTCCTGTGCTGTTGTTGGGGTAAGTTTTGCCCGAAAATACCCTGTAGCAGGGTTATCTGTAGTTATAATCCCAGCTGGGTTCAAGGTTTTGGTGTAAATTTTTGATAAACCGACTGTTGCGGCAACTACATCTGATGTGACTTCAGGATTTACAGTATATTGCGTATACCACTCTTTTAGATTTCCTAAGACACTATTGCTTCGAGTAATGTCATAAACTACAAATATGTTAGGACGCAAATACAATATATTCCTCACAAATAACTTTGCAAGGTCTGCGTTCCATTCCCGTTTATAAGCATTTGACACATCACCTTTTACATAAAAATAATTTGAATTGTTTTCTAACGCTTGTGTTGTTGGTGTGGTCATTGGAAGATTTTGAGCTGCAGTATATCCACCATTAAAAACAATCGTATTGTGGCGATTAGGGTGATGTTGCATGTTTTGGTGTACCAGTAATCTATCATCACCACGCTGCAACAAAAGACTTCCTGCATCGTACGCCTGATGATCAAGATAGCGCCAACCTGCCAAGGATACTGAAGCAAAGATGGTGTCTGACAATGGTTGCCATGATGAACGCATAGTTGTCATGCCTGTACCAATGGCATTGTAATATAGAGGAACGTTTGTCATCGACAAAGTGGGACCAGAAGGATTAAACCACAGAAACACATCCCACTCGGCTCCCGTCTGCCCTGCTATCAAAGTAGCTGTATTCAAATATTGCTGGCTGAACCTATGCGTATCATCAGCCGGATAATTTGATCGAAGAATGTCAGTTGTTGATAACAAAAAATTGCCATAAGGAACGCCGGTATTTGAGCCTGTCCATTCACCAGTGACAATTACATTTTTCAAGTTGGATGCTGTTGAATGGATATATGACTGCGCATATTCAAGCGGCCACGTCAAACCGCTATACAGGTTTTCGCCAGTTGCAGTTGTATAGGCATGTAAACTTTCAACAGCCCTCGGCCAGCTTGAGCCATAATTCCACCCTTCTGGAGAATACCCACCTTTGTAAAGCACATTGCTTACTAGTTGCGGTTTGAGTTTGTTCTCCCATAAATCATATCTGAAATGGTTCAAATAGGTTAGCGCATCAGCATTGTCTCCGTATGTAGCTAGGGGGACTAAAGCGGCCATTTCGGTAGCGCTAGTGTTATAATTGTGTCCGATTACTGAAAAAACGTACCCAAAAGTTCCCGCACCAGTGACTGATGTGCAGTTATTGGGGCTTGTACAGCTTCCACCCTGATCTTCGTAATAGCGTGACCCGGCTACTAAAACCCCATTGTTGTATGTAGACCTAACCCCCCTGTACCAATCCACCCACCCGTACATTACCCGTGTAAAAGTTGTTTTTTGAGTGGATGACAATTTTTCATAAAGCCAGTCATAGGCCAGCGGAAAAGCCACACCAAAGTTTCTGGCATCGTAACCATCTTTATAAGAAGTAGTTGAAACTGCTTTTGCTGGATATGCGGCAATCAGTGCAGCCCTTTCTGCGCTATTTATGGTCATATCTGATGCCCCACCCTCACGGATCATCTTTAAACCGTTTATTTCTTCACCAACCGAAAAACCGGTTACCATCGCATCCATAATGGTTAATGCTCTTGCCGCATAAGCATCTGCCTTAGAGGGATTGGCTATTTTAAGAGTTTGGTATGCAATCGCATAATTCAGTAAATGCTGCTTATATCCTGAACCTCGATAACCAGACCCCCACGCTGAATTGCCAACATCGTACCCCGTATCGGCTATGTGGGTTTCACACCAGTTATATAATGATTGCCATTCAGTGCTATTGGTTGCTTGTTGATTCCGCAATTCTGCAAGTTTTGCAGCAGTCAGCCATATTCTTGGGTGAGCGCCGTCAGGTTGATAATCTGGCAGGCCAAATGCCAGCGCATTTACGTTCAAGAGAAGTGCTAAAGCTACAACATATAATATTGACGATAATCGCATAAATCCTCCGTTACTCGTCATATTTTGGCACCGCGAAGTTGAAACCTTGATCAATCCAAATAGGAATTAATTTGGTTAAGGCATCTATACAAAAAGCATTATCATCGTGAAAAAGAATAACATTTTGAGTCCTATTCAAAAAACTTAGCCTCGTTTCAATATCATCTGAAAAACAATGATCATTGGAATCAATAGTCCAAAGCATAATCTTGTACTTATTAATGAGCAAGTATACTACATCAAAAGGATTGATGAGCCCTTGCGGTGGCCTAAAAAACCTATTTGTTGAATTAGTCAGAGTTTTAATTTCATTTTGACACCCTTCAATTTCCTGCATCCTCTCCTTCATTGAAATATGGGGAAACACTTTGTGTGTATTAGTATGATTACCTAATACATGCCCCTCTCGCACCATTCTCCTCACAGTATCTTTATTATTTTCAATTTTTGCCCCAATAAGAAAAAAAGTTGCTTTGATATCATACTTCGCAAGAAGGTCCATAATTCTGTTTGAGTGAGTTGGGTCTGGACCATCGTCAAAAGTAAGAAATATTTCTTTGTTGCCTTTAAATCGCCTTTTAATCGAAAGACAACTCGACCAATAACACAAAGTTTTTCTTATTATTCTAGCTGTTAGCATTTGTAACCCTATCAAAAACTGAGGCAAGCTTTGACGTTAGATTTTCTCTAAGAAAACATGACACATCTTTACCCCGATATTTTTTTACTTCATCTATGTTGTCAATCAGGCTGAAAAATGCCTGATAGGCAGAATCAAAATTGCTCGGATGAGCAATAGTTACGTTATCGTAGTTCAACAACAACCCGCTCAACTCGCCATCAGGCGTCAACGAAAAAATGTGCCGACCGGAAGCCATATACTCGAATGCTTTACCGTTAATTATTTTTTCAGCTCCAGGGAGATCACTTAAAGTCAGTAACAGCACGTCAGCACTCATCATTTCTTCTACGACTTTATGGTGCTCCACGTAACCATGATACTCAACAACTCCTTTTAGAGCTTCATCCTCCAAAAAAGCTTGTTCTTCCCCAACTACTCGACCATAAATCTTTACACAAATTCTTCTCTGCGTTTTTCCACCGCATTCCAATAGCCGTTTAAGTAACTGGTAAAAAACATTAAGAGACGTGGCTTTCATAACAGTACCGGTATAGACAATAGTTACCGTTCTCGGATCATCATTTTTATTATTAATTTTTTCAGGCACAACAAAATCATCGGCATCATATCCATTTGTAATGGCCACACCCTTATCTTTCAACTTGTTACCATAACGGTCTGCAATACTTACAATATAGCTCCCAGATGCTGTGGTAAATGCACTGCAATTCGCTAATACAAATTTTTCTAGCAATGAGTCTACGACAGATGCTAGCCGAGTCCTTGAAGAATTTTCCCAACTGTTTCGGGCAAACACCCATTCATCGCGATAGTCAATCACCACTGGCACTCCAAATAACTTACCTAAAGCA
Organism: uncultured Geobacteraceae bacterium; assembly: GCA_942493195.1. Taxonomy (GTDB): domain Bacteria; phylum Desulfobacterota; class Desulfuromonadia; order Geobacterales; family Pseudopelobacteraceae; genus CAIPTY01. Next base: position 1,007,303 of record OW818669.1, on the reverse strand, counting down.
ACCACAGGAATAAATGAGGAGAAAGGTGGAGCCGTAACAAATATGCACGAAGGCTTTTCTGTCTTAAGCACCTTGATCAACTGATAAATCAATCCAGGCCACCAAAGCACTTGAATATCAGGAAGCAGTAGCATGGACAGACATCTTTTCAAAAAACTCTTGATGGTCGAACTCTGCACCTGTTCCGTTGCGAATGTCTGTTTCGTTTTATATGACGGTTCAAACGTTCTCGCACCAAATATTTTCACCCCCTCAGGGATATCATTGGGGAGTGTCGTGTCCATTATAGGTACTGATGGATTTGATACAGTCAGTACAAGCGGTTCCCAACCAAAACGCCGTAGATACTTAACAAATTTGACAGGCCTTTGAACACCTGCACCACCAACAGGAGGAAAACCATATGCAACGATAAGGACTTTCTTCATAGACCACCAGAAAACAACGAATACAGTTTTTGAGCATTCTCCCGCCATGATGAAATCTGCGTAGGATTACGTACTGCAACAGGGCTGCGCAAGATCGATAACAGAGCATCAGTAATTGGAGAGATTTCACAAGGAGGGATAAGGGTCAACATTCCATCTCCTTGGTCTAATTCAGGAATTCCGCCAACATTTGTGGCAACAACTTTTGTCCCGCAAGAAAGTGCCTCAAGCACGACATTTGGGACCCCCTCCATGTAACTTGGTAGACAGAGAACTGAAGCCGCATTCATCCAAAGCGAAATTTGATCAAGTGGGAGACTTCCTTGAAATTGCACTCTCTCAGTCAGATTCAGTGAGTACACAAGTTGCTCTAATGAAGCTTTATATGCACCTGAACCTATAAGAACAAGACGTAATCGAGAATCATCTACAACTGTTACTGACTTGAAGGCTCTGACAAGTTCCTCGAGGCCCTTATCTTTTTTGAGGTTACCAACGTAAAGTACAAGAGATTCCTCAGGCTCAATTTTCAACTGCCGACGTACATTAAATCTGTCCATCGGGTGAAAAATAGTCCGGTCCACCCCGTTATACAGAACTTCCAACTTGTTTTCAGATGCTCCCAATTCCACCAACCTATTTTTCAAAGCCTTACTTACACAAAGCACCTTTTCTGCCTGATTAACGACATCCAAAGACTTACTTGTTATAGTTGATCCAACGACCAAACTATTTACATCTGTACCGTGGACCTTGGCATACAAGGGCAGATCATACTGTTTTGAAAGTCTTGCAGCAGCCCAAGAATCAGGATAGAGCCATGAAGAATATATGAGGTCAAAATGATTCTTTTCGAGTAACTTCTTAGCTACATTTTGAATGGAATAGTAGAAGAACTCCCCGTACCACTTTCGAAGAATGCGGGGAGTATAAAAATAGGTCGGATGATGGACGTGCATACCATTTTCATTTCGAACCCGGCCGTTAAGTTTATTATTTTGATTAGCAGTCCATGGAATAGGGGAAATAACTTCCACTTCGCAATATTCACGCAATGCTGTTATTTGCTGCCGGTTGAAAGCGGCCATATTGGGAAAGATTGGATTCGGATACAGATTGGAAATAAATAAAATTCTTTTTTTCATCACGAATCAGTCGAATTAATAAAATCTGAATAAAGATCTTTGTATAGTCGTATCATCGCACTCACACTGTACTCTTGGATACTTCGCTGACGGGCAGAGAGACACATTTGCCTATACTGTTCTACATTTGAAGCCATGAATAGCCAAGAATTACTCAGTGCATCTGAATCACCATCATCAACAATCAAACCACAATCAGGTGGATTCACGACTGCTCGATTGCCGCCAACATCCGTCGCAACTATTGGGACACCCGTTGCCAGCGCTTCGAGTAAAGTAACAGAAGTTCCCTCAGTAATTGAGGACAAAGAAAACACATCAAAACATTTCATCCAGTCTGAAATATCTGATCGCATTCCAGGGAGTGAGCAACAATGTTGTAAACTTAGCTTCTCAATCATAACTTTAATAAACTGCATTTCACTTCCATCGCCTACAATGACAAGATGACTATTAGAATATGCTTTATGAAACTTTGAAAAAGCATCAACCATTAGTGGATAATTTTTTTCTGCAGCTAGTCTGCCAACACTCCCAATAACAAACAAATTTTCAGGTATTCCGAGCTGTCTGCGAAGTTCCTTGCGAGCCTCTAAAGACTCAATTGGTTGACAAGCATCCGTATCGACTCCATTTAATATAGTTTTAATTTTTCTGTCAGGTAACCGGTCTACTTGCACTAGTTTAGTTTTAACATCGTCTGACACGGAAACAATATTATCGGTGAACCTTGTTAGCATTCGACGCAACAATGCGCGTTTATAAGTTTCACGAGATTTTCCGCGACCGTGTATCGTATGAATATGAGGTCGCATTGTAATGAGAGACGCAAGAGCTCCATAAAGGTGGGCTGTTGGATTATGTGAATGAATCAAGTCAATGCGATAGTCATTGATTAATCGACACAGACTGCGAAGAACTTTTGTGTCTGGTAAACGTTTGTTTTGTTTAAGGCCACCGAGCCAAATTTGTTCAACGGTTGTCTGTTTCGCCTTGGCCCCAGCATGACTGAGACATCCCAAAATACATTCCACACCAGCATCAGGCAAATTATTACAAAGATCCACAACTACCTGTTCTAACCCACCAACATCCAAACTGAATACTAGTTGCAAAACTCTCACGACGCTTATTCTCCTATCGCCATTTCTTGTGTTTAATACAATAGTTGATCACTTCCTGAGTGAATCGACCAAAGAATGGGCGGCCAACATACTGAGAAAATCTGATAGTTTGATTAAATAAGTTAATTTCTATCAGTCGCCACTTTCCCGTTTCATCAAGACAGGCATCCAAGCTTGCGAGTCTACAAAGATATATTTCCTGAGCTGTATTTTTTGAAAGTTCTATTAATTCGCTGAAATTTGGAATAATTTCTTGCTCCGAAAAATCTTTTCCAGTATCCGGGTGGCAAAAAAACTTCGCTCCAAATTTATCAACAGCGTAGTTATTCAACCTACCATCATCTAGGACCCCGCAAACAATTCCCCCTGCGGTTTCATTATCAAGCGACCCTCCTTTACCCATTCTCATTGAAACATTCAAAACATGAACCACATTATCCACAACTGACCTGTAAGTACAGACTCTAAAAGTATTTAAGCAGTTCGGATTATAGCTATTAAAAAATTCGTGTTGATATATTAGCTCTTGTACAACGAAGTTAATATTTCCAATCATGAACTTCTCTAATGTGACCCTGTCTTTAGGGAAATATACATCTTTACCTCCACCAGGACCCAAACTCGGCTTAATCACGACCGGGAATTTTAATTTTTCTATAATACTATCTAATTCGCACTGATCAATTAATTTATAAGTATTGTCATAGAAGTCTCCATCAATATTATGAAAGAAAATATTTGGGAAAAGTCCATTAGAAAACCAACGATTATAAAAATTTTTGTTAGCAAGATACGAAATATCTCTATAGTGATTAAGACAAGGCTCTATTTCTGAGACATAGACTTCCTCAGGCACTGTTTCAGGATCAGCAACACCAGATATACCGTTACAGATTCTTAGTGTATCAAAACTAAAGTCTGGTCTCAGTTTACTCCAAATACTATGATGTATTGCTTCAACCTCAGATGTTGTTGAATTGCGATATTCTGGATTTATTCGAAAAACATGATTATTTCTATTATTCCAATCTTTTTTACTTAAATATCGAATCCTCTTGTGAAGAAGTTGTGCTTTTAATGCACTACCAAAGCCCGAAATACCAAATATCATTAAACACCCCCAAATATATTAATAGACTAAATAATTTAAGATAATTTTGAGATTGTCACCCGATACTTTCCGGTGGCAGTTAGAACAATATCTGGAACGATTTCAAAGTTTAGAACCATGTCTAGGCCAACAACTTTTCTAATTTCATTATTTATCCGTATTTTTGTTGACTCACTCAATTCCGATATAGGTACTAATTTGATAACAAGAAGATCCGTTTTTTCTTGGATGACTTGGAATCTATAAATATCATTAAAATCTTTCATCAAATGGGGAAAAAATTCACCGGGAATAACCTTCCCTTCAGGAGTTCTAATCACATCTAGCGAACGTCCAACAACATCTGCTATCAGCGGCAACCCTCTACCACACGAACAAATTCTATGCGTAGCCACACCAAGGTCACCAATTTCATATCGGATAAATGGCATACCAAAATTATGAAGATCAGTAATAACAATCCTTCCCGTTTCACCCTCTTTGGCGGGCATACCATCTTCTTTGATTATCTCCACGATCAGATTTTCTGCACTTACATGCAGTCCTTCATGCATTTCACATTCGGCTGCGATCAGCATGAATTCGCGTGATCCATATGTATTAAAGACTTTAGAGCCAAAAACTTGCTCTATCGCATCTCTCTGATAGGGATGAACTTTTTCCGCAGCACATATCACACCCTTCGGAATAAACTTGATCTTTGAGTTACTACCGATAAACAAAGCAAGATTGTAAAGTGGGTTTGTATAACCAATTATTGTAGAAGGTTTGAAACGATTAAGGTCATACAAACATTGTGACATTGCCTGTTCATCAAAATTGAAACAATTAAAATATAGTTGACGGTCTATCAGATGGTGCAGTCGTTCTTTAATCTGCTGCCTGCGGCCAATTTTGCCAAGTTGTATTCCCCATATATAAGCCTGCTTAGCTCCAAGCGCTGCACCAGCCCAAGAATAACCACGCCTTGACATGGCTATCCGCCATTCATAGCTTTCTTTCGTATAGGCAAAATGGAGAGGCTCACCAGTCGACCCTCCTGTCGATTTCATCCAAAGCTGTTCGATATTGAGGGTTACAATTTTTTCGAAATTAAGTCTGATATCTGACTTAGTCATAATCGGGAGAAGTCGCAGATCATCAAACGACTGAACTTTTGAAGGAATTAGCCCAGCATCCCGTATACGTTTTTTATGAAACGGCGATTTTGCTTCGGCGTGTTCAAGAAGCTTTTTAAGGGCAACAATCTGATTTGATAGAGATTTTTCATGCGTCAAAAACTGATCGCTATAACTTGAGGCTAATATCGGAGCTGTTTTTCTGCCTTTAATGATTCCCTCGAAAAAGGGGAAATAGAGTTTTTCATATATTGTTTGATAAACATTCATAATTTATACTTTCAGACTGCAATTGTTTTGGGAAATGCTACTGCTGCTCTCTTTAAAATTAATGGCACCATCATCAGTTGTGTAGCCATCCCTACTACTAGCATAGTCATGGCACACCCCTGCTCGCCATAACGGGGAATGAGAATCAGGTTAGCTACGATCCCAATGCAAAGTGATATTGCATTTGTAAAAGTAAATAATCGTGGGAGGTTTAAACGGTGAGCAAACAGATACAATGGATTAAATACAATATTTAGTGCCATGTATCCTGCTAATAACCTAAGAACCGGCGCACCGTCGACATATCTCATTCCATAAATAAAACTGATTATGAACTTAGGAAAGACAATTATCGGTAACAATGTGAGTGCAACGAATCCACCCAAAATAAGCACTCTACGACAAAATTTAACTAGTCCAGCTCTATCATGTATTTCAGACATTCTGGGCAAAAACACTTGATTGAGCGTTTCTGGGAAGAATTCAAAAGGGCGCAATACATTTTCAGCAACAGCGTAATAACCAATCGCGGAGACAGTTCCTAAAATGCTGAGCATTCCAACATTCATATAGCTAAACAATAGGCTTAACAGAAGTGCACCATACATCCAAAAGCCGTATTTCATTACACTTTTGAAAGTAGCTTTATTAAACTTTGCATTCTTCAAAGAAATATTAATTTTTTTCCAGCAGAATAGGCTTCCTATAAAAATAACAAGGGCTGCTATCAAATTCGAAATTATGACTGTTTTAACATTAATAGCCCCCAAAGCCAGACATAAAAACAAGAATAATAGCCGTGATAAACGTCCTATCGAGTTTGTTAAAAAAACAATGCCAAACTTTCTATTACCTCTAAATACAGACTGTAAAATTGTAAATAGTGAGTTTGTAATAGACAGTACCACTCCAAGTATAATTAAATTTAAACTTCCATTATATTTGAAATATTTGGTCAATAATGGTGCAGCAGCAAAAAAAGATAAAATTCCGAAAAAACCAATAAAAGCGACTCTAATCAGTACAATATTCCAAATGACTTCACCAACTTTACCTTCATTTGCAGCCCGAGCATCAGAAATATATTTAACCCCAGTTGCATCTAATCCATACCCCATCAAACCACCGAGAATAGTAGCAAAAGAAACTACAAGCGTTACATGACCTAATTCCGAAGGATCATTTAAGCCTCGTGCAACTAAGACACTTGCTGCCATCGCAATAAGTGCTTCAAACACTTTCCCTGAATAAACTAGAGATATGTCACGTCCCGTTGATGACGCTAAAACTGCTCGAATTTTTTTTGTAGTAACAATCATAAAAATTTCATCAAAGAAACATCTTAACAACAACATTGATACCCACGATACCTCCTAAAACTACAAAGAAAATATATTTATAATCTTGTGGTGCAGGCAATAATTTATCTAGATACTCTCCGCCAAACCTTTGAATCGTTGAAAGAATCAAGGCCAACACTAAATAAGGCAACATAACGTAAGACCTGCTTAAAAAAAACATTGCGGTCATCAATGAAATCAAGCTACCAAAAGTTGCACACACGACACCCCAGTCGTCATTAGTAATGCCATAAGGACTCTTAAGCCTTATAACAAGCCATTTAAATGGAAAATAAAACATTCCTGTGAAAAAAAACACTCCAACTATCCCTAATTCAGCCAAAACTAATATGAACGAATTATGGGCCGTCAATTCATTGTAGTCAGTATACCTATTCATACTGACACCCAAAACCGGGTGTGTTTTTAACATTTGATATCCCTGATACCATGATTCAATACGTCCATTTGCAGATTCATCGTCACTTGAGAATCCACCCATTCGACTTGGACCCAATACAAGCAATGTAGATGCAAGGAGCAAAGCAATTAGCGCACTACGTTTACTCCTAAATTTAAGTATATAGAAACTTGCTATTCCAACAGCACACGCAAGCATACCACCACGAGAATTTGTAAAATAAAGAGCTATAATTACTGGTATTATGGTAATTAGTGGCAATAAATACTCTTTTCTTATCAAGCGTTCCAATAGAAAAGGGACAATTATTACAAGTCCCAAGGCAAGATCATTTGGGTCATTGAATACGCCGTACCATCGTATTCGGGAGATATGTGTTGAAATTTCATTTTCACCCTCAACTGTTTGTCCTTCAGAGTATGGAGTCATTCCACCATGAGACATACCCGTTGTATACTGTCTCCATCCTTCGTATCCGATAAAGGCTAAGATTAAAGACAACATGACAATAAATTGCTTTACCGCACTTTTAGAATCAAGCGATCTTCGAATAATAAAATATCCTGCAACCACTGGTAACATTTTCTGAACTACAGAAACTACACCGCCAGGCCAATCGCTAAATAGCTGTGACAAAAAAATTGAGCATATAAAACCAATAAACATCAAATCAGAACCGGTTTCAAAAAACTTTAAACGGCCCGTTAGACCTTCAAATCCTAAAACAATAAGAATCATAACACCTAAAATCTGGAGTAACGGGATACCATACAATGCACCCTGCCATTCGAATGGCCTGATGAAATAGAGTCCGACGTAGATTGATGCTAAATAATATGGGATTCTTGACATCTAAATATTATCTTGAAACCAGATTTATATGACATCAGTTTCCTCAATTGTGGGTCCCAAGGTCATAATCGTGTGTGCCATTTCATAGGCACTGACGAATTTAACCTTAAAATATTCCCTATGCCCCAGGCCATTAACCATCTTAAAAAGTCTAGCAATCCCCCCCTCATCAAACAACATCTTCATCACATCTTCCTGCGTCCCATGGGTATACAACTTCACAAACACATGCTCCGGTGCTCCCTTCACTGAAACTCCGGCATCCATCCATAACTTCACCCTCTCTGAGGATGGACCGAAGTTGCCCATCAAGCCGCTGTGCTCGATCCTTGGAACCATCCCAAATTTCCGGCGCCCCCAGTCAAGAGCCAAAGGTCCCTGCACCATCAACAATCCCTCTCCCCGCTTACCGACCTCAGCATCAACACCCCAATCATGGGACTTTGGCTGACCGGGCTTATCAACCGCGTAATAGATGCTGTTGACCTTGCGTGTCTGGGTGTCACTAGGTGCCGATGGCAGGGTAAAATCGGCATAACAACCGGTTTCCTGCAGTATCTTTATTTCATCATTCACCCCGCACCATCGCCCATCCTTGCGGGAATTGCACAGTGACCAGTTACCATGGATAAATCCATAGACAATTTCTCCGGTTGCCTTATCCACCGACAACAGCCCGTGCTGTTCATGCAAACGATGCTTGAAATCAATCAAGGTGCGACGAAGATTTTCAGACGTATCGTTGTCATGGTGCAAATGAATCTCCACCTCACCATAACCGGCATGACAGAGACTTGCCAGGGCATCCAGATCATCCTTCTGGTACTCCTCTTCCGGGTAGAAGAACGACCATTTCAGAACGTTGCCATCTGAATCGCGATATTTGTCAGCTATCTTGGGGTACTCATCCAGCCAACGCTGAATACGACGTCGGGCGGTGGTTTTGTCGGCCTTGTTCCAGTAGGGCTCATAATGGTCGCAGACACACAGATAGATATGCTTGGGTGGAACCCGCTCACCCTGAATGGTTCTTCGCAGTTCACGGGCGAAATAGTATGGAAGCCACTGTAATGTTGCGCCAATCTTGTTGAACATTTTGTTATGGTTTCCTGAATTCCTGGCGGCTGAGCCAGCCGCCATGTTTACGGTAATAATATATCAATCCAAAGAAGTGACTGATTGAGGTTTTAGAGAGTGGTTTCCTATGGGTTATCTGCTGAGTATGATGAAAAACTGAAAGCGCCGGGTAATACAGAATGTGCAGGCCGGCCTGCCACACTCGCAACGAAAAATCGATATCTTCCGGAGAATAGAAAATCTTCTCATCCAGATATCCAATCTTTTGCAGGAGTGCTTTTTTGAAAAACCAGCAGGCCGATATGGCGGTGTCAACCAGCTGTTCTCCAGCGAATGGGAAGTTTTCGTAAAAATCGTTATTCTTTGTTTTGATTCCGAAAACAATCCGGGGAATTTTCATCAATTTATTGAGCATGGTGGGAAATCGTTTAACTGAATTCTGGATTGAACCATCGGGCAGCACCAATTGTGGTACCATCAATCCGATCTGTTCGTCAGAGCCTAAACGTTTGATCACAGCCTCAAGGCTGCCGGCTCCCAGTTCTGTATCCGAATCAAGGACACATATGTATTCTCCACATGCCTGTTTCAAACCGAGATTTCGGGTGTAGGTGGTTCCGTGATTGGCATCAAGGGCAATAAGATGAAAGGTTTCGGGATAGGTGTTCTGATACGACGTAACGACGTCACAGGAACCGTCACTGGAGCCATTATCAATGACCAGTACCTCGCAGGAGACTTTTTCCTCATTACATTTAAAAATAATTGAATCAAAGCACCTTCTCAGATAGTGCTCTGAATTCCACGTGAGAATGACAAAAGAAATCAAAGGATTGCTGAGGGCAGACATCAGAACGCCTTTTTCAGTTCAACAACAACCTTGTTGATCTCTTTGGCTCCTGCGGTTGATTCCAGGGAGTGAAGTTCTGTGATGTGGTTATAGGTGAGAGCCAGCGTCAACTCATCTTTGAAGGCGTAGCTCAGTCCGGCGGTGCCGCTGAAACGGTATGCATAGTCGTCGGGGAGGATTTTACTGAAGCGTTCGGCACCGGCAGCAAGTGAAACGGTCAGATCCTGAAGGACTTCATAACGCCCGTTGGCGCTAAAGGAGAGTTTCCGCCGGTCGGTGCGTTCGGTTTCCGTGTTGGCAAATTCGGAATATGAAGCGCTGCCGCCAAGCATGCCCCGCTCGAAGGCTCTTTCCAGCCTACCGGTATAACTGGTCTCGCGAGTCGATACTGCCAACGGATCTTCCGTATTTGCAACCTTGGTCTCCAACGTTGCCACAACGGATTGAAAATCGTGGGTCAGACCGGCATTCCAGAAGATAAAATTTACGTTGCTTCCGCTCTTGAAGCTCTGCCAGCTGTTGCCGATCTGCCCGAAGAGAAACGATTTGTCGGCGTACTCGTACCTGAAACCGGCATTGACGTCATGCTTGTTGTACTGACTGGGACTCGACTCCAGGCGCGTAAAGGTGTATCCGGCCGAGATGCTTGCCTTCGCGCTGAGTTCGTGGGTTAAATCGGCAAAACCGCGATGTTCACGTTTGTCGATGCCGACTGAATCCCAGTAGCGGGTATCGGTATAGCCATAGCCGGTCTTGAGGGTATCATCTTTTCGTAATCGCCAGACCAGATAGGGTGAAGCCGTGGCTATATTCTGATCGGTCTGGTTGAGAAACAGGCTGCTTTCTGTAGCGGCGTTACGGGCAACATCCAGGGTTACACGCTTGTAGGTGTCTCCCAGATCCAGAAACAGGAAGTTGTCAATCAGCGAGATATTTCCTTTGAGTGCTCCATCGTGGTTGTACTCATTGGCTTTGCTGTTGCGTGCATAGTAGCGGTATTCGAAGGTATAGGCAGTATCCCAGGTCCAAAATGGCGACTGGTAGCGGAAGGTGGCTCCCGGCCGTGCCCTGGTGATCAATTCCCGGCGTTTGTCGTCGGGCAGTTCAAAAACGTTGTCAGTAAACTCCTCGCTTACACTTATGAATGGCTTGAAAGCCGTATCGGCCGCAGAAACCTCTGCCGCCCCGAATGCGGCTGCCATACCGGTCAGGAGAAAAGCTGTTAGTGTTGATATGGAGAGTGGTTTCATGGCGTCAGCTCTTTTTGCGGGGTGAGATATCGCTGCCGAACATCCGCCAGTCGAAATCAGATTTCGGCAGAGCCGGCACGGGCACTGCTGATCCGGACTGTTTATTCACCATGTTTCTCAACTCTTCAAAACCTCTGTTCAGGCTGTTGATCTGGTTTCTGGTTTCGGCGGTCACGGAGACCATTGACGTCTGGAGGGTATCAAACTTTTTGTTCTGCTCGTTAAGCAACTGCTGTAACGGTTCTGCAATGGAGTGCTGGATAGAGTCAATCCGCTGGGATATCTCCGACAACAAACCCTGCAGGCCATCGGGAGCAGCGGTGGAAGCTGCCGGACTGTTCGTCGCCTGCTCTTCCGTCATCCAGTAATGGTTCTCAAAATCCAGATCACCGATGACGTCCTGTACCATGGTTGCGGAAAGCGATCTGGTTTCCTCGGCATAGGCCAGGAACATCAGAAAATCGCAGATGATGTTGATCAGCCGCGGAATCCCGCGGCTGTAACGGAACAGGGCATCCAGTGCATCGGGCTGAAAGCTGACCGCCCGGGGGTTGCCGGCCACTTCAAGACGCCGGTCGATATAATTTGCCAGTTCTTCGCGGTTGAGGGCCTTGAGATGACAATTGATGCTGATGCGCTGCCGAAGCTGCCGCAGCTCGGGGGTCGCCAGCAGGGTTCGCAGTTCGGGCTGGCCCACCAGGATGATCTGCAGCAGTTTGCTGTTGGAGGCCTCCAGATTGGAGAGCATGCGCACCTCTTCCAGCAGTTCCGATGAAAGATTCTGGGCCTCGTCAATGATCAGGATCGGTTGGTTGCCGGCCGCAAACTGTTCAATCAGGAAGCTGTTCAGTTCGCGGATCAGAGTAACCTTGTCCTTGCCGTGCACCGTCAGGCCGAAATCCTCGTTGATCATTGCCAGTAGCTGCTCGGAAGTCACCCGGGTGTTGAAGATCATGGAGAGGACAACATTTTCATAATGCTTGTCCAGCAGGTCGCGAATCAGAGTCGTCTTGCCCGAGCCGACCTCTCCGGTCAGCAGAATAAATCCGGAACGTTCCCTGATGCCGTAATCCAGATAGGCCATGGCCTTCTTGTGCGATGAGCTCAGATAGATAAAGCGCGGATCCGGGTGCAGATCAAAAGGCTTTATGCTCAAATTGAAGTATGATTCGTACATTCGTGCGTACCCCACAAAGAGTGGTTATTCAGGGATTGGAACGGGAATAGTGACGATAGCTTGTGTACTTCTCATCGTTGCGGTCAATGATGGTGTCGTTGTACACCATGCCCAGCATGTGGCACCCCTTCAGGGTTTCAATAGCTTCCTTGACATTCTTCTGGGATGCCAGCTGTTCCTTGACCACGAACAGAACCCCGTCCACAAGGTGCGCCAGGGTGCGGGCCTCGGCGAACGGGAGCACGGGGGGGCTGTCAAAGATAATGAACCGGTCGTGATAACGGTTCTTCATCTCACTGATCAGGGCATCGGTTTTCTGGGAGGCGAACAGTTCGACCGGGTTGGGCACCTCTCCGCCAGCCGTTACCACCGACAGGCGGCCGATGCCGGTGGGGATAATCACGTCGCCGATCTCTGCCTCACCCTGTAAACAGTCGGAAAACCCCCTGCCCAGTTCAATTCCCAGGTAGCGATGGATCGAAGGTCTGCGGAAATCAGCATCCACCAGCAGCACGGTGTGGTCATACTCCTGAGCAAGACTGATCGCCAGATTCAGGGCGGTTACGCTCTTGCCCTCATGGGGTACGGCACTGGTAATCAGCACCGTATTCCTGAATTCCTCACCGGTGGTCAATTTCACCAGCGCCGCCTTCAGCTTGCGGAATTCTTCACCAATATGTGAATACGAGCTGTTGAGATTTACGAGAAACGGGCTGTCGGGCTCGATCGCTACGGCTGGTGGTGGCGGAAGCGTATTTGACCGGTCGGGATGTGGTTCCGCCTTTATCGATTCCTGTCGGGGAGACCGTGTCTGCGACGGAACTGCCGGACTGTCAATCGGCGGCTCCGGGGCTCTGGCGGCCTGAGTACCTGCACTCTTGCGAAGCTGTGCTGCCCGTTCCATTGCCTTTTCAATTCTACTCATGGTTCACCTTGTACTTGAATAAAAACTACATAATTTGGTGTCAGTTAATAATGCGCGATACCTTTTCGGACAAATCCGGAATTGAGGCCAGTCCAAGGGCTTCCAGTGCAAGCACGGAAAGTATGACCATAAAATACAGCCCCGCAACAAGGTACAAACGGCGATCACGTTTGACCTGGACAGCGGACGCGGCCGGGTCCTCGATACGTGGAATTATTGCCAGTACAGGCAGTCCGAAACTTTTGGCCATGTCAACATTCTTGACTGAATCATCCATCTGGTCCCTGAGAATCACCAGACCGAGTCCACCACCGATACCGGCCAGAATGCCCATGAGTATCAGCTTGACCCGATTGGGGCTGACCGGCTTGATCGGCAGCACCGCCGGGTCCACGACCCTGAAAACGGTAGACTTATCCTGCACCTCCATCTGCTTGGATACCTCGGACTGCCCCTGTCTGGCCAGCATTGATTCGTAGAGAGCTTTCTGAGACTGCTTTTCACGTTCCAGACTGTCCAGATGTGCCTTGGCGGATGGTATGCTCTGCAGCAAACCACGATTTCTGGCAATGTTGGCCCGCAGATTTGACTCAGCCTGACGTAACGCTCTCAGCTCCGAAGCCAGCCTGTCATACTCGGGTGAATCAGCCGGACGACTGGCCCCATGGCCACTCTTCTTCTGTTCCTCCAGAGCACGTATATCATCTTTCAACCGGATGATTTCGGGATAGTTATCGGTATATTGCAGTTGCAGTTCCTGCAGCCTTTTTTGAAGTGCCGACAGGTTTGGCTGAACGGAATTTATCTTCCCCAGCCCCGCAATGAGAGTCTCGGTCTGGGCCTGCTTGATTTTAAGCTCGTCGGCCCGCTGCTGAGAATCGTTGATATCCTTCAACAGCGACGATGGGTCCATGGTTGCCACTGCTCCGGTGCCGCGCTTGTAGGCATTGGCCTCATCTTCAGACTTAAGCAGTTTTTCCCGGAAGGTGCTCAACTGTTCGGACAGGAATTTGGTGGCACCGTATGATTCTTCGCGCTTGCTGGAGGTATTCTCGTCGATGTAGCGCCGGACCAGCGCGTTGACGTAATCACGGGCCAGCTTGGGATTTTTGTCCTGAAACGAGATGACAAACAGCCCTTCCTTGTCCTTGATCTTGATCTGAGTGTGGTCCTGAAGGTTCTTGATCAAACGTTCCAGCTCTGCATCTCCACCCTTTTTCATATCCAGTTCATCAATGACTTTGGTTATCAGGGTCCGGCTGTTGAGGGCATAGGTCAGAACCTTGATCTTGTCTTCGGCCGAAGGGGTGAAGGTCAAGCCTTTCAGCAGTTCGGAGATGACACTCTTTTCTACAAAGACCGTACTTTTGGCTTCGTACTTATTGGGAATCACATAGCTGGCAATCGTAACAACGGTCATGATCACCAGGGCCGTTATGATACACAGCTTTTTGTTCCGCATGGCCAGTGCCAGGTATCTTTTATAATCCGTATCGTTCGACGCCATTACGTTCTCCGGGCATTTTCTTGGTGCTCGCTATTTCAACTTAAAACCTGTGTATTTCGATGTGGTCATTACAGAGATACTGCCACCCTGCCTTATCTCCTCACCCGGCCTTTGGCCACCCTCTCCCTGATGGAGAGGGGACATAAGTTTTCCTTCTCCATCAGGGAGAAGGTGCCCCGCAGGGGCGAAGGAGGGGCGCTTTTGAAGTGATGCAGAAAGCTAACCGGAGGATGCTGATTTAAAACAGGCTTTCCTTGACAATGACATAATCGCCCGGCTTGAGTTTAACGTTCTGCTCCATCTTCCCTTCGCTGATAATCTCCTTGGCCCGCACAGGAATCGACAGATCAACACCGGCATCCTTCCGACGGATCTGGGTGTCATTCTGGCTGGCAAACTTGGTAAAGCCCCCCGATTCAAGAATGGCTTCCATAACCGTCATACCGTCCCGGTACTCAATCGACTTGGGCGCAGCAACCGCACCCAGTACATACACGCTCTTATCCATCAGAAGCGGCAAAAACAGCGAATCGCCCGATTCCAGCTGCAAGTCCTCGGCAGCTTCTCCGTTGATAAACAGCTTGTAAAAATCCTCTTTGACTTTTTTACCGTTCCGCAACAGGTACGATTTTTTCAGATCGGCAGCCTTGACCTCACCAATACTGCAGAGCAGCTGCAGCAGCGTCGTCCGCCTGGAAAGATCATAGACACCCGCCTTGACACCACCGCCGAAGAAGTAGACCTTGCTGTTGGTGATATCCTTAACCGTGACAGTTACGATGGGTGTCTTTACCAGTTCCTTGAGCCTGACAGAAAGTGCAGCCTGCAGATTGGCAGGAGTCTGGCCGCTAGCCGGGACATCCCCCAGTCCGGGAACGGTAATCTTGCCGTCCGGGCGAACCTTGACGGAAAAGGTCAGCTCCTTGACCCCCCATACGGCGATGTCGAGGCCGTCACCCTCTCCGATGACATAGTCGCCTGCCTGGGAGTAGAACGGGGTCGCAAGCAGCAGGGTCAGCAGTAAGATAATTCGTTTCATGGTTCCATTTCCTCACAGATAATCCGGGTGCTGCCTTCAAGCAACAAAATCCGATGGTTTTGATGTTTAACGACCACCGAATCCGAAGAGTACAACCTTGATGGTTTCAAAGAAAATCAGGGTATCCAGAAAAGGGCCGACATTCTTGATGTAGTAGAGATCATAGCGCAGTTTTTCAACAGCGTCCTCAACTGAGGCTCCATAGGGGTAGCGCACCTGAGCCCAGCCGGTCAGCCCCGGCTTGATAAAATGCCGCTTGGAGTAATACGGAATAACCAGTTTGAGCTTGTCAACGAACTCCTGACGCTCCGGCCGCGGTCCGACAAAACTCATGTCTCCCCTCAGTACGTTGATCAGCTGGGGAATCTCATCGATACGCGATCCCCTGAAAAATTTCCCCAGTTTGGTGACGCGCGGGTCATTTTTCTTGGCCCAGACAGCTCCGGTCCCTTTCTCTGCATCCTGGCTCATGGTTCTGAACTTAAAAAGCATGAACGGTTTTTCCCAGTTTCCGACCCGCTCCTGGCGGAAAAACACCGGCCCGGGCGAATCCAGTTTGATCGCCAGAGCTATCAGCGGAAAAAACGGCGCGGTCAGCAGCAGGCCAACACTCGACAAGGCGATATCAACGGCACGCTTGCACACGCTGAAGATGGTGGTGCGCTGAAATCCATCTGAAAAAATGAACCAGCTGGGTGTAATCCCCTCCAGCATCAGCTTGTTCTTGACCAGCTCATAAAACGATGGTGCATCCAGAATCTGAATGCCGTTAAGTTTACAGGTCAGTACATCGCGAAGAGGAAATACACCTCTTCTTTCAGACAGCGCCACCACAATCACTTCAGCCTGAGCCTGCAGCGCAATATCCCGCAGACTATCGCAGTTTCCCAAAACCATTTCCTGCGGCACCGCGGGATCGTCCGCCCCTGCAGATTCCCCGGTACCATTGAAGCAGCTTGAATAGCCTGCCAGTTCAAAATTGCGTTTACTGGAAACGACCATTTCTCCGATCCTGGCAGCCAGTTCGCCAGTACCGAGCACCAGAACCCGCTGGGAAAAACGGGGTATCTTCTGGCCGACCAGATAGACGGCATGCCAGCTGAACTGAAGCAGCACCAGCAGGCAGAGTGAAATAGCCAGAACACCACGTCCCAGCATAACCGCGGGGTCAAGGTAGTAGACAACCGACAGCAGGGCAAAGGATGTGACGGCACTGAAGGCAACGTTGACAAAAATCTCGCGCTTCCTGATGTTCTTGCCCAGGTCGTAGGCTTCCATTAGATGGGAGGAGAACAGAACCACAACTACAAAAATGAGCACTGTAACAAGTGTCGAGGTCTCCAGCAGTTTCTTGCCGACCTCACCTTGTCCAAAACGTGCCATTGCCGCCAGAAAAAGGGCTGCAACCGACAGCAGGGCATCTATTGCTATCAGTACGATCATGTTAAGCTTCATGCGGGACCCGTTTAACGTTTCAGTTCTGCAACCAGCGCGGAAGCGGCCTTCGAATCAGCAAAAGCTCCTTGAGACAAGGCTTTTTGAACTGTTTTCAAGGCATTGGACTTGTCGCCGGACGCATTGTAAACCAACCCCAGATGATAGGTTACGGTTGGATTGTTCGGAAGCAGGGTGACAGCCTTTTCCATTACCTTGCGGGCATCATCCAGGCGGTTGTTTTTCAGCAGGGCAAAGCCGAGCGTATCCATTACTCCGGGATTGGCCGGATCCTTTTTGAAAGCTGTTATGGCCAGACGCAGAGCTTCTTCCTTGCTGCCGAAACCTGATGCGCACAGATAGGCGAGGTTATTGATTGCCGGTACATATGAATCCGATTTTTCCAGCACGCTTCTGTACATGGCAACCGCTTCTTTTTGTTTTCCTATCTGCTCAAGGAGCGCACCCTGGGCAAAAAGCCCCGGCACAAAGTCCGGTTTTTTGCGGCAGGCATCCTGATAAGCAGCCATGGCCTGGCTGTAGTCCTTGCTGGCAGAATAGAGATTTCCCAATTGAACAATCGCCTGAGGATTATTGCCATCGACCCTGACCCCGTTTTTCACCTCGCTGATGGCGCGGGCATAATCTTTCTGACTTTCGTAGATTGAGCCAAGAATCATGTAACCGCGGGCTGAATTAGGAGACTTTTCGACAATCTTTCGCCCCTGCTCCACCGCCTTTGAAATATCTTTCATGGCAACATAGGTGCTGATTTTCAGTGCCATACTTGCTTCAGGGTTGGTTGTTTCGATTTCATCGTAAACCCGGATTGCTTCCTTGAATTTTTTCTCGCTGGCCAGTGTCCGTCCCTTCATCTCCAGAACGGTGACATTTCGTGAATCAACCTTCAAAGCGTCCTCCAGCACCGCAAGTGCCTTTGAAGCTTCCCGTTTTTTCAAATGGTACCCGGCTTTCGCCAAATAGGCCGCTGGTTGTTTTGTATCCGCTGCCTTCTGATAATAGGTAAGCGCATCGTTATCACTACCTTTAATTTCGTACAAACCGGCCAATCCAAGTAATGCCCCCGTATTCTGCGGGTCCGTGCGTAAAAGTGCCGTGTACTCCTCGATGGCCTTTTCATAGTTACCATTAGCAACGTAATAAGTAGCCATATTCTGGTAGGAAGCGGAAAAAGTCGGGTCCAGTTCCTTGGCCTTCTTGATTTGGTTGAAGCCTTCGGCGGTCCGCCCCTGGGAGAAATACACCGAAGCGATACTGTTGAGCAGGAAGGCATCTGATTTTTTACCGGTCAATCCGGATTTAAGCACTGACAACGCCTTATCGCCCTTGCCGGAACGAAGGTGGTAGGAAGCCAGCAGCAAGCGGCTGTTCATGGCATCAGGAGCGGCCTGGACAGCCGTCACCAGTTCACTTTCTCCTTCGACGTTCTTACCGCGGCTGAAATAGAAATATCCCTTCTTCAGATAGGCATCCACAATCTTTGGATCAATCTTAGTTGCCTTGTTGAATTCGCGCATGCCGTCTTCAAACATCCCTTTGGCCATGTAGGCATTACCCAGCAGGTTATGGGCAAGTGCATCCTGTTCATCAGCCTTCAGCACTTTCTGGATCTCGTTTATGGCGTCATCCACCCGTTTTTGGGCCAGCAGGATGGTTCCGACCATCAGGCGGCCCTGACGTGAATCGGGCACGTTATCGAGAATTTTGCGGAACTGGCTCAGGGCACTTTCAAGCTCACCACGGTTGTAAAAACAGAGACCAAGGAAATGATACGCTTCCAGAGTAGGGGCGATCTTAATGGAACTCTGCAGATGGTTCATGGCCTCTGAATAGTTCTTGCGCTGGTAGCTGACGAGTCCCTTCAATCTGTGTCCATCGGCACGCTTTGGAAATTGCTTCAAGAGATCATCGGCATTCTTGTCGGCCTTATCCAGAGCGCCTTTATCTATCTGGATGATGCCTGCCTTGTAGACAGCAAGCGCCTCCGTGGGATGATTTGCGATGATCGTGTTATAAATCTCCAGGGCTTTATCCGGATTTCCGGCCCGTGATTCCAGTATGGCAAGCATATATGAAGGGCGGGTATTTTTAGGATCTGTGCGGGTCAACTCTTCCAGAAGACTTTTTGCCTTGGGCACTTTATCGGCGGCAACATAAACAGTGGCAAGCTCAAGCTGGGTTTTTACACGGGTGGGATTGGCAGCAACGGCCTGTAGCAGATACCGCTCGGCATCGTCAAACTGCCCTTTTGCGGCGCTGGCAACGCCTAGAATTTCAAGGCCTTCCACACTACCGGGATGTTTGGAAAGGTACTGTTCTCCCAGCTTGAAAGCCTCATCGGCTTTTTTCGATGCATTTAAAACAGCAGCCAATTCAAGCAGGACTTCATCACGGGAAGGATTCTGTTGAAGAACCTTGTTGAATTCCTTTTCGGCCTGTTCCCGCTTGCCAAGCTTCACATATGCTTTGGCCAGCTGAAAGCGGGCATCCAGATAGTTTTCATCCTTCTCCAGGGCGTTCTTGAACAGGACCACCGCACCGCCCGGATTAGAATCCTCCAGCTGCTTGACCCCTTCGGCATACAGTTCTTCCTTGGTCTTTCCACCGCAGGCGGATATGGTCAGCAGAATGCAAAGTATCAACAGGATTTTTTTCATGGCAGCGCGCCTCCCGAAAAAGGTCATTCAATAAATATTTCAAACCTTTGTTTAAAAAAAGTACATTTAGTACCGTTTATATAAACATTTGTAAAGCATAAATTGACTAATTTGTATTACATGATTGTTACGCTGATTACCGGACAAAAAAGGGTTGTTTTTGCCATTTTTACGTAAATGAACTATACTCCGCAGCCGGCAGTATTTTTAACCAGGTTCCCGCAAAAATACGGCTGCGACTCTGGATGGAATCTGTAGATTTTCTCACTTTATTGCAGACAGTCAATACACACATCCAAATTTTTCTCGAGGTACTGAAAATGGCACAACGGGCAACACTCTGCCCCCGCTGCAGACAGCTGATCGGCAGCGAAGAGACCACCTGCTCATGGTGCGGGACATCCCGCTCGGCACCCTGGTGGCACATCATGAACTGGACACGGGGAGCAATGGATGGCGACTGGGTGGTCAAAGCGATCATTTCAGCCAATGTGCTCTATTTTGCCCTGTCACTCCTGCTGGGAGGCATTGGCGGACTGCTCTCCCCGGGTCAGAGCGGACTGATGCGCCTGGGGGCCACCGGTACCTTTCCGATTGACCAGTTCGGCAGTTACTGGACCCTGGTCAGCGCCAACTACCTGCACAGCGGCATCATCCATCTGGTGTTCAACCTGATGGCCCTGAAACAGATCGCGCCATGGGTATCCACCGAATACGGCAGCAGCCGCATGTTCAGCATCTATACCCTGGGGGGCGTCATCGGCTTTCTGGTCTCCTACCTGGCCGGCGTGGCCTTCACCATCGGTGCCTCGGCCGCGGTCTGCAGCCTGATCGGCTCCCTGCTCTACTACGGCAAAAGCCGGGGCGGTGCCTACGGCAGTTCCGTCTACCGCGAGGTCAGCGGCTGGGTGGTCAGCCTGTTCATATTCGGGCTGATCTTTCCGGGGATCAACAACTGGGGACATGGCGGCGGCCTGCTGGGAGGCATCATCTGCGGGGCCCTGCTGGGGTATAATGAGCGCCGCCGGGAAGGGTCCTTCGATCAGGCCCTGGCGCTGCTCTGCGGGGTGGTAACAGTCGGAATACTGGTCTGGGCCACCGTCAGGGCGATGCTGCTGTAACATACAAGCCTCACCGGAAGGATCATATGCCGAACACACCAGCCTTTCCCATTACGGTTTTCTATGACGGTGTTTGCGTAGTCTGTTCAACAGAGATTGAGCACTACCGCCGCCGGGATCGGGCTGGACGGTTGCTTCTGGTTGATATCAGTTCCACGGAATTCAAGCCGGACCAGTACGGGATTCCACTTCAGGACTTCATGTATGAACTGCATGTGATTGATACCCGGGGGCAGATTTTCAAAGGAGTCGAGGGCTTTTGGGCGATCTGGCAGGCCTTTCCCGCTTCAACCGTCTATGGCCTGCTGGGTGCTGTCATCACCCTGCCGCTGATTAATCCCCTGGCACGTCTCGCTTACAAGGGCTTTGCCCGCATCCGCAGATTTCTGCCGAAGCGGCAGAAAAACTGCGAGGGCGGCAGTTGCAGGATCGGGAGACACAATGACTGAGCAGCCGGAAGAAGGGATCGAAATCCCGCTGGAACGGATCAACCCCGAGACACTGCAGCGGATGATCGAGGAGTTCGTTACCCGCGAATGGGCGGATCTGGGGGATGACGGTTTTACGCTTGAGGAGAAGGTGGAACAGGTCATGCGGCAATTGCAGAACCGCACCGTCACGGTACTGTACGACCTGACCAATGAAAGCTGGAATATTGTGGAGACGAAAAAACTCGCCTCCTGCAGAACCGGAAGCGAGTAATATCCAGATAATTCAATGAGTCAGATTTTACAACTCACCAACCCCTCACCCGACCTTTGGCCACCCTCTCCCAGAGGGAGAGGGTGCTCAGATTCCTTCTCCCCCTGGGAGAAGGTGCCCCGGAGGGGCGGATGAGGGCAGTTGCTGGACTGCAACCATGTTTGGTTCGCGCTGACTTACTCCTTAAACGCCCGCATCATCAGCTCATAATCCTCCAGCAGCGACTGCAGGTCCTCCTCATGTTCGACCTCCTGCTGCAGAATCGTCAGCACCATATTGTAGGTGACCGGATCCTTTTCCCGGGTAATATCCATCAAGCGTTTGTAAACACCGATGGCACACTGTTCACCTTTGATGTTCTGCTCCAGCAATGTTTTCACGAAGGGGTCATCCGGGGCTTCGTAACCGCAGTTGGTAAATTTGTACCACTCCTCCGGCTTGGTAACCGGGGTGCCCCCCAGCTGAATAATGCGCATGGCCACCATGTCGGCATGCAGCAGCTCCTCGGTGGCATGCTGCAGCAGTTCGGCCCCGACGGCATCCTTCATGGGTCCCTTGACCAGCTTGGCCCCCAGCCAGTACTGGTAATAGGCCAGCCATTCGTCACAATAGGCGCTGCGCAACAGCCCCAGCAGTTCATCCACATCCATCCCGATAATCTCACGTCCCTTTGATCCCATACGCATCTCCTTTCATGTTGTAAGGTACCATTTCAAACAACGGCACACCTATCCGATTGCCTTCGTCACAATAAACAGCTCGATACTGATCAGATCATTAACCAGATGCATCCCGAGCCGTTCATACAGCTTGCCCGAGCCGTAGCAGACATTCCAGAGGGTACGGTCCAGATCTAGCATGGCCTGGGCCTTGAGCGTTCCATCCTCCTGCGCGGCAATGATCGCCGGAAAGCAGATCGGCCGGGTAACATCCTTGATCGTCAGCTGGGCGGCCAGTTCCACATTCGGCGTTCCGGGGGTCGCGCCGGCAATAGCAGCACCACCCTTCAGCTCGATGCGGGCCGTGGGGTAGCGCTCCACATCGAAGAAGTCGTCGGATTTCAGATGACGGATCAGCATCGTCCGCCACCCCTCATCCTGCAGGTCCAGATTGATGATGCTGGCCATATCCAGCAGACAGCTCCCCGCCACCGGCACCCCGTTCTGTATTGTCACGCCGCCTTCGGAAACGGCAATCCGGCCATGATGACGGTTGTTGATATTGCGGCCGCTCCACTCAACAACACTCTTTTCCGGATCAATGCCATAGACACCATCGCGGATTACAGGCGGTTCCGAAACAGAGACCGTTTCAACGGCCAGACCGGCCGCGCGCCAGGCCTGCAGCCCCCCTTCCAGAACAGACACCCTGCGGTAGCCGGCCCTCTCCAGTTTTTGCCGGGCATCACGTGCCGCCTGGGTAGAGCCACTTTCATCATATACGACAACTGTCTGATTTTTATCAGGTACACATTCGGCAATGTGCTCCAGAAAGACCATCTCATAGACACAGGCATTGCCCGCACCGGGTATCCGCCGGCAGGCATAATCCTCCGGCAGAAGCACATCTATCAGCGAAACCGAACCGCTCGCAAGCAGCTGCTGCAGTTCGTGAACCGTTATGGTTGCGTTCATTGAAATTCAACTCCTTTCATTCAACCGGCACACTGGCCGGCACAAAGCGGAAAAGCCATTACCCTGAAACCTGCTCTTTAACCACAGACGCACAGAGGACACAGAGAAATGATTGAGTTTTCAAAAAAGATGAAGTCTAAAGCGAGAACTATACCGTCTGTCTATCATCCTCTAACATGCTTTGAATCGAGGATTTACCCTCTGTGAACTCTGTGTCTCAATGTTAAACAGCTTTTCCAGATTTAACAAAAGTCCCCCGCTGGTACTCATCGAAGGCGATCTTCAGCTCCCCCTGGGTATTCATCACAATCGGTCCGTACCAGGCTACCGGCTCGTGCAGCGGTTTTCCGGACACGAACAGAAAACGTACCGGCGTGTCGGTAGTCGTCACCACCACCGCATCGCCGTTATGCTCAAACAGCACCACGGTCTCAGCGGCACAGGCGCAGCAGCGCTCCGTATCGGACCAGCCATGGCCGACCATCTCGTAGGCATAGGCATCACGCTGGTCATCGAAAAACGCCTCTCCCTCCAGTATGTAGACAAAGGCCGTATGACCTTCCGGCAGATTATGGGTAAACACCGTCCCGGCCGGCACGCTGATGTCCAGCATTTCCGGCTCGATCACGATATCAGCCACCGGCCCCTGTACGCCCCCCAGCCGCCCGGCGATCACCCTGGCGGTTACCCCGTTTTCGAGGACGGCCTGAGGAATATCGGCCGCCTTCACATCGCGGTAACGGGGCGCCATCATCTTCTGGCTGGCCGGCAGATTGGCCCAGAACTGGAATCCCCACATGGTCCCGGTGGGGCTCAGCTGCGGCATCTCCTGGTGGATTATGCCGCTGCCGGCGGTCATCCACTGCACATCTCCGGCCCCGATAGTCCCCTTGTTGCCCATGCTGTCGCCATGCTCCACCAATCCCTGTAAAACATAGGTAATGGTCTCGATACCGCGATGGGGGTGCCAGGGGAATCCGGCCAGATATTCGTCGGGATTTGAGGTGTGAAAATCGTCCAGCATCAGGAAGGGGTCGAACTGGGGAACCTGAGAATACCCGAAGGCGCGCTTGAGATGAACTCCGGCCCCCTCAATTGTGGGACGGCTTTTGAAAACCTTGGAAATACGGCGATTCGACATGGCCAGACTCCTTATCGGTTTTAGGGATGACAACACACAGATTCTGCCGCTTCAGTATACCACGATATTGCCTACTTCCTTCTTCTGCGCGGGCGTTTGCGGGATTGCAGCACAGGCAGTGCCAGAGCAGGCGGCGGTGCCAGATAACCGCAGTTCCTCGGCAGCCAGCGCAGGGTTTTCACCAGTTCCGGGGTCAATTTGACGCATGAGGGATTGATGATGAAACGGTTTTCATACACCTTGCACTGACGCGTCTCCAGATCCAGGTAGCGGCAGGCCGACATCAAATAGAAAATCGTACCCCGCTCATCCTCGATCTTTTCAAAACAGCAGCTGCCGCAGCCGTGGCAGCGTTCTTCCCACTCTTCCGTTGAAATTTCATCGTATCCCATGCGGTCGCCTACCCCTTGTAAACCGGATAGTCTGAATACCCGGCCGGGCCGGGAGTGTAAAACGTAGCCTGGTCCGGCTCCGCCAAAGCTTGTCCATTCCGCAGACGGTCAACCAGGTCAGGGTTGGATATGAACGGCCGGCCGTAGGCGATCAGATCGGCTGCACCGCTTTGCAGATCAGCCTCGGCCCGGCTGCGATCATAGCCACCGGAGAGAATGACATTGCATCCGCCATCGGCACGGAACGCGGAGCACATGGCAGCAACCGTGGCCGGATCGGGTTTGGGTGCCCCCATGGCCGAATGATCCACCAGATGCAGGTACGCCAGTCCAAGCCTGCCCAGCCCGCCCGCCAATGCCGCGTACTGGTCTGTTATGCCGTCATAGCTGCCACTCATGTCGTTGAAAACGCCATGGGGGGAGAGTCGAATACCGACCCGCCCTGCCCCGATGGCGGCGCTGACCGCCTCAGCAACCTCCAGAGCGAATCTGTTGCGACCGGCCGGGCTGCCGCCGTAGGCGTCGCCCCGCTGGTTGGATCCCGGATCGAGGAACTGGGTGATCAGGTAGCCGTTGGCGCCATGTACCTCGACCCCGTCAAATCCGGCAGAGATGGCATTCTCGGAGGAGAGCACATAGTCGTCGATAGCGGCCCGGATATCGGCCGGGGTCATTTCGCGCGGCTGATCATGGGGCACCTCCCCCTGGCTGTCGGTCCACATCATGCCGCTCATAGTTATGGGAGACGGCGCTACCAACTCCGCACCATCCGGCAGATTCAGCAGGCTTGCCACCCGACCGCAATGCATCAGCTGCATAAAGATCCTGCCACCACGGGCATGCACTGCATCGGAGACCAATCGCCACCCGGCCGTCTGCTCCGGTGAATAGGCGCCGGGGATACGGGCGTAGCCGATACCGTTGGGTGACGGCGAGGTTCCTTCGGTTATAATCAGCCCTGCCCCGGCCCGCTGGCCGTAATACTCCGCCATCAGATCGTTGGGAATAGTGCCGATCGCCCGGGAACGGGTCATGGGGGCCATGACGGTGCGATTTGATAACCGGCCGACATCATTCAATGAGAAAGGTTCAAACAGTCGTGTCATATGATCACCTCGGGGGGAAAAGCTTTGAAATTCGGAATCAGGTTGTGCCTCATCTGCATGCATCCATCGTAATCACTGACCAGGCACATGTCAATCAGGACTTGAACGGTCCTGAAAACGGAAACGGGGCACTCAGGCCCCGTTCAACGTCTGCACATAATCAGGAAGCATTCTGATCCGTGCTTTCAAATTCATCGGCAATATCCGGATAATGCTCCTTGATACATCTCGGGCAGATACCATGACTGAAATGGGCGTCGGAATGGTCGCAGATATATTTTTCCAGCTGCTGCCAGGAGGAATTGTCATCGCGGATACTTTTGCAGTGCATACAGATCGGGATAACACCTTCCAGCCGTTTGACGCGCTCCAGGGCAGCCTCCAGCTCTGCCTTCTGCCGTTCCAGCAGATCGCGCTGCCCCTTGATGATATCGTTGCGCTCCTTCAGTTCCAGATGATTGCGCACCCGCACTCTGAGCAGGTCGATATTGATCGGCTTGGTCATATAGTCGATGCCGCCCAGCCCCAACCCGCGCAGTTCCGCTTCAATCGAATCCATGGCCGTCAAAAAAATAACCGGTATATCCGCAAATGCGGGATCCTGTTTAATACTGCTGCACACTTCAAAACCGTCCAGATCCGGCATCATGACATCCAAAAGGATCAGGTCCGGGTGGTGTTCCTTGATCTGACAGATGGCATCATTTCCGCTCAGGGCTGTAATGATCCCGTAGGTACCCCTCAAAGCGGCGGTCAGAACCTGAACATTGATCGGTTCGTCATCGACAACCAGAATGGTGAAGAGTTTACCCATATACTGCTCCTGACGCTTCATCCGCGAATTTTTCACACAGTTCCATAACCCTCTTCACTTCACGGATCAATTCGCTGACCTCCAGCGGTTTTGAAACATATCCGTCAAACCCCATAGCCAGAAAACGCTCACGATCACCCCGCAGGGAATAGGCGGTCAAAGCAATAACCGGCAGGTGTCCGCCTCCGTCCTGCTCACGTTTTCTGATGTGCAGCAACGCCTCTTCGCCATTCATGTCCGGCATCTGGATATCCATCAGGATCAGATCGAAGCGCTCCCGATCCAGAGCGGTCAGGCATTCCCTGCCGTTTGTCGCCAAAACGGGCGAATGCCCCATTTTACCCAGCAGGGAGATACCCAGTGCGGCGTTGGTCGGATTATCCTCAACAATCAGAATCTTCAGCGGTGGGAGTTCAATTCCCATGTTTTTTTCATGGGCCGGGCTCTCCGGCAGGCAATCCTGGTTGAGACAGGCAAATGGCACTGTTATCTGGAAACAGCTGCCCACACCCTGGGTACTTTCAACGGAGATGCTGCCCCCCATCAATCCGGCAAGGCTCCGGCTGATGCTCAATCCAAGACCGGTGCCGCCAAACCGGCGGGTTGTCGAGTTATCTTCCTGGTCAAACGGCCTGAAGATCCTTTCAAGCGCCTCCGGAGCGATTCCGATCCCGGTGTCACAGACCTCTATCTGCACCGTTACATGTGTGGCATGCTGTTCCAGCAAACGGACATTAATTGAAATTCCACCGCTGGAAGTAAACTTCACCGCATTTCCCAGCAGGTTGTTAAGTATCTGCTTGACCCGCAGCTGGTCGCCCACCAGAACATGGGGGACATCGGGCGCAATCACCACATCCAGAGCAAGACCTTTGCTCTGGTAAAGCGGACGCTGGGTTAGGACGACGTCATTGATGCAGTGCTGCAGACTGAAATCCGACGTTTCTATCCCGATTTTTCCGGCCTCGATCTTGGAAAGATCCAGAATATCGTTAATCAGTGACAGGAGATTATTGCCGGAGATCTTGAGCGCCTCGACATACTCCTTCTGCTCGGCTGTCAACTCGGTAAACCCAAGCAACTGGGCCATACCGATAACGCCATTCATGGGTGTGCGGATTTCATGGCTCATATTCGCCAGGAACTCGCTCTTGGCGCGATTGGCCGCTTCGGCGCGCTCGGTTGCCAGCCTCAGCATTTCTTCCTGTTGAACGCGTTCGGAAATATCGTGGATGATGGAAAACAGCATGGTAGTGTTCTGAAGTCTGATGGAGGTTGAATGAACTTCGACCGTACGGATCTCGCCATTTGAAATCCGGTGGGGAAAAATCAGGTAATCCCGGTTTCCGGCAAGGACATTCCGTCGTTCACGCGCAATATGCTCGGGGGGCAGAACGTTTATTTCATCAATGTACATGTCCCGGATCACGGCAAGGGGATACCCGTAGAATTTTTCCGCCGCCAGATTTGCATCCATAATCGCGCCGGATTCCGGCTCCACCAGCAGCATCACCGCACTGTGATCATGGAACATCTTCTTGAAGCGTTGCTCGCTTTCCCGCAGAACCTCTTCCACCCGTTTTCGATCAGAAATATCCTGATGCGTTCCGGACATGACCAGCGGTTTCCCGTCGTCGGACCGGGTAACAACCCTGCCTCGGTCCAGCACCCAGACCCAATGGCCATCCTTGTGCTTCATGCGGCATTCACATTCGTAATATTCCAGTTCACCTCTAAAATGCCGTTCAAGCTTGATCCCCGACAGAATCAGATCATCGGGGTGAGCATTATCCGTCCAGGTTTTCAGGGAAACCGGAGCCAATTCAGCCAGCGAATACCCGATTATCTCCGCCCAGCGTTCATTGAACACCACATCACCGGTCTGAACGTTCCACTCCCAGGTACCGATATTGGTCCCGTAAATAATATTTTCCAACCGCTGCTGCTGATCCATCAGCTCCACAGTACGTTCCTGAACCTTATCCTCCAGCAGTCGGTTGGCTTCCTCGGTTATGACGATACGGCCATACAGGGCATCTGCGGTCGTACTCAGATTATCCGTCAGTTCGGCCAACTCAAGCGTGTTGGCAGCAGGCCAATGGAGGATTTCCTTCCGGTCGATCCGTCCGGGGATATCCTTGGAAATCTCTGCCAATGTCCGGAGCGGATTCGTGAGATGTCTGCTGACGATGGAGGCGATGAAAAGCATAACGGCAAAGATGCCGCACACCGTCGCCATATTGCGAATAGCGCTCTCGTAATACTGCTGTTGCACCGGTGCCAGTGGATATTCCGACAGCAGCGTCCAGGGCGTGCCGTTGATTGGCCGCATGGCAATGTAACTGGAGTTCTTCCAGGTCTCCATGACGCTCAGATTGCCGGTTTTATCCGGTTCCCTCAGGTAAACGTCCTGTGCAATTTTTTTATGGGCGCTGTGCCGGTCTACATAACGATCAAGCGGCTTTCTTCCAGGCGTCGTACTGTACACCACACTTCCGAACTGATCGACCACGGTGTAGGTGAGATCGTGGCGCTCTCCGGCCCGCTTGAAGATGCTTTCCATGGAACTCAGATCGATGGTGCCCAGACCAAAATGCTTCATGCGTCCATTTTCTACAACCGGGGCACAGACAACGAAAATGGGCACATACACCCCGCCCCGCCCCATGAACACATTCGAAACGACCGGTTTGAGAGTGCGTTGCATCTCCTGAAACCACTCGCGGTCGGCGTAGTTGATACCGATCGTTGACTCGCTCCTTTGACTGACCGGCGGATAAAATGCCACCGTCGTAGCGGTGGGATCCCCAATCCAGACATTATGAAATTCAGGAAACAGATCATGGACCAGTTTCAGCTCTTCCTGCAGCTGGCCCGATGCCTGCGGATGCCTGTGCGATCCAAGTTCAGCCACGGATTTGGCGGCATTGAGCCGGCGGTCTATCCAGCGGGCCAGCACATCCTCGGTCTCCCTGGTTTCATAGCTGACCTCATCTGTAATGCGTCGTTCCGTAGCCCGAGTCTCGTAATAATTAGCGAAAACCATCATGCCCAGGGCTGGAATCATCAGAAAAACCGCCACCATGTTAAAAATCCACACAAAATAAGGCAGCGGGGGATTATCGATTTGAAACAGATATTTACAGAGGCGGGAACTGGAAAGGACAATACCGGCGATCATGGCATTCAGAACGCCATTCAGGGACTGTTTTAATAGGACAATCGCGGTGCTTTCGAACCCCATACCCATGACACCGGCAAAAAACAGCACCACCAGCGGCCCCCCCAGGGCAAGCCAGTAGACACAATCGATCAGCAAGATATTGCTGCGGCCCCGTTTCAGGGCGAAACCGATCCAGGCGATTTCAGCAACAAAAATTATGATGGCGTAGGGATGGTTCCAAAGCTGGAAGGTATAACTGGAGGCCAAAAAGGCAACGGCAACACCCCACCACAGCCCTGCAACGCGCAGGGCAATGATGCTGAAGATGCTGCCGAAAATGAATGAGACACTCAAAGCGACCGGCAGGGTGATCATGTTGGCAAGCAGTCCAAGCAGGGACAGACAGGCCGTGATACCAATCTGCCGAAGCAGATGCCGGTTTGCACGTACATTCATGCATTTCCTCGATTGACGGGAGCCTGGCAGGCGGCAGGTTTCCACAACGTTTTCTCCGGATCAGTAGTGCATAGACACAATCCACCTGCCATCAGAGAAATTACCGGAGGTTTTGGATCGGACTCTTCAAGGTTTTTTAAAAATCCAACGTGGACAAAACCCTGAAGAGCCCTAACACTTGAGGTTTTTTAGATTACCGGAACAAGAATACTGATTGCGCCCCGCAATTCGCCTTCCTTATACCCTTCGCGCTTGTGACCGGACACATCCGTGGTACCGGCAGGATCGCCGTGGCAGTTCAGGCAGGATTTGGCAATATACAACGGCACCATATGGCGCAGAACCTTTTTGCCGTTTACCGTTGTCTCCTCCGTATGATTCTGGTCTTTCGATCCGGTCTCGAATTTTTTCAGCAACACCCGCTCATACTCATCCGGCTGGTTATAGGTTGCTCGAAAATGAAGACTGGTCTGCTTAATCCTGACGTCAGAGCGTTTTTGCAGCGCAGCACCGACCCTGGCCCCGAATGCCGCCGGGTTGAAGCCCTTGAACTCCTTGCCGGACTGGTTGATCTGCGGCTGTGCCTCTGCAATCACCTGTTTTGCCGACTGATGAATGTCGCCCAGCGCCTTGCCGAAATCATCATTGCCCAATTTGGTAACGTCAGCAGAAGTACGGTTCAAAAATTCAACCCTGACCTGCTGTTCATATACCTCCGGGGTAAAACCCTTATCACCTTTGGCAGCGTCATTGATAAGCTTCTGGTTCTGGGCAATCACGGCCCGGGCCGAAATCAGGTACTCCACCATGGCAACGGCGATCGATTCCTCTTTTTCTCCGGCAGACAAACGATGCACATTGAAACCCATGGTACCTGCTGCGATAATCACTAAAACGGCTGAAATACGCTTCAACATCTTATTTCTCCCTATTTGTATTGTGGATTACGATCCGGTCTAGCTGACGCCCTTGGAATTGAGGTAGGCACCGTATTTGCGGTCATCCCCCTGGATATGCTTTACCAGCCACCCCTTCAGAAACATCATGACATCCAGCGTCAGGATGGCCTTGCCGGCCTTGAAGTTGGTCTGCAGCTCCAAAACCTGTTTAACCAGCTTTTCGTGCTCCTGCTTGTGGGCAGCGGCATCGGGATAGGCGTGCTGTGCCATCAGCTTTTCCTCGGCAGCAAAATGGGTCGCGGTGTAGGTGATCAGGCCGTTCAGAATTTTTCCAAGCGCCACATTGCCTTTGCCTTCCTTCATGGCGTCATGCAGCTCGTTGACCATATCAACCAGTTTCATGTGCTGCTCGTCAAACTGCTTCACCTTGACACTCAGGGTTGTGTTCCATGCCATTAATGCCATCTGTACGATCCTTTCAATTGTTGATTGCGCCGCTCTGCGACGGAAAAACTAAAGTTTGAACTGCCGTACCAATCGCTGCAACTCCTCGGCATTGCCACTCAACTGGGCAGCAGCGGTTGCCGATTCGTGCGCACCCTGGGATGTCTGCTGGACGACTTCGGTGATCTGCATCATGTTGCTGGAGATCTCGCCGGTTGTGGCGGTCTGCTCTTCGGCGGCGGTGGCGATCTGATTGACCTGCATGGCTACGTCGTTGACCTGCTGAAGGATTTCCTGCAGAGCCTGCCCAGATTTTGCCGCTTCTTCCGTGCCTGCTTCGACCTGATGGACACCCTGCTCCATGGCCACAACCGCTTCTTTGGTTTCTTTCTGGATGGCTTTGATCATCTCACCAATCTCGCGAGTAGCACGGGTGGTGCGTTCCGCCAGGGCACGGACTTCGTCGGCTACGACGGCAAATCCGCGACCCTGCTCTCCGGCCCGGGCTGCTTCGATGGCGGCGTTCAGGGCCAGCAGGTTGGTCTGGTCGGCGATGTCTTCAATGGTGCCGATGATGGCGCCGATCTGGTCGCTGCGAGCACCCAGACTATCAACGGTTTTGGCGGATTCCTGAACCCGTTCTGCAATCTGTCCCATGACCCGCACGGTTTTCTCCACAATTTCGGCTCCATTGCTGGCGGTCTGGGAGGCACGCTGGGCACCTTCAGCGGCCATCAGGCAGTTCTGTGCGATGTCACCAGAGGTGGCCGACATCTCTTCACCGGCGGTTGCTACGGTGCTGGCCTGGGCGGCAACCTCTTCCGATCCGGTGGCAATATGGTCGGCGGTGGCCTGAAGTTGTGTAGCTGCGGATGCGACCTGGCCGGAAGTCTGGGCGATACTGCCGATCATGGTACGCAGCTTGTCGATGAAAATATTGAAGTAGCGACTGACATCGGCCAGTTCATCCTTGGTGCTGTCGTCCAGGCGCTTGGTCAGGTCCCCTTCTCCCTGAGAGATGTCCATCAGCATCAGGCGCAAGGCATCCACCGGCTTCATGATGGTGCGCATCAACCAGGTGGCCAGACCGGCCTGAAGCAGCAGACCGATGAGACCAATAATAAGGGCCAAAACAATCGTAGACTTTCTGGCTGCATCAAATTCTTCATCAGCCATTTTCGACTCTTTGGATATTGACTCTTCAATCTTTAACATGTCCTCACGAACAATCTTTACATGCTTATCAATCTCACCATCCAAGTCTTTTATCTCTTTACTCAAGCCATCAGTCGATTTTAACAGTGGCAGAGTTTTAGTTTCATAAATGGCAACAATTTCTTGGGCAGCTTTTTGTGCAGATGCAATCCACACCCTCTCTTCCTTGGTATCTACAACCTTAGCCACCTCATCAAGGCGCTTGAGGTTTCTCTCCTTGGTGTCTGCCCATAGCTTGGCCGACTCTTCAAGATCCCGATTTATCACCGCATCGGCAATTACAGCATACATTGAAAGTCCGACCCGTGAAGCATTAGCAGCCAACACGGCATCTGCTGCACGCTGGGCTCCTTCATCCTGCATTTTGCCAAGGGTAGAGAGGCCGCGATACTCCATACCGACTATCCCCAGAATTGTGATCAGAATAACGATTACGTTAACGATGATCTTTGACTTGATTGTTGCCATGGTCTGTTCTCCTGCCTTTGATTTATGTTTCTTTTCAGATTAACCGTAACACCTTCTGAAACTGATTATTGATGAAGCCATACGTTATTCCGGCGAATTAAAGTGGGTTTTAGAAAATAATTTCTACCCGGCTGCCGACCTGAAAGGCATTCTTCAGAGACTGGTTCATCCCCGGGTTGATGATGTATTGGAAATCAGGCTGAATGGACAGCCAGGGCTGAATCTCGGCCCGATAGGTCAGCTCAATGGCTGTCTCCGTATGATCCACCGGGGCAAGTTCGACGTTTTTACTGTACTCCATGAACTTTCGCCCGTTTCTGGCGCTTGCCACAGCAAGACCGGTATTGTCCCGATCCCGTCCGGGGATGAGACCGGTATAGTTAAGCCCGACCCCCCAGTACCGTGCTATCTGATTCCGGTCGCCATCTGCCCAGCCGAGTTGTGCAAAGCCCCCCAGTCCCTGTCCGTCCTCATTTTCTGAAAAGAGGGTTTTTTCGGCGATGAAATAGAATCCGTGATTCTCATCATTTTGCCGCCCGTCGAAGCTTTCAACGTTAGCCGTGTGCAGCCAGGCTCCGGCGCCGAACTTGAAATATTCTTTCCCGCACGGCTGCCCGGCCAACAGCCCCGCCTCGACGGCGGTGAAGACGCCGTCATCTTTTTTCAGGATAATTGCCGTGCGCTTCGGATGGTCGGGGTCACCCGGCACGCCATCATAGAGCGCCGCCATAAGGTAGCTTGATTCAGTCGGCTGAACTTTCAGCCTGACCCCCAGGGCGGTGCTGGAAAAGATGGAAGGACCAACCTGAGAAATGTCAGGGGCGATTCCGAAGGAGCTGTTGATGAACAACGAGGCATATTCGAGAGCATCGAACTCGCAGTTAAAGTCGTGCAAACCGGCAAGAATCGAGATTCGGCCATCGTTAAACCGGTGCTCGTACCAAGCCTCATAGAGCTTGACTGCATGATTTGCCTCGATGTTACTGCTTGTCTGAACATCTCCGACAATCTCAGACATGGGGGTGTTGGAACCAAAGTTACCGAGGAAATAAAGGAACAAAGTTCCATTCTGCCACCAGCCAGCCTTGGCCGTATCCAGCTTGAACGTCAAATCCATATTTCCGAGTATGGCTCCGTCTCTCTTGGCTCCGCCGTGGGTATTGTAAAGAAAATCCGTAGTCAGGACAGCCTCTGCAGTGATCCCTTTCTGCTCCATCGCAGGCCTCAATCCGGCCCAGTCGCCAAGCAGATAATTGTCAGCGGCATATATGTTTCCCGCCGTTGCCACATAAATTGCCAAACATGTCACAAGTATTCGGATCATTGCGTATCTCCTTTAACCATGATTGCTGTAAGATTTGTTCTTCTCACAGACCTCCATACCCGTACATATTCTCATTTCCGGTCAAGCGGACCAGCCGCCTCAGGTGCGCAGGATTTCCCCGTCCAGGGTCGTTGCCACAAAGCCCATCAGCCTGAAATCAAGTTTGGCCAGGTGTGTCCGTTCGGAGGGCGAAAAGCTGTACCCTTCCGTAGAACAGCACTGGTCAAGTGAGAATCGGGCTTTCTCCCGAAAGCGTTCATCGGTGATAACCCTGCCCAGAAATCGTTCTATGGATTCTTGCGACATTCCGTTTCTCCCTGCACTGTCCCCGAATGGAACACTAATCTTAGTATCCGGCGAAATGATGGAGATAGAGCACGAACGGTGCCAAAATTTCTAATGAAGAGATATCAGAAGTTTACGGATTTTCAAGCGGGAAAATGTGGGACAAAAAGGAACAGAGTGTGGCGGGATGGTACACTTTAACCCAAAAACGGCAGTTCAATAACACAGAGCCACAGAGAACACAGAGAAGCCAAAAGCTTAAGGGTTAAAACAGAAAAACATTTTTGGCGA
Source organism: uncultured Geobacteraceae bacterium (assembly GCA_942493195.1). Lineage (GTDB taxonomy): Bacteria > Desulfobacterota > Desulfuromonadia > Geobacterales > Pseudopelobacteraceae > CAIPTY01. The sequence continues at coordinate 972,102 of OW818669.1, read as the reverse complement.
ACCAGAAAACTTATTGTTTATCTTATAACTATCAGATTTTACTCTGTGTTCTCTGTGCCACCGTGTTTCAAATGCATTTTAAAGGGTTAGCGATAAAAACGCTTTCGATCGACCTTCAGAAGGGCTGCGGCCTGGGATTTATTGCCGCTGCAGCGCTGCAGGGTCAGCTCAAGAACCCGCTCGGTGATGGATTCAAGGGACAGCCCTTCATTCAGGTCGATATAGAACTCGCTGACGGGCGGATGGGAGAGCGCTACAGGGGCGTGTTGCAGACGCAGATGTTCGGGGCGGATCAGTTCGTCGGAAACCAGAATGGCTGCGTATTCGAGAACGTTGCGCAGTTCGCGGATATTGCCGGGCCAGGAATAGGAGGTCAGCAGACCCAGGGCCTTTTTTGATATGCCCGGCAGCGACTTCCCCTGGTGGGTTCTGAACTGTTCCAGGAAATGTTCCACCAGCAGCGGGATATCTTCAATCCTGTCCCGCAGCGGCGGGATCACCAGCGGAACGACGTTGATACGGTGATACAGGTCTTCACGAAACTCGCCGCGCTGTGCCATCTCCGCCAGGTTGCGGTGGGTGGCAACCACCACCCGGAACTCGGCGGAGATCGACTGGTTCGAGCCAACCTTTTCAAAAGTCCTCTCTTCCAGCACCCTCAGCAGTTTTGCCTGCAGCATCGGCGGCATGTCGCCGATTTCATCCAGAAACAGTGTGCCCCCCCTGGCCTGGGAGAACTTCCCATCCCGCTCCTTGTCGGCCCCGGTGAAGGCGCCGCGCACATGGCCGAACAGTTCGCTTTCAAGCAATAATTCCGGTATGGCAGCGCAATTGACGGCTACGAAATTCCCCGGCAGCCCCTGGGAGGCGAAATGAATGGCCCGGGCCAGAACCTCCTTGCCGGTCCCGCTTTCGCCATAGATGGCAACACTGGTGCGGGGAGCGGCGACCACCCTGGCGGCAACCTGCAGGGTCTCCTTCATGGCGGGACAGGTTGTTATGATGTTGTGAAAGGTATAGCGGTCATGGAGATAGGCCCGGACCGCCCGGTTTTCCGAAACGGCCTGGTAATGCTGGAGGGCGCGTTGAATCGTCAACTTGAGGTTGTCGGCGCTGATCGGTTTTTCAATGTAGTCTGATGCCCCGCAGTGCATAGCCTCCACAACGCTCTCGATACTGCCGCAGGCGGTTACGACGATAAAGGGGATCAACGCGGAGCGGCGGCGCACCTCTTCCAGCAGCTGGATTCCGTTCATGTCCGGCATGTTCAGATCAGAGACAATCAGGTCGAAACTGGATGTATCGAGAACTGACAAGGCCTCCTGCCCGCCGGTCACACCCGTGACATCATATCCGAAGTGTTTCAGGCAACCTGACAGAACACGCAGGGAGATCCCGTCGTCATCGACGGCCAGAACCCTGAGAGCCTTCGCAGTATCTGCATTCTGTGGGGTTTCATGAGAGGACATGGCTACCGTCATAATCGACAATCCGGCGGTTGTAAAGGTGATTTTTCACGTTTCAAGCCCACATCACCCGGTTAACCCTGGCAGCCCCGTGCTGCACGGTTCTATGGAACTGAAGCGCCGGAAGTCCGAAGGACATGACATAGCCGATGACATGATCCTCAGGGATTCCCAGCTGCAGGCGGGTTCCGGGGAGCAGGTCGTTGATGGCCCATTTGGTCAGGCCGTTCCAGACCGTACCGACACCCAGACTCTGGGCGAACAGTTCAAAATAGGAGAGCGCGATCAGGCAGTCCGGCACCGGCGATGCTTCGTCGCGCGGAGCCGAGGTGATCAACAGGTGCGGTGCCCCCCGAAAGAGGATGTCGGCCCCTTTTTCCTCCCAGACCCGGACAAAGTCGGCAAAGAACTCCATCCCCTCCGGCAGTGCCTGCTCACGCACCAGACTTCCGATACCGGTCATGACCGTATCACGCAGCTTCGCCAGTTTTTCCCGATCATCCACGACCGTAAAGAGGACATCGCGGGAGTTCATGCCGGTGGGGGCATGATTGGCCACATCCAGCAGGCGCTGCATCAACTCCGGATCGAGGTTTTCCGGCTTGTAGCGCCGAACGGAACGACGACCCTTCATGAGGATTTCCAACGCATCCGGGTCTGGAAAGTTACCACGCAGCGGCTTGCTGTTGGCAGGTTTGATTCCCAGAATGGACAAGGCACCGGTCGGGCAGATCATCAGGCAGTGCTGGCAGCGGTAGCACATACCTTCCTTTTCCGGAAGGATGGTCGGAACGCCGTCCGCCATGGCAATGATCCGGGAGGGGCAATCGGCAACGCATTCGCCGCAGCGGGTGCAGGTGGTTTGATTGATGGTGAGGTTGAGCATGTTCTGTCTCCTGATATTAAAATTAGGTTACTGTTTTTTGATACATCCCTTCTCCCCCTGGGAGAAGGTGGCCACAGGCCGGATGAGGGGAGCAGTCTAACATTTTCACCACCCTGCTGAAAAGATGCTTTTGTTGTCACAGTACCCGCAGGAAAACCGCAGTGGCAAAAAGGATCAGCAGCCGATGGCCGATCAGTCCGGCAGGGCTGAGCCGGTACTGGCGCTGGAGTTTACCAAGCACCATCCATGAGAAGATCCCTCCCAAGATCAGCAGCGGGTAGATCAGCAGCCGCAGGGTACCCAGTTCCGGCGTCAATGCAGACGCATCCAGCCAGCGCTCTAGCCCGGTTGCAGCAAGCAGCAGCGGCACCAGCTGCGCCCCACCCTCTACCAGGGCCCGGAAATAAACCATGAACAGCCCGGCTATCGCCAGCGGCAGGTAGGCCAGGCCGCAGATGGTGAACACATTTTTCCAGCGCATGTCGCGGTTCCCCAACGACACGACCAGAGCCAGCCCGGTAAAGCAGAACACAATGGCCAGGGCCAGCAGGGATTCGCGCACGCTCCAGAGCGTTGTGGGGAAGACCTCCAGAGAGCGCCCTGACAGGAGCGGCGTGCCCTTCCCGGCAATAATAGCACCCACCAGGGTTACGCTGAAAAGCGCTTCATAAAATCCGCGACGGGCCTTGTTGAAAAGCCCCCAGGCCGGGTTGCGCAGGTCCAGCTGCATGGAGTGGTGCGGACAGTTGCGCACACAGTTGAGACAGAGCACGCAGTGATCGGAGTTGTCGATACCGGTGGGATGCAGCCCCATCGGGCAGCCCTTCTCCTTGACGCAGTCATCCACCCGGCAGCGGCTGACGCAGACGTTATGGTTGCTGCGCATCTCCAGCAGGGATATGCGCGACACCAGGCTAACAATCCGCCCCAGGGGGCAGAGGAATTTGCACCACCCCCGCCGTCCCAGAAAGATGTCGGCAGAGACGGTGGCAGCCAGGAGCCCGAACAGCAGCAGCCCGGTGGCAAAGGCGTGGGAGAACATGCCGGTGGCCTGTTCTATCAGCAGTATAAAGACCAGTCCGGCCAGACTGACCGGCGCCCCCCAGCGCCGCAGCCAATGGTGAGGTTCCCGTGTTACGCGGGTTTTGGCGCCGACAAACTCGCCGATCGCCTCCAACGGGCAGTAGCTGCACCAGCCTCGGGCAAACAGGAAGGCGGTCAGCAGCAGTGCCGGCCACCAGAGCGTCCAGACCGCCAGATTGGCAGCATTGTCGAAGAGCGGCCCACGGAAGGTGTACAACATGATCAGGAGCAGCAGCGGCACGGTACTCCAGCGCAGGATGCGTGGAAAGTCGGGGCGCCGGGCGATCTTCTCCACAAACGGAAGTGCCAGCAGATTGAAGCGGCCGTCTCCGAAGGGCTGTCCCTGGAGATAGATATGTTCGGGCAGGATTTCGTCATCATTACAGACCACCACGGCACGGCTGATGACCTGATACAGTTCGCTGCCGTTCAGCGGCCAGTCATGATCCACCAACAGGTTGAGCCCGTCCTGGGAGATGCGGCGCACCTGCTTGTGGTGCTTGGCGTTGAGAGTTTTCAGCAGACTGCGGGCGATGACGGGGATGTCTTTCTTGCGGTCACGCAGCGGGGCCATTTCAATGATTTCAGTAGTGAGGGCATCAAAGAGAGCGGGGCTGAACTGGCCGGCCGCCACCTGTCCATGGAGGTTTTCGCTGCTGGTGGCGATAATCCTTACCTGGGCGCTGCGCAGCCGATCGTCCCCCCGGCGCTTGAACTGGCCACTGGCCATAAAGGCGGTCAGCTGTTCCTGCACCGCCGGAGTCAGGCAGTCGATGTTGCGTAGAATGATGTCACCGCCGGCCGCCAGTTCCAGCATACCGCGCCGCACCCGTCTGGCATATACGGCGGCATCAGGTGCATGTCCGAACAGGGCCGCCTCCTGGGCGATTTCAAGCAGCAGCGAATCACGGGTGGCGCTCGTGTCCAGATTTTCACTACCGATCACCGGCGGGGGCGAGGAACAGTCCAGAAACAGGACCGGACAGGGAGTATCATTGTGAAAATGTATCAAACGGGCTGCCAGGTCCTTCCAGGTCCCCGGCTCACCGGTGATCAGGACATGGCGGCGGACCCGCCCCAGCATTTCCAGCCGTTCGTTCAACTCCTTTACCCAGGGGGAATTGCCCGGGAATGCGCCAAACTCTGGCAGCAACTGCCAGCCGATGACATTGGTGATCACCTCGCGGTGTTCACGCTCCTCGCGCTGATGTCGCTGAGCCCAGCTCCCCAGCTGGCGGGCCAGGGTGCGGCAGAGGTTGGCGTACAGCTGCGGTGTTTCGTGCAGCAATGCTTCGAAATCCCTGCGCGCAAGGCGGGCGACCTGCACATCATTGATGGCCCGGACATTGGCCGTACGCGGTTCATCGGTGAGAATGGCCCGCTCGCCGACCGTGCTGCCCGGCCCCAGTTCCGTGAGATTAAGAATCTGTCCGGCCTGATCCTGCAGTTCGACCCGCACCCTGCCGGAAAGGATGACATACAGCGCATCCACCGGGGCTTCCTTGGCCAAAATGACCACGCCGGACAAAAAGACACATTTATTGAGGCGGATGGCGATGCGTTGGAGTTCGTTGGAAGAGAGACCATCGAAGATGGCAAAGGCTGAGATTTCATCGGAACTGACTGACACGGCTGGACAACTCCCGGAAACACTGGAATATCAACTCCCCGGGGCGGCGCAGGAATGCCGCCGGGGGAGTCAATTCCAAGCAAGGAGAGGGCCAGATTATACCAACAAACAGTATACGACTATCAACGGAGAACGGGTTTTAACGGGCGGGTGTCTGCTCTTCTGCAGCAGTAAACCGACGACGGATCTCTTCCATGCGGCTGCGGTTTTTCCCCAGGTCGGAGTAGCCGAGGCGGGATGAGGAGCGTACCTGAACGACCTGCCGTTCAGCATCGAGCAGAAATTCGGCATCATCAACGAAGAGTGTCGTCCGCATTTCGACCCGCAGATACCCTGGGCGTTCTTCAATGACCGTTGTGTCGGGACGCTGCTGCAGCAGCTTTTTCAAACGTGCAAAGGCCGCTTCTGGTTGATCGGCAAAGGGCAGCGGAGCAATACGGTGCTGCTGATCGGCAGCCTTACTGGACACACAGTTGGGCGATGCCGGGCAGGCTGCCAGTGCGCCATCCCGCACCCCGAGATTTTCAGGCCGATTTCCGGCACAGGCGGCCAGAAGGCCGGTATAGAGTCCCATGATGAGTGTCCTCCGAAGTGTCCGTCCTGTTATTCCGATCATTTGTCAAGCTCCTTCATCAATCTGAGCACCGCCAGTTCCTTGGCCTTGGCCTCCACATCCACGGTCATCTGCCGTCCCCGCCAGCACTCCGGGAAATCGGCAGGATCGATGTAATCGGCGTGCGGCTTGGGATTGCCGCCACCCCGCCCCGACCTGGGCGAAGAGATGTGACAATACTGTTCACGCCCGGCCCGCACCCAGGTTTCGGCTGCCATACGGGTGGCCTCTTCGACCGAAAGCCCATCCGGGTTGCAGCGATGGTGATGGACATCATAGACCAGCGGAATGGAGAGCTGCTGACAGACCGGCAGCAGATCCCGCACCGTATAGCTGATATCATCATTCTCCAGAGTTAACCGGCTCCGGACGGCGTCCGGCAGATCAGGAAACACCCGACTGAACCGCTGCAGGGCCGAGACCTTATCGCCATAGACACCGCCACCATGGATGTTGATGACATCGGCGCCCACGAACTCAGCCAATTCAGCCTGATAGACAAGTTCCTGGATGGAGTTGGCCAGCACCGCCACATGGGGCGACGACAGCACCACGAACTGGTCCGGGTGAAAACTGAGACGGATATCATGCTGAGCGGCAAAGATTTTAATGGTATCCAGCCGCCGGGAGATCTCTTCACCTTCCGGCAGATCTTCCAACCGGTAGCCGACGTCCGGATGGGTCATGCGGGGAAAGAGCGGCGACATGATCCGGAAGGCACCGATTCCCAGGCGCTGCACGGTATCCAGCGCCAACAGCAGGTTGCGGGCATTGTCATGGCAGATACCGGAGAGCTTTTTGAGCTGTTCATCACGCCCCATTGACGCCAGAGCCTTTGCAGTGGTGGTCCGGAAGGAAACCGGCTCGTTTTTGAACAGACAGCATAAACCCAAACGCATTCAGAATACCTCTCACGGTTTCACCGGCTGAAATCATGCTCTAAGCTTGCATTTATAGCAGGTTGTGCTACTGTTTGTCGTGATTTTTAACACCTGTATCTGGCTTACCGGAAACCGAACTACCACTTTCAGGAGGTTTGCTGATGTATTCCATGGATAATGTTGGCAGAAATACGATTGCGATGGTGCTGGCCGGCGGCAAGGGCGAACGCCTCAGCCCGCTGACCATGCGGCGCGCCAAGCCCAGCGTCTCCTTTGGCGGCAAGTACAAGATCATCGACTTTGTACTTTCCAACCTGTTCAACTCCGGCATCAAAAAGGTCTACATCCTGACCCAGTACCGGGCCTTCTCCCTCAACAAGCATATCCGTGAATCCTGGGGCAAGTGGACCGGCCTGGGTGAATTCTACGTCGCCATCTCGCCCGAGACCAGCAGCGAGAGCGAGGAGTGGTTCCGCGGTACGGCCGACGCCATTATCCAGTACCTGCGCTTTGTGGAATCCTCCGATGCCGATTATGTGGCCATCTTCGGCGGCGACCATATCTACAAGATGGATATCACCCAGATGATCAACTACCACCGCATGAACCGGGCCGACATCACCATCGCCGCCCTGGAGGTGCCCCAGGAGGAGGCCAGTCGTTTCGGGGTTTTCTCGGTGGACGACGATTCACGTGTAACCGCCTTTACGGAAAAACCGGATGTGCCGGAAACGATTCCGGGACGCGAGACCTGTTTCGCCTCCATGGGAAACTACATCTTTTCGACAAAAAAACTGATTGAGGTTCTGCAGGAAGGGAAAAAACATCACGAAGACCTGGATTTCGGAAAACACGTCATCCCCATGATGCTGGAAAGTGGCGACCGGATATTTGCCTACAACTTCAATGACAACGTCATCCCCGGCATGAAGGCCGAGGAGCGCGGCTACTGGAAGGATGTGGGAACACTGGACTCCTACTATGAGGCCAACATGGATCTGATCCATGTCTCTCCGCAGCTGAATCTGTACAACTACAAGTGGCCGATCTTGACCAACCAGGGCAATCTGCCGCCTGCCAAGACCGTTTTTGATGACGAAAATCGCCGAGGCGCCAACATTGACTCCTACGTCTGTGCCGGCTGCATCACCAGCGGCAGCACCGTACGGCGCTCCATTCTCGGTCCGCTCTGCAAGGTCAACAGTTACAGTTTGATTGAGGATTCAATTCTCTTCGAAAATGTCACCGTTGGCCGGCACACAAAAATAAGGAAGGCAATTATTGACAAGAATGTGGTTATTCCTGATGGAACCACTATCGGATACGACGAAACCGCGGATCGCGCCATGGGCTATACCATTACTGAATCAGGAATCGTCGTTGTACCGCGCAAGGACAAATAGGAAATGGAGTTCCCCATAACAATCGGTGTCAGCGCCTGCCTGCTGGGGGAACATGTCCGCTATGACGGCGGGCACAAGCACGATCACTACATCACCGACACACTGGGGCGTTTTTTCTCGTTTCTGCCGGTCTGCCCGGAGGTGGGTTGCGGAATGAGCACCCCCCGGGAGGCCATGCGACTGGAAGGAGACCCTGCCAAGCCCCGCCTGATGACCCGCCAAACCCGCATCGACAAGACCGACCAGATGCTGGCATTCTGTGCATCAAAAACAGAGGAACTCGCCGGTGAAGATCTGTGCGGCTTCATTTTCAAGAAGGATTCGCCCAGCTCGGGGCTCTACCGGGTCAAGGTCTACGACGAAAAGGGTATGCCTAAAAAAAACGGCAGCGGCCTGTTTGCCACCGCGGTGGCCCGCCGTTTTCCCCTGCTGCCCATGGAAGAGGAGGGGCGCCTGAATGATCCGGATCTCCGTGAAAATTTCATCGAACGTATTTTCTGCTATCGCCGCTGGAAAGATTTCCTGCAGGAAAAACCGGATATGGGCAGCCTGGTGGAGTTTCACTCGCGCCACAAACTACTGATGATGGCCCATTCACCCCAGATCTACCGCGAAATGGGGGTGCTGGTGGCTCACGGCAAGCAGCTTGGCATGCAGGAGTTGCTACAGCGCTACGAAGAACAGTTCATGAAGGGACTGGCCTTTCAGGCAACGACCAAAAAGAACACCAATGTCCTCATGCACATCATGGGATATTTCAAGAAGCAGCTGATCGCCGCCGAAAAGGAGGAACTGCTGGAGACCATCACCCAGTATCACCACCAACTGGTGCCGTTGCTGGTACCGTTAACCCTGCTGAAGCACTATGTCAGAAAATTCGATCAGACCTACCTGAAGCAGCAGGTTTATCTGCTGCCCCACCCCGCCGAGCTGATGCTGCGCAATCACGTGTAACAGATCACAAAAACTACTCCCCCTTGAACACCGGCTTACGCTTCTCATAGAAGGCATTCTTGCCTTCAACATAATCGGCACTGTCATAGGCTCTCCTGCGCAGCCCCTGGATTCTCTCGAAGGTTTCGGGACTGAGGGGATGTGAGTTCCCTAAAAGCCGCAATTGTTCTTTGATGACGGCAATTGCCAGCGGAGAGTTTTCAGCAATCTGGGCCGCCATGGCATAACAGAAGGCCTCCAGTTCATCGGTCGGCACCAGATGATTCAGGATTCCGACCTGCAATGCACGCTCAGCATCAATCGGCTTGGCGGTAAAAAACATTTCGCGGGTCATGCGCGGCCCGACCACGTTGATGAAGTGCAGAATACCGGTGGAGTTGTAGGGGACACCGATTTTTGCCGGCGTGATGGCAAAGGCCGCCGTCGGGCAGCCGATGGCGATATCGCAGATAAAGGAGAGATCGCAGGCACCGCCCCAGACACTCCCTTCGATCATTGCAATCACAGGTGCAGGAAAAAGCTGGATTGCCCGCAGGGCCTGTTCCAGCGGATCGTTGTACGATAACGGATCGCGCCCGGAAACCGGCAGTTCATTGATATCAAAACCGGAAGACCAGACTTTGACGCCCGCGGCAGCCCGAATGATGACAGCCCGGGCCTTGCGTTTTTCAAAATATTCCAGAGCCTCGATCAGTTCATTCAGCAACTGGTTGGAAAGACTGTTACGGGTCTCAGAGTGGTTGAGGGTGATGGTTCCGATATGATCGCTGTGGGTTGTTATAATCAAGGACATGATGCCGGTCTCCTGTTTCGGGATGTACGTGCACTGTACTTATACCCCTCTCCTGCTATTTTTCAAGCGGCACGCATGTATACGCAATGCCGGACACCCGGCAGCCGACACAGTCCGACAGCCAAAGATTTTTCCCCTTTTTTATTGAGTCCCTTCATGATTTGTGCTAGTTTCGTTAGCTATTTTTTTAATCAAATTCACCTCCTGGAGAAGTGCATGTTCAGTTCCATCATCAAGAAATTCATCGGCAGCAAAAATGAGCGCGAGCTCAAAAAACTCTGGCCGATCGTCGCTAAAATCAATGCTCTGGAATCTTCCATGGCGGCGTTGGACGATGAGCAGCTGCGGGGGAAAACCGCTGAATTCAAGGAACGCCATGCCAAGGGAGAATCACTGGATGCCCTGCTGCCGGAAGCCTTTGCCGTATGCCGTGAGGCCAGCAAGCGTATTCTTGGAATGCGGCATTTTGATGTGCAGCTGATCGGCGGCATGGTCCTGCATTCAGGCAAGATCGCCGAGATGAAAACCGGTGAAGGTAAAACCCTGGTGGCCACCCTGCCCGCCTACCTGAATGCCATCAGCGGCAAGGGTGTGCATGTCGTCACGGTCAATGATTATCTGGCACGGCGCGACTCGGAGTGGATGGGACGTCTGTACAGTTTCCTGGGGTTGACCGTTGGTGTAATCGTGCATGGCGTCGAGGATGAGCAGCGTCGTGAAAACTACGCCGCCGACATCACCTACGGCACCAACAACGAATTCGGCTTCGACTACCTGCGCGACAATATGAAATTTTCTCTGGAAGATTACGTACAGCGCGGCTTCAACTACGCCATTGTTGACGAGGTCGACTCCATCCTGATCGACGAGGCCAGAACTCCGCTGATCATCTCCGGTCCGACGGAGGATTCCACCGACAAATACTACATCATTGACCGCATTATCCCGCAGTTGGAACGCGGCGAGGCCTATGACGTGGAAGCCAACACCCTCTCCGGCAAGCGCAAGGCTTACAGCGGCGACTTCACCATTGACGAAAAAGCCAAGAGCGCCACTCTGACCGAAAAGGGGGTTCTCAAGGTAGAAAAGCTGCTGAAAGTCGACAACCTCTACGATCCCCGCAATATCGAGTTCCTGCACCACACCCAGCAGGCGCTGCGCGCCCATGCCATGTACAAACGCGACGTGGATTACGTGGTGAAAGACGGCGAGGTTATGATCGTTGACGAGTTTACCGGCCGCCTTATGCCCGGTCGCCGCTGGTCCGACGGCCTGCATCAGGCCATAGAGGCCAAAGAAGGGGTCACGATCGAGAATGAGAACCAGACCCTGGCCACCATTACGTTCCAGAACTATTTCCGCATGTATGCCAAGCTGTCCGGCATGACCGGAACAGCCGATACGGAAGCAGAGGAATTTCACAAGATCTACAAACTCAGCGTCGTGGTAATCCCCACCAACCGCCCGCTTCTGCGCCCCGACTTCCCGGATGTCATCTACAAGACCGAAATGGAGAAGTTCAATGCCGTCATCGAAGACATCAAGGAGCATTACGAAGTGGGGCAACCCTGCCTGGTCGGCACGATCTCCATCGAGAAGTCCGAGGTTCTTTCGGAACTGCTCAAGCGCCAAGGCATCCCGCACACGGTTCTGAACGCCAAACAGCACGAGAAAGAGGCCGAGATCGTTTCCCAGGCCGGACGTCTGAAGGCCATCACCATCGCCACCAACATGGCCGGCCGTGGTACCGACATCCTCCTGGGGGGCAATGGCGAAGCGCTTGCCAAACAGTGGCGCAAGTCCAATCCGGATGCCAGCGAGGAAGAATACCAGGCCATTCTGGCGCAGTACAAAGCCGAATGTGCCGCCGAACACGATGAAGTCATCAAACTGGGCGGCCTTCACATACTGGGCACGGAGCGCCACGAATCCCGCCGTATCGACAATCAGCTGCGCGGCCGTTCCGGCCGTCAGGGCGATCCCGGTTCATCCAAATTTTACCTGTCGCTCCAGGACGATCTGCTGCGGATCTTCGGTTCCGAGAGGGTTGCCAAGATCATGGACATCCTCAAAATCGAGGAGGGTGAAGCGATTACCCACAGCATGATCACCCGCTCCATCGAAAACGCCCAGAAAAAGGTCGAAGCCCACAACTTTGAAATCCGCAAGCATCTGATTGACTACGACGATGTCATGAACAAGCAGCGTGAGGTCATCTACACCCAGCGTCGTGAGATTCTGGCCGGCCAGGCTATCCGTGAAAGTTTCATGGAAATGCTGGATGAAACCGTAGATGAAATCACCGCTTCCTACTGCATCGAAAAAACAGCGGCGGCCGAGTGGGATCTCCAGGGGCTGACCGACACGGTTTTCAAATGCTTCAATCTGCAGCTGGACCTGCCGCGCGATGTGCTGAATCGCCTCAATCCCGATAATTTCCGTGACACTCTGCGCGAACAGGCCCACGCTATCCTCACAGCCCGGGCCGGGGAGATGGGCGATGAACTGCTCGACCACCTGATCAAGGTCATGATGCTGCAGGCCATCGACACCCACTGGAAAGACCACCTTCTGAACATTGATCATCTCAAGGAAGGCATCGGTCTGCGCGGCTACGGGCAGAAAGACCCGAAACAGGAGTACAAGAAAGAAGCTTACAACTGTTTCATGGAGATGATCATCAGGATTCGCGAAGAGGTTGTGGAGCGCATCTACTGGGTACAGGTAGAACATCCCGACGAAGTGGAGGAAATCGAGGAACAGCAGCGCAGCAAAAAACTGGTTTTCAACCTCTCCAACGAGGAAGCGCAGCACCAGGAACCGGCCAAAAGCCAGAAGGTTGCCGGGCGCAACGACACCTGTCCCTGCGGCAGCGGCAAGAAGTACAAGAAGTGCTGCGGAAAATGATGAATTAAAATCAAAAGCATTATCACGGAGAAAAGCCGGAGTTACACAAAGAGGAAATCAAAACAAATTCTAAATTTGTCTAGAATCTCTCCTGATTTTCTCTGTGCCCTCTGTGACTCTGTGTTGAAAGCTTTTATGAGGTTTTACAATGGACATCAAAGGATTTCAGTTTTCGGCCGTCGAGGCAGCCATAAAGAAGCCCGGACGCAAGGATCTTGCCCTGATATACTCGGAAGTGCCGGCAGCATCCTGTGCCGTTTTCACCTTGAGCTCGGTCAAGGCGGCACCGGTACTACTCTCGGCCGAGCGCATCAAGAGCGGCTCAGCCCAGGCGCTGCTGGTCAATAGTGGCAACGCCAACGCCTGTACGGGTGAAAATGGAATGGTAGTAGCACGCGAAACGACACATCTGGTGGCGGAAGGACTCGGCATCGCCGACGAAGCCGTGCAGGTTTCGTCCACAGGCGTCATCGGCGTCCAGATGCCGGCCGACCGCATCAAGGCGGCAATTCCTGCCCTGATTAACGGTCTAGCGTCCGGCACACTTGATGATATCGCCCAAGCCATCATGACCACCGACACCTTTCAAAAAATGGAGGCACGCAGCGGTCAGGCCAGCGGAATCAGCTACTGCGTTGCCGGTATCGCTAAAGGGGCCGGCATGATCATGCCCAACATGGCCACCATGCTCTCTTTCATCATCAGTGACGCCAATGTGGAACCGGCCTTTCTGGAGCAGTCCTTCCGAAACGCCGTTGACTGCTCATTTAATGCCATTACGGTGGATGGTGACATGTCCACCAACGACACCTGCCTGATCATGTGCAACGGACAGGCCGGTAATCCTGCCATTACAGCTGGAACCCCGGAGGGAGGGGCCTTTCAGAATCTGTTGCATGACGTGCTGCTCTCCCTGGCCAAACAAATCGTCAAGGATGGAGAAGGCGCCACCAAATTCGTTCAGATACGAGTGAACGGTGCCGTCAGCGATACGGATGCAAAACGGGCGGCGCTGGCGATAGCCAATTCCAGCCTGGTCAAGACCGCATTTTTTGGTCAGGATGCCAACTGGGGTCGTATCTTTGCGGCGGTGGGCTACTCCGGTGCTGTCGTTGACCAGGCCAGGCTCTCACTCTGCTTTGACGACGTCTGTATGGCCTCGAAGGGGGTCTTTGCCGGCGGCGACGCCGAGTCGCGTGGCACCGCAGTTCTTCAGCAGAAAGAGTTTACCGTCACCGTTGACCTGGGACTTGGCGACGGCTCAGCAACTGTTTACACATCCGACCTGTCACACGAGTACGTCAGCATCAATGCCGATTATCGCACCTGATCATAGTGGTGTAATGCCATCACACCGCACTTCAAAACCTGACCTGGTTGAACCAGTCGCCCGGATGTTTAAATCGTACGGTATCCACCTGCTTGCCCTCTGTATTACCGTACTGACCCTTCTGTCCTGTCTGCCTCTACCGCTCCAAGCTGAGGATGAGCTTCTGGATGCCGGCCGCGCCACCAACATCGATTTTATGCTTGAACGGGCTGTTTCCCAAGGATTGATCAATGGCGGCATTGCCGTTATCGGTAACCGTTCCGGGGTCATCTACACGGCAACACGTGGCAGGGCGGGCTTTTCGCTCGATTCCCCTCCACCCAATGACCGCACGATGTTCGATGTAGCGTCGCTGACGAAGGTGGTTGCCACCGCCCCGGCCATCATGAAACTTCTGGAAGAGGGTCGCATCACCCTGCTTGATCCACTTAGCCGCTGGTTTCCTGAATTTGATGGGACGGATCGGGAGGACATCACCATCCTCAATCTCCTGACCCACTCATCCGGGCTCAATGACATTTCATTCAACAGCGCGACCCCCCTTAAAACGGCCATCCAGAAAACAGGACACCAGAAAAACGCCAGGACTCCCGGTTCCAGCTTCCGCTACGCAGATATAAATTTCATACTGCTGGCAGAACTTATTCAACGGGCTTCAGGCATCCCGCTTGACCGCTACTGCCGCGAAAACTTCTACGGTCCGCTGGGTATGGGCGATACCATGTTTCTCCCCCCTCACGACAAGAGCGACGGCATAGCCTCAACCGTCGGAGCCGCCAACGAGCAACTGATTGGTGTCGTCCAGGATGAAAATGCACGTCTTCTAGGGGGAGTGGCCGGTCACGCCGGTTTATTCAGCAGCGCCGCAGATCTCTCTCGCTTTGCCACAATGATGCTTAACCAGGGCAAACTGCATGGCATATCAGTTTTTAACGAGCGGGTTATGACACAGATGACCGCCCCCTATTTTTACAGCAACGGCCGTGTAATCCGCGGCTTGGGTTGGGATATGATCTCCCCGTACTCATCACCCCGGGGCAGTTTTTTCTCGGAAGAATCCTTTGGACATACCGGCTACAGCGGGTCTTCGATCTGGATCGATCCACAAAGCGACCTGTATGTAATCCTACTGACAGTAAGACTCAATTACCGTGACATCCGTCATATCAACCGCCTTCGCAGTGATATTTCTACGATTGCCGCAACGGTTTTCTCAGCAGATCGAAATACCCTCACCATTCGTGAAAATATGTAAGAGCCCTGAACCGCTTAAAACTTGACACGTTATCAGCGTGTATGGTAGTTTTTTTGAGCTTTTTTTTGCGTTCCAATATGAGAACTGAGATCAGGAGGGGCACATGAGCATCAAGATTCTCCTTGCCGATGACAGTATCACCATTCAGAAGGTGGTCGGCATCATTTTCGGGGGCGAAGAATACGCCCTCACCGTGGTGGATAATGGCAAGGCCGCTGTCGAAAAGGCACGGGAACTGGACCCCGATGTTCTACTCATCGACGCCCTCATGCCCGGCATGTCAGGATACGAGGTATGCGAAGCAATCCGGGCGACACCGGCACTGGCTGCAAAACCGGTTCTACTCCTCACCGGTTCCTTCGAACCATTTGATGAAAACAAGGCCAAAAGCTGCGGTGCCGACGATTTCCTGGCTAAACCTTTTGAATCGCAACAAATCATTACAAAGGTCAAAGAACTCTGCGAGCTGGGCGCCTCCCGTTCCGGGGCTGCTCCCGCTGTAGTTGCTGCACCTGACTCCGGACCTGCTCCCATCGAATTCGACCTTGAGCCGTCTGCGGCACCAGCTGAGCCGGTCGCAGCCGACGACATATGGGGAGCTTTCACTGCACCTGAAGAGGCAGCACCCGCCTTCGATGCAACAGCCTTTGAAGTTGCCGACGATGAGCCGGAAACCGCAACGGCTGTTGACCAAAAAGCCGGAGACGAAACCGGTTCACAGTGGATACCGGTGGAAGAAGAAACCTTCGAATTCCAGGAAGAGTCTTCGGAAAAACCGGCTGTACCCGATTTTGACGCACAGGAACTGGAAAACAGCACCGCCTTTGAAATGGAAATCTCTACTCCGGCTATTACACCGGAAATCGACCTCACCCCGACCATTATCGAACCAGTCACGCCTGCACCGGTTGCAGCCGCACCGGTAACAGCAGTTGCACCACCCGCACTGCCTGCCATGTCTGAGGATCAACTTAGGGCCGCAATAGCCGGGGCTTCGAAAGAGGTTATTGAGCGCATTGTCTGGGAAATCGTGCCTGATCTGGCTGAAACAATGATCAAGGAAGCAATCCGCAAAATCAAGGAAGGCATGTAACAACCTGATAATTCAGCATACAAGCCACCATCATGGGGATGTTCACACATCCCCATTTTTATTTCTGGGCCGTCACCACTGCTCAGTGCTTCATTCCTGCAATCAAAAAGAAGGAGTATCCCATGATCAAAAAAGCCATTGCCAGGGTTGTAGAAAACCAGGACCTGACTGAAGGTGAAATGATCGAGGTTATGAACCAGATCATGTCCGGCGAATGCACGCCGGCACAGATCGGTTCATTCATAACAGCTCTGCGCATGAAAGGTGAAACCATCGAAGAGATCACCGGTGCTGCCCGGGTCATGCGCGAACGGGCCACTCCGATCCGTGTCGGTAAAGGGGTTGTCGACATCGACAGGGACGATATCAATATCGACCAGGAAACCATTCTTGACGTGGTCGGAACCGGTGGCGACGGCACTAACACCTTTAACATTTCAACCACCGTTACCTTTGTTGTTTCAGCCTGCGGCGTAAAAGTTGCCAAACATGGCAACCGCTCGGTCTCATCACTGTGTGGTAGCGCCGATGTATTGGAAAAACTGGGAGTAAATCTGGATGTCCAGCCAGAGGTCGTTGAAAACTGTATAAATGAGATCGGAGTTGGCTTTCTTTTCGCACCGGCCCTGCATGGCGCCATGAAGCACGCCATCGGCCCACGCCGCGAAATCGGCATCCGAACAATTTTCAACATACTGGGGCCGTTAACCAACCCTGCTGGTGCCGACTGCCAGGTCATGGGTGTTTATCGTGCAGATCTGGTTGAAAAACTGGCCGGTGTTTTATACAAGTTGGGATGCCGCCATGGCTTTGTTGTCAACGGTTCGGACGGAATGGATGAGATGACGCTGACAGGCGAAACATTGATCGCCGAAGTTACACGGGACGGAGTCAAACTGGTGACCGTCTCTCCGGAACAGTTCGGACTGACACGTTGTGACATGGCTGCCCTCAAGGGGGGTGATGCCTCTGCCAATGCCGAAATCGTCAAATCAATCCTCAGTGGCGAGCAAGGCCCCCGCCGCGAGATCACCCTGCTGAATGCCGCGTATGCCTTGATCGCCGCTGGAAAAGCCGCTACACCGGCCGAGGGTATCAATCTGGCCGCCGATGCAATCGACTCCGGCCGGGCCCTCATGCAACTGGATAAACTCGCGGAAATGACGAACCGCGGCTGATCTTGAATGAATCGAACTGAAAAGCGGTACACTACTTCAAATGGAAAGCGCGGATTATGAGCACAGAAACCCCTGATATATTGAGGAAGATCATCTCCCACAAGGTTGAGGAAGTCGCAGCCGCCAAACGGGTAGCTTC
Source organism: uncultured Geobacteraceae bacterium (assembly GCA_942493195.1). Lineage (GTDB taxonomy): Bacteria > Desulfobacterota > Desulfuromonadia > Geobacterales > Pseudopelobacteraceae > CAIPTY01. Next base: position 954,491 of record OW818669.1, on the reverse strand, counting down.
GGTTGATGAGCTGAGGTCCCGCATCGCAGATCTGGAAGATACACCACGCGGCTTCGAGCGTCATCTTCGCGAGGCTTCTTTGTCAGAATGGACCGCAATCATTGCCGAAGTCAAAAAAGGTTCGCCCAGTAAGGGCGTTATCCGCGAGGGTTTCGACCCTCTGGAAATTGCAGAAATTTACCAAGACAACGGCGCTACCTGCCTATCAGTACTGACCGATGAAAAATTTTTCCTGGGCCATCTGAGGTTTCTGGCACTGATTCGTGAAACGGTTTCTTTACCGCTCCTGCGCAAGGATTTCATCTGTGATCCCTATCAAATCTATGAATCGCGTTCCGCAGGGGCCGATGCGATTCTGCTGATAGCAGCAATGCTTGAACTGCAGCAATTACGAGACTTTTATGCAATCGCAAAGGATATTCATCTGGATGTGCTGCTGGAGGTTCATGACGAGGCAGAGATGGAAGTGGCGTTACAGACGGACTGTGCGCTGATCGGCGTAAACAACCGCAATCTGCGTACGTTTGAGACCGATTTGAGCACCACAGGCCGCTTGGCCCGCTTGATGCCGTCAGATCGCTTGTTGGTTGCTGAGAGCGGCATCAATAACCGTTCTGACATCATCCGACTACAAAAGGATGGCGCCAAGGCATTTCTGATTGGTGAATCACTGATGCGTGAAGTGGATATCGGTTCGAAGTTGCAGGAACTGCTGAGCGATAATTAAAAAAGGAGAGATACAGTGGCTAAAAAACAGGGAATTGCACTGGCAATTGTGGCATTTGCCTGCTACATCATCGGCGGATTAGGTGCTTTCGGCGGAGTCATCCTGATTCTGCTCCTGAAAGGGCGCTATCTGGCAGGCCTGGGCGAAGCCAGTTCACTCGGATATCTGCTGCTCTGCGTCGGTTTGTGCCTGTCCGTTCTCGGGGTTTTGCTCATGCGCCTTTTCCGCAATCGCGGAATGTGCTGATCTGCACTATGTACCACTAAATCCCTGGGCCTTGATCATATCCAGTGATCGCAACAGCTCGAGAGCCCGCAGCAGCTGATAATCTTTAGCGGCTTCCGGATCTATGGACGGCTTGCTCTGCGAGGGTGTAGTTACATCTTTAGCGACGTTTTTGTCCTCGTTGCCCCTGCCTGCATCAGTTTCCATAGGCTTTTCAGTTCCCGCTTCGGGCTTCAATTTATTTGCAAAATCCTTCTCCTTGAAGTCCCCTTCCCCACCGCCCTTTACAGTCACCGGCTTGATATTTTCCACCAGGATATCCGGAACAATTCCCTTGGCCTGAATAGAACGCCCACTGGGGGTGTAGTAACGCGCTGTAGTAAGTTTGAGAATAGCGTTCCCCTTCATGGGGAACACACTCTGTACGGAGCCTTTGCCAAATGTAGGTTTCCCCATGATTATCGCTCGTTTGTGATCCTGAAGTGCCCCAGCCACAATCTCGGACGCACTGGCGCTTCCACCGTTGACCAGTACGACTATCGGATAGCGAGGTTCTTTAGTACCCAAAGTGGCGTTGAAGTCATGATTGGCAGAGGCCATCCTCCCCTTGGTGAAAACAATCAGAGTATTATTTATATCATCTCCGATAAAACAGTTGGCAACTTCGATGCACGGTCCCAGTACCCCGCCAGGGTTAAATCGAAGGTCGAGCACCAGTCCTTTCAAATCTCCTCCGCTCGCGGTCTTCAAATCTTTCAATGCCTGGCGGAAATCAGTGCCGGTACGCTCCTGGAACATGGAGATTCTGATGAAACCGATACCAGGTTCCAAGAGACGGGATTTGAGGCTTTTTATCTTGATGATGTCACGGACCAGCTTGAACGTCAGCGGATTGATGGAATCACCCCGCAGAATTGACAGCGTTACCGGGGTTCCCTTTTCACCCCGCATACGTTTAACAGCTGCCGATATATTCATGCCCTTGGTTGAAGTGCCGTCAATTTTCCAGATATGGTCATTAGCCTGAATACCTGCCCGAAAGGCTGGCGTGTCGTCGATAGGAGTGATAACAGTCAAACGGTTGTCCTTCATGCCAAGTTCAATTCCAATTCCGCCGAAGGCACCGGACATTTGAACTTGCATCTCCTGGGCTGGTTCGGGGGGAAGATATGCACTGTGTGGGTCCAGCGAGGCAAGCATTCCGTTGACCATACTCTGAATAACCTTCTGGGAGTCCGGTTTCTCTACATATGATTTGGTTACCGTTGAATAGGCTTCTTTCAACAGAGAAAGATAGGCGGATTCCGGCTGCTTTGCCTGAGGATGCCACCTGCTTGAAAGAATTAGCCCCAGACATATGACGATGCCGGCCAGAACAATTATGACAGTCTTTTTTGAAGCTGAATTCTGCATACGGAAGTACATCTCCATGAATGTTCAAAATTTAAAGCGGTGGTATATCTACACTATTTTTGCAGCATTGCCCATGATTATTTAAAGTGCGAAACAGCACTAAATACTGACATTTCCATCTCTTCGTAAATCTAAAAATTCTGGCAGCCAATACTTTAAGTACCAACTTCGCACTTCTACTTCCTCACATCAATACCGTAGGACTTTATTTTGCGATGAAGATTGCTTCGTTCCAGCTCTATGATTTCAGCTGTACGAGAAATATTCCAATCATTTTCTTCAAGTTTCTGAACGATAAACTCCCGCTCAAATTCTTCCCGAGCACCCCTCAGGGTTGCATGTCCCAATGCCCCGTCAAGTGTCGGGCACGGCCGTTCTGGGTCGCTAATGTAGCCCCCTGCCAAATCTGGCACATCTTCGCACGTGATGCTCCTCCCGGGAGTCATAATCAGAATTCTCTCGATGATATTTTTTAGCTCACGAACATTTCCAGGCCAGTGGTAACGCTTGAGCAAATCAAGCGCTTCGGGTGTAAACGTCTTAGGCTCCCTGCCCTCCCTGCGGTAGAACAGGCTGACAAAATGCTGTACCAACAAAGGAATATCTTCCGGCCGTTCCCGTAACAAGGGAGCTCGAAACGGAACAACGTTCAGGCGGTAGTAGAGATCCTCCCTGAATCGCCCTGCCTTGATTTCCTCATCAAGATCTTTATTGGTGGCAGCAATGATTCTGACATCTGTTGTGACCAGACGGGTCCCGCCGACACGCTCAAAACAGCGCTCCTGAAGTATGCGTAGGATCTTTGCCTGGGTCTTGAGAGACATATCGCCGATTTCATCAAGAAAGAGAGTACCACCGTCAGCCAGGTCAAACTTTCCTTTTTTCTGCGACAAGGCCCCGGTAAAAGCACCCTTCTCGTGTCCAAAAAGTTCACTCTCGATCAGTTCTTCGGGAATAGCTGCGCAATTTATAGCTACAAAAGGGCTGTTATGGCGCTGGCTGTAATAATGAATTGACCGTGCGACCAGTTCCTTGCCGGTACCGTTGGATCCCCCGATCAGTACGGAGGCACTCGTCGGAGCTACCCGCATGATCTGTTCACGTAATCCTATAATTATGTCAGAGTTACCAATCAACTCGTGTTCATTGCCAACACTGCGCTTAAGCTCATCATTCTCTACGGAAAGATCCTTCATACGTAATGCATTTGCAACAGATATCAAAACCTTGTCCAGAGACAGCGGCTTTTCAATGAAGTCGAATGCTCCAAGTTTGGTTGCACGCACCGCAGTTTCTATTGTGCCGTGGCCGCTGATCATAATTACGGTAACTTGTGGAAAAATTGCCTTGAGCTTTTCGAGGGTTTCCAGGCCATCCATACCAGGCATCCAGATATCGAGCATCACAAGATCCGGCAGTTCCTCCCGAGCAGATTCGATAGCCTCTAAACCACTGGCTGCGGTGATTACCTGGTACCCTTCATCCTCAAGGATCCCGGACAGAGCCGTTCTTATATCCTTTTCATCATCGACGACAAGAATTGTTTTTGACACGCAGAACCTCTCAAATAAAAGTGATCGAATGAATTTCAGCCTGCAGGCAACTCAACGACGAAGCAGGCTCCCTTCGGCAGATTGTCCTTCACCCGTACAAAACCGTTGTGATCAGAAATTATGCTATTAACAATCGCCAAACCGAGTCCGGTACCTGTTTTTTTTGTGGAAAAGTACGGTTCAAAAAGGCGCTGCCGGTCCTCAGAAGGAATGCCGGGACCGTCATCGGCCACCATAAAGTCAGCCATTTTCAGCTCAGGATCATAATGGCTCGTTATTGTTATCGTACCATTCTCCTGCATCGCAGCCACGGCATTTTCAAGCAGATTGATCACGACCCGCTTGATCTGATCTCGGTCAATCTTTAGAAGCGGCAGCATCTCGTCAGGAGTAAATGTAAAACTAACACCGCGATGAGCTTCCTGGTAAAGTGTAAGCGTTTCTCGGATAATCCCATTTAGATCATTAGGTTCTGGTTGAATCGCCGGCATACGGGCAAAATTTGAAAATTCATTTACAAGATTCTTTAATTCGTCAACCGACTTGATAATCATCTCTGTACATTCATCAAAAACTTTCTCATCATCACCGAACCTTGAAAGATAGCGTTTACGCAGCCGCTGGGCAGATAGTTGAATCGGTGTAAGCGGGTTTTTGATCTCATGGGCGATACGACGAGCGACTTCTCGCCAAGCGGCCATACGTTGAGCTTTCATAACTTGGGTCAGGTCGTCAAGGACTAGAACCGTTCCCATGAAATCACCGGCCTCATCACGCAGCATTGTCAAATGAAGGTGAAGGGATAATCGGGCGCCATTCACTTCAAGCATAATCTGACGGTTGATAGTGTCCTGCTTTGCAATCACAAGATCTTTCAGGCTCTCTTTTACAATATCCAGATGAGACTCACGTAAAACACTCCTGAAATTTTTCCCCATAACTGAACCGGTATTGATATTCAGCAGCTTCTCAGCTGATCTGTTTATCGTTGTAATTACGCCATCACGATCCACTGAAATGACCCCGGCAGCAACATTTCGTAATACAATTTCCATATAGCGTCGACGCTGCTCAATTTCCTGATTGATTCGGTACAGTTCGTTATTGGAAGTATTAATAGCTTGCTGCTTTGTGCGTAAATCATCCGTCATGCGGTTGAAAGACTGTACCAGCATACCGATTTCATCACTGGAATAAACTTCAATTTGGATATCAAGATTTCCGTCTGCAACGGATCTGGTAGCATCTACAAGTTCTTGAACGGGCTTTGTCATGCTGTTTGCCAGGTAAACGCCCATCCAGTAGGCGAAAAAAACAATTACAACTGTTATCAGAAAAAGTGTAATTATATACCCAGCGCGGATGGGATTCTTAAGAATTTTGAGTTGACGGAATTCGTGATATGACTCGGTGATTTCCTTCATTTTATTGACCAGCGAATAGGGAACGTAGTAATTAACAACCACAACACCGACAACATCTTTCTGGTTGTAAGTTGAATATATCGGCACAATGCCACGTATCAGATCAGCCTTGCCAGCCTGATTGATTCGAGTCAATTCACTTCCGGCCAGTCCTCTGTTTATATCCTCAGACGCTGGATTTGTAAATTCACCCTTGGGAACATCGGGATTATATGACTGAACAAGTTCTTCACGTTGGGCAGAATACACTTCAACAACACCGAGGTTATACTCTTTTTGCTTCTGACGAATAAGATCCTTGAGCTGTGGCAGATTTTCCTGATTCAAAAGCTTCTGAGACTTAATAAAGCCACTGATCTGACGCCCATAATACAATGCATTAGATGCTGAATTCTTGTAGTATGTCTGAGCTACCTCAAGAGATTCGCCTAGAGAACTTTCTACTTGAGTGTTGAACCAGTTGTGAACAGTATTATTAATAAAACCGGCCGCAGCTAAAAACAACAGCATCGTGGGAACAAGAGAAAGTCCAACAAAGGAAAGTACTAGTTTAGTTCTTAATCGAGTCGCAAACGGATTGGAACGGCTCTCCATAAACAACTTAACTGCGTTACGAGAAATCAAATATACAAGCAATATTACGAGAAGAATAACAACATTTATGACTGCAAATATTGCTATATTACTCCCCATGGGAGCGTCAGCACTCATTTGGGTTAATCGCATTTCAGCTTTAGTAAGAAATATTATCAACACAATGGATAGGCAGATAATAACTGCTTCGCGAATACGTTTCCGACGTTCATATGTAGTTAATTTAGTATCCATTTTGCCACCATACCATAATCAGTACGCCATGCAAACATAGATGATGCATAAATGCTACATGTGACAATAGTTGATGACGAATGTAACAGTGGGGAAACAATGAAGATTCTTGATGTACTTTCGTCCCGAAAATTATCAAAAGACTCAAAGAACCACATTGTGAACAGTGGTGAAAAAGCGATGCGTTCGTCATTTATTGCAGAACTCCGCCATAAGGAACAGGAATGTTATGATGATTATGCGAATGAAATAGAAACGTTGCGTAAAGAAATTGAGAGCGCCGGAGGGAAACTTGAGCAGGAACCAACTATACCGAATTTCAAACAATTCAGAGAAATTCTGGGCAAACTTGTGACAAGGATTAATGCGGAGGCATACAGGCTGGAGAAATGTGGTGGAACCCCTCAAAATCCCCGCTATTTTGAAATAATAACAACGATAAATTCAGAAGCTGATAAACTGTATAGTCTCATTATTCAAACACAAAAAAACAATATGGCTATTACAGCAAAGGTCATCGGAATAAAAGGATTAATAGTTGATTTGATGACCTAGAAATACAAAAAAGGCAAGGGATTAACCCCTGCCTTTGATAAAACAATCATTTGAGAAAATGTTATTCTTCAGTCTGCGCAACAGGTTCCACAGCTTCAACTGAATTAGTATTCACAGACACAGCAGTCTTAGGTTTTGCAGCAACAGCTGGAGCAGACTTTTGTCGAGTTTTCTGAGGAGGCATTTGCTCTTCTACAAGTTCAATAATAGAAATTGGGGCTGCATCACCTAAACGATTACCGAGCTTTATAATACGGGTATAACCCCCAGGACGATCCTTATAACGAGGCGCTATAGTAGAAAACAGCTTAGTTACTACCGATTTTTCACGAATATATGAAGCAGCCTGGCGCAAAGCATGAAGATCTCCACGTTTACCGAGAGTTATCATTTTTTCAGCAACTGATCTGATTTCTTTGGCTTTAGCATCTGTTGTAGTAATTTTTTCGTGGTTAAGAAATGAGGTCACCAAATTTCTGAACATCGCTTCGCGATGACTTGTGGTACGACCTAATCTTCTACCTGAATTGCCATGACGCATAACTGAATTCCTTTCTGATACTAATAACTATTAAAAAGAAAATTATTCTTCTTCTTTTTGCTCACCACGAAGACGACGCAAGATTTCGGGATCAGGAAAACCATCAATTTTCATACCAAAGGTCAAACCCATATCATTAAGTATATCTTTGATTTCATTGAGTGATTTACGACCAAAATTCTGAGTTTTCAGCATCTCCGCCTCAGTTTTTGATACCAACTCACCAATCAGTTTAATACCTGCATTTTTAAGACAATTAGCCGAACGAACCGACAATTCTAGCTCTTCCACAGTTCGATAAAGATTCTCATTTACCTTATCTTTATCCTCCTGTGAATCTTCAGACATTTGAGGTTCTATTTCTTCATCAAAATTAATAAAGATAGTTAACTGTTCCTTCATGATTTTAGCGGCATAAGCAACAGCATCTTCGGGCTTTGCACTTCCATCAGTCCAGACTTCAACAGTCAATTTATCATAATCGGTCATTTGACCAACTCGAGCGTTAGAAACAGCAAAATTTACTTTTTTAATCGGGGTAAAGATAGCGTCAATCGGAATTGTGCCAACAGATGCCTTCTCGTCTCTGTTACGATCTGCGGTAACATAGCCTTTACCCATGCGAACTGTCAATTCTACCTCAAGATTTGCATCTTTGCCGCAGGTAGCGATATGATGATCAGGATTCATTATTTCAACGTTATGGCCAACAAGTATATCGCCCGCAGAAATAAGTCCTTCACCCTTATGTTTGATATGAATACTTGCAGAATCTGCTGAATGTAATTTTAAACGAACACCCTTAAGATTCAGAATTATGTCAGTAACATCTTCAGTTACACCTTGAATTGTAGAAAATTCGTGCAACACTCCCTTTATACGAACAGAAGTAATTGCTGCACCTTGCAAAGAGGAAAGAAGTATACGACGCAAAGAGTTACCCAGGGTTGTACCAAAACCGCGCTCAAAAGGTTCGGCGTAAAACTTCCCATAAGTGGCAGAAAGTGATTCTTTTTCAACCTGTAATTGCTTCGGTTTTATGAGATCTCGCCAGTTTTTATACATTACAACCTCCTCCGGAGAGTAGTGTCCGGTTGTCGACATTACGGTAGAGTGATGCTAAATCCCTTGTTTACTTCGAATAGAGCTCGACGATCAATTGTTCCTGAATCGGAGTAGTAATATCTTCGCGAACAGGCAATCCTTTTAGAACACCCTTGAACGCGTCTCGATCGAGTTCTAGCCACTGCGGGATACCGCGCCGAACAACAGCTTCCAGAGAATCAATAACAGTTGCTATTTTTTTACTTTTTTCACGTAACTCAATCACATCCCCAGCCTTTAACTGAATTGAAGGAATATTGACCTTCCTCCCATTCAGAGTAAAATGACCATGACGAACCAACTGACGAGATTCAGTTCGCGAAGAAGCAAAACCTAGACGATATATAGTGTTATCAAGTCGTCTTTCTAAAAGTGTTAGTAGGTTTTCACCGGTAACGCCTTTCATACGATCAGCTTCCGCAAAATAACTTCGGAACTGTTTTTCTAATAGTCCATAGATACGACGAACTTTCTGCTTTTCACGCAATTGAACGCCATAATCTGAAGTTTTTGAGCGCCCTTGACCATGCTGGCCAGGTGGATATGCTCTACGCTTAATGCCGCACTTATCGGTGTAACAGCGCTCACCCTTCAAAAATAATTCCATGTTTTCTCTTCTGCACAAACGGCATGAAGGTCCTGTATATCGAGCCAATGAAAACCTCCTTAAAATATATAAACTAGATCAGACCCTTCTACGTTTCGGCGGACGACAGCCATTGTGAGGGATCGGTGTCACATCTTTAATGAAACTAATATTTAATCCCGCGGCTTGTAGAGCACGTAAAGCAGATTCTCGACCAGAGCCAGGGCCTTTTACATAAACTTCTACACTTCTTAGTCCATGCTCTTGTGCCTTTTTCACGCAGTCCTCTGAAGCAATCTGCGCAGCAAAAGGGGTGCTTTTACGTGACCCTTTAAAGCCTTTTGCCCCAGCAGTAGACCAAGCAATAACATTTCCAACCGGGTCGGTAATTGTAATTATTGTGTTATTAAAGGTAGCCTGAATGTGAGCAACTCCGTTACTAATATTCTTGCGTTCCTTTTTTTTACGAACAACTTTTTTAGATGGACTTGCCATTCGAGTTCTCCAGAATGCTAAATAGAATTATTTCTTCTTACCAGCAACAGTACGTGCAGGACCTTTACGGGTTCTAGCATTGGTTTTAGTGCGCTGTCCTCTGCAAGGTAGACCTTTTCTGTGACGCAAACCACGATAACAACCAAGATCCATGAGTCGTTTAATGTTCATAGAAATTTCACGTCGCAAGTCGCCTTCAACTTTGCAATTACGGTCAATTTCGTCACGAAGCTTTGAAACTTCAGCTTCAGTCAACTTATCAGTACGAGTGCTGGGATTAACCCCGGCAGCAGCGACGATATTTTCTGCTGTAGATCTGCCAATACCGTATATGTAGGTAAGAGCAATAACGATATGCTTATTTTTGGGTAAATCAATTCCTGAGATACGAGCCAATTGAAAATCCTCCTTTAATTACTCATCCCTGACGTTGGGAATGCTTGGGAATGTCGCAAATAACCCGCACAACACCCTTACGCTTGATAATTTTACATTTGTCACATATTTTTTTTACTGACGCACGCACTTTCATTTATCTCTCCTTCGCGCTCAATTACAAACGCGTCAAAATTTCAGGACCATTTTCAGTAATTGCAACTGTATGTTCAAAATGCGCCGACAAACTATTGTCACAAGTAACAACCGTCCAGCCATCTTCCAAAACTTTTACATCATACCTGCCGACATTAATCATCGGTTCAATTGCTAAAACCATACCAGGTTTTAAACGAATTCCTGTACCAGGTATCCCATAATTCGGTATTTGAGGATCTTCGTGTAAATTTTTCCCTATACCGTGACCAACAAAATCTCTTACAACAGAAAAACCTTTATGCTCTACAAAAGTTTGAATTGCAGAAGATATATCAAATAGCCTTCCACCGACAACAGCAGAATTTATACCACAATACAAAGACTCTTCAGTCGCCCGAATTAGCATTGATGCTTGATCAGTTACTTCATCAACAGCCACTGTAACCGCTGCATCCCCGTAGTACTCATCATACAAAATACCAAAATCGATACTTACAACGTCTCCAGACAACAGTGGTGTCTTATTTGGCATTCCATGAACCACCTGTTCATTAACAGAGCAGCACAGCGCGTAAGGAAAGCCACAATAACCTTTAAATGCTGCTTTAGCTTTTCGTTTTTTTACTTCAGCTAAAGCTAAGGCTTCTAATTCTAGAGTTGTTACACCAACAACTATTTTTTCAGAAAGCAGGGTCAGAATTTCAGCAACCATCTGACATGAAACTCTCATCCTCTCTATCTCGCGAGGAGACTTAAGAATGATCACCAGATGCACCCGCTAAAACAGTTAAAATTGAATTCTGAATATCATGAATTGCTCCACTTCCAGCAACGGGGCGCAGAATGGAAGAATTTGCATAAAAACTTTTGAGTGGCGCGGTCATTTTTTCATACACCGCCAACCTGTTCTTAATAGTCGATTCTTTATCATCATCACGCTGAATCAAAGGAGAAATACAGACATCACATACGTCATGCACCCTTGGAGGATCAAATAATACATGGTACCCTTTACCGCATGCAGAGCATGTACGGCGACCGGAGAGACGTTCAATGATTTCTGCATTATTTACTTCAAGCGAAATAACATGATCTATAGCCTTGCCAAGGCCGGACAAAATAAGGTCCAAAGATTCTGCTTGAGGTATCGTACGAGGAAAACCATCAAGAATAAATCCATTCCTACAATCAGCAAGATCCAAACGCTCAGCCACTAATCCCAACACGACTTCATCTGTCACGAGAGCACCAGAGTCCATAGCCTCTTTTGCTATCATGCCAAGTGGAGTCAAATTCTTAACAGCAAGGCGCAACATATCACCAGTAGAAATCTGTGGTATACAGAAACGTTCCACAATGAATTTCGCCTGAGTGCCCTTACCAGCACCTGGGGGACCGAACAATATAATATTCATCTACTACTTACGCCCCCTAATACGAACACCCTTTAAAAAGCCCTCATAATTACGGGTAATAAGATGAGACTCAATCTGCGCGACAGTATCCATCCCAACACCAACAGCAATAAGCAACGCAGTTCCGCCAAAATAAAAGGGTAGATTAAAACGTCCAATAAGAACCGAAGGTAAGACGCAGACAACCGAAATATAAATCGCACCAGCAAAAGTGAGGCGTGTTAAAACACTGTCCATAAAATCAGAAGTTTCTTTACCAGGTCTGATCCCTGGTATATAGCCACCATGTTTTTTAATATTTTCAGCAACGTCGATCGGGTTAAATGTTACAGCCGTATAGAAATAGCAGAAGAAAATGATGAATGCAACAAAAAATATGTTATAGACCCAATTTCCTGGGGTCAAACTTTTAGCAGCCTGCTGAACCCAAGGTATATTTATAAAGTTAGCTATAGTCGCGGGAAACATTATAATGGATGAAGCAAAAATGGGCGGAATTACACCAGCCATATTAACTTTGAGAGGTAGGTGAGACGATTGTGCATTAAAAGTTTTAAGTCCTACAACTCTTTTCGCATAATGTATCGGAAGTCGCCGTTGTCCACGTTCTACAAAAACAATACCTGCAATAACTATAAACATAATTGCCAGAACAAAAATAATAACAAAAAGGGATATCTGACCAGCATTGATAAGTTTAAATGTATTACCTATTGCTGTAGGTATTCTGCATACAATGCCGGCAAAAATTATGAGCGATATACCGTTTCCAATGCCTTTTTCAGACATCTGCTCGCCAAGCCACATTATAAAAGCCGTACCAGCCGTTAAAGTAATAACTGTCATCAAACGATATGACCACCCTGGGTTTGGTACAACCAATTCACCGGCAGGACCTCGCATACTCTCTAGGCCTATAGCGATACCAAGACCTTGAACTATACTCAACAACATGGTTCCATATCGAGTATACTGAACAATCTTTTTTCGACCAGAATCTCCTTCTTTCGACAATTTTTCAATTGCGGGAACAACTACGGTGAGAAGTTGAAAAATAATCGATGAAGATATATATGGCATAATGCCGAGAGCAAAGACAGATAATCGCTCAAGAGCACCGCCAGAAAACATATCAAACAAACCCAATAATGTACCTTGAGCTTGTTTAAAAAAAGATGCCAAAGCGATTCGATCAATACCTGGTGTTGGTATAAAACAACCTATTCTATAGACAGCCAGCATTCCTAGTGAGAATATTACGCGATTCTTCAATTCAGGAATCTTGAATATATTTTTGAGTGCATCGAGCACTATGCAATCTCCTCACAAGAACCACCAGCAGCCTCAATCTTGCTTTTTGCTGATTGGCTAAATTTAGTAGCTGTAATTTTTAGAGACTTAGTCAATTTGCCGTTTCCAAGGATCTTCACAACGCAACCTGATGTTTTAATTAAACCTTTTGTTGCTAGAAGGGTAGAGTCCACTAAAGTCCCTGAATCAAGCTGCTCTAGCTGCTCAATATTTACAAGTGAATACTCAATTTTATTCAATGGCGTAAATCCACGTTTCGGCAAACGACGTTGAAGGGGCATCTGGCCGCCTTCAAATCCAGCTTTAATACTTCCACCTGAACGGGCTTTCTGTCCCTTATGACCCTTGGTTGCTGTTTTACCATGGCCTGATCCAGGACCGCGACCGATGCGTTTTCTATTTTTAGTAGATCCAAGTGCTGGCTTAAGTGTATTCAAATCCATTATTAGCGCCCCTTTTACTGTACTACACTTAGCATATGACTGATTTTATTAATCATACCGCGTATTTCAGCAGTATCAATAAGTTCAACAGAGTGATTTAACCTTTTGAGGCCCAAACCAGCAACAATATTGCGATGTTTTTTTGGCCGGCCGATTGTGCTCTTGATGAGCGTTATCTGCAACTTGGTGCTCATGTACATCACCTCAATATAATATTTATTCTGAAATACCGCGTCTTGCAGCCATTTCTTCAGGGGTCTTGAGTCTCTGTAAACCGGCAAAAGCCGCCTTTACTACATTGTGCGGATTATTTGACCCGAGACATTTGGACAATATGTTATTAATTCCAGCTGCTTCAAAAATAGCGCGGGCAGCGCCTCCGGCAATAACGCCAGTACCTGCAGAGGCTGGTTTCATCAATAACTTACCAGCGCCAAACTTACCTTCGATTTCAAATGGTATCGACTGGGCTTGATTAACAGGTACCTTTATAAGATTCTTTTTAGCCTGCTCAACGCCTTTACGAATTGCTTCAGGCACCTCATTTGCCTTGCCCAAACCATAGCCGACATGACCGCAACCATCACCCACGACAATAAGTGCAGAGAAACTGAAGCGACGTCCACCTTTTACAACTTTAGCAACACGGCTGATGTGAACAACGCGGTCAGTAAGATTTAATTCTGCGGAATTTATTCTACTCAATGAAAGCCTCCTCTAGTGCTTTAGAAAAGAAGCCCACCCTCGCGGGCGGCATCTGCAAGTGCCTTGATTCTACCGTGGTATAAGAAACCATTTCGGTCAAAAACAACTGATGTAATACCTTTATCAATCGATAACTTAGCAATCTGTTTACCGACTTGAGCTGCTGCAGCAACGTTTCCAGTATAAGAAAGATCATTTGAAGCAGCTGAAAGAGTTGAACATGCAAAAAGTGTCACACCTTTACAATCATCTATTAGTTGCGCATATATATGACGCGAGCTTTTAAATACATTTAGACGCGGGCGCTCCGTCGTACCGCGAACTTTCTTACGTACACGCACCTGGCGTTTAAGGCGAGTAACTGATTTCAATGATGTTTTTGCCACAATCTTCTCCTTATGAAGACTATTTCTTGCCAGTCTTACCAGCTTTTCTTAATATAGTCTCGTCAGCATACTTAACGCCCTTACCTTTATAAGGTTCTGGGCCACGAAATGATCTGATCTTCGCAGCAGTCTGGCCTACTAATTCTTTATCAAAACCTTTAACTGAAAGTTTTGTCATCTTATCAACGTCTATTGATATGCCATCAGGAATAAGAAAGTTAACTGGATGTGAATAGCCGAGACTGAGTACAAGTTCTTTACCCTTAACTTCAGCGCGATAACCAACTCCATTAATTTCCAAGTCAGTTTGAAAACCCTTAGTGACACCCACTACCATGTTATTAATCAGAGTACGTGTAAGACCATGAGCAGATCTCGAAGTTGTTGAATTATCACTTCTAACAACTTCAAGAGATGTTTCAGTAATATTGAGGGTTATACAAGGCATGACTAGCCGACTAAGTTTGCCGTTTGGTCCTTGCACAATTAGAAGAGATTCATCCAAAATAACTTTGACACCCTTCGGAATTTCTATGGGAAGTTTCCCGATTCTTGACATTTGCCAATACTCCTTAATCTCTAAATTACCAAACTGTGCAAAGAAGCTCGCCGCCTACACCTGCCTTGCGGGCAGCTACATCAGTGATAACACCTTTTGAGGTTGACAAAACAGCAACGCCCAAACCACTTTTCACAACAGGAATATCTTCGGATTTAACATAAACACGTCCACCTGGTTTGCTAACACGTGTTATTTCGTTGATGACGCAATCTTTCTCGTCAATATATTTCAAATAAACTCTCAATATACCCTGAAGATTATCGGATATAACCTTATAGTTCTTAATGAAACCCTCCTGCTTAAGAACATTTGCAATACTAACCTTCAGATTAGAAGAAGGAATGTCAACTTTTTGTAGCTTGACCATATTAGCATTCCTAATTCTGGTCAGCATGTCAGCAACGGGATCTGTCATGGACATCTTGGGCAACTCCTATCTATTTCTAAAGCTTTATTATGATTACCAACTAGATTTAATAACGCCAGGAATCTGTCCAGCAGACGCATATTTACGCAAACAAATCCTGCACATTTGAAATTTACGATAAAAAGCTTTTGGCCTACCGCAAACTTTGCAACGACTGTGCTCTTGCACTTTGAACTTCGGCTTACGTTGAGACTTAATTATCATTGAAACTTTTGCCACGGAATCCTCCCGGAAATGTCTTAGTTCCTGAACGGCATACCAAGGTACTTAAGAAGTGCTTTACACTCTTCATCGGTCTTGGCGCTGGTTACTATTGTAATATTAAGGCCTTTAATCTTATCAACAGCATCATAATTAATTTCAGGAAAAATCAACTGTTCTTTAATGCCAAGAGTGTAATTACCCTTACCATCAAAAGCCTTACCTGAAACGCCTTTGAAATCTCGTACACGTGCGAGAGATACATTCATGAGACGATCTAAAAATTCATACATTCGATCTTTGCGCAGTGTTACCATGCAACCGATAGGCATACCCTGGCGCAATTTGAATGTGGCAATTGATTTCTTTGCTTTTGTAATGACAGATTTCTGTCCAGAGATCGCATTCAGTTCAAGAGCAGCAGAATCCAGAATTTTAACGTTCTGAATGGCCTCACCAAGACCCATATTCAGAACAACTTTCTGAACCTTAGGTACTTCCATGATATTCTTATAACTAAAGTCAGAACGCAACTTAGGTACTATTTCATTTTGATAAATATCTCTTAAACGTGACATGTATAAAATTCCTCCAGACTATTTCTCAAAAGAGCTTCCACATTTTACGCAGACTCTCTGTTTGTCACCATTTTCAAGCACGTTAATGCGTGTCCTAACCGGCTTAATGCATTTAGCACAATAGATCATTACATTAGAAATATGGATAGGAGCTTCTTTTTCCGTAATGCCACCAGGTTCATTCCCTTTAGCCTTTACGTGGCGCTTCACCATATTAAGACCGGCGACAATTACGCTATCTTTTTTGGGTAGCAATTGAAGAACTTGTCCGGACTTGCTCTTCTCTTTGCCGGCAATAACCATTACCGTATCACCCTTACTGACATGAGATTTTATGGCTTGCATCAAATTTCTCCGATTTCGATTAGAGTACTTCAGGCGCAAGGGAAATGATTTTCATAAACTTCTTTGCACGAAGTTCCCTGGCAACTGGACCAAAAATACGTGTACCCACAGGCTCTTTTTGATTATTAATTACAACTCCTGAATTATCATCAAAGCGAATATACGAACCGTCTGGGCGACCAAGTTCTTTTGCAGTTCGCACAATGACAGCTTTAACGACATCGCCCTTTTTAACTTTAGAATTTGGAAGGGCCTCACGCACGGAAGCGACGATGACATCACCAATTCCTGCGTATTTACGCTTCGAGCCACCCAAAACTTTAATACAAAAAAGTTTTTTTGCGCCCGAATTATCTGCTACGTCCAGTATTGACTGCATTTGTATCATTACTCAATACCCCGTTCTAAGAGATGCTTTCGATGATCTGCTTAAGGCTCCATCGTTTATCTTTGCTGAGTGGGCGACACTCGATAATTTGAACACGGTCGCCTACCTTACAACAGTTTTTCTCATCGTGCACTTTATACTTAACACTGCGCTTAATATACTTGTTATAAATTTGGTGTTTAACTAGACGGTCAACTTTAACTACTACCGTTTTCTCCATCTTGTCACTTACAACAACACCAACCTGTGTTTTTCTATGACCGCGTTCACTCATCAGATGCTCCCTATGCCTTATACTCAGTGATTATAGTGCTAACCCTAGCAATATCCCTACGGATACTCTTAAGCTTGGACGTATTTTCAAGCCTGCCAGTATGCAGCTGAAACTTGAGATTAAAAAGCTCCTGAGTTAGGTCACCCTGCTTTTTTTTAAGTTCTTCTACGGACAGATTACGCAGCTCATTAAGCTTCATGACTTACCTCACGTGCAATAAACTTTGTTGAAAGAGGTAACTTGTGAGCAGCAAGTCTTAATGCTTCACGTGCAATTTCCTCAGACACACCTTCCATCTCATACAAAATTGTACCTGGTTTGATAACTGCAACCCACGAATCGGGAGATCCCTTGCCTTTTCCCATTCTCGTTTCTGCAGGTTTAGCGGTCAAAGGTTTGTCAGGAAAAACACGTATCCAGATCTTCCCGCCCCTCTTGATATAACGAGTCATTGCGATACGAGCAGCTTCTATCTGACGAGAGTCAAGCCAACCGCATTCAGTTGACTGTAGTCCAAATTCACCAAAAGAAAGTGTAATGCCGCGACAAGGCTTGCCGCTCATACGTCCCTTCATTTGTTTTCTATGCTTTACCCGCTTAGGCATTAACATTGTTACATACTCCTGTCATGCAAAATAAAAGTGTTACTGACCAGGGAGAATTTCACCCTTAAATATAAGAACTTTTACACCAATAAGTCCGTACGTTGTTTTAGCTTCAGCAAACCCAAAATCAATATCGGCGCGAAGAGTGTGTAATGGTACCCGCCCTTCACGATACCATTCGGTGCGAGACATTTCGGCTCCACCAAGACGACCAGAACAAGTGATTCTGATACCTTTTGCACCAAATTTCAGAGCTGATGTCACACTCTTCTTCATTGCGCGTCTGAAAGCAATCCTGCGTTCCAGCTGAAGTGCAACATTTTCAGCTACAAGTTGTGCATCCAACTCGGGCTTACGAACCTCGTGAATGTTTATAAAAATTTCTTTCGAGGTGAGTGATGAAAGCTCTTTTTTAATCGTTTCAACTTCGGAACCTTTTTTACCAATAATAAGACCTGGACGAGCAGTATGAATATTAATCTTAGTCTTATTAGCAGCACGCTCAATCTCGATCTTTGAAACACCAGAATTATAAAGGCGCTTCTTTAAATATTTTCTGATCGCGATATCTTCATGCAAAAATTTTGCATAATCGGCTTCCGCATACCACTTAGAGTCCCAAGTTTTGATAACTCCAAGTCTGAAACCTATTGGATGAACTTTTTGTCCCAAACTACACCTCCGAAAAAATAAAACTACTTCGTATCTGAAAGAGTAACAGCAATATGACTGGTCGGTTTACGAATTTTGCTAGCACGTCCCATCGCACGAGGAACAAAACGTTTAAGTACGGCACCGCCATCTACATAAATAGATTTTACAAAAAGTCTATCAACATCAGCTACACCTTTTTGCTCAGCATTCGCTACAGCAGAACGTAGAAGAGTCGTGAGCAGTTTTGCCGATGGATTTGGCAAAAATCTTAAGGTATTAAGAGCATCTTGAATGCCTTTTCCCCTAACCAGATCAACCACTACGCGTGTTTTTCTAGGCGAGAGTCGTGCAAATGTAAGTTTAGCGCTGGATTCCATGTAAATTCCCCTTACTACTTCTTAACTTTGCTCTTCTTATCGGCAGCATGGCCGTGAAAAGTTCTTGTTGGTGAAAATTCACCCAGTTTGTGTCCAACCATGTTTTCAGTTACGAAAACCGGTATAAACTTGCGACCATTGTGAACCGCCAGACTTAAACCAATAAACTCCGGGGTAATTGTTGAACGTCGCGACCAGGTTTTAATAATTTTTTTTGAATTAGGTCCTTCTGCCACAACTTTTTTGATCAAGTGATCATCAACAAATGGACCTTTTTTTATTGAACGTGCCATAAAGTGTCAGCCTCTCAATGTTATTTGCTACGCTTTTTTACAATGAAACGATCAGAAGTCTTGTTTGTTCGTGTCTTGTAACCCTTTGTAGGGATACCCCAAGGAGTAACAGGATGACGACCACCCGATGTGCGCCCTTCACCACCACCATGTGGGTGGTCAACAGGGTTCATTGCAACACCGCGAACCTTGGGACGTTTACCAAGCCAACGTGAACGACCGGCCTTGCCAATATTTACATTCTCGTGATCAAGATTACCTACCTGACCGATCGTTGCATAACAATCCTGAAGAATCAAACGAACTTCACCAGAGGGTAATTTAATCTGTGAATACTTACCTTCTTTAGACATAAGTTGCGCAAAGGTACCGGCACTTCGAGCAAGCTGAGCACCTTTACCAATCTTGAGCTCAATATTGTGAATAATTGTACCGAGTGGTATAGCGCGAAGCGGTAACGCATTGCCAGGCTTGATATCAGCTTCTGGTCCACTGATGACAGTATCACCGACCTTAAGATTTAAAGGTGCAAGTATATAACGTTTTTCACCATCAACATAATGAAGGAGAGCTATTCTGGCGCTACGATTAGGGTCGTATTCGATACTAGCAACCTTTGCAGGTATGCTCGTCTTCTCACGACGAAAATCGATGATGCGATACTTTTGCTTATGACCACCACCTATGTGACGGGAGGTTATACGGCCGAATGAGTTTCTACCACCAGTTTTCGTCTGAGAGACAAGCAGCGACTTTTCTGGAGTTGTGGTTGTAATTTCATCAAACGCCGAGCAGGTTTGATGTCTGCGACCTGCCGATGTAGGTTTATAACTTTTGATTGCCATTGTGAACCCCGAAACGTGTTAATTAGACTTCAAAGAAATCTATGGACTGCCCCTCTTGGAGGGTCACATACGCCTTTTTCCAATTTGAGCGTTTCGCACTCGTTTTTCCAAAGCGCTTCGTCTTGCCTGCCACAGTGACCGTTCTCACATCTGCCACCTTTACCTTAAAAAGGGTTTCAACAGCTTGTTTGATTTCGATCTTGTTAGCTTCCCGGTCTACAACAAGTGAAACTGTGTTCGTAGAATCACTACCTAGGGAAGTTTTTTCAGTGACATGCGGTTTTTTGATGACAGAATAAATGTTCATTTCTGCAACACTCCTTCTACAGTCTGAACCGAGCCCTGGGTAAAAATTATATTTTTATACTTGAGCATATCGTGAATATTAAGGGCATCATGCTTCAATAATTTGACATGTTGAACATTACGAGCTGAACACATTAAATTATGATTTAGCTCATCTGTCACTATCAGGGAGCGTTCAAGGTCAAAACGCTTCATAAAACTAACAAACTCTTTGGTAGAAATATTATCAAAAACAAGCTTATCAACAATCGTAATGCGATCATTTTTTAATTGCATTGACAAGGCTGAACAAAGTGCAGCATTGCGAGCTTTTTTATTCATACTCAGATTGTATTCTTTTGGCTGTGGTCCGAATGCTACACCGCCACCTGGATACTGCGGGGCCCGACTGCAACCCTGACGTGCGTTACCAGTCCCCTTCTGTTTAAAGGGTTTCTTGCCACCACCAGAAACGGCTGATCGGTTTTTGACTGCTACTGTACCAGCACGACGATTTGCAAGCTGGATACGAAGTGCCTGATGCATCAAATGCTCTTTAATTTCGGCACCGAAAACATCGTCAGACAACTGTACCTCACCTATCTTTTGCCTGGTCATATTATATAATGCTATCGAAGGCATACTCGTAACTCCCGAACTATTACTTTATACTCTGTTTAATAACAACAATATTATTCTTGTGGCCGGGTATAGCACCTTTAATCAAGATCAGATTTTCGCTAGCATCGACACGTACTACTTGTAATCTCTGTATAGTTACTTTTTCATTTCCCATCTGCCCTGGCATTTTCTTGTTCTTAAAAACGCGCGAAGGGGTAGCAGATGCACCAATTGAACCAGGTGCTCTGTGAAAACGTGAACCATGCGATGCGCGGCCACCCTTAAAATTCCAGCGTTTGATAACACCTTGGAAGCCTTTTCCAATGCTTGTACCAGTTACGTCAACAAAATCACCAGGCGTAAACTGATCAACTGTTAAGGAATCTCCCAAGTTCATATCGTCTGAATTCTCAAATTTAAGCTCTTTGAGATATCTAAAAACGCCATTCCCAGACTTGGTGCAATGACCAATTTTGGGTTTAGTTGCGGTAGACGAATTGACAGACTCAAATCCAATTTGTACCGCAGAATATCCGTCTACTGACTGGTTCTTTTTTTGTGTAACAAAGCAAGGACCTGCCTGGACAACGGAAACAGGTACACGCGTGCCGTCTTCAGTGAATATCTGGGTCATACCCAGCTTTTTTCCGATGATACCTTTCTTCATAGCTCTTCCCATCCAAATAGTGATAACCGGCTACAGTTTGATCTCTACATCTACGCCGGCAGAAAGATCCAACTTCATTAGGGCGTCTACAGTCTGTTGTGTCGGGTCGAGAATGTCGATCAGCCGCTTGTGTGTACGAATCTCAAACTGATCACGTGACTTCTTGTCGACGTGAGGTCCTCGTAGAACACAATATTTGTTAATAACGGTTGGAAGCGGAATTGGTCCTGCGACACGCGCTCCAGTACGTTTTGCGGTATCTACAATTTCACCGACAGAAACATCCAATAATTTATGATCATATGCCTTAAGGCGAATTCTAATCTTCTGGTTCTGCATTGATATCCTCGTAACGATTTATTCAATAATCGAACTGACGACGCCGGCGCCAACGGTACGGCCACCTTCACGGATGGCGAAACGGAGACCTTCATCCATAGCGATCGGGGTGATCAGCTTAATGGTCATGGCGACGTTGTCTCCAGGCATTACCATCTCAATACCGGCCGGAAGCTCAGCAACACCGGTTACGTCAGTTGTACGGAAGTAGAACTGAGGGCGGTAGCCGTTGAAGAACGGGGTGTGACGACCACCCTCTTCTTTGGTGAGTACGTATGCTTCTGCTTTGAATTTAGTGTGCGGGGTGATTGAACCCGGCTTGGCAAGTACCTGGCCGCGCTCAATGTCTTCACGCTTAACACCGCGCAACAGGGCGCCGATGTTGTCACCGGCACGACCTTCGTCGAGCAGTTTACGGAACATTTCAACACCGGTTACGGTGGTTTTTGCGGTGGCTTTCATGCCGACGATTTCAACTTCCTCGCCTACTTTGACGATACCACGCTCGACACGACCGGTTGCTACGGTTCCACGACCGGAGATGGAGAATACGTCCTCGACAGGCATAAGGAATGGCTTGTCGATGGCGCGCTCAGGATTAGGAATATAGCTGTCAACAGCCGCCATGAGAGCAGTGATCGCATCTTCACCCAACTCGCCCTTTTCACCGTTGAGACCCATAAGAGCAGAGCCTTTGATGATTGGAATGTCGTCGCCGGGGAAGTCATAGCTGGAAAGCAGCTCACGAATCTCAAGCTCTACAAGCTCAAGAAGCTCTGCGTCATCAACCATGTCAGCTTTATTGAGGAATACAACCATGTAAGGTACGCCTACCTGACGGGCAAGCAGGATGTGCTCACGAGTCTGGGGCATGGGACCGTCTGCAGCGGAAACAACCAAAATCGCACCGTCCATCTGAGCAGCACCAGTGATCATGTTCTTGACGTAGTCAGCATGGCCAGGACAATCAACGTGTGCATAGTGGCGATTATCGGTCTCATATTCAACGTGAGCTGTTGCGATGGTAATACCACGCTCACGCTCTTCCGGTGCGTTGTCAATCTGATCGAATGCCTTGAACTCGGCCTGACCCTTGCCTGCCAGTACCTTGGTGATGGCTGCTGTCAAAGTAGTCTTGCCGTGGTCAACGTGCCCAATTGTACCGATGTTTACATGCGGTTTGTTACGCTCAAATTTCGCCTTCGCCATTGTTTAGGTCCTCCTCTGCTATCTTTTAATTAAACTTAGCCTTTTACTTTAGCTACAATCTCTTCAGAGACCGACTTAGGAACCGGCTCATAATGGTCAAAAGTCATTGCATACGTTGCGCGCCCCTGAGTTGCCGAGCGGAGATCAGTTGAATAACCAAACATAGAGGCTAAAGGAACCATAGCTGTTACCACCTGAGCCCCTGCGCGGCTGTCCATACCCATAATACGTCCGCGTTTTGAGTTTAAATCACCAATGACATCACCCATATACTCTTCAGGAACAACAACTTCAACAGACATTATCGGCTCAAGAATTATTGGACCAGCTTTGGCACATCCTTCTTTAAAGCCCATCGAGCCGGCAATTTTAAAAGCCATTTCTGAAGAGTCAACTTCATGATAAGAACCATCAACAAGTGTAACTTTAACGTCAACGACCGGGAACCCTGCCATTATACCGTTATCAGTGGCTTCCAAAGCACCTTTGCCAACAGCCGGAATATATTCACGTGGAACAACACCACCCTTGATTGCATCAACAAATTCGAAACCTTTTCCTGCCTCTTGTGGCTCAATCTCGAGCCAAACATGACCGTACTGACCACGTCCACCCGACTGTCGCACAAATTTACCCTCAACCTTAACCTTCTTGGTAATAGTTTCGCGATAAGCAACCTGAGGCTTGCCAACATTCGCCTCTACTTTGAATTCTCGCTTGAGGCGATCAACAATAATTTCAAGATGAAGTTCACCCATACCTGAAATAATTGTCTGGCCAGTCTCTTCATCAGTCTTTACACGGAATGAAGGGTCTTCACTAGCCAGTTTTTGCAGGCCAAATCCAAGTTTTTCCTGCTCTGCCTTTGTTTTTGGTTCGATTGCAATGGAGATAACAGGTTCTGGAAATTCAATTGATTCAAGAATAACCTGTTTTTCCTCATCACAAAGTGTATCCCCGGTGGTTGTATATTTAAGACCCACGGCGGCGGCTATATCACCTGCAAAAACTTCCTTAATCTCTTCACGCTTATTTGCGTGCATCTTTAGAATTCTACCAAGGCGCTCTTTCTTACCCTTGGTTGAGTTGTAAATATACGAGCCGGCATTAGCAACTCCGGAATAAACACGGAAAAATGTAAGCTGACCAACAAATGGATCGGTCATTATTTTAAAACCGAGCGCTGAGAATGGTTCAGAGTCAGATGCAACACGTTCAATCTCGGCACCTGTTTCAACGTCAATACCCTTTATTGCAGGGATATCTAGTGGAGAAGGCATATAGTCTACAACTGCGTCAAGTAGATTTTGAACACCCTTATTTTTGAATGAAGAACCACAAATAACTGGGCAGAACTTTATGGCAATAGTACCTGTCCGAATAGCAGACATAATTTCCTGCTCAGTCAAAACTTCGCCACTGAGATATTTTTCCATCAAAGCATCATCATGACTTGAGATTTCTTCAATCATCTTATCACGGTACTCAGTCGCTTCATCAAGCAACTCAGCCGGAATTTCTATCTCTGTATATTCGGCACCAAGAGATTCATCATTCCAAATGATAGCCTTCATACGAACAAGATCGACAACACCCTTGAAATTTTCTTCTTTACCAACCGGTATCTGAATCGGAAGCGGATTCGCTTTCAGCCGATCCTTGATCATCTGAATACCACGGAAAAAATCGGCACCAACACGGTCCATTTTATTGATAAAAGCAAGACGCGGAACACCATATTTATCCGCCTGGCGCCACACAGTTTCTGACTGAGGCTCAACCCCACCAACAGAGCAGAAAACCGCTACTGCCCCATCAAGAACCCTGAGTGATCGCTCTACTTCGATTGTAAAATCAACGTGACCAGGAGTATCAATAATATTAATATTGTACTCGCGCCAACTACATGTCGTCGCAGCAGACGTAATCGTTATACCACGCTCCTGCTCCTGCTCCATCCAGTCCATGGTAGCAGTGCCTTCGTGAACTTCACCGATTTTATGAGACACGCCGGTATAGTAAAGGATTCGCTCGGTCGTCGTCGTCTTACCGGCGTCGATGTGAGCCATAATCCCAATATTTCTATATTTATTTAACGGTGATAAACGTGACACTTAAATCCTCCAAAAATGACTTATCCTTCTACCAGCGATAATGAGCAAACGCTCTGTTGGCCTCAGCCATTTTATGCACATCTTCACGTTTCTTTACCGCAGCTCCCCTATTATTAAATGCGTCAAGAATTTCTCCGGCCAACTTGTCTTTCATTGTCTTCTCGCTACGGGCCGTAGAGTACTTGATCAGCCAACGCATTGCCAGAGACACACGACGATCTGGACGAACCTCAATAGGTACCTGATACGTAGAACCACCGACACGACGGGACTTAACTTCCAGCATCGGCTTAATATTATCAAGACTCTTTTTGAGAACTTTGACTGCTTCATCATTAGAGCGCTGAGCAACAAGATCAAGAGCACCATACAGGATCGACTCTGCAATACTCTTCTTACCAGCCAACATCATTATGTTAATGAGCTTAGCAACGGTCTTATCATGATACTTAGGATCCGGCAGAATATTTCTTTTGGGCACTTCTCTTCTTCTTGGCATATCTATCCCCTAAACAAACTGTACGAATTTATTTCGGACGCTTAGCGCCATACTTGGAACGACTCTGCAAACGACCCTTTACCCCCACCGAATCAAGCGTGCCGCGCACAATATGATAGCGAACACCCGGAAGGTCTTTCACCCTGCCGCCACGTATAAGCACCACTGAATGCTCCTGGAGATTATGACCAACACCCGGAATATATGAAGTGACCTCAATTCCGTTGGTCAAGCGCACCCTAGCAACCTTACGTAAAGCCGAATTAGGTTTTTTCGGTGTAGTTGTATATACCCTTGTACAGACACCGCGCTTTTGCGGACAGCATTTGAGAGCCGGGGCAGTTGATTTATCCCTTTTACTCTCCCGACCTATACGTATGAGTTGATTAATTGTTGGCATGTTTGATCTTTCTCCCAGCACAAAATATATCAAACACCCTTGACAGGGCGAACGAAGACACTAGAAAATTTTTAAGCAGATGTCAATCTTTTTTACACAAAAAAACAATTTAATGCGCAAACCTGAAACATATCACAGTCAGTATTTTATGCGGAGTCGCCAGTTCTGTACAAATGCACATTACGTGGTGGGGAATGGAATAGGTGTAGGGCCGGAATTAAACCGACAGCTCCATTCATAGTTAAGGCTTATGCCTTGGGCGACTCTCCAAAAGAGTTTCAATAAATACTATATAGAGTTTGATAAGTCAATATAAAAAAACAACCTATTCATTTTTTTGGTCTACGTCTGGTGCCAGTAATACTTGATTGAATTTTGGAACCAGACGTAGACTATTTAATTAAGCAGCTTCTGGGAGTTCAACTCCCTCCTCGGCACGTGATGAAACACTTAATTCCTGCTCAACATTCCCTGACTGAATCCGTAGGTTGCGATACCTCGCAAGACCAGTACCTGCCGGTATCAAACGTCCCATTATGACGTTCTCCTTAAGTCCACGCAGGTAATCGATCTTACCTTCGATAGCGGCCTGAGTAAGCACCTTTGTGGTCTCTTGAAACGACGCTGCTGAAATAAATGACTCCGTTGAGAGTGAAGCTTTGGTAATGCCAAGCAACAACGGTTCAGCAATGGCAGGGCGTTTCCCGTCGTTGAGTGCCTTTTCATTCTCCTGTTCGAAAACGAAACGTTCAACTTGATCATCAACAAGGAGGTTAGTATCGCCAACGTCCTTAATTCGAACACGGCGTAACATCTGGCGGACAATGACCTCTATATGCTTGTCATTGATCTTAACACCCTGGAGACGATAAACCTCCTGAACTTCATCTACAAGATACTTAGCCAGTTCCTTAACTCCAAGAACACGAAGAATATCATGAGGGTTCGATGAGCCATCCATCAGTGGTTCTCCGGCGCGGACATGGTCACCTTCGTGGACACTGATGTGCTTACCTTTAGGAATAAGGTATTCTTTCGGCTCACCTAATTCGGGAGTAACGATGACTTTACGCTTTCCTTTAGCATCCTTACCGTAGGTAATGCGGCCGTCAATTTCGGTGATCACAGCAAAATCCTTAGGTTTTCTAGCCTCGAAAAGTTCTGCAACTCGCGGAAGACCTCCGGTGATATCCTTGGTTTTTGTAGTTTCACGAGGAATCTTGGCAATAATATCACCAGCACTGACAATAGCATCGTCATGAACCGAAATATTAGCTCCCGCTGGCAGGAAATACCGACCAATTGTTCCGGTACTGTCGCCACTGGCATCCTTAATAGCAATACGCGGACGTTTATCACTGTCCTTTGATTCGATAACAACTTTACGTGAAAGGCCGGTAACTTCGTCAACCTGCTCTTCCATGGTCACACCTTCAAGAATGTCACCAAACTTAACTTTACCGGCAAACTCTGTGAGAATAGGCATTGAGAAGGGGTCCCACTCGGCAATTGTGGTTGTCTGCTTAACCTTTCCACCGGGAGCTATCTTGATTTTTGCTCCATAGACAATTGTATATTTCTCACGTTCACGACCCGTTTCATCGATAACAGCCACTTCACCGTTTCGATTCATGACAATATGGTGACCATCAGGATTTACGACCGTATTGAGATTGATATATTTCAGCGTACCGTCAGTACGGGCTTCAAGCGATGTCTGTTCTGCGTGACGAGATGCAGTACCACCGATATGGAATGTACGCATGGTCAACTGCGTTCCTGGCTCACCAATAGATTGGGCAGCAATAACACCAACCGCTTCACCCATGTTGACAATGTGACCACGTGCCAGGTCACGACCATAACATTTAGCACAAATTCCCCGCTTGCTCTGGCAAGTCAGAACTGAACGGATTTTTACTTTTTCAAGACCTGCATCCTCAATATGCTTTACAAGATTTTCGTCAATCTGCTGATTAGTCTCGACTAAAACCTCTCCAGTTATTGGATCAAGGACATCATCAAGAGCAACACGTCCAAGAATGCGGTCCCCAATGTGTTCAATTACTTCACCACCTTCAGTCAAAGAAGATACGACTAGTCCGTCCAATGTGCCGCAATCATCTTCAGTGATAATCGCATCTTGCGCAACATCAACCAGTCGACGAGTAAGGTAACCTGAGTTTGCTGTTTTCAGCGCAGTATCTGCCAAACCTTTGCGGGCACCGTGAGTTGAGATGAAGTATTGAAGAACTGTCAACCCCTCACGGAAGTTTGCAGTAATGGGGGTTTCAATGATTTCTCCAGATGGCTTAGCCATCAAACCTCGCATACCGGCCAACTGACGAATCTGCTGTGCTGAACCTCGGGCGCCTGAGTCCGCCATCATGTGTATTGCGTTAAATGATGACTCTTTTATTTCGCCGATGCCTTCAACTATGTAGGTTTCTTTGGAAAGGTTCTCTAGCATCTCTTTGGCAATATCTTCAGTTGCTTTAGCCCAAATGTCGATAACTTTATTATAGCGTTCTCCATCTGTAATTAGACCTTCTGTGTACTGATTCTGGATTTCTTTAACTTCTTCATTGGCCGTATCAATGATTCCCTGTTTACCTTCAGGGATAACCATATCATCAAGGCAAATGGAAATACCGGCCAGATTTGCGTAGCGGAAACCAATGTCCTTAAGTTTATCCGCCAGAATTACGGTTTCTTTACTATCTGCCAAACGATAACACGTATCTACGAGGTTAGAGAGTTCCTTCTTATTCATAACTTTATTAACAGCACTGAATGGAACGGTATCAGGCAAAATCTCACTCAGCACAACACGCCCGGCAGTTGTATCAATAAGCTGAACTGCTGGGTCAGAAACAAGATTCTTCATGCGAACTTTAATTTTAGCCTGCATATCGACTTCACCGGCGTCAAATGCGATACGTACTTCATCCGTAGAAGAGAATATTTTCCCGGTACCCTTAACTGCGCGATAAATGGGTTTTCCAGATTCAGGATCAATTTTGGCACGACCGGTTTTTTCATCAGCGTCCGGTTCATACAGACGATCGCGGGTCATGTAGTACGCCCCCAAAACCATATCCTGTGAAGGAACGATGATAGGCTTACCATGGGCTGGAGAAAGGATGTTATTGGTCGACATCATCAAAACACGCGCCTCAACCTGACTTTCAATTGAAAGAGGCAGGTGAACAGCCATCTGGTCTCCGTCAAAGTCTGCGTTGAAAGCGGTACAGACCAGGGGATGCAGTTGGATCGCTTTGCCCTCAATCAATACCGGTTCAAATGCCTGAATACCGAGTCGGTGAAGCGTAGGAGCACGGTTCAGCATAACCGGGTGTTCCTTTATAACTTCTTCCAGAACGTCCCAAACCTCAGGCCTCTCCTTCTCAACCATTTTCTTTGCACTCTTAATGGTTGTCACCAGGCCACGCTCTTCAAGTTTGTTGTAGATAAACGGCTTGAATAGTTCCAGGGCCATCTTTTTGGGAAGACCGCACTGATGCAATTTAAGCTCAGGGCCGACAACAATAACAGAGCGGCCTGAATAGTCGACGCGCTTACCGAGCAAATTCTGGCGGAATCGTCCGGATTTGCCCTTAAGCATATCTGAAAGCGATTTGAGAGGACGTTTGTTCGGTCCTGCAATCGCGCGACCACGACGGCCGTTGTCAAAAAGGGCATCGACTGCTTCTTGTAGCATGCGTTTTTCGTTACGAATGATAACCTCAGGTGCCTGAAGTTCACAGAGACGTTTGAGACGATTGTTTCTGTTTATTACGCGACGATAAAGGTCGTTCAGGTCAGAAGTAGCAAAACGGCCACCATCCAACGGAACAAGCGGACGTAATTCTGGTGGAAGAACCGGTATACATTCAAGGATCATCCACTCCGGCTTATTGCCAGAATTCTTAAAAGCTTCAACAACCTTAAGTCGCTTTGCATTCTTTTTACGCTTGGCTTCGCTGGTAGACTCCATCATGTCTGTTCGAAGCTGCACAGCCAGTTCATCAAGATTCAGAGACTTCAGACAATCACGAATTGCCTCCGCACCCATTCCGCCTTCAAACGTATCGGGACCGTATTCTTGCTGTAATTTTATATATTTATCCTCAGCCATTACTTCACAAAACTGAAGGGGAGTATTTTTGGGGTTACTAATAACAAAGCCCTCGAAGTAAAGAACTTTCTCAAGATCTTTGAGAGTAATGTCCAGCAGATTTCCTATTCTCGAAGGCAGAGATTTAAGAAACCAGATGTGTGCGACGGGAGTTGCAAGGTCAATATGCCCTAGTCTTTCACGGCGAACCTTTGAAGGTATAACCTCGACACCACACTTTTCGCAAATGATACCACGATGCTTCATGCGCTTATATTTGCCGCAATTACACTCGTAATCCTTGGTTGGTCCAAATATCTTGGCGCAGAACAAACCATCACGTTCCGGTTTAAAGGTTCGATAGTTGATGGTCTCCGGTTTTTTTACCTCCCCGTGGGAGCGTTCCCGGATTTTTTCTGGGGACGAAACCGATATGCGAATTGCCGAGAAATGGAGCGGATCCTTGGGCTTATCAAAAAAACTGAAATAATCTTCCACTATATTTTCCTCCGTTATTCGTGGCACTACAGGCAAACGATGAATTCGTTTCTCTGTGGATTGATTCTCTTTCTGTCTTATATGCCCTATTCTTCACCCGTTTCAAGTAGCTCTACATCAAGGCAAAGAGACTGCAGTTCCTTGATCAAAACGTTGAAAGATTCCGGCAAACCTGGTTCAAGCGTATGCTTGCCCTTGACAATTGCTTCGTACATTCTCGTACGGCCGGAGACATCATCAGACTTTACCGTCAGGAATTCCTGTAAAGCATAGGATGCGCCATATGCCTCCATCGCCCAAACTTCCATCTCACCCAGTCTCTGACCACCGAATTGAGCCTTACCACCCAATGGCTGCTGAGTAACAAGACTGTATGGCCCGATAGAACGGGCGTGAATCTTATCATCTACCAAGTGATGCAGTTTCAAAACATACATGATACCAACTGTAACTTTGTGCTTGAACGGGTCACCCGTACGACCATCAAACAATGTAACTTGTCCGGACGAGTGGAAACCAGCTTTCCCGAGCATACTCTTAATTTTTTCCTCAGAAGCACCTTCGAATACCGGTGATGCCATAGGCACGCCACGCTGCAGACGACGGCAAACCTTCAGCAACTCTTCGCGATCCAGTCCTTCGATAAACTTCCAGACTTCGGCGTCACTATAGACATCCTTAAGGTATTTTTTGAGATTTTCCTCGGAGGTCTGCTTCTGAAGCATCTCTTCAATCTTCCAGCCAATACCCTTGGCAGCCCATCCAAGGTGGATCTCAAGTATCTGTCCGACGTTCATACGCGATGGAACACCCAGTGGGTTAAGTACGATCTCAACCGGACGACCGTCATCCATGTAGGGCATATCCTCTTCCGGCAGAATACGGGAAACAACACCCTTGTTACCGTGACGACCGGCCATTTTGTCACCGACCTGAAGCTTGCGTTTGATGGCGATGTAAACCTTGACCATCTTGATGACGCCCGGTGGAAGATCATCACCACGCTTGAGTTTTTGAATCTTGTCGTCAAAAACGCTGTGAATCAGGTCAATCTGGCGATTGAGGGTATCAAGAACCTGATGGACTTTATCATCGGTCTCTCCACCGTCATTGATGGATATACTGCCCCAACTGTCAACCGGCAGCGACTTGAGGGCATCTTCGGTGATCTTCTTGCCTTTAGCGAGAATCAGAGTACCGTCTGTTTTTTCCATCTTGACAGCCAAGGTTTTGTCCAACAGAAGCTTTTTAAGTTTGCCAACGGCCGAATCCTTAATAATACGAATCTCGTCCAGTTCATCCTTGCGAAGCTTGTCTTCCTCGGCTTTCTCAATCAGTTCGGTACGGGCATCCTTGTCATTGCCCTTGCGGGAAAAAACTTTCGCGCCGATTACGGTTCCTTCAACACCCGGCGGTACAGTCAATGAGGTATCACGAACATCACCAGCCTTCTCACCGAAGATTGCGCGCAACAACTTCTCTTCCGGAGACAACTGGGTTTCACCCTTTGGAGTAATTTTACCAACCAGGATATCTCCCGGTTTCACTTCAGCACCGATGCGGATAATACCGGACTCGTCAAGGTCCTTGAGCGCCTCTTCACCCAAATTTGGGATATCAGATGTAATTTCTTCTTTCCCAAGCTTTGTATCACGGGCAACGCACTCAAATTCTTCAATATGAATGGAGGTGTAGCGGTCATCCTTGACCATTTTTTCTGAGACAAGGATGGAGTCCTCGAAGTTGTAGCCACCCCAAGGCATAAAGGCAACGACAACGTTCTGGCCCAGAGCCAACTCACCCATTTCAGTTGAAGGGCCATCGGCAATAACATCTCCGCGCTTGACCTTATCGCCAACCTTTACAACCGGTTTGTTGTTAATGCAGGTATTCTGGTTTGAACGGGCAAATTTGATCAGATTGTAAATATCAACGCCTGTACCGGTCTCGTCAAACTCATCTTCATCGATCTTGACAACAATTCGCGAAGCATCAACGGACTCAACTTCACCGTTATGGCGAGCAATGACTGATACTCCGGAATCCTTGGCAACGATGCGCTCCATACCTGTACCAACGAGCGGTGAATCCGCCCGCAACAGTGGAACGGCCTGACGCTGCATGTTCGAGCCCATCAAAGCACGGTTAGCATCGTCATTTTCAAGGAAGGGTATCAGCGCAGCAGCAACAGAAACCAACTGCATGGGCGCAACGTCCATCAACGCGATTTCATCACGGTGAACAAGGATAAATTCACCGCTCTTGCGTGCAGAGACATAGTCGTTGACGAAACGACCGT
This sequence comes from uncultured Geobacteraceae bacterium, assembly GCA_942493195.1. Classification (GTDB taxonomy): domain Bacteria; phylum Desulfobacterota; class Desulfuromonadia; order Geobacterales; family Pseudopelobacteraceae; genus CAIPTY01. The sequence goes on along the minus strand of OW818669.1, from coordinate 921,649 downwards.
TCTTGTCCACTTCGGCATTGGCCTGAGCAATTGCATGTCCTTCTTCTTCCAGGGCAGAGAAGAAACGAACTTCATTTGTCAGTTTACCTTCCTGGACAATTCGGTATGGGGTCTCCACGAAGCCATGTTCATTGATGCGGGCATAAGTGGAGAGCGAGGCAATCAAACCAATGTTCGGGCCCTCTGGAGTTTCAATCGGACATACGCGGCCGTAGTGTGTCGGATGAACGTCGCGGACCTCAAATCCGGCACGTTCGCGCGTAAGACCACCTGGTCCGAGTGCAGAAAGACGACGTTTGTGTGTCACCTCGGACAGCGGATTAGTCTGATCCATAAACTGCGAAAGCTGAGAAGATCCGAAAAACTCCTTGACTACTGCCGAAACAGGTTTGGAGTTAATCAAATCATGCGGCATGAGATTTTCGACTTCCTGAAGACTCATGCGCTCTTTGATGGCACGTTCCATACGTACCAGACCGATGCGATACTGATTCTCCAGAAGTTCGCCAACGGCACGTACTCGGCGATTGCCAAGATGATCGATATCATCGATTGTTCCGCGCCCGTTTTTAAGATCAATGAGGTAGCGAACGATTTCCAGGATATCGTTGCGGGTACTCTTCTGGAAAACGTCCTTCATAATATCTTCAAAAACCATTCGGTTACGACGCAGTACCTCAATCGCCCTGCGATTTTCATCAAAGCTACCCAGATCAATGGCTTCGGTAAGCTTCACGGTTGCAGCGCCCAATGGCAAAGCAGCAAAAACATCTTTCTGGAAGAAATCGTTGTCACGGATCAAATTATTTAATTCGTGCAAAATCTGATCTTTGAGCTTGTCCGAAGCAGCGTGAGCAGCATCAACCTTTTTGAGAGCTTTGGTTAGGTCCGTAGGAAGTTTCTGTGACAAATACTTCGAAAAGGGAGAATCTCCCGTAACGAGGCTGCCAACTAACTTATCAAAATTGATTACATCCTCGTTTGCCAGCATGCACGGAGCATTCAAAACCGTACAATCCTGCCAGACTTTCAGGTCAAGTTTGTAATTCAGTTTAAGGCGACCAACTGCTGAAAGATCGTATCGTTCTGGATTGAAGAATAGGTTGTCAAACAGCGCAAGGGAACTCTTCAGTGTAGGCGGATCGCCGGGACGCAAACGACGGTATATCTCGATCAACGCCTCATCTGTGCTATTGATTTTGTCTCCAACCAGAGTGTCGCGGAATGAAGAGGTGATATGGAGGTTATCGATAAACAACACCTTGAATGCAGAGACACCACGCGACTTGATCTCTTCGAACTTATCAAGCGTAATTTCCTCATTGCATTCAACCAGCACCTCTCCGGTTGCGGGGTCGACAATGTCGGACGAAGCGAAGCGGCCAACAATGCCTTCCACAACCGTTGGAACCGTTTTGATTCCATGCTCAAGCATCTTCTTGATGGAGGACTTGGTGTATTTACGATTAGCCTTGACAATAACCTCACCGGTTTTTGGGACAGTGACGTCAATGACGGCCTTCTGCAACGTAAGAAGCTCCGGTTCGATACATTTTGTAAGGACCTCGCCAGCTACATAAATATCCTCGCTCTTGTAGTAATAATTCAACAATTGCTCCGCTGAATAACCAAGAGCCTTAAGCAAAACTGTTGCCGGCATTTTACGACGCCGGTCAATACGTACATACAGAATATCTTTGTGATCAAACTCAAAATCGAGCCAAGAGCCACGATATGGTATTACCCGGGCAGAATACAGGACCTTGCCGCTTGAATGGGTTTTGCCTTTGTCATGATCATAGAAAACGCCGGGAGAACGGTGAAGCTGACTTACGATAACCCTCTCGGTACCGTTGATAATGAATGTTCCGTTTTCAGTCATCAACGGAATTTCACCAAAATATACCTCTTGTTCCTTGATATCCTTGATAGCCCTGACTCCGGACTCTTTGCCTGAATCCCAGATAACAAGACGGACTTTTACCTTCATCGGTGCAGCAAAGGTCATTCCGCGCTGATGACACTCTTCTACGTCATATTTGGGTTTGTTCAGTACATAGGAGACGTACTCCAGAGACGCGCTTTCACTAAAGTCCTTGATCGGAAAAACGCTTCTGAATACTGCCTCTAGACCGGAATTTTTACGTGAGTCTGGAGGAATTTCCTGTTGGAGAAAACGCCGATAGGAGTTCTTTTGAATATCTATAAGGTTGGGAATATCAATTATGTTCTTGATCTTGGCGAAGTTTTTACGCAAGAGGTGGTTATTGGCGATCGAATAAGCCATAGCTTCTCCTTTGGCGAGTATCAATAAAAACGTCCAGCAACAATAACGATTATTGACTGGAATTACAGGCTACCGGAACGGAAGGGTTCTGCCAAAACAGCACAAGCCAAGGCCGCTCAAGGCGACCTTGGCTTACAATACATCAAAAAGACAGAGTATTATTTGATCTCGACTTCAGCGCCAGCTTCAACAAGCTGCTTCTTGGCGTCCTCGGCTTCCTGCTTGGAAACACCAGTTTTGATAGGAGCAGGAGCGCCGTCAACGGCATCCTTTGCTTCTTTCAGACCAAGGCTGGTGAGTGCACGGACCACTTTAATAACGTTAATCTTATTGGCACCAGCAGCCTTGAGAATAACATCAAATTCGGTCTGCTCTTCTGCAGGCTCTGCAGAAGCTGCAGGTCCTGCTGCAGCGGCTACTGCAACAGGAGCTGCTGCAGATACACCAAACTTCTCTTCAAGTTCTTTAACGAGTTCGGAAAGCTCAAGAACAGTCATGTTTTCGATGAAGCTTACTACTTCTGCTTTGGTAATTGCCATTGGTAAATCCTCCAAGTATATTTTGTTTGAATTAATTGTAAACTCTGTTAGTTACCGGCTTTTTTTGCCCGGATAGCATCAAGTGCACGCACCAGTGAACCTGGTAGCGCAGCAAGTACGCCGACGAAATTGGTTGCAGGCGCCTGCATGGAACCGAGCATCTTGGCGATAAGTACTTCCCGTGAGGGGAGTTCTGCCAGTGCCTGAATCTGCTTGGGATCAAGAATTTTGCCTGAAAGCACACCTACTTTCAGAACAAATTTTCCCTGCGGATCCTTGGCAAACTTGCTCAGTACCTTAGCAGCACTGACCGGATCGTCATATGAAATGGCGATAGAGGTCGGACCACTGAGGTATGGGCTCAGACATTCCATGTCTGTACCCTGAGCAGCACGATCAAGCAGCGTGTTCTTAAAAACACGATACTCTACCGAAGCGCTACGCAGTTCGTTGCGGAGAGTCGTAGCTTTGTCGACAGTCATCCCGCGAAAATCAGCCAAAAAGACGGCTTTTGCGCGAGTGAGCCGCTCATGCATCTCTGTTACAAGTTCTTGTTTGTTATCTCTGTTCAAGCGACTTCCTCCTTTCTTTTGGTTTGTGGGGCAAGGCCCCGGCCAAAGCCAGGAAGCGCAAGGACAATCCTTACGATACCCAAGTCTCGGCAGGTCCAATATACGGATTAAGCGGAGCGCACCTGCTATCTTTGACTTTGGCGATTATATAAATAAAAATTAAATCTGCGAAGTTACGTCGCTGATATCAAGGTTTATGCCAGGTCCCATTGTGGATGAAACACTGATTTTTTTGATATAAGTACCTTTGGCTGCTGATGGCTTGGCCTTCACCAGAGCCTCAACAATAGCCAACACGTTACCCTTGAGCTTATCGGCATCAAAAGATACCTTTCCAACCGGCGCATGAACAATACCAGCCTTTTCAACACGGAACTCGACTTTACCGGCCTTAGACTCCTTGACCGCGCGGCTAACTTCAAACGTAACCGTGCCTACTTTAGGATTTGGCATGAGACCGCGAGGTCCGAGCAACTTACCGATTTTACCGACAACGCCCATCATATCTGGAGTTGCGATGGCTGTATCGAAATCAAACCATCCCTCCTGAATCTTGGCAACCAGGTCATCAGCGCCAACATAGTCGGCACCTGCGTCAAGAGCTTCCTTTTCTTTCTCGCCTTTGGCAAACACAAGAACACGAACATCCTTGCCCAAGCCATTAGGAAGCACGACAGCACCACGTACCATCTGATCGGCATGTCGCGGATCAACACCCAACTTAACGGCGACATCCACCGTTTCGTCAAATTTCACATACGAGGATTTTTTGACGACTTCAAGGGCAGCCCCGAGTTCATAGACCTTGGATCTGTCAATCTGTGACATTGCCGCGGCATGTTTTTTAGCACTCTTCGACATGATACAACCTCTCTCTTGGTTCGTATAAAAATGGGAAAAACGGTTAGACGATATCGACGCCCATGGAACGGGCTGTCCCTTCAACTGTTCTCATTGCAGCTTCAAGCGACGCCGCATTAAGATCAGGCATCTTCTTTTTTGCAATCTCTTCAACCTGAGCTTTGGTCAAACTGCCGACCTTTGTTTTGTTTGGGACAGCTGAGCCCTTTGAAATACCAGCAGTTTTCATAATCAAAACAGGAACAGGTGGCGTCTTTGTAATGAATGTAAAGGAGCGATCTGCATACACAGTGATAACAACAGGGGTAATAGTTCCTTCTTCTGCCTGGGTCTTCGCATTAAAAGCCTTGCAGAATTCCATAATATTTACGCCATGCTGACCTAACGCAGGACCGATAGGCGGTGATGGATTCGCTTTGCCGGCGGGGATCTGCAGCTTGATATAGCCTGTTATCTTCTTTGCCATGTGTGGTGCTCCTTTATTTGCCTTATGCCGTAATCGTTAAATACTATGTATGGTCTAACTAATTCTTTTCAACCTGCATGAATTCGAGCTCAACAGGAGTCGCTCTACCAAAAATTGTTACAGTGACCCTGAGTTTACCCTTGTCGGGTTTTACGTCTTCAACAATCCCTGAAAAATTGAGGAAGGGCCCATCTATCACTCTAACCGTTTCTCCAACTTCAAACAAAACCTTGGGACGAGGCTTCTCTGCCCCCTCTTCCATCCTGCGAGTAATCTTGTTAACCTCTTCATCAGCTATCGGGAATGGGGTATTGCCACCAACAAAGCCTGTAACCTTCGATGTTTCCTTGACTATGTGCCAAGTTTCATCCGTCAGTTCCATTTTGACCAGAATATAACCAGGGAAAAACTTACGCGAAGAAGTCTTTTTTTCACCCTTCTTCAGTTCTACAACCGTTTCTGATGGGATCAGAATCTCATCAAAATACTCTTCCATACCTTCATTTTTTATTCGTTCCAGCAGGTTGAGCCTTACTTTGTTCTCAAAACTGGAATAGGTATGTACTCCGTACCACTTCTTGGACATATCGATAACCCTTTATCCCAGTATCAGTTGCATCAACTTTGACAGCACAATATCGCAGGCTCCAAGATACAATGAGATCAGAAAGACAATCGTTACAACCACTGTTGTAGTCGCAATAGCCTCTTTACGGGTTGGCCATGTTACCTTGCCAAGCTCAATCTTGACGGACTCGATAAATGTCGTGATCTTTTGCATTTGCTCTCCTGACGTTTGTGCGCCTATGACCGACACAGCATACGAAACAATAATACTAAATCATGACTTGGTAAAATGGCAGGGCAGGAGGGATTCGAACTCTCAACACCCGGTTTTGGAGACCGGTGCTCTAACCGTTAGAGCTACTGCCCTGTACGCCTAACAACCAAACCCTATCTATTACTTAGTTTCCTTGTGCGGAGTGTGTTTGCGACAGAAACGGCAGTACTTGCTGAACTCGAGTTTTTCTGGCTTAGTTTTCTTATTCTTCGTGGTTGTGTAATTTCTCTGCTTGCACTCAGTACAAGCAAGGGTAATGATATCTCTCATTGCAGCATCCTTTGCATGAACAGCCGAAATACAATGCAGCCGCATTTCTATGCGGCTGCATTGTTATTTGCTGAATTTATTCAATAATCGAACTGACGACGCCGGCGCCAACGGTACGGCCACCTTCACGGATGGCGAAACGGAGACCTTCATCCATAGCGATCGGGGTGATCAGCTTAATGGTCATGGCGACGTTGTCTCCAGGCATTACCATCTCAATACCGGCCGGAAGCTCAGCAACACCGGTTACGTCAGTTGTACGGAAGTAGAACTGAGGGCGGTAGCCGTTGAAGAACGGGGTGTGACGACCACCCTCTTCTTTGGTGAGTACGTATGCTTCTGCTTTGAATTTAGTGTGCGGGGTGATTGAACCCGGCTTGGCAAGTACCTGGCCGCGCTCAATGTCTTCACGCTTAACACCGCGCAACAGGGCGCCGATGTTGTCACCGGCACGACCTTCGTCGAGCAGTTTACGGAACATTTCAACACCGGTTACGGTGGTTTTTGCGGTGGCTTTCATGCCGACGATTTCAACTTCCTCGCCTACTTTGACGATACCACGCTCGACACGACCGGTTGCTACGGTTCCACGACCGGAGATGGAGAATACGTCCTCGACAGGCATAAGGAATGGCTTGTCGATGGCACGCTCAGGATTAGGAATATAGCTGTCAACAGCCGCCATGAGAGCAGTGATCGCATCCTCACCCAACTCGCCCTTTTCACCGTTGAGACCCATAAGAGCGGAGCCTTTGATGATTGGAATGTCGTCGCCGGGGAAATCATAGCTGGAAAGCAGCTCGCGAATCTCAAGCTCAACAAGCTCAAGAAGCTCTGCGTCATCAACCATGTCAGCTTTATTGAGGAATACAACCATGTAAGGTACGCCGACCTGACGGGCAAGCAGGATGTGCTCACGAGTCTGGGGCATGGGACCGTCTGCAGCGGAAACAACCAAAATCGCACCGTCCATCTGAGCAGCACCGGTGATCATGTTCTTGACGTAGTCAGCATGGCCAGGACAATCAACGTGTGCATAGTGGCGATTATCGGTCTCATATTCAACGTGAGCTGTTGCGATGGTAATACCACGCTCACGCTCTTCCGGTGCGTTGTCAATCTGATCGAATGCCTTGAACTCGGCCTGTCCCTTGCCTGCCAGTACCTTGGTGATGGCTGCTGTCAAAGTAGTCTTGCCGTGGTCAACGTGCCCAATTGTACCGATGTTTACATGCGGTTTGTTACGCTCAAATTTCGCCTTCGCCATGAGTAAGGCCCTCCTTGGTCAAACTTTTTGTAGTTAGTGTTTCTGCTCAGAACATGATTTATCATAAAATGGAGCCCACATCCGGACTCGAACCGGAGACCTCTTCCTTACCAAGGAAGTGCTCTACCTCCTGAGCTATGTGGGCTTTTTCTGGAGCGGGAAACGGGACTCGAACCCGCGACCCTCAGCTTGGAAGGCTGACGCTCTAGCCAACTGAGCTACTCCCGCACTACCAGACGAAGATTTGTGAAAGCCATCCAACCAGCAGCTTACCAGTACAATCGACCAATGTCTCCTGGATCGCGCTTTTTGCCAGCTTTCGAAGATTTTATGGTGGAGGGAGGAGGATTCGAACCTCCGAAGTCGCTGACGACAGATTTACAGTCTGTTCCCTTTGGCCGCTCGGGAATCCCTCCAAGGGTGGTGCTTCAATCAATTACATCAGCCGAAAAAACTGTTGTGGAGCCCCGTATCCGAATCGAACGGATCACCTGCTGATTACAAGTCAGCTGCTCTACCAGTATGAGCTAACGGGGCTTGAACCGAGTTTCCACAACTCGACGCGAAACAGAACTTGTTTATTTATAGAGTTTGTCAAAAGTTGTCAAGTATTTTTTATTTTGCAAAAAATAAATACGCCACTCATCCAAGTGAGTAGCGTATAGCTTTACCTAAACCAAGAAACGTTATGCTGCCTTCAACATCGGAATCAGCGTATTCTTTACTTTTTTCAATGCACCTTCCTCAATTTGACGCACCCTCTCACGCGAAATCGAAAAATGTGTAGCAATTTCCTGAAGGGTCAAAGGATCGTCTGAAGTGATTCTACGCTCAACAATATAGCGCTCTTTTTCATTTAAGCCCGCAACGACCTGAGCGACCTTCTCCTGTAACTGACGGCTTTCTTGGAACTCCGCCAAAAGATCTTCCTGATTCAATCGGTCATCAGCAAGACTTTCCAATGCTGTTAGTCCATCACCGTACGCCAACTCAGCGTCCAATGAGCAATCGCCTTGCAGACGCTGTTCCATTTCGGTCACTTCGCGATCTGAAACATTCAAGGCCAACGCGGTAGAGTGGGCATCATCCTCTCCGTCGCTCATCCGGATTAATGCGTTTTTGGTTTCTTTCAGCTTAAAAAACAATTTTCTTTGAGCCTGAGTCGTTCCAATTTTCAACAAACTCCACATGGACATGATGTGATTCTGGATATAGGCCCTGATCCACCAGACTGCATAAGAAATCAGCCGGATTCCCTTGTAGGGGTTGAACTTTTTAACTGCCATCATCAGACCGATATTTCCCTCTTGAATTAGATCGAGCATTTTCAGCCCGTAATGACGATATTCCCCTGCGACCTTGACCACAAACCGCAGATTTGACGTGATCAAAGCATGGGCGGCTTCAATATTCTTTTCTTCAAAAAACTTCACCGCAACACGATGTTCCTCCTCCTCGCTCAGGACGGAAAACTTCCTTATTTCGGCAAGGTACAGAGACAAGCTGTCAGAAACAACTGGTAATTGTGCCACCATGGTATGTTCCTCCGGACCACTAATTTGTTAGCACTCTCAAGTGCTGACTGCTAACAAATTAGCATTACACTCCTACAATTTCAACACATATTAACATCGTCTCCATCAAAGATACTGCCGTAGACATCCACATAATCAAGTCTGTGGAATATTGCACATATCATCGCCGAATATTCTTCATTGACGATGGTGGCTACACAAGTCGACACTATGTTTACGACGCAATATCAGGCCGTTAACAAGATCTGCACATTTGGCACAACACTTGATAGAAACAAGCTACAGTAGTCAGCACATACTTTTTGGAGTGTTCAGTGAAATTCAAATATCTTATCAACGGCGGGCTGATCATCATCGTCATCACTTTTCTTGTAACCTTGGCGTTTAAGGTTACTGCCGGAGCTACCGCAAATTCAGTTGCTGTCTTAAAAACCAGCGGCATGACCTGCGACAGTTGCTCCAGCAAAATCGCAGATGCACTGCGCACACAGAAAGGGGTTGCCGTCACTGAGGTCGATGTTGAGGGTGGCTGGGTTATCGTCGGATACGACACCAACACAGTTACGCCGGAAACGCTGGCCCAGAAAGTCGCTGGAACCGGGTACAACAGTAATGTCCATATCGTTTTGACACCTGAGCAATTCAAACAAGCCACCGGCAGATTTATCGGAAAGAACGCCGAGCCCGGCGCAGGCTGCTGCGGCAACAAGGGCGGCGGCTGCAATTCCGGGAAAAAAAGTTAAAAGGAGAATTAAAGTAATGCAGACAAGACAAATCAGAAGCATTGTATTAAGCAGTATCGCACTGATGGCCGTCCTGGTAAGCGCCGCCAGCGTGTTTGCCTTCTCCCTGGGCAAATATGAGAAGGTAAAGGCTAATGGGAATGTGATTACCGTATCCGCCGCAAAACTATCCGACGGCAAGGCCCGTTTTTACAAGTTTGAAGATGGCGGCAAAGAGATCGCCTTCTTCGTGGTAAAAGCCGCCGATGGGAACATCAAAGCCGCCTTCGACGCCTGCGACGCCTGCTATCGCGACAAGAAAGGCTACGAGCAACTGGGCGATAAAATGAACTGTAAAAACTGCAACCAGAAGTTTGCTATCAACCGTTTGGGCCCGAACGCAACGGGCGGCTGCAATCCCGGATATCTCCCGCACAAGTTGAACGGCAATTCCATCACATTACAAACCAGTGATCTGAAAGCCGGAGCGCGATACTTCTAATGAAACTCCACACTATCTCCATAAACAATCTCAAACGCCGCAAAGCCAAGATGGCCTTCCTGACCATTGGTCTGATGGTCGGAATTGCCACCATCGTTACGCTGATCACCCTGACGCGCTCCATGTCCAGCGATATCGAACGCAAGATGGACGAGTTCGGCGCCAACATCCTGATCATGCCCCAGAGCAACGGTCTCTCCATGACCTACGGCGGCATCAGCCTGGGCGGTATCACCTTTGACCAGAAAGAGATACACGAAGCAGACCTGGAACGAATCAAAACCATTGCCAACAACAAGAATGTTTCATCAATCAGTCCCAAGGTCATGGGAGGAATATCGATCGCCGGGCATGAAGTACTCCTGGTCGGTGTCCGTTTCGAGAACGAGCTGAAGATGAAGCAGTGGTGGCAAATTTTCGGTGAGGCTCCCAAGGGTGAAAGTGAACTTCTGCTGGGCAGCGATGCCTCCAAGGTTCTGAACATCTCCTCCGGCGACAGCCTGACCATCAAGGGCGAAACCTTTAAAGTAAGTGGCGTGCTGGAGCAAACCGGATCCCAGGATGACGCACTTGTCTTCGCCTCGCTGAAAAAGGCCCAGAAACTGCTGGGCAAAGAGGGCAAGATCACCCTGGCCGAGGTCTCGGCACTCTGCTCCGGCTGTCCGATTGGCGACATGGTCACCCAGATTGCTGAAAAGCTGCCGGACGCCAAGGTTTCGGCCATCCAGCAGGTCGTGGCCGGACGTCTGCAGGCCCTCAACCAGTTCAAACGCTTTTCCTACGCCATGGCAGCTGTCGTGACCTTCATCGGCTCGCTGATTGTCTTTGTCACCATGATGGGGAGCGTTAACGAGCGTACCACCGAGATCGGCGTATTCCGTGCCATCGGTTTCCGCCGCAGCCACATCATGCGCATCATCCTGCTGGAAGCAGCGTTGGTCAGCCTGCTGGCGGGCCTACTCGGCTTTGTCATCGGCATGGGCGGTGCCAAACTGGCCCTCCCCTTCATGGCCGAAAGCAAGAATGCCAAACTGCTGTGGGATGGCTGGATCGCCGGAGGATCGGTGGGACTAGCACTGCTGCTGGGCCTGTTGGCCAGCCTCTACCCGGCCCTACACGCCAGCAAAATGGACCCGACTGAAGCCCTCAGGGCACTGTAACACGAGGATATTATGGCTTTAATTGAAATTTCGAATGCAACAAAACAGTACCGTAGCGGCGACGACGTTATTGAGGCATTGCGCGGTGTCAATATCACCATCGAAAGTGGTGAATTCATTACCATCATGGGGCAGTCAGGTTCCGGCAAAAGCACCCTGCTGTCTGTATTGGGGGGAATGAACCACCCCACCTCCGGCGAGGTTGAAATGGCCGGGGTCAAGTTGTATCAGCTGCCGGGGGAAAAACTGGCCGACTTCAGGGCCCAGAACCTGGGGTTCGTCTTCCAGTCCTTTCACCTGATTCCCTACCTGACCGCCATTGAAAACGTCATGCTGCCCCTGGCAATCGTCACAATGAAGAGTGTCCAGAAGCGTGCCGCCGCCAAAAACGCCCTGGAGCGGGTTGGATTGGGGGCAAAACTGGAGCGTCTCCCCAACCAGCTATCCGGCGGAGAGCAGGAACGAGTAGCCATTGCCCGGGCCATCGTCAACAACCCGCACATTCTGCTGGCCGACGAACCAACCGGTAACCTGGATTCGGCCACCAGCGAAGAGGTCATGGCCCTGTTCAGAGAGCTGAACGATGCCGGTCAGACCGTCGTCATGGTCACCCATAACCCTGAGAACGGGCGATATGCCGACCGGACCATCACACTCAAGGATGGGATGGTAGTACAAGCGTAAATGGATTCTCTCTGTGCCCCTGAGAGCTCTGTGAGAATGATTTGAGTCTTGTGGCCTTCCGACTCCGTAATCGCCCATTTTTTATTTAACTATCCAATGGGTTGCGTTATAAAGGTACCCATGAAAGCCTCTCTCATCCGCATCGCCCTTCTGGGGCTCTCCATTCTGGGAATCAGCCTGCTGCACTATCTGACCCCGCTGCACCTGCACTATCTGCACGATATCTTCCAGCGCTTCTACTACCTCCCCATCATCCTGGCAGCCCTCTGGTTCGGGTTTCGCGGCGGACTGTTCTGCGCCCTGGCAGTCAGCGTTGCCTATGCCCCTCACATTCTGTTCCAATGGGGTGAAGGCCTTACCCTTGGCATGGAAAAGTATCTGGAAATCGTCATGTACAACGTGGTCGGCAGCGTTACAGGCCTACTGGCCCAGCGCGAGCGTGAGCGCCGCCTGGAGCTGCAGCGCACGGCCGAGGGGCTGGAGGAGTCCTACAGGAGACTCCAGAATCAGTCCGAACGAATCATCGCCATTGAAGAGCAACTGCGCCGCTCTGAAAAGCTCTCCACCCTAGGCGAAATGGCAGCCGTACTGGCCCACGAAATCCGCAACCCGCTGGGCTCCATCCGCGGCACAGCGGAAATCCTGCGGGACGACTACCGCCCCGGTGATCCCAAGCATGAGTTTATTGAGATTCAGATCAAGGAGACCGAACGCCTTAACCACGTGGTGGAGGATTTCCTGCGCATGGCGCGCCAGCACCCCCTTGAACTGCAGGATTGCTCTATCCGTGAAGAGCTTGAAACCATTGTCACCCTCGTCTCAAAAGATGCCCAGGACCGCGGCGTAACACTGCTGCTTGAAGCGTGTCCGGAACCGGTAATTATCAGGGGAGACGGCGAAAAGCTGCGCCAGGCATTCCTCAATATCGTCATCAACGCTCTGCAGGCCACTCCGAGCGGCGGCAGCGTCATCATCACCTGCCTTCAAACCGAAAACGGCTACGAGGTTCGTTTCATTGATAACGGAAGCGGCATCGAACATGACGTCCTCAGTAAAATCTTCGAGCCCTTCTTCACCACCAAGCCGGACGGTACCGGCCTTGGCCTGGCGGTCTGCCGAAAAATCATCGAAGGGCATGGCGGAAATCTTTCTGTCACCAGTGAGACAGGCAAAGGGACTATCGTATTAATCACGTTGCCTCAGCAGGAGACCACCGCATGAAACCAGTAATTCTTATCATCGACGATGACACCTCACTGCGGCGGGTACTGGAATACAACCTCCAGGAGGCCGGCTATGCCGTGGGCACTGCCGCTTCCGGCGAAGAGGGATTGCAGCTGTTTGACGAGGTCTCCCCTGCCCTGGTGATTACCGACATGAAGATGCCCGGCATGGATGGCATGCAGGTACTGAAGGCCATTAAAGAGCGTTCGCCGGAAACACTGGTGATCATGATCACCGCCTTTGGCACCGTGGACATTGCCGTAGAGGCCATGAAGTCCGGGGCCTACGATTACATCACCAAGCCCTTCAACCGCGATGAACTGCGCCTGACAGTGGCCAAGGCACTACAGTTCAGCGGACTGACTATCGAAAACAAGCGCCTTAAATCGGAGCTGGCCGACCGGGCTGATTTCCGCAGCATGGTCGGCTCATCGGCAGCCATGGAGAAAATCTTTCAGATCGTGGCCAAGGTGGCTGACACCGAGGCCTCGGTCATGATCACCGGCGAATCCGGCACCGGCAAGGAGTTGGTGGCCCGCTCCCTGCACACCCGGAGCAGCCGCAAAAACGGCCCCTTCGTGGCCATTAACTGCGCCGCCATTCCCCGCGACCTGCTGGAGAGCGAGCTTTTCGGTCACATCAAAGGTTCCTTCACCGGAGCCGTCAAGGACAAGACCGGCAAGTTTGCCCTGGCCGAGGGTGGCACGATCTTTCTGGACGAAGTCGGTGAACTACCGCTGGAACTGCAGCCCAAGCTGCTGCGGGCTCTGCAGGAACGCGTGATTGAGCCGGTGGGGGGGGCAAAGGAGCTGCGCCTGGATGTGCGGGTGGTGGCAGCCACCAACCTGGATATCGAAAAGGCCATCGCCGACGGCATCTTCCGCGAGGATCTGTACTACCGGCTTTCGGTCATTCCGATCCACCTGCCGCCACTGCGCCAGCGCCGCGATGACATCCCCTTGCTGCTGCGTCATTTCTGCGGCAAATACGGCGCGCCGCGAGTGACATTCGACAAATCGTGTCTGGAAAAGCTGTCGGCCTATGCCTGGCCCGGCAACGTGCGGGAGCTGGAAAACCTGGTGGAGCGCCTGCTGATCATGCGCAACAGTGACACCATCACAAACGCCGACCTGCCGGACAAGATCCGCAGCAGCAGTGCCCCCGCTTCAGCTGTGGCGGTCGGCGGCAACGTCATCAATCTGCCGGAAGAAGGCTATCCCCTGGAACAGTTGGAGCGGGAAGTGGTGGTCCAGGCCCTGGAACGCAACGGTTGGAACCAGACCGCAGCGGCACGCTTTCTACGGATTCCGCGACACACCCTGATCTATCGCATGGAAAAGTATACTATCACAGCACCTGACAAGGGCTGAGTCTCTGCCCATATACAGAATATCCCGCTCAACTCTGTAGATTATTCCACACAGTCGGACATTCCCAGACACAATCCAACGCTAACTAGCCGAATTACTGAGAGCAGTGAAATTGGCACGAAACCTGATATACTTACCTTGGGTATCATATTAATACCGAGGTCACCATGAAACTCCTGTCAATCGTCACGTCTGCTGTTCTGTTAACCGCTTCAGCCTGCTTTGCTGTAGACACTCCAGCCATACCGCCAGAAAACCTGCCGAACCTCGTCAATAGCGCCCTCACCAACAACCCCGAACTGAAATCATCCCAGGCCCGCTGGCAGATGTTTGCCGGCAAGGCCCGCCAGGCCGGCAGCCTGGACGACCCCATGTTCATGTTCAAGCTGCAGGGAATGCTGGCCCGCGAACCACTGGTCTTCAATAAAGATCCCCAATCGGCCAAGGTGGTCGGCCTCAGCCAGCAGCTCCCTTTCTGGGGCAAACGTGCGTTGCGTGAGGAGATGGCCGGTTACGAGGCCGAAGCCTATCGCTGGCAGATCGAGGAACGGAAACTTGAGCTGAAACGGATGGTGACGGAGACCTACTATCAGATCTACGCCGTTGACAAGGCTCTGGGGATCATCGACAAGAACCTGAATATAATCGGTGATTTTATCACCATCGCCGAATCGCGCTACTCATTGGGCCAGGGGGTCCAGCAGGATATCTTCAAAGCCGGACTGGAACGCTCCCGCATGCTGGACATGCAGATCACCCTGCAACAGCAGCGCCGGAGCCTGGCAGCCAACCTGAATTACCTGCTGAACCGTCCGTCGGAAACGGTCGTCGGACCGGTGGTCGATTTCGAACTTCCGCAGGTATCCTTGACCCCGCAGCAACTCAATGAGCGCGCCTACGATCAGCGTCCGCAGGTCAAGAACCTGATCTCTCTGGCCAACAAGGGTATGGCCGGGCACCGCCTGGCACGCAAGGAATTCTATCCCGACTTTAACCTTTCCATGGAGTACATGTTCCGGGAATCCTCCATGAACGACCCCGGCTATAACATGTTCAGCCTGGGGGTAACCTTCAACCTCCCCTTCCAACAGGAAAAACGCCAGGCCATGCTGACTGAATCCTCATCGGAAACCACCATGTCCATGGAAGAGTTGAACGGGCTGAAAAACTCCATCCGCTATACCGTCAGTGATACCCTGGCCCAGATGGAGCGGCGCCGCAAACTGGTGGAACTCTATAAAGGGGGCATCATCCCCCAGGCGGAACAATCCCTGGAGTCGGCTGTCATCAGTTACCGGGTTGGCAAAGTGGACTTCCTGACCCTGCTTGATGGCCGGGTAACCCTGTTTAACTATGAACGAGAGCTGTATGAATCCAAGGCCGAATACATGATGGCACTTGCGCGGCTGGAAGCAGCGGTAGGAGTGGAGGTTGCCCAAACGGCACCAGGCCTGCCTAAGAGTGGAGTTACCAGTAATACGCCTGAGACACAAAAGCTACAGAGCACAGAGGACCCGATCCATGGCACTCACTAAGAAAACAGTAATCCCCTTGATCATTCTGCTCCTCATCGCCCTGAGCGGCGGCGGGTGGTATGCCTGGCAACACATGGGCCACGACCACGCTGCCGAAGGTAAAGCGGGATCAGGACCGGTGCAGTACACCTGTTCCATGCACCCCTTTATCATCAAGGACAAGCCCGGCACCTGTCCGATCTGCGGCATGGAGCTGATCAAGAAGCTGGATGGAACGGCGGCGGGAGGCCCCCAGACACCGGAACAGCAGAAACAGGCCGAACTGCTGGGACATGTCTCCCTGTCGGCCACCCAGCGCATCATGGCCAATGTGGCCACGATTGAGGCAAAAACGCAGACCCTCAACAAGGAAATCAATGCGGTCGGGATTGTCCAGTTCGATCAGACCCGCCAAGCCAAGGTAACGGCCTGGATCGCCGGACGAATCGACAAACTGAATGTCAATGCCGTGGGTGCCCAGGTGAGTAAGGACAGGCCGGTGGCCGAGGTCTATTCTCCCGACCTGCTGGCCACCCAGCAGGAATACCTGCTGGCCGTCAAAAGCCGCGACCAGCTGAAAAATTCCCCGATCCCCTCCATATCCCAGAATGGTGAAGGTTTGGTCGCGTCCGCCAAACAGCGTCTGATGCTGTACGGCGTTAAGGAAAGCCAGATCGCCGAGCTGGAAAAGGCCGGCAAACCGAACATCCGCCTGCCGATTTACACACCACTCTCCGGCACGGTCATCGAAAAGATGGTGCAGCAGGGGCAGTACGTCAATGTGGGCGAAGTACTCTTCAACATTGCCGACCTTTCTCGCGTCTGGGTGGAAATTGATGTCTTCGAAAACGAGGTGCCCTATGTGAAGGTCGGCCAGAGCGTGGAGATCCGCTCGGCTGTTGAGCATGGAGCAGCGTTTAACGGCAGGATCAGCTTTGTCTACCCGTTCCACGACCCTAAGACCCATACCGTCAAGGCCCGGGTGGAGATGCCCAACCCCGGTCACCAGCTCAAGCCGGACATGTTCGTCAATGCCATCATCAGGGTCCCTCTGGCGAAGGGCATCGTGGTCCCGGTGACAGCCGTCATCGACACCGGCAAGCGCCAGCTGGTCTGGGTTGAGAGTTCTCCCAAC
Organism: uncultured Geobacteraceae bacterium; assembly: GCA_942493195.1. Taxonomy (GTDB): domain Bacteria; phylum Desulfobacterota; class Desulfuromonadia; order Geobacterales; family Pseudopelobacteraceae; genus CAIPTY01. Next base: position 904,700 of record OW818669.1, on the reverse strand, counting down.
GTCTTCGAGCCCCGCGAGGTGCAGGCCGGCGAACGGATTGACGACAAGGTCCAGATCCTGTCCGGCATCAAAGCCGGCGACAAAGTTGCCGTTTCCGGCTCCTACCTGATCGATTCGGAATCACAACTGAAGGGTGGCGCGCCCCAGGATCACAGCCAGCATACCGGTGCTGCCAAACCGGATGCCAAGGGACATTCGGCACCAGCAGCACCTCCGGCCAAGAAGGATTCGTTGAAGATGGATGATATGAAGATGTAGGCCAATCCTCACCACGAAGGCACGAAGGACACAACGTAAAAATTCTAAAACACAAGAAAAACATCTTCGTGAACTTCGTGTCTTCGTGGTTAACAGTTTTATAAGGTTCTCACAATGATCGAAAAAATCATCGAATATTCCGCACGTAACCGGGTCATCGTCCTGATGATGTTCGGGCTGATCATCGCCTGGGGCCTCTGGTCGGTCTACAAGACCCCCGTGGATGCCATCCCGGATCTGTCCGACAACCAGGTAATCGTCTTTACCGACTACCCCGGCCGCTCGCCCCAGGTGGTGGAGGACCAGGTCACCTATCCCCTGGCGGTCAACCTGCAGGGGCTGCCCCAGGTTCGGGCCGTGCGGGCCTCATCGGCCTTCGGCTTCTCCATGATCTACGTGATTTTCGAGGACAGAGCCGACATCTACTGGGCCCGTACCCGGGTTCTGGAACGCCTCAATTATGCGGCATCATTACTCCCGCCGGGGGTCGTTCCGACCCTGGGCCCGGATGGTACCGGTGTCGGGCATGTCTTCTGGTACACGGTCGAAGGCAAGGGCTATGACTTGGAACAGCTGCGCACCCTGCAGGACTGGTTCGTGCGCTATCAGCTCAATACCGTTCAGGGCGTGGCCGAGGTAGCCTCCATCGGCGGTCTGGTGCGCGAATATCAGATCGATCTGGACCCGACCAAGCTGTTTGCCTACAAGGTCACCTCCGGCACAGTCATGGAGGCGGTAAAAACCGCCAACAAGGATGTGGGGGGACGGCTGATCGAACAGGCCGACGCCGAATATCTGATCCGCGGCCGCGGCTACGTAAAGACCAAAGAAGATTTGGAGAATATCGTGGTCGGCGCCGACATGCGCGGCACACCGATCTACGTCAAAAATCTGGGAACCGTCCAGATGGGGGGCGCCATCCGCCGCGGCCTACTGGATATGAACGGCGAGGGTGAAGCTGTGGGCGGCATCGTAGTCATGCGCTACGGCGAAAACGCCAAGGATGTCATCGACCGGGTCAAGGGCAAGATCAAGGAGCTGGAAAAGGGGCTGCCCCCCGGCGTCACGATCAAGGTCTCCTATGACCGTTCCGACCTGATCATGCGGGCCATTGATACCCTCAAGAAAAATCTGCTGGAAGAATCAATAGTCGTATCGCTGGTGATTCTGGTCTTCCTGCTGCACTTCCAGAGCGCCCTGGTGATTGTCCTGACCCTGCCGATCTCCGTGCTGATCGCCTTCATCACCATGAAACTGATGGGGGTCTCCTCCAACATCATGTCCCTGGGGGGCATCGCCATCGCCATCGGGGTGCTGGTGGACGCCGGGGTAATCATGGTGGAGAACTGCTATCGCCACCTCTCCGAGATGCCGCCGGAAGAGCGAGCCGGGCGGCGACTGGAAACGGTCATCACCTCGGCCAAGCAGGTCGGGCGGGCCATTTTCTTTTCCCTGGCTATTATTGTGCTCTCCTTTGTGCCGGTCTTCATGCTGGAGGGGCAGGAAGGCAAGCTCTTTCACCCGCTAGCTTTTACCAAGACCTTCTCCATGATGGGGTCGGCCCTGATCGCCATCACACTGGTACCGGTGCTGATGTACTACTTCATGCGCGGCAAGATGCCGCCGGAAAGTTCCAACCCGGTCTCAACGTTCTTTATACGCCTGTATTCACCGGTCATCCGCTGGGTGCTGGTCTGGAAAAAAACCACCATCGCCCTGAATATCGTAGCGCTGGCAATCGCGGTTCCTATGTTCATGAAACTGGGGAGCGAATTCATGCCCCCCCTGGATGAAGGCTCGCTGCTCTACATGCCGGTGACCCTGCCCAACGTCTCCATCACCGAGGCCAAGCGCCTGATCCAGGTGCAGGACACCATCATCAAGAGCGTGCCGGAGGTGGAGCACGTGCTGGGCAAGGTCGGACGGGCCGAGACCTCCACCGACCCGGCCCCGGTCTCCATGTTCGAGAGCATCATCATCCTTAAACCTAAGGAGCAGTGGCGGCCGGGGGTAAAGAAGGCCGATATCGTGGCCGAACTGGATGGCAAGCTGCAACAGATCGGGGTGCGCAACGGCTGGACCCAGCCGATTATCAACCGTATCAACATGCTCTCCACCGGGGTGCGTACCGATCTGGGTGTCAAGATCTTCGGCAATGATCTGAACGTGCTCAAGGACCTGGCGATCCAGGCCGAGGCGATCCTCAAGCCGATCAACGGCGCCGCCGACGTGGTTGCCGAGCGGGTTACCGGCGGCAACTACATTGATATCGACATCGACCGCGAGGCGGCCGCCCGCTATGGCGTCAGTGTCGGCGACATTCAGGACGTCATCGGCACCGCCCTGGGGGGCGAAATGCTCTCCACCACCGTGGAAGGGCGCAACCGTTTCCCGATCCGCATCCGCTACCTGCGCGACTACCGAGACAACATCCCGGCCATTCGCCGTATTTTAGTATCCGGCATGGGTGGCACCCAGGTGCCGCTCTCCCTGGTAACCAGACTGAAGATCTCCACCGGTGCACCGGAGATCAACAGCGAAGGGGGATTGCTCCGTTCGTTGGTGTACCTGAATGTACGCGGTCGCGACATGGGCGGTTTTGTGACCGAAGCCAAACAGACCCTGGAGCAGCAGCTCAAGCTCCCCCCCGGCTACTACGTGGCCTGGTCGGGGCAGTGGGAAAACCAGATCCGCGCCAAGGCCCGTCTGCAAGTGCTGATTCCACTGGGGATGGTGATCATCTTCATCCTGCTGTACTTCACCTTCCATTCGGCCCTGGAAGCCAGCATGGTCATGCTCTCGGTCCCCTTCGCCCTGGTGGGGGGGGTCTATCTGGTCTCGGCCCTGGGTTATAACCTGTCGGTGGCGGTCTGGGTCGGCTTCATCGCCCTGTACGGCATTGCCGTGGAGACCGGGGTAGTCATGGTCATCTACCTGCATGAGGCGCTGGATAAGAAACTGAAGGACGGTCCCTGCACGGAGCAGGATATCTACGATGCCACCTTTGAAGGTGCAGTACTGCGCCTGCGCCCTAAATTGATGACCGTGGCTGTGGCGCTGCTGGGGCTGATTCCGATCATGTGGTCAAGCGGCACCGGCGCAGATGTGATGAAACCGATTGCAGCCCCCATGATCGGCGGGATGATCTCATCAGCGGTGCATGTGCTGATCATGACCCCGGTGATATTCGTGATGATGAAGAAGCGGGAGTTAAAGAGAGGAACCTTGAAATATAGCGGGATGAAACACTAAAGACAGCATCCACCACGGAGACACAGAGAAAAGCGTGAGAAGACCGATACCAAGACAAATGCTTTCGATTCAGATTTTTCTTTTTTCTCTTTGAACCTCAGTGTCTCCGCGCCTCCGTGGTGGGTTATGACTTTGAATTACACTACGACAAAAGGAGAAACGACAATGAAAAAACTGATACTCACACTCGCAGCAACCCTGGCCCTGGCCGCACCGGCAGCTTATGCCGCATCGGAACATGGTGATCATGGCGGACACGGCTCCGCTGCCCATGAAGAAGTTATCGACGGAGTCAAGGCCACCTTTACCGTGCAAACCATGAAAGATGCCATGAAGGCCATGGGGATGGAAATGCCCAAAGGGGTCAAGGAAACCCACCATATTTCTGTGGGCTTCAAGGAGGTCAAAAGCGGAAAACCTTTGGCCGACGGTGAGGTTAAGATAAAAGTTCAAACCCCGGACAAGCAGGAACTCACCAAGGACATGATGGGTATGCAGGGACATTTCGGGGCTGACTTTGAAATGGGGAAAAAAGGGAAATACGGCGTGATGAGCAAGTTCAAGCTGAAAGACGGCAAGGTACGTCAAGCCAAGTTCTGGTACACCGTCAAGTAAAATTTAGATACACTTCGACTCCGCTCAGCGAACGATTTCGTTCCTGAGCGGAGTCGAAGCTCCTACCTTTTGCCGGTCAGTTTTTTCCAGCCACTACCGGCCAATTCCACCAATCCGTTAATGGTACGCGTGTAAAATTTGCGTACCGGCATACTGTTCACTGTAATTGATCCATCAATCCTCTCCAGCTGAAGCGGGTCACCGGTTTTGAAGGCCGAGACCTGCTCATAATGCACACCATCCATGCCAAACAGGAAGCGGTAGCGGGCACCCTCGTGACGGCATGACACCACCAGTATGACGGTTTCCGGTGCACCGCTACGGTAGTCGAAACGGGCGGTTGAGGTAACGAATGCCCCGGCCACCGCATTACCGGAAGTCAACAGGGCATCGATAGTGACGCCCTTCGGCTTGAGGTGCCCCAGCGAAGGTAATCCCCACGGTTTGAAGGGCTCATGGCGGCGGCTTTGGAAGTGGCTGTTCTGCTCCAGCAGCACAACCACGTTATTGTTGATCGGGCCGCCGATGGAGTGGGACAGGCCCGCCGCAAAGCCACGCTCCTGAATCAGACGGTGGTTTTCGACGATCTGCACCATCCCGGTCGCCCCGAGAGGGTGCCCCCTCCCCTTCAGCCCCCCGGTCAGGTTGGTGGGAAAGGCGCCGTTCGGTCCGGTCAGGTCATCGTCAAACAGGGCATCAATCAACCGGTTGCGACCCACAATACCCAGGTCCACAAGATTGATCGGGCCGAAACCGTTAAAGGGGTCATGCATATTGACATGCAGCCGCCCTTCCAGCGAACGGATATCCTTGAGTCCGGCCATGCCGTAGGTATAGCCGGCGGCAATAACCGTGGCGGGAAACGAATGGAAATAGTTGCGATCAGCAATCGTCGGGATATCGGTGGCACTGCCGACACCGCTGACCAGAACATCCTGGGGCTTTGAGGTCAGTATGACCGCCGCCATACCGTCGGACATGGGACAGAAGTCGTGATAACGCAAGGGGTCCCAGTACCGATAATTCTTGTTGCTGGCGATCTGACGATAGTAATCGGCAATCTCCAGCGGGTGATTATTATGGGCATCCGGGTTCTGAGCCGCAAAGCGCTGGCTGCGCTGCGTCAAAAGGGCTGAATAGGCGGTCCACTCCTCATCCGTAAGGCCGAGGCGCTCCTTGAGTGCCCGGGCCACCAAGGCACCACAGGCCGGCATGGTCAGACCGAATTCCGATTCGTCACGGTCGATCACCCCTGCGATGATGCGGGTCGAATCGAGGGTTGACGCATCACTCATCTTCTGGATGCCAATCGCCAGTACGTAATCGTAGCGCCCTGAGGCAACTTCCAGATAGGCGTTCTCAAAGGCCGAAGCGCCTGAGGAAGAGGCCGTATCGATCAGTACCGATTTGGCCCCGGAGATCCCCAGAATGCCGGAAATTTTGGCGGCGGTATTGTCTACCCCGGAAAAGGCCGAGGGGTTCTGGCTACCGACAACTACCGCCTCGATCTGACGACGACGGACCGGCCCGCCGCTGAATACCTCACCACAGCGCTCCGCCATTTCCAGGAAGGAAAGATTATCCTTGTCCTTGCCGTTGTAGCGCCCGACCGGCGCCATCCAGGAAGCGGCCACATACACTTGACGGGGACTAAAGGGTGTGTTCATGGAAGTTCTCCTTTACAAAAAGAGGCGCCCGAATTGCCGGACGCCTCTGAGTGTACCATGTATCTGCGTGTGCTCAAACTACTTGCGCAACACCTTGATGACCGCCGAGAAATCCTCTTCACCCAGGCCTGCTTCCACACCCTGTTCATAAACCTTGTTGGCGGCTTCGGCCGCCGGCAGGTGCAGTCCCACCAGACGGGCAGCATTCAACACGATGTGCATCTGCTCGGAGACATATTTGAGCGCCAGGCTGCGGGAGAAGTCGCCGCGAGCCATGGCCATCCCCTTGGAGTGGAACAGCGGAGATGCAACCCCGCGGGTATCCAGCACTTCAAGAATCCTGTCAGCACTGAAGCCCATCTTCTCACCAAATACCAGCCCCTCTGCCAGTACCTGCACCAGTTCTGCCTGAACCAGATTGACGATAAATTTCATCTTGGTGGCATCACCGATCTGCCCGACGTTGATCGTGTTGAGCCCGAAGAAGGAAAAGGGCTCGCGGCACTTGCCTGCCAGTGACGGGTCCCCACCAATGATGATTGTGAGCAGCCCGTTGGCAGCGTGGTCACGACTGCCCCACACCGGGGCATCCAGATACTGGACATGCTTCTTGGCTGCCTCATCGGCCATCTTCATGGTGGTTTCCAGAGAGTGCGACCCCATATCCGCGAAAATCGTACCTGCATCTATCCCGGCCAGAATCCCTTTTTCGCCGAAAAACAGCGGACCGAGTTCATCCCCTTCCGGCACGATGGCGATAACCAGGTCGCGCCCTTTGGCCGCTTCTGCAGCCGATGAAGCCGCAATGGCACCCAGAGCAGCTACCTCTGCCACTGCAGCGGCATTGCTGTCAAAAACCGTCAGTTCGTAATTCCCTTTGGTCAAATTGGCGGCCATGTGCTTGCCTACCGTGCCCAATCCGATAAAACCAATCTTATGCAACATATCTTCAGCCTCCTGAAATAGGATAAGGTGTCTGCCTGAATTTTTTGCAATACTACATTGTAATTGTGCCGCTGGCAACTACCTAGTTCAAAAAAATAACACTTTTTTAAATCCGATCATTATCGTGATGAAGCTACCCCATTCCGCTCACACATATCCATAAGACGGCACGTTGAACAGCGTGGCGAAACGGGGTGACAATGATTCTGACCAAAGGCAACCAACAGGTCGTTGATTGGAATCCAGTATTCTGCCGGAAGCATTTTTCGCAGAACCAGCTCGGTCTCGTCGGGCGATTTAGTTGTAACATATCCCCAACGGTTGCATATCCGGTGAACGTGGGTATCAACGCAGATCCCCGGCTTGCCGAAACCAAGCGTCAGCACCAGATTGGCGGTCTTACGACCAACTCCCTTGAACTTCAGCAATTCATCCAGTTCGGCCGGCACCTGTCCGGCGTATTCATGCACCAGCCGATGGGATATCTCCAGAATCTGGGCGGCCTTGTTGCGATAAAATCCGGCAGGAAAGATCAGGCCGGCAATCTCTTCTACCGACAGACAACACATTTCAACGGGTGAAACGGCCCGATCGAAAAGCCGTTGCGATGCACAGGCCGTCACCTCATCCTTGGTCCGCAGCGAAATGATGCAGGAGACCAGAACCTTGTATGGACTGTTATCGCACTGGGCAACAATCGTAACTGCCGGGGTTTTCCAGGAGCGGTACTCTTCCCGCAGAATAGCCACAGCACAATGGATATCGAAACATTTTTTCATGGTGGAAGAGTACTCCATCACCCATCCTCCCGCAAGAGTGGTTTTACTTTTAGTCATTTTGTCGCTATGATGCCGGCATGACAAACACTACCCAATCGTTTATCGACCTTCACGTCCACACCAACTTTTCAGATGGTGCCTTTTCACCCGAAATATTGTTGAAAATGGCTGCTGAGGCGGAACTCAGCGCACTTGCCATTGCCGACCACGACTCGGTAGCAGGCGTTGACATCGGCATTAAAGCAGGCCAGCTAACCGGCATTCAAGTTCTCTCAGCCGTAGAGCTTTCGGTGCAATTCAGATCGTGGGAGGATGTACATCTTCTGGGTTACGGCATCAACATCAACGACCAGCAGTTCCTGACTAAACTGAACGGTTTCCGGGACCGGCGGGAGCATCGTAATCTGGACATTCTGGAGCGGGTCAACGGCATGCTGCTGAAGGAAGGAAAGATTCCCATGGAACTTTCCGAGGTGCTGGCCTTTACCCGCGATGCCATCGGACGGCCGCACATTGCTCGCGCCTTGCTGGGACGCAGTTACGCAACCACGGTCGAGGATGCCTTCAAGCGCTATCTGGTACCCTGCAATGTACCCAAATGCTACTGGCCCATCGATGACGCCATCCAGGAAATTCGCCGCATTGGCGGTGTAGCTGTGTTGGCGCATCCCACATCGGTCAGTACAGACCGGCTGGAGCTGCGTGACATCATTATTGAGTTATCCTGCATGGGTCTTGACGGTATCGAGGTGTTCAACAATATGGCACATACCGATGAGATGGAATTTCTGAGACGATTGGCGGACGAACAGGGTCTGCTGATAACCGGGGGTTCTGATTTTCACGGTATTGAAGAGGGCTTGCAGATAGGAAAGGGACGAGGAGGCATCCGTTTCAGCGACAGCCTCCTCGCCCCCCTCAGGCAGCGTTTATCCGAAAGAGCTGCCTAACTTTTTTGTAAGCCTTGTTCAATCAAATATTTCACTGATGCACAGAAGATTGTACGAATGAGCCTAATTACGGATGTTTCAATAACGGATATTTTAACTGGGCCAAGCATAGTACACCGTGTCGTGAAACCAAAGGCACTAACGCATGACATCCAAATCACCACAATCCAGGCCATGGTGGCAATCCCCGCCCCTGATACTGTTCCTGACGACCCTAGTTCTGTATGCTGTCACTGCCGGATTTGATTTTCAGATCGGCTGGGATGACTATCATTATATACTGGGCAACGACGTCATCACCTCCGTGTCAATCAGGAATATTCGCGAAGCCTTTACCGGTTATTTTGTAGGGAACTACGCCCCTGTACACATCCTGTCCTACATGTTGGACCATGCCTTATGGGGTGTAAATCCTGCCGTCTACCACATGGAAAACGTCATCTTACACGCCTTCAACGGCGTCCTGTTTTACTGCTTACTGCGTCGGTCATCGCTTAGCGAGTTGGAATCAGCCGCAGCAGCATGGATCTTCCTGGCTCACCCCGTACAGGTGGAAACAGTCGCCTGGATTGCCCAGAGAAAAAACCTGCTTGCCATGGCCTTCTTCCTGATTGCTTTCCTCTACTATGAAAACTACCGACGCACCGGCAAACATATTCCGTATCTGCTGGCAGTCGGCAGTATGGCGGCGGCTGTCCTCAGCAAATCAATTGCTGTCATTTTTCCGCTGTCAGTCTTTCTGTACGATCTGACAATGCCCCAGCACCGGGCACGAACCCGACAAACACGAATTCTGGATCTGCTGCCGTTTGTTCTTGTAGCAGCTGCCGCCGCCCTTATGGCAATAACCAGTCAATCCTTGGACAACGGGGGGGGACGCCGTCAGTATCACGGTGGCTCCCCGGCTGCGACGTTTTTTACCATGGTCCCTGTCCTGCTATCCTACATAAAAGATTGCATGTGGCCATTCGGACTGAGCCCGTCCTACGAAACTCCTATCCGGGTCGCCCCGGATCTGGTCTTCGCCGCAGCTTTTGGCACACTGGCCTTAGCCGTATATGGAGGAATTAAACTATATAGAAGAAAACGGGAGTTATTCTTCTGGTATGGCCTGTCTTTTATCTGTTTGATTCCGGTTTTACAGATCATTCCACTCATCACTTTGAAAAATGACCGCTACCTTTACTTCCCTTTGCTGGGATTTGCCGTTATCGTCGTCAAGGTTGCCGGTATCATCATGGCTTATACCGGCGACCGTGATATTTCATGGAGAAAATACCCCGTTTACTTTATCTTGCTGCTCCTCCCGTTTCTGTCCTTCCGCCAGAGCCTTATCTGGAAAGATGACATTTCCCTCTGGAAGCATGCCGTCGCCGTCGACCAGCGTGACCGAAAAGCTTGGTCAATGCTGATCCTGAGTTATATACAGCGGGGTGATATGGAAAATGCCACTGCCGTTTCTCGGCAGGCCCAGGCAGAATACTATCGTTGGTACGTCAACCGGCCCTGAATTTCCGTTTCTATCATCTACCGGCACTAAATCTGGAATTCGGTACGTTCAAAGTTCTGTTAATAAAAATACCCGCTCAATCTTTTGTGGAGACTGGCGGGCATTGAAGATAAAACGGTGCAAACAGTTTCAAGGTATATTGAAATTCCATTAAACCAGACAAGCAATGTTCAAATATCGACCTTACGATCTGTCTTTATAAGCCTTGTAATTAACCACCTGAATATCTTCTGAGACATTTTTTACGCCTTTAATTGAGTTGACGATCTTGAGTGCCGTCATCTTCCCGTCATCGGAGGCGATGTAGCCACTGACAGAAACGTAACCCTTGTCTGCCACAATGGTAAACGGACGATAATCCAGCCCCGGCGCATTCAGCAGCGCCGTTTCAATCTTTTTCATCAGAATCGTATTATCGATCAGTTCAGCCGACGTTTTTTCAGAATCTTTGAAACCGGGATCCTTGACGCATGCGACAACACTCTCAACGATTGATTCTTCGGACAGTCGCGAGGTATTGAAGGTCAGGTCATATCCCAACGGATCATCCCAGGTCCTGTCAAAATAGAAATGGATAAAGCCACCGCGCTGATGGTCACTGCGGCGAATCATGGAGCGAGCCAGATCGGGATCGATCCATTCCCGCTCGGCAAAGCGTTCGACACGCTCCTCAAAATCAGCCGTGAAACGCAGTCTAAGAACGTTCTTACAACCCTTCATCAGATCCTGTCCACCTCGACCGTACAGGATCACGTTTCCCTTCCGGGCAAAATCCAACAGGATCAGCTCGATTGTATTGAGCGCTGCGGCACGCTTACGATCTTCTGCCGTTATGTATGATGGCGGTTTTTCATCAACCATCTGCAGCATTTCAGGTGACAACCCATATTTGGGAGCGCAGGCGCTTATGCGTTCACCATCGACCAGCGTGTATTTCAGTTTGCGGGCAAGTTCCTCAGCAATATGGTAGGCTCCTGTGCCCATTTCCCGAGATATAGTGATAACTGCCATTAACACTCCCCCCTAAGCTGTTTAGATTCCCGCGCTATATACCATGTTGTGATTGTGTAAACAAGCAGGTAATGCTACCTTTCGAAAATCTATTATTCAAGGAGTTTCCCCTGCCGGACTTTACTGTTTTTATTGTGCGTTTCAGTCTGTTTGCTGTCGTTCATTCGCTCTGTGCCATGAATCGTACCAAACGTTTTTTCAGCCGAAACAATACAAGAGAACCACGGTTCTACCGCCTGGGCTACAATCTGGCGTCACTCGCCATGTTTGCCTGGGTCATGTCAGCCTACCGATCGTCACCGGTACTCTATTTTGCCCCCGGAATATGGAGTCTGGTAATGTACGGTGCGCAAATTATTGTTGCAGCCATCCTGGTACAATGCCTTCGTCAAACCGGACTGGGAATTTTTCTCGGCACAGCCCAAATCAAAACCAATTCCGCTACAAACCAAACCCTGACAACAACCGGTTGTTACGCTCATATGCGTCATCCGCTCTATTTCTACTCACTCCTGTTTATGACCCTTAATCCGGTCATGACCGTACAATGGCTGTTGCTGACAGTTCTGTCACTGATATACTTTGTAGCAGGAGGAATAATTGAAGAGCAACGGCTTGCAAAGATCTTTGGCAGGGAATATCTTGTTTACCGGCAACGCGTTCCTTTTCTCTTTCCAATCCCGAAAAAAACCGTGCCGGTAGCCATTCTATAGCGTTGTTGCATCCAGATTGAAGCCGTCACCCGGCTTACACCTCTTCAATGGCAAGCGAAAACAGAAGATGGCGGGTGACCCCGGCTATGGTAAGCTCCAGAGGTATTTTCACAAGGCCATCCCCGTATTGCGCACCGTTCCCGGAAACAGCTATCTTCACGGCACTTGTCGAGCATCCTGCATTCACTTCATGCACTGGCGTTACATTATCCTTTTCTTCCGTTACACTCAGAGCTGCTGACTCAGGTTCCAAGGCAGCAGGGACTGTACTATCCGAGGCAATCACAGGTGCTGGCTCGGGAGCATCAACTACCGCGACTGTTTTTAGAGCATCATCCTGACCAATGCGAGTCATAACCAGACGGGAAAGCCGTGAAAGTGCATCCAGTACTCCAGCGCCATGCACAGGATCGGAAAAAAAAGCCTGAACACCGGGTATCCCCAAAGATGAAGCTACTGTTTCAGAGGCAGAATCGCCCTTGTCAGTTCCGTTGACAATCTGGATCACACATGGGGTCTCGTTCAAACCGACCCCGTACGCTGCCAGATAGTCCCGCAATGCCAGAATGCTTTCACGGGAGGCTGTGAGACCGGACTGATCGGCGTCAGCCACTATCACCAGGCCGTCCGCCCCCTTGAGTGTCATTTTCCAGGCAGCAGGGTTAGCCACCGTACCGGTCAGGGTGTATACATGGAAACGGAGACGATAGTCACCAAATACCGGTGCCTCGAACGGACTGAAATCAAAGAAGAATAATGTTTCTCCGCTGTTAGTTGGAGATTTCAGCCCCCCCTTCAAGGCAGGCTTGATCCTGTCGTAGATATACTGGAGAGATTCACGCTTACCGGTCCCTTCACGACCGTAATATACAATTTTGGCGTTTATCTCGCGCTTGGCGTGATTAATGAGGGCCATTCATGCTCCCGATCTATCGTTTTTTGGCAAGCAATAGTCGTTTGGCTTGTGTGGAAATTACCGAGGAGATATTCTTGCTTTTTGCATAACCGGCAACGTCCTTCTCGTTAAGCGTGCTCAGATAACGCAAAGAGTTGGGAAGAGGCGTCTTGGGACACTCAATTAAGGCCTTCCGGATCATATAATTTTTTGTCCATTCCTTGTTGGCACAGATAAGTCGAACGATTTCGTCGTTCTGTACGCCGACCTTCAGAATAGTCAGAATTTCACCGTCGGTTATACGCGGGTTTTTGATAACGCTACCGGAAACAAGTTTGTTGGCATCCTTGATCAGGATTGATCGCCATTCTTTGTCACCCGTCAGGGCCATCTTTATTTTTTCACTGATCCCCAGAACCATGGCAATTTTGTATTTGCTCTGGAACTGTTCGTCATCCTCGTCAATTTCGGTGAATTCTCCATCCAGCTCCTCATCTTCAGACAATTCACCTGCTGCTTCTTCCCCGTCAGGATCAATCGCATTAGAAAGTTCGTCCCCTGATGCTGCAGAATCATCCTGTTCTTGACTCCGTCCAACCTCCTCACTTTCTTCTTCGGGAGCTGCGGCTTCCACAAGCGGTGCGGGAGCCACCTCTGTCTGCCCCTGCAGAAATATTCGTGCTGGGGCAGACAGATTTTCATTCTCCAGAAGCGCCCGGGCAATCCAGGGGTTGGAATAATGCAGCTTCGCAAGCGCGTCCATAATTGCCGGGTGTGTCTGTCCGGAATCAATATAATTCAGGACAATATTTTCCGGCAGTTCGGACAGAGCAACCGCAGCAGCCTGTTTTACAGATGCTTCGCCATCTCGGGTCATAAAATAGACGAGCGTAACCCGGTCAACCGGCGCCAGGGAAGCAGCGTTCTCGAGACCAGCCAGTTTGTGGGCAGCCTCCACCCCAGGCCTGACAAACGCTGCAACAGCTGGAGATATTTTAAATTTTACCGGATCAGCCATACACCGCGATTATCGCGTCAACGATGCCTTAACACCGGCCGCACGCAGCTTACCTACTGCAGCATCTGCTACAGCTTTGTCAGCAAAGGTTCCGGCAGTAATATTTTTTGAAGGAATCGACACGGCAGTGCGCTGCAAAGTCAGTCCAAAACCGGCAGCGGTCAGCCTTTCCTTCTCAGAAGCTGCACGGGCAGCCAGCATATAGGAACCTGCATACACTATGTGCAAACCGGCATTATCAAGAATGAATGCATCTGATGTGTGGCGTTTCAGCTTATCTAGTTCCGCTTTAGCTGAAGCACGGTCAGTAAACTCGGCCAGCAGCAGGCGGGTCATCTGGGTCCTCTTGGGACTACTGGGGACCACAAATGCTTCAAGACCGGCGTTTCTGACCTTTGCAAGGTCGGCAGCCATAGCTTCTTCAAGTACATAATTACCGACCAGAACCGTCCATCCGGCCTTGGTCGGGGCGGCTGCCGAAACCGCTGTTGCGCTGTCCTTGACCGGCTTTGGCGTATCTTTCTTGGGCTGTGCAGTTACTTTAACCGGCTTCTCAACAGATTTTTCTACTGTCTTTTTTGCGTCCGCCGGTTTCTTGTCGCCTTCCTTTGCAGCTGCAACTTTCTTATCAGCTGGTGCCGGCTGTTTTTTCTCCGCTGCAGCAGGCTTGGCTGATGCAGACGGCAAAGGTTTTTTCACGGCAGGCTGTAATGCATCAACCTTCTTTTCAACTTCCTTGGCTTTGGCCGGTGCCGGTTCGACAGGTTTTGCGGGCTTGGCTGGCGGCGCCGGAGCGGGTGCGGGCGCCGGAGCAGCTGCCACTTGTGCCGGTTCTGACTTTGCAGGAGGCTCATCTTTTTTGGCAACAGCGTCTGAAGGTTCGGCCTTGGCAGGCTTACCATCCGGAGAGGGCAGCGGTTTTTTAACAACCTGTGGGGCGGCAATGTTCTCAGCAGGTTTTTGTTCCTGGGAAGGTTTGATCAGATCTGTAAAAAAATAGATGTAACCGAAACCAGCTACCAGAATCAGCAGGAGAATCAGCAGGCCATTCTGCTTTCCCTTTTCACCGGTTAACGCCTGCTTTGAATCTCCATCTGTACCTTTGCTCGTCTTGAAATCCATTGTGTAAATCCTCCTTGCGTGAGACCGTCACGTTATTCTTTCTTGCCTGCCTGCGACTCTGAGATAACTTTCTGAGACAGATGAGTCGGCAGCTCTTCGTAGTGCGAAAATTCTGTACTGAAAAGACCACGATCACTGGTCATGGATTTCAGGTCATTCGAATAAGCCAAAACCTCTGACATGGGAACCACGGCCCGGATGATCTGGGAATTGGCTTTGGGTTCGACCCCGACAACCTTCCCACGACGCGAGTTGAGATCACCAATCACATCCCCCATATTTTCGTCGGGTACCGTGACCTTTAAATTAACAATAGGCTCCAGCAGAACCGGCTTGCACAGTTCCATTGCCTTTTTGAACGCCATCGAACCGGCTACCTTGAAAGCCATCTCGGATGAATCGACCGTATGAAACGAACCGTCATAAAGTGCTACTCTGAAGTCTACGACCGGATAACCGGCCAGATACCCTTCAAGCGATGCCTCGTGTATTCCTTTATCCACGGCAGGGATATACTGGCGCGGAACCACTCCACCCACTATCTTGTCATCAAAAATATAACCTTCACCACGTACTGTCGGGCCCATCTCTATCCAGCAATCACCATACTGTCCACGCCCGCCGGACTGTTTCTTGTACTTGCCCTGCACCTTGGCCGAGGCACGGATGGTCTCAAGATAAGGGACCTTGGGGGTTTTCAGCACAACGTCAACACCGAATTTGCGCTTGAGCTTTTCAACGATGACTTCCAGATGTACCTGCCCCATACCGGAAATGATAAACTCCTTGGTCTGCTCATCACGGTGTGACTCCAACGTAGGTTCTTCCTCAATCATACGATGCAGCGCGCTGTGAATCTTGTCCTCGTCGGCCTTGGTTTTCGGCTCAATGGCATATGATATAACCGGCAGCAGCTGTTTGGCCGGCTCATAGACAATTGGTTTGGCTGCATCGCAGAGGGTATCACCGGTAACCGTTTCCTTCAGCTTGGCGACGGCGACGATATCTCCGGCCACCGCCTGCTTGATCGGATGCTGTTTTTTCCCTTCCAGTTCATAAATCTGACCAATGCGTTCCTCGGTCCCTTTCGTCGAGTTGAATATGGTCGAATCAGAATTGAGAACACCGGAATAGACACGGAAAATGGTGATCTTACCGGTATAGGGATCGGATGTGGTCTTGAAAACCAGAGCAGAAAACGGTTCCTTCTCATCGGGTGCCCGTTCAATGATTTCTCCACTCTTGGGATGGGTGCCGACCGCAGCAGTTCTATCCAGTGGTGACGGCAGAAAGGCACACACCGCGTTCAAAAGTTGTTTGACACCTATGTTGGCGGTCGCGGAACCGCACAGGACTGCTGTAAAGGTACTGCGCATGGTACCGACCCGGAGTCCATCCAGTATTTCCGCTTCACTCAGTTCACCTGCCTCCAGATATTTTTCGGTCAGTTCGTCATAGGCTTCAGCCACGATCTCGACCATGTGATCACGCAAACGAGCTGCTTCATCAACACAATCAGCCGGGATGGCACCCTCGGTGAATTGGCCGGAACCATCCTTGGCGTAAAAATAAGCCTTCATGGAGACCAGATCAATGACACCCTGATAATCAGCTTCTGCACCGATCGGCATCTGGATGGCAACCCCTCTGGCCCCCAGAGATTTTTCCATGTCGTCGATCGCTCTAAGAAAGCTGGCCCGTTCCCGGTCCATCTTGTTGACAAAGGCTATGCGGGGGATTTCAAATTCATTGGCCCAGTTCCAGATCTCTTCAGTCTGGGCCTTGACTCCCGAAATTGCCGAGAGGATCACAACAGCACAATCCAGAGTTCGCATACAGGCCCGGGTATCAGCAATAAAATTTCCGTATCCGGGGGTGTCAACAATGTGAATGGAATGTCCATCCCACTCACAGTGATCAAGTGCGGACGTTATGGAAATCTTTCGCTTAATCTCTTCCGGTTCGAAATCCATGGTGGACGTACCGTCATCCACCCGCCCCAGGCGATCAATCATGCCGGTATTGAAAAGAACTGCTTCAGCCAGGGAGGTTTTCCCGGCGCCGCCATGCGCTACAATTCCAAGATTACGAATCTTGCTCGTGTCAAACTGTCCCATCTTTTCTCCTCCTTGAGTTGAATGATATGAACAATTGAATTACCTGTTGCGTTCGTACAGAATTCGCAAGCCGTCCAGCGTCAGAAAATCGTCCACTTCCTCAATCGTGCGGGATTCGGGAGCGATCAGGTTGGCCAGTCCGCCGGTGGCGATAACTTTGGGTGAATCCTTGCTTTCCTGCTTGATGCGGCTGACAATTTCATCTACCAGACCGACATAGCCGAAAAAAATTCCGGCCTGCATGGAGTTTACCGTATTTTTGGCAATAATCTGGGGCGGCTTCGCAATATCGATACGGGGGAGTTTGCTTGCTCGCTGAAATAAAGCCTCTACTGAAATGGCCAACCCCGGAGCAATTGCACCTCCGCAATATTCACCCTTACCGTTGACATAGTCAAAGGTGGTGGCCGTGCCGAAATCGACAATTACGAGGGCGCAGTGATGTTTTTCGTATCCAGCAACCGCATTGACGATGCGGTCAGCACCGACTTCGCGCGGATTGTCATATTGTATCGGCATACCGGTTTTGATGCCGGGGCCTACCACGTAGGGTGTATGGTGAAAAAAGTCTCGGGCAATGGCCTCCATCACACCGGTCAGAGGGGGAACCACTGAAGAAATGATAGCGGCCCTGATCGACTCAAATCCAAGTCCAGCCTGGCCGAACAGACTATGTAACAGTACTGCATATTCATCTGAAGTGCGCGATTTATCGGTGGACAGGCGCCAGTTGCGCACCAACTGCATACCTTCATATACTCCCAGAACTATATTACTGTTGCCAACATCAATAACCAGAAGCATGTCAGACGATCCTCACATCACCGCTTAAAATTCGCTCTACTCCACCGCCCGCCAGTTCAACCAGCATGGCACCATCACTATCGATGCCGGCAAACATACCCCGCAGGATCTCTGCTCCGCCATCACTCACAGACACCTCGCGACCGTTGGCGTTACAACGCTGCTGCCATTCAACCCGCACCGGATCGAATCCCTGCTGCAAAAAATCTTGATAAAGCCGGTCCAGTTCATTGAGCATGGTTGCGGCAAACAAGACCCGGCTGACCGGTCGTCCCAGTGCCAGCAACAGCGACGTAGCCGGTGTCCGCAGGTTGTCGGGAAACTGCGCAGCCGTCATATTAAGATTGACACCGATACCGAGAATTACAAAGTTGATTCCATCGGTTTCTGCACTCATCTCGTTCAGTAATCCGGCAATTTTTGCCCCGGCGATAAGAACATCATTGGGCCATTTGATTTCAGGCTGCAGCCCTGCCGTCATCTCGATTGCCCGGGCAACCGCCACCGCTGACAAAAACGTCAATTGCGGGGCCTGATACGGTTTGACAGCCGGCCGGAGGACAACGGAGCAGTAAAGATTAACATCCGCCGGAGATACCCAGACCCTCCCCATGCGACCTTTACCGCCACACTGGGCATCAGCAACAACAACCGTACCCTCCACGGCACCCGATTCCGCCAGACGAAAAGCGTCAGCATTGGTTGAGGATGTTTCGGTAAGACAGACCAGATGTCGGCCAATGGTTGTGGACTTCAGCTTTCCCCGGATCTCATTCTCGCTCAGAATATCCGGTGTTGAAATAAGCTGATAACCGCGGGATGGAACAGCTTCAATCAGGTAACCGCTGTCCCGCAGGTTATTGATATGCTTCCAGACGGCAGTGCGTGACATCTGCAGTTCCCGGCTGATCAAAGCCCCCGATACGAAACTGTTGCCAGCCTCGCGGAACAGACGCAGTATGGTGGCAGCGCTCGACAAGTATCAGTCCAGCAGCATGGAGATATCCATGGCACGTGGCGAATGCGTCAAGGCGCCGACAGAAATTATGTCTACGCCGGTTTCAGCAATAGCGCGAACAGAGTCAAGGTTGACTCCGCCGGAGGCTTCCACCAGTGTCCGCCCGCCTATCAGAGCGACACAATCACGCATGGTGTCGCAATCCATATTATCGAGCATGATGATATCGGCGCCCGCCGCCAACGCTTCTTCCACCTGCTGGCGGGTCTCAGTCTCTATCTCGATCTTCAGGGTATGCGGGATATAGGCCCGGGCACGACGGATCGCTTCTCCGATGCCACCGGCAGCCGCAATATGGTTCTCCTTGATCAGAACTCCATCGTACAATCCGGTACGATGATTGATGCCACCGCCAACCCGCACAGCGTACTTTTCCAACTCTCGTAATCCGGGAGTGGTTTTACGGGTATCCACTATCCGCGCCCTGGTTCCCGTGACCGCCTCGACAAAACGGGAGGTCAGTGTTGCAACGCCGCACATGCGCTGCAGAAGATTGAGTGCAACCCGTTCCGCCATCAGAAGATCTGCTGCATTTCCCTCCACCGTCGCCAAGATCTGACCCTTTTCAAGCACCGCCCCATCTTTCAGCTGAGAACAGAACTGCACTGTCGGATCAAGACGCTGAAATACCTTCTCGGCAACCGAGAGTCCTGCAAGAACAAGCGGTTCCTTGGCGATCAGTCGGGCAGTAGCTGCTCGCTTTCCCGGGACAACCGCCTGGGTTGTTATGTCACCGGTATGAATGTCTTCCAGAAGAGCCTGCTCTATCAACCGATCTAAAGAAAGCATCTAAAACCCCGTCTCACGAAAAAATGTGATCATCTATAGCACAGGTCACACGGCCGTATCAACCGCAAAACCGCCATTTCAGGCCATTGGAGTACAACGGCAATTTACAATTGACGATATATGGGTCCGCCTGTATAGTACACGGCTTGAAAATGTCATTTTATCAGCCCAGAGGAGTGGTACCATGCAGAAACATCTTTCGTTGCTGTTTGCTTGCGCAATCGTAATGTTCTCAGCGGTCTTTGCCGGTGCAGCAGAAACCAAGGACGTAAAGTTCCCCTTCAAAAATTCCGAACCGGTTGTCTTCAGCCATACTTTCCATCTCCAAAAATACAAAAACAATTGTAAAATTTGCCATGATGCCATCTACAACCTCAGGAGCCGCAAAAAATTCACCATGGCCGAAATGGAGGCAACCAAGTCTTGCGGCGCCTGCCATAGCGGCATAAAGGCTTTCAGTGTATCGACCGAAAAGGACTGCGTCAGATGCCATAAAGGCAAGCCTCGTGACGTAAATTACAAGATCAAGGGGCTTGGTGACGCCACCTTCAGCCACACCACCCACATTGCAAAAACCGGCGGGGCCTGCCGTAGCTGCCACAACGGCAAAGTGATTACCGGCAAAGAGAAGGCCGTAACCATGGCAGAGATGGAAAAGGGTAAAACCTGCGGTGCCTGTCATAATGGCAAGAAAGCCTTCACGGTTGCCGGCAATTGTGACCGCTGTCACAAAGGGATGAAACCCAAGGACATCGTATTCAAAATCAAAAGCTTCACAGCTGCCACTTTCAGCCATGATGTCCACACAGCAGCATACGCCTGTAAGGATTGCCACACAAAAACCTTCCCCTACAAAGCGGTTGTAGGAAAAGCCACCATGGATGACATGGCCAAGGGTAAGTCATGTGGCACCTGCCACAACGGTAAAGACGTCTTCGCTTCAACCGGAGACTGTGCAAAATGTCACAAAGGACTGAAACCGGGCAAACTCAGCTACATGGTGCCAAAACCAGCCGGAGAGGCATCCTTCAGCCATGAGTTCCACCTGCAGACATACAAATGCGAAGACTGTCACACTAAACTGTTCCCGTATCGTGTGGGCGCCACCAAGGCAACCATGGCTGACATGGAGAAAGGCAAAGCCTGCGGTGCCTGTCACGGCAAAGGTAAAGACGCTTTCGACGTAGACGACTGCATCAAATGCCACAAGATGTAATTAATTTACTGTGACCATAAAACGGGAAAAAGGCGGACACCAACAGGGTGTACGCCTTTTTTCTATCTTCAGCCCGGGAGCTATCTCAGTGCCTGATATCAGCCCGTTTCCGGATTAACAACCAGTCCGGATTTCTCTACTAGTTCTGGAGTTCCAGGCTGAAGTTTTTAACTTCAACCAGTTTATCCTCCACCTCCGCCACAATTTCCGCCAGTAGCTGATCATTCAGCTTGAGAGTCTCCCAGGCGATTTCCTGAATGCGGGGAACAAGATCATCGCCACTATTGCCAAAGCCGCTTGCCTTGATGATGATATCGGCAATATGCACAACAGAAGTCTTGATGCGATGGTTCTGCGACAAAGCTACATCATGGTGGAACGCAATCGGCTCGCTCAATTTGTCCGGAAGAAACCAGCTTTTAGAAAGCCAGGCACCAATCTCGGCGTGATCAGTATCAAGAACCTGGAGTTCTGCCTCTCGGCAGTACACATCCTGTTCCAGAACAGTACGTTTAATATCTCTTTCCGCCTCACTGCATTTCAAACCGATGATGATCTTACCGATATCATGCAACAGTGCCGCTGTTGCAATTTCTTCACACTCAGGCAGACTCAGTTTGCGCGATATCAGATTGGCTGCGACACCGACTCCCAGAGAATGTTCCCAAAGTCCTACACTGTTTTTTTCCATAATCTCGAAGATTGAAGAAGACAGTGCCAGACTTTTCACAACGTTCACACCAAGCAGAATCATGGCATTGGAAATGGTGGACACCCTGTAAAACCCATAGGAAGGCGAATTTGCCAGACGCAGGATGCGGGCCGACAAAACTTGGTCCGAGGAAACAATCTTGGCCATCTCCTGAACAGAAGATCTTTCATTCTCCGAAAGGGTATTCAGTTTATTAATTACACTCGGCAACGTAGGTAACGTCTTCGTGTCCATGATAATTTTTTTCAGTTCATTACGCTTCTCTTCCATCGCCCCCCCCCATGGATGTAGTCAGGTAGGCCTTGTAAACATTGTACAGTTTGGTTGTTAAAGGATCATCGGCGACTTTTTTGAAACGCCTGTCAAGATCGCAAAGCACATCATCAAGCGTTGTGTCGCCATCCTCCCAAAGCGGATGCCCCTCCACATATACGGATTGAATATCCAGAAGCTCGAAACGGGCAATCAGGGAATCGGTCAGAACCGTGCCCTTGCCGCAAATCGGCATACCGCTCGGGTTGTCTCCACGGAAGACGTCGCGAGCAAGCACCATATCGGCAGCAGCACGCATTAACGGTATCTTTTGCATAAAGTTCAGCCTTCGAAAAATAATATTGTTCGCAGTTAGAAAGAGAGACGGACACTAATAAAAATATATGGTTAAGTCAATGAAAGATTGCTTTTACCTTACCGGGGACTCTATCACTTCATAAGAAAAATTCAAGGATAGAAACTGGATGGTTCCGTCGTTCTATCTGAAACTGATGGCGATAATGGTGCACGGTATTTTACCGCATACACATCAATGCCTGCCTTTGTTTCCACTGGACAGACATTTTCACAGATTCCACAGCCGTTGCAGATCTCTTCCACGAT
The DNA here is from genome assembly GCA_942493195.1 of uncultured Geobacteraceae bacterium. Classification (GTDB taxonomy): domain Bacteria; phylum Desulfobacterota; class Desulfuromonadia; order Geobacterales; family Pseudopelobacteraceae; genus CAIPTY01. The sequence goes on along the minus strand of OW818669.1, from coordinate 882,433 downwards.
ATAGGGTTCCAGAATGAGTTTTGCAATCCCGTCCAACCCGACGACTTCGATCTCACGGGATCTGATGGCCTTGTCGGGAACCGGACAGTGTTCTTCACAGACAATACAATTAATTTTCCGGGCAAACGGCAGGCAATGATTTTTATCAAAAACCGCCTTACCGATTACCTCACGCCGCTTGACCTCTGCCGGCAGGCTGGGGATCGCACCGGTCGGACAAACCTGACCGCACAGGGTGCAGTTGTATTCGCAATAGCCTAATCGGGGGATAACAAGCGGAGTGTATATTCCTTCCAGACCGGCCTGATATGTTGCAGGATAAAGGGCGTTTTTCAGACAGACCTTCATGCATTCCCCGCACCGCACACATTTTTTGAGAAAATCAGCCTCATCCCGCACCCCGGGTGGCCGCAACAGACGCAGTTGATTTTCCGGAGAGCGAAATCGTGCCGGAATTGCCAACAGCAGGCCCCCCGCCATGCCGCCCAGAACAAGACGGCGTTCCGGCAGTAATGGGCCGTAACCACTCTGCTTCCCTGCACGCCGGAAAGAAATTCTTCCATGCGGGCAACCATGCTGGCAATCCATGCAGAGGATACACTCCTCTTTGTGCAAAACATCACTGTCAAAGCTGGTAGGACAGAGTTGCCGGCACTGTCCGCAATCACCGCACACGCCCCCCGGAGCCCTTGAAAACGGCGAAAAACGTCCCAGCCACCCCAGCAACGTCCCCAACGGGCACAGATTCCGGCACCAGTTGCGGGATTCATAACGCTCCAGGGCAATGATACCAAGAAATAGAAGCATTGAAAGAAGAGCAAGAGGATAAAAAGTATCGCGGAACGGCAGAAGATTATCACGCAGCAGGCTGTAAAGAGGTGCGACAGCATCTCGCCGCTCTCCGACCAGGTGATACAGCCCGACCCACCCGTCACGGGCTGCCGAACCGGCTATCGGGTACAGCATGAAGGTCATCGCTCGCAGCAGAAGCGCAATTGGATCAAGCAGGCCACTGATATTCAGATTAAACAGGGAGGCGAACAGTAGCGGCAGCAGCAGCCAGTATTTTGTGTTGCCCTTGAATGCTCTGATCGGGGTACGCTTGGAGATTCGGGAGGTCACCAGATCCAGAATGGTGCCCAGAGGACATATCCAGCCACAAAAAAAACGACCCAAAAGCATCGTAGCCAGAGTCATCAACAATGCCGGCAGTAAAAGCCATGTCCATGATTTCGTCGCCAGCAGATAACTGAACAGCACCAACGGATCAACCCTGAAAAAGGCATTGACCGCAGCGTTGATCTCGTCATGCCCCCGATACTCGGTCTGAACAAATAACACCAGGAACAGACCCAAAAAAAACAGTTGGCATATACGGGAGATGTTACATTTCACGCCGTCAGACCTTGACAACCTTGATTTTATCAAGATTCATCTCGCCCAGACCGCGCTTGTAGGCAGCTACTGTCACAGGAATGTCAGCCGGCTTCATACCAAACAGGGTCGTAGCAAAGGCATCTGCAGCCACCGTATCAATCGAGGCGATGATCTTGTTCAATACCTTGACATCGGCAATATTGCCCCCCTGGGGTCCATGTGCTGTTAGAATTCGGGTGGCATCGATAATGGTGAGGTGAGTTTTGACATGGGCGTTGACATCTGCCAGGGCCGTTTCCAGATTACGGTGCACATAACCGCGATTGCCTCCCATGATTCCCATGACATTCTTCAATCCCAATGTCAGCTTGGAAAGTCCGTGATGCTTGGCTACCGGAACATTGATATAGACGTTGGCGGAAAGCGCCTCGTCGTACAACTCCCACTCCTTCAGAAACTGGCCGTTGAGCGCGACCTTTTTGAAACGCTCTGACTCGATCTGCTTGCACTCCACATTCTTCATACCTTTAAGTGCCCCCTCTATGCCACTGTTGACATAACAGCGACGGGCATCATTGCAGGTATAGTCAAAAACCTTGACTTTTTTGGCTCCCGCCGCGAGGCACTCCTCCACCACTGCCCGCACCACCAGGGGATGGGTATTTGCGGCAAGCTCCGTGGAACGATCCCACCCCATATTGGGCTTGACCACCACCACATCACCGGCTTTGACAAAACGTTTCATTCCGCCAAGGGCATTGATGGCCCTCCGGGTAGTCGCCGGATAATCTGTCCCTTCTGCCACAGCCACAAGCGGGCGTTCCTTGGCTGCCACGGCATTTCGCACCACGATCGGCGACAGAAGTGTTGCAGCACCGGCAGCCTTCAAAAATGTTCGTCTGTCCATACTGAAAACCTCCTGGAAGCAGATGGATCGATCAGGGTTCCACATTGTACGCTGAAAGGTTATTTTTTCAAGTAGACAAAAGCCCCGCAGATTGTCCTATCTGCAGGGCCCGAAAAGTCAAAATTCCGCTTAGCTGCAATACCGCAACTATTGCACGACTATGTTCTGAAATCTGGTGGTTCCGGCCGAGAGCGTAACGTTTCCCAGGACTGAGGGCGGACCATCATCATCAGAGAATGAGCTGTCATAGCCACCTTTGACCAAAACAGAACCATTCTGGTTTGCAGAAGTCACCATTAAATCTCCCACCACTTCTCCGGACACGACTTTAATCTTCTTTTCCAGCGCATCCGCATCGTAGGCATCCTGGAGCTGCTGATAGCCCGTCGTCTCCGCATCATCAATAATGACCGGTCCCGGGGTGACATTTCCCCAAACTGCTGAATTCGGTCCTGTGCCCACAGCATTTGTTGCCGAAATCACAAAAGAGTAGGCAACTCCATTTGTCAGATTCGGTACAATAATGGGAATTTCACTGCCTGTAACAGCCGGGCCAACATTTGGAGTAACTTTGTACGATATAATGTCACGACCACCGTCAGAAACGGGTGGAACAAAACTTATGCTCGCCTGCCTGTTGCCCGCAGCAACAGATAGTATTGTCGGAGATCCGGGAATTGCTGGAGGGAGACCGATATAGAATGTCATCGTCATTCCGCTCACACTGAAAGAATTCAGATTTATTCCGGAGTGGGAACCGTCCCACCAGTTCCCATGGGGCGAACTTGTGTCGTCAAGGTGATTTGTATAAGCTGCTGCGGCATTCCCGAGATAATACAGGTCTGCAGAGTCTCCACTGTTTGTATTTTTTTCAAAGTGCCACAGGTTGTCTGCCTGAACAAGTGTCAACTCATAGTTCTGATGAGAAGAATTGGGCACCAGACTCTGGTTGTCCCGTGCACCGAGTTGATCGACATGCCAGACAGCGATACCACTTGCGGGGAGTTTGGCATCACGCGCCGTTTTTTGCCTGTTCTCGAGCAAAAAGTACTCAGTCGTAATTCCCGGTTTTCTGTAACGATACAACGTGTTGTATCCATTATTCGGTGCAGCGACAAGAGTTCCCGACAGATTGGATGAACTGTTTAAATCAATGACCGTTGCCCATCCAGCAGCCAGTTTAAGATATGCATCAACCTGACTGGGATTTTTTCCTGATCCGAGACTAGATCCGCTCCCCATCAGACTGAAATTCCCGGCTCCCCCCTTTGAGTCTGACTCGTAATCGTAGAGATCTGGAAATCCACAGAGCATGTGTCCATTTTCATGACTGAAAGTACCCAACGACAGTGCGCTGCCCACGTTGGTAATCTGGTACTTATACACCGATTTACCGTTACCCAGCGATACTGAACTGGCAAGGACCCATGAGTGGGGCCACAGGCCTTTAGACCAAACGCCGCTACTGCTACCAGCAAAAAATACATTGAATGCGACAACCTTGTTTGAACCATCGACAGTAAGAGCATCAAAGGCGGGAAGGATCTCACTTTCAAAATCACTCCGGGCCTTAAGAATACGCAGAGCATCAGTGATAAGAAGTCTTCCCCGTTCACCCTCATCTTTGGAAGTGTCGTTATAATAACTCTTTGGTTGCGACATCCGGATATAAACAGTAACAACGTTGGTATATGTCAAACGTCCGCCAGACACATCCCTGAAATATTCCTTCACAGATCCATTATTGCTGTACCCGGTATAGCTATCCCCGTTAAGAAATGATTCAATGCTTGACTGTGGAATTGTTGCCGGCGCATCCGGAAAATCGATCAGAAGGGTCAAGCCGACCTTTTCACCGATTGTTGAAGCCGAAGGGGGGGCGGATTGAGGGGTGGCAGTGTCAGACAAAGCTGCGGAGTCTATATCAGTCGGTGCATCTGATATTTTCGACTTCAAGTGGTCCCAGCGAGCAGACAGTCCGGTATCAGACTCCCAGAGCCTGCGCTTTTCACGCGCAAGCGCAGCAACCGTTTTCCGGTCGGCCCGAATATGTCTGGGGACGTCTGCGGGAGAGGAAGTATGTGCCAAAACACCGGATGAGAGCAGACTTTTCCCATCGGAAGACAGTCTGGCATAAAAATATGCCTTTTTGTGGATGTCAAATACAACCGTATGCCCGGACGAGGTTTCAAAATCTGCATGAAACTCATCTCCCTCTCCCCACAGTGTAACAACGGAGTTGTCTGGTTGGATAAAGTCAAAAAAATCAGCAAACGGAGCGGCGAAGAGGGTAGACGGAGTAAATAAATACAGGTGGGCAGCTACAAAAATTAAGGCAGCATTGGCAATGTACTTCCCCAAAAACTGATGTAAAAATCCAACCCATATTTTTCGTAGCGCCATGGTGTCATCTCCGTCCAAAAGCGGGTCCTAACTCATCTCATCTGCAGCCAATGCAGCCCCGCCCAGCAGTCCGGCATCATCTCCCAGAAGGGCTTTTTCAATCACAACATCTTGATACATCTGGGCAAAGCATCGATGTTGAATCTGGCGGCGAAGCATGGGAATAAACAGGTCGGAACTGGCCGAAACGCCTCCTCCGACAATAAACGCCTCAATATTGAGCGTGTTTGTCAACGATGCAAAAGCGATACCCAGCCAGTAACTTAATTGTTCAAATGCTGACAGAGCACCGACTTCACCATTTCGGGCATATTCCGAAACCAAGGCTGCATTAAGTTCCTTCGCGGGCTGATCCGCCGTTTGCTGCTGTGCATAGCGAACAAGCGCACCTGCCGAGACATACTGTTCCAGACACCCACGGTTACCACATGGGCAAGGCAGACCTTCCGGTTCTACCGTTATGTGGCCAAACTCAGCAGCAAAACCACCTTTACCTGTCCAGATTTTGTCACCCAGAATCAATCCGCTACCCAGGCCGGTTCCAATTGTAATTACCATGCAGGATGAGTACCCCCGGCCGGCACCGAAGCGCTGCTCTCCCAGTGCAGCTGCATTTGCATCGTTTACACCAACAACCGGCAGACCAAGGCGTCCCTGAATGTACGCTGCCAGATTAAAATGCTCCAGGGCCGGCATATTGACGGATCTATGAATCGTGCCATCGTGCCCGATAAGCCCCGGAATACCCACACCAAGAGCGCCGACAGTAAAACCGTGTTGTCCGGCGCACGCCTGAAGCGCCGAAATTTCCGTAAGGAGACGTTCGCAGAATATATCACGGCCCTCTTCGATCCTGCTGGCACAGCGCCGGCGTTCCAGAATGCGCCCGCTACTGTCCACCAGTCCGCAACGCAGATTGGTACCACCAATATCAATCCCGATCACATAACGGTTCATTTCAGATCTCCTGCATGGTTACTTCACTCGTTACAGATGAGTGCAGCTGATAACTGATCATAAACAGCATCCAGGGACTCCGGAATAACCCGCAGGTCCCCCACAACCGTCATAAAATTTGAATCGCCGTTCCAGCGTGGAACGATGTGTATGTGCAAATGTTCCTCCACCCCCGCACCGGCAGCTTGTCCAAGATTGATTCCTATATTGAATCCATCGGGTTTTGCCACCTGTTGCAGAAGCATCCGGCCTTTTTTCAAAAGATGCATCAGATCCAGTAGTTCTTCATCGTGAAGATCGTCGAGTTCAGCCGTATGCCTCACGGGAGCCGCCATCATGTGTCCCCCGGTATACGGGTAACGGTTGAGCATCAACAGCGAAAAACGGCTCCGGACCAGAATCAGGCGGTCCCGGTCTGTTCCTTCCAGCGGGCAAAAGATACAGCGCTTGTCATGGTTTTCGCTGCTGATATACTTCATGCGCCAGGGTGCCCAAATCCGTTCCATGCAATCTCCCTGCGTGCCAGGCTCTAACGATTCAACCCTTGCAAGTACTATTGGGAATGAATCAAATATGCCCTGCCGCTCATAAATAGAATGATTTTTTACTAGCGAAGATTAACTGCTTGACAAACCAGAATAATAAAGTATTCTTTTTCAATTTGAATAAAAGTTTTCCCGTCAAAACACCAAACAAACCGTTGTTTTTTTAACAAAACTAAAATACGGAGGACGATATGGCAAAGTTCAAGGATTCACTTGAATATCACTCAACCGGCCGCAAAGGCAAGATCGAAGTAATTTCTACCAAACCATGCCAGACTGCGGAGGATTTGTCTCTGGCCTATTCCCCCGGCGTGGCACAACCCTGCCTTGAAATCGAAAAGAATCCGGAAGCTGCGTATAAATATACCGCAAAAGGAAACCTGGTTGCCGTTGTCTCCAACGGAACTGCCGTACTGGGTCTTGGTAACCTGGGTGCACTGGCCGGCAAACCGGTCATGGAAGGCAAAGGTATTCTCTTCAAACGATTTGCCGATATAGACGTTTTTGACATAGAACTGGATACTGAAGACCCTGATGAAATCATCAAGGCTTGCCAGTTGCTTGAGCCTACTTTTGGCGGCATCAACCTTGAAGACATCAAAGCACCCGAGTGCTTTTACATTGAGGAAAAACTGAAAGAGACCATGAAAATACCGGTCTTCCACGATGACCAGCACGGCACCGCCATAATCTCTTCCGCTGCACTGCTTAACGCTCTTATGCTGGTTGGCAAAAAAATCGAAGACATCCGTATTGTTGTCAACGGAGCCGGCGCTTCAGCCAACTCCTGCGCCAAGCTTGCAATTGCCTTGGGTGTCAAACCCAACAACATGATTATGTGTGACACCAAAGGGGTCATCTACAAAGGACGCGTCGAAGGGATGAACCCCTACAAGGCCCTCTTTGCCGCCGAGACCCCCTTCCGCACCCTGGAGGAAGCCGCCGCCGGTGCCGACGTCCTCTTCGGTCTCTCCGTCAAAGGTGCCTTCACCGCAGAAATGGTCGCCAGCATGGCTCCCAACCCAATCATCTTCGCCATGGCCAACCCCGATCCGGAGATCACCCCGGAGAACGCCCATGCCGTCCGTAAAGACGTAATCATTGCAACCGGTCGCTCCGATTATCCTAACCAGGTCAACAACGTCCTCGGATTTCCCTTTATCTTCCGTGGCGCGCTGGACTGCCGGGCCAGCTGTATTAATGAAGAAATGAAACTGGCAGCCGTCAAGGCCCTGGCCAGTCTGGCCCGCGAAGAAGTACCCGACTCCGTCAGCAAGGCCTATGGCAACGTCAAATTCGTCTTCGGTCGTGACTACATCATCCCTAAACCGTTCGACCCGCGCGTCCTGTTACACGTTGCCCCAGCTATTGCCAAGGCGGCTATGGACAGCGGCGTCGCCCGCCAGCCGATCGAAGACATGGCCAAATACATCGAAAATTTGGAATCAACACAGGGCAAATCCAAAGAGATCATGCGCATGATCATCAACAAGGCCAAGAGCGATCCCAAGTCGATTGCCTTTCCTGAGGGCGATAATGAAAAGATTCTCCGGGCCGCCAAAGAACTTGTTGAAGAAGGCATCGCTCACCCGATCCTGATTGGCGACAAAAAAAAGATCGAGCAGAAAATGGCCGAATTAAATATTGAACTGGACGTCCCGATCATTGAACCGGCCGAATCAGAGTTAACCGACATCTACGCAGACGAACTCTATCGTCTGCGCCAGCGCAAAGGTCTAACTCACTCCGAATCCCTGCGTATACTGCGCCGTAAATCGCGAACGCACTTTGGTTCCATGATGGTTCGTATGGGTGATGCGGATACTCTTCTGGGGGGGATCGATACCCATTACCCGGAGACCATCCGCCCCGCGTTGGAAGTTATTGGCAAACAACAGGGGCTTTCCAGCGTACATGGTCTCTACATGATGGTTTTCAAAAAAGGGGTCTACTTCCTGGCCGATACAACAGTCACCATCGACCCCTCCGCCGAGGAACTCGCCGAAACAGCCATACTGGCTGCCGAGAAGGTTCGTATGCTCGACATCGAACCACGTGTCGCCATGCTCTCTTTCTCCAACTTTGGTTCGGTGGACCACCCCCAGGCGAAAAAAGTACGCAGGGCGGTTGAAATTGTCAAAGAACGCGCCCCTGACCTGATGGTTGAAGGTGAAATGCAAGCCGATACTGCAGTTGTTCCAGAGCTTCTGGACGGCTTCACCTTTTCGAAACTTAATACCCCAGCCAACATCCTGATATTCCCGGACCTTACTTCAGGCAACATTTGTTACAAACTGCTTCACCGCCTGGGAGGTGCAGAGGCAATCGGCCCGATCCTCATGGGCATGAACAAGCCAGTACACGTATTACAGCGTGGTGATAGCGTTGATGATATCGTTAATATGGCTGCCATTGCTGTTGTTGATGCACAAACCATCTAAAAATCGGCGCTGGCACAAAGTTTGTACTTAATTAACAAAGAAAAAGGCAGCAGGTACTAGCTCTAAAGCTTAACCTCCTGCCTTTTTTTGGATTTACTATTTTTTTCAGCATGTTACAAGAGCTTACAGACTAACATGGCTGAAAGCCCTAGCTACGTGTAATCACGAGCTTTTCATCGGCATATAGTTATTTGCCGTATAACTTCAGTAAAATTTAGTGTTGTGATTACAGGCAATTCCGTATTATTTCCGCATGATTTGTTTTGACATCAACATTTTTTTGATCTAAAGAATATCAACTATAAACTAAGGCTGTTTTGAAAGCCCATCCGACTTAGGAGGCACAGATGTTCCTTCTTCCCAAAGGAAATCCCCTGTTTGAAAATCTGGCGGCCACCAAGCTGAAGCTGCCGGAAGTCATGACGAAACTCAGCTCCAGTGCATTTACCGGTTATGCCAGTTTTGTTTTCCAAACGTCGACGACCATCTTGGTCTTTGAGGCAGGCAAACTCGTCAGTGCTCTGATCGAAGACAAGAGAGGCGATCGTCAGACCGGCTTTGAAGCCCTGTCCGCCCTGGCAGAGTTGATGGTAACTTCAACCAGCGGCGCCATGAACGTCTACAAGCTATCCAAAGACCTCACCATGTGTATCCATGCCCTGCTACAAGGTGAAATGCTGTACAAGGCTCAGGATCTCAAGTTAATCGACATCAAGACGTTGTTGGAAAAGATCAAGAATGACCAGATGAACGGTTGTTTGCGGATATACACCGATGATCGTTCTGCCATGATTTTTTATAAGGATGGCACTCCCCTGGGTTTTTTCCATGACGGTTCCCACGATATCGAGACATCCTCAACAGAATCCCAGAAAATTGCCGGCATGCCCGGCGCCAAAATCGACCTGTTCTCTACCCAGAGCGTGGAAGAGTTGATGGGTATGGATCTCCTTGAAGTTGCCAATGTCCAAAAAATCTGGGACACGTCGGTTGCTCGCCATCGGTCTGATACGGAAAAAGTCACCAAGGAACGCGAAGAACGTGACAAAAAATCCGTATCTCTTAAGCTGGCCGAACTTGAAGACCAACTCCGGGAAATAGTCATCGAATACCTCGGGAAAGTCGGTCGCGGCGTTGTGGACAAGGAGCTATCTGATCAGGGCGGAAACGCCTGTATCATTGATGACGCCGCATCGGCAAAATTGATCAGCGGCATAGAGAGATCTGCAAAACTTCTAATCAGTGGCACGAGCACCAAGCAACTCGTTGAAAAACTCTCTGCTTTCGTGGTTAATGCAAAATCTCAGTTCTAGTAAGTAAGGTCGACGCTTTTTACGGAAATACTTTCTAACTTACAATACAGGATAAAATTGGAGGGTATATGCAACAACTTATCGAACTTTTTGCTCAACTGAATCCTATCGATATCATTCAGGTTGTTTTCTGGGGTCTCGCCGGGGCTGTCAGTTTTTATTTCAGCCTTGGTAATGCTAGAGTATGGACAAGTATCTCCATCGGTTTCTTCCTGATTTTCCTTGGTCAGGCCTATGCAATCAACCCCTTCGTTCACTACTACAAGCTTTCTGCATTCCATTACATTATAGGAACCCTGGCAATCATGCTGATTACCCATGGATTTCTTGAGTACTATGTATTCTGCAAAACGTTTGAAATCTCCGGCCAGAAACTTTACGTATACCTTTCCACCGTCGGAATTCTGGCATTTTCAGGATTATTTCTGTTAATCAACCCGACCCCAAGTCCGAACACCATCCGCAATATCAAGATGATTGAAAATGCAATCTGGGTTTTTCTCTGCGTCATGAACCTGGAAATTATTCGTAAAATTTACGAGTCCATCAAAGACTCTACAATTTCCAAAGGTTTCATCGCCTTCGGTATTGTCTTCGGGTGTATCTTTCTCTGGAAGGGTGCAGAATTATATCTGCAGGTTTTCCAATGGGACAAGGATTGGCAGGATATCATTGCCGTTATGACCGAAGAAGCCTCTGACATCGATAAGTATCCTCTCAGGGTTCATTTTTCTGAGACGGTCAGTCGCTACGCCGGCGTGGTTTCCGGCTTGTCAGTTGGCGGAACGTTCATGTATATCTATCGTCTGCTCAAATAGTGCAAATAAAGGCAGGGACTCCTGCCTGAATTAAAGGCGGGGACCCCCGCCTTTTTTGTTACAGCCTTTGCATCCCCGGAGGTAGAAATATGAAAAGTAATCTGGCGTATCTGTCCCTTGCATGTGCACTGTTCCTGACTGGATGTGGTGGCGGACCAACCGGGAGTACTCCGGCAGCTACTAACACGTTGGAAGCTTCCCAGGCGTGTATTACGTGCCATGAATTCAAGCACTCTGCGACTGCTGCCAGTCCTGCCGAACAAATCACCGATCAATGGAAGGCATCCTCTCACAACACCAGCAACCTCCACAACTCATCCAAACTGGGAGCAGGCTGCATTGATTGCCACGGTAGCGGATTCCAGCACAGCAGCGTATTAGGTCAGGAATCGTGCGCAGGCTGCCATTCGGTTGGAGGGCAGGCAGTAACACCGATCAGAAACCCTGACACGGAGCGAAAATGTACCAAGTGCCACGACAAGAACGACACTATCGGGCATAGGCCACTAACCTACGTGTCTTCGGGCATTCCGACCGGCAGCACTACCGCTTATACTCACTACAGCACTGGCAGACACGGTAATTACGTTTCAACCAATTATGCAGGATACTGTCGCAAATGCCACAACCCCCATGACACCTCCAGCAGTAGAAAATTACGTAAAGAGTGGGCAGAATCAGGGCACGGCAGTACAAGAAATCTGTTTATCATTTCCAGTACCGATTTCAAAACCCGCGGAAGCAGACTGTTGCCGCAGGACAACCAGGGCAGCTACTGTGTCCGGTGCCACACAACTACCGGGTACGTTAACTTTGTAAAATCCAACTTCACCGATACGCAGGCTTTACCTGATTTCAACGGAGTGCGCAACAACTATCCAGAGTTACCTCGCCCCACCTATACGGACAGATCCCGAGAGGGTATCAACTGCAATGCCTGCCATGATGACGGCCGGACCAACGATGAAAGCGCCTACAGCGGGAAAGTCAGGTCGGTTGCTGCGCCATCGATTTGGTACATGTATTCATCGCACCCGGCCGGCATGGGCATTGTCAGGGCACGGCACAATGTGCAGTTTGACAGTCTCGGAACATCCAACGTTTGTGTTGCGTGCCACGCCGGACGTGATGATGGCAAAATCATCAAAATGGCGGATATTGACGCCAACCTGTTTTCCTATCCAAGTACGGCACCTGCGGGAATACGTCCCCACGATTTTCCGGCGGCGGCAAATCTTCAGGGAAAAAACGGCTTTGATTTTTACACCAGCACGGCGAAATACTCATACAATCCGACCCACAAAACCAGTATCGGCGGATCAGACGGCCCCTGTATCGCGTGCCACTTGCGCAATGACCGTTCACATTCCTTCAGACCGGTAGACTGGGCCAACGACAACCAGGCGGGCCCCATTGAACTTGTACGCAGTTCGGAAGTCTGCAGTTCCTGTCATACGGGAGCCAAGGAAAAGAATGTCGTCAACATGAACTCACTGCGCGATAACTACAGGGCCGCTGTGATTGCGCTCGGAAAAATGATACCGAGCGGCAGTAACTGGAAAGCTTTAGGCAATGGGCCAGTACCAGGATCAGGAACACTGTCTGCAATATCCGGAACGTATGTCGATGTCCGTGCAGGTGCGTACACCATGGGAGCATCCTTTGTACAGGTCCTGTTCTTCAACGATCCCGCCGGCTATGCCCACAACCCGGTGTATTCCAAACAACTCATCTATGATGCCATTGACTGGCTTAGCGACGGCAAAATGGATTATGGATCATCATCTGCTCAAATCATATCAAAGGTAACGACAACTGTTGCCGGAGTTGTAGCGCCAGGTATGACGTGGGACAAGGGCTCGCCGGCCCTCAAGTACGGCCAATCCGGGGCGCTGATAACTGATCCCGGGGCACAGGCATTTACCAAAACCCAGGTTTTTAAGTTTATTTGCAAAGATTTTGAATTAACAAACCCGGATCCGGAAAATCCCATTCTGTGTAATCGCTGGTAGAGCTTTAATTCTCATACAGGAGGAATAAAACGTTATGAAACAAAAACTTTCTTTAGCGCTGTTTATTGCAAGTGCATGCGTGACCCAACTGGCACTGGTATCAACATCCCACGCCGTACCCGCCTTCAGCCGTGCCCACAAAGTTGAGTGTACAACCTGTCACACCATTTACCCGGAATTAAACGAATATGGTGATGCATTCCTGAAAAACTCTTATGTGTATGTAGGTAAGGCAAACAAAACTGCCAAGAAAGCTGCCCCAGCTCCAAAAGCAGCACAGTCGGCACCACCGGCAGCAACTAATGGCGGTGCTCCTAATGTTAAAGGAGAGGGAGATTCTTCTAAACTCAGCAAACTGAAATCAGGGGCCATGGGTGCTGATTCGTCCATGCAACCAGCCGAGACAGCGGCTCCCCCGGTAGCAGTAGAAACAAATGAAAATCAGGCTGAGGGCATGCTCTTGGCAGGGATACCTGAGCATTTACCGATTTCATTTACTGGCTCCATCAACTACGCAACGGGAGACAATAACTCTAAATCGTCCACAGGTGGTACCAATGTCGATTTTGCAGCCCGTTATTTCAAACTGCATGCCGCCGGTAACTTCCGGGACACCATCGGTTTTTTTGCTACCTATTACGCTTATCTTGAATCGCCACCATCCGGCACATTCAACACCAGTACAACGTCAACGAATCAGTCAACTGACCTGAATGAGTTTTTTCTGCAGTGGCGCCACATGTTTTCTACCCCGATTAATCTGAAAGTTGGGCGCTTTCAACCCAAGCTCGGTCTCTGGAAAACTAATAACAAACTATCGGTGACCAATAATTATCTACCCTATACCTATTCAGTCGGTGACGAATCTGAGTTTAAAATTGAACAGGCACAAGATGCAATCGAGTTAAACTCTATTATTTCCAATCGGTTTTTCCTCGCAGGCGGACTTGTTAATCGCAAAGGCCAGGATAACAAAGAGGCATACGGTCATTTATCATATAAATTTGGCGGAGCCGATTATCTTGGAAATGAGCCGGATGTCGACCTGAATAAGGAAGAAAGCATACTCGACTTTTTGACAGTAACAATGGGGACTTACGGATACGTCGGAAAAAATGGATCGAATCAGAGTGGCTCGAGAAGAAACAGTTATTACCGATTCGGGATTGACTCTGAATTGCAGTATAAGATTTTCCGCTTACGTTCCATGTTCGGTTATGGCGTCGATGATGACGCTACGCCTTCTGAAAGTCTTATGACGCTGGTTCGTTCCAAAGCCTTCACCACTGAAGCGGAAGTTACCTTCCTGATCAACCTGATTGCTGCAGGGCGCTTCGAGTATCTCCAGCAGGATCCGAAAAACGATAATCCATTTTTTCCGAGCAAACATGTCCGTAGATACGTTGCGACACTCGGCTACACGCCTATCGAGAATTTCAAGCTTTCATCTGAATTCAAATATGAAATCGGCCAGAGTGAAATAAACCGCATTGGTACACTTGGAGCAACTTTCAGTTTTTAATTTTTTTCACCGGGTGATTGCAGAATTACAGAGTTGTGATATATGTACGTGAGACCAAGTTCCAAGGAGTATATATGAGAAAATATGTTTTCCTTGCATCGCTATTATGTCTATGCATGGCTTCCAGTGCGGATGCTCGTGTAAAGGTTAAAGGGCGTGGTGCAAACATGAATTTCGACCCGAACAGTCTGCCTGCACATCTGCAAATATCCTTCACAATGATGACTAAAAAATGTATCAAATGTCACACCATGGAGCGTACTGTTATTGCAGTTCAAACCGGCCGTGCCCCGATAACTGGCCAGCCATTTGACAAACAGGCTATCAAGGCATACGGCATTAAAATGCTGCGCAAACCAAATTCGGATATGAATAAACAGGAAATCAGAGATGTCGTAGTATTACTGAACTTTATTATGGATGAAAACTTAAAGTAAAAGTTCTATTAATGAATTTATAAATACAAAAAACAGCCCATTGAAATTCAATGGGCTGTTTTTTGTACCTCATAGAGGAGTATGAAAATTTACGGTTCTTTCGTAAATTAGTTGCAGGGTAATCGGAGAGGTATGGAGAGCAGATAGAGGGAAGTACATCGGATTTGACAATTTCTGTTAGAGTTTTGTTTCCCGACAAAATTCGCAGAAAGGATATCAAATCCGATGCATTTCGAAACTATCACAAAGCAGCTCAACCTCCCAAATGTTATCGTAGACGGCGTCCTTGATTGCAAGGATGACAACCTGCACCTGATTGTTTCGTTCTCTGACAAAGCAGGTCCACCGACGTGCTCAGGCTGCGGGGCTGTCCATACCTCAATCCATAGCAAAGGTCAGATGCGAGTTGAGGATGTACCATCTCATGGTCGCCGTGTTTTCCTTTATCTGGAGAAGCGCAAATGCCGCTGTCCTGATGGGGGCATCCATGTTGAGTATCTACCTTGGTTGCATGGCCGTTTTACCAGACGATTCGCTGAACAGGTCTATCGTCTCACAACCATCACGACAAACACCGAGGCGGGATGGTTTCTTGGCCTTGATGATGAAGTCGTCTATCGGATCGACCGGGCAATCCTTCAGGAAAAGGCTGACGACCTTCTGGTTCCTACCCCGGCACCCAAAGCCATGAGTGTTGACGAGGTCGCCTGGAAGAAGGGCCACTCCTATGTCACCAACGTCGTGGACATCGACCGACGTATCGTTATCTGGAACCATGACAAGCATGGCAAGAGTGTCCTTGATGCCTTCTACGAAAGCCTTACCGAGAAGGAGCGCGCCGAGATAGAAGTGGTAGCCTGCGATGGTGCCAGAGGGTTTCTCTCGACTTCCCGGCAGTACGCAGAAAATGCTTTGATCGTCTTGGACCACTTCCACGTCAAGTCGTACCTGAGCGCTGCATTGGATGACGTCCGCAAGCAGGAACTCGCCAAGGCAAAGAGAGACAAAACCCAGGAGGAGCTTACAGGGTTGCTGCACTGCAAGCAGCGCTTCATTCTCTTTCGTAATAAGCCATCTCGGAAAAAAACCGACGTGCTTAAACGTCTGGAACAGCTAAACGAGCCAGTCTATAAGGCCATGCTTCTCAAAGAGCAGTTTGCAACAATCTACGAATACCGAGAAAAGAAGGACACTCAGCCTGCACTGCGAGCCTGGATCGGCGAAGCACTTCGCTCAGACCTTGCCCCATTCAGGGAACTGGCTCTGAAGCTCTTTCGCAAGCGGCACTATATCCTGAACTTCTTTGTACGGAGGATCACCTCAGCAATCTCAGAGGGGATCAACAACAAAATCAAACGCTTAAAACGAATGGCCTATGGGTACAGGGATGTCGCATACTTTCTTCTGAAAATCCATCAACACTGCGGACTGCTCAACCCAAGGCGTTTCAACTAAAATACGAAAGACTCAAATTTACTTGAAAGAGATTCTAACCATCGAATCAGATGTTTCTACCGAATATGCCGGGAATGAAGATTTTTGAGCATCAAGCACAATCCGAATGACTCCGGGAGTTTTGCCGATACGCATTTTTGAAATTCCAAATTTATTCACTGAAATTGACTTAACTTTAATAGTACTCGTACCAGGAATATCAATAGCAAGACGATCAGGTTTAACAAGTTTCATATGCTTGATTTTATCAACATTTCCACTTGTCTGAATATCGATATAACTAGAACCAACGACGATCCCCTTTACAACAACGTTAGTTGTTACGGCATCGGTAACGACAGGAACAACGGGCTGTAAATTACCGAAACGAACTGCGGTTTTAGGTTCATCAAGACCAAGCGGATCTTCCTCTTCTTTGCTGAGGGGATTGACATTCTGCTTAGCCGGTTCTGCAATAACAACCGGAGTAGCAGCAACTTGTGCGGCGTGTGGCTCATCAAGGCCCAAAGGATCTTCATCAGGCTTTGTAGACACTGGAGTTGGGGACTGAACTGCTGCAACCACCTCAATTTTAGGTTCCGGCACAACAACCGGTTCGGGAACCGCAACCGCAACAGGAGATGCCGCAACGCCGGCACCACCGAATGTCACGATCAACGTTTTCCGATCAGGTGATGGTACAACATGTATATCTGATTCGGATACGAGATTGAAAACCAGGCGACTGACCGTCAAGTCAGAAATTGTGGCTTTATCTACACTTATACTGGCTATCGCTCCTTTGTTAACAACAATGAGCGGTTCTACTTTTTCGGGATCAGCATCGGCAATATCCACAACAGCCCGGGCCTGACCCGGCACCTTATAATAGGTATATGTCATTGGAATATCAGCTGTAACCTCAATTGCAACGTTTGAACCTGAAGCAAGCGGCTTGACATCCAGCAGTTCTGCCGCAACAGCTTGACCAGCCATTAAACCCGCCCCGAGTGTGATCGCCCCGATCGTACCTGAAATCAATTTTTTCATGCTTTGCCCTCCAGAACAGTAATTTTGCTGTTTTCAGATCAACAATGAAACATCTTACGCGATGTCAGAAAAAATTATTTCAACTCAAACCCTAATAGCTCATCATCGGAAAAATCGAGGGAATTATGACTGTGCTTAGCTGCAGCAAGCAGTTGGCGAACATCCCGAAAACCGTAATTGGCCTTATCAATCTCTGAAAGAAGTTCAACATACTGTTCATTCTTGCCTGCGGCGGCAAAAGTCAACGCCAGTTCATATTTGACTGATGATGCATCATCAAGCGTATGCTCGGGCCGAATTAGAGCCCTTAAAATCTTCTCCGCATTTTCGAAATCGCCTTTTTCTCGAATGCAGGCGCCTTGCAGAATGTAGCATTCAAGTCGACGGCTTTCATCGTAGGAAGCCTCTCTAAATTCTTTAATAGCCTCATCGTGAAGCCCCATTTCCTTAAAGGCTACACCAAGATCGTAATGCGATTGTGCGTCCCCGGCATCGTGACCACTCGCGAATTTGACTCCGCGCGATTTGACAGAAATGCTGTCAATCAACTTTTCAACGACATCAAGCCAGTTATCATTTGAAGTTGCCGCCTCGTCTAGCGGTATATCAATATTTTCATCCTCATCTGCTTCGATATCGAATTCAATGTCTATCTCAACATCATCATTCAAGCTATCGAACGACACGGCTTTGTCTTCAAAGCTGACAACACCATGGTCACCGGGAGATGTGTCGTCATGGTCAATATCGGCAAATGAGACCTCACCGAAAACCGGCTCATCGTCAACGTTTCCCCCAAAACTATTTTGGTCATCAAAGGTTTCGACTGCTGCAGGCTTGGCCTCAACTGCTTTTTTGACGGCAACACCCTGAAGTGACTGTATTTTAGATTGAACAGCAACCGCTTCGGCAGTTTTTCCCGCAGCAGTATAAACTCTGTTCAAGCCTTCAAGTACACGCACATTGATCGGATCAATCTTGTCAAGCTGAAGGTATATGCGCTCGAGCTCTTCGAGGTGCTGGCCAGCAAACAATCCAAGTTCATAATTATCAAGCAACAGTATTGCACCAGGCAGATCCCTATCCGCGGTCATGCAGGTAATCAAGCCGATCTGTGCGGCCAATTCATTGGGAAAAAATTTAAGATAATGCTGATAGGCAAGCCTGACTTTTTGAGGCTGCTCCAATTGAGTGAACGCATCAATTATTAAAGACCAGACACGCTTGTCATTCGAGTTGGTTCGCAGCATTGCCTGAAGTCCGTTGACTGCACTGGCTGCGTTGCCATTGGCTACCTGTTCTGCCAGTACTTCAAGGGCAAACTCAGATTTTTTGGGGAACAATTGCTGAATACGTGCGTCAAGCTTTGCAAATGCTGCCGCGTCACCGCGTTCCTGCAGTAGAGAAGCCAGTTTAGAAAATACTGCATATGCTTGATCGTTCTTACCGGCATGAAAGTAAGCCTCCGCCAGCTTGTGCTTGATGTTGATGTTCTGCGGATCAACATTTTGCATCTTTTCAAGAATACTCAGAGCATCTTCTGCATCGCCAACTTTCTCATAATAGTCATAAACCTGTTTGTATTCGGCCAGAGCATTAGCAACCAGGCCATGTTTTTCATTAAGATTCGCCAGAGTCAACGTTGTCGGAATATCACCGGGAAACAGGCCCTGAAGTTTTTTATAAACCGCAATTGCCTTAAGATAAAATCCATCAGAGGAGAACTTCTTACCGATAGTTTCAAACTCAATGCGAGCGTCATCTATACGACCGGCCTTAATCATGATCTCGGCCATTTTCTGACGATGATTTAACCCTGACGGATCCAACGCCAAGACCTGCCCGTAAGCCTTAATGGCCTTATCGAGCTGACCGCGTAAAGCCAACTTCTGGGCTTCTTCTATGAGCTTATCCTTCTTTGAACTCACTCCGGCTTTATCCTTTCCGCCTGATGACGCATTTTGATCGTTACAAGTCTGATAAAACAGGATGAAAGTACTGTAACAAACCCTTTAATGTCAAGCACAATAACCCGGTTATAGTAGTATTTTCAGTATGATTGGCCGTCAAATTTAGTTTTTGACATGATCCGTAAAATACTTTAGGTTATCAACCGTTCCGCATCTACAGGTTAACTGACCATTTTACAATGACATATTACACACTTTCATTCCATCGGAGGCAGTGGCAATGCATTTTTTGCCTAAAGCAAACCCGCTCTACGAGCAGATATCCGCAGACAAGGTTGTTATTCCTGAAATTCTGGAAAAGCTGGGTAACGGCCATTTCACTGGTTATCTCAGTTATATATCCGGAGGATTCGAAGCTTACTGCATTTTTGCCAAGGGCAAACTGATCTGTGCATTCAGTTCTGAAGACGACAGGGATAAAACCGGATTCGAAGCCATCACACTTCTCTTTGACAAGATTTTCAGCACCGGCGGAGAAATCAACGTTTACCGCATGACGGCTGATCTGGCGATGTGCGCCCATGCGCTGGTACTCGGCACGAAGATGATCAACGGAGATGAAGTACGTCAGGTTGATATTAAAAGTTTGCTGGGCCGAATGAAGAATCAGGACGTAAACGGCGTTGTTCATTTTTACACCGCGCACCGCTACGCCATGATGTTTTACAAAAACGGCCTGCCAATCGGATTTTATCACGATGGTTCTCGGGCAATCGAAACGACTCCCGATGAATCCCGCAAGGTTGCAGCTCTTCCTGGTGCACGCATTATCGTTCGCGCAACAAAACCGATTGAAGAGCTTATGCATTATGATCTTCTTCAGATGGTCAATCTTGGCAAGTTATGGGCTGCAGCCAGTTCGCGCCAGGCCAGCCCCGAGCAGAAAGAAACTCCCTCCCAGGTCATCCCCGCACCTGCAGCACAGAAATCAGAGCCTGAACCAGCAACACAACCCGTTGCGGTAACAGGTGATATCGAGAATAAACTGGCTGAGTTGGTTGACGATCTTCAGGAAGTTGCCATGGCATATCTTTCACGCGAAGGACGGACCCTGGTTGGAAGACTCATCAATGAGGCTGGCGGCAACTCCGTCCTGCTTGATAACAAAAAGGTCGATACCCTGCTTGCAAAGATCGAAGATGAATCCAGAGTGATTGACAGTCATGCCAGGATCGACGAAATGATTGACTTGATGCGATCCGAGATTGCTGGTCGTCTGGCCGTCTGAAACCCTGCTTAATGGGTATATTTTCGACAGAATTACGACAAAATGCTACCTGGTTGCACTGGCCTGTTAATTATAACTCCCACGTTTCGGGGAGCAGCTAGTGCACTTTCAACAGTTTCTCAGGCATTACCTGGAGATACACGGCTACTGGGTGCTGTTTCTCGGCACGTTTCTGGAGGGCGAAGCCATCCTGATCATGGCCGGTTTCCTCGCGTTTCAAGGTTACATGAACATCGGCGGCGTCATTTTGACCGCCTTGTGCGGATCGTTTCTCGGGGACCAGTTTTATTTCTACCTCGGACGAATTCAAGGCAAACAACTCCTCCGCCGTTTCCATTTTATAGCCCGCAGATTTCGAGCATCGTTGCGACTGATTGAAAAATACGGTTTGTTCGTGGCGTTCATTTCCCGCTTTACGTATGGCTTCAGGATCATCCTCCCCATCATTCTGGGGATTACCAGCCTCCCTCCACGGACATTTTTCCTGATAAATCTGTGCAGTGCCTGCGTGTGGGCCGCTGTTTTTTCTCTGGCCGGGTATGTATTTGGAAAAAGTGCCTCACTTTTTCTGGAAGATGTGGGCAAATATGAACACTACCTTTTACTGACACTGGCGGTTTTGATTGTTGCAGCGTGGAGCGGGCATATGTACCATGCCTGGAAACTAAAAGAACCGGCCCGCCTAAGGCTCGCAAGAATCCGCTCCCTGCGAAACTCCCGCTAACAAACAGATTACATCAGGAAAATCATGAGCCTATTTGCTGAAAATACATTTGTAATCATGGTTGAACCCCAGTCACCCGGCAACATCGGCATGGCCTGCCGGGCCATGAAAAATATGGGCTTCAAGCATTTGCGCCTGGTAAAAGGGTGTGATCGGTTTCATCCGGAATCCCTCAAATTTGCGGTAGCCGCCCGAGACCTGCTGGAAAACGCCGAGGTATTCCCCGATCTGGCTTCCGCCATCGCCGACTGCACCATTACCGCCGGAACAACCCGACGCCACGGCAAATACCGCCAGGAAATACTTTCGCCGCCCGAAATCGCGGGCATCTTCCGCGATCAGGCCTCTCCGGATTGCAAGGCTGCCATCGTCTTCGGCCGTGAGGACAGTGGACTGACAACCGATGAATTGTCACTCTGCCGCTGGCATGCCACGATTCCTGCCGCAGAGGAGTACGGCTCCCTCAACCTTTCGCAGGCCATCCTTGTTTTCTGTTACGAACTGGGCAAGGCCGGAGAATCTCCGGGGGGGGGGCGGGAACTCAATCCGGCGACGTCGGGTGAAATGGAATCCATGTTCTCCCAAATGGATGCCTGCCTGCAAAAGATCGGTTTTCTCAATGAGCAGAATCCCGGACATATCATGCGCTCCTTGCGCCGGATTTTTTTCCGTTCCGAGCTGGATAATCGTGAAGTCTCGATCCTGCGTGGCATGCTTACGCAGATCGAGTGGGCCAGCAGTGCCTTTGACGGGAGAAAACGCTCGTGACCCCCACAACCCTGGGTCTGATCGCCGGAACGTTGACCAGCATTGCCTCAGTCCCCCAACTCGTTAAAACCCTGAAAACCAGGCATGCCCGCGACATCTCCATCTGGCAGCCTGTTCTGCTCTCCATCGGGGTTGCACTCTGGATGGTTTATGGCAGACTCATCAATGATGTACCACTGATGCTGGCCAATATCGTCCCCTTGATTTGTAACATCATGCTTACTATACTGAAGCTGCGTTACCGTAACGACACCGTCGTTGACGGCACTCATTAATTTACAGACCACACCATGGAGGAACCACAATGAAACGAATTCTGTCCCTCGTACCACTCTTGTTGCTCTCACTGTTGTCCGGCTGCGGCTACAACACCATGCAAGCCAATGAAGAAGCGGTCATTGCCGCCTGGGGCAATGTGGAATCATCCTACCAGCGCCGCGCTGACCTGATCCCGAATCTGGTTGAGGTCGTCAAGGGCTATGCCAAGCACGAATCAGAAACATTGCAGGCTGTGACCGAAGCCCGTGCCAAGGTTGGCTCCATGCAGGTTTCAAAGGACGTGCTCAACAACCCGGAAAGCCTGAACAAATTCCAGCAGGCCCAGGGGCAGTTGTCCGGTGCCCTGTCCCGTTTGATGGTTGTTGTGGAGAAATACCCTGACCTGAAAGCTAACCAGAACTTCATGGATCTGCAAAAACAGCTGGAAGGAACTGAAAATCGCATCAATGTAGCCCGTGAACGCTACAACAAATCGGTTCAGGTCTTTAACACCAGCATCCGCACCTTCCCCAATTCTCTGACAAACTCAATGATGCTGCACCTGCAGCGCAAAGAACCGTTCAAGGCTGAAGAAGGGGCCAAGGTAGCACCCAAGGTAAAGTTCTGATTCCACAGGTACATGGTACTCTGACATGAACATTTTCGCCCGATTCGCCCTTTATCTGGGACTGATACTGCTGCCGCACCTGGTACTGGCCCTTGACGTACCCACCCTCAAGGGGCGTGTCAATGACTATGCCGGCATGCTTTCGCCGGATGCGACCACGCGCCTGGAGAAGAAACTGGCCGACTTCGAACGCGCTACCACAAATCAGGTTGCAGTGCTGACGGTGCCGTCACTGCAAGGCGACAACATTGACCAGTTCTCTATTCAGGTGGCCGAACAGTGGAAACTCGGGCAGCAGGGCAAAGACAATGGGATACTGTTGATCATCGCCCAGACCGAACGCAAGGTGCGCATTGAGGTCGGCCTGGGACTGCAGGGGGTCCTGCCGGACATAACTGCCGGCAGGATTATCAGGGAGGTCATGCGCCCCCATCTGAAATCCGGCAACTTTGATCAGGCACTTAACGTTGGAGTTGATGCCATTGTTGCCGCCACCAAGGGAGAGTACAAAGCATCGCCTCAGGATGGAGCCAAGCGCTCTCACAAGAAAAAATCATCGTCCTTTTCTACCTTGCTGGTGGTTGCTCTGGTTGTTATTGCTGTCAGCGGCCTGATTTCACGCTACCTGGGGGGAGCGGCCGGAGCGATTGGCCTCCCCTTAGCCGCCACACTGGCCTTTCCCGGATTAAGCGTACTGATGCTGTTCCTGCTGGCGCTCGGTGGCTTGATTGCCGGTTTCCTGCTAAGCATGTTTCTTTCAGGAATGCATGGCGGTGGTTTTGGAGGAGGCGGATTTGGCGGATACTGGGGTGGCGGATTCGGCGGAGGGTCTTACGGAGGGGGCGGTGACAGCTTTTCCGGTGGTGGCGGAGATTTTGACGGCGGCGGTTCGTCGGACGATTATTAGACATTCAGCATCCATCAGGCCGGCTATCATGTCGGCCTGATGATTTTCGTGGTTTTCAACACAAGTATTCTTCAGCGAGCCTATGGATATTTTTGCCGACAAAACAATCCTGACCGTCAGTCGCCTGACCACCCTGCTGCGCGGTGTTCTGGAGGAGAACTTTGAACAGGTCTGGGTTCAGGGAGAGGTATCCAACCTCTCCTTCCCCTCATCAGGCCACGCCTATTTCACCCTGAAAGACAGTGGTGCACAACTGCGCTGCGTCATGTTCAAGGGGGCCGTCAAAAACCTCAAATTCCGCCCGACGGACGGTATGGCGCTGATTCTGCGTGGCCGTATTTCTGTCTACGACCAGCGCGGTGAATATCAGCTGATCTGCGAATACATGGAACCGGCCGGCATCGGGGCCCTGCAGACCGCCTTTATCCAACTCAAAGAGCGATTGGCCCGGGAAGGTCTTTTTGACGAAGGGCACAAACAGCCGCTCCCCACCTTCCCCCGTCGGATCGGCATTATCACCTCCCCCACCGGCGCCGCCATTCACGATATACTGAACGTCCTCAAACGCCGCTTTGCTTCGCTGGAGGTCCTGCTCTACCCGGTCAGGGTCCAGGGAGAGGGTTCGGCAGTGGAAATAGCCCGCGCCATCGATGAAATGAACCATCTGGGATTGGTGGACATTCTGATCGTCGGTCGTGGAGGCGGCTCACTGGAGGACCTGTGGTCTTTCAATGAAGAAGCGGTTGCCCGGGCCGTCTACCGCTCCAAACTGCCGGTGATCTCAGCCGTCGGCCACGAAACCGACTGGACCATCTGCGATTTTGTGGCAGACCTGCGCGCGCCGACCCCTTCGGCTGCGGCCGAACTGGTAATAGCCAGTTCAGTTGAATTGCGTGGTCAACTGGAAGCGCTGGATCATCGCCTGAACCGGGCCATGGAAGGGCTGATTACAAACCTGGGCATGCGTATCGACAGCCTGCGCCGACTGCTGCACGATCCACGCACGATGGTGGGACATCTGACCCAGCGCGTGGACGATCTGACGGAACGTCTGGCACGGGCGCTGGAAAATGCGGTACAGAGACGCCGGGAGCAGTTCGAACGGATGCAGACCGGATTATCACTCCATAACCCCGGACGACAGGTAGAACGGATACGACAACAGCTCTCGACCGGCTCCATACAATCTGAACGGCTGATTCAAGACAGGATTCATCTGCTGCGACAGACATTTGGGAACCTGACAGCTCGACTGGAGGTCCTGTCACCGTTGCGGACTCTCTCCCGTGGCTATGCAATTGCCTCGCGCAACGACGGGACCGTCGTAACGTCAATCTCACAGCTCTCTGCCGGAGATTGTCTCTCCGTCAGACTGCACCACGGTACTGCAATCAGTCGTGTGGAAGAGCTTGAACAAGCGTAACCCTTGACGCAGAACAGTGATTCTGAAATAATACCGCCCCTTAAGGATGCCCGCTATGGCTACGGAAAAATTTGAAACATCCCTGAAAAAACTGGAAGAAATCGTGCGCAAACTGGAGGGTGGCTCCCTTTCTCTGGAGGACTCTCTTAAAGCCTTCGAGGAAGGTGTCAAGCACTCCTCCTTTTGTGCAAAAAAACTCGACGAGGCCGAACGCCGGGTCGACATACTGCTCAAACGCAAGGATGGCACCCTCTCCCGCGAGCCATTTGAACCTGAAGAATAGCCACCAAGCCCCGCCACAGGGCGCCATAAAGGACACGACCCAATGGATCTGAAAAAATATCTCAAAGAGCAGTGTGCCCGCATTGACGCAGCTCTGGACATCTACCTCCCCAAAGAAAACGAACTGCCCCACAGCCTGCACAAAGCCATGCGCTACTCGATCTTTGCCGGCGGCAAACGGGTCCGGCCGATCCTGATGCTGGCAGCCTGCCAGGCCGTTGGCGGCGACACGGAACGGGCCGTGCCGGCGGCCTGCGCCATGGAAATGATCCACACCTATTCCCTGATCCACGACGACCTGCCGGCCATGGATGACGACGATTTTCGGCGCGGCAACCCCACCAACCACAAGGTATTCGGTGAGGCGATTGCCATCCTGGCCGGTGATGCTCTGCTGACCGAGGCCTTCAAGCTGGTCAGTGATCCGCGCCACGCCACTGGCTGCGACCCGGCGGCCCGTCTGGGCGTGATCAGCGAGATAGCTACCTGCGCCGGTTCCTACGGTATGGTCGGAGGCCAGGTTGTGGATATGGAAAGCGAGGGCAAACCGGACATGGATCTGCCGACCGTGCAGTACATCCACACCCATAAGACCGGCGCCCTGATCAAGGCCTCGGTTGTGGCGGGTGCCCTGCTGGGCGGTGCCGACAGTCGGAAACTGGCCGCTATCACCCGGTACGGTGAAGCCGCCGGCCTGGCCTTCCAGATTGCCGACGACATCCTGGATATTGAAGGCACCACCGAAGAGATCGGTAAGGATGCCGGCAGCGACGAAGCCCGAGGCAAAGCCACTTACCCGGCTGTCATGGGACTTACGGCAGCCAAGGTAGAAGCCCAGGCCATGATGGATGAGGCCATGCGGGCTTTGGAAATCTTTGGGACCGAGGCAGATCCGCTGCGGGAAATAGCCGCGTATATCGTCAAACGAAAAAACTAAAAGAAAAGGCATTTACCGCTTTTTGCTTATAAAATAAGGATTTTTATGTCCATCCTTGAAACAATCAATTCCCCCGATGATCTGAAGAAACTCCCGGCTGGCCAACTGCCGGCCGTCGCCGCTGAGCTGCGCCGGATCATTATCGAGACCTGCGCCAAAAACGGCGGTCATTTGGCCCCCTCACTGGGTGTCGTTGAGCTGACCATTGCCCTGCACCGCGTCTTTAATACACCGACCGACAAGATTGTCTGGGATGTGGGGCATCAGGCCTATGCCCACAAGATCCTGACCGGACGCCGCGAGCGTTTTGGCACCCTGCGCACATTGAACGGAATGAGCGGGTTCCCCAAGCGCGGCGAATCCCCCCACGACAGCTTCGACGTCGGCCACTCCTCCACCTCCATCTCGGCGGCTGCCGGTTTTGCTGCCGCCCGCGACCTTGATGGACGCAAAAACAAGGTCTTGGCCGTTATCGGTGACGGCTCCATGACCGGCGGCATCGCCTATGAAGGCATGAACCACGCCGGCCACCTGGACAAGGATCTGGTCGTCATCCTCAACGACAATGAAATGTCCATCGCCGAAAACGTTGGAGCGGTTTCCAACTTTCTCAGCCGCACCTCCTCCAGCGAATTCGTGCACCGTTTCAAGAAAGATGTGGAATCTTTCCTGTCTCGCATGGATGCCGGCAAAGGCCTGCTGCACGTCGCCCGCAAGGTGGAAGACTCCTTCAAAGGACTGCTGACACCTGGTATGCTCTTTGAAGCCTTCGGCTTCGACTACATCGGACCGATTGACGGGCACGACCTGCCGATGCTGCTCGAAACCCTTGAGAACGTTAAAAAGTTCGACGATGCCGTATTGATCCACGTCCTGACCAAAAAGGGCAAGGGCTACAAACCGGCCGAGGCAAATCCGTCGCTGTTCCATGGTGTGGGCCCCTTTGAAATCGAGACCGGCAAGGTTCTCAAAGGTAAAGGCGGTGCCGCCTCCTACACCGCACTCTTCGGTTCGGCCCTCTGCAAGCTGGCTGCTGAAGACGACCGGATCACCGCCATCACAGCCGCCATGCCCGATGGCACCGGCCTGACCGCCTTTGCCAAGGAATTCCCCGACCGCTTTTTCGATGTGGGTATCGCCGAGCAGCATGGCGTCACCTTTGCCGCCGGCCTGGCCGCCGAAGGTCTCCGACCGGTGTTTGCAGTGTACTCCTCCTTTCTGCAGCGCGCCTACGACCAGGTTTTCCACGATGTCTGCCTGCAGAACCTGCCGGTAACCTTTGCTCTGGACCGGGCCGGAGTGGTCGGCAGCGACGGTCCGACGCACCATGGCGCCTTCGACCTCTCCTATCTGCGCCACCTTCCCAATATGACCATCATGGCCCCCAAGGATGAAAACGAGCTGCAGCACATGCTGGCAACAGCCATCGAACTGGGCGGTCCTGCAACAATTCGTTATCCGCGTGGCAACGGTTACGGCGTCCCCCTGGACCAGAATCTCCGGCCTATTCCGGCAGGTCAGGCGGAAATTCTCCGGGAAGGAGTTGACGGGGTTTTACTGGCCCTTGGTTCCATGGTGTACCCGGCCATGGCTGCCGCCAGCCAGCTGGAAAATGAGTCCGGCATTCGCCTGACGATTGTCAATGCCCGCTTTGTCAAGCCTCTGGACAGCAGTCTGATCCTGCAACTATGCCGAACACACAAGGCCGTGGTTACACTCGAAGAGAACGTACTGCAAGGCGGCTTCGGTACTGCTGTACTGGAACTGCTGGAGGAACAGGGAATGAACGACATCCGCGTCCTGCGACTCGGCTACCCGGACAGCTATATCCCCCAGGGTGAGCAGCACGAACTCCGAACCATGCTGGGACTTGACCAGTCCGGCATTGCCGCCTCCGTGCGTGGTTTTCTCTCACAGCCATGACCCATGTCGACCTGAAGGCCGCACTTGCACTCTTCGGTTTTTGCGAGCATGATCGACTGACCATGGCACAGGTAAAACAAAGACATCGCGAACTTTCCAGAAATAACCATCCCGACCTGCGGTCGCCGGCAGATTCTCAGACCATGCAGGCGGTCAATGCGGCAGCGGCTGTACTGATGGAGTACCTGCGATCCTACCGTTTCTCATTTTCCGAGGATGAATTCTATCAGCAGAATCCCGACGAGCAGTTACGTCGCCAGTTTGCCAACGATCCACTCTGGGGGTCTTCATGAATTACGGCAGCACCTCCCCGAATGCGTACGGATTCAGCATTACTTCAATTATATCCCTGTCTCTGCTGGCCGCCCTTCTGCTGCCCCCACCCCATTCGTACGCCAGACCGTCCGACAGCTCGCCATCACCCCACGCAGCAAGTGCCGATTTGGACGCACGCATTGAAAAGCTCCGTTCGGCCTATTCCCTGTTTCCCCACAACGGCTCCTTCAAACGGGATCTGGCCGAAGCATATGCCACCTACGGCTTTATGTTCTTCAAAAAGCGTCAGTTTGAACAGGCCGACGAGTACTTCATCAAGGCCCTTGATATCTTCCCGGATGATGAAAATTACACCCTGATGCGCGGCATCAGCACCTACTACCTGAAAAAATACGACGTGGCCCGCTATGAATTGAAGCGACTGCTGGAACTCAAACCGGATTCCGTCGACGGACTCTATTTCCAGGGTCTGGCCCTGTACGATTCGGACGATCGCACCCAGGCTGTGGAACTGTGGGAGCGGGCCATCAAACTGGCACCCGATCGATCTGAAATTTCAGCAGTACTGGAAAAAGCCCGCAAAGAGATGGCCGTTGAAAGCACTATGGACCGTGGAAACAGCTCGCGCTTCAATCTGACCTATGACCCGGATGTGAATGCCACCACGGCGCAGGCCATCATGGATGTCCTGGAATCCGCAGCAAATCAGATCGGATCAGAACTGGGGCATTTTCCGGAGGCGCGGGTACCGGTTGCCATCTACAAACGCAACGACTACAAGACTGTCACCGCCTCACCCGACTGGTCGGGAGGTTATTACGACGGCACCATCCGTTTGCCGTTCGGCACGATCAGTGAGATCACCCCTCCAATCCGGGCGATCCTGTATCACGAATATGCCCATGTGGTGATCTTTGACCTGACTCGCGGCAACTGCCCGGTCTGGCTGAATGAGGGTATTGCGGAGATCTTCGGACGAACCCAATTCAATCCGGCTACCGAGAAGCACAAGCCGACTAATGCCAAACAAGCCGGCCTCGACCCCAGGACACTTGAAAAAAGCTTCAGCGGGCTATCATCCCAGCAGGCCGGATTGGCATATCAGCAAAGCCACAGCATGGTCAGCTATCTGGTAGATACCTACGGCTGGCACCGGGTGACCGAGATTCTTACCCATCTGGGGCGCGGGCTGAATATCACTGCGGCAATTGCATCAACATTTGGAGACTATGGTATTACCTACGAAACGCTGATCATGGAATGGCAGCAATCAGGACGATGATAGTGGCGACCCCGGTACTTGTGGCTCCCCCACAAAGAACTTGACTAAGTTGGTACTGTTTACCATTATGGCATATACATGATCACAATACAGACGACATATCGCACGATGAGACGCACGGCGGCTCTCTGTATGCTGGCGATTTATATGCTGATTGCCTGTGCTCCCTTTACCACGTTTGCCATGCACTCCAGACATGTCGCCAGCGCCATTACGCAGGAGTGTGTTGGTGATTGTTCCATTTGCGGCTGTTCACTGGAAAGCCGGGCAACCAACAGCTGTTGCTGCAGCAAAAAACGCGCTCAGCAGGCTGCACTGCAGCATGACGATGCAGATGAACCGGAATGCTGCAAAAAGACATCGAAACCTGCCGAAACCATTATCAAATCCTGCGCTTGCCCGTGCAGCGATGGAAAATCAATAGCATTTTTCGGCAGCGGGTCCTCTGATACCATGCCCTTCAGCTTCTCCCACAGGGCACCCACTCCACCGGGAAAGAGCCATTTTGCGACCCGCAACGATCTCCCGTTTTCCCGCACCATTGCACCACCCGATCCCCCCCCGCAAAATTAACCCCTCCTCAATCATCTGAAATAGCCGACCGGCCCTCGAATGAACCGAGCTGTCCGCATGAATTGCCGCATGCAATTTCTGAGGTATTGTCTTTGCGCCATTACGGGTCCGGTGCACTCTATCTGTATCGATCAGCGTCGTACTTCTTTGCCGTCGCATTGCATTAATTGCCACGTAGCTGGGGAGTTCTGCATGATCGATTATCAGGAATGGTACCTTCCAATGAAGTATGGATCTGCATCCTCAACCCGATGGGATAAAACCGTCTGCCTTGCGGCCGCGTTGCTGCTGCACGGAATTTTCCTGACTGTGCTTTGGAGAAGCCATAGCATTCCGCCACCGTCCAAAACCGTGACCGTCTTTGTTAGCCTCATCACCCCTGCTGCATCGGCAAGAATTGAGCCGCAGGTTCCAAAAAAAACGGCTCTCACACCGCCGCAGCAGGCTGCTGCACGCCCCGAGACTCGGGCAGTGGTGACAAAAGCGACACCCCCGGTGCCTAAAAGCTCAGTTCCCGTGGCAGTTCCGACCGAACCGGCAGCCCTGGCACCTCCGGTGAAAGTACCTACAGCAGCGCCGACAGCAGCCACGCCGCCTTCTGCGCCGCCTGTCACCTCAGCTTCAGCAGCCGTTCCTCCCAAGCCGGTTACTCTGGGCAATGAGCTGTCGCTAAACTGTTCCGAACGGACGCCCCCTGTTTATCCAAAGCAGTCCATGCGCCTGGGAGAGCAGGGCAAAACCATCCTCCAGGTCGATTTGGATGAATCCGGCAGAGTAACTGCGGTGGCAGTCAAAATTTCATCCGGTTATTCAAGGCTGGATGATGCTGCGATAAGCGCAGTGAAAAGCTGGCACTGCACACCGGCCCGGCGAAACGGAACTGCAGTTCGCTCAACAGCATTGCAGCCGTTCAACTTCGCTCTTAAAGGACGCTGACAGGGTGAAACAATATTTTGCAGAAAGTGAGTATTGATGAAAAAACTGCCGTTATTTGCCACAACAGCTCTGATCGTAGCCTTGGCCGGACCTGCCCGTGCGGAAAAGGTCGAAGAGCTTTCGGAAATCACTATATCCGGAGTGCAGGAGGATAACTCCGAATCGTCGCTTGGTGCAGTCCGCATCCGTGATTCGAAAATTTCCGAGCGGCGGGGAGCGACCAGCGACAGTGCCCAACTGTTGCAGGATATTCCCGGTGTGAGCTTGTACGGTGCTGGTGGCATCTCAAGTCTTCCGGTGATCCATGGACTGGCTGATGACCGCATCCGCATCCAGGTCGACGGCATGGACCTTACGTCCGCCTGTCCTAATCACATGAACTCGGCACTTTCCTATATCGATCCGACCCGCGTGTCCGAGATCACCGTCTATTCCGGCATTACACCTGTCAGTGTCGGGGGAGACAGCATCGGAGGCTCAATTCAGGTGAAGTCGCAGCCGTCACTCTTTGCAAAAGACGATGAGAAATATGCTGTCAGAGGCAATGCCGGTTCATTTTACCGCAGTAACGGCAACTCCTTTGGCTACAACTTCGGAGCATCTGCGGCCAACAACTGGCTGAGCCTGACCTATGGTGAGACAAGTTCTCGCTCGGACAATTACAAAGCCGGCGGCAGCTTCAAACTAGCCGGACAGGGGAGTGAAAACGGCCGGATCATCCCGGGCAATGAAGTTGCGTCCACAGCCTACAACGGTGCCACAAACCGCGAGGCAGGCATCGCCTTGCGCTACAAGGGACACATGCTCCAGCTGAACCTGAGTCGTCAGTTGGTCGGCTTTGAGGGTTATCCCAACCAGCGCATGGATATGACCGGCAATGACAACCGACTTCTGAATCTCCGCTATATCGGCACCTACGAGTGGGGTGATCTGGAAGCCCGTGTCAACTACCAGGAGACCCGCCATCGAATGGATATGGGACCGGACCGGTTCTTTTACGGCACCGGCATGCCGATGTTAACCAAGGCCAAGACCAAGGGGGCGCTGCTCCAGGGCAACGTAATTCTATCGGACAATGACACGCTGCGAGTCGGAGCTGAATACCAGAACTACATCCTCTACGACTGGTGGCCTCCGGTGGGCGGGTCCATGGGACCCAACGATTTCTGGAACGTCGATTACGGTCGCCGTAACCGCTTTGATCTATTCATGGAGTTGGAAAAACGCTGGGCCCCTGCCTGGATGAGCCTGATCGGTGTTCGCAGCAATACGGTCTGGACCGACGCAGCCGCCGTCCAGGGCTACGATAATGGATTGGCGGGAACCTGGGGTAATGATGCGGCTGTTTTCAACGCGCTCTCCCGAAGCAGGGCTGACTTCAACTGGGACCTGGCCCTGCTCCAGAGATACACCCCCACAGCAACCCGGACATATGAAGCGGGATATGCCCGCAAAACCCGATCCCCCAGCCTCTACCAGCGTTACCCGTGGTCGACGAATCCCATGGCTGCGCTGATGAACAACTTCGTCGGGGACGGAAACGGCTACATCGGGAACCCTGACCTGAAACCGGAAACCGCCAACACCTTCAGCGTTACCGGTGACTGGCACGACACGGACAGACAGGTGTGGGAACTGAAGTCAACCGGCTATTACACCTATATCCAGGACTACATCGATGCCCGACGCTGCGACTTCGGCCAGTGCAGCGCCGCCAACACCACTACTGACGCCGGTTTCGTACTGCTGCAGTATGTCAACCAGACAGCCCAGCTGTATGGTTTTGATCTCTCCGGCAGGCTGCAGCTTTATAACAACCAGGATTTAGGCACGGTAACCGGCAGTGCCCTGGTGAATTTTGTACGGGGCGAGAATATCACCACCGGAGATGAACTTTACAACATCATGCCGCTCAACTCGAAACTGGCCCTGGAATACCGGTTGAAGGGTCTGACCGTAACCGGCGAATTTTTGGCCGTTGCGGACAAGGACCTGGTTTCCCGTATCCGCAATGAAATACGGACCGGTGGTTATGCACTATTGAACCTCCGTAGCAGCTATGAGTGGGCCTCAGCACGACTGGATGTCGGCATCGAGAACCTGCTCGACCGTCTCTACTACCCTCCGCTGGGGGGGGCTTATGTCGGCCAGGGTGCTTCCATGACAACCAACGGTATCCCATGGGGTACTCCGGTACCAGGCAAGGGGCGTTCTTTCAATATTTCACTCAATTTACGTTTCTGAGATGCAGCCGGACAAGGATCATACAATGAACGGAATACGTTTTAATTTCGGAAGACCATCTTTCAACATGGCAATGTTGGCCATTGCAGCTCTTGGTCTCGGCGGGTGCGGAAATGATGGTCCGGCCGTATTGGCCGCACCCCAATCAATTTCGTATCCAACCCCCTCCGCCCCGGCAGTGGATCAGTCAGCAGTGACCGTTTCCGCATCGGCAAGTTCCGGACTGCCGGTCAAATATTCCAGCATGACTCCAACCGTCTGTACCGTTGATGGTAATGGAGTCGTCACAGGCATGGCATCCGGTATCTGTACTATTGCGGCCGATCAGGCCGGCGATCCTCGCCACGCTCCGGCACCGCAGGTTACACGGGATATCGTGTTTGCCTTCAGCCATTCCGTAACATTCACCCCCCCTCCGGCATTACTGCTCTATGACAAGGCAACCGTCTCGGCCTCTGATTCAGCAGGATTACCAGTCAGCTACGCAAGTGCGACCCCTGCGACCTGTTCGGTTGACGGTGGCACTGGTCTGGTAACGGCAGTTGCAACCGGCACCTGCAGCGTCTCGGCAACTGCCGGTACGGTGCAATCGATCCAGACGTTTTCGGTTTCACCACCGACTGCAGCAACGCTCCCCGGGATACCTTCAGGGGTGACCGCCACCTCTGGAGACTCACCGAACAAAGTACTGGTTCACATCGGTGCGACATCCAGCGGTGGTAGCCTGATCTCAGGCTACACAGTAACGTCAATACCGACAGGTATCACCGTCACCGGAGAAAGTTCACCCGTCACCGTGTCCTGCCCCGCATCCTGTTCCGGTTATGCCTTTACCGCTGCTGCGGTCAACGGGATCGGCACGGGAGCGCCATCGTCGCCGGCAGAGGTGATAACCACCTACAGTGTCTTAGAAACCTTTTTCGAGCCCGACACCCAACCCCGAAATTCCATTTTCTCTGGCACGTTCACGTTAAATTCGACCACAGGCACGGTCACGAACCTGCGGGGAAAATTGAGCGAATCCATGACGGGAGATCTGGTCAATTATCCCGCGTATGACTTTGGCATGACATGGCTTCAGCTTGACCACCAACTTTCATCAACACCAGTGACGCTGGGTGGGATTGACGGACTCTTGGTGACGACGTTCAGACTACCCTCTACAGATACTTTATGGACCGGCGGAGGTGGGGATGGTTGGTCTCCTGGCACAGGATTCGGTCTTTACTTCGGCTTCCCTTCCCAGGGCGCAAACCCGGGAAATGCATATGCCATGGTTTTTATCAACCCTAATAATCCAACCGCACCATTAACCCAGGCACAGATCGATAAACTCGCCTATGCCGATTGTACTCCCGGCGGCATGATGGGAGCGGCCTGTATGACCGGAACGACCAAAGCAGGGTACGGGACTGTTGGAACCATGAGCGGGTATCCTGTTTCTCAGACAATAACCAAATGACAATGATTACAACCAATTTGACTGGTGGAACATGAATATACTGATTTTACTGTTATTTTCAGCACTAGCCCTGGCGGTACCCCGGGCAGAGGCAAACCCGACAAGAATCGACCTGCCTTTCGATAGCACCTATCCGACGCTATCGGCCGCATACCTTGCCGCTGCTGACGGAGCCACAATCATGCT
This sequence comes from uncultured Geobacteraceae bacterium, assembly GCA_942493195.1. Lineage (GTDB taxonomy): Bacteria > Desulfobacterota > Desulfuromonadia > Geobacterales > Pseudopelobacteraceae > CAIPTY01. Next base: position 847,210 of record OW818669.1, on the reverse strand, counting down.
GCATGAAACAGTATTGGCTGGAGACGTCATCCTCAACGAAGCTAAATCAGTTACTCTGGCAGGCGGGTACAGTACCGACTTTACGCAGACGACCGGCATGACCACTCTGCAAGGTATCTTACGCATTTCCGGAGGTACGGTACGGGTTAGCAACCTTCTGCTCCGAATGGCAGACTCTCCACCCGTCCCAACCGGAGTCACGGCAACTTTAGGCAATTCAGCGTCTGCTGTTGTTATACGTTTTGATACTGCTTCCGGCTCAACAAACCCTGTCACCGGTTACACGGTATATTCTGTACCCCCTGGACTATCAGTTTCAGGTACGGCTTCACCCATAACTGTTGCCTGCCCGACCACCTGTTCAGGATATTCATTTTCCGTGGTTTCCACCAACGCTTATGGGAACAGCGCACCATCTGCAGCGGCAGACGTTATCACCGAATATTCTGTAATTGAAACGTTCTACGAGCCGGATACTCAGCCCAACAATTCAATTTTCGTAGGGTCCTTTACACTGAATTCAACAACTGCTGCCGTATCAAATCTCCACGGAATTCTAAGCGAATCAATGACCTGCATACCGGGCGAGTGTTCCCTCCCCTACCCGGATGACACCATGAACTGGCTGTCACTTAACAATCAGCTGGTTTCATGGCATGACCAGGCATTGGGGGGAACGTTTGCAGCAGTGTTCAGGAACTCCGATACCAGGACCTTCTCACTATCGGTGACCGACCAAAATTCGGGAATTACTACCGTTGGAGATGGCTGGAGTCCTCAGTGGGGAGTCGATGTTGGCGGTGTATTTTACGGATTTCCTGCTTTCACACAAAATCCGGGAAATGCCTACGCGTTGGTCTTCGTTCCTGATGATCCGACGACCCCGCTCACTCGGGAGCATCTCAATAAACTTGCCTATGCCGACTGTGCTCCTGACGGCATGATGGGACCGGTATGCATGACCGGTACGGCCGTTGAGGGATATGGAACGTCGGGCACAATGGGCGGCTATCCCGAGTCACAGTTTATTACAAGGAAATAGTCACGTACTGAAACAGTTTCGCGTCAGGGGCTGCCTTGCTGTATCAGCTTGATATGACGCATTCACACGTTGGAAAGGAATCGTTGCTTATACCTATGTACCGAATGCTTCGTTACATAACAGCATGCACTGTCATTGTTTTGTACACAATGATCACTGTAAGCCCCCTTGCTTCCATCGCACTTCGCTCCCCCGCCATTGCCCGGGCGGTATCCGGAGAATGTGCGGGTGACTGCAGCGTCTGCGGCTGCTTACCCGAGCTAAGTGCCAACCATATCTGCTGCTGCTGGAAGAAAAAACCGGAGGTCCGGCACGACGTTGATCAGGAGCAATCTGAGTGCTGCAAACTGAACGAGGTTCCAGATAAACCGGTAACAACCGTCAGCTCCCGCCGATGCAACGACGGCAAAGCACTAGCTTTGACAGGGGTACACCAGAATGACGTACTCCCCTTTCTTTTCCTACAGGTACTGACTTCTCAACGGGAAGCTACCCTGAGTACACACTCTCCTGATCCCCTGAGATCCCGTCCGGGGGACCCGCCCGATCCCCCACCGATAATCAGCTGCGTTTCTTGAAAATATCGTTAGGCACACGTGCATAACGTCAGTGAGGCCTTCAGAAAGGTTTGCCGCAGGTTGTCGCAACACGATGACATGATGAACAGATTGTCTGAACAAAAGTTCACCACAACGCAGCTGCCAGGCCAGAAACATCAAGCGATGGAGAGCGTTTACTTGTCGGTTTTCGTACACTCCCGGCTGGTGTGGCGCTGCGGTTATTAAACCTGCAGATGTTGAACTTTCCTGATCTGCCTTTTCGATGAAGCTCAATTGTTCGATCCAGTAAAGGAGAATGTATGAATAAACATTTGCTCACCCACATGAACAAGCTGCTGCTGATCATCTGGGTCATGGCATTATTCTGTTGTATTCAGGTGGCAGAGGCGGCCACCGTTACTTACAATATTTTTGAACGAATCTACGAACCGATGTCCCAACCAAATGATTCCATTTTTGTGGGCACATTTGATTACGATACCACGACTCATACGGTTACGAATCTTAAAGGAAGACTTTCCGAGTCCATGACCGGCGGAACTGCTGGGTACCCTGGAGACACCATGACCTGGCTGACGCTGGATAACCAGCTGGTCTCCTGGCATGACGACACACTGGGAGGGACCTTTGCGGCGGTATTTAAAAACACCGACACCAATACCTTCTGGACTAATGGTGGTGTGTTAGACGGCTGGACTCCCCAGGCAGGTATTGATGCCGGAGGAATCTACTATGGTTTTAACTCCACTGACCCAGTCATCCCCAATCCGGGAAACGCCTACGCGCTGATCTTCGTACCTGACAATCCGCTGGACCCTCTCACCCAGGCTCAGATCGACAAGTTGGCCTACGCCGATTGTGCGCCCGGCGGCATGATGATGGCGGCCTGTATGACCGGTACTTCAGTGTCCGGCTACGGCGCCGTCGGCACAATGGATGGCTATCCGGTCGAGCAGGTGATTACTACCGTGGACACGACCCCCGACACCTTCAGCTTCACCCCGGTAACCGGTGCAGCAACCGCATTTGTAACCACCTCCAATGCAATTACCGTTGCCGGTATCAACGGAGCAGCATCCATCAGCATCAGCGGCGGTACTGCGCCGAAGTACTCCGTCTCCACTGATGACGGCAGCACCTGGAGTGCTTTTTCCAGTACGGTTCCGGCCACTGTGGCAAACGGCAATCAGGTCAAGGTACAGGTAACTTCTTCGACCTCCGCCTTTACAGCGACAAGCACGACCCTCAACCTGGGCGGAGTTACCGGCAGTTTTAGTGTAACGACCGGCTACATGAATCCACCTTCATGGATGCCCATGACTATGCTCAGCGTGGCATACGACACTGTTGCAGGTGCCATGACCGTACAGGATGAGTCGGCCAAACTGGGCGTTGGGGTCTATCCGGCTATGAACTACATTCCGGCCGGCGTGTACGACCCGGCCAAGCCATGGAGCGTCATCAACGGTGGTGTGGCTATCAGCCGCCAGTTGGGCTGGGATGATCCGACCGCACTCCACGGCAACGGGATTACCCCGACCGGGCAGTTGGTGATTGATATTGCCACCACCTACGGTCCGACTGCGGCCATCTGGGTCGAGCGTATTTCACAATCACCCGGTCTGGAAACCTACTTCGCTGACGGTATGTGGGGTGTAGGCGGGACCGGTAATGCAGCTTCGGGAACTGCGCAGGTCTACACCGATGCCAATGGGTTCCCGATCATCTACGATACCAACTACTACGGAATTTTCGGCACCAACGGAAGCTCTACCAAATGGAAGTGGGACGGCAGCATGATTCACAATGTCTATGCCGTTCCGGCTGCCTATCTTACAGAACCTGACAAGTTGTTCACTGCCACCTACAAAGTCTATGTGGGTGATGCCGATGGCAACGAGATTCCAAACAGCAGCGGCGGTTCCACCGCCACGACCGAGGTCTGGACCTGGAAAGGCCCGACAACGATTCCGGACAACGTACCGGATGCGTTCAGCTTCACCAGCCAGGACGGTGTAGCACTCAACACCATTGTTGAATCCAATTCCATCACCGTGGCAGGTCTGGCCGTTCCGGCACTGATCGACATCACCGGTGGCGAGTATTCCATATCAACTGATGGAAATACCTGGAGCGAATACTCAACCACAACCCCGGCCACCATCGCCAACGGTAATCAGGTCAAGGTGCGCCTGACATCAGCAGCAACACAGGCAAAAACCATTGCAGCGACTCTGTTCATCGGAGGAGTACCGGCAAACTTTAACGTGACGACGGCCGACACGACTCCCGACACCTTCAGCTTCACCCCGGTAACCGGTGCAGCAACCGCATTTGTAACCACCTCCAATGCAATTACCGTTGCCGGTATCAACGGAGCAGCATCCATCAGCATCAGCGGCGGTACTGCGCCGAAGTACTCCGTCTCCACTGATGACGGCAGCACCTGGAGTGCTTTTTCCAGTACGGTTCCGGCCACTGTGGCAAACGGCAATCAGGTCAAGGTACAGGTAACTTCTTCGACCTCCGCCTTTACAGCGACAAGCACGACCCTCAACCTGGGCGGAGTTACCGGCAGTTTTAGTGTAACGACCGGCTACATGAATCCACCTTCATGGATGCCCATGACCATGCTCAGCGTGGCATACGACACTGTTGCAGGTGCCATGACCGTACAGGATGAGTCGGCCAAACTGGGTGCCGGCGTCTATCCGGCCATGAACTACATTCCGGCCGGCGTATACGACCCGGCCAAGCCATGGAGCGTCATCAACGGTGGTGTGGCTATCAGCCGCCAGTTGGGCTGGGATGATCCGACCGCACTCCACGGCAACGGGATCACCCCGACCGGCCAGTTGGTGATTGATATTGCCACCACCTACGGTCCGACTGCAGCAATCTGGATCGAGCGTATTTCACAATCACCCGGTCTGGAAACCTACTTCGCTGACGGTATGTGGGGTGTGGGCGGGACCGGTAATGCAGCTTCGGGAACTGCGCAGGTCTACACCGATGCCAATGGGTTCCCGATCATCTACGATACCAACTACTACGGAATTTTCGGCACCAATGGCAGTTCAACCAAATGGAAGTGGGACGGCAGCATGATTCACAATGTCTATGCCGTTCCGGCTGCCTATCTTACAGAACCTGACAAGTTGTTCACTGCCACCTACAAAGTCTATGTGGGTGATGCCGACGGCAACGAGATTCCAAACAGCAGCGGCGGTTCCACCGCCACGACCGAGGTCTGGACCTGGAAAGGCCCGACAACGATTCCGGACAACGTACCGGATGCGTTCGGTTTCACCAGCCAAAACGGCGCAGCAGTCAGCAGCGTTGTTGAATCCAACCCCGTCACCGTGGCGGGCCTGGCAGTTCCGGCACTGATTTCCATCACCGGTGGCGAGTATTCCATATCAACTGATGGAAATACCTGGAGCGAATACTCAACCACAACCCCGGCCACCATCGCCAACGGTAATCAGGTCAAGGTGCGCCTGACATCAGCAGCAACACAGGCAAAAACCACGTCTGCAACTCTGACCATCGGAGGCGTTACTGCCGATTTCAGTGTGACGACGGCACCTGCAACCTTTACCATCACCGCCACGGCCGGTTCCAACGGAAGCATTTCTCCAAACGGAGCAGTTTCTGTACAGCAGGGTTCGGACCAGACCTTTGGCATCGCACCAGACCAAGGATATATCATCCATGACGTGATTGTGGATGGGGTCTCCGTTGGTGTAGATTCCAGTTACACGTTCACGAACATTGTCGACGACCATACCATTCTGGCGACCTTTGCCATACCCGTCGCAAAAATAGTCAGGACCGGTGAAACATACCTGACCGTTCAAGCTGCCTATAACTCTGCTGTAAATGGCGACGAGATCAGAATAATCTCCGGGAATGTCGGCGGCCCACTTTTGGCAGATCGTGACAACATCAGCGTGATCCTTTCCGGTGGCTACGATACCAGTTTTAGTACCGTCAGCGGAACATCGTTTATTCAGGTAAAACTGACCATAAGTAAAGGCAGTATCCGTCCCGTGATGGTAAATCTGCAGTAATTGCAAAGTATAGCAGGGGGCAGTATTCACAACAACGTACTGCCCCCAATTCCAGTGCATCGGAGCGAAAATTCATCGAATGTGGCTAGACATACAATTGGTTCCACTGTAGAATTTGAGCACAAATAATTTCAAGGAGGAATCACATGAAAAAATTCGTTCTGGTGGCACTTGCAACGGTGTTTGTTCTGTCTACATTCTGTCTGGCCTTTGCTGCCAAAGGGCCATCCGGCAAGTTTGAAGCCAAGGCCGGCGACACGATTTACGTCTGTGGCTGCGGCGACGGATGTGATTGCGGCACGTTGGCGCTGAAAGAAGGCCAGTGCAGCTGTGGCAAGGATCTCGTTAAAACCACCGTTACCAAGATTGACAAAAAACGGGTCTATTACAAGGTTGAAGGCAAAGAGCTGTCCGCCCCGATCCAGGGTAAATATGCATGCGGCTGCGGTGACGGCTGCAACTGCGGTTTTGTCAGCCAGAAACCGGGCAAATGCGGATGCGACAAGGACATGGTCAAGGTATCCTCGGCAAAAAAGAAGAAATAATCTAAAGGAGAACATTAAAAATGAAAAAATTCTGGCTCAGTATTCTGCTCGTACTATCATTGGGAACCGTCTGTCTGGCAGCAGAAACAAAAGTTGAAGCTCCCGATGCCTGTGTACACTGCGGCATGGACCGTACAAAGTTCGGCCATAGCCGCATGATTGTTTCCTACAGTGACGGCAGCAGCGCCGGCACCTGCAGCATCAACTGCGTCGTAACGGATATGCAGAAGAACAAGGGAAAAACGGTCAAGTCCTTCCAGGTAGCCGATTACAACAGCAGAAAACTGATCGATGCCAAGACCGCCACCTGGGTTATCGGCGGCTCCAAGAAAGGTGTCATGACCAAGGTTGCCAAATGGGCCTTCGCCGAGAAGAAGGATGCCGATGCCTTTGTAAAAGCGAATGGCGGCAAGCTGTCGAGCTTCGACGATGCGTTGAAAGCCTCCGAAGGAGAGCAGAGCGATCGGGCGGCTGCCAAAAAACATAGCGACCACAAAGGGCACAGCGAACACAAATAAGTTAATTTTCCCGTTATTTCGTACACCTTACCCGGCGGAGACAATATCCGCCGGGTAAGGTGCTGTGCAGAATCCCGGATTCCCAAAGGAACAGTGCATGAAACAAATCGGAAACATTCTACAAACAGCAGTGTTGTTACTGACAGTGACAACCGCCTTCGCAGCTCCACTCCTCGCTCCACCGCCCGCTGCCAAAGACAAATGTCCGGTATGCGGCATGTTCGTGGCCAAATACCCTGACTGGGTTGTAGTGGCAACTTTCAAGGACTCAACGTCGTTGTACTTTGACGGAGCCAAGGATTTCTTCACCTATTATCACAACATGAAAAAGTATACCCCTGCAAAAAACCAGTCCTCCATCAGTTCGGTCACCGTTAAGGATTACTATCACCTTAAACAGATCGACGCTTTCAAGTCATCCTTCGTCATCGGCAGTGATGTCTACGGCCCCATGGGAAAAGAGCTGGTACCCTTTGAAAAACCGACCGATGCCCAGGCATTCCAGAAAGATCACATGGGCAAGAGGATTCTTCAGTTCAAGGATGTCACCCCCGCTGTCCTGAAAACCCTGGAATAGCCTGATGCGCAAATCGCTAGCCTTTATCAGCTTCACCGGCTTGCAGTGTATCCTGCTTCTCGGGGCTGCGCTGCATGCCAGATTCAGCCAAGCTGCGGCAGCAAAGGAGCTGAAGGATCGGACCATGCTGGTCAGGGAAATTTCGCTGACCGATCTATGCCTCTTCACTGAAGCCCGCTACACGCGCCATCCGGCCATGGCGGATCGTTTCGCACCTTTTCAGGATCATCCCACGTCACTGGAGCATTTCCCGTCCGGATCGCTGGTAACTCCCCCAAATATGAGGGTTCATGAAAACACCCCTTAGCCGACACGGCAACATCCTTGACTTCTCCCTATCCTCCCTACTGCGGCGAAAAGGGAAAAACCTGTCCCTGCTGGTGGTTTACACGCTGATAGTCTTCGTAATCGCCTCACTGATATTTTTTGTGCAGGCCATGCGACGTGAAGCGCGACTGCTGCTGAAGGAAGCACCGGACATGGTAGTGCAACGCATGAGTGCCGGGCGCCACGACCTGATCCCCGAGGACTACGGCCGCAGGATCAGTGCCATCCGTGGTGTAACTGGGGTTTCTCCACGTTTGTGGGGCTACTACTACGATCCGGTCTTTGGCGCCAACTATACCCTGCAGGTACCGATCAGCCAGCCCCCCGAAACCGGCAACATCATGGTCGGAGCAGGAGTATCACGAAACCAGCGGGTTCAACCGGGGGATATGCTGACCCTGCGTTCCGCCAGCAACCTGCCCCTGCTTCTGACAGTCCAGGGAATCTATCCCAGCAGTTCCGAGCTGATTTCCTCCGACCTGATCGTGCTTTCAAAAGATGATTTCCAGGCCATGTTCAACCTGCCTCAGGGAATGGCAACGGACCTGGCCGTCACCGTGGGAAACCCGCGCGAGCAGGTCACGGTAGCCTCAAAGATTGCCGAAGAATTCCCCGACACCCGCCCGATCCTGAAGAGCGAAATTTTGCGGACCTACGATTCCCTCTTCGAATGGCGCGGCGGCATGATGGTGGTTATTCTGGGTACAGCGGTACTGGCCTTCATCATCTTTGCATGGGATAAAGCCACCGGCCTGTCCGCCGAAGAGCGCAAGGAAATCGGCATTCTCAAATCCATCGGCTGGGAAACCTCCGACGTACTGCAGCTCAAATTCTGGGAAGGGATCGTGATCTCGCTGACGGCGTTTCTCGTGGGGGTACTGCTGGCCTACGGCCATGTTTTCATGTTCTCGGCCGCCCTGTTCGAGCATGCCCTCAAGGGGTGGTCGGTCATCTATCCGCAATTCAAACTGACCCCGATCATTGACGCCTACCAACTGACAATCCTCTTTTTTCTGACGGTACTGCCCTACACCGCTGCCACCATCATCCCCGCCTGGCTGGCAGCTACCGTGCCGCCCGATGCCGCCATGAGGTCATAGCGTCCTATGCGACCAGTTCACACTTCTTATTCCGGTTCTTTTGGCCCCTGGCTTCGTTACGACTCCTTGACAGAGTCCAGCTCTGCCAGCGTCGCCGTGCCTTGCCAGGAACCAAAATCCCTCGAAATAACTACGGCGAACCGACCGCACAGGACGCTTTCATGATCGAACTGAATAACGTAACCAAAACCTTCAACAGCGGCAAACACAACCAGTTCACGGCCGTGGATGACGTCACTCTCACGATCCAGCCGGGACGCCTGACGATTCTGAAAGGCCCCAGCGGATCGGGAAAAACCACCCTGATGGCACTGATCGGCTGCATGGCCCGCCCCAGTTCCGGCCGCATCCGGCTGCATGGCATCAGCACGTCCTTCTTCAGCGCCAGCGAGAGTGAGCCGGCCCTGGATATCACCAGCCTGCCGGAACGCTTCCTGACGGAAATCCGCCGCAAGACCTTCGGCTTCATCTTTCAGCAGTTCAACCTGATCAAGGGGATCAGTGCCCTGGAAAATATCATGCTGCCGGCCTACCCCACCGGCGAGAGCCAGCCGGTCTTTCGCCAACGGGCCCTGGAGCTGATGGAACAGTTCTCGGTTTCACGGCACGCCGCCTCCCCCATCGACTGGCTTTCCGGGGGCGAACTGCAGCGGGTGGCCATTGCCCGGGCCCTGATCAATAACCCGGCCATTATCATCGCCGACGAACCGACCGCCCATCTGGACAGTAAACTCTCCAGCGAATTCATGACCATGATCGGTGAACTCAAGGCGCAGGGCAAAACCATCCTGATTGCCAGCCACGATCCATTGGTGTTCGATTCGGAACTGGCGGATGTCGTTGTGGGAATGCGGGACGGTCGGGTCACCGACGTCACAGGGGCACCATGATACAGCATCCCGCCATTCTGGCACTTACCACCGCTTCACTGCTGACGGCCATCATGCTGATCTACGCCGGCTGGTACGGTACTCGCATCCTTGACAAGTGGGACCTGCAGAGTGGCAGTGAGCTGCAGCTGGACCTGGAACGGCGCACCTACCTGATCTCCGTAATCCTCAGCGACATCCTGGTGTTCCAGATAGGCTCCCTGTTCCTGTACATCTTCACCGCCGACAGCCTGCACAGCCAGTTTACAGGGGCCATGTGCGCGGCCGGCAGCCTGTCGGTCAACAGTTTCGGTTATCCGGTTCTGATACTGAAAATTGTAAATTGTCTTCTGGCTGGGGTCTGGCTGATAATCAATCATGTGGACACCCGCGGCTACGACTACCCGTTGATCAGAACCAAATACGGCCTGCTTAACGTACTGGTACCGCTGGTGTTGCTGGAGGTGATCTTTCAGTTCGTCTACTTCTTCAACATGAAGGCCGATGTGATAACCTCCTGCTGCGGCAGCCTGTTCAGCACCGACACGCACAGCATGGCCGGCGAGATTGCCGGACTGCCCAACGGTCCCATGCAGCTGGCCTTTTTCGGTTTTATGGCTGCCACACTGCTCAGCGGCATCTATTTCCACCGCACAGAAAAGGGTGGCTATCTTTTCTCGACGGTCAGCGTCCTGACCTTTTTCGTCGCCGCCGCTGCACTGGTCTCGTTCATCTGCCTTTACTTCTACGAGCTTCCCAGCCACCACTGCCCCTTCTGCATCCTGCAAAAGGAATACAGCTACATAGGCTACGCCCTGTATGCCACCCTGCTGGGGGGCGCGGTCTGCGGCCTGGGGGTGGGCGGCCTGGCCCCATTCGCATCCTGCGGCAGCCTGGCCGGCATCATACCGGCCATCCAACGCCGCTTGACAATCACCACCCTGGCCCTCTACCTGCTCTTCACCCTGATCGTCGTCGTACGCATGTTGACAACATCCTTCCGTCTCTGAGTTCGCCGTACTCTCTGGATGCCGGGAACAATCACACCCCGGCACCGGCACTTCTCCTGGCAGATCGTACCATCTCCCCATAGATTTTGACCGGCACCACCCGCCCGTCACGGCTGACCCGGGCAACCGTCAGATGCAGATGGGTGGGCGAACGTTTTTTAGCGGCATTCCAACCGCTTCTTCCGACGGTGGCCAATGGCTCACCCGGCCGGACGACCTGCCCCAGTTCCACAGAAATGTCACTGTTGTGGGCATAATACACCAACAGCTCAGTGGCCGGGTCATAGACCCAAAGGTATTTCCCGCCCCGCAGCCGGCTGCCCGCCTCCCAGTTCCGCTCCAACGCCACCACTACGCCACCGGTCATTGACAGCACCGTGACCGGTTTTCCGGTGAGATCATCCAGGCCGTCCTGATTCCGATCTCGGATGAAGATATCGTAGGATGGGTGACCGCTATGGCGGTTGCCGCTGTAAAAATCGTACCCCCGGGCGGCATATCCATGACGACGTCCGCCACCAACGGCCCTGGCACCGTAGCCTTCCAGGGGAAAAATCCATTCCGACTTTCGAAAGTCGACAGTGCCGGTACGGTAATATTCAGCGCGCAGTGCGGCAATCAGCCGTTGCAGTCCGGCCTGGGCAACGCCCCTGGAAACGGCTCCGTCACGAATTGCGCTGTTAAGCATATTGAAATCGCGACACAGAGCGAGCAAGGGCGATTTTTCTGACACAGGAGCAGCCAGCTGTTCGAGCTCTTCAGACACGCTGCTGAAACCGGTGGGGGGGAATGAAAGTAGTACAAGAAGCAGTAAAAAGACGACACGCTGGAGATTTTTCACAGGGGATCCGGGGTAGGAAATTGTCGCAAATTGCGTCAAAAAAGCATATCATCCGTTCCGGCCGGAAACAATACAAATTCAATTCCATCGGGTATACAGGGCAGATCATGCAACTCACCAAAAAATTCATCCTGGCATTTCTCAAAGAGCAGGACGGCGCCGTCCATTTTGCCATGCTGCTGCGCAATTTCGGCGGGCGTCACGTCAAACACGAATTAAAGAGCATGCTGGAGGATATGGCCGACGACGGTGAAGTCGTCCGCTTCAAAGGTAACAGCTACTCCCTGGCAAGTGCCGTCAAAAGCATCCGCGGTACACTCTCCACCCACCGGGACGGCTACGGCTTTGTGACCCCGGAAGGAGGCGGCGAGGACATCTTCATCCCGCAGCGCCACATGAAAAGTGCCATGCACTGTGATGTCGTCGAAGTGCGTTCCGAGCGCAGCCGCATGGGTGGCGGCAAACAGGAGGGGCGCATCACGGCCGTTGCTCAGCGGGCCAGCTCAAAGGTGGTGGGACGTTTTGAGGAAAGTCGCCGCGGGGCAATCGTCATCCCGGAAGAGAGCCGTCTTAACATGGTCATCACCATACCGGCAAAAGGGCGCGGCAAGGCCCAGGATGGCCATCAGGTGGTGGCCGAACTGACCGCCTACCCGATTGGCGGGCGACCGGCCGAAGGGCGCATCGTCGAGGTACTGGGATGGCCCGATGATCCCGAAGTTGAGGTACAATCGGCCATCCGGCGCTTCGATCTACCCCATGAATTCGGCAAGGATGCCCTGGCCGAGGCCGAGGCGATTGCCGAGACCGTCTCCAAAGATGATCTGAAGGGGCGTGTCGATCTGCGCAGCATGCTGACGGTGACCATCGACGGCGAAACCGCCCGCGATTTTGACGACGCTGTTGCCCTGCGGCGAGAAGGTGATAACTGCCGCCTGTGGGTCTCGATTGCCGATGTTTCCCACTATGTTAAATCAGGCGCCCCCCTGGATCGCGATGCCTATCTGCGCGGCACATCGGTCTACTTTCCGGACCGCTGCCTCCCCATGCTGCCGGAGCGGCTATCCAACGGGATCTGTTCGCTTAACCCGCACGTAGACCGTTTGACCATGACGGCCGAAATGCTGTTCAATCCGGCCGGTGACATGCTGGAATCCAGCTTCTATCCCAGCGTCATCAAGAGCAGCGCCCGCCTGACCTATACGATTGTAAGACAGGTCATCGTGGACAACGACCCGGCGGTCCTTGAGCAGCAGCGGCCACTGGTCCCGATGCTGCTGGAGATGCGGGATCTGGCCCTGGCCATGATGGCCATGCGTAAAAAGCGTGGCAGTATCGATTTTGATCTGCCGGAGCCGGAAATAATTATCGGCCTGACCGGCCAGACCGAGGGGATCATCCGGGCCGAACGCAACCTGGCCCACCAGTTGATCGAGCAGTTCATGCTGGCGGCTAACGAGGCGGTGGCAGCCTACATCACCGACAGGAACATCCCTTTCCTCTACCGCATCCACGAGAATCCCGATCCGGCCAAGCTGATCAATTTCCAGGAGTTTGTCTACGGCTTCGGCTATGAATTCCCTCTGGTGAACGAGCGCGTCAACCCGGCCGACCTGCAGCGCCTGCTGGCCCAGGCCGAAGGCAAGCCGGAGGAGCGCATGGTTAATTACGCCCTGCTGCGCTGCATGAAGCAGGCCCGTTACGCCGCCGAAAACCTGGGGCATTTCGGCCTGGCCTCCCGCTGTTACTGCCACTTCACCTCCCCCATCCGCCGTTATCCCGATCTTGTCGTGCACCGGATTCTCAGGGCGGCGCTGGTCGCTGGAGAACAGACCGATAACAAGCGGGCAGAAAAGCAACTGGCTATGGCCACGGAACGCCTGGGCGAGATCGGAGAGCACACCAGCAAGCGTGAACGGGTGGCCATGGAGGCCGAACGGGATGTGGTTGAGCTGAAGAAGGTGCAGTACATGCAGAAGCATCTTGGCGAAGAGTTCGACGGCTATATCAGCGGCGTCACCGCCTTCGGCCTGTTTGTGGAATTGGAAGAGCTGTTTGTGGAAGGGCTGATACATATCACGGCCCTGAATGATGATCTCTACACCCACCTGGAAAAGCAGCATTCCCTGGTGGGCCGTCACCTGAAACGGGTATTCCGCATCGGCGACCGCATCCGGGTTTCGGTTGCGGCGGTTTCCCCGGCCACCCGGCGCATCGAATTTGCCCTGGTCAGCCACAGCGCTTCCGCCCCTCCTGCCAAGGGTTCATCGGCAGCCGTTGAACCGGAGGAGTATCCGCGCATCCCGGTCCGGGGCAAGCGCATCAGCAGCGCTCCACGCCCGTCCGGAAAAGGCGACGGTAGCGGCCGGCCGGCAGCAGCGGGACGCCCAGTCCGCAAAAAAAGACGCTAAACGGTTGCACACTCATATATCACTGTGATAGGTAAGATGCATGTCCGAAGAACGAGTTCTCCCCTTTATGGAACATCTGGTCGAGCTGCGCAAGCGGCTCATGGTTATCGTCATCGCGGTTGTGATCGGCATGGGTGTCGCCTGGAATTTTTCCACCGATATCCTCGGTTTCATCGAAAAACCCCTGACCGGCGCCACCTATCTGACCGGCATCAAGAAGAAGGTCTACCTGCAGGTCAAGGAGCTTTCCCCCGGCCTGTACACCCGCTACAAGCTGGAGCAGGAGATCAATGCCCCGGTTAAGCTGCGACCCCTCAATTACAGCGCGCCTCTTGAACCGTTTTTCATCCAGTGCAAAATATCCATGCTGGCCGGCTTCATCCTGGTTCTGCCGATCGTCTTCCACCAGATCTGGCTGTTCATCGCCCCGGGCCTGACTCGCAGGGAGCGCCATCTGGTAGTCCCCTTTGTGACCGCCGCCACAGTCACCTTCTGTGTCGGCGCCATGTTCTTCCTGATTGTTATCTGGCCGGTCATCATCAATTTTTCCCTCTCCTATGAGGCCGAAGGGCTGCAGAGCTGGTTCAATATCAGCGCCTATGTCAACTTCTGTCTGCGGCTGATCCTTATGTTCGGCCTGATCTTCGAGCTGCCGGTCCTGACCCTGCTGCTGGCCCGCTTCGGCATCGTCAGCTACGCCTTCCTGGCACCCAAGCGCAAATACGCCCTGTTGGCCAGCTCCATCATTTCCGCCTTCCACGCCGACCTGATCACCATGTTTGTCATCATGATCCCGCTTTACATGATGTACGAAGTCAGCGTCTGGGTGGCCCTGATCTTCGGCAAGAAGCGGCCAGTGGCCGAACCGGAACTGCCCGCCACATAATACGGAGGTCCACATGAGCAAAACGATTGGCATCCTTACCGGCGGCGGTGACTGCCCCGGCCTGAACGCCGTCATTCGCGGCGTGGTGAAGTCGGCCATCATCCGCCATAGCTGGCAGGTCATCGGCATTGAGGACGGTTTTGACGGTCTACTGGACCTGAACAAATGCCGGCCGCTGACGCTGGAAAGTGTCCGCGGAATACTTCCTCGGGGCGGAACGATCCTGGGAACCACCAATCGCGGCAACCCCTTCGATTATCCCGTGGAGCATGATGGCACCATTGTTCGCCGGGACATTTCCGACCAGGTCGTGGAAAATATCCGCACGCTGGGACTGGATGCCCTGATTGCCGTTGGGGGGGATGGTTCGCTCAAGATAGCCCTGGAACTGGCCAGAAAAGGGGTCCCGATTGTCGGCGTTCCCAAGACGATCGATAACGACCTGCGCGAAACCGATTTCACCTTCGGCTTCAACACCGCTCTGGAAACCGCCACCGACGCCCTGGACAAACTGCACACCACCGCCGAAAGTCACCACCGTGTCATGATTCTGGAGGTCATGGGGCGTTATGCCGGCTGGATCGCCCTTGAATCCGGTATCGCCGGCGGAGCCGATGTCATCCTGATCCCGGAGATCCCCTTCAATATCCAGAATGTCTGCGCCTCCATCAAGGCACGCTCAGCCCGTGGAAGCCGTTTCAGCATCATTGTGGCCGCCGAAGGCGCCTTTCCGGCCGGTGGCGATCGGATTGTGGCCAAGCAGGCCGACGATAAATACACTATCGAACGATTGGGCGGCATCGGCCAGTATGTGGCCAAACAGATTGAGCAGTGCCTGGAAATGGACGTACGCGTCACCGTGCTTGGTCACCTGCAGCGTGGCGGTTCACCCACAACCTTCGATCGCGCCCTGGGAAGCCGGTTCGGCACGAAAGCCGTGCAGATGATCGCTGCCGGAGAGTTTGGCCGCATGGCCTGTCTCAAAGGGCGCAGCATTTCATCTGTTACTATTGAAGAGGCCACCCGTGAACTGAAACTGGTTGATCCCCACGGGGAAATTGTAAACACAGCCGAAGACCTTGGCATCATGCTGGGACGTTAACCACCGTATTTAAAACATCGTCTTAATTTTTTATTGACACACCTGGTAAAAACCTCTAAAAAGACATAATAGGTCTTTTAATGTAGCACGATTCGTATCCAGTGAAGCAGGGACAGGGGTTTTTTTATGATGGAGCTTACTCGCAAAGGTGAATATGCAATTCGCGGAATCGTACACTTGGCAACCCGTCCGGATGATCAGGTCTGCCTGCTGAGTGATATTGCTGCTGCTGTTGATGTTCCCCCGACTTTTCTTGCCAAAATATTTCAGCAATTCAGTAAAATCGGACTCGTGAAGTCCTATCGCGGCACAGGTGGAGGATTCGTACTCGGACGCACCCCTGACCAGATTACCCTGCTGGAGGTTGTTGAGGCGGTGGAAGGTCCGATTATCCCCAACAGATGCGTTGTGAAACAGGGGGACTGTCCGCGCGACACAACCTGTAATGTACACCCGGTCTGGGTTAATGTGCAGTTGCAAGTTCGTGATATACTCGGCAAAGTAACTCTTGAGGATCTGGCAGTCCATAAATCTCCCTGACATTCCCACATCATATTTTTTAGATAGCAACGTGATGTCTTTTAGTTTACGTGTAGACAAACCCCTTATATTTTCATCATTTTAGTTCGCTCACATCTCCCTTCAATAAATCCGGCCGTCCTCATCGACGGCCTTTTGTCCAAAATAGCTATTCTCTTGCTACCATCTCCCTACTCTCATAAATCTTCCAAGCTTCGTGCTGATCACGCAGAACCCGGCCACATTACTTTTCCTCGTCAAGCATTTAGCTTCCCCGCCATTCCAACAACGCAAAACATTCTGCGCCATCTCGATAACTCTTTTATTCCGATGATCGGCATATTCATCTGCTGCTTTGTGGCGCAATCAAAAGGTTAACCTCACACTATCGACAAAAAATTTCTTTTAATCACAAAAAACTTGACTTTGGTCATTTTTTTACGTAATTGAAGATTAAATTAATCTTTTTGATCTTTAATATTTTCAATCAAACAGATGATGGTGGACCCAAGGAACATCAAGAGTAAGTGCCCTTTATCACATTACCGCACCCGAAAACAGGACAAATCAACTCCGTTTTATCCACATACTCACCCTACTCACATTGAGGCAACCCCTCAAAATTCAAGCAGGAGGAACGATCAGATGAAAAAATGTGTTACAAAGGCTGTCTGTGCGGTAGTGTTATCGGCGTTAGCTGTAGCGGGGACGGCGCATGCGGAGGATTACAAAAAATTCGGCGTGCGCATGCGAGCAGTATATGTCAAGCCTGATGAAGGCACAAACTTTACCGCAGCAAAGGTTGGCATCAGTGATGACATCGTGCCGGAACTGGACCTTGAGTACTTTTTTCTAAAAAATGTCTCCGCCGAGCTGATTGCCGCTGTAACCCGCCATGACATCAAACTCGACAACAATTACTCCGGATCGACCTGGCTGCTTCCTCCCACTGTCACAGCAAAGTTCCACCCCTTTGCAGGCAATACTATCAGCCCATACGTCGGTTTCGGAGTAAACTTCATTTTCCCGTTCAACTCAAAGATCAGCGGTGTCGACCCTGATTTCACTATCGACAACAGCGTTGGCTGGGCAGCCCAGGCCGGAGCCGACTTCAAAATCAATGAGAACCTTTATTTGAACCTTGACTACAAATACCTCAGCATAGAAACAAAGATGAAAGTCGGTACAAATACATATAATCTGGACCTCAATCCTCACCTGATCGGCTTCGGGGCGGGATATCGCTTCTAATGTCCATTTTTAGCGGCCCAACATACTAATATAAAAGAGTTTAATCTTGATAAACTTGACAGACACTATCAAATAGGTGTAGAAGTTTCACATCAATTTAAACCCCACCCAAAGTCTCGGCCAACCGGGACTTTGGCATTTTCGGGGTATCCCTCATGAAAGGAGTTTCCAGCCGGATTTTTACCGATACTTTTCAACTGGCGCTCGCGCTGGTCCGGCAAAGCCCCCACAACCGACCCTACTCTTACTTATGCGAAAAAAACTATTGTATCTGACATGCCTGTTCCTACTGGCAGCATGCGAAAATGCTCCCATCAAAAAATCCGAAGCACCTCCCCAAGCAACCATTCCGACTGAAACACCCCTGGACCGTGAAATCAAGGCTCTTCTGGAGAAAGGTATCTCCATGACCGAGCGCAAGCGACAAGTCGCCGCCATTGAAACGGCCTTCTCCCGTCGTACAACTCCACAGCGTTCACGACAGTTGGCAGCCCTCTGCTTTACAAAAACGCTTGGCACCCCCTTCATGCCCTTTGATCTGGCAGAAATTGCATTGGCAGAAACAGGCGGACACAAGTTATCCGGCGATTCAGTTTCAAGCAAAGGCGCCCTGGGTGTGTGGCAGCTCATGCCTCTACGCGCTAAAAGTCACGGATATTCTCCTGACGACATGGAAAACGATGAGAAGTGTGCCGAAGCGGCTGTTCGGGAGCTGTTCACCAAACTAAGCATGGCTCAGGGAAATCTGGAGCGGGCAAAAAAACTTTACTGCGGCCAAGGCCCCCAAGCCGATGCCTATATCCGCAAGATTCGGATGGTTCGTAAGGAAATGAGAGCAGACCTTGCTCGTCAGTCAGAACTACTGGCAATGAACGAGCCGCAAACAAGAACCCGATGATGAAGCGACTCGGGTATTACATCCCTCTGCTCCTATTGGCTGTATCACTCTCCGCTTGTTCTCTATTCATCCAGGAACCACATGTCACGCTGAAAGAGACACGTCTGGCCGGAATCAGTTCTTCCGGCCTGGACGTTGAATTCGTGATCGGCGTAACCAACCCCAACTCATTTGATCTGGCTCTACTCGGCTATACATACGACCTTCAGGTCATGGCTCTTCCCACAGCAACCGGGGGCGCACAGAATCCTGTAACCTTCAGCGCCGGGAAAGATACGGACATGCTCCTGCCAGTTCATCTGAAGTTCAGCAGCCTGCTTGAAATCATCAAACGGCAGCCTAACCTTGAAAAGCTGCCATACCATCTGAAGGCCACCCTGCACGTCAGTAGCCCTTTGGGCACAAAACTTATACCGGTGGAAAAGAATGATACGCTGCCGGTACCAGAAAACTACCGTCCGGAAATCATCATGGACCGCTTGCGCAACGTTTTACAATCTATCCTCTGACAATCCGGCCACAATCTATCCAGGGGTCTTTTTGCTTGATAAAAAAGCATTGACTCTGCTATATTTTTGCGGCTTTACAGGCGTCAATACACGGTCTAGAAGGAGCATTCGTGACTACCCCAACGTACCAGACCAGTGCCAGCGGATTTACCCTGCGCAGGAAAATGATGCTGCTTTCAGCGGCCGCCTTCACCTGTATCCTGCTCGTTGCCCTCGTAAGTACGATACTTCTGAATGAATCTCGAATCGGCGGATCCCATTACAACCTCATAAAAAACAACAAAGATGCCCTCGAAAGCATAGCACTACTGAAAGCAGACATGTTTCAGATCAACAGTGAAATGCAGAATTTCATGCTGGAAACCGATAAAAATGCGGCTGACAAAACAATTGCCACAATAAAAAGCCTGCTAAACGACATTGAGCTGAACTTTGGTATAGTCCTGGAATCCCTGGATTCACCGCAGAAACGTTCCGCCATAAACAAGGCCGACGCCAGCTGGAAAGAATATCGCAAAACATTGCTGGATGAAGTCCTGCCAGCGGTGTCTTCAGGTGATATTCTTAAAGCAAGTTATCTGATGAGCGGTGTCCAGGCACAACGATTTGCAACCTTCAGTACTGCAATTGCCACAATGGTAAACGTCATCCACAAAGATGTTACCACCACCGAAGAGCAGGTCTCTTCAAGCGTAAAAAGCCAGATGACTCTGGCCGGAGTGGTAACGTTGATAGCTGTTACACTGATCGGGGTCCTCTCCTTCTTCATAACCATCTCCATAACCCGCCCCCTGAGAGCCTGTGTGGAATTCGCCCGGGCGGTTGCCGATGGCAAACTTGACGCCCGTCTGACCGTTAAGGGGGGCGGGGAAGCCGCCGATCTGGCAGCTGCCATGAACATCATGGCTGAAAACCTTCAGAATGTTGTTGCACGAATCAACTCTACCTCCGACGCCCTGATAGGCATTGACAACAACATAACCAAAGCGACCCGCAAGGTTGTCAGCAGTGCCAGGCTTCAGGAAAGCGCCGTCCAGGAAGCATCACAAGCCGCTGTTCTGATCAATAAATCCGTCAATGATGTAACAGACGGAATCGATAAACTGTCGGTCTCTGCCTCGGAAACATCCACCTCCACCCTGGAAATGGCTGCCAGCGTTGAAGAGGTCGCCATCAGTGCCGACAAACTAGGTGATTCTGTTAATGAGGTCAGCACCTCCATCATCGAAATGACGGCCTCCATCAAGGAGATCAGTACCAGTATCGTCAATCTTCTTGATGCCTCCAGCACCACAGCTTCATCCATAGCCGAGATGGATGCAACCATCAAACAGGTTGAAAAGAACGCCCTGGATACATCCGCAATAACTGAAGGTGTCAGAAATGATGCCGAAACAGGTAAAACTGCCGTAGAAGAAGCTATCGCCGGCATGCAGGCCATTCGCAGATCTTCGCGCATCACCGCCGAAGTTGTTGAAAATCTTTCACTGCGCGCCAATGACATCGGGGCAATCCTCTCCGTTATTGACGAAGTGGCTGAACAGACCAACCTGCTGGCATTGAATGCCGCCATTATAGCAGCACAGGCCGGGGAGCACGGCAAAGGGTTTGCAGTCGTTGCCGATGAAATACGGGAACTGGCCGAACGCACCAGCAGTTCCACCCGAGAGATCGCCACCGTCATCACCGGGGTTCAGGAAGAAACCAGGCGAGCTGTTGAAGCCATCTGTCAGGCCGAAGAAAGCATCACGGAAGGTGAAAAACTGTCACAGCATTCCGGTACGGCTTTGACAAAGATCGTCAGCGGTGTACAGAAAGCCAGTGTCCAGATCCGTGAAATTGCCCGTGCTACAGTTGAGCAGGCACGCGGCAGCCAAAGCATCAAGGAGGCCATGGAGAGCGTTGAGGAAATGGTCGGCCATATCGCCAATTCAGCACGGGAGCATACCCGTGGCAGTGAGCTGATTACCGTTGCGGTTGAGCAGATGAAAGAGCTGACCAATCATGTCCGCACCTCCACCCGGGAGCAGAGCCGGACCAGTAATCTGATTGCTCACGCCACAGAAGACGTGACCTCCATGATCGATCAGATTCGCGTGGCGAGCACCTCACTTTCAACGTCCAGCTCCATGATTTCAAAAGCTGTTGGAAACATTCAGACTTCCACCTCATCTAATTCAGAGGCGGCCACCGTGATGGAAAATTCTATTGCCGGTCTGTCCAAACAGATCGACCTGCTCGACAAGGAAATGTCAGGCTTTAAAATCTGAAAACATGACGGAGGCCCCCTCACATGAGCAGGCTGACCCAGCGTCTCACGGCGCTTAAAGCTTCCGGCAGCAAAGCCCTGGTGACATTCATCACCGCCGGCGATCCGGATCTGAAGACAACCGAAGAGTCAATACTTCTGCTGGAAGAAGCGGGCGCCGACATCATAGAACTCGGGATGCCTTTTTCCGACCCCATGGCTGATGGTCCGACGATTCAGCTCTCGTCCGAGAGGGCGCTTTCATCCGGTACAACTCTGACTGCAATTTTGGACTCTGTGCGTACCGTTCGCACACAAACGGATATTCCCATCATACTGATGGGATATCTCAACCCCATCCATGCCTATGGTTATGCAGCATTCTGTCGCGATGCCGCACAAGCCGGAGTCGATGGAGTCCTGCTGGTTGACATGCCCCCCGAAGAAGCGGGCGAGTTCCTGCCCAATGCCAATACCCACGGTCTGAATGTGATCTTCCTGCTCACCCCCACCTCCGATACATCACGGATACAAACCGTTAACCGGTTGGGACGCGGCTTTATCTATTATGTCACCGTAACCGGCGTAACCGGGGCCCGCCAGGAGGTTTCAGCAACACTTACACAGGAATTGGATGCCATCAGGTCCAAAGTGGCTCTTCCGATAATGGCCGGATTCGGTATATCCACGCCGGAACAGGCCGCCAGCGTCGCCGCACTGGCTGACGGTGTCGTGGTTGGCAGTGCTATTGTCAAACTCTTCCAGCAACACTCCGGGGCGCTGCTGAAGCAGGAACTTGTCAGCTTTGTACGGGCACTTAAACGGGCCATTTCTCCCACGGCAAACTAGCTTGACAGCGTGGGGCAATTCTGTTACCAAGCATCTTCACTTCCATTAAATTTTTTGACTCACACTAAAATCACGAGGTTTACACATGAGCTGGTTTAATAAAGCAAAGGCTGGCATCGACAAATCCGATGGTAAAAAGATAAAAGTCCCCGAAGGCATGTGGGTTAAATGCACCGGCTGTTCTGAAACCATTCTCAGCAAGGATATTGATGCCAATCTGAATGTCTGTCCGAAATGCGGCTACCACTACCGGATCTCTGCCCGTCGACGACTGGAAGTTCTGCTTGATGGCGGAACCTGGCAGGAATTCGACGCCGGCGTAACCTCGGTTGACTTCCTGGAATTCAAGGATGCCAAGAGCTACCAGGAACGCATTAATGCAGCCCTGGCCAAGGGCGGATCAAAAGACGCCGTCATCTGTGTGGAAGGGTCCATCGATGGCGTTACCCTTCAGGTTGCCTGTTTCGACTTCTCTTTCATGGGCGGCAGCATGGGAAGCGTCGTTGGCGAAAAGATTACACGCTCCATTGAGCGTGCCCTTGAAAAGCATCAGCCAGTCATTATCATTTCGGCATCCGGCGGCGCCCGCATGCAGGAGAGTATCCTGTCTCTCATGCAGATGGCCAAGACTTCGGCCGCCCTGGCCAAACTGAAAAAAGCCGGACTGCCCTTCGTATCCATCCTGACCGATCCTACCACCGGCGGCGTCACCGCCAGCTTTGCAATGCTGGGAGATATCAACGTATCGGAACCCAAGGCTCTGATCGGTTTTGCCGGTCCGCGCGTTATCGAGCAGACCATTCGCCAGAAACTGCCGGAAGGCTTTCAACGGGCCGAATACCTGCTTGACCACGGCATGGTGGATGTCATCATCCCCCGTACCGAAATGAAAGCACAAATCGGCTCCATCCTGAAAATGCTCCATCGCCCTGCGGCCTGAGATGTCCTTGGACAATATCCTGGCGGAACTGTATGCCCGTCGACGCTTCGGAATCCGTCCTGGCGTCGACCGGGTAAAAGTTCTGCTCGATAATCTGGGAAATCCCGAACGCTGCTTCCGCACAATCCACGTCGTCGGCACCAATGGCAAAGGCTCCACCTCCGCCTGTCTTGCAAGTATCCTCTCCGCAGCGGGCCTGCGCACCGCCCTTTTCACTTCACCACATCTGCTCAGTTTCACTGAGCGTTTCCGGATAAATGGCACTGAAATCGAACCGCGACGCCTTGAACAGGTCATTGCAACCGTGTTGAACGCAACCGCTGGCGATGAAACGTTTTTTGAGATTGTAACCGGAATAGCAGCACACTACTTTGCGGAGGAACATGTTGAAGTGGCCGTCATGGAGGCCGGCATGGGGGGCCGTTCCGATGCGACAGCCGCACTGCCAGGCTGCGCAACCGTAATCACCCCCATTTCTCTTGACCACTGCGAATACCTGGGGACAACGCTCGAACAGATCGTCCGGGAAAAAGCCGGCATAGCAAAAACGGGCACACCGGTCATCATCGGGTACCAGTCCCCCGAAGCTGCCCGTGCAATCAAAGCAGACAGTATCTCCCCCCCTGCGGACCTGTTCTGGGCCGATCAAGCCGTTTTGGCAACCTGGAACGATGATGGCACGCTTGACTATCGAGGTATCCGGGCGGTACTTCACAATCTGACTGTAGGAGTGTCCGGAAGATATCAATCCCAGAACGCAGCCCTGGCACTGGCGGCGGCAGAGGTGCTGGGAGTCTCGCTTTTCACTATTACTGAAGAGGCGCTGAGAAACGGTATGGCTCAGGCCCGCTGGCCGGGTCGCATGGAGTACATTCCAGGAAATCCGCCGCTGCTGCTGGATGGTGCCCACAACCCGGACGGGGCTTCAGCCCTGGCCAATGCCTTGGGGGACCTGCGCTATCAGAAACTTCGAATAGTATTCGGTGTCATGGCAGACAAGGATCTCAACGAAATTGTATCTCCACTGGCACCGCTTGCAGCTGCGTGGTATTGTGTCTCGCCGGCCATTGAGCGATCCATGAACAGCAATGACCTTGCGGCCGCGCTTAGCGGGTTCAGTCTGGAGGTCAGTAACTGCGGTACGGTTTCCGCTGGAATATCGTCTGCCCGCAAGGAATCGGCATCGGATGACCTGATTCTAGTCTGTGGTTCACTGTTCACAGTGGGCGAAGCCAAGGCCGTACTGGCTGGTATCAAATTTGAAGGGATACGCGGGTAATGCCAAGACATTCAATTGGAATGTTCTGCTGCGAACCCGGGAAGCTATGAATATTTCAAGAACAATACTCCTTGTGGCCTGTCTGGTGTGCCTGGTATCCGGCCACGCTGTGGCTGAGCCGCTCAAAACCGGTGACGACGGTATCAGGATCAAGGCTGATACCATGGATAATGACCAGGCCAACAACCTCATCACCGCCACCGGGACTGTAGTCATCCAGTGGCAGGACACGACCCTCACAGCCGACAGTGCGACCTATGACCGCTCCGGAAAATCTCTCCTGGCCAGCGGCCACGTCGTTATTACCAAAGCAGGCGACACCATCAGATGTGATTCGATCCGGATTGATCTTGAAAGCGGTCGCGGTGAAATGGTTCAGGGAAATGTCTTTATTGTGCAGAACAATATGCACATCACTGGTTCTGAAATCAGCCGTACGGGAGAAAATGATTATTCAGCCCGTAACGGCACCTATTCCACCTGTGACGCCGAAACCCCGTCCTGGAAATTTGCAGCCGATTATCTGGACATGACGCTTGAAGAGTATGCTACCGCCAAGCATGTTGTTTTTTACATCAAGGATGTGCCGGTTCTGTATATCCCCTACGCCATCTTCCCGGTCAAGCGCGAACGCCAGTCCGGCTTTCTCTTTCCCCGCTTTGGCTGGTCCGAAAAAAAAGGTGCCAGGGCAGACATTTTCTACTATTGGGCCATCTCACCCAGCCAGGAAGCCACCATTGACCTTGATATTCAGACGAAACAGGGGATCGGCACCGGTCTTGATTACCGTTATCTCCGCAAACGTGGCAGCACTGGCAACCTGGGTGGCTACCTGATTTACGACCTGAATACGGAAAATCCGCGCGGCTTTGTCGCCCAGTCACATCGTGAGATTTTTTCAACCGACATGAATATTCGCACCTCCATCAACATGACGACCGATCGCCAATTTTTCAGTGACTACGGAGAAAAAAACGGTGATTACAATCGACAATTCAGTGACAGCACCGTCAATTTCCTTAAGACATGGCAGCATTATGCCCTGACAGGCGATTTGCGCTATACGCAGGATTACTATGCTGCCAGCAATAAGGAAACCTTGCAGTCCCTGCCTGAAATCGGTCTGGCGGCCGTTCGTCAGCAGCTGTTATCCATCCCGGTCTATTTTGACCTGGATTCCAGTGGTTCCAATTTCTATCGGGAAAGCGGCATTCGCGGCCAAAGGCTGTACGCCTTTCCGCGGCTATCCCTTGTTACCGGTATTCCCGGGTATGTCAATGCCACGCTCACCGCCGGCGCCCATCTGCGCGCTTATAACACCGAGCGCACTGAGACGGATTCCCGGATCCGGCAGACCTACGGAAGCCTGATTCCGGAAGCGGGTGTGCGCATATCCACTTCGCTCAGCAGGATCTATGATGTCAATGGCGCACAGTTAAAAAAACTGCGCCACGAGATAGTCCCGGAGATCGGGTACCGGATTTCGGCACGGCAGGATCAGACACGGCTGCCGCTCTATGACAGCAAGGACCGCCTGCCGCATCTGAACCTCCTGCAGTACTCTCTGACCACCACTCTGGGGGGCAAATTCCAGTTTAATGAAACCAGCGAGTATCGCGACCTGCTGCGGATGAAACTTTCCCAGGGATACAGTTTTGATGGCAACCGCCAGGATCTGTTGACCAGAAATGACGCCCAGCGACCCTGGTCAGATCTTCTGCTGGAGTCTGAGATGTGGCTGCACCCGCATTTCCAGGCAACCCTGGATAGTCGTTATAACGTCTATGACAGGACGCTGTCCAGCACGTCTGCCGGCCTCCAGTTCGATGACAAACGGGGATCGACGGCCGGAGTCAGCTACCAGATGTGGCGAAACGACGTCGAATACCTGGAGGGCAGATTATCCACCAAACTGCTGCCACCCTGGACATTCAGCTATGCAACCCGCTACTCCTTTGACAACAAAAATTTTCTGGAATCGGTCTACGCCGCCGAATATCGCCACCAGTGCTGGAGCATCCAGGCTTCATACAGTGACAGACGGGTCACTAATCCCAGTCGGTCGATCATGGTAAGCTTCAACCTGATGGGTGCGTTTGGCTTCGGGTCATCACCAGGAGGACTCGGCAAATAAGATCAACACCCTTCGTACACAAAAAAAGACGGGACACCTCTGAATGAGCGTGTCCCGTCTTGTATATATACCTCAACACTTGTATTTACTTACAAATCCCGATAGACCCCTTCTTGCAAACCTTGCCGTCGATCCATGTCATATCCTGCATATCAGCTCCCTTGAAATCAGTACCATCAACAGCGGCATGATCCAGTGAGGCGCCATGCAGATCGGCGTTTTTCAGATTCGCTTTTTCCAGGCTGGCGTCCTCAAGGGTGGCATCTGTCAGAATTGCACCCTCTAGATTGGCTCCCATCAGGTTGGCTCCCTCCAGATTGACGTCCGCCAGGTCGGCACCATGTAAATCCGCAGCCCGGAGATCACAGCCCGGGCACTTTTTCTGTTTCTTCAACTGATCAAGGTCCTCAGGCACAAAGGCCGACGAAAACGACGGTGCAAATCCTAAAATTACCGCAACCAGCAGTGCCAGCACAACCGGTGCAGATGTGGTAAAGCGCTTGTGCATACGATCTCCCTCCCGCTATTTATAATGAGAAGACTCAGAATTTGCACTCTATCAGGAACAGAGACTTCTTGTAAACAGTAACTTTTGCGCGCATTTCGGCTTCGATTGCACGCACCGGTATCGGGCTGCGAAAGGTGTTCAGAAAACGCCGCTCACGCCACCCCAGCAACGGGTTATCAAAACCCAACCGGGGCGGGATCCGCAGGGTTCCGAATCGCAGGGGGCTGACAGCACCACGAAGGCACGGGTTCAGGACAATGCAGGCAGAATCGTCTGCACCGGTGATCGGTACGGCGGTTTTCCTCAGATACAGCAGGATGTTGCCGCAGGACTCACGACGCTGCTCCAGTAGCCTGATGCGGTCAACCTCATCCCCTGCATGTTCACAGGCACCGTAATGGGCGAACTGAAGTAGTTCCAAACCTGTTGCAGCAATCAACTCCAGAAGCTCGTCGATGCGGAAGGTACGAACGCAGGGATGCAGCAGGGCATCTGCAAGACCGGAATCAAAGGATGCTTCGACAGAAGAGTCACAATATGATTTGAGCCGGGAACCGGAAGACGCACGACGGATCAGGGCCTTGAGACTTACGGTGTCACGGATGCCCAAAAGCCGCACCGCCCGACGGATGGATTCCTCTTCCCGCCTGGCATAACGGTGGTAGACCATGATGCGTACGATTCCCCCGGGAGCCAGTCGTTCTTCCAGAGCACGAAATCCGTCCAACGGATCGTCCAGATGGTGAAGCACCCCGAAAGCATCGATCAGGCCGAATGGCCCGACCGCAACAGAGCGGTCAAGCAGATCTCCGGTCTGATACCGTAGATTACAACAGCCGTGCAACAGACAGTGCAGTCGTGCACGGCGCAGGCTACCGGCCGAGAGATCCAGTGCCGTAATCTTTGCCTCGTTGTTTGCAATGGAAAACGGGTAGGGAGAAAAGCTGCCACAGCCTGCTAACAGAATCCGCTTAAATTTCTCCGGAGGGACGATGCTGTTGAATTTACCCCAGAGCGCCGAGAGATTCAGGGCATATGTATCACATGCCCGTACTGAGGCAAGAAGCGGGTAATGCGGATAGGGGTGATTTTCATAATGGTGGCGGACCGCTTCGGACATGCCTCACTGTATCAGCACTGCTATATGCTTTCAACATGATCCTGCCTGCGCAAAAAAATAGCCTCTCCAGGCATTGGAGAGGCTATCAGGCAGCTGATAAATAACTGACTGGATTATTTAGTAACCTTGGCGTCTTCAATAATGACCGGATATTTGTAGCCTGCGCCAAAATCACGGTCCTTGATCAAGGTACCAGTAATGGTTACGATAGTTCCCACATCTGCAGTATCCGTTTTGGAGGTGCAGACCAGATTATGGGTCTTTTTCTTGTCTGATCCGGTGCCATCCTGGATATGAATCCAGTTTTTGTCCATGATGCCGGCGGAGAACTTGACCACCTGCCCCTTGATGACAACCTTTTTCTTGTTCAGTTTTGCACTGTTTTTATACGCCTCTTCAACCGTATGGGCATTCGCACCGGTGGCCTTCTCCACGGAAATTTTGCCAGCCTTGGCCGTTCCGGCACTGCCTGGTGACGTACCCTGCCCTTTGGACGGGTCCACCTTTTCAGCTGTTGCTCCGCCGCTCAGCACACCGTCAGAAAAGATTACCGAGTCAAAGGTGCGCTTGAGTGCCTTGCTCTCAAATTTCCCCATGTCTACGCCCGGTTTAAAGGTCATATCGGCACCGACTTTGATGTTGGTCTGTGCTACCGCCACCCAGACTTTCTTGCCGTCGGCCTGCTCCAGGTATACATAGCTGTAGCCACCGCCGTTCATGGTCTGAATAACCTTGCCAGCCAACGGTTTCTGGGCAGCAGCCTCCGGGGCAGCTGTGGGGGCGGCGGCCGGCATGCCACCGTGACCGGCCGGTTTGGCCGGTGCAGTCGCCTCAACCGGCGCGGCAGGTACAGCTGGAGTTTCAGCAGCCACAGCAACGGCTGCAATGAGGGTGCAAAGTGATGCGGACAGGAAAACGATCTTTTTCATACAATCCCCTTTTTTGGATTTACCGACACAGGTTTTCTGATACTATCACGAAACATCCGGTTCTGAAATGTGAAAAACGGGGCACACACACCAATGAAACACAATGCTATTGTTCTGTACAGTGGCGGGCTGGACTCCAGCACCTGCCTGGCCATGGCTGCCAATGACGGTTTTGCCCCTTGTGCCATAAGCTTTTCCTACGGCCAGCGCCACAGTTACGAGCTACAGGTAGCCAAGGAGAATGCTTCAAAACTCGGAGCTACGAAACACCTGGTGGTGGAGTTTGACCTGCGCCTGATGGGTGGCAGCGCCCTGACTGCCGATATTGAAGTCCCTAAAGAGGGCGTTGGCGACGATATCCCGGTCACGTATGTACCGGCCCGTAACACCATATTTCTGTCATTTGCCCTGGGCTGGGCAGAGGTACTGAATGCCAGGGACATCTACATCGGTGTTAATGCCCTGGATTATTCCGGGTATCCTGACTGCCGTCCCGAATATATTGCGGCATATGAGACTATGGCCAACCTTGCAACGAAAGCCGGAGTGGAACAGCCGGGGCATTTCAAGATCCGAACTCCCCTGATCAACCTGACCAAAGCGGAAATCATCAAGGCCGGTATCGCTCTGGGTGTAGACTATGGCCTGACTCACTCCTGTTACGACCCGACACCATGCGGCCTTTCCTGCGGTCGCTGCGATTCCTGCCGCCTGCGCATGAAAGGTTTCAGCGAGGCCGGCCTGAAAGACCCGCTGCAGTATGCTGCACCCTAGAAAATGCCGCCTGACATTCAGGAACAATAAAGTTTTTTAGCCTTGCTAAAGCCGGTAAATGCCGGCTTTTTTTATTGACCCTGCCAACCTGTTTCGACTATAAATACACCCCTGTTTTATTATTCAGCCATAGGAGGTCTCTTCATGCATCTCGTTGACCAGATCAAGGAAAAAGCCAAAAAAAACCTGCAAACGGTGGTACTGCCGGAAAGCTATGACGAGCGTATGCTGTCTGCCGCCGAAAAGATCGTACGGGAGGGTCTGGCCAAAATCGTAATTCTGGGCGACCCTGCCAAGATTCAGGCCGATGCCGCCGCCAAGGGTGTTAATCTGGCGGGAGTGGAACTGCTCAGCCCGGCCGCATCACCGAAACTCGATCAGTATGTTGCCGATCTGGTGGAGCTGCGCAAATCAAAGGGACTGACCGCCGACGAGGCCCGCAAGCTGCTGACCGCCGAAGACAACCTCTACTACGCCGGCATGATGGTCCGTAACGGCGATGCGGGCGGCCAGGTTGCCGGTGCCACCGGCACCACCGGCAACGTCCTCAAGGCTGCGTTCCAGACCGTCGGGCCGGCCAAAGGGATCAAGACCGTCTCTTCCTTCTTCCTGATGATCACCAAAACCCCGAGCTTTGGCGAGAACGGTATCATCCTGTTTGCCGACTGCGCCGTCAATCCCAACCCGGATGCCCAGGCCCTGGCTGAAATCGCCGTGGCCACCGCCGGAAACTGCAAAGCCTTCCTGGATGTAGAAGCCCGTGTGGGCATGCTCTCCTTCTCCACCAAGGGTAGTGCCAGCCATGCCGATGTGGACAAGGTCACCAAGGCGGTTGAGATCGCCAGACAGATCAAGCCTGATATTCAAATTGACGGCGAATTGCAGGCCGATGCGGCCCTGCTCCCCAAGGTCGGCGAGAAAAAGGCACCCGGCAGCACCGTTGCCGGCAAGGCCAATGTCCTGATCTTCCCCGACCTGGACGCCGGCAACATTGCCTATAAACTGGTTGAGCGGGTAGCCGGCGCCGAAGCGGTCGGCCCGATCATCCAGGGGCTGGCCAAACCGGTTAATGACCTGTCGCGCGGCTGTTCCGTGGATGACATCGTCAATGTCACCGCCATCACGGCCGTTCAAGCTGCACAGGGCTGAGCATTCCGGCAGAATATACAAAAAGAGGGCGACTCACCGGAGCCGCCCTCTTTTTTTGCGCCATCAACCGTCCTGATCAGACGTACGCCACCGTCACACTATCCAGATATCTCTCCAGCCAATTAATGGCGGACCGGATTTGCTCCTCATCGTGATGCTGGGCTGCACATTCCAGCTTTTCTCCGATCTCGGAAATCTCATCAAACCCGTAACTCCCCCCCGACCCTTTCATACGATGCCCCAACAGGCGAATCTCATCAAAATTTCCGGCGTTCAGCAGCTCCGGGATCAGGATGCATTCCGCACAACGGTTTTCCAGATATCCCGGCACCACCGGCATAAAGTCACGATCTATCTCGACCAGAATCTCTTCATAACTATTCATAGGTTACACCTCGAATATAGCGCGCCAACATGGCGAACAGCGCTTTTTTCTTGAATGGCTTGGCAATGTGGTCGTCACATCCGGCATCGGTACATCTGCGCACGTCGGCCTCATAGGCGTGGGCCGTTAATGCAACAATCGGCGTCCGCTGCAGACAGCGCCGTTCCTCGACACGCCGGATCATGCGTGTTGCGGTGTAGCCATCCATTACCGGCATCTGGATATCCATCAGAATCAGATCATACCGTCCCTGCTCAAACTTATCCACGGCTTCACGGCCATTCTCTGCCTCATCAAGCTCCACCTCAAGACGGGAGAACATCAATCGTATCAGCTCACGGTTTTCCATCGAATCATCCACCAATAGAATGCGCCCGCCCTCCTGTAGCGGCAATGCACCGTCGCGTACCATGGTGGCATCGACTTCAGGATTGTTTCCAGGGTGAAAGTCATCATGCCGTGTCAGTACATACAATATTGAAAATGCAAATGAACTGCCGATGCCTGGCACACTATCAACCTGGAAAGCCCCGCCCATGGCTTCCACCAGCCGCCGACTGATGGCCAGCCCGAGACCGCTACCGCCAAAACGTCTGGTAATCGATGAGTCAGCCTGGGTAAAGCTTTCGAAAATCATGTCAACCTTGCCGACGTCAATACCGATCCCCGTATCTCTGACAACAAACCGGATCTCAACAATATCGTTCTCCCGAGATACCCGACTGATCGACACGGATACGGATCCACCGGTGTCGGTAAACTTGATGGCATTACCTACTAGGTTCAGCATGATCTGGCGGATACGGTCCTGGTCACCCACCACCAGATGGGGCAGATCCGGGGCAAGTTCCAGAGTAAACAGCAGCTGCTTGCGATCAGCCTCAAGCCGGAGCATATTCACAACCCCTTCCATTACATCGGCCAGATTAAATTCCCTGACTACCAGTTCCAACTGACCGGCCTCAATTCTGGAAAGATCTATCAGATCATTCACCAGCGCCAGCAGACTGTCTCCGGCCTGCAGGACCATCTCCAGACAGCGTTTCTGATCCGGTTCAAACACCCCACATTCGAGATATTCAGCACCACCGATGATTGAATTGAGCGGTGTGCGCATCTCATGGCTCATGTTGGCAAGAAAATCGGTCTTGGCCTTGCTGGCAGCTTCGGCTGCTTCCAAAGCCTTTTTCAGCTCGCGTGCCGTCCTCTTCCGCTCGGCCACTTCTGCCCGAAGTCCTTCATTGGTAAAGGCCAGCTCAGCAGTTCGTGAAGAAACTATTTCTTCGAGACCTTGGTTGACGGTCTCCAGCTCAGCCCGCTTGCGCTGCAGAGCTTCCTGAGCCTGTTTGATATCACTGATATCCTGAGCGGCACAGATCACTGCCAACGGCTGTCCGTCTTCATCCTGCATGACCGCCAGGGAGAACAGCATGGGAATAAGCACTCCGGAAAGGGTCCGGCACTCACTTTCAATGCCGTGCATGCGGCCGGTTTCCCGTGCTTTTTGAAAAGCCTGATAGATGAGTAGCGGTACCTCCTGCTCACCGAACTCCCGGGCGCTGCGACCGACCACCATCTCGGACCGGTACCCGAACAGGAGGCAGAAGGTTCGATTGACGCTTCTGACAACCCCCTCGGGGCTCATTACCACCAGTACATCGTTCATGGTGTCAATCAGTTTTTCCATGAACTCCCGCGATACCGTCGTCTGCCGCAGACTTTCGGTCATGCTGTTGAATGCGGCTGCCAATTGGCCGATTTCATCCCGGGTATCGATCCCGACCACCTTCTCAAGTTCTCCACGACTGACCTGCTGGACACCATCGGTCAACAGGGCAATCGGTCGAGTAATCGCCGAGGCAAACAGCAGGGCAGCACCGGCCCCGACACCCATGATACCCAGTACAAAAGGGAGCATCTTTGCCAGTACGCCTTGAATATTGCTCTGGATGACGGACTCGTACAATCCGATATGGACAGTGCCAAGCGCCCCGTTCTGAATAGGCATGGAGACATCATAGAGCAGGCCATGCTCCGACATGAACGGCTCAAACGTATCGGAGTTCAGGTTTTTTCCTTCTGCTGCAACGCGCAGATTCAGGGGGAAGCTGGCTGGGAAGGTGTGGACCAGTACATCCTTTTCGGGCCCAACGATGTAAATGTAATCGATATCCTTGTCATATTTTTTGTAGTCATTGACCAGCAGTTGGAGGCTGATTCTGTTTTCCGTGATCAGGGGAATTTCGGCCGCTTCAGCAAGATAACGGGCAATCGACAAACCGCGTTTGTGAATCTCTTCCTGAAACCTGGCATGGAGCTCGTGGCGAACCAGCAGGGACAAAGCGCTACCGATCAGAATTATCAGGACAACAATCCCGATAGTGAATTTTTTTCGCAGGGAGAGCAGAATCATTTCTGCCGTTTCTCCTGTCCATGCACCCTGGCATTCATTGTGCGGATCGTATCGTAATTACGATCATCACCAGGAACAAATCCGTCAATCATCATCCCCTTCAGAATTTCGCGCCCCTCCGGATCCTTACCGGCCTGCAGCAACAGTTCCAGCAGCTGTTTTTTCAGCAACGGGTCGAAGCCCGGCCGTACAACAATCGGCGGAATGCCATACGGTTCGGAGCGGACAATTATTCTGGTCCTGGCGGTTATCTCAGGGGACTTCAATGCCGTGTACTCCCAGATCAGACTGTCGACAGCCGCACCGTCCACAAGCTTCTCGGCCACCGCTCGAATCGATTTGTCATGCCCGTAGGTAAATTCAGAGGTGGAAAAAAAATGCTGGGGAGTCTCGCCCATCAGGGCCAGCATATGCACAGGTGCCAACCTGCCGCTGTTGGACTTGGGGTCGGTAAAGGCAAAGTTTTTTCCGCGCAGGTCTGCCAGCCTGCGGGCAGGACTGTCAGACGGCACAATAATATAGGACTGGTAGACCGGTTTGCCCTTCACCAGCGGCATGGCCAGCAGCTCCAGACCGAACTTGTCCTTCCCCTCCACGTATGGGCCAGCACAGACAAAAGCCAGATCAACACCGCCATGCTCCAGCAGGTGATTCATTTCGTCATAGCTGCCACGGTCAACCAGCTGTACCGGTTTTCCCAGTTTTCTGGAAAGGTATTCCTTGAATTTCTGGTAATAGACATACCCGTCCTGGGGCGTAATCATGGCACCCATACCAATCCGCAGCGTTTTCTCGGAATTACTGCTGAGCTGCACCTGAACCGGCGGACGGGAACCGGCCGACGGTGCTTCGCCCCCCTGTTTCTGGCAGCCCGTCAACAGCATAACCAGCAGTATTCCGTACAAAAGGACAACGGACCTTGTTCTCCAGAAATCACAGACCGTCACACATTCTCCTTAAAGGTAAAAACTGATGCACCTGACGAATAACTGTATCATTAAAACTCGATTGTTCAAGCTGAACACCAAAAACGATCCCTGAATCGTTTTACAGTCCATATGCGGGCGGTTGAAATGAACCGGTCGGTATGCTACAACCAACCACCCGGCAGAATCCATCCCCCAAAGCAGGTACAGACATGGCTGAACAAACCCCCATGATGCGGCAGTATCTTGAGATCAAAGCGGGTTATCCCGATGCGATCCTCTTTTTCCGCATGGGCGACTTTTATGAAATGTTTCTGGACGATGCCCTGTTGGCCTCCAGGTTGCTTGATATTACCCTGACCTCCCGCAACAAGGGGAGCGGCGACGAAATTCCTTTTTGCGGAGTCCCCTACCACTCCGTCACCCCCTATATTACAAAACTGATCGAGCACGGCCACAAGGTGGCGGTCTGCGAACAGGTGGAAGATCCCAAACAGACCAAGGGGATCGTTCGGCGTGAAGTCGTCCGGGTCATTACCCCGGGGCTGTTGATTGAAGCGGAAAGCCTGCAACCGGATGAAAACAATTATCTGTTGGCACTCTGTCGGGATACGGACGAACAGTGGGGGGTAGCCTGGCTGGATCTCTCCACCGGTGAGTTCCGCACCACCGAACTGACCGGAAGCGCCGCTGCCGCTGCCGAGATTGTCTGCGTGGCACCCCGTGAGATCCTGGTGGCCGAAGGTCTTGTTCTGGAAAGCTTGGCGGGCGAGTTGCGGGGAGTGCTGGCAGACCGCATGATTTCCCGCTCGCCGGACTGGGTTTATGAAAAGGATTACGCCACCACACTGCTCTGCGATCAATTCGGCACGGCCTCGGCCGAGTCGCTGGGACTGAACGGCATGCCGGCCGGACTGATGGCGGCCGGAGCGACCCTACACTACCTGCGGGAGAACCGCAAAGCCGCCATACCACACATTCGCGATATCCATGTCTATCAGCGTTCCGAGCACCTGGCCCTGGACCCGGCCACCCGCCGCAATCTGGAGATCACCGCCACCATGGCCGAAGGGCGTAAAGCCGGTTCACTGCTGGGCTGCCTGGATAAAACCTGCACTGCCATGGGGGCCCGTCGCATGAAGCAGTGGCTCAGCTACCCGCTGGTGGGGCTCGAACCGATCCGCCAGCGTCTGGATGCAGTCCAGGAACTTCTGGAGTCGGCATCACCCCGTGACATACTGATCGAGCAGCTGAAAGGAATCGCCGACCTGGAACGCCTCAACGGCCGCATCGGCATGGCCAGCGCCGGTGGACGGGATCTGCGGGCGCTGTACGACTCCCTGCTACGACTGCCACCCCTGCTGGAGCAGCTCAAGACGTTGCAGAGTCCGCTATTGCAGACTCTCACGGCAGCCATTGATCCGTTGATCGAAATCTGCGATCTGATCGGGCACGGCATTGTCGAATCGCCCCCCTTCTCGCTGCGGGAAGGGGGCATCATTGCCGCCGGATTCAACGATGAACTTGATGAATTGCGGGCCATCAGCAGTGAGGGCAAGGGTTTCATCGCTCGCCTGGAGGCCCAGGAACGGGCCCGCACCGGCATCTCGACCCTCAAGATCCGCTACAATCGCGTCTTCGGCTACTCCATCGAAATAACCAAAAGCAACCTGGCCAACGTGCCGGCCGATTATGTCCGCCGTCAAACCCTGGCCAACGCCGAACGCTACATCACCGAAGAGCTGAAGAACTACGAAGAAAAGGTCCTGGGGGCCGAGGACCGCATCTGCGACCTGGAATACTCTCTGTTTCAGGGCATCCGCGAGCAGGTGGCCGGACGTTCCGAACGGATCTGCAGCACGGCCGACGCCCTGGCGTCCCTGGATGTACTGATCTCGCTGGCCATTGTGGCGGACGAACGGGGCTACTGCAAACCACAGGTGGATGAATCCGATGTGATTGAGATCACGGACGGGCGCCACCCGGTCATCGAAGGGATGAAGCTGGGGGAGCGTTTTGTCCCCAACGACACCCGCCTGGATGGCGACGAAAACCAGCTCCTGATGATCACCGGCCCCAACATGGCCGGTAAATCCACCTATATGCGCCAGGTGGCCCTGATCACCCTGATGGCCCAGGCCGGCAGCTTCGTGCCGGCATCCGCCGCCCGCATCGGGATTGCCGACCGCATCTTCACCCGCGTCGGCGCCGGCGACAACCTGGCTCGCGGCCAATCCACGTTTATGCTGGAGATGATGGAAGCGGCCGGCATCCTGCGCAATGCCACCCCGCGCAGCCTGATCATCATGGATGAAATCGGTCGCGGAACCTCCACCTTCGACGGCGTCTCCATCGCCTGGGCCGTGGCCGAATACATCCACGACGTACCCACCTGCCGCAGCCGGACACTCTTTGCCACCCACTACCACGAGCTGACCGAGCTGGCCACCACCCGCGAGCGGATCAAGAACTACACCGTGGCGGTCCGGGAGTGGAACGACCAGGTCATCTTCCTGCGCACCATCATCCCCGGTGGCGCATCCCACTCCTACGGCATTCAGGTGGCCCGTCTGGCCGGCATGCCGGCCGATGTCATCGAACGCGCCAAAGAGATCCTGCACAACCTGGAAAGCGGTGAATTTGAGGAAGGAGCGCCGCGCCTGGCTAAAAGCAGCAAGAAGCCGCCCCGCGAACTGTCACCGCAGTTTTCCCTCTTCGAAACCAATGAGGACCAGCTCCGTCAACGCCTGAAAAAACTCAACATCGCCACCCTGACCCCGCTGGAGGCACTTAATCTGCTGGACGAGCTGAAGCGAATGGTGTGAACCGATTAAAAGCCGCCAAGACACTCGCAGTTGTAATATATGGATAGTTCTGCTAAAAGACTGAATGTTTAACCTGACACGACTCTTACACAACCATACAATGGTCCCTATGAATCGACTTCTTCATATCATCATACTGCTTCTGGTGGCCGGCCTGCTGCTACCTGCATCCTCGCAGGCAGCCAAAAAAGGGGCCAGGAAGAAGCCGGTATTCAGCAACGAAACCTCCGCCAGCCTGCGCCCTCCGGCCCTGCTGAACGAGATGAAATACTGGTCCAACCCGGATTACACCCGCATTTCTCTGGAGCTGGACCGGGATGTAACCTGGGAGGCCCATCAGCTTGGCAAAGGCGGCCCCGGCCGCGTCTATATCGATATCAACCGCACCCGCCTGGGCAAAACGGTCAAGGACATCACCATCGGAGACGGCCTGCTGAAAGGCGCCCGGGTGGGACAGTACAAGCCCGACGTTGTGCGAATAGTGCTGGATACGGTCAACATCAAGGATTTCAAGGTATTCGCCCTCTCGGAACCGACCCGTCTGATCATCGATGTGCGCGGTGAGCGACCGCTGGAGATCAGCAGGCTGGATCCGTCCGTATCGGCCGCACCCGAAGCGCTGGCGGCACTGCGTCCCGACGAGCGCACGACTGTTCCGGCGGTGGAGAAAGAGAAGGAAAAGAAGCCAAAGAGCCATAAAAAGCCGGCCATTTCCAAAAT
Source organism: uncultured Geobacteraceae bacterium (assembly GCA_942493195.1). Classification (GTDB taxonomy): domain Bacteria; phylum Desulfobacterota; class Desulfuromonadia; order Geobacterales; family Pseudopelobacteraceae; genus CAIPTY01. The sequence continues at coordinate 808,973 of OW818669.1, read as the reverse complement.
TCGCAGGATCGTGATCGATCCCGGTCATGGCGGCCATGACCCCGGGGCGGTCGGCCCCAGCGGGTTGCAGGAGAAGGATGTGGTTTTGAACGTCGGTCTGCAGCTGCGCGATTTGATCAAGGAAGAACTGGGGCTGGACGTGGTCATGACCCGCTCCACCGATATCTTCATACCGCTGGAAGAACGCACCGCCATTGCCAACAAGGTCAACGCCGACCTGTTCCTTTCGGTCCACGCCAATGCGGCCACCAATCGCAATGCCGCCGGCATCGAGACCTATTACCTGAACCTGGCCAAGACCGAAAAGGCCGCCCAGCTGGCTGCCAAGGAGAACGGCACCTCCCTGGAGAAGGTCAGCGTGCTGCAGGCAATCCTGTTCGACCTGATGGCCAACTACAAACTGAACGACTCGGCCCACCTGGCGGAAGAGGTTCAGAAAGCCCTCTACAAGAAGGTCCGCGGACAGTATGCCGATGTAAAGAACCTGGGAGTCAAGCAGGGCCCGTTTTATGTCCTGGTGGGGGCCACCATGCCCAGCATTCTGGTGGAAACCGCCTTTCTCAGCAACGCCCACGAAGAAACCCGCCTGAAGGATCCGGCCTACCTGCAGATGACCGCCGAAGGCATTCTGGAAGGTGTGCGCGGGTATATCTCCAGCCTGAAATAGATGAGTGGCACACTTTACATAGTCGCCACCCCCATCGGCAACCTGGAGGACATAACCTACCGGGCCGTGCGGATTCTGGGCGAGGTTGACCTGATCGCCGCCGAAGACACCCGCCATTCACTGAAGCTGCTCAATCACTTCAATATCACCAAATCCCTGACCTCCTATTTTGATCACAATCAGCAGCTCAAGGGTGAGCGCATCCTGAATGCCCTGCGTCAGGGTAAAAATGTGGCATTGATCTCCGACGCCGGCACTCCATGCATCTCCGATCCCGGCTACAATCTGGTGCGCGACGCCGTTGCCGAGGGCATTCCGGTAATCCCGATTCCCGGGGCCTGCGCCGCTGTGACGGCTCTTTCCGCATCGGGCCTCCCCAGCGACCACTTCAGCTTCGCCGGCTTTCCTCCGGCCCGCCAGGGCAAACGCCGCGCCTTTCTCGGTGATATCGCCAACCTGCCCGGAACGCTGCTGCTGTACGAAGCCCCCCATCGCCTGGAGGAGACCCTGCGTGATATTCAGGAGGTCATGGGCTCTCGACAGGTCGTGGTGGCGCGGGAACTGACCAAAATTTACGAACAGTTCATCCGCGGCACCGCTCCAGAAATTGCAGCGACCCTTGACCCCGGCAAGGTGCGCGGCGAGGTGGTGATTCTGATCGCCCCCGGGGAAGCCCTGCCGGTCGAGTTCGAACCGCTTGATGAAATACTGCAGCGGCTGCTGGATGAAGAAGGGCTTTCCGTCAAGGATGCCGCAAAAAAAGCTTCAGTAATTACCGGCAGTTCCCGAAGCGAAACATATAGCGCAGCCCTGAAGCTCAGAAACGATGCGGAACAGGCAAAATAGTTCTGGAATTACAAGGGGATATTGTGTTAAGAACTACTACTAATCTGTCTCCGGGAGCATGTACATGAAGATTTGTATTTTTGGCGCTGGCTATGTTGGACTGGTTGCAGCCGCCTGCTTTGCAGAAAGCGGCAACAGCGTCATTACGGTCGATATCAACGAAAGCAGAATCGAAGGTCTCAAGCAGGGTATCATTCCAATCTATGAACCGGGCCTGAAGGAGATGGTGCTGCGAAATCAGACCGAGGGGCGCCTCACGTTCACCACCGATACCGTTTCCGCCGTACAATCCTCACTGGTCAGTTTTATCGCCGTCGGCACCCCCCCCGGAGAAGATGGTTCCGCCGACCTGAAATACGTTCTGGGGGTGGCCCGCGAGATCGGCCGCGCCATGACCGGCTACAAGATCATCGTCGACAAATCCACAGTTCCGGTCGGCACAGCCGACAAGGTACGGGCCGCCGTTCAGGAAGAGCTGGACCTGCGCGGTGTCAACCTGGAGTTTGATGTGGTTTCCAACCCCGAATTCCTCAAGGAAGGGGCCGCCATCGACGACTTCATGAAACCGGATCGCGTGGTAATCGGCACGGATAATGTCCGCACCGCCGAGATCATGAAGGAGCTGTACGACCCCTTCATGCGCAAGCAGAACCGCATGATCATCATGGACATCCGCAGCGCCGAGATGACCAAGTATGCCGCCAACGCCATGCTGGCCACCCGCATCTCCTTCATGAACCAGATCGCCGGACTGTGCGAGCGTATGGGCGCTGATGTGGCGGCCGTTCGTGAGGGCATTGGTTCCGACTCCCGTATCGGCTACGACTTCCTCTTCCCCGGTCCCGGCTACGGCGGTTCCTGTTTCCCCAAGGATGTCAAGGCCCTGATCAAAACAGCTGAAGAATCAAATTATGATTTCCTGCTGCTGAAAGCGGTTGAAGATGTCAACGAGCGTCAGAAAGAGGTCCTGGCCGACAAGGTCATCAAAGTCCTGGGCTCTCCGGACGCGGAGGCACGGCCGCTGGGCGGACGTACGATCGCCTGCTGGGGGCTTTCCTTCAAGCCGCGCACGGATGACATGCGCGAGGCACCGGCCATCACGATTATCGAGCGCCTGCTGGCCGCCGGAGCCACTGTTCGGGCCCACGATCCCGAGGCCCTCAAAGAGGCCAGGCACGTATTCGGCGACCGCATCGAATACAGCAGCAACCAGTATGATATTCTTGCCAATGCCGATGCCCTGGTAATCATCACCGACTGGAATGAATACCGCAATCCCGACTTCGACCGGATCAAGTCCGGTCTCAGGAATCCGCTGGTTGTTGATGGTCGTAACCTTTACAAGCCGGGCAAAATGAAATCGGCAGGATTCCGTTACATCCCATTGGGACGCTGCAGTGGCGGCATCTGCGGCGAAGGGGTCTAGCCATGCGTATCCTGGTAACCGGCGGGGCCGGCTTCGTTGGATCTCACCTCTGTGAACGACTGCTGTCGGATGGGCACGACGTCATCTGCCTGGATAATTTTTTTACCGGAACAAAAGACAACATTATCCACCTGATGGATAACCGTCGTTTCGAGGTCATCCGCCACGATATTGTTGAACCGATTCTGCTGGAGGTGGAGCGCATCTACAATCTGGCCTGTCCGGCTTCACCGGTGCACTACCAGTACAACCCGGTCAAGACCGTCAAAACCAGCGTCATGGGTACCATCAACATGCTGGGGATGGCCAAACGGGTCAAAGCCCGCATCCTGCAGGCCTCCACTTCGGAGGTCTACGGTGATCCCCAGGTGCACCCCCAGACAGAGGATTACTGGGGCAACGTCAACCCCATCGGTATTCGCAGCTGTTATGACGAAGGGAAGCGCGTAGCCGAAACCCTGATGATGGATTATCACCGCCAGAACGGCGTGGATATCCGCATTATCCGGATTTTTAACACCTATGGCCCCCGCATGGCAGAAAATGACGGACGGGTCGTATCCAATTTTGTTCTGCAGGCCCTGCGAAATCAAGATATCACCGTTTACGGTAACGGTTTACAAACCCGCTCGTTCTGCTACGTTTCGGACTTGGTTGAAGGAATGATCCGCATGATGGAATGTGACGGATTCATCGGTCCGGTCAATCTCGGCAACCCGGTGGAAAACACAATCCTTGAGTTTGCTGAAAAAATCATTAGAATAACCGGATCAAAATCCGGCATCATCCATAATCCACTGCCCCAGGATGATCCCAAACAGCGACGTCCCGACATTTCTTTAGCAAGCAACCGGCTGGGATGGCTACCGGAAGTTGATCTGGAGAGCGGATTACAGCGCACAGCCGACTATTTTGCCTGCAGGCTTGGCAAGGGGTAACCCATGAAGCTTCCCTTTCAAAAACGGATCTACCTGATTCCGGCCGGATGCATTGCCTTCATCCTGTTTTTTACGGTATTCGGCGATAAAGGCCTGTTGCGAATTTATGAACTGCGTCACGACAAAAACAGGATTGATACCCGCCTGACCGATGCAAAAGCAGAGAATGAAAAGCTGAAGCTTGAAATAGTCGCCCTGAAAACTGATCGCCGCTACTTGGAAAGCATTGCCCGCAAAGACTTCGGGCTGGTTCGCAGCAACGAAGTCATCTACCAGTTTCCCCAGGAAAAGCAGCAGGAGAAATAAGCCATGTCACGACAAAGTTGTGCCGTCTGTGCCTGGCGAGAGAACTGCAATAAGCGGTTCAATGTCAGCGACGGCGGTGCGCGCTGCCCCGACTTTTCCCGCGATATCAGCATAAAGGAACTGGCTGAAGAGTCCCTCACACCGCCAGACAACAAGGAACCCCAACAACAATGATGCGCCAAAGAATAGCAGCACTTGTCGAAACCGCCCTGCAATCTGCAACAGCCGCAGAAGAACTCGTAACCTCGCCCTTCCCCCCCGTTCTCATTGGTATACCGGCCAACCCCGATCATGGTGATTTCTCCTGTAATATCGCCATGCAGACCGCCAAGGGTGAGCGCAAGGCACCGCGCCAGATTGCTGAAATCCTGAAAAGACATATCGGCACCGGCAGCGGTTTGCTGGAGCGAGAGATCGAGATTGCCGGCCCCGGTTTCATAAACTTTTTTGTGGCACCAGGCGCCTGGCAACAGACCCTGCTGGAAATCGAGGCCCAAGGGAGCACCTACGGGCGAACCACCACCGGAGCCAGACAGAAGGTTCAGGTGGAATTTGTCAGCGCCAATCCCACCGGCCCCCTGCACATCGGCCATGGCCGGGGAGCCGCCATCGGCGACACACTCTGCCGCTTGCTGGACGCCAGCGGCTGGGACGTAACCCGCGAATTCTATTACAACGATGCCGGACAGCAGATTACCAATCTGGCCCTTTCCGTGCAGGCCCGCTGCCTGGGGATCGAACCGGACGACCCGCGCTGGCCGACCGACGGCTATCAGGGTGAATATATCAAGGACGTGGCCATATCCTATCTGGCCAAAGAGACCGTTGACTCCGATGACCGGCATGTCACGGCCCTGGGTGACCCCGATAACACGGCCGCCATCCAGGAGTTTGCAGTGGCCTATCTGCGCCGCGAGCAGGATTTGGATCTAAAGGCATTTGACGTCCACTTTGATGTCTTTACCCTGGAATCCAGCTTGTACCAGAACGGCCGCGTCGAAAAGGCCGTACGTCAGCTGGGTCTCAACGGGCACACCTATGAGCAGGACGGCGCCCTCTGGCTGCGTACGACCGAATTTGGCGACGACAAAGACCGGGTCATGCGTAAAAGCGACGGCGGCTACACCTACTTCGTACCGGACATAGCCTATCATCGTGACAAGTGGGAGCGGGGGTTCATGCGCGTTATCAATGAACAGGGCTCTGACCACCATAGCACCATTACCCGGGTACGGGCCGGATTGCAGGCCCTGGACTGCGGCATTCCCAAAGGATGGCCGGAATATGTGCTGCACCAGATGGTCACCGTCATGCGCGGCGGCGAAGAGGTCAAGATATCCAAACGGGCCGGCAGCTATGTCACCCTGCGCGATTTGATCGACGAAGTCGGCCGGGATGCTACCCGATTCTTCTTCATCATGCGCAAATCCGATGCACAGCTGGTCTTCGATATCGACCTGGCCAAGGAACAATCGCCGGACAACCCGGTCTACTACGTACAATATGCCCACGCACGCATCTGCAGCATCTTTGAAAATGCCCGTGAAAAAGGCTTTACAGCCCCGGCGACACCACAGTCCGAAACCTTGGCGATTCTTACAACCCCAGAGGAACTGCAGTTAATCAAACTACTGGCAGCCCTTCCCGACACGGTTGATGAAAGTGCCCTGCACTTTGAACCACATCGTCTGACCTACTATCTTACGGAGCTGGCCGGATGTTTCCACAGTTTTTACAACAAGAACCGGGTGATTAACGAGGATGCCGCACTCACATCTGCCCGGCTATACTTGCTCAAACGCACCGCCCAGACCCTGAAGAACGCCTTGACCATCCTGGGTATTACGGCACCTGAAAGAATGTAAGGGGGCTTCCCATGAGGATCGACTACAGTGAACCGAAAAAATCCTACGTGTCGCCACAGGGGGGAAACCGTCCCCGCAAGGAACCGAACGGCTACTTCACCACTATACTTCTCGTTACCGGTGTGATCACTTTTATGGCCGGCTTTGGCTCCGGCTGGTTCCTCTCTCAGAAATCTGCTAAAAAATCCTTTCAAGCAGCGGCGGCCCAGACCAGCCTAGAAAATTCACCAAGGAAAGAGCCGGCAGTACTACCACCTACGCCACAGCCTGCCACAGCTCAACCACAGACAGTTCCCGCGACCGGCCAGCCTCCAGCAGTACCGGGAACCTCATCTGAATCCCCCCTGAGCTTTTACAAAACCCTGCCCAGCGGCCAGAAAAACAACGTCCTGGGAAGCGGGATCAACGCCAAGGAGGACCTCAACAAAGCGCCACTCCAAGCCCCGATTCCCGCCAATCTGAGCAAACCGCTGTCCCCAGAAGTGGTAAAACCAGTGAATGACAAGCCCGCAACCTCGGATAAGGTTACTGCCAAATCTGGTGATACTGGCGGATATACGGTCCAGGTTTCTTCTTATCCCCTTAAATCAGAGGCGGAAACCCAGAAGAAAAAACTGGCAGCCAAGGGGTACCATGTGTACATTGTTGAATCTAATCAAGGTGATAAAGGTACGTGGTATCGTGTACGGGTTGGTAAAAAGCTCGATCATGAAGCAGCCAAGGAATTGTCCTCCAAACTTGGAAAAACAGCCCTTGTCATTCCGGATAAAGATTAATTTAGATCAAATGCAACTTACTGGTTGCCAAACCAATCTATCCGTGATAAATAATGGTTCTTTCGTCGGGGAGTAGCGCAGTCTGGGAGCGCACCTGCCTTGGGAGCAGGGGGTCGCAAGTTCGAATCTTGTCTCCCCGACCATAAAGAAAAAATCAGGGACTTCATGGGTATTACCCGTAAAGTCCCTTTTTTTGTGCTTAATTCTGTCTGACTTAATATACAACTGTCACTTCATCAATATTTTGAGTGCCTGCTTCAGTAATTCCTCGACACCGGCTCCGCCGCCGGCATCAAGGCCTGCCAATGCCTTTTTCACCTGCGGTTCCTTGTATCCCAGATTCATCAAGGCCGAAGCCACATCGTCAAGCACGTTCCCGGCCGGGATGTTGCGGGACTCTGCAGCCGGCACGGAAGAGAGATCCAGTTTACCGACCTTATCCTTCAGCTCCAGAATCAGACGCTCGGCCGTCTTCTTGCCAATACCCGGTATGGTGGAAAGCTTGTTAATGTCTCCCTGTCCAAGTGCCTGCGCCAAGACAGCCGGCTGGATATTGGAAAGAATATCCCTGGCCAGTTTCGGCCCGACTCCGCTCACTGAGATCAGCAGCTGAAAAAAAGACTTTTCCAAACGGGTGCGAAAGCCGTAGAGCTGAATAGCATCCTCCCGCACACTGGTATGAATATGCAGGCTAACACCGGCAATTCCTTCCTCGGGAAGTTCATAGTAGGTAGAAAACGGAATCAGTACACGGTAGCCGACCCCATTAACATCCAAAATTATGTGGTCCGGCGATTTATGGGCAATTTTACCGGTGAGCAGTGCAATCATGGTGTGTAGTTCCTCCAGGAGGTCCGCCTTTTCGGTATGGGCGGCCCCGATTTACTGCGCAGTTCATGGGAGTTGATATGACAAATGGCAACTGCCAAGGCATCGGAGGCATCCTCCTGGGCAATTTCGGGCAGTCGCAGTAAAACTTTGAGCATCTTCTGTACCTGCCCCTTTTCAGCCCGCCCCTGCCCAACAACGGCCTGCTTGACCTGCAACGCCGTGTACTCTGCGACCGGCAGTCCGGCGTGGACGGCAGCGACAATAGCGGCACCACGCGCCTGCCCCAGCTTCAAGGCACTCTGGACATTGGTTGAGAAGAAGATATTCTCCACTGCAACCTCATCGGGACGGAATTGAGTGATAATTTCCGAAAGTCCATCGAAAATCCGCTTCAGCCGCCCGGCAAAATCCTCGGCCTTATCGGTGAAGATGGCACCGTTGTCAACATGCACCAACTTGTTGCCAATTTGATCCACAACACCATAGCCGGTAATGCGGGAACCGGGGTCAATTCCGAGAACCCGCATCAGAATCCACACCCGCCGCCATGTTTCTGGTGGTACTTCTGATGGTACTCCTCAGCCTCCCAAAAGATCACCGCAGGAACAATTTCGGTAACAATCCGTCGAAGCAATCTGCCGGAGTTGTCAAGCCGCTCCAGAGAGATTTCCGCAAGTTCCTGCTGCTTGGGCGTATGGCAATAAATTGCCGAACGATACTGGGTACCTGTGTCCGGTCCCTGACGATTGAGTTGGGTCGGGTCATGACTCTTCCAGAAAATATCCAGCAGCCTGTCATACGAGACAACTTCGGGGTCAAAGACCAGTTCCACCGCTTCGGCGTGCCCTGTCATTCCCGTGCATACGTCCTTATAGGAGGGGTGTTCCGTGTGCCCACCGGTATAGCCGACGCGTGTCGTGACGACTCCCGGCACAGCACCGAACACGTCTTCCACACCCCAGAAACAACCGGCTGCAAAGGTGGCCTTTTCCATTCTACCCTCCCGACCTGCTTCGCAGAATACGTGAAACTTTTTCTAACGCACTAAATCAAAAGGGGCCGAAGCCCCCTTTGTACTTACATCATCTTTTCCATCTCATCCGCTGAAATATCGAAGTTGGAATAAACATTCTGGACGTCGTCACAGTCCTCCATCTTATCCATCAGCCGCAGCATGCTCTCGGCCTGCTTTCCCTCCAGAACAGCCAGTGTCTGGGGAATCATCGTCGTCTCGGCATTGGCATGCTTGAACCCTTTGGCCGCAAGCGCTTCACGCACCTCGATAAATGCGCCGGGTTCTGTGGTTACTTCATACTGTTCATCCTGCTCGGCCACATCATCAGCGCCAGCCTCCAGGGCGGCCTCGAAAAGCTGGTCAAAATCTACGGATTTGTCATAGATGATCAGCCCCTTCTTGCTGAACATCCAGGATACACAGCCGGCCTCCCCCATATTGCCGTTGTTCTTGGAAAAGATACTGCGTACCTCAGAAACCGAACGGTTGCGATTATCAGTCAGGACCTCAACCAGCACAGCAGCCCCGCCCGGACCGTAGCCTTCGTAAACGATCTCTTCGTAGGTTACACCCTCCATACCACCGGAACCCTTTTTAATGGCGCGCTCGATGTTGTCCTTGGGCATATTTTCGGCTTTGGCTTTGTCAACCGCTGTCCTCAGACGCGGATTGGCCGCAAGATCGGCACCACCCAGCTTTGCTGCTACGGAGATCTCTTTGATGATCTTGGTAAAAACCTTGCCGCGCTTGGCATCGGCTGCGCCTTTTTTATGCTTGATTGTGCTCCATTTATTATGACCTGACATCTTCTCCGCTCCTTAGAGATTAATGTTGAAAAGTATTTTTTTGTTGCCGGAAAAAGCGGCAAATAGTAGCATGCAGCCTGCTTGCTGTCCAGAGCAAAAATACGTCAATCATAAGGACAGACTACTATGCGGTCGCCCAGAAACCTGCTGTTTTCCATCCTACTGATATCCCTGTCGTTTGTAACCACCGCCTGCATCACACTTCCGCCGATGCACGATCTGCCGCCCATCGTTTCCCAGAGTGACCTTTCCAGACCGTACGAAACACTGGGGCGAGTTCAGGCCAGCCGCCAGGTGTATGGTATTGTCGATTATCAGTTGACCCCCGACATTCGCGACTGGGGGCTGACCGCTATCCGCGAAGAGGCTGCCAAAATGGGCGCTGACGCAGTTATCCTGCCGGAAGTTACCGGGCATACGATTACTTATCTGGTCATGCCGACCACCGAATACCGGGCAACCGGAGTTGCCATAAAGTTTAAATAGGGATTGACAACACGAGTAACTTTTCTATATAAGTACGTTTCGCAGTTATTCATGGCGGCGTAGCCAAGTGGTAAGGCAGAGGTCTGCAAAACCTTTATTCAGCGGTTCAAATCCGCTCGCCGCCTCCAAATATTTTCAGGCACTCAGAGCAATCTTGGTGCCTTTTATTTTTTCATGATTTCCACGACAGGAGGTTCTCCCCATGTTCGGAAAAAAAGCTCAACAGCTGGAGGAAGCCGATGCAACTATCAAGCAGCAGCAGGAGCAGCTTGAAAAGCTGAAGCGCCACTACGAAAAGCAGCAGCAATACATTGAAAGCCTGTACGATGTAATCGGGGACATGTCCCGGCAACTGGGAGCTGCACTACAGAAAGAGAATCTTGAGCGTCTGCAGAACAACCCGCATCTGGAGGACAACAGCAACTTTTTTCTCGACCTGCACACTCTTTTCAGCTCTAAGATCAAGAAGGGTTCAAACGTCACCTGTTATTTTGGCAAAGACCTGACGGAGATAAAGCGGAAGTTCCAGGACCGTGACTTCAAGAACAGCGAACTGATCCACCTTACAGAACGCTTTACCGTTGAAGATTTACGAACGATATTCAAAGAATGGATGTGGAAAAGACCGCTTGCGGAAGGTTTGAATGCCGTTCGCAAAGAGAAGGACCTGGATACACTTTAAGAGGTCTGCAAGACCTAACCCGACACTTACAATATTTGGGCTGTGCATCGGCACAGCCCGTTTTTCATTCTACCTGATGCCATACAACTGGCGATACGTTGCAGCAGAGGCATATACCTTCTTCACATAATCACGCGTTTCCTGATAAGGAATGCTTTCAATAAATTCATCCTTTTTCAGCCCCTTCAGGTTTTTCCTCCACCGTTCTACCGCTGCGGAACCAGCATTATAGGCAGCAATCGAGTACACCACATCCCCGTCATACTCCTTCAACAGATCACGAAAATGTCGCGTTCCGATCTTGATGTTGTACTCCGGAACAATCAGATTCTGCGGGTTGAATGTTCCGCTTTCACGGGCGGTCAGCTTGGCAGTGGCCGGCATGAGCTGCATCAATCCGATGGCACCGGCCGGCGATTTGATTGCCGGAGAAAAGCCGCTCTCGGCGCGCATGAGTCCGAAGATCAACCCCTCGGAAAGTCCATTCGAGGCGGTATGCTGGGCAACCAGACTGCCATAGACCAGCGGATAACCGGCCGTCCAGAGCGGCAGACTGGGCGCTTCCCATTTAACAGGGCGGTTTTGCAGAAACAGGGCAATCGCCGAACTGTAATCCCTTATTTCCAAATAAATGCGAGCCAACCCCGGGAAGATCGACTTCTTGTCACCGGTTTTCTTGCGAGCCGCCGCCATCTCGTTCCGCGACTCCTCCACCATGCCCAGCATCGCTAGTAAACGCGGCTTGTCGAAACCGGACAACTGCGGCAATTCATTCAGGGCATTGCGACCTCCCAAAGCCTCACGGATATCCTTAATGCCTTTGGTATCACGCCGCCAGGTGGCATAAAATCCGGCCGGATATTCCTCCAGCAAGGTACGGAAATTGCTGTCGGCCTCCGGATTTCCGCTATTTTCCTGGGACCGGGCCAGCCAATACAGCACCTTCTCCCGCACCGCTTCGTCCTTGAGAAGCGGCCTGAAAAGATCAGCGGCAACAGCGTACTCTCCCGCCAGATAATGACTCCAGCCGGCCTCCCACATCGAACGTGCCGCGAACTTGGAGTCGGGGCAGCTTTTCGTCAGCTGCCGATACAAACGGGCCGCTTCGGTATAATTACCCTGCCCCCGTCGTAATCCGGCCGCTTCCATCAAGGCATCATCGGCATACTCCTGTTTTTTTCCTTCCGCAGCCAGTTCCATGTACATCTCATAGGCCCGCTCGTTCCTGTCCTGGCGTTCCAGCGACTTAGCCAGCCAGAAACGGGCCTCGGAACGGATCGCCGGCAATGTACTGACTGAGGCCTTTGCCAAACTCCTCTCGGCATCCTTCCAGCTTCTCATGCGATAATAGGCCATACCGCTTCGCAGCTCGACACGCGAACTGATCGCCTGATTCAGCCCCTCCGCCGGGATTGTTTTCAACACACGCAGGGCTCCGGAGTGCTCGTTCTGATTGGCCAGGACCGAGGCTCTCTTCAATAGCTCTTCTGCGCTGAATACGGGGCTCTTAATCCCGCCCTTTTCAAGCTCTTTGAGCCGGTCCTGTGACTTTTGGGCCTGCTGGGCAGTCGGATTATTAAGCCAGATCGTACGATAAATGGAAGCACTGCCGCCTTTGTCGCCGGACTCTTCGCGGCAGCGGGCCAACTGATAAAGTGCATCTACAGAATCGGAACCGGAGGGATACCGCTCCACAAATCCCTGGTAGGTCTTGGCAGCAAGCGCAAAGTCACCGGCTTCATAGATACTATCGGCGTACAGCTTTTCGGCTCGGCGGATAAGCACTGAGGAAGGATACAACTTTGACAGCGAAGCGGCTTTGGCAGTCGCGTCCGGGAACTTTCTGAGTTTCAGCAGCGATTCGGCCTGATACAGTGCAGCATAATCACCGAGCAGCGCCAAACGTGCTTCGGCGTCAGCCAAAAGCGGCAGGGCTTCTTCGGGTTTACCCTGGCGCAGCAGTGCCACCCCCAGCAGGAATGTCCGCTGGGGAGTTTCCGGGGCCAGCCGGGCATTCTTGACGGCATCGGCGTAGTCCTTCTCCCGCATTTGATTGGCAGCCTGCCCCAGCAGATCCGCGGCACCGGCGGAAATTGATGCGGGGGTAACGATCAAAAGAACTGAAAAAAGCACCAGCAGCAAACCTGAAACGTGAACCATATACAACAAACCTGCCTTTCGCTAAAAATGGCCTTGGGCGGTCGCCCTTGGCCATTGAATTGATTAAACGGTAACAATTGACGGCCGTTGCCGTCCTACCACTTTCGTCTGGCCAACTCTTCCTGATAGTACTTGCTGTAAAGAATTTCCCAGTCGCGACTGCCGGGGACCTTTGTTTTCAGCTTAGCCCGCACCGCTTCTTCGATCTCCTCGGCAACGTGAAAATATGCCGTCAGAGTTCCCTTGATACACTCCAATGCGCGCCGCTCATCCACCAGATCGGCCAGATCATCGCGCCAGATACGCTCAACAATCATATGGGCCACATGGGACACGCGGTCCTCGGAAACACTCATAGATCCCTCACAGTACGATCTTCCGCTCTTTGGCAAGCTTTTCCTTGATCATGCGGAGCATCTTGCGCCGGTCAATTTCAACGGCAGCCCGCCCCAAGCCAGCAATAGTCTCATTCAGCAGCCGCTCGGCATCCCGCTCAAGCGCCTGTTCCGCGTTGATGTCGCCGGCGATGGCTTTGGCCATTCCATCAACCACAGCTCCCCGTTCGCGACGCGGCGTAATCAGGCCGGCGCTGGACAGATCATTGTAAACCTTCTCAGCCAAACGGTGTATCTGCTCTTCTTTAAGTCGCATGGGACCTCAAATAAAAAAGGCCTGCCCAGGCAGCAGGCCCTGCGGTTACTTTAATGTTTTCAGATAGCCTAGCAAGGCATCCATATCGGATTTCGGGAGGGTTTTGAAGGAGGGCATCGAACTTGATGCATTCCGTTTTTTGGGATTTTCAAGCTGCCCCTTAATATCGCCATCCTTTAACCGTGAAGCCACGTTTGTGAGCTCGGGACCAATGGCACCCCCCCTACCCTTGACGACGTGACACATGGCACATTTCTGTTTGAAGAGCTGCTCACCCTTGCCCTCCGCTTGGGCAGATACGGTTACGAGCAACAGCGCTACAAAGGCCGCCATCAGACAGACAGCACGTTTCATGGCAATTCTCCTTAGATAAGTTAAAAGTGGACTTATTCTACCTATTCCGGATAAAATTGCAATTCATTATGTTCTCGCGCATTTATATACACATCCCGTTCTGTCGCCAAAAATGTCCCTACTGCGCATTTTTCTCCCAACCCTATTCCAGTAACAGCGACTTGGCCGAATATGCAAGCCTGCTATGCCATGAGATGAATCTGGCCGCCCGGACCTCAGCAGCTCCCCAGGGTGTGGACTCTGTCTACTTCGGCGGGGGAACACCCTCGCTTATGCCGCCTGAACTGATAGCCGGCATCCTGCAGCAGATTGATTCACTCTTCGGCTTGCCGCTAACTGCTGAAATAACCGTAGAAGCCAATCCCGGGACAGTCTGCTTCGATACACTGCAGAGACTGCGGCAGTGCGGCGTCAACCGCCTCTCCCTGGGAGTGCAATCCTTCGCCGATCATCTGCTCACAACGCTTGGGCGTATACATACGGCAGAGCAAGCCCGAATTGCCTTTGGTGAGGCCCGCCGGGCCGGCTTTGACAATATCGGTATCGACCTGATCAACTCCCTGCCGGGACAGACACATGAGCTCTGGCGCAGCGACCTTGAGCACACCCTGAAACTGGCCCCGGAACACATCTCCGTCTACGGTCTCAGCATTGAAGATCAGACGCCTTTTGCCGAGCGCTATGCCGGTGACAGCCCCCTGCTGCCCGATGAAGACCTCGCCGTCGACATGTTCGAAGAAGCCGATGAGCTGCTGACAGCCCATGGATTCGAACACTACGAGATTGCAAACTTCGCCCGGCCCGGTTTCCGCAGCCGCCATAACAGCGGTTACTGGCATAGGGACGGCTATCTCGGCCTGGGTGCCGGGGCGCATTCGTTCCTGAAGGACGGCCCCTGCGGCACACGTTTCGGCAACCTGGCCAACCTGCACGAGTACAACGACGCCCTGCAGCGCAATGGATTTCCGCGCTGCGACACAACCACCCTCACCCGCGCCGATGCCATGGCAGAATGGATGTTCCTGGGACTGCGCATGTCCGATGGAGTTGCCCCAGACTCCTTCGAGCAGGAATTCGGTATTCCACTCAGCGATGTATTCGGCCGGGAGCTGGAGACACTGAAGCGCCAGGAGCTGCTTGCTGCTGATTCGTCGAAAGTGCACCTGACACGGCGCGGCATGCTGCTGTCCAATCAGGTTTTTCAGCGGTTCCTCCCGTAGATGCATCGGCCGCCATCCTGTCCCTACAACACACGGAACACTTTCAATATTTTTTATTTCGTAACACACCGTTTATCCGGCTTTTTTATTAACAATCCAAATTACTTCAAAAAAACATCTTGACCTATGATTCCAGCTGGGGTATTAACGTCTTTCCTCATTGTCGCGGGGTGGAGCAGTCTGGTAGCTCGTCGGGCTCATAACCCGAAGGTCACAGGTTCAAATCCTGTCCCCGCAACCAAAATATTTTCGCCTCTTCGGTTTCCACCGAAGGGGCGTTTTCAAATGGCTGCTTAGCTCAGCTGGCTAGAGCAAGCGACTCATATTCGCTAGGTCCGGGGTTCGAGTCCCTGAGCAGCCACCATTCAAGAAGGCGCCTCAACAGGGCGCCTTTTTTATTTGATCAATCAGGGCATGCTTGCATTTGTCCACACAAATTCATATACTTCCGCACCATTACACAGCACAAGGAGAGCAGACGTGATCCAGATCGATTTTGAAAAAATGGGGGGCCTGATCCCGGCTGTTATTCAGGATTATGAAAACGGTGAAGTTCTGATGGTGGCCTTCATGGACAAAAAGACCCTCGACCTGACCCTGAAAGACGGCAAAACCTGGTTCTTCAGCCGCACCCGCAACAAATACTGGATGAAGGGCGAAGAGTCCGGCAACACCCAGGATGTGATCGAGGTTTTGACCGACTGTGACGCTGACACTGTCATCATCAAGGTCAAGCAGAATGGTCCGGCAGCCTGCCACACCGGTAATCGCAGCTGTTTCTACGTTAAATGGGAAAACGGTGAATGGGTAGAACACAGCAAGCCGCTCTTCAACCCGGACGACGTGTACAAAAAGGCATAAACCCACATTTACAAAGATAATCAGGATCTACAGGATAACGTCTCGTAAACCCGGTTCTGTCCCCGTCTGTAGCCTTTGAATGTATATCCTGAGCATCCTTGTATGACGTTTAATTTTTTCACGATCTAATTCTTCGGAAAGGATTCTATCCAATGAGCACCATACTTAACTTCGGCATCCCCAAAGGGAGCCTGGAAGAAGCAACCGTCGGGCTTTTCAAGAAAGCCGGCTGGCAGATCAGTATTTCATCCCGCAGCTATTTTCCCGCAGTGGACGATACGGACATGAACTGCAAGCTGATCCGTCCGCAGGAAATGGCCAAATACGTCGAGCGCAACACCATCGATGCCGGTATTGCCGGCCGCGACTGGGTCCGCGAGAACGACTCCGATGTCATCGAAGTCTGTGAAATGGTCTATTCCAAGGTGTCACGCCGCCCGGCCCGCTGGGTGCTGGTTGTGAACGGCGACTCCAAGGTTCAGGGACCGGAGGATCTGCACGGCGCCACCATTTCCACCGAACTGGTCGGCTTCACCAAACGCTACTTTGCCGAGCGCAATATCCCGGTCAACGTAGAGTTTTCCTGGGGGGCCACCGAGGCCAAGGTTGTCGATGGCCTCTGTGACGCCATTGTTGAGGTAACCGAGACCGGCTCGACCATCAAGGCCAACGGCCTGCGGATTGTGTGCGAACTGATGGAGTCCGTTCCGGTCCTGATCGCCAGCAAGGCCGCCTGGGAGGATCCCTGGAAACGTGCCAAGATCGACCAGATTGCCACACTGCTGAAATCATCCCTCGCCGCCGAAGGGATGGTCGGCCTGAAGATGAATGCTCCGGCCGACAGGATCGAAGCCATCACCACCATGTTGCCAAGCCTGAAAAATCCGACAGTCTCCCATCTCTACAAATCCGACTGGCTTTCCATTGAAAGCATCATGTCCGAAAAAGAGGTGCGCCGGATTGTGCCGGAGCTGATCAAGCTGGGCGCCGAAGGAATTATCGAATACCCTCTGAACAAAATTATTTAAAATCCATTGGTCTCACGAAGGTACAAAGGACACGACAACTGATTCATTTTCTTTGTGTCTTTGTGCCTTCGTGAGAACGTCTTTCTTTTTTATTCTGCGAGGAAACCATGTCCTGCACCAGAACCGGCGCCGATTGCAAATGTACGTACACCAACTGTTCCCGCAAGGGCAACTGCTGCCAGTGCGTTGCCTTTCACCGCGAGCGCGGTGAGGCCACCGGCTGCATGTTCACCCCGGACGGCGAACGCAGCTACGACCGCTCGCTCAAAAACCTGATGATTGACCGCCGCATCACCCTCTGATCGGAGGGACCTGTGCTTTCCTACACCATCACTTCACTGGATCACTGCCGCCGGTTGGAAAGTTTCCTGCGGACGCTCCTGCCGACGGCGCCCTCCGGCTATCCCCGCAAGCTGATCAAGAACGGCGCCGCCAGGCTCAACGGCAGCAGTGCCACGCCTGACACCTTCCTGGCCTGCGCAGACATCGTCACCCTCAAGGAGAGCGCCACACTGACTACCCTGCTGCATGACGAGCGTCCGCTACTTGACATCCTTTTCGAGAACGACCAGATCGTGATTGTCAACAAGCCGGCCGGACTGGCCATGCACCGCACCGCTGAACTAGATGGGGATCTGGTCGAGGAGGGTACCGCCTATATGAGCTGGCGCGGTACAGCGTGCAAACTCTATCCGGTCAATCGCCTCGATCGCGGGACCTCAGGTGCCGTTATTCTGGCAAAGAGCTCCTCGTCAGCCGGCATCCACGGCCGCCAGGTCAAGGAGACCGGCCTGGACAAGCTTTACCTGGCCCTAGTGAACGGTGTACCACCCGCCAGCGGGGTCATCAACGAACCGCTGGATGAGAAGGAATCGGAAACCCGCTATGAAATTCTGCTGACAGGTTCTGACTGCTCACTGCTGGCAGTAACACCCATCAGCGGGCGCATGCACCAGATCCGACGCCACCTGGAGAGCATCGGCCATCCGGTGCTAGGTGACAGCCGCTACGGTGGCGGTGTGCTGCCCGGCTACGAAGGCTTTGCCCTGCACTCCTTCAGGACGGCGCTGCTGCTTCCCACCGGCACCCCTTTGACCGTCTGCGCACCACTGCCGGAAAATCTTCTGGCGGCCTGCGAAGCGCATGGCATCGTACGATCAATACTTTTGGCTTCTGTCCAGCAACAGGCCACGAATCGGGAGGTAACCACATGAGTGGACAAACGGTCTTCATTACCGGTGCATCATCCGGCTTTGGCGCCGCCTGTGCCCGGATCTTTGCTCAACCGGGCAACCGCCTGATCCTGACATCACGCCGGATTGATCCCTTGCTGGCTCTGCAGGAAGAGCTCGGCGCAACGGCGGACATCCATATCATCCCGCTGGATGTCTGTGACCGCGAAGCAGTACAGGGAGCTGTGGATTCACTGCCGGAGCGTTTCCGTGACATCGACGTACTGCTCAACAACGCCGGCCTGGCGCTGGGAATGGAGCCGGCCCACCAGGTGGACCTGAACGACTGGGAAACCATGGTGGATACCAACATCAAGGGGCTGATGTACTGCACCCACGCCATCCTGCCCGGCATGGTGGCCCGCAACCGCGGCCATATTGTCAATATCAGCTCCACAGCCGGTGCCTGGCCCTACCCCGGTGGCAACGTCTACGGCGGTACCAAGGCCTTTGTGACCCAGTTTTCCCGCAACCTGCGCTGCGACCTGCTGGGAACGCGGGTGCGGGTGACCTGCATCCAGCCCGGCATGGCCGAAACCGAGTTTTCCAAGGTGCGCTTCAAGGGGGACCAGACCAAGGCAGACAGCGTCTATGAGGGTACCGAACCGTTGACAGCGGAAGATATTGCCGAAACCGTGGCCTGGGCCGTCAATCGCCCGGCACATGTCAACATCAACACCCTGGAACTCATGTCCATTGATCAGACCTGGGGACCGTTTGCAATTCACAGAGAAAAGAAGTAGTTCGGATAAAACAAAGGAACAGATCATGGCTAAAGAAATTTATGTAGGACACATCTCGGAGAATGCCACCGAAGAGGACGTCTGGAAGCTGTTTTCCGTCATGGGCACGGTTACCTCGGTGCACCTGATCATCGATCCCGATACGGGTGAGTTCAAGCGCTGCGGCTACGTCCGCATGCAGTCAGGCGTCAGCCTGGAAGAGGTCGTTGAAACCCTGGACGGTGCCTATCTGATCGACCGGGAGATTGTCGTCAGCATCGCCCGCCCGCAAAAGCCGGGCATGTCCAAATCGGGGGGCAACAAACAGCCCTGGATGAAATCCGGACCCAGACCTGCGGCCAAGCCGGGTGCAAAACCGGGTGCGCGCCCAAAACCGAAAACAACAGCAGAGGCACCCGCTGACCAGCGGCCAAAACCGGCCCGCTCCGCAAAACCGGCTGCACGTCCCGACTCCAGACCTGCCCAGGGCCAGCGTCCCGGCGGAACCGGCCGGACGCCCCGCCCCCGCTCAGGAAAATAATCAAAAACCGGCCCCGCCGGAAGTGCTATCCGACGGGGTCGTTCTGTTTCAAACCGCTTATGTCAACCTACCTTACCCCATCTGAAGTCCCCGTGCCAACTCACCCAGGACCTTAATTCCCTGTTCAATATGCTCATCCCAGAACGCGGCCGACAGGCGGATAAAGTTTCCATATTTTTCCGTCAGCGAAAAAAGCGGGCCGGGGGCAATACCAATGCCATGCTCCAGGGCCTGATGAAACAGGGTGATCGCGTCAATTCCTTCCGGCATCTCCACCCAGAGGATAAAGCCCCCCGCCGGTCGGGTCATGCGCGTCCCCTCCGGGAAATAGCGCCCGACGGCATCCGTCATCAGGGAGATGTTGCGGGCGTGGATGCGACGGATGGAGCGCAGATGGTGATCGTAGCCGCCGGCGGCCATGAAGCCGGCCAGGGCCAACTGCGGCGGGGAGGAGGTGGCCACATTCATCAGGATCTTCAGCCGTTCCATCTCCCCCTGATAACGTCCGGCAATGGTCCACCCCACGCGGTAGCCGGGGGTCAGGGTCTTGCTGAATGATGAGCAGTAGATCACCAGCCCCTTGCGGTCAAATGATTTCGCGGCCAGGGGACGCTCATTGGAAAAACTCAGGTCGCCGTAGATGTCATCCTCGATCAAAGGGATTTCATGGCGCGCCAGCAGATCCACCAGTTCACGCTTGCGATCATCCGGCATCAGGCTCCCCAGGGGGTTGCCGAAACTGGGGATCACCAGACAGGCACTGACCCTGTTGTGCTCAATGGCATAGCGCAACGCCTCGATACTGATTCCTTCCCGGGGCGTGCTGGGAATCTCCAGGGCCTTCAGCCCCAGGTCGGCAATCAGTTGCAAAAAATTGAAATAAAAGGGGGATTCCACGGCGATGGTATCGCCGGCGCGGCAGGTGGCCCGCAGGGCCAGCATGACCGCCTCCACACAGCCGGAGGTAATCAGGACCTCGTCGGGCCCGGCGCTGATGCCGGCCACCAGGCCGCGCTGGGCTACCTGCACCCGCAGGCGGTCATAGCCCGGTGTCATCAGGTAGGAAACACACTGCTTGCCATGGCGCCTGGTTTCGCTGGCCATCATGCGATTGAGTTTTTCCACCGGCAGGTTGCTGACATGGGGAATGGCACTCCAGAGCGGCAACAGGTCAGGATTCATCATGTTCTTGATAACCTGTTGGCAGAGATCACTGACCGTAACCGTGGCCGGTTTCAGCACCCCCTTCAACGGCAGATCTGGCTCATGGATCTCCAGGGCCCGGGCCCGGACATAATAGCCGGACTGGGGGCGGGCTTCGATCAGGCGCTGGTCTTCCAGCAGATTATAGGCCTGCATAACCGTATTGATACTGACATCAAAACGGCGGCTGGACTGGCGGATGGAGGGCACCCGGTCACCGGCCCGGAAGGTGCCCTGCTCGATCAATCCGGCCATCTCTCCTGCCACCCGCTCGTAGAGTGGCGCCATACTGTGGGTACTGTTCACGGTCTCGATCATATCGTCAGGATACCCCATCATATTCGTCATCAAAAAGGTACAGTTGCGAGCTATTCCTGTGGGTACAGTTCAGATATCACACAACTGTACCGGTAACAAATCATATTTACTGTATCTGTTTTTAGATGTGAGAGCGGTATAGGATGCAAACCATGACAAACAATTCCCATTCCAGATCAAGGAGGATGCCATGGAATGCTATCTGAAAACCGGCGAAGTGATACAACTGGACGGTGGCGCTGTGGGGCTGGTTTTACGCTGTACCAGCGGTCAGCTCTGGCTGACCAAGAATGACGGCCAGGATTATCTGGTACGCACCGGAAAAAACTTTGAACTCCCTGCCGGAGAGAAGGCCCTGATCGAGGCATTGAATCCATCCGGGATCTACGTACTGAAAAGCTGCCCGGCCCCCGCCATGGGCACGGTCCGCTTGGCGACCTGCTAATATACCCATAACTTCTCTGCGTGCATGGCCCCCTGTTTCTGGTATACTCTCCACTCCAGAGCATCCGAACCAACGCACAAGGAGAAAGACATGTCTGCACCACTCCGCACACCACTGCTAGTAATCCTGATTTTGCTCCCGACCCTTGCCTTCGGCGCTGATCTGCAGCGCCTTCAGGCCTCGCACCGTATTTCACACGTAACCGTTTATTCCGACCGGGCCATGACCACCCGCAGCGCCAGCCTGAATTTCCAGCCCGGCAGCTACGTGGTTTCCTTCGGCAATCTGCCTCCCCTAATCCAGGATGATTCCGTACGGGTCGAAGGGAAAGGAACCGCCGGCGTCACAATCCTCGGATTGGAGGTCAAACGGGAGTTCCTGGAAAAGAGTGGCGACAAGCGCGTCAAGGAGATTGACGACGAAATCCGGGCCCTGGAACGCCAATCCGCTTCCGTGGACGCCCGCAAGGCCGGCCTGGCCTCCCAGAAATCTTTCCTGGATTCGATTCGCGTAGCCTGGGGTGATCGCATCTCCAAGGAACTGGCGCTCGGTAAGCCCACCGCAGCAGAACTGCAGGAAGCCTCCGCCTTTGTGGGAAGTGGCGTGACCAAGGCCGAGGAATCAAGCCGTGATCTGGATGGTGAAAAACGCCAGATCAAGGACAAGATTGATGCCCTGCGTCGTCAGCGTGACGAAATCAATGGTGCCGGCCGCAAGGAGGGCAAGACCGTTGAAGTCACTCTGGAGGTAAGCCGTGCCGGGAACCTGGTGCTTGCCCTTTCGGCGGTGACCGGCCAGGCCGGCTGGGAGCCGGCCTACGATGTCCGTCTGGCAACGGATGGCAAAACCACCGGCCTGACCTTCCGTGCCCTGGTGCGCCAACTGACCGGCGAGGACTGGAGCAACGTGGAGATGAACCTCTCCACCGCCCGACCGGCGGCCGGCGGGGCACCTCCCGAACTGTACCCCTGGCGGCTCTCCTTCTACCGCCCCATGCCGATGGCCGCCCCGGTGATGTCAGCCCCGGCCCCCATGCGGGCCAAGAAGATGGAAGCCCTGGCCATGATGGACAGGGAAGAGTCCGACGCCCGCGAGCTGATGAAAGAAGACGCACCAGCCGAGTATCTCACGGCCCAGACCAGCAGTGAGCAGACCTCCGTCAGTTTCCGCATCCCCCGCCCGGTGGATATCCCCTCGGACAACCGCCAGCATAGCTCGGTGGTGGCCATGGAGCAGTTTCCGGTCAACCTGGAATTCCTGGCGACCCCCAAGCTCTCCCCGCTGACCTACCTCAAATCAGAGATTGTCAATCGTGCCAGCTATCCACTGCTGCCGGGACGCGCCAACATCTTCACCGGTAACACCTTTACCGGCAGCTCCTACCTCAAGAAAGTGGCCGCTGGAGAAAAATTTGAAATGTTCTTCGGCAGTGATGAGCAGGTGACGGTCAAACGTGAGGAGCTGAAACAGCACAAGGAAGCCGGGCTGTTCGGCAAGAACCGCATGAGCTACCGCTACCGGATCGAGGCGGTCAACTTCCGCGGGGAAGCCCAGACCGTGACAATTCGCGACCAGATGCCATTGGCCGGTGATGCCGAAATCAAGGTAACCCTGGACGAACCGTCCATCAAGCCGGATGAAATCAAGGACGACGGCCGCCTGACCTGGAAGCTGCCGTTAAAGGCGGGAGAAAAGCGGGAACTGACCTTCGGAATTGTAGTGGAGTATCCCAAGGACCGGGATATTTCGGGGCTTTAAACCGGTTCCATATCAAGGCCCTCTCTTCGTTGGCTCGTCTTCGGCCGCTCAACGTACACACATGTACGCCTCGCAGCCTCAATCCTCGCCGCCTTGAGATCATCCTTGATCTGAACCCGGTAGGAACTCTGTCAGATGTTTTCTGACCCGCAGCGGAACATGCTTCTGCTGCAGTTTTGGATTATGCCGCTCTGCGATGGCGTGGTGCTGGAAATAGCGCTGCCACAGAGCGGCATACTCATGTTCAGCGGCCGTAATACCCGGCTCGGCCGTCAGTTCCACATCCCGGACCAGCCGCCATGAACGCAGGTCAAAAACCGCCGCATGACATCGCCGCAGATCATGAATCATCCAGGGGCGATCGCCGACTCTCCCGACAAAATGGGGCGCAATCAGTCCCAGAATATCGGCCTCCGGCTCAATGGCCGCATACAAAAACCCGGCCGTCACCTCGCGAAAGCGAACAAATCCTTTGAACTTGTGGGCTTCATAGGAAACATGCCGGGCAATGCGATTGATGGAATGGACCGGTTCCGTTGTCAGCAGACCTTCCAAACCCCGCCCAACCTTCAGCCCAAGCAGCAGATAGTCCCACACCAGGCGCTCAATGCCCTTCTTTTGACTATGGAAGGCGTAGCGGGCCGTGGCAAAGGCATCCTGCGAAACCGCCTTAACGAATCTGCTGCGGAAAGACAGGGCAGCGTCACGATGCGTGTCAATTTCAATGATCTCGCCGGTGAATAATCCCACTTCACTGGCTTCACCAGCGCGGACGAATTCCGGTTCCCCGACACACCCATCCAGACACTCGGCCACGGCACAGAGGAAGCCCTCGAAACTGCCGTCGTAGGAATAGAGTGCCATTACAGTTCCCCCGTCAGGGCGGACACATCCGGCACGGTAGCAAACAGCTCCAGCTGGTCCAGTCGGGCAGGCCGTTTTGCTGGCGCCAGAAGCCTCTCCACGAGGCCCGGAGCATCCAGTTTGATTCCGCCCAGATAGCGACCCCCGGCGGTCAGGAAATACTTGGCCCGCTTCAGAACCACCCCCAATTTTTTCAGATCAATTTCACCCAGACGTGTCCCACGGCGGGCCTGCACAATGCGCTGGGCCGAGCGGACCCCGATCCCAGGCACCCGCAGCAAAACCTCGTAATCGGCCCGGTTAACCTCCACCGGGAACAGCTGCAGGTGCCGCAACGCCCAGTCACTCTTGGGATCGAAGCGCATATCCAGGTTGGGGTGGCTTTCATCCAGCAGTTCGTGGGCGGAAAATCCGTAGAATCGGAGCAACCAGTCGGCTTGATACAATCGGTGTTCCCGCAGAAGGGGCGGCGTTGGCATGGCCGGCAAGCGGTTGTCACGGGAGACCGGCACAAAGGCCGAGTAGTAGACCCGTTTCAGCTCCAGGCGTTTGTAGAGTCCCTCCGTCAGGATAATAATCTGATGATCGCTCTCCGGCGTCGCCCCCACGATCAGCTGGGTACTCTGGCCGGCCGGGGCAAAGCGTGGCGCCTTGCGCGACTCCTTGCGGGCTGCCTGTGATTCAATCAGCAAGCCGCTGACCTGCCGCATGGGGGCGATCACCGATTCACGCGGTTTGTCCGGTGCCAACAGCGCCAGGCTTTGACGACTGGGAAGTTCAATGTTGATGCTGAGCCGGTCGGCATACCGTCCTGCCATGGCGATCAGGGCCGGGTCAGCACCCGGCACCAGCTTGAGGTGGATATAACCGTTGAAGCGTTCCACCTCACGCAGCCGCCGGGCTACGGCGATCAGTTGCTCCATGGTGTAGTCAGCCGATCGGATCACACCGGTACTGAGAAACAGCCCCTCAATGTAGTTACGGCGATAAAAGTTCATGGTCAGATCGACAATTTCGTCGGGTGTGAAGGCGGCGCGGGGGATGTCGCTGGAGTTGCGGTTGAGGCAGTAGGCGCAATCGTAGATACAGGAATTGGTCAGCAGGATTTTCAGCAGCGAGATGCAGCGGCCATCGGCACTCCAGCTGTGGCAGATACCGCAGGATGCGGTACTGCCAAGCGCGCCTACTTTTCCGGCACGGTTGCTGCCGCTGGACGAGCAGGAGACATCATACTTGGCACTGTCAGCCAGGATTTCCAGGCGCTGTTGGAGGGGGAGCGAATACATGGCGGGATGATAGCACAGCAGTACGACAGAATATATCCTGCCGGGCGCTACTGATCGATACATTCCTGATAATGGACCGCCATGCTTTCCAGTTCCAGCGCCGCCAGACTACCCTTTTCAGGCTTTCCTCCAAAGACACAACCATTGTCGAGCATGATTTTGCTGCTGCCCAATGAGGCTTCAAGCGAAGCGCGAGATACCGGAGTATGACCGCAGATCAACCTGCGGCCGCGGATTCTTTGCGGGTCCACGAAGGGGGAGCGGGTCCAGAGCATGGCACTGGTATCGTCAAAGGGATTCAGCGGCTCAAAATTCAGGCCGGCATGTACGATGATGAAATTTTCCAGCGTTATGTAAAGCGGAAGAGACCGGAGGAATTCCCGGTATTCGTGCGGAATATCACCGGGGCCGTCGGCCTGAAAACTTTCCAGAGTTTCCAGACCACCGTTGGAAGTCCACATATCCAGGAATTTGTGGTGCTCACCGGCATTCAGGAACATCTCTTCATGGTTGCCGCGCACACTGTTGACGGACAGGCCGCGCCGGCGGAGTTCAAAGATAAAATCCAGAACACCCTTGCTGTTCGGCCCCCGGTCGATCAGATCGCCAAGCAAATATATGTGGTCCCGCAATGAAACCTGCAGGACCTCATCTACCATGTTCCGCAACGTTGCGGAACAGCCATGAACATCGCCGATGACGAATGTTCTTCCCGTTTCAGTTTCACACGTCACAGAGAAAACGGCCCCTCGCAGACAGACAATCCCAATACTCTCCGGTCACTGGGAATTTCGCGGGCCTGCAATAACTCCGGCAGTTCCTCAACCGCTCCCGGCCTGCCGACCGCGGCCATGGCCTCCACCTGATATTCATCAGGAATATGCAGCTCAACCCTGGCCCGATCATAATCAAAACCCTGCATACCATGCACAACCAGACCCATTGCAGATCCCTGCAGCGCCAGACTCATCCAGGCCGCACCGGCATCGTAGGAGTGCGTCCGGCAGGGCTTGCCGTTATCAAGGACGGCCTTGGAGACGAACACCACCAATACGGCGGCCTTGCTGCACCAGACTTTGTTGGCGTCCACCAGCAGATCAAAAAACGCCGGCCAGTGGCTGCTGCCACGGGTTGCATACAGCATGCGCCAGGGCTGGTTGTTCATGGATGACGGCGCCCAGCGGGCCGCTTCAAACAGTCTCTGCAACTCTCCGCTTGAAATATCATCACCGGACATGGCCCGCGGAGACCAGCGATCCACTAAAATCTGTTCGACTTCATGGCCCGGTTTTCGAATTTCGCTCCCTTTGATCATGACACCCTCGCTTTCTATCAAACCACCTGCAGCACAAAACATTTAAGGTACTCCGACTCCGGAAATGACAGTAGCACCGGGTGGTCCGGGGCCTGGGAACAGGTTGCCACCAGACGCACCTCACGGCGGGCCAGGCGGGCAGCGTTGACCAGCATCTCACGGAAGGGCTCTACCCCCATGTGGTATGAGCAGGAGCAGGTGATCAGATAGCCACCCGGCTCAAGCAACTCCAGGGCACGACGGTTGACGGTCAGATACCCTTTGGTGGCCTCGGCGATATTTTTACGGCTTTTGACAAAGGCCGGGGGGTCCATGATGATCACGCCGAAAGCCTGCCCCTCATGTTTAAGTGACCTCAGTCGCTCAAAGACATCACACTCTTCAAAACGGACACGGTCAGCAACGCCATTTAATTCGGCATTTCCCGCAGCCTGTGCCACGGCCCGGGCCGAAATATCCAATCCCAGAGCCGATGCGGCCCCGAAGTGTCCGGCATGCACGGCCCAGCTGCCGGCGTAGCAGAAGCAATCCAGCACGTCCCGGCCGCGACAGAGATCGCGCAGCAGCAGATGGTTCTGTTTCTGGTCCAGAAATCCGCCGGTCTTTTGACCTTCGCGCAGGTTGATCATGAAGCGTAGTCCGTTTTCCCGCATCTCCACCAGCTCAGGGATCTCACCGGCCAGAATCTCGATTTTTTCCTCCAGCTTTTCAAGGGTCCGCACGGAGACATCGTTACGGGCAATAATCCCTTTGGGTGCATATACCCGCTGCAGTGCCTCCACGATGAGGTCGCGACGTACATCCATCCCGGCGGAGAGCATCTGGATCGAGAGATACTCTTCATACTTATCCACCACCAGACCGGGGAGAAAATCGCTTTCTCCATACACCGCCCGGAAGGTGCCCATGCCGGGATAGAGTGCCTGACGATGGGATAACGCTGCGGCAATCCGCCCCTCATAGAACGGGACACTGTCCACATCCGCCCGCTGTCGGGAAAGCAGTCGAAAGGCTATCAACGAATGGGGTGTGTAATAGCCGCAGCCGAGAAAACCGCCGGCGGAGTCGTACAGCTCGGCTGCAACTCCCGCTTCACGAGGTCCGTCGATCCGCTCGATCTCATTACTGAACACCCAGGGATGGCCATTTTTGATGCGGCGATCTTCATGTTTTTTTAAACGAATTGAGGTCATGGTTTCACTTTCAAAGCCTGGGAAATCGTCAGGCGTTCGGGCTGCTGCTGGGAGGCATCGGTGTGGGACAGGAACAGGGCGTTGACCGCAACCAACAGCGAATTGAGCCGATCGAGATCGATCACGGCGGCACCGGAAAGCGGCTCTTCCGATTCAGTCAGGTTGAGGGGGCAGCAATCGATTGTGCGTTGGTCTCCGTTGTCATAGATGATCGGCAGGCCATGGGTCCGGCAGATAATCGGCCGGGCGTTGTACAGCAGACAGCGGTGATCCTGCAAAAGGGGACAGCGCTCATCGTCGGCATGCTCCTGCACATGCTGAAGGATGGCATCCCGACGCTCCTCGGGCAGCTCTGTCAGAGCGGCTTCCAGGGCAGCCGCTTCCACCGGAAAAATGGTGATGGAGGTGCAACAGCTGCTGCAGCCGGCGCTGCAGGTGATCTGTCCGGCAAGCAGATCCAGAATTCCCCGGCAGAGTGTCTCCACCCGGGACACCATCTGATCGTAATTTTCAAGCAGCTTTTTCATGCTCAACAGGTACCATATCTTGCTTCGAAAACAAAGAATCTGTTACCTGGAAACGAGCGTCCACATCCGACACGGTTGCATGCCGGTATAAAATGTAGTAGATAGGTGAAGCTTGTCCAGTTTTTGTACCAGGAAAGATCGCACCCGATGAAATTCCAGCCCATAAAACCGAAGAAGGTCTCTTCACAGATTGCCGACCAGATCCGTTCATCAATTCTGGCTGGAGAGTTTGCCCCCGGCGACAAACTGCCACCGGAACGTGAATTGGCTGAAATGTTCGGGGTTTCACGCCCTTCGGTTCGTGAGGCGCTGAATATACTGGCCTCGGCGGGGTTGGTTATGTCCTACCAGGGGGGCGGGACAGTCGTCATGTCGCTGGTGGAAACCACGGCCGGCAATCCCTTGACCGAGCTGATCCGCTTTCAGCAGGAGCGGGCCCTGGATGTCATCGAAGTCCGCAAGAGCATGGAATCATGGACCGCCTACTACGCTGCGCAACGGGCGCTTCCTGAAGATGTGCGGCGCCTG
Source organism: uncultured Geobacteraceae bacterium (assembly GCA_942493195.1). Classification (GTDB taxonomy): domain Bacteria; phylum Desulfobacterota; class Desulfuromonadia; order Geobacterales; family Pseudopelobacteraceae; genus CAIPTY01. The sequence goes on along the minus strand of OW818669.1, from coordinate 780,123 downwards.
GAGGAGATTGTTGACGGGATGCAGCGCAACCTGGAAACAGCCAAGCCCTCGGAGGACCTGGACGCCAACTTTCATATCGTGATTGCCCGTTCCACCCACAATATCGTCTGGTTGCATCTGATGCAGAGCCTTTTTGATGCCATGAAGGAATTTCAGCAGAGCGTCTGGCGGGCTGTCTATCTGACCCACGACGATCACCATCTGCTCTACCGGCACCACAAGCGCATACTGGATGCCATCAAAACCAGAAATGCCGACGAGGCCCGCGAGGCCATGACGGAGCACCTCACCTTCGCCGAACAGCGCAGTACCGCCTATGTGACACGGCAACAGGCACACGACGGAGCATCACACACGTGATGGTGTACAATATGCCTTGGCATCAACGTTATTTCACGTAGCGTTACCGTTAAACACCCCTCTCCTGAGGTACGTCCCGCCAGAAATATTCCGCCAGCTGACACCGGTCTGAATTGGCCTTAACTCATAATTACGACTGTCCGGCAATACAATTTCCTGTAATTTCATTAAAAAAACAGGCTATTCCACAAAAGGCCCAAGCTATTAAAAACACATAATTTATCTAACAAATTATGTAATTGCCACCATACAAATTGTTGATATAATGAAAATCGAAAAACGGCATGATTGGTGCAAAAGTTAAGATAGTTTTTTCGCGCATCGAAAGGAGTCCGTATGAGTGTCCATATTCGTATCCGTTACGCCTTATGTACGCAACCAATTGAACTGCCGGTCTTCAACCCGGTCGCGCTGGACCTGCTGCAGATGATGTCCGAGCCGCATACCGACATCTTCGATGTTGTCAGAACCATCAACGAAGATCAAGCCCTGGCCGCCCAGGTCCTTCGTATGGCCAATTCGCCCTCCTATATGGGACGCAACAAGTGCGACACTATCAAAAGTGCCGCAATCCGCCTGGGTGCCCGTCAGATCACCAACCTGGCCATGGCAGCCTCGCACGCCTCGCTGCACGCTTCCGAAAACCCGCTTGTCAATGACGTCATGCAGGACCTCTGGCTGCATTCCCATGCCTGTGCTCTGGGATGCAAATCGGTCGCCCTGAATACCGGCCAGCAGGACATTGCCGATCAGGCCTATATGGCGGGCCTGCTCCACGACATCGGGAAGCTGTATCTACTCAAGGCTCTGGAAAAGATTGTGTACAACAGGGAATTGGCACTGACACTTGACAGGGAACTGCTACAGAACGTCTTTTCAGAGATGCATGTGGAGTTCGGATGCCGCTTGATGGATCACTGGTTCCTGCCTGATATTTACCGCAACGTGGTTGCCAATCATCATGCCGAACAGTTTGACCCGAATGATCTGCTGCTGACCATTGTCCGTATGGTCAATTTCAACAGCCGTAACTTCAATTTGAACCGTTACCCCAGCGCCTCTACTACAAAAGTAACCGTGTCGGAAAATAGCCCTCTGTATCTGGACGAAATCGCCTGGGTCAAAATGGAGGCGGTTATGACAGGTTCCTCCGCCATCATCAACTAACAATAGCCCTATTCCAGCATCGACATAACAAGCGCACCGTCGTATTCCGGCAGTGCGCTTTTCTAGTCAACGGCCACCACAAATCCCGAATTAAGCCACTTATTGGATGAGTATTTGCGCACCCGCTCTGCTTCCTTCAAAGAATCGAAATTCCCCGCCTGTACACGGTAGTAGCGTTCACCGTTCACCACCGCCTCACGGATCATGGTGAAAATATACTGGTTGCGCATATCTTCTGCCATACTCTGGGCATTTTCGAGGCTGGAGCATGAACCTACCTGTATAACAAACATCCCGGTATCATAGTTCAAGGGTGCACGATAATGAGTGCGCCCTTTCTGACCCTTTCCCAAAAAACCCAAAGCTTCAATCTTTACCTGAGCGATTCCCGAGTTTACGACACCAAGATTTTTGGCGGCCGAATAGGAAAGGTCGATAATCCGGCCATCTACAAAAGGCCCACGGTCATTAACCCGGACAACAATCTGCCGGCCGTTCTTCTTATTGTGCACCCTGACATATACCCCCAGCGGAAGCGTCTTGTGAGCGGCTGTCATGGCGTGCATATTATATATTTCGCCACTGCTGGTTTCCTTACCGTGAAAATCACTGCCATACCAACTGGCAGCCCCGCCCTGTACAAAACCGGCATGGGTTGAAAGCGGCCGGTACTGTTTCCCCTTGATGGAATAGGGAGTACAGCCCCTGCGCGGTGCAGGGGATTCAGGACGGTAGGCATGGGAATTCCACCCCGTCAGCAGCTCGATCAGAACAACCAGCGTCACAACGAAGGGCATCCGGACCAATTTTGATGTCAGTAAACCATGCATAGGGTTTCACTTAGAGAAATTCTGCAGATAGTGATAATTGGGTGTCTGGTATTTTTCAGAAACGAGTACAACCAGCACGGACAGATTGCACAAGCCGCTCCTCGATATAAATACCGGGTAATACGACCGGACGGGGTCCGTATCCGTCAACACAGCTGGACGACAGGATCATTACCCGCACGGCGAATGGGACTATACTTATTTGTCTATAAAAAGTAAATAGTTATGCAGCAGAAATGACGTTAAGAATGTCACACAAACAAAGGGGCGGGATGTGCTGCCGGAATATAGGAACAACTCTGCGGCCGTCAGACCTAGCGGGCACCGGTAAAGAACTTTTTAAAGGAACGACCGATCCCCCTGAACCATTCGCCAATCGATTTTCCTGATTCCTTGGCAGTCTGACCGGTTTCCTTGCCAGCTTCCTTCAGGGCGGGACCGGTCTCCCTCCCCAATTTTCTGAAGCCCTGACCGATCTCCTTTCCACCTTCCTTAAATGCCTGGCCGACCTCTTTGCCCCCCTCTTTAAAAGCCTGTCCGGTTTCCTTGCCAGCTTTTTTGAAACCTTGTCCGATCTCGCGGCCAGCCTCCTTCACAGAATTTTCAGCCAGAGCAAACGGAGCAAAGAAAAGAACAGCCACCATGGACAACAGAAAACTCTTCATGAAACACACCACGCTTTCCCCCGTCACACCTCACCGGGAAACTGTAGTCCAACTCTGCCGGCATCCTTACGAACCACGATACACCCGATTTCATGGAGACATTCATCGCTATTCCGGCTCAACAGAATGCCACAGTCATCGCCTTCATTCAAAAGTTCAATTTCGCTGTCGTCACAGCTCACCAGTACGCCCGAGATTGATATATCGACCAGAATGCAGTCGATTTTCCGCCCACAGTACATCAGGACAGCTTTGTCACCACACTCAAGTCTCCACCCTTGTCGCTGCACCTCATAAACAAATGACACACTCCCTCCTTTCCGCCCTGCGGCCATGAACTTGTTCCTGTACTATGGCATTTCACATAAGATTAATGCAAGAAGGTAAACAAATTCAGATTGTAAGCGCTTGACGCAACAACAAAAAAAACATAGTCTCAAACTAATTAAAACAATAATTCCGATCTGCGATTGTAAAAAGGAGGTCCGGATGATATCAACTCTGCTCAACGGCAACAAACGCTTTGTATCGGACGTCTTTGGCCGCGAGCGGGATTATTTCGAAGAGCTTGCCAAACAACAGCGCCCAACAGTCCTCTGGATCGGCTGTTCCGACTCGCGCGTACCGGTTAACACCATCACCCAAACCCGCCCAGGTGAGATTTTTGTACATCGCAATGTGGCCAATATCGTAGCGACCAATGACTGGAATCTCTCGGCTGTTCTGGAATTTTCCATTAATCATCTAATGATTCCGGATATTGTTGTATGCGGCCATTACGGCTGCGGTGGCATTGCCGCCCTGGACGACAAGAATGCCGACGACCGTTATATCCCCATCTGGCTTAATAACGCCTACAAGGCCCGGGAACGTGTTGATGACAAACTGCTGGAACTGCACTTTCAAATCCCGGAAGAGCAGCGCATGAACCTGATCGTGGAAGAAAATGTGCGCCTGCAGCTGGAACATCTCCAGGAGTACCCCTTTGTGCGTACCGCCATGCTGGGCGGTTCACTTTCTCTGCATGGCTGGGTCTATGACATGTCAAACGGCGAAATCAAAATTGTGCAGCGCAATAACGCCACCTTCCGTGACTAGCCCTTACCCGTCCGCAACACGGGGTACGCGGTCCAATTCCCGACATCCTTAATACGAACAGTATTGAAACCGTACTGTCCTTTGATGTGAGACACATGGCACACTACAACGTCCGAAAAGAAGTTCTGATTCCGCTCAGCCTTACATTTGCAGTGCTGATTATTGCATTTGTGTGGGCCTGTTACGGGATTCGCAGGACGGATGAAAAACTCTTGCTGAAACAGCATTTCTCGAGTGCCCAGAGTGTGTTGGAAGGATTGCTGAAAGAAAATTCTGCCCTTTTGACATCGACCGCTGAGTTTGTTGCCAACCACCCCCGGTTACAACACGCCATCGCCCGCAAAGATCTGCACGAACTGACGGAGCACAGCAGCCCGTTGCTGGATCGCCTTTCAAAACAGCTCGATATCACACACTTTTACTACTATGACCCCCAGGGGAATCTACTCTTGCGGGTGTATTTTCCCAAAGATGTCAGCCAGCCGGGGATTCGTCGAAAAAACCTGCAGCAAGCCATGGAAACCGGCCGGGCGGTCACTGGACTGGAAATCGGCCGGCACGGGTCCTTCGCACAGCGCCTGGTTTTCCCTTGGTACGTTGATGGCCATCTGCTCGGTTTCATCGAGTTGGGTACCGACCTGATCAGAATTCTGGAGAAGGTCAAAAACATTAGCCGTGTGGAGATGGTCGTAGCAATCGACAAGGACCATGTTAGCCACCTTAACTGGGAAGAGTATCGCAGTTCACGCAAAACAGTATTACCCTGGAATTTTCTTGAAGATAAATTAATCAGCGACACAACCATTGCACTTCCGCAGAAAACCGCAGCCAGGGTTTTCAACGGTTCAGGATTCGGAAATCTCGACTATGACATACACATCAACAAACAGACCTTCCGGGGCTTAATTCAGCCGAGAAGCGATTCTCAGGAGCACCATGTCGGTAAACTCCTCATGCTCGTCGATGTAACTGATCACAAATCCGCATTTTATACTTTTCTATTGTGGGTAATCGGCTTCAGCCTGCTGCTCAGCGGATCTCTATTTATTTTTGCCTATCGGGTTCTCGGCCGGGTGGGATCCCAGTTGGCAACAAGTGAAGATCTCCTTCGCCAGGAAAGCGCCCGTCTCTCTGAAGTCAACGAAAAACTGCTGCAGGAGATTGATGTCCGGACCCTGACCGAATCAGAACTGAAACAACTGAACCAGACACTTGAACAGCGGGTCGTCCAAAGGACATCTGAACTGGAGCAGAAGAACGCACTTCTGGAACAGAGCCGGCAGGCACTGGAAAAAACCTATCGGGAACTGAAGGAAAAACAGGCAGCCATACTTCATCAGGATAAAATGGCCTGCATCGGACAACTGGCTGCCGGTGTTGCACACGACATCAACAATCCGGTCGGCTTTATCAGCCACAATCTGACTCTTTTCGAACGTTACTTCCAGCGATTGACCCAATTTGTCGCACTGCAGCATGAACTGATCAAATCAGTAGCCGTACCCGATATGGAGGTCGGCTGGCAAAAGGGGTGGCGGGATTTTAAAGTAGACGAAATCTTCGAGGAAATACCTGTGATGCTGGGAGAATGCCAGGACGGCACTACCCGGATAACCCAGATAGTCCAGGGATTGCGCACTTTTATCCGCTGTGAAATTCCGAGCACTGAATTAACCGATCTGCATCAGTGCATTGACAGCTCACTACTGCTGCTTCGCCACGAACTTCGGGACAAAATCAGGATTGTAAAGGAGTATCAACCGATCCCGAAGCGCTATTTCCATACCCAGCAAATGAACCAACTGTTCATGAACCTGCTGCTTAACGCATGCCAGGCAATCGAAGAAAGCGGCGAAATACGAATCCGGACCAGGAGTGAAGACCGGCAGATATCAATTTCTATCAGCGACACCGGTTGCGGGATTTCACAAGAGATTCTGGGAAGAATCTATGATCCGTTTTTCACCACAAAACCGATTGGAATGGGGACGGGGCTTGGGCTCAGCATAGTGTATGAAGCTGTCGTAAACCATCATGGTTCACTTACCGTCGAAAGCGAGGTTGGGCGGGGAACCACCTTCACCATGGTGTTCCCTGATAACTGCGCAGAAGAACCGGCCGATCTCACCGTCTGCACTATCTCAGAAACAAGCGCAGGAGAACACCATGTCTGAAAAGAAAACCCGCATTCTGTATGTTGACGACGAGGCGGCCTATCGACGAATTTTCTGCAGGGAACTTCGGGATGACCCTCGCTTTGAGATTCAGACTGCTGAAAGTGGGGAAGATGCTTTGCTGGCCCTCAAAGCTGTCCGGGCCGATATTGTCCTGAGTGATCTTTCCATGCCGGGGATGGACGGCATTTCGTTGTTGCGGGAGATCCGCCAGCGTTACCCGGAAACCTTCGTCCTGATTCTGACCGGGGTTGATTCATCCAGTGAAGCAGTGCGAGCCATGAAAGCAGGTGCCTACGACTATATCCTCAAGCCATTTGATGCAACCTCCCTGCAGATGCAGCTCGAAAAAATCCTGCGTCACCGTCAACTGCTTCACAGCGACACCATGGAGCGAGCGGGCGACGCCCAGTTTGAAAGCATGATCGGCAAGGAACCGGCCATGTATGAACTGTTTGAAAATATTCTGCGGATTGCTCCAACCAGCGCCACCGTGCTGATTCGTGGTGAAAGCGGCAGTGGCAAGGAACGCGTCGCCGCCGCAATTCACAACCGCAGTAGCCGCCGAGGCCGGGACTTCATCCCGGTCAACTGTGCCGCCCTGACTGAAAGCTTGATCAACAGCGCCCTTTTCGGCCATGAAAAAGGTGCCTTTACCGGTGCAGTCAAGCGAACTGCCGGTTATTTTGAACGAGCCCACGGCGGCACCATCTTTCTTGATGAAATCGGCGACATTCCGTTGCAGACACAGATCGCGCTGATGCGGGTGCTTGAACTGGGCACATTCCAGCGGGTTGGTGGCACAGAAACCATCCAGGTTGATACGCGCATTATCTGCGCAACCAACAGGGACCTGGAAGCCGCCATGCGCGACAAAACCTTCCGTGAAGATCTTTACTATCGTCTCAATGTTGTGACATTGCGGGTGCCGCCGCTCCGTGAGCGGCAGGCCGATGTACCACTGCTGCTGAACCATTTTCTCCGCATGTTCAACCGTGAACATGACAAACAGATCAGCGCTGTTCATCCCTCGGTACAGAACCTGCTTAACGCGTACGGCTGGCCGGGCAACGTCCGTGAACTTGCCAACGCCATCGAACGGGCGGTCGTCTTCTGCCAGGGAGCCGAACTGCGGCCGGAGCACTTTGCGGCCGAACTGCGCCAGGCCACACTGAAAAACGATTTTAACCTCACCCTGACCTCCTGTGCACTACCCGAGATTGAAGCCGAGGTCATCCGGACCGTGCTTGAAGCCAAACAGTGGAACCTGTCCCAGGCTGCCGATGCCCTCGGCATTGCCCGCGGCACTCTGTACGGCAAGATCAAAAGCTACTCCATCGAAAAATCATCCTGAACCCATGGTGTTGAAAATTGAACACTCACGCCGGCACTGTCAATCGCAGTGGCGGAAGGCTCACCACATCTACCCCCCGCATTTGACCAACCACTGCCGGAAATTGAACACCTCAACATTGCGACACAAAATCAACAGAAATAGGCACTTGACTCTATCGCAGTAATTCGAGTGTCCGTATTTGAACAGGTGCGGCACTAAAACTGTTGATTGCGGACCCAATGAAGCCCATTACTATCTGAATTTATGCATGTTTTTACATATAGACACTTTTGGCACCACTGTTGCTTATATCTAATGAATTTTATAGTTGAAGTGACTGTGTGCTGTTTGGGCTGTTTAGAGTGAGGTATTGGGATATGGACAGATATCTGATATGTGCTGTTTCGATAAGTTTATCTATGTTGGCTACCACCGTCTTCTCGGCAACGCAGCCAGACCCTGGTCCGGGGGTTATCGATCTGAGAAATGGTAGTAAAGTGCTGGTGTTTCCCCACCGGAACCATCAGTCCCTGTACAGGGGTAAATGCCACGTCTGCCATACCCCGGACGGTTTCAAGATGCAGAACTGGGGAAAAGAGATTGCCCATGACCTCTGTATAACATGCCATGCACAGAAATCACATGGTCCGTCCCAATGCGTTGAATGCCATGAATATTGAGCAGATATGCTTCCCTTCCACAGTTGGAATCCACATTGTTTCAAACAAGATCAGCCTTTAAGCACTATTTCAGGAGAACCGGTATGCCTTCACGATATGCAATTCATGCATTGACCATCATTTTTGTCCTGACAGCCTCAGCAGCTTCGTCAAACTATGAAAAAATCATCGTTCCCACCCCGACAGGCAGTGTGAAAACATTTCAGTTCCAATCTCCCAGAGGGCAGGTAACCTTCAACCATGATCTGCACGTCAAAATCATGCAAAATGAGGCCTGTCTCCCCTGTCATCGTACCCCCGACCCAACACCCGAACACATTGATTCAAAATTTGAAGAACGTACCGCACACAATTTCTGCAGAGGATGTCATCGTAAATCAGCGACAGGTCCCACCGAATGTCACGGGTGTCATCGCAAGAAATAGAAGCCCGTCAGGAACTATTCCTACCGGGCCGGTATTTGCGAAGAGACATTCAGCAGCAAAGGCCGGCCGAACCTCCTGAACACACAGACTTCCACCAGAAGTCCCACATACGCCCCCGCTATCACATCGCTGACAAAATGATAATTCGTAGCTAACAGCGCCACAGCCAAAAGGACCACCATCATCAGGCATGCCGTACGATACCGGGGCTGGAACCGCCACAGCACGGCAACAATGGCGGTAATGACCAGCATGTGACCGGACGGGAATCCAACATACTTTTCTCCGCCATCAAACCAATGGAAGCCCGAATCCTGGGGCGCCAGAAGCCATTCCCTGGTCGTAATCCTGCCAAAGACGTATTTGAATCCGGTTTTCGCAACGAAGGCCAACGGTGCCGCAATGGCGAGCGTCTTATACATGACCGCCGAGGAGTCTAACCGGTCGCGTGCAACTCTGGAACGATACAGAAAAGTGGCCGCCAGCGTAATGAATACAACCAGCAGGAGAAGAACGTCGGGAATCGCCGATGCATATCGGGACCAGCCCCGGTTGGCGAACAACAGATTCCTGACAAGCACGGCAAAACCGGTATCAAGGTATTTCATGCAGAGATACGTTGCCAGGACGACCGGGACCGCGGAAATATAAATCGCCGTATTGTACAAGGCGTTATCTTTGGCGTGGCACGATGGAGTAAATATCATTGTGGATTCCTGTAGCAAATACCGGCGGATAACGGCTTTATCGACGTGTTTCAAGCTTTCTGTTGAAGCAGAGTCACAACAACTATAATCAAAAAAGACCCTAAATTATTTAAACATTTTTACAAGATTATCCGCTTCGGCAGGATTAATTTTCCGGAGCTGCCCCGCAAGCAGTTCAAAGTCAGCCCTGTTCTGCTGTTGCATAAGCAGAATTCCCAGATTGACGTAATTCTGAACGGCAAAGGGTTCTTTGGCAATTGCCTGTCGATAGACCTTCTCTGCCGCGTCAATATTTCCCAGGCTATGAAGCAGATAGGCCTCTTTGGCCAGCAGCAGCCAATTATCAGGCACACTGCCCAGCCCATCCCTGATGACGCTGAGTGCGCCGGCCACATCTCCCGCAGAGTTCAAAACACGGGCAACCCCCAGATACCCCCTGTCCCGCGCAGGTGCCAGTTGAATGCTGCGACGGAAATAGCTCAACGCCTGCGCCTGATCCCCCTTGCGTTCGTAGGCCACGCCAATATTGTGAAAAATGCTGGCTTCTGACGGTGGACCATTGATCAGAGCATTTTCGTACTGGGCAATTCCCTCGTCGTAACGTTTTCGTTCGACCAGCATGGTGCCGAGATTCAGGTGAGCATGCCAGTTGCCGTTCAACACTGCCAGTTCCCTGCCATAGAGGGTTAAGCCGTCCTTCCAGAAACCTGCCTGTTTCCACGTAAGAAACAGGCAGCCTGCGATCACCACTGCAACGCACAACAACCTGGTCCAGGAAGGAACCACCATCGTTTCCATCACACCGGCAAGAAGCCAGACGACCATGATACTGACGCCAACGGCAGGAAGATACATGTAGCGGTCTGCATATGCCTGAGCACCGACACCAATGAGACCGATAACCGGCACAAGCAGCCCAAGGTACAAAAGCCATCCGGCCAGAAACCAGGGAGCCCGGCTACGGTACCGCCAGGCAAGAATGGAGATGGTCAAAAGAAGCAGGGCGGCTGAAAGTGCCTGAAGCATCGAAACGGGAATATATGGATAGAATGAGGACAGATCGTGGGGGACAAAAAACTTTCTCAGGTACACTACATAAGCATCTAAAGCCGCATAGATCCGCGATAAGAGTGGCCTTGATGCAATGGCGTCAACGGATCGTTGCGCCACGATTGCCAGCGCGGAAATTGCCAGAACCGGTATAAACAAGGGAATTTTTTCCCGGACCAGGGATGCAAAAGAGCGTTCACGGAACCGTGCCAGAGGCCAGTAATCCAGCACGAGCAGCATACATGGGAACGTGACCAGCATTGGCTTGGCCATCAGACTCAAGCAGACAGAGGCAAACATGGCCAGATAAAAGGTCTTCCGCTGAGTATGCACATACTTCACGTAACAATGCACGGCAACAAGACCAAACATGGTGCTCAGCACGTCTTTGCGCTCTGCAACCCACGCAACCGATTCCACATGCAGCGGGTGCACAGCAAACAGTGTGGCAACCAGAAAACTCCTGCCGCGAAATCCGGTGATTCTTGCAAGCAGAGTATACAGCAGAATTGTATTGAGAACATGTATGGCGAGGCTGGTGGCATGGTGACCGGCGGGGTTCAATCCGAACAGCGATACATCGGCCATGTGTGACCACCAGGTAAGCGGATGCCAGTTACCGGTCAAAAAACTCTTCATTGACCACGTAAACCCCTGCCAGGTCATCCCCTGCAGCACAAACATATTCCGGGTCACGTATTCTTCGTCGTCATACGCCTCGATAAAACCACAGGAGAATACCTGCAGATACGCAAGAATGGTGAGCACAGCGAGGCAGGCAGGAAGCACACAGGGATTCAGTTTTACGGACGTAAACCACTCAACGGGTGCCGCAGACCGCTCATCTGGCGGTTGAACATCCGGCGATGCGGTATCGACTGTGACGGTTCGCCTCTTTCGTGAACTCATTTTCCACCTCTCCGGCTGGAAGCTGCCGCTACGTCATGTCGTTTTCACTTGAACCGATGAATTTAAGAATTCTGGCTGTTTTTCCACTCTGGTCCAGATATTTCACCCACAGCTTACTGATACCTAATCCTGTAAATCCGGATAAGATCATGATTCCGTCTCCCCACATTTCCCGAAGCCATGTCGGTATCAAGAATTGAACAGAGATAACCGATGCCACAATGAATACTATCAATGGCAAAAACAGAATCGAGTAAAACAATACTTTCTTCAATTGCACTCTCCTTCACGCTGTTCGTGCCCGCAACCGGGTTGGTGAACACGCCCAACCCTTTCTAACTGGCGTTTCTGCATGGTCGAATTACCGGATTTGATTTTGTATCGTTCCAGGACAGCCCACCTCCGGAGTGTTCATGCAAACTAACGTTTAGAGCGCTACAAACGTGCTCCACTTCGGCAGTTACCCGGAGAGAATGATTACCAGCGTCCCCTTATAATGTCAACGAAGAGCATAGTCAGGCCGCAACTGATATGTTGAAATGAATTACCAGAACAGGCTAAGAGGATAAATCATAATCACACAGGTAAAAAAAGGGCTTACAGTTCATCACTGTAAGCCCCTAATTTATTGGCGTCCCCAAGTCGATTCGAACGACCGGCCCCTTCCTTAGGAGTTATTGGAAAATAGTGTTCCATGGGGCTCCATGAGTTTTCACTTGCACCGCTAACAGTAATATATATATTTGATTTTGTGATGTTTGTATGATATAAAATCACCATGATGTTCCATGAAAATTTGCTAGTTGCCAACTCATAAACGGCAACAAAACGGCAACAGATTTTGGAGACCTATGGCTGATACAATTACAGATATGTTTGTCCGCAACCTAAAACCGGGTGAGAAAGAATATACCAAACGCGAAAAGGGAGGCTTTGGAATCCGGGTACTTCCCTCTGGCCGTAAAGTTTTCTTTTTTCTGTATAGAGTTGATGGTACACGCCGCTTCCTGAATTTAGGTGATTACCCTGGAACAAAGCTAAAAGATGCCCGTATTGATTATGAAGAGGCACAGGCAAAGGTTAAAGCATTAAAGGCTGGACGTCCTGATGGCGTTGATCCTCTTGAACTTCGAAAATCGAAGCAACATGAACGCGAAGAGAGCCGGAAAGCTTTCACTGTTTCAGACCTTGTGGATGAATATATTGATCGCCATGCAAAGATATTCAAAAAATCACATAAAGAAGATGAACGACTCCTCAAAAAAGAAATTATCCCTATCTGGGGCGCCCGCAAGGCCGAGGAGATAAAAAAAAGAGATATTATTCTCCTCCTGGAAAACATCATAGACCGTGGCACACCGGCAATGTCTAATCAGGTCCTAAAAGTTACTCGCAAGATGTTCAATTTTGCCGTCGAACGTGACATCCTTCAATTCACCCCTTTTACCGGCGTCAAGGCTCTTGCACCGAATACCCGCCGGGAACGCACTCTAACTGAAAGTGAGATAAGATTATTCTGGGAAAATCTGGATAATGCCGTCATAGGTTACGAAATATGTAATGCACTGAAGCTCGTACTTGTAACGGCTCAACGGCCAGGCGAAGTATCAGGCATTCATACTCGGGAAATTGATGGACACTGGTGGACAATTCCAGCAGAGCGGTCAAAAAACGGCAAAGAGCACCGAGTTTACCTAACCTCCACAGCACAGGATATTATCAATGAAACAATAGAGAATAATCAACAAAGCCTGATAACACATAACATGAGAATGAAGAAAGCAAAGAAACCAGAACTACCCATATCCACACCATACATTGGCTATATATTCCCCTGCCCCCACAGAGACAAAAAGAAGCCAATTGATTCTCATGCACTTCCAGTTGCTGTACGGCGTAATCTCGCTTGGCCTCTGACTGATAAGAATGGCAAACAAATCATGGGCAAAGACGGAAAACCGACTACTGAAAACAAACTTGAAATTGAGAAATTTACGCCCCACGACTTGAGACGAACGGCGGCAACATTCATGGCCGGTATGGGATTCATGGACGAGATCATAGATGCTGTGTTGAACCATGTTAAACAAGGAATCATCCGTACCTATAATCGCCATAAATACGACAAGGAGAAACAACTGGCACTTGAAGCCTGGGAGCGCAAACTTGACAACATCATCACCGGCAAAAAAGGCAATGTTGTATCTATCAAAAATCAAAAAAAGACTGCATGACGCGTTTATCTTCATGCAGTCTAGATTACTCCATATCTCTTTTCAGGCCGCTTTTCGGCAAAGGCATAAATATTATTTCTGTCTGGCGTAGCATGCGATCTGGTATTACCAACAGAAATAGCATCTTATTTCAAGATGTTACTCCTTAACTCTTTACTGCCCACCCTCAAGTGATTTATCCCATGGAAGCGACTCGTACAACGTAACAGCTGCAGCATATACGTCTTTAAATTCAGGCAAATTGCCTTCAATCTCAGGTTCTAGAGTGCCATATTCAACTTGCGACCTTCTTGCCACTTCGGGATCGTGTATGGAACCTATATCTGCTTTAAGCCCTCTCGATTCAGCCTTCATCAGCAGCGATTTAAGTATTTGAGCCGTATCAACATGGTCTAGAAATTGGTTTGAGACAAGCCAATAAATGTCGTACATGTCTTGCCGTCTGATGCGGTTTCTTCCAGGTTGCTGCAATATTGCCCTGAATTTTTCCCCGACCAAATCGGCAAGAGAATAAGCTTTAATCCGGGTATCATCTTCAATTTCTACACAATCAACATCGACATTCTTCTCATTAAAGCTGTAGTCAATCTGTATTGTGGTGGGACAAGATTTAGACTGTAAGCGCACATGTCTTCGAGTTCCCTTATATGCATAGCCAATATTTATTTGCAGCGTGGGAAAAGTCCCTCCCTTATTTGGGCTTAACTCAACAGATTGAATACTGCAATCTAAGTCATATGGGAGCTTTTCTACTGCTGTTATGAGATTATATTCTAACTCATCCAGGAAAGTCTTTTTATCGAATGTGTCATATTTCTCAGATGTCGAGAAATCAACATCTTTAGTATGTCTTGTACTTCTGTATTTTATAGCCAGAAGCACCCCTCCCTTAACCATCATCCTCTGATACAAATACTTTGAACGTCCAATTGCAGTAATGATTGTATGCATTGCCTGCCTTAATTCAAGTACAGACTCCTCTTGAGCACTATTTACCCATTCTTCAATAGCAACATCATTCATGGTCTACACCGAGGTCCTGAACATTAATTGATATGCACCATTTTCTTGAATAAACGGGCTCATACTCATTTGCCGGATCAAGTTTTCGTGATCCACCACGCTGAACGTGACTTGCCCACTCTTCAAGCGTTGGATCGTCTGTGATTCCAACAACCTCTTCCAACAGATAACCAACCCTTGTTTTTTCTATTTGAGTTCCGTGCTGGTTCAACTCGTCAATAATTAATGGCTTATATATTTTACCGTGATCTTTGTAAACCTCGACACAATGTCTCATCCCACCACACATTGAAGGCTCTCTCACCATGTCAAGAAATGTTCTTCCTATCGTTGAAACACGTACACTGCGCCCCCTCACCAACTTGAATGCCCCCAGATGAATACTCGAGTGAATTGATATCGGTGTCTTACCAATTTTTTGCATTGAAATCCGCGTAAGCTTAGGCAATCCGTGTTCAAGATACTCCTGGAGATCATCACCTAGATCTTTCATCATTTTTTGAACAGCGAATTCTCCCCACAATTTTGATTTGGGAGATGAAATATAAAGTGTATAGGGTATTCGATTTGTTAGACCGTGATAGGCCAAAGCACTCAAATGAGAAACATAGGCGAAGGGATCAACACTACAAGCGACATCACCAGCGTCAAAACCTTTTTTCCCCATAATCGAGTAAACTCGATTACCTCCAATACTTGTGTAGCGAGATAGGATGCCCGTGCTACAAAACTGCATAATTTTTTTCTTTAATATGTCCCTACTGAGAGACGATGCTGTTGATTTAACGGGTATATCTTTGTATTTGCGCTCTTTGTAAACTCGATGCAGGAATATTGCGATTTGGTAGTCTGTTATAACAGGCTGATCAAGTTCTCCTAAATATAAAGTCAACGCTCTGGTGGCTGGCATGTCACGACCTCCACTGTATCTACATCAAAATGTCCTAAGGACATTTTGATGTAGATACTTAAATTTGTCAAGTCATATTTGACTTTAAGAACAACTCGATTCATCACCTAACGATGCATATATTCTTTACTTCTACATTGATATATGCTATCTAACGTCCTAAGGACGTTAGATAGCATATATTGATTCAATTCATTTCACCACGTTAAATTCGAACCAAACGTACTGAGAAGTACACAGAGCCGCCCTCCTCCTATTGCAGAGCATAATTTCAATGCAGCACCACGTCATTGACCTATGACATATCTGTTTCATATGATATCAATATTGTGGATTATCACTGAAAGGAAATACCCAATGAAAGAATACCTTAACCCCATACACCCTGGTGAAATCTTATTGGAAGATTTTTTAAAACCTATGGAAATAAGTATTAACAAGATTGCACGTGACATTGATGTGCCACCGGGACGTATAAGCACCATAGTCAATGGTAAACGATCAATCACTGCCGATACGGCCCTGCGTTTGGGGGTTTATTTCGGAGTATCACCGGAACTGTGGTTGAATCTCCAAGCAGATTATGATTTGAGAATAACTCGACGAAATACAAAGTTACACATCACACCAATAAAACTCGCTGCGTAAGTTTGATATTGACAAGCTCAATCGCAAGACTATCACAGACCCAATTGGTATCATAATTATCACCCTGTTTTTGAAATAGTGTAGCAGGCTACGGAAGTAATGTTAGCCAAAGGGTGAGTCTTTTCGAATCGTGCAACAGCATCATATCTGCTGATGATTTCGGGATTACTCTATTCGGAGGTTACACATGTCAATTACCCCTCACGCAGCAAAACATTCCATAATCACCGCAAAATCCGTACAACAACCTGTGATAGAGGCTGAGTAATGGCTATCTATATTACTGGTGACTTACATGGTGGTGAATCGTCATACCACATCACATCAGCCAAGTTCAAACCGGCCAAGCGAGGCGATATTGTCCTGTGCTGTGGTGATTTCGGTGGGGTCTGGTTCCACGACTACCATAGCAATGATAAACACCGACGATCTGAAAATGGTTTCCTGGAAATGACTTTGAGAAAGCGGGTAATGTGGCTGGCGGTCGATGGCAATCATGAAAATTTTGCTCGTCTGTTTGGTGGAGAGTTTCCTCTGATAGAAATCTTCGGCGGCAAAGCCTACAAGATCAGGGAGAATATATATTATCTCAAACGAGGAGAAGTGTTCACTATTGATGGGCGAACTTTTCTAGCATTCGGTGGGGCGAATAGTCATGATCGGTTTGGTGGTAAAACACCATCCCTTGCATGGGGCCGGGGGTATGATCGGGTTCCAGGTCGAACAGAAGGAAAAGACTGGTGGCCGGAAGAAATACCTTCACTTGCAGATTTTGAAAACGCTTGCCTCAATCTGGATAAGCTAGGGTGGCGGGTGGATCACGTCATTTCCCATACCTGCCCGGAAAGTCACAGGCATAACTTTTTGACAGGTAGCAGAGTTCCTGACCCAACAGAAACCATGCTGCAAGCCCTGATTGATCGTGGTTTGCAGTTCGAAGCTTGGCATTTTGGACATTTTCATATCAACAAGCAGGTTGATAGGTTTAATTGCCATTTTAACCGCGTGGAGAGCCTATTATGAATGAGGGCAATTTTATAAAAACCGATGAGCGCCTTACTGCTGCATTGAATAATGAGTTTATTCCCGAGCAGTGGGATTCTGTCTTTGTAGACCGGTACAATAAGTCACAATTGCTTTTGGAAAATATCAAGTCTCAATTACCGGAAATGACCAGTTACATTGAACACGTTAACAAGCTTGAAGACCCTATATATCGGTTTTATCATCAATCATTCAAGGTTTATAATCTACAAGATTATACTTTGAGAATGGTCGGAATATTACAAGACCTTGCCCCAGAAGACGTAGCAATTGTGAATAAATACTTTTTGAAGATCATAAAGGATGGAACCGGGAAAATATTCGATTTCTCGCACAATGGTAAGCCGTGGATGAAGCATACTAGACCTATCATTGAAGCATTTTTCCACAGTAAATACATGGTAAATATGGCTGTAAAATATGGTAATGAACTTGATACCGCACCTATGTCGCTACCTTCTGGCTGGGCTGCATTGTTGTACCTGTATGGATTACGGTAATGGCAATCATCATTGGCGATATCCACGGTAATGTGGAAAAAGTTAAGGCATTTTTGGCCTATAAGCCTGACGAGCTGCATATTGCGCTTGGGGATTACCTGGATTCCTGGAGCGAATCTCCTGAGCGACAATTAGAGGCGTTGCAATTGCTTATCAACAGCGATTCAGTTTTAATCTGGGGCAATCATGATATCCACTACGTTTTGCCTTCTCCGCCCTTTATTTGTCCTGGTTTCCAGTATAAAGAGAAAGATCAGTATCAAAAGCTTATAAACAGCAATCAAAACCGTTTTCTTGCGGCGTTTGCGGCAGATGGCTGGCTTCTGACTCATGCGGGCTGTCATATTCGGTTGGCAAAATATTCTACCGATGTAGTCGAAATAGCAAACCGCCTTAATAAAAAGCTGACTGAATATCTTAATCACCCTTCAAAGCCAGGGACAGAGGGTATTTTTGCCATTGGTCGGGGTCGGGACGGAGCCGCGCGGGTCGGGGGTATCTTTTGGTATGACTTTAGGCGGGAAGATGGGCTTGCACCTGTGCCTCAAATCTTCGGCCACTGTGAGGTCAAAGAGCCGATGAAGATTGACAACTATATTGCCCTAGACACGACTAATTCTAAAACGGATTGTTGGCTTTTTGACACGGTTACAAAGGAATTGGTTAAGCTTCCTCTCCCAGATCGGCGGAAGCGGTGTTTTGATTGCTGCAATTTGGTGGATTACATAAACCCCGATGGCACTTGTACGGATTGCGGGAGGTAGAGCTTATGACTTTTCGTGAATTACCCGTAACATGGTTTTTGAGCATTACAAAATCAAATAGCAACCCAGTCTAACTCGTTGAAATTACATAATAACTTAATATAATATTATCTTATATAATATAATATTTCCGATGGCGATTGAGGTATTTTACCCGCATACACCGTTCTGTACTATGTACCCCGTTGCTCACTTAGCCACATCTTAGATCAGTTTGACAGTCAGCAGGTTTTTTGCTCTCCTAACGTTATTTTCAGCAGTTTTTCAGGCTAATATTGCAAAAAAACGTCGGAGCGACATATTGTGACTTACAAATTTGCTACAATCTGAGTTGCAAGGATTACAACCATGACTGGGCATTAACAATATGACTATGATAGCCACCCCAAAACTGCCACGACAACACTCAGCGGACGTTACAAGTGAAATAAAGTACAGGTATGCTTTCGATGTCAATCGCCGATTGGTTGAGATAAACTCTTCACTGGTTGTTAAGGGTAAAGACTATATTTGCCTCTCCTGCAATCGATCTTTACTACCTATCAAAGGCCCAATTCGACAACAACATTTTCGGCATAAAGTCCATGGCGATTGCTCCATGGAAACCTACCTTCACAGTCTTGCAAAACTCGTCTTTCAGCAGACCTACAATGATTGCCTGCTCAATAGAGAACCATTCCTGGTTGAATACAAGGTCCCGCTTCACTGTAGCGCGTGTAAAAATCATGTTGGTTACGAATCGAAGCAAGTCGATCTCACCAAGTATTTTACTAAGATCACCCCAGAAATACCGGATCGAGGATTTATCCCGGACCTATTACTTACTTCAGATGCGAGTAACGACTCCCTATATGTTGAAATTGCTGTGACTCATTTTGTCGAAGAGAACAAGGCCAGTTCTGGGGCTAGAATTATAGAAATAAGCATTAGCGAAGAGTCTGACATCGACCTTATATCATCCTGCTGTATTTCAGAAGAAGACCCCAGAGTTTCAACATACAATTTCAAAAAAGACCCTTTACTCCGGCCTAACTTGCATACCTGCCAGTCGGATATAGCTGAAATAACTGTCACCAGCAGTAAACGGTACGAACCATCAATTCCAAGTTTTTTTCTGTTCAAGAATTCAGGGAAATGCCTTCAAAAGAATTGCACAAAATCTGAATATGATAACCTATCGGCAAGATCCAACTATTCAAAGATGTTAGATATTCCGGGGGCAGACTCAATCGAAAACAGTGATTTTTTGTTGCATTTTTTTGTAGAAAATATCCAAAAAGCACATTTGGCAGGTAATAGATTCAAGAACTGCTGGTTGTGTAACTTTCACCGAAGAAAAATTGACAGAGCCAACATGTTAGGAACTCGACATTGGCACACCTATAGCTACAGTTATTGCAACAAGCACAAAAGGAGTATCGAAAACTCTAATAACGCTGTTGATTGCAAGGAGTTTTGGATTATTAACAACCTAAAGCCCGAAGATGATCTCCATGAATACAATCGAATTCGTACAGCAAAATTTATGGAGCGAAAAATTGCATCAGACACGACCATGAGGAATAATAATTACACATCTTCGCAACAGATTATACCCAACCAAGATGATATCAAATGCTTAGAGTGCGGTAAAATCACATCAAAACAAGATACGTGGTGGTTTAGCACAGATACTAAAACATGTATTTGCACCAAATGTCTAAAATTAAAATACTCACATTTGCTGTAAATTATACTGGATAAATACATTTTGTATGCTCCAAACAAGAGTACTTGCTAAAACATGGGGCCTGTTTTTCGCAATAATATTATGCATATTAACAACCTCTACGTATCAACGCCTGCTGAGTTTAGCTGGAAATGTTTTGGGAGTTTGTATTAGTGAAGGTAACTGCTTGGTGGGTAGGCTCCCCACGCTCACTCCATCAACTGAAATCGGATGCTTGGCACCGTAATTTATCTCAATTCTTGTGCCTGGCGCAGCATTAACCATATTCCGTAACTCAGCCTCCAGCCTATCTATGGCCTTGTCATACTCGATTTGGCTTACGTGATCATTTTCAGCCTGCCAATTGAGCCGCACAATTGCTTTATCGATCGCTGCAATGCGAGAAAAATCTAAAAGTTTTGAATGTTGCTGAATGACGTCGGGCCTAACTACAGAATCAGACGCTGGTTGTTGAATGTTAGAATTGTTCTCATCTACCGACGATAACGTTTCGATCAGATCAAGGGAAACTCGTGCAGAAAGCTTAACAGTTGCTAGTTGATCAATCTTGCCATGGTGCAACTGAGTCTTAAGCCTGGCAACATGCCGTTTATAATTGTGTGCCTGTGTCCAATCGATAATTTTGCCGATAAGGATTAGAGTCTCGACGGCAAGCTGGACAACATCACCCAAGGGACGTGGCAGAATGCAGGCGGCAAGACTGCCAACAGATTTCACGATGCTCCGATTCGCCCTGAACCTATCTCGGTGTCTCTGCTCAGCATCCCATGCTGCGGCTCTTGAGGCTTTTATCCTCGCTTCTTCTGGTGAACTGAGTGCATTTTTAATATTCGTGTAACTATAAAACTTACCAAGACTTGACCCCTTGAAAGCAACCCCGGCAAAACAGAATGAATATCCGCCAGAACTGCGTTTAAAGGTAACACCAGCCTCAATAATTCTACGTTCAAACTCATCCAGTGTTGGGCGATTTTTAAGGCCAGCCTTGATAATTTTCTGTAACTGTTCTCGTGGTAGGATTTCACCACGCTTTTTCATTTCCATTTCACCTCTGGATAGTTTGGACGAATCGGGCATGACAATTTTCCCGGCAGGGCTGTAAGTCGGACCTTTAGTGATCGTCAGGCCGTGTTTTTTCTCTAACTCCTGTAATACTCTCGTTGCTATCAGGTGTTCGTTTTTTCCGTAATACAGGGTGCCATCTAACCCAATACGGCTTGAAACGATGTGAATATGGTTGTCGTCATGCATTACTACGACATAGGGGTGATTATCGGGGTTGATTCCGATGCCAGTCATTGCGTCTCTGGTTAGAATGTCCCACTTCTCGTCTATCAGCGTCTCGCCATCTGGTGCGCGCATGGACATATGCCACACCGGACGCTCGATGCCTGGCCGCAATTTACGCAGTGCGGCAAACTCTGCTGCCAGCATACGGGGATTCTCTCCCGCCATGTTGGTAACGATCAGCCTTGCTCCTTTGTCGCGAGTAGCATTAATTCCGACATCGAACACATAATCCAGCAGGCCACAAAAACCTGCACCTCGTGTGATTTTACCCTTCATCACCATCCTCGATATTCACGCCGATCAGGGAACGCCTAAAATCTCTAAGAGCAGTTCTTGTCTTTTCTAAATCAATAATTGCTTCTGGGTGGGAATTGAAAAACTTTATCATTTGGTTCAAATTCGATGCAGCGTGCGAAAGTTCATTATATGCTTGAGAATCCAATATTGCCGTCTTATGTGATATTTTATGATTTAGGCCTTTTTTTCTTAAAAGCGCCGAAATTGTCACATGTTCCTGATTAGCCAAATTTCCCAGCGTTTCCAACTCTTCATCGAAAACATAAACTGATATGCGTTTTGAACGAATACGGTCAATTGCTTTCAATGAGGGTCCACGGCGTTTTTTGGGATATACGGTGGCTTCTATCATATTTTCGTTTTTACATAAAAACTCAACAAAATCATCATCAACATCTAAATAAAATACAATTTCAGGAAACTTTTTGAATTTATCTATCCAATAGTCAGTATCATGTAAAAGCTCTGGCGAGACAAGTTCGTTAAGTTCTCGTTCTTTCAACAATTTATCAAGAATAGTACTTGTTAAGTATTGTTTACTTTTTTTTGAATTTAGCTGTCGTTCTTGTAGATTTATATCATTTCTATTTTTATAAATTCTAGTAGTCATTAGTTACCCATTTTATTATTATGCGTAGCATCATTTATCCACTGTGAGCATCGCGAAAAAGTGGCAAGGACAACGGCGCGTAGCATAGTTAGCCCTTGCTCCTATATTGATCCATTGGATATTTCGCTTTGAGTAATTCTTTCATTTGAATTCCGCAAATTAATGGATCATCCCTTCCATATTCTTCTACACAGCCCAAGAGTTCCTGATAAAGTGGTGACTCCTGATCCGCCATGATATCTTTCAATTTGTCTTCAATTTCATGTTCCCATATTTTTTTCTTCGCATCATCGTCCAGACGTTTTTGTATATCTAGTTGTTCCGCACGAATTTCATGAACAGATTTGTAATTGGCAGGGCGTGAGTACTGCCCTGATTTTTTTAGTACTGTGAAGAACCAACTAGGAGGCTTGGCGATTAAATCTCCCTGCGGTTTTATTTTATTTTCAACAATGTCAAATCTTGCGAATTTAAGGGCTTGAGCCAAATATTCAGGTTCCATACTGAATTGATCGAGCCAGGAGATTATCTGCTTGTTCGTTACCCCCTGCTCTGACCACCACGATAATTCCGGATCATCAAGATTTACGGTTTTAGTAGTTAGTTTTGAATCTAATTTAAAACTACTACTATGGGTGTGAGTAGGGTCATACGGAGGGCAGACCGTATGAGTGGGGGGCGTGATGATATTTGTAGATGAGAGGTATTTCTCGTTTGACGCACCGCCTGCATCCAAAAATTGCTGACACTTCGCATTGTCAACCCAATACGAAAACCCCTGAAACACACCATCACGCACAGTTTCAGGCACTGAAATGTATTTTTTCTTAACCAACTGATTGACTGCACTTCTGGCAGCTGATTTAGAAATCCCAACAGTTGCGCCTATTAATGCATAACTGGATGTTCTTGTTGCATTTTCAATCAACACACCTAAGACACGGGCTTGTTTGCAGGATAGGCATGTGTGAGCGGGGGGTGTGACTGGGGTCTGAGCCTGTATGTGCGGCGTGTGACTCCTGTCATAGAGTGGTATAACTGGAGTCGGACCAGGGTCACACGGGGGTGTACTAGTTAAAATTGGCACTATTTTGGGGTCTGGGCTAGAAGCCAGATTCTGCATATAGCTCTCCCTGCTTTCTAACGCGTAATGAACGAGTAAAAGTCATTGAGAGGGATAGGCGGCTACAAGAAACGAGACTACGTACTGATTGCAGTCAGTCAGCAGAATGTGTTATATTACCCAGACGTTCAACCATCAGGATAAGTTAGCTTGCAGGCGACTATCCACCCTCGCCACAGGCATCTTAGAGATGCCTGTGGCTTTGTTGTATTAAGCTTGCGGCTGACTTTCTAAAAAAGCCAAAATTTCCGATTCAAGATAAAATGTGCTCGTGCCGCCATTAAATTTACGCTTTTTGGGTAATGCACCTGAAATTTCCAACCGATGAATCGAAGATCTCGAAAGACCAAGTATTAGTTGCAATTCGGCTGGTCTGATTGCCCTGTCACTATTTTTTGTATTTTGTTTCCCCATGCTGTACCTCCGTGTTCTATGTTGCATGCATAAAACCTATTAGCTAACCACGTGCTTGTCAATCACAAAAAATGACATAACATACTAATTTTACTTTATAATATTATATAATATAATGTTATAAAAAAATAATTACGCTAATTAAATAAGTTGCATGGCTAGAATTTATTAATGTTTTAATTATTGTAAAATCATAATGTAGTCTGTTTCGAGTGAGGCGTAAGAAAACTGCTTCAGGGAGGAGATTCTTCGACTTGAAGCTAACTTGGTCACATTTGATGCGTGACAAGTCAGCAGGAAATTTATTCTGCGTTTGCCTTTAAGTGGGTCTGCCAATAAAGACTACTTAGCCCCTATCCCCAACATTTCAAAGAATGCTTTGTGCCGTTGTTTTGCATCAATCACTATCTTATCGAAATCAATAATCTCTACGTGAGCGTTATGGTTCCGATTGTATGAATAATAACCATATGCGCCCTGCAACGGTGCATAGTTGCCATTTTCAGCAAATTCTCTAACCGGCTTGGTAAGATCACAAATGATGTAGCAATAAAAGCGGGTGCTGTCATTGACGTTCACAGGTCTGCCATTTGGTAGGGTTAAGTTGTTCTGCCGAATGTCCCGCACGTATCTGTAAACTTGCTTTGTTGGGTCTTCATCGAAATTTTTCCGCTGCGGCTTTTTGAACTCTAGCAGAGATACAACACGAGCTGTTCGATCATCTCCGACTTCGGAGAAAACTACAACATCAGGACGCTCTTCACTCTCGGAAGTGCTAATATCGCACAGCCGTTTTTCTGAACCAGAGTACTTATGGAATGCCAGAAGCTCATCAACAAGCCACATATTGTGGTTCTCAAAATTTATAGAATCTGAATCGGCATGCCGTGGAAATACAATGTCATGAATAATATCTTCATTGTTATACTTGCCGTCCTTGTTCAGCTCAATTTTCTTGTCTAGCAGATCAATAATCATTTTTCTGAATATGACATAACCAGCAAGCTGGTCTTTTTGAAAGTCTTCTAACTTAGCTGTAAGTTCTTCATATTGAGATTTGATTTCATCGACGCTCTTCGCCTGTGTCCTTAGAAGAGTGGCACTATTCTTTCTGATTTGATATTCAGCCTTCCCTTTGTACTCATATAATTTCTGAGTCATTTTTTCATCGCTGGTATTTACTTCAATCTCTTTCAATATTTCTGGACAATACTTGACGACAGCCCGAAGCATGGGTGCTTGATCCTGCACAAATTTGGATAATTTTTCAGTTTTTTGCTTTTCGACAGATTCAATTATTGGCGCAAGGTGAGCCTTTGTCAGCCTGACAACTTCCGATTCAATTTGCTCCATTGAAATCGTGTCTCGGTTGATCAGGTTGTTTTTTGCAGGGATGCTGAATTCTTGGCGATATTCATCAACATGCTTGTCCAAAAACTTTGACGTGATATAGGCAGAATAGAAGAATTTTTTACCTCCATCATCGAATTGAACTGTCGTCCCTAATAAGCCTCCAATAGAACTGCTTGTTACCCCTCTGCCATCAGCGCAATACACTATTTGATGAGCCTTTTCATGCGTTCCATACAACCGGATATGGAAAATTGTGAATGTTTCTCCCGCAATAGTAAAATCTTCTGAGACGATGTGATTTTTGATCTCCTTGTAAAGAGTATTCAGATTTATTGCATGATCTTCAGCATCATCAATGATCTTTATAGTAGGAGCAGCGTCGCTAATAAATCGAGTCAAGCAGTGTTCAAGTATTCGCTGGGCAATTTTCCCAGCCCGTTTGTATGCACTCGGTTCTTTTCTGTATTCTTCATGAAAGCCGATCAAATGGACAACCGTGTTTGCCTGACCATCCGTAGAAGGTTTGCCAGGGAGTACCTTAACAGCATTGGCGATACTGAATTCGATATTTCGCCCCGCAAGGGTTCCATTTGATTGCAAATAGGAACTGGCAATATCAACCTTATCAAACGCCTTTAACCACAGAAAACGACCTACACCTTTTCCCCCTCTTGCAATCTTGTATTCTGATTCAGCCGTCTCGAAGGAATCCAAGTTTTCATCATTGAAACCAACGCCGTTATCTTCGATGTCAAAGCCGATAATGTTTGGCAACGAGTTATCGTCATTACTGAGGTCAAGACTACCTTGCTGCATCTCACGCTTTATACGGACAGTAACAAGACCTTGCTTCACGTCTCCAACATCTTCAATAGCCTGGATTGAATTGACAACAGCCTCGAACAGCGGCAATAACGCTTCCGTTTTAAAGTGTTTCAGGTTACGGATTTTTCCGGCGAGACTGGTCTTCATCTTTGCATCAGGCATTTCAGTTCTCCATACTCAGGAAATTACGTGCTGAAATCTCATCCTCTTCAATTGCTATCTCTACCGCCCGTTATCGATTACCTTTGGCCCGATTGTGGGTAGCGCAGAGCATTTGGCAGTTCTTGGCCGAGCTTCCGCCGCCCTTACTCCATGCGGAAACGTGGTCCGCGTCCATTTCGGATAACTTCCATATCTTGCTCTTATTGGCAGAATGTCCGATTGCGCAGAGCGGACAATTTGATGAGTTTTTTGCTTCGGCAGCTGTGGTCTGCTTCGCGTAGACGGACTGCTTGGTCGCTGCGTCGAACACCCGTACATCCAGAAGCTTCGAATCTTCGAGTCCGCCGAGAATATATTCGAAGATGCCGCGATGGTTGTTGACGTAAGGGTCGCTATAAAGCCGCTTGACCTCAGCAGAAACATTGGCCGGATCATATGCCCTGGAGTGGTATTGCTCGTAGAACCGCCCCCACTCCAGCCCCTGCATTTCCTTATTAACATCCCTGAACACGGTCGACACCCAGTCGATTACGGTGTTGAAGTAGGTTTTTAGCTCATTGATGTTGTCTTGGGTGCGATGGCCGCTCATATAATCTTTGATATTGCCCTTGCTCACCCAGTCCAGTGCTCGCTCAAGGAAGTCCTGCCGATTTGCGCTGCCCCTGATATATGCGCTCCATTTCTGAATGTTCGCGTTCTGGCTGTTACTGAACTCGGCTTTCGCAAGCGTCACGAAAGGTCCGGAAAAGATGGCGTTCAAGAGTTCCTGGGGTTCAAGTTTCACACCTGCGATGTTGATAGTCTCGAACCAGTCTTTGATCTCCTTTTCGAGCCCTTCGCATTCGTAAATCAGAAGCTTCGAGTTTTGAATCAAAATTCGTTGATCAGCGGGCAGGCTGTCGAAATACTTCGGATTGTCATTATCCATGATTGCGAATTTACCCGTAACGAAACGTCCGATACTGGTGATCCGCTGCTGTCCGTCCAATACCTCGAACTTATCCTTGCTGACTTTGTTGAAGTAGATCAACCCGAGAGGGTATCCCTTGAGAAGGGATTGAATGACATCTTGCTCTTTCTTGCCTCCCCCGTCCGCGTAGATGTAGTTCCTCTGGTACTCCGGCTGAATGGTGAGCTGTCCACTCAGCCCGTATAGCCCCTTTCCCTCCAATTGGTTGTACACAAATCCGTCGCAGATATGAGCGACAGTTATTCCAGTTCTCAGCGTTGTATTCACTTTTTGGTCCCTCCTGCGGATCGGATGCGGCGGCGGATAAGGATTCGCTTATAAACTTTGACACCGTCCACCACCCCAGAAGCGTTGAGGTCGTAAACGCCAGGCTTGCCGAATCGCTCTAGATATGCGTCTCGGCATTCTTGAGAGGAGTACACTCGCGTCCTAAAGGTATTGCCTGGGTCGTTGGACTCCGTGGTACCAACAATCTCGAACTGCTCGGGGTTGTATTTGTCGAGGAAGGTGATGGGGACGCCCATAATGCCATCGTAGTCACTGGGAATCGCGTCGGTGAAAGACACTTCTATCGCATCGTAGTTTTCGTATCGATCATAATCCGCCTTTTCCTTGATCTCCTTGTGTTTGCTGAACCGCAGGTTGTCCTCCATGGTCATGAGCGGTAACTCCTGATGGCGGCGGCCATGGTCCAGGTTTGTGTACCAGCGTACACCCTTAACGCGGATGTACTTGACGCCGTTTTCGTCAACGCGCGACCCGGCCGCATTCAACGGATAGTGGTCTGGAACGCGAAACTCACGGTCGCCGCTGTGGATGGTAGCGCCCAACCACAACTTGTCGGCCTTGATAAACGGAAAAATCTCCTTGTAGGTGAGAGCCTGTACATTGCCGATGATGAGGTGCTTTTTCCGGTGTTCCACAAGCTGAGCGACGTACTCGCGGAATAGAGAGAAGGGCGGGTTGGTAACTACGATGTCCGCCTGCTTGAGCAACTCGATGCACTCAGCGCTGCGAAAGTCACCGCCTCCCGCGAGGGGTGTCCGGGTGTGGGGGTTTTGCTCCAAAAAGAGTATTACATCATCGATCCCGGTCGCGCCGTCTCCGTTGAGATCCGTCACTTCCTCGATTTCTACGGCGATTGCTTTGGGCTTTTGACCCTTGCCAGTGCCTTCATCGTACTCACCGAACGTGAGTTGAGCCCCGGCGATAGGGGAGCCGTCGTAACTGGTGGTGACGAGCTTTTTCAGCCCGAGTTTGTTGAAGTTGGCGGCGAAATACTTGAAGAAGTTGCTCTCGAAGGGGTCGTCGCAGTTGCAGTAGACGACCTTGTCGCGGAAGGTGTCGGGATCGAATTCGAGGTATGCCTCGACCTCCTTCTGGATGTCAACGTACTGAGTATAGAACTCGTCCTGCTTGGCCGCCTTCGCGGCGGTCAGGCCTTGGTTCAGCGATTTGATTTTCATGGTGTAATTGACTTCCTTGGGCTTTTTGACGTCATTTCCAACGGCCTACACCCTTGCCCCGCACCGGGGCGCTTCTCAGCCCCGGTCGGTGTCCAAGGGCGTGTTGGGATCACATCTTTCAAATCCTCAATTCCGAGAGCATAACCCTCTTTATTGCGCTACTTCACTATTGCCTTTGGAGGAGCTATTTCGGCAATGACGCGCTCAATAAGTGACAACAATGTCCAAGTTTCGTCTAAGTATGTTTTAGGAGAAAAAATTTTAAGATCGGTCGAAAAATTATTGCTCTTCAGATAGCCGACCTCATGACAAAATATATGTCTAACTTGATACATATTTTGTATTATTTTAATCATGTCAGCGAAATCTGAATCATCATCTCCAAAAAAGCCTTTTTGTCGAGGTAATGTTTTATAAGATTCACGACACATTGATAATAGATCATTGTCAATTATAGTTGAAATAGTTCTGTTTATATCTTCTAGATTGTTGACTGGTAGCAAATGTGAAACGAAATCTCCAAGAGGGATAGAGTTGGTTTCTAGCGAAATAGCGGTATCAATGCTAAAACTGATCTTATCAAATTTTTTTACATTCTCTCTGAAAGGGTTGCCATATTCAATAAGATAGGAACATATAAGCTTTACATATCCTTCAATACAGGCTACGCACCGTATCGGAAAATAATTGTTCAAATCATCTGCGTAACCTTTGAGAAATGAATCTTTATAAGTTTCTTCTAAATATTCAATTTGTTCATCGAACATATCAAGGACTTTCATTCCTTGCTGCAATAATACAAAATTTATTCTGATAAGTTCCCACCTGTCAGGGCGAAACAAACGAGATTTTTTTGATTTTATTTCTTCTGCGAAATTTCTGCGTTTCGCGTTGCTTTGTTTATTTGTAGGCATGCCCTCTCCCTGAATCGGCATAATTGTTTGTAATCGTCATAGAGTGACGAGACAACAATTAATCCATTTCCTTTCCTGCACAACGGGGTGCCCGGTTCACCCGCTTCGCCCGGTCGGTTTCATGCGGCACATTCCTTTTCTCATTTCACTATTTTGGCGTAAACGCCGCTGATGGTCTCGTCACCCTGCGTCCAGATGAGGTAAATGTTTCCGGAGCCGTCTCGGGCGGTTTGATAATTGCCGACGCTTGCGGTTAGGGTATCGACGCGACTTGCAGGTCCCCAACCCGAATGAGGGTCATAGGACTTCATCCAGAGGCGGAAGGCATTGTTTTCTATCTGCATCCAAGTCAGGAGAACGCCAGTTTTTCCTGCCGTTACTGCAGATTTCAGAGCATAGTACGGCAAAGAATCAACAACTTTGTCAAAGCTCCAGGTTCCTTCTATAAATTTTGCAACATAGATATTTGAACGTGCAGTGGAACCAAAGGAGTATTGGCAATCGACTAGGCCGATATAAGAGGCGCCGGAGGCATCCGACGCGAATGCGGAAACAGTTAAGGTGGAGTTACTTCCAATTTCGCCTATTCGTTGAGCTGTGCCCCATCCTGTGACTGTATTGAAACCATTGACCGTGATTTTGTAATTGGCGCCTTGATAGTAAACTTCAGACCACAAAGCTAAGGCGTTGCCTTCGCCGTCAACCGATATGGTTGGCTCATAGTGGCCTGGAGTCGTTGTGGGATTTAGGTAAGCCGAGCCGTTCATCTCGAAAACCTTGTTACCGACTGCCTGCGGTGTGCCCCAGCCCGAACCGAGTGAGAAGCTTCGGACGTAGGTATTGTAGAAATGCGTGAAAATGTCATCAGCATCCGGTTTGGACTGATTGTAGATCACGAAGGCCTTTCCAGATGGACTGCTTGCTGCCACTTGCTGAAAAGTAGAAGTTTCAGACACCACTGTTTCCGGTGTACTCCATCCGTTGCTGCTATGCTTGGAATAAAAGACTGTGTTCGAACCTGTCGACATAGCCCCTTGCCAAAAGACAGAAGCAGATCCGCTGTCATCAACGGAAACCCAGAAATTTGAGCCGCTCGTAACCGTATTGACGTCCAATTGTGATGGCTGACTCCAGCCAGTTGTAGGGTTGTAAGTCGCGGCCAGAAGTTCGACAGAATTGTTTACCACATGCACCCATGCCAGAACGGCATCTCCAGTGGAGTTGAGAGCAATCCGAGCACCACATTCGATACCGGTCAAGGCTCCGACGCGCTCGGCCTTTCCCCAACCGAAGGCAGGACTGTAAGAGTTTATCCATAAGGAGGGAGGCGAGCCTTCCGACCAGGCCGCTATCGCTTTTCCATTTGCATTCACCGCGATAGCCGGTGAGAAGGCAGAAGTAGGTGCTATAGCTAGACTGGAAACAGATGGCTGATTCGCTGCCTTGTCGGAGTTGGTTCCGGTGCAAGCCGCCAATACAAGAAACAAAACTGCCGTCATCAAAACTCTCATTGTTTTCCATTTCTTGATCCAACGGCTCGGCGCTCGACCTGCCGGGCGGTTTTATCGCCCGGTCATGGTCTGAGCGTCTGGTTGGATTCCTATTTTCTTAGTGTAAAAACCAGTTACGCCACACAACAAAAACATTCACAGCAAATAGGAGCATAGTGAATCCGAAAAACACTGGGAAGCTCTTCTTTCTCCTTAGATTTTCACCAACACTGGCTATAATTACCAAGATTATTGCAAAGCGGAGATAGTGGCCAAAGTCATTATTGCCAATATTGGGAAAAACAATTTCGAAGAACAATGATAAAAAGGCAAATAAGTTTGCCCAGTAGAAAAAGGCAAAGAAATAGCCAATTATGCTCAAAAACTTTTGCAGCGCAGGACTTAATTCAATTTTTTCATTTTCTTCCATTTTGCATGCCTCACTCTCGAAGCCATACCGCTAAATCAACCAGCAGCATAAATGTTCCTTTTTATCACTTTTCCATCATCCAACTCACTATTGACCAGATCCAGCCATCTAACCATTATGGATATTTAGACTGTGATCATTAAAATCGGCTTCGCAACCCAACAACCTTTATTTCTCCGTTTCTGCATCACAAGGGCATATTAAATATAACCCTTGCTATAGCACAATACCTTTGCATT
This sequence comes from uncultured Geobacteraceae bacterium, assembly GCA_942493195.1. Lineage (GTDB taxonomy): Bacteria > Desulfobacterota > Desulfuromonadia > Geobacterales > Pseudopelobacteraceae > CAIPTY01. The sequence goes on along the minus strand of OW818669.1, from coordinate 748,287 downwards.
AATAAAGTCTATCCTACATCGCAAGGCTGTGCTCTGTGTTCGCTGTATTGTACAGTCTGAGTATAATTTCGAGACATATTCCAAGCCTGATGAAACTAAGCACACAGGCACACAAAACGGCAACAAAACGGCAACAAATGCAGTAGTCAGCAAAAAAGGCCTACAGAAAACATCTGTAAGCCTTTAATATTATTGGCGTCCCCAAGTCGATTCGAACGACCGGCCCCTTCCTTAGGAGGGAAGTGCTCTATCCAGCTGAGCTATGGGGACGTAATTTTGTGCCGAACGTTTATAGCAGAGTGGTGCCGGTGATTCAACACCTTTCACCCCCGCGACTAGAAGTTCAGCAGCGAAAAGACCTTGTCCTTGGGGAGGCGTTTGCGGCCGTCCAGGAAATCCAGTTCAGCCATGAAACAGCACTCGACGATCTCGGCCCCCATGCTGGTGACCATATCAACCACCGCTGCCATGGTGCCGCCGGTAGCCAGCAGGTCATCGGCAATCAGTATCCGCTCACCCGGTTTGATGGCGTCCTTGTGGATCTCCAGCGTATCAGTGCCATACTCCAGATCATAGGTCTTGCTGAAGGTTTCCGACGGCAGTTTTCCCGGTTTGCGTACTAAGACGACTCCGGCACCCAGTTTGTAGGCTAGGGCCGAACCGATGATAAAGCCACGGGCCTCCACTCCAACGACTTTGTCAATGCGCTGCCCGACGTAGCGGTGGGAAAGCAGGTCCACCATCTTCTGGTATGACTTGGCATCCTGCAGCAGTGTGGTGATATCCTTGAAGATGATCCCCTTCTTAGGGAAATCGGGGATGTCGCGGATAATGCTCTTCAGCTCTTCCATTTCAACGTTCCTTTCAGGTTTCAGGTATTTGACCGATTTAAAATCCGGATGATTTCCGCAGCTTTTCAAGCGCCTTGACCTCTATTTGACGAATGCGCTCCCGGGTGACGCCGAACTGCTGGCCTATCGTGTCCAGGGTCTGCGGTTCGTTATCGTCCAGCCCGAAACGGAGGGCAAGTATCTTCTGTTCGGTTTCGCTCAACTGGTCAAAATGGGTGGATATCTCACCGTAGCAGCTGATGTTTTCCAACTGCAGGGAGGGTGATACCATGGAGTTGTCTTCGATGGTGTCAATCAGCAGATAGTCATTACCCTCGCCCAGCGGTGTTTCGATGGAGCAGGTGCGGCGCAGCAGGGTCATCAGGCGGCGTACATACGCCACCTTGGCCTTCATGGCGACGGCGATCTCTTCGACAGCCGGTTCGCGATGCAGTTCCTGGGTCAGGCCACGGGCGATTCTGAGCATGCGGCTGATGTCATCGGAAACATGTACCGGCAAGCGAATGGTACGGGCCTGATTGACCAGCGAACGCTCGATGGACTGACGAATCCACCAGGTGGCATAGGTGGAGAAGCGGCACTCCTTGGCCAGACTGAAGCGCTCAACGGCTTTGATCAACCCCAGATTGCCCTCTTCGATCAGATCCAGAAACGGCAGGCCGCGATTCATGTAACGCTTGGCAATCTTGACGACCAGACGAAGGTTGGATTCGATCATGGTGTTGCGGGCGCCCTTGTCACCCCTTTCAACCTTGCGGGCCAACTCCTTTTCGGAATCGGCATTCAGCAGCGGGGTTCGCTGGATATCGCGCAGATAAATCTTGATGGCATCATCAAAATGCTCAAGTTCCGCTATGGGAAGTTCCTCGTCGGCGGCATCATCGACAGCATCGTCGTCCGGAAACACCTGCGGTTCTTCCACCTCGTCCAGCGAGACAGCCACTACCGGCGGCGGCTCTTCCTCTATGAAACCATTTTCAAGAAAATCATCGCCCTTCATAGCTCACCAACGTCCTTTTACCTGAGATTTACCCTCTCCACCCCTGTCGGCCGATCAGGGGCACAAAACGACAAGCGATGGAAGCCACCATTTCCAGCTCTCCATCGCCATTCTTAACAATTTTTATCAGGCGCTGCTCGGCTTCATTCCCCACCGGAATTACCAGTCGACCGCCGACGGCCAGTTGATCCGTCAATACCTCAGGAATATCCGGAGCACCGGCGGTGACGATAATGGCATCGAAGGGGGCCTCTTCCTCCCAGCCGATCGGACTGTCGTCACTGTCATTGATGCGCAGCATGATATTGAACAGCCGTAATGAATCGAGACATTTGCGGGCGCGCAGTGCCAGGGGACGGATGCGCTCGGCGGTGCAGACCCGGTCTGCCAGGGTAGCCAGAATGGCGGTCTGATAGCCGGAGCCGGTACCGATCTCCAGCACCTTTTCCGTACCGGTCAACTCCAGCATCTCGGTCATCAGCGCCACGATATAGGGCTGGGAAATGGTCTGTTTCTCACCGATCGGCAGAGAGGTATCGTTATAGGCCTGCAGTGCAAAGGCTTCCTGAACGAAAATATGGCGCGGGATTCTGAGCATGGCATCCAGCACGCGCCGGTCCGTTACTGCGGGGCGATCTCCGGAGGCGGGCTGGGCAATCTGCTCCAGCACCATCTTTTTTCTGGCGATTTCATAATTCATGGTCGGTCCCGTAAAAATGCGAAACTATAGCAAATGCCCCTGTGAAAGTCCAGATCGTTAGATCTTCCAATCCGACAGGATTTTCATTGATTCGTAATTGGTCAAATCCAGATGCAGAGGGGTGATCGAGACATGTTTGCGATTTACAGCATGGAAATCCGTGCCGGGCTCGTCATTGAAATCCGGCTCCTCGCTGCCGATCCAGTAATACTTGCGGCCACGCGGGTCGGTCTTCCCCTCGATCTTGCCGATAAAGGAGCGCATCCCCTGACGGGTGATCAAGGGTGGCTGCATCAGATCCAACGGACAATCAGGGCAGTTGACATTCAGGAAGGTATCGGCCGGCAGGCCGTTGGCCAGTACCTGGCGGGCCACGCGGACCGCCACCTGGGCGGCGGCATCGAAATGCCCGTGACGCTCGAAGGTTTCCAGAGACATGGCAATAGCCGGGATCCCCATCAGGTTTGACTCCATGGCAGCCGCCACCGTGCCGGAATAGGTGATATCGTCCCCCAGGTTGGGACCGTGGTTGATACCGGAAACCACCAGATCGGGCCTGACCGGCATCAGGCTGTGGATGCCCATGTTGACGCAATCCGTAGGGGTGCCGTCCACGGCGTACCACCCTTCGCGCAGTTCAAATACCCGCAGCGGTGAATGCAGCGTCAGGGAGTGGCCGGCGGCGCTGCGCTCCCGGTCAGGAGCAACCACGGTGACCGTACCCACTTCCCGCAGTGCTTCAGCCAGGGCGATAATGCCGGGGGCGTGGATGCCGTCATCATTGGTGACCATGATATGCATGAAAATTCCCGTTCAAAGTAAGGTTGCAAGCCGGGAAGTTATGCCAGAAAACCGTTGATAAATCAAGCTGTAGACGGTTTCTGATTTTGTGTTTACAAAAAGCGGCGAACTGGGTACATTCTGCTGCACAAAATGAACATAAAACCATAACAATCTATTGAAACACAGAGCCACAGAGTGCACAGAGGATCATATAAATGCTGTAAACCCGCTGGGTTCACTGGCAATTTAGTTGTTTATAATCAAAGGATTTAACGTTTTGTTTTTTGAATTTCTCAGTGTTCTCCGTGACTCTGTGTTAACAGCTTTTGATTGGTTTTTATGCGCTACTAAAATTTGATCCGGAGGGTAGTTTTATGAAAGCAGTTTTGATGGAAGGTTTTGGCGGTGTCGAAGTTCTCAAGGTTGGCGAGGCGGAAAAACCGACTCCCGGTGAAGGTCAGGTGCTGGTCAAGGTATTCGCAACATCAATCAACCGCCCCGACCTGGTCCAGCGTGAAGGCAAGTATCCCCCCCCTCCCGGAGATTCCGAGATCCTCGGCCTGGAAGTGGCCGGCGTGATCGAAGAACTAGGAGCCGGTGTCAGCGGCTGGCAAGTCGGCCAGCGGGTCATGTCGCTGGTAGGTGGCGGCGGATATGCCGAATACGCCGTGGCCTACGCCAGCCACCTGATGGAGATTCCCGAAAGCATGAGCTACGAGGAGGCGGCCTGCGTCTGTGAATCCTACATCACCGCCTTCCTGAACGTCTTCATGATCGGCGAACTGAAGGACAAGCAGACCGCCATCCTGCACGGCGGTGGCGGCGGCGTCAACACGGCCGCCATCCAGCTGTCCAAGGCGTTGACCCCGGCGGCCAAGCTGATCGTTACCGCTCACCCTTCCAAAATCGAGCGCGTCAAGGAGCTGGGGGCCGACCTGGTCAACGACTTCACCGCCAATCCTGACTTCACCGAAGTTGTTAAAGAGTTCACCAACAAAAAGGGTGTCGATCTGGTCCTCGACCATGTCGGCGCCAAGTATCTGACCCCCAACATGAACGCCCTGGGCTACAAGGGCAAGCTGGTGGTCATCGGCGTCACCAGCGGCATCAAGGCCGAGCTGAACCTGGCCCTGATGATGGTCAAGCGCCAGCAGATCATCGGCAGCGTCCTGCGCTCCCGTCCGGTACCGGAAAAAGGGGAGATCGTGGCCGAATTCACCCGCCGCGCCATCCCCAAATTCGCCGATCGCAGCATCGTACCGATCATTGAGAAGGTCTTCACCATCGACCAGGTTGCGGATGCCCATCGCATGATGGAAGCGGACCAGCATTTCGGCAAGATTGTCCTACGCATTCAATAGCACTCTGCAGGCCCCGCGAGGCGAAACCGTATGAACACGGAAGAGACCACCGAGCAGGAACTGCGGGAACAGTTCCCGCTGTTCCGCCAGAACCCCGCATTATTGGGGGAGTTTGCTGCTGCCGGCCAGGTTGTGGAGCTGCCGCGCGGGCACCAGATCTACTGGCAGGGAGATGCCTGCCAGGGGATTGCCTTCCTGCTCTCCGGTGCCATCCGGGTCTATAAATGTTCCGAAAACGGGCGGGAGATATCCCTGTACGAGATCGTGCCGGGCGAAACCTGCATACTGAACGCCTCCTGCATCATCGGTCGCCAGGGTTATCCGGCCAACGCCATAACCCTGGCCGACTGCCGGGCCCTGCTGATCCCGGCCGCCACCTTCCGCAGCCTGATGGCCGCCCACGAACCGCTGCGCATCTTCATCTACGCCCTGCTGGGGCAGCGCCTGGCGGAGATCATGGAACTGGTGGAAGAGGTCGCCTTCCGCCGCATGGACGAACGCCTGCGCGACTACCTGCTGGAAAAATCATCGGACGGCGTCCTGCGCGCCACCCATCAAACCATCTCCAATGACCTGGGTACCTCCCGCGAAGTTGTCACCCGTCTGCTGCGCGATCTGGAACAGCGCGGCGAGGTCCACGTCTCCCGCAATGAAATCTCCCTGCTTTCCGGCTTCGCTTCTGCCTGAACTACATTTGTGACAATGTCACAGACACAATCGATCCTGAATTGGTACCCTGCAATCGTAGCTTGATGGTATCTCACGCCGAACGGCGAAAAAAATCGGGAGGTTTGTCATGAAAAAGAATGTGGGTTCAATCGATCGAGGTATTCGGATTATTGCCGGGATGGCACTGCTGGCGCTGGCCGCAACCGGAAACATGTGGGGATTGATCGGGATCGTACCGCTCTTGACCGGAATTCTGGGATGGTGTCCACCCTACCAGATGCTGGGGATCAACACTAACTGCGGCTGTACAAAAAAAGACTGCAGCATTTAACCTAGTTCAATAACACAGAGCCACAGAGGACACAGAGAAATCAAAACGTTAAGGGCAAAAGCAAAAAAAACATTTTGGTGAACCTTTAAACGTGTGATTTCGCCTCTATCAGTCAGATTTTACTCTGTGTTCTCCGCGCCTCCGTGTTTCAAATGCTTTTTCCAGGTTTGAAGGCATACCAGTTGCAACGATAATCGCACTACACATCGAAAGGGGATCTGAATGAGAAAATACACCTGTCTGGCAGCATCGCTGGCGTTGGTCGCAGTTACCGCAACCGCCTTTGCAGCAGAAGAGCCAAAGCCTGAAGTGAAGCCGATTACCAAGGCCATGCTGGCCCGTCTGGGCTGGGCCCAATCCCTCACCAAGAACATTGCCTACAGCAACTATGAGGCGGTCGCCAAGGATGCCAACGAATTGGCGGCGCAGACAAAAAAAGTGGGTGAAGCAGCCACGGCAGCATTCGGCAAGGAGAAAAACCTGGCCATCTCCGGTCTGTCACTGGCCCTAGCCGACGCTGCCGCCAAGAAGGACGGCATAACCGCTTCCGCCAAACTGGGTGAGATCCTGGGCACCTGCAACAGCTGCCACGCCAAACTTCGCGATAAGTAAATAACCACAGCAACACATCACATTCAAACGCCGGCAAAGGGTAATTCCTCTGCCGGCGTTCGTTTATCCTGCCAGACTCCTGGCCAGTACCTCGGTCACATGCATGATGCGCACCCCCGGCAGATGATCGGCCAATCCCTTCTTTAGCTGCAGAAGACAGCCCGGATTGCCGGTCACCAGCACCTCGGCACCGGTCGCGGCGATATTGTTCAGCTTGCGTTTAAGGATCCGGTCGGACATTTCCGGACGTTCGATATTGTAGGTGCCGGCGCTGCCGCAGCAGGCATCGGCCTCGGCCAGTTCGCTGTACTGCAGGCCGGGAATCAGTTTGAGCAGGTCACGCGGCTCCTTGCGGATGCCCTGGCAGTGGGCGATGTGACAGGGGTCGTGGTAGGTAACCTTCATGGACAAGGGTCTCAGTTTCCCCCGTAGTTCGTCGGCGTGCTGGGCCAGCAGCTGGGAAATATCACGGACCTTGGCACTGAAGGCTGCCGCCCCTTCCCCCTCCAGATGATGACCATACTTCTTCAGCTCAGCGCCGCAGCCGCCGCAGTCGGTGACGATGAAATCCAGGGTATATCCGGCAAAGACATCGATATTGGTGCGGGCATCCTGCCGGAGTCCTTCCAGATCACCACCCAGCATATTGGGGGCCCCGCAGCAGACCTGATTGCGCGGGGTAATCACCCTGTAGCCCAGCAGTGAAAGCAGCTTGATTGTGGCCCGGCTGGCATCGGAGAAGATCAGGCTCATGACGCACCCCAGGAAGAAGCCGACCGTACCCCGTTCCGGGCCGACGGCCGGTGTGATCTCCATGATCTCCTGGCGCAGCGGCCGGTCCGGCAGATCCGGCAGGAGACCTTCCATGCGCTCCAACGGCTTGGGGAACATCTTGAGGATGCCCAGCTTCCTGACCAGTTTCTGCAGGCCGGTGGTCTGGTACATGCGCATGGGCACCATGGAGGTCTCCAGGCGGTCCGGGTGCGGCACCAGCTTGCGCAGGATCAGATCCTCCATGAAGCCCAGACCGCTGCCCTCCTTGCGTTCGCAGGTGAACTCCGCCACCAGTTCGCCTGCATTGACCCCGCAGGGACAGGCCGAGGCGCAGGCCTGGCAGTCCAGACAGAGCGAAAGGTATTCCAGCAGGCGCTCGGACTGATCCAGTTCACCCTCCTGGACCTTGCGCACCAGTGCCACCCGCCCCCGTGGCGAGGCGGTTTCCAGAAAGGTTTCCTTGTAGGTCGGGCAGACCGGCAGGCACATGCCGCAGCGCATACAGTTGATCAGTTTTACGTAGTCCATAATTGGAACCTCACAGCGTTTACCACGAAGGCACGAAGAACACGAAGTTTACCCATTAAAACAGATGCCAGACATTGGGGGTACAATAACAATCCATCCAACCCGGCGAGGTGTGATTCAATTTTTAAGCTGATTAGAATTAATCTCCCGCTGAACCCCGTTCATCCTTCGACAAGCTCAGGACGAACGGATATTACCAATGTAACCTGCTGATCTTCCGTTCGTGGTGAGCCTGTCGAACCATGAGCGGAAGATCAGTTCTACTCAGAATTTTTAATACATAAAGGTTTCTTCGTGCACTTCGTGCCTTCGTGTTGAAAGCCTTCTTTTCAATCTAAAAGATCTTCCCAGGATTCAGGATCCCCTTCGGATCGAAAGCATTTTTGATCCCCTGCATGACCCGGATCCCCGACTCGCCCACCAGCCGTGGCAGATATTTCTTCTTGGCCAGTCCGACGCCATGTTCCCCGGTGATGGTGCCCCCCATGGAGATGGCGGCATCGAAGATCTCCGAAAAGGCGGCATGGGCGCGTTTGATCTCATCCTGATCGCGCTCGTCCGTCAGGCAGGTCGGGTGCAGGTTGCCGTCGCCGGCGTGTCCGAAGGTGCCGATGGTCACATTGTATTTTTTGGCCGACTCCTGAATGACCTGTAGCATGGCGGCGATACAGCTGCGCGGTACGGTGGCGTCCTCCAGGATGGTGGTCGGCTTGAGCCGCGCCAGGGCCGACAACGCCGTGCGACGGGCCGCTGCAAGCTTGAGGGCCTCGTCGGCGTCCTTGGCTGTCTGGAAGAAGGAGCAGCGATGTTTTTGGCAAATTGACGCCACGGCAGCGGCCTCCTCGGCAATCACCACCGGATGACCGTCCACCTCGATCAGTAGTACGGCATCCACGTCCAGCGGTAATCCCACGTGGGCATAATCCTCGACGCACTTGATGGTGACCTTGTCCAGAAACTCCAGGGTGGCCGGGATGACCTTGGCGGCGATGATGGCCGAAACCGCCAGGGCGGCATCCTGCAGGTTCGGGAAATGGGCCAGCATGGTGATCTTCCCCTGGGGCTTGGGGATCAGCTTGACGGTGATGCCGGTGAAGAAACCCAGGGTTCCTTCTGACGAGACCAGCAGCGGGTTGAGGCTGTAGCCGGCCACATCCTTGACCACCTTGCCGCCGGTGCGGAGCAGGTCGCCATCGGCCAGAATCGTCTCCAGCCCCATAACATAGTCGGCGGTGACGCCGTACTTGAGACCGCGCAGGCCGCCGGAGTTCTCGGCCACATTGCCACCCATGGTGGAAATGTTCATGCTGCCCGGATCGGGGGGATAGAACAGGCCACGGGCTTCCACCTCGCGGTGCAGGGCGCTGGTAATCAGACCCGGCTCCACCGTGGCGGTCAGGTTCTCCTCATCGATCTCCACCAGGCGGTTCAGGCGACTGGTCTGGACGACGACACCGCCGGCCGACAGCGAGCCGCCCGACAGGTTGGTGCCCGAGCCGCGCGGCGTAACCGTCACGCCGGCGCCATGACAGAGGCGCATGATGCGAGAAACCTCATCGGCCGAGCCGGGCAGCAGCACCGCCCCCGGCAGACTTTCCAGCTCCGGCGTGGAGTCATAGCCGTAAACTGCCAGCGACTCCCGATCCGCCAGGGTGTACTGCTCGCCTACGATTGTTTGCAGCTCTTTTATGAATGATGGTTGCATGAGAAGCTCCTTTGAGGGTCAAGGGGCAAGGGTCAAGGGGCAAGGGTTAATAGCTTTTGACTCTACTGGACCCTGTACCCTTGACCCTGCTTTTCACCCTGCCGTTACGGTATCATCCACTGTAAATAATACGCCTGCAGATACACAATCACTCCAACTATAATCGTCAGGAAGATCGAGTGCTTCAGCGTAAAGCGGAACAGGGTCCCCTCCTCACCGACCATGCCGCATGCAGCGGTGGCAACGGCCAGGGACTGGGGGGAAATCATCTTGCCCATGACGCCGCCGCTGGTGTTGGCGGCGCCGGTCAGGATCGGGTTGAGGCCGAGCTGTTCGGCCGTGGCCTTCTGCAGCCCGCCGAACAGGACGTTACTGGAGGTATCGGAACCGGTCAGGAATACGCCCAGCCACCCCAGGAACGGTGCGATGAAGGGGAACCAGTGGCCGGTCTTGGTAAAGACCAGACCGAGGCAGTTGGTCATGCCGGAGGCGTTCATGACATAGGCCAGGCCAAGTACGGAGGCAACGGTAACGGCCGGGAAGCGCATGTCATACAGGGTTTTTCCGGCAATCTTGAGTACATCGCCGAAACCGACGCCGCACAAAAGCGCCGACAGAAAGGCGGCGATCAGGATGGCGGTACCGGCGGCCGACATGAAGTTGAAGTTATATTTGGCCGGCAGCTTGATGGGGAGCTGATCGGCGGTCGCTTTGGCCAGTGGTTTGAACTGATCCTTGGCGGTAACCTTGTTCTTCTCCAGATCATCCTTGACCAGCTTCTGGATATCGGCACTCTTCTTGGCAATGGCATTGAAACCGGCATAACGCTCATCCGTCAGCACGGCACCCTTGCCAGCCACCCCCTGCTCCACCGGCAGGAACTTTTCTTCGAGCCCTTTCAACTCATTCAGCATGCTGATGACACCGGCCAGCTTCGGCTCTGTGGCCGGCAGGACCGCCAGGAGTTTATCGGCTTCAGCTGTTACGGCTGAAATCTTTTTGACGCCATCTTCCGGCTTGGAGACCTTTTTGACGATCATGTCGTTCAAACCGGCCACGGTGATAACCACCTTGCTCTTGTCCAGCTCGGCTTTGATGGAGGGAATGCCCCACAGCAGCACCATGATTGTCAAGGCCAGATAGGGTGACCAGGCGCGGAATACTTCGGCAACGGTATAATGATGCTGTTCCTTGGAGCCGGAATGGGTCTCGTGATCAAAGACATAGGTTTCTTTGGGCTGCCAGACCTGCAGCAGGGCCACCAGGGCGACCATGGATGCCAGTGAAGCGGTGATGTCGGGCAGATAGGGACCGAGGTAGCTGGCGGTAGCCCACTGGGAGACAGCAAAGGTCACACCGCAGACTACGATGGCCGGCAGAACTTCAATGGTCTTTTTCCAGCCGGCCATGATCATGATGACATAGAACGGAATCACTACCGAGATGAACGGCAACTGTCGTCCAACCATGGTGGAAAGTTTCATCATGCCGTCATCTCCGTACCCCATGACACCGGCCAGGGCCACCACCGGAATCCCGATGGCGCCGAAGGCCACCGGTGCAGTATTAGCGATCAGACAGACACCGGCGGCGTAGAGCGGGCGGAAACCGAGACCGACCAGGGTGGCACCGGCAATGGCCACCGGGGTACCAAAGCCGGCGGCACCTTCGATAAAGGCCCCGAAACAGAAGGCGATCAGCAGCGCCTGAATGCGGCGGTCACCGGTCACGCCGGCCAGGGAGGCCCGGATGATTTCGAACTGGCCGCCCTTGACCGTGATGTTGTAAAGAAACAGGGTGGTAATAACAATGTAAAAAACCGGGAAGAGGCCGAAGGCGGCGCCCTGGGCGAAGGCCAGTCCCGCCAGCTTGGCCGGCATGCCCCAGACGGCGATGGCGATGGCCACTGCCGATGCAACCGCCAGCGGTCCGGCCTTGTGAGCCTTCATTTTCAGTACGGCCAGGCACACAAAGATGACGACCAGCGGGATGGCGGCGATCAGCGCCGACAGTCCCAGACTACCAGCTGCAGGGGTGTAGGTTTGAATCCAGGGCATAGTGTTTCTCCTTTCCAACGTGGGGGAGTGAATAACAACCGGCTATGTGAGATGACGCATCGTTTTGCTGGGGCTGCGCACCAGAATAAAATCAGGTTTTGTAAACTTGTATTACCAATTATCGTAATTCGGTTTTGACTGTCAATATATTTTTTCATATTTCTGCAAATGCCTGTTGACATGGATTTATTCTATGGTTTACCGTAAAGCACAATCTGGTTTTACCAGTTATAATTATTATCAGCAGCGGTAAGGCCAATTGCACATAGCCTCAAACTGCTCCTTCCGCAATAAAACGTTTTTCGATATCTCTCCGGTTTCTGAAACGGGACACCGTTCCGGCCCGCAGCGCACCCCGGAATGCACCTGAAAGGATCATCACCATGTATGAACACTTCAAAACACGGGCTGAAGCGGTCAGTGCCGAGGTCTACCGGCATCCGACAAAGGGAGCGGCGCTGGAATTCATCTGCGAATTCATGCAGCGGGAAGGATTGTCCGATGCGCCCGGCTCCCATGCGGTCTGGGCCGCCTGTCCCTGCCTCACGGCCGAAGAGCGCCGGGTTCTGCAGCAGCAGGTCGGCATCAAGCTGCAGGTTACCCAGGAACTGGCAGCCACCGCCCGCTTCGGCATCAGCCAGATGGATTGGGCCCTGGCCGACACCGGCAGCGTGGTCCAGGATTCCACCGGTGCAGACCAGCGTCTGGTGTCATCCCTGACCGATATCCACATCGCCCTGCTCCCCACCGCTGCCATACTGCCCGATATGCCCACCCTGCTGACAATACTGCGCCCGGAGTCCAGCGCCTACATCGCCATGATCACCGGACCGAGCCGCACCGCCGACATTGAGCGGGTTCTGACAATCGGCGTGCATGGGCCGGAGCGGCTGGTGATTGTATGTATCGACGAGCTGGGAGGTGTGAGCTGATGGGAACAGAATTCAAGGAATCCATCCATAGAGCGGTCAACAACGCCAATCTGACCGGAGCCCTGGGCAAATTTTCCGAGGCCTATAAGATCAACCGGGCCAAGGCCTATGAGGGCATTGATTTTGAGGAGCTGCGCGGCCGCATCGCCGAGCTGAAGTCCTATGCCGCTGAGCACCTGGAACTGCTTTCAGACCGTTTCGAACGGCAGGCCGTGGCCCGTGGCGCCAAGGTCTTCCGCACCAGCGATCCGGCCGCGGTGCGCGAATACATCCTGCAGGTGGCCCGGAACAACAACGTCAAATCCATCGTCAAGTCAAAGTCCATGGCCACGGAGGAGATCCACCTCAACCCCTATCTGGAAAAGGAAGGCATCACGGTCGGCGAGACCGACCTGGGGGAGTGGATCATCCAGCTGGCCGGTCAGACACCATCCCACATGGTCATGCCGGCCATCCACATGACCAAGGAGGAGGTCTCGGACCTGTTCAGCAAGGAGATCAATGAGCGCTTGTCCTCCGACATTCCTCGCCTGGTCAAGGTGGCCCGCAACGAGCTGCGCCCCAAGTTTCTGGAGGCCGACATGGGCATCTCCGGCGGCAATATCGCCGTGGCCGAGACCGGCAGCATCGTGCTGATGACCAACGAAGGCAATGCCCGCCTGGTAACCTCCCTCCCCAAAATCCACGTCGCCCTGGTGGGGATCGAAAAGCTGGTGGAAAACTACGGCGATGTGGCCACGATCCTGAAGGCCCTGCCCCGCAGCGCCACCGCCCAGCTTCTGACCAGCTACGTCTCGATCATCACCGGGCCGACCCCCAACCCGGATGGTTCGACCAAGGAGCTGCACATCATCCTGATGGACAACCGCCGCAGCGAGATGGCCGCCGACCCCAAGTTCAAGCAGGCGTTGCAGTGCATCCGCTGCGCCTCCTGCTTGAACGTCTGCCCGATCTTCCGTCTGGTGGGAGGGCACGTTTTCGGCAAGGTCTATACCGGCGGCATCGGCACGATCCTGACCGCCTGGTTCGACGAACTGAAAAAATCGGAGGAGATCCAGGGGCTCTGCATCCAGTGCGGGGCCTGCAAGGATGTCTGCCCCGGCAAGATCGACATCCCTGACCTGATCATGGAAATCCGACGACGACTGGTAAAGGAGGAAGGGCTGCCGCTGATCCAGAAGGCCATCTACAGCGTCGTCAACAACCGCCACCTCTTCCATGGCATGCTGCGGGCCGCTTCCCTGGCGTGCAAACCCTTTACATCAGGAAAGTTCGTCCGCCACCTGCCCCTGTTCCTGGCCGATCTGACCGACGGACGCAGCCTGCCGGCCATTGCCGCCCAGCCGTTTCGCGACCGCTTCAAAGAGATCAAACAACCTAAATGCAGCGAGAAGGCCGCCTTCTATGCCGGCTGCCTGATCGACTTTGCCTACCCGGAAATGGGCGAGGCGCTGGTGCGTGTACTCAACAAGGCCGGCATCGAGGTGATCTTCCCCCAGGAGCAGACCTGCTGCGGCGCCCCGGCCCGCTACAGTGGTGCCTACGAAACTGCCGCCGGTAACGCCGTCGATAATATCAATGCCCTGCTGGCGGAGAAGGTCGATTATGTGGTTTCGGCCTGCCCAACCTGTACGGTGGCCCTGGATCACGAATTCATCAGCACCTTTGAAAGCCTGGGTCAGACGGAGTATCTCCCCAAGGCCAGAGCCCTGGCTGAAAAGACAATCGACTTTTCCACCCTGGTCAAAAAACTGGTGGACGACGGTCGCTTGAGCCTGAAGGAGGGACAGGAGCTGGGCGCCATCACCTACCATGACTCCTGCCATCTGAAACGGACCCTGAAGGTTTCGCAGCAGCCCCGTGAGCTGCTGACAAAGGCCGGCTACGAACTGAAGGAGATGTTCGAGTGCGATATGTGCTGCGGCATGGGGGGATCATACTCCATGAAACTGCCGGAGATTTCGGGACCGATCCTGAAGCGCAAGCTGCACAACATCAAGGAGACCGGCGCACCGCTGGTGGCCATGGATTGTCCCGGCTGTGTGATGCAGATCAGGGGTGGGCTGGATCAGGATGGGGCGGATGTGCAGGTGCGGCATACGGCAGAGCTACTAGCGGAACAATTGGAGGACTAGTCTTACAGCAAAAGCAGGAAGTGGGTCGAAAATCAATTTCAGGATGTAGTAATCCCCGTGGGCTCTCACAGGCACGCATCAATGGCGTCATCCATTTACGTCAGGACAGATGTGCACGCGCTGGCCGTGAGCTTCAGGCGAATACCACCTATCGATAATCACGGATAGTTCGTCTTTCTTGACAGGTTTTTTCAGATAATCGTTCATGCCGGCTTCAATGCAGTGTTCGCGGTCACCCTTCATGGCGTTGGCCGTCATTGCGATAACCGGTACATTATGATTGAGAACTTTTGATTCGGGATTGCGGATTATAGCGGTTGCTTCAAAACCATCCATCTCCGGCATCAGACAGTCCATCAGCACAAGGTCGTAGTTGATCAGCTCAAGAGCATGGATAGCCTCAAGGCCGTTGGCAACGACATCGGCCTTGTAACCCAGCTTATTCAGCATTGACTGGGCCACTTTCTGATTTATGATGTTGTCCTCCACCAGCAGGATATGAACTCCCTGCCTGGCCGACTCGGCAACGGTATAACGGGTGACAATTCCATGTGCGGACGGCTTGACAACCGACTTTCCAAGAACAAGTGCAATACATTCATATAGCTGCTGTTGGCGCACCGGCTTCCCCAGATATCCGGCAAAACCGATTTTTTCAAGCGTTGCTGCTTCGCCACGCTGTCCCATTGATGTCACCATGATCATCAAGGTTGGTTCCAGCTGCGGATCGGCTTTGATCAACCTCCCGACCTCCTGCCCGTCCATGCCGGGCATTTCCTGATCCAGCAGGGCGACTCTGAACGGCTCCCCCCTTTGAGCAGCATCCCGCAACAGCTCCAAAGCAGTTTCACCATCGGCGGCGGTTTCATGAATACAGCCCCAGTTTTTAAGCAGAGAGCTCATCAGCAGACAGTTGGTAGCGTTATCGTCAACCACCAGTACTCTCGTGCCGGCAATGTCGGCAAGTGCAGAGACATGGGGACCGGCCGAATCACCGGACTGTTTCTCGAATCGCACGGTAAACCAGAACGCAGAACCTGCGCCCTCCCGGCTTTCAATACCGATACTGCCGCCCATGAGCTCCACCAGCTGCTTGCAGATCGCCAGCCCCAGTCCGGTGCCCCCATACCGGCGGGTGGTGGAACCGTCAGCCTGGGTGAACGGATCAAATATGGCGGCCAGCCTCGATTGCGGGATACCGATGCCGGTATCGCGGACTTCGAACCTGACTTCAGCGGATTCATCCGACTCCGATTCAAGCGTGCAGCTGATAACGATTTCCCCCTTATGGGTGAATTTAACGGCATTGCCGGCCAGGTTGGTGATAACCTGGCGGATGCGGCCCGGATCCCCTCTCAGGTACAATGGAACCGCCGGGTCGATTCGACAGATCAGTTCCAGGCCTGCCTGGGCGGTCTTCACCGCCAGCATCTCAGCGGTATCTTCCAGGGTTGTTCTCAGATCAAAATCGAGGATTTCCAGATCCAGCTTTCCTGCCTCAATTTTGGAGAAATCCAGAATGTCGTTGATCAGCCCGAGCAGATTTTCGCCGCTTTTATTGACAATTTCTGCAAAACGCCGCTGTTCGTCACTCAGGTTGGTATCCAGGAGCAAACCGGTCATACCGATAACACCGTTCATCGGGGTACGGATTTCATGGCTCATGGTTGCCAGAAACTGGCTCTTGGCCGTAGTGGCGGCCTGGGCCGTCAACATGGCATTTTCAAGCTGGGCCGTGCGTTCGATCACCCGCTGTTCCAACGCTTCATTCAGATTTCTGGTCTCCGCAACCATCCCTTCAAGATTTCTGGCCATGGAATTGAACGATTTTCCCAAGCTTCCGATTTCATCATTGGCCGCGGCTTCTACCGAAACATCCAGATCCCCTTCGGCAAGGCGTTTGGCCGCCTGCTCCAATCCGGCCAGCCGTCTGGTCAGCAGATGCCCGAAGATCATCCCCGCAACGGAAATAACAAACATACCTATCAGCGCAATCACTATCCCCCGCCGGGTAACTCTTTTGGTGCCATCCAGCAGTTTCTTGTTTGAAAACTGTATGGCAACCGTACCGCCGTCAAGCTTCCTGCTGAGCCAGAAGAAATCCGCCGAATCGATAAAGGAATCCGGAAGGGCATTTCCCACATCCGAAAAACTGGAACTGGCAACAATCGTCCCGGCATCGTTGGCAACCAGCACATAATGTATTTGCGGGTCTTCAATCAGGTTTGTCGTCAACTGCTGCAGCTCGCCGAAATCAACCGCAAAAAGCGAAGTCCTGCTGTAGTCAGCAACAACATTGAGGATCGTCCGCTCATTTTCCAGCAGCTGCAGACGTGTATTCTCCCGTGAGAAGGAAATTGTCTGACTGAGCACCAATACCATCATCACCGCATTCAATGCGAAGATGGATATGGCGATACGGAATTTGAGTGAGTTGAGCATGATTCGCACGTCCTACTTCCCGGCACGCATGAATTTTCTGATTACGTTATAATCGCCGTCCCTGGCCGGGACAAAAGGCTTAAACCCCAGAGAATCAAGAATTTTTCTGCCGCCGGCATTGTCCTGCAACCCCAGAATCACCTTGAGCATGACCTCCCTGTCTTTTTGGGAAACCCGTTTGTGAACGATGAAAAGAGTGGGCGGGATTTTTGCCGACCGGTGAATGATCTTGAAGGGAACCTCCATTTTTTTCTCTTTCTCAATCTTTTTGATCATCTGAACCACGGCAACACAGACATCAGCCTCACCTATCAGGACATTCTGCAGGCAGGAAAAATGATTCCTGGCATACTCACGCCTGACATCCGTCTTCAGGTTCAGGCCGGCATCCTTCAGTGCCATGTCGGCCAGATGGGAAATTGCGGCGTCCGGAGGGGGGGAGGAGACCTTCTTGCCTTTCAGATCACGGATACTGTTCAGTTTACTATCGGGCCTGACAACAAAAAGCGCTTCAAGCTCCTCATTCCGTCTGGCAAGTGCCAGGTAATTATGTTTGTCGTGGGCATCCACGTAATCAAAGGGCTGGATATGGGCAATATCGAAATATTCACTGTTCAACACCTCTTCGAACGCTTCGAAGGTCGGTTTTGTACTGAGGCGTACCTTCTTTCCCAATTCCCTGGTCAATTCCTCGGCCAGCGGCGTAAACAGCTCCTGAAGTTTTGCGGCAGGCACGCTGGGGAATGCCCCCATTTCATAAACAACATCCGCTGCCGAAGCCGTAACGCACAACCGGCAGCTGATAAAGACCATCAGAAACAGAACTATTTTCAATCTCATACAATTCCTCCGGCAGCAACTCACAGTCCAACTGCAGTTCGCCATTCTTAACAGTTGGCTGCGGATCTTCCCAACCAGCCTCCGCATGGCGTAATCATCCCTGCGGAGCCAGCCATCTTCCAAGAATTTCAGCAAGTTTTTCCTTCTTGATCGGCTTGCCGATATAGTCATCCATTCCGGCAGCGATGCACTTTTCACGATCCCCCTCCAGGACATTGGCGGTCATGGCAACTACGGGAATACTGTGATTCAGCACATTCGACGCGGGGTCGCGGATCGTTGCAGTTGCTTCATAACCGTCCATGACCGGCATCATGCAGTCCATCAGTACCAGGTCATACTGTTTCTGTTCAAGGGCACGCACGGCATCAAGGCCGTTTTCAACGACGTCCGCCTGCAGCCCCAGTTTGCCCAGCAGGGTAAGCGCAACTTTCCGATTGATGGCGTTATCCTCTGCCATAAGAATACTTCGTGCCAAGGGGACAGGAATCCCCCGGGATACGGTAACGGCCGTATCTGTACGTCCCTCAAAGGTATTAACCTCCTCGGCGGTCATCTTTTTGAACCGCGCTGTGAACCAGAAGGTTGAGCCCTTACCCTCTGCACTCTCAACGCCGATATTCCCCCCCATCAACTCCACAAGCTGCTTGCTGGTCGCCAACCCCAGACCGGTACCGCCATATTTTCGTGTGGTGGAGCCGTCTGCCTGCTTGAACGGCGCAAATATATCGCCAAAGCCCGACCGGGGGATGCCGATACCGGTATCGCTGACCTCTATGCGGATCAGGACAGAGCTCTGGTCTTCAGATTCGAGTGTGGCATTGATGGTCACTTTTCCCGTGTGGGTAAACTTGAGTGCATTGCCAACCAGGTTGATTATGACCTGAGAAAACCGGACAGCATCACCTTTCAGATAATCGGGCAGTTCCGGAGCCACACCGCACAGCAAATCCAGTGATTTTCCTTCAGCCATCGGCCCCATGATCTTCATGACCTCGTCAAGACTGTTTACCGGTTTGAATGCCCGCTGCTCAAGAACCAGCTTTCCTCCGTCGATTGTAGAAAAATCAAGGATGTCGTTGATGATAACCATCAGGTTTTCACCGCTTTTGCGGATAATCTCGGCATACTGGCGCTGTTCTTCGTCAAGTCTGGTCTCCAGCAAAAGTCCGGTCATGCCGACAACACCGTTCATCGGGGTGCGAATTTCATGACTCATGGTGGCCAGAAACTCACTCTTTACACGACTGGCGGTTTCAGCAACAACTTTGGCAGCATGCATTTCGTCGGCGGTTTTCACCATGACCCGGTTGATTGCATTGAGCTGCCGCGCCAGCATGATTCCAAGCCCCATAATCAATAGGACAATTGCCAATACAAGCCCGATTTCAATTTTCCTGTAGGCTCTGCGCTGTGCCGCCAGCTCCTCGTCCAAAGCGATCATTCGGAGGTTTGATTCGTAGAAAAGGCGATTTGCATTCTCGTTAAGACGGATAAAAAGTGACGGAATATTTTTGAAATACAGATTGATCTGCTCTTCCTGGGAAAACATGCGGGCAACATCGCGAGTATCCCGTGCCAGTTCCCGCTCAACCAGCAGTGCAGCCAGTTCATCGGCTTTTACACGCAGCTTGTCAATCTGCGGACCGATTTCGATAATTTCAAGCAGCTTGTTGGCATCATTGGCATGGGGAACATAGGTAACCTGCTGATTCAGGCTGTCAACCCCCTCGATGTTAAGATCAACAGTCCGCTCTACACGCCCGCCATCCTTGAGAATCAGCAGGTCGTGATCCAGCTTGAGAACCTTTTCCTGAATTTTTACCCGTAATCGATTCTGTTCACCGATGCTGACCGATGCGACCATTCGATTGAAGTCCAGCTCAAGACTCTTGATGGTACGAACCAGTTCTTCGCCGATAAAAAGCCGGGCCCGTTCATTGACACCGCGCTTACCCAGGTCATCCATAAATCTGCCGATTACCAGATTGACCGTAATCAGGCCGGCAAAACCCACCAGAAACAGGGCAAGCAGCAGCTGCAACAGCCGCGAAGCCCGGGCAGTTGATTCCGGCATTTGAGAGGATTTGTCCGAAGATGTCGGCATGTTCGGCTAGCGACCTTTCCCGGTGGCTCCGGCAAAGCCGTAGCGACTGAAGATGGCCTGTCCCTGTGGACCGGCCGCAAATTCCATGAATTTAAGTGCAGCTCCCCTGTTCCTTGAAAACGTCAGCAGGGTAAGCTGCAGCTCTTGGGGAGCTGCCACGCTGGCCGGAAGATCGACCAGGTCAAAGAACGGGACATTGTCCGGAAACCAGGCCGTGGCACGCCAGCTCAGTGAGACATCGGCTTCACCTTTCTTCATGGCTGAAATGATGCTGCGGGAGTCGGGCAGTATTTGATCGGCCTTTGCCGCAACCTTATTGTAAAGCCCTGCTGCAGTGAGAATCCGTTTGGCCTCTACCCCCACGCTGCCGCTCTCGCTGCTGCCCAGAATAACGGTCAGATCCCTGCGTAACAGTTCTTTCAGGTCAGGTTTCACTTTTTTGGGATTACCCTTCATGACTATCAGTCCCATCTGGTTCTGGCCCAGGGTGCGATACTCCCCCAGAAGGCCTTCCGCCTGATGTTTCGTTCGAAATACCGGTTCTCCCGGCAGATAAAGATCGCCCCGGCGGCTTTTTCTGGCGCTCTGGTACAGATCTTCCGATCCCCCCTGTGCAATTGCAATGGAGATATTTTCCTGCTTCTCGAACAGCCGGGCGATATCGGTCATCGGGCGCACCATGGTGATCCCGCAATAGATCAGCAAATTACCGGATTCATCTGCCGCCTGAACCGGTGCAGAAACAACCAGCACCAGAGAGACCAACACCCAGTGAAACAGTCTGAAAAAATCAATCATGGGACAAATCCTTCCTTTGATGTTTTCCTGTAGCTTCAGTTCACTGCGGTTCCGTGTCGTGTCCCGTGGCAAACCATTCATGCATCAGCACTGTCGGGCAATACGTCAGATCTTTTATTGAACCACTTCAACAGAACTGCGGAGACATCCTCCTTCTTCAGCGGTTTTGTCAGATAATCATCCATCCCGGCCCTAATACACTGGTCGCGATCACCTTTCATGGCATTGGCGGTTACGGCAATAATCGGCACCGAGTGATCAAGAACCTTCGAGGCCGGGTTCCGGATCACTGCTGTCGCCTCAAAGCCATCCATCTCGGGCATCTGGCAGTCCATAAGGACCAGATCATACCTGTTCAGCTCCAATGCCCGGACTGCTTCGAGTCCATTGGCAGCAATGTCAGACGTGTAGCCCAGTTTTTTCAGCACGGCATGAGCAACCTTCTGATTGATGAGATTATCCTCCACCAGCAGGATACGTACCCCGTGCCTGATTGATTCTGCCACCGTATGGCGCGTGACGATTCCGCCTGCCGGAACCGCCCCCTCCGACCTGCCGAGAATAAGGGCGATGCATTCATGCAGCTGGGATTGTCGCACCGGTTTTGCCAGGTACCCCTCAAAGCCGATTTTTTCAAGCAGGGCGGCATCACCACGCTGGCCGAGCGAGGTAACCATGATCAGCAGGGTGGATTTCAACACCGGATCGGATTTGATGCAATGTCCCAGATCCTGCCCGCTCATGCCCCGCAGCTCCTGTTCCAGCAGGGCGATGCGATACGGCTCACCCTGCTGCGCTGCCTCGCGCAGAAGCGCCAGCGCGGTGTCGCCGTCGGTGGCGGTCTCGTAGCGGCATCCCCAGGTGTTCAGCAGGGTAATCAGCAGCATGCGGTTGGTGGCATTATCGTCCACAACCAGTATCTTTGTGCCGGATATGTCCGCCAGGGCGGAAACATCCGGTTGTGCCGATCCTGCGGTCGATCTACCGAACTGTGCAGTGAACCAGAAACTTGAACCGCCGCCCTCCCTGCTCTCAACCCCGATCTCCCCCCCCATGAGTTCTGCCAGCTGTTTGCAGATTGCCAGCCCCAGCCCCGTGCCTCCATACCGGCGGGTGGTGGTCCCATCCGCCTGCGTGAATGGATCAAAGATGGCACCTAATCGCGAGTTCGGTATTCCGATACCGGTATCACGGACCTCGAAACGGATCACAACGGAATCTTCATCGTCCGAATCCACCATGGCACTGATAACAATTTCTCCCGCATGGGTGAACTTGACGGCGTTGCCCACGAGATTGGTAATAATCTGACGGACCCTTCCCGGGTCACCCCTAAGGAACGAAGGCACCGCCGGATCAATCCGGCATATCATCTCAAGACCGGCATTGGCGGCCTGCACGGCCAGCGTTTCGGCCGTATCCTCCAGATTGGTTCGCAAATCAAAGTCAAGAAGGGCAACATCAAGCTTGCCGGCTTCAATCTTCGAGAAATCAAGAATATCATTGATCAGCCCCAGCAGGCTTTCTCCGCTTTTTTTGACGATTTCTGCGTATTGCCTCTGTTCATTGTCCAGATCGGTATCAAGCAGCAATCCGGTCATACCGATGACGCCGTTCATCGGCGTGCGGATCTCGTGGCTCATGGTTGCCAGAAACTGGCTCTTGGCAACGGTTGCCGCTTCTGCTGAAACAAGAGCCGCTCCAAGTTCGGCATTTTTCTGTTCCATCAGAGAGGAAAATGCCAGAAGCTTTTCCTGCACAGCCCTGTTGTCGGTTTCACGCCGATGTACTTCATTCAGCAGCGCGTTGAATGAGGCAGCCAGTTGTCCGAGTTCATCGGTTCGGCTTTCGTCAAGCCGCTGGAGCTTGTTCGAATCCGGCCGGGCAAGGTCGACAATCTGCCGGGTAAAACCTGTGACCGGTTTGGTAATACCGATGCCGAGCCTCCACGCCAGGGCGATGGAGGCCAGAACCGCAAAAAACATTCCAATGGCATAATAGTTCCGGAAGTAAATGATCGGTTGATACGCTTCCGAAACGGGATAATTGGCGGCCAGAATCCAGTTGGTGCTCTGCAGTCGCTTGAAAGAAGCAAGAAAGTGGACTCCCCGGGAGTTTATGGTTTCCCCGGAGCCCTCATATCCCGTCAAGGCCATGTCAAACAGCCTGTTTGCACCGGGCGGGACATCACGCTTCATAATACGGGATGCATCCGGATGCATGATCATCGTGCGATCCTGGGCAAACAGGTATAAGTAACCGGTTTTCCCGATTTTCTGATGGGTCAGCGGATGCAGTATGTTTTTTTCTCCCAGCAGATCCATGGCTCCACCAAAGATCACGGCCAGACGACCGTTGGAATCGAAAACAGGAACTGTCATCATGATGACGGGATGATCATTTTTTGAGGAGATAAAAGGATCTGAAATCTGAGGTTTGCCGGTTGCAACAGTCTTCCTGAAATACTCACGGAACGAGAAATCCATCCCTGTTCTTCCCATTTCCGGTGCTTCCGCAATAATTTTTCCATCCGGGGAAAACAGAAACAGACCATACGTGAAAATGGTACTGATACCGGAACGGTTTTCCAGCCACTGCCGTGCAGTATCCTGAGTCTTTAGAACCCTAAACGGTGCGGCATTACCGACATTAATCAAGGCATTGTGGGCTGCTGTAAGCGTCTGATCAAGGTTCTGGGCAAGGCTGGAAACCGTAGCGAACTGTTGGTTTAGAACCATGTGTTTCGTGGAGTACCGAAAAAATGAATAGGTACCGATAGCAATTACAAACAGCAGCAGCACTATAAACAGACTGATAACAAGTACCAGTTTATGTCGTATGCTGCCGAGTACCATGAAAGCTCTCCGCACGTTCTTTAAGGTCACGGGCTCCACCCGTCCCGCGTCTATTCCTGTCGAACAGTGTGCGGCAGCGAACCGCCACCTGAGACTACGGTGCAGTCATGCACCGGTCAACGCTCTGACTATATCGTGCTTTTTGTGGTTTGCAACAGACACACTGACATCAGCGTAACAATCGAAAGCAGGTCCTACAGCAGGCTCATTAAAAGCTTCGTCCCCATCACCAGCAGCAACAGGGCAAAGACCTTTTTCAGCATAGTTATGGGCAGGGCATGGGCCATTCTGGCCCCCAGAGGTGCTGTCAGCACGCTGGCCAGGGAAACGCCCAGAAGTGCGGGCAGGTAGACAAAACCGAAGGTGTGCGGCGGCAGATTGGCTGTCCAGCCATTAACCACATATCCGGCCGCACCGGCCAGGGCTATGGGAAAACCAATGGCGGCCGAGGTGCCGATGGCGGTGTGCATGGCAACATTGCACCAGGCCATGAACGGCACCGACATACTCCCCCCGCCGATCCCCACCAGGCTGGAGACGCCACCGATCAGCGTGCCGACAGCGCTCATAGCCACTGCACCCGGCAACTGCCGGTGCGGCTTCGGCTTGATATCCAGCAGCATCTGGGCGGCCACGTAATACTGGAAGATAACGAAGGTCACTTTAAGGAATTCGGTGGAAAGCTGCGCAGCAACCCACGTGCCGCAGAATGTGCCAATCATGATCCCCGGCGTGATCTGCCGGACGATGATCCAGTTCACTGCACCGCGGCCATGGTGGGCCCGCAGGCTGGAGACGGAGGTAAACATGATGCTGGCCAGTGAGGTCCCCAGAGCCAGATGTAGAATATGACCGGACGGCAACCCCTGAGCGGTGAAGATAAAGGTCAGCATCGGCACGATCACCAAACCGCCCCCCACCCCCAGCAAACCCGCCAGAACACCGGCAAAGGCACCAAGTCCCAGATACAACAGCCATGCTGTCATGTACATTCCTCCGTGTATCCGCATTTCATGCCGCGCATCATACGATTCCACAGTTACTTTTTCCAGCGCATTTCGCGATGTCCATTTTGGAGTTGTGTTTTGCCGCAGTACGGGGTAAATCTGCCTCATGCAAACCGTTATGTATATAGCACTGTTCGGCGCATTGGGCTGTGTAACCCGCTATTTTCTATCCGGCTGGACTTACGAAAAACTGGGGTGGAACTTCCCTTGGGGAACACTTTCGGTCAATATGGTGGGAGCCTTCATCATCGGGTTGATCATGGAACTGGGGCTGCGCAATGCCAATATTCCGGCCAATCTGCGCATCGGCCTGGTGACCGGCTTTCTGGGGGGTCTGACGACCTTCTCTACCTTCAGCTACGAAACCTTCAAGCTGCTGGAATCGGGGCGGATCATGGTAGCCTTTTCCAATGTATTCATCAGCGTCGGCGTCTGCCTGCTGTTCACCTGGCTGGGAATCAGCGTCGCAAAAATCCTCTGAATTTCTAACTGAAAAATTCCGTTACGCGATCGCGATAACGCGACCACCTGTCAAAAGGGTCAACTCCGCCGGTGTCAGCCTGAAAACCGCATTGGGTGTGCCGGCCGCAGCCCACAGCTCTCCATATCCCAGCAGATCCACGTCAACGTAGCTTTCAATCGGCTGCAGATGCCCCACCGGCGACACGCCGCCAATGGCAAAACCGGTCGATTCGCGGACAAAGTCCGGGGTGGCCCGTTCGATCCCTTCTCCGACATGCTCCTTCAAACGCTTCTCGTTGACCCGGTTGGCCCCGCTGGCGGCCACAAAAATCGCTTTGCCGCTCTGCTTACCACGAAAGACCAATGACTTTACAATCTGACCGACCTGACACCCGACAGCATCGGCCGCCTCCTGGGCTGTGCGGGTACTGTCCGGAAGCTCAACCACTGCGCACTCCAGACCGGCGGCATGGATGGCATCCTGGACCCTTTGGGCACTGGGACTCAGCTCAGACACGATTAATTCCCCTCACTCTGGGCCTTGAGGGCCTCCATCTGGTAATGGGCCCGCAGGGCATCGGTAATCTCGCCGATATCGCCGGCCATGATGGAATCCAGGCGATAGAGCGTCAGGCCGATGCGATGATCGGTCATGCGCCCCTGAGGAAAGTTGTAGGTACGGATTCGTTCGGAACGGTCGCCGGAACCGACCTGCTGCTTGCGGTCGGCGGCCAGTTTGGAGTTCTGTTCCTGGATGATGTTGTCCATGATGCGGGTCTTGAGGACCTTCATGGCCTTGGCGCGGTTCTTGATCTGACTGCGTTCTTCCTGACAGGCCACCACGGTACCGGTGGGAAGATGGGTGATGCGCACGGCAGAATCGGTGGTGTTGACGTGCTGGCCACCGGCCCCGGAGGAACGATAGACGTCAATCTTGAGATCATCGGGGCGAATGTCGATGTCCACATCCTCTGCTTCAGCCATGATGGCAACAGTGCAGGCACTGGTATGGATGCGCCCCTGGGCCTCGGTTTCGGGTACCCGCTGAACGCGGTGGGTGCCGGACTCGTACTTGAGCTTGGCGTAGACCCCTTCCCCTTCGACGGAGGCGATTACCTCTTTATAGCCACCCCGCTCAGATTCGGAACAGGAGATCATTTCGACCTTCCAGCGGTTGACATCGGCATACCGGGAGTACATGCGGAACAGGTCGCCGGAAAACAGGGCCGATTCATCACCACCGGTACCGGCACGGATCTCCAGAATAACACCCTTGTTGTCATTGGGATCCTTGGGAAGCAGCAGCAACTGGATATCGGCTTCCAGCTGTTCCTTCTCGCCTTCCAGGCTTTTCAGCTCCTCCTCGGCCATCTCCTTCATATCGGGATCAGCCAGCATTTCCTGGTTTTCCTTGATCTCATCCATGACCTTACGCCAACGGCGATAAGCCGCCACCAGTTGTGACAGGTCACTATGTTCGCGGGAAAATTTGCGGAATTCCGGCTGATTGGAGATAACGGAGGGGTCGGACAGCAGCGCTTCCAGTTCCTGATAGCGCCGTTCAAGTTCTTCTATTTTGTCGAACATCTATAACCTCAGAATCAAATTATCCACTGGGGACACGAATCAAATACAGACACAAGCGATCTCACACAAAGCTCTCAAAGACACCAAGAAATTTAAGGCCACAAACCTCCAGCTTTGTGTCTTCGTGCCTTGGTGAGAGGCGCTTTTAGGCTTTTAGGCTTTTAGGCTTTTAGGCTTTTAGGCTTTTACTCTGTTGCTGCTTATCCGGCACGAATGAATTAAACGACCAACCGGTCGTCGGCAAACCCGTCGTTTACATCCAGCGCCTCGTTCAGCGAGCGAATCGCCACTTCCAGCTGTTCATCATCCGGCTCGCCAGTGGTCATACGCTGCAGGGACAAACCAGGGGTGATGATCAGCTTGACCAGCGGATTGGACTCGTTCTTGGCGCTCCACTTGAGGAACTCGTAGGAGATGCCGGCGATCATCGGAAGCAGTATGATGCGTGCGCCGGCCTTGAAGGCAAACGGCCACAGTTTTGGAATCAGTGAAAATACGGCGATACTGACCAGCATGACGATCAGCAGAAAGCTGGTGCCACAGCGCGGGTGCAGGCGGCTGTAACGCTTGACATTCTCGATGGTCAGCTCTTCGCCCGCTTCATAGGCAAAAATCGATTTATGCTCGGCCCCATGGTACTGGAAGACCCGTTTGATGTCGTTCATTCGGGAAATAGCCCAGATGTAGATCAGGAAAACAATTACCCGGATAACGCCGTCCACCAGGTTGAAGATGATGTTGTTGTCACCGATGACCGGGGTCATCAGCTTGGTGAGGTAGAGGGGGAATAGAAAGAACAGACAGATGCCGAAACCAAAGGCAACCGTCATGGTACCGGCCATGGCCCAGGAGGAAAGCTCGCTGCCGGCCTTATCACCTTCCTTTTCCTTCTCCTCTTCGGTCATGGCTTCGTTGGCCGAGAAATTGAGGGCCTTGATGCCGATAATCAGCGACGTGAACAGGGCCACCGCCCCGCGCAGGATCGGTAGTTTGACAATCGGAAACCGTTCCGAAAGCGGCACCACCAGTTCCTTGCGCACCACGATCTCGCCACTGGCGCGGCGCACCGCGATGGCAACGGAACGGGGAGCCCGCATCATGACACCTTCGATTACCGCCTGCCCACCTACGTTTATTTTTTCCATTAGTGTCCTTGATCGATCTTTTTAAAGAATTCGCGAACTTCAGCAGTCTGACCGCAACAGAACTGCCCCTCCGGGCAGGGCCCGCCCACGCAGCCGGGACCGGCAGAGCGGAAGATGACCGGAGCGACCTTTTTCACCAGACGCAGCATCTCGACACTCATCTCTCGAATTTCCCACTGGGCCCGCTGACAGCAGCGCAGGGCAAAATAGTGCAGCAGTTCACGGGCATTCATGGTCATGATGATCTTGGTTTCCGTGGCATTGGGCAGAATATAACGGGCATCTTCGGGGGGAATTCCCATCTCCACCAGCTGGGCATAGGCCTTGTGAACTGTCTCGGACATGAAGGCAAAAATCTGGCGGGCCTCGGCATTCTCGGCAATACTGTCCGGCATGATCGAGGTGAAATGTTCCTTGTGGGAGACATAGCGCTGGGATTGCTGGGAAAACGAGGCGATGCGGTGACGCACCAGTTGGTGGGTCGTCACCCGTGAGATCCCCTCAATTGCAAAGGTAAAGGAGACATGCTCCAGTACCGAGTGATGCCCCAGGGACATGATCTTGTCCAGAAACTTCTCGATGTCGGCCGATTCCAGTTTTTCCCGCAATTCACCGATAGAGACCGGCGAGTAACAGAGTCGTGCCGCCAGGGCCACGGTCTGTTCCGGATTGGGGGTATGTTCAATTAAGGTAACGTTCATAGCTGGGCCCCATGGTCAAGATGCAAAAAGGGGGATTTGTCCTTGCGACAAAACCCCCTTCGTGCTTGAAAGCTGACGTATGCTAGATCTGGCCGTAACGTTTCTTGAAACGCTCGACGCGGCCGGCGGTGTCCATCAGTTTCTGCTTGCCGGTGAAGAACGGGTGGCAGGCAGAGCAGACTTCCGTATTGATCTCCTTGATGGTGGAGCGGGTCTGGAATGTGTTTCCGCACAGGCACTTAACGGTAATATCATTGTACATCGGGTGAATTCCTTCTTTCATCTCTTCCTCCTTCAAATCGGTGCAGCTCAGAAATGTTCATGTGTTTTCAGTGAAAGGTGATCGTAACGATTCGGATTTTTTTTTGCAACCCTTTTTTACTCACTTGGACATTGAATCCAAAAACTCCTGATTTGTCTTCGCTTCTGACAACTTGTCCAGCAGAAATTCCATGCTGTCCACCACGTTCATGGGGTGGATCACTTTACGCAGGATCCAGATGCGGTTGAGGGCGCTTTTTTCGATCAGCAGTTCTTCCTTACGGGTTCCGGATTTGTTGATATCGATGGCCGGGAAGGTCCGCTTCTCAATCAGCTTGCGGTCAAGATGCAGTTCCATGTTTCCGGTGCCCTTGAACTCTTCGAAAATGACATCATCCATCTTGCTGCCGGTGTCAACCAACGCAGTCGCGATAATGGTCAGCGATCCCCCTTCCTCAATGTTGCGCGCCGCGCCGAAGAAACGTTTGGGTTTATGCAGGGCATTGGAATCCACACCACCGGACAGGATTTTTCCGGATGGAGGAATGACAGTATTGTAGGCCCGGGCCAGTCGGGTAATCGAATCCAGCAGAATGACAACATCACGTTTATGTTCCACCAGACGTTTGGCCTTTTCGATGACCATTTCAGCCACCTGTACGTGGCGCGTGGCCGGCTCGTCAAAGGTAGAGGAAACCACCTCGCCATTGACCGAACGCTGCATGTCCGTAACCTCTTCCGGACGTTCATCAATCAGCAGAACAATCAGATACACTTCCGGGTGGTTCTCGGCGATGGAGTTGGCAATATTCTGGATCAGCATGGTCTTGCCGGTGCGTGGCGGTGCCACGATCAGGCCGCGCTGCCCCTTACCGATGGGTGCCACCAGTTCCATGACCCGCATGGGCATGTTGTCCGGGGCTGTTTCCAGTTTCAGTTTTTCGTCGGGATACAGCGGGGTCAGGTTATCGAAAAGGATTTTGTCGCGAGCCACTTCGGGAGGCTCGAAATTGACCGTTTCCACCTTCAGCAGGGCAAAGTAGCGTTCACCCTCTTTGGGGGGACGAATCTGTCCGGCCACTGTATCTCCGGTACGCAAATTGAAACGCCGGATCTGGCTGGGAGACACGTAGATATCATCCGGACCCGGAAGATAGTTGTAGTCCGTGGCGCGCAAAAAGCCGAAACCATCCTGGAGGGTTTCCAGAACACCCTCGCCGAAAATCATGCCATTCTGTTCCGTCTGGGCATTGAGCAGGGCAAAAATCAGGTCCTGCTTGCGCAGACTGGATGCGCCCTCGATATTGAGGTCACGCGCCAGGGCGTTAAGCTCATTGATCTTCTTGCCTTTCAGTTCCTGTAGGTTCATCTGTTCTCCTGCATTGTAGACACAATGACTGAAATACGTGCATTACATGGGATTTTATGGAGTGTGCACCGGGCGTCCATGCAACCCGTGCGTAGAAAGACCTTTGATTTGGTAACGGGCCATCGAGAGATAAACGTTCGTTGGGGTGCCTGATATTGGATTCGATACTGTTACAAGTTGAATGAAGGAATGTGGTCGTGTAGCAGCTATCGGATACTGATAAAACCGAGGTTAATGGCACGTTACCCCTATTATCTCGGGCTTGTCAACAAAAAATACGGGGTAAACCCCCTGTTTTGCCGTTAATTATCTTGACCAGCCATGCCGGTAACGCTATACATTCGCCTATGCCAACTCTCCGAACAGCGCCAAAAGACAGGTACATTCATCAATGACCGCATTGGAACTCGCCCTGCTGGCCTCACTGTTTTTCGCACTCTCCGGCATTCCGGCCACATTCGCTGTTACTCCGCTGTTTACGGGGCGAAAAATCGCATTCGGCTTGATCTCGGTCGGCACTGTATCCGGACTGGCGGCAGTGGCCAATGTCCTGCTGCGTAACGGACGTTCCGAAACCATTGAAATGGCGTGGCGACTTCCACTCGGTGAAATGATGTTCCGGCTCGACCCGCTTTCGGCCTTCTTTCTCATCCCGGTGCTGCTTGTAACCTTCTGTATTTCACTGTACGCCTGCGGTTACTGTTCCACCTCACCGGAAAATCGCGGTGAAGCCATGGTCACGTCATATCTGGGGCTCAGTGCTGCCGCCATCATCATGCTGCTGCTTTCAGCCAGCGGCATCACCCTGCTGATTTTCTGGGAAGCCATGACACTTCTGATCTTTCTGGCCATGTGCCTTGACCATGGTCGCCGGGAAGTACGTGAAGCCGGAATCCACTACCTGATTGCCAGCCATGTGTCCACTCTTTCACTGTTTGCACTCTGCGTCATGCTTTCCCGTGGCGGAAGCTTTGCCTTTCCCGAGGTGGGCAGTCTCCAGCCGACTGGCGTTATTGCGTTCGGGATACTCCTGTCGTCCCTGATCGGTTTCGGCCTGAAAGCCGGCATCATGCCCCTGCATATCTGGCTCCCCAGCGCCCACGCCAATGCCCCCAGCCACATATCTGCCATCATGTCAGGGATTGTGCTCAAAATGGGGATTTATGGCCTGGTCCGGGTGCTGTCTTTCTTTTCAACACCACCACTTTGGTGGGGCGTGCTGTTTCTTGCCCTGGGGATAGTTTCAGCGGTTGTAGGAGTATTGTTTGCCATCGGCCAGCATGATCTCAAACGTCTGCTGGCTTACCACAGCATCGAGAACATCGGGATCATCGTTATGGGTATCGGGGTAGCCCTGATAGGAATTTCTACTGCCAACAACATACTGTTCGTACTCGGCATGGCCGGGGCACTGATGCATGTTCTCAACCACGCCCTCTTCAAAGCACTGCTCTTTCTGGGAGCAGGCTCTATCATTCACTGCGCCGGTACTCGTGAAATCGACCGCATGGGAGGTTTGTCCAGGGCTTTACCGCTGACCTCCCTGGCATTTCTGACCGGATCAGTCGCCATCTGCGGACTGCCCCCCTTGAATGGATTCGTCAGTGAACTGCTGGTTTACCTGGGCATTTTCAAAGGATTCGGCTCGACCTCCGGCATAGCGGCCGCGTTTCTGGCGCTGGCTGCGCCGGCACTGGCCCTGACCGGTGGATTGGCCCTGGCCTGTTTCGTCAAGGTATTCGGCTGCGTTTTCCTAGGTGAGCCCCGCATGGAACTGCCGCAACCGCACGAACATCCTTCCATGACCTCCGCCATGGGAATTCTGGCGGGACTGTGCATTCTGATTGGCGTACTGCCCGCCTTTGCAACCCGGTTGGCCGAGCCAGTCATTGTCAGTATCTTTCCTCAGAGCCAGACGCTTCTGCCATCCATTCAGACCTCAGCCGGCCTGTATGGAGTCAGTATCGCGGCAGCAATTCTGATTCTGCTCATCATCCTGCTGGTCGTGTTGTACGTGAATCGACTCAAAGCGTCATCCGTCGGCGAGACCGGTACCTGGGACTGCGGCTATGCCGCTCCGGCCTCATCCATGCAGTACACGGCCTCATCTTTCGCCGAAATGCTGGTAAATATATTCAGCGGTGTACTGCGACCGCATCGGCATATCCCTGACACGGTTGCACTCTTCCCGACGCAGGAGCACTTTTCATCCCACGTACCCGAGGTCGTTCTGGAAAACGGAATTCTGCCATTCCTGGCCGCAACGGACCGACGCCTGACCGTAATCCGGCGCCTCCAGAACGGCCAACTCAACCATTACATTCTCTACATCTTTGCGGTCTTGATAGTCCTGCTGGTACTTTCCGACTTCCTGTAACACCGAACACAAACTCAATACACAACGAAAGGATTGCTGTGAAAGGACATAGTCTCATCAACTCCATCGGCAACACTCCCGTAGTAGAAATTACTGCCATCAACCCCCATCGTCAGGTTTCAATTCTGGCGAAACTGGAAGGGAATAACCCGGGGGGATCCGTCAAAGACCGGCCGGCCCGGCATATGATTCTTGCCGCCGAAAAAAGCGGTGAGTTGACTCACGACAAGGTCATACTCGAACCGACCTCTGGCAACACCGGCATCGCCCTGGCAATGATCTCCGCTGCCCGCGGCTACCGCATCAAGCTGGTCATGCCGGCCTGCGTCAGCCTTGAAAGACGCAGTGTGCTCGAGGCCTACGGCGCTGAGATTGTACTGTCTCCCGGTTGTGAAGCCACCGATGGTGCTATTCGGCTGGCCCACAAAATCTACAATGAAAATCCAGATACCTACTATATGCCGAACCAGTACGCTAATCCCAATAATGTCCTGGCCCATGTTGAAACTACCGGCCCCGAGATCATGCAACAGACCGGCGGGGCAGTTACCCATTTTGTTGCCGGTATGGGTACCAGCGGCACGCTGATGGGTTTGTCGCAGTTTTTCAGAAGCGCCAAGCCCTCGGTTTGTGTGGTTGGTGTGGAGCCGGTTCTGGGGCATAAGATCCAGGGTCTCAAGAACATGCGTGAAGCTATCATCCCCCCTATCTACGACCCGACCGCCCTGACCCGCACCATCATCATCGAGGATGACCTGGCCTTTGAAACGGCCCGCCAACTGGCCGTCAAGGAAGGCATCTTCTGCGGTATGTCGGGTGGCGCAGCGGTGGCCGGAGCGCTGCAATTGGCCGAAGAACTTGAGTCCGGTACAATTGTGGTTATCATCCCCGACCGGGGTGACCGCTACCTGAGTACCAACCTGTTCAAATCGGTCTGCGCCAACTGCCCCCCCTGACGCTGAATCTTGACCGGAACATGCATACCTGCTATTTTAGCGATTTCTGTACACCACACTCTCCCACCGGAGGAACACTCTCGTGACATTTCAGGATCTTATCCTCTCTCTGCAAGGCTATTGGGCCAAGCAGGGCTGCGTCATCCAGCAGCCCTATGATACCGAAAAAGGTGCCGGCACCTTCAACCCCGCTACCTTCCTGCGCGTCCTTGGTCCCGAACCGTGGAAGGTCGCCTATGTGGAGCCGTCCCGACGCCCTACCGACGGCCGCTATGGCAACAATCCCAACCGTCTGCAGCATTATTACCAGTTTCAGGTGATCCTGAAGCCGAATCCTCTCAACATCCTCGACTTGTACCTGGATTCGCTGCGCGCCTTCGGCCTCGACCCCAACAAGCACGACATCCGTTTTGTTGAAGATGACTGGGAATCCCCCACCCTGGGCGCCTGGGGACTGGGATGGGAAGTCTGGCTGGACGGCATGGAGATCACCCAGTTCACCTACTTCCAGCAGGCCGGCGGCATCGACCTGAAACCGATCGCCGGCGAGATCACCTACGGCTGCGAACGTATCGCCATGTACCTGCAGGGTGTGGACAACGTCTACGATCTGGAGTGGGTCAAAGGGGTCAAGTACGGCGACATCCACCACCAGACCGAGGTGGAGTTCTCGACCTACAACTTCGAAGAGGCAAATGTGCCCATGCTGCTGGAGTCCTTCTCCAACTTCGAGAAAGAGTGCATCCGGCTCGCGGAAAAAGGTCTGGTCTTCCCGGCCTACGATTTCGTCATGAAATGCTCCCACACCTTTAACCTGCTGGATGCCCGCGGCGCCATCTCGGTCACCGAGCGTGCTTCCTACATCGGCCGGGTACGTAATGTCGCTAAACTATGCGCAGAAGCCTATGTGGCGCAGCGTGAACGACTGGGCTATCCACTGCTAAAACAATAAAATCTACCACAGAGACACAGAGGCACGGAGGAACCACAGAGAGCAGCCCTTAATGACAGCGTGTGTATTTTAGGTCGTTCTCTGTGTCTCCGTGCCTCTGTGGTGGATTGTGGTTTTGAAAGGATTTAACATGAGCAAAGAGCTTTTTCTTGAGATAGGTTCTGAGGAGATCCCGGCCGGATTTATTCCCCGTGCCATGGCCGAAATGGAAGCCATCATCACCCGCGAACTATGCAACGCCCGTCTTTCCTACGGCGAGGTCCGGACCCTGGGTACCCCCCGCCGACTGACCCTGATGGTCAGGGATATTCCGGCTGTGCAGCCCGATGCCGAGATCACTGCGACCGGTCCATCCGTCAAAGCAGCCTACGATGCCGAGGGCAGACCGACCAAGGCTGCCGAAGGCTTTGCCCGCGGCCAGGGAGTCGATGTCTCCGTTCTCACCACAGTAATTACCGAAAAGGGTGAATATATCGCCGTCACCAAGCAGGAAACCGGGCGGCCAACGCATCTGATTCTGGGAGAAATCCTGCCTAAACTTGTGGTCGAGATCCCCTTCAAAAAATCCATGCGCTGGAGCGATCAGGATGTGCGCTTTGCACGGCCGATCCACTGGATTGTGGCTCTGTTCGACGGCAGCGTGGTGCCCTTTTCGTTCGGAACCATCCAGAGCGGCGCGGTGTCCCGCGGCCACCGTTTCATGGCCAACACCCCCTTCCCGGTCCGTGATTTTGCCCACTATCTGGATGAGTGTGAACGCCATTTCGTGATTCCCGATCCGGCCCGACGCAAGGAGATTATCCGCCGTGAAACCCACCGGGTTGCCGAAGCGGCCGGCGGGCACCTGCTCCCCGACGAAGGACTGCTGGAAGAGGTCACCTATCTGGCTGAATATCCCAGCGCCGTGGCCGGCACCTTCCCGACAGAATTCCTCAAGGTGCCAAAGGAGGTTCTGATCACCTCCATGCGCAGCCACCAGCGTTATTTCTCCATCGTGGATGCCAACGGGAAACTGATGCCGGGCTTCATCACCATCAATAACACCCTGACCGAGGACCCGTCGGTGGTGGTTAAAGGAAACGAGCGTGTTCTGCGGGCGCGCCTCTCCGATGCCCGTTTTTTCTTCGAAGAGGACCAGAAGGTTACGCTGGAAACGCGGGTTGAATCCCTCAAATCCGTGGTCTACCAGCAGAAGCTGGGTACTTCCTATGAGAAGATGGAGCGCTTCCGGGCATTGGCAGCATCCCTGGCAGAGTTCCTCAATCCGGCTATTTCGGTCCAGGTGCAGCAGGCCGCCTATCTCTGCAAAGCAGATCTTGTTTCCGGCATGGTAGGTGAATTTCCCGAGGTTCAGGGAATTATGGGACGTGAATACGCACTGCTGGAGGGGATCGATCCTGCTGTAGCCAATGCCATTGCCGAGCATTACCTGCCAACCCAGGCAGGGGGTGATCTGCCTGCATCGGACATCGGTGCCATCGTCTCGATCTGCGACAAACTGGACACAATCTGCGGCTGTTTCGGAGTCGGCCTGATCCCGACCGGTTCTGCTGACCCGTATGCCCTGCGTCGTTCGGCAATCGGCATCATCAACATCATCCTCAATAAAGGTTACCGAATTTCCTTGTCCGATGGTATCGATAAGGCTCTGAAGTTGTTGGGCACAAAACTGAACCGACCGACTGAAGATGTGAAAGCCGATGTAATGGAATTTTTCAGGGGGCGCTTCGTCAATCTGCTGGGCGACACCCATCGCAGCGATGTCGTCGAAGCAGCAGTTTCGGCCGGATTCATCGATCTGGTAGATGCAGTCGACCGCATCAAGGCCCTGGCCGAGTTCACCTCTCACCCCGATTTCGATGCACTTGCAGTTGCCTTCAAGCGCATCGGCAACATCATCAAGGATGGTACCGATGCCCCCGTGGATCCGGCCCTGTTTGAAGACATCGCCGAAAATGCACTCTATGAGGCCTTCCAGTCCGTAAAATCATCTGTCGAAACCAGAGTTGCTGCCGGCTCCTGGCTTGATGCCCTGACCGAAATAGCCACCCTGCGCGGACCGGTTGACACCTTTTTTGACCGGGTCATGGTCATGGCCGAAAACGAGCGGATCCGTACCAACCGCCTGGCACTCCTGACCGCCATGGCCCGCATGTTCGGTAAAGTCGCCGACTTTTCTCGCATTGCATGACGAAACGTCGCACTATCGGCATCGCAGTCCTTGTACCACAGCAAAAGGAGCATTGATCACCCATGTCATTCACCTATAGAATAATCGCCGGGAACGCCATCAGTATCATTCTGGCCGTTGCAGCCATGACAACACTGAATGCAAAGAACGAACTCTGGATCGACATCCTGATCGGAGCAATTCTGCTTGTGGCAACATCCATTGCCATCGGCGTCCTCAGCAACCATGCCTTCAAACCACTTGCAAACATCGTGAACGCCCTGGAAAAGGCCGCTTCCGGCGACCTCTCGGTTCGTGCTGATGTGGTTGGCAACGGAGAATTCGGCCGTCTGGCCACCGCATTCAACACCATGATGACCGACATGAACAACGCCATGCGCAAGTTTTTCTCCGTGGCAGACCTGGTACGGGAATCGGTAACCATGGTGCGTTCCACCACCGATGCCATGTCGTCATCGGCAGAGGATGTGGCCATGCAGGCCGGTACCATCGCCACAGCCAGTGAAGAGATGTCGGCCACCTCCAGCGACATTGCGCGCAACTGCCTGTATGCCGCCGAAAGTGCCCAGAAAGCCACCGAACAGACCCACAACGGCTCTCAACTCGTCCAAAGCAGTTCCAAATTGATGGAAAATATCGCCTCGCGAGTCAATGAATCTGCCCATACCGTGGAAGGCCTGGGACAACGTTCCGACCAGATTGGTGCCATCGTTAACACAATCGAGGATATTGCCGACCAGACCAACCTGCTGGCCCTGAATGCTGCAATCGAAGCTGCCCGGGCCGGAGAGCAGGGACGAGGATTCGCCGTTGTAGCCGATGAGGTCAGGGCCCTGGCTGATCGCACCACCAAGGCCACCAAAGAGATTGCCACCATGATCAAGGCAATCCAGGGCGAGACCAGAACAGCGGTGGATTCCATGGGAGAAGGTGTTGATGAAGTCAAACGCGGCACCACCGAAGCGGCCCGCTCCGGCGAGGCTCTGGAGGATATCCTCAACAGGATTAACGAACTGTCAATGCAGATCAGCCAGGTGGCAACTGCTGCCGAAGAGCAGACCGCTACCACCATGGAGATTACCAGCAACATCCAGATGATTACGGACGTAGTCAATCGCAACGTCGAAAACGCCCGCAGCACGACTGAAGCAACCAGCATGCTGGCCCACCAGGTGGACGAACTGCATGAGCTGGTCGGGCACTTCAAGCTGGCCAAGGCCCTGGAGTGGAACGACAGCTTTGCCACCAAGGTTTCTAAATTTGATAATGAACATAAAGCACTGTTTACCATGGTTAATGAACTTCACGATGCCATGCAGCAGAAGCGCAGCCGTGAAGCAATCGGTTCCGTGTTAAACCGCCTGATTGACTACACCGCCAAGCACTTTGCCGGCGAAGAAGAAGCCATGACCCGTTCATCCTATCCCGACTTTGCCGCACACAAGCGCGAACATGAAAAGCTGGTGGAACAGGCCTTGGGTCTTAAAGCCAAATTTGATGCCGGTGAAACCCTCCCGGCCCAGGGTGTCATTGAATTCCTGCAGAGCTGGCTGATAAACCACATCAAAGGTGTTGACCAGAAGTATGGTCCTCACCTCAACAAGAACGGTATGAAATGATTGCAATTATCGACTACGGCATGGGCAACCTGCGTTCCGTCCAGAAGGGCTTTGAAAAGATCGGCTCTGAAGCGGTCGTCACCGCCGACCCGCAGGTTGTGCTGGAGGCTGAACGCGTTGTACTCCCCGGCGTGGGGGCCTTCCGCGACTGTATGCACAATCTCGAACAGGGTGGCTTTGTCGAGCCGTTGCTGAGGATTATTGCAGAGGGGCGACCCTTTCTGGGGATTTGCGTCGGCATGCAGATGCTCTTCACCGACAGCATTGAATTCGGACTGCACCGGGGGCTGAACGTCATCCCCGGTCACGTGCTGCGTTTCCCGGAAAACATGCAGGTTGCAGACGAAAAGCTGAAGGTGCCCCAGATGGGGTGGAACCAGATCCGCTTCAAACGCCGCCCGCCCGCCTTCGAAGCGGTTACCGAAGGAGCCAACGTCTATTTCGTACACTCCTACTATGTCAAGCCTGACGACGATGACGTCATCGCCACAACCACCGATTACGGCTTCGAGTTCTGCTCGTCAATCTGGAAAGACAACATCGTCGCCACCCAGTTCCATCCGGAGAAATCCCAGGAAGTGGGACTGCGGATACTGAAAAATTTCGCTGAATTCAAAAATTGATTCAATCCACCACGAAGACACGAAGAAGGCCAAAAACTTTAAAAATTCTCTATCTCGTTAAATCAAGGGCTAGATTTTTGTTTCGTGATTTAGCCAAATCGTATTTTGATTTTGTTTTCCTTCGTGCCTTCGTGGTGAAAAAGTTTCTGAAAGGTTTGTTCCAATGCTTGTTATCCCCGCAATTGATCTGAAAGAAGGAAAATGCGTCCGCCTGGAACAGGGGCTGATGGACAAAGACACCGTATTTAACGACAACCCGGCCGCCCAGGCCCGGGCCTGGCAGGATCAGGGTGCCGAGATGCTGCACATTGTCGATCTGGACGGTGCCTTCGCCGGCGAACCCAAGAATCGGGCCGCCATCGAGGCGATAGTCAAGGCCATCACGATCCCCTCACAACTGGGCGGCGGCATCCGCGATATCGAAACTATCGAAGCCTATCTGTCGCTGGGGCTTACCAGGGTCATCATCGGTACCGCCGCCCAGCGTAATCCAGAACTAGTGCGTCAGGCCTGTGCAAAATTCCCGGGACGGATCGTGGTGGGCATTGATGCCAAAAACGGCATGGTGGCTGTGCAGGGGTGGGCTGAAGTAACCGATATCACCGCCGTTGACCTGGCACGAAAATTTGAGGACTGTGGTGTATCCGCCATCATCTATACCGATATCTCCCGTGACGGCATGATGCAGGGACCTAATCTGGAGGCAACCAAGACCCTGGCCGAGGCGGTTTCCATCCCGATCATCGCATCGGGCGGCGTATCCAGCCTGAAAGACATCGAAAACCTGATGGCCATCGAGAACAGCGGCGTCACCGGAGTCATCACCGGCAAAGCGGTCTATACCGGGGCCATCAAGCTGCAGGACGCCGTGACGTTGACCAGAGGGAAGGCCTGACATGCTGACCAAACGCATCATCCCCTGCCTGGACGTTAAAGGCGGCCGGGTTGTCAAAGGGGTCCAGTTTCTGGAACTGCGCGACGCCGGTGATCCGGTCGAAATTGCCGAGCGTTATGACCAGGAAGGTGCCGACGAGCTGACGTTCCTCGATATCACCGCATCCTCCGATCAGCGCGACACCATTGTCGATGTGGTTCGGCGCACGGCCGAGCGGGTTTTCATGCCGCTGACCGTCGGTGGCGGCATTCGCACCGTGGAAGACATCCGTCGCATGCTCAATGCCGGCGCCGACAAGACATCCATCAATACCGCTGCAGTCCACCGTCCCGAATTTGTCAAGGAAGCGGCTGAACGTTTTGGTTCGCAATGCACGGTGGTTGCCATCGATGCCCGGCGCGTACCGGGAGAGAACCGCTGGGAAGTTTATACCCACGGCGGCCGCAACCCGACCGGAATCGATGCGGTGGAATGGGCGATCAAGATGGAGGAGTATGGTTCCGGCGAGATTCTTCTGACCAGCATGGATTGCGATGGCACCAAGGACGGCTACGATATCGGCCTGACCCGGGCTGTGTCGGATGCGGTCTCCATCCCGGTGATCGCCTCGGGTGGCGTCGGAAATCTGGAACACCTCTACGACGGCTTCACCAAAGCCGGTGCCAGTGCCTGTCTGGCGGCCTCTATCTTCCACTACCGGGAATACACCATCGGAGAGGCCAAGCAGTATCTTCGCGAGAAAGGGGTACCGGTCCGCCTATGAACCAGCAACAGCACATACTGGAGGCCGTTTATCAGGTCATCCTCGACCGCAAGGCCAATCCGTCGGACAATTCCTACACCGCCTCACTGATGCAGAAGGGGATCGACAAGATCCTCAAGAAACTGGGTGAAGAAGCAACCGAAGTCGTCATTGCAGCAAAGGGAGGCATTCGGGAAGAGATTGTCTATGAGGTCGCCGATCTGTTCTTCCATACCCTGGTCCTGCTGGGACACCAAGACATTCCGCTGGAAGAGGTTTCGGCCGAGTTACGCCGACGCTTCGGCACGTCCGGTATCGAGGAAAAAGCCTCCCGTACACCCTGAGTCATGTCCGTCCTTTGATAATTTTAAGCTTTTTATATTGACAATTGATTCTTTGTTGGTATCATACGCAACTCTGTATTTTTACGTTTTGGCCCTATCCAGCTAGTATGAAATTGGATTTATTTTACGATGAGGGGAGGGATATGAGATGCCAGGAGTAAAAATTAAAGAAAGCGAGCCGTTTGAGCTTGCCCTCAAAAAGTTCAAGAAGCAGTGCGAAAAAGCGGGGATTCTCTCCGAAGTTCGCAAGCGTGAACACTTCGAAAAGCCGAGCATCAAGCGCAAGAAGAAGGCTATTGCAGCCCGCAAGCGCGCCCTCAAGAAACAGCGCAAAATGGTCGACTAACAGCTGCCATTCAAGTCCCACCCAGCACCACAGAACAAGGAACACACTGCATGTCGCTCAAGGAACAACTGAACGAGTCGATGAAGACAGCCATGAAGGCGCGGGACAACCTGCGCCTTTCGGCTGTCCGCATGATCCGTTCCGCTGTCAAGAATCGCGAGATCGACAGCCGGGTGGAAATGGACGATCAGGGCATTATTGAGGTCATTTCAAGCCTGGTAAAACAGCGCCGTGAATCAATCAGGATGTATCAGGAAGGAAATCGTTCCGATCTGGTTGAAAAGGAAGAGGCTGAACTGGCGGTCCTGATGGAATTTCTGCCGATCCAGCTCAGTGTCGACGAAATCAACGCCCTTATCGACCGGATAATTGCAGAAACAGGCGCAGCAGGCCCTAAAGACATGGGGAAGGTCATGAAAATGCTGACCCCGCTGACTGCCGGCAAAGCTGATGGAAAGGCTGTCAGTGATGCGGTAAAGCAGAAGCTTGCCTAGGCCGTACGCATTCAGCCGATACTCAGGTGATTAGCGCATGTTTCAAACCAGCGAAAGGGGCTTTCTACACGATTGCCCCTTCTTTGTAAGTGGCATAAGGCCCGGCAATGAATCTATTGGACATTATAATTCTTGCAGTGCTGATCTTTTTCGCCCTGAAAGGTCTGGTTCGCGGCCTGGTAAATGAAGCAGCATCACTGTCCGGTCTGATATTGGGCGGTTGGCTGGCTTACAGTTTCTATCCGGCACTGGCAGCACCAATACATACGATACTGCATATTCCGACAAACATTTCTTCGTTTCTGGCATTTATGCTGCTGCTGATTGTGACCAGCATCATTGCCCATATAGCCGGAAATGTGATTACCGCGGCGCTAAAGCTGGTCATGCTGGGAAGTCTCAATCGGCTTGGAGGCATACTGATCGGGGCAGCTGAGGGAATCCTGCTTTTGAGTCTATTATTCAGTATGGCGACAGCTGGTTTCATGCCGGCACAACTCAAGCAAAAAGTACGTGCCTCCGAGTCGGCCAATCTGTTTGCCCTGACCGGTGACCGGATTCTCACCATATGGCGGAGCAAGCCGGCAGAAAAGCCATGATACCTGAGGACAAGGT
This sequence comes from uncultured Geobacteraceae bacterium, assembly GCA_942493195.1. Classification (GTDB taxonomy): domain Bacteria; phylum Desulfobacterota; class Desulfuromonadia; order Geobacterales; family Pseudopelobacteraceae; genus CAIPTY01. The sequence continues at coordinate 706,121 of OW818669.1, read as the reverse complement.
ACGCGAGGTCGCTGAACGGCTCTCGATTGTGGATGTTGTCTCGGAATATGTGCAACTGCGGCGAGCCGGAGCTAACTACACCGGCCTCTGCCCGTTCCACGGTGAAAAAACACCTTCATTTAACGTTAATCCGGCCAGGGAGATCTTCCACTGTTTCGGATGTGGTGTTGGCGGTAACGCCTTCTCCTTCATCATGAAGATCGAAGGGCTCGGTTTTCCCGAAGCCGTCAAACTGCTGGCCCGTAAAACCGGAGTCGAGATTGAGGAACGTCAACTTACACCGGCGGAGAAGCAGGCACAGAATGAGCGGGTGGCATTCCAGCATATCAATGAGCTGACAACACTTTTCTATAGATCAGTGCTGGAACAAAAGCCGGAAGGCGCCGCTGCCCGTGAGTATCTCCAGAAACGCAGTGCAACCGGAGAAGTTGCCGAGGCATACCGGCTCGGATTTGCACCGGACCGGAGTGACGCTCTGGTGCAGCACCTGAAATCCAACGGTATGGATCTTGAGAGCGCCCAGAAACTGGGGGTTGTTCGCAAAAGCGATCGGGGCTGGTACGATCAGTTCCGCAACCGTCTCATGTTTCCGATCCGTGACAGCAAGGGAAGTGTCATCGCCTTTGCAGGCAGAGTGCTTGATTCCTCCTTGCCCAAGTATATAAATTCTCCGGAGTCACCGCTCTACCACAAGAGCTCGGTTCTGTTCGGGCTGGACATGGCACTCCCGTCTATCAGGACAGAAAATGCCGTGATCATCGTGGAAGGCTATTTTGACCATCTGGCACTTTTCAAAGCGGGGGTTCGCAATGTTGTCGCCACCTGCGGCACAGCCCTGACAGGCACCCATGCCGGCATGCTAAAACGCCACGCCGACCGTGTCTTTACGCTGTTCGACAGTGACAAAGCCGGAAAGAATGCAACAATTCGCTCTATGGAGCTTTTCCTTGAACAGCGCATACCGGCCTATGTGATCACACTTCCGACCGGTGACGATCCCGACAGCTTCCTGGCATCCAATCCGGTTGAGGCCTTCCAGGAACGACAGTCCAAAGCGCGACCGGCCTTCGAGTTTTTTATCCGGTCCCTGATGGCCCAGACACCGCCCGACAGTGTCGATAGTAAAGTGCGCATTATTGATGAACTGTTGCCGCGCTTTAAAAAAATTGCCGATCCGGTTGAACGGGATCTGTATGAAAAAGAGATCTGCCGACTGTTGGGCATAACCGCTCACGCCTTTCGGAAACGAATGGGCGGCATGACTCTAAACACCAGGGACGTACAGGTAGAGCAGAGTCCATCTGTTCTACCAGGCGATCCTACCCAGGAAATGCTGCTGGCATTGATCTGCAGTTATCCTGAAGCACGGCAGGAGGTCGCACGAACAGGTGCTGAAAAACTTCTGAAAGGTAGCTACCTGGAGCTTGCACGGCTGGTACTCGATGCCATGGCCACTAATGATGATGCCCGGGAACTGACTCACCTTCTTGAACGAATTGAAGCCCCTGAGATGCGTGCACTGTTTTCACGCCTGCTCGTTTCTGAAGCCCGCATGCACGATGTTAACTGGCGCACTGCCTTGAACGATTGTATTCGTTCGATTGAGAAAAAATCTCTGCGCTCGATCAAGAGTCTGACGGCCAGACTCAGCAGCCTGGATCAAGACAGCGCCGAGTACACGGAACTGCTTCACGAGATCAATGCCCTGAGCACCAGAAAGTCAAAATTGTAACTTTGAACAGTTGCTATATAGAGGTGAATTGAATGGCCAAGAAAAACCTGGATGAAGTAAAACAGCTGATCGACCTGGGCAAGGAAAAGGGCTTTCTGACCTTTGACGAAGTCAATGATATCCTTCCTCCTGATATTGCCACCGAACAGATCGATGATGTCATGGGCATGTTCGGCGATATGGATATCGAGATCGTAGACTCCGCCCAGAAGGTCAAGATCCCCAAGATGAAGATTGATCTTGAAGAGGATGAAGAGGCCGAAGGCGAGGCCGAAGAGGTCGAATTTGAAGCCGGCACTATTGGCCGAACCAGTGACCCGGTGCGCATGTATCTGCGTGAAATGGGCTCAGTATCGTTACTGACCCGTGAAGGCGAAGTCGAGATCGCCAAACGTATCGAAGACGGCGAGCGTGATGTTGCCAGCGTCATCCTTAACACCCCTATTACAGTCAAAGAGGTTATCCTGCTGGGTGATAAGCTGCGCAAGTTCCAGATCAATGCATCCGAAATCAGTAAGGAAGTCGAAGAAGAGGAACTGGAAGAGGGTGAAGAGGATGTCCAGAAAAACCGTATTCTGGAGGTTATTGACTCCATTGCGGCCCAGGACGCTTTAATCGCCGGCATGGTAACCGAACTGGAAGCGACCAAAACGGCCGCAAAAAAGAAGGAACTGGAGAAGAAACTGCGTAGCGCCAAGGATATTCAGGCTGAACAGCTGAAATCACTGCGCATGAAAGACCGTCATATAAATAAAATTGCCGAACGTCTCAAAGAGCTCTCCTTTAAGGTTGACCGGATGTTCAAGGAACTCAACGACCTTGACCCTGTCATACCGGCCGACAAGCTGAAGGCCCTGGTGGACAAGTATCAGAAAGACGAGGACAAAGCCGCACTTGAGCTGAAGAAGCTGAAGCTGGATGCTGAAGAGACGGAAAAACTGGACAAACGTCTGCGCAGCGCCGCACGCAAGCTCTTGAAAGTAGAGCAAGAATCTGGTTTCAAAGCCATTGAACTCTCGACGGCCCTGATCGCCATCGAAGAAGGTGAGTGTAAAGCCCGTATTGCCAAGAGCGAGCTGATCGAAGCCAACCTGCGACTGGTTGTCTCCATCGCCAAAAAATACACAAACCGCGGCCTGCAGTTCCTGGATCTGATCCAGGAAGGAAATATCGGCCTGATGAAGGCGGTCGACAAATTTGAATATCAACGCGGCTATAAATTCTCCACCTATGCCACCTGGTGGATCCGCCAGGCCATAACGCGCGCCATTGCCGATCAAGCCCGCACCATCCGCATCCCGGTGCATATGATCGAGACCATCAACAAGCTGATCCGCACAAGCCGGCAACTGGTACAGGAAAACGGTCGTGAACCGGCGCCCGAGGAGATCGCCGAGCGTATGCAACTGCCGCTCGACAAGGTTCGAAAAGTCCTCAAGATTGCCAAGGAACCAATCTCCCTCGAAACTCCCATCGGTGAAGAAGAGGATTCACACCTTGGAGATTTCATCGAAGACAAAGGAGTGGTTTCCCCCATTGATGCGGTCATCAAGGCCAACCTCTCTGAACAGACCGCCCGCGTACTCTCAACCCTGACACCCCGCGAGGAGAAGGTTCTGCGCATGCGCTTCGGCATCGGTGAAAAGAGCGACCACACGCTTGAGGAAGTCGGTCAGGATTTTGAGGTTACCCGTGAACGTATCCGCCAGATAGAGGCCAAGGCGCTTCGCAAACTGCGGCACCCCAGCCGTAGCAAAAAACTCAAGAGTTTTGTCGAATAAGCCGTTGTGTTATTTATCAAACCGGTTCCTGATCACCTCCCCGGTATCAGGAACCGGTTTTTTGATACACGGGAATCAAGCACCCCACATAACAGCCCTGTAATAATAATTTTGTGTTACACTCCCGGCGGGAATCTCTATCAGCCAATATTTCATTCCAAACATGATCACACATGGAATCCTCAATGCTGACCACCTCCAATGTAATCGAACGTTTTTCAGACAAATGTCTGATCGGCCGACAACCGATCCTGAACCGGTTCGAAGAGATTGTTGCCTACGAATTGCTGTTCCGTTCCCCCTCCTCTTTAACGTCAGCCTCCATCCTCGACTCCACCCAGGCCAGCGCCAGCGTCATAGTCACTCTTCTGTCCGGATTCGGCGCACAGGAAATTCTCGGCAAATATCGCGGTTTCATCAATCTGGAGGCAGATCTTTTTAAGAGTGACAGCATCGAATTGCTGCCTCCTGAACTGATCGGACTGGAACTGCTGGAACATACCGTGATCACTCCTGAGATCATCCAACGCTGCAAGGATTTGAAGACTATGGGATTCGTTCTGGCACTCGATGACCATGAATATTGCCAGGACCATGAACCACTGTATGATGGGCTGGTAGAGATCATCAAAATAGATCTGCACCGGACTCCGCTCGAGAAGATCTACACCATGGTAGACCGTTTCAAGGCCTATCCTGTCAAACTGCTGGCAGAAAAGATTGATAGCCGGTCCGAATTCCTGCGATATCGCAGCCTGGGGTTCCAGCTGTTTCAGGGATACTTCTTTGCCCGCCCTTCCTTGATGCAGCGTAACAGGCTGGAGGATTCAGCTGGAATTTTGTTTGAACTGCTGCAGCAGTTGTCCGAGAATGCCGACCTGGATCAGATCGAGCAGATTTTCAAAAAAAGCCCGGTAATGACATATAAACTGCTCCTGCTCGTCAACTCGGTATCCACCGGCTTGCGGGAAAAAATCCGGACGGTGCGGCACGCGCTTTCCATAATCGGACTGAATCACCTCAAACGTTGGGCACAGCTGGCCATCTTTGCCGGCGATGACAATCGCGGTCTTGACAACCCGGTTGTCGATATGGCTGCTGTCAGGGCCGCTTTTATGGAAGAGCTGGCCGGTTTGGACATTGCAGGTTGTACACCCGACAAAGCCTTTATGGTTGGAATACTTTCCCTGCTGAAAGACCTGTACGACATCTCCATGGATGAAATCGCCAATGGCCTGAATCTTTCCGAAGAAATAATGGCAGCCTTGCAAGACAGAAGTGGACCTTTGGGAATTCTGCTTCAGGTGGTTGAAGTCATGGAGCGGCTCGAATTTGAAACAGCGGCCAACCTGCTTGCCACGATTGACATTCCATTGGTTGCCGTCCTAGAATGCCAGAGCAAAGCCTTCAGATGGAGAAAGTCATTGACACCCGCATCCCATTAGCTCCCGGTCAGGCGTGTTTTTTTCGGACTCCGGTTGAGAGCACCCCATATACCCGACTCCAGTCTGCGAGGTTCCACAATGAGCATTTCCCTTGATCTTCGCGTTTCATTTTGCCTTCAACCGATCGAGCTGCCGGTTTTCAACCCTGTGGCACTCGGCCTCCTGCAGATGCTTGACAATCCCGTCACTGATATCGACGATATTGTGCGATCCATTAATGAAGATCAGGCGCTCTCCGCCCAGGTCCTGAAAATGGCCAATTCACCGGCATTTTCCGGACTGGCCCGTTCCGAAACCATCAAGGATTCCGCTGTCCGCCTGGGCACCCGCCAGATCACCAATCTGGCCATGGCCGCCTCCCAGGCTGCCCTGCACACCTCAAGCAACCCGGTTGTGTTCGATGTCATGCAAAAACTGTGGCTGCACTCCCACACCTGCGCCCTCGGCTGCTGGATGCTGGCCCACAAAACCGGTCACGCCAACCTGGCCGACCAGGCCTACATGGGCGGCTTGCTCCATGACATAGGCAAGCTGTATATCCTGAAGGCCCTGGAACAGATTCATCAGGTCGACCACTCCATTGTTCCCGAACGGGAACTTATCCTGAGTGTGTTTTCTGAAATGCATGTGGAGCTCGGATGCCGGCTAATGGACTACTGGAATATCCCCCCCGTCTACCGTGCAATTGTAGCCGACCATCACTCCCAGTTGGTCGATCCCCACGACATTCTCCTGGCCATTGTTCGCCTGGTCAACCTCAACAGCCGCAGGCTGGAACTGAGCCTTCATACTGAAATCCCGTCAGTGGAAGAACTCACTCAAAATACCCCGCTCCCGATTGATGCCGAAATCCTGGATGCACTTGATGAAACTATGAGCGGGGCCGGCCGTTCCCCCTGGGAAGAACATACATGAAACGGCACTGCGCCTGGATTATTACCGCTTTATTTCTCCGGTTGCTGTGCGTTTCAGCCCCGCTCGACGCCGCCGAAGTTACCAACCTGAAACCGACCTTCACATCCAACCTGCTGACTCTAGAATACGATCTGATCGGCACGCCCGCTGAAAAAACCTCAGGAATCGAAATTCTGCTGGACATTCACGGTAAACGGTACTCAGCAAATATGTTGACACTGTCAGGAGATTTCGGAAGATCTGTACCGGTGGGCAAAAAGCGCAGGATTGTCTGGAAGCACACCAAGGACATCCCCGAAGGTCTGGACAAGTCATTCAAGTGTATTGTCAACGCGGTGCCGGATAATACTATTATTCGTGAAGAGCTGACTCCTTCTGAAGGTGTACGGGAGCCGCACTATGCCATAAACAGACAGGTTGTAGTTGACCGTCAGTCGCAGCTGATGTGGACAAGATCGGCAACCATCTTCCCGAAACCGACAATGCACTCAGATACGCAGAAATTGATTGCTCAACTCAACAGCGAACGATTTGCAGGCTACGGTGACTGGCGCGTGCCGACCCGGGACGAATTCGAAACACTGGTTAGTAGGGCTAAACAGGAAGGTTGGGGCAGCGGATTTACCCGCTACATGGCTGATTATCTGGCCACCTGCGGATTCACCGCCGTTCAGAGCGGCAACTACTGGAGCGCTTCGCCGGCACCAGAACGTCAGGGAAATTTCTTTGCGGTCAACACCTGGAACGGTAACAGCAGACCGTTGGATGAAAAAAACTATTATTATCTCTGGCCGGTCAGACGTCTCCACCCCTGATCGATCAACAAATTTCCGCTACCATTTTTTCGATATCACGCAAGGTATAGGGCTTGGACAGAACACCCATGAAACCGCAGGATTTATAGTCAGCCATAGTTGCATCACTGGCATATCCGCTTGAAACAACCGCCTTCGCATCCGGGTCAATCTCCAGTAACTGTACAAGGGCCTCCTTGCCACCCATGCCGCCAGGAATCGTCAGATCGAGAATCACCATATCGAAACCACGCCCTGCCTCCATGGCCGTCTGATAAATCCTCAGTGCATCCTCTCCGTCAGCAGCCGTTTCCACCTCATGCCCCAGCAACGTCAGCATTTCCGTCACAACATTCAGCACAAACAGTTCGTCATCCATAACCAGAATCCGGGACTGACGCACGGCTGCAGTCACGTTTTCCTTACTGATTTCCTGTTTGACGACGGAGGAAACGGCCGGAAGAAACACGTGAAAGACCGTTCCAAGACCGGGAGTGGATTCGACCTCGATGCGACCGTCATGCCTCTTGATGATGGAGTAAGCCGACGCGAGACCAAGGCCGCTCCCCTTCTGTTTGGTGGAAAAGTAGGGATCAAAGATTTTCTGAAGATTTTCGGATTGGATTCCGATTCCCGCATCACTGACATCAATCCGCACCCATGATTGACCGTCGGCCTCCGGGCCGTTCACAGTTAGATTGGAACAGATGATCCGGACGATTCCGCAGCCTGACATGGCTTGCTCGGCATTGATGACAAGGTTGTGAATGACCTGACTGATTTGGCCCCGGTCTATTTCGGCACTCCAGAGATCTTCGGGAATTGTGAGTTCACAGCGCGAACCGGAACCGCGCATGGCAAACTCGGCACATTCCCGGACGACATCAGCTATCGGTGCAATCTCTTTGACCGGCGCCCCCCCCTTGGCAAATGTCAGCAACTGGTGGGTGAGATCCTTGGCCCGTAGACAGGCGTTTTCGCTGGAGGCCAGCAGAACGGCCGGACGGGAATCGGGAGGCAGGCAGTTTGACGCCAGGGATATATTGCCGACAATGGCGGTCAGCAGATTATTGAAATCATGGGCAATCCCCCCCGCCAGAACCCCCAGGGATTCCAGCTTCTGGGATTTGAGCAGTTCTTCCTCCATGATTTTGGCATCGGTGACATCCCGAAAGATTGCCAGGACACGTTCGGCACCGTCCAGCATCAAAAGTTTGACGTTTACAAGAACATTACGCAACTGACCATCCTTGCGGCGGTGACAGGTTTCAAAGGTTGCCGTCCCCCTTTTGAGGATCTCTTCAGTACGTCGCTCAATATCCGGCTCCGACTCCAGGGCTTCAATGTCCGCCAACTGTAAGAGGGCGAATTCCTCCCGGGTGTAGCCCAACTGCCGATGTGCCGCAGCATTGAAGCTGACCGGTCTTTTGGAAACGGGATCCACCAGCACAACCCCGTCCGGGGATTGTTCGAACAGGACACGGTAGTGTTCCTCGGCCTCCTGGCGGGCCTTGATCTCGCACTCCAGTTCCTGGTGGGCTTCCATCAGCTCATGGTGGGCATTTTCCAGAACGCTGTAGTTGGATATCTCGTTGTTAAGCATCAGAGCGGCATAAACAAAAAACGGCTGCAGTTCACGCTTAATGGATTCGTCGACCAGCTGCACCCCCTCCATAACCACCACTCCGATTGTGCGCTGCTGGATATTCAGAGGGAACACCCAGGTGGCGTGGCTGGTCTGTCCAAAGGGGTTCTGCTCGACCAGCTGTTCAGAACTTACAAAGGCTCCGGTGCAAAGTGACTCCACAACCAGCGGATCCGCCGGTTTATCCAGCGACTGACTGCTTCCGAAGATATCCTGGGAGTACCAGCGACCGTCGACACAATAGTAGACAACAAGGTTGGATCCGCCGATGGTTTCCATCAGGATTGTCAGCACCGTACTGACCACATTTCCCAGACCGCTGACTGCACTCAGACGTGACAGCATCCCATTGACCAGCTTCAGGTGTGCACTGCTTTTGGCAAGCGTTGTGACCCGGTCACGGAGGCTCTGCAACTCCCCCACTGCTATGGTTACGGTATCACTCATGGCAACCTCTTCATGGCGTTGTTGATTGTTGATTCCAAAACCCTCTCCAGTTGTTCCAGCCCCATATCGAGCCAGCGTAACTCCAGGGTGGTGCATGTACTGATCGCTTCCGCCTGGGCCGCAAAATCTCCCGAGCAGGGTGTGCGGATAGCCAGCAGATGGGTATGGGCTGCACGGAAGATATCCCGCATGACCGGCGGACGTAATCCCTGCTCCCCCCCCACAATGGTGTCCCAGTGCAGAGCCCAGTCTTCGAACAGAAAAAAGGCTCCGTTCTCCAGTTCTCGACAGAAGGTCTCATGCCCCAGGTAGATGTCAACACAGTTCTGGCCAGGCGTCCTGATTGTCGAGACTTCATCGAGCATGCGATCCATCAGGGGATGACAGGCCCCATAGAAGATCAGACAGGGTTTGCCGGCATGTTGTTCCAGACACTTCTCCAACGAGCGCTGCAGCTTGCCGAAATCCGTGTGCAGACCGGACGGCAGAAAAACCGGTGTCACCGGCCAGTTGTTTTTGGCAATCAGGAAGCGGACCTCCTTCTGCAGAATTCCGCAACCGATCAGCAGCAACGCACTATCGTCGGACGCATTAGTCATCATAGCGGCCGTACCGGTAAGCCGCATCGAGCATAATGCGGATGTTCTGTTCCGGGATAACATACGGCATCATCAACGTGCTGAAAATAAATCCGCCCCCTCGCTTGCCCTCTTCCATGATTCTCTTGACCTCGCGCCGGATATCCTCCTCCGTCCAGAGGATCAGCTTGATATCGTTGATGGCGGCTACCAGCAGCGCCTGCCCGTCCAGGGAGGCCTTGGCCTCGGCAATATCATCGAAGGGGTTGATATAAAAGGCCCGTAAACCGGTCTGCTGCATCAGGATCTGCAGGTGGGGATTGATGCGGCCGCCGCCGTTGAAGTAGATTATTCCGTCGGAACCAATACTCTCCAGATCCCTCTGGATCGCCGGAAGGGCCAGTGCCTTAAACTGCGGAACCGTTATGAAATTGGCAGTGGCAACGGAATTGGTGTACACGATCAGATCGGCCCCGGCCTGACGCAACGCCTGAATCAGGCGGCCGCAGAACAGGGCGCACTTCTCCAGCAGCGTGTCACGCAGCAGTGGATCGCCACACAGGAACAGTTCCATCCAGGCAGAGATCCCCATCAAAAGCGCAGGCAGACTGAATGAGCCGGTAACGACCCCCAATACCGGATACTGACCACCAATCCGATCCTTCATAATTCGAATGCAGGTGGCAAGCTCTCTAAAACGGGGCAGTTGGCTGAAATCCCCGGGGACCTCAAGCGACAGTATATCCTCCGGCTTCTGGATAACCAGATGCCCCACATTGGGGGGACCGTTCTCGGCGTAGATGATAGAGCGACACCCGAACAGCTCGGCCTCCATCCCCACATAGAACATTCCCAGGACACCGTCATAACCGTACTTTTCCCGCATGCGCAGCTGACCTTCGGCCACATGCTCACCGCGCGAATAATACTCCTTGATGCTTATGCCCAATTCGGCGGCGCCCTGGTCAAGCAGGTTACAAAAAACCGGAACCCGGTCCGGCTGCCGGCCGTTCATCAAGGCCTGCAAGCGATCCATTCCGGTTATCATGGTTTCATCCCCTTGATCAGCTCGGCGATGATTTCGGCGCCTTCGATGGCGGTCGCTCCCCAGGCGTCGGCCCCCACTTCCTGATAGAGCGTTTCGTGAAAACGGTACGGAGCACCGCCGACCACCAGCTTGATCCGTTGTTCAAGGCCCTGCTCATGCAGAAGGGAACGCACCCGTTTGGCCCCCTGATCGCCTATGGCGGTATGAACCATCATGGATGAAATTCCGATCACCTGCGCCCCGACGGACAGCGCTTCTTCCACAAAACGCTCAGGACGGACGTTAATCCCCACATCCGTCACCTGAAACATCTTGGCCCGCAGGCAACCGCTGACGATCTTCTTTCCCAATCCGTGAAAGTCACCGAAACTGGTGCCGATAACAATATGCCCTTGCATCTCCGGGGCGGTTTTGAAGCGGGGAATCAGCATGTCGGTGACTTCTTCTGCTATCTGGGAGGCAATGAAATGCTGGGAGAGTGTGACAAGTGAATCGGAAAGCATGCCGCCGATCATCTTTTCCATGCCGGGGATGACAATGGTGAAAATAACCTCCTCGGGGGTAACTCCCTCATCCAGGGCCCGTTGGATAATTTGCAGCGCACGATCGCGGTCGGTGTCAAAAACCGCATCATAATAATCGTTGAAGTGACTATCTGCCATAGGTACCCCCGATGCTGCCTGAGCTGCCACCGGAAACTGTACCGCAATTTGTCTAAATTACCAGAAAATATAGTTTCATGTGGCCCTTTAAATCTCAAAAATCATAGAGAAAGTCTCTTGACTATACCAGTAGAAAGACTTAATACTTCATCCGGCAGGCACGATTCAACTCCACGTGATGTACAGAGCAACAGATTCCCGCACCTACGCCACATTCCGGTAACGATAAAAGGAGTTTGCAATGACAGCCAGATTCAGCAGCATTGTTCACACAGTACTTGTATTCGGGGCACTGCTGGCACTTTCCGCGTGCGCCACGACAAACACCGCAGAGCCTGCAAAACCTGCCGAAACAATTCCCAGCGACACCACCCGCACCAAAATTGCCGTGGGTAAATTCGAAACACCACCCGAAATTCACCCAGCCAGCATGAATAAAATGCTCGCCGCAGAGGAATCCACTGCCAAAAAAACTCAAGAGCCGGACAATGCCTTTGGGAAATTTGGAACCCGCATCAATTCAAAGGAAGCCCAGGTAAACATCAGGTTTGCCCCTTCTGCAAAAAGTGCTGTTCTGGCCGTACTCAAAGCCGGTCAGGCCATCCAGATACTGGAAACCAAAGACAGCTGGGTCAGGATTTCCTGGATGCACGGCATCACCCCGCGCAACGGCTGGATCAAGAAAACCTTTGTGGAAGGCAATTAATCACTGTTCTTTTCACCTGCCCCAAACGCAACAATGGCTACCCCCACGCGGGGGTAGCCATTGTCTTTTCAGGCATAGTGCTATCGAACCCTATTTCTTGGGTTCATCCTTCTTGACCACAGCCATGGCGTCGTTCAGGATCTTGACACCGGCCTTGGAGGCAGCGATGGAACCGGTCAGACTCTCGCGGGCCAGACCTGGATTGTGGAAACCATCAGAGTTTTCTGCGGTCCAGTATTCCCAGAGGACATGCGCCTCTTCATGCTTCTCACGGGCCTGGGCCAGGACGCTTTCGGTGACACCCATGCGCTGTGCGACTGCATAGGTATCGATCAACTGACCCAGCCAGTATTCCGATTTACGCATCTTGCCTTTGGTGTAGTTGATAATCGACTCAATTTCGTAAAGCTTCTTCTCAACCGTGCTGTCCGGGTGACAACCCAGGCAGGATGCCTTGACGGAGTGCTTCGGCTTGACGACACCGTGAGTTGAGAACATCTTACCGTCCTTGCCTTTCTGCTTGGGCATGTGACACTGATGACACTGAACACCGGCCTTGTCATGCACGCTGCCGGCAAACGTTTCGGCTTCGGGGTGCTGGAACTTGATCAGGCGGGCGCCGGTCACGGCATGTTTGAAGTCAAAGAAGTCCAGCTCTTTGTAGTGCTTCAGCAACTGCAGGGAGTTCCTGAGCGGGAAGTGATTGGTGCGCATATCATCGTAGCCGACCTTCTTGCCGTCGCTCGGCTGTGTACCGGCATTACAGTTGTACTCCACGTGGCACTGGGCACACATCATGCGCGAATCGGTCTTCTCCATTACACCTATTTTACGGAAACCACGGAAATCAACCACCTTCAGGTCGGTCTTGCCACCTTTTGAGAAGATGTTGCCGCCACGGTCCTTCTCAACGGCCTGGATCAGGGCATCACGAACAATGCGGGGCTGTGTGCCGTGCGGGTCGTGGCAGTGGATGCAGCCGACCGGATTGTTGGTATCCTTGGCAACATCGTTAACATCAGAGGTACGATCCCACTTGCCGCCCTTTTCCCCCATGTACTTCCATTTCAGGACGTGGTCAGAGGTCTTGCACTGGATGCAGGTCGGATTGCCGGCCATGGCGGTTTCCTTCAGCTTGTAATCCTTACCCTTGTCTTCCAGTACATCCCAGGTTTTACCCATTTTGTCGATATTTCTCCAGCCGCCCTTGATCTGGTAGCGGCCACCCTGGAAGCGGTCCACGGCAAACTGGTCGGTAACCATGAAGGCGTGGCCACGGGGTTCGGCATGCTCGAAGGTAAAGCCGTGACCGGCCAGAAGTTTGTCCTGCATGGGCGAACGACCAGCCGGGACACCCTTCTCCTTGCGGGCACCACCGTCACGATTCATGGTGTAAAAGCTGTCCATCTGGTTTTTGTGGCACTTGCCGCACAGGGCCTGGTCGATGATCGTAACCGGCTTGTTCTTCTCCGGGTCTTTCATATGGGCATCCATCTTGTCATGACAAACCGAACATGCCAGCTTGGCATGCTTGGAGCCCTCCTTCATAGCCTTGACCTCTTCGTGACACTCATAGCACTTTGCCCTGCCGTCATTAGCCACTTTTGCAGTCGGTTTACTCTTGGCCGCAGTTGTCATCGCCGGAAGCGATATAAGCGCTACTGCACCCGCTATTGCTGCTGCCAGAACCAGGTTCTTCTTTACCATGCTTATTCTCCTTTCAGTGGGGTGATGTGAAACACCATTATCGAAATATCGGCATTGGATACGTTTTACTTTTTGATTTGAAACGCGGCGATTGTTGCATGACAGCTATCGCCGATGTTTGACCTGCGTCAAAAATGTCAGGTTTTCGTCCGAGGTGTCATGACAACCGCCTTGGGGTCAACCGGACAGACATATTCACACGTTCCGCAGCCGGTGCAGCACGATTCATCGATGCGAATTCCCTCACCAGGTACAACCATGATGGCCCGGGACTGGCAGCGTTCCATACAAGCGAAACAGCCGCAGTTACGGGCCAGACAGCGTTCATTGAATGGTACCGCCACCATATCGGGGCGCGCCTCACCGGTAGGAACCACATCCGGTATGGCAGCCGATTCAGCCGCTTGAACGTCACCTTTCAATGTTCCGGCAAGATCAAGGGCCGTTTTCCCAAGTGAGAACAACCCCTGACGAAAAAACTCCTTGCGTGAAATGCTCATGGTTACTCTCGGTGCTTGTCGTCGTGCTTATCTTTGGATTTCTTTCTGAACGTGCGATCATGCTTTGAATCGCTTTTTTTGTCCTTGATCTCCCCCTGACCATGGCACTGGGTACAGTCCAGCCGGACCGGATGAGGAGAAAGGGGCGCACCCTTCAGACCGGAGCCGTGACACGCCAGACAGGCGTCGCTGGTCTTGTCATCAATGCGATGGGGAACCATCGGCGGAACCCCTTCGGCATAGCGGGCATCCTTTTCGTAATCATCATCCCTGTCATCGGCCGCAACGGGAAGAACCAGTGCACACAGACAGGCCAGGGAAATAAGGCAACGGAACAGCAGCTTCATGGTGTACCTCCTGATAAGAATATCGACGAAAACAATGCTTAAAATCCATTCAAAAACCTTTTCACCACAGAGACACAGAGTTCACAGAGTACACCAAAACCGAACAATACGAGGTCAATCCGTAACAGCCATTTGATTTACATGTATTTTTCAGACTTTCCTCCGTGTTCTCGCTTAGAAGCGCCTACTTTTGGCTGTGCCTCTGTGGTTAACCGCTTTTATGCCTTCTCCACCTTAACCGCACACTTCTTGTAATCCGGCTCTCCCGAAATCGGGCAGTAGGCATCGATGCACAACTCGTTGATCATTTTTGTTTCATCGAAGAAAGCCACAAAAACGTTGCCCTTCTCGGCCTTACCGCGTCCTTTTAGATCCACCGGCAGGACAATATTTCCGCGCCGGGAGCTGATTCGAACATTCTGCAGATGCTTGATGCCGAGTTTCTTGGCATCATCGGGATGCATCTCGCAGACCGCCGAAGGATAGGCCCGTTTCAACTCCGGCACCCTGCCGGTCATGGTTCCGGTGTGCCAGTGTTCCAGAACACGCCCGGTGCAGAGCCAGAGCGGATACTGCTTATCGGGAGATTCTGCCGCCGGTTCATAGGGACGGGCCCAGATGACCGCCTTGCCGTCGTCCTTCTTGTTCTTGTAGAACTTGATCCCCTCACCCGATTTGACATACGGGTCGTATCCTTCGGCATAGCGATAAAGCGTTTCTTTGCCGTTGACCACCGGCCAGCGCAGACCGCGGGTCTTGGTATAGGTTTCATAGGGTGCCAGATCCTTTCCCTGACCGTCACCAAACTTTCGATATTCTTCGAACATCTCCTTCTCGACATATGTGTAGGGGAAAAGAGCGCCATACCCCAGCCGTTTGGCCAGCTCGATGGTTTGCCACAGGTCGCTTTTGGCCTCGCCCGGCGCATCCACCAGCTTGAACCACTGATGCGTTCTACGCTCGGCATTGCCGAACATACCTTCCTTTTCTACCCATGAGGCCGAAGGAAGAATTATATCGGCCAATTCGGTGGAACGTGTTGGATACATATCAGAAATGATCACAAAGCGACCATCCCCCTTGCGAGCACCCTTGCGGTAGCGATTAAGGTGCGGCAGTGACTGGAACGGGTTGGTAACCTGTGTCCAGATGACTTTAATATCACCCCGGTCCAGGGCGCGGAACATCTCGGTGGCATTGTAGGTCGGTTTGGCCGGGATCCTGCCGGCAGGAATGCCCCAGATCTTCTCGGCCATGGCGCGGTGATCCGGATTTGTGACAACCATGTCGGCCGGCAGACGATGAGTAAAGGTGCCAACCTCGCGGGCCGTGCCACAGGCAGAGGGCTGTCCGGTCAGGGACATGGGGTTCTCGCCCGGACGGCAGATTTTGCCGGTCAGCAGGTGAATATTATAGACCAGGTTATTAGCCCAGGTCCCACGCGCATGCTGATTGAACCCCATCGTCCAGAGCGAATTTACCTTGCGATTCTTGTCGGCATACAGGCGGGCCAACTCCACAATCTTGGCGGCCGGGACACCTGAAAGTTTGGCCACATACTCGGGGGTGTAGGTATCCAGATACTTTTTATACTCGTCAAAAGTCATGGGTTTCGGCTCGTCAGCAAACTTGAACTTGTCCTCCAGTCCATAGCCGATGTTTTCCTTCCCCTTTTTGAAGACCACGTGCTTGTTGATGAATGTCTCGTCGTACAGCTTTTCCTTTACGATTACATGGGCAATGGCGTTCAACAGGGCCAGGTCAGTCTGGGGAACAAATTTGATGTACTGGTCAGCCATCTGGGAGGTGCGGGTGTGGCGGGTACCAAAATCAATGATCTTAACCTTGGGATTTTTCAAACGGTTATCAATAATACGGGAGAACAGAATCGGGTGGCATTCTGCCATGTTGGCGCCCCACAGGAAGTAGGTATCCCCCATATCCAGGTCGTCGTAGCAGCCCATGGGTTCATCGCTGGCAAAGGTCGTCATAAAGCCGGTTACGGCCGAGGCCATGCAGAGACGGGCGTTAGGCTCGACGTTGTTTGTGCCGATACCACCCTTGAACAGCTTGCTGGCAGCATACCCTTCGAAGACCGTCCACTGGCCGGAACCGTAAATCGCCACCGAATCGGGACCATGTTTGGCGATGGATTCCTTGAACTTGCTGGCGATCAGGGTCATAGCCTCATCCCAGGAGGCCTCCACCATCTTGTCGCCCTTGCGGATCAGCGGCTTGGTCAGGCGGTCCTTGCCATACAGGATTTTTGAGAGGAAATAGCCCTTGATGCAGTTCAGTCCCTTGTTGACCGGTGCCGCCGGATCGCCCTTGGTGGCTACGATTTTACCACCTTTGACACCCACCAGGACGCCACAACCGGTACCGCAAAAGCGGCAGGGTGCCTTGCCCCACTTGATACTCGCATCCGATGCAGCTTCAGCATCACCGACAGCCAACGGATTAAGCGATGCCGCCCCGGCCGCCGCAAATGCGGCCGCTGCTGCGCTTGCCTTCAAAAATTCACGCCTGGAAAGTCCCATACCCATCCTCCCTTGCCCCGAAATATGTACTATCGTTCCAACATAACGACTGCAGCACAAGCCGCTGTTTATGGTGATGTAACATCCTCAAAATTATGATAGGCCATCCGCACGGTAACAACATCTTCAACCTGGTGCAGAGCGCTGACGACATCGACCTCAGCCTGAACCGTATCGGTCTCGATCACTGCCACAACCTGGCCGTCCGGAAGGACACCATGAACCTCGACCCCGTCCAGGGCAACGATCCGGGCGGCAACCGACTCTGCCTGCCCCTGTACGCATGTTATGACAACGCTTGAAACCGGCATGTGCCCCCCGTGCTTATGTAGTGATTATTAACTGTATCAGAGGAAAGGGAATCTTCAATCCGCCGGAGGAATAATCTCACTCTGTACTGTACAATTATTAATCTTCCAAAACCGGCGTGAAATACTTGACCGAAGTCAAATCCTGACAGTATAGGTCTTTCGCTATATGCCAGCAGTCAGATGAAACCATAAAAATCAGAACTGAATATAAACATTGACGTTTGTGTTCAGTTTGCTATTCTAGACAAAATTTGTCTTGTTAAAATACATCCATAGGAAGGGAACAATAATGTCACTTGAAGGCAAAACAGCCCCGGATTTTTCATTGGCGGGCAGCGATGGCTCCCGGCACACGCTGAAGGATTATTCCGGAAAAACAGTTGTCATATTCTTTTATCCGAAAGACAACACCTCCGGCTGCACAAAAGAGGCCTGCGGATTCCGGGACAGCTACGACCTGCTCGACCGCAGCACTGTGATTCTAGGCGTCAGCAAGGATAGTCTGGCCTCCCACGAAAAGTTCATCAACACCTACAACCTCCCCTTTACACTGCTGTCAGACCCGGATACCACCATGATGGCCGCCTATGGCGCTTTCGGCGAAAAAGTCATGTACGGTAAAACAACCACCGGCACCATCCGATCAACGGTAATTATCGGACCGGATGGCGTTGTCAAGAAGCATTGGACCAAGGTTGCCAAGGCAGAACTGCACCCGTCCCAGGTACTCGAATATCTTGCCAAAGGATAATGTATACATCTCTTATTGACACCGGGTAACCAAGTCAGTAAACTGCCGAAATTCTGCGGGACAGCAGCAAAAAAGGTTCTGCTACATCACTTACTTTGGAGTTGCGTTATGGAAAAGTTTATCACCCTTGATGATGTCATCAAATTCGCTATCGAGCGAGAGGATACGGCTTACAAACTATACAAGCGTGCCGAGGAACTGAGTACCACAATTTCTGCCAAAAAGATGTTTGCCGAACTGGCCGCCGAAGAAGCCACCCACAAGGATGTCTTCAGCAAAATTGACGAAGACAAGGCCGAAAGCCATAAACTCTGCACCCTGCCGGAATCAAGCATAGCAAAATATCTGACCGATGTGCCCTTCCGTCCCGATATGAGTTACCAGGAAATTCTGACCTACGCGCTCAAAACTGAAGAGGCTGCCTACCAGCTTTACAAAGCTGCGGCCGGAATGACCAACGACGAGCGACTGCAGAAGGTTCTGATGAATTTTGCCGATGTGGAACTGGGGCACCGCCGGCGCCTGGAAGTGATCTACGAGGATCGGGTTCTGACGGAGGGCTAACGAAGGTCCACCATACTGAAAGTGTCGCCAATGGGGGGCGTTGCCATAACCGGCAATGCCCTTTTTGGCTTTTCAGCCTAAGAATTCTGCACATTTTTTCACTGAGACACTTGACGATTGCCGTGTATACGGTAGTATGAATAATCTTTTAATAATAAGGATGTTATAAGAAATTCTAACAAGTCTGTAACCAGCTTTTCTTCAATAAAATGAACATCTGTTTTCGTAATGCAATAATCATCACCTGAATGCCACAGAGAGAGCCGCCATGAAGTTTCCCGTTCCAGCATCAATCAAACGTTCCGGAGCCGTGCTTGCCCTGACAGCAGTGGCAAGCTGCGTCACGGTTCTTCCGTCCCATGCAGAACAGCCGCTGCTTATGGCCCAGGCCGATCTTACGACGTTCAATATCGAAGAACTGATGGACATCACGATAACATCGGTATCGAAAAAGTCTCAACGGATCGCCGATGCTGCTGCAGCAATCCACGTTATTACGCAGGAGGATATACGCCGCTCCGGCGTCACGACCATTGCTGACGCCCTCAGGATGGTACCGGGGGTCCAGGTTGCCCGTATGGACAGCAACAAATGGGCTGTGACCGCGCGCGGCTTTAACGGCCGTTTTGCCAATAAACTGCTTGTGCTGATGGATGGCCGCAGCCTCTACACTCCCTTTTTCATCGGTGTGTACTGGGAGGTTCAGGACACCGTGCTGGAAGACATTGAGCGCATCGAGGTCATCCGCGGTCCCGGTGCCGCACTCTGGGGTGCCAACGCGGTCAATGGTGTCATCAACATCATAACCAAGTCGGCGGACAAGACCAAGGGAGCCCTCATCAGCGCCGGCGGCGGCAGCTATGAAACGGCATTCGCAACCGGCAGATACGGCACCTCCATTGGAGAATCCACCAGCGCACGGCTGTATGTTAAGCACCAGGCCCGCGATAGTTTTGTCGATTCATCAGGCAATGGAAGCAACGATGACTGGCATACCACCCAAGGGGGCTTCCGCTTGGATTCCAGGCTGACATCCAGCGACACACTGACATTACAGGGGGATTACTACGAAGGCAGACTGCATGAAACCTACTCAATTTATGACCTGAACGCCCCCTATCTCCATATGATCAAGCATGGCACGCATGTCAGCGGTGGCAATATTCTCTCCCGCTGGCAGCGGACTCTCTCCGATTCAGACTCGCTTTCACTGCAGCTTTACTACGACCACACCGAACGGGACATGCTGGTCTCACCACAAAAGTTCAATACCGTTGATCTTGACTTTCAACACCGCTTTTCTCTCGGCAGCCACCAGGATGTTGTCTGGGGAGTCGGCTACCGCTTCGGCCAGTATGAAGTCTCCAACACGGCAACACTCTCTTTTGATCACCAGAATGTCACAAACAACCTGTTCAGTTCATTCCTGCACGATGAAATTACGCTGATCCCGTCCACCCTGGCCCTGATTGTCGGTTCCCGGTTCGAACATAACGGCTATTCGGGCTTTGATGTACAGCCGAACGGTCGTCTGCTCTGGACGATCACACCGCACAATTCCGCCTGGGCTGCCGTTTCACGGGCAGTGCGCTCCAGCACCAAGGCTGAAGAAGACATCCACTATAATTACCGGACAATTCCAACCTCCCCGCTACTCAGACTTGAGATCGTTGGCAACAAAAACTTCAAATCCGAGGAACTTCTGGCCTACGAAATAGGATACCGCACAGAACCGATGCCGCGTCTGTCGTTTGATATTGCGGCCTATTACAACAGCTACAAAAACCTGCGGGTCATTACCCCGGCCGCACCCTATATGGAGGCAACCAACGCCGTTCAGCCTTTTGTTCTCAGCAATGATATGCATGGACATACCATCGGCGTTGAAGTCTCGGCAGAATGGTCCCCCTGTGACTGCTGGAGGCTGCAGGGCGCCTACAGTTACCAGAACCTGGCCATGCATCTCGACGGTGCCAGCATCGACAGCATAAACAAGGGCAACGCCGAAGGTGGCGTGCCACAGCACCAGTTCAGCGTCAGGTCGGGAATTGACCTGAGCAGGGAGGTCACCCTCGACCTGTGGCTGCGCGGAACGGACAAACTTGCATCCATTGACGGCCAGCCCATTCGCGGATATGTCACCATGGATGCTCGATTAGCCTGGAAGCCGATGAACAATCTGGAACTGGCACTGATTGGCCAGAACCTGTTTGAGAGCCACCACGCCGAGTTTATTCCGGAGTATATCAACACGGTCGCCACTGAAACTCCACGCAGCATCTACGGCAAAGCCACCTGGCGTTA
Source organism: uncultured Geobacteraceae bacterium (assembly GCA_942493195.1). GTDB lineage: Bacteria > Desulfobacterota > Desulfuromonadia > Geobacterales > Pseudopelobacteraceae > CAIPTY01. The sequence goes on along the minus strand of OW818669.1, from coordinate 685,344 downwards.
CTGATGAAATCACGTCCAACGACGAATAACTGCCTGGTACCGGGGATCGTGGCCCAAATCCTGATGATCTGGCTGACGCTGCTCGCACCCCTTGCCTGGTCCGAAACCGGCAAACTTACCGAAAATGAGGTCAAAGCCTCATACCTGTATAACTTCGCCAAGTATGTCGAGTGGCCTTCGTCTGCTTTTCCCCGTGAGAATACACCTTTGATCATCTGTATCGTCGGGAACAGCCCGATAAACGAGGTCATTGAAACGCTTTCCGGAAAAACCGTCCGCAACCGCAAACTGGTGGTCCGCCATTTCAGCAGAATCGAAGATCTGAGCGAATGCCAACTGCTGTTTATCAATGCTTCGGTAAAAAGCCCGCCGACCCAGATACTATCGGTGGCCGCATCCCGCTCCATTCTGACGGTCAGCGATTCCAGGGGATTTGCAGCGTCCGGTGGAATTATTGAGTTTACGCAGGTCGGCGGTAAAATCCGGTTTATTATCAATAATAAGGCTGCTCTTTCCTCATCACTTCAGATCAGTTCCCACCTGCTACGACTGGCGGCAACACCATGAGCAGCATGGCTTACCGGAAATTCAGGACGATGTGATGATAGATCACTTCAGAAATAGTCCCATACGATTCAAACTGATGGGCATCATCCTGATCACCTGCGGTGTCGTAATGTTGGCCTCCTCCATTGCCATCTTTGTGGACGATGCCCTGTCATTCCGCAGCATGATGCTGAATGACCAGATGACGTTGGCAAGTATCATCGGGAGCAACACGGCTGCAGCTGTGTCGTTTGACGACCCGAAAGCGGCAGGTGAAACGCTGACGGGGCTAGCCGAAAACAAGCATGTAATTTTTGCTGCCGTCATCAAACCGAACGGAGAGCTGTTTGCCCGTTATATCCGCAAGGCGGCAGATCCCGAAGCCTATGGGCTGAAAACAGTCGCTGGCGGGGAAGCAATTCTGATACGCCAGGCGGATTTGACAACACTGGCCAAAAACCATGTGCCGCTCTGGGCCCGCAATGCACACATCTCGACCGTCATGCCGTACCACCTGGACAATCAGCAGGTCAGCACCATCCTGATCATTTCCGATGTGGGTGAATTGAGGGAACGGATTTCACGAACTGGTGCACTTTTTGGAGTTATCCTCGTTTTTGCCCTCGTAGTTGCCTATTTCATCTCATCCCGCCTGCAATCGATCATCTCTGAACCGCTGCTGCAACTCTCGGCAACCATGGAGCGGGTAACCAGAGAGAAAGATTATACCGTCAGGGCAACGTGTACCCAACGGGATGAAATCGGCACCCTCGTGACCGGATTCAATGCCATGCTGGAACAGATTGAACTGCGTGATGGTCAATTGAAGCGCCACCATGAAGAACTGGAAGATAAGGTTGCCATACGCACCAGCGAAGTCTGCCAGGCCAACCTGCAGCTCGAAGCAACTATTAAGGAGCTCAAATCCGCTACGCTTGAGGCCGAGGCGGCTAATCAGGCAAAATCACAATTTCTGGCTAACATGAGCCACGAGATTCGCACCCCGATGAATGCAGTTCTCGGCATGACGGAACTGTTGCTGGAAAGTCAACTGGCTCCTCAGCAGCAGAAATATGCCGAAACCGTTCACCAGTCTTCCACAGCACTCCTTTCCATCATTAATGCCATCCTGGACTTCTCCAAAATCGAGGCGGGCAAACTTGAGCTGGAAATCACACCGTTCTCCCTGACTGAAACCATACGCAACACGGTCGATCTTTATACCGGAACAGCACTGCGCAAGAATCTGAAACTGACATGTGACGTCGACAACCGGCTTCCGGTTGCAGTAGAAGGAGATGGAGGGCGAATCCGCCAGATTCTGGCCAACCTGGTCAACAACGCCGTTAAATTCACGCCACAGGGAGAAATCCACATTGCAGCAACACTGCGGGACGAAGATACAAACACCTGCCTGATCCATATTGAGGTGCGTGACAGTGGTATCGGCATAGCCCCGGCATCACAGGCAAAGATCTTTGATCGTTTTTCGCAAGCCGATGGTTCCATGAATCGCACATTCGGAGGAACCGGTCTGGGGTTGACCATCGCCCGCCAGTTGGCTGAAATGATGGACGGTGAGATGGGATTGATCAGTGAAGAGGGGAAGGGATCGAGATTCTGGTTCACGGCACGTCTGTTCAAAAGCACCTGCTTAAAGTTACCGGTTACAACCATGCCTGCCGTTACTCCGGAACGCATCCATACAGCAGCCAACGGAAAAACATCGATAACCGGGACACCCGACAAACAGACCGGCATGCAGGAAACCGCGCTGAAACAAAAACCAACCATTCTGGTCGTGGAGGACAACCCGGCCAATCAGAATCTGATCATGACCATTTTGCAGATGCTGAATTTCCAGGTTGAGGTAGTCTCCAATGGGAAAGAGGCCGTGGAGGCCTGGTCACGATCACGCTATGATATGATCCTGATGGACGGGCAGATGCCGGTTATGGACGGATTTGAAGCGACTCGTATCATCCGTGAACGTGAGGCTACCGAATCAAGACCGCGCAGCACCATCATTGCCCTGACCGGCCAGGCCATAAAGGGTGACCGCGAACATTTTCTCAGTATCGGAATGGATGACTATCTCTCGAAACCGTTTACCCTGGTGCAGATCAGGGAGTTGATGGGTACCTGGATCACCGACAGGGCCTAGTTATATTCAGACCTTCGGCAGAAACACGAACAGCGAAAGCGACAGTAGCGCCAGCACCCACATACCCGCCTTGACCTCGCCGGCCCGACCGGTTCCCACCTTCAGCAGAACGTAGGTTATCATGCCGGATGTCATCCCCACTCCGATGTTGTAGGTAAATATCATCAGCACTACTGTCAGAAAGGCAGGAATCAGCTCCGTCAGATCATCGAAATGGATCTGGGTGATGGGTTTGATCATGAAGGAACCGATCACGATCAGGGCGATGCCGTAGGCGTGCGGGGGGACAATCGTAAAGAGCGGTGCAAAGAACAGCGACAGCCCGAACAGGGCGGCCACCACCAGGGCTGAAAAACCGGTGCGCCCCCCTTCTTCGATACCGGCAGCCGATTCGATGTAGGCACCGGTGGTGCTGGTGCCCAGCAGCGGTGCGGCCATGGTGGCCAGCGCATCCGCCAGCATGGGGCGCTCGATCTCCGGCAGGTTGCCCTGTTCATCCAGCAGGTCGGCCCGCATGGAAAGCCCGATCAGGGTACCGATGGTATCCAGGAACGCCATGATAAAGATCACCATGACCACCGGGAAAAATTCCGGGGTCAGGGCACCGCGGATATCCAGCTTGAACATGATCGGTTCCAGCGAGGGGGGCAGGCTGACAATACTGGCCGGCAGCGGTGTAATGCCGACCAGAATCGAACCGATCGTGGTGGCGATAATGCCGATTACCAGGGCACCATGAATGCGGCGGGCCATCAGCACAACCACCAGCATGAAACCGCCGATCGCCAGCAGAACCGAGGGCTGGGCGAGATTTCCCAAGCGCACCGGTGCTCCCGGAACCCCCAGCACCACCAGACCTGTCTCGTTCAGCCCGATAAAAGTCAGGAACAGCCCGATCCCCACGGCAAAGCTGGCCTTCAGCGACATGGGCAGGGATTCGGCCAGCCAGCTGCGGATCTTGAAAACCGTCAGCAGCGTGAAGAGTACCCCGGCGATAAAGACCGCCCCCAGCGCCACCTGCCAGGTGTAGCCCATCACCTTGACCACCACAAAGGCGATAAAGGCGTTCTCGCTCATGTAGGGGGCAATGGCAAAGGGGCGCCGCGCCCAGAGCGCCATGATGGTGGTGCCGATTACCGCAGCCAGTATGGTGGCAGTAACGGAAGGTCCGCGAGGTATCCCGGCGTTTTCCAGAATAGCCGGATTGACAATAATGATGTAGGCCATGGTCAGGAAAGTGGTTATTCCGGCCAGGGTCTCCTGACGATAGCTGGTATTGTAGCGCTTGAACTCGAAAAACGATTGCATGCCGTTACAGTCCCTTTACCGCATAAATTCCGGGGGCGTTGCGCCAGTAGCCCTTGTAATCAAGACCATAGCCGAACAGGAAACGGTCCCCCACTTCGATGCCGGTAAAATCGGCCCGCATGCCGGGGGTCACCTTGCGAAGATGCAGTTTCTCCACCAGAACCGCCATCAGCACTTCAGCGGCTCCCTGCTGCCGACAGTACCCGGCGATTGCAGCCAATGTCACACCTTCATCCAGAATGTCATCCAGCAGCAGTACCGTCCGTCCCTTCAGTTCGAGCTGCGGCCTGACAGTCCAGTGCAGATGTGCCCCGTTGGTCTCATGGCCGTAGCGTGTGGCATGTACGTAATCAACCTCCAGCGGAAACACCAGCTTTGTCAGGAGCTGTCCGGTAAAGATCAGTCCACCGTTCATGACGCACACCACAATCGGGTTCGTGTTCTGCAACTGTGTGGTGATCTCGCTGGCCATGCGGCTGATGGCGGCGCAGACCTCTGATTCGTTCACCAGCAGATCGGCCTCGGAGAGCAGCGTTTGTGCCTCGATAGTTGTCATGATAACGGTCCTTTCACTATTTGTTTGATATGGTTAGCTTCAATTCCGCCGCAATCCGGGATACAAGCTCTTCTTCATTCGGAAAAAGACCGCTCGGCACGTTGCAACGACCGAACTCCTGGTAGATCCGGTAACGGGCACAGGTCTCGAAATTGCCGCGACAGTATTTGTCTTTGAGGAAGTTGGCTACTGCCGGCATATCCGGCATCTTGTCATTGAAGAACAGACAGGTATCACACAACTCACAGACAGTCATCAGGTTCTCTCCTTTTCAGGATCATTTTTTCTGCCCCCCCACAACACGGACGATTCCGCCCGGATCATGTGCCGTCACCGGTTCACCATATTCACCAGCCTTACGGAACAGAGCCATTACATCTGCTTCCTGACCTATGCCTATCTCAACCAGCAGCCAACCTCCGGAAATCAGACAGGGAAGTGCCGACGGCACCAATTTCCGATAGATGTCAAGCCCATCCGGACCGCCATCCAGTGCACCCCGCGGATCAAAATCACGGACCTCCGGCTCCAACCCCTCAATATCGCCTGCCGGTATATAGGGGGGATTGGAAACAATCAGTTCGAAGTGCCGACCGGCCACCGGTTCACAGAGCGATCCGTGCAGGAATTCGATGCTGACTCCGTTCCTGGCAGCATTCCGCCGGGCGACATTCAGGGCTGCAGCCGATATATCCAGAGCTGTCACGGCCGCATTCGGCAGCTCCCGTGCCAGGGCAATGGCGATACAGCCGCTGCCCGTACCGATATCAAGTACAGAAGCTGCTTCCGGCACACGCTTCAAAGCCTCTTGCACAAGCGTTTCCGTATCGTAGCGAGGCACCAGTACATCCGGCGTAACCTCCAACTCCAGACCGAAAAACTCCTGGCTGCCAAGAATATGCTGGAGCGGCTCACGTTTGCCGCGGCGGGCAACCATAGCACGATATCGGGCAAGCTCTTCATCATTCAGCGGCTTGTCGTAATTGAGATACAGTCCAACCCTGTCCAATCCGGTGGCCGCACACAGCAGCCACTCTGCCTCCAGGCGGGCGTTGTCTATTCCCCGGCTGATCAGAAATTCCTTTGTCCAGGATAAAACTTTCAGGGTTGTCCATAGTTCCGGTCGGGTCATCGAACTGCTCCTTGGTAGTTCCGGGATACTATCCCAATATCCGTTCCTTCTCTACAAAAATAAGCCTTCTTGACGGGCTGTTTTCCTGTGGTACGCTGATTGGAAGCCCATGCTGAAACAGGATAATGCGCCATGACAACAAACGGTTCGTCACAGAAACTTCCGGAAAGCGGCACATGGTTTGCCTCCCCGGAGCGTGCCCCACACGAGCAGATACTCAGCATGGCGGAGTATTGCCTCCATAATCCGATTACACGGGCCATTGTCGAATCCGTGGACGGTTACGTTCTGATCCTCAACAAAGATCGCCAGGTGCTGGCGGCCAACCCGGAAACCCTCAAAGCCCTGAATGTCAATGACGCGGAATGTCTACTGGGATTGCGCCCCGGAGAGCTTCTTGGATGCGCCTTCAGTAACGAGTCGCCGGGCGGTTGCGGCACATCAAAAAATTGTTCCACCTGCGGTGCTGTCATTTCCATCTTGGCAAGCCAGAAGTCTCAGGAACCTGCCGTCAATGAATGCCTGATGTCCGTAATCCATGATGGAAAGAATGAAGCCCACGAATTTACGGTCCGTTCGACCCCGATTACCCTTGACGACATACCGCTTACCATTTTTGTAATTCATGATATCAGCGCCAGTAAACGTCGTGATGTCCTGGAAAATGTCTTCATTCACGACCTCAACAATCTGCTGACAGGACTGCAGGGATGGAGCGAAATTCTTGTCCGGCACCCCCAGGATGCGGCCAATATCGCCCATAAGATTGTCAGTCTCTCAACGCATCTGACCCAGGAGGTCCAGAATCAGAGGCTCCTGCTGCAAGCCGAGCGTGGAGATTTGAAGGTATCACTTGAACCGGTTCGTGTGGAAAACATTCTGGACGGCATGAAGTCGTTTTTTTCCGGCTATCCGATGGAAAGTGTCAACCGACTGGACATTGAGGGAACACATGGAAAAACGGTTCTGATGTCATCAGCACCGCTACTGACACGAGTCCTGGCCAACATGGTTAAAAACGCTATGGAGGCAACGGAACCTCCGGCACGTATTCGCATCTGGTTCGAATTCCGCACCGGCCGCCCCTGTTTTCTCGTCCAGAACCCTGGCGAGATGGCACCGGAAATCGCCCTGCAGATTTTCAAAAGGTCATTCAGCACCAAAGGCCTTAACGGCAGGGGACTGGGCACGTACAGCATGAAGCTCTTTGGAGAGCAGTATCTGGGCGGTCAGGTCGGTTTTTCGTCCGACCGCAGCCACGGTACCGTTTTTTTTGTCCTCCTTCCCGCTGACAGCATTTCCACATCCCTTACAGAACCTTGATAACTCCAGGCGACTGGTGGTATGTTCATCCTCACACAACTCAGACAATCAGGAGCGCACTATGGCTTATATAACCTGGAATGATGATTTTACTCTTGGCATCAAACAGTTCGACGAGCACCACAAACATCTGATTGTCCTCATCAATGAAACAACGCGCAGCATTGAGAAAGGCGCTCCCGAACATGAAATAAACGTGGTATTGAACAGTCTGGTTGATTATGCCTGGTACCACTTCAATGCGGAAGAGAAGTGGATGAAGGAGCAAGACTATCCGGAGAGGGAAAATCATGAAAAAGTCCACCAGGCGTTTTCAGCAACCATTATTGATATGCAGCAAAGACTGGCAGACGGTAACAGCACGGTTGCGGCGGAGCTTTCGATCTATCTCAATTTCTGGCTGATCGACCACATCGTCATCTGTGATTCGAAATATGCCACTTTTGCAGGAACGCTGAAAGATAAGGTACTGATGACCTGAAACACTGGAGGATCTGCTGTAAAGAAAGGTAGCCGGATGTTGCACTGCCGGGTTTAAGACAGGTGGAATGGGTAACACCTGGAAGGGTTGTTATCTCAATCGTTTTGAAACACACATGACTTCATAGGGGTCTCCTTTGAAGTCTCGCAGATAAGTATAATTCATTCCGGCCTCGGTGCACTTATTGATCTTGGCCTGCAGTTCCTCTTCACTCACTTTAGAGCATCCGGCAACAAGAAGCGTACATCCCGCCAGACAGATCACAACAGCCAGCCATTTCATATCACATCCCCTTTTCACACGGTTCATTCCGAAAGTGGACTCTCTTTATCCATTTTATCGGAGATATTATCAAGTAACTTTAGCGTGACCGTCATTTCTGCACTCACCAGTGCAGAATGCTTTTCATTGCCTGACGTGAAGATATCGCTCTAATTGCTCCGCCAGCACCGGATCAACATATCTCAGATTGTCCAGCACCCTCCAGGCGGCCTGCCATTCGCCGATGCCATGATACGCCGCAGCCAGGTTGAAATACGGGGGGGCATACTCATGGTTGATCCGAATGGCGGCCTTTGATGCAGCAATTGCCTTGGTCAGGCAATCCTGGCGGATGTCATAGGAGTTTTCACAGCCGTTCTTTGAACAGAGGTATCGGGCAATGGTAAAACTCTGATCATTGTTGGCCCGCATCAGATACGCTGATGCCAGATTATTGTGTGCCACCAGGTTGTTATCCGTCACCCTCAGAGCATGTTCAAACAGTGTGAAACTGTTATTCCAGTAGCGCACCTGCCTGACGGTTAACAGCGATAACGCACCAAAGATAACAACGATGATAACGGCCTTTAGCCTTTTCCCCGGCCACATTGCCGGTACTGCGCCCACCAGCCAGCAGAGAGCCATGAAGAATCCGATCGCCGGTATATAGGTATAGCGGTCCGACATGGCAGCCGACCCGATCCGTATGAATCCTATGACGGGCAGCAGCGTACCGATGAACCAGAACCAGCCGACAAACACGAAGGGGTATTTTTTTCTGACCAGAAATGCGGCAACAGTCAGCACAACGACCACCGCCGAAGCCAGTACAAGCAGCATGATCGGGATGTCACCCCGTGGATAGAACACTGCAAGATCCTGCGGCCACAGCAGCTTTCTGACGTACAACCCGTAGGAGAACAGGGCATTGGCACTATTTTCAACGTGGGAGCTCTTGTCCGGATACGGTGTCGCCCCACCGCGCAGCTGCGCCACATAGGTAATCACACTTGAAACCACTGACAGCACAACAAGCGGGAGCTTTTCTCTCAGCACAGCGGCAGGAGAACACCGGGGATAGACGCCAGAAGCCGGCCGGCCACCATCAACCCGATTCAGCGGCCAGTAATCCAGCAGAAGCAACACCAGCGGCAGCGTAACCAGCATCGGTTTTGCCAGTAACCCGAGGGCAAACAGAACCACAACCAACCAATATCTGCCGATTCCGGGCTGGCGGGCATGGCGTTCATAGGCCCACAGGGAAGCCACAAAGAAAAATCCGCTGAGCACGTCCTTCCGCTCGGCAATCCAGGCAACCGATTCCACATGGAGGGGATGGATCCCAAAAAGCAGGGCGGTGGCGAAACTCTGCCAGACCGTACCTGACATCCTGTACAATACAATGAAAAGCAGAAGCGTGTTGGCTGCATGAAGCAGGAGACTGGTCAGATGATGGCCGGTAGGGTTGAGGCCATAGAGCTGGATATCCAGCATATGGGACAGCCAGGTCAGCGGATGCCAGTTGGCATTACTGAACGAGGTAAATGCCCACTGCAGTCCCTGCCAGGTCAGGCCACTCCGAATATTCACATTTTCCGTAACATATTCAGGGTCGTCATAAATTACAAAGGTGCTGTCCAGAAGCCCGCTGAAGACAAACATCACAACAACAGACAGGACACTACACAACAGTAATTTATTCTTGAGCCAGCATGGCATGACAGGCACCCGCAAGAGGGACATTCTCAATGTTTTTCGAAGCCCCGATAGGGGCCATATCTGTTGCGTAGTTCAAAATAGCGGTTATTGGCAAGAACGGAGTTACCTGTGTCGTGCCTGCCGGTGTAGATCTTGGCCAGCATCAGCCAGGCAACCCGGTTTTCAGGATCGACCGCAACGGCCCGCTTCCAGAGGGTTAGATCATCGCGCCAATACAGGGTCTGCTTGAATGCAAAGAGCGGCAGGGCCAGCATGACAAGAACGACAGCGCCGTGATACGGCCGCCGCCACCATGTCGGGATCAGCGCCAACAACTTCCCGGTAGCAATCACAACCAACACGGCAAACCCCAGAAGCGGGGTGTACATATACCGGTCGTTTTTCAGGGTAACCAGCGGTACAAACTGCAAAACCGGGACCAGAGCAATGAAAAAGAAGACGTACCAGAATGCCACGGGCCGAGCTGTCCGAAAAAGATAAACTCCGAATGCGACCAGAAACAGCAGGCCAGCCAAGGCCACGGCAAAGCCTGTATCTGGCAGCTGCCTGACAGGAGCCATATAGTAAGGGCTGAGCTCAAACGGCCAGAAGCAGTCACGAACGTACCCCAGCAGTATCGGCACCATCGTATAGAAAGCGGTCAGCGGGGAACCGCCCGGGTAATCACGCCGCCCGCCCCCCTCTTCCAGACTCTGGCTGATCATGGCCATGACTGCCACAGCAACGGCAACGGCTATATACGGAATTTTGTCGAATATGCGGTGCGAGCGTGAACGCAGACCGCTCTGGTCGCAGGTCAGATCATAGAGCACAAGCACAGCCGGAAAGATTACCGCGATAGATTTACTCAGCAATGCCGCAGTGATGGTGACCAGAGACAGTAGATACCAGCGGGTGCGATTGGCCCGCTGGTCCGAATAAATCTGATAACTGAGCAGCGCCAACAGAAAGAAAAACATTGCCAGCAGGCTTTTGCGTTGAGACACCCAGGCCACAGTTTCCACCTGAAGCGGGTGCAGGAGAAAAATCCAGGCGGCAGCGCAGGCCTGCCATTCACTCAGGGAAAACCGGCGCAGCAGGGTATAGAACAACAAACCGTTTGCCAGATGCAGCAGAACATTTTCGAGGTGATACCCGGCCGGGTGCACTCCCCACAGGACATGGTCGATCATGTAGGAGAGGATGTGCAGCGGGGCATAATTGCCGAGATAGAAATCGCTGAAGGCTTGCTTGAGGTGCAAGAGCGTAAAACTACTTACGGTGTCGTTGGTGGTCACATAACGCCAGTCATCCCAGGTGGAGAGCAGATCAAAACTGCCGGAAACAGCATAGACCGCAATGGTGCTGATGATCAGCAACAGAAATGCCAAAATGTTCTTCAGGCTAGCAATTGTCATCGTCAGTAAATTTCAGGGAAGTGAGTGTTCTTAAGATCATCATGTCAATTTCTCCGCTGCGATGAGCCCATTCATATCAACAGGGAATATTTAGCGCTGATAATGTTTCCAGATAAAGCAAAGGCGCCTGCAACTAAATGCAGACGCCTTGAAAATGTATGGCGGAAGAGGTGAGATTCGAACTCACGGAGGTGTTACCCTCGGCGGTTTTCAAGACCGCTGCCTTAAACCACTCGGCCACCCTTCCAAAACGGATTATTTCTATAGCACACCCTTTTCCAAATTTCAAAGATTTGTTGCCGCCGGTGTGCTAATGGGTGATTTTTTCCAGACCGCCCATGTAGGGACGCAGTGCGGTGGGAATCACGACCGAGCCATCGGCCTGCTGGCCGTTCTCAAGGATTGCAACCAGGGTTCTTCCGACTGCCAGACCGGAGCCGTTGATGGTATGGACAAACTCCGGCTTGGATTTTTCCTCTTCCCTGAATCGGATACCGGCCCGGCGGGCCTGGAAATCACCGAAGGTACTGCAGGATGATATTTCCCGGAAACAGCTCTGCCCCGGCAGCCAGACCTCGATATCGTAAGTCTTGGCCGAAGAAAATCCGATATCGCCACTGCAGAGCGCCATGACCCGGTAGGGGAGTTCCAGCAGCTGCAGGACCTTTTCCGCATCCAGGGTCAGTTTTTCCAGCTCAGCGGCCGATTCGGAGGGGTGGGTAAACTTGACCAGTTCCACCTTGTTGAACTGGTGCTGGCGGATCAGACCTCGGGTGTCCTTGCCGTAGGAACCGGCTTCACGGCGGAAACAGGGGGTGTAGGCGGCATAACGGATGGGCAGATCACTCTTTTTGAGAATATCGCCACGGTGGATATTGGTAACCGGCACCTCGGCGGTGGGGATCAGGAAATAATCCGGATCAACCATTTTGAAGAGATCCTCCTCAAACTTGGGCAGCTGACCGGTACCGGTCATACTGTCGCGGTTGACCATAAAGGGAGGCAGCACTTCCGTGTAGCCGTGAGAATCGGTATGCAGGTCAAGCATGAAGTTGATCAGGGCCCGCTCCAGCCGCGCACCGGCGCCACGGTAGAGGGTGAAGCGCGCTCCGGTAATCTTGGCGCCGCACTCAAAATCCAGGATGCCCAGCTCCTCGCCGATTTCCCAATGGGGTTTGGCTTCGAAATCCAGTGAACGTGGCGTTCCCCAGCTTCTGACTTCTACATTATCGTTTTCCGATGCGCCGAGCGGGGTGGTCGGGTCAGGCAGATTCGGCACAGTCAGCATGAAGTTCTGCAGCTCCTCGTCCAACTGTTTGAGCTCCTCGTCCATCCCCTTGATCCTGTGGGACACCTCGCGCATTTCCAGAATCTTATCCTGGGCCTGGCTTTTGTCCTTGATCCTGGCGATCTCGTCGGAGACCGAGTTGCGCAGCGCTTTGAGGGTTTCACTTTCACGCAGCAACGACAGGCGGCGGTTGTCCAGATCACGGAAGCCGTCAAGATAAGAGGCCCCGCCTCGGGTACGCAGACGCCGTTCGGCTTCTTCAAGATTTTCACGGATAAATTTCATATCGAGCATAGCGAAACACCTTTATTTATTATGGGTAAGCGTGTATTTTTAGCACCTGATCCGCCCTGTCGTCAATCCAAAAGAGCCGCCATGAATCGTATTGCAACCCGCATCATACTTATTTCCTTCCTGATCTTGCTTCCCGCAGCCATTCAGGCTGAAGAAATCATCATCAATGCCGTCGGTGATGTCATGCTGGCCGGCCGATGGGCCGGCACGATCCGCAAAACGGGCTACGAGATGCCTTTCAGCGGGGTAGCTGCGGAATTGAGCAGGGGTGACATCACCATTGCCAATCTGGAATCACCGATTGCGGAGCGTGGGCGGGAGTTCACGACCAAGAAGTTCCGTTTCCGGGCAGAGCCGGCCGTTGCCAAGGCACTGAGAACATCGGGGATCAATCTGGTGACCCTGGCTAACAACCACAGCATGGATTTCGGCGGGACGGCCCTGACAGAGACGCTGGTGAACCTCGAACAGGCCGGCATCGCCTGGATCGGTGCCGGAGTAAACCTTTCCGAGGCCCGCAAGATGGCTCTGTACACCATCCGCGGAAAAAAAGTGGCCTTCCTGGGCTATTCCCTGACCCAGCCGACGGAGTTTTTTGCCGGTACCAGTCGCCCCGGCACAACCCCCGGATTCGAATCGCTGTTCGTCGAGGATATCCGCCGGGCCCGCCAGCAGGCCGATTTCGTCATCGTCAGTTTCCATTGGGGTACCGAAGGCAAAAACAGCGTCCAGCCCTATCAGCGTGCTGTCGGGCACAAGGCCATCGACGCCGGTGCCGATGTGATCATCGGCCACCACCCCCATGTCCTGCGAGGGGTGGAGCGCTACGGCAAGGGCATCATCTTCTACAGCCTGGGCAACTTTATCTTTGCCAGCAAAAGCAGAACCGCCGATGCCAGCCTGATCGTCCGCCTGCGTCTGGATGGCACCCGCCGCACCGCCGAACTGCTGCCACTGGACATCCTGCATCGCCGGGTGGGGTTCCAGCCAAGGCCCCTGTCCGGCGAACAGGCTGACCACATCATTCAACGCGTCAATACGCTCTCGCGCCCCTTTAAAACTACCATAGAAAACCGTGACAGAAGATACCTGCTGGATTTCTGATCACCAATTGAGTATGCCATGAAGATCCTGCTGACAACCTTTCACGCCAAATACAGCCACGCCTCCCTGGCGCTCCCTTCCCTGGCGGCCTGCGCCCGGGAGATCCCCGAAACGGCCATTACTATCCGCGAATACACCGTCAATGAACCACGCGGGCACCTTCTGCGGCTGATCATGGCCGAACAGGCCGATCTGGTGGCTTTCTCCTGCTATATATGGAATATCGAACTGACGCTGCGGATTGCATCGGACATCAAAAAGATCGCGCCCGCCACGATCATCGTGCTGGGGGGACCGGAGGCTTCTTTCGGCATTTTCGAGTTGATGCACGCCAACCCGGCGGTCGATTTTGTCATTAAGGGGGAAGGTGAATATGTTTTCCGCAGGCTGTTGGAGATCGTGGCAGCCTGCCCGGAAGGGTACTTCCCTGGGGCCGAACTGGAAGATGTCCCGAACCTGTTCTTCCGCGACCAAGAGGACATCGCCATGGGGCCGCACACCACGGAGCATATCCCACTGGACAGTCTCCCCTCTCCCTTCGAGGCCGGTCTGGTCGACCTGACAAAACCACTGGTGTACTACGAGACTTCGCGTGGCTGTCCTTTTTCCTGCTCATTCTGCCTTTCGTCCGTGGAGGGGCGCGTCCGCACCTATTCCATGGAGCGTATCAAACATGACCTGTTGTTCCTGATGGAGCGACAGGTCCCCCAGATCAAGCTGGTTGACAGAACCTTCAACTACGATGCCCGCCGGGCCGATGAAATCTGGCGCTTTATCCTGGAACACAACCACAGCAGCCATTTCCATTTCGAGATCGCCGCCGATCTGCTGAGCGATACCTCTCTTGAAATCCTTGAGCAGGTGCCGGCCGACTGGTTCCATTTTGAGATCGGCGTTCAGTCGGCCTCCCCTAGCACGCTCAAGCAGGTCAATCGTGTCAACGATCTGGGTCGCCTGTTTTACGTGATTCGCCGACTGCGCGCTGAAACCCGGATTGAACTGCATCTGGATCTGGTGGCCGGCCTGCCGGGTGAAAGTTACGACGGTTTTCTGGAATCACTCCTGACGGTGGCCGATCTCCATCCCCACCAGATTCAGGTCGAACCGCTCAAGGTATTGAAAGGCTCGCCCATGCGGGAAATAGCCCGACGCGAGGAGTATCATTTCTCCGGTTTTCCTCCCTACGGAATCCTGCGCAACCCCTGGCTCTCCTATGATGATATCGGCCGGATTGAAACTATCGGACGTTTGCTGGATCTTTTCTACAATAACGGCGGATTCAGCGCATCACTGCGTTATCTGCAAAAGCAGGGCAACCTGGCGACTCTCTTGGATCGCATGGCCCGCCAGACCGGAATCGAGCATCTCTCGGGTCGATCCCTGCGGCGACTGTACGAACTATTCGCCGGCCTGGCGGAAACGCTGCTGCCGGAACCGGAGCATGCGCTCTTCCATGACGTCCTGTTCTTCGACTACTGCTGCAGCGAAATGCCGTTGATGGGTAAACTGCCCAGCTTTGCGCCGACCTGGCATCAGCAGGCCTGCTGGCCGAAGCGCACGGAACTGCCCGCCTCACTGGACCTGTCGGCCGAAAGCCGGGTCAAAGCCTTTCGATCCAGTTTCAAGCGGGATTACCGCCTGGAATCACCGGAAGAGGCTCCCCAGGAGATCACCTTTACGTATGCCTCTCAGAAAGGCAAAGGATTGCAGATAGCCCTGATCTGACCCAGGTTAGTCACCGTACAACAGATAGCGCTTCCGGATGTCTTTGAAGCGCTCCAGCGCCCCGCTCCACCGTTCCACGAGCTTTTCCGGCCTCACCCCACCCTTAGTCAATAATCCCCAAGCATCCCGATCTCCCGTTTCGGTACCAAAACCTTCGTAGGCCTTGAACTGCCGCGGATGCGTTTCGTAAAAGGCCTGGGCCAGATGCAGTCCGGTCAGGATCGGCTCAAAACGTTCGCGATCCTCAATTGTCAGGCAGACCCCGGCGCACTCCTTGCCCCGATGGGAAAAACCGGGCGTGGTCGGCACAAAACGGCAAGGACGGAATGAGATCCCCGGAATGCTGCGGGCCGCCAGGTTTTTGACAACCGCACCGGCATCAACCCAGGGGGCGCCGTAGGCCAGGAAGGCCTGACCGGTCCCGCGTCCGACCGAGAGACTGGTGGTTTCCAGCGTACCCGGCCCGGGATAGGCCATGGCCGCCTCCAGACTCCGCATGTTGGGCGACGGGTTGATCCACCGCAATCCGGTCTGATCCCAGTACATGGAGCGCTGCCACCCCTGCATGGGAACCACCGTCAGGCGACATCCGATGCCATACTCGTCGTTGAACAGCCTCGCCAGCTCCCCCACCGTCATGCCATGGCGGGTGGGGATGGGGTGAATGGAGGTAATGGCTCCGCAACTGTTCTTGCGTTCCGGCAGGGTAATGGTCGGAATGGCACCCTGCACCTGCTCGCCGCCGATGGGGTTGGGGCGATCAAGTACCACAAACCCGATTCCGGCATCCCGAGCGGCCTGCATGGCCAACGAGAGGGTGCCGATGTAGGTATAAAAGCGGGTGCCGATGTCCTGGATATCGTACACCAACAGCTCCACCCCCCGCAGCATCTCCGCCGTCGGCCGGCAGGTTTTTCCGTACAGGCTGTGGATCGGCAGCCCGGTCTTTGTATCAACACCGGAAGAAACCTTTTCATCGGCGTCACCACGGATGCCGTGTTCGGGACTGAACAGCGCCACCAGCTTCACACCCGGTGCGCGGTGGAGCAGATCGATGCTGCTTTCGCCCGAGGCGCTGCGTCCGGTGTGGTTTGTGATCAGACCGACCCGTTTGTTCTGGAGCAGATTGAATGTGTTGTTGGAGAGGACGTCGATACCGGGCAGAACCGTTGCGAAACAAGGGGAAGCGCACAGCAAAACCAACAAACCTATTGAACCACGGAGGCACAGAGACACGGAGGAAAGTACAGCGTTTATTTTGTAGTGACTCAAGCGGTTAAAGATTGAAGAACGTGAGGCAGACACATCATTTATTTTTCTAAAATGGTTATCTCTGTGCCTCCGTGTCTCCGTGGTAAATTCTTTTTCTGGTTTAAAACGCAGGTGCATCATGCCACTCCGCCGGCTCCATGGGTACCTGTTTGCCCAGTTCAGCCAAGAGGGCATCCATGTCGGACTCGAAACCCTCCATGATGGCAATGCGGATAATACCGGCCACATTATCCACCGTGCTCATGACATTCATCCCTTCGTAGGCCTCCAGGATAAATTTGAGGTAGACCATATCGCGGTGAAACACCTTGAAATAACGGAAAATCACGGGACTTCATCCCCCTGGATGGCCACATTTCCGGCCCGGCCCGGAATCTCCCCCATGGAGATCTGGCAGGCCGGCGCACCGCTGATCTCATGGGCCGCATCAGCCAGGGTGATGCAGCGCACGCCATCGGCCTGGAAGCGCTCCAGCAACCGGATGAACGCTGGTCGAATGGCATTGCCCTCCAACTCGGCGTGGATTGTCAGGACATTCAGCCCATCCTGCAGTCTGTTGCAGTAAAAGTCGTGGATATTCTCGGGGGTGATGCCGTTCTCCCCCAGGATTTCATCGGCGGTGGGAAGCGTGGTGGGAATCTGCAGGGTCCGGAAACGGCGACCGTTCATGACCGGATAAAAGGGGGAGCGGCCGCGGCCGTCGCTGGAATAGGAGAGCCCCAGGGCATCCTGCACCTCCAGCGAATCCGGCGAAACAGTCCAACCCGGCGCTGCTGTAGTGGTTGCGCGATGGCCAAGAATCTCCTCGAACAGGGCACTGGCCCGCCCCAGTTCCATGGCGGTCAGATGTTTGGGGAACCAGGGGAGATAGTCGTGCCATTTGACATGGTCCCAGCAGTGGATGCCGACCTCATGCCCCTGGCGCTCGGTTTCGCGCAGGATGTGGGGAAATGATTCTGCGATCATGGGGGCCGGCAGCAGGGTGCCGTACAGCATGGTCTTGATGCCGTAGGCCGCAGGGGCCTTGGTGCGCAGCATCTTTTTCAGAAAACCGGGACGGGTAAAGATACGGCGGATAGCCTTCCCGGAATTATCCGGCCCCATGGAGAAGTAAAAGGTAGCCTTAACCCCGAAACGGGCCATATCGGCCAGCAGGTTGGGGACGCCATCCCGCGTACCGGCATAGGTATCAACATCAACTTTCAGTGCAACGATCTTCTCGGACATATCCTGCAGTTCTCCTGCCGTTTTCAATGCGCAGGGAGTTTACCAGTTTTGGCTGTCGTGTAAACAGCAAATCTTTGCCGGCAGCTATCAGAATTCTTGACACGGGTAGCAGGAGGAGTATAACGGCAGAAATAGCAGCCGAGATCCGCTCTCACAAGGCGGATGCGGGGGACCCGATTTTCTGGGGCGCATTCCGGTACCGATACCGGATAGGGAACTTCCAATCCCGAGCCCGTCAGCTAACCTCGTAGGCACCTGGAAGGGCGCGACAGCGGACTCAAAAGCCGCCGGTTCATGCCGGCGGCTTTCTGTTTTCCGCAGTCAGCCCCGCACTACCCGTGCAGGAGGCACATATCATGAAACAGCACGAAGCAGGTTCGTTCTGGGGCGGCATCATTAAGGCCCTTGGTCTGGTGTTCGGTGACATCGGCACCAGCCCGATCTACACCCTCACCGTAATCGTCACCCTCACCAAACCTTCCCAGGAAAATATCTACGGCATCATCTCGCTGATCGTCTGGACACTGGTAGTGCTGGTCATGGTGGAATACGCTTGGCTGGCCATGAGTCTGGGGCGCAAGGGAGAAGGCGGCACCATTGTCCTGCGCGAGATCCTGATCCGCATGATCAAGCCGGGGCGCACCCTGGCCTTTGTGACCTTTCTTTCCTACGTCGGCATCTGCCTGCTGATCGGTGACGGTGTCATTACACCGGCCATTTCGATCCTCTCGGCTGTGGAGGGTATCGAGCTGATACCGGGACTGGAACATACCTCGCAGAATCTCCTGATCCTGATTGCTGCCATCATTGCAGTCGGACTCTTTATCTTTCAAAGCAGGGGGACTGACAAAGTGGCCCGCATCTTCGGGCCGTTGATGGTGGTCTGGTTCGTCTCCCTGACCCTGTCGGGGGCATTCTCGATTATTGATCATCCAGCCGTTCTCAAATCGCTGTCCCCCTGGTATGCCGCCCACTTCCTGTATGACAATGGCCTGGCGGGCTTCTTTGTGCTGTCCGAGGTGATCCTGTGCGCCACCGGCGGCGAGGCACTCTATGCCGACATGGGGCATCTGGGGCGCAAACCGATTGTCCGGGCCTGGTATTTTGTTTTCGTGGCACTGGTGATCAACTATCTCGGCCAGGGGGCATATATCATCACCCACCCCGAAGCCAAGAACATCCTGTTCGGCATGGTCCGCAACGAAGCTACCATGCTGTATATCCCCTTTCTGATCCTGACCATCATCGCCACGGTGATTGCTTCACAAGCCTTGATCAGCGGGGTTTTCTCGATTGTATACCAGGGGATAACCACCCGGATTCTGCCACTGCTGCGGGTGGACTACACCTCGACCCACCTCAAATCGCAGATTTACATTAGCTCCATCAACTGGGCCCTGCTGGCGGCAGTCATTATCATCATGCTGGTTTTCCGCAAGTCCGAGAATCTGGCAGCGGCTTACGGCCTGGCCGTTACCGGCACCATGACCATCACCGGTATCATGATGACCATGATCTACGCCCATACCACCAAAAAGTGGAAAGTTCCGATCGCCGTACTGGTAACCCTGGCCGACCTGGTATTCCTGATTGCCAACCTGAACAAGTTTCCCCACGGCGGCTACTGGTCGATCATCCTGGCAGCGGTACCGTTCATTACGATCATGGTCTGGACCAAGGGGCAACGGGCACTGTACCGGGCCCTCAAGCCGCTGGACTTTGAAACCTTCGAGCTGGCTTATGGGCAGATCTACGCCAAGGGGAAAAACATTCCTGGCACCGGCCTGTTCTTCGTCAAGGAGTGGAGTGTCATTCCCCCCTACCTGGTGCACTGCATCATCCGCTCGAACATTATCTATGAACGCAATGTGTTGATCTCTATCATACGCACCGATGAACCCTACGGTCTTGAAACGGATCTGAACACCGGCCTGGCAAGCGGGCTGGATGCCATCGAAATCCGGGTCGGCTACATGGAGATACTCGACATAGAAGGTATCCTCAAGGCCAATGGGATTACGGAAAAAGTCATATTCTACGGCATAGAGGATATTGAGACCGGCAACCTGTTCTGGAAGCTGTTTTCCACCATCAAAAGACAGACTCCCAACTTTGTGCAGTTCAACAAACTGCCGGCTGCCAAACTGCAGGGGGTTGTGACGCGAGTGGAGATGTAGCCCATGAATGTTCAGGGGTGACAAGTCCGAACGGAATGGTGTATAAAGCGGGAGCGGCAGAGATGCCGCTCTTTTTTTTCCAATTTTCCTCCATCAGTATGTCGGGAGTTCCATGACCCAAAAACACGAAGATTCCTTCTGGGGCGGCATTGTCAAGGCGCTTGGCCTGGTGTTCGGCGATATCGGCACCAGCCCGATCTATACCCTGACGGTTGTTTTTGCCATGACTAAGCCGACAGCTGCCAATGTCTACGGCATCCTGTCGCTGGTGTTCTGGACCATGACCATTCTGGTAACAGCCGAATATGCCTGGCTGGCCATGAGCCTGGGAAAGAAAGGGCAAGGGGGTGAGATCGTCCTGCGCGAGATCATCATCAAGCTCTTCAAGAAGGGTCGCATCCTGGCATTTGCCGGTTTCCTCTCCTTCCTGGGTGTTTCGCTGCTGCTGGGTGACGGCGTCATCACGCCGGCCATTTCAATCCTCTCGGCGGTCGAAGGCCTTACGCTGATTCCGGGAATGGAAGCCACGCGTCAGGGTGTTCTGGTCTTTATTGCCGCCATGATCGCCTTTACCCTGTTCTTCTTCCAGTCGCGAGGAACCGACAAAATGGCCGGCATCTTCGGGCCGATCATGATCGTCTACTTCGGTTCCCTGCTGGTTTCCGGTCTGGTTTCCATCGCCGGAACCCCCGGCATTGTGAAGGCAATCAATCCCTGGTACGCCTTCGATTTTTTCCGCCAGAACGGCTTTGCCGGCTACATCGTGCTTTCCGAGGTGATCCTCTGCTCAACCGGCGGCGAGGCGCTGTATGCCGACATGGGGCATCTGGGCAAGAAGCCGATCATCCGGGCCTGGTATTTCGTTTTTGCCGCCCTGTACCTGAACTATCTGGGTCAGGGTGCCTTCATCCTGCGTAATCCCGAGGCTAAAAACATCCTGTTCGCCATGATCCAAAGCGAATCGGCCATCCTGTACATTCCGTTTCTGATTCTGACCATCATGGCCACCATCATTGCATCACAATCCATCATCAGCGGCGTCTTTTCCATCGTCTACCAGGGCATCACCACCCGCCTGATGCCGCTCTTCAGGGTCGACTACACCTCCAGCCAGATTCAGTCACAGATTTACATAAGCGCCGTCAACTGGACACTGATGGTGGCAGTCATTTTCGTCATGTTCTTCTTCCAGAAATCCGGCAATCTGGCGGCCGCCTACGGTATGGCCGTGACCGGCTCCATGACCATCACCGCCATGATGATGATCATGGTTTTTTCAAAGACCACCAAAAAATGGAAGGTCCCGATTGTCGTCGTGATCGCGCTGATCGACATCGTCTACTTTACCTCGACCTTTTCAAAGTTCCCCCATGGTGCCTACTGGTCACTGATCCTGGCCTCGATCCCCTTTGCCACCATCCTGATCTGGACCAACGGCCAGCGTTATCTCTACAAGGCCTTACGGCCGCTGGAGCTGGATATCTTCATGCTGTCCTATGAGCAGATCTACGCCAAGGGGCGCATCGCCGGCACGGCACTGTTCTTCATCAAGGGGCTGGATGTGATCCCCCCCTACATTGTGCACTGCGTGATCCGCTCCAACATCATCTACGAGCGCAACATCTTTATCTCCATCACACGTACCGATGAGCCCTTCGGCATAAACTGCCATCACAAGACCGATGTGGGGAGTGGACTGGAGTTTTTTGAGATCAACGCCGGTTACATGGTGGTGCTTGACATCGAGAAGCTACTGAAGGCCCACGGCATCAGCGAAAAGGTCATATTCTACGGTATCGAGGATATAGAGACCAGGAACCCGGTCTGGAAGATCTTTGCACTGATCAAGAAACTGACCCCCAACTTCGTACAGTTCAACAAGCTGCCGGCTGCCAAACTGCAGGGTGTCGTCACCCGGGTGGAGATGTAGAGCCAGGGCATGAACTTCCCTGGTGTGTCCCGCGCCGTTCCAGTTCGCCATCAATACAATTGAGAATCTCGAACTTCTTCAGCGACCAGAGCGGCGCGACCAGATTATCATGTCCGCCGTCTCCGGTCAGACGATGAATCAAGATTCGCGGTTCCAGACGTTCCAGAAAATCGCACACCAGACCGGCATACTCGTCACGATTCAGCATCCGCACCTCCCCCTGCCCGTACATATCCTCAAGCCGCGTACCCTTCATAACGTGCAGCAGATGGATCTTGACACCATCCACCCCGAGACGGTTCAACTCAGTGGCCATGGCCAGCATTTTCGCATGATCCTCGCCCGGCAGCCCCAGTATCACGTGGGCACAGACCAGCAGCCCCCTGGCCTTGGCCCTCTGAATAGCATCTACAGAACAGTCATGATCATGATGACGGTTAATCAGGGTCAGACTGCGATCATGGATACTCTGAAGGCCCAGTTCCAGCCACAGATATGTCTGTCTGGATAGCAGCTGCAGGTAGTCAAGGACTTCATCGGGCAGACAATCGGGACGGGTCGCCACAATTAGACCGACTACATCCGCCACAGAAAGTGCTTCTTCGTACAATCCCAGCAACTTTTCAACCGGCGCATGGGTATTGGAAAAGGCCTGGAAGTAGGCGATGAACTTTTCGGCCTTGTACTTACGTCGCATAACCTCTTTGCCATCTTCAATCTGCTCCGCAACGGAAAGATTTCTCAAAATTCCATGGGAGCCGGAGCCGTGACCACCGCAGAAAATACATCCCGCAGTATCAAGAGTCCCATCGCGATTGGGACAGCTGAATCCGGCGTCCACTGATATGCGCTGAACCCGGCAGCCGAAGACACGCTTCAGTTCATCTGAAAAAGGATTATAACGTTTTGGCATCAGGCCGGCTTTCTACCTGACATAATTCCGGCACCATTGGGCAGTTCCAGATCCAGCCTGCTGATATCGACAAGACCGGCGTGCGACATCATGCTAGCCAGTTCTGATTCTGAATATGATTGGCCGCGTTCCGTGCCAATCAGCATATTGAGTGAAAACAGGGCTGGGAATAGTGGACCGCTTTTATCATCATTCAGAATGAATTCCTGAATGAATAGTTTCCCATCCGGTTCAAGCGCTGCAACAGCCTTCTGGAGCAGTATCGAACACGCTGCAGGACCATCGGAATGAAGAACATGCGACAACCAGGCGACATCGAAATTTTTCGGTAGCGGGTCCGCAAGAAAATCTCCCGATTCGAACCGGATCCGGTCTGTCAGATTGAAGCGCTCAACAGTTGCTTCGGCAAACTGCCGAGTCGTCGGTAGGTCGTAGACGACCGCCGACAGTTGTGGATGTGCGAGACAAAAATGGATGGCATAGGTTCCGGGACCACCACCAAGGTCGAGCAGACGCCGTTTTGACGACAAATCAAGACACTTTGCAATCTTCGGTGCAAGCAGGCTTGCCAGATTGAACATGCCCATCAGAAAACTTTCTCGAACGATTTCTGTATCATTGTGCGAGACGCTCTTTCGGACCGGTGCCCCGCTGGTAACGGCTTCACTCAATCGGCTCCACCCTTCCACAAGGTGATAATGGTGCATAATAATATGCCCCATATACGTCTCGGATTTTTTTGAAAGATAGGCGCTGGAAAATTTCGATGCAGAATAGTTCGGGCCGTGTTTCACGAGTAAACCCAGTGCAGCAAGAGAATCAAGGAGCATTTCTATTGCACGCTGATCGCATTCGAGCTGCTGAGCGACGTGCTCGGCGGTATTTTGCGATTCAGATACTGCAGTAAAAATATCCAGTTTAACAGCGGCATGCAAGGCACAGGTCGCCCAATAGCCACCAGAAAGCTGAAGAAGGGCTGGAACGTTCCAATCATTTGATTCCATGGCGCTTACCTCCATTGATTTATGGCAAAGTGACAGCAATTTTTCTTACTGACAATAAAAAAAGAGCGGCTTTTCGGCCGCTCTTTCAAATAGTATTTTCAGCATTGCAACTTATTTTCTGACCGCCTTGCCGGCGACCTGCATACGGATAATTGCTCGTTCAAGAGCAGCTTCATAAACCTTGTGCTGTTTGTCCTCTGCAGTCAATTTCTTGAGGGCCTCTTCCGCCCTGCCTAGAGCCGCCTTGGCACGCTCAACATCGATCTCGTCTGAAGCTTCAGCGGTCTCGACCAGAACGATTATCTTGTCGTCCTTGATCTCAAAGTAACCCCAGTTAAGCGCCATACAAGCTGCGACACCGTTATTCTTGTAGCACAGCTCACCGATTCGCAGTGAAGTCAGGAAAGGAGCATGGCCTGGGAGTACACCAAACTCACCGAGCTTACCAGTGGCTGTTACTTCTTCCACTTCCATATCGAGAACTTTGCTATAGGGGGTAACAATTTCAAGTTTCATCTTTTCAGCCATATATCATTCCTTGAAAGGGAGCAAATCCCGTAAGGTTAATTATACTGCGGCCAGTTTGGCTGCTTTTTCGATAGCTTCTTCAATGGAACCGACCATGTAGAATGCCTGCTCAGGCATGCTGTCATGCTTACCGGCAACGATTTCCTGGAAGCCCTTGATGGTATCCTTCAACTCAACGTACTTACCGGGAGAACCGGTGAAAGCCTCAGCAACATGGAACGGCTGTGACAGGAAGCGCTGAATCTTACGTGCACGGGCAACGACCAGTTTATCTTCTTCGGAAAGCTCATCCATACCGAGAATGGCGATGATGTCCTGAAGGTCTTTGTACTTCTGAAGAACGTACTGAACCGAACGGGCAACTGCGTAATGCTCTTCACCGATAACCTGTGGATCAAGAATTCGCGAGGTTGAATCGAGTGGGTCAACAGCAGGGTAAATACCAAGCTCAGCGATCTGACGGGAAAGAACGGTTGTTGCGTCCAAGTGGGCAAAGGCGGTAGCAGGAGCCGGGTCGGTCAAGTCATCGGCAGGTACGTAGATAGCCTGAACCGAAGTGATGGAACCCTTTTTGGTGGATGTAATACGTTCCTGCAGCTCACCCATCTCGGTTGCCAGCGTAGGCTGGTAACCAACGGCGGAAGGGATACGGCCGAGGAGAGCCGAAACCTCTGAACCAGCCTGGGTAAAACGGAAGATGTTATCGATGAAGAGCAAAACGTCCTGACCTTCTTCATCACGGAAGTATTCGGCGACGGAAAGAGCGGTAAGCGCAACGCGGGCACGGGCTCCAGGAGGCTCATTCATCTGACCGTACACGAGAGCGGCTTTATCGAGAACGCCGGACTCTTTCATCTCCATCCAGAGGTCGTTCCCTTCACGGGTACGTTCACCAACACCGGCGAATACGGAGTAACCACCGTGCTGCTTGGCGATGTTATTGATCAGTTCCATAATCAGAACGGTTTTGCCAACGCCGGCACCACCGAACAGACCGATTTTACCACCGCGGGCATAGGGAGCAAGCAAGTCAACAACCTTGATGCCGGTGGTGAATGCTTCAACCTTGGTTGACTGGTTCTCGAAGGAAGGAGCTTCGCGATGAATAGCGTACTCTTTCTCGTTACCAATCGGACCCATTTCGTCAACCGGCTCGCCGATAACGTTCATGATACGGCCCAGTGTCTTGGCGCCAACCGGTGCACAGATCTGTTTGCCGGTGTCAATAACGACCTGGCCACGCTTGAGACCATCGGTGGAATCCATGGCGATGGTACGTACGGAGTTTTCACCGAGATGCTGTGCAACTTCCAGCACCAGGTTGTTTTCACGGTCATCAATGGCCGGATTTGTCACGCGCAGAGCGTGATAAATCTCCGGCAATTTGCCGGGCTCAAATTCGACGTCGATAACAGCACCGATGACCTGCGATATTTTACCTGTGTTCTGACTCATGGAACAGTGTCCTCCTGCGGCCTGGCGGCCTCATATAGTGTTTCGTTTAGTACGTAAATTAACCTTTGATTGATTCCGAACCGGAGATAATTTCCATCAACTCCGTAGTAATTGCAGCCTGACGGGCACGGTTGTACATGAGAGTCAGCTTGCCGATCATTTCGTTGGCATTCTTTGAAGCGCTGTCCATGGCGGTCATACGGGCACCATGCTCACCGGCCACGGTTTCAAGCATCGCCTTGAAGATCTGTACTTCGATATTCTTCGGCAAAATTTCGGCTAACAGCTCACCTACTGAAGGCTCATAGATAAACTCCACAGGAGTTTCCTCTGCAGAACCCTTTACTTCCGGCTCAACCGGTAACATCTGCTGGAAAGTGATGTCCTGTGTCATTACCGTACGGAAGGAGTTGTACAACAATTCAACCTGGTCGTACTCACCGGCCAAAAAGCCGTCAATAACTTCCTGGGCCAACATTGCAGCGGTCTGATAATTCGGCTTTGCCAAAACATTGGAAAAATTCTTATAGACTGTGTAGCGGCTTTTAAGGAATTCATACCCTTTACGACCGACCGTCATGACGCTGATCTGCTCGTAAACTCCGCTTTTTTCCTTGAGATAGCGATCAGCAGCCTTACACAGGTTGCTATTGAAACCGCCGCACAAACCGCGATCGGAAGTCAAAACAATCAAAAGAAGTTTTTTGGCATCACGTTTTTCAAGCAAAGGGTGAAGATCACCCTCAAGGCTGGACGAAAGCGTCTGAAGCACTTCACCAAGTTTTTTTGCGTAGGGCCTGGCAGCAACAACATTTTCCTGGGCACGACGCAGTTTGGCGGCCGAGACCATTTTCATGGCCTTGGTGATCTGGCGCGTATTTTTTACGGATACTATCCGCTTTTTAATGCTTTTAAGGCTTGCCATATCTCAAACCGTCCTTGTTTACGCGGTGAATTCCTTCTTGAACTGACCCAATGCAGCAATGATTCTACCCTTCATATCATCATCAATTGCCTTTTTGTCGCGCAACTCTGCAAGCAGTTCAGCCTGACGATTATCAAAGTAGGCATACATTTCGGTTTCAAACTTTTTGAGTGCAGAAACCTGCAGATCATCCAGGAAACCGTTGTTTGCTGAGAAGATAACCAGAACCTGTTTCTCATTTGGAATCGGACGATATTGCGGCTGCTTAAGAATTTCAACCAGACGAACGCCACGCTCCAACTGCATCTGGGTAGCCTTGTCCAGATCGGAACCGAACTGGGCGAAAGCGGCCATTTCACGATACTGTGCCAAGTCAAGACGTAGAGTACCGGCAACCTGCTTCATGGATTTGGTTTGTGCAGAACCACCAACGCGGGATACAGACAGTCCGACGTTAATGGCCGGACGAACACCGGAGAAGAACAGGTCAGACTCGAGATAGATCTGGCCGTCGGTGATGGAAATAACGTTAGTCGGGATGTAGGCGGAAACGTCACCAGCCTGTGTTTCGATGATCGGCAGAGCGGTCAATGAACCGGCGCCACGGGCATCGGACAATTTACAGGCACGCTCCAACAGACGGCTGTGGAGATAGAAAACGTCACCCGGATACGCTTCGCGTCCTGGTGGACGACGGAGCAATAATGACAGCTGACGATAGGCAACAGCCTGCTTGGAAAGGTCATCATAGATAATCAAGGCATGCTTACCGGTATCGCGGAAGAACTCGCCCATGGTTACGCCGGTGTATGGAGCGATGAACTGAAGCGGGGCAGACTCGGAAGCGGTTGCAGCAACAACGATGGTGTAATCCATGGCGCCGTGCTCGCTCAGCTTGGAAACAACCTGGGCAACCGTGGAACGCTTCTGGCCGATGGCGACATAAATACAGACAACATCGCCACCCTTCTGGTTAATGATTGTATCGATGGCTACGGCGGTTTTACCGGTCTGACGGTCACCGATGATCAATTCGCGCTGGCCACGTCCAATTGGAACCATGGAATCAATCGCCTTGAGGCCGGTAGCCATTGGCTGATGAACTGATTTACGGTCTACGATGCCGGGGGCTTTGATCTCAACTTTGCTGAAGCTGTTGGTGTTGATCGGGCCTTTGCCGTCGATGGGCTGTCCAATGGCGTTAACAACACGGCCAATCAGTGCGTCGCCTACCGGAACCTCGGTGATGCGTCCGGTTCGTTTAACCGTATCGCCCTCTTTAATCTCGGAGAACTCACCGAGAATAGCGGCGCCGACGTTATCTTCTTCCAGGTTGAGAACCATACCGGTTACGCCGCCGGGAAACTCCAGCAACTCACCGGCCATGGCGCCAGCCAGGCCGTGGATACGGGCAATACCGTCACCGATGGAGATGATTGTGCCGGTTTCCGACACCTCAACCTCCTTGCCATACTCCTTGATCTGTTTTCTGATGATCTCGCTGATCTCTTCGGCTCTGATTTCCATGGAAGAATTTACCCCTTCTGTAATATATCTTGAATCCGTTTAAGCTGAGTTTTTACACTGCTGTCAAATGCCGTATCACCGATCTGTGTGACTACTCCACCCAAGAGAGTTGGGTCTACACTGACCTGCGGAATAACCTTTTTACCGCTCTTCTTTTCAAGAGCATTCTGAATGGAAGTCACCTGGCTGTCATCAAGTGCGAAAGCGGTTTTGATGACGGGACGAATGATACCCGACTGTTCATCGGCCAGCGTCTCGTAGGTGTGAATAATCTGGTCAAGGAAGGCCACCCGGTTTTTATCAACCAGCAGCAACAGAAAATTGCCGACCAGCTCAGAGCAGTTTACCTTGGCAACCAGGTCCTTCATAATCTCTTTTTTCTGCTCAGCAGTGAAGGCAGGATTTGCAAAAACAGCCTTCAAATCTGCGTTGGCAGTAAATACGCGATCTATTGCCGTCAGTTCATCACGAAAACGGTCAATCAGACCACCCTCGGAACCAATCTGAACCAGCGCCTTGGCATAGCGGCGTGCTAACGTGTTATTGATCACTGGATCTGTACCACCTTGTCAAGATATTCGCCGACAAATCGGTCATGGTCAGCCTTTTGAATTGAACCGGTCAGCTTACCCGTTGCAATTTCCACCGCCAGACGTGCCGCCTCGGCTCGCAATTCAGCACGGGCCTTGATTGTTTCCTGCTCAGCCGACTGTGCCGCCTGGGCTGCAATTTTCTGGGCTGCAATTTTCGCTTCGGCGATGATACGTTCTTTTTCCTGCTCGCCCTCACGTATGATGGCTACCTGAAGATCATCGATCTCTTTGGTTGCCTGGCTCAGCTTGCCGGTATACTCGGCCAACTTTGCCTCTGCAGCAGCGCGCCCTTCCTGGGCATCCTTCAGATCTTTTTCAATCTGTGACTGCCGTGCAGCCAGAGTACCCTTGACATCGGCCTTCTTGACGGCATACCCGAGAATTCCAAGCAGCACTACGAAGTTAAGTACACGCCAGCCAAGATCCTTCAGCTGGGCACCTTTGTCAGGATGGTGTGCTCCGCCGCCACCTTCTGAAGCGAATCCAGCAGTTGCAACCAGCAGGATTACTGCAACGTAAGCTAGGGAGAATGCAATTTTTTTAGTACGTTCGGATACCTTCATCATGACTACAGGCTCCTCCCCAGGATTTTTTCACATATGTCGCCGGAAAGGATTTCAGACTGCTGCTTTAGCAACACCCTGGCATCGGCCGCTTCTTTCGCAACACGGTCACGAATTGAATTCAGCGATGCAGTGGCCTCTGTACGGGCTTTTTCCAGAACCGAAGTTTCCTCAGCCTGAGCCTGTTTTAGCGATTCCGCACGGCGAGCACTCGCCTCCGCCTTGGCGTCACGCAGTTTTGCCTCGTACTGTGCCATCTTTTCCTGCACCTCAAGATCAACTGACGCAGATTTCTCACGGGCACCGTCGATAACATCACGACGCTCCGCCAAGATCTTACGGATTGGCTTGAAAAGGAAAATGTTGAGGACGAGGACCAGAATCCCGAAGTTAACTACCTGAACGATGAATGCTACGTTTAATTCAATCACGACCTACCCCTTGCAGGTATGCTGAGTTGTATACTGTATCCCACGCAAAACAGTGGTTAGCTATCATATGTCTGACAAGCATGTCAAGGAAATTACAAAAAACGTATACTTAATTTTTCAAAGCTGAATGGCGCGATGACGTTAAATATCGAGAAGATCTATAATTCGTGTCAGTTCATCTGAATCATTAAAATGGATTTCGAGGCGGCCACCCTTTGCCCCGATACGCCGGATTGCGACCCGCGACTGAAAACGTTTCTGTAGCTGTTCTTCGAGGGAACTCATCAGCAGGTCCGGCTGTTGAGGACGTTTACGACCGGTTGTCGGATTGGGACTGACCTTTAGACGCCTGACAAGCTCTTCAGCCGCTCGCACGCTGAGTTGGCGATGCAGTATTTCATGGCGCGCCTTTTCCACCAACTCCGGGCTTTCCAGAGCCAGCAATGCACGGGCATGTCCCATGGTAAGGCGCTCTTCCACAATATCGTGCTGAATCGCCTCCGGCAATTTGAGCAGACGCAGAGCATTGGTCACGGTTGTACGGTTCTTACCCACCCTTTTGGCCACATCCTCCTGGGAAATCTGGAAATGTTCGACCAGCGAACGATAGGCCTGCGCCTCTTCGATGGCATTCAGATCCTGTCGCTGAATATTTTCGATCAGCGCCAGCTCCAGGACCGCATCTTCGCTGGCCTCGCGAATGACGACCGGCACCTCGTGCAATCCGGCCTTCTGCGATGCCCGCCAGCGGCGTTCACCGGCAATGATCTCGTAAAAGCCATCCTTCTTCGTCACGACCAACGGCTGGATAATACCCTTCTCGCGGATAGAAGCAGCCAGCTCCTCTAACTTCTCAGGGGCA
This sequence comes from uncultured Geobacteraceae bacterium, assembly GCA_942493195.1. Taxonomy (GTDB): domain Bacteria; phylum Desulfobacterota; class Desulfuromonadia; order Geobacterales; family Pseudopelobacteraceae; genus CAIPTY01. The sequence goes on along the minus strand of OW818669.1, from coordinate 654,639 downwards.
AAATGCTTGCGCGGCTGGTTACGGTTGGGCCGGATCTGTTCTATGGGACAGACAAAATAGGCCTTATTATCCTCCACAACTGTTTCCGTTGCCTGCAGGAGTGCTGCCATGCCTCTGCCGAGGCCACCGATCTTAGCCATTGGCTGCCTCCCTTTGAATGATTTCACGGGCCAACTGCAGATAGCTGGCGGCTCCCCGCGAAGAGATATCGTAATAGATAATCGGCTTACCGTGGCTGGGTGCCTCGGCCAGTCGCACGTTACGTGGAACAACAGCCTCGAAAACCTGACCGGGGAAATGCGACCGGATTTCTTCGGCCACATCTTTGCTCAGATTGCCGCGGGCATCAAACATGGTCAAAAGGATGCCCTCAATGGTCAGAAGCGGATTGATCATCTTCTGAATCAGCTTGATGGTATTCAGAATCTGCGAAAAGCCTTCCATGGCATAGAATTCACACTGCAGCGGAATCAGAACTGAATGGGCCGCCGTCATGGCATTGATTGTCAGCAGACTCAGGGAGGGAGGGCAATCGATGATGATATAGCGATACTTCTCTGCCACGGCCGCCAGCACAAATTTGAGCTTGTGCTCCCGCCCGATCTCGGTGGCCAGCTCCAGTTCAGCACCGGCCAGATCGGAATTGGAGGGGAGTATGTGCAGGAACGGCTGACCGGTATCGACGATCAGACCGTTGGGATCGACTTCATTGATCAAGGCATCGTAAATCGTATGCTTGAGACCGGCCTTGTCAATACCCACACCACTGGTGGCATTGCCCTGCGGATCAATATCGACCAGCAGAGTTGGCCGTTCGGCTGCGGCCAACGATGCTGCCAGGTTAACGGCGGTAGTGGTTTTGCCGACGCCCCCCTTTTGGTTGGCAATGCAGATGATTCTGGACATGTATTCGTGTTTCCTGCCTTGATGTTATTGAGATATCAGTGGGTGCGATGTTCGCGGGGAGGGGGAAAACTAGCACAACCGACCGGCTATTGGAAATGATTTTTTTGACACATGTCAAGTGAAACGACAGCCAAAACCATTATTCTGGGGCAGTTACTACACTCTTTAGCCGCACCCGGAGAACCTCATGTCCATACGATCCGTCGTTCTTTGCACAGCCCTTGCAATCTTACTGGAGAGCTCCGTCGCAGCTGCGTTCGAATGCAAGGTATGCCATAGCAAAAACCCCAAAATGGTGGCGATGCACAAGGCACTGGAAGGGCAGAACTGCTTTGGCTGCCACAAGGTCGGTGAAAAACTGATGGGCAAAGGACAACCCAAGGACATGGACAGCCTGTTGAAACGACGGGTATCCGCTTCAGAGTGCCTACCCTGTCACGGTAGACAGTAATTCAGGGCCTGTTCCCTCATAAACCCTTCAAAAGGTGTGTCACAGGGTGCCGATACAACGATCTCTGCACCGCGCTCATCCTTAAATACCATCTTTCGACAATGCAACATCATACGTACAGCTGGAATCCCGCCATAGGTGGCATCACCAACGATCGGCAGACCGCTTGCTTCCAGGTGCACCCGGATCTGATGGGTCCTTCCGGTCATTGGTCGGGCTTCGATCAGCGCGAAACCATCGGAGGAAACCAGTACGCGAAAGGAGGTCAAGGCCGGACGGCCTCCTGACATAATCCCATAGCGTGCACTGGCTACCTTTCCGATCGGTCCGTCCACATCCCAGACCTCCTGTTCCGGAGTTCCACTCACAAGCGCCCAGTAATATTTTGACACCAGATTGTCGTGAAAACGGGCCGACAGCCAGGCTGCCGCCCGTTTATGTTTGGGAAACAGCATGGCTCCCGACGTGCCACGATCAAGCCGATGGATAACCCGACACACCTCCATACTTCCCTGTTTCCGGAAATATTCAGACACCCAGTATTCAAGGGTACCCTTAAGCTGGTAGGGGGTGCGCTGAGTATTGACCCCGGACGGCTTGTTGATCGCGATTAGTTCGTCATCCTCGTACAACAGCATTTCGGGGGGCAGAACGAGCTCCTTGAAACGACCGGCCTCCATGACACCGATTTCGATCACATCGCCAACCTTGACCGCCCGCGATGCCACTCGAACCATACTGCTGTTGACGGCACAACCGCCGCGGTCGATGATCCGGCGTGCTTCAGATTTGCTGATCGATTCAAAGAGGGTAGAGACGGCTTCATCAAGACGCAGGCCTGACCGCCCTTCGAAGTTTTTTCTATAGATCATCCGAGTGTATCCGACCAGATACTGCGTGCCCAGTCTTCGGCCTGTATACCCAGCCTTTCAGACCGCTCAGGAGAGACCCCCCCGGCGGCCTTGACTCCGGTCATCTTTTTGGTCCTGGCATCAAACTCGAACACCCCGGTCACATAGATAGCTTCACGCTCATTAACCATACTGTAACAGGTATTGGCTAGTGAAGGTGGCAGCGGCTCCCGACCCGACAGCATGGCCACGACTGATGCGGCAACCGCCTTACCCATTGTTGATGCAACAAAACCGGATTTGGGCATCGATCCGATCACATCACCATCAGTAGCATCCCCGATAACATGTACATCCTTGTAAATGGAAGATTCAAACGAGAGAGCCGATACCGGAACCCAGCGCCGTTTTGGCGGGACCAGCCCCGTCTGGAAGGCCAGCAGCCCGGCCTTCTGGTCCGGTATGATATTGATCACCCCGCCCTGAACCTCTCCTGCGGTGGTCACGAGACTGCGGGTGGCGGCGTCAACCTTTTTGACCGTGCTTTCGGGACGGTAATCTATAATCCCTTCGTAATAATCCTTCCAGGCCGCCTTAAACAGCTTGCCCTTTGACACCACGTCCTCATTGGCGTCAAGGATGATAACCCTGGAGCCCTTCTTGTTCTGCTTCAGATAGTGGGCAATCATGCAGGCACGCTCGTACGGGCCGGGAGGGCAGCGATAGGGTGCTTCAGGAACAGTAATTATAACGTTTTGACCCGGCACCAGTGCCATCAGTTCGCGACGAAGCTGAACCGTTTGATCGCCCGCCTTCATGGCGTGAGGAAAAAGCGCCTGGGCCTGAGGGTCCATGCCCGGGATATTCTCATATGTAAAATCTATACCTGGAGATACTATAAGCCGATCATAAGCAATTTTCCCTGCCGAGGTATCAATGGTGTGAGTTGTTGCATCAAGTCCCGTCATGTGGGCATTCACAATTCTTATGCCATATTTACGGGCAAGCACCTTATAGTCCATTGTAATGTCCTTCATCTCCTTAAACCCGCCGATAACCATATTGCTGACCGGGCAAGAGATAAAGCGCTCGCGCTGCTCAACCAGAACCACATCAAGTTTCGGGTCTATCAGCTTGAGATATTTTGCTGCTGTCGCACCACCGAAACCACCGCCTACCACAACAACTCGCCTGCCTTTTTTAGGAAGTATCTCGCCTGCATGAGCAGAAAACACCTGTGGTCCCCAGAGAGCAAGCACTCCGATTCCGATTCCGGTCTGTTTAATGAACTCCCGACGTTTCATGACATCCCCCCTATTTCTGCTGTGAATAGAATTTTACCAATTTATCAAAATCCTGGTCTGTCATCTCCTTAACCATTCCCATCTCGGCTGCGGTGCGACGCCCAGAACGATATTCGTCCAATGCCTCTTTAAGGTAGCCGGCCGGCTGACCGGAAATATGCGGGCCGATCGGGGTACCCTGGCCCTTTGCACCATGACACCCGGCACACGCTTCGGTTCCGGATGCGCTGATTTTCCCCTTTCCCTTTTTCCGGTCAATCAGGCTGTTCTGCCATTTCCAGGATGCCACAGCCGCAGATATCTGATCGATCTGCTGATCTGAATACCCTTTGGAAAGGTTTACCATGACCCCCCCTGCCCTGGTGCCGTCCTTGTACCCTTTCATCGATTTTTTAACGTAGTCCGAAGATTGCCCCCCTATAACAGGTATATGGGTCCCGGGTGAAGCTCCCCGCGTTCCGTGACAACCGGCACAGGTTGCGGCCATGCGTTCCCCGTCGCTCGGGAGTGCTGCCAGGGCAGGAGCTGTTGATACAGCAAGCACAGCAGCAATTAAGAGTGTCGCTTTCATGTGTGACTACCTCCTGGGTGTGAAGTCAGTATCCAAACAGGCATATTGGAGTAAAGTGCAAGAAGTATATCGCATATCATAAAAAAACATAGTGGCTCATTCTGTAATAACTTTCACAATGGCGGGCTGAACAATTTTCTGCTACGTTAGCCACACATGACCTCCCAGATTTATGACAATTCCCGGCTGCGTGGTCCGGTAGCCTTGGCACACCTGGTACTTCGCGGATTTATTCACCAGGGTGATAGTGTGATCGATGCCACCTGCGGTAACGGTCTTGACACGTTGCTGCTGGCTGATTTGGCAGGTAAGTCCGGCAGGGTCTGGGCTTTCGACATACAGGAGGAGGCACTGACAGCAACACGCAATAGGCTCCGGCAAAGCGGTGTAGAGGACAGGGTCACACTCCTGAAGGCGGGACATGAAACCATTCGGGAGTTTGTCAGTGAACTGGTTTCGGCTGTTGTCTTCAACCTTGGCTACCTGCCAGCAGGAGACCGTGCAATTGTAACCAGGCCGGAAACAACCGTTGCGGCGCTTGAGCAGGCCTTGGGTCTGCTTGCTCCCGGCGGCGTGGTGACGGTAACCGTCTACCCGGGGCATGAAGGAGGGCTCAGCGAAAGTCACATGATCGAGTCTTGGGCTTCCGGCCTCGATGCGAAGAAATTCCATTCATGGCGCATGGGACAGACTAATGTACCGACCGAAGCACCTTACCTTGTCGTAATTCAGAAGGCGAACTGATCCATGCTCCGCGCCCTGATTCCATTCATCGTGGTACTGCCCGCCACTGCATACGGCCTCATCTCGCTAAGGTGTGCCTTTAAGTACTTTAAGGGGAACGGTAGTACCCTGCCACCTGTACCCTGTACCCTGCACCCTGTCACCATCCTCAAACCGGTCAAGGGAATGGATGCCGACAGCTACGAGAACTTTGCCTCGTTCTGTCACCAGGAGTATGGCGGACCGATGCAGATGATCTTTGCAGCCGCCTCGCCGGATGACCCGGTCATCCCGGTCATTCGGCGTCTGATCGAAAATTTCCCCGGCCATGACATCTCACTGACCGTCAATCCAGCCATTCACGGCCCGAACTACAAGGTTTCCAACCTTATCAACGCCTTCCCCCAGGCCCGGCACGATATCATCATTGTCTGCGACAGTGACATACGCGTTGCACCGAACTACCTGCAATCGGTTACTTCACACTTTTCCGACCCGCAGGTCGGCCTGGTAACGTCGCTCTATCGCACCTCATCGGTACATAGCGTAGCAACAGCGTTGGAGGCCACCAGCTTTACCGCCGAGATGATTCCAAACGTACTGGTAGCACTCAATCTTGAGGGACTTTCCTTTGCACTGGGGGCCTCCATGGCGGTCCGACGTGAAGCCCTGGCCTCCATCGGCGGATTCGAGATTCTGGCCGACTATCTGGCCGACGATTACCAGCTCGGTAACAAGATTCACCATGCCGGCTGGCGGATTGCCCTGGATGACTGTTTCGTGGAAAGCATCATCAAGACCGAAAGTCTGATGACCGTACTGACACGCCAGTTGCGCTGGGCCCGCACCATGCGGGTCAGCCGTCCAGGCGGTTATCTGGCATCCGGCATCACCCTCCCCTTCCCGGCCGCCTTCCTGGCACTGCTGCTGGCCCCATCGCTCCTCACCGGGCTTGCCGCCACCGTTGCGCTGTATGCTTTTCGAATTATCACCTGCACCATCTTCAGCCGGTATTATGTCAAGGACCACCTTTTCCCCCGCTGGCTCTGGCTGCTGCCACTGCGCGATATGCTGGCCTTCTTTTCCTGGACACTCTCCTTTCTGGGAAACCGTGTGGAATGGCGCGGCAGCCGCTTCACACTCAAACCCGGTGGCAAAATTGAGGAGCTGATTTAATAAAAATTCTGGACATCCCGGCTTTGATTCCCGTATAAGGAATGAACGTTCATTCTATTTCGGAGAAGGATATGCCAAAGCCTGATAAACGGGAAGAGATTGTCAAAGCATCACTGGAGCTGATTGCTGAACAGGGTTTTCACGGCGCCCCCATGGCAATGATAGCCCAGCGGGCCGGGGTTGGGGCCGGAACCATCTACCGCTATTTTGAAAACCGCGACGTACTGATAACTGAACTCTTCAGCGAAATCGAAGAGCGAAGCTACCCGATTATCGAGCGTGGGTACGACACCGAAAAACCTTTGCGCGAAAGATACCTGCACCTCTGCACCGCAATGTTACGCTACTTCATCGACAACCCCACCGACTTCCGCTTCCTTGAGCAGTTTTTCAACTCCCCTTACGGCGTGGCCTGCCGACGAGACAAACTCGCGGGCGCAAAGGGGCGCTGCGACGTTTTCCAAGACCTGTTCAAAGATGCCATTTCCCAACAAGTCATGAAAAACCTGCCACTGGTTGTCCTCTTTGACCTGACCTTTGGTCCCCTTCTGGCTTTGGGCCGGGACCACATCCTCGGTTTCATCAAACTCGACACCGAATTGACCGCATCGGCAATCGAGGCATGCTGGGACGGTGTCAGACGCTGACCGTATGTGCCATGCTTCATGGCCAACACAAACCGTACTTTATTCAGAATGAATATTCATTCACAAGACAACGAGGTGTTTTATGCGCGCAACATCAAGAAGCAGATTTATTTTCACCGCCGGCATCCTTGCCATAGGCCTGACTCTGACCGGCTGCGGCAAGAAAAAAGCCGCCGCACCACCTCCAAGCGGCCCACCGGAGGTCGGCATCATTGTGGTCAAGCCGGAGAAGACCTCCCTCACGACCGAACTTTCCGGCCGCACCGTGCCGCATAGAATTGCCGAAGTACGGCCCCAGGTAAGCGGCATCATCAAAAAGCGCCTCTTCACCGAGGGCAGTGATGTGAAGGCCGGACAGGTATTGTACCAGATCGATCCAGCCAGCTATGAGGCGGCTTACGCCAGCGCCAAGGCTTCCCAGGCCCGGACAGAGGCGGCACTGATATCGATCCGTCTGACCGAAGAGCGCTATCGTGATCTGGTGAAAATCAAGGCGGTCAGTCAGCAGGATTATGATAACGCTTCAGCCTCCATGAAACAGGCCGAAGCCGATCTGGCCTTTGCCAAGGCGGCCGTCGAAACCGCCCGCATCAACCTGGCCTACACCAGAATCGTCGCTCCGATTTCCGGTCGCATCGGGCGCTCCTCCGTAACCGACGGAGCCCTGGTAACCGCCAATCAACCGGCGGCATTGGCAACGATCCAGCAGCTGGACTCCGTGTACGTCGATGTGACCCAGTCAACAGCAGACCTGCTCAAACTGAAACAGAGCCTGGCCAACGGACTCATGAAAAAGAGTACTACAGCACAGGTTAAACTTCTGCTGGAAGACGGCTCCAAATACCCGCTGCCAGGATCCCTCAAATTTTCCGAGGTGACTGTCGATCAAAGCACCGGCTCTGTTACCATGCGGGCGGTATTCCCCAATCCGGGACAGAACCTGCTTCCCGGCATGTTCGTTCGAGCCGTGCTGGAAGAGGGGGTCATCGATAATGCCATCCTGATCCCGCAGCGCGGCGTAAGCCGCAACCCGCGGGGTGAAGCGGTCGTCATGATCGTTGGGGCCGAAGAAAAGGCTGAAGCACGCACCATCAAGGTTGTCCGCACCGTGGGCGACAAATGGCTGGTGAGTGAAGGGCTGAAGGCGGGGGATCGCATCATCCTGGAGGGGCTGCAGAAGGCACGGCCGGGCACACCGGTCAAGACCGTCCCGTTCGGCAGCGCACCGGCTGCGGCTCCGGGCGGAACACCAGCAGCAAAGACAGAAAAGAAATAAAAACAGATACAACCTCACCACAGAGACACAGAGAACACGGAGAACGGATCATAACAATCGGTTGTTTATGATCGGCCATTTTTCCCAATAATTTCAGATTTTCTCTGTGCCCTCTGTGTCTCCGTGGTGAAATAGGTTTTAGTTTTTAAAGACTCCAAGGAGCACATCCATGCCTCGTTTTTTCATAAATCGTCCAATCTTCGCCTGGGTCATCGCCATCATGGTCATGCTGGCCGGCCTGCTTTCTATCAAGAAGCTGCCGGTTTCCCAGTACCCGCCGATCGCACCGCCCCAGATTGCCATCAACGCCGTCTACCCGGGTGCTTCGGCCCAGACGGTCCAAGACACTGTTACCCAGGTTATCGAACAGAAGCTGAACGGCATCGACAACCTGATCTACATGTCCTCCACCAGTGACTCGGCCGGGGCGGTTTCCATCACCCTGACCTTCAAGGCCGGCACCGACCCGAACATTGCCCAGGTCCAGGTTCAGAACAAGCTGCAGCTGGCCGTGCCACTGCTGCCGCAGATCGTTCAGCGCTCAGGGATTCAGGTGGTCAAGTCAACGCGCAACTTCCTGCTGATTGTCGGTCTGGTCTCGGAAGATGGCTCCCTGGACCGCAACGAACTGACCGACTACATGGTATCCAACCTCCAGGACATCATCAGCCGCCTGGAAGGGGTCGGCGAGCTGCTGTTGTTCGGCACCCAGAACGCCATGCGCATCTGGTTGAACCCGACCAAACTGAACAATTATCACATGACCACCAACGACGTCATTGCGGCACTTCAGTCACAGAACGTCCAGGTTTCGGCCGGCCAGTTCGGCGGTAGCCCGTCCATCCAGGGGCAGCAGCTCAATGCCACCATCAACGCCCGCACCCTGCTGCAGAATGCCGAACAGTTCGATGCCATCATCCTGCGCACCAATCCGGATGGTTCAACGGTCAAGCTGAAGGACGTAGCAGAAAGTAAGATTGGTACGGAAAACTATGAAGTCCAGTCGTACTACAACGGCAAACCATTGGGCGGCATGGCCATCCGCCTGGCTGCCGGGGCCAACGCTCTGGAAACCGGCAACCGTGTCAAAGCCAAGATGGCGGAGCTGGAAAAATACATGCCGCCCGGCATGAAGGTGGTCTACCCTTACGACACGACCCCCTTCGTCAAGATCTCCATCGAAGAGGTGGTTCACACCTTGATCGAGGCGGTCTTCCTGGTCTTCATCATCATGTTCCTGTTCCTGCAGAACATCCGGGCGACGCTGATCCCGACCATTGCCGTGCCGGTTGTTCTGTTGGGAACCCTGGGTGTACTGGCAGCCTGCGGTTTCTCCATCAACACCCTGACCATGTTCGCCCTGGTTATCGTCATCGGCCTGCTGGTGGATGACGCCATTGTCGTGGTTGAAAACGTGGAACGTATCATGAGTGAGGAAGGGCTTTCACCTAAGGAGGCCACCATCAAGTCCATGGGGCAAATCACCAGTGCCTTATGGGGTATCGCCACTGTTCTGGCAGCGGTTTTCCTCCCTATGGCCTTCTTCCCCGGCTCCACCGGCGTCATCTACCGCCAGTTCTCCATCACGATCATTTCGGCCATGATTCTGTCCGTCTTGGTGGCCATGATCCTGACCCCGGCCCTGTGCGCCACGCTGCTCAAACCGATCGAGAAAGGTCACCATTCCGGTGAGAGCGGCTGGTTTGCCGGTTTCTTCCGCTACTTCAACCGGACTTTCGAGTTCTGCCGACACAACTACGAAGGAATTGTGGGCCGTTCCTTCAACAAGCCGGTCCGTTACCTGGTGGTCTATGGCGGTATTGTGGCAATCATGATCTTTTTCTTCCTGAAACTTCCCACCTCGTTCCTGCCGGATGAGGACCAGGGTTTCATTATCTGCCAGGTCCAGCTGCCAGCCGGCGCAGCCCAGGAACGGACCATCCAGGTCATGCGACAACTGGAACAGCATTTCCTGGAAAAGGAATCCAAAGCCGTGCAGGGGGTCATCACCGTGGCCGGCTTCAGCTTTGCCGGGCGTGGACAGAATATGGGACTGGCCTTTGTCAGGCTCAAGCACTGGGATCTTCGCAAGACCCCCGACATGAAGGCCTCGGCCATCGCCGGGCGGGCCATGGGGGCTTTCTCAAAATTCCGGGATGGCATGGCCTTCGCCTTTTCGCCACCGGCGGTGCTTGAGCTGGGTGTGGCCAACGGCTTCGACCTGCAGCTACAGGATCGCGGAGGAGTCGGCCATGAAAAGCTGATGGAGGCCCGTAATCAGCTGCTCGGCATGGCCATGAAAAACAAGAAGCTTGTGGCCGTACGCCCCAACGGCCAGGACGACTCGCCCCAGTTCAAACTTGATATCGACGATGTGCGCGCCGGAGCACTGGGGGTTTCCCAGGCCGACATCAACAACGTACTCTCCGCTGCCTGGGGCAGTACCTACGTCAATGACTTCATCCAGAACGGACGTGTCAAGAAGGTCTACCTGCAGTCGGATCCCAGATTCCGGATGGTGCCCGAGGATATCAACAGCTGGTACGTCAGCAACAAGAAAGGGGAAATGGTGCCGTTCTCGGCCTTTGCCACAGCCCGCTGGCAGTATGGCTCCCCCCGCCTGGAACGTTACAACGGCATCCCTTCCGTAGAAATCCTCGGACAGGCCGCACCGGGAATCAGTACCGGCGAAGCCATGGCAGAGGTGGAGCAGATGGTCACCCAGCTGCCGCCGGGGATTGGCTACGAATGGACCGGCCTCTCCTACGAAGAAAAGAATGCCGGGGCTCAGGCGCCAGTTCTGTACGCCATCTCGCTCCTGGTTGTGTTCCTCTCGGTAGCCGCACTGTACGAAAGCTGGACGATACCATTCGTCAATCTGCTGATGCTTCCGCTGGGACTGGTGGGGGCGGTGGTGGCGGTCAAGCTGCGACTGTTCCCCAACGATGTTTATTTTCAGATCGGCCTCCTGACAACTATCGGCCTTTCCACCAAGAACGCCATTCTGATCATCCAGTTCATCAAGGAACAGATGCATCAAGGACATGAGCTGGTGGACGCCACCCTGACGGCCGTCAGGATCAGGCTCCGACCGGTCATCATGACCTCGCTGGCGTTTTTCTTCGGCACCCTGCCCCTGGCACTGACCAAGGGGGCCGGCGCCGCCGCCCAGAACGCCATCGGCACCGCCGTCACCGGCGGACTTCTCTCCGCCACGTTCATCGACCTGATTTTCATCCCGTTTTTCTTTGTGCTGGTGTCACGAATCTTCGGCCGGAAGAAATATAAACCTTCCGCCGGCGAACAGACGGATGCCGCTGCCCCGGAGGTACACTGATATGAAACCACAACTACTGCTGATAACAGCTCTGAGTGCAACCCTCGCACTAGCCGGCTGTTCCACCATGGCACCCACATATGAGCAGCCAAAATCTCCGGTTTCAGCCGAATGGCCCAACGGCCCGGCCTACAAGAGCGAAATTGCCAAAGCGGCCGATAAGCCGGTCGCCCAGATTCCCTGGCGGGAGTTCTTTGTCGATCAAAGAATGCAGAAACTGATTGATCTGGCGCTTAAAAACAATCGTGACCTGAAGGTTGCGGCCCTGGCCATTGAAAGGTTCCGGGCCCAGTACCAGATCAAACGGGCTGACCTGCTCCCCAGGATAGATGCAACCGCCGGCGCCGTCTTCCAGAGGGTGCCTGAAACACTCTCAAGTTCGGGACGGGCTACGACAACCGAGCAGTATAATGTCGGCCTGGGTGTAGCATCCTACGAGCTGGATCTGTTTGGCCGGGTCAGCAGCCTCAAAGACCAGGCCCTGGAACAGTATCTGGCCAGCGAGCAGGCACAACGCAGCGTCCAGATCAGTCTGATTTCACAGGTCGCCACCGCCTATCTGGCACTAGCCGCCGATCGCGAACGGTTGCAGCTGGCCAAAGAGACCCTGAAAAACCAGCAGGAGTCATTCTCGTTGACTAAAAGTCGCTTTGATGCCGGCATTTCATCATCGCTCGTGCTGAACCAGGCCCAGACTACCGTTGATGCGGCCCGGGTTGATATTGCCCGCTTTACGACTCTGGTGGCCCAGGATGAAAATGCCCTGGTGCTGGTGGTGGGTTCGGCCGTTCCCGTCGAGCTGCTCCCGGCGACACTCTCCGAAACAGCCACGCCGCTGAAGGAGATTTCCCCCGGACTGGCATCCGATGTGCTGCTGGCCCGCCCTGACATCCTCCAGGCCGAGGGGCAGCTCAAGGGTGCCAACGCCAATATCGGTGCGGCCCGCGCTGCTTTTTTCCCCCGTATAACCCTGGTATCGTCCATCGGCTTCGGCAGTGATGACCTGACAGCACTCTTCAACCCCGGCTCATTTGCCTGGAAATTTGCCCCCCAGATTACCCTGCCGATCTTTGACAGTGGAATCAACAAGGCCGGCCTGACCGTCTCCGAAGTCGACCGCGACATTGCCGTTGCCCAGTACGAGAAGGCAATTCAGACAGCATTTCGTGAAGTGGCTGATACGCTGGCCCAGCGCGGAACAATTGACGAACAGCTGGCGGCGCAGCAGTCGCTCACCGGCGCTACGTCCGAGAGCTACAAACTTTCCCAGGCCCGTTTTGAAAAAGGTGTGGACAGCTATCTGGCCGTGCTGGACTCCCAGCGTTCCCTCTACGGAGCTCAACAGAATCTGATTTCAGCACGCCTGACGCGTCTGACCAATCTCGTCAGTCTCTATAAGGTCCTGGGGGGTGGCGGACTGGACAAATAGGTACTCTGACCGACAGCTGGTGACAAACAACGACCCTCATAATTACAACTATTTAAAAGAGCGATTCTTTCTTTACATTTTCAAATAATCTGCTGTATAAAATGAATTTACTTTTTTCGAGGTATTGCCGTGTCGGGAGTTGTGCAAGCCATAGGACGCGTCACAATTGCGTCCATGCGTGATCTGGGGAGAATCGGCTGGTTCCTGCTCTACTCCCTCTACATGATCGTACGCCGCCCCGGCAGCCCGCTCCAGATTCTCAAGCAGATTCGCTTCATCGGCGCCAAATCACTCTTCGTCATCTTCCTGACCGCCGCTTTCACCGGCATGGTACTGGGGCTTCAAGGCTACTACACCCTGGCTAAATTCGGTTCCGAAGGAATGCTGGGAACAGCCGTGGCACTGTCGCTGATCCGCGAACTGGGACCGGTTCTGACCGCCCTGATGGTGACCGGCCGGGCCGGCAGCGCCATCACGGCCGAAATCGGCATCATGCGCATTACCGAGCAGATTGATGCCCTGGAAACCATGGCGCTGGACCCATTCAAATATCTGATCACCCCCAAATTCATCGCCGCCATGCTGTCACTGCCTCTGCTGTGCGCCATCTTCAATGTCGTCGGCATCTATGGCGGCTGGGTGGTCGGGGTCAAACTGCTGGGCGTCAATCCCGGGGCCTACTTCTATGAAATGGAAAAGGCCGTGGTTTGGCGCGATGTCTACTCAGGAATTATAAAGTCCTTCTCGTTCGGGGTGATCATTGCCTGGATCGGCTGCTACAAAGGGTACTATGCCGGACATGGCGCCGAAGGTGTTTCCCGGGCTACCACCGAATCCGTGGTACTGACATCCGTCCTGGTCCTGGTCTGGGATTACTTCTTGACCTCGATCTTGCTGTGAGCTCGCTATGATCCAACTGACCAATCTGCATAAATCCTTTGGCACTCAACAGGTCCTCAACGGACTCGACCTGACGATCCCCGACGGCCAGATTACCGCCATTATCGGCCCCAGCGGCGAAGGCAAGAGCGTGCTGCTCCGCCACATTATCGGCCTGGTTCAGCCGGATAACGGCCAGATCCAGGTGGACGGCGAAAGCATCATCGGCATCCGCCGCTCGGAGATGAATCGCATCCGTGAGAAGTTCGGCATGCTCTTCCAGAATGCCGCCCTGTTCGACTCTATGAACGTCTTTGAGAACGTCGCCTTCCCCTTGCAGGAGAAGACCTCCCTCTCGAAGGATGATATCCGCACACGGGTGCTTTCGGCGCTGGAAGATGTGGGACTCAAAAATGTAGAGCACAAGTTTACCGACGAACTTTCGGGCGGCATGAAAAAGCGGGTGGGACTGGCACGGGCACTGCTGCTCAATCCTGCCATCATCCTGTTCGATGAGCCGACCACCGGGTTGGACCCGATCATCAAAAGGGCTATCCACCAGCTGATCAAAGAGACTCACGAGAAGTTCGGCTTCACCGCCGTGATCGTTTCCCACGAAATCCCGGATATCTTTGACATTGCTCAAAACGTGGCTATGCTCTATCGGGGAAGGATTCTGCAGTTCGGCACAGCCGACCAGATCAGGAACTCCACCGACCCGGTGGTGAAACAGTTTATCAGCGGCAGCCTGGACGGACCGATTCAGATGGTATGACAACGCAATGAGGATAACACGATGAACATGGCAAAACTCGAAATGACGGTCGGCGTATTCATGCTGATCGGTATGCTCTGTCTGGGCTACATCTCCATTAAACTGGGCAAGATGGAGATCATGGGAGGCGATTATTACACCGTTACGGCTGAGTTCGATTCCGTCTCAGGACTGAAACCGGGCGCCCGGGTGGAGGTCGCCGGAGTGGAAATCGGTAAGGTTGACCGCATCTCGCTCAATCCTAAATCCGGTGACATGGCCGTGGCCCGCCTCAAGATTAAAACCGGCGTCAACATCACTGATGATGTGATTGCCTCGGTACGCACCAGCGGGATCATAGGCGACAAATTCATCAAACTAAAACCGGGCGGTTCCGACACATTTCTCACAAACAACGGCAAGATCCGGGAAACCGAATCCGCCATAGACATTGAAGAGCTGGTCAGCAAGTTCATTCACGGAAAGGTTTAACGGTAGGTTACAAGCATGAAATCATCTCTGATTGCATTATTAATGGCTGGAGCACTGCTGCTTCCCCACTCCATGGCACATGCTGCCGACACATCAACCGAAAGCACTTTGGTTCTGAGTGTTAACGACTGCATCCGTATGGCTCTGAAGTCTGCACCGGAACTGGGTGAAGCCCAGGCCGACATTGACCTGACATCAAGCAAACTGGAGGAAGCCTCCTCACACCGTTATCCTCAACTTGAAGTCACTTCACTGTTTGGACCGGCCCCTCGGGCAAATCGGGAAGATATCTCACCAATAGTTGAAACCGACAGGAAATACACCCGCTTCAATCAGCTCACCTGGTTTGCAAGTACCGATGCCACCATCATCCAGCCGCTCTATACATTTGGCAAGATCTCCGAAAACATGAAGGCTGCCACCCACGGCATCGCGGTCGACCGCTCCCGCAAGGAACAGCGTGCCAACGAAATCGCCCTGAAAGTCCGCGAATACTATTATGGCCTGATGCTGGCACGAGAGATGAAAGAGCTCGTGCTGGAGGTCCAGGAAAGCCTTTTCAAAGCGCGCGAAAAGGCCAAGAAACTGCTTGATCAAGGTTCTGAAAGCGTTGAGGAGCTTGATCTCTACAAACTGGACGCCTTTTCCGGTGAAGTGGCAAAATATCTGGAAGAGGCCACAAAAGGTGAGAATCTGGCCCTGGCCGCACTTAAAACCCGCCTCGGCCTGCCCCTGACCACATCGCTAGATATCAGTAGCCAACGACTTATTCTGATTGAAATTGACACACCTGATTTCGAAGTTTTCGTGAGTAAAGCCCGGGAAAAGCGTCCGGAATTCCGTCAGATTGCAGAGGGACTCAAAGCACGCATGGCCTTGGTGGAAGCCGCAAGAGCCAATTACTACCCTGATATTTTTCTGGGAGGTCTTGTTTCCTGGGCCTATGCCGAAGACCGCGACCGCATCAACAACCCTTACATTGATGACAGGTTCAAGCATTTTAACGCCGGGGTTGCTCTGGGTGCCCGCTGGAAGCTGGACTTCGGCATCACCGGCGCCAAGGTTTCCGCCGAACAGGCCCAGTACAACCGTTTACTGAGCACCAAAGAATTTGCAGATGCCAACATTCCGCTCCAACTCAAGAAGTACTATCTGGAGTTGAAAGAGGCCGAACAGAGTGCCGCTGCTACAAAAACCGCCTATACCAACTCGAAAAAATGGGCCGTGACGGCCTTGGCCAATTTCGATTTTGGTGTCGGTCCGGCCAAGGAAATCTTTGAGGCATTGCAGGCCTATGCCCGCATGCGGGCTGCCTATTTCCAGTCCCTTTACAACTATCGTATTGCCTGGGCCAACCTGGACTATGCCACGGGCGAATCACCACTCGAATACACCAAATAAACGGGAGATACCATGTTCAAACGTTCTTTTCTGTATGTATTGACTGCTCTTTTTTTCACTTCTAACGCCTTTGCAGGTGTTACTGACGAGGTTAAAAAAACCGTTGACGAAGTCGTTCGAATCGTTTCTGACAAAGAGATGAAAAAGAACGACGCCAAACGCCGCCAGGCGCTTAAAAAAACCATCAGCATAATCTTTGACTACAATGAGATGGCTAAACGGTCCCTGGGAAAACACTGGAACCAGCGTTCGGCTACTGAAAAGAAACAGTTTGCCGACTTGTTTGCCTCCCTGCTGGAAAACTCCTATGCCAGCAAAATCGAATCCTACAACAATGAAAAGATCGTCTACCTGAAGGAGAATATGGACGGTGACTATGCCGAGGTCAAATCCAAGGTCGTAACGGTCAAGCGGGACGAGTTCACGCTGGACTACCGCATGATCAACCTGAACGGCAAATGGATGGTCTATGATGTTGTCATCGAAGGGGTCAGTCTGGTATCCAACTACCGCACCCAGTTCAATAAGATTATAACTTCACAGGGCTACCCGGAACTGGTTAAAAAACTTCAGAGTAAGACCGATGAATTGAAGGCTCCCTGACCCAATATTTTTGCTTGACACCTGTTTTATCACTATGATAAACGACACGAGCAGCAAGTTTCGGAAGTTTTTGCAGAACGTTGAAGCAGCATGTTTGACCAGGCTCTGCACTTTTCCTGCATCAGACTCCGGAAACTTAAGCGGTAACCCATAGTTCCGGCGTAGTACCGGAGAAAAAAAGGAGGTAGGAAAATGGCACAGGGTAAAGTTAAGTGGTTCAATGACACAAAAGGCTTCGGCTTCATCGAGCAGGAAGGTGGCGAGGACGTTTTCGTTCACTTCTCCGCTATCCAGGGCGACGGATTCAAATCCCTCGCAGAAGGCGATGCAGTCACTTTTGACATCACCCAGGGTCCCAAAGGACTCCAGGCTGCTAACGTACAGAAGTCGCGCTAGTCTTTCCAACCATCATTCGATAAAGCGCCCGCCGGTTTTTCCGACGGGCGCTTTATTTTTGCTTGATTCCCTAAAATTGCTATCTTCTGGTTTTTGACCCTCCCGGCTTTCTCCCCGAGTGTTTGTGATGCTGTTTTTTGTCTGCCCCATCCCGTACTATGGCCGCTCCCGCTGCAGGACCAAGCAGAATTCCTGCCAGTTCATCCTTGCCCAGTATTCGCAAGGCCTCCAAGACCTTGGCCCGCTCTCCAGGCTGATGCCAGAGCAGCAGAGCCTTCTGCAAGCCCTTCTCGCGATCGCTGAGCGGAACATGTATTTTTTTGCCGCTCTCGGGGTCGATACCCGTATGGAACATGCAGGTTGAAAGTGAGCCGGGCGTCGGCGTAAAATCCTGGACCTGCTCTACCCGAAAACCCAGTGATTTGAGGGCTAAAGCAAGATCCAGCATATCTGCCAGCGTGCAACCGGGATGCCCGGAGATCAGGTAGGGAATAATTTGCTGGCGTTTACCGATCAGCTCATTTTCTTCGCGGAAGCGCCTCAAAAATGTTTCGAAGGACTTTCTGCCCGGTTTCCGCATCAGAGCAGTCACATGCTCTACAAAATGTTCCGGTGCAACCTTAAGCAATCCGCTAACGTGCTGCCCTACCAGATCCTTGAAGTAAGCGGGCTGTTTTTCCAACAGATCATAGCGCACCCCCGACGAAACAGCGACGTGCTTAACCCCCGGCACGCTGCTGACTTTTCGTAACAGTGCCACGGCACGCCGGTCATCGCAGATCAGGTTTTTGCAGATTGACGGGAAAAGACAACTACCCCTTCTGCAGCTGCTATTGGCAGCCGGCTCTCTACAGGAGAGACCGTACATGTTGGCAGTTGGTCCACCCACATCGCTGATGCTGCCGCGAAACCATGACTTGCCGGCAAGTTCCCTGACCTCGGCAACAACGGATGCTTCGCTGCGTGACTGGATTGTTCGCCCCTGGTGCATGGCAATCGCACAGAAGGCGCAGCCGCCAAAACAACCACGGTGGCTGGTGATGGAGGTTTTGATCTGTTCCCAGGCCGGTATCACTTCCGCATAGGAAGGGTGAGGTGCTTTCTCAAAGGGAAGTGCATAGACTGCATCCATCTCCCCTTCTGAAAGTGGAAATGCCGGAGGAAGGGCGACCAGAGCACGGTCGCCATGGTGTTGAACAAGAATACGGGCAGACTCAGGATTCTGTTCCAGGCTTGAAAGTAGAAATGCTTTTGCAAACAGGGTCCTGTCCACAGCAACAGTCTCGAATGAGGGGATTTCAAGGGCGGTCCCATCAGAAACAAGTGCTTCCACTGCTGTCAAATCTGCTTTCCCTGCCACACGGCACGTTCCACGTACCGTTCTGATTGACTGAATCTGCTCGCCCCTCTTCAGTCGTTCGACGACCTCCAGAAGCGGTCGTTCGGCCATGCCGTATATCAGCAAATCGGCTTTGGAATCGAACAGGATCGAACGGCGAACCTTGTCCTCCCAGTAATCGTAATGGGCAAAACGGCGCAGTGACGCTTCAATACCGCCAAGTATGACCGGTACGTCACGATAGGCTTCCTTCAACCGCCCTGTGTAGATTATGGTGGCCCGGTTCGGCCTCGATCCATGCCGATTGCCGGGTGTATAGGCATCGTCATGCCTGAGTTTACGAGCAGGAGTATAGTGGGCCACCATGGAGTCCATAGCACCGGCTGACACGGCAAAGCAGAGTTGCGGCCGCCCCAGCGTCATGAACGCCTCCTTCGACTTCCAGTCCGGCTGGGCGATAATGCCAACCCGGTACCCCTTGGATTCGAGCCATCGGGCAAGAAGCGGTACCCCAAAAGCCGGGTGGTCGATATAAGCATCTCCGGAAACAAAAACAACATCCAGCTCGCTCCATCCGCGCTGTTTCATCTCTGCTCTGGTTGTGGGTATAAATGACATGTTCCGGCGCTCCAAAACTACGGATTTACATACGGCTGGAAGGTTTCTTGGAATAAACTCCCTACTTCCACTGTGCCCCGTATTTCACAAAAGTGTTATCGAATTATTAAAGCTATTGATAAGCCCTAACAACATATTGTATGTATGGTACCATGAATACCATATATAGACCTTTAACCGCTGAAAAAGCAATCCGGCTACCCATTTTTATTCTCGTTCTGCTCTGGTCACTGACCGCTTGGGCAGACTCTCGCCAGGAAGCACTGGCCGAGTTGGAACATCTGCACAGTTCGGCAACGACGACCGTTATCACCGACGAACTCAAGAGCGTTGAGGCCACTTTTGCCGTTGCCGAACATTACTTTCAGTCCAATGATCTGGAGCAGGCTGAACGATTTTATCTTCTGACAGTACAAAAAGCCCGCATCGTCCAGGCATCAATTGCGAAGGCATCACATCCGGCTGAACCTGCCCTAGAAACAGTTCTGCCGGAACAATCACCCGGTACTACGCCGGGAATCCTGCCACAAACCTCTGTTTCGCCAGCAGAGGTAATCGAACAACAGCCACCGCCGGTGACCACAGAACCGACGCATCCAGCGATCGTCCAGGAAACTGATCCGACTCCCCGGGAAACCCTTGTTGAAAGTGATGTCGAAATCATATCGGACATGCTGGTTGGTGCTGCCAGCACCTATACCGTCGTATCAGGCGATACCATCCGGCTGGTAGCAGCCAAGTTGGGAGTCAGTCGCCAGCACTTGATCAGGCGCAACAGCATTGACGAGAAGGCTTATCTTAAAATCGGCCAGAAGCTCGCCTACAACAACCGCAAGATAATTCCCCAGAAGATCAAGAACGGAATCATCGTCAACATCCCCGACCGGACTCTGTATCTGTTCAGGCAGGGTAAGGTGGCCGCTTCTCTTCCGGTGGCCGTAGGCGTTGCCACCAAAACGGAAAAGTACGATTGGCAGACACCCACCGGTAAATTCAAGATCACTGCCAAGATGAAGGACCCCACCTGGCACGTGCCGCCGTCCATTCAGTCGGAGATGGAGGAGCATGGCAAGGAGGTTGTTACCAGCGTTCCCCCCGGTGAGAAGAACCCTCTGGGAAAATACGCCATCAAGACATCAATTCCCGGCATTCTGATCCACAGTACCACCAAACCTTGGTCGATCTACAGCTTTGCCAGCCACGGCTGCATCCGGGTCTATCCGGAACAGATGGAAGAGTTTTTCAAGGAAGTCAAAGTCAACACCTACGGGGAAATCATCTACAAACCGGTCAAACTGGCAGTAACGGAGGAAGGCCGCGTCTTTCTGGAGGTACATCGCGATGTCTACAAAAAGACTACAAACCTGGCCAGTGAAGCCAAACGTATGATCGAAAAGCAGAACCTTTCCGGACGGGTCGATTGGAAAAAGGTGGAGGCCATTTTGTTGCGCAAAACCGGCATCGCCGAGGATATCACCCTGTAAGCAACCGCAACAATCACCACACACAGAAAAGGGGCGCTCCAAAGCGCCCCTTTTCTGTATCATGTCCCTGTCATGGTGCTATTTTGCACCAACCTCGCCATCATAACTGTTCGGCTCAGTCCCCTTGATGAAACACTCCATCACGGCCCCTGGTGTCCCTTCCCGGGCCAACCTGCCGGTGCGGGGGTTGACCAGCACAAACGAGACATTCTCGGGAGCCTGGAAATCCTCCGTCGGCAAGGCCGCCGTCGCCTTCTGCATGAACTCACCCCAGATCGGGGCGGATGCCTGGCCACCTGTCCCACCCGAGCCGAGTGAGCGTTCCTGGTCATATCCGACCCAGACACCGGTTACCAGTTGGGGAATATAACCGACAAACCAGGCATCCTTGGCATCGTTGGTAGTACCAGTCTTGCCGGCCACCGGACGGCTGATGTTGGCACGATATCCGGTACCGCTCATGACAACGCTCTGCATCAGGTTTGTAATGACATAAGACGCCTCGGGAGATACGACCGGCACAGGTGCCGGTGGCTGAGTTTCCTGAAGTACGGTACCATCCGTGTCCGTCACACGTGTGATGAAATATGACGGCATCAGCATACCCTTATTGGCAAACACGCCATAGGCGCTGGTGAGTTCAAAAGGAGAAACACTGGCTGCCCCCAGTGCCAGGGCCAGGTTTGGCTCTATCTTGGAAGTGAACCCCAGTTTTTTAGCAAAATCGACCGTATAGGGCACGCCGATCTGCTCCATGATTTTGATGCTGACCATGTTGATTGAGTAGGTCAGGGCTTCACGCATAGTTACCGGCCCGCGGTAGGTATTGTCGTAGTTCCTCGGTTTCCAGGTTTTGCCGGTTCCATCCGGATATTCAACTTCCGCATCGACGATGACCGTCGCCGTCGTCAACCCCTTTTCAAGTGCGGCTGCATAAATGATCGGCTTAAAAGCCGAGCCTGCATTGCGTTTGGCCTGTATGGCCCGGTTGAACTGGCTCTTGCGGAAATCGTAGCCCCCGACCATGGCCTTGACTCCTCCGGTACGGGGGTCGATGGCCACCAGCGCCGACTGTACGTCGGGAGTCTGGTCAAGAGCGAATTGAGCCCCCTCCTTGTTGACATCAGGCGTGATAACCGTGACCTCAATGACCGAACCGAGTGTCAGGGCTTTGCCACCCTTCTCCGGCTTACCGTAGTGGTTCAGCAGCCCCGGTTTTCCGGCCCACGACATGTTTTTGCGGGTCAGTATACCATTCCGGTCTCCGACTCTGACGATTGCTTCGCCCTTGTCCTGATTAAATCCAACCACAACCCCCTGATAACTGTCGCCGGTTTTAAGCTGGGCGGTGTCGATACCATCTTCAACCTTGCTGCAGAACACTTCGACTTCACCATCTTTGAGATACTTGAGAGGTCCACGGAATCCCTGGCGTTTGTCCACGGCCTTGAGACCGTTACGCAGACTTTCAAATGCCGCCTTCTGCATATCAGCATTCATGGTGGTGTAGATTTTCAAGCCGCCCTTGTAGAGTTGGTCCTCTCCGTATTTTTCCTCAAGCTGGATACGTAGGTGCTCGAGATAATAGGCCGACTGTTCGCTGTTAACCTTTTTCATCGGGTGGATGGAAATGACCGTTTTCTTGGCGTGGTCAGCCTCGGCCGGTGTCACATACCCCTCCTTGACCATCCGTTCCAGAACATAGGATTGGCGTTCACGGGCCTTTTCCAGGTGTTTAATAGGGGAGTAGGTGTTGGGTGCCTTGGGGAGACCTGCCAGCATGGCTATCTCAGCCAGGTTGAGCTGGTCCACATTCTTGCCGAAATAGGTTTCGGCAGCGGCCTGAACGCCGTACGCTCCTGCCCCCAGGTAGATCTGGTTCAGATATAGGTACAGGATCTCATCCTTGGAAAGCTTTTCCTCCATCCGCGTGGCCAGGATGGCCTCCTTGATCTTGCGGGAGAATTTCTTTTCCGACGTAAGCAGCATGGATTTGGTCACCTGCTGGGTAATGGTGGAGGCCCCCTCCTTTTTGCGCATTGATATAATGTTCTTGATCGCTGCCCGGACGATCCCGAAGTAATCAATCCCCTTGTGTTGATAAAAGCTGGCATCCTCAGCAGCAACAAATGCCTGGATCAGTTTGCGCGGCATCTTGTTGACCGGTACGACAATACGGCGTTCCAGATAGAACTCACCAACCAGACTGCCGTCATCACCATAAACCTGTGATACGATGGGTGGTTTGTAATCCGTCAGACGATCAACTCGCGGCAGTTTGGCCAACAGATAAAACACATAACCCGAGATTCCCAAAAGCGCCACAACCGCCAGTGTGACAGCAATTAATATCAGGGCGGACAAAAACCCTTTACCCTTGGGAGGTGACGAAACCTTCCTGTTCATGCTTTCATTCCCCAAGTCATCCTCCGTTGATTCTGCCGTCTACGACATAAATCTGCCTGTTAAAGCCTAAGCAAAATAGCCCATATCGATCCGACAATTCAAGCATAATTACGTGCCGGAAAAGGTTGGTAATACCGACATTTTATCCTTGTATTGCACCGAGCGCTTCTATATAAATGCTAGCCACATTCAGCCAGTCTCCGAGTCACTGTACCTACCGGACATCAGCCCCATGGTACCTGACCCGCGGGTGTCGCCGGAAACAGCGCCGCCTTCCTTTTGAAAAGGGGATAACGTGCCTGTCGGGCCTCTTGTGCGGCCCTTCCACGCCCCTTTTCCATACGGAATCGGGGTATTTTTGTTTCTGCACCACAATTTATCAGCTCACGAAAGAAGCACACATGGATCTGATCATCGAAGGACTGCAAACGGCACTGACCTTGATTCTGTCGCTGGACAGCGAAGTCTGCGCCGTCACCCTGCTGTCACTTAAAATTTCCTGCTCGGCCACCCTGATCAGCCTGCTGATCGGGATACCGGTCGGCACCCTGCTGGCACTGGCCGATTTCCCTGGCCGACGTTTTGTCATCAGCATGGTCAACACCGGCATGGGACTCCCCCCGGTCGTCGTCGGCCTGTTTGTTACCATATTTCTCTGGCGAAACGGTCCGCTTGGCTTCCTGGAGATCCTGTATACCCCGGCTGCCATGGTGCTGGCCCAGTCAGTGATCGCCACCCCGATTGTAACCGGTATCACGATTGCGTCTATCCAGAATCTGCCGGCCAACCTGAAGCTACAGGTTCGCGCCCTGGGCGCCACTCGCTTTCAGCTGGTGATGATTCTGGTGCGGGAAGCCCGTCTCCCCCTGCTGGCCGCCGTCATGGCCGGATTCGGTGGTGTTATTTCCGAGGTGGGCGCTTCTATCATGGTGGGCGGCAACATCAAAGGTTCAACACGGGTACTGACAACCGCCACCGTCATGGAAACCGGCAAGGGCAACTTTGATGTCGCCATCGCACTGTCACTGATACTTATGCTGCTGGCCTTCGGCGTCAACTACCTGCTGACCCTTATCCAGCAACGGGAGCGTCCGAGATGAACAGCCACGAAACACTCCTTTCTGCCGACCGGTTGCAAATCACGCGTGGCGGGGTTCCGGTTGTAGATATCCCGAATTTCTCCATAGCGGTGGAGGAAAAGGTAGCCATCATCGGTCCAAATGGTGCAGGAAAATCGAGTTTTCTACTGGGCCTGGCCTGCCTGATAGAGCGCCACAGTGGCACCATCACCTTCCGTAACGAGCAGATTACTAAACATAATGAGATTTCCTTCCGCAGGCGAATTGCCATGGTATTCCAGGAGCCGCTGCTGTTTGACACCACCGTACTGGACAACGTCGCCGAGGGGTTGCGCATCCGCCGTGTCAACAGGAGTGAAGCCCGTGAGCGGGCCCAGATGAGCC
This sequence comes from uncultured Geobacteraceae bacterium, assembly GCA_942493195.1. Lineage (GTDB taxonomy): Bacteria > Desulfobacterota > Desulfuromonadia > Geobacterales > Pseudopelobacteraceae > CAIPTY01. The sequence continues at coordinate 630,133 of OW818669.1, read as the reverse complement.
TGGACCTTTTCCGGGTCGGACATCTGGCCGGGCGCTCAGCCCACAAGCTGTCGGGTGGTGAGGCCCAGCGGGTCAGCCTGGCACGGGCCTTTGCTTTCAAGCCGGAATTGATTCTGATGGATGAGCCCTTCTCCAGCCTGGATCTTCCGACCCGCATCGCCCTGGCGGAAGATCTGGGACGCATCCTGCACGAATCAGGCACATCGGCAATCATCGCCACCCATGATCGCATTGAGGCCTTTCGGGTTGTTGACCGGCTGCTGGTTATGGAACGGGGAAGTGTGGTTCAGGAAGGAACGCCGAAGGAGATTATTGCCAATCCGGCCAATGATTTCGTGGCAGCGTTCAGAAGAACTAGTTACTCAGGGTTGGAATGAAAACGGTGGGAAGGTAGCGGTCAGCGGTGGGTGCCCCCCTCTGCCCGCTACCTTCCCACCCCTCATAGAATCAGGCGCGGGGCGGAATGTTGGCCTGGATCCACTTGACGATATCTTCCGTGGATGTGCCGGGGGTGAACACCTCGCTGATGCCGGCCGCCTTGAGGCCGGGGATGTCATCCTCCGGGATGACGCCACCGCCAAAGACCTTGATATCAGAGGCATTCTTCTCCTTGAAAAGCTGACAGACACGCGGCAGCAGCGTATTGTGGGCACCGGAAAGGATCGACAGTCCGACGCAGTCAACGTCTTCCTGGATCGCTGCGGCCACTATCTGTTCCGGAGTCTGGTGCAACCCGGTGTAAATAACCTCAAAGCCGGCATCACGAAAGGCGCGGGCGATGATCTTGGCGCCACGGTCATGGCCGTCCAGGCCCGGTTTTCCCACAAGTACTCGCAATGTTCTTTCAGCCATAATTCAATCCCTCCTGTATGATAGTTGTATCAATGAAAATCGTTCTAAAGTAGGTCGGGCTACATCTCAATGCCGGTGCGGGCCGGTACCCCGGCGGCGTAGTAATGCTTGATCTCACACATCTCCGTTACCAGGTCGGCCGCTGCGATCACCCGTTCGTGGACATTGCGGCCGGTCAGCACCAATTCAACCCGCTCCGGCTTGAGCGCGATCAGTTCCAGAACCTGCTCCACATCGATCAGTCCGAACCCGACCGCACCGTTGATTTCATCTAGAATCACCAGATCGTAGTCGGCCGAAATCAGCAGCTCCCTCACTCGCAGCAGCGCTTCCTGGGCGACCCGCCGGTCTTCACTGATATCCTTGGTATTGACCCAGCCGGGACGACCGCTCTGGATGATGGTAAACAGCGGGGCCAGCTTCTCGGCAACCAGATGCTCGCCATAGGGACCGCCCCCCTTGATGAATTGAAATACGCACACCTTAAGGCCGCGACCGACAGCCCGCAAGGCCAGTCCCAGCGCTGCCGTGGTCTTCCCTTTGCCGTTGCCGGTATAGACCTGAACACAGCCTCGTTCCAACCCCATCCATGCTCCCTTGATCAGCCGAATCTAACCCAGCGATTACAGTACAATAAAACAGCGGTGCGACTATAGCAATTGGAGGGTTCGTCAGTCAAGCAAAGCTTTTACGGCCACATACGCCAATAAAGCGTTGCCGCAGGGGCCTTCCCCGTTATAGTATCAGTAAAAATATGCCGGGTATTTTACCGGTCAGATTCCCCTCTCCGGAGAGCCACCATGAACCTGTCCGCCATCATAAAACGCAAATCCTCCTCGGAACGTGCAACAGCGTTACACAATGCCCAGTGGCTGCAAGAACACATGAGCCCCTACTTTTTCCAGGCCATGGCCGACGAAGAGGATGCCGTCGCCCTGCTGGCCCGGGAAATGGCCAGCCTGAAACGCAACCAGCGTGTCATTCTGGTTGATCGGGAAAAACTGTTGATGCTGGCTTCCGTCAACCGCCCCGGCTCCCTGTACGAAACCCTGCAGCGCATCGGTGAACGGGAGATTTCCTATGCCATGTTTTCCCATTCCAACGCCCCCATGCCCGATATGGAGTCCGAGCTGGAGGTTCAGCGTTTTGAGTTCAACCGCCGCCCGAACCACGAAATCAACCTGAAGCGGGACGTCCACATTCCAGCCAGCTTGATCCACAAGGTGCGCACCGAGTTACGCTGCAGCTTTCCCGATTTCGACCTGCAACGTCTCGACAAAATTCTAAAGATTCTCTGGCTGAACAACGAAAATTACATCCGTATGTCCCCGCCTACGCGGATTGCCTGGCTTGTCTGGCTGTTTGAGCGCGGCAATGCCTCCGGTGGCCAGTTTCTGGACACCGCCCAGGTTGAGCGTGACGGAGAGCTTGAGACCAGGCTCCTGTTCGCTGTGGGCAATCCGCCCCAGGCCGATTTCCTGCTGCAGGTGCTGGAGGTTTTCAACCGTCTGGACATCGGCATTCGCCGGGCCTACTGCCAGACCATCTCCAACGGGATCCACCCCTATTTCCTGGGGGCCTTCTTTATCAAAAGCCGGCGCGACGAGGATCTCTCCCCGGGAAGTGTACTGACCACCCGCCTCACCAGCGAACTCTGCACAACGCAGATTCTGGCAACCTCTTCCATCATCTACACGGATTTCGTCACCGCGGGGCTCATCTCCGGCGAAGACGCCGCCCTGGTAAATGCCTTTATCTCGTTCTGTCACACCACACTGGCCCATAACCAGCCCGACCGCTTCGGCCTGGATGCCGTCCAGAAGGCCTATTATGACCATCCCGAAATGGCCCAGCTGCTGATCAGGCTGTTCCGGACGCGTTTTGACCCGCTGATTAATTCCCGTGACGGGCAGTATCAGGCTGCCCTCGACGAGGCCCGGGAGGCCGTCGATTTCTACAACACCGGGCACCGCTGGCTGGATGACATCCGCCGTTCGATCTACCGCACCGGACTGCTGTTCATCACACATGTCCTCAAGACAAATTTTTTCATCGCCGAAAAGCAGGCCCTGGCCTTCCGACTCGACCCAGCCTATCTGCGCGAACTGGGCAGCGACTTTACGGGCGACCTGCCCGCCTCGGTCCCCTTCCGCGTCACCTTCTTCTTCAGCCGTTTTGGCGCCGGATATCACATCGGGTTCTCCGATATCGCCCGGGGTGGCTGGCGCACCGTCATCGCCCGTAGCGATGACGATTTTATCACCGCCACCAACACCATCTTCCGCGAGGTGTTCGTGCTGGCCAATACCCAGCATTTCAAAAACAAGGACATCTACGAAGGGGGCTCAAAGATGGCACTGGTGCTGGATGCCTCCGATCTCCGTCAGTCCGGCGGAGAAGAAGAAACCTGCCGGCTCTACAAGCTTCAGTACAGCGTCAGCAATGCCTTCCTGGACATCTTCGTCACCAGAGACGGAAGGGCCAAAGACCCGCGCGTAATTGACTACTACGGCGACGACGAACCGATCGAGATCGGACCCGATGAAAACATGCACGACGGCATGATCGAAGCGATTGCCAACCTGTCCCGCAAACGCGGCTACATGCTCGGCATCGGCATCATGTCCAGCAAGCATATCGGCATCAACCACAAGGAATACGGTGTCACCTCCACCGGCGTGGTCAAGTTCGCTGAAATCACCATGCATGAGATCGCCGGCATCGACATTACCAAGGAGCGTTTTTCATTGAAAATGACCGGCGGCCCCAACGGTGATGTGGCCGGCAACTCCCTGCGCATCATGCTGCAACGCTGTCCCCGGATGCAGGTCCGGCTGGTGCTGGACGGCACCGCCGCCCTGTTCGACCCCAACGGTATTCAGCGAGTTGAGCTGAACCGGGTTGTCCTGAATTATGACCTGGATGCGTTTGCACCTGAGCACCTTGGCATTGGCGCTTCCATCATCTTCCGCACCGGGAAACGGGTTGAAGGGCTGCGGGAGCGCTACCGCAAGGTCAGCCGCTCTGAGACCGGGCTCACAGAGGAGTGGCTGGATATTGATGACTTTTACCGCGAGTACAACAACCTGATTTTCAGCGTGCCGGCCGATCTGTTTATACCGGCCGGCGGTCGCCCTGAAACCATCGACAGCCAGAACTGGCGCTCCTTTCTGGATGACAAGGGTCAGCCTTCAGCGCGGGTGATTGTGGAGGGGGCCAACTCCTTCATCACCCCCGAGGCCCGCCTGCAGCTCCAGCGAGCCGGCGTCATCATCATGCGGGATGCCTCGGCCAACAAATGCGGGGTGATTTCGTCATCCTACGAGATCATCGCCAACCTGCTGCTCTCCGACAACGAATTCATGGCCCACAAGGACACCTACGTGCAGGATGTGCTGGCCATTCTGGAAAAACGGGCGGCCGACGAAGCGCGCCTGATCCTGCGGCGCTGGCGCGACTCGGCCGGCACACTGCTCTGCACGGAGATTTCCGATGCCATCAGCCTGGAGATCAACGGCCATTATGCCCGCCTGTTCAGCTTCTTCGAATCCCATCCCGACCTGAGACTGAAAAGCCCCTTCTTCGGAGCCATCCTCAGCCACCTGCCCCGGATCCTGCAGGAGACCACTGCCTTCCGTCGCCGGGTCCGGCAGCTGCCCGGCAAATATCTCTCCGCCATCCTGGCCGCCGAGGTGGGATCGTCGCTGGTTTATGCCGGCGACCGCGACGCAGATTTCGAAGGGACCATACGTCGGCATCTGGCAAAGACGCTGGTATAAAAAACGCTTTTACTCAGCCGACAGGATATGTTAGAAAGATTGGCATCTAAAGCGGATTCCAGACCTCACTACAAAGGAGTTCATCATGTCAAACAATAGCAGTAACTCAGCGGCAGCGGTCATAGCCTTTGCTTCGGGAGCGATCATCGGCGCCGCCGCAGCGCTTCTCCTCACTCCCAAGCCGGGCCGTGAGGTGCGCGACAAGCTGTCAGATCTGGGCGAAAGCGCAGCTGACAAGGTTCGTCGCCTGGCCCGCGAAGCCAAATTCAAGGTCACACCCCGCACAAAAACTGACGGTTACCAGTATGACGGCGGAGATGCCTGGATCTAGGCCCCGGACTCAGTGATCCGCATGCTGCCAAAGCAAACCGGCGCACGAAACGGTTCAGTGTATTCTGAGTGTTTCGTGCGCCTTTTTCATTTCGACAGGGTACTACCATGAATCTGAAATACGGCTCAAGCTCGTTCCAGCTGGAACTTCCGGCCGCACGTATCGCCGGCACCATAGAGGCATCGGTTCCCCTATCCACGGCATCCCCCGAAGAGATTGTCGAGACGGCTCTGGGTTCTTGCGGCGCCCTGATCTCCTCCTTTAAAGCGGGTGAGAGGGTCCTGATCGTCACATCCGATATTACACGCTATACCGGCAGCGAGGTGTATCTGCCGCTGCTGGTGGATCGCCTGAATCGCCAGGGAATCGCAGACCGTGACATTGAAATTCTGATCGCCCTGGGCATTCACCGTGCCCAGACTGCCCACGAGCACGAGAAAATTCTGGGACCACTGTACGGTCGCATCCAGGTACGTGACCATGATTGTGACGATTCGGCCGGGCTGGTTTCCATCGGACGAACCTCCATCGGCATCGATGTCCGCATCAACCGCCAGGCGGTAGAGGCGGACCGGCTGATTCTCACCGGCGTCATCGGCTTCCACTACTTTGCCGGATTCGGCGGAGGCCGCAAATCGATCCTGCCAGGCATTGCCAGTCGCCAGGCCTGCATGGAGAGCCATTTTGCAGTATTGAATCCCGGACACGGCAGCGGGAAAAACAGCCGGGCTGTCACCGGCAACCTGGAAAATAATCCGGTGCACCAGGCCATGAGCGAAGCCTGTGCCATGGCAGAGCCGGATTTCATCCTCAATACCGTTCTAGCCCCGGATAAACGGATCATTGCCGCCTTTGCCGGCCAGTGGCACGATGCCCATCAGACGGGATGCCGCTACTATCGCGAACATTTTTCATATCCCTTGCAACAAAAAGCCGACCTGGTCATCGTATCGTGCGGCGGCTATCCCAAGGATATCAACCTGATCCAGGCCCACAAATCCATGGAATACGCTGCCCAGGCACTCAGAGACGGTGGTGCTATGATCCTGCTGGCTGAATGCCGCGACGGCTTTGGTAACGCCACCTTCTTCAACTGGTTCCGGCACAAACAGCTGGAAGCCTTCGAAGAGGCCCTCCGGGAACACTACGAGATCAACGGCCAAACCGCCTACTCGCTGCTATACAAGGCCCAGCGTTTCCGCATCATTCTGGTCTCCCACTTCCCTCCGGAACAGGTCAGGGAGATGGGACTCCTGCCCGCCAGAACTCTCCACGAAGCTATGGAGCTGGCAGAACAGACACTGCCGGCGCAGTGGCGGGCCTTGATCATGCCCGAAGGCGGCAGCGTACTGCCGCTCTAACATTTGCACCGACAACACAATGACAAGAGCCCTTCCGGATTTCTCCGGAAGGGCTCTTGTCATTCATGCTGCTGGCAGACCAGGAAAATTATTCGCAGGTGAAGTTTGCTTCAATGCGACGATTCTTGGCTTTGCCTTCCTTGGTTTTGTTGCTGGCAACCGGCTTGGAGAAACCGTACCCTTTGGCAGTGATGCGATCGGCAGCAATGCCATGTTTTTCCACGATGTACTTTTTAACGCTCTCGGCACGGCTTTGGGACAGTTTTTCGTTGTAGCCCTTGCTGGCCACATTGTCGGTGTGTCCTGAAATTTCACCCTTGGCCTTGGGGAATTCCTTGAGGAAATCGCTGACGGCCTTCAATTCCGCATCGTACTGCGGCTTGATGTTTGATTTGTCCGTATCGAACTGGATGTTAATTATCGCCGGCTTGCTGCAGAATTTCTCTGCTGCTGAAGTGGGTTTTGGCTTGGGTGCTTCCACAACCGGAACCGGTGCTGGAGGAGGCGGAGGTGCAATTACGGCAACGTTAGCTGCACTGGTCGCTACTCCACCAGCACCGTTACAGGCAATCGTGTATGCAGCCGACTCGGAAGGGATAATTGCCCTGGTGCCCTGTGGAGGAACCTGGCCGATGCCGGGCTGAATAATACAGGTTGATGCATTCTGTGAACTCCAGTTCAGTGTGGCGGTTTCACCCTTGGTCACCGTTGACGGAGATATTGACAATACCGCCGTTGGAACTGCCGGACGAACCGGTGCCGGGGCAGGCGGAGGCTCTACTGCCTTTGGAACTGGTGCAGGCGCAGGTGCCGGAGCTGGTGGTGGGGCAAGCGGTTTTGCGGCCGGTGTTACACCGCCGAATGGGATATATGCGCCCAGAGTGTATTCCAGATTGCTGTTTGTACGATCATTCATTCTATAAATAATGTGGCGGACATCACCTCGTAACGCCACATTTTCATTCAGGAAATATTTTGCTCCCACACCATAATCAAAGGCGCCTCGCACTTTTTCATCGATAGTCCTGCCATCAAAATGCAGACCGCTGTAGCCGGCAGCAACATACGGTACAAGGGTGTTATCAGGAAAGAAATGGTACAGCAATTCCCCCCCGTAACGATACATGTCGACATCCAGCAACCTTTGTGTCGGAGATGTATTTACGTAATCAAAAAGTGCCTCGACACCAAAGTGCTTGGTAAAGTTATACCCGCCTCTCATACCATAGACAAGATTCGTGTCCATATGCTGACGGCCCTCGTATGAGTAGCCTCCAATCACTGGTGAAATCGAAAACTGTCCCTCTTTGTTAGCTGCCGAAGCCAGTGATGCGATAGCCAGCAATCCCGCTGCTGCAAACAATAACGCTTTTTTCATAATAAAACCTCCCTGTCAGTTAAGATGTACTACATGAAATATTTGTCAGTTTTATACCATCAAGACATGCACTTTGCAACCCCAAAATAAGACCTAACAAGTCTTATTGGTTGCACCCGGTGTCCTTTGAACGGTATCCGCAATTATAATACGGTAAATGTGCGGAATGCCCTGCTGATGCTTGCAATTTGGATACTCGTTGGGTAGTATTCCAGATCATTTCAAACGGAGTAAGCGAGGAGGATCACATGTTTTTCCCGCAGTTCAGAGCCCGCAGGATTCGCGGAAACGAGATTTTCAGGAGGATGGTCAGCGAGACGGCACTTTCGGTCAACGACCTCATATACCCGATGTTTTCAGCATTCGGCAGCGGAATTAAGAAAGAAATTTCTTCCATGCCGGGTATTTATCAGCAATCCATTGAACATATTGTAGCCGAAGCAAAAGAGGTCAAAGCCCTCGGTATTCCGGCGGTACTGCTGTTTGGCATTCCTGAAGCAAAAGATGCCGTCGGCAGTGACGCCTACTGTGAAACCGGCATCATCCAGGAGACTATCCGGGCCATCAAGCGTGAAGTGCCGGGCCTTGCGGTCGTTACTGATGTCTGCATGTGTGAGTACACCGACCATGGACATTGCGGGATCATCAAGGATGGAGATGTTGACAACGACTCAACACTGGAGCTGCTGGCCAGGGAGGCCCTCTCCCATGCCCGGGCCGGCGCCGACATGGTAGCCCCTTCGGATATGATGGACGGCCGTGTGGCCGCCATCCGGGAAATGCTCGACGCAAACGGTTTCGACAAGATTCCTTTGATGAGTTATGCCGTCAAATACGCCTCTGGCTACTACGGTCCCTTCCGCGAAGCAGCCGAATCAACCCCGCAGTTCGGTGACCGCCGCAGCTACCAGATGGATCCGGGCAATCGCCTTGAAGCCTTGCGTGAAGCCGCTTCCGACATTGATGAGGGAGCCGATATCATCATGGTCAAACCGGGCCTCCCCTACCTTGACATCCTGCGCGACCTGCGCAACGAGTGCAATATGCCGCTGGCGGTCTACAATGTTTCCGGCGAATACAGCATGGTCAAGGCTGCAGCGGCAAATGGCTGGATCGATGAAGAACGCGTGGTACTCGAAACCATGCTGGGCTTCAAACGGGCCGGTGCTGACATCATCATAACCTACCACGCCAAGGACATCGCCCGCTGGTTACAAAGAAAGTAATACTCAAACATTCCGTTGATTCCAGCCCAACAAAAAAAGCAATTTCTTCTGCGTGAAGAAATTGCTTTTTTGTTGGGCATCGGTTGGATTTTACTCTCCGACTCTTTCCGACATCTCTTTCTTATGCTGTTTGATTGCCCCACCGCCGCCGCTGGAGGGAACCAGGCTTTCCGGCTTTTTCTCCGGCAGTTTCGGCAGAGCTGGAAGGGCTAGCCCCGTTTTTTTATCTGCAGGTTTCGGAGCGGCCGCTGTTCCGGCAACCGGAGCAGCACCCTTAGCTGGGACAGCTGTCTGTGCCTGCGGAGAAACCGCTGAAACCTTTTTCACCATGCGATGGCGCTTGACAAAGGTCCGTTTCATGTTGATTTCGGACGGCTCAAACGTAGTCAACGTATGGCGGGTAGCCAGCACGTGCACCTTGCCGCCTTCCCTCCAGACCCTTTTAGCCTGAATGACTCCACCATCCTTGAGATATACCTTTGCGGCAAATGCAGGTGTTGCCAGGACCACCATCAAAAGAACTGCACATGTTATCCGTTTCACAATCGCCTCCTGTTTGGGTGAGATACCCTCGTAATTACAAACCTGCTAAGACCGGGGTAGATAGCGGGGCAACGCACCACGCACCTCAACTGCCGGACCATCCTCCAATTCATCAAGCTGCCCGAAATCATCGCCGTATTCCGCCTCCCCGACTGCCCATTCATAGAGTTTCTGGGAATCCAACAATACGGGATTGGCCGGAGTATCGAAGACGCGCTTCTGCATCTCTTCATCGTACAATCCGATACAGCCGTGGGAGGCTGGACGTCCGGGAAGGTCACGGGCATGCAGCCAGTAGGAAACATTATCCGGTCCGATATAAAAGCGCAAGGCATTATCCATGGGATACTGTTCCTCATCGTTGGCAGTTTTATACAATGAGGAGGTATGGGTCAGGTGGCGGGCATCGACCCGGAACATTCCGGTGGGACTTTCGGTTCCGGCTTTGCCGGTGGCTGCCGGTGCGGAAAAGACCAATCGGCCCAGTTCGTAGGCCCCCAGCCACTGTTCGGTAATATCCACCAGGATGTATTTGTCATGCCGACGAGCCGGTTCATAGGTCCGCGGCAGCGGTGTGTAGCCACGGACATCCTCTATGCGGTCGGGAACCTTGATGGTCATGCCTGGGTAGACATGACGCCGGTCGATGCGGTTGAAGCGCGCCACCCAGACCCAGTCGGCCCCGAACAGCGATTCCAGCGTCTGGTTGGGCTGGATGAAATGGGCGTGCCAGCGGATATTATTCAGGCTGGGGTATTCGACCCGGGACAGATCCTCCACGGCCTTGTCTTCCGGCGAAGCGGCCGGTTCGTGAGTCACGGAGGGGGTACGCAGAACCGTGAAACCGACCAGGAGGCCCGTAAAAAGTGTAATGAGTACCAGCTTGTGAGATAGGCGCATACGGCTCTGACGCATTCTTGTGATCCTTCTTGCAGAATAATTGGTGCATTCTAGGCATTTCCCGCGAGATATTCAACAACTTGTCGCATCTGCCCACCATTTTCCGGAGATAAATATTTGGCAAACCAGATGCTTGCATGATACTGTTTCGCGCAAACACTGCTGAAAAGGGGATACCATGTCATCCGCTCCCATCGATACGCAGCACCCTGTATTCAATCAGTTTGCCAGCGACAACTATGCCGGCATCTGTCCCGAAGCGTGGCGGGCCATGGATGAGGCCAACCGGGGCTTCGTCCCTTCCTACGGCGACGATATCTGGACCGAGAAGGCCTGTGCCTGCATCCGGAACGCCTTCGAAACCGATTGCCAGGTTTTCTTCGTATTTAACGGCACGGCTGCCAACTCCCTGGCCCTGGCAGCGCTCTGCCGCTCGTACCACAGCGTCATCTGCCACGAGCTGGCCCATGTGGAAACCGATGAATGCGGAGCCCCGGAGTTTTTCTCCAACGGCACCAAGATACTGCACATCCCCGGCCCGAACGGCAAACTCGATCTACATGCCGTTGAACAGGCCATCATCAAACGGAGCGACATTCATTACCCCAAACCACGCGTTCTGAGCCTGACCCAGTCCACGGAACTTGGTACCGTCTACTCCCCGGATGAGATCACGGCGGCCGGAGAACTGGCCCGCCGCCACGGCCTGCGGGTACAGATGGACGGCGCCCGATTTGCCAACGCCGTTGCCGCCCTGGGGGTAGCACCGGCTGACATCACCTGGAAAGCCGGCGTGGATGTGCTCTGCCTGGGTGGGGCTAAAAACGGCATGGCCATTGGTGAAGCGGTGGTATTCTTCAACCGCGAGCTGGCCGAGGAGTTCGAATACCGCTGCAAGCAGGCCGGCCAGCTGGCCTCCAAGATGCGCTTCATCTCGGCCCCCTGGATCGGCATGCTGGAGGGTGGCACCTGGCTGCGTAATGCCGCCCACGCCAACCGCATGGCATCAATACTGGCGCAGGGATTGGAGAAGATTGAAGGGGTAAGCCTGATGTCGCCCTGTCAGGCCAACGCCGTCTTCGCAGAGATGTCCCCTGAAACCGCCGCAGCCCTGCGGGCGGACGGCTGGCATTTCTATTCATTCATCGGCACCGGTGGTGCCCGTTTCATGTGTTCATGGCAAACAACGGAAGTGGATGTTGCCCGGCTGCTGGAGGCGGTGCGCCAGGCAGCGGCAGGATAACAGGAGGAAGAATGGTAAAGACAGCCACATTTGAAGCACTGCTGGAAGACGCCAAACCGGATGGCGAGGGGGGCTACACCTTCACTCTGGAAGGCAAGACCTACCGGATTACGGACAAGGACGAGGTCAGAAAGATCGCTGAACAGCACGGCTATATCATCATCTATTAACCGATTCCGGCGGTTCCTTTTCCGAGCGCAAAATCGCGCTGAACATGGGGGTCTGATCCGACTGCGATACGGAGATGACCATCTCCACCTCAAACAACCGCCCGCAGACATCACGCACGTTCTGGCGGGTCGTGGTTCCGATCAGACTGCTGCTCCCGTCCGTAAAATACTCCTCAACCGCCTGCCGCAACTCCTCACCATGCTCCATGAACTCGAAAATACTCTGCCCCAGCAGTTCCTGTTTGGTCAGGCCGAACAGTTTCTCGGCCTTCTGGTTGGAAATGACAATCTTGCCGTCGGACATAAAGGTCACAATCGGTGAACGGGCAATCTCGATGAAATTGCGATAGCGATCCTCCGACTCCACCCGTTGCAGCGTCTTACGATCAAGCTCGGCCATCAGTTCATTGAAGGCCGCCACCAGCTCACCAATCTCATCCTCACCCCGCCCTTCAAGACGTTCCGAAAAATTCCCGGTGTGGGCAACCGTGGAAATACTGCCGGCAACCGCCTTGACCGGCGTGAGAATCGTTCGGCGAATAATCCAGCCGCTGATGATCACAAAGACCAGCAGCACCACGCCGTCATAAAGGATATCCCGTTTCAGGTTGGTGCCGATCTGCCGGTAAAGACCTTCCATGGGCACGGAGACCGAGACCGCTCCGATCACCTCGCCGACCTTGTAACCATAGGAAAAATGACCACGAGGAAACCGTTTTTGGACAAAGGCGGGGGCTTGCTCATAGCTGCCGTGGCAGGTCAGGCACGATTCATCGGACACCATCGGCAGCAGATACCGCAGCGATTTTTTTCCATCACCCCGCGTCACCTGCCAGGTCTCGACCGCCTTGGCATCCCTGAAGGCGGCCAACTGGAGCGCCTCAAAACTGTCGGGGCGGTTGTCAGGATTACGGTAGCGCAGGGAAACCTGACGAACGTAATAGTCGGAACCGCGGGTAAGCTGGAGGGCCACCCGGGTGGCGGCCACCTGGGGAATCAGTTTTTCATTGTGCTCCGGTTCCGTCGTCACGCTTTTGGAAAGATAGTCGCGGGTTTCTATGATCTGACGGGAAATCGTGCGGGCATTATCCACGGCACCCTTGAGAATCAGTTCCTGCTCACGGCGATAGCTGCTGAAGGCCAGGGCCACAAACAGTGCCACCAGCAGCATCGACGAAATAATGTTGTATTTGGTGTTGACACCCAAGCGGGAAAAAACGGCCATGGAGATACCCCTGTCTGCAGCCGGACGGATGCGTTCGATAGGCTTGATTATAACCGCTCTACCCAACTTGGCAAGGACTGTTATCACCCCTCCGATTGTATTCCGGTTGTGATCGTGCTATACAAAACGGCACATTTCAACTGACTACTTCACCATGGGTACATGAACATGACTCTCGCAGAATTGGTCCTCAATGGCGACATTCGCGCCGCAGCCCGGCTGATGCGCGACATTGACGACAATCGCCCCCAGGCCGTCGATCACCTCAAACAGCTGTACCCTTCCACCGGCAATGCCTACATCATCGGCATCACCGGCCCGCCGGGGGCCGGCAAGTCCACCCTGGTTGATCAACTCACGGCCGGTTTCCGGGCGCAGGGCAAGAAGGTCGGCGTGGTGGCCATTGATCCCACCAGCCCCTTTACCGGCGGCGCTATTCTGGGTGACCGCATCCGCATGAACCGCCATGCCACCGACGAAGGGGTCTTCATCCGCAGCCTGGCCACCCGTGGTGCGCTGGGGGGGCTGTCCCGCTCCACCTCCGATGTCGCGCTGGTCATGGATGCCTTGGGAATGGAGATTATCATCATCGAAACCGTCGGCGTCGGCCAGGACGAAGTTGATATCGTCAAGGCTGCCCATACGACCTGCGTGGTTATGGTACCGGGACTGGGTGATGATATCCAGGCCATCAAGGCCGGTATCTTGGAGATCGGCGATATCTTCGTGGTCAACAAGGCCGACCGGGACGGGGCCGATCGCACCGCCCGCGAACTGGCCACCATGCTGGAATTCCGGACCGCACCGGAGGGAAGTTGGAACCCCAAGGTCATGAAAACCGAGGCTCAACGAGGCACCGGCATCACGGAACTGGTTGACGAAATTCTGCTGCACCGCCAGCACCTGTTTTCCACCGGCACCATTAACAACTTCCTGCGTGAGCGCAACGAGCGGCATTTCCTGGACATCCTGCGCGACAACCTCTTCAGCAAGGCCATGAAATTCATGGAACAGAACAACACCCTGGCCACCGTCGTGGATGGCATGGGGGACCACACTATCGACCCCTATACCGCCGTCGAACAGGTTTTGACACGCATGCTGGAGGAACAGTGAGGCACCTGCAGCGACAACAGATTGACCGTTCGGGCGTAGCGACCGTCGATCCCCGCACACGCCTGATGGCTGCATTTCTGCTGCTGGCACTGGTGGTCAGTTCCACCGGGAGCGCCTTTCCCTGGCAGGTGGCCGGCATCTGTCTACCGGTGGCCCTGATTTCCGGCATGCCCCTGCGAATCCTCTCCCTGCGGCTGCTGCACCCCCTGTTCATAGCGGCAGTGATCCTGGCGCTCAAAACCTTCATGGGTATCGGTGAAACGACACCATTCCTCGAGATCGGAGCCCTCTCCATTTCCGGGAATATGGAAGGACTCCGCGCAGGACTCATAATAACCTCACGCATCATCGGGGCCGTTTCGGTGGCGATCCTGCTGAGCCAGGTCATGACCTTTACCGAAACCATGTCTGCACTGGCCTGGCTGCGCGTCCCCCGCGGTCTGGTCGAGGTGAGCATGTTCGCCTGGCGCTCGCTGTTCATGCTGTATGATGACGCCGGCGTGGTCTACACCGCCCAGAAAAACCGTCTGGGTTACTGCGGGCTGCGGCGCAGCCTGCGATCCTTTGGTGCCATGGCCGGCATGCTCACCATCCGGGCCTTCGACAGCAGCCAGGCCATGACCGTGGCCATGAGCCAGCGGGGCTACGACGGCAGCCTGCCGCTGCTGCGCGGATCACGTATGGAAAAATCACAGCTGGCTGGCCTGTTCCTGTTTGCTTTCGTCGTAACAACTGCCTGGAAACTGCAAAACTGACCATGTCGATTCCACGCCTGAAAGCCCAGATCAATTCCTTCCGCTACCCCGACGGGACCACCGCCCTTGCGGACATCCGTCTGGAGATTACGCAGGGTGAATTCTGCGGCATTCTCGGCTCCAACGGTTCCGGCAAGACCACCCTGCTCAAACTCCTGGATGGCATGATCAAGGATTTTGACGGCCGAATCCTGTTGGATGGCGACGACATCTGCAAGCTTTCGCCCCGCCAGATTTACAGCAAGGTCGGCCTGGTATTCCAGAATCCCGATGACCAGCTCTTTGCCCATTCGGTTTACGAGGATGTGGCCTTCGGGCCGCGCAACATGGGCCTGGCCGAACAGGAGGTTCGTAAGCGGGTTACGGATGCCCTGGCAGCCGTTGAAATGTCGGAGCTGGCGGGCAAGGACATTCACAATCTAAGCTACGGGCAGAAAAAGCGGGCCTGCATCGCCGGCCTGCTGGCCATGGGACACGAAATCCTGCTGCTGGACGAGCCAACGGCCGGCCTCGACCCCATGGGGGAATACCGCATGATGGAACTTTTGACCCGCCTCAACCGCGACTCGGGCGTCACCATTGTGATGGCGACGCACAGTGTCGATCTGGTGCCGGTTTTCCTGAACCGCCTGCACATTCTCAGCCGTGGCTCGCTGGCCCGCAGCGGCACGCCGGAAGAGGTTTTTGCCGCCCAGGGTGAGCTGGCCGGCGTCAAACTGCGCCTCCCTTACATCGCCGAATTGATTCACCAGCTGAAGACTGCTGACAAGCTCCCCTTCCGGAGAATCCCATTGACGGTGGGTGAAGCGCGCCGGGACATTCTGGAGGCCTTTGAACAGCGGCGCGGCGCATAGCATCTTGCCATCGATCAACCCCACCCAGGCGTGGTAAAAGCTGATTTCACCGGTTTTTTATTCGATTGAAATATTTGGATTTTGCTCTATACTTAACCCACTGCAATGAAGTCTGCATCACACTCTGGAGAGGTCACATGAGTCTTACGGGTATCGCACTTATAATTATCGCTGTAGCATTTCTGATCCTGGTACTGACGCTGGTTCCCACCATTACGACCATCAAACGCACAGCGGCCTCGGTCGGTTCACTGTCCGATATGGTTCAGACGGAACTCAAGCCGACCATCCAGGAGTTGACCTCCGTGCTGGTAGAGCTGAAAACCGTCGGCGGCGGTGTAGCCGAACATACCGATGACGTCAAACGCTTCATGGTGGCTCTGGGAGAAACCGGAACCAATCTGAGCACGATCAACCGGTCGGTCAGCACGGTTACCAGCGCGCTCAATACCACCTCAGCCTGGGTGACCGGCGCCAAGGTGGCAGGCAAGTATGTACTCGAACGCTATCTCAAAAAACGGGGAGGAATGTAATCATGTCAGAAGAAAAAGGAATCTGCGCAGGAACGGTATTGGTATCCTTTGTGGCTGGAGCGGCAATTGGAGCCGGCTTGGCCCTGTTATACGCACCCAAGAGCGGATCGGAAATGCGTGAGTCGATCGCCGATTTCGCCGAAGATGCCGTTGACAAGATCAAGGAATACACCAAAGAGGCTCAGGACAAGATCAAGACCGCCCTTGATGAAGGCAAGGAAACCATCATCGAGAAGAAGTCCATCCTGGCGTCGGCCATCGAAGCAGGCCGCGAAGCCATGAAGAAAGAAAAGGAAGGACCTGCAACACTCTGACACTTCATCCGCAGTCACCTAAAAAGCCCACCCAGGTGGGCTTTTTTTATGAGGCACCATGCGCCTGATCCCGCATCTACGAAAAAGCTGGAATGTCAGCAGCACGCTCGTTGCTAAATTCATCGACGACCGCTGCAGCACGCTGGCATCAGCCCTCGCCTTTTCGAGCATGCTCTCCATCGTTCCCTTTCTGGCAATCCTGTTCGCCATCCTCAAGGCCCTTGACGTCCATACCACGCTGGCCCCCATGCTGCTGGCCAACGTTGCCGTCGGTTCCCAGGAAATCGTCACCAGCATACTGCATTACATATCCAACACCCGTGTCGGTTCTCTGGGGGTGGTCGGCCTGATCACGCTGTTTCTGTCGGTCATGGCAACACTGGATACTGTGGAAGATGCCTTCAATCAGATTTGCGGTGTCGAACGGAGTAAGGCGGTTCATCACAAGCTGCGTGACTACCTGATTGTGATCTTCGCTATTCCCCTGTTGGCGGCACTGGCGGTCAGCGTCACCACCAGCCTGCAACATCAGGGGGTTGTACAATGGTTTTTGAAACTGCCGGGATTGGGCAGCAAACTGTTTCTGAATGCACTTCCTTACCTGAGCATCTGGATCGCCCTGGTCTGCCTGTACATCTTCATCCCCAACAAGCGTATCCGCTTCAAATATGCCCTGATTGGCGCATTACTCGCCGGCACTGTCTGGCAGATGGCCCAATGGACCTTCCTGCATTTCCAACTGGGGGTCTCCCGCTACAATGCCATCTACGGCACATTGGCACTGCTGCCGGCTTTCATGATCTGGATTTATACCAGCTGGATGATCGTACTGGCAGGAATGGAAATTGTCTGGCATCTGCAAAATTCCCCACACACCCTGATAGAGCCAGCAGCAGGCCCTGACGACCAAACAACTCCGCAACAGCCCAATTAGCAAGGGTTTGCGAGCGATTGACTTTCCTGACCAACTCATCTATACTTCCCCCACTTTGCTTTCAGGATCCCGAATGAATTATTGTCTCATCATACTTGTCTTTGTGCTGTCCGCCCTGCCGGTTGCAGCGGCTGAACCGGCTCAGGCGCTCCTTTCCGAGCTCACACGCCCTAACGCACCGGCGCTTGCCAGGACAGAAACGCCGGCTCTCGTTCCAGCGGACGGGTTGACGGACGATGAGGGAGCTTCGGCTGCTGCTGCAAACCTCTTCACCCTTGAGGAGTTGAAAGAACCAGCCCGTGACTCGGCCGAGCTTGATCTGCCGGACGCCAACCTGCCCATGTCCGACATCCCTTTGGCGCTCAACAACAAAGTCGAATACTTTCTCTATTATTTCCAGACCAGCGGCCGTCAGTCATTCTCCCGCTGGCTTTCCCGCTCATCCCGCTACATCCCAATGATGAAGGAAATTCTTAAAAAAGAGGGGATGCCGGAAGATCTTGTCTATGTGGCCATGATCGAAAGCGGTTTTCAACTGCATGCCCGTTCCTGGGCCAACGCCGTTGGCCCCTGGCAGTTCATCTCCGATACCGGACGTCGCTACTCACTGCGCATTGATCAGTGGGTCGATGAGCGTAAGGATCCCGTCAAGGCCACAACAGCGGCCGCCCTGTACCTGAAAGAACTCTACAGCATGTTCAACGGCGACTGGTATCTGGCCGCAGCAGGTTACAACGCCGGTGAAAACAAGATCCTGCGTGCTATCAACATGTATAACACCAAGGATTTCTGGGAAATTTCCCGCGGATCGTACCTCAAACGCGAAACCAAAGAATATGTCCCCAAGCTCCTGGCCGCGGCAATCATTGCCAAGGATCCGGCCCGCTACGGTTTTTCCGATGTAGCCTACCTGCCGGCCATCGAATTTGAAACCGTCAAGATCCCGTCTCGCACAGATCTTGAGCTGGTAGCAAAACTGTCAGGCACCACCTACGAAACCATCCGGGAACTGAATCCCGATCTGCGTCACTGGTGCACTCCCCCCAATTATCCGGACTATACCCTCAAGCTTCCCAAGGGGACCAAGCAACTCTTTGATCAGGAATACGCCAAAATTCCCGAGGGGCAGCGTTTCACCGAAAAGATTCTCTACACCCGTTATCAGGCCCGTAAAAAAGATTCACTTAAAACCATCGCGAGACGTTTTGGCACATCACCTGAAACACTCTCCGAGCTGAACGGACTTTCAAAAAAGACGCGTATAGCCGGTAAATCCCTAATTGTTCCGGTGCGCCAGACCGTCGATTTCAGCCACGAAGGGCGGGCACACGCCAGTGTCAAAAAAGGGAATTTCGCCAAATATTATACCGTGAAAAAAGGGGACACTCTGGATACGCTTGCCAAGCGTTTCAACGTTTCCACCAAATTGCTCTCTTCCTGGAACAACCTGAAAAACAAAGTCGCCCTTAAGCCTGGACGACGCATCATCATCGCAAAGTTTATCGAAAAGAACGGACAGATGGTTCCCTCCGGGGAGAAAAGTTGAACCTGTCCGCATACCTGCTCCGCAATCATGAAAGGAAGTCCTGATGTATAACATTTTTATCTCCGCAGGAGCGGCACTGGCCGTTCTGCTGATCTTGCTGTTCGGCTTCAAGATGGTCTGGTGGGGGTCTGTGCTGATCGCCCTGTTGGTCTTCATGGGTGTTTTCCTGCTGTTCTCGCGCATCACCATGAAAAAGGTGACAGAGGTGTTTGAAACCGCCGGCAAGGATTTGCAGGCCCAGCGCTTCGAAAAGGCCATCCGGGAATTGAAGGATGCCATGAAATACGGCAAATGGCAGATTTACGTAGAAGGGCAGCTCAACTCCCAGATCGGCATGATCTACTACATGAAGCGTGATTTCTCAAATGCCTTCCCGTACCTGGAAAAATCGTTCTTCAAGAACTGGGTTGCCATGGGCATGCTGGGGATCTGCTACATGAAGCGTCAGAAGAAGGACAAGATGATTGAAACCTTCGACAAAACGTTGCAGTGGACGTCTAAGGAGTCGCTGCTCTGGAATCTCTATGCCTACTGTCTGGTTGAATGCGGAGAGACCACCAAGGCCAGGGAGATCCTGGAAAAAGGGCTCAAGAAAATGCCGGGCGACCCGCACATCAAGGAAAACCTCGAAAACCTGCAACAGGGCAAAAAAATGAAGATGCGTAATTACGGCGACACCTGGTATCAATTCCACCTGGAAAGCGTGGCCGCTCTCCAGAAACACCAGATGGCAGCCATGGGCGGCCGCATGCAGCGCCGTATGACCGTCAGAAAATAACTGCCCTGACATTTTCTGAATACAAAGAAAAGGCCGTCGCGAGACGGCCTTTTGCGTGCCTGAACCATACTGCTGCAATTAATAACTTAGAATTTAAACCCTACCCCGCCGGCCAGAAAATCAAGATCACCGCCATTGAACTGGTGACGATATTCCACATTCAGGAACAGCGGAATCGGTAGTGGGCTGATGTTGGCGCCGACAAGCGCCACCGGTGATCCGGTAGCACTATGGTTCCTGTGCAGTATGAAGGCCTGCCCCAATCCTGCGTAGGGCGAAAAAACCGGGATCGGAGCATGGATTTTGAACAGGGCGGTTATGGGATAGGACTCCTCTTTTTTGAATGAATTGAGGGTCTTGTGATCGGCAGCCGAATAGGCCAGTGTAGCCCCCACCGACACCAGCCGGTTAATGTACAGATCGCCAAAGGCCTCGTAGAATTCCGTGTTCCTGGTAATCTGGGTGTCACTGTTAATTTCGCCTCCGGCCCGGACGCCAAAGGCGATGGAATCCGCAGCAACCGCAGACGTGGTCAGCGAGAGAAGCGCCAGCAGGGTGATAATGCTCTTTTTCATTTGTTTCTCCTTTTTGATTGTTGTACTACGCATGGTGTCATGACTGTTCAGGCGCCCGTTGCCTCATTACTGATGGTACGCATGGCATCGAAAATTACCTCATCATACTTGTCCTGGCTGATGGCCAGTGCAACCACAGGAATCTTGAGCAGCGATTTGATACAGCCAAAGCGCAGATCCCGGGGCAACACCGCAATATAATCCACCAGATTCTGCTCCTGCTGCCCATCAAGTACCGGTACCGCCTGCAGCGTTGCAATCAGATCATTGATCGTACCCGCCTGAAGGTCATCGCGCTGTTCGGCTGCCCGGCCAGACACATCCGGCCAGCTGCCGAGCACCTCGGCAGCGCTTACCGGTCGATGACGATGATCGGACAGCCAGCGCATGAACATGATGGCGGCCTCCTGCCCAACTATGCCGGCATACACCTCCATCTCCAGATCTCCGGGAAAACGGCTGTTTTTACGCAGGATGCTGACCATCTCCCAGGCCCGCTCGGTCGGTTCGACCTGCAGATCCATGGGTGCCCCCTGACGTGCCAGCATCCCGGAATTTCCGGCCAGAAACTGCCGCACACCGCTATCCAGTTCCCTTTCGGCAGCGTAACGCGCCCAGCAGAGATGATCGCTTTCCACGTACAACATAACCATCCGGTCAATCAGAGCACGATCAAGCGTGGCAACCTGGTAGGTACCGTCGGGGGGGTTGATGGTAACAACCACCTTGTGCTGTGGAGCCAGGCGATGGGTGTGCAGTGCGCGCGGCTCTCCTTCGACCGGAGGCTCAACAAACTGAAAGATGGCCTGCAGAGTATCCTCCTGCTGGGCCCGGTTGAGTTCGTCGCAGTGCACCACCGTTGGGGGGTCATTGTCACCCGGCCACCAGGATGGACGTGACCAGTGCATGACACCCCCCTCGCGGAAGGGGATGCCAACCAGGTCCCCCACCTCCATCTGCCCGAGTCGCAGGGAGACATATCGCCAGCCGGCTTCCCGGCATACCTGTATAATACCAGCGGTTTTTCCAACGCCGCGATGACCGACCACACACGGTGTCAGGTCGCTTTTCGCCAGCATCTCCCGCAGGACCAGTTTCATCTGCTCGATATTCACAACTCTTACCTCTTGGCTTGAAGTATTCGAATGATAGCCGCAATTCCACTACACTTCAAGACCAAATCTGTCTTTTGCAATATATAACCGAATCGTCTTACCATGACTGCAATTGTATGGTATACAGATTCTCTTCAGTCAGCCTACAGGAGCAGCTGGTGCACAATCCCCACGAAAAACTGACACTGAACAGCACGACGGTGCTGCTGTTGATCGGACTGATTGCAGGTGGCTTTGCAGGCAACTTTTTCGCCCTGCCGCTGTTCACCGGTTTCAGTTACCTGTTCGGAAGCATCGCCACGATTATTGCAGTGCGCCTGTTCGGCATCCGCTGGGGGCTTCTCGTAGCTGTAATTTCGTCATCCTGGACGATCGAACTGTTCGGACATCCCTACGCAATGGTCTGGCTCTGCCTCGAGCCGGTTTTTGTCGGCTATCTGCTCCGCCGCGGGTCCAGCCGCAACATCATCCTCTATGATGCGGTCTTCTGGCCTCTGATCGGGGCGCCGCTGATCTGGATCTTCTTCCTGTATGTCATGCATGTGCCGGTGCTGGGAACCGTAGCCGCCATATTGATGTACTGGGTCATCGGCATAAGCAACACACTGGCCGCCAGCCTTTTATTAAGCTTTTTTCCATCACTTTCCGGTTACGCCAGGCCTTCAGCAACACCCACCGTTCCTATCCAGACCATGATCTTCAACCTGATGATGGCCACCGTTGCCATACCGGCAGTGGTTATTATGATCATCCACGGACAGGACTTGGACAAGCGCCACATGCATGATTTGTACGACTGGCTCCAGGACAGTTCCAGGATTGCTGTGTATGAGACACGCTTCTGGCTGCAACAGCGCCCTGACGGCCAAGAATTGTCTGAGTACGCTCAGCTTACCGGCAGTGTGATTGCCCAACGCCTGAAATCCCTGAGAATCAAACAGCATCACAGCATCACGATTCTCGATGATCAGAACAGGGTAGTCTGCAGCACCAGTGAAGGCAATACAACAGGAAGCATATTCAACCCATGCCCGGACGGAGTCACAAACCGTATCCCCAGGGAATCAATCGACCGCTGCATGCCGCATCCGGCAACACAGCTGCCGCTCTGGCAGCGCGCGGCACAATCTACCTTCAGCATCACCGCTCCACTTGAGAACCGTCAACGGTGGGTTGCTGTAGCCGAAGTCCCCTATCTGTACTACCAGCGGCTGATCCTGAAGGAACATATCAACTCGCTGCTGGTCGTTCTGATCCTCAACTTCATGGCTCTGATTACGTCGATGATGGCCTCCATGAGACTGGCAGCCCCTCTGCGACGGATCTCCCAACTGACAACCGACCTGCCGGAGCGGCTCACCCGTGAGAAGATTGAGGCCTGGCCCTCCAGCATGATTACCGAACTGGATCAGCTGATCCAGAATTTCAAGGCGATGTCAAAAGCCCTGACACTCCGTTTTCGGGAAATATCCTACGCAAACGAAACCCTTGAGCTGCGCGTTGAGGAACGTTCCCGCGACCTGACCCGAGCCAATGCAGAGCTGCAGCGCGAGATATCCGGTCACAAGGCCACCGAACGCCAGCTAGATCATATGATGCATGAACTTATCAATCAGCTGCGCCTGCTGCAGACGCTGATCGACGCCATCCCCAATCCGATTTTCTACAAGGACTCCAACGGCCTCTACCAGGGATGCAACAGGGCCTTTGAAGAGTGCTGGGGACTGTCTCGAGAAGAGATTGTCGGAAAGACCGTTGACGGTATCTTTCCAGCCGCCGTTGCAGAAGCCTTCCTGGAAGCTGATGAAGAATTATTCTCCCAACCCGGGGCGCAGATGTACGAAACCCAACTGCGCTATGCCGACGGCATCAGCCACACCGTCATTTTTTACAAGGCTACCTTTAACGATACAAAAGGTACTCTGGCCGGCATGGTCGGAACAATCATCGACATTACCCCCCGCAAACAGGCTGAAACCGAACGTGACCGGCTGATGCTTGAACTCCAGCGCAAAAACAAGGAGCTGGAGAGCATCGTCTACGTGGCCTCACACGACCTGCGGTCTCCACTGATCAACGTCCAGGGATTCAGCCGCAAACTGGCAAAATATTGCCAGGAGATCGACCAGATCATTGCTACTCTCGCTCTTGAGGAGCAGGAATTGAAGTTGCTCCACCCGATTATCCGCGAGAGTATCCCCAAGTCGCTGGGCTTTATTACCAACAGTATCGAGAAGATGGATACCCTGTTGAGCGGCCTTCTGCGCCTGTCCCGCCTGGGGCGGGCCGCTCTCTGTTACGAAACACTTGACATACAGGCTATCATGTTGAAAATAGAGGCCTCTCTGACCTACCAGATCGAAGCCGCAGGTGCCCGGATAGAGCATGGTTTTCTGGCTCCCTGTCTGGCCGACGCAGTACAGATCAACCAGGTTTTCAGCAACCTGCTTGATAATGCCATCAAATACCGTTCGCCGGACCGCCCGTTGGTGGTTCGCATCTTCAGTGAGCCATGTCCCTCAGGCACGAACTATATCTTCGAGGACAACGGCATCGGTATCAGCCCCGATCATATCGACAGCATCTGGGAAATCTTTCACCGGATCGACGTCAACGGAACTGCGGGAGAGGGACTCGGCCTGACCATGGCCCGCCGGATCATCGACCGGCTGGGTGGCTCGATTTCCGTACAATCAGAGCCCGGCGCCGGCAGCCGTTTCATCGTCACACTGCCGACAGCGACGGTACCGGCGTAAAAACCGGCCTGCTCCGGCAGCAACTGCACACAAGGAAACATCATGATAAAAGGGCCAAAAAAAGAGGTAACAATCCTGATCGCAGAGGACGACGATGGTCACGCCGAGCTGATCAGGGACAACCTGCAGGAATCTGGAATCGCCAACCCCATCTTCCGTCTCAAGGACGGGCAGGAGGCGCTCGATTTCCTGTTCGGATCGCCGGCCGGTGATGCGCCGCGCCGCCAGCATGGCCAGCCCTACATGATGCTGCTGGATATCCGCATGCCGCGGGTCAATGGAGTCGACGTACTGCGCAGGATCAAGGCCGATCCGGAGTTGCGCAAGATGCCGGTCATCATGCTGACAACCACGGAAGATCCACGGGAGATCCAGAACTGCTACGATCTGGGCTGCAGCTGCTATGTCACCAAACCGGTGGATTATCTCAAATTTTCCGAAATGCTGACCCGCATCGGCCTGTTTCTGATGGTTGTGCAGGTGCCGCACCTGAACGGCGAATAACAAAAATATAGACTGGAACAAATTTATCCGGAGGATACCTGAATGTGTGGAATTGTTGGATATATCGGCGGGCAGCAGGCCACCCCCATCATCCTGGAAGGACTCAAGAAACTTGAGTACCGCGGCTACGACTCGGCCGGTATTGCAACCCTTCAGGATGGCGAATCAGGAACACGCCGCAGTGAAGGGAAACTGGTCAACCTGGAGAATCTGCTGCGCGAGCAGCCGCTCTCCGGGGTTATCGGCATCGGGCACACCCGCTGGGCCACCCACGGCCGCCCCTCGGAAATTAACGCCCATCCGCACAAGGCCGGCTCGATTATCGTGGTGCACAACGGAATCATCGAAAACTACCTGCAGTTGAAAGAACAGCTCAAACTGTCCGGGCATACTTTCAAGAGCGATACCGACACGGAGATCATCGCCCATCTTGTGGAGGAGAAACTCAAGACCGCCCCCGGTTTCGAGCAGGCCGCCCGTCAGGCACTGCACGAACTGCACGGCGCCTATGCAGTCTGCATCCTCAACGAAAAAGAACCGGGCACCATGATTGCCGCCAAACTGGGCTCCCCCATGGTGGTCGGCCTGGGGCAGGAGGAATTTTTCGTCGCTTCGGATATTCCTGCCATTCTGGCCCATACCCGCGAGATGGTCTTCATGGAAGATGGCGAAATGGTCGTCTTTCGCGACGCCACAGCCACATTCTCCACCATTGCCGGCGCAACTCTGGATAAGAAGCCCCGGCACATCGACTGGTCACCGCTCATGGCTGAGAAGGGTGGCTACAAACACTTCATGCTGAAAGAGATCCACGAGCAGCCCCGGGCCGTACGTGACACCATCGCCGGACGCCTGCTGGAAACCGACGGGGATGTCTACCTGGAAGACCTCAATTTCAGTGAGCGTCAGCTGGCTGCGGTCAAGCGCATGGTGATCATCGCCTGCGGCACCTCCTGGCATGCCGCCCTGGTGGGTAAATTCTACATTGAGGGCTACTGCCGCATTCCGGTGGAAGTCGATATCGCCTCCGAATTCCGCTACCGCAATCCGGTCATCGACGACAACACTCTGGTAATGGTCATTTCACAGTCCGGTGAAACCGCCGACACCCTGGCAGCCCTGAGGGAAGCCAAATCCCGCGGCGCAATGGTGACCGCCATCTGCAACGTAGTGGATTCCTCCATCGCCCGCGAAGCCGGCAGCGTCATCTACACCCACGCCGGACCGGAGATCGGGGTGGCCTCCACCAAGGCCTTCGTCACCCAGCTGACCGCCCTGTACCTGTTTACGATCCGCCTGGGGCATGCCAACTGCACCCTGGACGCCGCCTCCGGTCAACGCATGATTCAGGCCCTCAAAAAGGTACCCGCCATGCTGGAGGAGTGCCTGCTGCTGAACGCCGAGACGGAAAAGATTGCAAAAAAATACATGAATGCCCGGGATTTCCTCTATCTGGGGCGCGGTAAAAACTTCCCGATCGCTCTGGAAGGCGCCTTGAAACTGAAGGAGATTTCCTACATCCACGCCGAAGGCTACCCGGCCGGCGAAATGAAACATGGCCCGATTGCCCTGATTGATGAGGAGGTGCCGGTGGTCATGCTGGTACCGAAGAACAGTGCCTATGAAAAGACTGTTTCTAACATGGAGGAGGTCATCGCCCGTAGCGGTCGGGTGATTGCGCTCTGCACAGGAGAGGATGAAGAGGTTAAGGGAAGAGCAGAGGATGTGATCGGAATACCGACTCTGAATGAGGATCTGGACCCGCTACTGCTGTCGGTCCCCCTGCAGCTACTGGCCTACCATATCGCTGTCCTGAAGGGTACCGACGTGGATCAGCCCAGGAATCTGGCAAAATCCGTAACTGTTGAATAAATAAAAACAATAATCCAAGAATGGTACACGCCCTACTCACTACTACGAGGTGAAGCATGGAAGGGATCATTGATAGTGCACTGAAGTGGCTTACACACAACAAAAGCGAGTCCAACGTTGCTTCAGCTGCACACGAACATATCATTGAGAACCTACTGGCGGAAATCAAGAGACTGGAAGCAGCACATGCCAAACTGAATGAACATGCTCACAAACTGACTGCAGAAAGAGAGCTTGAAGTAAAACGTGCGGCAGCAGAAGAATGTGCTGTCATATGTGAGACCGCGCTTGACTATGCCGTGAGGAACTACGGCTGTGCACTCGAAATACGAAGAAAGTTCGGACTCGTTCACCCGTAACACCTCACCAAGAATCCCTGCAGTTCACAAAGCATGTACGGACAAAAAAACCGGCCATGCATTCAGTCGACCATCATTCCATCACGGCTCCACTCCCCGTTTACCAGCCGCAAAATTCCCAGCGGATTTGCATCCTGCAGGGCGGTTGGCAGCAGGCTGTCCGGATAGCCCTGATAGCAGACCGGCCGCAGGAAACGGTCGATGGCCAGAGAACCGACCGAGGTGGCCCGGCTGTCGGACGTGGCCGGATAGGGGCCGCCGTGCAGCATGGCATCACAGACATCCACGCCGGTCGGATAGTCGTTGAGGATGATCCGACCAACCCGGCTTTCCAGCGCCTGAATCAGCGGCTGACACTCCTGCAACTCCTCCTGCCCTGCAAACAGGCTGGCGGCCAGATGCCCCTGCATCGCTGACAGTGCCGCCAACAACTCCTCACAATCGGCCACCTCCACCAGCAGCGTAACCGGTCCGAAGACTTCCTGCTCCAGCAGGTGCCGGCCATCATGCAGCAGCGAACGGTCTGCCCGAAAAAGAGCCGCCTGAGCGCAGCCCGCTGCGGCCATGCCACCGGCCAGTCGTGTGATGCCGGGCCGACTCTCAAGCCGTTTGATACCGTCCTGATAGTTCTGCAGAATCCCCGCCGTCAACATCACACAGGGCTCCCTGGCCTCCAGGGCGGCCGCCAACTCCCCGCAAAACGCCTCAAAGGGCTCCCCTGTGAGGCCGATCACCAGACCCGGCTTGGTGCAGAACTGTCCGCTCCCCAGGGTGGCCGAGGCGGCCAGGCCGGCGGCAATCTGCGGGCTGCGTTCCTTCAGGGCACCGGGCAGAACGATCAGCGGGTTGATGCTGGACATCTCGGCAAAGACCGGGATCGGTTCAGGGCGTTCAGCTGCCAGCCGGCAGAGGGCCTGCCCGGCCGTGCGCGAGCCGGTGAAGCCCACCGCTTTGATGCCGGGGGCCTTGACCAGCTCGACCCCGATCAGGTCACCGAACAGCAGGCCGAAGACCCCCGCCGGAAGCCCGCAGCGCTGCAGGGAACGCACCAGCGCAACCGCCACCAGCTCTGAGGTGGCCGGATGGCCGGGATGGGCCTTGACCACTACCGGGCAACCGGCCGCCAGGGCCGAGGCCGTATCACCTCCGGCGACGGAAAAGGCCAAGGGGAAATTGCTGGCCCCGAAAACCGCTACCGGTCCCAGGGGGACGCGGTACTGGCGGATATCGGGGCGCGGCAGCGGCTGTCGCTCCGGCAGAGCGAGATCGATACGGGCACCAAGAAAATCACCCCGCCGCAGAACCCGGGCAAACAGGCGCATCTGGTTGCTGGTACGCAGGCGTTCACCCCGCACCCGGGCCTCCGGCAAACCACTCTCCTGCATGACCACCTGCAGGAAGTCGTCACCAAGCGCCTCCAGTTCTTCGGCAATGCTATCCAGCAGGCGGGCCCGCTGTTCCGGGCTGGTCAGGCGGAATTCCTCGAAGGCCGCGGCGGCAGTAGTCACCGCCTGTTGCACATCCTCTGGCCCGGCCTGATAAAAAGTCCAGGGAAGGTCAGCACCACTGGCGGCAGCTCGTGATTTAAAGGGGTGCGCCGACCGGCCGCTGCGCTGGCCGTTGATAAACTGAGTACCGATAATCTCCATAGCCCCCCCTATTCCGGCAATAGTCCGGCCAGCTCGTCCTTAAAAACTGCCCAGATCCCCGCTTTCATGCTGGCAAAGGACTCCCTGGTGATGAAGGCCGGCAGCGTTACGGCTGGATTGGGACTGTCGAACACCTGCGGCGGCAGGGTATACTCATCATCCTGGTAGCCCTGGCGCAGTTCAAGGGCCAGGCCGCGCAGATAGGCACGGCGCACACTGGCTACGATCTCTTCCGATGGGATCTGCAGGCCGGTGGCCTGGTAAATCGCCCGGGGGATCAGCTCATGCCCCATGCCAACCCCCACAAACTTGCAGAGACCGATCATGTCATAGCCGACCTGCAGAAGCCCCATGCGGGTGATGACCTCCACCCAGGCCTCCACGCTGGCCTTGCCCTCCTTGGCCAGGTACATGTGCGTCCCCATGGACATGTGGCCGCCGGCAATGGCAAAGGCATAGCCGGGGTTGGTTTCGGGCAGGTAGGCCGGCAGCTCCAGCCCCTTGACATGCATGGCGTAGGAGGTTTCGCCCAGCTGTTCGGAAAGTCGTTTGACACCCCGGCCGACGCTGGCCAATCCGCCCCGGCCGGTCAGTTCCACCAGTTCTCTGATCTGCGGGAATTGCCCGAAACGGGCCCCGTTGCAGAGCGGCGCTTCGGGGTGACGGGCGTTGTACTCCAGCACGTAGGAGATCGTCGTGCCCAGGGAGATGGCATCCATGCCGAGGGAATCGCAGAGATGGATCAGCTCGGCCACCTGACGGCTGTCATTGATGCCGATATTGGAACCGAACAGGATCAGCGGCTCAAAATCGAACTTGGCCGCCAGAGGTCCGGGGGAGCCGTCCGGGTTGCGATGGTAGAGGTTGTTGTGGCAACGGATACCGCAGCGCAGACAGGCCTCGCTCCGGATATGGAAATCCTTTTCCACGTTCGGCCGGAACAGCCCGGCCACCTCCTCGCCTCCCGTGGGGCGGAAGTTGTTTTCCGGTACGGCGTGAAAGACCTGCAGCACATCGATATTGGCCCAGGTGCCGCCATGGCCACCATGGCTGACCGGCTGAAAGCGGGCCGAGCCGCCGTTCTTGAGGACGTCGCGGTTGACATCACGCATATCGGCGTTGACCACCGGCATCTTGTCACTGCTCTGGGCCACGATGGCAATCAGGTTCTTGTAGCCCATCATGCTCCCCATGCCGCCCCGACCGGCAAAGCGCGATTTGGCCTCCCCCGATTTGAGCTGATTGTCAGTGCTCAGCACCACCGCCCCCATGTAGACGCTGTCATAATTCTCGCCGGCCGGTCCGATCACGGCAAAATGGGCATCACGGTACTCCCGCTGCAGCGCCATGATTTTTTCATGGGCCGTCAGTCCCAGCAGGGCATCGGCCGGCTTCAGTTCCACCCGGGCGCCGTCGGGGCCTTCTGAAAAAACGGCATACACCGGCCGGTCGGAACGGTTTTCAAAGATAACCTCATCCACCCCGCTCCACTTCAGTTTGCTGCCGAAATTGCCGCTGCCGGCCGACCACATGGCCGATGGCAGCCCCCGGTTGGACTGTTTGAGTGGACTGTAGGATGAAAAATAGGCCCGCAGGCCGGTCATGACAGAGCTGCCGGTCAGCAGGCCGATGTTGAGGATCAGCGGATTTTCCGGGCAGTAGGCCTGGGTGATCCGGCGCTCCGCCAGAATCTGATAGGAGCGTCCGAAACCGCCCAGAACATCCTCCAGATTACGGCAGGGGACATCTTCCTGCGTGGTCGTACCGGCCGCCAGATCGACAACACAGCGGCGATACACGACCGAAGACGGATCGGCCACGGGATTCTGACTCAGTATCTGCATGCTTCCCTCCTGATTTTGGTTAATGCATTCCGCCCGGCTGGGCATCTCACTGTGGGGGGATTTTACAACAAATCGATCATTCTTCAACCACCATCAAGCATCGGCAGCAGCGAAAGTGTATCACCCTCCCGCAGCGGTTCGTCACAGGCGGCATGTACTCCGTTGCGCAGGCGGATCAGGTATTCCTCGCCGATCCCCAGATCGCGAACCACGTCGAGCACCAGGGTTCCGGCGGGATACTCACGCTCGGCAACCTCGAAGCGCCCGAGGCGAAGTGAACCGTATATCCTGATCGTTATACGCATGACAGCGCTTCCCTTCAGTGGTCGTGCCCGCAGCCGGACGACCGCCGCTCCATGTGGCTGAGCTCCTTGAAAAGCGGGCCGCCGTTGCAGCTGGA
Organism: uncultured Geobacteraceae bacterium; assembly: GCA_942493195.1. Taxonomy (GTDB): domain Bacteria; phylum Desulfobacterota; class Desulfuromonadia; order Geobacterales; family Pseudopelobacteraceae; genus CAIPTY01. The sequence continues at coordinate 599,221 of OW818669.1, read as the reverse complement.
GCAATCGAACTGAATGGTGGTGTGGGTGATATGGAATTCGTGCTGCAGTTCATGCTCGATGCGGTGCAGCAACTGGCTGCGCTGGCCGTCGTAGCTTGCGTCGATCTCCACGTGGGCAGACAGGGCGAAGATGTGGGAGCAGACCGCCCAGAGGTTGAGGTGGTGTACAGCCAGCACCCCTTCGATCCCCCGCAGATGCCCCGCCACCCGTTCCACCGACAGGCCGCGCGGCACCCCTTCCATCAGGATATGGACGGCCTCACGCAGCAGCCGGCCGGCTCCCACCAGGATCAGGATACCAATGGCCATGGATATCAGTGGATCGGCCTGGTACCAGCCGGTGTAGCGCATCAGCAGCGCTCCGGCAATCACCCCCACCGAGGCGGCCGCATCACCCAGCACATGCAGAAAGGCGCTGCGTACATTCAGATCGTCGTGGGCATGGCCGTGCAGACCGCGGGCGGCCAGCAGGTTGGCGATCAGTCCCAGGACCGCGATCACCAGCATGGGAAGCGTCTTGACCTCCTCCGGGGCGATCAGGCGTTTGCTCCCTTCGTAGAGAATCCCCAGCGCCATGATAAAGACGGTCAGGCCGTTGATCAGCGAGGCCAATACCTCGGCCCGGTGCAGGCCAAAGGAATGACGTTCCCCGGCCGGCTGCGCCGCCAGCTTGATGGCCCCCAGCGAGAGCAGCAGGGCAAACAGATCGAGAAAGACGTGTCCGGCGTCGGACAACAGCGCCAGGGAGTTGGACCATAACCCGCCGATTATCTCAGCGACCAGGGTAACGGTGGTCAGGGCAATGGCGAAGACCAGGCGACGCGATATGGTCTGATCAAGGTGTGACATTCCGGTTCCTTTGGCGTACGTGCCGTGCTCCCCCCCAGTGTACCATCACCGTTGAGCGATAAGATACTGGCTTCGGATCAGTTCACGATGATTACTATGGGTACGCATGCTCCATGATACGACCCCTTCTCCTTCGATCCGCCAGGCCGGATTTATGATCCGGTTCCGGCCCTGCAGAAGACCACGCACATTGTCGACGCCCCGCCCGGGATACTCTCCGCTGACCGTGCCCCCCAGCCAGCGCTCTTCCGGAGCAGAGGAGGTCGACCAAGAGAAGGGATCGGCAAAGACGAAGCGGGCCGTGTCGGGGGCCAGCAGACGGTTGATGTCAAAGAGATGGGCAAGGGGATGGCTGACGCGGTCCAGCAGATTCAGGGACGAGGCCTGCCGGAAAGTGCCCTTTGCAAAGGGGGCCGCCAGGGCGTTGGCCACCACGAACTCCAGATTGTCGACCCGCCAGGTTTCGGGCAGCTGAACATGGAATTTCTCGCGGAGATGTCCCTCCAACGGGAGCGAAAAGGTACAGCTCCGCTCCTGCGCCAACCGGCGGGCCGCCCGCACAAACCCGACTGACAGGTCGAAACCGGCCGCCCAATCGGAACGGCAGGCCATCTCGAAGGTCAGGCGCCCCACGGCGCAGCCGCTGTCCAGCGAGCAGGCGGCAGAAGCCCCCAGCAATCCGCTCCAGGCCGTGACGGCAGCAGCCACATCGGCATCACCGGCCAGATCGGCATAATGGCTCCAGAGATAACGGTTGACCATTTCACCCTCGTCATAGCGCATCTGGCCGCCGGTGACGTACCCCTGCGGATCGGGCAGCAGCGTGGCAATGCCGTCGCAGATCGGAAAGCTCCGGCAGCACCTTTTGCAGGCAAGCTCCCCGCTGATGATGTCGTCACCTTCGGTTCGCCGGGCGGAGAGCGTCAGGCCCTGCTCCCGCGGGAGGCAGGCCGGACAGATCAGATGTGGCAGCAGAAATTTTTTCATGGGGGGAGAATACGACAGGAACAGGCCGTTTGTCATGCATTTCGGTACACCACCGGACCCGCTGCGGATGAATCAAGGCCCTGCGGCCTGCTTTCAGATACTGTCTTTGGCGCTCACCATAACCTCTTCCAGCTTTACCAGCACCCCTTCATCCATGGTGAGCGTGCTGAGCTCCGGTGAGCTGTCGCCAAAGTAGTCAACGGTGGGATACAGGTCCAGCTGGAATCTGCGGCTGTTGAAGTTGACCAGTTTCACAATTGCGAGCACCCGGTCGATAATGATATCGGATTCAAGCTGATGGGCGTGGTGGCAAGCCACCACCTGACGGTACAGCTCCGGCAGGTTGAACGCGGCCATGATACGGCTGCCCAGCTCCACATGCAGTTTTGAAAACAGGTTCACCAGCAGTTCCCGGTCAATACAGTAGGAACTGTTCGGCAGGGAGCAGATTGTCTCCATGGCCTTGAGGATATACAGCTTGCCGATGTCATGCAGCAGCCCGGCCATGTAGGCGTGATCGGCCAGGCGCTGGTGACCGGTCATGGATGCAATCGACCGGCAGCCCAGGGCACAGGCGTGGGAGTGCAGCCACAGATCCTGCATGATCTCATGGACAACGGCGTGATGTGATGTGTGCAAGGCGGCGTGGGAGGCGGCAATCGCCAGGTTGGCAATTTGATGGGCTCCCAGGCGGATAGCGGCCTTTTCAATCGTTTCACAACTTACCCGACCGATATACGACGAGGAGTTTGCCATGCGGAGAACGTGCGCCGAGAGCGCCTGATCCTGCTTAATTGTGCTGACAACCCTGAAAAAGTCTGTCTCAGACCCTTCCAGCAGATTCAGCAGCTCGATGGCTATCGGGTTGAAAACCGGCAGGTCGACGGGCTTCGCATACAAAAGATCGTTCAGTTCTCCAAACATGGCCATGGTCATACCTAGTCATACGGTTTTGGTGTACCAGGGGCGCCCGGATGTGCTTCTTTCACGCCGATGATTCAGCGCCAGCAACCAGCTCCCCGCGTCATGTTCCTGTGTTTTCACCTTTTCAGCGACAACTATCAGACCAGGACAGAGGGCCATGCCCACAATTACCGGATGATGACCGATTTACTGGCGTTTCCGATCTCATTACCAAGTGAACAATCAACCTCAAAAGTATACCACTGATTTTTTTATTGTCAGAATCGCGGGGGGAAATCTACGTAAATTTAGCGTGGAATTTTTGTATCACTGCCATCGGCGCTAAAACTAAGTCAGCGCCGATGGCAAAATAACGGAATGTACGGAGAGTGACGTCAGAGCATCTTGCGCAGATACTGGCCAGTAAATGAACGGACGACCTTTGCCACCTGCTCCGGTGTGCCGGCAGCGATGATCTCCCCCCCCCGGTCGCCCCCTTCCGGCCCCAGGTCGATGATCCAGTCGGCGGTCTTGATCACATCCAGATTATGCTCAATGATCACGATCGTATTTCCGGCATTCACCAGCGTATGCAGCACATCCAGCAGCTTGGCGATATCGTGGAAATGCAGACCGGTGGTCGGCTCATCCAGGATGTAGATAGTCCGGCCAGTGGAGCGCTTGGAGAGTTCCTTGGAGAGTTTGACCCGCTGGGCTTCGCCCCCCGACAGGGTTGTGGCCGACTGACCCAGGGTGATATACCCCAGACCGACCTCCTCCAGGGTTTTGAGTTTGTTCTTGATACGCGGGATGGCCCCCATGAACTCCAAGGCCTGGGAAACGGTCATTCCCAGCACATCGGCAATGGATTTGCCCTTGTAATGCACCTCCAGGGTCTCGCGGTTGTAACGGGCCCCTTTGCAGACCTCACACTCCACGTACACATCCGGCAGAAAGTGCATTTCTATCTTGATGATGCCGTCGCCGGAGCAGGCTTCACAACGCCCCCCCTTAACATTGAAGGAGTAGCGTCCCGGTTTGTAGCCACGCAGCTTGGATTCCTGCAAATTGGCGAACAGGTCGCGGATATCACCAAAAACATTGGTATAGGTGGCCGGATTAGAACGCGGGGTACGGCCGATGGGGGACTGGTCGATGTTGATGACCTTATCCAGATATTCCAGCCCCAGCACATCCCGCACGGCCCCGGCCTTTTCCCGGCTGCGATAGAGCCGCTGGCTGAGGGTCTTGTGCAGGGTATCGATCACCAGAGTGGACTTGCCCGACCCGGAGACGCCGGTCACACAAGTCATAACCCCCAGGGGTATCTCGATTGTGACATCCTTGAGATTATTCTCCGTGGCCCCGACAATCTGCAGCTGTTTGGTGCCTGTACGCCGATTTTTGGGCACGGCAATCGTCAGTTCGCCGGAGAGATAGCGCCCGGTCAGCGAAGCCGGATTTTTCATAACCTCGGCCGGAGTCCCCTGGGCCACAACCTCGCCGCCATGCACGCCGGCACCCGGCCCCATATCCAGCAGGTAATCCGCCTCCAGAATGGTCTCTTCGTCATGTTCCACCACCAGCACCGTATTGCCGATATCGCGCAGATGCCGGAGGGTGTCCAATAGACGGGCATTGTCGCGCTGATGCAGGCCGATGGAGGGTTCATCCAGGATGTACAGCACCCCCACCAGGGACGAACCGATCTGGGTTGCCAGGCGGATGCGCTGTCCCTCACCGCCGGACAGGGTCCCGGCCGTGCGGTCCAGCGAGAGGTAATCCAGCCCCACGTTGACCAGAAAGGATAACCGTTCGCGAATCTCCTTGAGGATCCGGCGGGCAATCTCCTGTTCCTTGTCGGTCAGCTTTACCGTCAGCTCCTCGAAAAACACCAGGCAATCGCGAATTGCCAGTGCCGTCACATCCCTGATCGTCCTGCTCCCCACCAGCACATGCAGCGCCTCGGGACGCAAGCGGGCCCCGTTACAGGTCGGGCAGGGCATGACATTCATGTACTTTTCCAGCTCTTCCCGGGCAGCGTCGGACTCGGTCTCACGCCAGCGGCGCTGCAGGTTGTTCAGCACACCCTCGAACTCCTTCTGATAGGTGTGGCGACGATCGCCGTCCTCTTCCCACCAGAATTCGATTTTTTCCCCCTTGGAGCCATTCAGGATCACATCCCGGACACTGTCGGGCAGTTCCTTAAAGGGCTTGCGGATATCGAATTTGTAAGCCTTGGCCAGGGCGTCCAGAATCAGGTGAAACCAGCCCGACAGCCGTTTTTCCCAGGGTGCAATCGCCCCTTCCCGCAGGGATAGCTCCTGATTGGGTATGACCAAATCGGCGTCGAAATACATGCGGGTACCCAGACCGGTGCACTCCGGGCAGGCTCCGTGGGGATTGTTAAAAGAAAACAGCCGCGGAGTGATTTCCTGATAGGAGATGCCGCAGTCCACACAGGCCAACTTCTCGGAGAAGATCAAAACCTTCTCCTTCTCCGGCTTTGATCGCTTACCCGGTTCCTGGGGCTCTTCGGATAGAGCCGTAGCAACTGACACCTTCACCACCCCGTCGGCATGGTGCAGGGCGGTCTCCAGCGAATCGGCCAGGCGGCGCTGCACGCCCTCCTTGACCACAATCCGGTCCACCACTATGTCAATGTCATGCTTTTTCTTCTTGTCCAGCTCGATCTCTTCGGCCAGTTCCAACGGTTTTCCATCAATGATGACCCGGGTGAAACCCTCCTTGCGCAGCTGGTTGAGTTCCTTCTTGTACTCCCCCTTGCGGCCACGGATCATGGGGGCCAGCAGTGTCAGTTTGGTGCCGGGCGGAGAGAGCATGATCTGGTCCACCATCTGGGAGACGGTCTGGGAGGTAATCTCTTTGTCGCAGGAGGTGCAGTGCGGACGTCCGACCCGGGCAAACAACAGGCGCAGGTAGTCGTAGATCTCCGTAACAGTGCCGACGGTGGAGCGTGGATTTTTGCTGGTGGTTTTCTGCTCGATGGAGATGGCCGGCGAAAGCCCTTCGATGGATTCCACATCCGGCTTTTCCATCTGCTCCAGAAACTGGCGGGCGTAGGCGGAGAGCGATTCCACATAGCGGCGCTGCCCTTCGGCATAGATGGTGTCAAAGGCCAGGGTCGATTTGCCCGATCCGGAGATGCCGGTGATAACCACCAGCTGGTCGCGGGGAATTTCTACATCGATGCACTTGAGGTTGTGCTCGCAGGCGCCTTTTATGATTATGCTTGAATGGGACATATGTGATCCTTTACGGTCAAATAGCATTCAGATATACCACAAAAGCATTTAAGAAATGAAGCGTCTTTGTAAAAGGGCGGATGTACCACACGGAAATGATGAAGAGTACATAGATCACTCCAACATATCCGGAAAGAAATTGCATAACGCCCATCAAAATGTTAGATATATGCAATTATAAAATTAGAATTAAACTTTTACATCGCAATAATCACAATACCACAAGGAGAAAACCACAATGTCCCGCATGAATCGAGTTTTAAAAGTGCTGCAAACCGCACATGCCCACAAACTGGCAGCGTTGTTCTTCCTGGGATTTATGTGCATAACCCAGGGTCAATACGCATACGCTTCCGGAATCCTCATTCCAGCTCCAAACCGGATGGACATGGTGTATGACTCCACACGCGACATTGTCTATATCACGGAACGTGGTGCAGTCCTTCAATACAAGATCAGCTCGAATACTTTTCTGCCGCCATTTGTTCTGAGTAATTACCTGATAACACCATATACAGCGGGTGCCTCTCTTCATGGAATTGACCTGTCACCGGATGGAAACACTCTGGCTGTTGCCGAAAGCCTGCACTCAGAAGCCGAAGTCTGGATCCATCTGGTGGATCTGCAGACCGGGACAAACAAAAAAGTAATTTTCCCGCGTACACCGTACGAAGATGGAACATTCTCCGTCGCTTACAGCAATGATGGCACGATCCTGATCACATCACGATTCGAAGGATCGGGCTGGGTACCCATGCGACGGTACAACCCTGCCACGGGTGTAACCACGCTGATCGCCCCATCGGTACGGCAGGACACCATGTTGACCAGCAGCAGTGATGGCAGTATCACCGGTTTTGTAGAGAGCAACAGCTCGGATGGGCCACTCGGCAGATACCGGGGGATTAATGGGGATTTGCTTCGCAAGTCGGGATACACAGACGGCACCGGTTGGTTTAACTACGAGATGGGAGTTAACCATAACGGAAGCCAGTTTGCCGTCCCGACCTATGGGGGCACATTCATATACGACGCTGCCCTCAGAAAAATTGCAACCATCGGACAGTATGCCGGCCCACAGCCAATCGGTGTCGTCTATCACCCCGCAGAAAACATTGTATATTTTACTTGGTCCGGAAGTCCGGAAGTACGATCCTTTGACACGGTGTCATTTGCCCCGCTGGCGCCCTATAATTTTGAGGATAATTTCACAAACCAGGGAAACCGCGCGTATATTCAAGGCCGCCTGAAAACCTCCCGGGATGGCTCGCTTCTCTTTGCAACCGTATCAGGCGGAGTGAGATATCTGCGCCTTTACAATCCGCTCACTGCCGATTCCCAGAATATTATCACCGATGAAGGCAGACCTGTTGCCATAAAACTCGCCGGCAGTGTCGGCAATGGCGGAAAAATTGCCTACACCATCAAAACCGGTCCTGCACACGGAACATTGAGCGGTACCGCACCGAATTTCACCTATACGCCAGGCTCCGGATTTTTCAGCCAAGACACCATTGAATTCAACGCATTGTATGGCGCTGCTTCAGCTATGGCAAAGATCACAATCACGGTAAATCATCAACCGGTGGCCGATAACCTGTCAATAACCACGAACGAAGACACTCACATTAACTTTTCACTGTCCGGATCAGATGTCGATGGAGACAAATTGACATACATCCTGACAAGTGCACCGGCACATGGCTGGGTAACCGGCGTCTACCCGGACATTACCTACACGCCTTATCCGGATTACAACGGTACTGACAGCTTTACATATGAAGTAATGGATGGGAAAATGTTTAGCGAGACAGCTACCGTGAACATACGTGTAACACCGGTCAATGATCCACCGGCGGCAAGTAATCAGGTATTTGTGCTTTTGGAAGACACACCGCAAAACATCTCATTGACCGCTTCAGATATTGATGGCGACGCGCTGACATACGCTGTTGTCACCGCCCCCTCGCATGGCACACTGAGGGGAATTGCTCCGAACATAGTCTACACACCGGCTGCGAATTACTTTGGACCTGACAGTTTTACGTTCAAAGCAAACGACGGAACAACAGATAGTACACCCATGGTTGTGACACTTTCCGTGAGCCCTCTTAACGACACTCCCATTGCCAAACCTGATTCGGCCAAAACAGTGAAAAACACTTCGATCAATATTCCTGTGCTGGCAAATGATATCGATGGTGATGGTGACAAATTGTTCGTAACAGATGTATCGAAAAGCAAACAGGGAGGATTGATATCAATAAACGCCGCTGGATCGGGAATTAAGTATACCCCTCGCAGAAATTACACAGGTACGGACAGCTTCACGTACACGATTTCTGACGGGGTTGGAGGAGTTGCAACGGCTACTGTAAATATCAACGTCCTTCGCAAATAAGCCTTCAAACTTTCACTCATCAGACAGCAAGAGCGGGACCCTGTTACAAGGCCCCGCTCTTGTACTTCCGGTAAGCAAAAAAATTATAAAGACAAAATCAGTATTTCAGGCCGTTTATGAGTAGTTCGGAAAACTGGGCCGCCGGCACCGGGCGGCTGAAGAGGTAGCCCTGCATCTCCACACAGTTGTTGAAGGAGAGCAGCTCCATCTGGGCCCGGGTTTCAACCCCTTCGGCGATAACACTCAGCTTGAGGGTTTGGGCCATGGCGATGATGATCTCGGCAATGGCGGCATCATCGGAGTTGGTGGTGATGTCACGGACAAAGGAACGGTCGATTTTCAGGCGACTGATGGGGAAATGTTTGAGGTAGGCCAGGGACGAGTAACCGGTTCCGAAATCATCAATGGCCAGGCTGACGCCCATGTCCTTCAGTTTACGCAGGATGACGGCGTTCTGGTCGGCGTTTTTCATGATGGCGCTTTCGGTGATCTCCAGTTCCAGCCATTCCGGGTCCAGGCCGGTTTCCATCAGGGTGGCCGAAATCATTTCATCCAGGTGATACTGACCGAACTGCTTTGCCGACAGGTTTACCGCGACCCGCACCGATGGCAAACCCTGATTCTGCCAGGCCTTGTTCTGGCGACAGGCACTTTGCAACACCCACTCACCGATTGGAATAATGAAACCGGTTTCTTCCGCCAGATAGATGAATTTGTCCGGCGCCAGCAGCCCCAGATCGGGGTGCTGCCAGCGCAGCAGCGCCTCCATGCCGGTTATGCGTCCGGTACGGGCATCCACCTGGGGTTGATAGACCAGGAAAAACTCCTCCCGCTCCAGTGCCTTGCGCATGGAATTCTCCAGCATCATCCGCTCCAGAACCTTGATGTTCATCTCGCGGGAAAAGAACTGGAAATTATTGCGATCCTGCTCCTTGGCCTGATACATGGCCAGGTCGGCATGCTTGAGCAGGGTATGGCTGTCGTCCCCATCCATGGGATAGACGGCAATTCCGATACTTGCCGAGGTGTAAATTTCCTGATCGTCGATATAGATCGGCTCGGAGATCAGCATCAGGATTTTTTTGGCAACCGTGGTAATCCCCTCGGCGCTGTTGACCCCCACCAGAATGGCAACGAATTCATCCCCACCCAACCGGGCCAGGGTATCACTCTCGCGGACACAGGCCGAAAGACGCTTGGCGACGGTCTTGAGCAGACGGTCGCCGACGCGGTGCCCCAGGGTTTCGTTAATGCTCTTGAAACGATCCAGATCCAGAAACAGGACACCGACCAGCTCATGCTCACGGGCTGCCTGGGAAATGGCCAGACGCAGCCGATCGTGAAGCAGGCTGCGATTGGGCAGTCCGGTCAGGGTGTCATAGTTGATCAGCTGCTGGATTTCACTTTCAGCCCGGATACGGGCGGTGATGTCGAGGGTCGTACCGGAGACCAACTGCGGACGGCCGTCTTCATCGCACTCCACCTCACCCTGGCTGTTTACGACGACTTCACCCTCGGTGCTTGAGATAATCCGGTACACAACATTGAAAGGCTGTCCGTTCTTGGATGCCGCAAACATAACCTTCTTGAAAGACGGCAGATCAACCGGATTGACCAGGCTGAAAACCCAGTCGATTTCAATTTTCGGCTGCGAGGCGGGCTCCAGGCCAAAGATATGAAACAGTTCATCGGACCAATAGATTTCACCGGTCTGGATGTTCCACTCCCAACTCCCCATGCCGGCAATTTTCTGGGCGCGCATCAGGCGGGCTTCACTCTGACGCAGTGACTGCTCGGTCCGGCGCAGGAGTTCCCGCGTCTCCGCCTCCTGGCGTGTGCGATCCACGACTGCGGGCAATCGGTCTAGGAACGTTGTATCCTTCAGCAGATAATCGCAGGCTCCGAACTTCATCATCTGGACCGCCAGGCTGGAATCATCCCGCCCGGTCACCATGATGAAGGGCATGGTCATACCCAGCTCACGCATCTGCTCCACAAATCGTGCACCGGTCATATCGGGCAGGGAATAATCCAGGATAATCATCAGCGCCTGATTGTCGGCCAGCCAATCCAGGGCTTCCCGACCGCTGGACGTACCGTGACAGTCAATTCCGGACTCCATCAACGTCGACTGCATGAGCTCGGAAAAGCCGATGTCATCTTCAATGATCAGGATTGGTGCTGTTGCCTCGGTATGCGGAGCTGATTCGGTCACGTGCCTGCTTTCAGTGATGCGGAAGTTCCCTCTGGTGTCGGGGGGTAAACAGTCTTCTATTTCTTTTTCAAACGCCAGCCGATTTTATTGACCTGCGGAACGCGGGAGATTGCCAGCGAATCCTGCGGAACATTGACGGTAACCGTCGTTCCGGCAGCAACCAGCGAGTTTCGCCCGACTTCAACCGGCGCCACCAGCTGCACATCGCTGCCAATGAAGACATCGTCGCCAATGACGGTACGATGCTTGTTTACACCGTCATAGTTGCAGGTAATGGTTCCACAGCCGATATTGACGTTGCTGCCGATTTCGGCGTCGCCCAGATAGGTAAGATGCGAGGCCTTGGAACCCTCGCCCATGACCGCCTTCTTGGTTTCAACAAAATTTCCGATTTTAACATGGTCGTTCAGGACCGTTCCCGGCCGCAGGTGGGCCATGGGACCGACACTCACATCGTTATGCAGACGGGAGTTCTCAAGTACCGAACCGGCCTTGATGTGGCAGCCGTCACCGATGCTGCACCCCTTGATGTTCACATTGCCCTCGATTGTACAACCTGTACCGATGGTTGTCGCCCCGCTGATGCTGCAGTTGGGGTATACCACCGTATCCGGACCGATGGACACGCCGTGGTCGATATAACTCAAAGCCGGATCGACCAATGAGACCCCTGAGCACATCAGGTCGTTGTTGATCCTGCGCCTCAGGATACGGGACGCTTCCGCCAACTGAACGCGATCGTTGACCCCCATGATCTCGTCAACGTCATCTGTCGTTCGTCCCAGACAGGTCAAACCCTTACCGGCAGCGATTGACACCAGATCTGTCAGATAAAATTCCTTCTGAGCATTATCGCTGCTGATGGAACCGATATTGGCATTCAAAAATCCGGTTTCCATGCAGTAGATACCGCTGTTGATCTCACGAATTGACTGCTCCGCCGGAGTGGCATCCTTCTGCTCCACAATCCGCACGACCCGGCCGGAGCTGTCCCGCACCACCCGCCCGTAGCCGTAGGGGTTATCCACAACCGCCGTCAGGACGGTCAATGAGGCCCCCTGATGACGGTGGAAGGTGACCAGATCCCGCAAGGTTTCAGCCCGCAGCAGCGGCGTATCGCCGCACAGGATCAGGACCGTGCCGTTAAAGCCGGCCAGTTCCCCCCGTGCACAAGCCACGGCGTGCCCGGTGCCCAGTTGTTCCTCCTGAAAGGCACTGCGAACGTCGGAACAATCCTGAAAAACGGCACGAACCGCCCCGGCCTGGTGCCCAACCACCAGCACAACCGGAGCTGCGCCTGTCGCCCGGGCAGCATCAACCGGCCAGGAGATCATGGGACGCCCCGCCGCCGGATGCAGCACCTTTACCACGCTCGATTTCATGCGGGTTCCCTTACCCGCAGCAAGTACGACTGCAGCAACATTTTCCATTGGATCAAGCCCCACACTTTTTCAATTAAATGGTTGTAATCACAATTAAACAGACGAGATTTTATGCGAAGCGGCAGAAGCCGTCAAGTCAATAGACAATCTGCATGTTAAGACTTTACATAATTTGTTCATTTGGCTATATTCGGCATCCCCGCAGGCACAGATTTACAAGGATATGAGATGGCACTTGCCGAAGATCTGACAATGCTTGAGCATCAGCTCAAGGAGCTGATCACCCGCTACGAGCAGTATTTTGTCGGCCTTGAGAAGCGTGAGCCTTTGCCTTTGCTCTCCGAGGTGGAGAAGATGGTGCGGCGCTATGCCGGAACCCCCATCAACAACACCATGTACAAACACAAGTACAACATGCTGGTTGCCCGCCTCAACACCTATCGAGAACACTGGAACCGCATCCTGCGCCTGATCGAAGAGGGCAAATACTCCCGCGACCGTTTTATCAGAGATCTCCATCTACGCCAGAAAAACAAAAAGCCGGGGCACCATGAAGAGCTGGTTGAAGAAGACAAGATTCTTCCGCAGCGCCCCACGGAACTCGACCGGATTTTCCATGAATTACGCGAGGCCCGTAAAGCCTGCCATCTGCCGGTTGAAAAACTGAGCATAGAAATGGTGGCCGCCACCATTGAAAAAAGCAAAGCAGCTCTGGTTGCCAAACTGGGCACCAACGATATCGTTTTCCGCGTTGTTGTCGAAGACGGAAAACCCAAAATAAAGGCCAGCCTGCGCAAATGACCCCTCTCGGCATTACCCCGGTTTCCCCATGACCCTGCCCTCTCCAGAGACCACCCTGCTGCCCCAATCGACTGATATCCTTGCGGCCCTGCAACGCCCCGGGAAGCGGACTGTTATACCCGGCCTTAAAGGCTCGGCAGCCGCTTGCATAATTGCCGAACTCCTGCGCATACAACCAAAAAAGATGCTGGTGATTGCCGCCGACCAGGATGCCGCCGAGGAATTTCACCGGGAACTGGCATTCTTCTGCAGTGCAGACATCCAGCCTCTGGTCTTTCCAACCTGGGACAGTCAACCGTTCGCACCCGCCTCGCCCCATCCCGATGTCTCCGGGGCCCGGCTTGATGTGCTCTTCCGCCTGCATAATGAACTGGCTCGGGTTGTGATCATGCCCGTTGCCGCCGCCCTGCAGCGCGTGCTGCCTCGGCGTATTTTCAACGAGGCTTCCTGCTATCTGATGGCGGGTGAGGAGTTTGAAAGGGACGACCTGCTGAACCGGCTGGTCAAGATGGGTTATGCCAATGTACCGCTGGTGGAGGATCGCGGCAGCTTTGCTGTGCGCGGCGGGATTCTGGATATTTTCCCGCCCAACACAACCGCCCCGGTGAGAATCGAGTTTTTCGGTGACACCGTTGAAACCATGCGGGCCTTTGATCCCCTCACCCAGCGCTCTCTGCAATCCATCGAAGAACTGGTCCTGCTCCCGTCGCGTGAGATCCTGCTGACCGACGAGATTCTGGCCGATATCGCACCGCGCCTGAAACAGGCCTGCGATGATCTGGACATCGGGGCCGACAAGCGCCGCGCCATCCTGAGCGACCTGCAGAATGCCGTCTATTTTCATGGGGTCGAATATCTGCAACCGCTCCTACACCCTGGTCTGGAAACGATCTTCGACTATGCACCCGACAACCTGCTGGTCATGCTTGACCCGGAAGCGATCCAGTCCGCCGTAGAAAATTTTCAGCTGGAGATCGATTCCGGCCTGCTCAAGGGGCGACTCGCCGGCCTGCCACACTCGCCGCCTGACGAACTGTTTCTGCTGCCGGAGAGCTTTGCAGCTCTGCTCGACAGTCATAAGCGCCTCGAGCTCTCGGGCCTGACCCTTGACGGGCAGAGCGAATCCGCCTCCATTTCCATCCCCTGCCGGGATAACGCCGCCCTGCGGATCACGGTTTCCAAGGAGACCACCCATGCCTTGACACCGCTCGCAAACACCATGCGCGGCTGGCTGGAGAGCGGTCAAAGGGTCGCTGTTATCTGCCATCAGCACCCCCAGGCGGAACGGCTCAAGGATCTGCTGCAGCCATACGGTATCCCCTGCAGCATCAGCGAAGCGTCGTTCCTTGATGCTGCCCTGGGACCGGCCAACGCGACTATCACGCTCCTGATGGGTGACATCTCCCGCGGCTTCCAGTTGCCGGATGCCCGGCTGGTTGTAATCGCCGAGGAAGAACTGTTCGGTAAACGGGTACGCCGCCGGGGCGTATCCGAGGTCCGTAAGAAACAGATCCTGGCTTCCCTGGCGGAGCTCAAGCCGGGCGATTTCATGGTGCACATCGACCACGGCATCGGGCGCTACCATGGCCTGCAGCACATCAGCGTCGGAGGAGTGGGCGGCGACTTCCTGCTTTTGGAATATTCCGGCAGCGACAAACTCTACCTTCCGGTTGACCGCCTGGGGCTGGTGCAGCGCTACGTCGGCCCTGAAGGAAGCCAACCGGCTCTGGATAAGCTGGGCGGAGTCGGCTGGGAAAAATCCAAGGGAAAAGCACGCAAGAACATCGAGGAACTGGCCGGAGAGTTGCTGGAGATTTATGCCAAGCGACAGGTCTGCGAAGGCTTCGCCTTTTCGCCGCCGGACGAGATGTACCGCGAATTTGAGGCTTCCTTCGCTTGGGAGGAAACCCCCGACCAGCTCTCTGCCATAAACGACGTGCTGGCCGACATGCAGCACTCGCGCCCCATGGACCGTCTGGTCTGCGGCGATGTGGGCTACGGCAAAACCGAGGTGGCCCTGCGGGGTGCCGTCAAATCTGCCCTGGACGGCAAACAGGTCGGAGTGTTGGTTCCCACCACCATCCTGGCCCAGCAGCACTTTGAAACCTTCCACGAGCGACTGAAGGATTACCCGATCACCGTGGAAGTGCTTTCGCGCTTCCGCACCCCCAAGGAGCAGAAAGCGACACTTGAGGGTCTGAAGAAAGGGGATGTGGATATTGTCATCGGCACCCACCGCCTGCTGCAGAAGGATGTGGCCTTCAAGGATCTGGGTCTGCTGATTATTGATGAAGAGCAGCGTTTCGGGGTCAAGGACAAGGAACGACTGAAAGCCTTCCGGGCCGTGGTTGATGTCATGACCCTGACCGCCACCCCGATCCCGCGCACCCTCTACATGTCCATGATGGGCATCCGCGACCTGTCGATCATCGATACCCCACCGGTGGACCGACTGGCGGTCAAGACATTTGTTTCACGTTTTTCCGAGGATCTGATCCGTGAAGCGGTCATGCGCGAACTGCGGCGGGGAGGCCAGGTATTTTTTGTCCACAACCGGGTCCAGACCATCGCCAAACGGGCCGAACTGCTGGCTGAGATCGTACCGGAAGCCAAGATCGCCGTCGGTCACGGCCAGATGGATGAACACGAGCTGGAAAAGGTCATGCTGGGCTTCATGCATGGCGAAACCAACCTGCTGCTCTGCACCACCATTATCGAATCCGGCCTGGATATTCCCAATGCCAACACCCTGATCGTTGATCACGCCGACAAGTTCGGCCTCTCCCAGCTTTACCAGCTGCGCGGCCGGGTCGGGCGTTCCACCCAGCGCGGTTATGCCTACCTGCTAATTCCAGGTGAATCATCGATCACCAGCGATGCCCGCGAGCGTCTCAAAATCCTGCAGGATATCTCCGAACTGGGGGCCGGTTTCCGCATTGCCACCCACGACATGGAGATCCGCGGGGCCGGCGACATGCTCGGCAACCGCCAGTCCGGCACCGTCACCGAAATCGGCTTCGAACTGTATAACCAGATGCTGGAGGAGACCATCTGCCGCATGCGCGGTGAAGAGATGGCCGAACGGGTCGAACCGGAGATCAACCTCAAGGTGCCGGCCTTCATCCCCGAGGCCTACATCAAGGACACCAACCACCGCCTGGTGATCTACAAGAAATTGACCCAGGCCGAATGCGAAGAGGACGTGCTGGATATCCAGAACGAGGTCAGCGACCGCTTCGGTAAATATCCACTGGCGACCTCCTACCTGTTTGAAACCATGAAGCTGCGGGTTTTACTGAAAAAGCTGCTGGTGCGCCAGATTGATTTCGACGGCAAGAACGTCGTGATCGCCTTCCATCCCCGCACCCCGGCCTCACCCGATACAATCCTGGGGATGATGCGGGGAGAGCCGAAGAAATACCAGTTCACCCCCGATTACAAACTGGTCTGCGCATTGAAGGACACCTCATTTGAAAGCATCCTGGAGATGTCGAAGGGTGTGCTGCAACGGCTGCTGCCGGTGGAAAAGGCGTCGTAGCGGGCAGGATGGACATACGGAACGTGATATGGGGCATCAATAGGTTATCGTAACCCGTACCCCCTGCTCATCCCTGAAAATTTCAGTTCAAATAAAGCTGAAGTCAAAAGCATTGCTATGTCAGGCTAACTCAACTTCATCGGCCCGATATAGCTCCGGCCCCAGGCAAGACCGGTCATGAACATCACGCGATCGATGCTGTTCTGGGTCTTGCCGCCATGGAACCAGTTGAACCAGAGATCCCGGTGACCCAGTTGCCTGATTGGCCTGACACTCAGACTGGTGTCGTACGTGGACGGAGCGTAAAGCGGCAATGAACGCATCACCATCCCGGTTCGCTCATAGGCCAGTCGGCCATCAAGCCAGAGTCGCACTGCGCCGTCGGCCAGATAGCCGGGGGCACCCGCCGTGACCGTATTCAGGTCAACTTCCATCTCAATACAGTACCAGTAGCCGGGGTAGAGTACTGACCCCAGTCCCCCTTTTTGGCCGAAACCTGAGTCTTTGGTGGCGTCAGTTGCGCCATAATTATGGCCAGCGGGATTATTGAAAAGAAAATCATAGGTGTGCAGGCCGGTGGTGATGGCATTCTCGCTGGGACCGCCCTGCTCGGCGTCGCAATCGGCCCAGGAAAGGCGCATCTGCCAGCCATATCCGCCACCGGAGCTGCCGCTGACCCCGCCATAGCTTGTGTCGTGGGCCGGACAGATGCCGGTCTTTCCGGCCATGTCGGTCCAGGCACTGACGCCGGGAGAGTTGTAGACCTGATACCGCTTGGCATGGGGGGTGACATACGGCGTCTGCAGCCGCAGGTAATAGCGGACAAAGACCCGCTTTAGATTGCCAAAGTCTGGTTCGGGCATGAAGATCTTGGCGTTGCTTCCCAGGCTGCCGCCGTAGCCGACGGTGCTGCCATCCCCCAGGCCGGCAACTGCCGGCAGTGAAACCCGCAGGGCACCAAGACCGGCAGCCAGAGGCGCAAACCCCTCGCCGGTGTAGCCAGAGTTAACCAGGGAGAAATTGCTCCCGGCATTGATCCACTTGCCCAAGCCCCGGTGGGGCAGTTTGGTAAGGTCTGTCGGTCCGGTGCCATAAATGGCTGGATCGTAGTTGCGTTCGCCCGATGTGTTGATTGATGTCGGGTAGACAAAGTCGGCGACGGTGGCGCCGTCCAGATAGTGATGAACGCCGATGATGGCCGCATCGCTATCCAAACCAGCATCCAGGGCGTTGTGGGCGGCGGCAAGCCCGGAGTTTACCAGAGCGGTATTCATCGGAGGATCTACAATATAGCCTTTAACCAGCGGGGTGCCACCACTCCAGTGAGCGACGACGGTCAGGGCCATGGTGGCTGACTGGATCGCCTTGGTCGGGCGTTCGAATTCCATGGCCACGGGCAGGTTGTTGTTCGGGTTGGCTGATAGGCAGTAAGCGGTACTGCTGGTCAGGTCGGCAGCAAACAAGCAGGCCAGGGTGGCGGTCGAAGCGTCGGTGTAGACAACCTGAATTTCCGGTCGGGGGTGTGTGGCTTGATGGGTACCGGCAATGGCCCGAGATACAGCGCATTTGAGAATGAAGGCGTTCCAGCGATCTTCAGCCTGGATCATCTGCAGGGCGCTGGTTACGTTGACGGTATAGTTGTACACCGCCGTTCCGCCTGACGCTCCGTTGGCCAGGAACGAAAACCATTCGGTGGGTCCCTGTCGCACTCTATTGGCGTCAAGCCAGTCGCCACCGGGATTATCCCAGGTCCAGCCGCTGCGCATATCAACGTAGGTGTTGGTTGCGCCATGAATCCGCCATTCATAGTCGCTTCCGCCTGTCAACCGGGCCGGGGAACTTGCGGCTGGGATCCGTTGGAACAGATATCTTTGCCCATTGCGATAACGGGCGGGCGGAAGTTGAGGTGTAGTCGGAGGCGGTGTAGCGCCCCCAGGAGGAGAAGTGGTGCTGCCACCGGAGCCGCCACAGGCAGAAATCAGCAACGATGCAAGTGAGCCGCTGAAGACTTTGATGGTCGGAATTACTGCCACAGAATATTTGAGGAAACTGCGTCGGGTAAATACCTGGCGTGCACACTTCATGTGATGCCCCCTTGAATCGAAATTCACACCTTGTAACCAAACCTCAAAGATATACAAATATGCTCTCATACTTTTATACGATTGTCAGGTTGCAAGAGCTGACGAAGAAGAGACTCCAAAAAAACTTTAGGTGCGTGGTGATGCAGATAAAAAACAACAAATATTAAATATTGTTTATTGGCACGTGTAAAGAAAATTATGTATACAAGTTCCGGGACCAGACCTTCGACATTTTTATTCATCGAAGGCACTTTGCTGATGTGACAAAACCCGATTTGGTTACGTGACAGACAATAAAGTTTCTTCCATATTCCGCGAGGTATAACACCATGCTCCAACCAGCCAAATTAGTCCTTGTGCTCATTTTAAGCGTGCTTGCCGGCCATGCAGATGCAGCGACCTGGAAATGCGCCCCCACTCCTCACGACGAAATCGGCCCCTTCTACCGCCCCAACGCCCCCGTCAGATCAAAGATCGGTTCAGGCTACGTCCTGAAAGGGGTCGTCAGCTCGGCCGCCACCTGCCAGCCGATCCCCGGTGCCCGGGTAGAGTTGTGGCAGGCCGGGCCGGACGGCAGCTACCATGACGCCTGGCGGGCCACCATCTACACGGACAAACGCGGACGCTACCGCCTGGAAACCTTCAATCCGCCCCCCTATGCCAACCGGCCGCCCCACATCCACATCCTGGTGGACATGAAGGGTTACGCCGGACTGATCACCCAGCACTATCCGAAAAAAATGTCGCGGGGCGCCACCATGAATCTGGTGATGGAAACAGAGGAATAAACCGGACCTCCGGACTCACTCGCCCATCTTTCCCGCTTGCATTTGAATACCCGTTCTGCTAATCTTTTTGCCCTTTTGCACCCCTCATACAATTTTGCAGCGCAGACTTGAAAGGATTTTTGAATAATGCTGAAGATATTTGATTACCTGTTCGGAATGTTTTCCAATGACCTGGCTATCGACCTGGGAACCGCAAATACACTGGTGTATCTTAAAGGCAAAGGAATCGTCGTACGCGAGCCTTCCGTTGTTGCCGTACAGAAAATGCCCAACGGCCAGCAGAAGGTACTCAAGGTCGGTATGGAGGCCAAGCAGATGCTGGGGCGCACCCCCGGCTCCATCACCGCTATCCGCCCCATGAAGGATGGCGTTATCGCCGACTTCGACATCACCGAGGAGATGCTGCGTTACTTTATCCACAAGGTGCACAACCGCAAGACCCTGGTGCGCCCGCGCGTCGTCATCTGCGTACCCTCCGGCATCACCCAGGTAGAAAAACGTGCCGTAAAGGAATCGGCCGAATCGGCTGGAGCCCGCGAGGTCTATCTGATCGAGGAGCCCATGGCGGCTGCCATTGGCGCCGGTCTCCCCATCACCGAGGCCTCCGGCAACATGGTCGTCGATATCGGCGGCGGCACCACCGAGGTGGCTGTTATCTCCCTGGCCGGCATCGTCTACGCCCAGTCTACCCGCATGGGGGGCGACAAGATGGATGAAGCCATTGTCCAGTTCATCCGCAAGAAATATAACCTGCAGATCGGCGAGCGCATGGCCGAGCAGATCAAGATCGACATTGGTGAAGCCTACCCCGGTCCGGAAGTGCTGACCAAGCAGGTCAAGGGGCGCGACCTGGTATCCGGTATTCCCAAAACCATCGAAGTCAATTCCGATGAGATCCGCGACGCTCTTAAGGAAGCGGTCAACTCAATCGTCGACACCGTCCGTATCTGCCTGGAGAAAACCCCGCCCGAACTGGCGGCCGATATTGTCGACAAGGGCATCTTCCTGGCCGGTGGCGGCGCGCTGCTGCGCAACCTGGACATGCTGCTGCGCGAAGTGACCAAGGTCCCCGTCCTGATCGCCGAAAACCCGCTGGATTGCGTTGTTCTCGGCTCCGGCAAGGTGCTTGACGAACTCGACCTGCTCCGCCGCGTTTCAATTTCGTCGTAATCTACTACCTAAAATCCGCTCTCACAGAGGCACAGAGGACTGCATTGTGCGCAACGCTCAGCGTGTGATGGTTTCAATCTGTAAACTCTGTGCCCCTGTGAGCTCTGTGAGAGACGATTTTGACTCTAGAACATTCTATGCCTGCTCCCTCCGTCGACATAATCGTTCCGGTCTGGAACAACCCCTTTGAAACCCGCTCGTGCCTGGCAGCTATCCTGACATATTCACCCGAAGCCCGCCTGATTGTTGTCGATAACGGCAGCAGCCGTGAAACCGAGCTGATGCTGGAGGAATTCTCTGAATCTCTGGGGGATCACGGCCTGTTCATGACCTGCGAGCGCAACATCGGCCTGATACCATCCATCAATCGTGCCCTGGCCCAATCCGAAGGCGAGTATGTCGTGATCGTGCGCCCCCAGGTTACCGTCTCGGTCGGCTGGCTGGAACAAATGCTGAAAACGGCCGAGCAACCGCAGACCGGCATTGTGACGCCGGTTTTCCGGGGCAACGGTGCGCCGGCCATCACCGGCCCGCTGGCTGGCTACCCACAGATGGAAACCTTTTCCCTCTCGTTTGCCGCACTGCTGCTGAAGGGCAGCCTGTATCGGACAGTGGGAGGCTTTGACGAAGGCATGGATGGCGGCGAGTGGTGCCTGAAGGATTATATCCACCGGGCGGAAGCGGCCGGCTATCACACCCGGGTCACCGCAGCCCCCCTGCTGCAATGTGGACCGGAGACGGTCTTCGGCTCCAACGAGCGGCGCCAGGAACAGCTTCGCGCCAGCCGGGAGCTGTATCTTTCACGCTGGGGAATTGCCCGCCATTATTGCATCTATTGGGGTAAATATCTTCTGACCGACCTGATGGCCCCCATGCTGAAAATTATTGAGGCCAGCGCCCGCCAGGGTAACCGCTTCACCCTGCTGCTGCACCGCAAGCAGTATAAGGAATTCCGCAAACGGGGCTGGAGCGGGCTGCACACCGCCATTTCCGTCCAGGCGCTGCCGCTTCTGGGCACAACCCGCAGCCTCATGCGGCAGATTGCCGATCTGCAGAACAGCGATCCGGACGTAATTCTGGTGAAGGGCTCGCAGGAAGTGCAGTTCCCCAATGACCTGGCCGCCATCACTTTCAACGGGATTGCAGCCTTCCAAAAAAACGGCTACTCTGCCGAAGTACTCAACGATCCGATTCCGGAGGCCCCATGATTGACGACATCCAGGCACAACTGCAGGACCATCGGACAGTGGTTGAACAGATCGAACGAACCATGACGCCGCTCATCGCCGAAATGGGCATCCTGATCTCCGACGCCCTCAACCGTGGCCACAAGCTGCTGGTCATGGGCAACGGCGGCTCGGCGGCCGATTCGCAGCATTTCGTGGCCGAAATTGTGGGACGTTTCAAGATGGAACGCCGGGCCCTGCCGGCCATCACCCTCTCCAGCGACACCTCCATCCTGACCGCCGTGGGAAATGACTATGGCTTTGACTGCATCTTCAGCCGACAGGTCGAAGCGCTGGCAACCCCCGGCGACATCGTGGTCGGCATCTCCACCAGCGGCAACTCCCCCAATGTACTCAAGGCGCTGCAGGCAGCCAAAACCCGCGGCTGTCGCACCGTCGGCCTGCTGGGCAAGGATGGCGGCGGCATCAAGGCGTCCTGCGACCTGGCCCTGGTGGTGCCGTCCAACGACACCCCCCGCATCCAGGAAGGGCACGGACTGATCATCCATATCGTCTGCGACTTGGTGGAAAAGGCGTTATTCAGGTAAAAGCGTAAAATCTATTTCACACAGAGTTCACAGAGACACAGAGAAAAATGGAGAAACCGACATAACCGAGTGGGATAGAGACTTTCTAACGTACCCTAATAGTCATGTTTAAGGTTTTATCCATTTATATGGTTTATGACTTTCCTCCGTGCCTCTGTGCGCTCTGTGAGAAGCGGGTTTTGTTATTCTTAGTTGATTCAAAAGGACCACCATGAAACTCCAACCCATCGATCTTTCCCGCGTCACCACCTATCCCATCTCCGAGCGCAGCAACAAGGTTTCACTGAAGAATGATTTTGCCGGTGAGATCGCCGCCGGCATGAGCGTTTCCGACCTGTTGAAGGCCATGCCCAACCAGCTTGGTGGCGAAAGCCTGAATGCCGTCATCAATGCCGTGGTCAAGGCCCGGAAAAACGGGAAACCGGTGGTAGTAGCTATCGGAGGCCATGTCATCAAGTGTGGCCTGCAGCCGGTACTCAAAAAACTGATCGACGCCGATATCATCACAGCCGTAGCCATGAACGGCTCGGCAACCATCCATGACTACGAGATATCGCTGATTGGCGAAACCAGTGAGGATGTCGGTGCGGTGCTGCACTGCGGAACCTTCGGCATGGCCGAAGAAACCGGCCGCGACATCAACGCCGCCCTCAAAGCCGGTGTTGCCGACAGCATCGGCTACGGCGAGGCGCTGGGGCGTTTCATTACAGACAATAAGAATCCACATCGTCAGTTCAGCCTCTTGGCAGCCTGCCATGAAAAAGGTATCCCTGCCACGGTTCACGTGGCCGTAGGCACCGACATCATCCACCAGCACCCCGATTGTGACGGCGCCATCCTGGGGCAGGCCACCTTCACCGATTTCCGCCTCTTCACCACCGTGGTTTCATCCCTGGGGCACGGCGGGGTCTTCATCAATATCGGCAGCGCCGTAATCATGCCGGAGGTCTTCCTGAAAGCGCTCTCCATCGCCCAGAACATGGGCTACCACGTGGACGGATTCACCACCGCTAACTTTGACATGACCCAGCATTACCGGCCGTTGCAGAACGTTGTCAAACGCCCCACAGCCGGAGACAGCCGCGGCCTGACGATTACCGGACATCACGAAATCATGGTCCCGCTGTTGGCGGCGGGTATCCTGGACAGGATCAAATCGTAGGGGCGATCCGGAACTCACCCATACAGCAGCTTATCAAGCGCCCAACTGACTGTTGTGGCGCTTTTCTTTTATGGAGGGGTACGGAACAAGATCGCACTGGCTCAACATGAGATGCGCATTCCAGCTATTTCGATCCAGCAACAATCATTGTAAATTCGGATTGACGATCCGAATTTACAATGATATATCCAATTCATGATATCACGTCCCATTTACTGCGAAGCCGTTTCACGAGCGCTGCTGCGTTCTCCGGTCACCGCCCTGCTCGGACCGCGCCAATGCGGAAAAACAACTCTGGCACGCCTGATCAGCCGAGAGCAGGCAGGGCACTATTTTGACCTGGAATCACCCGTTGACCGGCAGCGCCTGCAAAACCCCGAGCTCATGCTCGGCTCTCTGTCTGGACTGGTGGTTATCGATGAAATTCAGCTTGTACCCGAATTATTCGGTGTCCTGCGGGTGCTGGCGGACCGTCCGGGCCAGCCTGCTCGCTTTCTGGTGCTAGGAAGCGCGTCCCCCCATATCATCAAGAAAATATCGGAAACACTGGCCGGACGGATTGAATTTGTTGATTTATTCGGGTTCAACCTGGCTGAAATAGCAGCGGATGAGCGCGACCGTCTCTGGCTGCGCGGCGGGTTTCCCCGCTCATTTCTCGCAGGCAGCGAGGCCGACAGTATTGCCTGGCGGGAAGGATTCATCCGTACCTTCCTGGAGCGCGATATCCCGCAACTTGGCATAACCATCCCTGCCACGGCCATGCGCCGGTTCTGGACCATGCTGTCGCATCTCCACGGCCAGACATGGAACGCTTCCGACCTGGGTCGCTCCATGGGGCTGTCGGATAAAACCGTGCGCCATTACCTGGATATCCTCACCGGCACCTATATGGTCAGACAGTTGCAACCCTGGCATGAAAACATGAAAAAGCGTCAGGTAAAGTCACCCAAGATCTACCTGCGCGATACCGGCCTGCTGCATAGTCTGCTGAATATTCCCGGAATGGGAGAACTTTGGGCACATCCACGGCTTGGTGCATCATGGGAAGGGTTTTGCCTGGAACAGGTGGTGGCTGTTTTGAAGACTACGGAAGTATATTTCTGGGCTACCCAAGGCGGAGCGGAGCTTGATCTGCTTTTCTTTTCGGGGGGCAAGCGGTTTGGCGTGGAATTCAAGTTCAACGAGGCACCCAAAATCACCAAATCCATGCAGAGCGCACTTGCGGACCTCTCCCTGGATCATCTCTGGGTGGTATATCCCGGTGTAGTTCGCTATGCTGCACACGAGAAGATCACCATGCTGCCTCTGGCAGAGGTTGCCAGCATCATGCGATAGAGACGTTCATGCACGTGTGAAGTGGCTACAAACTTATAAAAATGAACGGAGCTTTCAATGGATCGTAAAACCGTCGAATCACTTTTCAGCCACATCGGCAGCATCCGCTGCCTGGTGGTGGGCGACCTGATGCTGGATGAATACCTGTGGGGCAAGACCGAACGGATCTCACCGGAGGCGCCGGTACAGGTGGTGGATGTGCTGCGCGAGGAGCTGCGCCTGGGTGGTGCCGGCAATGTGGTCAACAACCTGGTAGCCCTGGGGGCGCAGGTGGCGGTCTGCTCGGTGGTTGGAGAGGACAGTAACGGCATTGCCCTGCTGGATGATTTTGCCCGCCGGGATGTTTCCGCCGAGGCCGTGTTCCGCGATCCGCTACGCCGCACCAGCCGCAAGACCCGCGTGGTGGCCTCCAACCAGCAGATCGTTCGCATCGACCGCGAAACCCGCGAACCGCTTTCCGCAGAGATGGAAAGCCGGGTTTGTAACTGGATCACCTCGCACTCTGAGCATTTCAATGTGATTCTGGTCTCGGATTACCTCAAAGGTGTTCTGACACCACGGGTACTGCAGGCCATCATCGAGAGCGCAACTGCCAGGAACATTCCGGTGCTGGTGGACCCCAAAGGTACCGATTTCAGCCGCTATGCCGGCGCCACCCTGCTGACCCCCAATCGCAAGGAGGCCGAAGCCGCCTCCGGCCTGGCTATTACAGACAGCGCCTCACTGGAACAGGCCGCAAACCATATTATGGAGAAGGCCGGACTGGAGCACCTGCTGATCACCCGCAGCGAAGAGGGCATGTCCCTGTTTTCACGCACGGCTGAAGCCGTACATATTCCGACTGTGGCCCGCGAGGTATTCGATGTATCCGGCGCCGGTGATACCGTGCTGGCCTCACTTGCTGTGGGTGTCGCAGCTGGCTTGGGGATGGACCAGGCGGCCCGTCTGGCCAACATCGCTGCCGGCATTGCCGTGGGCAAACTGGGAACGTCAACCGTTTCACCGGACGAAATCATCAACGCCGTGGCCCTGACACATAGCGACAGCGATTCCAAGATCAAGAACCTGGATACCTTGACTGCCATCATCACAGCGGAAAAGGGCCGGGGGAAAACGGTGGTTTTCACCAACGGCTGTTTCGACCTGCTGCATGCCGGTCATGTCAAATATCTGCAGAAGGCCCGTAAACTTGGCGATCTGCTGATCATGGGACTGAACAGTGACGCATCGGTGCGGCGCCTGAAGGGTGACAAGCGACCGCTGATCGGCGAAGAAGAGCGCGCCCACATCCTGGCAGCCCTGGACTGCATTGACTATGTGGTGCTCTTTGATCAGGATACGCCCTTGGAGCTGATTACCGCCCTAAAACCGAATATTCTGGTCAAGGGTGGCGACTACACACCCGAGGGCGTGGTGGGAAAAGATGTAGTGGAATCCTATGGAGGGCGGGTGGAACTGATTAGCTTTGTGGATGGAAAATCAACCACAAACATCATCGATAAGATCCTGGAACGCTACGCCCCCTGATGTTGTCGCCATGATTGTGGTGGTTTTTTGATGAAATTTCTGTTATCAGAAGGCACACAGGCACCGAGGTGAGCCGTGCCCGAAACATGAAGATTGACTGGAGGTGGGCATGTCGGAAAAAAAAATCATCGCCGAGCGCGAACTATGGATACTTGGCATCAAACCCGGTTCCGGAAGAAATGAGCTGCTCTGCTCCTATCTGGCCGCCGGAGGTTACCGCTGCAGGATGGAACAGCCGGAAAACGTTGCGACCGGCCGCCCGCTGGGCATTATCCTGGACATTTCTCCCAGTTCTGAGAAAGGCTGGGATATTCTGCTGAAACTCAAAAGCTGCCCGACAACCCGCAACATTCCGGTCCTACCGGTTTTTTTGAGCGAAACCGGCAAGGTCGGGGGGGTCTTCCCCGTAGCCGGTTTCTTCACTCTGCCGCTTGACGAGCAGTACCTGCTGGAAAGGCTTGCAGTCTATGGATTGACCGAGGATGCCGAAACCTGGGATCTGCAGACCATGGTAATATCGCGCCTTGGAGAGGAAAAACTCTCCAAGACCCTTGAATCGGCCGGTTTCGAAGTCGTTAAGGCCTATACCGCCAAGGAGGCCCGGGCTCTCTCCTCCATCCACCCGGTCTATATGGCTTTCGTCAGCCTGATGCTGCCGGATATGTCGGCCTTTGAACTTCTGGAGAAACTGCGCCTGAACCCCTATAACAGCAACACCCCCATGTTCGTGCTATTGAAGGACGAGATGAAGACCGGCGAAAAAACCGCCATCAGCCGCGAGATATCCCACCTTGTCAGCAAAAAACAGCTCAGCTGCGAAGAGTTTCTGGGATATCTGCGACGACGCGGATAACAACTATTCTGAGAGACACACCGAACAACGGCCGTCCACCTTTCGGTAGACGGCCGTTGTTCGTCTTAAACACATCTTAAATTGTTTCCTGCCATTAATCATCAGGGGCTGTTATTTCAAATTGACAATCACAGGATCCCCTTCAACTCCTTCATCTCAATGCTGGCCTTGCCTCGCAGGTCTTTGGCCCACTGGCTGAAACGTTCTTCTGATTTTTTGCGGTAGAGGGCTTCTTCTATCTCGGACTTTACACTCTCAAAGGGCTTCAGTTTGCCGCTGTTACGTTCCTCAAGCTTTACGATGTGAAAACCGGAAGTGGTGTAAACCAATTCGCTGACATCACCCGGTTTCATGGCCAGAATCGCTGTCTCCAGCTCAGGCATCATATCGCCCTTCTTGAAGGTACCCAGAGCCCCGCCGTCCTTGCGGGCGGCCGGGTCTTCCGAGTATGATTTGGCCAGCTCGGCAAAATCCTTGCCGCTCTTGGCCTCGGCCAGCACCATCAGGGCGGTATTCATGGTGCGCTTGATATCATCAGCCGGAGCCTTTTCACTGGTTTTAAAGAAAATGTGGCTGGCTCTGAAGGTTTCCTCTTCGGAATATTTGGCACGATTGGCTTCGTAATATTCACGCATCTCGGTTTCACCGACCTGAATTTTGGAACGCACCTCTATGCTCACCAGCTTGAGTCTTTCGATCTGCTCCTGCAACTGACTGCGATACTGATCAAAAGTGAGTCCCTGGCTTGCAAGAGCCTTGACAAGCACCTCCTGCGAGGCAATATTGTTCTGTCTTTTCACATCATCAATCGCCTGACGGATTTCCTCATCACTGACCTTGACTCCCAGTTCCCTGACTTTCTGATCAATCAGCTTTTTTTCCACCAGATGTTCAAGAGCGGCCCGGCGAATCTGGCTGCGGGTACTGTCATCCACCACACCTTTTTTCTCGGCTTCACGGATTACCGGCAAGGCTTCACGATTGACCTCATGGAGCGTAACAACTTCATCATTGACAATAGCGGCAATCGCATTGAGGACCTGTGCAGATTTGCCAATCTGCACAGGCGGAGCAACAGCAGGCTGCTCTGCCCTGACTGTCTGCACCGTCGGTTCCTTGGTCAGCACGGCTTCCTTGCTTGAGCAGCCGCCGGACGTACAGAGACAGACACAAGCTGACAGCAACAGAGGATAGCGTTGGGGTATGTACATGCGTGATTCCTTATTTGGGTGCATACGCGGAAGGGCGGGAGAACCCACCCTTCCGGCCAGCTGTTAACTCTTTGGGACTTGGCTTCTGCAAATTCCGTTGGAAGATTTACCCTTCATCTCTCCCCGGGCCACAAAACTATTTTTTATCGGCGGCAGCCGGTTTGGCAGGTTCGGTCGCTTTTTTCTCTTCCGGCTTGGCACCATCATTTTTTGCTCCCATACCGTTCAGGACGTCTTCCTTGACGGTAATCTTGGCGCCTTTTTTGAGTTCTTCCTTAATCTTCTGGAAGATTTCCTGCTGTTTCTGAGGCATGATGGCGCCCTTGATCTGGTCTTTTACCTCTTCAAGCGGACGGACACCGGCAGCACGTTTGCCGGTCAGCTTGATGATATGGTAACCAAAGTCAGATTTTACGACTTCGGAAATCTGTCCTTCCTTGAGTGCCAGAGCAGCCTTCTCGAACACCGGCACCATGGAACCCTTGTCAAACCATCCCAGATCCCCGCCTTTCTGCGCCGAGGAGTCAGCCGAATGCTTCTTGGCCAGTTCCTCAAAATTTCCGCCTGCTTTGATCTTGGCCAGAATCTCCTTGGCTTCCTTTTCGGTCTTCACCAGAATATGGCTGGCTTTGGCTTGTTCGCCGGTCTTGAATTTGTCCTTGTTCTGCTCATAAAACTTCTGCAGATCTGCATCGGAAACCTGGGACTCGGTTTCCACCTTTTTCTTCAGGTAGGCTTCAACAACCAGACGTTTTTTCAGATCCTGCAGCTTCTCCTCAATGTCCGGCCCTTTATCCAACCCGTCCTTTGAAGCCTGTTGCAGGATCAGTTCGCGGATAACCATCGTATCCAGCATCTCCTTGCGACCTTCGGCTGTGTCGGCCATAGCCTTCAGATATTCGGGCAGATTTTTCAGTTCACGAGTGAAGTCGTCGGTCGTTATGCTGCCTCCATTAACCTCGGCCAGAACGCTCCCTACCTTTTTCCCTTCCGATTTTGAGCCACCGGATGATGTTCCACCCTGGCAGCCGAAGAGAGTTGCCACACTAAGGGCGACGACAATAATTTTTACAGTGCTGATGGCTTTCACGAAATCTCCTTTTTTGTTCATACCAAGTAGTTTTAAACCTGTGAAAAATACCATAGCAGCTGAAGCAAGCGCAACCATTTTATGGTCCTGCGCAGCGCACGGTAAACAGCTGCACGCCGTGGGCCCAAGCCTGCCAAACCATGGCCGGTTTTCCTTTGTCCGGCATGTTTACTCGCTTGATTCAACGGTGTTTACGTGGTATTTATATGCGGCTGTAAACAGGCGCAATTGTGACTGCCGATTTCGACGCCATGGGCGTTGCACTACCATATCTCGCTGGAGGGTACGATGGAAAAGCAGAAGGTACATTACGCTGAGTTGGGGCTGGTTAACACAAACGGGATGTTCAGTAAGGCCATGGCTGGCAAGTACGCCATCCCGGCCTACAACTTCAACAACCTCGAACAGCTCCAGGCAATCATCACCGCCTGTGCAGAAACCAACTCACCGGTCATCATCCAGGTATCCAAAGGTGCCCGCAGTTATGCCAACGAAACCATGCTGCGCTGCATGGCCATGGGTGCTGTTCAGATGGCCCGTGAAAGCGGCTCCAACATCCCGATCTGCCTGCACCTTGATCATGGAGACTCCTTCGAACTTTGTAAATCCTGCATCGACAGCGGCTTTTCATCGGTCATGATCGATGGTTCCCACCTCCCCTATGAAGAAAACGTTGCCCTGACCCGCAAGGTTGTCGAATACGCCCATCAGTTCAATGTCACTGTCGAGGGTGAGCTGGGAGTGCTGGCCGGCATCGAAGACGAAGTTTCCGCCGAGCACTCCACCTACACCAAACCGGAAGAGGTTGAGGATTTCGTCAAAAAAACCGGCGTCGATTCCCTGGCCATTTCCATCGGCACCAGCCATGGCGCTTACAAATTCAAGGCCGGCCAGCCTGTCCCACCCCTGCGTTTCGACATTCTGGAAGAGTGCGAAAAACGCATCCCCGGATTCCCGATCGTTCTGCACGGAGCATCCTCTGTTGTGCCCGAGTACGTTGACCTGATCAACACCTATGGCGGTAAACTGGAAGGTGCCGTGGGCATTCCGGAAGACCAGCTCCGCAAGGCGGCCGCCAGCGCTGTCTGCAAAATCAACATCGACTCGGATGGCCGTCTGGCGGTCACCGCCAAGGTACGCGAATACTTTGCCAAAGATCCCAAGGAATTCGATCCGCGCAAGTATCTGGGTGAAGCCCGCAAGGAACTGGTCAAACTTATCAAACATAAAAACGAAACCGTTCTTGGCTCTGCAGGAAAAGCTTAGGCCTTTGACACGAACGAGACGTTTCAGCAGATCAGGAGGCTCGCGATGAGCACCAGAAAATTTTCCCGGGTTAATTTCAAGGTGGATGCAACCATCAAAACCGCGGAGCGCCAGTTCCGTGGAGATGTAAAAGACCTCAGCATGAGCGGTATGTTCATGCTGACAACCGAGCGGTTGCACATGGGTACTCCGGTCGATATTGCCATTATTCTGACCGGCTCAGCGCCGGAGATTCATGTCGGCTTTTCCGGAGAAGTCAGCAGGGTTGACGAAAACGGCCTGGGTATCACCTTTAAAAAGATGGATCTCGATTCCTACACCCATCTGAAGAATATTATCTCCTACAATATTGATGACGCCGAAAAAGTAACTGAAGAGATCCACCATTCCATTGATGAAAAGTTTGCTGCAGAGATATAAGTCTGTCGCCTGGCACCACCATGAGACCAAATGGTTCGAGCATAAGGAAATAACTATGACGAAAAAATCTACCGTGTACTCTCTCTCCGGCTTCATGCTCGGAATCGGTGCTCCAATCGGCTGGACCTTTATCAGGCTGTTGTTCTTCTATAATCATGAACTTCCGATGACCACGCAGATCTATAAAGATATTTTCGGAAGCCTCCAACAGTTCTCTCTCTATACCTACATGGGTATCGGCACCGCTCTGGTTCTTTCCGTACTGGGCTTCCTGATCGGCAAGAATGGCGACGAACTGCAGCAACGTGCCGAGGAATTGAATATCCTGCACCGCGAGGTGGAGGCCCAGAAAGAAATTTTTGAAAACCGCTATAAGGTACTGGACAGCAACATCAAAAGTTTCCACCACATCAGCAGTAAAATGCAGATGTCCCTCGACCTTAACGAAATCCTCCAACTGTGTGCTGAAGGGCTGCACGATGTTCTGGGGTACGAGCGGGTCAATATCATGATGACCGAAGGAACAGACAAGTTACGCTTCGTCGTTGCCCACGGAACACCGTCATTTGATGTGGAGAGTATCAGAATGCCGCTGGATGAACGCATCGGTGTGGTGTATAAATGCCTGGCGGATAAAAAAGTTTACCTGATTGAGGACATTTCAAAGTATCCGCAGGATTACCATCTGCAAGCCCCCTACAACAATCTTGAACCACTCCGGTCACGCAGTTTTGTCCTCTGCCCGATCGTAGTCAAGGGACAGTCCATAGGCGCCTTCGGCATTGATAACAAGTCTAGTAAACGCCCTCTCAACGATTCTGATGTTGACACTATCATGCTGTTTGCCGATCAGATCGCTTCGGCGGTGACCCGCATCAATCTGCTCAGCTCCATCGACACCCTGACAAGTGAGATGGAAAGCTCTTTTGCGTTTCTGCTGGGAAGTCGCGATCAATATTCCCAGAATGTCCTGAACCTCAAGCAGAATGTGGACTCCGTTGCCGACGGCACCGCCGTCATCGCATCGGCTTCAGAAGGGGTCATGGCATCGGTGGATGAAACCAGCACCGCCGTCAACCAGATATCGGTAGCCATCGAACAGGTTACCCGCAACCTTGACCATCTGGCCGGAATCGTCCACCAGTCGGCAGCTTCCATGGAAGAGATCAACAGCACAATCGGCAGCGTCGAACAGAACGCCGCCGTATCGCACGAGGTATCCAGTCAGGTAAAATCCCAGGCCGATGAGAGCCTCTCCGTTGTAACCGAAACCATCAACTCGCTGGCAGAAATCCAAACTTCCGTTGGACTCTCCTACGACGCGATCAAACGTCTGGCGGAGAACAGCAGCCGTATCGAAAATATTATCAGTGTCATCAACGATATCACCAAGCGCACCAACCTGTTGGCCCTGAACGCCTCGATCATCGCCGCCCAGGCTGGTGAATATGGCAAGAGTTTCGGAGTCGTCGCAGATGAAATCCGCAACCTGTCGCTGCAGACCGGCCACTCCACCGGTGAGATTACCGCCATCATCGAAGAAATTATGAGCGAATCTAAGACCGCAGCCAGCAATATTACAGTAACCAAAAACCTGGTGAACCGTGGCGTTGAGCTGGGACACTCCACCGGAGAAACCCTCAAAGCCATTTATGACAGCTCGGTCTCCTCCATGGATATGACCCAGCAGATCAAGCAGGCAACCCGGGAACAGGTGCTCAGTGTCCAGACGGTTTCACGCTCCATGGAGGATATCAGCACCATGACTTCTCAGATTTTCACGGCCTCGACTGACCAGGCCAAGGCAACCCGCAGCATCGCCCGCTCCATCGAGTCCATCAAGGATATGGCTCACGAGATGGTCAAGTCCACCGGCCAGCAGGTGAATGACGGACAAAAAATTCGCTATACCGTCGAATCGGTCAGCGAAATGGTCAAGGAGATGTTTGACAACATGGAGCAGCGGCGTATGCAAAGCGCCGAGGTTATCACTGAACTGGAAAGCATGAAAAACCGTACCTGTAATATCTAGTTTTTTGTGGCTTCACAGGTGACATTTTGATATAAGAGCAACTCCGATGCGACGGCCACCTTTCCAGGGGTCGATCCAACTTAATAAGCCCGTAATTTCAGACATATACCGCGCGGATTCGAAGAAGAACCGGGACGGAGGGGAAACCGCCAGTCATTGCAGTACCAGCTGCCTGTCACTGTCCGTATACGCGCCTCCCGGCGCGTTTTTTCGTTGAGTGCACGTTTTGCGAAGCATGCGTAACAGAAGAGTACGTTTAATCTTGTTTATAAACAGGGGCACATATGCGCAAGAAAACAACCATTCCGGAAGTACTCGCCATGAAGCAGGATGGGCGCAGGATCAGCATGTTAACCTCCTACGACTACCCTTTTACCCGTCTCATGGATGCCGCCGGAGTAGACATCATCCTGGTTGGAGACTCGGTCGGCGTTGTCTTCGCCGGCCACGAAACAACCCTGCCTGTCACCATGGACGAAATGATCTACCACGTCAAAGCGGTGCGACGGGCAGAGCCCAAAGCGCTTGTGGTCGCCGACATGCCTTTCATGTCATACCAGACCGGCATTGAAGACGCCTGCCGCAACTGCGGACGCATGATCAAGGATGGCGGCGCCGAGGCGGTCAAGATCGAAGGGGGCATGAACATGGCCCACGTTATCCGGGCGGTCAGCCAGATCGATATCCCGGTTATGGGGCATATCGGCCTGACCCCTCAATCAGTCCACCGCATGGGGGGCTACAAAGTTCAGGGACGTAAGGAACAGGCAGATCGCATTATGGAGGATGCCTACGCCGTGCAGAGTTCCGGGGCTTTTGCCGTGGTGCTGGAGGGGATTCCGGCCAAGCTGGCAGCCCAGATCAGCGCAGAACTGACCATCCCGACCATCGGCATCGGCGCCGGCCCGGCCTGCGACGGTCAGGTGCTCGTAATCCACGATATCCTTGGCCTGTGCGAGAAATATTCCCCCAAATTCGTCAAGCGCTACGCCGATCTGGGGCCGATCATCAGCGACGCCGTCAAGCAGTATGTGGCTGAGGTAAAGAACGGCGACTTCCCGACCGAGGCGCACTCTTTCACATGAAAATCATCTCCTCCATTCTCGACATGCAACAGACGGCACAGGCATTGAAACGGGAGGGAAAGCGCATCGCCTTCGTCCCCACCATGGGCTACCTGCATGAAGGGCACGCTTCGTTGTTGCGGGCCGGCCGTGTTCGGGGCGACGTGCTGGTACTTTCCATCTTTGTCAACCCGATCCAGTTCGGCCCCAACGAGGATCTGGATCGCTATCCGCGCAACCTGGACGGTGACTGCGCAATAGCCGCCGCCTGTGGTACTGATCTTGTTTTTACCCCTACGGCAGCAGAGATGTATACGGCCGGTTTCCAGACTTCCATCCGCGTCAAGGAGCTTGCCCTGCCACTCTGCGGCGGGAGCCGCCCCGGCCACTTCGACGGCGTAGCTACGGTCGTGAACAAGCTGTTCAACATCGTTCAGCCTGATGTAGCCCTGTTCGGGACAAAGGACTTCCAGCAGCTGGCCGTTATTCGCCGCATGGTACAGGACCTCTCCCAGCCGGTTGAGGTGGTCGGCCTGCCGATCATCCGCGAAGCAGACGGCCTGGCCATGAGCTCTCGCAACGCCTATCTGTCTGCAGTCGAACGGCAAAGTGCCCTCTGCCTCTCCCGGGCGATCCGGCTGGTGCGTGAGCGCTACGCCGCCGGAGAGCGGGCCGGCGCCTCACTGCTCACCGCCGCACGTGAGCTGATTCTGGCAGAGCCGGCTGCGTCAATCGATTACCTTGAATTCCGCGACTCCGCTACGCTGGAAACGGTAGCAACCGTTTCGGATACGACCCTGATGGCCCTGGCGGTTAAAATCGGTTCAACCCGGCTGATTGATAATACCCTGCTGGGTGACAAACCGTGAAAGTGACACCATAATGCCAAACAAGGCCCGCGCCAATCTGGAAAGCCTCTACCGGATTTTCACCGTTCCGGAAGCACCCGACTCAACCCTTGGTGCCATTGATCAAGCGATCAGCGACGATGTGACCGGTTTTCTGCAGACACATATCGTTGCTATCGAGCGCAATCTGGAAGAGATCGAAGCAAGTTTCTCCGCCTCCTCCATCCCCGAAGAGCCTACCTACGTTTCCGAATATACCGAGTTCGTCAAAGAAAATCTGGTAGCCCAGTCGGTCCACACCGCCGCACCCGGTTTTGTTGGTCATATGACCTCGGCACTCCCCTACTTCATGCTTCCTCTGGCGCGCCTGATGACCGCCCTCAACCAGAATCTCGTCAAAGTTGAGACATCCAAAGCCTTTACCCCCATGGAGCGACAGGTGCTGGCCATGATTCATCATCTGGTTTACCGGCGCGCAGACGATTTCTATCCACCCTGGATCCATAACAGCCAGGCCGCCCTAGGGGCCTTCTGCTCCGGCGGTACCATTGCAAACGTTACCGCCCTGTGGGTGGCACGCAACCGCCTCTTTGCTCCGGTTGGTGTGTTCCGCGGCATCGCCCAGGAGGGGTTTGGGCGGGCTCTGAAACATCTGGGCTGCGCTGGTGTGGCGGTCTTCGTCTCCGAGCGCGGACATTACTCCTTCGGCAAAGCCGCCGACCTGCTCGGTATCGGGCGGGATCATCTGGTCAAAGTCAAGACCGACGAAAACAACCGCATTGACCTGCAGCAACTCCGCCAGGAATGCCGGCGCCTGCAGGACGAAAATATCCGGCCGTTGGCGCTGGTGGGAATTGCCGGGACAACTGAAACAGGCAATATCGACCCACTGGAGGCAATGGCAGACTTTGCCAGGGAGGTAGGCTGCCACTTCCATGTGGACGCTGCCTGGGGCGGGCCGACCCTCTTCTCCGACCGCCATCGCCAGCTGCTGGCCGGTATTGAGCAGGCCGACTCCGTCACCATCGACGCCCACAAACAGCTGTATGTACCCATGGGAGCCGGGATGGTCGTCTTCAAGGATCCCGCCGCCCTGTCGGCAATCGAGCATCACGCCAACTACATCCTGCGCCACGGTTCCAAGGACCTGGGTAGTCACACCCTGGAAGGCTCACGCCCTGGGATGGCCATGCTGGTTCATGCCGGCCTCTCGATCATCGGCCGCAAAGGGTATGAACTCCTGATCGATATGGGCATCGAGCGGGCACAGACCTTTTCCGCCATGATCCGCCAGCACCCCGACTTTGAACTGACCAGCGAGCCGGAGCTGAATATCCTCACCTATCGCTACTGCCCCCTGGCGGTTCAACAGGCACTGGCCGGCGCAGCGCCTGAGCAGCGCTCTGCCATCAACGGCCTCCTGGACCAGGTCTGCCAGCTGCTTCAGAAAACACAACGGGAAGCAGGCAAAACCTTTGTATCCCGGACACGCCTGCGGATGGGCACATACGGCGAAGAGCTCACTGTTCTGCGCGTTGTACTGGCCAACCCTTTGACGACTGACGATATCCTGGCTTCGGTTCTCAGGGAGCAGTGTGAAATAGTTCGGCAACCGGAGATATGCACTCTCTTGCAGCGGATTACGGAGCTGTGTAGTGCGCGCGTCCGCTGACCGGGCGCTTACCGGACAACCCATCCAGGCGAAGGACGGAAGTCTTTCGCCTGTTATCGTTCGTACGATCATGAATGGATTCTCCTTTCCGCTAAAGTACGCTATCATGTTAACCACAGCGAAAACGTCTTCGGAGGCTCTCCATGAACGACGCAACCATCCATACTGCGGCCTGGCTGATTAATCCTGACACCCCTCCCGTTGCCGGGGGTGCGCTTCTTGTGCGCAACGGTCTGGTGGAAGCGGTCGGCACCGTGGCGGAACTTAAAGCCCGTTACACGGCAACGGTGGTGGAACACCACGACTGCGCCATCCTGCCCGGTTTCATCAACGCCCACACCCACCTTGAGCTGACTCATTTTCCGGCATGGCGCGAACGAAACGGCATGAGTTATTCCCCTCGTCGCTTCGTGGACTGGATTATCCAGCTGATTAAAATCACCCGCAACCTGCAGGAGGAGGATTTCCGTTCGTCACTGGTAGAGGGGCTGCGTAAAAGTGTGGAAGCGGGAACCACCTCCGTCGGCGACGTTCTCTCACGCTACGAACTGGCTCGCTACTACACAGTCCCCCCCATTGGTGGCCGGATTTTCTTCGAGGCCATTGGGCAGGACCCGCAGCGGTACACCAGTCGTCTCGAACATGCTCTGGAATCCTGCGCCGGTCTGACAGACAGCGCACTGTACTCGGGACTGACCCCGCACACCACCTACACGACAGCCGAAGCAAATCTGACGTCGATTCGTAATGCTGCCGCTGCTCAAAACCTGCCGCTCATGGTCCATGTTTCCGAGTCCCGGGCAGAAAGCGACTTCATTTTTGACAGTAGCGGGGAACTGGCAGAAGAGTTCTATCCGTTTGTCGGCTGGGAGCAGTTTCTTGTCCCCCCACGGCGCTGTTCTTCAACCGATCTGCTCAATCGTCACGGATTACTGACCCCGTCGACTATGGCAGTGCATTGCGTCCACGTTTCCCTGGCTGACGCCCAGATTCTCAAACAGCGCGGTGTAACAGTCTGCCTCTGCCCCCGCAGCAATGAGAGTCTGGACGTCGGCAAGGCGCCGCTGGCACTGTTGAAGAAATTGGACATTCCGCTGGCACTGGGCACCGATTCTCTGGCCAGTAATGACTCTCTATCCCTCTGGGACGAAATGCGCTTTGCACTTGACCAGTTTCCGCAGGAACTCTCACCGGGTGACGTCCTGCATATGGCAACCATGGGGGGCGCAACAGCTCTGGGCCATTCAAATGTTGTCGGGTCACTGGAAACGGGAAAACGTGCTGATTTTCAGATTGTCGGTTATGGGGGGACAGATGAAAATGGCCTGCTTGAACGGATCATCGGCCAGGGCAGAATTGTGGATGTATATCTGAGCGGGTGCTCGGGAGCAACCTGATCACGCACATGAATTCACTGGAAAACGCCATCATCCGCCTGCTACGGCAGAAACCGTTTTACGGTCATTTTCTGCTCAATCTGCGGCGAATAGAGCTGGCAGGTTCGCATCAGCCTGTCGGGGTGACCGTTCGAGATGGAATACCTGCTCTGGCCCTTAACCATCCCCTCTTCGACAACCAAACTCCTGGAGAACAGGAGGCACTTCTTGAACACGTCATCAAGCACCTGCTGCACCTGCATCCACTGCGCAGAAAAGGGCGCAACCAGCATGATTGGGACATCTGCTGCGATCTGGCCATAAATCCGGGGATCGCCGGATTGCCCGAAACGGCCCTGATGCCCGAGCTGTTCGGCAAGGATACGGGGCTGGCGGCAGAAGAGTATTATGATTCGCTGGTGCCACCCTTTGACGTCGGTAATCTGGAGGGAAGCGGCTGTGGTGATGACCGGCAGGACAACACCGGCTCGGGAGGCGCGGGGCGGTCGGAGATTCAGTCGGTCGAGACACTGGATGACCATGGAATCTGGAGTGACGCCGATAGCACGCCGCTCCCGCTGGCTGAAGAGATGATGCGGGCCATTACGCGGGACAGCCTGCGGGGCAGCGATGGTGAAGTGCCGCAGGATATTCGCACCGTCATCGAAGGTTTGCTGCGGCCATCTCCGATCCCCTGGCGCCAGATACTGCGCCAGTTTGTGGCCACCGCCGGCCGGGTCGGCCGCACATCAACCTGGATGCGGGAGCACAAACGTTTCAGTCATGACACCCCCGGCACACGTAAACGTCGCAGGCTGAATCTGCTGGTGGGGATCGATGTCAGTGACTCCACCAACATCATCCGGCTGCGCGAAGCCTTTGCCACGGAGCTGATGCAGATCTGTCGCGGTCGCGATGCCCATATCACGGTGCTGTACGCCAACAGCCGCATCCAGAGCATCACCAGCTTCAACAGTTCAGCCTGTGTGCCGGAACGGTTTGACGGCGGCGGTTTCACCGACCTGCGGCCGGTCTTTGAATATGCCAAGGGCATGCAGCCGCTCCCGGCGGCGGTGATTTATCTGACCGATGGCGTTGGACCGGCACCGGAAACGATGGAGTTCCCCACCCTGTGGGTACTGACGGCCGAGGGAGAGCAACCGGTGCCCTGGGGTGTAGAGTTGCGCCTGGTCGATAAAAACTGACGGGCAAACCTTGACTCTCACAAAGGCACAAAGGTCACAAAGAAGATCTTTAAACCGTGCTTGATGGTCTCTAAATTGTTTTGCGAGCTCTGTGCCTCTGTGAGACCCGCTTTTGACCTTATACTTTGTGACTTAGTGAGCTTTGTGAGATAACGCATTTAGGAGTTTTTTTATGGATTCATACAAGCCGATGACCGCGGAGTCGGTGGGAGAGTTGCTGAAAGAGGCCGGTGCCCAGGTCCTGGTGCGCTCCGGTCGGACCGAGAGTTACAGCGCACCGCGCGAGTTTTCCTTCGAGGTGCGGGCTGCGTTCCCCAACGGCATGGGGCTGCAGGTGGTGGCACGCCAGTTCAACTACCGTGACCCGTGGGAGGCCACCGGCCGGGTCAACGACATGGTGGATGCATCGCTGTTGCGGGACGGGGCCTTTTCACCTCTGCCCAAGGGATACGATTACTTTCAGGGGATTGATGAGGAGTGCGGACTGGATGAGGAACGCCTGAAAGAGGTCATTGCCTGCGTGGCCGGCATCAACCCCAAGCTGTTCCTGCTGCAGGAGATGAGCGGTGATTTGTGATCATCAGCTCTATGCGTTGCTGCATAATAAAAGACCTTGTCCCGTTGGGGGCAAGGCCTTTTGTTATGGTCTATCTGACACAACCAGCCGCTCTACGGATATGCCAATGAAACTGTTCCGCTCTGGCTGGTAATAATAAACTGGCCATTTCCGACATACACAATCTCAACCGTAGAGTTGATCCCTCCGGACACAATCGGCCCAAACAGGTACGGCGTTGCCGAACTGGTATAGATCTGGCCGTCGTTCACCACCGCCGCCAACTTGCTGCCATCGCCCGAACAGGCAACCTTAGTCCAGTCTCTGCTGGCATCGCGGGGGATCCAGCCATTTCCGCCATCCACTGAAACGTACAGCTGCCCGCCAGAAACAGCCGCCACCAGCTTGTTGCCATCGCCGGACGAGGCCACAGTAACCCAGTTTCGGTTCGTTTCATGGGGAGTCCAGGTTTCCCCACTGTCAACGGAAGTAAAGAGCTGGCCACCCCATACAACAGCAACCAGCTTACTGCCGTCGCTGGACGAGGAGACTGAATACCAATTGCGGTTCGTTTCGCGGGGACTCCAGATGACACCGCTGTCAGTGGAGGTATAGATCTGGCCGCCATTCACCACGGCAACCATCTTGCTGCCGTCGCTGGATGAGGCCACAGAGTACCAGTTACGGTTCGATTCGCGAGGGGTCCAGGTTTCACCACTGTCAGTGGAGGTATAAATCTGGCCACCCCATACAATGGCAACCAGTTTTGTACCGTCACTGGATGAGGCCACTGAATACCAATTACGGACCAATTCGCGGGGGGTCCAGGTTTCACCAAAATTGTTGGATGAAAAAATTTGTTGTTGATAGGTTTGGCCATTATTCACTACAGCCACCAGCTTACTGCCATCACTGGATGAAACCAGTGATTTAATGTTCCCGGCAATTTCACTGAAGGACCAATTTGCACCACTATTTTTAGAAATATAAACCCTGCTTTTCATCCCTGACAAATATGCACTCGACACGATCACAGAACCATCATTGGATAATGCAAGTGTATTCCAGGACATATTTAAACCAAATGCCGCATCAACCCGAGACCAGCTAACGCCGCTGTCTGCGGAAACAAAGATATCCCCGCCACTAACCACTGCAACCAGCTTGCTACCGTCGCTGGATGAGGCCACCGACCACCATTCGTGGGGCGATTCGCGGGGAGTCCAGGTCTCGCCAGAATCAATGGAGGAATAAATCTGGCCGGACGCCACCACGGCAACCAGTTTGTTGCCATCACTGGATGAAGCCACCGACTGCCAGGTTCGAGCGGTTTCACGAGGTGTCCAGGTGGCTCCGCTGTCGGCAGATATGTAGATCCTGCCGCCATTCGCGACGGCAACCAGTTTGCTGCCATCGCTGGAGGAAGCCACCGACTGCCAGTCTGCAGCTATTCCAACAGCTGTCCAGGTAGCTCCACTGTCAGTTGAGACATGAAGTCTTGAGCAATCAGGATCATACGAGCTACACGAATTACTTGCAGCAATCAGTTTGCTTCCGTCATCAGATGATGCGACCGAACTCCAGTACTTCTGAAGACTATGCGATACCCACGTGTCGCCACCATCATTAGAAGTGTAAATGTAACTACCTTGGGTGACTGCAACCAGCTTGTTACCATCACTGGAAGATGACACCGACGTCCAGGGTGCCGTAGGACCATGAGGTACCCAAGTTACCCCACTGTCTTTGGAGGTGTAGATTAAACCGAAATTTACCACGGCAACCAGTTTGGTGCCGTCGCCGGATGAAGCGACTGATAGCCAGTTGCGGTCTGATTCGCGGGGGGTCCAGGTGGCTCCGCTATCGGTGGAGGTATAGATCCGTCCGCCATACACCACGGCTACCAGCTTGGTGCCGTCGCTGGATGATGCCACCGAACTCCAGGCAGCCGGAGACAGATAACCTGTCTGGGGCTGCCAGGTCGTACCTATGACTGAGCCGGGCACGGGAGCCGTAAAGGGATTAACAAACTGCCCCTGGTTGAAGACGGCCTTCCAGCCCCCTGCACCGGAACCGGCGATTCTGAAGATACTGCCGATGGCCGGAGAAGCCGGTATATTTATGGTGGTGGTCCCAGGAACGGTAACAACGTACCCTCTGTTATCTTCAGCGGTCTGGGTAGTTCCGCTGACCACACTCCAGGGCAGGACACCGATGGACGGTCCCGGAGGCCCTGGCGGTCCCTGTGGGCCCTGCGGCCCGATGGAACCTTGGGCACCATCGGCCCCTTTTTCCGCCAACAGGGACCAGTAGACGGCATTTGGGGGCGCCTGATTGGTATTGGCACCTACGCAGACGTACGAGACCGTGCCATGCTGAACCACGTCACCTTCGGAATAGAGCTCCGACATTGACCATGCACCTCTGTGTTTCAGCATTCCTTTGGAAGAGTACAGGGTGCTGCCATCGCCAAACTGCATCCCCTGAACTTTCAGGTCACCTGCCACCCGAGCGGTTTCAGCGGCAAATACAGCTGTCGGTGAAAGCAGCAAACAGATCAGCAATATTCTGACAAAACCAGCCATACAATCTCCATATCCAGGATGTTTTCTAAAGGTTAATAATAGTTTAAATTTACACTTTTTTGGGTTTACCATACTTTTTTTCATATTGACATATTTTTAATGTTCACAAAAAAGGCCCTCCACCAACGGGAAGACCTTTAAATTGATTACCTTGAAATATTTCTGTAACGGGAGCTGTGCGGAGATTTGTGAATCTACCCCTTGCAACTGCACGAGCACGCCATTCCGGCGGCCTTCTGAAATGATTCACGCCCTTCCTTCCAGGTTAGCCAGGCAATCAGCAGCGCCCCTAATGCATCCAGGCTGGCAATACCGGTCAGCTCATACCCCAGACTGGCCGCCAAAAGTACCAGTGACAGATAGACACAGGCACGGGAACAGGCCGCATCTGCCAGAATAGCCGGTGAAT
Organism: uncultured Geobacteraceae bacterium; assembly: GCA_942493195.1. Classification (GTDB taxonomy): domain Bacteria; phylum Desulfobacterota; class Desulfuromonadia; order Geobacterales; family Pseudopelobacteraceae; genus CAIPTY01. Next base: position 556,452 of record OW818669.1, on the reverse strand, counting down.
CGAGGGCGGTGCCGACCTTGGTTTTATGGTGGATCAGCAGCCACATGAAGGAGATCGAGACAGCAGAGATGATTACCCCGGGAAGCGTCGCCTCCGGTTTGTGCTGCTGATACAGATTGAGAAGCCCCGTTGCGACTAATCCGGCTGATAACAGATAAAAGGCCGTGCCGGTAATCCGGAGAGCGCGCTGTTCGAATTCATCACGGCTCTCACCGCCATTGTTCCGGATTCGCCGCAGCATGTGCCAGACACCGACGGCAGAGATTACCTCGATAAATGAATCAACACCGAACCCGAACAGGACCAGGGTCTCGTCGGCAGCACCAAACCAGACCGATACGGCGCCTTCAAGCAGGTTGTAGATAATCGTGAATACGGCCAGAAGGGCGGCGCGCTCGTACAGCACAGATGTTTTTTCCTGATCCATAATACCCGCCATCCCGAAACTGTTTGTGCCACAGAGAACCCGGAGAAGATCCCGGTGTCCCCTGTGGCTTTCTCACGCCTACCTACGTTTATTTCTGACTGATCGCCGACAGGCGCCAGGCATTATTACCCACCGGGCGGGTAAAGGTCCAGAACTCCTCGAATTTCACCGGATCAGTCTTGCTGCCGGAAACGACCGCGCCACTGGCATCGTCCGTCGTATAGTCCAGCAGATTCGCGTAGATCAGTGTGGTTATATAATCCTGCCCAGACTCCTGCCAGGCCTCCACAATTTCCACATTCCGGACGGCGATGTTTTCCAGGCGGTTGATCTGCTTGTCACGGATCAGTTTGTCCAGGTCACCCTGGAAAATCCTCTGCATTTCTTCAGTCAGAATGCCGGATACCGGATACATATCGCGATTCATCCAGCTACCCTGAATTTTGAAGAAGACGTCCATGACCGAATCGTTGAAGCGCTGCTCGTCAAACGAGGAGTCCATCTGACAAATATGTCCCAGACCGGTCGATGTGTCATTGTTCAACGGCTGAACAGCAGAATACTGGCTGGAAATCGGTGTGACGTTATCCCGCTGCAAACCGCCCTGGGCATAGGGACTGGCAGTAGCCGCTGCGGCTGCGCGCCTGCTTTTGATGAAACGGTAGATCATGTAACCGATACCGGCCAGCAGGATGATTTCAAAGATACCGATGCCACCACCGGCGCCTCCCATGCCACCACCGGCCATGCCAAGGCTCCTGAAAAGCATGCCACCCAGCATACCACCGGCGATGCCACCCAGGAGACCTCCGGCCATGTTGCGCATGAAACCGCCGCTCTGCGGCTGTTGTGACATGCTGTTCGGAGCAGGAGCGGCCTGCTGACGGGGCGGAATTGACTGAGTTGGTTGGCTGGCAGGGCGGGAATAACTGCGCGACCCGCGACTTCCCATGGAACGGCTGCCGCCGGCCCGGGCATGGGCATTAAGCTCCAGGACGGTGATACTGAGAAACAGCACCGCGACCAGCATGACACCTGCACGTACAATCTGATTTTTCATTCCTTTTTACTCCTTTGTATAAATTAGCCGGGTAAATAAAAAGACCTTTACCCACGGCGTACAACGCATTGGATAAAGGTCTTGCTTACGATCGGTGTCGTTCCCTGCCCGAGTCTTGCGACTGTGCTGACGGGCAAGGGGTCAGCCATGTCTCCGGCTGATAGCTACTCCCCTTTAGTGAGTGGCAACTATAATTACACTCACCGCTGCTGTCAAGGGATCATTTCAAGCTATCTCCCACCGCCGTAACTGTGGAGACCGGAGAGGAACAGGTTGACTCCCAGGTAGCAGAAGATGGTGGCGGCAAAGCCGATGATGGAGAGCCAGGCGGCGCGCTTGCCGACCCAGCCTCTGGTGAAGCGGGCGTGCAGGAAAGCGGCGTAGACAAACCAGACGATCAGTGACCAGGTCTCCTTGGGGTCCCAGCTCCAATAAGTACCCCAGGCGTAGTTGGCCCAGGCGGCACCGGTGATGATCCCCAGAGTCAGCAAGGGGAAGCCGATCATGATGGCGCGGTAATTGAGATCATCCAGTACCCGGATCGGGGGGAACATGCTCATGACGCTGGATTCACCGGCCGTCTGACCGCTCTCGTCGTGGTTGGCCTTGATCAGATACATGATCGAGACGCCGCAGGCTACGGCGAAGGCGGCATACCCCAGGAAGCAGGTGATGACGTGATAGGTCAGCCAGTTGCTCTGCAGGGCCGGTACGAGCGGTTCAATGCCGCTGTTCAGGCTGAGTTGCCCCCATGCCATTCCAAGCAGGGCAAAGGGCATAACAAAGGCACCGATTGCGCGATAGCGATACTTGAAATCAAGCAGGACGTAAATCAATACGATCGTCCATGAAAAGAAAACCACCGACTCATACAGGTTGGAGAGCGGGGCGTGGCCGACCCCCATGTCGTAGGATTCCTTCCAGCGCAGGCCGATGGCCACAGTCTGGGCAAGCAGACCAAAATAAGCCGACACCATGCCGGCAGTGCCCAGCACTTTGGTGCGGCTGGCCATGAAGGCGAAGAACAGCAGCATGGAAACAAGATAGGTAAAGGTCGTAACATTAAATAAAAGCGAACTGGTCATGTGTTTTCTCCTCTTAAAGTTGCAGCTTTAGTTTTTCAGCAAGTTCTTCGAACTGTCCCTCGAAGGCTCCCTGATTCTTGCTGGCGTTGCCGCCGATTGTTACCGAGCCGCCTTGTATGCGGATCCAGATACGACGGTGAGACATGAGAAAGGCACCGTAGATTCCCAGAACCATGAGTGCGCATCCCAGCCAGACAACCCAGACTCCAGGATCTTTTGCCACCTGCAGACCGGTGTACATCTTCATCTCGGCACCCTTGAACTGGAACACCAGTGAACCTTTATGCTCCTTGGCATGCTGAATGTTCAACTCCGGATGGTTGGCATAGACAATAAGCTTTTCTGCGCCCCCTTTGGGACCATGAACCTCAATCTGAGCTGCCGGTCCGGAAAGTTCGGGGATGAATTTAGAGACATCATCCGTGGATTCGAGCACATGCATGGTACTGCCGTCAGGCAGGGTGGCCGAAGTATTGGCATCCAGAGTTAAGTTCACCGGATTTTTTCCCTCTAGGTCACTGACCGTGAAAAAGAAATTGCCGGCATTTCCATAGCTGGACTGGTAAAAGGTAATCCCGTTATAGGTAAGCGGATCGTTCACGATCACACGTACATTTGTGTAATCAGGCACCGGTTTGCCATTCTCCGTAACGGTGATGATACTCTTGAACTCCTTGGGAGCACCATTGGGATAATCCGTCTTGCTGAACTGCTCCAGTCGCAGGGCAAAACCCAGATCTATTTCCTTGTCATTACGACCCATGATCCTGGAAACAGATTGGCCCTCCAGAATATTGACATAGCCCTTGTAGCCGAACATGGAGCCGATCATGGCGCCAATAAAAATTACGATGACGCTCAGATGAACAACATACACCGAAAGACGACACCAAGGGGTCTTCTGGGCAAACAGGTGCCAGGCACCATCGGAGTCCGTCGCCACCGGACGGGCAAATTGACCGCTCAGGAATGCGGTGAGTTTTTCCTTCAACTGCTCCGGTTTTTCGGTGGTGCTGAATGTGGCTTTGTTGGACAGTGACTGTTCCAGGCCACTACTCAGAATCAACGCCGGCTGTGAGATAATTTTCCAGATGTGCGGCAAGCGCTTGATGGAGCAGGCTATCAGGTTTATGGTCAGCATATACAGCAGCGATACGAACCACCAGGAGTGATACATGTCGAAAAAGCCGAGGGTTTTGTAAAGCTGCTGCTTGGCTGGCGTAATTGATGCCAGATATTCAGGCGGAATATTGCCCTGCGGGATGATTGTGCCAATGATCGACAGAACCGCTAGGGCGATCAGAAGAAACATGGTCAGCTTCAGGGAACAGAAAAAATCCCAGAGTGATTCTAAGAAACTGCGCTGTTTGGTTGTCACGTTGTAACTCCTCTATATTATATGGAAAGTATTCAATGTCGTTACACCATCAGTAGAACCGGTCGCCGGAGCGGCACCGTTCAGCCAGTTGCAGACGCGTTTTGCGGGGGAACAAATATCGGCAGATAAACCTGCGGTAAAACCCAGAAGGTGTCCGTTGGACGAAGCGGGACGACAACCGGCGCATATCGAATCCGGAGAGTCTGTTCCGGCGGACTGTGAAAGGCGCAGCTGCACAGCGCTGCCCCACAACAGTCAGAATCCTGTTCATCGCCACAGGGGCACTGATCACATGGCAACTCCTGTGAAATTCCTCCTGACACACGCAATTCAACCGCATCTGCCGGAGAAATATCTGCGTAACCAAAGCCGGCTACCGGAATGCACAGATAGAGGATCAGTATCAGTACTGCACTATGGCGAATAGTAAAATTCATTATAAATCAACCTACTAGCCGACTTCGAAATCCTTCCGCAATTTCGAGTTGGCAATGTTATTTTTAGAGGAATAACAACCGAATTGTCAACCAAAATGGTCCTATTGCTCTGATGTTCGGTTTTCTTTTATGCGACGTTCTTCCAGAAGCATATCAACCGCCAGCAGAAAGACCCCGACACAGATCAGGGAGTCGGCAACATTGAAGGCCGGCCAGTGATGGCGATGCCAGTACACATCCAGAAAGTCAATTACTTCTCCCAACCGAACCCGGTCAATCAGATTTCCTACCGCTCCCGAAAAAATCATGGCCAGTGAGACCTGGGCCAGTTTCTGATCATCACGCAGCTTGTGAAATGCCACCAGAATGGCGATTGAGGCCACCAGCGAGACCCCGATGAAAAAGGGAAGCCTCCACGAGGCCTGCGACAGGAAGCTGAAAGCGGCACCCGGGTTACGCACATAGGTGATGCTGAAAAAGCCTGCAACAACCGGGATGGATTCGAACAGCTGCATGGTTCGATCGATATACAGCTTGGTGGCCTGATCAATCAACAGCCCGACAATCATAAGAACAGTAAAAAGAGTATAGCGCGGTTTCATCGTACAATTACCTTTTACCCTTCCGGTGGAAGGGTACCAGACATGAATTAGTCAGTTACAGAACTGCGGCCGTACATTTGGGACAGATGGCCGGATGATCACCATTGCTTCCCAGGTCTTCACTGTAGTACCAACAGCGCTCGCACTTGTCTCCAGGGGCCGCCGTAACCTGTACTTTGAGACCGGTGATTGCTTCGGAGATCCAGCAATCGGCACCGCACTCCTCTATAAGCGAAACCTTGGATACGATGAAAATGCTCTGCAGGTCGGCTTCATACTCACGCAGAAAGCCCATCAGTTCAGCTGGTGCAGCGATGCTTACAGACGCATCCAGCGAATGGCCGATGATCTTGGCAACACGGGCCAGTTCCAGCGCCTTGGAAACATCGGTACGGACTTTCATGATCCGTTCCCAACGCTCCACCAACTGGTCGTTCTTCCACTCCGGGTGCAGCTGCGGGAAGGCGGCCAGATGTACACTGGCCTCTTTGCGGGCCGGCATATGCTGCCAGGCCTCATCGGCGGTAAAGGAGAGCACCGGCGCCAGCAGGCGCAGCAGGGTATCCAGGATCTCATGCAGGACAGTCTGGGCGCTGCGACGGTCGAGGGAATCGGCCTTGCTGGTGTACATGCGGTCCTTGAGGATATCCAGGTAGAAGGAGCTCATCTCCACCGTGCAGAAGGCGTTCACATCCTGGTAGATGACATGGAAGGCAAAATCCTGATAGGCCGTCAGTACGCGCTCCTTGAGCATCTCCAGCTGGTGCAGGGCCCAGCGGTCGATCTCGGGCATGTCCGTATGGGACACCGTATGGGCGGCCGGATCGAAATCGCTGATACTCCCCAGGATGTAGCGGCAGGTGTTGCGAATGCGGCGATAGGCCTCGGATACGCGGGTCAGGATCTCTTCCGAGATGCGAGTATCGTCACGGTAATCCTGGGCGGCACACCACAGGCGCAGCACGTCGGCACCGAATTTCTTGATGACATCCTCGGGCGCCACCACATTGCCCATGGACTTGCTCATTTTATGTCCCTTGCCATCCAGCACGAAACCATGGGTCAGAACGCTCTTGTAGGGGGCCACACCGCGCGAACCGACGCTCTCCAGCAGTGACGAGTGGAACCAGCCGCGATGCTGGTCGCTCCCCTCCAGGTACATATCGGCCGGAGACCTCAGCGTGGGATTGGGTTCCAGTACAGCGGCATGGGAGACGCCCGAATCGAACCACACATCCAGAATGTCGTTTTCCTTCTCGAAACCGGCCGCACCGCATTTCGGACATTTCGTACCGGCGGGAAGCAGCTGTTCCGGGGTCCAGTCGAACCAGATATCGGAGCTGTGTTCCTTGAAGAGTCCGGCCACATGATCCATCAGGGTGCCGTCAGCCACGTACTCACCGCAGGCGGTACAGGAAAAGGCGGTGATCGGCACGCCCCAGGAACGCTGACGCGACACGCACCAGTCGGGACGGTTCTCAATCATGCCGTAGATGCGCTCACGACCCCATTTTGGGATCCACTGGACCTGGTCGATTGCCGCCAGGGCCTTCTGACGCAGATCGTTGGCCTTCATGCTGATAAACCACTGCTCGGTGGCGCGGAAGATGATCGGCTTCTTGCAGCGCCAGCAGTGCGGATAGGAATGGCTGATCTTGGAGGTCTGCAGCAGCGCCTCCACCTCAATCAATTTGTCGATCACGCTCTGGTTGGCGGCAAAGACCTGCTGGCCGCCGAAAAACTCCACCGTGGAAAGATACTTGCCGTAATTGTCGACCGGGTTGTAAACCTCCAGTCCCTCTTTCAGGGCCAGCTCATAGTCTTCCTGGCCGTGGCCGGGGGCCGTATGTACGCAGCCGGTACCGGCTTCCAGGGTAACATGCTCACCCAGCAGGACAATTGAGTCGCGGTCGTAGAAGGGATGCTTGCAGCGCTTGCGCTCCAGCAGCGTGGCGGAGAAGGATGCCAGCACCTCTCCGCTCAGACCGGTGGCCGCCAGGAAGCTGTCTTTCAGCCCTTCAGCCACGATCAGCACACCTTTTTCCGTCTCCAGGGCCACATACTCGAACTCGGGATGGAGAGCTACCGCCAGGTTGGCCGGGATGGTCCAGGGGGTGGTGGTCCAGATGACCACATAGGCCTGTTTCCCGGCCAGGGCCGGAATGGCGGCTGAGACATCATCCTGCAGGGCAAAGCGGACATAGATGGAGGGGGAGGTATGGTCGGCGTACTCCACCTCGGCCTCGGCCAGGGCGGTCACGCAGGAGGAGCACCAGTGCACCGGCTTGCGACCGCGGTACAGCCCGTTATTGTGGGCGAATTTGGCCAGCTCGGCCGCGGTCAAGCCTTCATACTCGTAGTTCATGGTCAGATAGGGATTTTCCCAGTCGCCCTGGATACCGAGACGCTTGAACTCCTCCCGCTGGATGCCGACAAACTTGGCGGCATACTCGCGGCAGAGCTTGCGCATCTCCAGCTTGCTGACCTGACTCTTTTTCGATCCCAGGTTTTTCTCCACCTGCAGCTCGATCGGCAATCCGTGGCAGTCCCAGCCCGGCACGTAGGGGGCGTGGAAACCCTGCATACGTTTAACCTTGAGGATAAAATCCTTGAGGATCTTGTTGAGGGCGTGACCGATGTGGATATGGCCGTTGGCATACGGGGGGCCGTCATGCAGGACGTACAACGGCTTGTCCTTGCCGGTCTCTTCAATGGCCGCATACAGGCCGGTCTGCTCCCACTTGGCCAGCATCTCCGGCTCGCGCTGGTTCAAATTTGCCTTCATGGGAAAGGCCGTCACCGGCAGATTGAGGGTGTCTTTATATTCCATGGAATTGCCTCCGCATACAACTTGGAAATTTCAGCACTGCATCTACCCGTCCGATACTATCGGGTAAAATTTCAATAAATTACAGACAGCAGGCTGAAAAGTCAAGGAATCGCACATCGTACATTTTGAAAATAGTCCTCCAAACGAACACATAGATGCACTGAATCAATCTGGATATTAGCGCCATCGCGATTATAAACATCCTCCACCAACCGTGCTCTGCTTGCACGTTACAGGCAAAATCAAACAAAATTAAAATAAGCACATAAATAAATTGACACATATTTAATTATGCAATAATTATTAAAACAAATTACTTTACAGCAACCTATTGATGTCATCAGAACACCAATTTTTCATGAAAGGAGTCACCTGTGAAAAGATTCTTTGCTGCCTGTATTGTATGCTGCGTATGTGCATCACCAGCTTTTTCCGAGCTCACCATGGCAGGTCGAGGACCAACTCTGCGGTTTGATTCAGCCGGCTTTCCGGAAAAGATGAGGGCAGGTTACGAAACATTAAAAACACGCTGTGCAAAATGCCACTCTCAGGAGCGAATCGTGATTTCGTACATGTCCGGTCGCATGCCGGTTACCGGCCAGGAATTCGACATGAATTCAGTAAAAACACTGGCGTTCAGGATGTACCGCAAATCAATGTCAAGAAGCGACGCTATCATCTACAAAGACGAAATGAAGAACATCCACGCCGTAATGCGTTACATGATGGAAGAATCGTCACGCTAGCACATCGAAAGGAGGACTGATCACCGTGAATACACTGAAAACAATACTGGCAATCATTCTGACGGCAGTTTCATGTTACCCGTCTCACGCCGACGAGATCAAACTTGCCGGGAGCATTACTTCAATTACGACCGTATTTTCACCGATACAGGAAGCCTACGAAACCAGCACAGGAGATACGCTCACCATACAGATCATGAGCGACGCAGCACAATCGCTGATTGCGCTGGAAAGAGGGGAAGTGGACATGGCATCCATTAATGGGCTCTCGTTCGACGACCTGCTTGCCAAAGCTAAAAAGCAGGGTCTCGACATAAACCCTGCTACCCTGAAAAAAACCGAAGTAACCACCAGCAGGCTCATTATTCTCGTACACAAATCAAACAAGATAAAACAGCTTTCAAAGGAGCAGTTAAAGGCAATCTTTACAGGAAAAATTACGAACTGGCACGGCGCAGGAGGTGATGAACTCCCCATCAAAGTCTATTGGGGGCAGGGAACGCCATACCTGAACAAACCATTTACAGAGTGGGTACTGGATGGGGAAAAAGTGACAGCACGGGCTAAACCTGCCGGTGACCATTTCAGTCTCAGAGAGATTGTACTTAAGGATCCGGGTGCCATTGTACTCAGTTCCAGCGGGCTGATAACACCCTCGACCAAAGCTCCAGATATTCCGGTCATGAAACTTCCCATGGTGGTCATTACCAAAGGTGAGCCGTCCGCAAAAATATTAAAATTACTCAAATATCACCGTGAAGAGTTTGGATATATGGACGAATGACGTTCATCACCCTCTAGTCGACAGGCACGCAGAAGGCCGAAGAGTTACCCCCTCCGGCCTTCTGCGTGCGTATGAATTATAACATTCAGGGATAAACCGCAACACCACTCGGTCTCAGGCTTCCTCCAGTTATCGACAAACTGCCTTTCACAGAAAGCGTTTCCACCACTGAATTTCCATCCTTGATTACCAAGCCGTTCCCCAGGATTGAAACCGGCCCGGCCTTTGAGGCAAAAGTTGCATCCCATCCACCGCGCAGACTGATGCCGCTGTTCAGGGCAACCGGCTGATTGTACAGCATCCCCTGCAGCAGCAGTTCATTGTCGGCCGCGGCCGCAGCCAGCGCCTCGGACAGCGTCACATAATTGGTGGCGGTGGTTTTGTTCCTGACCTGGGCCAGATTGAATACGGCAGCAAGCTCCTTGTCGCCATCCATGGTCACCAGACAGGGCGAAACGCTACAGGCGCCACTCCAGCCGGCAAACACCGAGGAAACGCCCGGAAACGCCGTCAGGGTCAGCACCGTTCCATCCTCATAGGTGCCCTGGCACATGCCAGGACATGCGATGCCCGCTTGCTCCGCATCACTGGCAACCATACCGCTGCCACTCCCGGCAACCGTGACAGCCAAGTTGCGCAGCGGCAGGCGAAACTCGAAAGCACCGATATCCAATCCGGCCTCTGCAATTCGAGAGGTCCATCCCTGATGTTCCCGATATTCATGGTCGAGCGGATAGTCCGCCACGGCTGCCGGCAGATCAGCGGCAGCATTCCGCGCCGCTGAAGCAGCCTGCAGTCGATAATCCTGCCCGACCTCATCAACAAAGCCGGGGCTGGCCGCAACGACATTACCGCCCAGGTCCGTCACCGCCCCGGTTACCCCGGAATGGGAGGGGGAAAGCCCGGGCTTGAACAGGTTGCCGCCGTAGCGCACCGTACCGGCCGAATCGGACAATGCCAGCCGGTTTCCCGTTGCCGTCACATACAGAATATTGTTCCAGACCTCAGCCGTTTGCGCATTGGTGGAAAGTCGCAGCAGGGTGGTGTTACCGGCCCGCGTCGACACGAGGGTGTTGTTCCAGAAATAGAGTGTTCCGCGATAGTCAGCCGTTGTCCCCGAATCCCCCCCGAAATGCAGGATTTGGGAGTTGCCGGCAGCGTCCGGCTCGATCAAAACATTGCCATATACATAGGTCTGCAGATAACCCGGATCATTGACCAGAACCGCGCTCCCCTCGGCATCCACCAGGTCCATCTGGCGGTTACCGCTCTCAATCCAGTTGTAGCGGATCACCGTACCGGAGGAGCGGTCCTTCAGATTGTTCCCCAGACAACCACCGCAGAGCGGACCGAAACGATTGAACTGATAGAGGATCCCCCGCGCCTCGGTGTAGGTATTGTGCTCGTAGATACTGCCAACGTTGCCGTTGCCGTAGATATGGTTACCTTCGATCACCATGTCGGTGGTAGCACTGGCCACGAAAAGGCCGTTACCGCTGTCCTCCAGAATGCAGTTGCGCACCGTGATGTGATCGCCCTTCTCCACGAAGATGCCGGCGGCATTGCCATTGTAGCTGCTGGCACCGTTACGCCCGCTAAAGGCGCCCCGCGCCCGTCGGAAGTGCAGGTTTTCGACCACGATGTAGCTGGGTGTACCGTCAACCGGCTTATTGGAACCGCCGATCTTGAGGATACCACGCTCTTCATTCCAGTAATTGAGCTGGGAACGGGTCGTAGCCCCTTCGCCATGGATAATCGGCAACGTTCCGTTTATGTCCGGCACGCCACGGACGGTAATCGGTGAATTGGCGGTTCCGACCCGGTTCAGCACCCATTTTTCGTAATAGGGGGTCGCACGGGCATGGATATAGACCGTGTCCCCGGCCTGCAGGGATTCCCAGGCCACATCACCAATGTTGGCATAACTCTGGTCCGGGCCGACGTGATAGTCGGTAGCCAGCGCACCATTCGTGAAAACAAAGAGTAGCAAGAATATCCACAGCGGCCGCACAATACCCATAACAGCTCCTTTCCCTACGAACCTTTGCAACATCTCAGCCAGCCGGGGCAACTTTCTTATTCCGCTGTTGCCAGCACGAAGAGTGTCGCTTATACTGTCGACCCTGGAGCGTTTGACCCATGCCTGAAAAAATCACCTTTACCCCTGCCCTGCTGGAGAGCCACTGCGTCGTCGACGTACGCACCCAACTGGAGTACGCCGAAGACCATCTCCCCGGAGCGATCAACGTCCCGATCCTGAACAACGAAGAACGGGTCGAGGTTGGAACGATCCATAAGCAGATCGGTCCGCAGCAGGCCCGCCAACGCGGACTGGAGCTGACCTGCGGACGCTTTGGCGCCATGGTGGCCGAGATCGCCGACCGTGCCGCCGGCCGGCCGATCCTGGTGTACTGCTGGCGCGGCGGGCTGCGCAGCCTCTCCATGGCCATCCTGCTGGAGATGAGCGGCTATCCGGTACTGCAGCTGCGGGGCGGCTACAAGGCCTTCCGCGGAAAGGTCATCAGCTGCTTCGAGAATTTCACCCCGCCGGCACCGCTGATCGTCATGCACGGCATGACCGGCACCGGCAAAACCACCTTCATCAACGGCCTTGATCAGAACAACTGGACCTCCATCGACCTGGAGGGACTGGCCTGCCATCGCGGTTCGGCCTTCGGCTCGGTCGGTCTGGATCAATCACTCACCCAGAAACGTTTTGAAACCCTGCTGTGGGACCAGTTCCGCCGGGCGCCGGCCGATCGCCCGATCGTCCTGGAGGGGGAAAGCCCCCGCATCGGCAAGATTGCCCTGCCCGGCAACCTGTATGAGGTCATGGCGGCCGGCTGCAAGGTCTGGTGCAGCGCCTCGCTGGAGACCCGTGTGCGGCGCCTGGCAGTGGAGTACGCCCAGGAAGAGTATCGCGCCCCCATGGCCGAGGCCCTGGAACGGATCAAAAAGAAGCTGGGCGGTCTGCGCCATGCCGAGCTGGCCGGGCTGCTGGAGGCCTGGGACATTGAGGGGTTGGGACGCGGCTTGATCGAATATTACTACGATAAACTCTACTACAAGCACCGCCCCTGGACGCCCGAGCTGGAAATGGAGCTGGAGGATTACAACCGGGCGGAGCGGCACTTGTCGGAGTTCTGGAAAAATCGGAGACAACCATGAAATTCCTGGTCAAACATCTGAAGGGCACCTTCATCGCTGGACTGTTCGTGGTGATCCCGATCGGTATCACCCTCTTCATCCTCGAATTCCTGTTCAGCTTCACCGACGGCATCCTCAGCAGCTACGTGGAGCGGGGTTTCGGGATTTTGACGGGCCAGGAACTGCATTTTCCCGGGCTGGGCATCATCACAGGAGCGATCGTCATCTACCTGGCCGGCCTGCTGGCCACCAATGTCCTGGGTCACCAGTTCCTCAAACTGGGCGACAACCTGATGGCCCGCATCCCGCTGGTCAACTCGATCTACTCCTCCAGCAAACAGTTGATCAAGGTTTTCAAGGAAGGGAAGTCATCCTACCGGCGGGCGGTTTTTGTGGAGTGGCCCCGCCCGGGCGTCCGGGCGGTCGGGTTTGTAACGGCCGAAGTGGAGCGCGATGGCGAAAAACTGGTAGTCGTTTATATCCCCACCATGCCCAACCCGACCTCGGGTTTTGCACTGTTTTTCAAGAAGGATGAGATTTACGAGAGCGGCATGACCGTGGAAGAGGCGGTCAAATTTGTCGTTTCAGGCGGGGCGGTCCTGCCGGAGAAATACTGTTAATCATCCCCTCACCCGCCCTTCGGCCACCCTCTCCCTTAGGGCGAGGGTATTGGTATACTCCCTTCTCCCTCTGAGAGAAGGTGCCCCGCAGGGGCGGATGAGGGCGTTCCTTACCTGCAAAAAAAAATCAGGTCACATCCCCACCTTCACCTTTTCCATCCTGACACTCCCCTGCTGAATCCTGACCACTCCCTGCAGCATCGTATCAAGGGTATTGGCCGAGTAGCCGGCATCATAGCCACCAACAATGCTGACCCCCACCGGCCGGTTGGCCACCAGTCCGCCGGCAAGAATCCTGTCGGTTACTTGAATGGTCTCGCCGTCGCCGACAGCGGTATAGGCTTCCTGGAGCGTATCGAAGTAGCGCGGCAGGACCGCATCAAAGATACGCACCGGCTTGATCAGGATAAAGGTGGCTGTCACGTCCCGCGCAGAATCCATGGGAACCACACAGCCACCCATGCCGCTGCAACCTCCGCTCCAGCCGGCAAATGCCGACCCGGAATCCGGCGTGGCCGTCAGGGTGACCGCGATCCCGCCGTCGTAGGTAGCACTGCACGAATCCGGCAGCCCGCTGACACAGGCAATGCCGGCCGGGTTACTGTTAACAGAGCCGCCGCCACTCCCCGATACTGTCACGGTCAGCGGAGCGGAGGCCGCCACAACGGAAATGACGTTGGAGTCGATGCTGTCGCCGCCGCTGTTATAGGCCCGCACCCGGTAATAGTAGGAAGAACCGGGAGTCAGCCCGATGACGTCATAGGAGGTAACCGTGCCCACATCGTAATTATAGAAGCCGACCACAAAGCTGGAAAAATCCTCCGCAGGGGAGACATCCAGCCGGTAGCCGCTGGCGCCGTAGACCGCCCCCCAGGTAGCGGTAAAGCCGGACGGGAGGATCGTAGTGGCCGGGGTCGCCACCGCGGCGGCCGGCGGCGGGGGCAGTGTAGCCTGGATTGCCACCGCTGAATTGGCACCGATACCGCCACCGGTATAGGCCCGCAGCCGGATGTAATACGTGCTGCCCGCGCTCAGACCGGAAACCGCCACCGTCGTGATGTTGCCCGTATCCAGGTTGTTATAGCCAGTAACAAACTGGGTAAACCCGGGGTCGAGAGCCACATCAATGCGGTACCCCAGGGCACCGCTGACAAGTCCCCAGACCACATTGAAATCGGTCTTGGTAACCGTATTGGTTGCCAGCTCCAGCGGGGAGCCCGGCAGCGTCACCGTATCAACCGTATTCGAGTTGGCCCCGGTCCCGCCGCCATTATAGGCCCGGACGCGGCAATAGTAGGCGCTGCCGGCCGTAAGACCGCTGGCCGCAAGGGTCGTTGCAACTCCCATATCCTTGCCCGAATAGGCACCCACAATACTGACGAAGCCCGCATCCGTTGCAATATCCACGATGTAGCCGCTGGCCCCGGCAACACTGCTCCAATTGAGCACAAAGCCACCCGGGGAGATATTCATCAAGGCGGCCGCAAGCGGTGCTCCCGGTTTTACCGTTACGGTAATCGAGTTGGAAACCGGACTGGTACCGGCCAGGTTGTAGGCCCGCACCCGGTAGTAATGCATGCTACCGGAAGGTAGTCCGCTGACGGCAAAGCTGGTGACATTGCCGATATCGCGGTTGGTATAGTCCGTAGCCAGAGACGCAAAAGCCGGATCCAGCGCCACATCGATGACATAGCCGGTGGCTCCGATAACAGCATTCCATGAGGCTGTAAATCCGGACGATGTCAGGGATGAAGCGGCTGCCGCAACGGGGGAATCGGGTGGCGTGGGCGGCAAGGTGGCCTGACTGACGGCCACGGAACTGCTGCTGGTACCGCCGCTGTTGTAGGCCCGGATACGATAGTAATAAGTTGTGCCGGCTGACAGACCACTTAGAGCAAAACTGGTGACATTGCCAACATCCCGGTTGTTATAGCCGCTGACAAAAGAGCCAAAAACCGGATCGGTGGAGAGATCCAGGCGGTAGCCGCTGGCACCGCTGGCGGTAAACCAGTTGGTCACAAAGGCATACTGGGTCACCCCGGTGGCCGGGGCCGCTGTCGGTGACTGGGGCGTCGGCGGCAGAGTCGTCAGGGAAATGCTGTTGGAGTTGGCGCTGGCTCCGCCGCTGCTGTAGGCCCGCACCCGGTAGAAATACTGTGTGCCGGGGGTACTATTCTGCAACACATAACTCGTAATCAACCCCACGTCCAGGCCACCATTACTGAATCCGGGCAGTATTGCTGCAAAGGAGGAATCACTCGCCACTTCAAGCAGATATCCGTTGGCTGCACTGGTCGTATTCCAGACAGCCGTAAATCCGGTTTGGGTTATGGATGTTGCCGGGGCAGCCACTGGAGTCCCCAGTGTGCCTTGGGTAATCACGTTGGAGTTAGTGCTGGTAACGCCGGCATTCACGGCCCGCACCCGGTAAAAATATGTGGCTCCGGCCGTCAGGTTGCTGAGGGCATGACTGAGCACATTGCCGACATCGCGGTTGTTGTAGCCTGTGACATAGGTGCTGAAGGTGGAACTGGTGGACACGTCCAGCTGATAGGTGCTGGCACCGTTCACAAAACCCCAGTTGGCCGTGAAACCGGTCGAGGCGACCAGAGTGGCCGCAGCCGCCACCGGCGTGGCCATGGTGGCCTGACTGACAACATTGGAATTTGGGCTGGTGCCGCCGTTGTTAACCGCCCGGAGCCGGTAGTAATACGTCGTGCCGGGATCTAGTCCGCTGACGGTATAGCTGGTAACGTTCTTCACATCCAGGCTGGAATAGGTCAGCAAAAGGGTGGTAAAGCCCGAATCAACAGCCACATCCAGCAGGTAGGAGGCAGCACCGTTCGCTGCGTTCCAGACCGCCTTGAATCCGGACTGGGTGATGGTGGTTGCGGGCGTGGCAATCGGTGCCGGCGGTACGGTAGTCTGGGTGATGGAGGGAACCGAGTTGGCACTGGTACCGCCATTGTTATAGGCCCGGATGCGGTAGTAGTAGGTCACACCCGCTGACAGGCCGCTGACCGGATAGCTGATGACATTGGCCACATCGGTGTCATTGTAGCCGTCCACAAAGGTGGCGAAGGCCGAGTTGGTTGAGACATCCAGACGATAGCCGCTGGCACCCACGGCATAGTTCCAGTTGGCGACAAAACCGGTCTGGGTGACCATGGTGGCAGCTGATCCCACCGGTGGCGAAGGGAAGGTCGTCGGGCTGATAACGTTGGAACTGGTCGTGGTGGCAGGCGTATCATTGTAGGCCCGCACCCGGTAATAATAGGTGACACCGATTGACAGACCGCTGACGGCATAGCCGGTTACGTTCAGGACGTTTTTGTTCTCATAATTCCCCAATATGCTTGTAAAACCAGGGTCAACGGCCACATCCAGATAATATCCTTTTGCCCCGCTGACCGCCAGCCAGTTGGCCTTGAAACTGGTCTGGGTTATCACTGTTGCCAGGATGGCCACCGGAGTCGCCAGAGTAATCTGGGAGATGACGATGGAGTTTCCGGTGAGGGCTACCGGGGTGTAACCCCGCACCCGGTAATAGTAGGTTGCACCCGGCAGCAAACCGGTAACCGGAGCACTGGTGACATTGCCCACATCCAGGTTGTTATAACCACTGACCATATTCTGAAACAGGGAATCGGCGGCAACATCAAGGCGATAGCCGCTGGCACCGCCGGACGCGTTCCAGGTTGCGTTAAAGCTGGTCTGGGTGATAGCGGCGGCAGCCGTGGCAACCGGCGTTGCCAGGGTCGACTGAGACACTGTGCCAGAGCTGGTGCTCATGCCGGACCCATTGTAAGAGCGCAGACGATAGTAATACAAGGTGCCGACAGACAGGCCGCTGACGGCCTGGCTGGAAACGCTACCAACATCCTTCCTGTTGAAACCGGTTACCATAAGCGTAAAGGTCGGGTTGGTGGACACATCCAGTTCGTAGCCGGTTGCCGCCCTGGCAGCCGCCCAGTTTATGGTGAAACCGGTTTGGTTTACATCCGTCGCAGACGTGATGTCTGGTGCAAGCGGCACGGTAATCACCGTTACAACGGCGGAATTTACACTGGTGACGGTCTTGTTATAGGAGCGAACCCGGTAATAGTATGTGGAGCCGGCAACGAGGCCTGTGACCGCCACAGACGTGCTGGTGGGAGTCGTTAGCCTCTTGTCGTTATAACCGCTGAGAATAGAAAAAAATGACGCATCACTTGCGACGTCAAATGCATATCCATCGGCCCCCTCAACCTTCCCCCACGAGGCGGTAAATCCAGTCTGGGTAATCGTGCTGGCCGGGGCGGCCTGCGGAGTGGCCAGGGTAATCTGGGTGATGGTATTGGAATATCCGGTGATCGCCACCGGCGTATAAGCCTTTATCCGATAGTAATAGGTTACACCGGGAATCAGTCCGGACACCGTCGTGCTGGTAAAGTTGCCCGCATCAAAGCCGTTGTAGGCGGGCACCAGCGCAGTAAATGCCGAATCAGTCGCCACATCAAGCAGATAGCCGGTGGCACCGCCGGCCGCATTCCAGTTGGCGATGAAACCGGTCTGGGTAATTGCCGTGGCCGCAATGGCCGTCGGTGTGGCCAGTGTGGATACCGTGATGGAGAGGGAATTGCCGCTGGCACCGCCAGCGTTGACGGCCCGCACCCGGTAATAGTAGAGCGTGCCGGGCAACAGCCCGTTCACCTGGGCGCTGGTATTCGTACCGGTATCCAGGGCGTTGTACCCGGTTACCAGTGAGGTGAAGGTCGAATTGCTGGCGACATCCAACAGATAACCAGTAGCCGCCAGGGCAGAGCTCCAGTTGGCAGTAAAGCCGGTCGGGGAAACCAGGGTGGCGGATGTAACTACGGGTACCGGAGGAATGGTTACCAGAGAGATCGAGTTGGAATTATCACCGGAGCCACCGGCCGTGACCGCCCGCACCCTGTAGTAGTAGGTCGTACCGGCCGACAGACCGGTAACGGCAGAGGTGGTGACAAGCTTGACATCCTTGTTATCGTAGGCTGTCAGATTTGCAGTAAAGGCCGGATCGGTGGAAACATCCAGGCGATAGCCGATTGCACCGGAGGTACTCCCCCAATTAGAGGTAAACCCGGTCTGGGAAATTGTCGTGGCGGGCAGAGCCAGTGGGGGAACCGGCAGGGTGGCGGTGCTTGAGGAAGTTGAGTTGGGGCTGATCCCGCCACTGTTGTAGGCGCGTACCCGATAGTAATAGGTCGTGCCGGCCGACAGTCCGGCCACGGCAGCCGTGGTGGCATTGCCAACATCCAGAGCGGCAAAACCGGATACCGGATTAGTGAACGCGGCATCGGTGGCCACATCCAGGTAGTAACCGGCAGCACCGGTGGCCACGTTCCAATTGGCGGCAAAGCTGTTGGGAAAAACCAGGGTGGCGGATTTTATGCCCGGTGCCAACGGAATCGTGGACAGCGAGATGGCATTTGAGTTTGCTCCGAAACCGCCGGCCGTTGCTGCCCGCACCCGGTAGTAGTAGGTTGTGCCAGCTGTGAGACTTGCAACAGCAACGGAAGTGGCACCAGTAGTTGTTTTGTTGGTGAGTATGGGGTTGAATGAGACGTTTGTGGCTACATCGATGCTGTAGCTGGTTGCCCCTCTAACGGCATTCCAGTTGGCGGTAAATCCGGCCTGAACTACTGCAGTAGCATCCGTAGATACCGGCGCAACCGGCAGCGTTGCTGTGCTTTTAGGTACTGAACTGGCACTGGTCCCGCCGTTGTTGTAGGAGCGCACCCGATAGTAATAGGTCGTACCATCCTGCAGACCGCTCACGCCCGTCGAGGTAGCGGAGCCGACATCCCGGTTGGTGGCGCCGGACACCGGACTGGTGAAGCTTGAGTCGGTAGCAACATCCAGGAAGTAACCGGTGGCTCCGCTTGCAACACCCCAGTTGGCGGTGAAAGAGTTCAGGGTTATGGCGGTAGTTGCCAAAGCCGTCGGCACGGCCGGTGTCGCCGGCAGAGTCACCACGGCGCCGATTGATGAGTTGGAGCTGGTACCGCCAGTGTTGTAGGAGCGCACCCGGTAGTAGTAAACGGTACCTGCCGTCAGGCTGCTGACCGTAGCACTGGTGGAAGTGGCTGTATCACGGTTATTGTTGCCGGTAACAAATGTGGCAAAATTTACAGAGGTCGAGACATCCAGACGATAGCCGGTTGCGCCGGAGACCGCCCCCCAAACCGCCGTAAAAGAGAACTGACCCACCGACAATGGGACTCCTGGTTGCGGCACGGCAGGAATGGCCGGCAGGGTCACCACCGCCCCCATGTTGGAACTGATTGAAATCCCTCCGTTATTGTAAGAGCGAACCCGATAGTAATACCCGCTGGCCGGTGACAACCCCCCCACGACGAATCCGGTCACATTGCCAACGTCGCGGCCGTTGTACCCCGAAACGAAGTTTACAAAACCGGAATCGCTTGCCACGTCAAGCAGGTATCCTGTCGCACCGGTGGCAGCCCCCCACACAGCATTGAAGCCACTCGAGGTTACGACGCTGGCAGTACCTACGGCCGGCACACCAAGAATGCCGGGGAGGGTCACCACAGCAATCACGTTGGAGTTCGGACCACTGACACCGTTGTCGTTGCCGCGGATGCGATAATAATAGATCGTAACGGGATTAAGGCCGGTCACCCGATAGCTGGTGGCATACGGGATCAGCAGGGACTGGTAGCCAGGAAGTTTATTGTCGAAGAGCGGGTCAGTCGCAACATCCAGCTCGATGCCGGTCGCCGGTGTCACATCATTCCAGGTGGCGGTAAATTCGTATTTGGTTATGCCTGAAGGATTTGTGGCCACGGGCGATCCTGCCATGGTTGACTGGGTCACCACTGCAGAGACGACCGAATTGGCACTGGTTCCATTGGCATTGTAGGCGCGCACCCGGTAGTAATGTGTCGTGTTAGCGGGCAGACCACTAACGTCTGCCAGGGCAACGTTCCCCACATCCTTGTTATTGTAGCCAATCACAAAGGTGCTGAAATCGGATTTGGCCGACACGTCCAGCCGATAACCCGTGGCATGTGCAGCCGCATTCCAGGCGGCGTTAAAGCCTGACGCTGTTACTGACTGGGCACCGGTTGCAAAGGGTATCGCGGGGGCATCAAGCAATGTGGTTACCGAAGCGGGACCTGAGCTCGGGCTTACACCGCCGGCATTGTAAGCCCGAACCCGGTAGAAATAGGTAGTATCCGCCGTCAGGCCGGTGACGGCGATACTCCCGACGTTACCGGCATCCCGCGACGCAAAGCCGCTTACCAGGCTGGTAAAACCAAGGTCGGTAGCGACATCCACCTGATAACCGGTGGCAACGCTCTGTGTTCCCCACACGGCGGTAAAACCGGTTCGGGTTATTCCGCTTGGCGTGCCGACTGTCGGAACTGCGGGAATGGCCGCTAGAGTCACCAAGGCACCGATGGTGGAATTTTGACTGACCCCGCTGCCGTCGTAGGCCCGCACCCGGTAATAGTAGGTCGTGCCGGGCAGAAGACCGCTTACGCTGTAGCTGGTGGCTGAAGCTGCATCTAGCGAGGCATAACCGCTGACAAAGGAGGAAAACTGCAGATTGCTGGCTACATCAAGCTGGTATCCCAAGGCCCCGTCCACAGCCCCCCAGCTAGCATCAAAACCGGTTTGGGTGACCGCAACGGCACTGCCGGGCACCGGAACGGCCGGTACAGCCTGCACCGGTGCCGGCATCAGCAGCAGCGTTGCGGAGAGTATGATTGAAAAGACTGCCTGAAGTAACACGCACAGCTCCCTGGGTGATTGACCTGCGTCAAAGCGGCTGAAATGCCGCCTCTGGCAACAATAAGTGGTACATCCTTATCGGAAAAAACCGGCTTCAGGTTAAGGGAAATGTGCCCCAAACCCTTAAAAAAACTGGCCCTCCTGATTATCACTGCATCAGGGGGGCCATGTTTTTTTCGGAACTATAACCCAAACAGGGGTAATAACGGTCTTCCCCCTTTGAAAATGAGGGATCGAGGGGGATTTACTAACCGTCGCTACAACCGTCGCAGGACATGATTACTGCTGTCGGCGATAAACAGGTTTGTGCCATCCGACGTGAGACCTTCGGGACGAACAAGTCCGGCCGACGCGAGAACAAGGGTGGAATCGGCACCGGTCGAAATAGAAATTCTGCGGATCACATTACTGAGGTCAGCAACGTACACATAGGTTCCATCCGTTGTTATGCCGGTTTCAGGAGTAGTTAGTCCAAGGAAGAATGACGTAACCATTCCGGTTGCAATATCGATTCTGCGCACCCTGCCATTGCCGAAATCATTGACAAACAGGCTGGTTCCATCGGTGGTGATCCCCACCGGCTGATTGAAGGTCGCTGTGGGACCGGTTGCATCGAGCGCACCGGGAATCCCCACTGTGCCGGCCACAATGGAGACCGTCCCGGTTGCAATGGCTATCCTGCGAATAACGTTATCCACGGAATCACTGACGTAGAGGTAGGTGCCATCGGTCGTAATGCCGGTCGGCTTGGTCAAGCCGGTCGAGGTAACCAGCGTCGTGACAACACCGCTCAGTGTATCGATTCTGCGGATCTTTCCGCTCTGGCTTTCCGCCACATACAGATAGGTGCCGTCGCAGGTGATGCTCTCGGGATGGTTGAACATGGCAGCAACACCCGTATCATCATGCGTGGCACCTTGACCAGATCCAGCCAAGGTGGTCACGGAGAAAGTGGCAATATCCACCGCCCGGATGAGGTTGTTGACGCTGTCAGCCACATACACGGTTTTTCCATCGGTCGTCAGACCGACGGGGGCATTGAAGCGTGCCGCCGCCCCAATAGCATTGGTGGTTCCTGAAGTGCCGGGGGTACCGGCAACCGTTTCCGGGGTTTCCGTTACAGCTAGGGGGGCGCCCTGCACCGTTCCGCCGACCGGCACAATGCTCAGCAGCACTGGCGCCGTAACGGTACCGTATGTGGCCGTAATGGTGGTACTTCCTCCGCTGAGTGAGGTCACCTGGCCATTAGCAGTGACAGTGGCAACGGCCGGGTTGGACGAACTCCACGTCACCAGAGAAGTCATGGTATCAGTGGTGCCATCGGAATACCTTCCGATTGCTGTCAGGTTCACCGTTCCCTTAAGCGGAACAATCGCACTGGCAGACTGTATCGTTAACGACACTAGCCGGGTAGATGAACGCGACCCTCCGCCGCACCCAGCCATTGTGATCAGCACTGCCGCCACCATAAGACATCTGAAGAAGTGCGCCATTGAATTCTCCCCGTTCAAATTGCCTGTGCCGTCATACGGCAAGTTCCCTGCACGACAGCGGAATCCTGTTTGCCGTAAACTGCCCGGCTCCCCACTGTAAAATGTCCTGACAGGAAGCCCCGGTCAGCCAGTCCGGCGGTGTGAGCCCGAGAAAACGCAATGCCGCCAGCAGCAGTTCGCTCTCCCGGCCAGAGTAGGTTCCCAGTGCATGAGACACCAGATTATCGCGTTTGCTGAGCTTGCTGCCCCCCGCTCCGGTCACCAGCGGCAGATGACAGTACTCCGGCTGAGTCAGCCCCAATAAGCGCTGCAGATGAATCTGGCGGGGGGTGGATGCCAGCAGATCATCTCCGCGTGCCACCTGGTTCACACCGGTCAAAGCATCGTCCACAACCACCGCAAGTTGGTATGCAAAGCCACCATCACCACGGCGTATGGCAAAATCGCCACACCCATTCTGCAGGTTCTGGCAGATTCGCCCCCTCCTCCGGTCCTGAAAACAGATTTCCTCTTCGATCGTACGCACCCGCCAGGAACGAAGCGCTGCTCCGGATCGCATTCCCGCACGACAGGTTCCGGGATACGGCAGGGTATCATCATCCGGATGTGGTGCCGAGGACGCTAGGGCGATCTCCTTGCGCGAGCAGCCGCAGGGATAGATCACACCGGCCTGTTGCAGTTTATCAAAGGCCTGTTGATACGCATCCAGGTGGCAGCTCTGCCACGAAATCTCGCCGTCCCACACCAGGCCGAACGACTCCAGCGTGCGCAGGATATCATCGGCCATGCCGGGCAATTGTCGGGGTGCATCGAGATCGTCCATGCGCAACAGCCAGCGGCCGCCGGCCGACCTGGCCATCAGCCAGCTTCCCACCGCCGCCACCAATGAGCCGGTATGTAGCGCCCCGGTGGGTGATGGCGCAAAACGACCGACTATGGCTGTAGTATCAGTCATAAAACCTTTGAACGGGAGGACAGACCCTGGATGATGTAAAAAACATCTAAAGGCATTACTCACGCAACGGCGCTACGACGCGACGAAAGTCAAATACACAAAGCTTTAATCCATGGTTTATAAACGTTGCGTCGTAGCGTCGTTGCGTGAAACAGGATTCATCATGGTTCAGACTTGTCCGGATCAGGATGCGATGAATGAGCAGCAGTAGTCGCACGCCGCAGGAACCTTCATCAAAAACACCGAGTTGGCGGGCACATTGAAGGCCTCGCCCCCCACAACCTTCTGCCACTGGCTGTCACCTTTCATCTGCCACTGCAGTTCACCCGACAGGATCTCCATAATCTCGGCGGCCCCGGTGGAAAATTCGTAATCGCCGGCCTGCATGACCCCCAGGGTCTTTTTGCTGCCATCGGGGAACATAACCGTATGACTGGCGACTTTGCCGTCAAAGTAGATGTTTGCTTTTTTGACCACAGTTACGTTGCTGAATTCTGACATATGCTCTCCTTGGTGTACTTGGTGAGTCGGTTATACTGTGAAATAATCTCATTAGGCAAAGAAAAAACCCGCTGCAGCAGAGTGCAACGGGTCTAAGGAATCTGTTATCCAGGATTGATTGCGCCTAGTTGAAGGTTCCCCGCAGAAGGTCGGCCCGCCAGGTAACAGTCATCTGCTTGGTCACCGGTGATTCACTCACATCGGGTATGATCGATGGCAGACCGAGCTTTATCGAACCGTTTTCAACTGTAGCAAACGAACGGGAAGAACGGGCCACACCATAGGCTGTACCGGCCAAGGTACCGGCCGCAGCTCCAAAACCGATATAATTGAGATGATCAGCAGGTTTCTTGGTAAAAACCATCAGTGCCGTTCCCACCAGTGCACCTACTGCTGCGCCGTAGAATGCACTTGTGAAGGTCTCACGAAAGGCATTCTCATCAACGGCAAAAGCGGATGTTGAACTACCCAGCATGGTGACAAGCGTTATGGTTGCAATAAATTTATTCAGTCGTTTCATGTGATTCTCCCGATGGCGTACTGTTAGATTTGATCAAAACTATTTGCAACGACGGTGCCAATTGTCACTACGAACAGAACTCTTATCCTATCCGACTAATGCACAAAGGATAAATGCAAAATTTTCTCCCGATAAATCGTAGATTGAAGCATGGTCAAAGCATCTACGCTGTTGCATTCACAACACACATGCCCGGTTTTTTGACGTAATCAATTCTAATGCAAGGTTACGTTCTTCGTCTTCAGTCGTAACCTCTCCATCCAGACGGGCGTCCAGAAGACGCTCCATGACCGTGCGGAATTCCGGGCCGGGCCGCAGCCCCATGGCCTTGAGTTCCCGGCCGTCCAGAGAGCAGCGAATTGCCCGTAAACGGGTCAGATACAGGGAGACAAAACGCTTGACCTCCTCCTGCCGGGCGGCGGCAGCCAGATACAGCAGCACCTCAAGCGTCAGCGGTTTGAACCAGGTGTACAGTTCGCTGTTGCAGACCGGCGGGCTATGCTTGATGCGACGCTGCAGGGATGACAACAGACCAACCGCATGGCGACGCTGGCCGAAAACCCGATCCATGATGCGGGCCGGGATTTCCAGCCGGCGGCAGGTATTTTCAAACTCATCGTGACCAAGACCGTTGCAGAGGGCCAGCAGATAGATCTGCCACTGTTCGCAGCTGTCTTCCAGATAGAGCAGACGGAACCAGGCCAGCACCCGGCCGGTCTCATGAACCACCCGGGCGGTTTCCGGAATGTATTTCAGCCCGGGATGCAGGAACGGCAGCAGCCCAAGGACCGCCATGCGTTCCAGCGCTCCGACCGGTTCCTTTTCCCGCAAAATCTGCACCAGTTCGTTCAACAGGCGCCGCCCGCCGATCTTGGCCACCAGCTCCATCCGCACCGCGCTGCGCAACAGGTTTTCCGTATGAGGGGCGATGGCAAAACCGAGGCGCTGTTCGAAGCGGATGGCACGGAACACACGGGTTGGATCCTCCACAAAGGAGAGGTTGTGCAGCACCCGCACAACCCGTTTCTGCAGATCCTGGCGGCCGCCGAAGTAATCGGTCATCAGCCCGAAACGCCCCGTGTTGAGGCAGAAGGCCAGGGTATTGATGGTGAAGTCGCGCCGGTACAGATCGTGGCGCAGCGACGAGCGTTCCACAATCGGCAGCACCCCCGGTGACTCATAATACTCTAGGCGGGTGCTGGCCACGTCAATCTTGCTGCCGTCCGGCCGCACCACCACAGCGGTGCCGAAGGTGTGATGGCTGCGGACCCGGCCGCCATGCAGGGCGGCAAAACGTTCGGCGAAGAAGATGCCATCCCCCTCCACCGTCACGTCCATATCCAGGTTTTCCACCCCCAGCAGCAGATCGCGTACGAACCCTCCCACGGCATACACCGCCAGCCCCAGTTCATCGCCGACCGCCCCCAGATCATGCAGCAGTTGGATGGTCGCTCCGTCCAGGCGCCTGGCAATAACGGCTGCTATGGAGTTGCTGTGCACGACCGGTTCCAGATTATCCACGTCGTAGAGCGCTTCCGGCTGGCCGCGCCGGCCGCCGTACACATGCCGCAGCAGGTCGGTACGCGTCAAGGCGCCGATTAACTGTTCTCCATCGAAAACCGGTACAAAACGCCGGTTACCCTCCACCATATAGGCCTGGATATCCACCAGCGGGGTAGCGGCCGTGGCCTTCATGAACTCCGTATGCATGAAATCATTTACCGCTGAACGCCCCAGATCATGATACAGCGACTTTTCCACCGTCTTGCGGGAAATCACCCCCACCATGCGCTCTCCGTCCATGACCGGCATGGCGTTGCAGTTGTAGCGCGTCAGCAGTTCGCGGGCCTCGCTGATGGTCGTACCCGCCGGCATGGTCTTGACCGGCGCCGACATGATATCGCCGGCGGAAACCCGCCCCGGCAACAGCACCTGCACCACCTCCGTTAACCGCGCCAGGACCTGTTTCAGTGACTGATCATGCACCGTGGCCGAAGCAGCCGAGGGATGGCCGCCACCATGAAAATGACGCATGACCTCGCCCACATCCACGTCCGCCACCCGGCTACGCGCCACCAGACAGACGCGTTGTTCCATGGCCACTACCAGAAAAAGCACATCGGGGCGCTCCATATCACGGATCATGTGGGCCAGACCGGCAATATCGGCAATATAGACATCGCTCGAGGCGTAGCTGACCGCTACCGTGATACCGTCAACGATTGTGGTCTTCAGATTTTTCAGCAGGACGTTGAGCAGTTCCACCTGCTGGCTGTTCAGTTCCTGGGTCACGGACTCGGCCACGATATTCAGATTGCCCCCCTGCCCCAACAACCATGCGGCGGCGGAAAAATCCTCGGCCGTGGTGGTGGGAAAAGTCAGGCGGCCGGTATCCTCGTAGATGCCCAGCATCATCAGGGTGGCATCCTCGGGCGTCAGCGCAACACCCTGCTCCTGCAGCAGGCCGGCCAGGATGGTTGAGGTTGATCCGCAGGGGCGCACGATCCCTCCCTGCGGCAGGATACTGTCACTCGCAACAGGATGATGGTCATACACCAGCACGGTTAGATCGGGACGTTGCAGCAGTTCGGCAAAGCGACCGATACGGTTCGCCTGCTGGCAGTCAACGACGATCAGCCGCGCGACCTCCTCCAAATCAATGTCTTTGGCCCGTGTCACAACCGGCATGCAGGCCGGGTGGCGGGCCAGAAAATCACGGACCCCCTTTTCCTGCGATCCGGGGAAGGCGATCACGGCCCCGGGGTACAACCGGGCAGCGGCAGCCATGGCCCCCAGACAGTCGAAATCGGCGTTTATGTGGGTAGTGATAACATCCATCGGGCGTATTCCTGTTAGATTTCAGACGACGTTCAACTGCCTATTTATGACAGATCAACGGCGGCACCGTCAATTGTAATGCAAACGGTCGATCGGCTAGGACTCCATCCAGGCCAGGTCGGGGTAAACCTTTTGACATTTACCGGCATCGGAGAAATAATGCCTGCCTGAAAAACGGCCCGGCGGCCATGGAACGGGGAGTCTCTTGAAGCGGAAATCACGAAACATCATGGATATCTGTCAGTCATATTCCGACAGAGTCTGGTTGCAGCTCATACTGATTGCAGTGGCAGGCATCGGCGCCTATGCCAACTCCTTCACGGTCCCCTTTGTGCTGGATGACAACTTCAGCATCAACTTCCTGAGTACCAGCAAGCTGATGGACCTGCTGCTGCATGGCGGTGCACGCCGCGTCGTTGATCTGACCTTTGCACTGAACTACAAAATCCACGGGGCATTGCTCCCCGGCTACCATGCCACCAACCTTGCGATCCACCTGGCCAGCGCCGCTACCCTGTATCTGCTCGCCCGCTCTGCCGTCACGGTACTTTCGGAAAATTCCAATGACGAAAGACCCCATTTTCCCCTGCTGTTCATTCCGCTGGCCGCTGCCCTGCTCTTTGTCAGCCATCCCGTGCAGACCCAGGCCGTCACCTATACCATCCAGCGCTACACCTCACTGGCTACATTTTTATATCTGTTTTCTGCGCTGGCCTTTATCAAGGCCCGCTGTGCATCTGAGACCAAGGGCCATGGAACACGAGTCTGGCTGTGGGGATGTACCTGCCTGCTGTCGGCGCTGCTGTCATTCGGTTCCAAGCAGATCGCCGCCACCCTGCCGGTCATGCTGATCACCATGGAGTACATTCTGTTCGGCGGCCGCCTGCTGAATCGCCGTTTCTTCATTGCCAGCGGAGTGCTGATGCTGCTGATACCCGCCTATCTGCTGTACCAATGGCTGAGTGGCACGCTTGGCGACTTCCTGTTCGACCTGCGCCACGCCACCACCGACAATATCTACATGTCGCGGAGCACCTATTTCCTGACCCAGATCCGGGTGGTCGCAACCTATCTGCGCTTGCTGCTGTGCCCGATTAACCAGAACCTGTTCTACGATTATCCACTCTCCAGTTCACTCCTGTCCGCACCGCTCCTGGCAGCGCTGGCACTGCACGGCATCCTGATCCTGTCCACCGCCCTCCTGCTGCGTCTGGGGAGACAATCGGCACCGTCACAACGGGTCTGCCTGAACCTGGCAGCCTTGGGCATCGCCTGGTTCTACATTTCATTGGCAGTTGAATCCAGTTTCATTCCCATCAGAGACGTTATTTTCGAGCACCGCCTCTATCTCCCCTCCGCCGGTTTTTTCATGTCCGTCACCGCCCTGACAGCACTGGCGACACAAAACCGTCCGATCCTCATGAAAGCGGCCTTCGTGGCGTTCGGCATCGCTACCTTCACCCTGTGCGGCATGACCATAGCCCGCAACCAGGTCTGGTCGGATTCGCTGCTGCTCTGGCAGGACACCGCCCGCAAATCACCCAACAAGGGCATTGTTCTGCTCAATCTGGCCGATGAATATCTGAAGCGCAATATGCCGGAGAAAGCATTGCCGCTGTTTGTGCGCGGCCTGGAGATTGACATGAATATGGGTTTCCGGCCGAAAATAGGGGTGGGGGCGGCGCTGAAAGCGCTGAACATCTACGGTTCACGCTTCACGACGGGGGAGGAATATATTCTACCGGGGGGGATCTACAACATCGGGGCCTTCGACTACGCCAATACCGCCCGCTGGGACGGCGTCTTTAACAACAACATGGGGCTGGCCTATGAATATCTGCAGCAGCCCGACAAAGCTCTGAAGGCCTACCAGACGGCGCTGACCCTCAGTCCGGACTACGATCTGGCCTGGTACAACCTGGGTTTGCTGACCGCCAAACGGGGCAACCGGACGCTGACTGACAGGGCGGTCGAACGCCTGAAACAGCTCAATCCCCCCCTGGCAACAGGGCTGGAAGCTTCAATCCCCCGCTGAAAAGCAGGAATCAAACCGTCCGAAACCTTCTGACCGCCTCGGGAATAGTCTCTTCCCGGATATTACCGAACGCCAGCCGCAGATACCCTTCCAACCCAGGCCCAAAAACCTCCCCCGGCAGACAAAGGATAGCCGCCTGATCCACCAACCGCTTGGCTGCCTGGCGACCTGTCAGCCCCGGCCAGGGATGCCGCACCCAGGCGAAGAAGGCACCGCTGGCCGCCAGCTGAAAGGGGTTGCCCCGCTGCAGAAACTCCTCCCGGAAGCGGTCATGGCGGCGGGTCATCATCTCGCGGTTGGCAGCCACCCACTCATCCAGGTTATCCAGGCCGTAGCGCACGGCGTGCTGTGTAATTCTCGGCTGGCAGACCGCCATGGTGTCCTGGGCCTTGAGAGCTTGGTGAATAAACTGCGGGGAAGCAGCCAGCAGGCCGGCCCGATAGCCGGTCAGGGCAAAGGTCTTACCGAAGGAGGCGATCTGCACCAGATGATCGCCCCACTCCGGCCGGCTGAACAGCCCGTGGGGCTGCCCACCCCCCGGAATGAATTCATTGTAGGTTTCATCCAAGATCAGGGCGATGCCCCGCTCGCGGGCCAGCTCATACAGGCGCTCCAGGGTTTCGGGGGGCGTGATGGCGCCGGTGGGATTGCTGGGCGAAACCAGCAGAATCGCCTTGGTGCGCTCCGTCAGCAGCCCCGCAATAACAGCCGGATCGTGAATTCCCTCCAGCGCCTCGTCAAAGGGGGCGAATACGCCCCGCAGACCGAGCATTTCCAGTACCATTGGATGGTCGAAGTAATAGGGAGCCTGGACCAGCACCTCATCACCGGCCTGGCAGAGCGTCACCATGGCCAGCCAGAAGGCCTGGCTGGCACCGATGGTCATGCAGAGATTGGACGGCTCGATAAGCGCGCCGTACTTGCGGCGGTAATAGCGACAGACCGCATCCAGAACCTCGGGCAGCCCTTCGTCTGGGGAGTATTTGGAGAGCAATGGATCATCCAGCTGACCCTTGAGATATTCAGTCAGCTGCGGGGCAGGAGCGTAGTCGGGAACCGCCTGGCACAGGTCGATCAGCGCCAGCCCGATCTCCGGCCGGGAGGCCGCCCACCCCTTGACTTCGGAAATGGGGGGGAAGTGAACCGAGCGGATATGGTCATTGATAGGAAACTTCACGGGGAACCTCCCGGCACCGTTCCGGCGTCACGCATGCGCCAGTGTTGCCAGAGGGTGTAGCCTCCCCAACAGACCGCAGCCATTGTGATCAGAAAACCCAGAACAAATACACAGCGTGCCAGGGCATGGTCATACTGCATCATCCCCAGCCGGCTCAGGATCCCTTCCCAGTCGTGATAATCCTCCACCTCGCTGCCGGTCACGCCCCCCAGCAACATCAGCTGACCGGCGCGGGCATCGTCGATGTAGGGGGCGATATCCATGAAACTTTCACCCAGCCACCATAATCCGACGGAGGCCGAGTAGCGCTGCTGCTGATAGATGAAGGTGCCGGTGACAATCGCCGGGATAATCAGCTGCCCCAGCGTGCCCCCCAGAATCTGCATAAAACGCCCCAAGGGGGTGAAGAACACATGGCCGGCTTCGTGAAATACCAGGTTAACCAGGTGCAGATACGACTCCCCCACGGCATTACTGACAATCGGCTGGCTGGCGAGACGCACACTCCAGATTCCCAATCCCAGCAGCAGCAGACCCTTGACCATGATCACGATAGCCGGTTCAGCCTGCAGGTCGCTTGACTGTGACAAGGGCCGGCTGCCGGGAAGCTCAGGAGCCGGTTCAACACTCTCGGCAATGGCGCGGATACGCCTGAAAATCACCCCGCAGCGTTGGCAGGCTTCACTGCCTTGCGGCTGCTCGTGGCCGCACTTCGGACAGGTATAATTCATGGGTACACCCGCGCCAGAAACTCCGCCACACAGGCCGGCTTTTCATGCCCCTCGATCTCAACAGTGATCAGGTAGGAAAACTGCGCAGCACCGCCGGTCGACTCCACGGCACTGAGTTTCGTATGGGCCCTGACCCGTGCACCGCAGCGCACCGGCGACGGAAAACGCACCCGGTCCATCCCGTAATTAAGACGCAGCCGCATACCTGGATAGGTCCGCTCAAAAAAACCGGGGGCGTTGCTTTCGGTCAGATACGGCAGCAGTGAGAGCGTCAGATAGCCATGGGCAATGGTGGTTCCATAGGGAGATTCAGCCGCAGCTCGCACCGGATCGGTGTGAATCCACTGCAGATCTCCGGTGGCAGCGGCAAAGGCATCGATGCGTTCCTGGGTGATCTCAAGCCAGGGTCCGCAATGGATCTCCGTACCGATTTTGGGTTGATACGAACTCACGAGTTCATCGACAGCAGACATGTTCCCTCCCCCGTATCCATAAAAAATTATTGCCAAGGGTGATTCTGCTATGGTATCGCAGAAAACCTGTCTGACCACAAGGGGGAGAATAATGGCACTGCATGAAAATTTACAATCACTGGGATCGGGTGCCACGGCCTATCGTTACGACCAGCCGGATGCGGCACTGCTGGAATCATTTCCCAGCCCCTTCGCCCGTCCGGAGATGAATCCCGCCGGGGCTGTAGGAACATTACATATCGAGTGTCCCGAATTCACCAGCCTCTGTCCGCTGACCGGACAACCGGATTTTGCCAGGATCGTCATCGATTACCAGCCCGACCAGCTCTGTGTCGAGAGCAAGAGCCTCAAACTGTACCTGGGCTCGTTCCGTATGCACGGCGAGTTTCACGAATCCTGCGTCAACCGCATCTGCAACGATCTGGTAGCCCTGCTGCAGCCGGCTTGGCTGACGGTGCGCGGCGAGTTCACCCCGCGGGGCGGCATTCCCTTCTGGCCCACGGCGGAGTACCGGCGTAAGGATTGAAAGATCCCAAAGCGTTCTCTCACAAAGCTCACGGAGACACAGAGAACATCACAATCAAACCGAACCGGCATGTAAGATTTTTTCCGTTATATTTCAACTAACATGTTCTCCACCAGCTTACAGAGTCTGCTTTCTCTGTGCCTCTGTGATCTCTGTGAGAACCAGTTTTTTTAAAAGGAGATTTACCCATGTTCACCACTTCCGATTTTAAAAAAGGGCTCGTCATCCAGCTGGACGGCGCCCCCTGCCTGATTGTGGATATCACCGTCAGTTCCCCCACTGCCCGCGGCGCCAACACCATGGTCAAGACCAAGTACCGCAACCTGATCACCGGGCAGGTGCTGGAAAAGACCTTCCGCTCCGGCGACAAGGTCGATGAAGCCGATTTCGAACGTCATAAGGGGCAGTTTCTGTACGCCTCCGGAGAAGGGGGCGTCTTCATGGATCTGGAAAATTATGAACAGTACGACATGCCGGAAAATGACTTTGAAACGGTCTCCCCTTACCTGCTGGAAGGCACCGAGGTTGTGCTGGGCATCTTTCAGGGGCGCATGGTCAACGTGGAACTCCCCATGACCGTGGAGCTATCCGTCACCGAAACCGCACCGGCCATGAAAAATGCCACCGCAACAGCGGAAACCAAGGATGCCATTCTGGAGACCGGACTCAAGATCAAGGTTCCGCCGTATCTGGAATCGGGCGAAAAGGTCAAAGTTGATACCCGCGACGGCCGCTTCATCTCACGGGCATAAATGCCCACATATCCGTAATTTTTGCTTGACAGTCGCAGTTCTCTTCCATAGTATGACTCCTTCGCGCGGGCCTATAGCTCAGTTGGCTAGAGCCACCGGCTCATAACCGGTTGGTCCCAGGTTCGAGTCCTGGTGGGCCCACCATTTTAAACCAAGGAAGATACGCCGGATGCCGGCAAAACTACGAACGGATCGACACATACTCCCAAATTCACAAGAGTGCACACCGACAGGTTGCACTCTTTTTGTTTGTATCCCATGAAAACAGCAAAAGTATCCGATATACTTGGAATCATTAACAAAATAGCTCCACAATCTTTAGCGGAATCGTGGGACAACGTCGGGCTTCAGGTTGGTGACCCGTCAAGCAAAGTCACACGGGTCATGGTGGCGCTGGATGCAACCACGTCCGTCGTCGATGAAGCGATCTCCTCCAACTGCCAGTTGCTTGTCACCCACCACCCTCTGATCTTCAAACCTCAAAAATCAATTTCTACCACTTCTCCACAAGGTTCACTCATTCACAAGGCCATTCGCAGCGGACTGTCAATCATCAGCATGCACACCAACTACGACATTGCCGAAGGTGGACTGAACGATGTCCTGGCAGAGCACCTGGGGCTTTCCGACTGCACGATACTGCAGTTTACTTCCGGTCAGGAACTGGTCAAGCTGGTGGTATTTGTTCCGGAGGACTCTTTTCAATCCGTGCGCAGCGCCCTTTTTCCCCATGCGGAATCTCTGGGAGCCTACCGTGACTGTTCATTTTCTGCAGCGGGGGAAGGGACCTTCACCCCCCTTGCGGGAGCCAATCCGACTATCGGCAGCGTGGGTACACTGGAAAAGGTACGGGAATTTCGACTGGAGTTGCTGATTGATCGGGTAAAACTGCCGCAGGCACTCAAAACACTCGTTTCAGTTCATCCCTATGAAGAACCGGCCTTTGACTTGTACCTGCTGGCCAATGAGGGTGTTCAGTGTGGGCTGGGCCGGCTTGGGCGACTACCGGAAGCAACCCCCCTGGAGATATATGCCCGGCAGGTTGCCCGACAGCTGAATACGCCTGGAGTGCGTTTTGTAGGCAATCCTGAATCCAGCGTAACAAAAGTGGCCCTCTGCAGCGGGGGCGGCGCTTCCGTAATGCGCAGTGCAGCCCGGAGTGGCGCCCAGGTACTGGTCACCGGCGACGTCAAATACCATGACGCCCGTGACGCCGAAGATCTGGGAATTGCACTGATTGATGCCGGGCATTTTGCTACAGAAATCATCATGGCTGAAGCCGTACGGAAGAAACTGCAGCAAAAACTCCTGGATTCAGGATTTGACGACTGCCAGGTTTTGAAAGCCTCCGTAGAACAAGACCCGTTTCGCTATTTGATATAATCCATACACAACACCAATAACAGCACAAATTCAACCCGGAGGAGACACCATTGAAAAAACGACTGGACCTACTTGAGCAGCTGCAACAAATCGACCTGCTGGTCGACGTCATGAAAGCCAACCAAAGTTCATTGCAGGCGGAGCTGAACAGCATTTCCCAAACGCTAACCACTGCACGCGAATCCCTTGCGGATTTGAACAACCGGGCCGGCCAGTTGGAAAAAGACAAAACCGAATTGGAAAATAACAACAAGCTTGAACTGGAGAATATCCAGCGTTCCGAAACCAACATGAAAGAGATCAAGACCAACAAGGAATACCAGGCGGTCGGCCGTGAAATTGCTGCAGCCCGCAAACAGGTTGCAGAACTGGAAGAACAGATTCTGCAAAAAATCACCCTGCTGGACGAATTGAACGGCGAAATAGCCAGCAGCGAAACAGCTCTGGCCGATCTGGAGCAGAATACCGAACTGCGCCTGAGTGAAAAACAGGCCGAAATAGACAAAGTACAGCAGGACATCGATGCCGATACTGTCCGCCGCGACGCCATAACCAAGGAACTGCCGGCCAACCTGCTGAAACGCTATGACAACCTGCGAGGCCAGCGTCGCGGCCAGGCCGTGGCCGTGGCCAAGGATGGCTACTGTCTGGGCTGCAACATGCACCTGCCGCCACAGCTTTACAATAGCATGTTCAAATTTGACGATCTCATCTCCTGCCCGCACTGCCAGCGCATGCTGGTCCTGCAGCAACCGACTGCTGCGTAATCGCTAGCCTGGACTCGTTACTAGATTGAAGTGTTTTGAGAACGAGGATTTTTTGTTCTGGCAGGGCTGTCGAGAGTGTGTGCGGAGACGCGGCAACGCCACGTCGCACAGTCGCACAGTCACACTCGAAGACTTACGCTGCCAGAACAGAAAAGACCGTTCCTATGTTTTGGTTGAAGCAGGACAGATGACCGCGCTACGTGCGAGGAAAGTCCGGGCTCCACAGGGAATGACGCTGGATAACGTCCAGCGGGGGCGACCCCAGGGATAAGTGCCACAGAGAGAAGTCCGCCTGCCATGGCAGGTAAGGGTGAAAGGGTGAGGTAAGAGCTCACCGGGTCCGTCGGTGACGGCGGATGCCAGGTAAACCCCGTCAGGAGCAAGGCCAAATAGGGGGGCGTTAAGGGTGTCCCGCCCGTGCCTCCGGGTTGGCTGCTCGAGGCTGCCGGTAACGGTAGTCCCAGATGAATGGTCATCGCCCGGGAAGGGGTAACCCGCCCCGGGAACAGAACCCGGCTTATGGACTGCTTCAACCAATTTTAAGAACACGCTGTAATTATTTTCAATAAATGACCGGGATACCCGTATCCGGTTTAATGCGCAAGGATGTAGACGTGAGCGACCAGGACTCCTGGGAAAAGGCACTTACTGCCACCAGAGGCATCTACACCAGCCTGGAACCAACCGTTGCAGCCGAATTGAACCGTCTGATTGATGTGATCATCGGGATCAAACAGCAGCTCGTCGAGCTCGCAATAACTGCAGGGAGTTCACAGGTCTGCAGGAAGTGCCGGGGGGAGTGCTGCCGACATGGCAAATATCATGTCAGCATTCTTGATATCCTGGCATATCTGAAATGCGGGGTAGAGCCGGTTATACCCGACTTCACCACCCATCCGGAATGCCCCTACGCCAACACCAGCGGTTGCACCATGTCTCCCGGTTTTCGTCCCATGACGTGCGTGGTTTTCAACTGCCACCTGGTGGAAGAAAAACTTGCGACGGCAGGTGAGAAGGCGTTTCGAACTCTTGAACCTGACCTGCGCCAGAGCATCCGTGCCGCTGAGCAGCTCACCGCTCTGCGGCTCGGTCGCCCGCTTCTTCTGAGTGTCAACGACTAATTTGCTAATTTTTTTTGACAAGGACACACCCATGGTAACCATCAATGATATCGTTCTCGTGAACGTTGACAACAAACCCGGATTTTACGCACGCATTGAAGACATTTCCCCTGATACAAAACCTGGCTGGTGGCAGGTGCGTCTGCTGGTACTGACATTCCCACTGCAGGTATTCACCTGGATTCTGGATGAATTCCAGCTTGAATATGCCCCCTTTACCATGGGTGGCACTCCGATTCAGCTGGAGCAGGTGGTTTCACCCCTGGAGCAGGAGCGTCAGCTTCAGGAACAGCAGGACCTGGGGGATACAAAGCTGAAAAGACCGGAGGGTGGCAGCGCCAAAGTTGTTTCGCTGGCTGACCGGCGTAAAAAATAGTCAATCGGGCACTATCAAGACACTTCAATGCCAACTGGCTGATTTCACCTGAACCGTTTCTATATTCACGCCCGTTGGCGTGTCTTTACGCGAAAAAAAACCAGTCTGCGCATCCCCCGCCGGCAGTTCAGCTCATTAAAAATTTCATTAAAAACCTACCCACCTGCCATACTTAATCTATGATTTCAGCTTGTTACGCGCAACACTCGTAACGCCAAGTCAGACGTACATCGAAATACCTTCACAGATATATTAGAATATTGAGTTGTAATTTTATAAATATTTCAGTAGAATTCGTTCAAAAGGATAAACAAGATTAACTAAGTCGGTTTAAACATAAAAAATCGTAATTTTCCATTGATTTGAAGTCATTGGTTAATTGATCATCACTTTATGACTCAGAGGTTGATATGAATGCGACACCCTCACACGAATTGAACAAGATGAACCTCAAAGAAAGGCGACTGGCCATTCTCCAGTTTACAAACAACAGAATGGGCGCCGTCTCTCTGGATACACCCCAGGTCGTTATAGGTCGATCGACTGAGGCGGATTTACACATAAACGACAAATATATTTCTAAGAATCATGCCCGTATCCTTATCGTTAACAACTCCTACTACATCGAAGATCTCAGCAGTCGGAACGGCACCAGGGTCAACGGAGAGCCTGTAACACGCATTCGTCTCGCTAATCAGGACGTAATCAGCCTGGGGCGGACCAGCATGCAATTTATCCAGATGGACACTATTGACGAAAACTGCGTAAAAAAACTGAACCTGCAGATGATCCAGTCTCTAGCGCTGGCAGTGGAGTCCAAGGATCCTTACACCAAAGGTCATTCCGAGCGGGTTGCCGAAATATCTGAAGAGCTTGCCACCACGATGGGTCTTATTCAAAGCGACGTTGATCGGGTACGAATCGCGGGGATCCTCCATGATATAGGAAAGATCGGGGTTTCCGAGACATTGCTCGGGAAGAAGGAAAAGCTTGACGATTGTGAGTACGAAGTGATCAAGCATCACTCCATGGAGGGGCAAAATATTTTGAAGCCCCTTAATTTTCTCAATGACGTCCTGCCTGCCATATACCATCACCACGAGCGTTTTGACGGTAAAGGCTACCCGGTCGGCCTGGCCGGCAAAGACATCCCCCTGTGGGCCCGAATCATTCAAGTCGCAGACACCTTTGACGCCATGACTTCCGACCGCCCGTATCGGGCTGCTCTTACAGAAGAGCAGGCCATCAAAGAAATCACCAACTGCGCCGGTACCCAGTTGGATCCTGTTATAAGCCACATTATGGTTAAAATCATCCGCGGTAAAAACAACAAGGGGGGAACTTCTGCAACAGAGGATAGAATAAACAGGCGGCATTCCAATAAACGCTAGTGTCCGCCCTGAATTCCGATGGAAGTGCCATATCCCGGGCAGGAAGTAGAATCATGTAACGGAGACAGTTTATGGACGACACTATAAACGAAACAGAAAAGACCATGACTTTCTCTAACAGTCAAGATGTCGATTGTGTTGAAAGGAAGCGACACGCCGTTCTTCAATTCAATATCAAAACCAAAAGATCCACCTTTCCGCTGGATGTTCCTGAAGTTGTAGTTGGCCGGGCCAAAGATGTAGACCTTCACATCAACGACGATTACCTCTCGAGCAGGCATGCCCGGATTCTGGTCGTACATAATTTTTACTACATCGAAGATCTTGGCAGCCGTAATGGCACCACGGTAAATGGAGAACCGATTACATTCATTCGCCTCGCCCACCAGGATGTAATCAGGCTGGGGCAGACCAACCTAAGTTTCATCCAGACGGAATCCATCGATGAAAATTACATCAAGACGCTAAACCTCCAGACAATCCAGTCCTTAGCACTGGCAGTGGAAGCTAAGGATCCTTACACCAAGGGCCATTCCGAGCGGGTTGGCGAGATTTCGGAGCATCTTGCAACGATGATGGGACTGAGCGCTGCTGATATTGAGAGGGTTCGAATAGCGGGAATCCTGCATGACATCGGCAAGATCGGGGTCTCTGAAAATCTGCTTCTGAAGAATACAAAACTTGACAAAATTGAATTTGAATCCATAAAACGTCACCCAGTAGAAGGGCAGAACATCCTGAAGCCGCTCAATTTTCTGAACGATATCATACCTGCTGTATACCACCACCACGAACGGTACGATGGAAGCGGATACCCGGATGGCCTGGCAGGTGATAGCATCCCGTATTGGGCTCGAATCGTACAGGTTGCCGATGCTTACGATGCCATGACATCCGACCGGCCTTATCGAGCGGCCTATTCAAAATCTCAGGCAATTTCCGAGATCTCACGCTGCGCCGGAACACAACTTGATCCCAATGTAAGTCACACCATGCTTAAAATTCTGGAGAATGAGGAACACCCTCTCCACAACTAAACACTATTTGGTCTCTACCGGTTTACCTCCGCCACACAATGTAACGGCATGCCCGAAAGCCTCTGCCAGGCTGATAGCGTTATCCAGAGTCCTCGTAGCAAATTCAATTCTTTTCTCCACAGATTTTAGTGAATAATTGGAACTTTTGTCAGAAATTTCCTTGTTTATACCAGAGTTCGACTCCAGCTTAATTGCCATCAGTGCAGCCCCACCTTTTGTATATCCCTCTTGGCCATTGTAGTAGACACCCACGTGTACAGAATCAATTACTTTCAGATTGAACGTGAACTGTTGTTCAACTGAACCAGCGTTCCTTCCGTTAAAGGTAGACGACAAATTACGCGCAATAGCAACATCACACTGATTGAACTGCACTCTATTCAAGGTATCTTCAAGCGCTGATGTGATTCCTTCAGATGCATAGTTTACTGTACCGTCAACAAATTCAGGCCATTTGGCCGTTATAAACGATGTAGTTTCCTGTAGCGTTACAAACTTTCCCGGTGAAACGGCCGCAGCAGTTTCAGTTTCGGCGGCTAACGTCTCGAAGGACCACATGCTCACAAGCACCATATAAGCAAGGAACGTTGGTAACATTCTGTTTTTCATAAAAAAGTCCTTTCAAAAAATAATGGATTACATTTCCGGAAGTGATGCACATCATACAAACGTGCGGTCATTATAATTTCTGCATGAACATTTGCAATGTAATTCTCACCCCCCTTTACCTGCACAGTCTGCCGCAATAACACCTTCCACAGATATGCGATCAATTTACCCTCCCTATTCCACTCAAATTCATCGAATCAGCACACTCACATTCCATAGCCCTGATAGCCATAAACCGACGAAATAATCACATTTTATCTTGACACAGGCCTTGACCAACGCTATAAATTTCCCATATCGTGGAAAAAAGTGGAAACGAGTGGCAAATGGTCGAAGAAAATGCCCTGTTCGGGGGAGAAAATCCAAGCACCATTGATGGCAAGGGTCGCACATGCATCCCCGTAAAATTCCGGGAGAACCTTGTCAATCCGACGGGAGAAGAGCGCTTTGTTATGACGAAGGCTGCTCCGGTCGACCTTGGTGACGGCACCTTTGGCAGGGGCCTCTCCGTATATCCACTCACGGAATGGCAGCAGATAAAAAAGAAGCTCCTGGCAAACGAGGGCGGATTCACCTCTGTACAACTCAACAGCATTAAACGCCAGATCATAAACCCAGCTGAAGAGTGCAGCACCGACAAACTGGGACGTGTACTGGTTCCGTCGGCACTCCGTTCCCACGCCGGACTTGAACGGGATATCTGGTTTGTGGGCATGGGACAGCGCTTTGATATCTGGAGCAAAGAGACCTACAGCCGCGTTAATGCTCAGGATGAAAAGAACTTCCCGCTCGAATCAGAAGCATTGGCCGCACTGGGGATTTAAATGGAACTTTTCCACCACCTGTCGGTCATGCCGGACGAGGTTATTGAATGCCTTCATCCGCGACCGGGCGGAGTCTATCTGGACGGAACTCTGGGCGGCGGCGGACATGCCCGCCTGATACTGGAACGCTGCACACCCGGTGGAATGCTGATCGGCATCGATCAGGACCAGGAGGCATTGCAGGCAACCGCTGCCCGACTGGCAGAATTTGGCACTGCGGCCAGGCTTGTTCATGGCAACTTCGGTGACCTAGACGATCTCCTGGCAAGCCAGGGAATCTCAGAGCTGGACGGATTTATACTTGATATCGGTGTTTCATCCCACCAGTTGGACAGCAGCAAACGTGGTTTCAGTTTTCAAAGTGATGCCGCACTGGATATGCGTATGGATACCGGTCGTGGCCAAACGGCGGCTGATCTGCTGAACGGGTTGAGCGAAGGCGAGCTGGAGCGCATCATCTGGGATTTTGGCGAGGAGCGCTGGGCAAAACGGATTGCGTCATTCATCGTCAAGGCACGCCAGGAAGCACCCATTGAACGTACGCTCCAGCTGGTTGACATCATCAAAGGTGCCGTACCGAAGGCAAAATGGGACGAGCGTATCCACCCCGCAACACGGACATTTCAGGCTGTCCGCATTGCGGTAAACCGGGAACTGGACAACCTGGAAAAGGGGTTACGATCGGCACTTGACCGGCTGAAGCCGGGCGGTCGCGGAGCGGTTATCTCATTTCATTCATTGGAAGACCGGATCGTCAAGCACATCTTCCGGGAATACACCACCGGCTGCAACTGTCCGAAAAACCTGCCGGTCTGTGTCTGCAGCAGCAGGCCGCGGGTCAGGCTGTTAAGCAACAAGCCGTATATCGCAACGGAGACGGAAATTGAGGAAAACCCTCGTGCACGCAGTGCAAAATTGAGGGGAGTGGAAAAATTATAATTCTGTAGTGAGCACGTGTTTTCAGGAGGTGTCGTATGGCCCAGGCAAGAGTTGATTATGGCAAGGTTGCAGCTCCACGGCCGTTTGGCGGAGCAGAGCTGTCAACCAATCGTCTCGATATATTCAAATTTTTGATGATCTTTATGATGCTGCTGATGATTGTATCTGTATTTCACGTCTGGTCCCGTTTTAAACTGGTTGACCTGAACCTGCAGATCTCTGACGCCAGCCGTCAGCTTAAGGAAACGGAACAAGAGCAGAAGCGACTCAAACTGGAATCCGCCACCCTCAGAACACCTGCCCGTGTTGAGGCTATCGCCAAGAACGAACTCGGCATGGCTTTGCCGACCGAACAACAGGTAATTCTCGTAAAATGAAAGACGAACGGGAAAAATGGGCCCGGGTCCGGATCGTAATGATCGGGACCGTGTTCGGCCTGTTATTCTTGAGCGTTGTCTGCCGTGCGTTCTATCTGCAGATTATCAAGCACGAGGACATGGTCAAGCGGGCCGACAAACAGCATCAGCGTATCGTCCCGCTGACTCCGGCCCGCGGAGCTATTCTGGACTGCAATGGCACTCCTCTGGCGGTTTCGGTAGAGATGGATTCCTGCTATGCCGAACCCCGTCATATCCAGGACATTGATGGGACTGCAGCAGTGCTAGCTCCGATTTTTGGCACTGCAAAAGGCGACATAGTCAAAAAACTTTCCAGCAGCAAACATTTCGTATGGCTTGAACGTAAAATGACACCGGAAATTGCTGTGCGCGTCAAGAACATGAAGTTGCGCGGAATCGGTTTCGTCAAGGAGAATCAGCGTTTCTACCCCAACATGGAGGTTGCCTCCCATGTGCTGGGGTTCACCGGCAGGGATCCCAACGGTCTGGAAGGGGTCGAGCTGAAATTCGATGCTACTATTTTGGGAAACACCGGCTATCTGGTAACGGAGCGGGACAATCTTGGTCGGGATATTTCGGTCAAGAACACCGTCATCAAAAACACCTCGCCCGGCAAGAACGTAATCCTGACACTGGACAAGAACATCCAGTACATCACGGAAAAAGAGCTGGCCAAAGCAGTTTCTGAGAGCGGTGCAAAGAACGGCATGGCTCTGGTCATGGAGACAGGCACCGGACGAATACTAGCCATGGCCAATTACCCCAGCTTTAACCCCAATGCCTATTCCCGCTATACCCACGGCGAATTGCGCAATCGCGTCGTTGCCGACAGTTTCGAACCCGGCTCGACCTTCAAGGTTTTCCTGATTGCTGCAGCTCTGGAGGAGAAGGTCATCAGGCCGACAGACAGCTTCAACTGTGAAAACGGTAGCTATAAAATTGCCGACCGCGTTATCCACGATACCCACAGTTACGGAAAGCTGTCCAT
This sequence comes from uncultured Geobacteraceae bacterium, assembly GCA_942493195.1. Taxonomy (GTDB): domain Bacteria; phylum Desulfobacterota; class Desulfuromonadia; order Geobacterales; family Pseudopelobacteraceae; genus CAIPTY01. The sequence continues at coordinate 513,723 of OW818669.1, read as the reverse complement.
ATCCGATATCCTCAAATACTCAAGCAACATCGGAGCCGCTAAGATTGGCTTCAAACTGGGTGACGAAAGGCTCTTCAAATACCTGAAGAATTTTGGATTCGGAGAGCGCACCGGCATCGACCTTCCGGGCGAATCCCCGGGCAGCTTGAGGAACAACCGTCGATGGTACGGTGTCGACCTGGCTAACATATCCTTCGGTCAGGGTGTTTCCGCTTCGGCAATTCAGCTGACTTCGGCTGTATCGGCCGTAGCAAACGGCGGCACACGCATGAAACCGTATATTGTCGAACGCATCCTGGATGACAACGGTCAGGAGGTTAAAAAGTTCGAGCCGCAGGTGGTTCAGCGAGTCATCTCTCCCGAGACCGCCCAGATGGTCACCAAAATGATGGAGTCCGTCACCAGCAACGGCGGCACAGGAACAAACGCCGCAATCGAGGGCTTCAAAGTAGCGGGCAAGACCGGCACAGCCCAGAAGGCTGATCCGGTTACCCGGACATATGGCGCCAAACGAACCGCTTCCTTTATCGGATTCATTCCTTCCGACAAACCAAAACTTACCATTCTGGTGGTAGTAGACGAGCCAAAAACCAGTCAATACGGCGGGGTGGTTGCGGCCCCGGCCTTCCGCTCCATAGCCAACAACTCCCTGGCATATCTTAATGTTACACCCCAGGGGGACACAAGCAGGCAGGCTAAGCCGGCCCAGACGGCCCCGGCTCAGATTGCAGACTACCAGAGTCAGAATGTCAGCGATATGGCTGAAGGTGACGCCATTGGGACTGCCGACAACGGAACGATCGTCATGCCGGATTTTCGCGGCATGAGTATGAGAAATGTTCTGCAGGTCATGGAAAAGAGAAACATCAATATCCGGCTGATGGGAAGCGGACGAGCCACTGAGCAGAATCCTCCGCCGGGCTTTACTATCAAATCGGCCGATGAGGTCTGGATCAAGTTTTCCCCCTCAGCGTAATGTGTGGCAACGATAGTTCCGCAGCAATTGAGTCACTTGAAAATACTCGACAGATTCAGGAGATGAAATGAAACTTTCCCAGCTTCTTTCGGCACTTTCAGTATTTCAACTCCATGGTAATGATTCTGTGGAGATCACCGCCGTTTCCTGCGACTCACGCACAGTTTCGGACGGTTCACTGTTTTTCGCACTCCGTGGGGCCACGGTTGACGGTCATGATTTCATCCTGACCGCTGTCAATGCCGGTGCGGCGGCGATAGTTCTGGAGGATGCGTCACGAGCGCCGGCCGGCATTCCCTGGGCTGTTGTCTCGGATGGTCGTGCGGCGATGGCGACAATCGCAGCCGAGTTCTACGGCAATCCGACACAGGCGATGCCTCTGGTCGGCATCACCGGAACCAACGGCAAAACCACCACAACCTATCTACTTGAAGGCATACTGACCGCCGCCGGTCTGCCGCCGGCTGTACTGGGTACCATCAGCTACCGTTTCGGCTCCACCTGCATCGAAGCGTCACATACAACGCCGGAATCAACAGAACTTCAGGCCGCCTTCCGCCAATTGGCCGATACCGGTGCCCGCTCATTTGTCATGGAAGTTTCATCTCACGCTCTGGAACAGAAACGTGTGGATGGCTGCCACTTTGATGTGGGGATTTTCAGCAACCTGACACGCGACCACCTCGATTACCACCAGACCATGGAAGCGTATCTGGCATCCAAGCAACGGCTTTTTTCCGAACTTCTGCGCCCGACCACTGGAAAACCGCGACGACGGGCAGTGGTTAATATGGATGATCCATACGGAACAGCCATAGCTGAGAACTCGAGCTGCCCCGTGATAACTTTCGGAATCAACTTCGAGGGTGATGTTCAGGCCCAAAATATCAAAACCTCTATCAACGGAATCGGGGGCACGCTGGTCACACCTGCCGGATCTGTTGCATTTGCATCACGGCTGGTCGGCCGTTTCAACCTGTCAAATATCCTGGCAGCCGCTGCAGCCGGTGTGGCCCTTGGATTACCGCTTGAGGCCATTAAATCCGGTATCGAGACACACACCACCGTCCCGGGACGCATGGAGCGGGTAGAAAACATGCGCGGCATTACAATCCTGGTGGATTATGCCCATACCGGTGATGCCTTGGAAAATGTGCTGACAACCCTGGCGGCCCTGGCCACGAAACGCATCATCACTGTGTTCGGCTGCGGCGGTGACCGAGATCCGGGTAAACGACCGATTATGGGAAGGATCGCCGCCCGGATCAGCGATCTTGCCATCGCCACCTCCGACAATCCACGCACGGAAGATCCTTTTGCCATTCTGGAACAGGTAAAAGCCGGCATCACCCCGCTCGGTATCCATGAATTCACCCCAGAGGATCTGACAGACCAACCTAATAACAAAGGTTTCGTCATGTTGGAAAATCGGGCAGAGGCCATCCGCCTGGCCATCCGTCTGGCACAGCCGGGCGACATCGTTTTGCTGGCCGGCAAAGGTCACGAGGATTACCAGATCATCGGCAAAACCAAGCATCACTTTGACGACCGCGAACAGGCTGCTCTTGCCTGCTCAGAACTGGTTGGCTGAATGTTTACCGTATCCGATATAGCCGAAACGACCGGCGGACAGATCATCGGATTCCCAGAGGGTGAAGTCAGCGGAGTATCCACCGATTCACGCAGCGTTGCGGCCGGCGAGCTGTTCGTCCCGCTGCGTGGCGATACCTTTGACGGTCACACCTACATTGCCGCAGCTGCCGAGCGGGGTGTGGAGGTGACGCTGTGCCAGGAATCATGGATTAATTGTAACCACTTGCCGGAAGCGATGACCGCTGTCGTCGTCGGCGACACCCTGCAGGCCCTGGGCGACCTCGCTGCCTTGAACCGCAGTCGCTATGACATTCCGGTAGTGGGAATAACCGGCAGCAACGGCAAAACCACCTGCAAGGAGATGCTGGCCACCATTCTGGAACTGATCGGACCGGGACTACGGACCTCCGGCAACCTGAACAATCTGATCGGCCTGCCGCAGATGCTGTTCAGACTTCGACCAGAGCACAGCTGGGCAGTGCTGGAAATGGGCATGAGTGAGCCTGGAGAAATTGACCGCCTGGCCCGGATTGCCGCTCCGCAGGTGGGCATTGTTTTGAATGCATTCCCGGCCCATCTTGAAAGCATGGGAAGTGTTGAAAATGTGGCCAAGGCCAAGGGAGAGCTATTGCTGCGCCTGCCAGAGGGTGGCTGCGCGGTAATCAATGCCGACGATCCGCTAATCTCCACGCGCCCGTCACCACAGGGTGTCCGGCGGATCACCTTTGGCCTGGAGCAGGCCGATGTACGGGCCAGCGACATCAGGTCAACCGGGACCTCCGGCCAGAAGTTCATCCTGCATGTTGCTGATACACAACACGCCGTTCAGCTGGCAGCCTACGGCCGCCACAACGTGTACAACGCCCTGGCAGCTGCGGCCGCTGCCCATGCCCTGGGTATCATGCCCGAAATTATTGCCAGCGGACTGGGATTGTTCCGTCCCTACGACAAGCGCTTCAATCTGGAGACGATCGGCGGCATCAACCTGATCGACGACAGCTACAACGCCAATCCGGCCTCCATGGGAGCGGCACTGGCAACACTTGCCGAGCTTAAACGTGACCATAAAGCCTATGTCGCTTTGGGGGATATGCTGGAACTGGGGGGCAATGAGTTAGAACTGCATCGCATGGTCGGAGTGCAGGCCGCCCAGGTGGCCGATCGGCTGTATCTGTACGGCTCATTGAGCGACAACTGTGCAGAAGGCGCACTCAGCGCCGGAATGCCGCAGGATGCTGTCATACAGGGTTTGTCACATGATGAAATCGCCGTCGATATACATAATCGTGCCGAGGCCGGGGATTTTGTCCTCCTGAAAGGCTCGCGGGGCATGAAAATGGACCGGATTACCGAAAAGCTCCGCACAACATTGCGCTAGGAAAGGGCACCTATGCTGTATCACATATTCTACCCACTGGCCACCAACGTTAAACTATTCAATATCTTCAAGTACCTGACGTTCCGCTCTATCTACGCCATGATCACTGCCCTGCTGGTCTGCTTTGTGGTCGGCCCCTGGATCATTCGCATGCTGGAAGGTCTGCAGGCCCGTCAGGTCATCCGTACTGACGGGCCCGAATCACACCTTCAAAAGCAGGGTACCCCGACTATGGGCGGCCTCATGATTCTGGCCGCGATCATCGTCCCCACCCTGCTGTGGGCCGACCTCACTAACATGTACATCTGGTCGGTACTCTTCATCACGGTTGGTTACGGTGCCATCGGCTTTGTAGATGACTATAAGAAGGTTGTAAAAAAGGATACCAAGGGATTGTCACCGCGCCAGAAAATGTTCTGGCAGGTTTTGCTGGCGGGTGCCGTGGCGGTCTTCCTGTTTCTCAAGCCCGGCTTCAGTTCGCAGCTGTACTTCCCCTTTTTCAAGAACTTTCACCCTGACCTGGGCTTCTGGTTCATCCCCTTTGCTGCACTGGTTATCGTGGGTGCCAGCAATGCCGTCAACCTGACCGACGGTCTGGATGGCCTGGCCATCGGCCCGGTGACCATCAATGCCGCCACCTATATGTTATTTGCCTATGTGGCCGGCCACGCCACACTGTCAGCCTACCTGCAGATTCCCCGGGTTGTCGGAGCCGGCGAGCTGGCGGTCATGTGTGGTGCCATGGTCGGCGCCGGACTGGGTTTCCTCTGGTACAACTCCTATCCGGCTGAAGTCTTCATGGGTGATGTGGGTTCCCTTTCCCTGGGCGGCACGCTGGGAATTATCGCTGTACTGACCAAGCAGGAATTGCTGCTGGTAATCGTCGGCGGAGTCTTTGTCGTGGAGGCACTGTCGGTCATTTTCCAGGTCGGCTCCTACAAGTATCGCGGCAAGCGCATGTTCCGCATGGCTCCAATTCACCACCATTTCGAACTAAAGGGTGTAGCCGAGCCGAAGATCATAGTTCGTTTCTGGATCATCACCATCATTTTGGCACTTGTGGCGATATCAACTTTGAAGATGAGATAGTAACTCATTCATGAGGGTGTCATGGAATTGAAAAACAAACGCATTCTCGTGGTAGGACTGGCACGCACCGGCATCTCAGTGGCCCGTTTCCTGGCGGCTAGCCAGGCTGTTGTGACCGTAACCGATGTAAGAACCAGCGAGCAGTTGGCGGATCAGATGGCCGCTCTGGCCGGATTACCAATCATCTGGGAATTGGGACAACACGTAGATGCCAGTTTTACCGGCAGCGACCTGATCGTGGTCAGCCCAGGCGTACCCATGGATATGCCCCAATTGGTCATGGCGGCCGGTGCAGGCCGGGAAATCATCAGTGAAATCGAACTGGCCAGCCGATTCATTACCGCACCGCTGGTGGCCATTACCGGCACAAACGGTAAAACCACAACCACGACCCTGGCCGGCGAAATCTTCCGCGGCAACGGCTTCTCCACCTATGTGGGGGGCAATATCGGCGACCCGTTGATCGAACTTGTTGAATCCGGGCAGGCCGCTGAACGGGTGGTCGTTGAGATCAGTTCATTCCAGATGGAGTGGATCAACTCTTTCCGTCCGACTGTTGCGGCTCTGCTTAATATCAGCGAAGATCATCTAGACCGCTACGCCAGCTATCAGGACTATATTGATGCAAAACTGCGGATCTTCGAAAACCAGACCGTTGAGGACTTTGCCGTCATCAACCGTGACGATGAACTGGTCTGGAAACATGCACCACAGCTGAAGGCGCGTCTCTTTCCTTTCAGCCGCAAGGTAGAGCTGTCGGAAGGAATCTATTACCGTGAAGCTCAGATATTCTTCCGCCACCAGGGGCGTGAAGAGCGCTTTCCCACAGACGGTTTCAGACTGACCGGCGTGCATAATCTGGAAAATATCATGGCGGCACTGGCCTGCTCCCTGCTGTTGGGGTGTACTCCTGCCAAGGCATTGGAAACAGTGAACCGTTTTGAATCGCTGCACCACCGCATGGAATTTGTACGAAAATTCAAGGGGGTCAGTTACTACGAAGACAGTAAAGCCACCAATGTGGGAAGCGTGGAAAAAGCCCTGGAAAGTTTTCAGGACATCACCCTGATTGCCGGTGGAAAGGACAAGGGTGGTTCCTACGCACCGCTGGTTTCAATGATTCAGGAGCGGGTGCGCCATCTGATTCTGATCGGTGAAGCGGCCGATCGCATGCAGGTGGAACTGGGATCATTGACCGATACGCACCGGGCTGCCACTCTGGAGGAGGCGGTCTGGCTGGCGTCCCAGATTACGAATTCCGGCGGCACGGTGCTCATGTCACCTGCCTGTTCAAGCTTCGACATGTTTCGGGATTATGAAGAGCGGGCCCAACGATTCATCACTGCAGTAAAAGCGTTATAGGAACAGCTGAATGAAACTGATGTTGAAAAAACTGGAAGAATTCGACCTGATTATCATGCTGATGGCAATCGCCCTGACCTGCTTTGGGGTGGTGATGGTCTATTCATCCTCCAACATCATGGCAGCCAAACGTTTCCACGACGGATTCTTTTTCCTGAAACGCCAGGGACTGTTTGCGCTGATCGGGTTTGCTCTGATGCTGGGCGTCATGCAGATCGATTACCGTTTCTGGAAAAAAATGGCGGTCCCCGCGCTGCTTCTCTGCCTGATACTGCTGATCATGGTGCTGATACCGGGCATCGGCGGCAAGGCCGGCGGCTCATCACGCTGGATCAAACTGCCCGGTTTCAATCTGCAGCCGTCGGAAATGGCCAAACTGGCTCTGATCATGTACATGGCCTATTCCCTGGACAAGAAGCAGGACAAGGTCAAATCACTGGGCTCAGGCTTCATCCCCTACATGATCGTTCTGATGATCCTGATTACCTGCCTGGTACTGCAGCCGGACCTGGGGGGGGCCCTGACCCTGGCCGCCGTAGCGGTGACCATGCTGTTTGCCGCCGGGACCCGACTGGTCTACATACTCTCCATGTTCCTCTGCGGACTACCCTTTCTGGCCTATAAGCTCAGCCGCGGTTATCACAAAAGCCGAATCGACGCTTTTCTTGATCCATGGAGCGATCCTGAGGGCAAAGGCTTCCAGATCATTCAATCCTGGCTGGCCCTGGGTACGGGTGGAGTTTTCGGACAGGGATTGGGGGAAGGCAAGCAGAAACTCTTTTATCTCCCCGAAGCCCACACGGACTTCATCCTCTCCGTAATCGGTGAGGAGCTAGGTTTTCTGGGAGTGGCAGTGATTATCGGTATGTTCTTTCTACTGGTGCAGCGCGCCATGCGCATTTCGGTTGCTGCTCCGGATACCTTCGGCCGTTTCCTGGCTCTGGGCATTGCCGTTCTGTTCGGCATTGAAGCCACAGTCAACATGGGCGTCGTCACCGGCCTGCTCCCTACCAAGGGTCTGGCGCTCCCGTTTATCAGTTACGGCGGCAGTTCGCTGCTGATCAGCCTGTTTGCGGTCGGCATCCTGCTGAATATTTCCTCCGGCTTAAAGATTGAAGCTATCAAGCTCAAGGAGGACGCATGAGATTAATCGTGGCGGGCGGTGGCACCGGTGGACATCTCTTCCCCGGTATTGCAGTAGCCGAAGAATTTCTGGCCCGTGACCCGGCTAACCAGGTGCTGTTTGTCGGCACTGAGCGCGGGATTGAAGCCCGGGCGGTACCGGCGGCCGGCTACGAACTGGAACTGATTTCCGCTGCCGGTATACGGGGTAAAGGGAGCCTCAGCCAACTCAAGGCGGCAGCCATGATGATGTACGGGTATTCACAGTCACGCACGATTCTTAAACGGTTCAGACCGGATTTCGTTCTGGGGGTGGGCGGTTACGCCTCACTTCCCATGGTTCTTGCTGCCCGCGGCATGCAGATACCCAACTTCATCCATGAGCAGAATGCAATCCCCGGTATGACCAATAAAATGCTGGCAAGGTTTGCCACACAGGTTTTCATTACCCTGGAGGAGTCGGGCAAATATTTTCCTAAGGACAAGATTCTGCTGACCGGAAATCCCCTGAGGCAGCAAATTCTGAACTTACTGGCGGATAGGGAACAGGGGACAGGAGACAGCACAAGCACTTCGAACCAACCCTGTACCCTGCACCCTGCACCATCGTTTCACCTGTTCATCTTCGGCGGCAGCCAAGGGGCCCATGCCATCAACATGGCCATAATTGAAGCCCTGCCCGTCTTGAAACAGACTGGAGTACGACTTGCCATCACCCACCAGACCGGCGAAAAGGATTACCAGGAAGTGGCGGACGCCTACCGCACTGCAGGAGTCGAAGCCGCGGTGACACCCTTTATCAGCGATATGGCCTCGGAATACGCCAAGGCCGATCTGATTATCTGTCGGGCCGGGGCCACCACCATCGCTGAGGCCACCGCCTGCGGCAAGGCCTGCCTGTTCATCCCCTTCCCCCATGCGGTGGATGACCACCAGCGCCGAAACGCCGAGGCGCTGCTCAAGATGAGCGCCTGTTTTATGATTCTGGAGCAGGAACTGAAGGGTGACCATCTGGCGGCAACGATCCGGGAATTGGTCAACGACCCTGAAACGCTGCGGCATACCGGTGAGGCGGCCTTCGGTGTGGCGCGACTGGATGCGGCAAAAATAATCGTGGATGTGATGACGAAACCATCAATAAAACAAGTTTTACAGGGATGAACAGGATTAACAGGATAAAAACATACTACTGAGCGAACTGTTGTGTTTAAATTGTTTTCTGTTTTGACGTTATCCTGTCCATCCTGTGTATCATTGTAAAGAAACGAAAGAGGGTTTCCATGTACGGTAAAATAGAAAAAATACATTTCGTCGGCATAGGCGGCATCGGCATGAGCGGGATTGCCGAGGTGCTGCTGAATCTGGGCTACAAGGTCTCCGGTTCCGATCTGCGCACCTCCGACACGACCGACCGCCTGAGCTCGCTAGGGGCCGAAATCGCTGTCGGGCACACAGCAGAAAACCTGAAAAATGTCGATGTCGTGGTTATCTCGTCAGCCGTGCACGACGACAACCCGGAAGTAGTCGAAGCCAAGCGACTACACGTGCCGGTCATCCCCCGGGCCGAGATGCTGGCCGAACTGATGCGCATGAAATACGGCATTGCCATCGCCGGGACCCACGGCAAAACCACCACCACCTCCATGGCTGCATCGATTCTGGGACATGCCGGCATTGACCCGACCATTGTAATCGGTGGCAAGCTGAATGCCATCGGTACCAACGCCCAACTGGGACAGGGCAAGTTCCTGCTGGCTGAGGCCGATGAATCTGACGGCTCTTTTCTGGTGCTTTCACCGACAATCGCCGTAGTGACCAATATCGATGCCGACCACCTGGACCACTACTCCGGAATCGAAGAGATCAAGGACACCTTTGTGGAGTTCATCAACAAGGTTCCCTTTTACGGACTGGCAGTGCTCTGTCTGGATGACCCAAACGTTCGCTCGATTCTGCCGCGCATCAAGAAGCGTTACATGAGCTACGGCCTCTCATCCCAGGCCGACATCCGAGCCACCCATATCAAGCACGATGGCTTTACGACCTCCTTCGTGGCACATTACAAGGGCTATCGACTGGGTGAGGTTTCCTTCGGCATGCCGGGCCCCCACAACGTCCTGAACGCCATGGCCTGCATCGCTGTGGCACTGGAACTGGATGTCCCGTTTACAGCCATCCAGGAAGGACTGGCCAAATTCGGAGGCGTGGGGCGGCGTTTCACTGTCAAGGGCGAGCCGAACGGTATCATGGTGGTAGACGATTACGGCCACCATCCGGCCGAAATCAAGGCGACCCTGGCGGCAGCACGGCACGGCTGGCCGGAGCGCCGCATCGTGGCCGCTTTCCAGCCCCACCGCTACACCCGCACCCACGAGCTGTTCAACGAGTTTGTCACCGCCTTTTACGACGCCGACGTACTGATCCTGACCGATGTATATGCCGCCGGCGAAGCGGCCATCGAAGGCGCAAGCGCCGAACGACTGGTCGCTGAAATCCGCCGTCACGGCCAAAAGGATGTGACCTGGATCGGTAATCGGGAGCTGATTCCCGAACATCTGGCCGGCATCGTCCGGTCCGGTGATATCGTCATCACGCTTGGTGCAGGAAACATCTGGCAACAGGGCGAAGCGCTGCTAAAACTGCTGGCCCCCCAAGGATGACATGGGCGGATTGACCCAACCCATACGGGCTGTTTTCAACGGCGACCTGCACGAGAATGAATCGCTTTCCCGGCATACATCCCTGCGGGTGGGTGGTCCGGTGGATCTTCTGGCTGTCCCGCGAGACCGACACGACCTGCTGCAGCTGCTCAATCTGCTCCAGAGGGAAGGAATTCCATGGTTCATACTTGGGGGGGGGTATAATCTGCTGGTGCGCGACGGAGGATTCCGTGGAGTAGCCATCTCGCTCAAGCAGTTCAATCACATGCAGGCATCCCGCGATGGTGCCCTGACAATTGAAGCCGGAGTTCGCAACATCGATCTGGCACGTCTGGCAGAGGCACACGGATTGACCGGACTGGAGTTCCTGGTCGGCATCCCCGGAACTGTTGGAGGGGCAGTCAGGATGAATGCCGGAGCCCATGGTGGTGAAATCTTCGACCACCTGACATCGATCGATCTGCTTGTTGATGGAAACATTCAGCAATTGTGCAAAAAATCGCTGAATTACGGTTATCGTTGCTTGCAACTTGGTACCAATGAAATTATAATCTCGGCCAATTTTCAGCTTGAATCAGGCACACTGGAAAATATTTCAGCAACAATGGATGTATGCCTGCATAAACGGCAGGATGCGCAAAAGGTGCGATTTCCCAATGCCGGCTCTTTTTTCAAGAACCCGCCGGGTCACTCCGCCTGGAAACTGATTGATGAAGCCGGATTGCGTGGAGTCACCTGTGGCGGCGCCCAGGTTTCTGAGGTTCACACCAATTTTCTGGTCAACCGGGGTAATGCCACGGCGGCCGATTTCCTGGAGTTGGCCCGTCAGGTCAAGGAGCAGGTTTTCAGAAAGTGTGCCGTACAGCTTGAAGAAGAAGTCCAGATCATGGGCGAGGATCAGTAGCATGACTGCCATGAAAACAAAAAAAATTGCGGTTCTGATGGGCGGATTATCTGCGGAACGGGAGGTATCCCTGAAGAGCGGCACTGCTGTTCATCAGGCCCTTCTGGCCCAAGGCTACAATGCAATTGCAGTAGACGTGGACCGTTCCCTGGCGGCCACCCTGGCAGCCGAACAGATCGAAGCGGCTTTCATCGCCCTGCACGGCCGCTATGGTGAAGATGGCTGTGTGCAGGGACTGCTGGAATTAATGCAGATTCCCTACACCGGTTCGGGTGTTCTGGCCAGTGCTCTGGCCATGCACAAGCTCTACAGCAAACAGACCTTCACCTCCACCGGGCTGTTAACGGCTCCGTTCCATCACTTCCGACGCAGTGAACGGATAGCGCTGGAACATTTGTCCTTCAGTCTGCCGCTTGTAGTCAAACCGGTCCAGGAAGGCTCGTCTGTCGGCATTTCCATTGTCAAACGGCCTGAGCAGCTGGAGGCCGCCGTGGAGCTGGCCTTTCGCCATGACAACGAGATTCTGGTGGAGCAGTACATCAAGGGGCAGGAGGTGCAAGTCGGCATCCTGAACGACCAGCCCGTGGGCGCCATCGAGATCGTACCCAAAAATGAATTCTACGACTTTGAGGCCAAATATACCGACGGCATGGCCGAGCATATCTTTCCGGCCCGCCTGGAAGCTGCGCTTTACGAAAAAGCCCAGCAGATCGGCCTGGCGGCCCACCGGGCCCTGGGGTGTTCCGGCTACAGCCGCGTTGACCTGTTGGTAACCGAAACAGGCGACTGCTACATCCTGGAGGTAAACACCCTTCCCGGAATGACGGCTCTGAGCCTGCTTCCGGAAATAGCGGCAAAGGGTGCCGGGCTCTCTTTTGAGGCCCTGGTGGAACAGATCATCGAGACAGCAGCACTTCACACAAAGGCAAACTGAAGGAACCGTGCGAGACTTTTCCTCATCCAGATACCAGCGCACCAAGGTGGCTGCCAACAAGGTCAAGATTCATCGCAAGCCGATCGAATGGGGCAAATACCTGCGTCCGCTGCGGACCGGTGCCTTGGCTCTGACCGGATTGTCACTGATTTTCGGAGTCCTGTACACCGGATACCGTGCTGTGGGAGCCGCTACGTTCTTCCGCTTGAAAAATATCCAGGTATCCGCCGCAAAACACCTGACTCGCGAAGAAATCCTGGCACTGGTTGGTCTGGAGACCGGGCAGGACCTGGCCCGCATGGACCTCAAACGCATGGGTGAGCAGCTATCCCAGAACCCGTGGGTCGAAACAGTCCGCATCAACCGCTACTTCCCCGACCGGATTTCCATCGCGATCAAGGAACGGGAACCGCTCGCGATCGTCAACATGGGATACATCTATTATCTGGATAAAAAAGGCATTGTTTTCAAGGTATTGAATCAGGGGGACAAACTGGACTATCCGGTCGTGACCGGGTTTACCGAAGAAGAAATGAGTACCAATCCGGCCGGCACCCGCGAAGCGCTTAAAACCACCTGTGAACTGCTGGGTGTGCTGAAGGAGAAGGGGGCCTTTATTCTTGCGGATGTATCGGAGATTCATTACGATAAGGGCTATGGTTTCACACTCTTCACCGCGTCGGGAGGACTTCCGGTTAAAATCGGGGCCGGCGATTTTGCCGCAAAGGTGGACCGTTTTGCCCGGGTATACCAGGAGCTTATGACCCAGCGCCCGACTTTGCATTACATTGACCTTGACTACAGCGATAAAATAATTGTCAAGAAAAGCTAATTACAAATTTAAATATCAGGCAGGGGGTAAGCATGTCAGCTACCAGAAAAGATAATCTGATCGTCGGTCTCGACATCGGTACAACAAAAATCTGCGCAATTGTCGGAAACGTAACAGAAGACGGCATCGATATCGTCGGAATTGGAACCAGCCCATCCAGCGGGCTGCGTAAAGGCGTTGTCATAAACATCGAAAGCACGGTAGCCTCCATTCGCAAAGCCATTGATGAGGCCGAACTGATGGCGGGATGCGAGATCAAGTCCGTCTATGCAGGCATCGCCGGCGGCCACATCAAGGGTATCAACTCGCAGGGCGTGATCGCCATCAAGAACCGTGAAGTTGCTCAGGAAGATGTCCGTCGTGTCATCGATGCAGCCAAGGCAATTGCCATCCCCATGGACCGTGAAGTCATCCACATCCTGCCCCAGGAGTTCATCATCGACGAACAGGATGGCATCCGCGAGCCCCTGGGCATGAGCGGCGTCCGCCTGGAGGCCAAGGTACATATCGTAACCGGTGCCGTGGCAAGCGCACAGAACATTGTCAAATCATGTAACCGTGCTGGGCTGGATGTAGCCGACATCGTGCTGGAACAGTTGGCATCCTCGGAAGCGGTCCTCTCGCCAGACGAAAAAGAGCTGGGGGTCTGCCTGGTGGACATCGGTGGCGGTACCACCGACATCGCCATTTTCTCTGAGGGGGCCATTAAATACACCTCCGTCCTCTCCCTGGGGGGTAACCATCTGACCAACGACATCGCCGTCGGCCTTCGCACCCCAATGGCCGAGGCTGAAAAGATCAAACAAAAATACGGCTGCTGCCTGTCCGCTCTGGTAGGCAAGGACGACAAGATCGAAGTCCCAAGCGTCGGTGGACGTAAGCCCCGCGAACTGTCCCGCAATGTTCTGTGCGAAATACTCGGGCCCCGCGTAGAGGAAATTTTCACGCTGGTGAATCGTGAGATCGTCAAATCCGGCTTGGAGGATTCCATCGCCTCGGGCGTCGTAATTACCGGCGGCTCCAGCATTCTGGAAGGAATGCCTGAACTGGCTGAGCAGATTTTTAACCTGCCGGTTCGCCGTGGTGTACCGCAAAAAATCGGCGGGCTGGTGGATGTCGTCAACTCCCCGGTCTACGCCACCGGCGTCGGCCTGGTCGTATACGGCAGCAGGAATTCTGGTACCCGTGAGCATTTCAAGGAAGGCAGCTCGGACGACAGCATTTTCAATACTACCATGCGTCGTATGAAAACCTGGTTCCGAGAATTTTTTTAACCCCTGCCACGTGAGCAGCAAAGTAGCAAACAAACTGAATTTAAAGCCGTTTTTTCATTCGCCATTTTTTTGTTTTTTTTCCTTTGATTCTTTGTAATTTTACGGTTACATTTTACCCTTATTGAACAGACAACTGCTCATTGTGCAAGGGGGAAAAGGAATGTTTGAATTTGATGAGGCAATAGATTTAGGCGCTGTTATCAAGGTGATCGGTGTAGGTGGCGGCGGTGGAAATGCCGTTAACACCATGATCGCCAGTTCCATACATAAAGTAGACTTCGTCGTAGCAAACACCGATGCACAGGCTCTTCGCAACTCAAAAGCCCCCGTCAAAATCCAGCTTGGCCGTCAACTCACCAAAGGTCTCGGAGCCGGAACCAAGGCTGAAGTCGGCCGGGACGCCGCTCTGGAAGATCGTGAATCCCTTGTTGAATCCCTCAAAGGTGCAGATCTTGTCTTTATAGCCGCCGGAATGGGTGGTGGCACCGGGACCGGCGCTGCACCGGTTATTGCCGAGGCAGCCCGTGAAAGCGGTATTTTGACCGTAGGTGTTGTCACCAAGCCGTTTACCTATGAAGGCCGGCCAAAATCGGAAGCTGCCGAAGCTGGAATCAACGAACTCAAAAAACATGTCGACTCCCTGATCATTATCCCCAATGATCGCCTGATCAGTCAGGCCGGGAAAAACATGTCCCTCTTTGACGCCTTCAAACCGTCCGACGATGTCCTGCGCCAGGCCGTTCAGGGCATCTCCGAACTGATAACATCCACCGGCTTCATGAACCTTGACTTTGCCGATGTAAAGACCGTCATGAGCGTACGTGGTATGGCCATGATGGGGATCGGCGTTGGCGCCGGCGACAACCGTGCCGCCGATGCGGTCAATAATGCTATCGCCAGCCCGCTGCTGGAGGATAACGACATTTCCGGCGCCAAGGGGGTACTGGTCAATATCACCGGTTCTGCCTCCATGACCATGGATGACTACAACACCGTCAACCGCATTGTCCACGAGAAGGTTCACGAAGAGGCCAATATCAAGATCGGTGTTGTCCGTGACGACGAGATGGGTGACACCATCAAGGTAACCGTCATCGCCACAGGCTTTGGCGACCGCTTTGACGTCGAACGTGCCCACAAGCGCGGTTTTGCTGCCATTCCGGCGGTTGAAAAGCAAACCACATCTTCACGGCACTCCCTCGACAAACCGACCTTCATTCGTGACCGTCAACAGACCGAGAATGTATCCAGGATCCGGCCGACGGTCTCCTTTATTGAGGATGATGACGATCAGTACGACATCCCGACCTTCCTGAGGAAGTCAGTGGACTAACTCACATATTTGACAGGGTGGCGACTTGTTCGCCACTCTTATTTGCCCGGTTCTCCGCTTTCCCCCTCCTGGAGACCCGGGCTTTTTTTTACTGATTCACTTTTTTACGCTCCAATTCTTGACAGCTCAGAAGCAACCTGTAAAATTGAAGACAATTGTACGTATGGACATTACACTTTTGCACGGAGAAACCCATGGCAACCCATGCACTGACAACAATCAATAACGAAGGCCGTACAAATGAACTGATTCAACTGGTCAGCTTCAAACTGGACAACGAGGAGTACGGTATTGAAGTTCTCAAGGTGCGCGAGATCATCCGCATGATCCCTATCACCCACATGCCCAACACACCCCACTATGTTGAGGGGATTATCAACCTACGCGGCAAGATCATTCCGATCGTATCCCTGCGCAAACAGTTCGGCCTGATGGAGCGTGAAAACTGCACCCAGACACGCATCGTCGTCATGGATATCTCTGGTGAGTTGATGGGATTTGTTGTAGATTCAGTCTCCGAGGTTATCCGCATTTCCGGTAGCGAGATTCAGCCACCACCCAATGTGGTTACCGGCGGAATCGACCAGGAATGCATCACCGGAGTTATCAACCAGTCCGAGCGCTTGCTGGTATTACTTGATCTCGATCGCATGTTCTCCCGTGAAGAAAAAGGGATTATTTTCGGATCCTGACCACAAATGGACATACCACTAAAAGACCTCCACTGCATACGCAGCGGAGGTCTTTTAGTTTAGATACTGCAACAGAGGTGTGACAGCCGAATACAAGGCCCGGCTGCTTATGTGTTGTATTCGTGGCAATACATCATCACCAGCCTGGCACGGTTCTCGAGGCAGAGCGGGCAAAGTTTTCCGGCGTCCTGCCAGACCTCACCCGCCAACCACTCACCCGCCTGGGCATATTCAGAGCGCACGCCGGTCTCATCATACTCTTTCTTACACATACTGCAGGTCTTCATGACTCTCCTTCACGCCAAGGCACGTTCGTATTCACGCCGCAACTGGCAATTCTCATCTGTTCCAATCACGCTCCAGGGCAGATACTCATCCGCACCAAACTCTCGCCGCACATACCAATCTGTATCCAGGGCACAGGCTTTGGCTGCTTTTTTGAAGCTGCCCCCTTCTGCCATGGCAGCGAGCAATGGGGCCAGACGCCGGTCACCCCGAGACAAAAGTGCCTGCAGATAGGATTCACGCAGGCTCTCAACCTTGAGACGCACATTTGAAAGAGACCGCAGACTGGTTTCAAGGTACTTAACCTTGCGTTCCAAAGATGGAAGTGCTTCCATGCCACACCACTGGAAGGGGGTAAAGGGCTTGGGAATAAAGGGGTTTACCGACAGGGTGATTTCACCCAGTCTTTTGTTGGCACGAGCCCGCTCGACAACCCGATCTCGGATGGCTGCTACCAAGCGGACCAACTCCTCCAGATCCCGCTCCGTCTCTGTCGGAAGACCGATGATGACATACAGTTTGAGATTGAGAATATCTCGGGAAATAAGCATCTCGCATGCATCCAGAATCTGAGCCTCCGTCAGATTTTTCCGGACCAGGTCCCGCAGGCGTTGGGAACCACCTTCCGGTGCCAGTGAAATCGTTTTGTGACCGCTGGCAATCAGTGCCTCCAGCATAACAGGGTCGATCCGGTCAATGCGTAGCGATGAGACTGAAACCTTTGCTCCCTTGTCCACGATATAACGGCAGAGTTTTCCGATATCTGCATAATCAGAAACCGCTGCCCCCACCAGACCAAACTTGTTTCGCTGCGAAATCCCCTCGTCTACCAGTGTCTTCAGATGTTCGTAGGGCTGCTGTCGAAAAGTCCCGTAAATGAAACCGGAGCTACAGAATCGACAGCCGCGCGGACAGCCGCGACTGACCTCGATCAAAAACATGTCACCGAATTCGGCCTCTTCTGACAGGATTTGGGATGATGATGGCGAATGCTGTTCCAGACAGACTGAAGCCCGTTGCACCGGGTAGGGAACGCCATCTTCAACGTCACATCCAATAACGTTCCCGTCACCATACACAGGGTGATACAGAGACGGCACATAGACTCCGGAAACAGCGGCCAGAGCCAGCAACAGGGCACGGCGAGTCTCATCCTGCCGCGGCGATAACAGGGCCGCTACGACCCCGGGGATTATGTCCTCACCCTCCCCGATGCAAATGGCATCCATGAAATCAGCCACCGGTTCCGGGTTGATGAAGAATGCGGCGCCACCGGCGATAATCAATGGATTGGATTGACTGCGCTTGGCGGCATACAGGGGGATCCGGCCCAAGGTCAACATTGTGGGAATATTCAGATAGTCCGGTTCGAAGGAGGTGGAGAAGGCAATGATATCAAAGTCTGCCAATGGCCGCTGCGTCTCCAGCGAAACCAGGGGAGAACCACTGCGGCGGTGTTCCTCCAGATCGTCACGCTCCGGCAGAAAGGCACGTTCACACTGCAGATTTTCATAATCGGACAACAGGCGATAGATCGTCTGAAAACCAAGGCTGCCCATGCCGGTTCGATATACATTGGGGTACACCAGGCAGACCGAAAGTCCGCCGCCCCGGGTATGGCCATGGCGGCAGAGGTTGGTCTCACCTGCCAGCAGCGTCTGCAGTTTTTGTCTGATTTTCCAACTCATGGCGGGAGTATAGCAGGGAGGATTATCTTTTCATAAAAAAAACTGCCGTTCTCCCGGAGCGGTGAACGGCAGTTTTTTATAGATATTCCGGATGCAGCTATTTTCGAATATACGATATCGTAGCTCCATACACTCTGAAGTCAGCAGTGCCCCAGGGATAATTAGTGGAGTACACATTAATAAAATAGGCTTTGTTTGCAGCTACAGTTGTGGATATCACAGCAATCTTAATTTCATCGCCCACATCTTGGCCCGTTGGCTCATAACCACCACCCAGTGTTGTTGTTGATCCATCAAGCAGGTTTACCTCTATAAGGTCAAAAGCTATTCCTACATCTGGGGTGCCAACTGCGTCTCGCCACCCGACCGACACCGCGGAAATGGTATCTCCCACCGAAAGGCTCAGTGGTGCAATCCAGACATCTGATTGTGCTGTTGCATTGCCGTATTTTACAAAATGTCGTGGACTAATCCACATGGTCGGAGATGCTGCCGGATTTGATGCGATAAATGCAGAAGCCGGTATAACTAGGGTCTTCGAAGTCGCACTCCTATAACTGACCCGGGCCAACTGATCGTACTCATCAGTATTCACCGAAAAGCCATTGCCATCCCAGTTCATACTGTTGCCATCATCAGCAACCGTAATCATCTGCATGCCATCGAATGCCAGGATGGCAACGGTGCTGGTTCCTCCACCCATTATATTAAACGTTGCGGTGCTGCCAACCCAGGAGGGATCAAAAGTTGCACCCATGACAAAGACGTCCACCGTTCCACCAAACCCCATCGCCATGTAATTCCCGGCAACGGGCGTTGACCCGATTGCATCGGCTTTGAATTTGCGCACCGTTATCTCGGTGATGGCATTGGACGCCATCTCAATCGTTGGAGCAGAGCCGCCTTCCCATTTGTAGGTGCCGGCCCATGAAACAGTACGCCCTCCGGTGGCATCCTGCTGTATGCGCAGTCGGATGGTCTTGCCCGGAAGCAGGTTCTGGAGCGCCCCGATGGAGGTGTTACCGGTTAGTGTCAGCGTGAACATTGTTGCTGCACTGGCGTCAGGGCCGGCAGCCGGGTCGGAAAGTACCACAACCGTTTCGGCACCACCACCTGCTCCAGGCGGTGGAGTTGCCCAGGCACCGTCACCCCGCAGGAAGGTGCTGCTATTGGCAGTGCCACTCCCCAGACGGGCAGCAGCAACGGTGCCGGTGATTATTTCGGTTGCGGCATGATTATGGGTTGTTGGTATGCGGGCATCACTCAGGCGGGAATCGTTGCCTTTGACCACTTCGCCGACTGCTGCATTTCCTGATGCCGGAACGTTTACTATGGCTGCACTGCCAAGACCAAGATTTGTTCGGGCTGTAGCTGCATCAGTCGCTCCGGTGCCGCCATTGGCGACGGCAAGTATGCCTGTGGTGATAAGGCTGGCGTTGGTTGTTCCTGCAGGGCCGGTATCTCCGGTATCGCCCTTGTCACCTTTCAAACTAATGCCGGCAAGACCAACCCAGTCGGTGCCGGTTTTAGGGCCATAGATTGTTTTGTTTACGGTATCTATATAAAAATCACCAACAACACCGGCAGCAGCCGTATCAATCGGTGTTCCGGCACCATTCAGCACGGTTTTGCCGTCAAGGCCGTTAGATCCGTTGGCGCCAGTTGCCCCCGTAGCTCCAGTTAATCCGATTGGACCTTGTAACCCATTAGCACCAGTAGCACCATCAGCCCCTGGGAGTCCTTGAATTCCCTGAATACCCTGTGCTCCAGTGGCTCCAGTGGCTCCAACTGCGCCCGTTAAGCCGACCGGCCCTTGTGAACCGGTTGCTCCAGTGGTTCCCTGCGGACCGACCAGCAACACCCCGGCCGGCCAGGCTCCACCAGCTTTGGGTCCAAAGAGCGTTTTGTTTGCGGTATTAATAAAGAAGTCGCCGTTTACTCCGTCGGCAGTGTTATCCGGATCGGCAGTACCATTCAGCACCGTCTTGCCGTCAAGTCCGTTGGTACCGTTAGTCCCTGTTGCTCCCATATCACCTTTGTCGCCTTTAAGACCTTGAGCTCCATCAGCGCCGGCAACACCCTGCGTGCCGGAATCGCCCTTGTCACCTTTTAAGCCCTGGCTGCCGGTAGCACCGGGCAGGCCTTGAGCACCAATCAAATAGATTCCAGCTCCCCAGACGCCCGCAGTTTTTGGGCCATACAAGCGGGTTACCGCAGTATCCAGGTAGTAGTCTCCATCAACACCAATAGTGTCTGAGGGTACACCGTCACCATTTAGGATTGTTTTGCCGTCCACTCCGGCCGGGCCTTGCGGACCTTCTACGCTTGTGGCAGCCTTGGTCTGGACACTCATGTCCGGAAAGACAATACCCTTGCCGGTTGTTGACAGGTACAGGTCCCCGTTCTCAACCTTCAGGTCGCCGGTTGGAACACGCACACTTGCGCCAAATGCAACAGTGGATAGAGTCATGATAACGCAGGCAACACCGCTGAAAAGCCATAACAGGCTCGAAAACATATTTTTTGGCATGAAGAAATCCTCCTTCAAAATTTTGTAAAACCGTATCATTCATTTTTACAAAAACAAGCGGGGACCATCATTATTTTGTGTCAACATATCATGAGCCACATACAAAAATAGGCACTGACCTATGACAGCAACCCTTTGCAACTCGTATTTGGGTGGTATCGGGCGACTGTATCCTGCATCAACCGTATAAAGGTGAACTCAATAAATCTCCTGGCAGCGACTTACTGGAGTAGATGCAAGCCCGCACTGTACTGTATTTAACCGTGAAAACATAACGCTGACTTCTCGAACAATGTGCAAAAATCAAAGGCGGACAACGTTGCAAAATATAAAAAAAACGCTGCCAGCAATTGGCAGCGTTTTTTTGATCTGTTATCGCATGTGGACCATCAGACTTTTTCAAGCCGGGCGAAAGAAGCATTGGCAGCTCCGGCCAATAACAACCCGGGATGTGATTCGCGGAAGTGTACAGGAATAAACAGGGAGCCGGTGTGAATGCTGTCGGACAGCTGAGCAGGCAGGCTGACGCTGCCAAATGTCGTGATGACTCTGACAATGGCGTCTGCACCGATGCCGGCCTTGGCAGCATCCACCGGATTAATAGCCACGTACCCTTGCCCAGCTACGGTCATGTTGTTCTCCGACCAAAGCGTCATGGAACCATTGTGGTGCTGGACCGGGCCGACCACCAGCCTGAAAGGATAGGCGGCATCCCCGGCAACCGTTTCCTGGAGAACAACGGTCGCAAAATTGGAAGGCTTATCACTGAAAGGGAGGCGGTTCTTAACCCGGCTCATGCTGTAATAGCCGTCATGTCCTTCTGTCTCGGTGTACAAACCGGTCAGTCTGGTTATTTCGTGGTGCAGATCATCCGCGCTCTGGGCAGGAATGGCAGCAACCGGCGCAACCATGCCGTAAAGCTTCGTCAGGATCTCGGCATCGGTACGGGCCTGGCCGGCAGGCGCAACAGCCGGACCAAAACACTGTACCCGATTGTCTACTGCGGTGAATGAACCGGCCTTTTCTGCTGCGGTTGCGGCCGGCAGCACGGCAGTCGCCAAACGGGCCGTCTCTGTCAGAAACAGGTCCTGCACCACCAGCAATTCAAGCTTCTGCAATGCCTTGAGAACCCGCGGCCGGTCGGGCATGAAGTTCAGCGGATCATTACCCATTACATACAGGGCCTTGATTTCTCCATTTTCAATTCCATCCAGTATCTGGAAAAGATCCTTGCCGGGTGTTGTCGGTACCGTACAGTTCCAGGCGGCACCAAACTGGGATGCCATTGCACCGTAGGTGTGGTAACCGGGCAGATATTCAGGACAGACCCCCATATCCAGCATTCCCTGGGTATTATTCTTCTCGTCCAATGGATAGATGCCGGCTCCGCGATACCCAACGGCACCGGTAAGAATCGCCAGGTTTACCACCTTGGACACTGCATTTTTCATATCTGTTGAACGGATAATATCTGATCCATAAATGACCGCTGTTCGGCCGCCACGGTTGATCAGGCGGGCCGCGTCACGCATTGCGGATTCACTGACACCCGTAACCTCGACAATTTTCTCAAATGAAAGTGTATCAAGAGAGGTCTTGAAGGTCCCCAGGCCACGGGTACACTTTTCAATGAAATCCAGATTTGCCACACCTTCATCAATAACGGCCTTTGTCAAACCTGCAACAAGGAAAGCCTCACTGCCGGGACGGCACTGCAGGAACGAATTGGCAAACTTGTTCATGGCGGTGACACGGCTGTTGACTGCGACAATCTTGGCATCATTTTTTGCAGCCCGGATGACGCGGTAGGCAAAACCGGCCGACTCACCCTTCAGATCGCTGCCGATCACGATGATCGTTTCTGCCGTCTCGATAGCATCCATGGCGAAGGTGCCGCCACTGTATCCGAGCATTTCATACTGAATGATCTGCGACGGCAGAAAGCCCAGACGCGCCTCGGAATCGATGTTGTTGGTGCCAACAGCGCCACGTAGAAACTTCTGGAACAGATAGCTTTCTTCGTTTGTTACACGCGGTGATCCGATACCGGCCACCGCAGCTGCACCGCTTTCGGCAATGATCTGCTTCAATTTTCCGGAGACAATTCCCAGTGCCTGCTCCCAGGTAGCATTCTGCTGAGTACCGGAAGCATCCTTGATCATTGGTGCACTCAGTCGACCGGACGAATTGAATGCCGCATAGCCGAAGCGGCCATTTACACAGAGGTTGCCACGATTGAAGCTGTCGTCCGAGGCGGTAACCCGTTCAACCCGGCCATTGGCTGCATGATACTCGATCTCGCAACCGGATGAACAGAAAGCGCAGACGCTCTTGGTAACATTAAAGGTCCAGGGACGGCCCCGGAATTTGAACGGTTTGCTGATCAGCGTGCCGGTAGGGCAGGCATTGATGCAGTTTCCACAAAAATCACAGTCCAGAGGTTCACCGCTGATGGTATCAATGATGGTACGGTCGCCACGGTCAACGATCTCGATAGCTTCACGGCCAACAACTTCACGACAGACCTTGACGCATTTTTCACAAAGGATGCAGCGGTTGGGGTCGCTTTCCAGCAGTTTCCAGTCATAGCGGATCGGCAGCCGTTCCAGCTCGGCGCCATACTTGTTCTTGTCAACCTTGAGGCTGAAGCAGGTATCCTGCAGATCACATTCTCCGGCAGCGTCACAAATGGGACAATCCAGCGGGTGATTGACCAGCATCAACTCCAGAGTCTTTTGGCGGGTAGCCTCGATCTCCGGTGAGGTGGTGGTCACCACGATACCGTCCTTGACCGGGGTGTTGCAGGCGGTCATGAGGCGTTCAACCCCCTCAACCTTGACCACACAGACGCGACAGGCACCGGTAGTGGAAACCTTCTTCAACCAGCAGAGTGTAGGAATCTTGATTCCCAGTTCTGCGGCCGCTTCCAGGATAGTAGCACCTACAGGCACCGTCACCTGTTTGCCGTCAATGGTCAGTGTAGCCGTCGTTTTCTTCTCGCTGGACTCTGTGTGTGCCATGCTTTCATATCTCCATCTGACTTCAGATAATTGTTTATTCGATTCTATGTGGAACAAGAAATTTTCGTTCTGGCAAGGCTGTCGAGGGATTGCGCGGAGACGTAGCAACGCTACGTCGCACAAGGAGTCCCGAAGACTTACGCCGCCAGGGCGGAAAAGTTTCGTTCCTAGAGGGCCACCATGGCCATGCGGTAGCATCTCAGGCAGCGATCCGCCTCGATCTGGGCCGTACTGTCGCTGAAGCCCAGTTCTACCTCGCGGTAATTACCCTTGGATGCCCGTTCCCTGCCGTGAACCTCTTTCTGGTTGGCACGATCACAGGAATCCAGCCAAGGCACGCTTTCGCCCTTGTCATAAACCCCCAGATAGGTCAGCAGGTCGTCGAAGATATCCTGTTCCGACAGATAGGCCTTCCCCTCTTCCAGCCAGCGCTGGATGACCAAGGCGGCGCGGTGGGCGTTGCCGATACATGCCACAACCGTCAGCGGGCCGATTTCGGCATCGCCACCGGCAAATACACCGTCGCAGTCAGTGATCAGCGAACGGGACAGCATGTTGCCCATGCCGTCTTTAAGATCCTTGCCGGCCGCATCCTTCAAGGGCAGATACTTGGTAACAACCGTATTCCACTTGGTGATATCGATACCCATATCAGGCGGGATGAAGCTCAGATCGGGGTCCTGACCAATGGCCGGAATGACCGTATCACATTCAACGATAAATTCGCTGCCCGGTACCGGCTCGGGCCGGCGACGACCGGAGGCATCCGGTT
The DNA here is from genome assembly GCA_942493195.1 of uncultured Geobacteraceae bacterium. Lineage (GTDB taxonomy): Bacteria > Desulfobacterota > Desulfuromonadia > Geobacterales > Pseudopelobacteraceae > CAIPTY01. Next base: position 489,279 of record OW818669.1, on the reverse strand, counting down.
CACCCATGGCCATGCGGACGCACTCGACACCGATCACCTGCTCGCTGGCGTCCACCACGATCTTGGTAGGGAGCACCTGAAACTCAAACTTGACCCCTTCTTCATCGGCGCCATCAACCTCCCAGACATCGGCAGGCATCTCTTTGCGCGATCGGCGATACAGCAGAATCGACTCTTCAGCACCTTCACGCAATGCCACCCGGACGCAGTCGATAGCCGTGTTACCGCCGCCAACCACGCAGACCTTCCTGCCCATACCGGTGGGGCGACTCATGTAGGCCTCACGCAGGAAGTCGATACCGCCGGAGAGGAAGCCTTTATACCCTTTATCTTCGCCTTCCACACCCATGGGTTTGGAACGGTGGGCACCAGGTGCTAGAAAGACGGCATTGTACTTCTGCTTCAGTTCCGGCAGGGAGATATCCTTGCCGACCCGGCAGTTATAAATGATCTCGACCCCCAGGGCCTGGACGATGTCAATATCCCGTTGCAGAATGTGACGCGGCATACGATAGGCCGGAATACCGACCGCAATCATGCCGCCGCCGAATCCTTCCGGCAGCGCTTCATAGATGGTGCACTGGTACCCTTCCAGAGCCAGGTAATAGGCGCAGGCCACACCGGCCGGTCCGGCGCCTACGATTGCTACGGTTTTATTCTTTTTCGGCTTAGTGGCGTTGGGAGGCGTAACGTTGTGCATCCACTCGTAGTCTGAAGCGGTGCGCTTCAACACCATGATATTGATGGAATCATCCACATTCTTGCGGCGGCAGGCTGTCTCGCAGGGGTGCGGGCAGACCCGGCCGCAGACAGCCGGCATGGGCATGTTTTCACGGATGGTGGCCAGCGCCTCGGCATACTGGTAGTTCTTGATCTCTTCCACATACTTGGGGATATCGATATGTGCCGGACATTTGTCCATGCAGGGGGCGGTGATCTTGTGGATGTAGTTGGCCGGTTTGGCCGAACGGGCGCCTTTCAGATAGGCAACAAACTCGTCACGGTAATGGGTGACGGCATCGAACACCGGGATGGTCGCGCTCTGGCAGAGGGTGCATTTACAGTTTTTCAGAAGCTCCGCCAGGTCACCGACCGTATCCAGATCGGATTCACTGGCCGTACCCTTGAGCACATTCTGGAACAGGTCCATCAGAACCTTGGTCCCTTTTTTGCCGGGTGTGCAGCGTCCACAGCAGTACAACGTCTGCACGCGCTTCATATACTCAGCGGTCATGGAGGGGACATCCACATCCTTGTCAAACAGGATCAGACCATCCCACCCCATAAATGCGCGCAGCGGACGCTCGCCATCAAACGCTACCGGGAGCTTGTACGTAACCGACTGTGCTTCGCCGGTGATATTTCGGTTATCGACAACACTTCTGCCCCACGTGGAAAAGACTACCTGTGCCACTCGAACCTCCAAAAACCCACACCCTGTCATTTAAGGGTCAAGTTCCTGCAATTATTAAGAAAAATCGTATATGTAAATTGTATACAGTATGCATGATTATCATAATAACACTCCAGAAATCAAGGGAAAAAATAGTTGTAGCGGGGGTTACGACGTGAACGGATTTCAACTTTTCAAATTCTGTGATATGTACTATATCCACGGCCTCGCCGCCCCATTTCGGCGACTCCAAAGGCGCACCCGACAGACATTATTCCGGCACACCACCATTTGAGCATAATTACAAACAGTATCAGCAACATGGAGACACCACATGATCGATCTCGACAAGGCCTTCCGTTCGCTATTTGAAGTCAACATGGGATTCGCCGGCGGCGAAACAATTCTGGTATTCAGTGACCGCATTCGCCGGGATGAAAGCGTATCCGCTTCCGACAGCGACCGCCGCACCCGACTGAATGAAACCGCCCAACAGGCGGCCGGTTTTGCCGGCAGAAACTATGGCAGCGGCCAGTTCCTTGATTTTCCCGCCACCTCGGCTTCGGGTGTTGAGCCACCACACATGCTCTGGGAGGAAACCTTCGGGCGCAGCATCATGGCTGCCCTGCAGCGCCAGGGACTGCTGGACGATATCTTTGACAAGCAGGCCACACCCGCACAACTGGAAGCCGCCCGCGAGATCGTGCTGGCCAACGCTGCCGATGTGCCGCGCATTATCGTTGCCATGAGCAACAACTCCACCAGCCACACCAGCTACCGCAAACTGGCCTGCCACGCCGGGGCCCGCTTCGCCTCCCTGCCCCACTTCGATCCCGAGATGTTCGGCACTTCCATGGCTGTGGACTGGACCGCCCTGGCCGACCGTACCAACCGCTTGGTACAGGCCGTCAACCGGGCCGAATGGGTCAACGTGGAGTGCCCCAACGGCACCGCCATGCACATCTGCAAACGGGGACGGGATGCCGGTGGCGATGACGGCCTGCTGACACAGCCGGGCTGTTTCGGCAATCTGCCGGCCGGCGAGGCCTATTTTGCCCCGCTGGAAGGGGAAAGCCACGGTGTCATGGTGGTTGAATGGGGCCCGACCCGCAAGCTGGACAATCCCATCACCATAACCATCGCCGATGGTCGGGCTGTCCGCATCGAAGGGGATGATCCCTTACGGGCCAGCCTGGAGGAGCGTTTTGCCGGAAACGACGCCTGCCGCAATCTGGCCGAACTGGGGATCGGCACCAACGACAAGGCCACCCGGCCGGACAACGTGCTGGAAGCGGAGAAGATCATGGGAACCATTCACCTGGCACTGGGGGACAACACCGGCTTCGGAGGTACTGTGGCAGCCCCTTTCCACGAGGATTACGTCTTCTACCAGCCGACCGTAACCCTGGTGATGGCCGACGGCAGTACAGAGATCATTCTGGATAACGGGAAGCTGATGCTATGACACAACGCCCCCTGACACTCGGCTTCTCCCCCTGCCCCAACGACACCTTCATGTTCTACCCCCTGGTGCATGGGCTGGTGGACACCGCCGGGCTCTCTTTCAATGAACGCCTGGAGGATGTGGAGACCCTCAACCAACTGGCCCTGCAGGGTGCTCTGGATGTCAGCAAGGTTTCCTACCACGCCCTGGGGCATATCCGTGACCAGTATGCCCTGCTCCGCTCCGGCAGCGCCCTGGGACGCGGCTGCGGCCCGCTGCTGGTCGCCGCAGAAAACATCACACTGGCCGACCTGAGTGGCAAGGTCATTGCCGTGCCGGGGCGCTATACCACCGCCCTGCTACTGCTGCGACTGATGAATCCGGCCCTGGAAAACTTCCTGGTAATGCCCTTCAATGAAATCATGGATGCCGTACTGAGCGGACAGGCCGATGCCGGCCTGATCATCCACGAATCCCGTTTCACCTATCAGGGTTTCGGCCTGCACAAGCTGGTCGATCTGGGGGAATGGTGGGAGGGAGAAACCGGCCTGCCGATCCCGTTGGGGGGCATCGTCGCCAAACGTTCGCTGGGAGGCGAGGTCATCGCTGCCATCGAACGTGCCCTGCGCAGCGGCGTAGAACTGGCCCGCACCAATCCGACCATGGCGGGTGGGTACATCCGGGAGCATTCCCAGGAGATGAGCGCGGAGGTCTGTGCCGCCCATATTGATCTGTACGTCAATGATTTTTCCGCAGAACTGGGACAGGAAGGGGAGCAGGCCATTCAAGAGCTGATGCAGCGGGCAGAAAAAGCAGGGCTGATTCCCCCTTCCGGGATGCACCTCTTTCAGCAGTGACACGTTACGGATAATTAATCCAAAAACAATATTCACATGAATGAGCTAAATTTACAGGATTGAACCGGTTCAGAAGCCTGTCAATAAACGTTATCAAATTTCGAACCTCACGCGCCCTATCAGCACAACCCCGCTCATTCACCCCAGCAGAAAATCTATATCACTCAATTCTATCGTACGTTTGCGGCTCTGTTCCTTGACCTTCGTATCCAGGAAATCTATGGGATTGTAGGAATCGGTCAGAAGCATGGCCGGGGAGCTCCGGGGAAATTCAAACTTGGTGGTCATCAGTGAGCGGACATTGTAGGCAAACGGAGACACTTCGAACTTTGTCAGGGCAGCGGGCGTGATGTCAACCGCCGGCCGGTCATAGGCAAACAGGGCCAGATTGCCGATGCCGTCGCTGCTGAACGTGGTGGCCCCCGGGAAAAGATCGACGGTTTTGAAGACCTCCTTGAGCGTCCTTACAACCGAAGCACTCATATAGGTCTCGCCCTTGATTCTGCCAAACAGGTTGACACCCAGCACACCGCCAGGATTCAGACGCTGTTTGACCGTCTGCAGGGCCTCTCTGCTCAGGACATGGTAGGGGGTGCTGTCGCCGTTGAACACATCCAGAATGATGTAATCGTAGCCTTTGCCCGGCCTGCTGAGAAAATAGCGGGCATCCTCGGTATATGTGTTGCCGGAGATGGCAAAGCCGAAAAAACGGCGGGCAACGTCAAATATGGCCGGATCGATATCCACCACATCGGTGCGGACCCCCTGCTGTTCATACCACATCGGGATGGCCCCCGGCCCCAGCCCGACCACCAGGCACTCCTTCCCTCCCGGATTGATGATACGGGGGATGAACTGCTGAAAATAGGGATACCCATGGACGGAAAGCTTGCTGGCGGTGTCGATGCCCCCCTGGATGGTGGCATCGACCACCAGCTCCCGATAACTGCTGCGATTCATCGTATACTCATGCACCTGAATGTTGCCGTAAAAGGAATCTTTGAAAAACAGGCGGCTCAGCATGGTACCGTTTGACGTCATTTTCGACTTTAAACCACCGCCGACCGGCACAAGAAACGGCAGTATCAGGAGCGGCAACAGCAGTGCGGAACGCCGGAACAGCAGGAAGAATCCGGCCGCCACCGCCAGCAGCACACCACCGACCACCAGAAAAATTTTGTCGATGGGAAAATAGGCGATCAGGATGAAACCGGTGCAGACCGTACCGATAAAGCTGCCAACCGTGGAGATCGACGAAAAGATACCGACCGTACGGCCAATACTGGCCAGTTCCGGGACGGCCACCCGGATGATCAGGGGCGAAACCATCCCCAACAGCAGCAGCGCCGGCCCGAACAGCATTCCCGATGAAACCAGCGAACCGATCCGTAACCCTAGGGGGAGCGCCAGTTTAATGGCCGGCGCCTTGAGGAGCGGTATCAGCAGAATCCAGCAACCGGCCAGGGCAATTATCCCGTACAGACGAGTGCGGGCACAGGCACAGCGATCCGAGAGCACCCCGCCGCTCCAGTAGCCGATGGCCAGGGCAACCAGGGTCACGGTGATCAGGGAGGTCCAGACATACAGGCTGGCCCCGAAAAACGGTCCGATTACCCGCGAACCGAGCACCTCGATGATCATGACCGCCATGCCGCACAGCAGGGCGGTCGCGGCCAGAAACAGCAGCAACCCGCGCTCCTGGCCGGCTGTTTTAGCTGCTGCATCTTTTCCGGTTTCTTTTCTGGACATAGGTTCCCTCAAGCGCCATCCGGTTGTCAGCGGGGCGAATAGTTTTTGGCAACCTCCGGAATCAACCGGCGGATGTTGGCTATACGGGTGACATCCGAGGGGTGGGTACTGAGAAACTCGGGCGGGGCCTGGCCCCCTTTCTGGGCCGCCATGCGCTCCCAAAAGGGTATAGCCGCATTAGGGTCATAACCGGCCATGGTCATGAAGACCAGCCCGAGGTGATCGGCCTCGCTCTCCTGCATGCGTCCGTAGGGGAGGATCGCTCCGTACTGGGCTCCCACGCCATAGACCGACATCCAGAGCTGCTGGGTCTGGGCCGTTTTTGTTGACAGGGCCGTGGAAAGGGCGACACCACCGAGTTGAGTCAGCAGCCCCTGGCTCATGCGCTCGTTGCCGTGCTCGGCAATGGCGTGGGCAATCTCATGCCCCATGACCACCGCCAAACCGGCTTCGTCCCTGGCCACGGGCAGCAGGCCGGTATAGACCACCACCTTGCCCCCCGGCATGCACCAGGCGTTGATCTGCTTATCCTCCACCAGGTTGAATTCCCACTTGTAGTCCACCAGCTGATCCTGAAGTCCGCTGGTGGCAAAATAGCGTTCCACCGCCCCCTGAATGCGGGCACCGACCCGCTTGACCAGGGCGGTCTGCTCGTTGTTGCCGCTGACCTTGTTCTCCTTGAGGAACTGGTCGTACTGCTGCAGGCTCATGGAGAGCATGGACTGGCCGGGAATCAGGTTCAGCTGAGAGCGGCCGGTGATCGGTACGGTACCGCAGGCCGACAGCAGCAGAGTGGTGACTAGCAGGGCGAAAAAACGAGTGTACATGGGAAGTTCCTCCTGAGGTTACGGTAGAATTCTAGCAATCAGCTCCAACAGTGCCGACGGCTGGACACCGGCAGCGAGCATGGCGACCAAGGGGATCAACAGGGCCGCTCCCTCCGGGAACGACAGCGGAGATGAGACAATCTCGTCATCCCGGGGCACCTTCATGTAAAGCAGCACGACCACTCGCAGATAAAAGAATACCGACACCAGCGCCGACAGAATCCCGACCACTGCCAGGACCACCTCACCACCCCGCAGGGCGGCCGAGAACACGGCAAACTTGGCCATGAACCCAACCGTTGGCGGAATTCCGGCCAACGAGAACATGGCGGTCGCCAGGACGGCACCGGCCAGAGGGTTCCGATATCCCAGGCCGCGATACCCCTCCAGGCTGTCGCGTTCATCACGACCGGATATCACAGCCACCGCACCGAAGGCCGCCAGGCCAGCCGCAGCATAGCTGACAGCATAAAACAATGCCGCACGGGCGCCACCGGCGGAATGTGCCGCAAATGCCAGGGCCACATAACCCATCTGGGCGATGGATGACCAGGCCAGCATGCGTTTGATGCTGGTCTGCTGCAGTGCCGCAAGATTTCCGGAGATCATCGAAAATAGCGCCATCAGCCAGAACAGGTCGTGGAAACCGCTCCAGTGCCTCAAAAGCGGCAACAACAGCAGTACGGCCACAACCGCAGCAGCCTTGGAAGCGGTGGAGAGCAGAGCCGTCACCGGCGCCGGGGCGCCCTGGTAGACATCCGCCGTCCAGAGATGCGCCGGCACAAACGACAATTTGAAGGCCAGACCCGCCAGCAGCATCCCCAAACCGGCCAGCAGCAGCGGATCATTGCCGTTGAGGGCCACAGCCAGTTCCGCCAGTTTCAAGGTACCGCTACCGGCATACAGCAGCGCCATCCCCATCCCCATGATCGCGGCCGACAGGGTGCCGTTCAGCAGGTACTTCAGGCCGGCCTCGCCCCCCCTATCCGAACCACGTTCGATCGTCACCAGGATATAAAAGGCAAAGGTAAAGGCCTCCAACCCCAAAAACAGCATCAGCAGATTGTTGGCGGCACAGGTCACACCCATCCCCACCAGGGCAAACAACAGCGTGGCCGGATACTCCTCGCCCAGAATCCCCCGTCGGCGGTTATAGGAATATGCCAGCAGCAGGCCCACCAGACCGGTTGCATACAGGATGGACGACGTGCTGCGGGAAAACGTGTCGATGGAAAGACCCGGCATGACGGCATCCGTCGGGACGAGCAGGCCCCACAGCAAGGCCGTAGCGGCAACGGCAAACGAGCCGCCGTACAGGTAACCGCCCGGCCTGACGGCACCGGCCAACAGGCAGAGCACGCACCCGGCGGTCAGGATTATCAGCGGCAGTATGGCTATCACGTCTGACAGAGTCATAGTGCCCCCCCCGTCAAAATCTGCACCGGCAGATGAATCAGATCCAGCAGCGACACGGGATGCATCCCCATCCAGAGGTCCAGGAGCGCCAGAACCGACAGCAGAACCATCTCACGCAGATTGAGATCGGCCAACAGCAACGGCTGCCGTTCGGTCTGGAACAGAAGCTCCTGCACCAACCGCACGGTATAAATTAGTGTCAGCACAATGCCGATGAAGGCCAGTGCCGCCACCAGCGGCGCCTTCTTCATGGTGCCGGCCAGCACCAGGAACTCCCCCACGAAATTGTTCAGACCGGGCAGCCCCAGGGATGCCAGGGAGAAAAACAGGAAGAAAAAGGAATAGCGCGGTATTTTGTCCCACAGCCCACCAAAAGCGGCGATCTCACGGGTGTGGGCCCGCTCGTCCAGCATCCCCACCAGACAGAAGAGGGCCGCGGTGGTGACACCATGGTTGGCCATCTGGAGGATCGCCCCGGACAGCGCCACCGGCTGCCAGGCAGCGATACCGATGGCAACAAAGCCCATATGGCCGATGCTGGAGTAAGCGATCAGCCGCTTCATATCCTGCTGGGCAAAGGCCACCAGCGATGCGTAAATGATGCCGATCACGGCCAGGGCATAAAACAGCGGCGTCAGGGTCTGGGCGGCCTGGGGAAAGAGCGGATAGCCGAAGCGGATCAGCCCGTAGCTGCCGGTCTTGAGCAGCAGACCGGCCAAAATCACGCTGCCGGCCGTGGGCGCATCAGTATGGGCATCCGGCAACCAGGTGTGCAGGGGAAAGAGCGGAAATTTAATGGCAAAGGCCAGCAAGAAGGCGGCGAACAACCATAGCTGGGTTTCCGGCGGCAGTTGGGTCCCGATCAATTCGTGCAGGTTAAAGGTGGCAATACCGCTCTGGCGGGCATGCAGCAGATGCAGGGCCACCATTGCCAGCAGCATCAGCAGAGAACCGAACATGGTGAACAGGAAAAACTTGATCGTGGAATAGATTCGGCGGCCATGTCCCCAGATGCCGATCAGGAAGAACATCGGGATCAGCATGACCTCCCAGAACAGGTAGAACAGGGCCAGGTCCAGGGCCAGAAAAACCCCCATGATGCCGGCCTCCATGGTCAGCATCAGGGCAAGAAACAGGGCGGTTTTCTCCGTAATGGAGTTCCACGACACGAGCAGTGCCACGCAGAAGGTAAATGCGGTCAGCATGACCATCAGCAGTGAGATGCCATCCAGCCCCAATGTATAGCGAATTCCGAAAGCAGGGATCCAGGGGGCGTCCTCCATCAGCAGGTAACCGGGCAGTTTGGCCGGCAGTGCGGCCAGACCCTGCCAGGAAGCAAACAGCCAAGCGGTCAGAGCCAGCTCGAGCAGCGCCACCCCCAGGGCCACCGGACGCGCCGAGAGACGACAGTGCCAGAGCGGCAGAAGCAGCAGGCAACCGGCCAGGGGGAGGAAAATCAGAATACTGAGCATCGGAAGCCCGGTCATGCCAGAGCTCCCCATACCAGACACACCAGATAAACCAGCACCGCTGCTACCCCACCGGCGATTCCCAGAAGCGCCGTCGCCACCCTCCCCGTACTCCAACCGGCTGGGAGCCCGGCCATTCGCATGGTAAAACGGGCCAGGCCATCCAGAGTGCCGTCGATAACCGCCTCATCGACCCCTTTCCAAAAGAAACGCGCCAGCCAGCAAAACGGCCGGATGACCATCAAGCGGTACAGATCGTCCAGCATCCAGCCGGACAGCAGAAAACGGATATGGAACGGCGGCGTTCCGCTCTCCGTTGCCAGAGACACGGCACGGCGGTCTCCGGTGTAACGTGACCAGGCCAGTCCCAGACCGATGATACAGGCGGTTATCGCCAGGATCTGCAGAGTAATTTCGGTTGTCAGGGAGGCATGGTGCACCGGTGCAAAACCAGCCACCGGAGAGAGAAATCCGGCCAGCAAGCCATGTTCGGTCAGATAAGCCGGCAGGTTAAAAACGCCACCTAACAGACCAATAGCCGCCAGGGGGATCAGGGTCAGGGTCATGATGGCAGGGAACTTATGCCCCCCCTCCCTTGACGTGAGGTGGCTGGGGGGTGGGTGATGCGACGTATCAGCTGAATGGTTGCTTCCCCCCCACCCTAACCCTCCCCCGCCGGGGAGGAGGGAAGCATTTTCCTCCCCATGAAACACAATGAACAGCATGCGGAAGGAGTAAAAGGATGTCAGCAGTGCCGCCACCAGCCCCACCAGAAACAGACCACCATACAGGGCCCCGCCGCGTTCGAACACCGCCGCAAGGATGGCATCCTTACTGAAAAAACCGCCGCTCCCCGGAAAACCGGCCAGGCAGAGGATGCCGGCCAGAAAGGGCCAGTAGACTGCGGGCAGACGCTTTTTCAAGCCCCCCATATTGAAAATATCCTGCTGATGATGCAGGGCGGTGATGACACAGCCGGCCCCCAGGAACAGCAGCGCTTTAAAGAAGGCATGCGTTAGCAGATGGAAGGTACTGGCGGTCAGCGCACCGGCCCCCACCCCCAGCACCATGTAGCCGATCTGGCTGATGGTGGAATAGGCCAGAATCCGTTTCAGGTCACGCTGGGTACAGGCGCAGGTGGCGGCATACAGGGCCGTCACACCTCCCGTAAGTGCGATAGCAGCCTGGGTAACGGGAGATGCACCGATCAGCGGGAACATGCGGGCCAGCAGATAGACGCCGGCCGTGACCATGGTGGCGGCATGAATCTGGGCCGACACCGGGGTGGGACCGGCCATGGCATCCGGCAACCAGACCGAGAGCGGTAGTTGGGCCGACTTGCCGGCGGCACCGATCAGGAGCAGGATTCCCAGAGCCGTAATAACCCCGGCCGGCATCAGAAAACCCATGCCGTTCAACTCGGTTATGGATTCCGTACTGAAGAGCTGGTACATCCAGATAATGGCAATCCCGAAAGCGGTGTCACCGATACGCGTGACGATGAAGGCCTTGCGGCCGGCCGTGGCGTTTTTGGGATCACTGTACCAGAAGCCGATCAGGGCATAGGAGCAGAAACCGACCCCTTCCCACCCCAGATAGAGCAGCGGCAGGTTCTCGGCCAAGATAAGCGTCAGCATGGCAAAAACAAAGATATTCAGCAGGGCGAAATAGCGGGCAAATCCGGGATCGCCCTTCATGTAGCCGATGGAGTAGAGGTGGATCAGGCCGCAGACAAAGGTGATCATCAGGGTCAGACTCAGGGAGAGCTGGTCCAGATAGAGCGCCAGGGGTGCCTTGAAATCAAAATCAGAGAGCCAGGAGGCGTACTCGATCCTAACTGGGGTAGCGAACTGCAGTAATGCCAGCAGCGAGCAGGCAAACGCCCCCCAGATGACCGAGCAGGCCACCGCCTCACCAATCCGGCGCGGCAGATGGCGCCCCAAAAGAGCATTGAAGGTGCCCCCCAGAAGCGGCAGCAGTAGTATGAGGGCTAGGTAGAGTTTCATGCTTTTTTCCCAAATAGCCTTCCGAAAAAGCCTTTCAGCACGGTGTCATCACTCTTCAGGCAACTGCTGCATACCCGGATTTTGGTGGCATCTGACAGAACCGTATTGAGATGCCGGTTGCAGGCAAATTTTTTACATCGGCTGCAGATACCACCGGTGCCTACCGAGTTTTGGGAATTGCACACGCCGCAGCGCCACTGAATTGTTCCTGCAATGAGACTCAAATCACAATCCTTTCAAAAACGAAAAAGCATTACCACAGAGGGCACTGAGGATCACGGAGAAAGAATAGAAAAAAACCGTGAGTTACCCCATACGCCTGAAAAATGTTTGATGCGATTTCCTCAGATTTTCTCTGTGTTCTCTGTGGTGAAAGCTGTTTTCTGCCTTACCCCTTCATCTCATTGAACAGATCCGTGTTGACCGTGCGCTTGCGGCGATGCAGATACACCACCATGGCCAGTGCCAGCGACACCTCGGCCGAGGTAAGCGCCATGATGAAAATGGCGAACAGCTGACCGTCGGCGTTGCCCCAACGGGCCGAGCCCCCCACGAACACCAGCATAACCGCATTCAGCATGACCTCAATACAGACCAGCATCATGATCAGGTTTGCGCGCCAGGCCAGCAGCCCCCCCATGCCGAGGAAGAACAGCAGACCGGCCAGTATCAGAATATGCTCCAGTGGGACGATCATGGCCCCTCACCCGTCCTTTGGCCACCCTCTCCCCCAGGGAGAGGGGCTGGGGGTGAGGGAGACTGTTTGCCAAGATACAGCGCCCCCACCAGTGCAAACAACAACTGCAGCGAGATCAGCTCAACCGCCAGCCCATGCTCACGGAACAGCCGGACCGCCACCTCACGAATGGTGGGCGCTGCCACAGGGGAGACCGGGACCGCATGACGGGACACAATCACCACAGCCAGCGAGGCGATGCTGATACCGGTCAGCAGCAGCGCCGGCAGCCATTCGCGCCAATGGGGCGAGAGCCCCTTTTCAGGATGCCCCAGATCGAGCATCATGATCACGAACAGGAACAGCACCATGATGGCGCCGGCGTAGAGAATCACCTCGAAAGCCGCCACCAGCGGTGCCATCAGCAGATAGAAGATGGTTGCCATACTGAAGAGAGAGGTCACCAGAAAGAGAATGGCGTGCACCGGGTGCTTCTCGGTAATGGCCAGAAGAGTGGCGATAACGGCCGTGGCGGCCAGTATGTAGAAAATTATCTGTTCCATAAGGTCACAAACGATCTCTCACAGAGCTCACAGAGGCACGGAGAGAGTCAAAATTGGTTAATACGATTGTTAAAAAAGCTTTCAAAATGAAACGCGATTCCCATAATATAAACGTTGTTGCTTAGATTTACCTTCTGTTTTCTCTGCGCCTCTGCGAGCTCTGTGAGAGCAGATTTTCAAGGCATCAGCGTCCGCACATCCACCGGCTTTGTCTCCTCCACCCCTTCACCCCGGGGTTGGGTCACCCCAATCCCGGCATGTTTGTAGAAATTGTAGCTGGAATCCTTGCCGCAACCGTCGATCAGCAGATCTTCCTTTTCGTAGACCAGATTCATGATGTCTCGCGTGCAGATTTCATAGTCAGGCGTCATCTGAATCGCCATGGTCGGACAGGCCTCGGCGCAGAGACCGCAGAAGATGCAGCGCGAAAAGTTGATCCTGAACCAGGCCGCAAAGCGGCGGCCATCTTCCCGTTCGGCAGACTGCATGGAGATACAGTCAACCGGGCAGGCCGCCGAGCAGAGATAGCAGGCCACGCAGCGCTCGTCTCCATCCGGGTCACGGGTCAGCACGATGCGCGCCCGGAAGCGTGCCGCGGGAGTCCGCTTTTCCTCGGGATACTGGATCGTCACCGGTTTGCGCAGCATGTGACGGAACGTCACACCAAAACCGCCGGCCAGGGCTTTTATATCATCTAAAACAGACATCATTCACCACGTGGTTTAGTGTGGAGACGCCCTGCGGGGCAGAACCTGGCAGGGCGTCTCGTTGCATGCTGCTCTATCGGACAGATTCAGGCATTGCCATGCTTGGCGCGCTCAGCTTTCTTCAACAGGGCAACCGCCAGCGGGTGGCTGTTGTTTTCCGCGTAGGTTGCGGCTGTGACAGCGGCCGAGGTTCTGATCGAGGGGCTGGCGCCGCCATCCAGCAGGGCCTGAATGGTCTTGTTGCAGCCATAGATGGCAGCCAGCATCAGCGGGGTATGACCTGCACTGTCGCGGGCATCCACATCGGCACCCTTCGTGATCAGCATCTCCACGATCTCGGTATGGCCGTTGGCTGCTGCGTAGTGCAGGGCGGTTTTACCCTTGTCGCTGGTGGAGGTAAGATCTGCCCCGCGATGCAGCAGGTCCAGAACAAAATCCTTCTGGCCCTCCTTGGCAGCAGCGATCAAAGGGGTGTGTCCATGACGGTCCTTGGCATTTACACTTTCCATGTGTACTTCCTCCTTGGTGCTTTAGTTTTCGGACAGAGTCCGTACTCTCAGGCTTCCAGCAGCGGTGTAATTCTGGCTATGCTCTTAAAACCAGCCACCAGGCTGTGATCAGGATATTCAGAAGTGCCAGTGGCGTCAATACCTTCCATCCCAGATGCATCAGTTGATCGTAGCGCAGACGGGGCAGTGTGCCCCGCATCCAGATAAAGAAAAAGGCAAAAGCCAGGGTTTTCAAGGAGAACCACACCAACGGCGGCAGCACAGGCCCGTGCCATCCCCCCAGAAAAAATGTGGCGGCCAGCCCCCCCAGCACAATGATGTTGATGTATTCCCCAACGAAAAACAGGCCAAAGCGCATCCCGGAATATTCGGCGTGAAAACCGGCCACCAGCTCCCCCTCGGCCTCAGGCAGGTCGAAGGGAATCCGCTTGCACTCTGCGGTAATGCTGATCAGGAAGATGATAAACGCCAGCGGTTGGTAGAGTATGAAGGGCACGCCGGCCTGGGCATTGACAATATCCACCAGGCTGAAAGAACGCGCCAGCATGACGATCGGCACCAGGGAGAGCCCCATGGAGAGCTCATAGGAGATCAGCTGCGCCAGGCCGCGAATCCCCCCCAGCAGCGAATATTTTGAGTTTGAGGCCCAGCCGCCAATGGCCACGCCATAGACGGCAATGGAGGAGAGCGCCAAAAAGAACAGCAGCCCGACATTCAGGTCGGCAACAACCAGGGGAACGGTATGACCGGCAACAGTGACCGGTGCGCCGAAGGGAATAACGGCAAAAATCATGATGGCGGGGATGGCGGCCATGGCCGGTGCCAGATAGAAGAGCCACTTGTCGGCGGCCGCGGGGATGAAATCTTCTTTTGTGAGGAGTTTGATCAGATCGGCCAGGGGCTGCAGCAGTCCGAGAGGTCCGACCCGGTTGGGGCCTTTGCGGTCCTGTACCCAGGCCAGAATCTTGCGTTCGGCAAAGACCAGATAAGCAGCCAAGGACAGGATCACGAAAAAAACCAGCCCGAGCTTGGCGGCGAACAGCGCTATGTCCACAGGAAATGCCGTCATATCGACCTTCGTACACACGGTAGGAGGGACACATGCAACTGATACCCGTATAGCATAAAACCGATTTGAAAACTACAGGCTATTTTGTCCACCCGCCAATAAACACCGTGAGTTAAAATAAGCACTTGTGTCGGTGAACGCCAGCGCATTATAATGCCCGCCTCAAGGAGAGGTACTTCATGAATGTGCATCAGGCGGTCTTTATAAAAAGTGCAGTAAAACCCAAGGATTTTCCACCGGCCGAATTGCCGGAAGTTGCCTTCGTGGGGCGTTCCAACGTGGGAAAATCCTCGTTAATCAATGTACTGTCCGGACGCAAGGCGTTGGTCCGCACCAGTTCCACCCCCGGCAGAACCCAGCTGATCAATTTTTTCGACATCAACGGCATCCTGACCCTGGTGGACCTCCCCGGTTACGGCTACGCCAAAGCCCCCCCCGAGCTTCGCAAACAGTGGGGCCCCATGATCGAAACCTACCTGGCCAAGCGGGAAAATCTCAAGGCCGTGGTGCTGATCCTGGATATACGCCGAATCCCCTCCGACGGCGACCTGGATATGCTGGGATGGCTGCAGCGCTACAACATTCCGCCAATTATCGTTCTGACAAAGTGTGACAAGCTTTCCAAGAGTGAACGGGCCAAACAGACGGCCCTGATCTCCGCCGCCATCAAACGCGACAAGAGCATGATGCTCCCCTTCTCGGCACTTTCCAAGGATGGCCGTGACGAGATCTGGGAAGAGATCAAGTGCCTGCTGGAGATCGATCCATGACCGCAAAAACAAAGAAAACCGATACAGCTGCTGCACAGACTCCGGCCACCATGCCGGACATGCAGAAACGCCGTGATACCCGCCGTATTCCGATTTCAAAGGTGGGGGTCAAGGACATCACCTACCCGATCGTGGTAATGGACAAGAACCGCTCCCTGCAGCATACCGTGGCGCGGGTCAACATGTATGTGGATCTACCGCACCATTTCAAGGGGACCCACATGAGCCGTTTCGTGGAGATCCTCAACCGCCATCGCGAACAGATCGCCCTGGACAAGCTGGAAACGATTCTGGAAGAGATGAAGACAAAACTCGGTTCCGACAGCGCCCACCTGGAAATCCAGTTCCCCTATTTCATTGACAAGATCGCCCCGGTTTCAAAGGCCAGAAGTCTGATGGAGTATACCTGCGAGTTCAGCGCCTCCATGACGGACTCCCTGGATTTCGTGCTGGGAATCAAGGTGCCGCTGACCTCGCTCTGCCCCTGCAGTAAAGAGCTGTCGCGCTTCGGCGCCCACAACCAGCGCAGCATCATGACCGTACGGGTACGCTACCGGGAATTCATCTGGATCGAGGATCTGGTGGAGTTGATCGAACAGTGCGGCAGCAGCCCGCTGTACTCCCTGTTGAAACGGGAAGATGAGAAGTACGTCACCGAGCAGGCCTACGAGAATCCGCGTTTTGTGGAAGACATGGTGCGCGAGGCCTATTCGCGGCTGGCCGCCATGGAGAATATCACCTGGTTTTCCGTAGAGACCGAAAACTTCGAGTCGATCCACAATCATTCTGCCTACGCCGCCGTTGAGTTGGACCGGCGGGGACAGACCAATATCCTTGAAGGCTGCTAAAAACTTACGTAAACAGAACAGTATCCCTGAACACGATATAATAAGCTGAATAACTTGGGCGAGTGTCATCAGATGGGAGACCGAATAATGGCAATTCATGACAGAGATTTACAGATTGCACGAAAACTGAAGGATCGTCTTTCAAGTGTCGTCCCACTCGTTGATTTCAAAGTGTTTGGCTCACGTGCCCGTGGCGATGCTGATGAATATTCCGATTTGGATGTTTTCATTGAAGTAGAAACGCTGGACAAGGAACTAAAGGACAAGATATCGGACATTGCCTGGGAAGTTGGTTTTTACAACGACTGCATACATATTTCTCCTCTGATTTTTACCAGGTATGAAATTGAGGAATCACCTTTAAGGATTTCGTCAATTGTACAGGTTATTACCGAGGAGGGGGTGCGAGTATGACCGATCGGGAAACACTCTTTACCTATCGTCTTCAGGAAGCTGAAGAAACACTTGCGGACGCAGTTCAGATGTTTGACGGCAATTGTTCTCCCCGTTCGATTGTGAACCGTGCTTATTACACCATGTTTTATGCTATACTGGCGCTCTTAATCCGCTTTGAAACCGTTCACAGGACTTCAAAACACTCCGGGATTATCGGTATTTTCAACAAAGAATTCGTACACACTGGAAAAATTGAGGTTCGATTTGCCAAAATGTTGAACACCATATTCGAAGCCAGGCTTGAAGGGGATTACAAGGGACTTGTAGAATTGACACCTGACGATGCGCGGGATGCCGTCGAAAAAGCCCGTGAATTCTTAACGAACATCAAAAAACTGATCGCATCCTCATGAAACCAATCCTGATCATCGCCGCCGTTCCCCAGGAAATCGTTCTGCTGGAGTATGCCCTCGGCAGCACGGTCCGGCTTAAAACAGCGGCCTTCGATTATGCCGAAGGACATCTGGGAAAGGTTCCGGTGGTGATCTGTGCCGGCGGAATCGGTAAGATCAATGCCGCCACCGCCACCACAGCCCTGATCGAACGCCACCAACCCCGTCTGGTCATCAATACCGGCTGTGCCGGTGCCTATCCGGAAAGCAACCTCACCATCGGTGACCTGGTCGTTGCCAGCGAGGAATATCTAGGAGACGAAGGGGTGGTCACGATTGAGGGGTGGCAGGATCTGCGCTCCATGTCGATTCCATCCCTGATACGCGGCAACCGTCTCTACCACAACGCCATCCCGCTTTCCAAACATGCCGCCGAAAAAGCCATGCAGTTGTCCGACTATTACGGCGTCAAACTGCTGCGGGGGCGTTTTGTGACGGTCTCTACCTGCAGCGGCACCCGCCGGCGCGGGGATGAACTGGCCCGCAGCCTGCGCGGCCTGACTGAAAACATGGAAGGGGCTGCCGTGGCTCAGGTCTGCCTGCGCTACGGCATCGACTGCTTGGAGATCCGCGGCATCAGCAATCATGTGGAAGACCGCAATATGAAGGCCTGGGACATCCCCCGGGCGGTTGAAGCAGCCCAGCGTTTTGTGCTGAAGTACATTGAAGAGATGGACCGCCCCGTGCTGCAGGTCAGCAAAAATCGACCAATCCCGGACGAATGATCCAAAAAACGACAGTTCAATAACACAGAGTACACAGAGAAACCAAAGGCTTAAGGGTTATCCTTTTGGGTGAACCATAAAACTTGTTGTTTCTCCTATAACTATCAGATTTTACTCAGTGTCCTCTGTGCCTCCGTATATGGTCTCCCCCCTTTTTGCAAGGGCTTTTTTACTGTATGACAGGGACAGGATTGCTTCCGTATATCCGGCCTCTTTGTGAGGGATATAAACCCTCGGGCCTCGATGAAATTTGCGCGTATTGTCCTAATCGTGTTTTCGGTTTTTGCAACCAACGGAGATATCAGGTTTTCAATACGCCGGTCTGACCTGTGTCGTCATCGCTCGTAATAGAGCCTTCGCAATTTTTGGTAGGAATACCTCCCTGGTGTAGCTGCTATGTTTACAGGCTGCTCTTTTTAAACTGTTACTGGCATTGCTTGTTGATAATGGGCGTTATGTCTCAGGATTGCCCACCCGATACGGGCCATTTTGTTAGCAAACGCGACTATCGCCTTATTTTTACCTCGCGCAGAAGCGATTTTGTTGATCCAGAGGCTTATTCGATCCTTTTTCATTCCAGCGTTGTTGACGACCGCTCTGGCGCCATGGACGAGCAGGCTCCGCAGGTAAGCATCTCCTCTTTTGCTGATACCAAGGAGAATGTTTTTGCCACCACTACTATTTTGGCGCGGAACTAATCCCATTGACGCGGCAACATCACGCCCTTTTGAAAACGCACTACCATTACCAACAGCGCTGTAAAAGGCACTCGAAACTATCGGGCCGAACCCTGGAATCTCCTGTAGGCGTTGACAGGCATCATCTTGTTTAGCCTGAATCTCAAGGGCACAGGTAAAGTGGTCGATATGACCATCCAGTTCGACAAGTTGCTCATAACGTCGTGCCAATAGATTTCTGAAGTACATACTCAAACCATTCTCAGCATCTTCCAGAATGCTATGAATGCTTTTACGCAAGACCGATATTCCTTTGGGAAGGATGATGCCATACTCGCCCAGCAGTCCTCGAATCGAATTGCATAGTGCCGTCCGATCTCGTAGGCACTGGGAACGCATCCGGTGAGTTGCCTGAACATCCTGCTGTTCTACGGTCTTGATGGCTACCCCTGGCATGCTGGGACGGCAAAGTGCTTCAGCAATGGCTCGGGCATCATTGAAATCGTTTTTATTCCCCCGCAAGTAGGCTTTCACGTGTTGCGCCGGAATCAATTTGACTTCATGCC
Organism: uncultured Geobacteraceae bacterium; assembly: GCA_942493195.1. Taxonomy (GTDB): domain Bacteria; phylum Desulfobacterota; class Desulfuromonadia; order Geobacterales; family Pseudopelobacteraceae; genus CAIPTY01. The sequence continues at coordinate 470,160 of OW818669.1, read as the reverse complement.
CCAAAGCCATAATTTCTCGGCCCCAATAGTGGGAACCGGCACATGCCTCCATTCCGACTTTACACGGTGACAACTGAGCAAAGAATTGTAGAACCTGTTTGCGCTGAAGCATGCGTTTTTTAACTTCTTTTAAGTGTTCATCAAAACAGACAACATGGAAAACATTTTTTGCCAGATCAAGGCCAACAGTGCTAATCTTCATCTCAGTCTCCTCTCACTTCAGTTTGATGGATTGTGACATTTCCATCATGGCGCAATGACGCCGGGTTGTGAAGTGGGGGGAGACCATTTCATCGTGTTTCAAATATTTTTTACAGGATGATTCATCCGTATCAGAAATCAAACAAGAACGCCCCGTTCGCATGATGCAAACGGGGCGTTCTTATTGGTGCGGAATGCCGGATTACTTCACCGTATCCGCAAAGCGCTTGGTGCGGAGCGGCAGCCCGGCGGTATCCACCTCGGGCACACTGACATCCGCCACGTTTTCCAGTCGATCATCCGTACCGGGATGGGTCGTCAGAATGCCCCCCTTGGAACCCCGACCGGCCTGCTCCAGCCGTTTCAGATATCCTGTCAGCCCCTTGGGATCGTAGCCGGCGGCGGCCAGATAGCCCAGAGCCGAGGCATCGGCGGCCTTCTCCTGATCCCTGCCGTAACCGTTGACCACCAGCGTTTTGACCACATCATCGATGGAACCTTCGAACAGTGACACCAGCTTGGCGGTATCCTTGGGACCGAATTCCCTGGCGGCGTTACTGCCGATCACCAGCAGGGCCTCGCTCCAGCGTGAAGATGAAATGGCTGCAATGCCGTCGCGATGGATGACATGGGCGATCTCGTGGGCCAGTACGGCGGCCAGTTCATCCTCATTCTTCAGTGACGCAAGCATGCCACGAGTGATCAGGACCATCCCCCCCGGACAGGCAAAGGCGTTGATCTCCGGTGAATCCAGCAGGGCAAAATGATAGCCGCCGAAGGTGGTCGGTTTTTCCGTATGCAACGCAATCGTCTGACCAACCTGGTTGAGATATTCCGTCAGGCGGGCGTTGCGGTAGAGTGGATAACTGCTGGCCAGGCGGGCTGCCACGGCGCGGCCGATATAGTACTCCTCATCATCACTGATCTCACGGGTGGCCTTACCGATGCTTTTAACAGTGGAGGTGATGGCATCGATCCGCTCCGGTGTAAGGTCTTTGAGGCTGAAACCGGTGGTCAGCAGGAAGAGCGCTGCCAGCAGGACACATTTCGAAAGGAGTGAGATTCTCATGGCTGTTTTAACCCTCCCTGCAGGACAAATGCCTCAAGACTCTTTTCGCTGACGGTGTATTTGATAATTTCGTCAACGGCCGCATAGTTGAGATTCTTACCCGACTTGCGATACCCGGCCTCCACCTGGGGATTGAAGCCCTTGCCGGCCAGGGAGACCTCGTCGGATGATGCCCCCCCACCCTTGCCGCCCCGCCCGGAAGCGGTAAAGGTCCGCGACTCCACCGCACTCTTGTGGATGCAGCCGTTGACCCCTTTGGCGCTGACCAGGAACCAGTCACCCTTGCGCCCCTTGACGGTCAGTTGATCACCCAGGGAAACCTTGAGTTTGACCGGTGCAAAAAAACGGCAGTCGGAGCGCACGGCGTTGTCTTTGGTGGTCACCTGCACGGTCTCGGCCGCGGCGGACAGACTGAGCATGAACATGATCAGCATGGCTACTATGACTGTTTTCATCTGCTCCTCGCTTTCCCTATTTTTCCTTCATATGTATCACATTCCAATCGTCAGTCAATGACTCTGACCGCAGGAATTCCAGGCACCTGTCCCGGTTCAGGGCGGCAGGACCGTCCTGGGGATGCTCCCCCAGAATCCTTTCAAAGGAATCATGGGCCGCCTGCCACTGCTTGCCGTACAACAGCTCCATCCCCCGGGCATATCCGTCCACGAACTGCAACAGCTCCGATGATGCATCCTCTTGTGTCGCCAGCAGCTCATAGATCCGAACCGGCAGCTGCTTGCCCTTGACCGCGATCAGACCCAGCTCACGAACGACGAAACCGTCCCCCGCTTCCGTCAGGGTATCCTGGCTGATCATGATCCTGGTGGAGAAGTATTTGTTGGCCGATTCCATCCGCGAAGCCAGATTGACCGTATCGCCGACCACGGTAAAATCAAACAGCCGCTCGCTCCCCAGGTTGCCCACAATGGCGTCTCCGGTATGCAGACCGACCCGCATGGAGATGGGGTCGAGTCCGCGGGCAGCAAATCCTGCATTGACAACGTTCAGGGCCTCCAGTGAGGCCAGAGCCGCCCGGCAGGCGTCGGTAGCGGCACGTGACGATTCCAGCGGCGCCCCCCAGAAGGCCATGACGCAGTCGCCGATGTATTTGTCGATTACGCCATGGTGGCGGATAACCTCTTCGCTGACGGCATTAAGCACATTGTGCAGCATCAGGGCGGTCTCTTCCGGCGGAAACTTCTCGGCGATGCTGGTGAAGCCGGCGATATCGGCAAAAAATACCGTTACCCGGCGGCGCTGTCCGCCCGGCTTGATCAGTTCCGGATTTTTCAGCAGATGGGCCACAACGGTTTCATCCATATACTGGGAAAAGGCCCGGCGCACAAAGCGCCGCTCGCGCCCTTCCGTGGCGTAGCTGTAGATGGAGGCCGTGGCAAAGGAGACCACCAGGGCGGCCAGACTGGGGATCAGGGGTAGATAGTAGCCCTGGGCGAACAGCCCGGCCGGCACACCGGCAACGGCCAGGGACATGCCGGCCAGCAGCAGCAGATTGGTGACTATGGAAGCATGGGTCAGCACGACACTGCAGACAATGGCCACGACGGCAGCCATGAACAGCAGCAGTGGGAACGTAGGAACCGTTTGCTGAAAGCCCCCCTGCAGCAGGGCGTCCAGGGTGGCGGCGTGCACCATTACCCCGGCCGTTACGGAGGAAACAGCGGTCGGCTTCATGTCGTACAGGCCGGCGGCGGTCAACCCGAGGAAAATCTTTTTCCCCTTGAAGTACTCGGCCGGATAGCGGGTCGCCCCGGACTCGCTTACCAGATCCACTGCAGAAACGGTCTCGTACGGTTTAGCCCCGCGTGGAAAACGTACCAGCAGACTCCCTTCATCCAGCGGCAGCGGCACACCCTTGCGCATTAGCACCCCCTGCTGGAGGGTCAGCAGACGCTGTTCCAGCAGATGCCCCACCACCAGCTGCGGCAGCCCCTGACCGGCAGCCTGGAACAGCAAGGGCAGACGACGATAGACACCATCCCGGTCCGGCTTGATCATGACATTGCCGCCGCCGTGGGCAGCCGCGGCCAGCGGGGCAATCGGGGTGATAGCGTAGGGATAGCTGCGCTCGGGGGAAATCGTGCCGGAAACCGCAATCCGCTCCAGAAAAGCCTTTCCGGCCGCATCGATTTCACGCGGATTGGCCGTGGCGAACACCGGCAGGATCACGTTGCCGCTCTTGGCCACAGCAGCGGCCAGAATGGTATCGTCCTCGTTGCCGTATGATGATGCCTCGGAAAAGATAATATCGACAAAAACGGCATCGGCCTGACGGAGACGTTCGAACAGCGGGGCATAGATCTGTCGCGGCCAGGGCCAGGTGATGCCGTCGGCCGCCAGGCTGTCCAGGCTGGGCTGATCGACCTGCACAACGACGATGCCGGTGTGCCCCTTTTCAGGATTCAGCGTGCGGGAGAGGAGATCATAGGCCTTGAATTCGAAGGTGGAAAACAGCGGGGTCAGTGTCAGGGAGGAAATCAGTAGTGAAGCCAGTGTGATCAGAATGATGCGGACAGGTTTCGATCGGAGAAGTGAAACAAGCGGGGCGGGCATCTCAGCGGCTCCCGAAGATGGATGTACCGACCCGCACCAGTGTGGCACCCTCCTGGATGGCCGCCTCGAAATCACCGGACATTCCCATGGAGAGGTGTTCCATGGTCACTCCGGGGATCTGTTCGGCCGCAATCGTCTCTGACAGCCGTCGCAGTGCCGCAAAGTACGGCCGCGCCCCCTCCGGGTCATCGAAGAAGGGGGGCATGGTCATCAACCCCTTGAGCCTGACGTGGGGCAGCTGCGCCAAGGCCCGCACCAGCTGCAGCGCCTCCACTTCCGTTGTGCCCGATTTGCTGGCCTCGCCCGAAATATTGACCTGCAGCAGGATGTCGCAGCTCAGCCCCAGGCGCCCCCACTGGCGACTGATCTCCTCCGCCAGAGAGAGCCGGTCTACTGAATGGATCAGGGCCACCCGCCCGGCAATGTATTTTACCTTGTTGCTCTGGAGATGGCCGATAAAGTGCCACTGTACCGGCTCGGTCACCTCCTCGAATTTGGCTGCCAGCTCCTGCACATAGTTTTCCCCGAACAGGATCTGGCCAGCCCGGTACGCCGCGCTCACATCAGCGGCCGGACGGGTCTTGGAGACCGCCACCAACGAGACCGTGGATGGTTCACGGCCGGCTGCTGCGGCGGCTGCATTGATCCGTTCAAGGATCTCTTTAAGGCGTGCTTCAATCGACATCCAGGGCACCCAGTTGGCAGAGTGTTTCGTAGAGTTCCGTCATGGGTAGGCCGATGACGTTGGTGTAGGAGCCGCTGATCGAACGGACAAAATGCACGGCACCCCCCTGAATGGCGTAGGCACCGGCCTTGTCCATGGGGCATCCGCTGGCGATATAGGACCGAATCTCCCGTTCCGACAGCTCCTTGAAGGTAACCTCCGTGCGCACCGAGCGGCTGACATGGATACCGCTGACCTTGTCAAAGACCGTGTAGCCGGTGATGACATCGTGGATGCGCCCCGACAAGGCCGACAGCATGCGGAAGGCCTCGTCCGCGTCGGCCGGTTTGCCCATAATTCGCTCATCCAGCACAACCACCGTATCTGCCCCCACAAAAAAGCGGCCATTGGTGGCCAGCGCCACGGCATCGGCCTTTTCCCGCGACAGGCGCATGACATGTTCCGCAGGGATCTCGTCCGGCAGCACATCTTCGCAGATATCGGCAGGTACTACGCTGAATTCGATCCCGGCCAGCCCCATCAGTTCGGTTCGGCGCGGAGAGGCCGATGCAAGTATGATTGTACCGTGATTGGACATGCTCACTCCTTGGGATCCTGACCCTGTGAGCGCTTGGCAGCCGCGGCCTCACGGGCCTTGTTCTCGGCCTCCAGATCCTCCCAATGTTTTTTCCAGTCCTTGTTACGAACCTTGTACAGTACGAACACCCCCGGGATGATGACAATCCCCCAGAAGATGTTCATGGTGGCACCCTTGGTGATGCCGTAGTACAGGGATGCGATCCCCATCAGCATAAGTACCGCCTCCAGTGAGAGAATACGGCCGATGAGCGAGACTTCCTGGCGCTGCTTTTCCTTATCCATGGTTTTCCTTTGTGTTAGGGGTACATTGTTCCGGAGTTACCAGGGGAACATTTTGCCCGGGTTGAGAATATTGTTGGGATCAAGGGCGTGTTTGATAGCCTTCATGGCACGAATCTGAACCGGCGAAAGCTCCAGCTCGATGTAGGGCGCCTTGGCCAACCCTACGCCATGCTCGCCGGACATGGTGCCGTTCAGGTCCAGGGCGGCCTGAAAGACTTCCTTGATGGCCTCATGGGCCTTGGCCTCCATGCCGGGGATCTCCTTGTCGATCATGATATTGACGTGGATATTGCCGTCACCGGCATGCCCGAAGTTGACGATGGGGATATTGTACTTCTGCTGGATCTTCTCGATGGTACGGATGACATCCGGCACCTTGCTGCGCGGCACGACGATGTCCTCGTTATACTTGGTAGGGTTGATATCCCGCAGACTGGGGGAGACCAAGCGCCGCACCTTCCAGAGCGCCTCCGACTCGGCGTTGTCTCTGGCGGCTCGAAACTGCACCAGTCCCAGCGGTTTGATCAGTTCGTGGATCCGGTCGGCCTGCTTTTCAATCAGATCCTTGTCGCCATCAACCTCGATCAGCAGCACAGCCCGCCCCTCGGCCGGAATTCCCAGGTTAAAACGTTTCTCCACACACTGCAGGGTGGCGTAATCCATGAACTCCAGGGTGGTGGGGATGATCTTGGCGCCGATGATGGTGGAGACCGCCTTGGCAGCACCATCAATGGAATCGAAGATCGTCAGCATGGTTTTCTTGGCTTCCGGTAGCGGCAGCAGCTTGAAGATGATCTTGGTGATGACCCCCAGGGTCCCTTCGCTGCCGCACAGCAGGCGGGTCATATCGTAGCCGACCACCGCCTTGTAGGTTTCGGTACCGGTGCGGATGATCTCGCCGGTGGGCAGAACCACCTCCAGCCCCATGACAAAGTCACGGGTGACACCGTACTTGACACAGCGCGGCCCGCCGGCATTCTCGGCCACATTGCCACCCAGGGTGGAGAACTTGAGCGAGGCCGGATCGGGGGGATAAAAGAGGCCGAGCTTTTCCACGGCGATCTGGAACTGCTCCGTCACCACCCCCGGCTCAACCTCGGCAATCAGGTTTTCCGTGTCAATCCGCAGGATGCGGTTCATGCGGGTCGTCACCAGCACCACTCCGCCGGCCTTGGGGAGGGACCCGCCGGTAAAGCCGCTGCCGGCCCCGCGGGGAAAAACCGGGAATCCTTTTTGATTGGCCAGCTGCAGTACGGCCGAAACCTCGGCGGGATTGGCGGGGTGTACCACCGCATCGGGCAGAAATTCCATCTGGGTGGCATCGTAACCGTAGCAGATCAGATCCTGCTTTTCTGTCAGAATATTGTCGGCACCCACGATGGCCGTGAGCCCCTGGATAACGCTTGAATCCAGCATTGTCGTACCTTTCCGGGAGGTTAATAGAGGCCTACACGATACATGAACGCCCGGCACCGCGCAAGGTGGTTTTGCATCGTAACCATCAAATATACTGTTGATTGCGGTCAGCGCTTGCCGTACAATGCGCCGATTAAAATCAGGGGGATTCAACCGTGACCGACCTGTTGCTGATAACCGATGTACCCAGGCTCAGGAAAATTTTCTCCAAGCTGCCTGACAGCAGGACCGTCCAGCTGCGTGTTGCCAACAACCTGGAAAAAGGGGCCGAGGAACTGGTTGCGGTAAAACCTGATATCGTCTTTGTCCAGACCCACCTGTCGGGCCTTTCCGCCGAGATCATCCTGATGCACCTGAAGAAGCAGCTGGGTCGCAAGCGGAGCCGTTTCGTGCTGTTAGCTTCCCCGGAACAGGCTGGTGAGGAAACCGTGCGCCTGTATCAGGGGCATATCGACACGTCCTCTGCGGATGAAGCACTGTTGTATAGCGTTCGGGATATGATCAGCGCGCTCATGACAAAACCCGCCAAAAAACCGGCTACGGAACCGGCCGACGCCACCACCGCACCCTCTGAGGCGGTAACAGAACCGGAAACGCAGCTTCAGGAGGCGGTGGTACCAGAGGCAGAGATTGTCTCCATGGCAACGGCGCCAGAGACAGCCCTCGCTACAATTCCGGAAGAACCGTCACTGGAGGATCAGGGGCTTACCTATTCCCCCCGTTCACGACTGTCGGTCTACTCCGAATTCAACAGTTCCTTTGATTCGGCGGTCGGCAACATCAAAACCACCACACTTGATGAGGCTGAACCCGAGCAGCATTATGATTGGAGTGACGAAACGATCGAAACCATCGAGGCCCCTTCGGAGCGGTCGAAGCGAGGGGCATTTCTGCTCTGGCTGGCACCGGTCGTTATCGCGGTAATTGTTGTTACCATCCTGCAGCACAAGCGTTCCACTCCGTCTAACCAAACCGTGACACATAAGACAGCGGTTCCGGCGATAGTACCCGCCACACCGGAACGTGCCCCGGTCGCCGCGCCGAATTCACAACCCGTACCGACAGCTGCACCGGCCAAACCAGCAGCGGCCATTCAACCAGCCGCGGATCCAAACCAGGCCCTCAGCGACAAGGCGGTCATCAAGGCCATCGACGAAAACCGCACACCCAAAAAACAGGCGGCCGTACCGGTCGGAAATTCCCGTCCTGCGGTTCTGCCCGATTTCATCCCCCGTTACGCTCTGGACAAGAGTTATGGTCAGTCAAATCCCGGCTGGGAGCGCTACAAGGGGCAGGTCACAGAATTCAAGGTATATCGTGAAGGCGGAACGATCAAGGCCATCCAGGTCCTCGACCGGGGTGGCAACGGCGTACCGGAATCATTCATGAAAGCCGCCCTGCGGCAGGTTAGCAAAAACCCGGCGGTGGTCATGGAAACAACGGAGAAGAAAGAAGGGTATGAGATTCAGCGGGGGCAGACGGTCGACAACCTGAAGGTCATGTTTTACCGCGATGATCAAGGTGGCAAACTACGGGCCTTTGTTCTGACCTGGAACTGACAGAATACAAAGAGAGCAAGATACAAAAATACCCCCTTCATCTTCCGCACTGCGCGGGAGACTGAATGGGGTATTTCAATTCTATTTCGACAGTTTAAGGTAGCATTCAGCCTTATAGAGACTGGCATCGGCAGCCAAGGGAGAGGCGGGATTTTCAGTCAGATATTTATCAAAAAGTTCCAGAGCCGATTTGCAGTCATCCTGGCGATAGGCCTTGACGGCACTCTCATAGAGTTTCTGACCGGCTGAGGCCACATACTCCGGCTGTTTTTTGGCGGGTGCAGCTGGTTTTTCCTTAACCGCACGTTTCTTGTCGCGGAGTTCAACCTTCTTCGGTTCAGCGACAGGGGTGACATGAACAGCCGCAACAGGCTTCTGTTCAGTAGTGGCGGAGACCGGCGCAGGAGAAATCACCTTTTCGTGGGTAGCGCTGCTGTTTTCTGCCGCTTTGTGTGAAACCGGGACCTTGAACACTTCACCGGGGTAGATCTTGTTGGGATCCTTGATATCATTGAACAGCAGGATCTGCGGGTAGTAGGAACCACGACCGTTGAATTTCCGTGAGAGCCCGTACAAGGTGTCACCCTTCTGAACGGCAACGTCCTGAACAAGCACACTGTCCTTACCCTTAACAGCACCCGCCGCATCGACAGGTGCCGGTGTGTACAGGTAGTAATTCTGGCACCATCCTGTTGAAGGGATACTCGCAAGCAGGGAAACTGCAACTGCCACTCCACACGTAAATCGAATCATAGTCTCAGTACCTGTTCCCGATTTGATCTTCGTACGTCAAGACATTTTTAACCTGAAGGTTGGTTCCCACACTTGTTCCCGGCTTGACCCGCAGCGAAACCTTGATAAGACGCTTTTCTCCGGCTCCCAGCTCCTTGAATCTCCAGAGCAGGGTGCCGTTGGTGAACGAGGCTATGGCTGGATCGGCCGCAACAAGTTCAAGCTGTTCCGGCCAGGTGCTGCTCAGCTCCACAATCCGGGCGATATTGGATCCACGGTTGGTAATAACAAGGTCAAATGAGGCAACCTCTCCCGGTTTGAGGCGTCCATCTTTGCCGGACATGGCCAACTGCAGTACCGGTCGGGAATAAATCAGGCGGGTCACACCGTCGAAAGCGCGCAGTGAATCACCGGACGAACGGAACGAAATCCGGGCCAGATCCTCAGTGCCGTCGGTAGCTGAGCGCGGTGTGGCAACCTCCATGACAATGCTGGCCTCTTCTTTGGCGGCCAATGGCCCGATTTCGGTTATAACCGGCTCGGTTGCCTGACGGATTCCATCACGATTAAGGTCCTGGAAGACGGTGACGACCTGTGATCCTTGTGCAGCAGGAACAACGGAAAACTTCTCACGCACGTTGCCGCTGTTTGTCACAATGTACGGCACCGCCACCTTCTGGCCCGGAATGACGATCAAACGGTCGGATCCAGGTGTGACAAGCAGGCCGTGCTGCGGCTGAACATAGGCAGCCGTCGAAACGAATGCCGAGGAGGTCTTCAGCTGATTGTTGGTCAACTCGGCCCGGGTCAGGATTTCCTGGCCGGCCAGGGAGCCGTCTTTCAGCTGGAATGCCAGACTGAACTCCCGGCTCTCACCCGATTTCAGCTGCAGGCCGTCAAGCACCAGGGCTGCCTTCATCTCCTGGCGGAACCCGGCTGTGGCAAAATCAACCGGCTCAAGCTGGGGAGGGTAATTCAAACGGAAACTGACATCCTGGGCACCGGTCGAGCCTACGTTCAGAACGGCCACACGGTATAGCAGCTTATCACCCGGCAGCGGGTTACTGCGGTCAACCTTGACGGTAGCTCGCAGGAGCGGTGCAGCGGCAACCAGTCGGACTTCACGGGTCTGGGTGGCTTCGACAGCGGTACGCGAAGCGGCTTTGATGGGATGGGAAATGCGCAGTCCATCAATGCTGGCGGCAGGGATTGTCAGGTAGACAAGTCCCTTGAATGACTGGCCGGGAGCCAGGGCCGGCGTCTGGTTGATGGCCTGGGCAGGTGTCGCAGCGGCGGCAAATCCGGCAGAAAACTCGGCCGGGAAACCGGACTCAAGATAGAAGGTATCGGCACCGTTGCCCTGATTGATGATCTCGAACGGAATACTGATCCGTTGTGCAGCATTGTATGCCTGGGCCTGCGGCAGCAGATTGAACTCCAGGCCGGCAAATTGGGCCACTTCAAAACGGAGCACCTGGGCGTTTTCAGAGGCCGGTTCAGCAACCTGGGGCTGTGCCGCAGAAACGGCGACCGCCACGCCCAGTTCCCTGAGCTTTGCTGCAGCTGCGACAGCAGCCTGTGACGATGGATACGACACCAGAATGGCCTTGTACTGTTCAATAGCCTTATCCCGCAGAACTGCCTTCGAGGCCTGGACCCTGTCAGGTTCAGAAGATTTTTGTGCGGAAACAGCCTCGGGGGCCTTTTTCACAATTGCAACGGCAACCGGTTGCGAGGTCTGCTGCTGAGAAACCTCGGCAGCCTGGGACGCCTGACGCTCTTTTTCCGCCCTTTCGGCAGCAGCTCGTTCCTGTTCCTTCTTCAGCTGGGCAAGTTTCTGCTGCTCTGCTTCCACCGCAGCACGTTTGGCAAGCTCAGCCTTTTCCCGGGCCAGGCGCTCTGTCTCAGCCTTGGCGGCCGCCGTACGTTCAAGCTCCTTCCGGGACTCGGCCAGACGGGCCGACTCAGCGGCAACAGCGGCGGCACGCTCTTTATCCTGCCGTTCACGCTCAACACGTGCCAGCTCGACCTTCTCGGCGATTTTACGCTCTTCCTCGGCCTTCAATGCAGCCAGACGATCCGCTTCAGCACGCTCCTTTTCAGCTTCCAGAGCTGCCAGACGTTTCTTTTCGGCCTTAGCGGCACGGGTAACATCTTCCTGAGCCTGTTGCTCCTGCTCGGCCTTCTCGTACGCCAGACGTTTTTTCTCGGCCATTTCCAGGGCACGCTGGAGCATCTCTTCCTGCTGTTTCACCACATTTTCGCGTTCAACTTTTTCCTTAAGCTCTTTCTCGGCCAGAAGTTTTTCGGATGCCTTGCGCTCTTCGGCGGCCTTGAATGCAGCCAGTTTCTGCTGTTCGGCAGCTCCAACAGCGCGTTTGGCTGCAGCAGCATTTTCCTGGGCCTGACGTTCTTCTTGCTGCTTGGCAGCGGCGAGACGTTCCTGTTCCTTTTTCTGTAAAGCCAGGCGTTCCTGTTCTGCCCTGGCCCGTTCGGCCTTGAGCATTTCAGCCTTTTCAGCGGCCGCCTTGCGCTCCTCTTCCTGCTTAACGGCGGCCAACCGGGCCTTTTCGACGGCTTCGGCAGCTGCACGCTCATCAGCAGCACGGGCGGCAGCCAACTGAGCTTTTTCAGACTCGGCGGCAGCGCGAATCTCCTCGGCTTTAGCGGTTGCAGCGATCCTCTCCCGCTCTGCCTTCTCTCTGGCCTGCTGTTCGCGGGCAGCGGCATCCTGTGCCAGACGAACCTTTTCCGAGTCTACCGCAGCAACGGCCGGACGTGCCGCGGCAACCGGGGTACCGGCCGGCAATTGTTCACCCTTCTCGAAGCGGGCGGTCAGAGCCAGCAGTTCCTCATCCACGGTAGCTTTGAGCGGATTGTCGGGATATTCGCGGGAAAACTGGGACATGAATTTGGCGGCATCCTGCTGATTGCCGTTTTTGAAATAAGCACGGGAAAGCCAGAACAGCACCATGTCACGCAGGGGGGTGTCAGGGTACTTCTGCAGCACCTCGTTCATCCTGCCGATGGTTGTGGCATAATCTTTCTGCTGATAGGCATTGAATCCGGAAATGAAAATCTGGGAATCTTCCGATTCCTGGGAATAGGCGGGAGGGGTGAAAAATGATGAAATTATGACCAAAACGGCGATAAACCTGATCAGGGTACTACGGCATAATTTCAATGTTAGCACGATACGTAACCTCTTCTTGGCCGACGCATGATGAAAGGCGCACGGAGGGCGGAGAAATGTCGGGATAAAATGCTTGTTAAATAGCACCTCTCCGCCCCCTTGTCAACGAAAGAAAAGGATTCTAAGGGTGTTAACAGCCGTGTTTCTGCGGCATCGGGAGAGTATTTCCCGTCAGCGGATGTGATCCTCCGGATAGGCACCGATACTGTGAATTGAAATATCAGCTCCGGCAAACTCTTCTTCCTGCTCCAGCCTGATGCCTATGGTTTTTGAAAGCAGACCATAGACAATAAACCCGCTGGCAAGTGCGAAGACGATGGCAACCAGGCTTCCGGCCAACTGGGAGACAAAGCTGACCCCCCCCAGACCTCCCAGAAACTTTTGACCGAATATGCCGGCAGCGATCCCGCCCCAGCTGCCGATAACGCCGTGTAACGGCCAGACCCCCAGAACATCGTCAATTTTCAGTTTTTCCTGTTCGTAATGGAAACCGTACACAAAGATCACCGCAGCAATGGCACCGACCACAAAAGCCGCCAGAGGATGCATGATATCGCTACCGGCACAGACAGCGATCAGTCCGGCCAGGGCACCGTTATGTACGAAACCGGGGTCGTTCTTGCCGGCAACCAGCGCCGCAAGGATGCCACCAACCATGGCCATTAAAGAATTGACAGCCACCAGACCGGAGATTTTTTCAAGATTGGCGGCACTCATCACGTTAAACCCGAACCAACCCACGGCCAGAATCCAGGAGCCCAACGCCAGAAAGGGAATATTACTGACCGGAATCGGATGGGATTTGCCGCGCACATAACGTCCCATACGGGGACCAAGAATGAGAACCGCCGGCAGGGCGATCCAGCCGCCAATGGAATGAACGACGACTGAACCGGCATAATCATGGAATTCGGCCCCGCCGATGGATTTAAACATCCCTTGAAGAATGGACATATTCTGCCCCCAGATCAGGGATTCAAACAGAGGATAGGAGATACCGGCAAAAATGGCACCGGCGATCACCTGCGGCCAGAACTTGGCCCGTTCGGCAATACCACCCGAAATTATGGCCGGTATGCAGGCAGCGAAACAGAGCAGGAAAAAATAGTGGACCAGATCATAGCCCTGGGTTTTCCCCAGCAGCTCTTCAGCCGGCTTCAGAAAGGAAATGCCATATGCAATCGGAAAACCGATCACAAAATAGACGACCGTTGAAACGGCCCAATCGGTGAGGATTTTGACAAAGGCGTTGACCTGGTTCTTTTTGCGAACCGTGCCAACCTCGAGAAAAGCAAAACCGGCATGCATAGCAAACACCATGACGGCCCCAAGCATCAGAAAAAGAACATCGGCACTACTCTTCAGGCCTGTCACCGTTGACATGGTCTCCATACTCACTACCCCCGTTGGTATCTGAGAAGTTTGCCCGCCATCTGGCAGGCTTTTCTCCAATAGCAATAACGCGGCCAGAAAAATATTTTACGTAAATGCCTTAAATTATTATATGTAGCAAAAAACACCTGCACCTTTAGCAGGCAAGCTGCCTTTTTTTTAGGCAAAAAGATCGGTTTTCATTCTCCGTTTTAGCCGTTAATATGGCCGCATGAGCCTGAAGGACAAAATACAGCAGCTGCCGACCTCTCCGGGTGTCTACCTGATGCGGGATGAATCAGGCGCAATCATCTATGTCGGCAAGGCCCGCAACCTGCGCCAGCGGGTGCGCACCTATTTCAGCGCCTCCGGTGATTCCCGCCCCCATGTCAAGTTTCTGGTCGCCAGAATCGCCGACCTGGACGTCATGCTGACCGATACGGAAAAAGAGGCCCTGCTGCTGGAAAACACCCTGATCAAGCAGCACCACCCCCGCTACAATCTGGACCTGAAGGATGACAAAACCTATTTTTCCCTGCGGCTGGACCCTCAGGAACAATTCCCCCGCTTCAGCATCGTGCGCAAAATACCGCGCGACTCGGCCCGCTACTTCGGACCCTATGCCTCGGCCTCCGCCGCCCGCGAGGTACTGCGCCAGATCACCCGCATGTTCCCGCTGCGCCACTATCCACTGGGGAGCTGCCTGGCCCGCAAGCGCCCCTGCCTGTACCACCAGATCGGCCAATGCAGCGCTCCCTGCCACAAGTTGATCTCAACCGAGGATTACAGCGAACTGGTCAGAGGGGCCATGCTGTTCCTGGAAGGCAAGGGTCGCGAGTTGGTTGCCCAGTTCAAACGCAACATGCTGGAGGCTGCAGAACGGGAGCGCTACGAGGAGGCCGCCCGATGGCGCAACCTGCTGCACTCCATTGAGGTAACGGTCGAGAAGCAGAAGATGGTCCTGCGCAGCGGTGACAGCGACGTGCTCGGTTATCACCGCGACGGCAGTCGACTGGAACTGATGCTGCTCTTCATCCGGGCCGGGGTCATGAACGGCAGTCGCCTGTTCAGTCTGGAGTGGGAACTGGATGACGCCGAGGGTATTTCAGCATTCCTGCAGCAGTATTACGATGAGGGGACGTTTATTCCGGATGAAATCCTGTTGCCGGCTGAGATCGAGGATCAGGAGACACTGGGGCTGATACTGTCGGAGCGAAAAACTCGCAAGTTGTCCATTCTGCACCCTGTGCGCGGCGTAAAGCGCGAACTGGTGGAGCTGGCCGGCAAGAATGCCGCCGCAGCCCTGCGTGAACGTGATGAAAAACAGGCTTCGGTGGAAAACCTGCTGGGTGAGCTGAAAAACCGCCTGCACCTGTCACGCCTGCCGCGCCGGATCGAATGTTACGACATATCAACCATTCAGGGTCGCTTCTCTGTGGGAAGCGGCGTTAGTTTCCTCGACAGCCGGGCCGATAAGAGCAGCTACCGTCATTACCGGATTCGCGATGTCGTTGGGCAGGATGACTTTGCCATGCTGAAGGAGGTCTTCTCGCGCCGCTTCCGGGAGGACGCCATCCGGAAAAATGGACTGCCTGATCTGGTGGTTGTCGATGGCGGCATCGGCCAGTTGAATGCCACCCTGGAGATCATCAACGAGCTTGGCCTGAGCGGGCGCTTCGATCTGGTTTCCCTGGCCAAAAGCCGGGTGGCCCGGGCCGGCAGATCCAGTGAGATCAGCCGAAGCGACGAGCGCGTCTTCCTGCCGGGGCGCAAGAATCCGGTCGTGCTGCGCCAGAACTCACCGCCCCTGCTGCTACTGGCCGCCATCCGCGACGAGGCCCATCGCTTTGCCATCGAATACCACCGCACCCTGCGCAGCAAGGAGGGCATCGCCTCCAGCATCGAGCAGATTCCCGGCATCGGAGCCAAACGAAGCCAGGTCCTGTTGTCGCATTTCGGAAGCCTGCAGGGAATCAGAGAGGCAACGGCTGAACAGCTGTCAGAGGCACCTGGAATCGACCGGGCAACAGCGGCAAAGGTCTATAAAGCTTTAAATCAGATCCTCTTCAATCCAGGTCCAGCGGGCTCTTTGCCTCCTTCATCGTCCTGACCGGAACGCAGTGGGTATAAATCATTGTGGTTTTTAAGCTGGAATGTCCCAGTTTAGTCTGGATGGTACGTATGTCGTAATTGGCCTGCAATAGGTGGGTAGCGTAGGAATGCCGGAAAGTGTGAGCCGTGACCCGTTTGGTTATACCCGCCTTGCGCACCGCAAGGTAGAGCGCTTTCTGCAACTTCGACTCATGGACATGCCATCGCCGCCTCTGGCCGGATTCAGCGATCAACGTCAAATCCTTTTGCGGCAGGAACCACTGGTGCAACAGTTCCTTGGGCGCCTTGGGATACTTCCGTTCCACCGCATCATCAAGAAACACGCCATCATACCCCGCCTTAAGATCCTTCTCATGCAGTTCCTTCACACGCCGCATCTGCCGAAGCAGATCATCTAGGATTGTCTCCGGCAGCGGCAGGGTGCGGTCCTTCTTTCCCTTGCCGTGAACCGTCAGAATCCCCGCATCGAAGTTAAAGTCACGCACACGCAGCTGCAGACACTCAAACAGGCGCAGGCCACAGCCGAACAACAGTTTCACAATCAGGCAGTAGGGGTGGTAGAGATTGTCCAGGATAGCATCAATCTCTACCCGTGAAAGCACCACCGGCACATACAGCGACTTCTTGGCCCTCGGTACATCGCGCAGCACTCCGAAATCACGCTTGAGGGCGTGTCGAAAGAGGAACAGCAGTGAATTGAAGGCCTGATTCTGGGTGGAAGCTGCAACGTGACACGTTACCGCCAGATGTGTAAGGTAGGCCCTAACATCATCGGTGGACAGCTCTGAAGGGGGCTTGTTTTTCAGGAATTTCTGGAACTGGCGTGACCACTGGGCATACGTCTTCAGCGTCTTGCGGGAATAGTGACGAACCTTGATCTCATCGGCCAGCCTGCCCATCACCTCATCCCATTCGGGGGAGTCGGACTTTTCCTGATAGCCGGCAACGTTATAGAAAGATTCCGCTGCACCCACTAACGTCGGGGTATGAATCGGCAATTCAGAGCGTGGATCAGTGTGCTGCTCCATTGGAACGAGCTGTACCGGTGGCAGTTCGCCCACACCGCCACGAATCATTTCGAAATAGAGCCGTACCGCCTTACTGGCCTGTTGTCGTTTCTCATCTGATTGCCCCTTCTGTCGCAGTTTGTCCAAAAACGACCTGGTCCGAACCGCATCATCACCAGAAACATGGTATTTTTCACAGAAATCGAGGAAATAGCGTAACCATTTCAGATAATCAGCAAACTCGCTTTCGATAACACCATTATCGATACAGAACACCCTAAACTGCCTGAACAAATGGGGAGGAAGTTGAATCATTGGCATTCCTTTATGTTTTTGATTCACCTTTTATCAAACAATGCGTATAGTTGGCGACAATTTTTCGCATTCTCTGAAGGCAGGGCCTTAATGAAAACCAGACTGACTTTAAAACCTGGTCAACACGGGACAAAAGCTCTGATGAAAAAATATGGAGATGCCCTGGTTTGCGTCCGCTTCCGTTATGACCAAGAAAAAGGGCAGCGGCTAAAAACGGTTGAGCTCATCATTGATCAAAGCGACTGGACTCCACCATCAATACGATTTTCACAAGACACTCTCGTTCCTTTACGTATTAAACCCAACGATCTGGCTGCTCGTAACAAGGTCAAATCCGTTGGTGGCCGCTGGAATCCAGAAAAGCAGTTATGGTTTGTCAGTTATGGCAATGTTGTGGGCACTGCCTTGGAAAAGTATATAGATGTAGATGGATTTGACAAGTAGCAAAAGACCGATTTCCATATAGATGTATATAGTCTAGCCCAATATAGATATATATAGTCCCATCTACATTTGATGTGTTCCATATACATATAGATATGACACCCTAACGGGTGATTAACGAGTTGAAGCAAAAAATGAAGAGAGACAATGATGCAAGCAAAACCATATCTGATGGAAATTTCTCTGAAGGAAGACACGATTACGAATTGGGATGAGTACCCATTCAACATCCCTGCAGTTCGGAATCTCAATACACTTCAATTCCATCCAGATGTAACGTTCCTTGTCGGGGAAAATGGTGCCGGAAAATCAACTTTGGTCGAATCAATCGCTTTGGCTATGGGATTCAGCTCTGAGGGTGGGACACGAAATTTCAACCTTACAACCGCAGACACCATATCCACTCTTCATAACTATTTAAGAACCGTAAGAAGCTATGCAAAACCTCAGGATTACTATTTTCTGAGGGCAGAAAGTTTTTATAATGTTGCAACACATATGGATCAGATCAGTGGCAATGATGCTGGATATGGGGACAAATTGCTTCATGAACGTTCACACGGCGAGGCTTTTATGGCCGCGCTCACAATGAAACTAAGAGGAAAAGGTCTGTATATTTTTGACGAACCTGAGGCCGCTCTATCACCAACGCGACAAATGGCGGCACTATCAGCGATTCACCAATTAGTCAAAAAAGAATCACAATTCATTATAGCAACCCATTCACCAATTCTTTTGTCTTACCCCAATGCAAAGATTTTATATTTGGACGAGAACGGAATTTCTGAGGTTTCTTATGAGGATACGGAACATTTTTCAATAACAAAGAGTTTCTTGAATAACTATAAGAGTTTACTTCGTACTCTTTTAGAAGATGACTGAAAAGGAAATGCAATAACAGGCAAACCCTTAAAAAGTGAAAACCGGACAAATGCAAGCTTCAACCAGACAGAAGCAGCGGCCAGAAACCGCCGCTGTTCTGCCGAACCGTTATCAAAGCACGTATATCTACAATCCCGGCTAAAATTCTGCTACTATCCACCGCACAATGACACTCACCGACACCCATAACCTCCTGACAATTCTCGGCCCGACCGCCTCGGGCAAGACCCGCCTGGCTGTTGCGCTGGCCGGCATTTTCGACGGTGAGATCATCTCGGCCGACTCGCGACAGGTCTTTCGCGGTATGGATATCGGCAGCGGCAAAGACCTGCACGAATACGGCAGTGTCCCCTACCATCTGATCGATATCCTGGAATCGGGAGAGGAGTTCAGCGTATTTGCCTTTCTGCGCCTCTTTCGACAGGCCTACGATGACATTGCCTTCCGGAGGCATCTGCCGATCCTGTGCGGCGGTACCGGCTTGTATCTGGATGGAGTGCTGCGGGGCTACCGCATGGCGGAGGTTCCCGAAAATGCGGCGTTGCGGGAAGGGTTGCAGAATGCCGATGCCGAAACACTGGCTGACATACTGCGGGGATTGAAACCGGGGCTGCACAATACCAGCGACCTGACTGATCGCCAGCGCACGATCCGGGCCATTGAGATTGCCCGCTTTGAGCAGGAGCATGCCGATCAACCGGACGAACAGCCGAAAATAAATTCACTGAATATCGGTATCCGCTGGGAACGGGAGGAGCTGCGCACACGGATTACAGAGCGGCTGCGGCAACGACTGGAAGCAGGTATGATCGAAGAGGTACAGCGCCTGCATGACGGGGGGGTGGCCTGGGAACGGCTGGATTACTACGGGCTGGAGTATCGTTTCATCGGGGCTTATCTACAGGGAAAGCTCAACCGCAACGACATGTTCCAGAAGCTGAACAGCGCCATCCACGACTTTGCCAAACGCCAGGAGAACTGGTTTCGCAAGATGGAGCGAAACGGGATTGTCATCCACTGGGTGGCCGGGGACGGCGATACCCTGGAAGAAACGCTGGCTCTGCTGCGGCGCCATCACCTACGCGACACATTCACCCCTTGACGCGCAGCTTCAGTCCCTTGATGAATACAGCCAGAATCTGGTTGCTGCACTCCTTGTAATGCTTGTGCCCTGTTTTTCTGAACAGGGCCGTCAGTTCATGCTTTGAGAGGGTCTGCCCAGCCAGCGTAAAAATATCCAGCAGATCCTCCTCCTTCAAATCCAATGCAATCCGCAGTTTTTTCAGAATATCGTTGTTGTTGAGCGCCATGGCCGGCTTTTCAACTGGCAGCGTAGCACCCTCTTTTTTCCCCCGACGCTGGATAATCAGACCATCCAGAAAGAAACCGAAGACCGGATCACTACAGGGGATATAGCCATCTTGCTCCTCCGAATTCTGCAGAGCGGTCACCGTCGAGGGTCCGACCTCCCGGCCGGCATGTTTAAATATCTCCTGCAGGCTCCCGTCATCAAGGTTCAGGGCTGTAGAGATGTTACGGAGCAGTTCGTTTCGTGCCATGAGATCTCCCGTGTTGTACAATCAAAAAGAGCCCTTCTCGCAAGAAGGGCTCTTTTAAAGGTCAGGCTCGCAGCTGCCGGAAAATTATACCAGTTCCAGAGCGCTGAAGAAGTAAGGAATTTCGAACGCAGCGGTTTCGGGAGCATCGGAACCGTGTGAGGAGTTCTCCTCGATATTGACAGCAAAATCCTTGCGGATGGTTCCCGGCTCAGCATTGGCAGGGTTGGTGGCGCCCATCAGGGTACGCCAGTCAGCGATGGCGTTTTCCTTCTCCAGGCAGAGTACGATCACCGGGCTGCGAGACATAAAAGCACACAGGTCGTTGAAGAAGGGGCGCGCTTTGTGTACGTAGTAGAAACCTTCGGCCTGGCATTTGCTCAGTTTGATTTTTTTCATGCCGACGATGTTGAAACCGGCTGTTTCGATGCGGTCAAGGATTTTACCGGCCAGCTTGCGCTCGACTGCATCCGGCTTGATGATGGCGAATGTACGTTCCATTGTGTTCCTCCGTTAAAGTGTAAAAAATAGAACGATTCTGATAGCATTCCGCTCCGACAGTTGTCAAGTTTTTTGCCGCGGTCGGATTCATGGATTGATTCACAAACCCGGACACGTGTATGATGACAGAAAATAACGACAACAGAGGATGCATATGATGAAAAGATGCTGGAAGATTGTGCTGGTGGCATGCCTGTACGCCACCACCCTCCAGGCGGCCGCAGCACAGCCCGGACAGCGGGCCGGTCTGGAAGAAAAGGTCATTGAACACACCTTGAAAAACGGCATGAAACTGTTGATGGTTGAGCGCCACACTTCGCCGACCGTTTCGGCTTGGATCCGTTTCCGTGTGGGAAGCGTGGATGAACGTAGTGACGAGCGCGGCATCGCCCATCTGCTGGAGCATATGCTCTTCAAGGGGACGACAACTCTGGGAACGACCAATTATGCTGCCGAGAAGCCGATTCTGGACAAGATCGAAGCGACCGCCCAGCAGCTGATGGCGGAAAAGGCCAAGCGTGAAACGGCCGACAAGGGTAAGATCGCCGACCTGGAAAAACAGCTGGCGACTCTGGAAACGGAAGCCTCCAAATTCGTCATCAAAGACGAGTTCTTCGAGCTGTACTCCAAAAACGGTGGCGTGGGATACAACGCCTTCACCAGCCGCGACGGCACCACTTATCTGATCAACCTCCCCTCCAACAAGCTCGAGCTCTGGGCGACCATTGAGTCCGATCGCATGCAGAACGCCGTACTGCGGGAGTTCTACACCGAGCGCTCGGTTGTCATGGAGGAGCGCCGACGTTCCTACGATGCCGACCCGGAGAGCAAGCTGTGGGAAACCTTTGTGGCTTCGGCCTATCTGGCCCACCCCTACGGACAGCCCACCATCGGCTGGATGGCCGATATCGAGAACCTGACCCGCAGCAAAGCCGAGCAGTTCTTCCACAACTATTACGCCCCCAACAACTCCATCGTGGCGATTGTGGGCGACATCAACCCCAAAGAAACGATTGCCCTGGTGGAGCGCTATTTCGGCGCCATCCCCCCCGGCAAGCAGACCATACCGGTGACGGCCGAGGAGCCGAAGCAGGGTGGCGAGCGCCGCATCGAGCTGATGGCAGAGGCGGAACCGACCCTGATCATCGGCTTCCATAAGCCGGCCATTAATGCCCCCGACGATTATGTCCTGGATGTGATCAACATGATTCTGGGGAGCGGACGCACCTCACGCTTCCACAAGAACCTGGTAATCGAGAAACAGCTGGCCACCGAGGTGGGCGCCTTTGATGCCCCCGGCAGCCGCTATCCGGGGATGTTTGTAATCAGTGCCAATCCCCGTGCCCCACATACCGTAAAGGAAGTGGAAGAGGCTATCTTTGCGGAGCTGGAGCGCCTGAAGAACGAGCCGGTGGCCGAACGCGACCTGCAGCGGATCCTCAACAAGATCGAGTTTGAGGAGTCGCGCCGTATGGGCACCAACGGCGGCCTGGCCCGCAACCTGACCGAATACGAGGCGACCGCCGGCAATTGGCGCTATATGATCGAATACCGCGCCAAGGTGGCTTCGGTCACACCGGCCGACATCCAGCGCGTCGCCCGACAGTATTTTACCCGCGAAAACCGTCTGGTTGGATTTATCACTAAAAAAGGGGGTGACCTGAAATGAAACGACTGATCATCTCCATTCTGCTTCTGATTGTATCTGTAACAACCGTCCCGGCGGCCGAGAACGGCCGGGCAAATCCCCGCAGCATGAGTTTTCCAACGTTGCGCTTCGACATCCCCAAGGCCGTGCGGGTGCTGTTGGAATGCGGCATGCCGGTCTATCTGCTGCGCGACCCGGAGCTGCCGATCATCAACATGACCGCCATGGTGCGCACCGGTTCGGTGTATGAAACTGCCGAGCTGTCTGGCCTGGCAGCCCTGACCGGCGGCGTCATGCGCAGTGGTGGGGCCGGCGGAATGACTCCGGAAAAGATGGATGACGAACTGGAGTTCATGGCCTCGTCCGTCGAAAGCAACATTGGAAGCGACATGGGCAGCGTCTCGTTGACCACCCTGACCAAGAACTTCAGCAACACCCTGAAGATCTTCTCCAACGTCCTGATGCGTCCCGACTTCAGCGAAAAACGGGTCGACCTGGCCCGCAAACACCTGATCGAAGGGCTGCGCCGTCAGAATGACGACCCCAAGGAGATTGCCGGACGTGAAATCGGCAAGGCCATCTACGCCGGGCACCCCTTGGGCAACACCCCTACCCTGGCATCGGCCCGGGCAATCACCCGCCAGGGCATGGTTGATTTTCACAAGCGCTTTTTTCGCACCGACAACATGATCCTGGCGGTGTCGGGTGATTTCGAGCGGGATGGCCTGCTCCGCGAACTGAATGCCGTCTTCGGCACCTCCCGCCCCCAGCCGGCCACGCTGCTCCCACCTATCCCGCAGCCGGAGACGGCCTTTGCCGGCCAGGTCCTTTACGGCAAAAAGGATGTCAACCAGTCCGTGATCCGCATGGGCCATCTGGGCATTTCCAAGGAAAGTCCCGACCTGTACGCCATCCGCATCCTGGATTACATCCTGGGGGGAAGTTTCACCTCACGCCTGACGATGGAAATCCGCACCAATCAAGGGTTGGCATATAGCGTCGGCAGCCATTTTGATATCGGCCGCCGCTTCACCGGCAGCTTTATTGCCGAGACGGAAACCAAGGCTGAATCTACCGCTAAAGCCATCACCCTGATGAAAGACATCATTACCGGTATTACCAAAGAGCCGGTCACCGATCAGGAATTGAAGACCGCCAAGGAGTACATCATCAACTCCTTCATGTTCGGCTTTACCAGCCCTGCTACCATCGTCATGCAGCGTGCCCGACTGGAGTACTATGGCTATTCGCCGGATTTCCTGGACAGCTACCGTGACAACATCTCCCGCATATCACAGGCGGACGTCCTGGCAGCCGCCCGCAAACACCTCAAGCCGGAGGCCTTCAAACTTGTGGTGATCGGGAACTCAACGAAGTTCGACAAGCCGCTGACCGGATTCGGCCCTGTGCAGGAACTGGACCTGACCCCGCCGGCTGATAAAGGGAGGTAATCAGTATGTCCATCCTGCAATGGGACGAAAGCATCTCCATGCATATACCGCTCATTGATCAGCAGCACAAAGGGCTGATCGACTGGATCAACAAACTTGATGAGGCCGTCAGGAACAATGAAGGGGCATCGCTTTTGGATGAAACCCTGCAAAAACTCATCAACTACACCGTCGAACATTTTACGGCTGAAGAGCACTTAATGATCTCCTACGACTTTCCCGGTTTTACCAGCCATCGGCAGGAGCATGATTGCTTTGTTCAGAAGCTGTCTGAAATCCAGGGGGGCTGGCACAACAGCGAGGAAGCCAGCGCTAAAACTCTTGAGTTTCTGGTTAGCTGGATCGTCTGCCATATCAAGGGAACTGATCAGAACTACGCCCGCTTCATCCTGGAAAAGAATCGGGAGCATTAAAACGATTAAAGTTTTTCAAACGATCTGCCGATGGAAGGATCATATGTTGTGCAGATTTGTGTAAAGCGGAGAGCGTATGAAAATTGAATCAGGAACGACACACACCATCGCCCAGCAGGAAGCGCTGCTGAAACGGACCGGGACGCAGGCACAAGCGGAAACACCGCATCAACCGCAACCGTCCGGTGCCGCCTTCAACGTCGATATCTCTCCTGAAGCGACCCAAGGCTCGACGTCGCAGAGTTCCGATGAAATCAGTCGGGACCGGGTAGCCGCCATCCGGGATCAGCTGGCCGCCGGCACCTATAACATCAGCGGCAAGGACGTGGCCAAGAAGATCCTGGGCGTACTCAAATAAAAACTGAATAGACAAAAAATGAACTGAAAAAGGCGACCCCGCAGGGCCGCCTTTTCTTTTGTGCATTACATACGGGTGCAGACCTATTCCGTACGCTTGGTAATCTCCAGCAGATGGTAGCCGAACTGGGTCTGAACCGGCCCCAGTACCTTGCCCACTTCGCCGTTGAACACGACCTCGTCGAATTCCTTAACCATCTGTCCCGGTCCGAAATCACCCAGCGCACCGCCCTGATTACGGGAAGGACACAGGGAATGCTCCCGTGCGACGTCAGCAAAATCGGCCCCCGCCTCGATCTGGGTTTTGAGATTTTCACATGCTTCCTTGCTGGCCACCAAAATATGGCGGGCACTTGCTCTAGCCATTACATCCTCCTTGAGTGGGTTCACTTCTTTTGCAGCGGGTCAATCATAACGTCTCTCAGCGCAGAGATAAAGTCTTAATGTTGCGCCATCTGCACCGCCATCCGGAGCGCCGCCAGCAGGCTCTGCTCCGAGGCCTGTCCGGTTCCGGCCAGATCGTAGGCGGTGCCGTGGTCCACCGAGGTGCGGATGATCGGCAATCCCAGGGTAATGTTAACACCATCGTCAAAGTGCAGCATTTTGAGCGGAATCAACCCCTGGTCGTGATACATGGCCACCACGCCGTCATAACCACCCTGCCGGGCAAAATGGAAAAGGGTGTCAGCTGATAGCGGCCCAACCGCATCGATTCCCTCGCTCCGGGCCGCTGCAACGGCCGGGGCGATGATGGAAGCATCCTCCCCCCCGAACATTCCCCCCTCCCCACAGTGGGGATTCAGGGCCAGCACCGCCAGACGGGGTTTAGTGATACCGGTCAGACGAGCCACCCCCGCAGCCGTGATGCGGATCGTTTTCAGCACCTGATCGTAGGTCACCAGCCGGGGGACATCCGCCAGCGCCTCATGGATCGTCACCAGACTGACCCGCAACACATCCCCGGCCAGCATCATCACAAAATCGTCCGTGCCGCACAACTCGGCCAGCAGCTCGGTGTGCCCGGGGTAATCGTGCCCGGCCCGGTTCATGGCCTCCTTGCTGATGGGGGCCGTTACCATGGCCGCCACCCGGCCATCCAGGCAGAAGCGGGCCGCCGCACAGATATAGCGATAGACCGCATCTCCGGAAGCGGCTGTTGGCGAACCATAGCGGATATCGTCCTCTGCCAGCTCCGAAAGCGCCAGCAGGGAAACAGTCCCGGTGGGAGCTGAGAGGGCCTCTTCCGGCTCACCGATCAGATGAATGGTCAGAGACGAACCCATGACCAGCAGGGCCCGCTCCAAGGCCGTCCGGTCTCCGATAACAAATGGGGTGCACAGAGCGGCAATCCCGGAAAGGTGCAGGGCCTTGACGATGATTTCAGGGCCGACCCCGCAAGGGTCACCCATGGTGATGGCAATCAATGGTTTGTCAATCATGGTGACCTGCCTTCAGCTCTGCCACCGCCAGGGTAACGTTGGCCGATTTGACCTTTTTCAGCATCAGCCGGGTTGCTCCAGCCGCCAGCAGGGCCGCCGGCTCGGCCACTCCCACGGCACCGATGGCGCAGCGGGCATGCTCCGACGGGGGCGACGGGCAGGAAATCCGGTTCAGTTCATTGCTCTCAAAAAAACGTATCGGGATGTCGTGCCGCTCGGCATATTCCAGTAGGCCGCTTTCATCACGCTTGGCGGCGGCGCTGGCGAGACAGCGGACACTCTTCAGGGAGACAAAGATGCGCTTGAGGTGGCTGGCCACAAACGCTTCGATCTCATCGGCCGGGGTGCCACGGTTGCAGCCGATGCCCAGCACCAGGTTGCGGGGACGCAGAATCAGCAGATTGTCGGGTTGGGTATGGGGTGGCAACTGGCGATTGGTTACGAACAGAAAACCCTTGGCAGGGCTTTCCATGGCCGCGGCAAAAGTATCGTGAAAAGAGAGCTTCCCCCGTCCATGGAACCAGCAACGGGTCTGTCCGCCCGGGTCAACCACGGCGATCTCTTCACCATCCAGCAGCAACCTGTTGAGAATCTTGACCCGGCTGAGATCCTCGATGACCCACTCCTGTTCCTTGGCCAGCATGTCAAAGGACGGCAGATCATTGACATCGGTGGCCGTGGTAATCACCGCTCTGGCACCGCTGATAAAGGCACAGCGCTCCGCCAATTCATTGGCGCCCCCCAGATGCCCGGAAAGCAGCGAGATGGCAAAACGGCCGGCCTCGTCCATGACCACCACGGCCGGATCGCTCGCCTTGGATTCCAGCAGGGGGGCGATCATGCGCACCACGATGCCGGTGGCCATGATCAGCACAAAACCCTCCATCCGGGGCCAGAGCGCAGCCAGCTGTTCCCGGAGGTCAGTCGCTTCGAATACGGTTTTTTCCTTACCGGCCTGGCCGGCGTAACGGCTGGAGACGTAAAGCTCGGCTCCAACCAACCCCTCGCAGAGTTTTTTGCCCAACTGGGCCCCGTTACGGGTTATGGCCAGCACCGCAATCCGCATCTCAGGCCAAGACGCTTTCACGATAGCCGTGGGAAAAGTCACCGTCATACAACAGCGACTTGGCCTTGAGCCCTTCGCGCCGGGCCGCCAGGACATCACCGACTATGATCAGAGCCTGGCGGTCGATGCCAGCCTGACGCACTGTGGCGGCCAGATCGGCCAGACTGCTCCGGATAATCTGCTCGTCTTCCCAGGAGGCCCGGCAGACAACCGCCGCAGCGGTCTGGGGGGTGTAGGCCCCCTGCAACAGCTGTTCGACAACCTTCTCGATCATACCGACGGAGAGGTAAATCACCATGGTAGCGCCCAGTGCGGCAATCTTGCTGAGCTGTTCGTTCTCCGGTACCGGTGTGCGCCCCTCCACCCGGGTGAAAATAACCGTCTGAGACACCTCCGGCAGGGTCAGTTCCTGCTTGAGCGCGGCGGCGGCGGCAAAGGCGCTGGTAACCCCCGGCACGACCCGGTATTCGACCCCTATACGGTCCAGGGCCTCCATCTGCTCTTGAATGGCACCATAAATGGAGGGATCGCCGGTATGCAGGCGGACCACCTGGCGGCCGGCGGCGATGGCATCCATCATGACCGTGATGACCTCCGTCAGGGTCATACCGGCCGAATCGTACACGTCGGCCGAGGTGGCATAGCGCTTTACCAGTTCCCGGTCCACCAGACTACCGGCAAATATAACGACATCGGCGTGACGCAGCAGGCGCGCCCCGCGAACGGTAATCAGATCAGCGGCACCGGGACCGGCGCCGACAAATGTAACGGGTGATGACATTGGGTTCTCCATAATAGTTTACGTTCGGTATACTTCGCGGCGATGACCAACTTTGACTACCCAGATCGTCAGTTGGGAATCCTGTATCGAGTAGACAACGCGGTAATTTCCCTGACGGATGCGATATTTTTCCTGGCCGGAGAGTTTTTCACACCCGACAGGGCGAGGGTTTTCGGCCAGTAATCCGATCCGCTCCATAATTCGTTGCAGATGGTTTTTCGGGATTGTACCAAGATCTTTCCGGACTGAATCCCTGAAGAAAATGCTATAGACGCCCATTGGTCTTCAATTCCTTCAGTACGGCTTCGTACGACACCAGCGGTTCATTCACCCGCTCTTCGAAGGCCGCCAGATCCTCAGCATCTTCCGCCAGGGCACGATGCACCACATCATTTACAACATCGGAAAGAGAACGAGATGTAGCCAGCGCCTTGTGCTGAAGCGCCCGGTGCATGGCCGGATCAAAATACACGGTTGCCCGTTTGGTAAGAGTACCCATGGAACATTCCTCCTTGGGGTTACTCTAGCGTCATGACGTTATAACGTCAATGCGTTTCATGGCGATTAAATATTTTGGGTGACGGTTTTTTTAGATTGACTTATCACGCAAAATCTTTAAGATAAAAACAGTCCGATTAAGAAACAAATCACCAACGAAAGGAGACCCATAGTATGTGGACTTCAAGATTTAGAATCCGTCCGGTTTCCCACTGCAAAGAGGGTTGCCCTAGTTGGCCCGCCGCGTGATTGTGGCGGGCGACCCAAAGAAAAGCCCCGGTCTGCGGACATGGGGCTTTTTTTTTGATTCGTTTCTGCTATGATTCGCCTTTCTACAGCGTTGAACCACTATATTTTCCCCCGATTGTGAGTATTCCATGAAAAAAATAGTGCTGTCAGTTGCAGCTCTCCTGATGATCGCCGGCATTGCCACGTTTTTCTTTATGAAACGGAAACCGGAGATCAGCTACAAGACCGCCAAGATCGAACGGGGCACGGTTATCTCCTCCGTGGCAGCCACCGGCAACCTTTCGGCTGTGACGACCGTGCAGGTCGGCACCCAGGTTTCCGGCACCATCCAGAAGCTGTATGTGGACTACAACTCGCGAGTCAAAAAAGGGCAGGCCATCGCCGAGATCGACCCCTCGCTGTTCAACGCCTCCGTGGAACAGTCCCAGGGTAATTTCCTGAGCGCCGATGCCAATGTGCAGAAGGCCCGCGTAACCCTGGCCGATGCCGAGCGTACCTACAACCGCAACCGCAAACTGCTGGCCGACGGCATCATCTCCCAGGGCGATTTTGACGTATCCGAAACCGCCTACCACGCCGCCCGGGCCAGCCTGAAAGCGACCGAAGGGAACCTGGCCCAGACCCGCGGATCGCTGCAGCAGGCCAAGACCAACCTGCGCTACTCCATCATCCGCTCACCGGTGGACGGCGTAGTCATTTCCCGGGCGGTGGATATCGGCCAGACCGTGGCGGCCTCCTTCCAGACCCCGACCCTCTTCACCATCGCCAAGGACCTGACAAAGATGCAGATCGAAGTCAGCGTGGATGAGGCCGACATCAGCCGGATCGTCCTTGACCAGAAAACCAGCTTCACTGTCGATTCCTACCCGGAGCAGCAGTTCAAGGGGAAGGTAGTCCAGATCCGCAATGCGCCGATCATCACCCAGAATGTAGTCACCTATGTCGTTGTCGTCAATGTGGACAATACCGACCTGAAACTCAAACCGGGCATGACCGCCAACGTATCCATCGAAGTGGCCCGCAAGGACGATGTGCTCAAGCTGCCACCGGCGGCCCTGCGCTTCAAACCCAAGACCAAAACCGATGAGTCGAAATCGGCCAAGACCCCTGCTGCAGCTGCCGGCAACGGCGGGCACCCCGGTGGCGGCAAGCCGGGTGGACGCAAGGGGGGCGGCGGTCAGCAGGTCTACATTCTGAAAGACAACACCCCGGTCGCCGTACCGGTCAAAACCGGAATTTCTAATAACGGAGCCATTGAACTGGTGGAAGGCAACCTCAAGGAGGGTGACGAGGTCATCATCGAGCAGACCGGCGGCGACAGCAAGAAGAAGGCTGCTTCCGGCGGCTCCCCCATGGGGCGACCCTTCTAGCATGGGCAGCGTCATTACACTTAACGATATCCGCCGCGTCTTCATCATGGGGGATCAACAGTTCGAAGCCCTCAAGGGGATCTCCTTTTCCGTGGAAGAGGGCGAATTTGTTGCCATTATGGGGGCCTCCGGCAGTGGGAAATCAACCTGTATGAACCTGCTGGGCTGCCTGGATCGACCCACCTCGGGGCAATATCTGCTGGACGGCCTGGATGTGAGCGGCATGGACAGCAACCAGCTGGCGGCCATCCGCAACAAGAAACTGGGCTTTGTCTTTCAGGGTTTCAACCTGCTGGCCCGCACACCGGCCGTGGAGAATGTGGAGCTGCCGCTGGTCTATGCCGGCTTTTCCTCCAAAGAGCGCCGCGACAAGGCCCTGGCAGCTCTGGAACAGGTCGGACTGAGCGGCAAAGAGTTCAACCACTCCAGCCAGCTTTCCGGGGGACAGCAGCAGCGCGTTGCCATCGCCCGGGCCTTGGTCAACGACCCGGCCGTCATTCTGGCCGACGAGCCGACCGGCAATCTGGACAGTACGACCTCGGACGAGATCATGAACCTGTTCAGTTCCCTCAACAAGCAGGGCATCACCATTATCATGGTAACCCACGAACACGACGTGGCCGCCTACGCCGGGCGACAGATTACCTTTAAAGACGGCCGGATCATCGGGGATACGAAATAATGGACTTTATTCAGACCCTGAAAATAGCCCTGCGCGCCCTGCGCACCAACAAGATGCGCTCATTTCTGACCATGCTCGGCATCATCATCGGCATCGCCGCCGTGATTGCCATGATGGCGGTCGGGTCGGGGGCCAGCTACGTCATCTCCCAGCAGATCGCCAGCATCGGCAGCAACATCATCCTGGTGCTGCCAGGCTCCACCACCAGCGGCGGCCTGCGCTCCGGCAGCGGCGGGGCCCAGACCCTGACCAGCGATGACGTCAAAGCCATCATGGCCGAATGCCCTTCGGTTGAGCTGGCAGCACCGACAGTACGTAGTTCCGGGCTGGTGGTGTACGGCAACATGAACTGGTCAACCGTCATCATGGGTACCTCCCCTGAGCTTTTCGATATTCGCGAGTGGGGGGTCGTCAGCGGGCGTTCCATCGGCCAGCAGGATGTGGACGGGGCCGCCAAGGTCTGCCTGCTGGGTCAGACGGTGGCTGAAAACCTCTTTGGCTCCGATGATCCTGTCGGGAAGATCATCCGCATCAAGAAAGTACCATTTACGGTCATCGGGATTCTTGAACGCAAAGGACAATCCCCCCAGGGTACCGACCAGGATGACACCATATTTGTGCCGCTGCGCACCGCCCAGCGCAATCTGGTGCGTTCCCAGCACACCAATACGGTGGGCGCCGTATTAATCAAGGCGCGCAGCGAAGCCCTGCTCTCCAAGGCCGAAGAAGAGATCAACAGCCTGCTCAAACAGCGTCATCGCATCACCGGCGGCAAGGAACCGGACTTTTCCACCCGCAACCTGTCCGAGATTCTGGCGGTGGCCGAACAATCATCCAAGGCCATGTCGCTGCTGCTGGGTGCCGTGGCCTCAATTTCCCTGATTGTGGGTGGCATCGGCATCATGAACATCATGCTGGTGTCCGTAACGGAGCGGACGAGAGAGATCGGCATCCGCATGGCAATCGGTGCCCGCACAAAGGATATCCTCTGGCAGTTTTTGACCGAAGCGGTCCTGCTGACCATGCTGGGGGGCATCATCGGCATTATCCTGGGCACGGCCGGTGCCACGGTCGTATCAAAACTGCTCTCCTGGCCGACGTTGATTTCAATCCAGTCTATAACGGTGGCATTTTTCTTTTCGGGGGCCGTGGGAATCTTCTTCGGCTTTTATCCGGCCCGCAAAGCGGCCGGCCTGAACCCCATCGACGCCCTGCGCTATGAATGAAACCTGCTCGATACATGCTGCCGGAGGGGCGATTCTGGAATGCAGCTTCCCGATCCGTTACCATGAGCTGGACAGCCATGGCCTGTTGCGGCCGATAACCCTGCTGAACTTCGTCCAGGACGCCGGCGGCATCCACGCCTCCCAGTTGGGTGTCTCTGTGCGGGAACTGCGGCGACGCGGCCTGACCTGGGTGCTTTCCCGCGTACACCTGACGGTGGATCGCTACCCCCATGCCGAAGACATAATCAATGTGCGCACCTGGCCCTCGACCCGCGAAGGGCTGTTCTCGTGCCGCGAATTTGAAATGTCCGACAGAAACGGCCTGATCTTCAGCCGGGCCACCAGCTCCTGGGCGGTCCTCAACCTGGCCAGCCGCCGACCGGTCAAACTGCAGGAGTGCCTGCCCGAATATCCGTTGACACCCCAGCGGGCCCTGGATGATGATTTTGCTTCGCTGCCCCCTTTTCCGGAATCTCCCGACGGCGACCTGCGTGAACTCCCTTTTGCGGTCCGCCGCAGTGATCAGGACAGCAACCGCCACGTCAACAACACCGTCTACCCCGATTGGGCGCTGGAGGCGGTATCCGACCAGGTTGCCGAGACGCATCTAGCCAGCCTGGAGATTTCCTTCCGGACCGAGGCGGTCTATGGCGACCAGATCCTTTCCCGCTGTGTCGCCACCCCGCTGACAGGTGGAACCGAATGTCTGCACCAGATAGTCAACAGTCGCGACGGCCGCGAACTGGCCCGTCTAAGAACCCGCTGGAAAGGAAACAGCCACCCATGACCGACTGCATCATGTGCCGCCGCTGGGACGATGAACACGACCTGCGCATCATCGAACTGCAACACTCCTTAGTGATCCTCAACCGTGACCAGTTTTTTTCCGGCTACACGCTGCTCTTTACCAGGCAGCATGTAACCGAACTGTTTCATCTCGACCAGACCGTGCGAAGCGAATTGATGGAAGAGGTCAGCCGCGTTGCCGCCGCCCTGTACAAGGTCTTTGTCCCCGCCAAGATCAACTATGAACTGCTGGGCAATATGGTGCCCCATATGCACTGGCACCTGGTGCCCCGTTTTACAAGCGACCCGCTCTGGCCGCGCCCGATCTGGGCCGAAAGCCACAGTGAGGTTTTTCTCGCCCCCGAAGAATACCGGCAACGCATCCAAGCAATTCAACAGGCCCTGTCATGATCAGACCATATGTTCATTCCCTTCACAACGGCCTGCGGGTCGTCTGCGTGGAAATGCCGCACCTGCATGCCGCCGAACTGGCCATATACCTCAAGGTCGGCGGTCGTAACGATCCAGCAGGAAAGTCCGGTCTCTCCCATTTTCTCGAACATATGCTGTTTCGCGGCACCGGTGATTTCCGTTCTTCGCTGGAGATAGAAAACGCCTTCGAAGCCATCGGAGGTGCACCCAATGCGGCCACTGATGCAGAATCAACCTGCTATTATTCCCGTATCCACCCCGATCATATCCGGAAGGGTATGGAGATTTTCGCCTCCATGCTGCTGAACCCGCTGCTGAATGGAATCGAGATCGAAAAACGGATCATTACCGAGGAGGCCCGCGAGGACCTGAACGAACAGGGAGACGAAATCAATCCTGACACGATTGCCAGCCGCCTGCTCTGGCCGGATCACCCGCTTGGCCTTCCTACCATCGGTACCCTGGAAAGCATTAACGATATCTGCTGTGAGGACCTGGCGACCCATCTGGAGACATATTACCGCCCTAATGCTGCCGTAGTGGTTGTATCCGGGCCTGTTCGCAGCCATGAAGTCTTTGCCGCCGCCGAGACGGTCTTCGGCGTTTGGAAGGCCGCCTCTCTACCGCTCGCTTATCCTGTAACGCGACGCCGGATGCTGCCAGGAACCCGCCTGGTTCAGGATTCAGACAGCCAGATGACCCTGCAGCTGGCCTTTCTGGGAATATCCCGCAGCGATACCCGTTTCACGGCCCTGCGTCTGGTGCGACGCATCCTGGCTGGAGGAGGCAGCTCACGCCTCTATCTTCGTCTTCGGGAAGAACTGGGCATCATCTATTCCGTGGAAGCATCCATCGGTTCCTACGACGAAACCGGGTGCCTGACAATTGACCTTTCCACCGCGCCGGAAACCCTGTTGCAGGCAATCGCCACGACCCTGGAAGAGCTTCATAGAATTGCTTGCGAACCAATACCGACTGCCGAGTTGGAACGGATTCGTCAGTCATACATTTTTGATCTGGAATTCAGCCGCGATTCGGCCTACGAAATGGGGGGACGATACGGTTGGGGCGAAGTGATGAATGTTGTGCGTTCCATCGAGGAGGACCGACTGGCGGCCACAGCCACCTCGGCTGAAGACATCAGGGCGATAGCACGAGAGGTTTTTGCACCTGCCAACCTGCGTCTCGTAGCGGTAGGACCCTGGAAAAGGGGGCTGAAAAAACAGGTCAAAGAACTGGTGCAACAGTATCAGGAAAGGTTCTGATTCAGATCCCTTCGTTTTTTACACATCCATACTGCAAAAGGCAGAAACTAATGTTTCTGCCTTTTGTCATGTAGCTGTCCTGAGCCGCACTCAATTATATTTTGCATCCTGCACGCTAATCTTGATTCTGCCTATGATGGCGACAATCGGGGCCATATCTTCCAGGGTATGCCCCTCAAAAAACTTGAGATGAGTCGGGTCGGCCGGCAGCTGGTTATAGGTCGGGTCAATGGCCACCCAGCGGTCAACCAGGTAGCTTTCTGCCCAACTGTGATACAGGAAACCTTTACCCTGCTGATATACCAGGCCTGACACAAACCGGGTGGAAATTCCGCGGGAACGGGCCAGTGCCGTATAAAGGCGGGCATGGGTCTGGCAGTTGCCACTGCGTTCCTTCAGACTGGTCAGGGCGCCGCCACCATCCTCAATCGTATCCTTGAGCCAATCGGCGGTCCAGGCCGACAACGCCTGGGCAATTTCGCGCGGTTCTTTCCTGTCCCCGGCAATCTCCCGTGCCTTGGCAACGATCTCGGGAGCAGCAGCTTCGATCTTTTCGGCAGATTTCAGATATGAGTCCTTTGTCGCCTGGGCGGCCGGTACTGCCAACGGGGGAACGGCTGAGCCGGTTCGCACGATAATACGACCGGTATCGATCTTCTCAACGGCCTGACCACCTTCCTGCAAAAGCGGAAGCGTATCTGCCCAGCCGCTGATTTCAACGACCAGACCGGTCAAACGGGATTGATCCTTCAGCGGAGGATCAATCCTCACCAGGCTGAAATCGTAGATAAGATCCTTCTTGGAGATTGCCAGATCACTGATAAAACCGCCCAGTTGCCGGGGAGTCTCTGCCCTGGTTGTCACCAGACCATCCCGCACCGATTCCAGCAAAGTGTTACCCAGGGAATCCACCCAAATATCGTTGCTGACAAAAGGGTACAGGTCATTGCGCAGCTTGATGGCCGGTTGACCGTCGGGTGTGTTTTCCTCGCCCAGAACAGTTATCTTGACATCCTTGACCTTGACCTCTTCCGCATCAAACGTCGCAACCTTGTAGCTCTTGCCGGGGGTCACATCGCGCATCAAGGGAAACACGTTCAAGGCCGGACCGGGAAACAGATCCCCCTTGAATCTGAAGATTTTCTCCGAAGTTTTGCCATTGTTTTTGTTTTTAACCTTCAGCCTGGTATCACTGACCTTGCCGGAAACGCGGGAAGAAACGCCATTGACGGTCTGTTCCACATCAAACGAGCGCAAGGTCAAATTCTTTGCAACCTGGTAACTTTCCCGCATGGAGGCTTCCTTTGAAAAACCCATCACCTTCATGCGTACGCTGCCGTCCCCCTCGAATCGATACCCGTCCGGCAGCTCAATCACCTCCTGGTGATAAAAGCCGACTCGCTCGTTATCCACGTATATTCCGAACCAGCGCTCGGAAAAAGACGGTTTTTCCAGTTTTTTGAATGGCCCCGCCCAAGCCGGAAAGACTGCAGCAACGACAAACAGACATACAAGGAGACAATTAGCTATTCTTCTCACTGTTCAACCTCATCCCTTTAAACGTTTCTGCCGAAAAAAAACAACGCAATCCACAGCCTGTAGAAAAAATCAGGAGGTCAGATTGCGTGATAACATCTTTCACTACGCGAACTACCGGGCTACTCGGCGCACTCAACCCGGTTTCTGCCATTGGCTTTTGCACGATAAAGGGCGTCATCGGCCCGCTTGATAAAGCCATCAATGGTGGAGCCATCATCCGCAGAATAAAGCGCCACTCCCAGACTGACCGTCAAGCTCAGCTGTGAGAGGGCACCATTGAACTTTGACGCCTGAATGGAAGCACGAATACGTTCCGCAACAAAAGCCGCTTCAGGCATGGTTGCATCGGGCAGTACTGCAATGAACTCTTCTCCGCCATAACGGGCGGCAATATCATAATTTCTCAGTTCTTTTTGGAGCTGCAAAGCCACCTTTTGCAGAACCGCATCACCCTGCAGATGACCATACGTATCGTTCACATTCTTGAAATGATCTATATCCAGAATAAGTATGGACAGGTTTCCCCCTTTGCGGGAGCTACGCTGCACCTCCTTATCCAGAACCTCCATCAGATAGCGGCGGTTAAACAGTCCGGTCAGGTGATCCGTATTGGAAAGTTCCAACAGCAGCTCATTGGTGCGTTTCAGGTCATCCTGCAGATTCTTTATCTTCAGGTGAACCTTGACCCGCGCTACCAGCTCTTCCGGATCAAACGGCTTGGTGATGTAATCGCTGGCACCCTGCTCGAGTCCCTTGATCTTCAGGTCGCGGTCATTCATGCCGGTCAGCATCAGCACCGGAGTATCCTGCAGGTCCGGGCGGGATTTCATCATACTCAGAAACTTGAAGCCGTCGATACGGGGCATTTCAAGGTCGCACAGGATTATATCCACCGGCGACGAGAGCAGTTTCTTGAAACCTTCCAAACCATCCTCCGCTTCGTAGTAGCGGACAAACAGATTAAAAGACTCCAGGGTCTTGATGATCTTTTCCCGGACAGCATCAGAATCGTCTATGATTAGAACACTATTTGACATGGTTGTGGACCATACCTCAAAAACACCGCAAAAACAATCCTATAGTAATGGTTCCTGTGCCAGGCGTTTCATCTCTGTAATGGTTGCCCTATAATCAGGGCTGCCGAATACCGCACTGCCTGCAACGAACACATCGGCACCGGCATGGGAAATAGCTGCAATATTGGATAATTTTACACCACCATCCACTTCAAGTTCCGCTTCACATCCACGACGGTCCAGCATGGCGCGCATGGCATGAATCTTCGGCAGGCAGGCATCGATGAAACTTTGTCCGCCAAAACCGGGGTTAACGGTCATCAGCAGCACCAGGTCCAGGTCATCCAGAACATAGTCGAGAACATTCAAAGGAGTGGCCGGATTGAGGGACACACCCGCCTTTTTCCCCAGTGACTTGATCAATTGCACGGTGCGGTGCAGATGATTGACCGCTTCGGCATGCACAACAATGATATCGGCTCCGGCGGCGGCAAAATCGGGAATGTAGCTATCGGGATTCTCGATCATCAGGTGCACATCCAGCGGCAGCGTAGTCACGCGCCGGGCGGCTTCGACAACCAGGGGGCCAATGGTGATATTGGGGACAAAATGACCATCCATGACATCGACATGGATATAATCGGCTCCGCCCGCTTCCAGGGCGCGGATCTCGTCCCCCAGACGGGAAAAGTCAGCGGAAAGTATGGATGGTGCAATTTTTTTCATAAAAACTCCTGAAACATTTAATTCTTAAAAAACTTATCACCACTGAGACACAGAGACAGGGAGAAAAAAATTACATCTACGGGAAACAACATTCTGACAAAACAGGTTTTACGTACGTTGTGATTACTCCGGCCGTTTTTGAGGTTTCCTCTGTGTTCTCTGTGCCTCTGTGGTAAAAATTCAAACTCAAATCTTATTTTTTCCGTATCAGCGTAGCACAGAAACCATCCATACCGTGCCGGTGCGGCCAGGCCCGGAAAACCCCGCCGGCGGTAAACAGCTCGCCGTATTCCGGAAAACGATCATTCAGGTTTTCTAGCACACAATCGGGACGTCGTGAAAGAAAATCTGCCACAACATCCTCATTTTCCTCGGCCGTGGTGGAGCAGGTCGAATACAGCAATGTTCCACCCGGTTTCAGCATACGAATGGCATTCTTCAGCAGATTTTTCTGGACAGCCGCCAACCGGGAGATGTCCTCCGGCGTCAGACGCCATTTGGCCTCAGGATTGCGGCGGATGACTCCCAGTCCGGAGCAGGGTGCATCCAACAGCACCCGATCGAAGGCGTCGGCCGGAAAGGCTCCGGACTGAAGCAGGTCGGCTGCGCGGGTGCTGATGATGGAGATTCCCAATCGATTGGCGGATTCCTTGATCAGCGGCAGCTTGGATTGGGAGACATCCATAGCCAAGAGCTCTCCCTGATTGCCCATCAACTGTGCCAGATGCGTGGACTTGCCGCCCGGCGCGGCACAGGCATCCAGTACCCGCTCACCCGGCTGGGGAGCCAGTAGAATCCCGGCCAGCTGCGAGGCCTCATCCTGCACATAAAACAACCCCTCTCGAAAACCGGGCAACCCCGGAATATGGTGACGCCCCTCCACCTGAAGACCATGGGGGGAGAAGCGACAAGCCGAAGCGGCGATGCCGTTGGATGAAAACATCTGCAGCAGCTCATCACGCGTCGTTTTCAACGTATTAGCCCGCAGTGTCAGAGGTGGCTGCAGGGATGAGGCCTCTGCCAGAAGCTCTGTCTCGGCCTCCCCTAACTGACTGAACCACAACTTCACCAGCCAGGCCGGATGGGAATGACGGGCAGCTATTGATGCGGCCGGTGCAGCCACCGGATCGGGAAAGACAACTGAATCCCTGTTGCGCAGATAGTTGCGGAGGACTGCATTCACAAGCCCGCTGGCGCGGGGCAGGGTCTGCTTGGCAAGATTGACCGACTCGTTAACAGCGGCAGATTCGGGAATACGATCGAGATACATGAGCTGGTACAGCCCCAGACGCAGAAAGACCAGCACCTGCGGCTCCAGCTTGAGAAGCGGCTGGGTCAGCAGTCCTGTCAGAATGTAGTCGAGGGTCCCCTGACGGCGCAACACCCCGAACACCAGCTCGGCAAACAATCCGCGATCCGGACCGCTCAAACTCCCCCCGGTAAGTTCTCTATCCATCAAATGGTCGGCATAGCAGCCTTCCTTGTGGATACGCAGCAGAACGGCGCTGGCCGCCTGCCGTGGATTGGATGAGATCGTCCGTGCGCCGCTCAAAAGCTGCGCGTCCGTGCCATCTCATGCAACCGGGCCACCCGCTCGGCCATGGGTGGATGGGTCGAAAACAGCGACATCATGCCGCCGCCGGTCAATGGATTGACGATGAACATGTGTGCTGTGGCTGCATTGGCAGCCATGGGAACCTGCTGATTGCCCATCTCAAGTTTCTGCAGGGCATTTGCCAGTGACAAGGGATTTCCACAGATTGAGGCACCACCCGCATCGGCCCCGTATTCCCGCGAGCGGGAGATGGCCATCTGCACGAGCATGGCCGCAATCGGGGCAAGAATCGCCATCAGAATCATGCCGATGATCCCTCCACCACCCTCTTCATCATCGTGCCGACCGCCGCCGAACATGGCGGCAAACTGGGCCATGTGGGCCAGATAGGTAATGGCCCCCGCAAAGGTTGCGGCAATCGTCTGGATCAGAATATCGCGGTTCTTGACATGGGCCAGTTCATGGGCCATGACGCCGGCCAGTTCCTCCTCGCTGAGAATGCGCAGGATTCCGGTGGTGGCAGCCACAGCGGCATGCTGTGGATTGCGACCCGTAGCAAAGGCATTGGGCGTATCCGTATCAATCACGTAGACCTTGGGCATCGGCAAGCCGGCCCGTTCGGCCAGACGCCGCACCATCCCGTAAAAACGGGGATCATCACCCTCGCTGATTTCCTGGGCACCATACATGGAGAGTACCATCTTGTCCGAAAACCAGTAGGAAAAGAAGTTCATACCGGCTGCCAAGACCAGGGCAATACCCATACCCCCCTGTCCGCCCAGGGCGCCACCCAGAATAACCAGCAGCACTGTCAGCATTGCCATCAAAAACGTTGTCTTGAGCGTATTCATAGCCTTCCTCGTTGTTAGCGACATTCGTTATACACATGCTTCAGTGAGATAATAATGATTAGACTCTGAAAGTGCAAGGTCACCGGACAATTTATAGCCATATACCGGTCCAAGGCACAAAAAAACCGCGGCCGCCGCATGACCACGGCAACAACGGAACAACGCACCATCCAGAACAATTGTTTATAGTGCCTTTATTCGCCGGCCGGAAATGTTACCGCAAAGGCGGTCCCTTCCCCGACGCAACTGCTGACCTTGATTCGGCCCCCCATATTCTCGACCAGCGTCTTGGTAACAAACAGCCCCAGGCCGGTCCCTTCACCAGGTTTTTTGGTGGTAAAATACGGCTCAAAGATTCGCGCCAGCGAATCCGACGGAATTCCGGGACCGGTGTCTGAAATAATGATGCTGACCTCACCCTCTTTGGGTGCGCAGGTTTCCACCAGCAGCCGGCCGCCCTCCGCTTCCATGGCCTGCAGGGCATTCATAACAATATTGAGAACGATCTGTTTCAGCATATTGCCATCCACAGCAACCACCGGCAGACGGAAGTCGAACATCCTGATCAGGGTAACGCCGCGCCGGGAGGCTTCGTAGTTGAGAAAATCAAGCACGAACTCGATCACCAGATTAACGTCGGTATCGCTGCGGGTATCCTCGTGACTGCTGAAATTAAGCAGCCCGCGCGTCATCTGCGAAAGTCGCTGAGCCTCGGAGCTGATCCGCTCGATCATCTCCCGCACATATGCGGAAACATCCTCTTCCCGCATGATCATCTGTGAGGCCGCAATGATCACGGAGAGCGGAGCATTCAACTCATGCACCACCCCGGCAGAGATACGCCCCAATTCCGCCATTTTTTCGTTGTAGGCCAGCTGTTTCAACACATCGGGATTTAGAACCGGCGGGCTGATGGCGAACAATCCGCTCACACCCGCCACAGCCCCGCTCGGCGGAGTCAGAGATTCTTCACTATGATTAACAGGTGCATCTTCCATGAAGACCCCGGTGGGCAACAACTAACTAGAATACAAAACGTACGAATTGATGACAAATGCACCAAAAACAGGCACGCAATCCCGGAAAACGCTCAATAAATGGGCAAATATCGGCCTTTTTGACAAAATTCAAGTGTGCGATACACTTGGGGAGCAAGTACTGAGCCAAATGTACACCACCAGGCAGACTTGGGTTAACGCCATTACAGCAACCTAATTTATCGTTCTATTCTGGATAGTTAAGAAGTTTTTTACTTGCGCGTACAAACATTAGAGAGTAGATGAATCGTATACACTGAATCAATTCACATCTACATACAGAGCTAATTCTTCATCGGGGGTATTGTATGAAATTAAGACTATGGGTACTAACGGCTGTTTTGTATTGCCTCTTGGGAGTTGTATGCGCCCCGCACGCCTCAGCAGCCATGGATGTGACGTCGCTGAACGGCAGCTACAAAATCGGGGAATTGAGCAATACCTTGTTCAAGCAACCCTTCGAAGCGCCGGTTTACAGTGTTGTGGGTGGCAACGACATCCAGGTGACTTTTAACGGAAATGGCAGCTGTAGCCTTACCTATTACTGGAAGGAATACGACGAGGCGTTCGCTGGCGAAGGACCATATACTCTCTACAACTCGATTAGCATCTACGGTGATCTCGGCCCGACCGCTGCAACCAGCTGTTCCTACACGGTTGATCCCGATGGAGCCGTGACCGTTTCTGTCGGCACCGCTGAAGGTTCCATGACGATCAGCGGCTGGCATGTCAGCTCCAACGGTGAAACCCTCCTAAAAATCAGATGTATATTCTGAACCACTTAACGGCCCGTACACCCGCCATACGGCACGCATCATGGCCGGGATCAAGCTGGGCAGCGGCAAGAACAACGCCGCCCTGGACGGGCGCTATGCGATTGCTGAAACGGATACCACACTCTACCTGCCAACCGGCTCTACCATCAGAACCAGGGTGGGTGGTGACACTATCCTTGCTGATTTTTTCGGTGATGGCACCTGTGCCATCAGTGCCGCCTGGAAAGAATATGCAGAGGATTATTCTGGGGGACAGACATCACCGTTATACGACCAGGTCTCCGTTTTCTCTGACCCGCCCTGGACATCATCAAGTTGTAGCTATACT
The DNA here is from genome assembly GCA_942493195.1 of uncultured Geobacteraceae bacterium. Taxonomy (GTDB): domain Bacteria; phylum Desulfobacterota; class Desulfuromonadia; order Geobacterales; family Pseudopelobacteraceae; genus CAIPTY01. The sequence continues at coordinate 428,194 of OW818669.1, read as the reverse complement.
GTGGCAGATGATGGCGCAACGACACTCACCATTTACGACGAGACCACCGAAGAGACCGATACAATCGGCGGCTGGCACCTCAGCACCAACGGGAACGTACTGCTGAAATCATCGGTAGCCGACGAGACATTCGGGCCAGAGGGCACCGGATACTCGGCCAAGATATTTGTGGGGATCAAACTGGACGAAACCAACAACATGGATTCCTCCAAGCTCAGCGGGATCTACAAGATCAGCAACTTTGAATCTGGTCTCTATAAACCGACCAATTCAACCGTTAGAAGCATGATCGGCGGGGATGATATCCGCATTTATTTCGACGGTTCCAGCAGCTGCAGTGTCCGCTCGGCCTCCAGCGAATTTGAAGAGGGACACATCGCTGGATCAAGCTCGATCCTCTACAACCAGGTTACCCTGCACGCAAACCCGGTTGAAACGCCAAGCTGTGAATATACCGTCGGTGCGGTCGGCGATCTGACGCTCACCATCAATGGCGACGAGATTATCGGAGGGTGGTTTGTCAGCCAGGATGGCTCGATGATCCTGAAGTCGGAAGTGGCATCCGAGGCGAACGACGACAACAGCGGGGTGCGCAGCACGGCCCGGTTGCTTGTAGGGACACGGCTGCAGGACGCACTTCCAGGCACAGCTACAGGGGACTATAGCCTGACGGACAACATACTTACCATTAACTGGTCAGCATCAACGATCCCCTGCAACGCGGGGCCGACGCCCGGTTCAACCGAAAACCAGACGATCACCGCGCTGACCGCCACATCCATGACCTGGGTGGATGGCGGCAACACCATGACCTGGACACGCACCAGCGGCACCATTGGTGATATCACCGGCGTCTGGTTTACAGCAGAGCCATCAACGGGCAACACCTATAGCGCCGAATTCATCAACAACACAGTCACCGTAAGCAGCCAGGTTTCCCAGTGCAATACCAGCCGGACACAGATTACCGGATTCAGCCCCGCCTTTGGAACAGTGGGCTCATCCGTAACAATCTTTGGCGAAAACTTCAGCCACACGATGCCGGGCAACTACGTCTGGTTCAATGGCGCCGCCGCCACCGTTACCGCTGCCACTTCAAACCAGATCACCGTGACCGTGCCGACCGGAGCAAGCACCGGAAGGATCTCGGTTTCAAGCCCCAACGGGACAGCGGCCAGCGTTGACAGCTTCACGATCGGAGCCGGCTTTGTCAACTATACCTCCCGGGTAACAGACAGTGCCAGCACATCACTTCCCGACGTTTTGATCGAACTCATCGGAACGCCCACTACCACCACAACCGACGGCAACGGTTCCTTCACGATCACCGTTCCCAGCCAGACTACCGTGTATCTGAAAATGTCGCTGGCCGGCTATCTGCCGGCGGTCTCCTCGGCCATGACCTTCAGTCAGGATACCGACACATCCAACCGCCCCTTTGCCCTGTTCACCTCCGCGGAACAGACAACCTGGTACGGTCAGGCGGGTGTTACGAAGGCTCCAGGGACCGGTATCGTTTACTCACGGGCCGTCTCTGCCCGTAACCCGCTCTTTACCCTGCCGGGCGTTGCCATGACAGCCACCGACGGCACCAACACCTATCAGGTCTGCTACACGATATCCAATTCGGTCTCATGTAGCGCATCCGCAACGGAGGGTAGTGGCAAGTTCTATATTCTCAACGTACCGAACGGAACGCAGATCACTCTCACCGCTACAAAAACCGGCTACAGTAACGGTCTGAAAACCTATCAGGTTGCCACCGATACCATCTCGGAAGGTCGGGTTTCACTGGCAACCAGCACATCCAGCTTCGTCTTCACCGGTAAGCTGCTCGACTCCGCACAAGCAAATCTTTCCGGAGCCTCCGTTACCCTGTTCAAGGATGACAATTCCACCGTCGGCAGCACTTCAACCGATAGCAACGGCGTTTTCTTGGCCTCCGATATGCTGGCCGCCACCCCGTATTATTACAAGTTCACTAAAACCGGTTATCTCACCATGTTGAGCGGCAACACATCGATTTCAGCGGATTATGACGGCACCACCCGGCCGTTCATGATGTTCCCGTCTGACCAGTTCACCACCTGGGGATTTGGCTCCACCGATGCCATCATCAGCGGCTCCGTGAAGGACAACGCCACCGGACTGGGCCTTGCCAATGCCACGATCAGCGCCGTTGACGCCAACGCCCCGACAACAACCTTCACCGTCAAGTACGATAATGACACCACCGGAACCAATTCTGTCATTGGCTCCACGGCTACCACCACCAACAGCAGCGGCAGATTTTACGTCCACAATGTGCCCGCCGGCACCAAGGTGGCCATTACCGCCACCGTTACCGGCTACACGGACAACACCCGTTACTATCATACAGCCGCCGGCACCCTGACCCAGGGGAGCATCTTCCTGAATTCAGCAACCGCCGTCGGCAACATCAGCGCCTCGCCCGCCTCCATCAGTTTCGGCGACAGTCAGGTCGGGGTTGCGGCCACACCACGCACCATCACCATCTCCAACACCGGTCCGGGCACCATTACTGTTTCCGACTCTACTATGGACGGAGACGTCCCCCAGCTTTCCGTTCAACCCGGTGGTCAGACGCCCTGCCCGCAATCATTGCCGGCGGAATTCGCTCCCGGCCAGAGTTGCACGCTGGTTGCCAACTTTTTCCCCACATCCGTGGGGGCCAAATCGGCCAATCTGTATATAACATCCAATGCTGCCAATCTGCCGACCCTCACCATTCCGCTCAGCGGCAACGGGATGAGTACCCCCGGCACCCCGATCATCAACACGATCACCCCCGGGGATGGTCAGGCCATCATCAGCTTTACCGCCCCGTTTTCCGACGGTGGTAGTCCGATCATTGACTACACGATCACCTACTCCCCCGGTGATGTCGTTGTCACCCCGGTAACAAGTCCGGTAACCATCACCGGACTGGACAACAATACCCTGTACACCTTTGCAATAACGGCCCGCAACCTGGTGGGATCCAGCAGTCCGGCCTTCATATCGACGACCCCTGTATTTGCTCCTCTACGGGTCCGCTCTGTCGGGTATGCCACCCTGCAGGCCGCATTCAACGCCGTAAATACCGATGACGAGATTATTGCCCAGACCGGAGACGTTCCCCTGGCAGCAGCACCCGTAACCCTGAGCAGGGGCTTCACCTTCTCCGGCGGCTACCTCAGCGACTATTCCGGCATCAGCAGCTACACGACTATCCCGGGCAGGGTGAATATTGCCGCCAGCAGCAAGGTGATTTTCCGGAACATCAAAGTAAAATAAGTACTCCGCTTTCACGTCTGCATTAATTACAAACGAGCCGAGGCAAACAGCCCGGCTCGTTTTGTATTTCCTCCACCGGCCTACCTCAAATGAAGCCGGACCATACCGCTTTACAAGCGAATTGCCACGACGATTTAGTACTGCACTTTAGTCATATCGGCATGTTACAATCAGCATCAGAGATGGCACCGGTTCTGCACAGATCTCCGTAGTGGTGTGTAAAGCTGAGGGATCTGCCGGGAAAGGAGAATACATATGAAACGGTTCGTACTGTTGATACTTGTCGCGATGACATTGCTGATCGCCGGATGTGGAAGTGAAATATCTGTAGTCATCCCATTGATACAGCCCCCCGAAATAACGGCGGCGCGCTTCACTCAGGATGTTGTCAACCGCTTTGTGGACGGCAGCGTTGATTTCTACGCGCCGGATTCCGACCTTGACACCATAACCATCTCCGTGACCGACTCGCGCGGCTTCGGAGTCACCCGAACCGTCACCGACCTGGCAGCTTTCCGGGGATCGATCAGGGGCACCATTGATTTCTCCGTTGATTACCTCACCTATCTGCCCGATACCTATACGATCAGCGTGCATCTGGCCGACCTGAACGGGCTGATCTCCAATCCGGTGTTCTTCTCATTCCGGGTGCCGTAGCGGACCCCTTACATAGCAGCACTTACAGAAAGCCGCCCGGGATCCGGGCGGCTTTTCCCGTATAAAAAATAACAAATTTGTACTCCCGCTTGACCATCACAAAACCACTGGTAAAATTATGTTTGAAACATCTTCCTGCACCGCTAACCCCTCTGAATTATAATAGTTTAACCACGCCCATGAGCTCGTACGTACATCCGGGCTCCCGGGTCATGTTTTTCGACGGTCACCCATATACATTCGATTCTTACCTGTGGAGGTATTCAATGATGAAAACCAAAACCGTTGTCCATCTGCTTATGATTCTGGTGATGGTATTTCTGTCGGCCGAGTTGCATGCCGCAACACCTGTGAGTGGCGCCATTGCTGCGAACACGACCTGGACAGCTGCGGCCAGCCCGTACTACGTAACCGGCAGCGTCACGGTCAACGGTGGCGTCACCCTGACCGTCGAAGCGGGCACGGTTGTCAAGTTCGCCCAAGGCCAGGCACTTTTTGTCAGCAGCGGGGCCACCCTGCTGGCCAGCGGCAGTTCCGGCCAACAGATAACATTTACGGATTACCGTGATGATGGCGCCGGGGGCGATACCAACGGTGACGGCTCCGCCACAACAGCGGTCCCGGGGGGATGGCGCGGGATTGAGGTCGCCGGCGGCGGGGCCGCTAGCCTGTCATACTGTACAGTCAGTTATGCCGGCTCCAGCTACGCCAACGTTTACAAAACCGGCAGCGGGGCTTTCAGCGTATCCAACTGCACCGTCAGTGACAGCATAAACCACGGCATCTATCTTAACGGTGCCACAGCGGCATCAACGATCAGCAGCAGCACCATCAGCGACAACCTCCAGAACGGCATCTTTGCAGACGGCGCTTCACCTGCAGCGATCTCCGGAAACATCATCTGGTACAACGGCAAATACGGGATTTATGCCGCAGTCGCGTCACCATCCACGTTCTCAGTTGATAGTAACGATTTTAAAGGCAACGTTTCTGCGCCGATTGGAGTCACCGCGGCCAGTTCAGGCATCTCCATCGGGACAGCCAATACCTATACCGGTCCCCGTTTTACCCTGGTGGAATCCGGAACCGTTCCCAGCAGCCAGACCTGGGGCTCCGCTACGGCCGGACTGGTGTACTACGTTGCCGGGAACGTAACCGTTGCCGGCTCCCAGACCCTTACCATTCAGCCGCAGACCGTCGTTAAATTTGCACAGAATGTCGTGCTCTCCGTCAGCGGCACCCTTACTTCCGTTGCAAGCAGCGGCAAGGAAATCGTTTTTACCGACTTCCGTGATGATACTGCCGGCGGAGACAGCAATGGCAACGGTACGGCAACCTCCCCGGCGCCCGGCTGGTGGCGCGGGATTGAAGTAAATGATTTCGGCTCGGCCACATTGACCTACAGCTTCGTACGCTATGGCGGTTCCAGCAACGCCAATGTGTACAAAACCGGAACAAGCGGAACGCTTTCCATCGGTAACTCCCGGATTACCGCCAGCGGCAATTACGGCATCTATCTGAACAGCGCCGCCCTCTCCACAACTATCACCAATTCAGAAATCAGCAGTAATATCCTGCACGGTATTTACGCCGCTGGAACATCACCGGCGGCCATCAGCGGCTGCACAATCAGCAGCAACGGGGTCTACGGCATCTATGCGAATGTATCCACCCCTTCTGCATTCAGTGCCGCCGGCAGCTCCTTCAGCAACAACGGCCGGGCTCCCATCGGCGTAACCGCAGCGGGTTCGGGGATCGCGATTGCGGCCGGCAACACCTTCACCGGAAAGAGTTATATTCATGTGGAGGGCGGCGCCATCGCCAGCAGCCAGACCTGGGGTAACGGCAGCCCGGCGGTGTACTACATCGCTGATAACGTCAGCATCAACGGCAACCAGACTCTGACGATCCAGCCGGCCACGGTCGTCAAGTTCGCACCGGACCGGGCACTGCTCTTTACAGGCAGCCTGAATGCCACCGGCACGGGCGAGAACAGAATCGTATTCACCGACTTCCGTGACGACAGCGCCGGAGGGGACAGCAATCTGGACGGTTCAGCCTCCGCCCCCGCTCCGGGGGGGTGGCGCGGCATAGAGCTTAACAACTTTGCCAGCGGCACATTCGACTACTGCGACCTGCGCTACGGTAGTTCATCGACGGCCCAGCAGGCTATGATCTACAAAAACGGTGAAGGCGCCGTGACCATCAGCAACTCGACCATCACCAGCGGCGCCTATCGCGGAGTGTCCCTGGTCAATGCCGGCGGGGTCATTGCGGTCACGTCATCGATCATCAGAAACAATGCCGCCTACGGCATGTATCTGTCCGGCGCCGTCACCGTGCCGACCATCACCAAAAGCCAGATCAGCGGCAGCAACATCGGCATATTCTCCGATGCATCCTCCAATCCGGTCATTGGCGGCAGTGACGGCAACGGCAATGACATCTTCAATAACATAACCTACAGCGTCCAGAACAATTCCACAGCACCCACCATTAACGCCAGATTCAACTGGTGGGGGGCGGACGCCCCCAGCCTGACCGGTATCAACAAGGTCAGCAATTATGTCGATACCGGCGATTCCGTGGCAGCCTCCCTGTTCGGCAATACCTCCTTTGCCACAGGGGCATTCAAAACCCCCATCGGCAATGTAACCCTCAGCGGCACCACAACCTGGACCGTGGCAAACAGCCCCTACTATGTTACCGACAGCGTGACCGTGGCGGCGGCGGGTACACTTATTGTTGAGGATGGCGTTGTCGTTAAATTTGCCCAGAACATCGGGCTGTGGATAAACGGAACACTCAATGCAACCGGCGCCACCTTCACCGACTACCGTGACGACTCTGCCGGCGGTGATACCAACGGGGATGGTTCTGCCACACTGCCGGCCCCCGGCTGGTGGCGGGGCATCAATGTTATGAATGGCGCTTCCGCCACCCTGAGCAACTGCACCGTCCGTTACGCCGGATACAACAATTACGACGCCCATCAGGCCAATATCTACAAAACCGGCAGCGGCAATCTGACCGTCAGCAACTCAATCGTCAACAGCGGGGCCTATTACGGCATCTACCTGAACGGTGCCACCGGCAGCAACAATATCAGCGGTTCCACCATCAGCAATAATAGTTATGACGGGATTCTTGCCAATGGCGCCACCGCGGCCACCATCAACGGCGGCAACACCTTTGCCGGCAACGGCCGTTACGGCATTTATGCGGGGGTAACCACTCCAGCGTCTTTTGTCGTTTCCGCCAACACCTTTTCCTACAACAGCTCCGCCCCGATCGGTGTCACCGCAGCCAGCTCAGGAATTGCGGTGGCGGCCAGCAACACCTATAACGGGGCCCGCTATATCCTGGTGGAAGACGGCACCTTCACCAGCAGCCAGACCTGGGGCAACGGTACGGATTCCACCTACTACCTGGCCGGAAACGTCACCGTCCCGGCCGGGGCGATTCTAACCGTACATCCGGCCACCGTTGTGAAAACGGTCCAAAATGTCGGGCTCTGGATCAGCGGCACCCTGAATGCCCCTGGAACATCCGACAACAGGATCCACTTTACCCACTTCCGGGATGACACTGCCGGCGGCGATACCAACGGGGACGGATCGGCCACCCTGCCGACTCCCGGCTGGTGGCGCGGGATCAATGTCCTTACCGGGGGAAATGCGACCCTGAGCTACTGCATCGTCCGTTATGCCGGATATAACAACTACGACGCATATCAGGCCAATATCTACAAAACCGGCAGCGGCAATCTGACCGTCAGCAACTCAAGCGCCAGTAACGGCGCATATTACGGCATCTACCTCAACGCAGCCTCCGGCACCAACAGCATCAGCGGTTCCACCATCAGCAATAACAGTTATGACGGAATTCTTGCCAATGGCGCCACCGCGGCCACCATCAACGGCGGCAACACCTTTGCCGGCAACGGCCGTTACGGCATTTATGCCGGTGTGAGCGCTCCGGCAACGTTTGTCGTTTCCGCCAACACCTTTTCCTACAACAGCTCCGCCCCGATCGGTGTCACCGCCGCCGGTTCCGGCATTGCGGTGGCGGCCAGCAACACCTATAACGGAGCGCGCTATATCCAGATCGAAGACGGTACCCTCTCCGGCAATCAAACCTGGGGCAACGGAACCGACTCAACCTACTATTTCGCCGGAAACGTTACTGTTCCGGCAGGATCGGTTTTAACAGTTAATCCGGCCACCGTTGTGAAAACCACCCAGAACGTCGGTCTCTGGATCGATGGCACCCTGAATGCCACCGGCACATCCGACGGCAAAATCCACTTTACCCACTTCCGGGATGACGCCTCCGGCGGCGACACCAATGGCGACGGCACCTCAAGCGTGCCGACACCCGGCTGGTGGCGGGGAATCATTGTCCGTAACGGGGGAAATGCAACCTTCGATAACTGCATTGTCCGCTACGCCGGATATAACAATTATGACGACTATCGCGGCAATATTTACAAGACCGGCAGCGGCAATCTGACGGTCAGTAATTCCACCATCGGCAATAATGCCTATTATGGCATCTACCTCAGCAGCGCCACCGGCACCAACAGCATCAGCAACACCACCATCAGCAACAACTCTGACTACGGCCTCTACATCAATAATTCCAGCGGTTCGAGCAGTATTATAGACACCATCTTCAGTAACAATTATGACGGCATCTATGCCTCCGGCAATTCACCGTACTCGGTCACCGGAAGCAGCTTCAGCTATAACAGGCGCTATGGAATCTACAATAATGCCATAGCGGCGGCAGCGGTCAGCATCAGCTCCAGCGCTTTCAATGCCAACAGCTCAGCACCGGTCCAGCTCACTGCTGTTGGTTCCGGCGCGGTAGTTTCCGATGACACAACCGGGATCACCGGCGCGCTGATTGTGGAAGGTGGCTCTATCGGAGACAACATCACCTGGGCCAGTAACCGGGTCTACTATCTGACAAGTCCACTCACGGTTCCGGCCGGAGCGACTTTGACGGTCCCGGCCGGGCGGGTCGTCAAGTTTGCCCAGTACGCGTTGATAAATGTGTACGGCACGCTGAATGCCATCGGTACCTCCGGTTCACCGATCTACTTCACCGATTACCGTGACGATATCGGCGGGGATACCAATGCTTCTGCTGATCAGCCGGCCGCCGGCTGGTGGTGGGGACTGCGGCTGATGAATGGCGGAAATGCCGATATCCGCTATGCCACTATCCGTTATTCGGCACAGGCGTACTTCGGACATTGGCTGGGTGACTACACGGCACCGGTTTACAAGATCGGAGCGGGCACCCTCAACCTGGCCAACTCGACGGTCAGCGACAACAGTGGTTACGGTCTCTGGTTCAAAGACACAACCACAACTGCAACTGTCGACAGCAACACCATCCAGAACAGCAGCAGCTACGGGATTGTCCTGGGCAACGCCGGCAGCGGCGTAACCATCAACAAGAACATCATCAGTAATTCAGTCGCAAATGACGGCATTCATAGCGACAACAGCAGCCCAATCATTACGGAAAACAGTATCAGCACCAGCGGGCGTTACGGTTTGTATGTGCGGGGAGCTGCCCTGCCCGCCACCGTCAGCAAGAACACGCTGACGGCCAACGCAGCCGGCCATGTGGGGGTTGAAACCGATAGCTCCAATGTAGTTATCGACGATGACAATGTCTTCAGCGGGCCGATCTACATAGTGGCCGGCGGCACCATCAGCCGCGACACTACCTGGGTCAACAACCGGGTCTATTATGTGAATAATCCCTTCTCGATTGCCGCATCCAAAACCCTGACTGTTCCGGCCGGGCGGGTCGTCAAGTTTGCCCAGTACGTCTTTATAAATGTGGCAGGTACACTGAACGCCGTCGGTACCTCCGGCTCACCGATCTACTTCACCGATTACCGTGACGATATCGGCGGTGATACGAACACCTCGACTGATCAGCCGGCGGCCGGATGGTGGTGGGGGCTGCGACTGCTGAACGGTGGAAATGCAGATATCCAGTATGCCACCATCCGCTATGCCAACCAGGGCTACTTCGGACATTGGCTGGGTGACTACTCGGCGCCGATTTACAAGATCGGAACCGGCACCCTCAACCTGGCCAACTCGACGGTCAGCGACAACACCGGTAATGGCCTCTGGTTCAAAGACACAACAACAACTGCAACCGTCGACAGCAACACCATTCAAAACAACAGCAGCTACGGGATTGTCTTGGGCAACGCAAGCAGCGGCGTTACCATCAGCAAGAACAGCATCAGTAATTCGACTTCATACGACGGTATCCATTCAGACAACTCCAGCCCGGTCATTACGGAAAACAGTATCAGCAGCAGCGGGCGTTACGGTTTGTATGTGCGGGGCTCAGCCCTGCCTGCCACCGTCAGCAAGAACACGCTGGCAACCAACACAGCCGGCAATGTGGGGGTTGAAACCGACAGCTCCAATGTTGTCATCGACGATGACAACGTCTTCAGTGGACCAATTTACATCATTGCCGGCGGCACCATCAGCCGCGCCACCACCTGGGTCAACAACCGGGTCTACTATGTGAATAATCCGTTTACGGTGGCCGCGTCCCAGACCCTGACGGTTCCGGCCGGACGGGTTGTCAAGTTTGCCCAGAATGTCTTCATCAACGTATCCGGCACGCTCAGTGCCATCGGCACCTCCGGTTCACCGATCTACTTCACCGATTACCGTGATGATATCGGCGGGGATACGAACGCTTCGGCTGACCAGCCGGCGGCCGGCTGGTGGTGGGGACTGCGACTGCTGAACGGCGGCAACGCCGATATCCGCTATGCTACCATCCGTTATTCGGCACAGGCCTACTTCGGACATTGGCTGGGTGATTACTCGGCGCCGATCTACAAGATCGGAACCGGTACGCTCAACCTGGCCAACTCAACGATCAGCGACAACAGCAGCTACGGCCTCTGGTTCAAAGACACAACCGTGACCGCAACCGTCGACAGCAACACCATCCAGAACAACAGCGGTTACGGGATTGTCCTGGGCAACGCCGGCAGCGGCGTTACCATCAATAAAAACAGCATCAGCAATTCGACCAATAATGACGGGATTCACAGCGACAACAGCAGCCCGGTCATTACGGAAAATAATATCAGCAGCAGCGGCCGCTACGGTCTGTATGTGCGTGGTGCCGCTATTCCTGCCACCATAAGCAAGAACACGCTGACAGCCAACACAGCCGGCCATGTGGGGGTTGAAACCGACAGTTCCAATGTGGTCATTGATGATGACAACGTCTTTACAGGACCCATCTACATCATTGCCGGCGGCACCATCAGCCGCGTCACCACCTGGGTCAACAACCGGGTCTACTATGTAACCCAACCGTTTTCGATTGCCGCTTCACAGACCCTGACGGTTCCGGCCGGACGAATTGTCAAGTTTGCCCAGTATGTCTTCATCAATGTGTACGGTACACTTAGTGCCGTCGGTACCTCCGGCTCACCGATCTACTTCACCGATTACCGTGACGATATCGGCGGTGACACGAATGCTTCGGCTGATCAGCCGGCCGCCGGCTGGTGGTGGGGGCTGCGACTGATGAATGGCGGAAATGCCGATATCCGCTATGCCACTATCCGTTATTCAGCACAGGCGTACTTCGGACATTGGCTGGGTGACTACTCGGCGCCGATCTACAAGATCGGAACCGGCACCCTCAACCTGGCCAACTCGACGGTCAGCGACAATTCCGGCTATGGCCTCTGGTTCAGGGACACAAGCGTGACCGCAACCGTAGACAGCACTACGGTCAAAAACAATACGTCCCATGGCTTTGTCATCGAAAATGCAGGAAGCGGCGTCTCCCTGACCGGTAGTATTCTTGAAATCAACGGAAACAGCGGCATATACGCGGGCAACAGCAGCCCACTGATCCTGAGCAACACCATCCGTTACAACGTCAACAGCGGTATTTACCTGAATGGAGCAGGCGCACTGCCAACTGTTTTCAAAAACTCCATTTTTGCCAATGCCATCGGTGTCAATTGCACGGCTTCGGCCAACCCTTTGATCGGTGGAACGCTTGAAAACGGCAACAACATCTTTAACAACAGCAGTCATGGCGTCCAGAACACAACCTCGGGGATCCAGGTCAACGCCAAAAACAACTGGTGGGGTTCGGTCACCGGCCCCCTGCATGCCGCCCTCAATCCACTAGGCACCGGCAATGCGGTCAGCGACTATGTTGATTTCGAACCATACCAGAGCAACCCCGCTGTGCCGATCGCCATTGAAACGGTTTCGCCGTCCATCAAGGCCTTTGGCCACGTAACCACTGGTACAGCATCCGCCCCCCAGATCTTCACCATTACCAATTCCGGCAGCGAAAACCTGATCTTCAGCGCTGTCTCAATTACCGGAACACACGCCAACCAGTTCCGCATCACCCAGAACCTGTGCGATGCCCAGACAATTCCGACCGGGCTGGCCACGGGCGAAAGCTGCACGGTTACCGCCCTCTTTGAACCGACGGTCAGCAAACCGGCTCAGGCACAGCTCACAATAGTAACCAACGATATCTACACCCCGACCCTCGCCGCCCCGCTCACCGGCACCGGTTCGATACTGCTTCCCTTCCGCGATAATTTCACGGGCGGCACCAAATCGGCGGAATGGTTCGTGACGAACGAGGACCAGTCGCTCTACAGCCTGACGGACAGCAGCGGCTATCTGAGAATCACCACCACGCCCACCAACTTCTCCGGGCTTACCAACAATGCCAAAAACCTGTTCGTTGTGGCCCTGCCCAACGGAGTGACCAGTTTTGTTGCAACGACCAAACTGCTGTTCCCCAATGCTTCCACCCCCAACCAGAATTACCAGCAGGGTGGCGTCAGCTTCCTGGCGGACAAGAACGGAGCGCCCGACCTGGATAACTACCTGCGGGCCCAGTACGCCTTTGACAGCGGCAGGCGCTTCGAAACCACCTACGATATAAACGGGGCTCCCGGCGCCTACCAGGGCAGTCTGATTGAGGGGATCACAGACACAACACCGGTCTGGATCCGCATTATCCGCAAGGGCACCGACTTTACGGCCGAATACAGCCTGGACGGCAGCACATACACGCTGATTACGAGCATGTCCGGTCCCTGGAACATCTCGTTCGTCGGTCTGCATGCCCTGAACGGCGATCAGAGCGCAGCGCCGGCCATGCCGGTGGATGTGGATTATTTCGAGGTTTACGAACTGCCATCCATCACCGTCTCGCCATCCTCAAAGGCCTTCAGCAGCGTATCAACCGGCGAATCGTCACTGCCTGAGAATTTTGTCATCAGCAATGCCGGCCCCGGGCCGCTGACGATCAGCGCCATTGCCAAAAACGGCACCGACCCGGCCATGTTCACCATCAACAACGGCACCTGCGGTACGCTGCCGGCCACCATCAGCCCGAACAGCAGCTGTACCTTCTCGGTCACCTTCACGCCCACCACCGATGGGCTTAAAACGGCCAATATTGCCGTGACATCCAACGACATCGATGTACCGGTAACCAATCTACAGGTCAGCGGCACCACATCGTACCTGCTGACCCTGACGGTTGACGGAACCGGCGCAGGCAGCGTTACCAGCAACAGCAGCTTCGTCTGCACGAGCGGCAACACCTGCAGTCAACGTTTTGATTACGGCACCATCGTCTACCTGTATGCCACCAGCAACCTGGGTTCCCATTTCGTCGAGTGGGGCGGCGACTGCACCGGCTCCAACTGTTCCGCTTCCATGAAATCCAGCAAAACGGTGACAGCCGCATTCGACATCAATATCTACACGATTTTGGCCTCGGCCGGACCCAACGGGTCCATCACAAATCCGGGAAACAATTTCCTGACCTATGACAGCTCAACAAGCTTCACCGTAACACCTGACAGCGGATATCATATTGTGGCGGTACTGATTGACGGGGTTTCCCAGTATGTTGCCAACTCAAAGACGGCCAACACGTATTTCTTCAACAACATCGTTACCAACCACACCATCTCGGTGACATTTGCTGCGGATACGACGCCACAGTTTGGAACGATACGGATCCAGCGGGATGCCAGCGAATATCAGACGATTCAGGACGCCTACAATGCAGCTGAAGACGGTGACACCATCCAGCTTCTGAACGGGTCGCTGGCCGGTCCGGCCTTCTTTGCCCTGCGCAACATTTCAATAGCCGTCAAAGGCGGCTTTGAATTTGTTCTGATTGACATCGAGGGAGTAGAGCAACAGATTTTCTCTGATACAAATCCTGGGATAACAATTATTCCTGCGAAGGTATCCATGTCTGCCGGCAGGGTGGTTATGGAGCATGTTGCCGTCAAATAGTTGAGCACGCCAACCGCTTGAAAGCAGAAAAGCCGCCCGGGATTCCGGACGGCTTTTCAGTTTCAAACGTTTCCTGGTTCAAATTACATGTTGTAACCGGACTCGGAGTGCTGTGTCTGGTCGAGACCCATGATTTCGTCCTCTTTATCGACCCGCAGACCAATGGTTTTTTCAAGAACAAACGCAATGATCAGGGTAACGATGAAGGCGTAGGCACCTGCAGCCACAACTGCGATCAACTGGGTTATAAGCTGCTTGAAGTTTCCTGCCAGCAGGCCGGTGGCTCCGACGGTGGCAAATACACCGGTCAGGATGGCACCGAACGTACCACCGATACCATGTACACCAAAGGCATCCAGTGAATCGTCATATTTCAGTTTAGCCTTGAGCAGGATGCCGCCGTAACAGACCACACCGGCAGCAGCGCCCATCAACAGTGCCGCACCAGGCTGTACGAAACCGGCCGCCGGGGTGATGACAACCAGACCGGCCACAACACCGGAGCCAAAGCCGAGGGCGGAAGGTTTGCCGGAATGAATCCATTCAGCAATCATCCATGTCAGACCGGCTGCTGCAGGAGCAATTGTTGTTGTCGCAAAAGCCAGGCCGGCCAAGCCGCCTGCAGCGTCGGAGGTGTTAACACCAACAATGGCGGAACCGGCATTGAATCCGAACCAGCCGAACCAGAGCAGACCAACACCCAGCAGGGTCAGCGGCAGGTTGTGGGGTGCCATACGCTCATGCGGGTAACCATGGCGTTTGCCTAGGAAGATCAGGAATGCCAGAGCCGAAATACCGGAAGAGAGATGAACAACCGTACCACCGGCAAAATCAAGTGCACCTTTTTTGAACAACCAGCCATCAACCATCCAGACCCAATGTGCCAGGGGATCATAGACCAGCGTTGTCCAAAGCAGTACGAAGACGCAATAGGCAGAAAACTTGACACGCTCTGCCATGGCTCCTGAGATCAGGGCCACGGTGATCATGGCGAACATGCACTGATACATGGCAAACACCAGCTCGGGAATTGCACCCGGCTCCTTGGTGTAATTCTGGAACAGCGCGTACTCTACAGCACCACTGGATGCATCCTTCATGATAACCAGTCCATCCAGCAGTACTTTACTGAAGTCACCGATCAGCCCCATCTTGCCCACGTCACCGCCAAAGGCCAGTGAATATCCGACAACAGCCCACTGTACGCCAACGATACCCATGGCTACCAGCGAGTGCATAAAGGTAGACAGTACGTTTTTCTGGCGAACCATACCGCCGTAAAACAGGGCCAGACCGGGGATCATCAGCAGAACCAGCGCCGATGAGACCAGCATCCAAGCCGTGTCGCCGGTGTTGAGTACCGGCTTGACATCCGGCGGGGGCGCCGGGGCATCGGCCGGAGCGGCTGCAGGGGCAGCGGCATCAGCCGGTTTGGCTGCATCAGCAGGGGCGGGAGTGGCCGCCGGAGCTGCTGTTGCAGCAGCAGGTGTTTCTTCTTTCTTTTCTTCTGCCATGACGCTGATCGGCAGCAGACCGGCCATGAGTATGAGCATGAGAGTTGCGAAATATAGTTTGAGTTTCATAACGGTTCCTCCGTGTAAGTAGTTGTGGGCATCCCTGTCAGATGGCCTCATTTCCCTGTTCACCTGTCCTGATGCGGACAGCCTCTTCCAGTGAAATGACGAAAATCTTGCCGTCGCCAATCCTGCCGGTCTTGGCAGTGTTTTGAATCGTCTCGACCACCTTTGAGACCTGGTCATCGCTCACCGCGATCTCCATCTTAATCTTGGGAATGAAATCAACTACGTACTCGGCACCCCGGTACAGTTCTGTGTGCCCTTTCTGTCGGCCGAATCCCTTGACTTCACTGACGGTGATACCTTCAATGCCGATTTCGTTGAGGGCATCCTTTACTTCATCAAGTTTGAACGGCTTTATGATTGCCTCGATAAGTTTCATGGTGCAGACCTCCTTGTGTGCAGTTTTATATGGGTAGCTCTCTTCAAAAAGGCGGGGGTGGGTGGCGCCCACCCCCGAATTGAAGGAGGGACAGCCTAGGGAAGATTAATGTCAAGCTGCGTTGTAAAGGTCGGTTTGCCGCCGGTAAGAGTAGACTGGGCAGGGTTGTAGACATTTACGCCGACAAGCAGTGATACATTTTTTGAAAATGCCCAGGAACCACCGACACTAACGGCACCGTTGTAGTTTCTGCCACTCATGTAATCCACTGCCAGCCAAAGCTTGTCGGAAATTTCAGGCATGGCACGATCCCAGGAAGCAAGAATGCCGTTGTTGATTTTTTTGCCCAACTGTTTTTCAGCACCATTATAGCCGCCGACCGAAATTCTTCCGACAACCGGCAAGGTCTTGGCAACCAGACCGTAGGCGATATTCTGCATGGTGTTGCCTGCTTCGCCCCGGTCAAAGGTACCGATATTGTACATACCGCCTGCGATAGCCGGCATGCCCTTAATCCCGAATGCATCTTCCGGAATGCCTGCCTTGAAGTTGAACATGATGGGGTGTTTGGCCTGATTGCTTGCTCCGCCAAGATTATCCGTAAGATAGTCAACACCCAGTTCAAGTTTGAAATTTTCCAGGGGAAGAACGCCTGCTGTGACGCCCAGATCATAATAATTAGGGCCGGCATTGGCTGCGTCGGAAAAACGGATGTAATTGTCGACGCCGATATTGACTTCCTTGAAGCCTTTGACGTCCGTAGAGGGGATCCAGATCTGAGTTGAGGGGGTTGCCATTGCTGTACCGCATGCCAGTGCTACGATCATACCTGCTGCTGCCAGAATTCTTGTGAGTTTCATCTTGCCTCTCCTTTTCATCGTTGATTTTGAACGGTGATTGGATGAAAGCCTCATTGATCTCATCATTGCACGTTCTGTAGAGTATGTTAGTTGTTGGCCACAACGTACTTCACAGCGTTTATTCGGTTTTGACTGTGTATAGCACGGTGTGTGCCAACACGAATAACATCAATAAATACGAAATGTTAAAGCCACAAATCAAGCCAATGGCACCAAGCACACCCTTTCAGCGAGCATTTGTTGCACTTTTTTTAAGCATTAAATCGCGGTTGTTCATTAAAAAAAGGGCGGATAGAGCAATTGTATCCGCATCAAAATGCGGTACAGGCACGGAGTTAGGAGTTGTGAGTTAAAATTGTGCAGGAGGTGAAACCCTTTGACGAATCAGACTTTTTTCGGGTAGTCTGTTTGAAATTCAGCGATCTTTCAGGGAGGCAGCCATGGTCTTTGCGGCAAAAACCGGCGATGTTCCAAATTTTGGAAAAAAAGTCATATCCGTGTCCGGTCAGGATGTTCTGTTTGTCAACATCAAGGGCACAATCTACGCGATGGAGAATGAGTGTCCCCACCAGGGCAGCCCCCTGTCAGCCGCGATTGTCAAAGACGGCTACATTGCCTGCCCACGCCACGGCTATCGCTTCAATCTGAGCGACGGGGCATGCAACGAGCACCCTGAGTATATTTTGCGCATCTATCCGGTTCAAGTGCAGGGTGACGACATTATGGTTGACCTGGGCTAGGGTGTGGACCATCTCCTGTTAGCACTCTTTGCTGCAAGCACCTTCCTGCTGTCGTTGTGTGCAGCGGGACACGCCCTGCTCTTCAAACGCGACTCACGAGCAGCGCTGGTGTGGGTCAGCCTGACCATGGCGCTCCCGCTGGTGGGGCCGTTTCTGTACTGGTGCCTCGGCATAAACCGCATTTCCCGACGGGCACGCAGCTGGCAGGAAAGCGGTCGCAGGGTCAGCGGCTTTGATCTCTACCCTCCAAACCCTCCCCACCTGGACGACGTCCCCCTCCCCTCCGCCGCCTCCCATCTGCAGGTGCTGCGCATTCTAGCGGACCGGGTTGTAACCACACGCCTGCGGGAAGGTAATCGCATAACTCCGCTGATCGACGGGGAGGAAGCCTATCCGGCCATGCTGGTTGCCATCCGTCGTGCCGAGGAAAGCATCAACCTGTCCAGCTACATATTTGATGCCGAAGGCATTGGTGGGGATTTTGTTGCACACCTCAAGGAAGCAGCCGCGCGGGGTGTTCAGGTCCGGATTATCATTGATGCTCTGGGGGAGAAGTACAGCCGTTTATCGCCGCGCGCTCTCTTCCGCGGATCGAAGGTCAAACTCAAGCGCTATCTGCCGCTGCGTCACGGTGCTTACATAAACCTGCGCAACCACCGCAAGCTGCTGATCATTGATGGACGTGAAGCCTTTACGGGAGGCATGAACATCAGCGACCGGCACCTGACCGCATCCACACCACGCGAACGGGCCGTGCGGGACATGCATTTCAGTGTGCAGGGACCGGTTGTGGCCGACCTGCAGCGTTCATTTCTGGAAGACTGGCACTTTGTAACCGGCGAACGCTTGGACAATCCGCTCTTCTTTCCGGTCACCGAGCAGCAGGGGAGCGCCCTGATCCGCTGCATCAGCGACGGCCCGGACAAGGATTTCCGCAAGCTGGAGCAGATCATCATGGGGGCCCTCTCTTGCGCACAGAAGCAGGTCTTCATCATGACCCCATACTTCATTCCTGATCGCCCCATGACATCGGCATTGGTGACCGCCGCCCTGAGAGGAGTTGACGTTCGAATCGTTCTGCCGGGGCTCAACAATCTCCCTTTTGTTGACTGGGCCAGCCGGTCACTACTGTGGGAGCTTCTGGTCAATGGCATCCGCATCTTCTATCAGCCGGCGCCCTTCGTTCACACCAAGCTCCTGCTGGTTGACTCAATCTGGAGCCATGTCGGATCTGCCAACCTGGACGCACGCAGCCTGCGACTCAATTTCGAGCTGAACATGAGTATCTTTGACGCAGCCTTCGCCTCTCAAATGAACCGCTACTTTAATCAGGCTATCGCAAACGCCTCGGAAATACACCAGCAGGAAATCGAACAGCGCCCGCTGCTGCTGAAGCTGCGTGACAATTTTGCCCGCCTCTTTTCACCCTATCTCTGAAAAGCCCCATCCCGATTAATCTGAGCGGATAACCACATACTGCGACGTTGCTGGACAGCAGGGATAAAAAAGGGGTACCAGCAATGCCGATACCCCGCAACAATCTGAAATAAACAGTTTTATTTTTTCTTTGCCTCCAGCGGTGCATCCTGAATCAGGATATGCCAGTTGGGACGTTTCCAACTGGCGCGGAACTGCTCCAGGGTCGAATCAACCGCCCGCTTTTCCTTTTCAAAGCCATCCAGAAACAGAACGAAGTCTGCTTGAAGCGCCGGGGTGCCCAGCTGTTCGTCAAACTGCCTGACCATGCCATTGGGGGTACTGACCTTGCGCCCCAGCACCTCCGTAAGAGGAAAACGCATTCCCTTCATCCCCCCGCCCGGCTGATAGGCCTTGAAGATCAGCTCGGAGCAGACCAGGGCTGCATCGGTCTGGAAGTCAAAATTAAAATCATAGGGTCGGCCGCTGTAGTGAAAAGCCCGCATGACAGCCTTGGCCTTCTCAGCTTTGGAAAGACGTGGCCGGATGACAGCAATGGAATCGGAGGCACCGGTATATTCCAGAGAGGTAAAGGAAACACCCTCAGAAATCGCCTCCAGAATACGGGCCGGCCGGCGATCCTCCTTCAGGATCAGACTTCTGGAATAGGTTGCCGGATAGCGCTGCCGCAGCAGGGATTCCAGGCTTCCGTCGGGGACAGCCAAACCCGTCACCCATTTTTGCACCTCGGGATCATTGAAATATGCCCGGCGCTCCTCAGCCGTTCCCACATACAGTGCCACATGGGTCCAGAAACCGGGCAGCCCCAGATTGGAGAGATACCACTCATGGCGCTCGAAGATGATGTCACCCGGCTGCAATCGTTTGCCCATGGTGTCAATCTGTCTGGCGGAAATCAGGTGACTCCCCTTGCGGTGAACCTTGGTATCACCCATCCATCCGGAAATACCCTTCTGCAGAGGGAACCAGGCCGCAAAACTCCCCTTCTGCACAACCGCCAGGGAGTTCTTCAGGGTCAGCTCATGCCCCTTGCCCTTGCCCATCTCCCAGATAATCTTGGCATCCTCTTCAATAGCCGGCAGCAGTTCCGTCAACCCGCCGGTGTAGGTCTTGGCAATCACCTGCAGTGCCGCAAACTCACTGGCCACCGCCACATTCAGAAAACGGAACTTGAAGCGGCTGAAGGTGCCGGCCGGGATCCCCAACTCCGGCACAGCTTCATTCAGAACCGTATCCAGGGCTGGATTTTTGTCAGCCAGAGCGATAAATTCCAATGCATGGCGATAACTGGCCAGAAAGGAGGCATAGGCAATGGCAAAGGAAGCGTTCTTGCGCTCGCTTTCCTGGAACAGGTCAAACTTTTTGTGCTCACGACGAAGGGCATCCAGACCGGCCAGGCTGTCCAGCAGGCTGCTCCAGGTATTCCAGATCGCCAGCTTGTCTTCGCGGGCAAGCAGGGCATTCTTCTGTTCTTTAGGGGGACTGAAGAGATCCGGGCGCGAGCGGGCAAAGTCCGCTGCCAGCCGCAGGTTATTCCGCAGGATGATCAGCGATTTGCTGTCAGCCGTCACACGCTTCTGAAAGACGGGATCCGGAGCCGATTGAGCGGCTACAGCAAAACCAGGACAGGACAAAAGAATAAGAAACACCACTATAATGAAAGACTTCATAACCCCTCCGACAGATCGTACTGAATACATGATTGCATAATATCGGCTACTTCTCCGCCAGCCCCATCAGCTCCGCCATCCTGATGGTCGGGGCATTG
This sequence comes from uncultured Geobacteraceae bacterium, assembly GCA_942493195.1. Classification (GTDB taxonomy): domain Bacteria; phylum Desulfobacterota; class Desulfuromonadia; order Geobacterales; family Pseudopelobacteraceae; genus CAIPTY01. The sequence goes on along the minus strand of OW818669.1, from coordinate 407,109 downwards.
CTGACCCGTTTGCCGTCGTGATAAAAGCTTACCAGCTGCAAGGGGCCATCTTTGGCTGCCCTGAACGCCACATCATCGGGGGTGAAGGTTGTGCGCCCCATGGACTTCTTGGTCGGCCAGTCGATACCGCTATAGCTGAGATAGACCAGTTTGGAGCAGTAAACCCGCCCCTTGGATTCCACGTCAAAGTTGAAATCATAGGGTTTTCCCACCTGGCGCAGGGCCTGGATAACCGTATTGGCTCGCGCTTCACGGCTCATATCCGGACGACGCAGGATGCCGACACTGTCAATATTAAAGAAATGCTGCAGCGTATTCATTTCAACGCCGGATCGGAGTGCTTCAATCACCAGACGACCGCCGCGAATCTCGTCCCGATAGCGTGCCACCACCGGATTGTCCCAGATTCCCAGCTCCTTCAGCTCTGCTTCCGTCCCGACCCAGACAGCGGCATGCCCCCAATAGCCGGGGATAAGCTTGTCGGTCAGGCGAAAGGGGGTCTTTTCCAGCAGGATATCGCCGGGCTTAAGGGTTCTGCTGACATCGGCCAGTGCCGCTTTGTCCCCGTAGAGTTTCCCCTTGCGGGATTCCACCAGCCCGACGGCATTACCAAAGACCATGCTGAACAGGCTGACCCCTTCCCGCTCCATACCCGCCAGTGTGTCGGTGGTGACACCGGTCAAAAAGCCCAGCTTGCGCCCCACCACATACATGGGGGACCACTTCTTGACCATGGAGAAGGAGGGGCTCTGGGCGATCAGCAGGTTGAGGTAGGCGCTCTCCTGATTCAGGGCCAGCATCCCCTTGTAGCGGGAGGACTCCTTTTCGTAATATCGGATCGCCTTGCGAACCCGCGACCGGTTGGAGACCGAATTGTAATTGAGGGTTACCTTGGCCAGGGCGGCGCTGGTAACGGCATAGCCGGGATCACGTTCATTGAGGATCCGGCGCAGCTTGCTGTCCCCTTCGAACAGCGATACCGCCAGCAGATAGTTGTCGTACAGCAGCATGGCCGAAGAGAGTGACAGCATAACCCCCTTGAAGCGGGTCTCCGGGGTAATCCCCTGGCGGGCCAGCTCCTTTTCCGAACCGTCCAGCCAGCATTCGTGGGCCTCGGCCACTGCCAGCAGCTCTTTGCGCAGGGACATATGTTCATTGATGCCGATATTGATCAGGGCGATATCATCACCGGTCAGCGGCTTGCCCTTATCCATCTTTTCCTTGATGGCCTTGCCGACCTTGATGGTTTCGGCACGCAATCCCAGGGCGCGCTCCGCAAGATTGTTAAACTCCTGCATCTCCTTCGCAAGCGCTTTTTCCACCGACTCACGGGTTGTGCCATGGCTGGCTGTCAGATGCTGGCGGCAGCTGTCGGCGGCAAAGACCGGCAGGGAGACTGCAAGAGAACATGCTATGGCAAGAAAACAGATGATACGTTTCATGTGCGTGACTCCTTGGTGAAAAATGAGGCCATGATAAGGGAAATACCAATGATTGAAAAGAGCAGATAATCGGTCGGCATCCCCAGCAGCCACTTCTTGTGCCAGGGGATGAACTGGGGCGCAAATTTGGCCAGACCGTAGCAGGGGTTGAGGATGAACCAGAGGAAATCCTCGATGATCCAGAACAGCATCAGCGATCCCAGGCAGCGCAGTTCAATCAGCCAGCTAAACCGGCCGCTGACGGCGTGGGGGAGATGGAACACCAGGAACATGAAGGAAAAGACCCAGGCGTGGTAACCGGTCATGGGGCGGCCGCCCCAGAAGATATCCAGCAGCCAGTGCTTCTCAATGCGCCAGGTCGGCAGGGCGCAGGCCCAGCCGTTGGCCCCTTCGATCTGGATCTCAGTCATGGCGAAGAACAGGCCGAGCAGGGCCACGTAGAAGAGGAGAATCGTAATGTGAACTGGTCGGGGAGCAAATAGATATCTCACGTAGACTCCTCAGAAAATCAAACTTTTTCGATATATCCACATGGCTGTAACCCCTCCTGTCCTCCCCTTTGGCAAAGGGGAGGGACGTTTTGTGCAAGCCCCCCTCTTAAGAGTAAGAGGGGCTGGGGGAGTTATGAGACTCAGAGTATTCCGCTCCGAGTACCGTTGCCAGCACCTCCCTTGCCGCATCGGGCCGGCCAAGCTTCAAGGCATTTTCCCGCAGATACACCAATCGCTGCGGTTCCCGCAGCAGACGTTCAACCCTCCACGCCAGAGCGCCGGCATCGCAGGCCTTCAGGGCGGCGCCATTCTCCAACAGGAAATCGGCATTGCGCTCCTCCTGCCCCGGAATGGGCGAAACCACGATCATCGGCAGCCCCACCGCCAGGCATTCCGAGGTGGTCAGGCCACCCGGCTTGGTAATCGCCAGATCACTGGCGGCCATGATCCGTTCGATCACGCGGGTGAAGCCCATAGGGAAGAGCCGGCCGGGATAGCGGGTTGCCAAAGCTTTGAGAGCCAGAAGTAATCCTTCATTTTTTCCTGCCAGCGCCACCAGCTGAAAATCACCTTCCAGCCTCAACAACCTTTCAGCCAACACTCCGATACTTCCTACCCCGGCGCCACCCGACATCATCAACAGTGTCGTCTTGGTCGGATCAAGGCCGAACTCGGCGGCGCAGACTGCCCGGTTGTACTTCTCGGCGAAAACCGGCATGATCGGAATACCGGTCACCCGGATGTGATCAGCAGGAATACCGCGCTCGACCATGCGCCAGGCCACCTCTTCACTGGAGGCAAAGTAGCCGCTGATATGGGGCTGGATCCAGAGGGCATGTACGTCGAAATCAGTTACCTGTACCCAGACCGGTTTACTGAAGCTCCCCCTGCCGATCTTGCCCGACAGCAGCTGGGCCGGCAGAAAGTGGGTGCAGATGACATGGTCAGGGTTGATCTCCGCCAGCACCTTTTTCAGCTTCTGGGTATTGAGGCGTTCGATGGCGATCCGCAGCTTTGAGAGGGCCGAATCGACCTTTTCGTGATCTGATTTGTCGTACAGGTACCCCCAGAAGGCCGGGTGTTTCTCAACAACCTTGATGTAGGTATCGGCATAAACCGTTTTGAACAGTTTGGGCACCAACTCCATCAGGTCGATGTGGGTCGTCTCCACGCCGGGGTACCACTTCTCCGCCGTAGCCTGCAGCGCCTGGGCTGCCCGCACGTGGCCGGCCCCGGCGGAGACGCTCAGGATGGCTATTTTTTGTTTACCATTGGAAGTACCAATCATATGCCTTTTCCTTTCACACCCAACCATGCAGTTATGGAATCTCTCGAACCCCAGCAACCGCCGCCAGAGCCCGCCGTGCCCGATTAACGATTGTCAGACAGAGCAGTGCAACTATCACCCAGAGCACAACCGCACACCAGATCCCCACCGGCACCCCGACACCAACCAGAATCGCCAGACAGGAAAACCAGAAGGCGCGGTCGCTCTTTCCCATGGGGCCGTCATATCTGCGAGAACCACCGATCTGCACGGCAATAACGCCGGTCATCTCGCTGAAGATTGCCAGAATAACGGCGATCACAACCGCCTCGGGCGGCACCCCCGGAATCATCACAAAGGGAAGGTAGAGGACGACATCGGAAATCACATCTCCCAGTTCATTCAGCACCGCCCCAAGGCTGCTGCACATGTTGTGCTCGCGGGCCAGCATGCCGTCAATGGCATTCAGGGCCATGCGCAGAAACAATACCAGCGGTACCAGCAGCAGTGACGTGCGAGAGGCAGCGGAGAAATAGATATACCCGCCACAGGCGCAGGAGAGCAGCAGGGCCGCAACCGTTACCTGATTGGCGGTGACCCCGCTTCCGGCCAGGGCGTTACTCAGTGGTCGCAGAATGTTTTGGAATGATTTTTTGAGATCGTAGATGGTCATGGTCTGGTGCCCTAGGTGAAGAAATAACGGGTCAGATGGAAAAAGACCGGTGCGGCAAACGAGATGGAGTCGATGCGATCCATGATGCCGCCATGCCCCTCGATCATGGTGCCGAAATCCTTGATGCCGCGGTCGCGCTTGATGGCCGACATGCAGAGCCCGCCGGAAAAGCCCATCAGGTTGATCGCCAGCGCCATCCCCCCCGCCTGCAGCGGGGTGAAGGGGGTTGCCCACCAGAGACCGGCGCCGATCAATGACGAACAGGTCACCCCACCCACGAAACCCTCCCAGGTTTTGTTGGGGCTGACCAGCGGAGCAATCTTGCACCGACCGAACAGTTTGCCGAAGACGTACTGCAGCACATCACTGAGCTGCACCACCAACACCAGGAAGAAGAGCAGCTTGGCATTGCCGTGATAGCCGGGTATCTCCAGCATCAGCAGAGCCGGCGCGTGGCTGATGCAGTAGACGCAGACCATCACCCCCCACTGGATCTTGGAGGTCCGCTCTAGGAAATTGGTCGTATCCCCCGCCAGGGCGCTGCGCAGCGGCACGAACAGGAAGACATAGACCGGAATCAGGATTGAAAACAGGCCGTACCAGTGAGTTGCCACGAGATAGTAATGCAGGGGCACCACGACGAAGAAGATCCAGAACAGGGTGCGGTGGTCGCCGCGATTGGTGGGGGTCAGGGTGATGAATTCACGTAGCGCCAGGAAGGACATCAGGGCAAACAGGACCACCGAGCCAAGTCCGCCGCTGAAAATTGCCACGGCAAAGATGGCGACCATTACCCACCAGGCCCGGGTGCGGGCATTCAGGTTGTCGATCACCGCCCGCTTACCGTCGTCCGTTATGTTACGACCGAGCAGAAAACCGATGATACTGGCCAGAACCAGAATCCCGATCACACCGGACAGCAGCCAGATCAGCTGTTGATCCATGTTCAGTTTCATACTTTAAGCACCTCGATGGCATGGCGGGCCCTTTCAAGAAAGCTGGTTTTGCTCTCCTGTCCTTCAAGGTGCATCGGCGCTCCAAAGCTGACACTGACCAAGAGTGGGATCGGCAGCAGTTCCCCCTTGGGGAGGATTCGGTTGAGATTTTCCAGGTAGACCGGCACCATTTCCACCCCCGGCATCTTGCGGGCCAGATGGTAAAGCCCGGATTTGAACGGTCGCAATTCATGGCCGCTGCCCCGGGTACCTTCGGGAAACAGGATCAGCGAGCTGCCATGCTCCATGGCTGTCAGCATGGCGGCAAAGGCCTGCGATGCCAGGGTCCCCTGCATTGCCGAGCCGTTACCACCCTGGGTCGGACGTTCAATCAGAACGGCATTGAAGACGGTGCGGGCGGTGAAGCTCCGCAGACGATTGGCCTCCCAGAACTCCCTGGCGGCCACCGGACGGGTCTGCAGACGGATCTGCAGCGGCAGCAGCGACCAGAGCACCAGGGTATCAAGATGGCTGGTGTGATTGGCAAAGTAGACCCGCTGGACGTCAGCCGGCAACGGCCCGCCCCAGCGGGCGGTCGCTCCGGTCATCAGCCGCGTAAGCGCAGAAACCACACGGGCTATGGTGTCACGTGGGATCATGATGGTTATCCCGCCTTACAGAAATGGCTCCATGGGGAGCGCCTTCCAGACCTTGAGCTTACGATGCTTTTCCGCCGGGGCAAAGCGATCGGCCCGGTCGGCGGCATTCCAGCTGTTCTCAGGGGCCATGTCCCGCACGATGTTCCGCTCAACCTGCCCGGCCAGTTCCGGGTTGCGGATCAGGGCGCCCACCTCGGTGTTCAGGTTGGCCGAACGGGGGTCCAGGTTGAAGGTGCCGACGTAGAGGGTTTCTCCGTCGACCACCATACTCTTGGCGTGGATGGCAAAGACCGGCGACTGTTTCTCCAGTGCAGGATAACGCTCGATCAGTTCGCGCTTGATGGCCGGATCGGGCTTGTATTCGAAGACCTTTACCCCGCTTTTCAGGATGGATTTACGCTGTTTCTGATAGCCGCTGAAGGCCTGCAGATTGTCAGTGGAGGCCAGGGAATTGGTGACAATGCGAACCTCCACCCCGCGCTGAACCAAATCGCGGAAGATCGCCAGGGCACCCTTGGGCATGACCAGATAGGGTGACTGGATCACCACCCGTTTTTTGGCCTTTTTGAGTTCATCCGCCAGGGCTGAAGTGGTCCGCCCGCCCCCGTCAAAACGTCGGCGGGCGTTGTTTTTACCCGGAAGATCGCTGAGAAAGCGCACCTGATCCCAGACCATATTCCGCGATAAGCGTTCAAACTTGGCCGGCAGATCCTCCAGAGCCTGACGCACCTCCGGGGCAAAGTTCTCCACCTTGGCGGCGTAGGCGTGCAGACCGGCATAAACCTGCCCGGCCCGCTCCGGCGTCATGCGTTTCATCTGTTTGGGCAGCAGCTTTTCCACCGGTACCGCCTGGGGGCTGTCCCAGAAGCGCTGGAAACTGGCCTGCATATCGGCCACCACCGGTCCCAGCAGCAGCATATCCCGGTCGCGGAAGTTGTAGCTGTGGTTGTAATCGAAATATTCATCGGCCATGTTGCGCCCGCCGGTGATGCCGGCCAGGCCATCGAACAGGGCGGTCTTGTCGTGCATGCGCTGATTGACGGTGCGCAGTCCGGTTGCCACATTGCTGACTTTTTTCAGCTTTGATGTCCCCACGTTCAGGCGGGGATTGTAGATGCGGATATCGATGTTGGGGTGCAGCGCCAGGGCAATCATGGAATCGGGCGGAGCATCGATCAGCAGATCATCCACAATCACCCGCACATTCACCCCCCGCTCGGCCGCCCGCAGCAGCGATTCACTTGCCAGGATGCCGATATTGTCCGTGCTCCAGATGAAATACTGAACGTCGATACTGCCGGTGGCATGATCCGCCAGCCAGGCCCTTGTCCGCAGGGCCTCCTCCCCTTTTTCCAGCACATAAGCCCCGGATTTCCCGGGGTGGGCGGCGAGCAGCGGGTTGACCGTCTGGGAGAGCGGTGCGGGCGTGGTTGCAAAGGAAGGGCAGGCCATAACCAGAACCAGCAGCAGGGATAAAACTGAAACAGGCAATGTACGCATCACGTTCAGACTCCTGATCGATTATTTTCGGTTCAGCTGTGCCCCGTACCCGCGAATGAACTTCTTGAAATTAACCCAGACATCATTGAAGCCAAAGGCCTGCATCTCAGTCTCGGCATCGGCCAGTGACCACCCCTGCTGCTTCATGCGGTAGGCCGCCACCACTATACCGGTACGATCCTGACCGTGACGGCAGTGCACATACACCGGCTGATTGGCCGGATCGGCCATCAGCGCCACCACCCGGTCGACCTTCTCCTTGAGACCATCGCGGGTCATCTCGATCGGAATGGCAATCGCCTTCATCCCGGCCGCTTCCACCTGGGCCTTTTCACTCTCGGAGGTGCGCATGTCTATCACGGTCTTGACACCCATGGCCTTGAGGGTGGCGTAGCCATCCTTGCCCGGTTGGGCACCGCGCAGTATACCCGGTGTCACGCGCCCAACATTGGAAAGGCCGGGAAGTTTGTAGATACGTTCGGAGGTGTGGGCGGTTGGTGGGAGGATTACGTCGGGTGTTACGGCAGCAAGGCACCCTGAAGAAAGTAACAACAAACTCAAAGAACACACGATAACTCTGACCATATGTACCTCCATAAAATGATTCCAATCTCAAGCATTGTATTATCATAAGTTGCTTCATATTCATTGCATTATTCAAGTTTTATACTCAACCTGCTGTGGAACCCGCACCGCGCGGCGGAACCGGTGCAAACCAGCCGATCACCAACAATAGCAGACCCACCGCCACAAAGGAGATAATCCGCTCCACCGTGCCGTGGCTGGCCAGGTCCACCAGGAACAGTTTGACCACAACCAGCCCCAGCAATCCGGCCCCGGCCATCCAGACGACCCGTAGACCGCGCCGGACCGCCGCCACCATGACCCCCAAGGCCAGCAGGCTCCAGAAAAGGGTGTAACTGGTCTGGACCAGGTTGGAGCTGAACATGGCATCGCTGTTGAACTGCACACCACCCCAGAAATGCAGCGCCCGGGCCAAGATCGAATTGAGCCAGATAAAGAGCATGGCAGCAAACCCGCCCTGCAAAAGGGTACGATTGTCTTCCACATAGGCTGCCAATGCTGGAATCGTGCGCAGCTTCATCAGCCAGCAGGTCGTGACAGCCAGGCTGGCAGCAATGGCCAGATCCAGCGGATTGAGCAGCGGCAGCCAAGGAAACGGCCAGCTGTCGCCACGCTGGGTCAGCGCCGCAAACAGTGCCCAGGCCAGGCTCCAGGCAGCCAGCGGCAGGGCGGCCAACCCCAAGTAAGTTTCCCGGTGACGGCGGAACGGCCAGGGGATGCGCTGACAGGTGAAGGTGATTGCTGCCAGCAGCAGCGTCGGTACAATGCCCCGGCTCATGATGAACCAGCTGCCGTGGTCGGAAAAAAAGAAGTAAGTCTGCCACCCCAGTTCCCAGGCGGCCAGGCCGCCCAACAGCCAGAGGGCAGCGGCATGCAGCCAGCACCTGAAGCTTTCATCCAGCTCTTCGTCGCGGTCATACAGAAGCGCCCAGGCTACTCCGAAGGCCAGCGGCCAGGAGAGCCAGCCGTAATTAGCCATGGGGTGATGGTGATTGCCCAGCAATGAGTAACACCCCATGGCCGGAATCAGCAGCACAGTCGGCCAGGACAGATCCTGCCAGCCAAGGCGACGTTCGATCAGGTGCAGTACGCCACAGGAAAGTGCGATGAACACCAGCCGGGCGTTGTAGATCAACTCACGCTGCAGCTGTTCTCCGATCTCGTTCAGGCCGCCGCCAAACCACCACAGCAGTCCCCAGGCGGTTAGAATCCTGCCAACCACTGCCTCCAACTCGTTCGCCCGATGACTGTTGCTAAAGATGATACGGCTGGTGACCAAAGCCGCCAGACTGAGCAGAGCCGTTCCCAGGTAGATATGGTTAAAAGGAGACAACCCACTGGCCGGACGAACCATATCCGTGCAGAATGCTGCAGCGGCTGCAAACTGCAGGAAAATGCCGATGCCACGCATCAGCCGCCGTTCCTGACGGAAGCCCCCCCAGACCAGAGCAGCACCCTCCAAAGCCCAGGCGGCCGAAGTCCAGCGACCATCGCAAGCCAACGGAACCGCCAATGTCATAAAGACAATCCCGAAGGCCATGAAAGCCTCGGCCAGCGGCTGCAACGCCTTGTCGCAGCGCTGCAAGACACCAAACAACGCCAGATACAGCACACCGACCGCCAGGGCACTCCAGGCCAATCCGTATCGGTACTGCTCCACCAGCCCAGCCTGCAGGGCAAAGGCCACGATCGGCGTGCCGAAGACCAACGTCCCGTCGATGACACCCTTCAGATCCGGCGGCTGACGCAAAGCGAACATTAGCGCCACGGCTACATACATCAGAAAGAACAGCACCAGAAAAGGTTCCACAGCAAAATAATGCGCCGGGCGGTAGAACTGGGCTCCCCAGAAGGTGCTAACAAAGAATGTGCCGAGGAAACCGGCCAGGTTGAGCGAGCGCCAGGAACGGAACCAGGCCACGCCGATGATGGCGGCATTCAGCACCAGATAGTAGCCGAACAGCGGTCGCGGATCGCCGCTGCCGATGGAGGCCAGTAGCGGTGCCACGAAACCGCCGGACACGCCGAACAGCGCCAGTGTTTTTGAATCCTGTAACACTGCCAATGCGCCGCAGAGAATCGAGATTGCCACCAGCAGACCAAAGGCCGGCAGATCGGGGATCAGGCCGAACAGACGGAAGGCTGCATAGGTCGTCAGGTAGAGGATGCCAATACCGCCCCCCTGCAGTGCCAGGGCATATTCACTGCGGCGCAGTCGCAACCTCCAGCCGACCGCCAGCAGGGCAGCGCCACCCAGGGCCGCACCGGTCAGGCGCAGCTGAATCGGAAGCAATCCCTGCTGCACGGCGTATTTCACCAGGAACGATACACCGATAAACAGAATTACCACACCCAACTTGACCAGCAGGTTCTCACCATTGAACAGGGTGCGGAGAGCGGTTTCAAACGCCAACGGTTCCCGCGGGGTAAACGCCTCCTCCGAAAATTGGAACTCTGGTTCCGCTGGTGTCACACGCTGTGGCCGGGCTGGAGATTGCGGCAGCTGCGGCTCCTCCATCCACTGCTGTGCCTGAAAACCGAGCGGGGCTGGTGTATCCTTCGCAGGGGATACCGGGTCAGCCAACGGCTCCACAGGCTCGTCGTCCCGCAGGTGTTCTGATAAGCGCTTCCGCAGCCAGGACAGCTCCTGCTGCTGCTTCTCCTGGCGCTGCTGCAGATAGTAAAAATTCCCGTAGAGCCAGCCAACAATCCCGCCGGAGACCGCACCGCCAAAGTGAAAAAGCGTCCCGCCGGCAATGATTCCTATGAATGCAAACAAGAGGTTCATGGCTACCTTCCAGTGCTTGATAAGAGCGTGTTGACCAGGTTGCTGTAGCTGCCGTCGGGCATTTCCTGTACAGACTGTGTCTGCGACAGTTTTGCAGAGCGGTATGCCTGGTATTTATGGGAAAGATGAGGGATCGTATCGGTTACTGCGACGAGGGCGATACTGAGGAGACCTGCGATGATCAGTTTGCTGATAAGTGCTTTCATGACGTCCTCCCTGCTTCATTCGTTCGTGCTTTACCGAATACTTTACAGGGAGCGTGCCAATCCAAATAAAAAATACAACCCACTGTTTTGTTTAAATATTTTACTTACAAGACAATTTGCATTCAAAAATAACTCCAAGATCAATACATATTATGCACAACAACAAACATAATATGTACATACAACAAAAAGGGCTGCCACGGAAATCCGGACAGCCCTTTTACGACAACAACTATTCTGATCAGATGTTATTTCGACCGCTTGATATCCACCGTGGTCATCAACCCTTCCGGCGTAAAGGAGAGACGGGCATTGACCCGCTCCAGGGTATTGACCAACTCCAGGGTCTTGGAGCTCCTGTCGCTGACCGGCGGCTGCTTCGGGTTCCAACGGCTGCCGTGAATCGAACAGACTGTCGCCCCGCTCTTTTCATCGATCAGGTAGCGCCCGCCGGAGGGGCAGAAGGGCTGATAGCCGCGCAGGGCGGTAACGGAAGAACCCAGAGATTCCGGCGCGATTCCCAGCGTCCTGAGCATGATACCCGACAGCGGCAGGTTCTTTTCACAGGCGTGGCGCAGATCCTCCTGCCACCCCAGGTTGACGGTCTCCTCCAGCTGTTTGAAGGCCGAACGGTAGACCGACATTTCCATATTCCCTTCATGCTTGACCGGCTTGGCGCCACCCTTGTACGAAGCATCCAGAAGATCGGTGATGATGTCGCGACGCGAGGCGATCACCAACCGATCATCCACTACGGCAGAGTAAAGGCGGAGCTTGAGAATCCAGAGATTGAATAGCGCCACGTAGACCGGCTTGCCGCGATGGTCTTCAATGCTGTAGGTCTCGACCGACAGGTCGTCACCACGGCTGTGGCGGGGCCCCAGTGTCCTGAAAAGAGCGGGTATACCTTGCTCGGCCTTTTTGGGGTCATTAACCTTGACACTCATATAGGTGGGCAAATTGAGGGCCGAACCGATATAACCCACGACCAGTGACTCCATGCTGGACGCTCCCACACCCTGCCCCAACATACCCATAGCGCGGCCACTGGCACTGAACAGCACCTGCCCGTCACACAGATTGAGCGACAGCTCACTCCCCAGCCAATCCAGATCAACGCCACCGCGCCGTTTCAGATCCCGCACTATCGAGGTTTCCTGAAGTACGCTCGGCGCCATGTGCCCCCGGATCGACATGATCGTGCGCGGCAGGACATTGCTTTCAGTCAGTTCGCCCGGGGATCGCCCGGAAAAGGCCGCCATACCGTCATACCAGGAATTTTCGATCAGCGGCAGGATACAGGTCTGGATGCGGATATCCTTGCCCATCTTGATACGGATACCGATCGGGTCAAAAAACTTGGTCCAGTAACGGTTGTAGTTCTCCAGAAAAGCATTGTATTGCACCTCTTCCTGGCGGGTAATCTTCTGCAGCGGCACCTCGCCGACCGGCGTCAACAGCCCCTGACGGTTATGCAGTGAGCAGTGCGGCTGCCCGTTCTTATCAACCTGATAGACGCCATGGTCAGGGCAGACAGCAGATGCATTCCCCATGTATCCGCCGGCAATCAGCTCCTTCAGCGTCGGTTCACGGCGTTGCTCGGCCTTGAACCAGAGCCGGGCGTTGGCCAGCAAGGTCATGTTTCCGGAACAGCGCATGCGGCGGGCTTCGCCGATCTTCCAGCGCGGCCCCACCAGGTTGCGGATGTGGGCATCGGAGAGATAGATAAAGATATCCTCCTCGGCGGCATTCTGGGGGAAGATGGTGCGCATGTAGCGGAAATCATCGGCCTGGGCCAGGGAGGACAGCCGTCGGGCTGATGTCTCCACAATCCGCTGCAGTGCCGCTTTGCTAGTGGATACGATGGCAATATTGTCCATAATCAGGGTATGGGATGTGACATCCCGATCGGGTGTGGTGACGCTGAAACCGGTCATTCCATCGATGCTGAATGAGGAGCGTACAGCACCGCGATCAAAAACCGCCTCGGCATAGCGTTTATTGATCTGTTTCCGGAAACGCTCCTTGTCCTTGAGGGAAAACAGAACCGTAAATGCCGTCCCCTCCTTGAGGAAAGGATCACTGCCGGTGAAGGCCATTTCGGCAACGACCTTGTCACCGAACATACGCGTCAGCCAGCTGTTTTCCAGACAGAGCTGACGGGTGACCTTCTCACGCACCTTGAAATCACGGGCGCTGGCTTGGGCCTGATGCAGCAGATTACCGCCCCACTCGTCCATCAAATCAGCCAGCTCAATCTGTTTGGTAATGTTACTGAAGAAGACAGCATACTGGTCATCCGGGATAACGGTGGCCAGCTGAGGGAGCTGGGGCTTACGTCCATTGAGCATCTCCTTGAAAGGGTGTGACTTGATGGTGGGGCCGGTCAGATTGGACAACGGCACGACTTCATCTGCTGCGCTCGCGGCGTTTGTCAAATTTTCACGCTGTGAGGGACGCTGACTATCACTGCCGAGCAGCTCCAGCTGCAACGATTCTTGAATAGCCGCAGCACCGGTGAAGACACTGTATAGGTCGGGCGGTTCACGGCGAAAACGGGAGAACGAATCATGCAGCCGCGAGTCCAGGCCATACCTAGGAGCAATCGCCAGATTCCAGTAGTGGCTGAAGGAATCCTCCCCTTCCGGGTCATTACCTGTCAGGGCATTCTGCTGCATGCGCGCCCAGGTTTTCTGTACATCCTCGTTGGCAGCCTCAACAGCCGGCGGCGTACAGGTAACCGCCATCAACGGCTTGACCCCCTCCTGTGACCCTCGCGCCGAAATAGTCAGCCGAAATGGTCCCGGTTTGGAGAATCGTCCGCTGATCAGCAGATCTCTGGCCGACTCCGCCTGACCCGGCACGACCGCTTCTTCCACGTCCGGGTCCATATCCGGAGCGGATGACAGTTGTGCATGCACCAGATAGGCGTCACCCGATGAGACGGCGACCGAGACGCCCAACGGCCCGCTCGGCGCGTTGGCCGGCAGTGGAACAGTGGCCATGAAATAGCCGTTGCCATCATCCAGGTGAACATGGGGGACAACGGTGACCGCCGGGATGGAGCGGTTTTCAACCGCCGCTATGGCGGCAATGGAAGCCAGGGTCAGAACCGCCAGTACCAAAATAATTGTGATACGTCGTGACATGGGAGTACTCCTTTCAGGTCAGCTCAGCATGAAGATGGAGGTCATGGTTTTCAGGATGGTGCGCCGAATGCGGAACAGAAACAAATGATGATGGGAATACCATCGGGAAATTTCTGACAAAGTAATAACGGATGCAACCAGCATGATCAACGGAACTGTGGCGACAACCAGTTTCAGTGTGAAGGTTTCCATAACATCCTCCTGTTAGCACGTAGTCATGATTCGTTGTATGCCTTACAGGGAGTATGCCAATAGCAATTCAACTAGTAACCATCTGATATTACGAAGTACAAACAACACCAGCAGCCACGATCACAACAACAAACCTTACATAAAATGTACACAACAACGTCATATCATGCCAAAACCCTACAACAAAAGGGGGCATTTAACGGGTATCAACTTCTAACCCGTAAAATGCCCCCTTTATGGAATTGCGATCATGCTTTGAAGATCCGGACAAGCCCTCGATCAGGCGACCTTCGTGGCAAAGCCTTATCTGCCCGTCTGCTGTTCGGTAGCCTTGACAATTTTTTTGATCATGGATGCCGACATGGCCCTGGTCATCTCACCAATCGCACCCATGGTAGCCTTGGTAAATTTACGGGCCGCATCCGTGTTCATAAAAGCCGCATATGCTTTAAGATCATCGTCCGAAAGTTCGCTGTAGGTGTACGCCAGGGAGGCGAGCACCATTCTGCGCATCTCAGGGAGTAATTCATCCTTCTTCATGGCCGCCTGTTTTTCAATTTCCTTGCGGGCCTGTTTCTGCTCGGCTGTTTTGGCCGGAATGGCAGCCATGGCACCCGACATGGCATCCGTCACCATCTGTATGGCCATTTCCGTTGCACGCCCCGATTTATCCAACTCCTTGATCAGTGCCCGGCGATGCGGAGGGAGAGAGCTTTCATCCTGCCCGTTCATGAGTTGCTGTGCCACCTCCGGGGAGTTTACAGCCCTGGCAGCTTCTGCCTCTCGAATCTTCACACCCAAAGGGCTTTTCGACCAGGCCAATATCGCTTCCAGAGTTTTGGCATCAAGATGCGAACGATAATAAGCCCTGATCTTCTGCTTGGCTTTCTTTCCATCAAAACCGGCCAAGGCCTCGGCAAACAGCTCGCTATTGGGACCGGCGGACTGCATGGCACCGGCAGAAAACTGCTCCACCAGTTGGTCAATCTGCCGGTCAGTGCTTGAACCGGCCATAATCTGCTCAACCAGGTCGTTAACCCGTGGCGACCCTGATGATGCCGATCGGTCTGTATCAGCAAGGCTTACATCGGCAAAGGCACCGATTTTGTTGATTTTTTTGGTTTCATCCATCAACACCTCATCGGCTGAAAACTCGTAGCTCTCCTTGGCTTTGCTCAGAAAAACCGAGTTTCCTTCGATCCAAACCGAATTACCGGTCTCTTTGGTCCCGTCCTTGAAAAACACCGTCGCACCGAATGCAGATCCTGACATCACCATAACCGTTACAATCATGTAACTTAACAGCCGTTTCATACATACCCCCCTTCATCCACTCAATACGTTTTGGTTTTTCCCGTCTCAACGCCCCTGCATATACTGATCGACGGCTGTTTCAGAGAAGCCGGCAAGTTTTTGGTTCCCCAGCAGAATCAATGGCACCCCGCGGCCACCCAGTTCACGGTAACGCTTCATGGCGGCCTTGTCTTTTTCGATATCATAGGCAATAAAGGGATAATTACGAGCAGACATATACTGTTCCGCCATCCGGCAAACGCCACACCAGTCAGTCACATACATTTCAACAGGATTGACAGGGCGCACCGGCCTTACCTCCGCTTTTGGCGGAGTGTTCTCCGGATTTGATGAACGGCTGTTGCTGTTTTTAGGCGTAACCGGGACCGGAGGAGCTGTCGCAAAATCACCGTCTGTGTAAACCTTCACCTTATTCTTTTTCGAAGCGGGTGGCGGGGTGTCCTTGAAGGTAACAACCCCGTTCTTGTCCTCCCAGCGATACATTTCAGCACCGGTTTGAAAAGACAGTGTGGTAATGAACAGAAATGTGAGAATCATCCATAGCTTCATTAAGCCCCCTTCGCGCCTGAGTTCACTCAAACCTGCGGATAACCTGGCCGGTTTCTTCATCAATCGTAATAACGAGCATTTTGCCGGCATTCGGCTTCAACCCTATGCCTGTGTACTGTTTTTCCTTCTGTTGCGCCTGTTTCCGTTCCTGCTCCTGGCGCTGGGCTTCCAAGGCGGCCATGCGCCGGGCATGGGGATCTTTGGCCGTCAACTCATCATCCCAGACTACCTTGATATTTTTCCTGTATTTCTTGGGCACATCCTCAATGCGGTTGGTGATGACGAGTGCGCCACTGGAATCCTTGTATTTATAAAATTCCGCGTGGGCAAATGTGGCAACGATGCATACCAGAGCAGGCCCGCAGAATTGCAGAAAAATTTTACAGAAATGAAACCGCATTTTCACATTGTGACCCCATTCGAGCGGCTTTATGATGAATATGCGGAGAATCTACAAGAAAAATTGCCTCTCCGCAAGAAATGCATTATAACAATTTCTCACGAATCTCCACAAATCCAACGATTGTACGGAACGAACGGGAGGCCCCCATGACCCAGCAGCCAGAAATCATGCATTACGCCGTTTCAGTGGTCGGAAAAGACCGCACCGGTATCGTGGCCGGAGTCGCAGAGGTTCTTTTCCGTCTGGGCTGCAATATTGCCGACTCCAGCTGCACCATGCTGGCGGGCGAATTTGCCATGATCCTGATCGTTTCCCACCCGCGCCCTTTCAGCAAAACAAAACTGCACGATGAACTGAAGACCGTCTGCGACATACTGGGGATGTCACTGGCCGTACGCTCCCTGCATGCCGACGAGGTCCAACGCCAGGAGACCAGCGATGAAATCTGCATGATTTCGGTCTACGGCGCCGACCAACCCGGCATTGTCTACCGGGTCACCCATGAACTGGCAGCACTGGGGGTCAACATCATGGACCTCAACACCAAACTGATCGGCACCTCTGAAGAACCGGTCTATGTCATGATGCTGGAGGCTGCCATCCCGTATGGTCAGACTCCGGAAGGATTGGAGGGCCTGTTGGGAACTCTCAAGAAGGAGCTGAATGTGGAGATCGGTGTACGTATTGTGACGCCGGTATCCCTGTAAACCATGCCGAGTCAACCGATCCTGCGTTATCCCCATCCGGTACTGAAAAAACTCTGCAACCGGGTGGAAAAAATCGATGATGCCATTGTCAGCCTGGCCAACGACCTGCTCGATACCATGCGGTCCGGCCCCGGCTCCGTGGGTGTGGCTGCACCACAAATTGGTGTCACCCTGCGGGTCTGTGTTGTGGATGTTTCCGGGAGTCGCCATGGCAAGGACAACAATCATGGCCAGCTCTGCATGATCAACCCTGAAATTATTGCCCGCGATGGCACAGCCATCATGCGGGAAGGATGCATGAGTGTGCCGGATTACACCGGGGATGTGGAACGCGCCACCGTAATCACGGTACGTTATTCTGATCTTGATGGCGCCGAGCACGAAATTAATGTCAGCGGTTTCGAGGCCGTCGCCATTCAGCATGAGATGGACCATCTGGACGGCATCCTGTTTCTGGACCGGATCGTCAGTATTAAAACCGGGCTGTTCAGACGAAAGAATTATTCCTGAGGTGACTAAACGTGGCTGAGTTGCTGACAAAAAAAGAGCAGAGAGACCTGCTTAAAATTGCCAGAGAGGCGATTGTTTCCATGGTTTCCAGCGGCAAGGTGCCGGTCATATCACCCGCATCGCCCGGACTGAATCTGCACAACGGCTGTTTTGTCACCATCAAACAACATGGTCAGTTACGTGGCTGTATCGGCAATTTCGTGTCCGACAAGCCGCTGTTCAACCTTGCACAGGAGATGGCGGTCTCCGCCGCCACGCACGATCCCCGTTTTTATCCGATGAAACAGCCGGATCTGGATTCTTTCGAGCTGGAGATTTCGGTGCTTTCCACACTGGAAAAAATTGATACCGTGGACGAGATCCAGGTCGGCAAGCACGGTCTTTACCTGGTCCAGAACAGTTACCGGGGCGTCCTGCTGCCGCAGGTGGCAACCGAATACGGCTGGGATCGGGAAACCTTTCTGCGGCATACCTGCCTCAAAGCCGGTCTTCCGGAAAATGCCTGGGAAAAGAACTGCGACATCTACATCTTCAGTGCCCTGATTTTCAGGGAAAAATAGCTGCCGGCAGCATGGACAATAAAAAAGGATGGACCGAAATCGGCCCATCCTTTTTTCATTTCATGCGGTGCCTGGGTCTCAGGTCAGTGCCGCGTGTGCAGCGGCCAGACGGGCAATCGGCACCCGGAACGGGGAGCAGGAAACATAGTCCAGACCAATCTTGTGGCAGAAGATGACGGAGGATGGGTCGCCGCCATGTTCGCCGCAGATACCGAGCTTGATGCCTGAGCGGGCGTTACGCCCCAGTTCGCAGGCCATTTTGACCAGCTTGCCAACCCCGTTCTGATCCAGCGACACAAAGGGATCCTCCTCCAGAATGCCGTTTTCCACGTAGAACGGCAGGAATTTGCCGGCATCATCTCGCGAAAGGCCGAACGTTGTCTGGGTCAGGTCATTGGTGCCGAAAGAGAAGAACTCCGCCTCCGTTGCAATTTCATCGGCGGTCAGAGCCGCTCGGGGCAGCTCGATCATAGTGCCGATCAGATACTCAAGCTTGACACCGTACTGGGCGATGACCTCCTCACAGATTTTCACCGCATTCTGTTTGAGAACTTTCAGTTCCTTGACCGTTGCGATCAGTGGGATCATGATTTCAGGGACAATACTGAAACCCTCGTTCTTGACCAGTTCACAGGCGGCTTCCATGATTGCCCGTACCTGCATGTCATAGATTTCCGGATAGGTAATGCCAAGTCGGCAGCCGCGATGCCCCAGCATCGGGTTGAACTCGTGCAGCTGCTCAATGGTGTGCTTGACGGAATTGACCGTAACCTTCATGGTCCTGGCTAGATTTTCAATATCCTTCTCGTCCTGAGGCAGGAACTCGTGCAGCGGCGGATCAAGCAGGCGAATGGTAACCGGCAGCCCTTTCATCTCGCGGAACAGGCCTATAAAATCACCCTTTTGCATCGGCATAATCTTTGCCAGAGCCTGCTCACGCCCTTCCAGTTCGTCGGAAAGGATCATTTCACGCACCGCTGCAATACGCTCGGCATCAAAGAACATGTGCTCGGTACGGCACAGGCCGATGCCCTCGGCACCAAACTCACGGGCCACTTTTGCATCGTGTGGGGTATCAGCATTGGTACGAACCTTGAGGGTCCGGAATTTGTCTACCCAGGTCATCAGGATGCCGAAGTCACCCGTCAACTGAACCGGAACGGTGGGAACCTCGCCCAGCATGACTTCGCCGGTGGAACCATCCAGGGTAATCACATCCCCTTTTTTGACCGTTACACCGTTCTTGGCGACGAAACTCTCAGCGGTGTAATCAACCTTGATATCACCACAGCCGGCCACGCAGCATTTACCCATACCGCGGGCAACGACTGCGGCGTGCGAAGTCATGCCACCGCGTGCCGTGAGAATACCCTGGGCAGCATGCATACCATGAATGTCCTCCGGGGACGTCTCGATGCGCACGAGGATCACCTTACGACCGATCTTGGCATCGGACTCGGCTTCATCGGCCGTGAAAACGACCATGCCGGAGACAGCACCGGGAGAGGCGGGCAATCCCTTGGCAATAATATTTTTGGGGGCCTTGGGATCAAGGGAGGGATGCAGCAACTGATCGAGCTGGCTGGGGGCAACCCGCAGAACCGCAGTCTTTTCATCGATCAACCCTTCCTTGACCATGTCGACAGCGGTCTTGATGGCGGCCGGCGCCGTGCGTTTGCCGTTACGGGTCTGCAGCATGTAAAGCACACCTGTCTCAATAGTGAACTCGATATCCTGCATATCTTTGTAGTGCTGCTCCAGAATCTCACGGATCTTGACCAGCTGACCGTAACACTCCGGCATGACCTCCTCCATGGAAGGCAGGGAACCATCCTTGTCCTTGACCCGGTTGATCGGCTGGGGAGTGCGGATACCGGCCACGACATCCTCACCCTGGGCGTTCACCAGGAATTCACCGTAGAAGTAGTTTTCGCCGGTGGAAGGATCGCGGGTAAACGCGACGCCAGTAGCGCAGTCGCTGCCCATGTTGCCGAACACCATCGACTGAACATTGACAGCGGTGCCCCACTCGGCCGGGATACTGTTAAGGCGGCGGTAGGTGATGGCGCGCTGATTCATCCAGGAACCGAAAACAGCACCAATGGCACCCCACAACTGCTCCTGGGGATCTTCCGGAAAGGGCTTGCCCAGTTCCTGCTGAATGGCCGCCTTGAATGCCGCAACCAGATCCTTCCAGTCGCCGGCGCTCAGATCCGTATCCAGGTGGACACCCTTCTGTTCTTTCTTCTGCTCTAGCAGGTGATCGAGAATATCCTTCTCCATCCCCATGACCACGTCGGAGTACATCTGTACAAACCGGCGATAAGCATCATAGGCAAAACGTTCATCACCGCTCTGGGCAATAATACCCTGTACAGTGATGTCGTTGAGTCCCAGGTTGAGCACCGTATCCATCATACCCGGCATGGAGGCCCGGGCACCGGAACGGACAGAGACCAGCAGAGGGTTCGTGGCATCGCCAAATTTCTTGCCCATCAGATTTTCGATTTTCTGGAGATTTTCGGCAACTTCTGCGGTCAGAGATTGGGGATACTGCTGGTTGTTCTTGTAAAACTCGGTACAGACCTCGGTAGTAATGGTAAATCCCGGGGGAACCGGCAGGCCGATGCTGGACATTTCTGCCAGATTGGCCCCTTTGCCACCCAGCAGGTTCTTCATGTCTGCCCGGCCTTCCGCCTGGCCATTCCCAAAGAAATACACGAACTTCTGCGCCATTGTGCTGCCTCCTCTGTAGTAGATAACGCTTATGCGGTTTAGACTCGCTAAAAACGTTTATTCATAATAAAAATAACAGGTTACAGGGTCAGACTATAGCGCAGATTTCCAAAATAACAACAAGAATCTATTGAACAGGGTTATTTTGTTTCCCAGCTGGTTATGTCGGCGTTTTTCCCCTCGCCCCCTTTGGCGCCGTCAACACCATAGGAAAAGAGGTCGTAGTCCCCATGTTCTCCGGGCGACACATACAGGTAATCGTTACCCCAGGCATCCTTGGGAACCTGCTTCTTTTCGAGGTAGCCGCCTTCCTTATAGTTCTTCGGTATGACACCAACCGTCGGCTTGGCCACCAGGGCATTGAGACCCTGCTCTGTCGCCGGATAGACACCATTGTCCAGCTTGTACAGCTTGAGTGCTGACTCGATATTGCCAATCTGCGTCCGGGTCGTCTGAACCTTGGCATCATCGGCGCGCCCCATCAGTTTCGGTCCGACCAGCGCCGCCAACATGGCCAGTATGACGATGACTACCATAATCTCTATCAGTGTAAAACCCCGTCTGTCTTGAAAACGACTCATGCTGAATCCTCCGTTTGTGTATGTGGTGTTGTAGCGAATGTTACATGAAGGGGTATGCGGGGACAAGGTTTTTCAAGACCGAGTGGTGCTATCCCAAAAGAACAACAGAATGCCTCAATTGGGGTTAATTCTGTTTTGGAATTCAGGGCTGGCGAAGAATAGCTTATTAAAATCAGAGTCATGCACATTTTAACCCGATTGGCACGGGATGTGTATCCTCCTGATCACAAAGTTTAAATCAGCCCGCTTTGCTGGCACATTATCCAAAAGGAGAAGAAACAATGAAAAGAATGATCGTAGCCATGATTGCAGTAGTAGCATTTGCCGGAACCGTTTGTGCCGCCGACATCATTGAAATGAAAAAAGGTGTAAAGTTCAACCACAAGGCGCATCAGGAAGCATTGAAAGACTGTACCAAGTGCCATTCTAAACCTGCCGGCGGCAAGATTGAAGGCTTCGGTAAGGATATGGCCCACAAGACTTGCAAGGGCTGCCACTCAGACAACAAAAAGGGACCTACATCCTGCAAGGAATGCCACAAGTAGAAACTCAGTCTCATAGTTGAAACTCAAAGGGGTAGCGCAAATGCGTTACCCCTTTTGTGTGTCCGCCACAACCTGGTAGCGGTCACCGGTTCGGCATAAAAAGCCTTCGCGCTCCATGGCCGCAAGATTTCTCTCCACAGCGCCTCTTTCAGCAGCAAGAATCTCTACAAGATCACATACTGAAATTCCCGGACTCTCCAGCACCGCCCGTAACATACGGCTTCTCAGTTGACGGTTCGAACCCTCGAATTTTGATTGCGGCACGTGATGCCTGCTCCTGCGGTTGGGGTTGGGATACAGCTGTTTTAGCTGAACCCCGAAATCCATTAAGGCGTAGTACCATTCCCGCGGCTTGTTTCGATCAAGTGTCAACAATACCAGCGGCATGATTTCCCGATCATGAACACCTTCCCGGCCATGAAAAAAGAAATGAATAAATACTGTACGAATATTGGTTTCAATGAATGCTTCAGGAATTTCAAACGCAAAGGCAGCCACTGCCCTGGCAGTATAGTGTCCAATACCGGGCAGGGACTCCAGCTCATGAATCGTGGTGGGAAAGCAGCCGTTGAAACGGTCCTGAATTTCCTCAGTACACCGTTTGAGAGCAACAGCACGCCGATTGTAGCCCAGACCCTGCCAAGCATGAAGTACCTCAGCCAACGATGCCGAAGCCAGATCCGATGCGGTGGGAAACAGTGCTAGAAATTGGGAATACTTGGGTTTGACCCGCTCCACCTGGGTCTGCTGGAGCATGACTTCTGAGACGAGAATCCGGTAGGGATCACGGGTTTCGCGCCACGGCATAGGACGCGGATTGAAATAATAGCGGGAATAAATCGCCTGTTGGAAGAATGTGACTGCTTCGGGATTCAGACAGCCGTTACCGCTGTAAAGGCTGGTAAGGGCGGCCGGATCAAGCAAGATCTGTCCGCCACTCTTCAAGGGCCTGCAAAGCCCGTTCGGCCAACTTTGGACGCTTTTCCTTCTTGTGAACACGGCCGGGCAGTTCGGGAAACAATCCGTAGTTGACATTCATCGGTTGAAAATGACGGGCATCGGCATTTGTGATGTGGGCCATCAGGGCCCCCAGCGCTGTTACGGGAGCCGGGACGGCGACCGGTTCCCCCCGTGTAATCAAAGCCGCCGCCGAGACCCCGGCCAGGAAGCCACTGGCGGCAGATTCCACGTACCCCTCCACACCGGTGATCTGGCCGGCAAAGTAAATACGCGGATCGGATGTGAGCTGCTGGGTTGGAAGCAGCAGCGTTGGAGAATTGATAAAGGTGTTGCGATGCATGGAGCCCAAACGAACAAATTCGGCCTGTTCCAATCCCGGAATCATGCGAAAAACGCGGCGCTGTTCACCATAGGTCAGCTTGGTCTGGAAACCGACAAGGTTAAACATGGTTTTTTCCCGGTTTTCAGCCCGCAGCTGAATCACGGCGTGGGGATCGACTCCGGTGCGGGGATCAGTCAACCCAACCGGCTTCATTGGTCCGAAACGCAGCGTATCCGTACCGCGCTCGGCCAGGGTTTCCACCGGCATACACCCTTCAAAATGGACAATCTTCTCAAAATCGCGGCTTGGAACCTTTTCGGCACCGTTCAGCTCTTCAACAAAACGGAGATACTCCTCTTTGTCCAGGGGGCAGTTGAG
Source organism: uncultured Geobacteraceae bacterium (assembly GCA_942493195.1). GTDB lineage: Bacteria > Desulfobacterota > Desulfuromonadia > Geobacterales > Pseudopelobacteraceae > CAIPTY01. The sequence continues at coordinate 383,657 of OW818669.1, read as the reverse complement.
ATAATCGTCACCATCACCCTTACCATAACGGGATGCGGCGAAGATTTTGTTCATATCAAGGGATTCGGCGGATACAATCGGGGCAATGGCATCGTAGAAATAAAGGCGGTCTCCGGTGAGCGCCGTCAGGGAAGCCGCCAGGGAATCACTGGTGAGCGGTCCGGAGGCGATAATGACAGTTCCTTCCTGCGGAATCTCCGTCACCTCACCATTCACGACTCGTATCTGAGGGTGAGTGCTGATTTTGGCGGTGACATACTCGGAGAACAGTTGGCGGTCGACCGCCAGAGCCCCTCCGGCCGGGACACGGGTAGCCTGGGCTGCCTCCATGATCAGGGAAGAGCAACGCCGCAGTTCCTCTTTCAGCAGACCAACGGCATTATCCAGCGAATCGCCCCGCAGAGAATTGGAGCAGACCAATTCAGCCAGACCGGGAAGGTGATGGGCTGGCGAAGACTTTTCAGGTTTCATCTCGTGAAGCACAACGGGAACCCCTCGCTGTGCCGCCTGCCAGGCTGCTTCACAGCCCGCCAGCCCTGCGCCGATGATTGTAAGTGTTTTCAAGATTCCTTTACCTTGCCGCCCTCTTTGAAGTCACACCCCTCTTTGGGGCACTTGAGGAACTCACCCTCGCGTTTGAGGTTCCGCTTGATCAGCAGCGGGAAACCGCACTTTGGACAGGGGCGCGGCACCGGTGGATCCCACACGGCAAACTTGCACTGGGGATAGCGGTTGCAGGAGAAAAACATCTTCCCGTAGCGGGATTTTTTCTCCGTCAGCTCGCCTTCATTGCACTCCGGACAGGCCACGCCGGTACTGCGCGGCTTGATCAGCGGCTGGATATTTTTGCAGGCCGGGTAGCCGGAACAGGCCAGATATTTGCCGAAGCGGCCATCCTTGATCAGCATAGCGGCGCCGCACTTTTCACATTTCTCCTCGGAGACGACCGGTTCGCTTGCTTCCGCATCCTTGTCGCCATCGACGTTGCGGGTATATTTGCACCCTTCCTTGAAACCGGAACAGGCGATGAACTTGCCGCGCTTGCCCAGTTTGACTACCAGCGGCTGGCCGCACTCAGGACATTTCTCATCCGTTGCCTCAGTGGTCAGGTCCGATTTCTGCACCTCGCCATCCTTCTGTTTGAGCAAGCCGATGAAGGGCTCCCAGAATTTTTTCAGGAGCGGCTTCCACTGGGTCTCGCCACGGGAAACCTGATCCAGCTCTTCCTCCAGCCCGGCGGTGAAGTTGTAATCGACATACTGGGAAAAATGGGCCACCAGCAGATCGCTGACCACCATCCCCACGTCTTCCGGGAAGAAACGCTTCTTGTCCAGGCGGGCATATTTGCGCTCTACCAGGGTATTCATAATCGAGGCGTAGGTGGAGGGGCGGCCGATGCCGTACTCTTCCAGAGTCTTGACCAGTGTCGCTTCCGTATAACGCGGCGGCGGCTGGGTAAAATGCTGTTCCGGCAGAAGCTCGTGCAGTTTCAGCGCGGCCCCTTCCGTCATGGCAGGCAACAACCCCTCTTTTTCCTCGTCCTGATCATCCAGACCTTCGATGTACAGTTTCATAAAACCGGGGAAACGGATGACCGTACCGGCGGCACGCAGACCACAGGCTTTGGCGCCGGCGAACGGTTCGGCGGCCAGCGGTGCGTCCAGCTCCGCGGATATATCGACAGACGTCTGATCCAGCAGAGCCTCGGCCATCTGGCAGGCCACGGTGCGTTTCCAGATCAGCTCGTACAGCTTGTGCAGATCAGGGCTAAGATACTTTTTCAGCTCCGTCGGTGTCTTGGCGATATAGGTCGGACGTACCGCTTCATGAGCTTCCTGGGCATTTTTTGTCTTGGTCTTGAAAATGCGGGGTTTGGCCAGGGCGTACTCTTTGCCATAAACGGCCGAGATGACATCGTGGGCCTCAGTCAACGCCTGATTAGACAGGTTGACGCTATCGGTACGCATGTAAGTGATCAGACCGACCGTTCCCTCGGCGCCGATATCGATACCCTCGTACAATTTCTGAGCGGTTGACATGGTTTTCTTGGCTGAAAAGCCCAGCTTACGGGAAGCTTCCTGTTGCAGGGTCGAGGTAGTAAACGGCGGTGACGGGTTGCGTTTTTTCTCCGTCTTGGTAATGCGCGCAACCTTGTAGCAACCCGATTGCAGGGCTTTCTTCAGTCCAGTGGCAACATCCTCACCGGGTATATCAAACTTGCCCAGACGCTTGCCACCCACATCCACCAAGCCTGCTTTGAACTCCTGCCCCGGAGCGATACCCAGACGAGCAGCAATAGTCCAGTACTCCTGTTCCACAAAAGCCTGAATCTCTTTCTCACGTTCGCAGACCAGACGCAGGGCAACCGATTGGACCCGGCCGGCCGACAGGCCGTAACGGATCTTCTTCCACAAAAACGGAGACAGGTTGAAACCAACCAGATAATCCAGAACTGAACGGGCCTGCTGCGCATCCACCAACTCTCCGGCTATATCTCGCGGATTCTGGACCGCATGAATAATGGCATCCTTGGTGATCTCATGGAACACTACCCGCTGAATCACAATACCAGGTTTCTTTTTATCCAGCCCGAGGGCCGCCAGCAGGTGCCAGGAAATGGCCTCTCCTTCACGGTCGGGGTCGGTTGCCAGGAGCAGATGGGTTGCATCTTTGAGGGCCTTCTTGATGGCATCGATATGTTTCTTGCTCTCCGGCAGAACGTGATACTTGGGTTCAAAATTCTTTTCGATATCCACTGAACCCTGCTTGCTGGGCAATGCACGGACGTGGCCGAAAGAAGCCAGGACCTTGTAGTCCGGACCGAGAAATTTTTCGATGGTTTTCGCCTTGGCAGGCGATTCTACGATTACGAGATTCCGCGACATAATAGGGTTTGTATCCTCTTGAAATGTAGTATGTATCTATGTAATGGCGTAGTGGGTGCCGGGCAGGGGCGTAACCGCCCCCTTGAGTTCAAGGTGCAGTAACATAGAGGAAACCTCGCCGGCTGTCAATTCAGTTTGGGCGATGATGTCGTCGATATGCAGCGGAGTGCGTGCCAGCAGCTCATAGATGGCGGCCTCTTTAGGTGTAAGGGCAAAGCTGCGCGGCTGCGGCTGAAACAGGGGGGCTTCACCAGCGGCACCGCTCCCGCCTGAAAGCTCTTCCAGAATATCCTCCACGCAATCGACCAGCTTGGCACCCTGCTTGATCAGGCGGTTGCTACCTCGACTGGTGGCGAAGGAAATATTGCCCGGCACGGCAAAGACGTCGCGGCCATGTTCAAGTGCATACTGGGCGGTTATCAATGAACCGCTGTTCTCGGCAGCCTCAACCACCAGCACACCCCGGGAAAGCCCGCTGATGATCCGGTTGCGCCGCGGGAAGTTCTCTGCCAGAGGCAGGGTACCAAGAGGGAACTCGGAGACCAGGCAGCCCTGCTGAGCCATCTCATCAAAAAGCTTCCGGTTTTCAGGGGGGTAAACCTTGTCGACGCCGCACCCCAGTACACCGACACTTCTGCCCCCCATCTTCAAAGCGCCCTTGTGAGCCGCTGTGTCTACTCCACGGGCCATACCCGACACAACGCACACCCGGTGACTGGCAAGTTCTTCAGCCAGCTTGCCGGTTGTCAGCAATCCATAAGATGTTGCCCGCCGGGAACCAACAATGGCAATGGAACGGTCACAGCTGTCGAGCGTACCTTTGACGTACAGAAACGGGGGCGGATCGGGAATCTCGAACAGTGACTTGGGATAGTCGCAGGAGGTATAGGTCACCAGACGTGCCGAACTTGCCGAGAGGCGTTTGCATTCATCCTCGGCAAAGCGCTGCCAGGAACCACTGGTGACCCCCTGTATAACAGCCGGTGACAAGCCTTTAATCCGTGCAAACGCTGAATCTGAAGCCCTCAGCGCCGCTTCGGGCGTTTCGAAATGCTCAAGGATACGACGGAAAGTAACATTTCCGATACCGGGAACCGCCTTGAGACCTATCCAGAAAAAATCTTCCATGGAATACCTAACTGGTGATGACAAAAAAAGACCGGCAACAGGCCGGTCTTTTTGGTGATATTCAATCGCTGCTATTTTGGTTGGGTTGCGATCCGGTCGCCCTTGTAAATGGCGTCGATACTCTTGACAACCAGTGCCGTAGCGGTCTTTTTGCCGGTTTCCAGAATGACCAGCGCCCCGAGCAGTTCCTGGGGGAGCTTCTCGGTATACCCGGTTGTAGCGGTTGTATCGATGGTAACGTCTCGAACGACATAAAGCATATTGCCCGGTTCGGCACCATGGCTGCTGCCCAGGTCGATATAGACTACATCACCGGTGGCAATAATGCCGATACCACTGTAACTGTCAACGATGTAGCCTTTCAGATCGCGGCTGGCCATTTTAAGCGGGATCTCACGACGCTTGTTGTCACGAGCCGGCATGATGTACGAACCGGGAGTGATTTCCTGATTGGTACGGGTAACGATGGCGCGGGAAGCAGACTTTTCAAGATCGGTCAGCTGGATAGTTCCAAGCGGAGTGATCTTGGTTCCCAGAATTTCATTACTGGCCGGATGACTGACAATACCATCCTTGCGATATACGGAAAACTTTTCACCGCCCCTGACGCCACGTTCCCGGCCTATATCGGTATAGAGAATGTCGTCATCACCGGCGATATTGCGGTTGTTATTGATACTGATGATGGTTCCGGCCGGTTTCATGCCGGTCTCAAGGATAAAACCCTCACTGCCGCGCACGGTATAGGTCTGTTCTTTGGCTACTTCAGCCAGATTCTCTGCAGTAACAACCGGGGCAGGTGCAGGTGCGGCTTTCTTTGGCAGAACAACATCATCCTTCGGAACAAATTCAATCCGGTCGGAGAAAATCCGAACCTTCTGGCCCGGATACACCACATGTGGGTTGGTGATCTGGCTGTTTCTCGACCACATGTTCGGCCAGTAATTGGGATCTTTGATGAAACGCTCGGAAAGCCCCCAGAGTGTGTCTCCCTGCTTGATAACGTAAATAGTCGGTTCTTCCTGCTCCGCTGCGACCGCTACACAGGGGATCATCAGAGCAAATGCCAGCGCAAATATCTTCATTCCGAATTTCATAGGCACCTCAAAGTTTCACGTATGAGATAGTCGCAGGCAAAACCTGCAGACTTCAGTTTGCGGTCAGGCGTTCCCGCGCTTTTACAGCAGCCGGACTGCTGGGATATGATTTGATCAGGCTTTCGAATATAGCGTGGGCCTTTTCCTTTTCCTTCATGGCAGCCAGGGTGTATCCAAGCTTAAGCATGGCATCCGGAGCCTTGCTGCTGTTCGGATAGTTCCCGGTAACCCTGAAAAAATATTCCTTTGCCCTGGGTAGATCCGACAGACTGTAATGGCACTCGCCGATCCAGTACAGGGCATTGGCGATAAAATCACTCTGCGGGTTATTGCTGATGAATGCCTCAAAGGCCGGAATAGCGCTGGCAAAATTGTTGGCGCTGTACAGACCGAAGGCTTTGACGTATTCGGTGGGGGGGCCGTTTTCCTTACCTTTCGGAGCGGGAGGTTCCTGATTAACAACCTCAATTTTCGGAGTGGCCGTCTGTTTAGCCAACAGGACTATACGGGCCCTGAGCTCATCCTGGGTCGTTCTCAGCTCGCGAATGGTTTCCTGAAGTTCTGCAACCCGGGTGGCGCTGGTTTTGGCCTGCTCATCACGGGCCTTGGCTCTTTCACTCAGGTCGTTGACGCGTGTTTCCGTTTTCTTGTTGGCCTGAACCAACTGTTCAAGCTTGGCTTCCGACTCGGACTGGCGCTTAAGCATCAGATCATTGGCGGCACAACCGGTCAGGGCACAACAGAAGGTTAGGCATGTAATCAGCCTGTATCCGGAAACCATAATTCCCCCATTTGATAGATGTTTTTCACAATTAAAGCGATAAACCGTTATTTGTCAAGCGAAAGCTGCCATTTGTACCGTGTACGGTGACTATTTTCAGACCTTGTGACCTGCTCACCATTTTCATTAGTATCACTCAAGGGTTACCAGGACTTCTCTTTGTAATGATTTAAACGGTCATAACGTAACACTTCAGGTTTCGGTTTAATTGAACACCATAATATGATATCGTTCTCCACCCGCTTGTACCAACTCAACCGAACCGGAATCCTTGTGAAAAGACCAGAACTGCTGGCCCCGGCCGGCAACATGGAAAAGCTGAAAATCGCCCTGCACTACGGAGCCGATGCAGTGTACCTGGGCGGCCACTCCTTTGGACTGCGCAATAAGGCCGACAACTTTTCCCTGGAAGAGATGTCCAGGGCGCTGGACCTCTGCCATAAGCGCGGCGTCAAGGCCTATCTGACCGTCAACAGCTACCCCCGCAACGAGATGATGGAGGCCCTGGAGACCTATCTGCGAAGCGTGGCGGAACTTCCCTTCGATGCCTATATTGTGGCCGACCCGGGGGTCATCGAACTGACCCGCGAGATCTCCCCGCAACGAGAGCTGCACCTCTCCACCCAGGCCAACACCATCAATCTTCACAGTGCACGCTTCTGGCAGCGTCAGGGCATCAGCCGCATCAACATGGCCCGCGAAATGAGCCTGGAAAACATTCGCGAAACGATTGCCGCCGTTCCGGGGATGGAGTTCGAGGCCTTTGTCCACGGTGCCCTCTGCATCTCCTACTCCGGTCGCTGCCTGATTTCCAGCATGCTGACCGGCCGCGATGCCAACCAGGGGGAATGCACCCACCCCTGCCGCTGGAGCTACCACCTGGTGGAGGAGTCCCGGCCCGGTGAATACTTCCCGGTGGTGGAGGATGAAACCGGCACCTTTATCTTCAACTCCCGTGACCTCTGCCTGCTGGAGCACATCCCGGCCCTGGTGGAGTGCGGCGTCACCTCGCTGAAGATCGAAGGACGCATGAAGGGCATCAACTATGTTGCCTCAGTATTACGGGTCTACCGTCAGGCGCTGGATGAGTATCTGGCCGATCCGGCCGGTTGGCTCTGCCGCACCGAATGGCTGGAGGAACTTGCTAAAATGAGCCACCGCGGCTACACCACCGGTTTTCTGTTCGGTGAGCCCCGGGCCGTGGGCCAGGAATACGAATCCGCCTATATCCGCAGTCACGAGTTTGTCGGATTGGTGGAGGAAAGCCGGGCAGATGGTTCCGTCGTAATTGAGGCCCGCAACCGCCTGCGCGTCGGTGACCGTTTGGAGTTTATCGGCAGCGGCATGCGGACCGAGATCCTCAAGGTTGAACAACTCGTGCTGCTAACCGACCGGGGAACAACCGAGTCGGTGGAAACCCTGCACCCCAACCAGCGCACCCTCATGAGACTCCCCTTCGCCGTCGAACCGTTCGACCTGATCCGGCGGGAAAAGGGGGGCTCATGAAAGACCTGAAAGTTTATACCCGCCACAGTTCCGGTTGTTGGCTGCGTGAACTTCTTCTGCTTGCAGTCGTCTTTGCCTTTCCGTTCTTCCTGAACCTCGGCAGTCTCCCCCTGATTGACCCGGACGAGGGGCGCTACGCCGAAATACCGCGCGAGATGCTGGAACGGGGCGACCTGATCACCCCGACCCTCAATTACGTCAAATATTTTGAGAAGCCGCCGCTACTCTACTGGATCAATGCCGCTTCGCTGAAGCTCTTCGGGCAGAACGAATTTGCCGCCCGCTTTCCGTCGGCCTTGTGTGGCCTGCTGACGGTGCTGGCCACCTATATCATCGCCCGGCACCTTTACGGCCGCCGTTGCGCCCTGCTTGCGGCCCTGATCATAGGTACCTCGGCCGGTTTCGTCATACAGTCGCGCATCATCCTGACGGACATGCTGCTGACCTTTTGTCTGACGGCAGCCCTGGGGGCCTTTGTGGTGGCCACCCTGCGGGAGGGGCGCCGTTCCCGCAACCTGCCCTGGTATCTGTTCTATTTTTTCAGCGCCCTGGCGGTTCTTGCCAAGGGGCTGATCGGCATAGTTTTCCCGGCAGGCATCATCTTCTTTTACCTGCTACTGAGCCGCCGCTGGCGTCTGCTGACTGAAATGCGTCTGGGTAGCGGGCTGCTGCTGTTCCTGGCCGTGGCGGCCCCCTGGTTTGTGGCCGTCTCGCTGAGGAACCCGGAGTTCGCCCACTTTTTCTTCATCCGCGAGCATTTCCAGCGCTTCACCAGCACCGTGCATGGACGCTACCAGCCCTTCTGGTTTTTCGTGCCGGTGCTGCTGGGAACCATGCTCCCATGGGCCTTCTTCATCCCGGGCGCCCTGACCAGAGCCTGGCGCGACCGTCACCACGAAGAGGGGAACTCCGGCATGTTCCTGGTGATCTGGACAGCGCTGATCTTCCTGTTCTTCTCCAAATCCAGTTCAAAACTGATCCCCTATATCCTGCCGATCTTCCCCCCGCTGGCGATCCTGATCGCCCATCGCATCGACCTGATCATGGACGGCAAGGGGCGCACCATCAAATCCGCCGCCCTGCTGCTGGGGGGCGGCTTGACGATCATCGGCATCGCCGCCCTGGGGTATGCCCGACTGCCGCAGATCGCAGCAATGCTGGGAGAACAGGTACCAGGCTGGTCTAATGGCCTGAATCAGTTTGTCCGCCACGCACCAGCCTTTACCCTGACCGCCAGCCTGACACTGGGGGGACTGTTCCTCTTTCAGGGCATCGGCACCCTGGCCAGTGCCGGACGCAATCCTCTCCGTATGCTGGTCGTGCTGATCATCGGCGCTTTCCTTTTGGAAATCTGCATCCCCCCCATGATCATGCCGCAGATCGCCGGCAGCGAATCCCCCCGAGATCTGGCCCTCAAGGCCCGTTCAATCGTCGGACCGGACACCGCTCTGGTCTCCTTCGGCCCCATGCAGGCCGTCTCCTGGTATACCGGACGGCGTGTAATGGTCACCGGCAAGATCGACGAGCTGGAATTCGGCAGCCAGCAGGGTGACCAGAAGGCATGGTTTCCCGACCAGGCCGCCCTGCTGACGCTCTGGAGCAGTGAAAAACATGTCCTGCTATTTTTAAAGAAAAGGGAACTGGAGACGCTCCGCCCCCAGCTGAAACCGGAACCACTCATCAAGGCCGAGGCCGGACGCCGCGTCCTGGTCAGCAACCGCTGAATCACCATCTTAAGGAGTATCAACCACAATGCGTGCTACCTTTCTCCCCTTTTCGACCCCCACCATCGAAGATGCTGAGATCAACGAGGTCGTTGATTCGCTCAAATCGGGCTGGATCACCACCGGTCCCAAAGTCAAGCGCTTCGAAGAGTCCTTCAAGGCCTATGTGGGCGCCCCCTATGCCATCCCCCTGACCTCCGCCACCGCCGGACTGCACCTGGTCCTGCTGGCTCTGGGGATCAAGGAGGGCGATGAGATCATCACCACCCCCATGACCTTCGCCTCCACCGTCAGCATGATTATCCTGTGCGGAGGTACCCCGGTCCTGGCCGATATCGAAGCGGGCACCCTCAATATTGATGTAACCCGAATCAGGGAGAAGATCACCCCCCGGACACGGGCGATCATCCCGGTGCATTTTGCCGGCCAGTCCTGCGATATGGACCCGATCTTTGCCCTGGCCAAAGAGCACGGCCTGACGGTCATTGAAGATGCCGCCCACGCCGCCGGAACCGAGTACAAAGGAAAACGGGTCGGCTCGCTGGACTCGATCTCGATCTTCTCCTTCCACCCCAACAAAAACATCACCACCGGCGAAGGGGGCATGGTCTGCACTGCCGATGAAAACCTGGCCGAAGAGATCTCGCTGATGAAGTTTCACGGTATGAGCCGCGAGGCCTGGAAGCGCTTTGCCGCCAGCGGCACCCCCAACTACGACATCCTCATGCCCGGCTTCAAATACAACATGATGGATATCCAGGCCGCCATCGGCATCCACCAGCTCCCCAAACTTGATCGCTTCATCGACCTGCGCCGCGACGTGGCCGAATACTACAACCGTGAATTTGCCAATGTGGCCGAACTGGCCCTGCCGCAGTACGCACCCTACCCGCAGCGCCACGCCTGGCACCTCTACACCCCGCTGGTACGGATCGAACAGCTGACGATTGACCGAGATCGTTTCATGGAGGAGCTGAAAAAACACAACATCGGCTCGGGCCTGCATTACAAGGCCATCCACCACCACGCCTGGTACCGCGAACACCTGCCGGTTGCCGACCAGGAACTGCCCAATGCCAGCTACGCCTCGGAGCGGATCCTCTCCCTGCCGCTCTTCCCTAAAATGACCATGAACGATGCCCGCGACGTGGTTGAGGCGGTCAAGGCTGTGATTGCTGCCCACAGGAAATAAATGTTCCGTTTGGGGGGATGAGTTAAATGATGAGAAATATACCTCAGAGAGAAAAAGATGCTACTCGCAGTTCTTCGTTGTTATAGCCCAAATTGGAATCCCGATGACTTCATTCAGCGGATGGGCTTCGAGACGGAAGCCATCTGGCATAAGGGCGAAGTTAGCCGAAGAGGCAAACCTCGCGATAACTCAGGATGCAATCTCACAATTACTGACGCTGAGTCTTTGAAAGAACTTGAAGACGATATCCGAACGTTTGTTGAGGAATACTTCGATGAATTGAAAGGTCTGAGTTCTGCAGGTGTAACTCTGGGGCTGGATATTGGCGTAACGGTAGGAGATTCAAAACAATATTCAGTGAGCATTTACATTTCACCTGAAGACATGGCTCTTTTTAGTAGGGCAGGCATTGGAGTTACAATCAGTGCATATCCAACCTCCGATGAGGCGAATGAGGAGGATACAGCTAGTAGGTCGCGTTACGTTCCATAACGCGACGTTGAAACTGCCCACTGCGCCGGAGCCTCGTTAGAAAGCTATGAAAAACAGCGAAATACAGACATTCAGTGGAACCTCCATGTCAACCGATAATACCAACAACATTATTATCTACATGAGTCCAGATGGCACTACCTCACTCGACGTTCGCCTTGATCATGAATCCGTCTGGCTGACTCAAAAACAGATGGCAGAGCTTTTTGATAAGGACAGCGATACTATCGGCTTGCATATCCGTAATGCATACAAAGAGGGGGAGTTGCAGCCAGATGGAACTACCGAGGATTCCTCGGTAGTTCAAAACGAAGGTACCCGCAAGGTTAACAGAAAGATCCGTTTTTATAATCTCGACGTCATTATCTCCGTAGGTTATCGGGTCAAATCCAGGCAAGGAACCCAGTTCCGCCAATGGGCCACGCGAGTTCTGCGAGATCACATCATCAAGGGCTACACGCTTAACGAGCAACGTTTTCGCGAACAAGCAGAAAAGCTGGCGGATATGCGCCAGACTGTGGAAATATTGGCCCGCACCCTTGCAAATCAGGAACTGGTCAGCGAAACCGGCAAAGACGTTCTCCGGGTTATCGCCGACTACGCCTATGCCTTGACACTTCTTGACCGATATGACCACGGTACCCTGGCCATTGAGGCGACTACCGGAAAGACTCTGCATGTCATCGCCTACGACAAGGCAATGGAAATAATCACCTCCATGAAGCACGAGTTCGATGGCCTCTTCGGCATTGAAAAGGACCAGGGATTCAAGAGTGCCTTAGGAACAATCTATCAGACCTTTGATGGAAAAGAGCTCTACCCCAGCATAGAAGAGAAGGGAGCAAACCTTCTGTATTTCGTTGTTAAAAACCACGCTTTCAGTGATGGTAACAAACGGATTGCCGCAGCCATCTTTATCTACTTCCTGGGCATGAATGGTATCCTCTATCGCTCCGACGGCAGCAAACGTTTGGCAGACAACGCTCTGGTCGCTCTAACTCTCTTGATTGCCGAGAGTAAACCTGATGAAAAGGACACAATCGTTAAAGTAATTGTGAATTTAATTAACCGGCGGAATGATTGATGACAAACGGGAACACAGGAGATAACCCAAACATATGAGCAACGCCGACCTACGCAAACTCCCGCCCCAGAGCCTGGAAGCCGAAATGTCCATCCTGGGCGGCATTCTGATCGACAACGACGCCATCAACCGCGTGCTGGAGATGCTTACCCCGGAGGATTTCTACCGCGAAAGCCACCGCAAGATCTTCCAGGCCATGATGAAGCTGTCCGACATGCGCGAACCGTGCGACTTCATCACCATGACCGACATGCTCAAGAAAGCCGGTGAACTGGATGAGATCGGCGGGGCCGCCTATCTGGCCACGCTGGTGGATTACGTCCCCACGGCCGCCAACATCTCCTACTACTGCAAGATGGTGAAGGAGAAATCCACCAATCGCAAGCTGATCAGCGTAGCGACGGAGATCGTCAGCCGCGGCTACGACGAACAGGCCGATGTGGAGGATATGCTGGATAAGGCCCAGAAGGAAATCTACGAGATCTCCGAGAACAAATCGCGCCCCCAGTACGTGCCGGTGCAGTCGGTTCTGAAAGAGGCTTTCACAATCCTCAAAAACCTCCACGACCAGAAGGAGCATGTCACCGGCGTCCCCACCGGTTATGTGGATCTGGACCATAAAACCGCCGGTTTCCAGCCCGGCAACCTGATCATCGTGGCGGCGCGACCCGCCATGGGAAAAACGACCCTGGCCCTGAACATCGCCCAGTACGCCAGCGCCGAAAGCAAGAAGAAGGTGCCCTGTGTGATCTTCTCCCTGGAGATGGGCAAGGAGGAGCTGGTCATGCGTTTCCTGGCCTCCATCGCCCGGGTTGACTTCGGCCGCATGCGCACCGGACATTTCCAGGATTCGGATTGGCCTCGCCTGACCAAGGCCGCCGGCATCCTGCACGACGCCAAGATCTTCATCGACGACTCCCCCTCCATCACGGTTCTGGAGTTGCGCTCCAAGGCCCGCCGTCTGAAGAGCGAGCACGACATCGGCCTGATCATTGTCGACTACCTGCAGCTTATGAAGGGAAGCAGCAATCCTGAATCGCGTCAGCAGGAGATTTCCGAGATCTCCCGCTCACTCAAGGCGCTGGCCAAGGAGCTGAATGTTCCGGTAGTGGCGCTTTCGCAGCTTAACCGCGAGCTGGAAAAACGGGCCGACAAACGCCCCATGATGAGCGACCTGCGTGAATCGGGAGCCATCGAACAGGATGCCGACATCATCATGTTCGTCTATCGCGAGTCGGTCTACTGCGAGGACTGCCGCAAGCCGGACGTGACCTGCAGCAAGGGGCATGAGCGCAACGCCGAACTGATCATCGGCAAACAGCGAAACGGCGCCCTGGGCACCATCGAGCTGACCTTTGTCGGCGAACATACCCGTTTTGAAAACCGCAGTGATCGCGGAGAATAAGAAGTTTTGGACTACCCGAACACCGGAGGGGAGCATGGCTGACAACAAGAAGGGAACCCTGGGGGACATCCTCCAGGCGTGTCAGATCATTAACAGTGACGATGTTTCAGCTGCACTGGAAGAACAGAAACGGAGCGGGGTCCGTTTTGGAGAGGCGCTGATCAAGCTGGGTATTGTTGCCCAGGAGGATATCGACTGGGCTCTCTCCAACCAACTGGATATCCCCTACATCCGCCTGAAACGGGAAATGATTGATCCGGAAGCGCTGCGCCTGGTTCCGGCCCATCTGGCCCGCACCTACAATTTGATCCCACTGATCAAGGCCGGCAACGAACTGAACATCGCCATATCCGATCCGCTCAACAAGCCGGCCATTGAGGCCATTGAACAGATCTCCGGCTGTGTGGTCAATGTCTCCGTGGCCCTGATCCGCGAAATTCGCGAAATCATCGACAGCTGCTACGGCGAAGCCGGCAAAGAGTCCCTGGGATTTGAATCGGGGGCCTTCGATGCCGTGACTCTCGAAGCGATCAATGGCGACCTGAGTGGTGGCCGTCTGCTGGAAGCTCTCTTGATTCACATCCTGGAGCAGCGTTTTTCATCCCTGTCGCTGCAGCCACTGGGCGATACCATCGCCATCAGCGCTCGCCGCAGCGGTGTCTCCCGCACCCTGGGAACCCTGGCCGGCAACTACTACCCCGATCTGGCCCTCAAAATCCGCAAGAACGCCGGCATGATCCAGACCGGTGACCAGGGAGGCGGTGGCCTGCTGACCTTCGAATTCCGCTGCCATCCCATCACCTTCCAGGTTTCGGTTCTAGCCGGTTACGGGGGCGACTACATCACCATCCGTCCCCACGTGGCGGTCAGTATCCCCTCCAGATTGTCCGGGCTCCATCTTCCTGCTCCCCAGGAGATCGGCTTTGCAGCCCTGGCACGGGCACAACGGGGCATCACCTTCTTCGCCTCCCGCAATGTGCAGGAGCGTGACCGATTCATCGACCTGATGCTGGAAGAGATGGCCACCGACGGCCGGAACGTCATCATCCTGGGCGAAGGTCCCGGACGCATGAACAAGCGTTTTCCCCGCATCCAGCTCCCCTCCTCCGAATCCGAACGGGCCCGGGTAATTATGGACGCCCTTGATCACGCCCCTGACATCCTGGTGGTTGAAGATGCCACCGAAGCGCTGCCGTTCAGCGCCGCCTGCCGGGCTGCCATGCGCGGCAAGCTGGTACTGGCCGGACTGCAGATCCGCGGCACGACCAACGTGCTGCGTCAACTGCTGTTGTACCAGCAGAAGAACTATTTCCTCCCGTTCTTTGTCAACGGAGTGGTCTCCTTCAAAGGGATCCAGATGCTCTGCAGCGATTGCCGCAGCGAATACCTCCCGCCGGCCGAGGAGATCACCGCCATGGGACTGGAGCATCAACCGGCAGCCTACTACCGCACCAGCGGCTGCAAGCACTGCGGCCACAGCGGCTTCAGTGCCCGTAAGTTCCTGCTGGATGTGATCGAATTCGACGCCCCGTTCCTGCAGGTCTTCGAACAGTCAACCGATGTGGAAACGCTGCAGTGCTATCTGCAGGGGATCGAGTATCAGGGGATCAAGGAAGAGGGGCTACAGCTGCTGCTGAACGGCCAGGTTTCACCGGAGGAGTATATTGCAGCGGTGATACTGTAGGTTGCCCCTCACCCGGCCTGCGGCCACCCTCTCCCCCGGGAAGAGGGGATACAACAATCGAAGGAGAAGATATATATGGCCAAGATCGACGCATTATTCAGGATGATGAAGGAGCAGGGGGCCTCTGACCTGCACCTCTCCAGTGGCAATCCCCCCATTTTCCGCCTGCACGGAGAAATGGCACGCCTGCAGTTCAAGGCACTGGGGCATGACGAACTGATGTCCGTTCTGTTCGAGATTCTGGACGAAAAGCAGCAGGCCCATTTCAATGCCACCAAGGACCTGGATTTTGCCTATGCGGTGCCTGATCTGGCCCGTTTCCGCGGCAACATCATGATGACCCATCGCGGGGTGGCAGCGGTGTTTCGCATTATTCCCACCAAAATTTTGACCGCCGACGAATTGGGCCTGCCGGAGGGTGTCCGCCGCATGACCAACTTCAAGAAGGGGCTGGTGTTGGTAACCGGGCCGACCGGCTCGGGCAAATCCACCACACTGGCGGCCATGATCGACCTGATCAACTCCACCCGTAAAGAGCACATCCTGACCCTGGAGGATCCGCTGGAGTTCATCCACGAGAACAAGCAATCACTCCTGAATCAGCGCCAGATCGGCGAACATACCGAAAGTTTTGCATCGGCGCTGCGGGCGGCCCTGCGCGAGGATCCGGACATCATCCTGGTGGGCGAAATGCGCGACCTGACCACCATTCAGCTGGCCATGAGTGCTGCCGAAACCGGACACCTTGTTTTCGGCACCCTGCACACCAATACCGCCGCCAAGACCATCGACCGCATTATTGATGTCTTTCCCACCGACCAGCAGGAGCAGGTGCGTTCCATGCTCTCCGAGTCCCTGAAGGGGGTCGTCTGCCAGCAACTGCTCAAAACCGTCGACGGCAAGGGGCGCGTGGCCGGCCTGGAGATCATGCTGGGCACACCGGCAGTTGCAAACCTGATCCGCGAAGGGAAAACATTCCAGATCCCCTCCATCATCCAGACCGCCAAGAAAGACGGCATGCAGCTGATGGATCAACACCTGCTGGACCTGCTCAAAACCAAGCGTATCAATCCTGAAGAGGCCCATCGCTGTTCCATTGACAAAAAGCAGTTCGAACAGTACCTGCCGCAGGAATAAACGGGAGACCACCAATGAATTTCAATCATTTTGATGATCGGGGCAACGCAGTCATGGTGGATGTTTCCGCCAAACAGCCCACCCTGCGCACCGCCATCGCCGAGGCACTGGTGCAGATGTCGCCGGACCTTCTGGCTGCTATCAACAGCGGCGGCATCGCCAAGGGCGATGTCTTCGGTGTGGCCCGCCTGGCCGGCATCCAGGCCGTCAAGCGTACATCGGAGCTGATCCCCCTTTCGCACCCGCTGGCCATACACCATGCAGCAATCGAGTTCGAGCAGGATGCCGTCTCCGGATCAATCCTGGTGATCTGTACAGTCAAGGCCCTGGAACGGACCGGGGTGGAGATGGAAGCCATGACCGGCGCCACCCTGGCGGCCCTGACAATCTACGACATGTGCAAGGGGGCCGACAAATCCATCGCCATCGGGCAGATCAGCCTGCTGTTCAAGGAAGGCGGCAAGAGCGGTACCTATCGGCGGGATGCGGTGGTCGGACATGACCCGGGAGCCTACTGAGGGGAGATAATAACGATGAACCAGATTAGAGCGGCGATACTAACCCTCAGTGACAAAGGGTCGCGGGGTGAACGGGTAGATCAAAGCGGGCCGGCACTGTCGTCCTGGCTGGCGGAACGCGGCGTACAGACCGTGCATGCCCGGGTGATTCCCGATGAATATGACCAGATTGTAGAGGTACTGACGGAGTGGGCCGACCGGGACCTGGCCGACCTGATCCTGACCACCGGCGGCACCGGCGTCTCCCCCCGGGATGTAACCCCCGAAGCAACGGCGCAGGTTTGCAGCCGCATGATCCCCGGCCTGGGAGAGCTGATGCGACTGGAGAGCCTCAAGATCACCCCCATGGCCTCGCTGTCACGGGCCACGGCCGGCATCCGCAACCGCTCACTGATTATCAACCTGCCCGGCAGCCCCAAGGGGGCCTTGGAAAACCTGGCGGCGGTCTGGCCGACGATCGGACATGGTGTGGAAAAGATTCGCGGAGGGCAGGATGATTGTGCCGGACGGTTTGATCGGTAGAAACCATAAAGTAATACGGTTTTTTTAACCTGGTAATAACGTTTTTAAGATTTAACCGACATACAGCAGTTCAATAACACAGAGACACAGAGTACACAGAGAAATAAAGGACTTAAAGCAAAAGCGAGATTCTCCTTTTGGGTGAATCATAAAAACATTCTTTGATTAATAATTCTCAGATTTTACTCCGTGTTCTCTGTGACTCTGTGTTTCAGATGCTTTTTCTAGGTTTAATGCTAACCCCTCTACAATTCCCACCCCAGGGAAACTTCACACAACGCTATTCCAGCAGATACCCCCGGGCCAGTTCCGTAAATGCAACTACTTGGGCATCCTGCCAGGCCTGATCCTGCCCCAGCTCCCCGGCCATCAATCCGGCAACCCTGGCTGTCACAGCCATACTGGCACGGGCATCCAGCAACAGCGCCCTGGTGCGGCGAGCCAGCACATCCTCCACCGTCCGGGCGGCCTCATGGCGTACACCCCAGATAACTTCGCCCACACGATACGGAAGGTCCGGATGCAGCCGCTCCCGCCAGGCGGGATTCTCCCGAAGCAACGCCTCCAATCCGGCACGATCACTGCCGTACACCTGTAGCGGGTCGGCCGGGTCACCACCCTCCTGCCAGCCATGAACCCGCAGTTCGGCGGTTACCGATGGGTGTACGTCCAACCCGGCCACCTGGGCCGCTGCAGTAACCGTATCCTCACCCATCTTGCGGTAGGTGGTCCACTTTCCGCCGGCAATCGTCACCAGGCCGCTGCTCTCCACCAGCAGTGTGTGATCCCTCGACAGCGAGGCGGTAGCGCCGCCGTCACCCCGCACCAGTGGACGGATACCGGCAAAAATACTTAACACATCGGAGCGTTGCGGGTGACGGGTCAAGTAACGAGCGGCGTGGGAAAGCAGGAAATCGACCTCCTCCGGCAGGGGCCGTGGCTCCAACACCGCAGCAGGAATTGCCGTGTCTGTTGTGCCAACAATGGTGCGGCCATGCCAGGGTACGGCAAACAACACCCGGCCATCGTCGGTATGGGGCACCATGATAGCGCTGTCACCCGGCAGGAAGGAACGCTCCAGCACCAGATGCACTCCCTGGCTGGGGGTAATCAGGTCGCGGGCTTCGGGATCAACCATGCGGCGCACCCCATCAATAAAGGGACCGGCCGCATTGACCACCACACGCCCTCGGATGCTGAACGCGCGGCCGCTCTCCCGGTCCTGAGCCTGCACGCCGGCCACCAGACCATTCTCGCGGGTGATGCCGGTCACCGGCAGGTAGTTGAGCGCCACGCCTCCCAGGTCTGAGAGCGTCAAGGCCAGGGTGACCGCCAAACGGGCATCGTCGAACTGGCCGTCATGATAAATTACGCCACCCTTGAGGCCATGGGGTTCCACCGTGGGAAGATGCTGCAGGGTCTCCTCCCGCGACAGCAGGCACGATGGCCCCAAACCCAGCTTGCCGGCCAGCACATCGTACAGCTTGAGGCCGACCCCGTAGAACGGACCTTCCCACCAGTCGTAGAGCGGCACAACGAAGGACTGATTGTGCACCAAGTGGGGAGCATTGCGGATCAGCAGGCCCCGCTCCCGCAGAGCCTCCAGTACCAGCGACAGGTTACCCTGCTGCAGATAGCGCACCCCGCCATGGATCAGCTTGGTACTGCGGCTGGAGGTTCCCTGGGCAAAGTCACCCTGTTCCAGCAGCAGCGTACGGTAGCCGCGGCTGGCCGCCTCCAC
The DNA here is from genome assembly GCA_942493195.1 of uncultured Geobacteraceae bacterium. Lineage (GTDB taxonomy): Bacteria > Desulfobacterota > Desulfuromonadia > Geobacterales > Pseudopelobacteraceae > CAIPTY01. The sequence continues at coordinate 364,761 of OW818669.1, read as the reverse complement.
CGCTGTACCCAGCCCGGTGGCACCGCCGCCGACGATGATCATATCCCAGGTTTCGTTTTCCAGTTGGGACAGGTACAGACCTCTTGCAGAAAGATCCCCCCTCCCTTGACGAGATGGGGTTAGGGGGTGGGTGAAGGTGCTACTTACTGATTGCATGGCAACCTCCCCCCCACCCTAACCCTCCCCCGCCAGGGGGGAGGGAACTGATTTAACTTTTTCACGGCTGCACCCACCCTTTGGAACGTTCCAACGCCCTGCTCCAGACATGCTGCAGCTCCGCCGCCCGATCTCGCCCCATGCCTGGAGTGAAGGTCCGTTCGGCCTGCCAGAGCTGGCTGAGTTCCGAACGGTCCCGCCAGTAGCCTACCGCCAGCCCTGCCAGATAGGCCGCTCCCAGCGCCGTGGTTTCCCGCACCTGTGGCCGCACCACCGGACACCCCAGCAGATCGGCCTGGAACTGCATCAGCAGATCATTGGCGGTGGCACCGCCATCCACCCGCAGCTCCCGCAGCGGGGTGCCGGCATCCGCCTCCATGGCCCGCAGCAGGTCAGCGCTCTGGAAGGCGATACTCTCCAGGGTGGCCCGGGCAATGTGGCCGGCCGTGGTGCCACGGGTCAGCCCAACCAGGGTGCCGCGGGCATAGGGATCCCAGTGCGGCGCTCCCAGCCCGGCAAAAGCCGGTACTAGGTAGACGCCGCCGTTGTCCGGCACCGAGGCCGCCAGGGTCTCCACCTCGGCCGAGGAGCGGATAATGCCGAGACCATCCCGCAGCCACTGCACCGCCGCCCCGGCCACAAAAACACTCCCTTCCAGGGCGTATTCTGTTCGCCCCCCCAGGCGGCAGGCCACGGTTGTCAGCAGATTCTGGCCGGAGACCACCGGGCGGTCACCGGTATGCATCAGCATGAAACAGCCGGTGCCATAGGTGTTCTTGACCATCCCGGGGCGGTCGCAGAGCTGGCCGAACAGGGCCGCCTGCTGGTCGCCTGCCATGCCGGCAATCGGTATCTGTGCAGCAAGTAACCTTGAGGCGGTGTGGCCGTAAACTTGGCTGGAATCGACGACTTCGGGCAGTATAGACGGGGGAATACGGAGCAGACCCAGCAACTCCGGATCCCAGGCATTGTCATGGATATTGTAAAGGAGGGTACGGGAGGCGTTGCTGGCATCGGTCAGGTGGCGTTCACCACCGGTCAGGTTCCAGACCAGCCAGGAATCGATCGTGCCGAAAGCCAGCTCGCCCCTCTCGGCTCTGGTCCGGGCACCGGGTACATGATCCAGTATCCAGGCCAGTTTGGTGCCGGAGAAATAGGGGTCCAGCACCAGTCCGGTTTTGGAACGAAAGGTCGTTTCATGCCCCTGAGTCCGCAGCAGGTCGCACTCGCCGGCCGTGCGCCGGTCCTGCCAGACGATGGCATGGTGGATCGGCTTGCCGGTGGCACGCTCCCAGACCACCGTGGTCTCGCGCTGGTTGGTGATGCCGATGGCGGCAATATCGGCGGCGGTCACTCCGGCCCGGGCGATGGCCTCCACGGCCACCCCCAGCTGTGAGGCCCAGATTTCCTCGGCATCGTGCTCCACAAGGCCGGGCGCGGGAAAGATCTGGCGAAACTCCTTCTGTGCCAGACCACAAATGCTGCCGGCATGGTCGAACACCAGGGCGCGGGAACTGGTCGTGCCCTGGTCAAGGGCGAGGATGAAGCTCATGGTTTATGACCTCCGGCAATGAATACTGTTATGTTGGAACATATTTGTTTCACGAAGTCCTACCCGCCACTGTGCTACGTGATCGCAGAAGTGTTTGTAGGTCAGCCACATCGTATGTGTTGCCAATGGAATTTACGGACAATCCCCCAGCCGCTTGGCCTTGACCTTCATATTCATGGTCTGTCCCTGGGCCTGCATCTTCATGGTCGAATCGTAGGCGTCACCCCTGTAAACCGTCTCGCCGCTGAAGACACCGGCATTTTTACCGGTACACTTCATCTTCCAGCTGACCTTATTGCCGGACTGTTTTAAATCGGTAACGGTACAGTTTTTATCAGTGGTTATAGTCTTTTTCTGATCCTTGACATCTTCCTTGGAGTAGCAGTGTTTTACCTTGGTGGGCGCCATCTTCACAGGCATGCCGGGCATTTCCATGGTGGTGATCAGCTCCCAGTACCCGTCACGCATGGTGTCGGCAGCAAAACTGGTAACGGGGAGGGCCAGAGCGAACAGAACGGCAATGACAGTTTTTTTCATAACGGAATCTCCTTTTGAATCGATTTTGGAGTCTATCCACCTGCTGAGGGCATGCTGACCGCTGGTATCAAACGGTCCCCCCGTTATCAATCAGTACCACAATCACCCTTCCAGCCCTTTCAGGAAATCTGCCACCCTGGTCACATCCCCCAGCTCCATGAATTCCCGGTAGCCGTCGATACCGTCGGGGTCAAGCCCGCGATAATAGCGGGGACGGGCGGCCTTCAAACCAGACAGGGCCTTACCCGTGGCGTACTCCGTGTCGCTCAGCTTCTCGGCCCTGATCTTGAGGGCGATCACAAGGCTGAAGCCCAGCTGGAAGAGCCGTTTCAGATACTCACCGGCGACGATCTCCACGCCTCTGGTCTCATCCCCTGCGCACAGGTATTCCAGGGCGATGTTCAGATACCCGTAAACCCGCTCCACCACCGATCGCATCTGCTCCATGTCGGCCAGGTGGGCTTCATCGGCCACCAGGGCGGTGTTAATCAGGTAATTCAGCTCCATGCGGAACAGATCCGAATCCGTCCGGGCGATGACCCGCTCGAGAAAGGTCTTTCCGCCAAGGAGTATCCCTGGAAGCGTGGTGGCTTCGACCGCCTGCTGCAGGACCTTGTTGCGACCGGGGTTAAAGGTGGTCGGGTCGATGCGGGAGTAGATCTCCAGCGCCTCCTCGCGTGGGGGAAAGCCCAGATCGGCCAGACGGCCGGATTTTGTATGGTAACACTCCTCTTCCGCTTCGATGTCGACTTCGCCGCTGACACTTTCCAGGAGTGACGTGTACAGGGAATTGTCATAGCGACAGATCAGTTCCAGGAACAGCCCGATGATCTGGGCGTGCTTGGGGTTCTTGAATTTAATCAGGAATACATCATCAAAGGTGTGGTCCCAATCGGTCTGACGTTCCTCGTCCGTATTGAGATCGCCGATCCCCCCCGCTACAACCAGTTCTCTCCCCAGCAACAGGGAGAGCAGGTTGAAATCCAGATGGGGCAGCAGTTCCAGAAAATGCTCCACACCCCCCTGCAGGAGATACCCCAGGTATTGAACCGCCTTATTCTCCAGCAGCGACCAACCCCGCCAGAGTTCCATATCCAGAATGAAAACGCACTGTTCCGGGCTGGCCAAGGCCAGCAACCGCATGGCATCAGCGCCGCCCTCCTCCTTGAAAAGCCAGTACAGTTCGTGAGGCTGCATAGCCCGGGCCAGTACGGTGCTGTCCGGATCATCCAGGATCAGGGCCAGTTTCTCCTTGGGGAGCACCTGCTCCAGGTAGGCCCGTTTTTCGACCAGCGGAAGCCTGCGGAAGGCATCCTCATCAAGCCGTACGTCCCTGGTTACTGTGCTGCCTGGGTCTTTTGTGGTTACGTTTTTCTTCGACATTCCTTCTCCTTGTCAAACCAGGGCGGCAGGCGACCATTTTTCCCTGTTTTACTACTATTGACGGCATTATTCTTGAGTCGAACTAAATCGGGACAGGCTGACTGTTACTGTTATATGCCATTACTGTTGCCTGTCGCCTTATTATTTCCGATGAAGGTTTTTTCCATGCAGTAACGAATATTTGCTTGTCCAGCTTGAGCGATGAGCGATAAGATCGATCGTGAAATGATGCTCGGCTTTAACCAGCATACATGAAACCTGCACCCTTATTTCATCAACAGGAGAAATCAATGATTACCGAAAAACTGCTGGAAGTCCTCAAACAAGACGGCGTAGTCGCCATCGCCACCCTGGGCCAGGACGGGCCGCACATGGTCAACACCTGGAACAGTTACCTCCGGGTCTCCCCCGAAGGCCGTCTGTTGATCCCGGCCGGTTACATGCATCGCACCGAAGCCAATATCACCTTCAACCCGGAAGTCCTGGTCACTCTGGGGAGCAGCAAAGTGCAGGGCCTGCATGGGCCGGGCGCCGGGTTCCTGATCAAGGGTAAAGCGACATTTGTCACCTCCGGACCGGATTTTGACCTGCTGAAGTCCAAGTTCGACTGGCTGCGGGCTACAGTGGCAGTATCGCCCGACTCTGTTACCCAGACCTGGTAGTCGAAGGAACACTGCAGGGCAGGTTCTGTGTAACTGTCGCATGGCCCGGCACAGACCTGTCCCGCTGACTCCCCGCTATTTCCCCTTATACGCGACGATTGACCCGGCCTCGATCCGGACCGAGGGCGCCAGCACCGAACTCAGGTGTTCCTTCACCCAGATACGTGATTTTTCATTCGCTTTAATCGCTTCGGAAAGCGTCTTAAAAATAGTGATAGACATCATCGCGCCATCACCCAGATCGATCCAGAAGTACTCGACGAAGCCCGGCAGCTTGGATATGAGCGGCACAAACACCTCATCGACCGTCTTTGCAGCGGCTTCGGGGTCCTTCACGCCCTCATAGCGCCTGGCTGAAGCAAACATGTTACGTTTCATGGTGTCCTCCCTTTGCTGTATCTCAAGACTACTGCTCTTTGAACCGTCTGTACGATCCCGCAATAATATCCGCAACCCCGGCTTCCCGCGGGCTAACGCCCTTAATCCTAAAAACGGCAGTTCAATAACACAGAACCACAGAGTACACGGAGAAATCAAAACGTTAAGGGCAAAAGCAAAAAAAACATTTTGGTGAACCTTTAAACGTGTGATTTCGACTCTATCAGTCAGATTTTACTCTGTGTTCTCCGTGTCTCCGAGTTTCAAATGCTTTTTCCAGGTTAATCCGTGCGTTTTGCAGCCGGCTTCCTCCGCCGGCGTCTCTTTCTCTTTCGATGCGGCGCCTCGATACCCTGTGACGCTTCGGGCGACACCGGCAGCGCCCCCTCATGCTCCTTTGCACACGCCAGCCACCAGTCGAGCTGTCTGGCATGGTTCGGTTCCTCGCAAGCAGTGATCCTGAAGTATGCAATGATATCATCAAAATCACGACGGACAACGAACGCCTCCGGTTTTCGCCCGGGGATCTTGTTCAGACGCATCTGCTGGCTGATGATATCGCGCAGCGCAATCCCAACGCGGTTCATGATCATGACCGTCGGACAGGTTTCACCCATGAACTCCGCCACTGCCGCATCAATGCTCTGCTGCCGGGGAGCGCCGCGTTGCCGGAAGCGCTCCGACTTCTCATCAAGATACTCACCGAACAGCAGCGCCAATAGGAGCGGCGCAGAAACCTTGCCGCCCTGCTGGATGATGTCATCAATGCGGGCCAGCATCTGTCCGAAACCGGTATGGGGAAAACCATCATTTTCGACGCCGAGCCAGCGCGAAAAATGCGGAAACAGCGCCGTAAAAAGCCCGCTGCGCTGGAGCAGATCACCGCATGAAGCCGCTTCTCCCGAGAGAAATATTTTGAGCAGCTCCTCGTAGAGACGGGCCGGCGCCGCCCTGACAATCGTATCTGCAGCAGCCACCAGGGCCGCACGGGTAGTTTCCTCGATGCTGAAGCCAAGCAGGGCGGCAAAGCGCACCGCCCGCAGCATCCGGACCGGGTCTTCCCGGAAACGGACGTCCGGATCACCGATGGTGCGGATGATACCGGCATTGAGATCGGCCAGGCCGTTGCTGTAATCGATGATGGAAAAATCGGCGATGCTGTAGCAGAGCGAGTTGACGGTGAAGTCACGCCGCAGGGCATCCTCGGCCGGGGTGCCGTAGACGTTGTCCCGCAGGATCATGCCGTCGTCGTCCTTCAACGTTCGCGGGTGCCGATGTGACCCGTCGTGGGTACCAGCGGACTGGGGCTCCGGTTCGTCCGCAGCCAGTGACCGAAAGGTGGCCACCTCGATGATCTCATCCTGGAAGTGCAGGTGCGCCAGGCGAAAACGCCGCCCGATCAGACGACAGTTGCGGAAGATCCGCTTCACTTCGTTAGGCGTGGCGTTGGTCACCACGTCAAAATCCTTCGGTTCCCGCCCCAGCAGCAGGTCGCGCACACAGCCGCCGACGAGATACCCGATATAGCCGTTGTCCTTCAGACGGTAAAGGATACGCAGGGCGTTCGGGTTGATGAGCGAGCGGGAGATCCCGTGTTCCGGCCGGGCGATGATTACCGGAGTTTTCTTTTTCAGACTTTGATTCTTCATGCTGTTACGACGCTCCCTGTCAGGCGGCCTGTGGCCGCCATTGAAACCGTTCAAAAGGGATGCGGCCGCTGGCATCAAACCGCACCCCCTCGTGCTCAAGCCGCAGCCACTGCTCCCTATCCGCATCGCTGCCGCCGGAGCGGGGACTGACCCGCCCCTGGGCATTGACGACCCGGTGCCAGGGCAGATCAGAGCGCCCCGCAAGGGCGTTCAGGGCATACCCCACCAGCCGCGCCCGCCCCGGCAGTCCCGCCAGGCTGGCAACCTGACCATAGGTTGCCACGCAACCCGCTGGGATGCGGCCGACAACCGCGTAGATGGCACGGTAGCTGTCAGAACTTGCTGTTTTGTGGGGTGCGGGATCAGGCATATAACAAGAGGTCCTCGTCAGAATTCTGTTTTGTGCTTGGTATATTGAAGCAAAGAGGCGGTTTTAAGCTTTTAAGTTGTTGAAATATTCCTGTCATCTTACCCGTTGAACAATACCAATATATATTATAAGGTACTATCATAATGGCATTGATGGAGGTCATCTCATGCAAAAAAATACCAGCGTTAGCCTTGGCAAACACTACGAAAATTTTATTTCCCAGCAGGTTGTCCAAGGACGTTTTGGTTCAGCCAGCGAGACAATCCGTGCCGGGCTGCGGCTTTTGGAGGAACGGGAAACCAAACTGTCCTTGCTGCGCCGTGCGCTTATTGAAGGTGAAGAAAGCGGCACCGCTGATTATTCGCTCAAGAGCTTACTTTCTGAACTTGATAATGAAAGTTAACGGATGCCAACTTTTACTCTCACAAACATGGCGAAAGCAGATTTGAAAGAGATCGCCAAATTTACACAAAACCGTTGGGGGCGTGATCAGCGCGACTTGTATCTACAAATGCTGGACGTTTCGTTTCAACAGTTGGCTGCCAACCCGCTCAAAGGGAAGGATTGCAGTGAGATTCGAATCGGCTACCGGAAATTGAATGCTGGCAGTCATGTAATCTTCTACCGCCAAACTCTTGCCGATGCGATTGAGATTGTACGTGTTCTGCACGGACATATGGACATTGAAACGCGTCTTTCTGTTTAACCCTTTGGCAAACACGATTCCTATTCAAGGGCCGATCCCATCGGCTTTTCCTTTTTGCCGTGTTTTCTTTCTCGATGTTATTTGACCAAAAGTGCACTTAAAAAACTTCCAGGGGTCTGGCCTTGAAAAGCCAGATTCTTATATTTCAAGATCTGACCCCAAAGGTCTTTCATAGTAAATCATTCCACTTTCAATGGGTGATTCCTCGGGTGCGAAGAAAGAGGACGAGTTATTTCAGTTGGTTTTTCTTCTTCTTGTAAAGATTGTAGTAGTCAAATACCACCCTATAAAGTCCAATACCTATTACTCCAATAAAATATAAGTATATTAATAATTCTAATAGGTCCTTGGATTTTTCATCAAACTTGTACAGATTATACGACAGGCCAAAGAGTATATTGACAGGTATGAATGATACTAAAAAAATAGCTATGGCTATTATGGACTTTAAAATAAGTTTATTCTTAATTCGCCTATTGCAAAACGATATAATTGTGACCAGACCAGCAAGGTAGCTCACAATGCATAATAATAAAATTACTGTCCCAATAGCTTCCATTCAAAAATCTCCAACTCCTAGTTGAGCGGTTCACGCGCGCGTGAACCGCTCAACCCTCCAAACGAAACATTTCTCCTACCCCTTAACCTCCGGCGCAGCCGGCGGTTTCTTCACCAACGCCCCCAGGTCCACCCCCGGCAGCAGTCGGGTCAACTGCCCCATCAAGCCGTCACCGGCACTCCCGCCGCCGGACACCAGCACGTCCGGGACGATCTTGATCTTGCCGTTCTCGATGGCGGCCGCAATCAGCTCCACAATCTTGATCTGCTTGATTGCCTCTTCGCCGATGGCCTCCTGCTGCTTGTTGTAGGCCTGGGCCGTGGCCTCACCGATAGCGGCGATTTTGGAGGCTTCACCGTTGCCGATGGCCGTCAAACGCTTCCCTTCACCAATGCCCTCAAGTGCCTTGGACTCGGCATTACCCTCGGCCAGGGTGATCATCTCGGTCTTCTTCTGGGTGGCCACCTTCACGGCGATCTCCGAGGCCACCAGGGTCGGCTGCTGGTCGGCTGTAGCGCGCATCTTCTCCATCTCGGTACGCTCGGCCTGGGAGCGCTGCTCCATCTTGTACATCTCCTGCTGCTGCTCGGCGATGATACGCTTGGTCTGGGTCTGCATCAGGTCTTCGGGCAGCTTGATCTGGCAGATCAGGACCGAGACGCACTCCACGTGATATTTTTCCAGGTCAACCCGGGCGCGCCCTTCGGCCTTGGCCTGTTCCTCGGAGCGGCTCTGCAGGAAATTCATGGCCGAGGCGGTCGAGGCCTGGTTGCGGAAGGAGGAGTCGATCATGGGGTGGATGACGTGCTGGATCAGGTTGTCGATGGAACCGACCTTGGCCACCATGTAGGGGGCCTGATCCGGGCGGACACGGATGACGACCTTGACCGCCACCTGGATCGGGAAACCGTCTTTGGAGATGACCGTCAGCTGATCGAAGCGGGTATCCTCCTGGTCGTCCCAGTCAATGGTGATGTTGGTGGTGTCGATGATGTAGCACATGAAGGCCCGGCGGTTGAGGTAGTAGCGACCCGGGCCGGCCACCTCCTCCTGAATGCCGCGAAAGCCCTTGGGCACCACGTACTTCTCCTTGCCCTCCTCGGCCGAGGCCCCGGTCTGGGACGAGCCCAGACGCTTCTTCATCTCCTCGGTGGGGTCCTCCCCCACGTTGGAGACGATTACGCCGACCTGACCGCGCTCGATCACGGCCACATCGTCGATGGACACGCTGAACATGAAGGGGTTGATGTAGTAGGTACCGGGGCGCAGCACGTCCAGCTGCGGGCCGCGCTGGCCGTTCTTGGTCAGGAAGGCCGAACCGTCCTGGTAATCGTTGTGACCGGTCACGGGCGAGGCCACGTATTCCCGGTCCGGCAGGGGAATACCGTCCAGGGCGGTCACCAGGCCGATCTTGTTAGCCTCGATCACAGCGGCCGGGGCGATCTGGATATTGAACAGGTTCAGGTTGATGCGGTAGGTACCGGGCAGCAGCACATCGATCTGCGGTCCCTTCTGACCGCCGTTCTTCAGGAAGGTTTCACCGCTCTCATAGTTGGAATGGCCGGCCACACTCTGGGCCAGCAGACGACCCATGGGGATCGGGGCGCCGTCCTGGGCGGTGACCATGCCGACCTCCCCCTTGGCGATAATCACTGCGGCCGCCTTGGTGATCTTGAACAGGTTGGGATGGATTCGATAGACACCCGGCGGCAGGATCTCGGTCTGGGGGCCCTTCTGGCCGCCGTTCCTGATAAAATCCTGGCCTGACTGGAAGGCATTGTGACCCGGCACCACCGTGGCAAAGATGCGCCCGGCCGGGATGGCGGCACCGTCGGCCGACTCCACCAGGCCGATCTCTCCTTCGCCGATCTTGGTGGCGGCGGCCTTGGTGACCTTGAACAGATAGGGATTGATACGATAATTGCCGGGGGGGATAAACTCGATCTGCGGCCCTTTCTGGCCGCCGTTGTTGATAAAGACATCGCCGTTCTGGAAGGAGGAGTGTCCCTCCACCGCCTGGGCAAAGATGCGCCCTTCCGGAATAGCCACGCCGTCCACCGACTCGACGATGCCGATCTCGAAATCCTTGATCTCGGTGACATTGCCCTTGGTCAGCTTGAACAGATAGGGGTTGATGCGGTACTTGCCGGGGGGCAGGATCTCGATCTGGGGCCCTTTCTGGCCGCCGTTCCTGATGAAAGCCTCGCCGTCCTGGAAGGAGTTGTGACCGGCCACCACCGCGGCAAAAATCCGCCCGGCCGGGATCGATGAACCATCCACCGACTCGATCAGCCCGATCTCGTTTTCCAGGATCTCGGTAAAGACGCTTTTCGAGGCCTTGTAGATGAAAGGGATCAGGAAGTGCAGACCGGGGCCAAGGGTGCGGGCCTGGATACCGACCTCGTTGCCCAGGGCCACAACGCGCCCCTGAGGCATCTTGGAGCCGAACCAGCGCCGTTCGATCAGGGCGATCTCGTTGCCGCCCACGATCACCACCGAGTTCCACAACAGAACCACAATGACAATGACAGAAAGGATCACAAACTGATGATTGATCAGCCACATAAACAGAGCTACGGGGTCTTGCATGGGGATTCCTCCTGGGATGAAACAGCTAGTGCCGTGTCGGGCTGTAATGCGGAAAGGCCGGTCGCGTTTCAGGTTATTCTGAAATGCAACCGGCCATGTACATGAAGTCTACCCCTGATACTGCGAATCGCTGAAGGCCAGCAGCGGCATGAAGACAATCGGCAGCAGGAAGATGCCCACGCCGAACAGTTCGCTGCGCCCGAATTTCTTAGCCAGGGAAAGCATGGCCAGCAGGTAGATCACCGCCCCCACCAGCGGAACGAACAGCAGCAGGAACCACCACCACGGCTTGCCGGCCACCACCATCAGGATGTACATGTTGTAGATCGGGATCAGACATTTCCAGCCGGCCTGACCGGCCTTTTCAAAAATCATCCAATTGGCGGCAACCAGAATAAGACAGATCACCAGCGCGATCACCAGCGCCCCCAAGGGGAAACCGGCACTGGGCTGCGGTATAGCCGGCGGCGCGGGCGCCAGCTCCTTCTGTGGCTCGGCCGCTGTCGGTTGCGCGGGCGCCGGGGGGACATTCTCTTTGGCTGCCGCTGCCGGAGCAGCCGGCTTTGGCGCCGGTGGGGCTGCAGTCACCGGGGCAGCGGCCGCTGCTACCGGTTTTACTGCCGCTGTTGCAGCAACCGGTTTGACGGTGGCCACCGCTGCAACGGCAGGTCTATCAGGCCGGCGGACTTTTCTGGGGGCAGGCGATGAGGGTGTGTGACGGGCCTCAATACTGACCTCCTGATATGCGCCGATCCGGTTGAACTTCATGGTTTCCTGCAGCTTGACCTCATCCTGGCCGAATTCGTACAGCACCTTGGATTTGCTCAGATAAACCTTGTTACCCTCCTGCCAGACCGAGTTGCCGGTCACCTTGGTACCATCCTTCAAGAACACAGTGGGGGCCGCCCAGGCCAGGGTGGAAAACAGAATCGTGTGAACAACGGCCAGTAACAGGTAACGCATGGTGATCTCCTCTCGGAACTGCGGGTGATGTGATTTGATTACAGCTGTGGCTTTGAAGCATTAATCTATTTAAACGATTGAAAATCTGGTGGCTATGTCACTCTCCCGCCTTCAGAATCCGCCGGATGCGGTCACCCGTATCGGGATGACTGGAAAGATAGTTGCGGGCCTTATTACTGTTACCGCTTTCCAACGTCCCCTGGCGTACATCCAGTTGGGCCTGCAACCGCCCGAGGATTTCAGCGTAGCGGCGCGGCGGCACACCGGTTGATTTCATCCAGGCAAGGGCGGCGGCATCCGCCTCCCGTTCGAACTCACGGGAAAAAGAGGCGTCCACCATGACCGTGGGGAGCGTGGCGGCCAGGGAGGTGATCGAGACCAGATCGCCGGTCAGGGTGGCGACAATCAGTCCGGCCACCGAACTTTGCATGATATGCCGCAGAATGTGGCGGCCGCGCACATGCCCCAGTTCGTGGGCAAAGATTGCGGCAATTTCGTCATCATGTTTGGCCAGCTTGACCAGATCATCGGTCATGATCACGATCCCGGACGGCAGGGCAAAGGCGTTGGCCCCGATGGGGGGACAGGAGCGGAATTCCAGGCGGTAGCCGGCATCCACCCCGCCAGGTCCGGCCACACGCTGAAACAGGGCCGTTAGCTCGGCCTGGCGCTGCTGGTCCAGCTTGCTCGGCTTCATCAGGAGCTTGTCCAGGGTGGCCAGCGACTCGCGCCCCATGGACGTTTCGGTGGCAGCCGGCAGGGCCAGGGCGGCACGTTTGGCCAGGGCAGGGACACCGTAGCGCACAAACAGCAGCACCACCAGCGCCGTAATAGCCAAGGCAGTCAGCACCAGCGGCAGGCTCTTCTCCCAACGGTGCACGACACCCTGGGCACTCCTGCGACCACAAGCACTTTCCAGCCCTGCCAGGAATTCGGGATCGTCTATTTCGCAGACGCCGCCATCGGGAAAGCGGAGTGTGCGACGCACGGAACCGATCGCCGGAGGGATCAGCAGATCGGACAACGGACAAAACTGCTCCCCGCCTTCATAGCGTAGAATCACGCCATCACTACCAAGGGTGAGCACGCCATCACGTCGGGTGGAAACCTTACCATCGTAATATGCAACATTGGCTGATTTCATGGCAACTTACAGCCCGATATCCATCGGCATGTCAAAGACATCGCCGAACTCGTCACCGACCGCTCCGACCGTGCTGTTCCCGGCAGCGGCCAGGACATTCTCCAGGCCGTCGCTGACATCCAGCTGCAGATGCTCAAAACGGTAGCGGACCATGCGCACCGTCGCCCAGGGCATCAGCAGCCCCAGGCTGAACAGAACCGCCAGGGCATTGGTCACAAACAGCCCGATCATATCCCGGGTGCGCAGCGTACTCAGGAAGCTGCTGTTCCCCACGCGGGTACCGTTCCAGCTCAGGTTGGCCAGGGCGGTCTGGATATAGACCACCAGGATGAAGTACGTCAGCGGGAACATCAGGAACGGAATCAGCATCAATCCATTGAAGACCTCTTTGCCTTTGACAGCGGAGGCACTCAAAAGCTGGCCGCCACCCGCCATGGACAAAATCAGGCCAAGTGCGCCGAAGACCACGAAGGCCACCAGGACAACCTTGAGCGTCAGCATGTAGAAATCCTTGACTGTGGCGTTGAAGCTGAACGGAATGGAGCCGTAACTGCTGTTCTCAACCATGAATTTTCTCTGGCGGTAGAGCATGTAGGGCAGCAGCAGGCCGAGAGTCACGATCGAGAGCAGCGTTAATCCGAAGTAGACGACGTAGGCCTCGCGGTAATTGGGGCGGAATCCGAAACGGATATTGCGGTAGGAGGAGTTGACAGCATTGAAGATGCGGGAACGCACCAGCAGCCAGGGGAATACGGCGAAGATCAGCAGGGCAATCACACCGCTCAGGGTCGGGCTGACCTGTGTTGCAATGCTGTAGAGGATAAAGGCACCGGCTGCAATCAGCCACCCCTTGAAGAGTGCCATGGGATCGGCCAGGTATTCGAAGGGCTGGTTGTGCAGGGTCGTGCTGCCGTAGAAGAAGCGCCTCTGGCGCACCTTGGCCCAGGCAGAATAAATACCGGCCGACATGATCTTGAGCAGGGTATTGACGATCCATATTCCGAAATAATCGCGGGCCGTGCCGTGAAAGATGAAGTTCAGTGTGCAGGGAGCGGGACGGGGCGGAACAGGCGGGGCCGGAACCACGGTCGGGGTTATCTGAGCTGCAGTCAAGCCGCTGGCAGAATCGAGCGGTGGTGGTGTAGGCGGTGTCTGCCCGGGAGTGGCGGCCGGTGCAGTCACACAGGAGCGCAGGGTCTCGCCGTTCAGGGGAAAGGCCTGCCTGCATTTGGGGCAGGTGGCCTGCCGGGCGGATTCGGGAATGCTGCCGGCGGGGATATTCTTGGAATAGGCACAATGGGGACAATTAATGGTCAACAGCTCTGGCACAGGCTCCTCCCGGATAACGACAGGCATATCATATCATTGAAAAACTCACCTGTGTTCTATACCACGAATCCGGAAATCAGCCAGTCAATATGTGCACTCATTAACCGCCGTTCTGGCGGGATTCCATCTTTTCACAGGCGGTATGCCCCATGGGTTATCCTTTGGGAAGGCTGTTCCTGCTCTGAAAAAAATCACGGATATTGGAACGATGGGCGTACAGGATCAGAAGTACCAGTGCGAGATCGATAAAAAGTTCGCGTCCTAACAAGGGCTGCCCCTGGCGACTGCGATCAAAGGCCATCAGGAGAGGTGAGCAGGCCAACCCCAGCAGACCGGCCATGGTGGTGCGCCGCACGATCGACAGGAACATCACGCTCAGCAGGAAGCCGGCCAGAAGCAGATAGGGTGCCAGAAGCAGCAATCCGCCGGCCAGGGTGGCAAAACCCTTGCCCCCGCGGAATCCCAGCTGGACCGGGAAGATATGGCCGGCCGCAACCGCCAGCAGCACGGCCAACAGCTGCCACTGCGCCAGCCCCAGACAGCCCCCCAGCCAGACCGCCAACATCCCTTTACCGGCATCACCGATAAAGGTAATGACAAACCCTTTGGCTCCCAGCAGACGCCCGACATTGCGACTGCCGGTGCCGCCGCTGGCGTGGGTGCGGATATCCTGGCCGACCCTGAACCGCACCAGATAATAGCCGGTGTTGAAACAGCCCAGCAAGTAGGCACCGAGTATGGCACAGAGCGCCTGGATCATGGGGACGAAGCCCCACCCACCGCTGCCAGGGCAATCTCCTTGATCCCCTTCAGGTCCAGCTTGCCGGTCCCCAGGATCGGCAGACTCTCCACCTCGATGTAGCAGTCGCGCCCCGGTTTCCACAGATTGGGGAGTGCACTTTCGGACATGTGGCGCTGCAGGGTCTCGGCATCTGCCGCCTCACGGGCAAACAGCACCACAAGTTTCTCACCCTTCTTCTCATCCGGCACCGCTGTGACGGCCACCACGCCGGTCTGCCCCAGGCGTCCGTGCAACTCATCCTCCACTACGCCGTGGGGTACCATTTCGCCGCCGATTTTGCTGAAGCGTGACATGCGGTCGGTGATGCGGATGAAACCATCGTCATCCATGATGCCGATATCACCGGTGACATACCAGCCATCCTTGACAACCTCGGCGGTTTTAGTCTCCTGCCCCAGATAGCCCAGCATGACATTGGGTCCGCGCACCAGCATCAGACCTGCCTCGCCCGGTTTGAGTTCCCTGCCGCTGTCAGGATCGACCACCCGGATGGCGACGCCCGGTATGGGGTGACCGACGCTCCCCTCCTTGGCACCGTACTGATGGACACCGCCCACCTCCACGTCCGGCAGGGAAAGGGTGATAACCGGCGACAGCTCCGTGGCGCCATATCCTTCCAGCGGGCGCACCCCGAATTTCTCTTCGAAGGAATCGGCCACCTTGCTCTTGAGCTTTTCGGCTCCGGTAATTACCAGCCGCAGTGTAGCAAAATCCTCCCGTTTGGCCCGGCGCAAATAGGCCAGCAGGAAGGTGGGGGTCGCCAGCAGCAGGGTTGAGCGCTGCTCCCGCACGGTCTTGGCGATGGTTTCGCCATCCATGGGATTAGTGTGGTAGGCGGCCGAGAATCCGGACACCAGCGGGAACCAGAGCGTGGCCGTAAAACCGAGGGAGTGGAAGAACGGCAGGGCCGAGCAGACGTTGTCATCAAGGGTGGCCCGGAAGACCATGCGGAAAGCTTCGATGTTGGACATGATGTTGTGGTGGGTCAGCATGACCCCCTTGGGCTCGCCGGTGCTGCCGGAGGAGAATATGACTGTGGCGACACTGTCGGCGCTGAAGCCCTCGCGTTTGCAGAGCAGCCGGACGGGGAACAGCCGGGCCTTTATAAGGGCCAGAAACTTATCACTGCCGCTGATGGTGGGAAGGAGATCCTCCAGCATGACCATCCCCTCCAACTGCGGCAGGGTCGGTACCTTTTCCAGGAAGGCCCGCGAGGTAATGATGGTGGTGATACCGCACTGCTGCACGGCCGAGCGCAGCGAACCTTCGGCGGCGGTGTAGTTCAGGTTGACCGGGATCTTGCCCAGCTGGAGCAGGGCCACGTTGGAGAGCACGGCCCCCACGGAGGGGGGCAGCAACAGGCCTACGTGCACGTTTCCCCCCCTCCCTAACTCTCCCCCGCCAGGGGGGAGGGAATTGTTTGTAATTATGCTTTCCAGCTTGCCGGCCAACGCCACGGCTCCGGCCAGGGTCCGGCCGTAGTTGAGAGATTTGCCCGAGGTATCGGCTATCGCCCGGCGGCTCCAGTTCTGCCTCGCAGCCTGAATGAAGTACTGCTCCAGGGAATGGCGGCGCGGCTTGCGGGAATCAAAATAGTCGCAAGACAATTCCATAACGGCCTGACGCACCTGCATGGCGGTGCTGGTCGAAGGCATTGGGGTTCCGAACAGGACCGTCATGGGATAGGGGGAAAAGGCCGGCAGGGTCGACATCATGCGGCCATGGGCATAGGAAAGGATACTGCCCCAGGCGCCCCCGATGTAAACAGGAATGATGGGATAATCGGTCCCCTTGACGATGCGCTCGAAACCGCCGCGAAATTCGCGCAGCATGCCGTTGCGGGTCAGCTGGCCCTCGGCGAAGATACAGACCATGAAGCCATCGTCCAGGGCGGCCCGGGACTGTTTCATGAACTCCAGCAACCCTTTTTTGCCATCCTCCGATGAAACCGGAATGACCTTCAGCAGCCTGAACAGGCCGCGCAGCAGGTGGGTGTTGTAGACGCGGCGCTCCATGACGAAGCGGATGCGGCGCTGGTTGGTGGCGCTCAGCAGCAGGGCATCCAGCCAGGTGACATGGTTGGGGATCAGCAGGGCCGGTCCTTCGATCGGCAGATTTTCGGCACCGATGATGCGCAGCCGGTAGAAGACCCGCATGGCCACCAGGGCCAGGAAACGCACCAGAAAATCGGGCAGCGCCCAGAAGGAGATCAGGGTGCAGATCAGGGTGATAACCCCCACCGTACTGAAACCCTGGGCGGCCCGCAATCCCATGGGACCGCTGAAAAGCCAGGTCAGACCGGAGGCAATCAGAATAGCCACCCAGTTAACAAAACTGGCGGCGGCCAGCACCTCGCCACGCTGCTCGGGCTTGGCGCGAAACTGGATAAAGGTCTGCAAGGGCAAACTGAAGAGACCGGCTGAGATGCCCAACGCCACCACAATCAGCAGGCAGGCAATCAGCGAAGCCGGCACGGCATGCAGCATGGCCAGGGAGATCGTCAGGCCGATGGCGCCGATCGGGACAATACCGAACTCCACATCACGCCCGGACAGTTTGGCCGCCAGCAGGGAACCGATGCCGATCCCCAGTGCCGCCCCCAGGAAGAGATAACCGCTCTGGGCCTCGGCCAGTCCCATCTCCTGCATGCCGTAACCGATCAGGTTGAGCTGGACATAGGCTCCCACAAACATGAAGTAGGCCTGGCCGATCACCGCCAGCATCAGGTCACGGTCATGGCGGATGGAAAGGATCGTGCGCAAGATTTCATTCGGGAACAGTGAGATCTGCCGCCCGGCATCGGCCTGGGGGGTGGGCTCCATCCCGGAGGCGGCCCACAGACCGACCACCGCCACCCCCAGACAGAACAGGGCCGCCAGCCAGTAACGGCCGCCAACTGCCTGGGCCAGGGCCGACGCCAGCACCGTCCCGAAAATAATGGCCAGATAGGTGAAGGATTCGATCAGGCCATTGGCACGGGAGAGCTGCTCGCGGTCGGCCAGTTCCGGTATGACACCGTACTTGGCCGGGGCAAAAAAGGCGCTATGGACCGCCATCATGAAGATCACCAGATACAGGCCGTTATGCCACCCCATGGCAAAGGCCGCTATTGCCAGGGCGGTCACCACCACCTCGACCAGCTTGACGGTCACAATCACCCGCGACTTGCGGAAGCGGTCCGCCAGACAGCCGGCCGGGGCCGAAAAGAGCAGGAACGGCAGCACAAAAGCCGCCCCGACCGAGGCGGTGATAACACCGGCCTTGTCAGCACCCTGCACACCGATTAGACAAAAGATGATCAGCAGTTTGAGGATGTTATCGTTCATGGCCCCCAGGAACTGGGCGATATTCAGACGACCGAAGGAACGGGGAAGTTTGTTGGTGGTGGATTCAGTGGAACTCATGGGCATCCTCTTGTAGTCAGTTGTTAAGTCAATGAGAATCAAACTTCAAAAATCATGATCACGTAAAGGCGGACCAAAAGTAGGTGCTTTTAAGCGAAGGTCTCAAAGAGCACCTACATCATTTTGTATTTCTTTGTGTGCTTTGTGAGCTTTGCGTGAGACCGCATTTGCCTATTATGTTTAAAACCCTCGCGCAATTCCCGAACATCCCCTCCGGCATTCCCAGGGCCCGCTTCAGCTCCACATCTTGGTCCCAGGGATTACCAAGTGCAGAAATGCGGCGCACCTTCCCCAACGGGACCCGGTAGGCGTGGAACCAGGGGGATGTGAGCCCCGTGGAGATGATCGGCATATCGCTGCCGTACAGCAGGCGCTCGTGCAGGTGACCATGACGGAGAATTTTAGGCAGGTGTCCCAGTCGGTTGATCTGGGTCAGGGCCGATATATCGGCGTACAGGTTATCGAACTCATCGAACAGCGGCAGTAGCCGCTGGAGGTTGTGCTGCCCCTGGTTACGGCCGTTGCTGGCGCAGTGAGCGGCAATGACGGTGACCCCCATCTCCAGCGGACGGCGCAAATGCTGCGGGTCGGCCAGAGTGTTGTCGGCAAAGGTAAAGGACTCCTCGTTGCCGGTGTGGCTCAGAAGCGGCAGTCCCAAATCCTGCATGCGGCGATAGAACCGGTCCAGCCGGCGGTCATCGGGGCGGATGCCCTGAATGGAGGGAAGCCATTTGAGCAGCACCGCCCCTTCGGCCGCAACCTGTTCCAGGCGATCCAGGGCATCACGGCGATGGGGATTGATGCTGGCACCGAACAGCAGGTTATCGTAGCGCCGGCACTCCCGTGCCAGATAATCGTTGGGAATGAAAATTTCCGTACGGCTGTGATCGAGCTGGGCGTTGCTGTCCAGCGGTCCATCCATGGCCAGAATCACGGCGGACGTAACATGCCGGGAATTTTCCAGCCTGGCCGAAAGCCGTTCCAGAATCAGGCGGTCGCCATGCCGCTCCAGCTCCGGCTCGCTGACACCAAAGGCCTTGAGAAAAAAGCGGTAGCGGATATTGCGTCGCAGGGCCGGAGAAACCAGACAACCGCTTCCTCCGGCTCCGATGCCGGCTGTGTGGCAATGAATGTCGATGATTGGTGCTGTGGTCTGCATGAGGGGGCTCCCATAATCGGCGATTACCATACCAAAAGTACATTGACATGGCGATACTATTTCATGGGACCGCATTACAGGGAGTGTGCCATGCTGGCAATTCAAGCGTAACAACCAGATATTACGTAGCAATAAAATAAAACAGATCACAAAGCCCCAACTCAACACAACGAGCATTGACACCCTGTGTTGGCATCATGTACATTTTGTGCATGACAACGAAACCAGCACTCACACCCACAGAGCGGGACTTTTTTAAAACCGTGGCCCAGGCCGCCTTCACTAACCCGTTCAGCCAGAGCCGACTTGATCTTGACCGTGTCATCGCCGACACCTCAGCAGCAATGCCCTGGGACGATCTGGTGATCAAGGCCACCGGGCGCATCAGTGACAATCTGGCCAAACTCAAGAAAACGGGGCGCGGTGACCTGAGCCGCTACGGCAGCGAAGATCGTGATCTGCTGCGAACGGCCTTTCTGTTTGATATCTACCACCGCTACCGCCTGATCTTTGACGAGTTCATCCTCAAACAAATGGCCGCCGGTGACACCCCCATCCCGGTGCCGTTTGCCCGCGAAATCCTTTCACAGATGGCCGCATTGGAGATGGATACGGCGACCTGCCAGCGCTATCTGGGGATTTTCTACCAGATCAGGCGTGCCTTCTATTTCATTGAAAATGCCCTGACCGGTCTTTCACCCGCCATGCACAATCTGCGGCTGCAGCTTTGGAACAACATCTTCACCTGCAACATCAACTGGTACGAAAAGCTGCTCTGGGACCGCATGGAGGATTTTTCCACCCTGCTGCTGGGCGAGACCGGCAGCGGCAAGGGTGCCGCTGCGGCGGCCATCGGCCGCTCCGGCTTCATCCCCTTCGATCCGCGCAAAGGCTGTTTTGTGGAGAGTTTCACCCGCAATTTCATTTCCATCAACCTCTCCCAATACCCGGAGTCGTTGCTGGAATCAGAGCTGTTCGGCCACAAAAAAGGGGCCTTCACCGGCGCCATCGAAAACCACGACGGCATCTTCAGCCGCTGCACACCTCATGGTTCCATTTTTTTGGATGAGATCGGCGATGTCTCCATACCGGTACAAATCAAACTGCTGCAGGTTATCCAGGAACGGACCTTTTCGCCCGTGGGCAGCCACGAAAAACTGCGCTTCAACGGCCGGGTAATCGCCGCCACCAACCGCCCACTGGACGAATTGCGCCACAAGGGGCAGTTCCGCGACGACTTCTATTACCGGCTCTGCTCCGATATCATTGTAGTGCCTCCGCTGCGGCAGCGCATTCAGGAAGAACCGCGTGAACTGGAGGCGCTGGTCGGCAGTATCCTGCGGCGCATGATCGGCGAATCCGCCGTCAGCTATGCCCGCCTGGTGCGGGACGCCATTACACGCGATCTGGGCGCCGGCTACACCTGGCCCGGCAACGTCCGCGAGTTGGAACAGGCCGTGCGGCGGATCATCATTACACGTCACTACCGAGGTGATACTGCCGCTGCACCCTCCGGTCAGCTGGAGAAGTTGATGGCAGATATCGACACCGGCACCATGGATGCCCTGGATCTGCTGGCAGACTACTGCCGGCTGCTGTACAGCCGCTACGGCACGTATGAGGAGGTCGCCCGCCGCACCAATCTGGATCGCCGGACGGTAAAGAAGTACATTCAGCAGGAATCAACTCCGCAAGACAGTGGTGCAAACCTGCAGCAAAAATAATCAAAACACAAAAAGACCAAAAGAGTATTTTTATCTTATTGACAACATGCCTATTGGCTGGTAGAAAATAACTATTATAATTCTGACTTCAATTCTAAAGGAGACATCACCAATGAGCCTTACCACTCTCGTTACAAAACCAGCCCCGGACTTCACCGCCGATACCGTATTCCCCGACAACACCATCGCCCAGCTTCAGCTCTCCAGCTACAAGGGCAAGAACGTTGTCCTGTTTTTCTACCCCCTGGATTTCACCTTTGTCTGCCCTTCCGAGATTCTGGCCTTCAACAAGAAGCTGGATGATTTCAAGAAACGCAACACCGAAGTCATCGGCGTTTCCGTTGATTCCAAGTTCACCCACCTAGCCTGGAAAAACACCAAGCTGGAAGACGGCGGCATCGGCCAGATCCAGTATCCGCTGGTTTCTGACCTGAACAAGAACATCGCCCGCGAATACGGCATCCTCTTTGGCGATTCCGTGGCACTGCGCGGCCTGTTCCTGATCGACACCAAGGGCATCATCCGTCATTCCGTTATCAATGACCTGCCACTTGGTCGCAGTGTGGATGAGGCTCTCCGCATGGTGGATGCTCTGCAGTTTGTAGAAGCCCACGGCGACCAGGTCTGCCCGGCCAACTGGAAAGAGGGGGACGAGGCCATGAAGCCGACCCAGGACGGCGTTGCCACCTACCTGGCTAAACACGGCAAGTAATTCCTGCGGTCCATATTCAATACCAAGAAAGGCGCGCCCTCATCGGTTGCGCCTTTTTTATTGCCTCTCCGGGGAGACCTGCACTACAGTTGAAACATGGATGCCAACGTGATTGAACATACACCGCTGCTGTTCGGCCACGATCAGCGCACCGGCATTGTGGCTGTCGAACCGGCCGGACACTTTGTGCGGCTTTTCGTGCGGACGGAAAGTGGCATCCACTTCCATGATGAGCCTTTCCGCCCCTTTATTCTGGCCAGTGATCCGGCCCTGCTGATCGGCTGTCGTGTGCCCTGTTCCATCCGCCAATTGTCCGGTGATGACACCTTCCGCTTCCAATTGCAGTTCGATTCGTGGGGCGACTGCCTAACGGCCCGGGACTATCTGGCCACCAAGACCGGCAAATCCTCCGGGGCGGTCGAGGCACCTTACCTGTTTATTTCTGACCTGTCCCACCAGTACATGCTTTCTACCGGCACAACACTTTTCAAGGGGATGGACTTTGAACAGTTGCGCTGCCTGGCGTTGGATATTGAGACGATCTGTGCCCCCGGATACCGTTTTTCCAATCCGGAACGACCGGAGGACCGTATCGTGTCCATCGCTCTCAAGGATTCCTTCGGTGAGGAGATTGTGCTGCGGGGCGATGCCCTTTCCGAACCGGAACTGCTGAGGGGGCTGAACGAAGTTATCCAGCGCTGTGATCCGGATGTGATCATCGGGCATAACATCTTTCGCTTCGATTTGGATTACATCGGAAAACGCGCCCGGCTGCACGGTGTTCGCCTGGATTGGGGCCGCAACGGAGCGCCGGCGCACGTTACCAGCAATTCGCGCTGGAGTCTGGCGGAAAAGACCATTGACTACCCCCGCTGGGATGTCTACGGACGTCACATTGTCGACACCTATTTCCTGGTGCAGCTTTACGACATTGGCCTGCGCACTCTGGAAAGCCACGGCCTGAAACAGGTTGCCCGCCACTTCGGCATTGCCGCTGATCAGCGGGTCTATGTGGAGGGCGGTGACATTTCAGAGACCTTCCACACCGATCCGGAGCGACTCTATAAGTACAACCTGGATGATGTCCGCGAAACCCTGGCACTTTTCCGACTGCTGGCCTACCCCTGGTTCCTGCAGACCCGCATCTTTCCCTATTCATTTCAAAACTGCCCGCTGCGCGGCAATGCCACCCGCATCAACGCCCTCTTCCTGCGGGAATATCTCCACCGCGGCCACGCCATACCGGCCCGCACTGCGGAAGCTCAGCCATTTGAAGGTGGTTACACGGAACTGGCCCGCGCGGGGATCAGCGGGCCGATTGTGCATTGTGATGTGGCCTCGTTGTACCCGTCATTGATGCTGACCTACCGACTGGGGCCTGCCAAGGATTCACTGGGGCTGTTCCTGCCCATGCTGGCCGAACTGCGGCGGTTTCGGCTGGAAGCAAAGCAGGCGGTCCGCGACGCAGCCGATGACGGCCAGCGACATTATTTCGACTCCCTGCAACAGGTATTCAAGATTCTGATCAACTCGTTCTTCGGTTATCTGGGGGCTGCTCTGCACAATTTTTCCGATCCGGAGGCCGCCGCCGAAGTTACCCGACTGGGGCGCGTAACGATAAGAAATATGATTGAGCTGCTGAAGGGTGAAGGGGCCGATCCGGTGGAGATTGACACGGATGGGATTTACTTCCACCCTCCCGCCGGTTGTGACAGTGAGGAGGCGGAACAGGCACTGGTACGGCGCATTTCCGCCGGCCTGCCGGAAGGTATCGAAGTGGAACTGGACGGTCGCTACCGTTCCATGTTTGCCTACAAGACCAAGAACTACGCTCTGCTGGAATATGACGGCCGCATCATTATCCGGGGCAGCAGCCTCAAATCACGCGGTATTGAGCGCTACCTGCGGGATTTCATGCAGGAGATGATCAACATGCTGCTGTCCGGACAGGCAGCGGACATTGAGCGCCTGTACGGCGACTATGTCAGCCGCCTGCGCGAACGAACCCTGGATGTGGCCTGGATCAGCCGCACCGAAACACTCAACGAATCGCCGGCGCACTACCGGGAAAAGGTGCGTCTTGGCAAACGCAATCCTTCGGCAGCCTTCGAAATCGCCCTGGCCTCGGAGAGGGTCTACCGGGCCGGTGATCAGGTCAGTTTCTATGTCAGCGGTTCGGCCAAGGATGTCACTGCCTACGAACATTGCCGCTCCTCCGACACCTACGACCCGGCTCACTCGGATATCAACGGTGCCTATTATGTGGAAAAGCTGCGCAACCTTAAAAAACGGTTTGAACAATTTCTTCCCCGGGAACCGACTCTGTTCGACCTGTGAAAGCTTGCAAGTGGTAATCCTTTGTGGTAAGAGACAAAAAACGTTTATTTAAATTGATACATAAAAGGAGATGCCATGAAGAAAATACTTCTTATCAACCTTTTGTTACTGAGTGTGATGTTTACACTGCCGCTGGCCGCCTCGGCCGAGCAGGAGCCGGAAATGATCGTCGAAAAAATGGCGATCAAATTCTCGCGCGGCATTGCCAATACAGTGACCTGTGTGGCTGAAATCCCCAAGCAGACTATCCTGACCAGTCGTGACATGGGTGCCATTGGCTATGTGTACGGACCTCTCAAGGGCATCGGCATGACCTTCTATCGCGGGATCATCGGCATCACCGAAACAATTTTCTTTGGCGTACCGCAGCCCGGCTACTATGATCCGATGATCACCCCGACCTATGTCTGGGAAGGATGGGAGCCCAAACGCGACACTTCTCCAATCGTGGTGGAAAACGGCAAATAAGCCGATTCCAGATTGCTGGCAATAAAAAAGGCGGACCTGAACGGTTCGCCTTTTTTTGTCTATTCAAACGTGAATCAATTTCCAAGATCACCCCAGGCGCTGCCGCAGATATGCCTCGAACTCGACTTTGAACTCATCCCTCTTAAGGGCCATGTCCACCGTAGCTTTCAAAAAGCCCAGTTTATCGCCGCAATCGTGCCGCAACCCGTCAAAAAGACAGCCAAAGACCTTCTCCTCTTTTGAGAGCTTCAGTATGGCATCCGTCAACTGGATCTCCCCGCCCTTGCCGGGCTCCTGCTGTTCCAGAATACTGAAGATTCGCGGTGTCAGTACATAGCGTCCGATGATGGCCATATCCGATGGAGCCTCATCACGGCTGGGCTTCTCCACCATATCCGTAACCTGGAATACGCGCTCGGAAAGTTTGTCGGCCTTGACACAACCATAGGATGAAATGTTCTCCATCGGCACCTGTTCCAGAGCCAGCACTGAACCGTGCTGATGGTCGTACACATCCAGAAGCTGTTTCAGGCAGGGCGTCTGACTGTCGATGATGTCATCCCCCAACAAAACGGCAAAAGGCTCGTTACCCACAAAATCCTTGCCGCACAAAATTGCGTGGCCGAGACCAAGCGCCATTTTCTGTCGTACATAAAAAATGTCAACCATGTCGGCAATTTCGCGCATCTTCTGCAGGGTTTTTTTCTTCCCCTTCTCTTCCAGGTGCAGTTCCAACTCAGTAGAGATATCAAAATGATCCTCAATAGCACGCTTACCACGGCCGGTCACAAACAGGATCTGCTCAATACCCGCTGCCACGGCCTCTTCAACCACGTACTGCACCAGCGGCTTGTCAATCAGCGGCAACATCTCCTTTGGAGACGATTTAGTGGCCGGGAGAAAACGGGTACCCATACCGGCCACGGGGAAAATTGCTTTTTTAACCTTCACGACAGCACCTCCATTTATTTCAATGCAGCTACAATTTCCGGTACAACTTCATCGCGCCCCATGGCCATCAGATGGACACCCTGGCAGGTTTCACGGCACGCAAGCGCCATTTCCGTCGCAATTCTGACACCCTCTTCCGCAGGTTTCTGTGCCGCAGCAAGTCGCTCCACAATCGTTACAGGAACCTTCAGCCCCGGAATATTCCTGTTTATAAACTCGGCCATCTTCGCCGACCTGAGAACCAGCACTCCGGCAATCACCTTCACCCCCATCGGCTGAACCGCTGCACAGAATGTTGCCAGTTTTCCCGGATCAAAAACGGCCTGGGTCTGGAAAAAACCGGCCCCGGCCGAGGCTTTCTTGCCCAGCTTGGGCCGCGTCACAACAAACGGCTCCACCTCCGGCGCGGCCGCTGCTCCGACAAAAAAGGAAGTGCAGCCATCCAGAGACCTGCCGTGCATATCCTGTCCGGCATTAAGCGCTTTAATGGTCTGCAGCAGCAGAACGGAATCCAGATCAAAAACGGCCCGCCCCTGGCGATGGTCGCCACAGCCGATATCGTCGCCGGTCAGAGCCAGAATATTATGAATTCCCATGGCTGACGCCCCCAGAAGATCGCTCTGCAACGCCAGTCGATTACGGTCACGGCAGGTGATCTGCATGATTGGCTCAATCCCCTCCCGCACCAGCATCGCTGCGGCCGTCAGTGGGGTCATACGCATATTGGCGCCTTGATTGTCAGTGACGTTAATGGCATCCACATGGGGCGCCACAAAAGACGCCATACGCAGGAAAGCAGCCATGTCGCAGCCATGGGGAGGTGCCAGTTCTGCGGTAATGGTAAATCGTCCATCAGCCAGATTACGGGCCAGTGTGGTTGGCATGATCATTTCTCCAGAACCAGGCTGTGGGGATGACGTTTATGTCCAAAATCGCGAGCCTCAGTGGCCTGTTCCAGGTTTTCCACCCGACCCTGCCGTTCCAAGCGTTCATAGATCATGACCCAGGCGCAGCTCCTCGCAGAATCGACCTCGCACTTGCCATCTTCCATGCCGCCACAAGGGCCATTCAGTAAACCCTTGGGACAGACCGTAACCGGGCAGATGCCGCCGGTATCATTAAGGCGACAATCACCGCACAGGCTGCAACGTTGTTCAAATTGGCCAAATCGGCGAATGTTGCCGAGAAATTTGGAATCGGTGCCGGCAATCACCTTTTTGTCAGAGGTTTCAGCCACGGACTGAATGCCGGCGCCACAGGAAAGCACCAGCAGAAAATCGGCCTCCTCCACCTGCTCCTTGCGGGAACGCAGGTCACGGGCGGTACGAAGCATGTGGCAGGTTTCATCAATAATGATTGTACCGGTAACCTCTTTGCCGAGAGCTGTCAAGGCGTCCTGCATACGAAAAACCTCTTCTTCGCCGCCGGCCTTGCAAACCGAGGCACACTTGGCGCAACCAACAATGAACACCTTGGAACCGCCATCCAGAGCTGCAGCAATTTGATCCAGAGATTTTTGAGTCGATACGATCATAGCTTTCCTTGCAATAAAGAAGAAAATTACAACGGTCAGGATGCTACTGCTAAGACCGCGGCTTGTAAAGCATGTTAACGGTACCCTTCAAAAACACAGCAACCATATCTGTTAGGAACCATCCATAAAGCGAAAATATTGTTGACAAGAACAGTACAGCGGCTTTAATCTTCCACGAAATTTCCTCTTGGAAAAGAGCAAACCCGCGGTAACACGGGGACGCAAAACCACGGGTCCTTCGATAAGGATCGCCGGGTTACCAGAAAAGAGGGCGAGCACGTAAACAAACGCCCTTCACATGTTCTATGAATGAAGGGCGTTTTTTTTACGGGTGAAATTTGCACTTTGTAATTCAGGTGGTACAGTTGGTTATACGGCTATTCACCGCCACAGCAACCACCACCGGCAGCACAGGCAGCCGGTTTTGGTGCCTCAGTCTTGGGACAGTAACCGGTATTATACCAGCCGCCACCCTTGAGACTGAATGCGGTAGACGAAATCATCTTTTCAACACTCCCTCCACATTGAGGGCACTCGCTGGCGGGTAAATCTGAAAACTTCTGGCGAAGTTCAAACTGGTGACTACAGGCAGAACATTTGTACTCGTACATGGGCATGGCGTATATCTTCCTCCTTGAAATTTGTTTGTGCACTAACTATAAGTATCCGGTTGTATGTTTGTCAACGCTTCGAGCATACATTCAAGTAATTACATACAGTTGTCTGGCGCGAACTATGCACGACAATATCTGCACTAAATTGCATCGTTTTCAAAAAACAGCCGTATCTGCCTTTAAATTAAGGAGATCCTGGCAATTAGCGTTTTAAGTGACACATCAGTATTTACGCCAAATAGCTACATTAATTTTTATTAAATATTACATAGTTAGCAACTTTGGCCTCGCGCCGACATGCTCCACATAGTGATTCAAGCAGAGTTTAATGAAAGAAATCAGCATAGTAGAAAACGGCAGGACCGGTACTTAAAATAACTGAACGAAAGGTGGTGGAATGACGGAGCAACACCATTGGCTACAGGAAGTACGAATGTGATTACAGTGAAAGGAGGTTTCTGATGGCTTTTAAACGATTGTTCTGTCTATTCGCCGGCTTGGCGCTTTTACTGCCTTCTACAGGTGCCTGGGCGGCAGAAGTACATGGCAGAAGTTCCACCCAGTTTACCTGGTTTACCGACATCCTCACCGAGAAAAAACAAGCTGAATTCGGTGAATCGTTAAGTTTGTCAATTACCAAACTTGACAAGGACAACAAACTGACCTTCCAGGGATATGGCCGCCTTACCCAGGACATAAGAAATGGGGATGGGCTGAGCGGGAGACTTTACTATCTGTACGGAGACTACTCAAACCTGTTTGACAAAATGGATATCAGGGTAGGACGTCAATTTGTCAACTCCGCAGCCGGTAATGCCATCATCGATGGCGGTAAAGTGGATCTCAAGAATGTCGGTCCCGTCGCCTTTTCGGTTATGGGCGGGCGTAATGTGTTCTTCGACCTGAATGGGGAAGGAACAAACTACCGTGATTTTGCATTCGGTGCTGCAGCGTATCTTAACGGATTCCGCAATACGGATGCAGAAGTCAGTTACTTCATGAAGCTTGACAATGACGGCGTTGCCCGTGATCAGGTGGGTGCATCCTTCAAGCAATACCTGTTCAATTCAGTCAAACTGTATGGTAATACGCGTTTCGACATGCCAAGCGAAACCTTCAGTGAAGTACTTGCAGGTGTTAAGTATTATCCGCTTGCCAATTTGGTCCTGACCGGCGAATGGTATCAGAGTTATCCGGTTTTTGACTCAACCTCGATTTTTTCGGTCTTTGCTGTCAGCCGCTATCAGGAAGGTGTCTTCAGAGCCGACTACACCATCAACAACATGATCTCCGTCAACGCCGGCTATAGCAAACAGGACTATGAGGGAGCCGATGCGGATGTTTTCGAACTGGGTTGCCGTATTCGCCCGATTGAACACCTGCAGGTGACATTGGAATATGACCATCGCAATGGTTACGGCGGAGATTTGAACGGCGGTATCGCTGAAGTTGCGTATGAAGCCACCAAAAAACTCGAAATTGCAGGCGGCATCCATTTTGACGTCTATGAGCGGGACAAACTCACCGGCGAAGAAACTGCCCGTAAATACTGGCTTGGAAGCAGATACAAGATCGATGACAAAATGTCGGCGTCCGTCCGGGTTGAGGACAACGTGAACGCCCGTTACAAGGAAGACTGGACCGGGCGCGTAGCCTTCAACTACGACTTTTAGAAAGGGGGGACATTCGTGAAAAGAATAGTATTCATCATCGCAGTACTTAGCTTTGGGCTTGTCTGTTTTCAGCAACAGTCCTACGCCAACAAAAAAGAATCCCACTCTGAATACGCCAAAATGGAAATTCGTGAGTGTAACTCCTGCCATAAAGGCGAAGGTGTGGCACCGAATCATGATTCCGACTTTGTTCGTGGACACCGCGTGCTGGCAGGCAAAGCTGGCAACAACTGCAGTCAGTGCCATGAT
This sequence comes from uncultured Geobacteraceae bacterium, assembly GCA_942493195.1. Taxonomy (GTDB): domain Bacteria; phylum Desulfobacterota; class Desulfuromonadia; order Geobacterales; family Pseudopelobacteraceae; genus CAIPTY01. The sequence continues at coordinate 335,157 of OW818669.1, read as the reverse complement.
CAGTCTTGGTGTCTTGACTGTCATCAAGGCGGCTTGCTGGACGGCACGAATCTGAGTAAAGAAAACTTTGGCCGTGACTCCCATCCAAAGAGCCACCGCAGCGACTGGATCAGCATCCATCCGATCAAGTCACGCGATAATCAGCAACAGTGTAACCGCTGCCATGATCAGAAATATTGCACATCGTGCCACAGTCGCATGCCTAAAGAGAATCTGAAGTCTCTTGGCTTCAAGTCTCACGACCAACAGCTGGGTGCCAGCTGGGGATTTGAACACCGTGTTGAAGCACGCAGAAGCCTGCAATCATGCCAGACATGTCACGCAGACGGTGATACGTGCAAGAAATGCCACAGTTCAGGTGGAAGAAGTCCGCATCCACGAGGATTCAAAGCCGGTAATTACAAGGACAGAAGTAATAGCAAGGTTTGTTTACAGTGCCACATTTCGGGACGTTTTTAAAAGGTAACTACCCAAAGAAGGAGGAAAGCTATGAGTATCAAGAAGTTTAGTTTGCTGCTGGTAAGCGCGTTGTCCTGTGCAGCCCTGTTCAGCGGTTGCGGTTCGTCCAGCAAAGAAGGAAGTGCTGATGTCGGTGGAGTAGCAAAAACAGAAGAGGCCACCTGCCGTCACTGCCATGCTTCGACACTCGATCCGGTCTCAAAGACACCTATTGTCGAAGATTTCATGGGAACAGTTTCTGCCTCAAATCCGGGGGGAACTCACCCATCAGTACACTTCCAGCTCCCCAGCGTGTCAGGACTTGACGGTGCGATAAACACCGAAGCAGGCTGCCAGGGCTGTCATGGCGGCGGCGCCCAGCACAACGGTGTTGGCCCGATTCCGTTCAACAACCCGCTGACATCAGGCCGCTGTAACGCCGTTGAATGTCATAACGGTACAGTGCCTGCAGGTTTTGCAGCAACAGATTATGTGGCGATGTGTAGCGGTTGCCACGGCGGAAACGGTATCCACAGCATTAAGTTTTCAAGCAACCCGGTATTGCACGACGACTGCATTGGCTGTCACTCAGTTGCAAAAACAAAGCATCCGAGTGCAGTTAACCCTGGTGTACGTGCAGTTACCGCAGAATTCGGCAAATGGTCTCACCACGTAACCGGTGTAAATCTGCAAAATGCCCACTGCGCAGCCTGCCACCTTGCAGGTAAAGCTAAAGAGGGAAAAGTTGTCGTAGACCACACCTACCACATGACTGGTGGTGCAACTCACCTGCGTAACGCTGATACAGATGCCGACATGCAGTGGGATCCGGCAGCACCAAATCACAGCACGATGGATAATTTCTGCATGAGCTGCCATGACGCTAACGGCGCAACATCACCCAAGAGCGCCGGTATCCGCGCCTTGATGATTCCTGCAGCCGGCAAAACAGCATCTGCAAGCAATCCCTTCGGCGATACAATCTCCAACCGCTACGACAAGATGCAGCGTCCGGCCGTTGTTGACGTCGATACCCAGTTCAATACGGGCAACGCTTCGCACCACGCTGTTAAAGGTCCTAAATACACCGGCCGTACAAGGACCGCCGGTTCACGTCAGATTGCCAATCCTGCGGCATTTGACGACAACTCCTCAGCAACCCTGTGGGGCAAGCGCTCCACCATTTACGACTCCGTTAACTCCATTTCAGGCGTCGTAGAAACAACCAATCTGGCATTCAATGCTCTGTACGTACCCCTTGAAAACGCCGGCGGCGAAGTTGCTCCGCGTACCGGTGCTCAGACACTCGGTGATGACTCGACCCTCCACTGCGGTGACTGCCACACAGTCGGCCAGTGGAAAGCAGGTACAGCCCAGTGGTTCAACACCGATGGCACTGTCGATGCTACCAAGGTTTCTCCCGCCATCGGCGCCCACGGCTCCAACAACGAGTACATGCTGCGTAACAGCAAAGGAACTGACGAGCGTCACACACAGGATGCCTATGTGAAAGCCGCAAGCGGCGTAATAACACTCCAGAATCCGAATGCAGCTTTCCTGGTCTGCTTCAACTGCCACAGCTACAGCAGATACGGCAGTGTCTACAACGCTACCGGTACAAAGGGCCCGCACGCTGGTGAATATGACTCATCCGGTCGCTGCAACGGCGTTGGTAACACCATACCGTTCAACGGCTACACCAGCGGTAAAGCAACAGATGGTACACAGTTCCTGAGCCGTTTCGAAGGACCACGGGCAGCATTCAGCTCAACACCGGCATTTGCACCGGGCTTCCCGCTCAACTTCGCAAATGCTCCTGGCGGTGTCCAGGCTGCCACCTATACCGGTGAGCAGGAGCCTGACTTCGGTAACATCTTCGGTATCCAGTGTAACAACTGCCATAACGCCGGTGTTGAAAACGGCTACGGCGGTATCCACGGTTCCAAGGTTAACACCTACGTCGACGGCATGGGCAACACCCAGAAAACACGTCGCTTCCTGCCAGGTCTTGGTAACGTAAAACACGTACCGGGCACACTGGGCGGTATCACCGGCGGCACCGTAGCCGGTCCTGTTACCAACAGCACCTATTCCATTCAGGTTGGTGGCGTTGTAACTACAGGTTCTACTGTTTATACCTACACCACTGGTGGCGTATCCAAGGACACCAACTGGGAGCAGGTTTCCTGGACACAGATTCCAAATGCAGAGCGTGGCGTTCTTGATACTAGACGTGCCGGTGCAGGTTGCTACACCCTGTCACCAACCACTGGCAAAGTTGCCTCCGGTCTCAAAGGCCAGTCTGTTGACGGCGGAGCAACCATCCCCGATGCATACGGTACATGGGGCGGCTGCGACGACCATCAAGGCACAGGCGCACAAGGTGGTGGCGACCACGGATTCATCAAGCGCATTAACCGTCCGGTCACCTACTAGTAAATTGATTCAAAAATCTGGAGAGGGGAATCAATCCCTCTCCAGAAATTTCACCTTGTATTTCAAGACCGGCACTCAGGTGCCGGTCTTTTTTTCCATACTTGATCGGTGCGAGAAATTCGCACAAATCTAGACATACTATCGAGAAACTCAGCTTGATCAATTAGCGGCTTTAACCATTGACGTCATTTCCTTCGAACGATACTATGTCCACACGATTGACCCCATTTATCTTTCTTTATACGATTCTGAACAATACTTACAGATATTGATGGAGTGAACCATGCACTACTCACATTGTCTCAGACTAACTTGCCTGATTGCGGCACTGGTTATGTTTGTCGGCTGCAAATCCAAACAGGAAAGTCCGAATACCGGGACCGCTGCTTCCCCCACGCCGGTTGCTCCTGCTCAGAACAATCCAGCAGCAAAAACGGCTTCTCCGCAGGAAATGGTTGCAACACGTGCAGCTGCTCAACGAGTGTTGACACAGATGGAAGCCGGTGACTTTGCGGCAATTTACAGGGAGTCCGCAGCCAGCTTTAAACAGATTGGCAATGAATCAGCGTTCGTTAATAAATTTCAGCAGACCCGCATGAAAACCGGGGTATTAAAGAGTCCCAAAGAGATCAGTTTTAATACCCGTCCCGACAACATCCATGTCACGGTTTATCAAGTAAGAAATGAGCACTTTATTAGTGATATACGCCTTTCGTTTCAGCGTTCAAATAACGGCAATCTGGAATTGGCCGGCTTGAACCAGCACGATGAGCCTCAAAAATAGCTGCGACCCGTTTCGCCCATGAATCCTGCTGACAAACAGCATGGAAGATAATAACGACAGTTTTTGAGGGACCACACGATTTATGAATGTAGAATCAAAATATTATCGACTGCTGCTCGTCTCTCCATGGACGTTGCTTGTTTTCTTAATATTACCTGTCCTGGTAATCCTGAGCGTCTCCCTGAACATACGTATTCCGCTACTTGGATCCACCACACCACTGCTCGTAAATAACATCTGTTTTGCGTGCGTGGCAGTTCTCCGCCTTATACGTTACCTGTTAGTATTGAATAAGACCATTCGCTACGGGTCTACCGTCGGGCGACCTGTTGAGAAGACAGTGTCCCCTTTCTCGTTACTGAACACTCGATCGAAGCTGGTTGATGCCGGTTTTGCCTTCACCCCGGATGGTGCCTATGGAGAATCCAGGGACACCGGTATTATTGGAACCGCTATTATGTACGGCGGATTGGTCATTCTGCTTTCAGTCGGAAGCTGGGACAACCTGCGGCAGTTTTCCGGGATTCTGCTCGACGGAATCGGACCTGCAACAAATCTGAACACAATTGAATCCTACAGAAGTATAAACAACGGTCCTTTCCCTGCAATTCCGAAATCACTTCCGCGGTTGGTGATCAATAACCAGTATCTGCCTGACAGCACCTATCCCATGGGAGCCAGTGAGGTCACATTTTTGCATGATGACGGCACAGCGGAAAACCGGCTCATCAAGCCGCGTGAACCGGTGAAATTCGGTGCATACGACATATACATGTCAAAGCTGGTGTACGAGGCTCAGATTGTTATTAAAAACCGGGATTCCGCAGCGCTGTTTGATTCGATTGTAAGACTTGACCCATTGGTACAGAAGCGCGGTGCATTCAGCTTCTACGGTTCATTCGATGGATACGGCCTGGTCGGAGGGGTCTATTATCAGCCGGAAAAAAGCTCACTCATGATCGTTGTCAGCAGGGGCGGCAAAAAGGTTGTTACCGATATGGTATTTCAGGTGGATCAACAGGCCACCCAGGGTGAGTATGTCATTTCCTGCTCAAAGATGGGGCAATGGTCTGAAATCCGGGTCATACACAGACGACATAAGGAAGCACTGCTGGCTGGTGCGGCATTGGCCTTACTGGGACTGTTGCTCCGGATAGTACTCTGCCCCCAGCGAGTATGGCTGGAAGAATCAGAAGAAGGGTGTATAGTCTCTTACATCGGCACACGTGTTACTGCGGCTCTGAGCAGTGACAGCCAATCATCGCCTACATCCACACCTATTTAGGAGGCTCTCTTTATGGCATTTTGGGAAACTATATTTTACTGGGTTGCGTTGGTGGCATATTCGTTGTCGGCCGGCGGCTGTATTTATTCCTTTGTATTCAAAAATCCACGGGTCATGCCAAAAATCACCATGCTGGTCGCCGCCGGTTTTCTTGCACATACGACGGCAATTCTTGCCCGTTTTGAAGCGACAGGTCACCTCCCCTGGTCTGGCCATTACGAATATGTGCTGATGGGTGGCTGGTTCATCATTGCCGGCACACTGTATGTGGGCTGGCAGAACAAAATGCTGCAGGGCCTGGCCGCTGTCACAACCCCGCTTGTTATTATCATGATGGGCTACGGCTACATGCAGAACCCTGGATTGACCCCGATGGCCGCCAGCCTGAAAACTATCTGGCTGTACATTCATGTCTACTTTGCCTGGATATCCTTTGGTGCCTACTCGCTGGCCATGGCTGCCGGAGTGATCTTTCTGAAGAAACAAAAGAGTGAAGCATTGGGAACACCCAATCCGGCGTACGACAGGTTCCCCTCTCTGGGTCGGCTTGATGAGCTTATTTTTCGTTATGTGGTGTTTGGTTTTATTACCGATACAATCATGATCGCAGCCGGGGCTATCTGGGCAAAAAACCTGTGGGGCCACTATTGGGCATGGGACCCGGTCGAAACCTGGTCTTTGATATCATGGCTCACGTATGGCATCACCATCCATCTAAGAGTCACCTTTGGCTGGCGAGAAAAGAAACTGGCCTGGCTGGCCGTTGCCGCTCTAAGCACCGTCATCATATGCTTCTTTGGTGTCAATCTGGTTGTCAACACCAGCCTGCACGTATTCCAGGTACGCTAGATATTGAAACGGTTAGCTGAAGGTAAAAGAGCCATCTCAATACTCTCGAAGGAATTGGTCTGTCGGCTGAAGGTTGAAGATTATGTGGTCTTTAACCTTTGGCCGGCAACCGAACTATCTTATGATCACTAAACTACGTAGCTACCTGAGTTCACTCCGCTTCACCATCCTGCTTATCTGTCTGCTTGGATCGATTTTTGCGATCGGACTCTGGATCCCCCAAAAAAGTTTATTACGGACGATCTATATTGAGTGGCAGAAGAATTCTCCCGAACTGGTTGCCTTCCTCGACGCATTCGGTTTGACCACAATCTACACCTCACCGATAACCTTGACCCTGTGGTTCTTTTTCTTTCTCAACCTGTCTCTGGTGTTGTGGCAACGGTGGCCTGTCATTAAAAACCGGATATCGCTGTCAGATTCGAAAATAGCCGATCCGGAAACAGTCGGTGGTTATCCGTTTCGGGCTTCTTTCCCTCTGGCAGACGGGGTTGATGGTGATACTGTCATGTCGATGCTTCAGAAAAACGGCTTCACAGTGCTCGGAAATGAAGCCGGCTTTTATGGCCTTAAGAATCGTCGCGCACCGCTGGCCTTCATGCTTTTTCACCTCAGCTTCTTCCTGATTCTTCTGGGTGGCCTGATCAGCCTGTACACCGAATTTACCGGCTATATCGACCTCGCCCAGGGGGAATCGTTTCAGGGGGAACTGAATCGCTACAACCGGTCGCCGGAGCCACTGCTTCCGGTAATCGGCACCCCACCAGACGCGTCGTTCACAGTCAAAAGCATCGTTCCACAGGTTGTGCACAACACACCGACTGGGATCACTGTTCTGCTGGTCGACCGCCAGGGCAAGACCCATGATGTCGATATCAATCGCCCCTACACCGCAGAACACACATCATTTGTCTTCAAACATCTCGGGGTATCACCGCTTTTTGTACTCCGTGATGCAACCGGAAAAGAATCCGGCGGCGCCTATTTTAAACTGGATGTTCTGCAGAGAAAGCCGGACCGCTTCGCGTTGGGCGGTTTTGAGTTTACAGCGACATTTTATCCCGACTTTGTAATGGAAGAGGGTAAGCGGGCTACACGATCCATGGAATTCAATAATCCCGTTTTTTTTCTTTCTGTCGACCGTGACGGAAAAAAAGTAGCGGAGGGTCTGGTGCCTAAAAATGGTGCCCTGGAGTTTGCCGGCTACCGTCTAGAAATGCGTGACATGCCTTTCTGGGTGCGCTTTTACGTTGTTAAGCAACGTGGACTTTCAATCCTGTACGCCGGTTTTGCAATCGCAACAATCGGCGTTATCTGGCGGTTGATGTTTTACCGGAGAGAAATCGTCGGAGCACTTAAGGAGATCGATGGTGTCCGTTGCCTGGTAGTCGCCGGTCGCTCGGAATACTACAAGAGCCTGGCAGAGGATGAATTTACCACGTTATTCGGTAAAATTTCTGAAGGACGCAGCACAACCGATACATAATGCTTCCGGAAATTTAGGGGCGCATACAGTAACTACCTGGAGGTTTCATGTTTCGAATAATCACGGTTTTAATCGCAGCATTGATAATGTGCACAGCCTGTAAGCAGAACGATACTAACGTGGAACGTGACAAGTCAATGCGGCTTCTGGTGAATTTCAACGGTAAATTCGGCTATTGTGACAGGGGCGGCATCACGGTGATTCCACCCCAGTTTGACGCCGCATCCATTTTTTCCGAGGGTCTCGCTTCCGTGAGGGTAAATGGCAAGGATGGGTACATCGATACAAACGGGAAAATGGTAATCCCTCCCAGTTTTGATGCCGCATCAATTTTTCTGAACGGGAGAGCCCCGGTTCAAAAGGGTGGCAAATGGGCGTACATCAATCAGGAGGGTAAAGAGGTAACCGGTTTTGATTACCTGGCTACCTTTCCGTTTACAGAGGGATTGGCCGCAGTGCTTGTTGAAAAAGATGGTGGAGCCAAGGCCGGCTATATTGATGAAAAGGGCAAACTTGTCATCAAGCCCGCATTTGATTATGCGGCCCAATTTTCCGAAGGACTGGCTGCGGTAAAGGTTGGCAGCAAACATGGCTATATCGATAAGAGCGGCAAAATGGTAATCCCGGAGCAGTTCTTCGAAGCTGCCATGTTCCGCGATGGACTTGCCATGGTCAAGATAAACGGAAAGTTCGGTCTGGTGGGCTTTATCGACCATAGCGGTACCATGACTATTCCCGCACAATACAGTGAAGCAACCAACTTCAATGACGGCGTCGCTGCTGTACAGATGAAGGACAAGGAGAGCTGGCAGCTGATTGACAAAACAGGAAAACCAATCATTGACCAGGAATTTCCTTCACCGACCATTTTTACCGAAGGGCTGGCGCCGGTGATGGTCAAGGGCAAGGCCGGCTACATGGATAAGAAGGGCAAAATGGTAATCAAACCACAGTTCGACGGCGGTTCCATATTTGTCGACGGGTTGGCACCGGTGAAAGTCGGTGAAAAGCTCGGTTACATTGACACTACTGGCAAATTGGTGGTCGAGGCACGCTTTAAATGGGACCAACGTGCCATTGACCAGTATACCCACTACTATACCCACTTCACGCCGACAGCCGAAAAGGGGAAATAACCATGCAGATTGGGCCAGGGCTCGGCGTAGCCATCATGATGAACAACTATTTCCATGACATGGCCACCGGCCTGATGGTAGGAAGCGGCTTCGCCCTGCACGCCATCATGCGTATCCAGGCCTCCATGAATACCACCGAGGCAACGCTTTTCTTTTTAAAGACAAACAGCCATATGAAGAAGCTGTTCAAATTCGCCCTCTGGTGGGTGGTGCTGGGAGGTGTGCCCCGCACGATTTTCTACACCAGCTTTGAATGGGCCAACGCGGCTGACAAGCTTCAGATTCCGGCTCTGGCGGTGAAGCATGTCATGATGTTCACTGCCGTAGTATGGGGAATCATCGCCTGGCGTCGGATGCAAAAGAAGGTTGAACTGCTTGCCATGTCGTTACCAGAGGAACTGCGTGCTACGATTAAATAACACCTGATCTGCACGCATATACCGGATACGGTTTTTGCCATAGTTCGTCCCCTGTTTGTGTAACATACCGTTATGTAGCCAGGGGACGTGCCGCATCAGCGAATGTAATCCGGAACATTTACAGCCGGGCTAACACTTTTGAGCTCTGTTCACCGATTTGTGACTGCATGGAATCTATCTGAGAGGAACTGAATGACTGCTTTTCGATTTCCATCACGCAAATATAGCGCCGTCTGCTTACTGATTCTGGCCGCGGTATTCCTGGCTGGTATGCAGTTACGGGGAAAACCGGTGCAGTGCTATACGGTCGAGCGACGGGATCTGCTCCGGACGGTAGTCACCACAGGCAGGGTCACGTCTTTGGCTCGCGTCGAGATTGGAAGTCAGCTGCTTGGCACGGTTGCTGTGCTCACGGTGGATTCCGGCGACCGGGTCAAGGCGGGGGATGTGCTGGTCCGGCTCCGCGATCAGGAGGCACAGGCAGCACTTGAACAGGCTCAGGGTGCTGTGCGGGAACTTGAAGAGCGTGTCTCCCAGATCGGAACAGTTGATGAACCGGTCAGCAGGCAGAGGCTGCAGGAAGCCGAAGCGTCGCAGCGACAGGCAATCAATACCCATGAACGGGTAAAGAAGCTGTTCGATGCCGGGGTTTCCAGCCGTTCGGAACTGGATGAGGCTGTGCGGGCGCGTGATGTTGCTGCCAGCGCAGTAGAACGTGAAAAACTGCAGTTGAACAACAGTCGTCCGCAGGGGAGTGACATAAAACTGGCCATGGCCCGTCTTGCCCAGGCACGGTCCGCAGTTGCCGTCGCCCGTGAACGTCTGGCCCATACTGTTATTACCGCACCCGGGGATGGGACGGTAATTTCCCGGAAAATCCAGGCGGGTGATATCGTGCCGGCCGGAGGATCGCTTCTGGTACTTTCCAGACCCGGCCGGACCCAGATTACCGCACAGGTGGACGAAAAAAATCTTGGTCTGCTGCGCATCGGCCAGGCGGTCACCGGATCGGCCGATGCCTACCCGGACAAAACATTCTCTGCCCGGCTTACGACGGTTGTGCCGGCTGTTGATCCTCAGCGGGGCACGTTTGAGGTGCGTTGTGACGTTATCGATGCCCCGGTGTATCTCGTGCCGGATATGACCGTTTCTCTGGAATTTGAGGTTGCCCGCAAATCAAAGGTCCTGACCGTGCCGACTGAAAGTATACGGGACGCGGCGAATGCGCCCTGGCTGCTGGTTGCCCGTGACGGCAAGGCAGAGCGTCAGAACGTCGTTCTCGGCATACGCGGCAGCGGCGAAAGCGAGATAACAAGCGGGCTTACGGAGGGGCAGATGGTACTGCTCGACGCCGGCAATCTGGCAACCGGGAGCAGGGTTCGCCCGCAACCGGTTGAGAAGAGTATGAAAACGGGTGGAAAAAACAGTGCGCATTGAATTGCTGCTGGCACTTCGTTTTTTAAAGGAGGGGAAAACCCAGACCCTGTTCATGATTGCCGGTGTCGTCATGGGGGTGGGTGTCATCGTGTTCCTCTCCTCGTTGATTACCGGGCTTGGGCGCAGCATCATCGAGAAAACCCTCGGGACCCAGGCACACGTGGTCATGCGGCCACCGGATGACGAAGCGCGGAGACTTATCAAGCCGAGCAGCACACTGGCGGTTTCAGCCAGCATCGAACGGCGTGCCCAGCGACTGCGCTCAATTCTGCTATGGCAGCAGGTCATGCATCAACTGGAGTCGCAAAAAGGGGTCACAGCCGTATCCCCCCTGGTTTCCGGTCCGTCGTTCGCCATGCGGGGAAACTCCACCAAGTCGGTGGCACTCATGGGGGTAGATCCGCAACGGTTCACCAAAATCGTACGCATGCCCACCTTCATCAAGGAGGGGGAGTTCCGGATCACCGCCAATGACGCCGCTATCGGTACCGACCTGGCACGTGATCTGGGCGCATCACTGGGCGATAAAATCCGTCTGCAAACCGCCGAGGGGCGCAGCGAAACAATTACCGTCGCCGGAATTTTTGACGTAGGCATTCGCGACATCAACCGCCGCTGGGTGATCATTACGCTCCGCTCCGCCCAAAACCTGCTGGATCTGGTCGGCGGGGTTTCCACGATCGAAGTCGGCGTACAAGATCTGTTTGAAGCCGAAAACATCAGTGGCCGCCTGGCAAAACTGACCGGCCTGACCGCCGAGAGTTGGATGAAAACAAATGCCGAACTGTTGGTGGGGCTCAGTTCGCAGAGCGCCTCCAGTTATCTGATCCAGTTTTTTGTCATTATTTCAGTCGCCTTTGGTATTGCCAGCGTTCTGATCGTATCCGTTATCCAGAAATCACGGGAGATCGGAATATTGCGCGCCATGGGTTGCTCACGGCACAGGATTTTGAGGGTATTCCTGCTTCAGGGCGGGATCGTCGGGCTGGCCGGCTCACTCCTCGGGAGCGGTCTGGGCGCGGGACTCGTGACTTTATTTGCAACCACGGCAAAAAATCCCGACGGTTCCCAGATATTTCCCGTCGTTCTCGAACTGCACATGTTTTTACTTGCGGCGGGAGTAGCAACTCTCACCGGGATTCTGGCGGCGGCGGCTCCGGCGGTGCGGGCGGCCAGACTTGATCCAGTGGTGGCGATCCGCAATGTCTGACACTCCAACCCACTCTCCAATCCTTCAACTGACCGATGTTCATAAACAGTACGGCAGTGACGGCATTACGACAAAGGTTCTGCACGGAATCGATCTGACCATGCTGCCCGGAGAATTCACCGCCCTGATCGGACCATCCGGGTCCGGAAAAAGCACCCTGCTCAGCATCATTGGTCTGCTGGAACAACCAACCGGCGGCAGCCTGCGGATGCAGGGGCGCGAGACCGGAATATTGTCCGAGGATGAACTGACCCGTTTACGTGGAGCGAGCATCGGCTTCGTATTTCAGTTCCATCACCTGATCCCGGCTTTCACAGCTCTCGAAAATGTCATGCTGCCGCTGATGCTTGCCGAAGGGCGCCCTGCCCCGGCCCAACGGGAGCGCGCATGCTGGCTTCTTGAGCGGGTCGGACTGGGCGATCGTATGAACTTCAAACCGGCAAAACTCTCCGGCGGGCAGCAGCAACGGGTTGCAATTGCCCGCGCACTGGCAGTCAATCCGCCCCTGGTTCTTGCCGACGAGCCGACCGGCAACCTTGACACCGCATCGGCTGATGAAATTTTCAAACTGCTGTACGAGGTAAATCAGGACTCGGGAACATCCTTTCTGATTGTCACCCATGATCCCCGCCTGGCAAAACGATGTTCACGCGTCGTCGAACTGGTTGACGGACGGATCGTGGCATAAACGGCACTCCACCGCCACAGCCTGGCCATGCCCGGCGTGTGGACTCACTTTTAAGATTAAAAAGAACCCTTTCCGGCCACGGGCGAAGTGTGATATATCTCCAGTGGATGCCCTTTCGCAGGAGATAACCCCCAGTGCTCTTCCGTATCCTCAAAAATTCTTTCCTCAAACGTCCCAAGGCGATACTCCTGATTTTCCTCTCCATCACCATGGGTGCTGCCGTGGCTACGGCGTTCCTCGGCATCTCCGGTGAAGTATCCCACAAGATGGCGCTGGAACTCCGCAGCTATGGCGCCAACATTTTGCTGGAACCGTCTGCCGCCGAGGCGGGCGGTTTTTTGCGTGAGGAAGATCTGCCAAAAATCAAGACGGTTTTCTGGAAGTACAATATCACCGGGTTTACCCCGTATCTGTTCGACATCGCCGAATTTTCCGCCAACGGCAAAACGGAACGGGGGGTTGTTGCAGGGACATGGTTTGCCAAACAGCTGGAAGTACCGGGTGAGGACACCTCCACCCAAGGCATCAAGGGCATTGCCCCCTGGTGGGAAGTTCAGGGACGCTGGCCTGAAGATGCCGCCGAAGCTATTGTCGGAGCGGCACTGGCCAGGCGACTGAACGTGGTTCCCGGCACCGACGTAACAACAAACGTGCGGGGTCGCAGCCAGCAGTTCCGGATTGTCGGCGTTGTCACCACCGGTGGTTACGAAGAGGAACATCTGTTCGCCCCTCTGGTCACCGTTCAATCGCTCCTTCAGCAGCAGGGCAAAGTTTCACGTGTACTGGTGAGCGCCCTGACGGTGCCGATGGATGAATTCGGCAAGAAAGACCCGGCCAGCATGACCAAGGAAGAATACGAAAAGTGGTATTGCACGGCATACGTAACCTCCGTGGCCAAGAATGTGGAAGAGGTGATGGCCGGCAGCCGCGCCAAACCGATCTGGCAGATAGCCAGCGCCGAAGGTGCGCTGCTCAAGAAGCTGAACAGTGTCATGCTGTTCCTGACCGTTCTGGCGCTGGGGGCCTCGGCTACAGCAGTATCCACCAGCCTGATGGCCTCCATGGCGGAGCGCAGCCCCGAGATCGCCCTGATGAAGGCGGTCGGAGCCGACCGTTTCCAGATCAGCGCTATCTTTGTCGGTGAAACTCTGATTATTTCCGTGGCGGGCGGAGTACTCGGCTACCTGCTGGGAGACCAGCTGGCCGAAATTATCAGCCGAACCGTCTTCAACTCCACCATCTCATCACCCCTCTGGCTGTTTCCGACCGCCATCATCTCGGCCTTTGTCGTTGCCATAGCGGGAAGTGTGGCCCCCCTGCGCCGGGCGCTGTTGATCGAACCGGTCCGGGTCCTGAAAGGTTAACATGCACAGGCGTCGCTGGCTCATACACCTTGTATTGCGCGCTCTCGCCCATCGCACGGGGCGGACGGTGCTCCTGCTGGCGGTGCTGGCCATGGCATCGAGCCTGGCCACAGCCCTGGGTATTGTCTCGTACTCCATGGAAAAACGGGTGGCGGAAGAGGTGCGCAAATACGGGGCCAATCTGATTATCATTCCCGAGTCTGCCCGGCTTGACGTGGGAAGCGGCGGACTTAATTTCGGAGTCATTACGGAGCCGGGCTACCTTCAACAGCGCGAGGTGGAAAACATCCTGACACGGAGCGGTCTGCAGGCGGAACATTCCTTCCATCTGCGAGGAGTCCTGCACTGGAAAGATTCCGACCTGACGGTTGACGGGGTCAACTTCAGCGACATTCGCCGGCTGTTCCCCTGGTGGCAGCTCAAGGGAGAGTGGCCGGCAGCCGGGGAGACGATCGTCGGCAGTGATCTGGCGACCCGTCTGAAGCTCAAACCGGGAGACCGCCTGGAGCTGTCCGGAAAGGCTCAGCCCGTCAGTCTGCGGATCTCGGGGGTTGTATCTACCGGAGGCGAAGAGGACGACCTGCTGTTCATGGCTCTGCCGGAACTCCAACAGGCACTCAAGCTGGACGGACAACTGTCCCTGGTGCGCCTGATGGTGACCGCCGGCGAAGACAGTCTCAAAAAGAGCGCTACGGCGCTCCAGTCGCTGCTCCCATCGGCAAAGATCAATGAAGTACGCCAGACCGCCCGCACCTCAGAGGGACTGCTTGCCAAGGTAAAACTGCTGATGATCATGGTGACGGCGGTGGTACTGATCTCGGCCGGCAGCAGCGTAACCGGCACCATGAGTACAACGGTTCTGGAGAGAAGCAAGGAGATCGGTCTCATGAAGGCCATGGGCGGAACCCGCTGGGAAGTCATGCTGATCTTCTGCGGGGAAGCCGCCATGCTGGGCGTTCTGGGCGGACTTGGGGGGTACCTGTTCGGCAGCGCCATCGCCCAGTTCATCACCCGGACAGTCTTCTCGGCCTCAGCCGAATTTATCCCCTGGTTTGCCGTTGTATCCCTGGGTGTAAGCATCTTCCTGGCGCTGCTGGGAAGCCTTGGACCTATGATTTCCGTATTCAAACTCGATCCGGTCAGAAGTCTCAGGGGAGAGTGAAAGTATGACAGTAACTACCTGGTTCACACAAAGAAGCAATTTTAACCAGGCTTACCGTCTTTGACGGTTGAACCAAAAATCATTGTATTTGACTTTCTTTGCGCCTTTGCGCCTTTGCGTGATAAAGCCTTTCGAATCACTGATTAATACAGTTTACAGTTAGCGTACGGAAAGGTTATGGGATGCCTGAATTAATTATCGAAACCAGCGGACTAACCAAAAACTACGGCGACATCTGTGCCCTGAAACCGATCGACCTCCAGGTCCCGGAGGGGGAGTGGCTGTCGGTAATGGGGCATTCCGGTTCCGGTAAAAGTACCCTCATGAACCTGGTGGGGGGGCTCGACCGGCCGAGCAGCGGTTCACTGCAGGTCGGCGGTCAGGACCTGCTGGCCCTCAGCGAGGACGGACTGGCCCGTTTCCGGCGCGAGTTTGTCGGCATCATTTTTCAGCAGCACCATCTGGTTCCCTATCTGACCGCCGTGGAAAATGTGATGCTGGCACAGTACTTTCACAGTGTTCCGGACGAATCCGAGGCCAGGTCAGCCCTGGAGAGGGTTGGGCTGGGGCACCGCCTGAAAAACCGGCCGGGCGAACTTTCGGGCGGAGAACAGCAGCGGGTATGCATCGCCCGGGCAATCATCAACAGCCCGAAGCTCCTGCTGGGAGATGAACCGACCGGCAATCTCGACCATAAAAGCACGGTTATGGTCATGGAACTGCTCAAAGAGCTTCGATCAGAAGATCGTTTTACCGTTATCATGGTAACGCACAATCAGGAAGTTGCCACCTGGGGAGACCGCACCATCTATCTTGATGACGGAGTACTGGTGCGTGAAGAACGGATGAGAGCCTGATGATTGCGGCGAAACTCATCACCCAGCTCCTGGCCTGGGTCGGGATAGTTATATTCCTGCTGAGAGGATTTCCGGGGCGCCGGTCGATCGTGACAGCGGCAGGCATCTCCGGATTTGTGGCCGGAGTGGCCGGAACGTTCGTCATGTTCAGATCCTTTCCGGCTCCGCTGATCTTCGGAGTGGTCAAGTCGGCACTGGGGGTCGGATTTATGCTGCTCTGGGGCCTTTCCGTAGCGGCACTCTACCGCAGCACCGGTCGGGGCGTAACAACATTTTGGGGCGAGCGGCTGATTGCGACTACGCCCTTTGCGGGTGTCGCCGCACTGCTGAGCGGCGTGATAGCAGGAGCACTGTGCGCCTGCCGGATTCCCGCTCCCGACATCAATCTTCCGGCGCTGCTGTTCCTGTTTCTGCTCGTCGCAATTCTGACCTACTTCGCACATGCGCTGGAGAAGATACTGCCGGATTCCCTGAAGGTTTCACCGGCAGGTCTGATGGCGGCGTTAATGTCACTTCTGCTTTTCAGCGCCTCTTCAATCCTGCGGCTTGATCTTTTTTCTCCGTTAAGCATGAAGGTTATGAAAGGTGTGCATGACTTCGTGCACCAGTTTATGGAATCGATTCTGATTCCGGACCACCTCTTCGTTCGTCCGGTTATCTGGAAGTATATCGGGTTCCTGTTCGGCAAGGAGGTCGGCTTCTGGGGCGGCATGGTCATCTGGTTCACCCCGGCGCTGCTGATCGCTCTGGCCGTAAATTCCCGGCGCCTGCCGCAGGTAGCCCATATCCGTCAGGGGGCACAACGCCGTAAGCTGCTGGCATCGGCCATCAGGGCACAGCGCACTCTGCTGATCACCCCCCTGATCTCCCTGGCGCTCTTTGCGGCCGCTGCCTATCAAAGCAGTTTTCCAAGCGTGGAGTATTGGGATCCCAAACCGGTGGCGGTCACGGCCAACCAGGCCGGAGAAATTGTCATTCCTAAAAAGGGAGAGATCGACCTGCTGGATGGCAAGCTGCATAAATTCCTGTTCAAACAGGGAGAGCGTGAAGCCCGATTCTTTGTGCTGCTGACTCCGGCCGGACAGGTGACCGTCGATCTGGATGCCTGTGCAATCTGTAAACCGGACGGCTATGGGCAGGCCGAAGGATCGGTGATCTGCTACTATTGCAAGACCCTCATCCCCCTTGAAACAGTGGGCAAGCCGGGAGGCTGCAACCCGGTCCCGGTTCAGTTCAAGGAAAACGCCGAAGGCGTCGTGATTGACAGCCTGACCCTCATCAACAGTTGGGGAGCTACGGTCCAGGCAACGGCACGGGTAAAGGAGGGGGGCAAATGAAACGCCTGCTCTACGCAATCCTGACAGCGGGATCATCCCGGGTGCTGATGCCCCTGGTTATCGGCTTCTTTTTCCTGCTCTATATCGGGATCGCCTTCTTCACGGATGAAACCCTGATAACCCTGATGGCACTGACCGGCAAAAGCTTCATGCTTGCAGGACTACTGGCGTTGATCCCTCTCAATAACGCACTGCGCATGCTGCAGGAATCCATTCGCGCAATGAAAATACGCCGAAGCATGGCCGGAAAGACGACCCACTTTTCGGCGGCTCTTTTTGACGAAACCCTGGAGCTGCCCGCATGTCCCGCTTCCGGGCAGCTTGAAAAACGTCTGGCCGCCGAGGGATACACAACAAACCGTTCGGCAGACGCCCTTTCCGCCTGGCGCGGGATCAGCAACGCCCCCGCCCGGATACTGCTCTTCGCCGGAATGTTTTGTCTCTTTGCCGGCATCCTTATCAGTACGACAACCCGGACATCACAACGACAGATGATTATAGAAGGTGAAGCGCTCTCGACACCATCCGGTAGTGGCGCCAACGTTGAACGGATCACCCTGGCAAATGCAACCGGCCCAATATTAAGCAGAATCCTCACCATTGAAGTAGCTTCGTCTGCTTCTGAAAAGAGAGCTTTCGGTCTGTATCCCCCTGCCCTTTATGGAGGATCGTTCGTCTATCCCCGCTACCTTGGTCTGGCCCTCTTCCTGGGTTTCACCGCTCCGGACATGCAGAACGCTTACGAAACCCACAGTTTTCTGAACTGCTATCCACCCGGAAAAGAGGACAGTGTATCCATCCCTGATTCACCCTATCGCATCATATTCAGCATTCCAGAACCGGACAGTAGCAGCGACCGCTACATCTCCTATATAACCGGAAATATCACCCTGCAATTCAAGGTCATGAAAGACAAGGACGCTGTCTGGACTGGAAGCCTCCCCGCCGGGGGGGAACTCGTACATGACGGATACCGCCTGACCCTTCCCGATGTCAGACGGATGGTGGTAACTGATTTCATCGGGGATTACGGAGTTCTCTTCATCTGGGGCGCAGCGTTTTTGTTTGCGGCAGCTGTCTGCATCTGGCTGCCGGTACGTCTGTTCTGTCCCCGCCGGGAAATGCTGTTCCTGTATGAGCGTGACGGTACCCGGGCCTGTTCCCGGGCGGAAGGAAGAGTCAGAAGGCATGCCGGGGTATTTCATGAAGCTCTTGATCTGATTGCCGCCGAGCGTGAAGTTCCGCCGGAAGCGTGACACACAGGCAACGCTGTTATCCCATACCTCCCCTTTAATTCTGAAACCACAGATTGGAACGTGACCCGCACATGAAAGACAGAGACGACACAACCGAACGCTTGAAGAAGTACGTAGCCTACATCTCGTTGGCATGTATTCTAGGTATGGTGTTTTATGTGCGCCTGCGGCTTCTGGGCGTTCCAATGGAGCGCGATGAAGGGGAGTATGCCTATATGGGGCAACTGCTGCTTAAAGGCATCCCTCCTTACGCAGATGCCTATACCATGAAACTGCCCGGCGTCAGCTTCATGTACGCATTTTTCATGGCTCTGTTCGGACAAAGCAACGAAGGCATCCATGCGGGACTACTCGTAGTAAACAGCATCAGCATCTATCTGGTATACCTGATCGCCCGCCGGGTACTGGACACCGGGAGTGCCGTCATCTCCTGTGCCACCTTTGCGGTCCTCTCACTGAGCCAGTCGGTGTACGGAGTCTACGCCCACGCCACACACTTTGTTATGCTGTTTTCCCTCTCGGGATTTGTTCTATTGTTGCGCCACCTCAGTACAGGCCGCATGCCAACGCTGTTTTTCAGCGGGCTCTGTTTTGGAATGGCGTTTATTATGAAACAGCATTCCGTGATGTTCATATGCTGTGCCTTTCTCTACCTTGTATGGCACACATGGAAAAATCCGGCTGCCGGCCGGAATAAACTGCTCGCGGCTGGTGCCCTCTTTTTATCGGGAATACTGCTTCCCTATGCACTTATTGTACTTTCTGCGTTTCAGGTTGGTGTGCTGGGCAAATTCTGGTTCTGGACCGTTAAATACGCCCGGGAATATGTCGCCGAGCAGAGCCTGGCACAGGGCTGGAATAATTTTACAACGGTTTTTGAACGCATTGCCACTCCGCAAATACCGTTCTGGCTGCTTGCCGGCGCCGGGATAGCCGTTCTCTTCACGAAACAGAGAAACAATACCGACCGTTTTTTCATCGGCAGCCTGTTTCTCTTTTCATTCCTTGCAATCTGCCCCGGCCTCTATTTCCGCGAACATTATTTCATCATGCTGCTGCCGGCGGTTGCGCTGATGGTAGGCATGGCCGTGCGCGCAGCGGCACAATGTCCGTCAGCGGCACAGTTAGGGCGCCTGAAGCCGTTCATTCCGACGATGCTGCTGATACTGGCTGTTGGATACGGCCTGATCCTTGAGAGGCAGTATTATTTCTTCTTTAACCCGGAACAGGTCACCCGTGCGACCTACGGACCAAGCCCTTTTCCCGAGGCGGTGCAGGTTGCCAAATATATCCGGGAACGTACCGGTGCCAATGACCGCATTGCCATCCTGGGGTCAGAACCGGAGATCTTTTTCTATGCCGACAGACTTTCGGCGACCCGTCACATCTACATGTACGGGCTGATGGAGAACCAGAAATTCGCAACGCAGATGCAACTGGAGATGGTGCGCGATATCGAAGCGGCTAAACCGAAATATCTGGTGATTGTCAATCTGCCGTCATCATGGGGCGATGCCTCTCTTTCGTCGCGCAGGCTGATTGAGTGGGGAGAGGGATACGCCGCACGGAAATATGATCTGGTTGGAACGATTGAAATTGTGGATTTTAATACGACGCGCTATTTCTGGGATGACCAGGCAACTGATTACGTTCCTGTTTCAGACGTGTTCCTTTCCGTTTTGAAACGCAAGGAAAATTCGTAACCATTCCCGAAGAGCGGGTATGAGGCTCAACACAACAAGGAGACGTGCACTTTTTTATGACGGTCCCGCAAAAACAGGTCATCTGCCGGCTCGGATTTATTATTCTCCTGATAGCGGCTCTCTATGGCACGACCCTTCAACACGGTTTTGTCTGGGATGACACCTATATAATTGTCAACAACCCATTGCTTGAATCAGTACACAACCTGCCGCAATTCTTTCTGAGCGAGGATACCATTGAGGAGTCGACCGGCTACTATCGCCCGGTAACGTACATCTCATTCGCGCTGGAGCGGGCTCTCTGGGGAATCAATCCGGCCGGATACCACGGTACCAATCTTGTGCTCCACATATTGGTCGTCCTGCTGTTCTATGCCGTAATAGCGGCGTTGTTCAAAAAGGAACGCCTGGCGTTTGTTGCCGCCCTGCTTCTGGCCCTGCATCCACTGGCCGGCGAAACTGTTAATTTTCTTGCCGGAGGCCGGAACACCCTGCTCTCCGCCTGCTTTGGATTGCTATCACTTCTTTTCTACATCAGAAACAGGCCGCTGGCGGCGCTCGTCAGTTTTACACTGGCAATATTTTCCAAAGAATTTGCACTGCTGCTTCCGGCGATTTTCATACTGTATGATCTCCGGCTGGAGCGGAAGGGTTTTCGTGTCAGCCGTTACGCCCCCTACCTGATCCCGATTGCCGGGTATCTGACGCTCCGCTCATACGCGGTTCAGAAGGCAAATTTCCTCGAAGCCATAAATCTTGCGGACTCGATGAAGGCGCCCTATCTGGTGGTAAGATACGTCCTGAACATGGTGGCTCCGCTGCGACTCAAGGTTCTGTACAGCGTCACCCCGGACATGCCTGCAATCTTACTCAGCCTGGGACTTCTGGGGATTGCGGCAGCAACCCTCTATTATTTCAGAAAACATGACGAAATCATTTTTGGGACAACCTGGACTATTCTTTTTCTGCTCCCGGTCATCAACATCATTCCGCTGCATACAATCACCGTGCTGGCTGATCGCTATGCCTATTTTTCCCTGATGGGCTGCACCCTTTTACTGTCAACGGCCATCTGCATGCTGAACGGGCGTGTTCTGGCTACTGTCGTGGCGTCGCTTTGCCTGCTGTATGTTGTCATCGGCTTCAGAAACACAGCAGCCTGGAAAAATGATTTCACATTTTTTACCCGGATGACGGTGGATGCCCCGGAATGTTTTGCCGGTTTCAAAAATCTGGGAATGTCGTACTACCGCACGGGAGAGATCGCACGTGCGTTTGAATCTCTCGAGATCGGCGAAAGCAAAGCGGATATTCCGGTCAAATACCTGATCGGAGATGCCTATCTTTTCTGGAAGGAAAACCGGCTCGACAAGGCAGAAAAGTCATTACTCAGGGTTGTGGGCGTGAATCCCTCCAACCCTGAACCGTATCTCATGTTGATGATGATCAGCGAACAAAAGGGAGATCATGCTGCGGCTCGGATCTACCGGAACACGTTACAGGGGATGGTTGGATCAATCGATGACATGATTACCCAGCGGGCCTTTGAACTCAGCCGTACGGGTGAAACCTTTCTGTCAAAAGGTCAGATCGTTGACGCGGAGATCTATCTCTGGCAGGCATTACGAACCAGCCCGGCCTACATCCCGGCACTGATCGACATGGGCAACCTGCGGGCCGGGCAAGATAAACCGGCGGAGGCGATACCATACTTTAACAAGGTGCTGGATCTCGAACCGGAGAATGCCTCTGCCCTGTACAACCTGGCAGAGGTGTATCGGATGCAGGGGAAACATGCGGAAGCAGAGCGTACGCTGATCAAATTCAGGGAGGCCGAGGCCCGTGCAAAGCATTAGGGAAACGTTATCCTCCAGTACGCTGCGTCTGAATGCCGGCATCTGCCTGATATTGGTAACCATCGTATGTGCCGTGTACATGCAGGTCGGAAATCATGCCTTCCTGAACTATGACGATACGGTCTATGTTACCGGCAACCCCCGTGTGGCTGAAGGCATAACCGCCGCCGGCATCGTCTGGGCCTTCACCACATTCGATGCCAGCAACTGGCATCCGGTCACCTGGCTGTCCCACATGGTGGATGCCGAATTGTACGATCTGGATCCGCGCGGCCACCACCTCACCAGCGTTGCTATCCACGCCTTCTCCACGGTTCTGCTCTTCCTGCTTCTGCAGCGAATATCCGGCTTTCCGTGGCGCAGTGCATGTGTCGCCGCCCTGTTTGCGATCCACCCGCTACATGTGGAGTCGGTTGCCTGGATTGCGGAACGCAAGGACGTCCTCAGCGCCTTCTTCTGGTTTCTCACCCTGCTCTTGTATTCCGGATATGCCGCAGAGCAGAAACGTACCTGGTATTATTTGGCTCTGGCCGCCTTTGTGATGGGACTCATGGCAAAGCCTATGCTGGTAACGCTTCCGGTTGTCATGCTCCTGCTCGATTACTGGCCCTTCAACCGCTATCTGTCGGAAAAGCAGGCAAAGGGCTCCGGGAAAGCAGCACTCAAGGCGCTGATACGGGAGAAGATCCCCTTTTTTGCCTGTGCGACAGCGGCTTCAATTATTACCATCTGTGCCCAGCAGACAGACGGGGCAATCAAAAGCCTTGCTGCAATCCCTTTACCGCTTCGTCTTGAAAATTCCCTGATTGCGTATGTGACCTACATCGGGAAAACCATCTGGCCCGATGATCTGGCCATTCTGTACCCCTTCCCTCCGTCATACCCCTTCTGGCAGGTCTCAGGTTCTCTGCTCGTCCTGCTGCTGATTTCCGTTGCAACAATCCGCACCAGAAACCGTTTCCCATGGCTGCTCACAGGGTGGTTCTGGTTTCTGATAACCCTGTTACCCGTCATCGGGCTTATTCAGGTTGGTGTGCAGTCCATGGCCGACCGCTACAGCTACATCCCCTCCATAGGACTTTTCATCATGGCTGTCTGGGGGATAACGACTCTCGTGAAGGGGCTGAAATACCGGATAGCAATCCTGACGGTCCTTGCCACCGTTGTTATCAGCGCGAAAACGGCTGTCACCTGGCAGCAGATCGGATACTGGCGGAACAGCTTCTCTGTGTACGAGCGGACCCTTGAGGTTACTTCGAATAATTACGTTATTCACAACAATCTTGGCAGCGCATATGCCAATTCGTGGGATCTG
The DNA here is from genome assembly GCA_942493195.1 of uncultured Geobacteraceae bacterium. Taxonomy (GTDB): domain Bacteria; phylum Desulfobacterota; class Desulfuromonadia; order Geobacterales; family Pseudopelobacteraceae; genus CAIPTY01. The sequence continues at coordinate 312,139 of OW818669.1, read as the reverse complement.
GAAGCCGCAATCCGTGAATTCCGCGAGGCGCTGCGGATTTATCCCGCCTATTCGGAGGCGCATTACAATCTGGGAATTGCCCTGGCCATGAAGGGCGCGACGGACGAGGCTGTCGGAGAGCTCCGGGAGGCGCTGCGGCTCAATCCCGGCAACAGCAAGGCGATTTACAATCTGGAAATTGCTCTGGAGCAGCAGCGGTTACAACGGGGAAGCGGAAAATAGCCGTTAGCGTGCAGCGCCTGTCTGAAGTGCATCAAACAGCGAGCGCGCAGTGGCTTCGTCCAGACCTTTGAGCTGCTGATACTGCTGATAGGCCAGGTCCCGGTTTCCGGTAATCAGGTAGGCGTAGCCCAGACGCACATGGGTTTCGATATCGTTGGGGTTAATGGTCAGCGCCCGGCGGTAGGCGTCAATCGCATCGCCGTACCGACCGGCCATCTGGTAGGAATTACCTAGGTTTCTGACCCCCTCGATTCCTCCGGGATTGAGCCGCACCGATTCCTGGAAGTGAACAATCGCTTCGGCATTGCGATTGTGCTGAGACAGCAGTATGCCCATATTGTTGTGTGCCAGCCAATTGCCTTCGACCGCAGCCAGGGCGCGGGCATACAGATCGTAACTGTTCCGCCAGTAGCGAATCTGAGTGAATGTCAGGGACCCCAGAACGGCCAACACTACCATGACTGCGACCGCCATTGCAGCCCCGCCCCCCTTGCGCCATGTAGCCGCCAGCTCCGCCACGCCCCACACGATCATCACAAACAGCCCTATCAATGGAATGTAGGTATAGCGGTCAGCCAGGGCCTGTCCCCCCACCCGTACAAAGCCGATTACCGGCAGCAGGGTAATCAGGTACCAGAACCAGCCAAAGGCCAGGAAGGGTCGTTTTCCCGCTTGAGCTACGCAAAACCCCGTCAGGCCGCCCAGAACGGCAAGTGCCCCCGCAACCTTGAGTACGGTGACCGCCCCGGGCTCAAAAGGGTAAAACAGGGCCAGATCCACCGGCCAGATCATGGCTCGCAGGTATTTTACATAGGAAAGTAAGGCATTTCCGCTATGCAGCAGGAAAGACTCTCCCTCAGCTCTGAACAGGGCTTGTGCAGAGGCATGGGCCCGAAGGATGACAAGTGAAGCGGCTGCCGACATGGCAACCAACGGGATTTTTTCAGTCAGGGTACGTTTAAGAAGCTGCCAGTCACATTTCCCCTGGCCGGGAATAAGTCGGCTAAGCGGCCAGAAATCCATCAGCAGGAGAATCAGGGGCAGGGTCACCAGCATCTGCTTCGCCATCAGTCCCAGGGCAAAGAAACCGGCCACCGGCAGGTAGCGGAACAGGCCCGGTTTACGGGCGTAAGCGCTGTAGGCCCATAAGGTCAGCAGCCAGAACAGGGTGGAGAGGAGATCCTTACGTTCGGCGACCCAGGCAACTGATTCCACATGCAGGGGATGAATCGCGAACAGCAGGGCAACGACCAGGCTTCTGCCGACATAGCCTGTCAGACGCTGCAGCAAGGCACACAGCAGCAGTGAATTCAGGGTATGAATGAACAGGCTCATGGCATGGTGCCCCATGGGGTTCATACCGAACAGCTGCACATCGAGCATGTGCGACAGCCAGGTAAGCGGGTGCCAGTTGGCGCCATGGAATGTCCCGAATGCCCATAACAGCCCCTTGAACGACAACCCCTGACGGACCATCATGTTGGCCGTTACATACACATCATCATCAAAGTCGATGAAGTCGTTGTGCAGCGTTGGCCAGTAAACAGTGACCGTTACCACGGCGACCAGAAGCAGGGCAAGCGGCAGCTGCCATCTGGAAAAGCGACGGTCGTTCATTATAGAGCCTGCAGTATTCATCGATATTTCCCGGATGTAAGAATCATGACTAACGGGGCAACCAGTCATACCATTCCGGAGTGGCATGCATCAGGAACCAGGGGAAATCGTATGAAATGAAAAGAAGCGACGTTGAAAACACCAGCCACCAGCGGATACGATCGCGGCGGAAGAGCAACAGCAGGTAATGACACAACAGCACGCAAAAGGGAGCGAGAACAGGAAACAGGTAACGTCCATACAGGGTAAGACCGGGAGCACCATAGTTGAGATACGTGTCATAGTTGATCCTGTACAGAAGAAATCCCGCATAGAAGACGGCGACAGTCACAAGGCTCAGCGGCATCCAGCCTGATTTCCCGGGACGCCAGCGAACGATGAAACCGAACAGGGAGAGCAGCATTACCACGTATAAAGGCACGAGGTAGCGCAGATCCTTGACCATGATCAGGTGGGCCTTGATCCCGAATACGGTGGACACCATGTTTACGAACCAGACCTTGAGATACTGCAGCGGCCCCAGCCAGAGTTGAGGATTTCTCTTCAGGTTCTCATAATTCATAAGCAAGTAAAACGTATCGGCCTTATCCCCAGGATGTTTGATTTCTCCCGTCAGAATCAGCGCATCCATGTAGGAGATCTTTCCTTCCTTATACTGATTAAAGATCATCCCTCGAGCTTCCAGACGATAGTTCATTGCCTTTTCAGGGGATAAAACGGTCGGCATTGAAGGATTCAGGGTCCCGTAGCGGATATAATTCCCGGCATACAGTTGGAGGTTCAGTCCGGCGGCAACGAGGAGCATAACAACCGCCAGACTGGCGCGGCGCGGTGATACGTGGAAACAGTGCCGGACTGCGCCGGGAAAACTTGCCAGGTTGCGCCATTCGTATATGAGAAGCAGCACGCTCAAGACCAGAACCAGCGGAAGAAAGGTGACCTTGGTCAGGCTCCCCGCCATCTGGCAAAAGAAGGAGGTTGCCAGCAGGCCGCCCGACCGTTCCCGGAAGAAGGCGAACAGATAGTAGATGGACATGGCAGCCAGGAGGTTTGTCAGGTTGTCATACGAGACCGAAGCCGACAGAAAGGTGAACATGGAGGTATTGGTCAGGACGATAATCAGCAGGAGCTTTGTAAGGCGGTTATCCGTAAGGAGACCAAGCAGCCTGACACCATACCAGACAGTACCGAAAGCGAACGGAATGTTGAGAATACGCAGGAAAACAAGATCGGGGAGGCCAAAGATATTCAGGTGGAGTATTTTCCCCATGATCCAGTAGTACAGCCAGGGAATGTTTGTGACCAGTCCAAGCTGATAGGTTTCAGGAGAATTGACCGGCAAAAGGAAGGTCTTCGAAAAAGCCGTGCAGAGACCTGCATGTGTAACCTCGTCCGGTGGGACAAACGCGGAAATATTTACCGCAAAAAACACAAGACGGACGGCAAAATAGACCAGTAAAACTCTCGTCGCCCATCCCAGGGTCGAGGCCGGGATGAAATCCTCATGTTCCGGGAGCGCTGCTGTTTCAGTTACTCGGCAACTGTCTTGAGGGTGCTGCTCCGTTGCAAGGTCTGGCGACATTATGCGGGTATCCTTCGATGTGTGTACCTGAATGAACAGGCTACGTGCCGCCCGCCCATGGGGAGGAATGGCTGCACAGCCGCCATCAGGCTACCATTTTGAGGTGTGCTAGTCAATTTGACAGTGGTGCGCAGGGCAAAGGAAAATCTTTATTACCGGAGAGATTGCCGCTATAATATCTCACCTGTTTTCGGGTTGCACATAACTGTCTAAGGAGCTGAACATGATTAAATATGTATCTGCAGGTGTAGTTGGATTGCTGTTACTGCTGGGGGCCACGACCGGTCACGCTGAAAAATGGGTAAAAAACAGCGTTGATGTTCCGAATCAGAACCTGGATGCAAATTATTATGATGCGGACAGTGTCAAGACCCGCGGCAAGACGATTCGCTGGACGGAGAAATTCAATCTGACAACCCTGGGCGAAACCAGTTATTCAAAACACCTGATGCAGTACCCGGCCTGCCGCGACAATATTGAAAAGAAAGGAACCGTCAGCTATCACAAAATTGATTTCGAGATCAAGCAAGGCAAGTACAGAACGGTTGCTAAACGTAACTACAACAAAGACAATCAGCTTTTGTGCACCGACAAGGACATGGGAACTGAATTTGACAAGAAGTGGTACGAAATCGAGTACAAAACCCCCATGTATGAACGGTACTATATTCTTGTAACCAAATTCAAACTGGGAAACCTTTGAAAATACGGGTTGACGGATCCGAAATATAAAAAACAGGGGATTGATCTTCAGCACACCAACGGGCAGCAGCCGGGAATGTACTTCCCGGCTGCTGCCCGTTTCAGTCACCTGAATTCTTCTATCGTATCAACAAGAGAGCTCCAGGACATGGCCCTGGAGGTAGCTTGTAAAATATTATCCGCGAAATCAATCTGCCGGTTCTGATAGAACCAGACTATCCCGTCGGCAAAAGCCTGTGGGTCATCGGGTTTAACCAGTTTACCGGTATACCCGTCGCTAATGATCTCGTGAAAACCTCCCACCCGTGTCGCGAGAACCGGCTTGCCGAATCCAAAGGCAGTGGCAATAATACCGGAGGTTATGGACTGTTTGTACGGCAGGACGACCAGATCCGCCCATGAAAAATACCGGCTCATTTCATCATCGGGGATATATCTGTCGATAATTTCCACACGATCAGAAATGTCTAGCTCGCTGATAAGCCTGACGGCTTCGGCTTTGCCTTCCCAGAACTCTCCCGCAATCCTGAGCGAGAGGTCATACTCTTTCAGGAGACCGACCGCTTTTAACAGCGTATCAAGCCCCTTGTAAGGCCTGACAAAACCAAAAAACAGTAGATGCAATCCCGTATCACTCCTGACGGCCGGCGCGATGTCATATGTAAAGAGCGGCAGGAGATGTTTTTTTACCATCGCATCGGGATTGATTTCCAGGGCTGTGGATTTTTCCTGTTCGGAATGGACGATAAGGGAGTCAGCCCTCCCAAGGATGAATTTTGTCAGTACCTTTTTCAATGCACTGTCTTCGTGCTCAAAGACATTAATACAGAGAAAAACGACCTTGTTCCCTTTCTTCTTCAACAAAAAATGAAGATATGCGTACATCGGCGCCCAATAGGACACCCACCAGGGTAGTATGACCAGATCCGGTTCAAATGTAGCGATTGTGCGGAAGGTTGCACGCCAGGACGACATGCTGACAGAGTCGATGTCGTAGGTCAGCCGTCTGAATTCGCGACGGATGTTTTCTGCATCGCAAGCGGGGTCCATCTGGCTCTTCCTGCCGTACAGCAGCTCGGGATATTGCCGCTTATAGCTCAAAAGCAGGAGATCGTGCCGTTTCTCCAGCTCCTGCGCCAGAGAATAGCAATATTTGACCACCCCCCCCCTGAACGGAGGGAGCGGCGCGATCAGGCATATTTTCATTGTTTTCCACCGGTCATGATCTCGATCCGGCTCTTGAAGAGCTTGCTGAAATTTTCCCGATTCAGCAGTTTCAGGTCATTGCATCGAAATCCCCGATTAAGAATAATAGAGCGGAACAGCGTACAGACGGAGGCGGCAGCGGTCACAACAAGACGGCTGCGACAGAACACTCCCGGCAGCCGGGCCAGGCAGATCGTCCGGCACAAGCTGTAGACTCTGGTCAGCGGTGCCCAGTCAAAATGCCTGCGCGTGACTTCGAGTGATTCCTCGCTGTTCCTGATGAGTGTCTCGCTGTTGACGGTCTTTGAGTTCTCGTGCAGACGATAGGTTGCCAGCAATCGGGAAATATGATGACACGGAAAATGCCTGCCGATCCTGATCCAGAGATCGTAGTCCATGGCAAAACAGAGTGATGCGTCCAAACCGCCGGCCGCATCGAAGGCCGTTCTCCGGAAAAAAGCTGCGGGCTGGCAGATGATGTTGGCAGATGCCAGTCTGTCAAGATCGAAGTCTCTGGTTCGATAGCTGCCGATTGTGTTCCCCGATGCGTCGCAGTAGGTGGCGTCGCCATACATAAGCCCTGCATCGGGATGATCCTCAAAAAATGCCGCCGCCGTCTGCAGCGTCCCCGGCACATAAGTGTCGTCAGAATTGAGCCAGGCCAGCACAGCCCCCTGTGCCGTGCGGAAACCCTTCATCAGGGCATCGGTTTGCCCTCGATCCCTTTCACTGAGCCAGCGGTACGTAATCCCACGGCAGTTGACCGGCCATTCCCCTCTCTGCAGCAGGCTGTCGTACTGTTTAATTATTTCAACGGAGCAGTCGCTCGAACCGCCGTCAACGATGATGTAATCGATGCAGAAATCGCCCGCTTGTCCGATGACACTCTCGATGGTCTGGGCCAGGAAAGCACCTTGATTATATGACGGAGTGATGATGGAAAATTTCATCCCAAAGCTTTCTCGTACACGTGTATGGTCTGACGGGCCATGGTATCCCAGCTGAACTGCTTGCACCTGTCGAAACCCTTGGACTTAGCGTCCCGCAGCAACGACTCCTCGCTCCAGAGTTTCCATACCTTTTGCGCCATCTCCTCCACAGAGGCTGGATCAAAGGTTATCGCGGCCTCACCGACCACTTCAGGGATCGAGGTAACATCGGAGCACGCCACCGGGCAGCCACACGCCATCGCCTCGATCAGGGGGATGCCAAACCCTTCATATTTTGAAGGAAAGACCATTAATCGTGCCAAGTTATAGAGGCACGGAAGATCCACATACGGAAGCAAGCCGAGCACGATCACATCGTCTCTCAACCCGAGCCGCCCGATCTCCTTAAGCACTTCGTCGTTTGCCTGCATGGCTATGCCACTTAGCACCAGTTGGCCGTCAAAACGGTATTTCTCCTTCATGGTCTTGAGTGCCGCCAACAGTTTCTTGTGATTCTTGTGAGGCCATGTCGCCGCTGGATAATACATGAAAGGCTTGTGCAGGCCATACCTTGACCGCACTGATTCCAGAATGCCGGGTTTATCCATACGACGGAATTGCGGATTGTAGCCGTTATAGACAACGTCAATCCTGTCCTGATCGATTCCATAGTGCTCGACAAGGCATTCTTTGACATAGGCGGATATCGCAATAATCCGGGTTGCCTGTTCTGCGGAAGGTTTCCAGAGCTTTTTTCTCGCTTTCAAGGCATATGATGAGAAGTACTCCGGATAAAACTCGTGCTGCATGTCATGGAAAGTCAGAACGGACGGCTTGTTATGATTGATCGGCTGGAGAATGGAAAATGGGTGGTGGATGATGTCACCATCAAGACCGTTCATATACGGTTCGAGTATATCAACCGGAGTTACGTGTCTGATGGCTGCTCGCAGATACCAGAGCGGGGACGGTTTTGAGTACCGGCATTCCAGCGTCCTGAATCGGGGGTTTAAAAGATGAAACGAATCAACGTGCCGCTCATTGCAGATCAGGTAGTAGTCATTGAAGGTATCGACTTCCTGTAATGAAGAAACCAGGTTGCGGAAATACGTTTCCCCCCCTCCCATCCGGGCCGGCGCAAATGCCAGCGCGTTTAGAACTATTTTCATCTCTGTCAACCAACTTCCAGAGAGTTTTGCCGGGTAAAAGTGTCCATGATCCTAACCTTTCAACTTCTGTTAAAAAAATGAGCAAAATGCCGTACAAGAAGATACCAGCAGAATATATCTACCTTGAGAAAAGCCAATCGGGTACGAATGCCGGCAGTTCCACCCCGACTTGCGTACAGCCTCCTCGTGTCCGAAGACTCTTTCCGGTGTCGCTTCAGTGCCCGAAACATGCTAACAACACCGTATTTCATGTGAATAAACTCGGTCCTGGAAATTACGTACGCAAGGGTAATGATGTGAACCTTGCATATTTTCATAAGATTTGCAGAAAAATCGTTCACCAAGGCCGGATGACGCAAGATCTCCCCGCATCTGCGCACAAGTTCCTGCCCTGCAGCCACATGATTGTCCAAATCCACGTTATTTTCGCTTGCGGAATCAGCATGGCGGCGAAAGACGTAAAATGGGGCATCTATAAAGACAAGCCTGTCCAGCAATGCGCACTTAACCAGCAAAAGATATTCACAATAGATCCCGATGGCCGATTCGCATAATTTTTCAACTCCACCCACAATGCTTCTGAGAGCGGTCGTCTCGAAAAGACCACAGGTCGAGGCAATTTCCGGACGTTCTGCAGAATACCGGCACAAAAATTCCCGACCTGTAAGCTCGATCATATTGCTGGGACGAAGCGCCTCTGGCTGGAACTTCTCTGCCGGTTTCAACATCCTGAACGTGGAAAAAATGGCGGGGGGGAATGCGGATTTAACCAGGCAATCGTGGACGGTCTGCAGAAAATCGGGTTCATACAGGTCATCGTCAAACAACCAGGTGAAGTAACGCCCCGATGCCAGTCCCAACAGAGCGTTCATATTACCGACTTCCATCAGGTTGCTGGGATGGTTGATGATGCGGATGCGTGAATCGCTGATGCCGAGCATGCCGCAAGTCAGTACTTCAGATGTATAATCGTTTCCAACGATAATCTCGAAATCTGTAAAACTCTGGGCAAGAATGGAGTCGAGGGTTTCGCGAAGGAGTTCGTGACGATTGTAGGTTGGAACTCCTATGGAAAAAAAAGGTTGTGACTGCAATCATGCCCCCGTAAGTAAAGCACAGACTCAGCAATAAGCTGTCGCCTACCAACCCGAACGAATAACCGCGCAGATTTTGTCAACATGCTCCACATTGATTCTGGTGTGCAGGGGCAGGACAAGATATTTATCTTCAATAGCGTCCATATTGGGCAGATTGTCTCTTCTGCCGCCGAAGATAGCGTAACGATCATTTCGATAATGGACCTGATTTGATTCTATGTTATGCTCCCGCAGCTTGGTTTGTAGTGCGAATCTATCATCAACTAGAATTGTGAAAATCCAGGCAGAGTGTTCCCGGTCAGAATATCCATCCCCTACAATCTGTACTCCCGGCACCCCTCGCAAATTTTCACAATATCTTTTAAAGAGACTCTGGCGTAACGCCAGAACCTGGTCAAATTCTTCCAGCGCGGCCAAACCCATGGCGGCGGCGATATCGTTCATCTGGTATTTGTAACCAATTTCCGTGATATCATTGTCCCAGTTCCCCATCTGTTTAGCCGCTCGATCAATACCAAACCAACGGACGCGGCGGGCTTTTTCGTTCAGATTTTCATCCTTAAGGATCAGCATCCCTCCATCACCAGTAGTTAGCTGCTTGATTGCCTGAAATGAGAACATGGAAAATTCCGAGATCGACCCGATTTTTTTGCCTTGATAGGTCGCGCCAAGAGCATGGGCGGCATCCTCAATGATCGGAATTCCTCGCTCAGCGGCAATGGCTGATAATTCCGCCAGATCACAAGGCAGTCCGCCGTAATGAACACATATTATCGCCTTGGTTTGATCCGTAATCAGCTCTTTCACATGGCTGGGGTCCATATTCAATGTCCCTGGCTGAATATCGGCAAACTGTATCTTCGCCTTTTCATACAAAAGCGGAATATTCGTCGCGGCACAGGTGAATACCGGTGAAATTACTTCGTCGCCCGCCTCGATTCCTGCCAGAATGTAGGAAATATGCAGTGCATCCGTACCAGAACCTACAGCAATTGCCGATCTACCTTCACCGAAACGCTGACTAAATTTTTTTTCAAACGCGTCTACCTTTGGCCCCTGACCGATCCATCTGGTCCTGAGAGTCTGCTCAACCGAGCGGATAGCGGTTTCTGAAACGTGGGGATGAAACAGCACAATATTGTCGGGGCCCATGTCCATCAGGGACATGTCACGCACGGCATTCTTCATGGTATTACTCTCCTCGGGTGTCTTCTGCTCGAACGAACGGCCTTAATATACTAATTTCATACCGCTTTGTATATCCTGGAAAATTTCTTTACCCTTATCGCCCAATCTATCAACGACACACTCATAATACCTCTGCATTGAGAGCGCTTGTGATGTGTTCTCAGGGAAATCAACATTAATCAAGATTCTCATCCAGTTTTCATCGACATTGTACTTTACAAAAAATGTAGCGAGTTTGCAGATGTTTCTCAGTTTTTTGGTCTGTTCCTGCGTAAAAACGATCGCGGGAATGCCCGAATTGGTATCACCACTACTCTGATCGTTCAGCGTCAGATGATTCTCTTCACAGTATTTTTCCAGCATGGTTCCCGGATATACTTGCAGAGGGTATACCGAACAGATGCTTCCCGCTCCGATACGCTGCAGACCCTTGACCGTATCAAGGGCGTCCTCCACCGGATCATCTACAGGTAATCCTACTATTGCCTGTAGATTAACCGCGTAACCGAACGACGTTAATCTGTCATATGCTTTTTTCATTTTCTCTTCGTTGTCCCATGCCCTGTTCAATACATTCAGGGATGCCGGACGGATGGCCTGGACACCAATACCTATACAATTAACTATTCTCTTCAGGGTTGCCAAGGCATTGTCAGAAACTTTGAGCGACAAGTTTGACGTCGATGAAACATACAGTGGTCTGCCTATTTCTCGTTCCCACGTCTCCACGAATTCAGGCAACCACGTTTCGATATCGGAACCGCTGAAAATATCATCATCAACCCACTCGATTTCTTCGGTATTACCCAGTAAGAGAATCTGCCTGGCCTCTTCGATAATCACCTGCATCGGCCTTCTTGCAAGAAAGTAGCGTTTATGAGAATCCTTCCCGTAAACATCCTTCAAGTGGTCCGACGATGAACTGCAATATGCACAATTCCACGGACATCCCAGCATGGACAGCATGAATTTCCTGTAACGGTTAGTCATCCTGGGAATGTCCCTGTAATATTCTTTTCTTGCCGGCATCGGCATATCTGCCGGGTTTGTCAAGGGAGTTCTGATAATACCCTTTTCGCCTGCAATGATCTTTTCGATTGACCCACGCACCGGACCTACGACGACAATATCAATTTCATCCAGCTTAATTATGTCCGGGACTGCACAGGCGTGGTGACCCCCAAAAACAGAAATCACGTTCGGCAATTTGCTTTTAATCTCCTGGAGTGCTTTCAGCGTATCCGGGAAAAATCTTGTCAACGGAGAAAAGAATACAAAATCCGGCTGCCACTCAATTACTTCATTAACGGCATGTTCGTTAACTGCATCAAAATATTTAATTTCCTGCTCAAAAAGTAACAGTTCTCCGCCTACAAAAAGAAGACCGTAATTTTCTTCATTGCCAAAACAAATCAGAGCTATTTTTTTACCAGTTTGAACGACAATTGACATGCCACGTACTCTCCCGCAAAAGAAATGTTACCCATACAATAATTATTGTCGTGGAACGTACACTTTATTAATCGTGAGGCCTGTCTTTATTACAAAACAGACCTTTAGCCCTGCATAGAGCATAAAACATTCGACGGGCCAGGTTTTTTAGCACTACTTTTTGCTGAATGGTGACTACCCCTGAAAAATTAGTCCGGTATATTTTCTGTAGTCGCATTTGCCACCGCTTTTGAGCAAACTCCCGGCGAAGTCCGAGCTGATCGATATCATCAGTTGAAATCCTTTCCAGGATTAACGCCTCCATTTCTGGGACGCGGTACGTAAGAAATGCGTGTGCACCACTTTGCATGCAGCGTTTACACATGCTATGGTTGCTCCTGATTGCCTGAATCTCGTCCAGTGGCATATCCAGGTAGTTGCCCAGAGTGAAATTACCGGAATCGAATACCCCGCAGCAAAGGATCACGTTACCATGGAAGTCCAGGCTGATCTGTGAATCTCTTAGACAACAGGGATGGCTGCCATACTTCTGCGCGGCCTCAAGTGTCTCCTTCAACGGAAGCGCCAAGCGGTCGATCAATTGTTGGTCCTCTGCCATCCATGGAAAATCAAGGGTATTCTCATCCGCGTAAGCGAGAATCCTTTCCAGCGGAAATATGATGGCCCAGACCGGCTCGAAATCAAAACCAAGTCCAGCGGAAAAATCCCGCATCATCGGTTCCTCTTTCAGGTTGTTCCGATAGCGATGATACGTTACGAAGATACGTGTAGCAGAGTTGTTGCGCTTTTTGGCCTCCGCCAGTTCAATCATATGTTTCTTTACCCGCTCGATGTCTCCTCCACGATGGGTAATGCCATAGGTTTTCTGGGTAAAACCAGAGACCGAAATTTTGAAGCTGTCAGGATTTGCCGCCATGATAGCGTTCGCGTCGGGGAGTACGTTAAGATTGGAGCTCAGATGACAAGGTATGCCTGTGGCCTTCACGATGCCTACCAGTTCGGGAAGTCTGTTATGCAGAAGGGGCTCAGTCCAGTTGAACAGGTTCACACCGGTCACGAGACACTCAGTGGCTGCTTTTCGGACTATCCGGCCAAGCATCACCGGTTCCATAAAACCACTAGAGATACGGTAACCCCTGGTATTCCCTTGCGGACAACAGGGGCAACTCAGGTTGCAGGTACCGGTTACATCAATATCGAAACTGAATTTCTGCATTACCATCTGCATGACACGACATGCAGCAATGTTTTGAGGAGATATTTTTGATAAATTTTTCGCACGAGACGAATCTTGTCCTTCAATGATGGTTTAGTGCCGAAATTGTTACATCTAATGCAGACTGATTTGAGCTGAAAAGAGTCATTTATGTTCAAAGCCCGTGCCCGGGCTTCGTAATATTTCCTACCGAACCAGATTTCGTCAAATGAAGCATCCAGCAGGCTACCAAATGCACTCTCTTCATTCCATACCTCGCAACATGGCAATATTTTGCCATCCGCCATCACCATGACTCTGGTAAATAATTGGTGACATATCCCGCTCGACAGCGGGTAGCGGTACTCACCCTTGTAACAGTCGTTTACATAGGCTTCGTTTTGGGGCAACCATTCACTTTTTCGGTCTTCTATCGAAAACGGTTCATGCTCCACATCAGGCTCGTTATCTGCGAGACTGATTGGTCGAAGGTCGAGAGTAATCTTCAGGTCATTGGCAATCCTCTGGGCAGTCACGATTTCATGCTCATTGAATCTATTTACCAGAAACTGCCAGATGATTTCCGGTTTTTTACTGCAAATCATTTTTTTTGCTTCGATCAGTTTTTTAATGTTGGACAAAACCAGTTCATAGTCGCCGCCAACCCGGTAACGCGAGCAGGATTCCCGAGATGTCCCGTCAAGGGAGACCACCAACGTTTCCAGTCCGGATGCTGCAACTTCATCAAAAAAAATGTCAGGCTTTGAAAAACTGAGGTGGGAGCTGATAATTATCTTGATCTTCCGATCGTGGGCCAAGCGGATCATTGCCAATAAATCCGGATTCAAAAACGGCTCGCCAGAACGATACAGCTCTATTGTCCTGACGAACGGCATCTTGTCGAGGATGGTTTTGAACGTCTCCAACGGCATGATCATGCAATCCTGGCTTAACAATCCAGCCCCAACAGGACAGAGAGGACATTTAAGCTGGCACAGATTACCGACCGGATCTATATAGACGCTATCGGGATAGGGCAGTCTATCTGAAGTCAGGAGCTTATCAATAAATGTTTCAAGGGGTGAAATGATATACACCTGCCCATAGTACCTGAATTTTAACCATCAGCATATCCGACATACCGCCAACAGACTTTACCATATCCTTGGATAGACAATTGCCTTGCTGATCATGGTTCCGGTTTTAAATGTGGACTTGAATAGATAGCATGAGCCGTGGCCGGCAAACCAGTACGCAAAAAGAGATGCGAAAACCGCACCCATGGCCCCATAACGGGGTATCAGGAAATAGCAGAGAACTATGTTCAAAATACACCCGGCCAAAACGGATATGAAGTAGATTTTGTACCAGTTCATGGAAGTAAGAAATGCGCTTCTGGCTATCTCAAGACTCGTGAAAAGATGGGCCCAAATCAGCCATGCCACCATGAGACCCGCCCTTGTATAGGCCTCACCAAAGAGTGTGTCGACCAACCATTGGGAGCAGAGTGTCATGGGAATGGCGATGACGTATGACAACAACGCAACCAGATTGTAAAACTTCTGCAACATTTCATAAAAACGCTCGTCACTGACTTGTTTCGCTTTGACGATACTAGGATACACCGACCAATAGATAGCATTCGGGATAAATATCCATACTTCTGATAGCCTAACTGCGGCCGCATAGATCCCGACTTCTGAACTGCCACTCATTTCCTGCAGCATAACCTGGTCAATTCTCTGATAAATGCCCACAGAAACAAACGAAAGCATTAACGGTAGACTGTCTCTGAGCAGATTTTTTGCTGCAGCGAGTGTAACATACCATTCACGGAAAGATCCCTCCCTGACTCGATATGCAATTACAAGGCATGCGGCTGCGATGACGGATTCTACCGTCACCACCACGGCAAACGCGGTCAAAGGCGCCTTTGTCAAGATCAAGGCGATTTTTATTACCGTGCAAACCGCGAAGGCTGTGTTCCGCGCCAGCACCGCATATTTGGTCTGAACCTGAGAATTGAACCAGATGTCGATGATATTTAGTGAGTGGAATAAGGTACCGGCGGCAATGATACCAACCAGCCAGTGGCTCATGGTGTCGGAGGGGCGTAGCAGTATGGCTGCAGTTGTTGCTGCGACGAATGCAATCGCACCACCGATCAGTTTGACGACAAAGGCCGTTCCCAATGTTTCGTTCTTGCACGCCGGGTTGCGTACAATATTTCGAACTACTATTTCGTCCAAACCAAGCGTGACAAGCGGTATAAAAAGAAATGCAAAGGCAAGGGCATAACTAAGCAGCCCGAAGTTTTCAGGACCGAGGTAACGGGCAATCCAGACGTTCACGAACAGACCTACTGCCATGCGCAGAATCTTTTCGAACATAAGCCAGCCGCTGTTGCCGATAACCTTCTGGAGTTGTTGACGGCCCTCCACACGTACACGAAGAATCTCCGGCAGGTATTTTATCCAGGATGCATTCATCGGTGCAAGACTATCCTTCCAGCACTTCCAGATATCTGTTTCTGAACTTCTCGGAAAAAAATTTCGGTTGTAGTGCTCCAACCCTTTTCGGTTCATTCAGCTCAGCAACGATGGCATCCGCCAGGGCGTGATGATTTCCGTAGGGGACGAGTCTGCCGTCTTCCCCGGTCTTCAAAATTTCCCGAATGCCGTCCACATCGCTCCCGACCACACGCGTCCCGGCTGCCAGGGCTTCGATGACGGTAATCCCGAATCCTTCAAAAACGGATGGAACGACAACGCATTGGGCCTGATTGTACAGGGTGTTCAATTCATCTTCCGGGACGAATCCGAGGAAAGTGACATTGCGTTCCAGATTCAATCGGTTGACAAGAACCTTCATTTTTTCAAGGCAGCTGCCTTTACCGCCAACCAGGAGTTGAACATCAGGAATCTGCTCGCGGACGAAGGGCATGCTCCGAATCAGGAAATCTACCCCTTTCCGCTTGTCAATCCGACCGACATAAAGCAGGGAATAAGGAAGTTTCGAAAGACCCTGGGGATGAAACCTATCCGTGTCCACGGCGTTGTGGATTACTGTTATCTTGTATTCAGGTATATCATACTGTTCGACCAGCGCATTTTTCGTCGCTTCCGAGACGGCGACTATCCTGTCAGCCAGCCGGTAGGTCTTTTTCTCGAATGGCAGAAAAATTCGCTTCCAGAACTGTGATTTAATGTGTGAATACTGCTGCCAGTAGGTGTGATGGCAGGTAACGATGAGCGGGACTGGGGGGGTCCTGATAAGAAGCACCCCGCCAGGACCGGTATGAATATTCAGCCGAGCCAGATGATGCTCGGAGATTATTCTCTCCACATGTAAATGAAGCCAGATGGAAACACCGACCTGTCTGAAAAGACGGACAGCCCAGAAGTCTATCCGGATGTGGCGGGGGAGTGAGTTGATTATTGGAGAAAAAAATAATAGATCATTATCCATCAGGCTGGAGAACATCTGATAGGTGTGTCGGCCTATGCCACCGATTAGCGGAAAAAAATCATAGGTAATGACCCCAGTTCGAATAGTACACCTCTAAGGGAATCGCAGCTGGCGACCGTTGTTCAGCCACGAAAACGAAAGTTCATAATAGGCCAGGAACTGAACCGGCTATTTTTTCTTGTAAAGTGCCGGTGTGTAACCGGAAACTTTCATGGTGAATTGCTTGCCCTTCAGTTCCACGCCATAGACAATGGGTGCCTTCGCCCAATCTGGCGGCGCGTTTCCCATCATCGCCAGCATGATCTCCATTCCCTTCAATTCCGGGTGTTTCGTAACCGCCGCATCTGCCTCGGCCGGGGTCGGGTTGACCTTGTATTTGAAAGGCATCGGCATATTGGCGGATATCATTTTCCCGTCAGACGTAAATTCAATCTGCTGGCCGACAAAGGGGCACGGCTTGCCGTCTTTGTCCATGGCATTTTTTACCAGCTGCCATTTACCCACCAGTGCTGAGCTGTCCAAAGCCAGTGCTGCCGGGGCAAGTGAAATGATGATTGAAAATACAGCAAAAAAAATACTTCGATTCATGATGTCGTTCTCCTCTTGTTGAGCCCGGTTTTCCGGGATATCTAAGCATGCGGCCAGGAGTGCTGTAAAGCGGTTTATTGCTGCCGGATCTTTCCCCGGTCGGGGTCTTGGTCAGCTGTTGCCGAGTACTCCATTTTTTTCACCCGGTATTGGACATCTTCCATCAGGCGCCGGTTTACCGCCAGGAGATCCGCCAGGAATGCGGTCAGTATGGTCTGAAATCCGACACCCAGCAGGATCGAGGAGAGTATCAATGACTGCACATGACCAGCGCCGTCGCCGGTAACGTAGAAATAGAGAAATCTGGCACCCCCCAGCGAACCGAGAGACAGGGCTGTCAATCCCACCGACATGAAAAACCGGAAGGCCTTGTACACGACAAAAATCCTGACAATCGTGACCAGAGATTTCCGGATGTAGGAAGTGCTGCTCTTCACGAGCCGTGACGGACGCAATGCGTTGTTGACGCGCACCGGAATTGAGGTGGTGACGATGTTTTTCTGGCCAGCCTGAATTATCGTTTCCAGCGTATAGGTGTAGTCGTTGAAGACATTGAAACGCATGGCCGCTTCGCGGGTCATGGCCCGAAATCCGCTGGGGGCATCGGGAATTGTGGTCTTGCTGACAAACCGCACGACAGAACTTCCGGCTTTTTGCAGCAGTTTCTTTGCCAGCGAAAAAGACTTGATATCGTCGATCGGGCGGGCTCCGATAACAACGTCGGCCTGACCCTCAAGAATCGGGGCAAGCAGCGCCGGTATATCGCCAGCGCTGTATTGGTTGTCCGCATCCGTATTGACAATCACATCGGCGCCCAGTTTTATGCAGCTGTCAAGTCCTGCCAGAAAGGCCCGGGCCAGGCCCTGGTTTTTGGTGAAACTGATGACGTGGTGAACGCCATTATTCCGGGCGACCTCAACGGTTCCATCAGTGCTGCCGTCATTTATGACCAGCCATTCCACACTGTCAAATCCTGCCACCTCACGGGGAAGATCCTTCAGGGTAACCGGCAGGGTTTCTGCTTCGTTGAAGCAGGGTATCTGGATGATGAGTTTCATAGACATTTCCAGTGGGTCATTTTTTCATGATTGTACCCATGGAAGGGCACAATACACCATCGTGCTTATCACGTTTAGATTTTGAGAACAATCAAGAAAGCACCACCGATAGTCGTGTTCATAATTAGTTGCCTGGGAGATCAGACCGCCGCAGAGCAGAATTATTAATCCAGGCCTGGCATAACAGCCATCATGGATGAAAACCTTTGAAAGGGCTGGATTTCAATGCGGCATCGTGCTAGTCTCTCATTAGTTACATCCGGAGACAACACCGGCGTAACGTATCGAATTTAAAGGGAGGTGTCACATAGACACCACCACAGACCTCAAGAAAATCCTGTTTGTAACCCCCCCTTACCATAGTGGCGTGGATGAAATTGCCGGGCGCTGGATTCCCCTGGGATTGGTGTATCTTGCCGCCGCCGCCCGCCAGGCCGGTCTGGATGCAGAAATCTACGATGCCATGGCCAAAGGTCATGCCTGTCCCGAGATCGAGCAACGGCTGCGTGAATCCAGTGCTGAGTATGTTGCTTCCACCGCACTTACCGCCACCATTAATGACGCCGTCAAAACCCTGGAACTGGCCAAAAGTATCAATACGGATACCGTCACCATCCTGGGGGGGGTGCACCCGTCCTTCATGTATCAAGAGGTTCTGTCTGACTCTGACGCCGTGGACTACATCGTTATCGGCGAAGGTGAGATTACCCTCCGGCATTTGCTGGAGGTACTGGAACGCGGCGGCGATCCGGCAGAGGTGGCCGGCATTGCTTTCCGGAGAGGAACCCGGATCATCACGACCGGCAAGCGCGCTCTCATGGAATCAATCGACGATCTCCCGGCGGCGTGGGATCTTCTCGACTGGCGGGACTATTACAGCCTGGTGATTCCCGATTCGCGCCTGGGAGCGATCAGCACCTCCCGCGGATGTCTTCATGACTGCACATTCTGTTCGCAGCAAATTTTCTGGGATAAATCCTGGCGGGCCCGCACTCCGCAAAAGGTGGCCGACGAGCTGGAATACCTGTATCGGACCCACCATGTTACCGTTTTTATGATCACCGATGAGCATCCCACCAGAAACAAGGAACGCTGGGAAACCCTCCTCGATGCTATCATTGCCAAGGATATTCCGATCCATCTTTTGATGGAGACCAGACCCGCTGATATTATCCGGGACAAAGAAATTATGTGGAAGTACCGTAAAGCCGGCATTATCTACATATCAACCGGTGTCGAGACGGCCGATCAACCGACTCTCGATGCGATGAAAAAAGATCAGGCTTTAGAGGATGTCGGACAGGTATTTCACATACTTCGTGAGCATGAGATCGTGTCCGAGGCATCTTTCATGGTAGGGTTTCCCGGCGAAACCGCCGAAAGCATCAGGAAAACCATGCAACTGGCCCAGCACTTCAACCCGGACATTGCAAATTTTTTCACGTTCACGCCCTGGCCCTATGTTGACGGATACACTGGGCTCAAACCGCTCATCCGGGCCCATAATTACGCAAAGTACAACATGGTTGACCCGGTCATCGAGCCACACAACCTGAGCATTCTTCAGATTGAAGTTGCAATTGCGGACGGCTACCGCTGTTTTTACATGGGCAAGATCATGGAATTTATGACCATGAAAGCCACTTTCAGGCGCGACTATCTGATGCGCATCACCAAACTGTTCATGGGCAGCACCTTTGTTATGAAAAAGCTGGGGGTCGGCTTGCTCGGTAAAATTCCTGCGAAGATGGCAGAAATGCGGCGGAGCAAAGGCTGAGAAGCAGAAGATTCAGCTTAACCTTGGCCCATCATCACGGTTTCTGCCGGGGGTATAATGCAACCAGAAGAGCTTGCAAAGAGGATCGGCGACGGGCAGCCCCCTGCAATTGTGGATGTCCGTACCGGCTTTGAGTTCAATCCGGGGCACATACCCGGCGCGATACATGCACCCATCTGGAAAATCATGCTGCACCTGGCTTCGCTCCCTACGGACAAACAGGCTGAGATGGTTGTTTTGTGCGAACTCGGCCCCCGAGCGGTTATGGCCAAGGCGTTGCTCGGCCTGCTTGGCTATCGTAACATCAAGCTGCTGTCCGGTCATATGGCTGCCTGGCGGAAACTGGGCCTGCCGGTGGAACGATAAACTGGCGTCACAATGATGACGAAAAGAAACCGGACAGAGGCCATGTCAGCCCCTCCCGGTGAGCCACACGGCAGGTTTTAGCAAACATGACCGGCGGTGATCTACCCCCCATGGTTCAACGGACCTCTCCTGAACATGTCGAAGGCCTCGCCACGTACTTACTATTATTCAAAATATGGGGTCTGTAACCATGCACCCCGAGTATGTCGAAGGGTAATTAATTTCCGGCGGAATAATGACTATCATCAGTCTACCAAATATTTGCATGACTATTGGTTGATTTCCCGTTAGAATGCCAAAGCGTGCGTCAATATACTGACAGTCTGGATACATTGAACTTAAACGGGTTGTATTAACCTTTCAATTACACACTGGAGAAACCGATGAGCAAGATTCTTTTTGTTACAGCCCCCTATCACTGTTGGGGAGTTCAGGTCGTCGGAACCTGGCCGCCACTGCATCTGGCCTATCTCGCCGGAGCAGCACTCGAAGCCGGGCATGAGGCCAGGATATTCGATGCCATGAACAAGGGCCTTACCTTCGACGACATCAAGCTGGAAATCGAGCGTTTCCAGCCCGATTATGTCATGACTCTGGATTATCTTCCGGTCACCGGCGCAATCAGCACGGCAACAGTCCCGGATGCGTTGAAGATTCTGGATGTTGCCAAAGCAGTCAACCCCGCCATTGTAACCCTGCTGGGCGGCCCCCATCCCACCTTCATGTTTAATGAAATCCTCGAAGACGACAAAAACCACGTTGATTACATCATTAAAGGAGAGCCCGAGCAGACCTTGAAGCAGTTGCTGGCGGCAATACCGGAAGGAAATGGAAAAAGCGTCAAAGGTATTTCCTTTTTGGAGGGTGACGAAGTTGTTTCAAACGCAAATCAGCCCCATATTGTTGAGCTTGATTCTCTGACACCGGCCTGGCATCTGCTGGACTGGAATGACTATCACTACCGGGTGGCTCCTGCCGGCAGGATGGCATCCATACTGACATCACGCGGTTGCGACATGGAATGCGCTTTCTGCAGCCAGAGGATGTTCTGGCGTGAAGACTGGCGTTGCCGGAAGCCGGAACGGGTTGTCGAGGAGATGGCCCACCTGATTGATACCTACCAGATCGGCTTTTTCACCCTGATTGACGCCTATCCTACCAAACACCGCGACCGCTGGGAGTTGTTCCTTGATCTCGTCATCGAACGGAAGTTCGGGGTGTATCTGCTGATCGAAACCAGGGTAGAAGACATCATTCGGGATGCGGATATCCTGCATAAATACCGGGAAGCCGGCATCATCCACATTTACATCGGCGCCGAGAGTGCCGATAAGGACACCTTGAACAGCCTCAACAAAGGCACCAGTTTTGAGCAGAACAAGCAGGCCCTGGATTTGTGCCGTGAAGCGGGCATCATTACCGAGGCGTCGTTCATGATCGGCTTCCCCAACGAAACCTGGGAGTCAATCGACAGCACCATCGAATCCGCCAAATACCTCAACCCCGATATCGCCGTGTTCCCGGTGGTGACCCCCATGCCGTTCACCCCGATTCATACGGATATGAAGGACAGAATCAGGGTCTGGGACTACTCGCAATACAACCTGGTGACCCCCATTGTCGAGCCGTTTGAAATGACTATGGACGAAATAACCCAGGCACTCGGCACCTGCTATATGAAGTTTTACTCTGAAAAGGTGCAGGAGATTGTCGCGCTGGAAGACGGTTTCAAGCGGCGCTACATGATGAGTGCCTTCAAACTGATGATGAAGGATCACGGCAAGCATTTTGACTTTTCCGCCTCCGGTATGCCGATGCATTTTACGACCGATACCCATAAGAGTTATTGATTCGAAAACAAGTCAACACAGCGCGTAGTTTAAGGTAGAAACCTGAGCAGCCGGAGGAATATTTCTCCGGCTGCTTCTTCATGTCAGATTAAATGTATTCTGTTCTGATTGCTGCCAAGACACTGATTCGAGACTCATGAACTCACCCACTAAAAAAATATACACAATTGTGCTCTCTATCTGCCTATCCCTTGCGGTGCACCTGCTGGCATTGATTTCCATGGGAAGGTTCGGAAGCTACAGTTTTGCCGCGCCGGTCAACCAGCCTCAGGCTGTGATGGTCGACTTGACAAAAAACCGCACTGACACGGCAGCGCTGGTGGAGCCAGGCAGCTCAAAAATCACCCCTGAGAATGATGTCGAGGAACGTGAGGCAGAAGATTCGGATGATGAACGATTACAGGAGCAGGAACCTGTGCCACCTCCGGAGGTTGCTGAAAAGATTCCGGCCGAAGCGAAGAAGGATGAGCCGGCGGTCATCGAAAAAGAAAAAGTAAATCCAAAACTCAGCAGCGGCGAACCGGTCATGGCTCTGCAACAACCCCCTGTCCGGCACGGGGTGGCTCCACCTGCCCCCGCCCCGCCCCCGTTACGAACGGTAGGCGAATTCATATCGTCCAGGAGAGAACGGCTCTCCTACCTGGTCAGCCTGCGGGGCATACCTGTGGGAAACATGGAACTGGAAGCGATAAACGAACCGGGGGAGGTCCGCATAAGTCTGAGGACAAAATCCAACACCGCCTTGTCGAGTCTCTACTCTGTCGACAACATCATGGAGACCAGACTCCTCGGAGGTAACTTCATCGTCTCCAAGATCAGGCAGCACGAAGGATCATTCAATAGCGACATCGGTTTTACGATCTTTCTCAGGGATAAACGCGTGTTCTGGATTGACCGCCTGCGGAAGCGTTACTCTGAGGAAACCATCCCGAACAGCGATGTGCTCGACACCCTCTCATCATTTTATTACCTCAGGAACCGCCCTTTACAGATCGGGAAAACAGAATTACTGCATATCTACGACGGTGATGTCTATGCACCGGTCCCAATCGAGGTTTTACGGCAGGAGGAGATCCGCCTGCGTAATCTGAAGAAGGTCGATAGCCTGGTGGTGCGACATGTCAGGCAGAAGGGTGGAATCTTCAGAAGAACGGGGGACATGCTGGTCTGGCTCACCAACGATGGCAGCAAGGTGCCGGTCAGAATAGAAACGAGCACCTCTCTGGGCAAAGTGACCCTGGAACTGGTCTCGGCTGAAACAGAGCAATTCGACAAACCGGAAACACAAAACAGTTCCCGCTGATACCATATTCTGCTACAAGTGACAGCCTATGAAAAAAATCATCATATATTCCCTGCTGGCAATTTTCTCCTATCTGGCCTACATCGCAATTTCTCTGGCCATGAAGCCACCTGTTTCCGAACTGGCTGACAAGAAGTTTTCCACCACCATCCAGGTCAAGGACTGGCAGGGGGATTACCACTCCTTTGTGGTCGGGCCCAAAAACCCGAACTGGACCCCGTCCGGGCGCATTCCGGCCGAGATGAAATGGGCCGTAATCCTGGCCGAAGATGCCAACTTCTACAAACATGAAGGTTTCGACGTCAAGGCTATCAAGAACGCCATCAAGTACGACCTGGAGAAGAAAAGCCTCAAGCGCGGCGCCTCAACCATCACCCAGCAGACCGCCAAGAACCTGTTCCTGTCGCGGGAGAAAACGATCACTCGCAAGCTCAAGGAAATCTACCTGGCCTACCGCATGGAGCAGGAACTGACCAAGGGGCGCATCATCGAGTTCTACCTGAATGTGGTCGAGTTGGGTCCGATGGTCTACGGCATTGGCCACGGTTCCCGCTATTACTTCGGCAAACCGGCCTCGGCCCTGACCCCGCGGGAATGTGCCTTCCTGGCGGCTATGCTCCCAGGCCCCCGGCTGGCCTATAACCCCTATAAAAACCTGGGCAAGGTGCTGAAACGCTCGGATATGATCCTGCGACTGCTGCGTCAGAAGGGGGTGCTGTCGGAAGGGGAATACCAGACCGCCCTGGCAACTGAGCTCAATATTGCCGGACTTCAGCGCAAGGTGGATAAGAGCGTCAGTGATCCGCCGGTCTTCGCTGCACCGTCATCGGCCCGCAGCGACGAAAATCTGAAACCCGCCGTCGAACAGACTGAGATACCGGAACCGGCACAAGGCACGGGCGGCGAAAAAACAGTTGAACAGGGGCCCGCCAAACCGGTGGCTCCGACAGATCAACCCGTGGAGAAACCGTAACCCGATGAGCACAGTCGACCTGAAAAACCTGACCCTGCCGGCTTTGGAGCAGTTTCTCCAGGGAAAAGGGAAAGAGCGCTTCCGCGCCACCCAGATTTTTAAATGGATTTTTCAGAAGGATGCCCGCTCCTTCGAGGAAATGACCAATATTTCCAAGGATCTCCGAAAAGAGTTGTCCGAGACCACATTCATCAGCAACATCGAACCGGAGGCGGTTGAACAGGGGAGTGACGGAACCCGTAAATACCTCTTCAATCTGGAGGATGGACAGGGGGTAGAAGCGGTACTGATTCCCATCGAAGGGCGCAATACGCTCTGCATCTCTTCCCAGGTCGGCTGTGCCATGGCCTGCGAGTTCTGCCTGACCGGCACCTTCAAGCTGACCCGTAATTTGACCACAGCCGAAATTGTCAATCAGATCATGGCTGTCAAACGGGATCTGCACCTCAATCCTCCCGCCCTTGCCTCAGATCTTCAAAACATCCCCCCATTCCCTGATGACGGTGACGACACCGAAGAGCCGGCTTCACCGGCCGATATCCGTAATATCGTCATGATGGGGATGGGTGAACCGCTGCACAATCTGGACAATGTCATCCCTGCCATTCAAATCATGATCGACGGCAACGGCCTGCAACTTTCCAACCGCCGCGTGACCGTCTCTACCTGTGGA
This sequence comes from uncultured Geobacteraceae bacterium, assembly GCA_942493195.1. Lineage (GTDB taxonomy): Bacteria > Desulfobacterota > Desulfuromonadia > Geobacterales > Pseudopelobacteraceae > CAIPTY01. The sequence goes on along the minus strand of OW818669.1, from coordinate 287,724 downwards.
TTGGTTCCGGAGATGGAGCGTCTCGGGCGCGAGGTTCCCAACGTTAATCTGGCGGTGTCGCTGAATGCCACCACCGATGAGCTGCGCGACCGGATCATGCCGGTCAACCGTCGCTATCCGCTGAAAGAACTGTTGCGGGCCTGCCGCGAGTTCCCGTTGCCGGGGCGCCGCAAGGTGACCTTCGAATATGTCATGCTGGGGGGGGTAAACGATTCCCTGGAAGACGCCAAGCGACTGCTGAAACTGATCAGCGACATTCCTAACAAGGTCAACCTGATTCCATTCAACGAGCACGAAGGCTGCGGTTTTAAGGCGCCGACCCAGGCGGCCATAGACGCCTTTCACAAGTATCTGATCGATCGTCACGTGACCGTCATCACCCGCGACAGCCGTGGCAGCGACATTTCGGCCGCCTGCGGACAGCTCAAGGGGCGCCTGGAGAAAAAATAAAGGCCCGACGGAATCAGATTCCGTCAGGCCTTGAAAGAGATTCGGCCGCATGGGTGTCACCATCCATGCGGCCGAACTGTTTATGGAGTGATGTTGGGATTGCGGCGGCTGCGATATTCAACAACCGGCTGAAGGGCCGGTCCGCGACTGGGACGTGGGCCGGCTGGCTTAGACGTCGCCGGTTTTGCAGAGTTATTCCAGGGTTTACCCTGACCAGTGGCAGATTTGGGCTTGCCGCCCGGCTTGGCAAAGCGATTGCCGGCGGAAGAGCCGGGGCGACGGGCGCCACCCCCGGCGGAGACTCTCCGCAGCACGGATAATGGTGCCAGGCCTTCAATGTTCTGCTCGGGCAGACGCTTGCCGATAAAACGCTCGATGCGCTCCAGATAGCTCAGTTCAGATGACGAAACGAAAGAGATGGCGATACCGTTGGCACCGGCCCGACCGGTACGGCCGATACGGTGTACGTAGTCTTCGGCAAAGCGCGGCAGGTCAAAATTGATGACATGGCTGATGCCGTTTACATCCAGGCCACGGGCCGCCACATCGGTAGCAACCAGTAGACGGATGGCACCACGACGCATGCGCTCAATGGTTTTATTGCGGGCGATCTGGTTCATGTCGCCATGCAGGGCGGCGGCCGGATGGCCGTTGCGGCTCAGTTCACGTGCCAATTCATCGGCATCGCGCTTGGTAGCGGAAAATATGATGGCCCGGGTCAGGCTGGCGTCACTGACCAGATGGCGCAGCAGGTCCTTCTTGTGGCTCAGGCTGTCGGCCACGTGCAGGCGCTGCTCGATCAGGGCGTGGGACGATGTCCGAACTGCCAGTTCGATCCGCTGGGGATTGTTGAGCATCTTCTGGGCCAACACTAGTACGGATTTTTCCATGGTGGCGGTAAACATGAGCGTCTGACGGCTGGAAGGGGCCCGGGAAACGATCTTCTCCATGTCCTCACTGAAACCCATGTCCAACATGCGGTCGGCTTCGTCCAGAACAAGCATTTCCAGGCGATCCAAGCGGATGCTGCCGCGCTCAAGGTGATCAAGCAGACGGCCGGGGGTTGCGACAATGATATCGACCGGAGCCGACAACAGGCGCAGCTGATCGCGGTACGGCATGCCACCAAGGATCGAACCGCAGCGCAGTCGCATGCCGCGACCATAATTGCAGGCGGCGTCCATGACCTGGCCGGCCAGTTCACGGGTAGGCGTCAGAACCAGCACGCGCGGACCTTTACCGGGAACGGCTGAAGGAACCGTCAGGCGCTCCAGCGCCGGCAGCACAAAGGCAGCAGTCTTGCCGGTGCCGGTCTGTGCGGTGGCGATCAGGTCACATCCCTGCATTACGAGCGGAATCGATTGTTCCTGGATCGGGGTCGGTGTTGTGTATCCGCAGGCGGTAATCGCCTTAAGAATGGCGGGGTTGAGATTGAGTTCTTCGAATGTCATGCGTGTATTCCCTTTCTGGGCGGTGTCAGGGTTGGGAGCGCACACGAGGCCGCGGGATCATACAACATGATCCGCAGGACAGGACGGCAGTATCGCGTGAGCAAGGCTGTACACTACCGCCTGGAAATAACTTTGCGGTAGAAATCTTCGCCTGCCAAACGTAAAGCCGTGTTCAATGGATAGGGATTGAATCAGGGGTCGGTAAGCGATGATCAAAAAGAAAACAGCGGACACCTTGCCGCTGTTCGTGAAACAGTCTAACGCACACCATAGTCATATCGCACAGTCATTGCAAGCTTTTTATCTGCCGGCAACAAAAATATTGTCAGCCACGGACCTTCGTGGGTACAATTGTCATCCAATCACGAACAGATCGGCTTAACTATGGTTCCAGTGGTTTCCACATACGACAGTGCATCGACCCGGGACATTGTCGGCGCATCTCGCGTGCGACAAACGCGGGAGACCGCCACACAGGGCCAGGCTGAGCCGACTGCCGGGCAGACGTCCCCGCAACAGAGTACGCCTCCCGAGAATGACAAACAACTGGGGATACAGCCTTCCGGACAACAGCAGGAGGAATTCCAACCCTACGGTCCCGACGGCCGGCAGGCCGGAGATCGTTCCAGAGAGATAACAACTTCGGACGCAGACAAGGCTGCACCCGTTTCACCCCCAGCACCAGAAACCCCACAACAGGATCCGCAGGTCCAGCAGATTGTGGCCCGCATGAAAGCAACGGAGGAAAAGGTCAAGGCCCATGAAGCCGCCCATAAGTCAGCCGGCGGCACCGCCACCGGACCGGTCTCCTATACATACACCCGAGGACCGGATGGCAGAAATTACATTACCGGCGGCGAGGTCCCCATCACAATCTCCACGGGAAAGACACCGCAGGAGACCATCAGCCGCATGCAACAGGTCATTCAGGCGGCTCTGGCCCCGGCAGACCCGTCGCCACAGGACCGGGCTGTGGCGGCCCAGGCCGCAACAATCCAGCAGAATGCCCGCATGGAACTGGCAACCGCCGGCAGCGACACGTCAACACACAGCGCTCTCCCGCCAACCGACAACACCGCACTGGCCCGGACAGGAGATCCGGATACTATTTCTTCCGAACGGGCCAGCATTGTTTCCCAGCAGTCGCGCCGGGCTTACAACGATCCGGTTGTGAATGGAAGTACACAAACAGCCCCCGACGACAGCGCCAGGCGTTCATCAGCACACTCAAACAACACCACGCTCCGCCCGGACAGTGACTCACCTTACCCGGATGCCATTAATCTGAATCCGCCCCGACGGATATCACAGTACAGCTGACCCTCCCCGCCACGGCACCCCGCTTTCACCGTAGACGAACCTCCCAAAATAATGCATTATTCGCCTTCAACGTTTCCCTTGAGGTTTTGACGTGCCCCACGCCCGTACCGCCCTGATATTTTCGCCGCTCTTCGGAAGTTACAGCTATGGCAACGATCATCCGTTCAAACTCCAGCGCTACCATGTTGCCCGGGATCTGATGAATGCTTACGGACTGCTCAAACTGCCCGGCATGGAAATCCGCGATTGCCGGCCCGTTCCTGATGAACTGGTTCTCAGCTTTCACGACCCGGCCTACATTGCACGACTGAAGGAGTTCAGCTCGTCCGACGAGGCCAGGGCCGATTTCCGTTTCGGACTGGGAGATGCCGACTGCCCGGTCTTCAAAGGGCTCTATGACTGTGCCGCCCTGGGAGCCGGTGCCACTTTCGAGGCCGCTCGACTGGTGGAGGAAGAGGGCTTTGACATCGCCTTTAACCTGGCAGGCGGCTGGCATCACGCCCATCGCGCCAAAGCCTCCGGTTTTTCCTATCTCAACGATGCTGTTCTGGCCATAAACTGGCTGGTGTCAAAGGGCCGGCGGATCGTATATCTTGACATCGATGCCCATCACGGAGACGGCGTTCAGGAAGGTTTTTACGACAGCGATCAGGTTCTGACCATCTCGCTCCACGAAAGCGGTATGTACTTTTTCCCGGGTACCGGTTTTGAACATGAAATCGGTGAAGGTGCCGGAAAAGGATATTCTGTCAATGTTCCGCTGCTGGCCCATACCGATGACGCACTCTACATGAAGGCCTTTGACGAGATTGCCTATCCGCTGATCGCCGCCTTCAATCCCGATGTAATCGTCACCCAGATCGGAGCCGACACATTCCGCACCGACCCGCTCACTCGACTGGAGATAACCACCCACAGCTACCGCTACATCATGCACAAACTCAAGGTTCTCAGAATTCCCTGGGTGGCACTGGGTGGTGGCGGCTATGACCTGTTGAACACATCCCGGGCCTGGTGCCTGGCCTGGGCCGAGATGAACGGGATTACGCTCAATCCACGACTGCCAAAGTCGTTTATCGACTCTATTGAACCGCTTGGCTATCCGCACCGTTCACTCCTGGATGCCATGCACTGGTCTGAGGAGCACGAACGTAATCTGGCACTGGATGCCGTGGAAAAAAGCATCGCGCTGCTAAAAAAATCCATATTCCCTGGTATACTGGGCACCTACAGCTCTGTTTCAGGTGAATGACTCGTACCAAGTATTGTACGCATGAAACACATCAGGAAAGGATACTGAAACGCGATGAACAACACGTCACCTGCAAAACCAACAAAATTAGCCGGGATCAGATACTTCTCCCCGCCGACCGGATTTGTTCTGACCGGCCGGGATGGCATGGTCAACATTCCCTGGGACGGCAAGCCGCCCCTGCCATTGCTTGAAGGGGATTTCGGCAGCGACACAGACGACATCGTTCCCGACTACGACATGGCCGGACGCGGTATTTATCAGGCCCTGCGCGCCAATCCCGACTGCAGCGGCGCCGCCGAGTACGCAGCCATCTTGAAAGAGGCCTACCCCCACATCATCTCGGAACTGGGGGGGCAGATCATCATGCTTGATGCCAAGGAGGTCGATACCCCCTATCTTGACCGCAAAATAGTATCCCTCAAGATCATGGCCCTGCTCGACCCTGACAACGCCGGTGTACATCTGGAGATAGCCCGGACCTTCAGCGACAAGGGCTCCCGCCTGGGCACACTGCATCAGGCCGTCGACAGCTGGTACGGCGCCGTGAAACATCTGAAAAAATCACTGGAGCGTGACCCATCCAACCACCATGCCGCCTATGAATACGGCGAAGCCCTGTATGTGCTGGGCCGCTACCAGCAGGCGGCAGAAACCTGGCTGCAACTGCCCGAAGGACTGGATACATCCGACAAGAGAAAGATTGAGGCCCGCATTGCTGCCATACTGACCGGCAAACTGCCGCTGGTACCCCCTGTGGATTATCTGACAGCGATCTCGGTTGCGGTTGAATGCCACCACGGTGGCCGCAATGACGATGCCGCTGCAATAATCGAAGACGTACTGGCAGACCCGGTCTTTGCCGAGCAGTTCCCCATGAACGAGGTCTACTATCTGCTGGGGACCTGCTATCAGGAAATGGGAATGATGAATGAATCTGCAGAAGCGTTCAAAAGGAGTTGATCATGTTTGGTCTAAACACTGCCGACTGGATTTTTATCGGATTCATCCTGGTGGTCATATTTGTCTGTGTAGCCATCAGCGACATGCGCAGAAAAAAGGAGCCCGGTGAATAATGGACAACGATATGAAGGACATGGAACATGATGAAGATCAGCGGCGCCCTATGGGAATGGTCCTTTTAGGAGGACTGTACCTGTTTTTCTTTATGCTGACCATGTCGACCTTCGGTCACCCCTTTCCCCTGATGGGCACAATTTTCACCGGGCGCATTGCTGAAACAATTGTTTTCATAGACAGCCTGATCTGCCTGTACCTCTTTCTGGGGGTCATGAAACGCCAGAATCTGACCTGGTATCTGTTGATCGTCTATAATGTTTTTGAAATCATCAACACACTTGTCAATCTGAACTTTATCAGCGCCTTAGAAGTCGAGAAGATTGCCGGACAGCCGGTTGATCCCGGCGGCCTGGTAGTCAATAACATATCTGTTGTGGTTGCAATCATCCTGTTAACGGTTTTCATCTTCCGGCACCGTACGCATTTTAACAACCGCTCCAACTATCTGTTCTAAACAAGCCGGCACGGATACTGCAAAAGAGTATCGGTAATCTCGTTTAACCATTCGAAATAACCGGCTTTTCAGATTCATGGAACTGATCAACTGCTGTACTGGGATTTCTGGCATACAAGCGGCAGCCATTTGTCGCGCCCGACCACCCTCTGACAGCAGATTCCGGCACACCGAAGACGTTTGACCGGACTTTCAGAGGTACACACATGATCATACGTGTTATCACCATTTCTCTACTGTTTACTCTGCTGTTTGCCGGCGGATGCATCAGCACGAAACAGTCCCATCCCCTCCTGCCAGTAGATGAATACGAAAAGATGATCGTCGGACGTCTGGATGCGGACTACGTCGGCACAGACAATTGTGTTTCCAAATGCCACAAGCATGACAAGATCACCGATTTTTTCCGGCGCAGCGTCCATGCCGAGCAGATTCAGGCAGACACCGGCCTGCCGCTGGTAAACTGCGAAACCTGCCACGGTCCCGGCAGCCTGGCCATTGCTGCAATTGACGAAAACAAGCGCCTGCTTGGAGAAAAAGGCGAGAAGTGCGACACCGGAAAGCTTCTGGATTTAAAACTGCTCCCTCCCCAGGCCCAGTCGTTGATCTGCCTCAAGTGCCATTCAGCCGTATCAACCCCCACGCTTTCGTACTGGCATACCAGCGTTCACGCCCTTAACGACCTGAGCTGTTACTCCTGCCACAGACTCCATGAAGGACCACAGCAAAAGGTCAGCCACGAAAAAATGGCGGCCATCTGCTACGGCTGTCATCCGGACGTAGCTGCCCAGTTCAGCCTCTTTTCCCATCACCCTGTTCGTGAAGGAAAAATGAACTGCTTTGACTGCCACGAAGCCCACGGTTCTCCACTTCCCAAGATGCTGAGAGGGGTATCTCAGCGTGACCTGTGTACACGCTGTCATATGGAGAAAAACGGCCCCTTTGCCTATGAGCACGGAGATGTTACTGAAAACTGCAGCAACTGTCATACCCCGCACGGTGGTGTAAACCGCAAACTGCTGTCTGCCGCCATGCCGTTTCTCTGCATCCAGTGCCATAATCCGACCCACAGAAGCCTGTTGACGCCCGATTCAATGCCGTTGTTTGCCAACCGCTGTACCGACTGCCATTCTGCCATCCATGGCTCCGACACACCGGACAACCGTGGCTACGGAACCTTGAGGAAATAGCCATGACTTTGCGTGCACAGACGGCAGGGCCGCGAAATAGCACACGGTGGCTTGTCACAATTTTTCTGGCATACCTGGTAAGCACGGTACCTGCCTCTGCCGAAACAGAGCTGCCCGACGAAACGGAAAGTGATGCCGGGTACCAGGAGGTCGCCGTCGAGCCGTACCGCCACGCCTCCCTCTACAGTGGATACCGCTTTGTAACTTCGGACGGAGCCGCTGCTGCAGCTTCTCCCTACGGCAGACTTCGCTCAGGTGTTATGGGCGGTTTTTCAGCCGCAACCCTCGGCTCAGACCTCAAACTAACAGTAGACAGTGCTTTTCTCCACGAAGACGATTACCACTCCGAACTGTTCTTTGACTACCGCGGTCTGGTACGTTTCCATGCCGAAAGCCAGGCGCTCTGGAGCAATCTGCTGCGAGAACAGGTGACACCCGGCACACTTACCCTCCAGAACCGTGAAGAGAGCAGAGAGTACGGCAATCGAACTGCCATGACACAGGTCGATGCCCGCATCAAACTGGGCAATCGGCCGCTTCACCTGAACCTGGGGTATTGGCAGCTGGCACAGGAAGGGTATGAACAAAGGCGCTTCTCGGATCATTACTTCGGCACTGCGGCCAACTCCCTGATCACCGACAGCAACCGGATTGACCACATTACCCGGGAAGGAAATCTGGGAGCGGATGCCCACCTGGGAGTTTTCGACCTGTCATACAATTTTCGTATTCGTGATTTCGGCAATCAGGCGGCCGATCCCCGCTACTCCTTCACCTCATCCACAGGGGACCGTCACCATGTCATTCCCGAAAACCGGGTGACATCACACACCATTAAATTGTTTACCGATCTGAGCGGCGGCCTGGTCGGTTCCGCCTCCTACAATCTGACTCAGCGGGAAAATAATGGCGGACGCGGCGATGCTACTCCTTCACAACGCCCTGCGGACCTGCTTCAGACGATCACCGGAGATTTCACCTATACTCCATCCAAACGGCACTTCTTTGCTCTTAAATACCGTCATCGTGAAATTGACCGTACGACACCCGTTTCACTCAATTACCCCTATTCCCAGATAATCCCCCCACCGCCCGGCATCTACACTGCCATCCCCGGGGAATTGCTGATCAGACCATCTTCTTCATCTACCCGTGATTCACTTATTTTTTCCGCCACCTTCCGACCCGGCCCCAAGGTGATCTACCGCCTTGAATACAATGCCGAACTGGAAGAGCGCAACAACATCAGGAACACCCAGGCTGTGCCAGGCTCCCCGACAGAAATCCATTCAGACAGCCGCCAGACCCACACCGGAACGGCCACGTTTTACTGGAAACCGGTCAAGGGTGGCAAACTGAATGCTACCTACAGTTACGCAACCTGCAACAATCCGGCCTATGCCGCATCCTTTTCAGACCGCCATACCGGCAAACTTTTGGCCACCTATACAAACAGCGCACGCTGGGGCTTGGCTGCAAACTACCTCGCCCAGTTTGACTCCGGAACCCAATCAGCTTCGACAGTCGCCCCGGCTTCCATCGCTGCCTACAATCTGCCCCGCGAAAGCCGCTCACATTCGGCCAACGCAAGTATCTGGTTCTCCCCGTTGGACCGCCTGACCATCACGACTCACTACTCGTACCTGGATACGGAAACCGACCAGGCCACACTTTTTGTGAACCTGATAGACGATCCCGCACCTCTGGTGGTCACCAGGTATCACTCATCGTCACATGTATACGGCATCAGCACGACCTATGCCATAAGTGAGTCCCTGGATGTCTCTTTGGCATTTCAGCAGGCCCGTTCCCGGGCAAGCTATTCGGTCCCGGACAGGAACTTCGTACTGGCCGGTGTTCCTGGAACCTTTACGACCGGCGGCATCGGTGACTTTTCGAAACTGTCGACTATCGAGACCGGCCTCAATGCCAGAGCTGACTGGCGTATCAATCAATTGCTAGGATGTTCCCTTGATTACAGTCTGCGCAGGTATGACTCCGGCGGCGGACTGTATGATGGATCTGTTCATTCAACAACCGTTCTGCTCAAGGCGCGGTGGTAGCCGGCATGCGGTCGAAATTTCTCTGCATAGCCTTGATAGGTGCGCTGATAACCGGGATGGCATACAAAAGCCATTCTGCCGGAATCGTGATTGCCGCCATGATGAGCAGTGACCAACCGCGTTATCATGAAGCCCACCGTTCCTTTGTAAAATCGCTGACCGCCAGAGGCTATTCTCCATCATCGACCGAAATCATCCTGCAGACCCCCAACCCGGACCCGCTCTCCTGGTCCAACACGATCCGCAAGTTCAACGCCTACAAACCCAGCCTGATACTCACCTATGGCGCCCCTGCGGGTATGGTGGCCATGAAGGAATCGGATGGCATCCCGGTCGTGGCAGCCGATTTTTATGCCGGTGCCCAGCCGGTTAAGAACGTGTGCGGTGTCAGTTCCCGCATCCCGGTAATCACCCTGATGAAAGCCCTGCATGAAACCAAACCGTTCCGTCGGATCGGAATCCTGTACAACAGTCGGGAAATCGGATCACAACGTCAGGCGGATGATTTGCGCAAAGTAGCCATCCAGATGGGAGTCACGCCCGTCGACGGCAACTTCACATCCAACACTGCCCTCGATGCTGGGCTGAATGCCTTTCTGGATAAAGTTGATGTCATTGTTGCAACTGAAAGCTCAGTAGTATGCCGCAATTTCGTCCGCATCATCGAACGGGCTAAAGGACACCGCACTCCGGTGGCCTCAATGATCCCCGACTCTGCCGAAAAGGGTGCGCTCGTTTCCATGGAGATCAGTCCGCAAGAACAGGGGCATCTGGCTGCGGAGATCGTTGTACGTATTCTTGAGGGGGCCACTCCGGATCACCTTTCCCTGCTGATGCCCCGCCGCATCGAATTAATCCTCAATATGCGCGTTGCCCGTGATCTCGGTCTCAACCCGCCATTTTCCGTTCTCGGGAACGCCACCAGGGTCATCAAATAGCCCGACACTCCCCTTTTTTGCTTCATGACAAATTAAAAATCGGGTATAGTAGCCATCTTATGGGCAGAATACTGCTAATCGATGACGATAAAGCCTTTTCCGGGTTTCTGGCCGGATATATCCGCGAGTCTTTCCCGCTGCTTCAGGTCGAGGTGTGTAATAATCCCGTGGCCGCCCTTCAGCGCATCAAGGCCGGAGGCTATGACCTGATGCTGATCGACCTGGAGATGCCGGCTCTTGACGGTATGAAACTCCTGAGTTTTGCCACCCAGGCCGGCATGGATAAAAACAAGATCGTTATCCTTTCCGGGCGCGATGCCAACTTCCTCCACGAGCTCTGTCCGATGGGCCGTTGCCTGGCCGTTCTCAACAAGTTTGAAGCCCGTCAAAAAGCAGTTCTCGACATGATTTTCAGTTCACTACACAAAAAAGCCGGCGGCAGCTGACAGACAAGATCCTGCTCTGACCCCAAAATTACCTTTCCTGCTTTTCATCCCACACCTGAAAGGAGATCCACTAATGATGAAACGAATCGCATACCTGTCAATTTCCGGACTGTTGGCGTTACCCCTGAGCGGCTGTCTGGTCGCTGAAAGCACCTACCTGCGAAAGGTCGAGGAAGCTGACGGGCTGACAAATGATCTGAATTCCATGAAACAGAAATACGCCACTCTTGTAACAGACAATACCTCCCTCAAAAATGAGCATGCCGCTCTTAAGGACGAAGCGGCCGGTTTGGCCAAGGACAAGCAGGCGCTTCTGAAGGAGAGAGCCGCTCTTGAAAAGGACAAGGCTGAGCTGGAAAAAATCCTTAGGGCCAAAGCGGATACACTTTCCCAGAACATCAGTGAACTGCGCCAGCGAATCACCACGCTGGAAGCGGAAAACAGCAATCTGGAGGCGGCCAACAAAAAGCTCAGGGAGGATGCGGCCAATCTGCAGAAAATGAAGGATGAAAAGGTAAAAGAGGTAAGCGGTACCTACGAGCAGCTGCTGCAGAACATGAAGAGCGAGATCGCCCAGGGACAGGTAACTATTTCCGAATTGAAGGGGAAGCTGACTGTCAACATGGAGGCCGCTATCCTGTTCGATTCGGGACGGGCCGATGTAAAATCGGATGGCCTTGAGATCCTGTTCAAGATGGTCGACACCCTCAAGAGCGTCAAAGACAAAGCCATCCGCATTGAAGGCCACACGGATAACGTGCAGATCACCGGCGCTCTTACCCGCCAATTCCCCACCAACTGGGAACTCTCGGCAGCGCGTGCCATCAACGTAGCCAAATATCTGCAGCAGCAGGGACTCGATCCCGCCGTTCTTTCAGCGGCCGCCTTCGCCGAATACAAGCCGGTGGCGGACAATGAGACCAAAGAGGGCCGGGCCAAAAATCGCCGCATAGAAATCACTCTGGTGGCCAAGGACTAATGGCAAAGAAAAATCGCCCCCAGTCACCGCCGAAACCGGCCCAATTCAGCAGCACCCCCTTCAGCGCGCTGAAGGGGGTGGCTGTCCTTGCTGCACCGGACATCCCTGAGCCACCTGAAAAACCCGCACCGCCAGTCCACCAGCCAAGCGAAGATGCTGACGCTCTTTTTTTGCAGGCCATGGCCGGCACCACACCACTGCACACGGCACTACACCCCTCTGCAAAGCAACCGCTAACCAGAAAAGCCACCACTCCGCAAATGACACAAGCTGCACCAGCGCAGTCACCGGAAGATAAAGCCGCTGAGGAACTATTCCGGCAGGAAATCGGACGACTGAAGCTGGAGGTGAAGTTTACGGAAGAACTGCCTGACGAGGATGAGTTGAAGGCGCTCAGCGGAAACCGTCTCAAACAGTTGAAGAGGGGGATCATTACCGTAGGCCATCAGCTTGACCTGCACGGCCTGACACGGGATGAGGCGCTGGCAGAACTGCCGCGTTTTCTCAATTCGGCCCGCCAGCGGGGACAGGCTGCTGCTCTGATCATAACCGGTAAGGGGCTCAACTCTCCGGCTGAACCGATATTACAGCAGGCCGTAGCCGGCTGGCTGCGGGATACGGGACGTGACCTGGTCCTGGAATACGCCCCTGCGCCGCGTGAAATGGGCGGCAGCGGAGCTTTTGTGGTCTTTCTGCGTCCCCTGGAAAAAACAGCACCAAAGCGTGATTGATTCCGGTCAGACCTTCAGCACATAATCCGCAATGGCCTGTGCAATCCGTTCCGGCGTACCGCGGTCGTTGTTGAACAGCATGTCGTAGTAGCGCGGCTCCCGGGCATCCCGATCCAGAAAATCAATGTTGAATTTATCCCTCTGTTTCTGACGTTTCTCAATCAACCGTTCGGCCTCTTCTGCGGACATCCGCAGCCGGTGGGCAATCGATGCTGTCTTGAATGCCAACGAAGCATACAACCTGAAATGATGGCAATTTTTCAGATGCTGCGTGATGATCGCCCCTCCGCGGCCGACAATAATCACATTGCCCTTTTCCGCCAGGGAAATTATGTGACGGCACAGCAGTCTGAAATGATCCCGCTCGCTTTTCCAGTTTGACGAAAAAGTAGCCATAACCTCATCCAGGATGCGGTTCTTCTCACCCAGTCCCTGCAGGACATCCTCCGAAAGATTGTGATGCCGGGCAACCTCCGCCAGCAGCGCCTTGTCCATCAGCAGCCATTCTTCACCTGTCGCACAGGCCATCAGCTCACGCAGTCGCTCCGCCACCGGATACCCCTCGCAGCCGAACTCGCGTGACAGGGTAATACAGGGGGGAGTCGCATCTTTACGCGTGCGAACAGCGGCCTTCTGAATCCGGGTACGATTGTATTCAAGCAGGGAGCCGACCCGCAGGTCAACGGACGGAATCAATAGATTTTCAGGCATACAACCTCCTTTTCATGGGAAACGTTTCTGCCGGTGAATTTTATCACACGTTAACAAATCAGCAAGAAACATCTGCAATTCTGGTAACCTGGATGTAACCGGATACACGAGCATTCCAATTGACAAACAGTGTTATTCTATGAGATAACTAAAAAACTTTATTCTTAATGAAATACCGCCGTTCGGTAAAAAGAAATCGGGGAGAACATGATTATTTCAAAAATTATCGGCAGCGGCTCCTGCATGCCGGACCGGGTAATACCAAACAGCCATTTTGATTATCTGGTGGAAAACGCTGACGAGTGGATTTTCTCCCGCACCGGTATCCGCGAACGCCGCTTTGCCCATGCCGATCAGGCCACATCGGATCTGGCCACCATTGCCGCTAAAAACGCCCTGGAAGCTGCTGGAATTTCGGCTGAAGAGATCGACTGCATCGTGGTCGGCACCTCCACACCTGACATGAGCCTCCCCTCCACCGGCTGCATCGTTCAGGAGAACATCGGCGCCAAGAACGCCTTTGCCTTTGATATTAACGCGGTCTGCTCCAGTTTTGTGTACGCCCTGGAGATTGCCGACAACTTCATCAAATGCGGCAAATACAAAACCGTCATGGCCATTGGCGCCGATACCTACTCCAAGATTCTTGATTTTAACGACAAGAACAGCTGCCCGCTTTTCGGCGACGGCGCCGGCGCAGCCATCCTGAGCAGCGGCGGTGATGAGAAGGTCGGGGTTCAGCACACCTACATGCGCAGTGACGGCAAAGGGTGGCCGCTGATCCAGGTCCCCTCGTCCGGTTCCCGCAAACCCGTCACACCTGAGACCATCGATGCCCGCGAAGTTTTTTTCCAGATGGCTGGCAAGCAGGTCTATGTCTTTGCCACTGACGTCATCCCGGACATCATCAACAAGCTCTGTGCAAAGGCCGGTGTTGAGACCTCCGACCTGGACTACATCATCCCGCACCAGGCCAATGTGCGCATGATCGACTTCATCTCCAAGAAATTCGGTTTCCCCAAGGAACGCTTCCTGCTCAACCTGGACCGCTGCGGCAACACCTCAGCCGCCTCGGTTGCGCTGGTACTGGACGAAAACCTGCGCAACGGCACCATCAAGCCTGGCCAACTGGTCCTGACCATGGGCTTCGGCGGCGGCCTGACCTGGGGCGGCCTGCTGATCAGGTTCTAACGCCCCGCCGGCGACATCGCGGCAAACCCTTCGCCAGCCGGCACAACAGTCAAACCATCTGCTCTGAAAAGATCCCCGAGGAATTCCCCGGGGATTTTCTTTTTCCAGCCCCCATGAAAGTGATCCGCCACCAGCAGCATGCCATCCGCTGCCAGCCCACGGACCAGTCGCCCCGCAATATACTGCAGCTGCTCCCGATGGTGGATAATCGGCCCTCCCAGCAGACCGTTACAGACAATCAGGTCATAGGGTAACTCCTGCCGTTCCAGGGCGGCGGCACCCGAATCAAGCAGATCGACCGAACTGAACCGCAGGGAGTCACCGGCCGCGTAGCGGAAAACAGGTTCTGCCACAGACCTGAAAGCCGCCTCGTGAGCAGGATTTTGGGGGAACTGCCCATGGGCGGCCGCCCAGGCCTCCAGAGGTTCCAGCGTCCATCCTTCAATCCGAAAGCGATCAGGGTCGCAGCCCTGCTCCAGCAGCATGCGCGCCAGGCCATAGCTGGCCACACCGTCACCGCAGGCCGCATCCAGACATCTGATCAGCCGGCCCTTGTCACCCCGCCGCTGAAGCCATTCAGCAATCACCGCGCTCTGGGCCGGATAGCGATCAATCCCGGCACCGTAATAGCGGTCAGGCATGAATGACCAGAACAGGAATTTCACGCACAATTGTTGGTCCCGTAGCAGTCGTTCAAACAGCTCAGCCGGATTGACGAGTCCCGCCAGAAAAGCAGGAAAACGGGAAACGATCACCGCCCAACTGGCAGCCGTATCAAAATGAGTGCTGGAAAACAGCGGTGGATAGCGGAGGAGATGGCGGTAAAGTTGATGGAGGTGGCGGCGCAATTCATCCAACGGCAGCCACTGCTCGCATTGATACTGTATTTCGGTGGTGATATGCAGGCCATAATCGGCAAAAGGTGGGGGGCAATTGGCACAGCAGGAAGCAAACATCTCTCTTAAGCGTTTAATTCTATCGGAAAAAAGACTGGGATCAGGATCGGGATTAAGCAGCTGCGCCAGGCTTTGTTCAGCATCTCCCGCAGCACGGGAGGGAGTAAAGGAGAACATCAGTAGCTGCGCAGCGGCCGATAAAGCGTATCACGCTCCACTGGAACCTTTCCGGCCTTCCTGATCAGGGTGATGATCCCCTCCTTGGTCAGCGATTGGGGCGAAGCAGCACCGGCATCGTGGCCGATCTTTTCCTCCACCACCGTACCATCCAGATCATTGACGCCAAAGGCCAGGGAGACCTGGGCGATCTTCTCCCCCAGCATGATCCAATAGGCCTTGATGTGGTCGAAGTTGTCCAGATAGATGCGGGCGATCGCCAGGGTTTTCAGGTCATCCAGCCCGGAGGTGCCCTTTATATCCAGCTTCAGGTCGGAATTTTCCGGCTGGAAGGCCAGCGGGATAAAGGCCTGGAAGCCGCCGGTTTCGTCCTGCAGGTTTCGCAGCATCTCCATATGCCGAGCCCGGTCGGCGTGCGCCTCCACATGGCCGTAAAGCATGGTGGCATTAGTCTTGAGACCGGCCAGATGGGCCAGGCGGATGATTTCCAGCCAGCGGGCGCCGGAGATCTTCTCCGGGCAGATCCTGTTACGCACATCCTCCACCAGAATTTCCGCGCCGCCCCCCGGCATGGAACCGAGTCCGGCAGACTTCAGGCGCTGCAGCACCTCTTCGATTGTGCAATCGGCAATACGGGAGAAGTACTCGATCTCCACAGCCGTAAAGGCCTTGATATGCAGGGCCGGTGCAGCAAGCCGGATAGCCCGCAGCATCTCCTCGTAAAACTCGAAGGGCAGGTCGGGATGCAGACCGCCGACCATATGAACCTCGGTGGCCCCTTCACCCTGGGCTTCAACAGCCCGACGGCAGATCTCATCCAGCGCCAGGGTATAGGCCCCCTCTTCACCGGTCGTCCGGGAAAAGGCGCAAAAGGCGCAGCGGTTGACACAGATATTGGTGGGGTTGATATGGCGATTGACGTTGAAATACACGTTCCGGTCGTTTTTACGCTGATTGGCAAGGGCTGCCAGTTCGCCGATGGCCAGCAGATCATTGGAGGAAAAGAGGGTCAGAGCATCCTCTGTGGAGATGCGCTGACCGGTGTGAACTTTGCGGGAGATGCTTTCGAAGGTAGACATGGCGGAAACTTTACGGCAAAGAGGCACAAGGTTCAAGGGCTTTGTTATTCATTTGGCCACATCCTCGGACACGCAGACGCTGTTGCGCCCCTGGGCCTTGACCCGGTACAGGGCATCATCGGCCCGTTTCAGCAGGCTCTCTTCCGTATCGTGCTTGCGGGCCTCGGTCAGGCCGATGGAAAGGGTCATGGTGAGGGTTTCAGTGTCCAGCAGGAAGCGACTGTCGCGCACCTCCGTACAGAGCTTCCAGGCCACATCCTCGGCGGCCTTCCGGTCGGTCTTCACCAGAATCAGGGCAAACTCGTCCCCGCCGAAGCGGGCCAGGAAATCACTGCCGCGCAGGGTGGCCTTGATCTTGGTCGCCACCCCCTTCAGAATCCGGTCACCGGCCGGGTGACCGTTGCTGTCATTGATGGTCTTGAAATTGTCCAGGTCGATCATCATCAGGCAGAAAGGCTCGTCATCGTAGCGCTGGCGCAGTTTCATCATTTCGGTCAGTTTTTCGTCGAAATAGGCCCGGTTGGCCAGCTGGGTCAGACCGTCGATACGGACTGCGGTCCGCAGTGTTTCGATCTGGCAGCGCTGGAAGGCCAAAACCTCCTGCGAACTGGCCAGTTCATGCTTGAGGGTGGAATTGCTCGACATGACCCGGTCAATTTCATTCATCAGAATGGCATGGGCCTCTTTCAGATCTGCCGGCAGCTCCATCCGGTCAATGGAGTTCCGTACGTCCCCCAGCATTTCCGAGGAATCACTGGCAGCCTTTTCCGTACGATGAATCTCGGTCGCCAGGGAGAGCAGAATGCTGCGAATCGTCTGGGCCGTGTCGTTAAGGCGCTGTTCGCGCTCGTCAACCACCAGCTTCTGCTCGACAACTGTCGCAGAAGCTGGCTCCTCTACGGCATCTCCCTTGCGAAAACAGCGAATCAGAAGCGTAACCGGGGCAAGCACCAGCCCCCCCAATGAACTGAGGGCAGCATGCAGTGCCTTTGACTTGACTGCGTAGGCTGCAGAGAACACTAACAGCCCGGCGGCGAATCCTCCGGCAAATATGGCAAGTTGCTGCGCTGAAATTCCGTCCATTTCAATCCCGCCTTTCAACACATATCGACTATCAGTCGTAGAAGAGTATTCTAACGGTACTTTTGCCGGTGGCAACTGTTTTTCTGCGGGACAGAAACAAAAAGGCCCCCGGCGTATCCCGGAGGCCTTTGTAAAGCCGATGGGTACGGTATTATCCCAACATGGCTTTCATATCGGCGTCAACCGTTGTGATCGGCCCGATGTTGAAGTTCTCAACCAGGAAGTTGAGGACGTTGGGGGTGATGAAGGCCGGCAATGTCGGTCCCAGCTTGATATTCTTGATACCCAGATGCAGCAGGGTCAGCAGGATTACGACCGCCTTCTGCTCGTACCAGGAAAGTACCATGGAAAGCGGCAGGTCGTTGACGCCGCACTCGAAGGCACCGGCCAGGGCGACAGCGATCTGGATGGCGGAGTAGGCGTCATTGCACTGTCCGATGTCCAGCAGGCGCGGAATGCCGCCGATGTCACCGAACTCCAGTTTGTTGAAACGGTACTTGCCGCAGGCCAGGGTCATGATAACCGTATCCATGGGAGCCTTCTCGGCAAACTCGGTGTAGTAGTTACGGCCCGATTTGGCGCCGTCGCAGCCCCCCACCAGGAAGAAGTGCTTGATGGCGCCGGACTTGACGCCGGCGATGACCTTGTCGGCCACGCCCAGTACGGCGTTGTGGCCGAAACCGGTCAGAATTTCCTGACCCGGATTTTCCGGAAGGGCCGGGCACTCCAGGGCTTTGCTGATCACCGGAGTAAAGTCCCAGCCGTCGATGTGCTTAACGCCAGGCCAGGCTACCAGACCCCAGGTATAGAGACGGTCGACATATGATTCAGCCGGTTTCTGGATACAGTTGGTATTGAAGATAATTGCGCCGGGGAAGTTGGCGAACTCCTTGGCCTGATCCTGCCAGGCGCCGCCGTAGTTACCCACCAGGTGGCTGTATTTTTTCAGACCGGGGTAGCCGTGGGCCGGCAGCATCTCGCCATGGGTATAGACGTTGATCCCCTTCCCTTCGGTCTGCTTGAGGATCTCTTCCATCATCTTCAGGTCATGACCGGTTACCAGGATGGCCTTGCCGGCCTTGGTACCCAGCTGCACGGCAGTCGGAACCGGGTGACCGTAGGTATCGGTATGGGCGGTGCTGAGCAGCCCCATAACGGTCAGGTTGTGCTTGCCGCACTCCATGGAGAGGCCGACAAAATCCATCAGCCCCAGATTGGCGTCGGTTGTGGCAGCCAGCGCCTTCTGGAAAAAGGCCATGACTTCGTCATCGCTACGTCCCAGAATCATGGCGTGATCCATATAGGCGGCCATACCCTTCAGGCCGTACATCAGGATCTCGATAACGGAACGGATGTCTTCGTTGACATGCTGGGTATTGATGCCGTGCTGCTCGCCCTGGGCGGTCATGCCTGCCAGGTCGTCGGCCGGTTTCCAGTCGGCAACCGGACCGGAAAGTGCAACGCCGGCAGCGCCCTTGGCTTTTTCCTTCAGTTCATAGCAGCGTTTGATCAGACCGCCGATACGGGCCGCTTCGAAATCCACGTTGGTAACGGTGCTGAAGAGACCTTCAATGGTGAAGCGGTCGATCTCGGCATTGCGGCCGAGCTTGTCGGCATACAGCGCCAGGCTTTTGAGACCGTACAGCAGGTGATCCTGCAGGGCGGCTACTTCGGGATTTTTTCCACAGACACCCGAGATGTTGCATCCGGTTCCGTTTGCTGCCTGCTCACACTGATTACAGAACATGCTCATAATAATTCTCCTTTTTTGCAGGGTAGTGTCCGACATATGTGCGGATGAATTGGTTCGTTCGTGTATTGGGACAGTATAGCACTTCTTGGTCCGATTGCTTGACGCCGGTCAAAAAACATCAAAAAGCGAAACGAGACAGAAGAAATGATTCATCAATTTCATAGAATAATATAATTTTACTAACGACTCTGTAACTTGAACAAAGTTGAATCCGCTGTATTATTAATGGCGATCATCAGATTGCATCATTGCGGCAACAGTTGATGTATTCAACGGGAGGACGCTATGTCACGTTCGTACAAGATAGTTCTGGCAACAGTATGCCTGATTTTATTCGTCTGTTCCGCCTCAGTCCGGGCCGATGAAAAGAAAACCTACACCCTGGCCATTATTCCCAACATGCCGGCCATGACCCTGCACAAAAACTGGACCCCCTTTGCCGAGCACATCTCCCGCGAACTGGGGATCAAACTTGAGCTCAAAATCTATGATAAAATCGGAACATTCCTGGATGAAACCAAGGCGGGACGGGCTGATTTCATCTATTCCGCTCCAAATATGTACTACCAGGCCTACCTCACCCAGAAATATGTCCCGCTGGTCCGCAGCGATGCCATGATGCGGGGTGTCGTGTTCGTAAAAAAGGACTCCCCCTACAAAACCATCAGTGATCTGCAGGGTAAGTCCATCGCCTTTGTCGGACCCGTCAATGTCTGCAGCATCCTGACCCGACATGCCATGATGACCGGTCAGGGCAAGATCGATTTCAATTCCTCCTACAGCGGCTCAACGATCAATGTCGCTAAAGTAGTGCAACTGGGCAAAGCCGATGCGGGGGGGACACTGGATATCAGCATGATGAATGATGTTCCGGAGATGGCCAAAGAATTCCGCACGCTCCTGGAAACGGATAAAATTGCTTCTCATCCGCTGGCGGCACACCCCCGCGTACCAAAGAAGCTGAAGGATTCTTTCACACGTGTGGTACTTGCCATGAATAACACCGAAGAGGGCAAAAGAATCCTGCAGACGGTCCGGGTCACAAACCCGATCAAGGCTGATTTCAAAAGAGACTACAGTTTTTTCGCCAAATACGATTTTGACATGCTGGACAAACAGCAGGCCAGATAACCGGAAACAACTATGCCGAGACGTCTGGAAACCAGAATCATCCTATCATTTGCCCTTGTCCTGGCGGCCATGATCGCCGTATATGGCTGGTGGACCGGTAGCAGACAATCAAAAATCTTCGTTCAGGAATTTTCAAACAACCTCACGGTTCTTTCCCGTATCCACGCCAATAACGCCGCCCATTTCATCATCATTGAGGAGTATTCGGGTCTTGAGGAACATATGCGGGAGGCCGCTACTCTCCCGAACATCCTGAACATCCAGGTAATCGGGACGGACGGGAAAATACTCTGCAATGTGGAACGCGCATCCACAACCGACCAGCCGGTACTGAGTTATCAATCAAAAATTGTTACGCCGCCGCAATCCTTTGAAGCGACACTTCAGCGCCACGCTGATTCGTTGGTCAGCTGGACCCCCATAGTTGCCGGAAAGCACCTGGGGTGGCTGAAAATGACACTCAGTCTGCATACTGCCAACGAACTCCAGCGTTCAACCTGGCAAAGCACCCTGGAGATCGGCCTGTTATGGATCCTGGTCGGTGTCAGCCTGATCGTGCTGGTTGTCAAAAAACCATTGAGGTCGATCCGGGAACTGAGCCGTTTTGCCCACGACCTTCAGAATCAGAAGGGTGGACAGGTCAATGTTGCCCGGGGCGTTTATGAAATCGACCTGCTGGCAGACGCACTCAACCACTCGTCCCAAGAGTTGAAATCAGCTGAAAAATTACTGGTTGCCCAACAGGAACAGCTGTCCGTCACCCTGCAGTCCATCGGCGAAGGCGTAATCGCGACCGACATAAACGGCAGGATCACACTCCTCAACCACGTTGCAGAGCGCCTGACCGGCTGGACACAGGGAGAGGCATTGGGAAATGAGCTGCAGGAGGTCTTCCAGCTCACCGGAGATGACACCATTACCCCGCTCTATGCCGTGCTGGAGGAAAGCCGTTCCGTTGAACTCAGCGGCCAGGTACAATTGGCCGCCCGTGAGGGGAGCCACCGCCTGGTCAGCGTCAATGGCGCCCCGATCATCGACAGTTCCGGCAGACAGACCGGCATGGTTCTGGTGTTCAATGACATTACTGAAAAAGCCGAGATGGAGGCAGAAAAGAAAAAACTGGAGGAGCAGCTGGTCCAGTCGCAGAAGATGGAATCAATCGGTCAGTTGGCCGGCGGCATCGCCCACGACTTCAACAACATCCTGACCGCCATTACCGGCTACGGTGAAATGCTGCGCGTACGAGTTTCCCACGACGAGAAGCTGTCCTCCTACGCTGACCAGGTGCTGACATCGGCCGGACGTGCCGCCAACCTGACCCGCGCCCTGCTGGCCTTCAGCCGCAAGCAATCCATTGAGCTGCAATCGGCCGACATCAACGCCATTGTCAACGGAATGCAGAAATTGCTCAGCCGACTGATCGGGGAGGATATCGCGCTGACTGCCCGTACGACCGACAGGCCGTTGCAGGCCATGGTAGATGCCGGACAGTTGGAACAGATCCTGATGAATCTTGCCACCAATGCCCGGGATGCACTCCCCAACGGTGGTGAGCTGACAATTGAAACCGACGAGGTCTTTGTGGATGAGCTCTACAGCAGCTCCATCGCCAACGGAAAGCCGGGGCGCTACGCCTTGATTACCGTTTCTGACAACGGGGAGGGGATGGATCAGGAGACCTGCCAGCGGATCTTCGAGCCTTTCTTCACCACTAAGAAGGTCGGTAAAGGGACCGGTCTGGGGCTCTCAATCGTGTACGGCATCGTGCGACAGCATAATGGCTTTGTGACGGTCTACAGCGAACCGGGCCATGGCACGAGCTTCAGAATCTATATACCGATTACCGAGAATTCGTCGGAGGAAAGTACAGGCGAGCTAGAACAGGAAGATCAGCCCGGCACAGGGACCGTTCTGCTGGTTGAGGATGACAATGACGTACGGGCAATCCTGTCGCTGACCCTGGAAGAGGCGGGGTATACCATCATCACCGCCACCAACGGAGTGGAGGCGGTGGAGCAGTTTGAAAAGTACCATGACACGATCGATGTGATCCTGATGGATGTTATCATGCCGAACATGAACGGCAAGGAGGCCTACACCAGGATCAGCGAGCGCCACCCTGACACCCCGGTTGTCTTCATGAGCGGCTATACCGCCGACATAATCCAGCATAAGGGGATCGTGGATGATGGCGTCAACTTCATCCACAAGCCGGTATCCAAACTGCAGCTCCTGAAGAAAATCCGCGAGGTGCTGGGCCGCAGTACCCCACCGGTGTAAATCAGCCCGGCCATCCTTGCGGTTCTCAATCAGCCGTTGTTATTGTTGTTATTATTATTGTTGTTATTGTTATTATTGCAGGAAACATCCGCTCCGGCCGAAAAACGTCCCCCTCTTGCCTCCGCCTCGACCGCCATCACACCCCCCGCACCCAGCACCGCCGCCCCCACGATCATAACGGTACGGCTGTTCAGGTAGGCATCCCGATCAAGGATTGAGACCTTGCGGCCATCACAGTGCATGACCTGATCCGTCTGTGTCTGTCCGACGGTAAAATTCTTGACGACCGTGTTATTGCTGTGCAGAAAGATCCCCTGGGGTGAATGCACCAGAAATGGCTTCTTTGCGGAATCGGCCGCCATGCGGCTGACCATCTCCTCCTCCATGACAACCCGCTGCTGGTCATCCGGCACCCCGGCCAGGGTCAGAAAGCGCTCCACGGTGGCGGCCAGGCGTTGTAACTCTTTTGGCTGCATATAAAATCCTTTCTCTTATTCCCAGTCAGCTTCATCTGGTTTGGTATTTGTGTTTGTCCAAAAGTCCCCCCTCCCCTTGCGGGAGGGGAAGCTAACACAAGGACCAAACCGTACATTGCCTAATCCCAGTAAAACTCGACGTTCTGGAACGGCAGATTGATGGCCTGAATATGGTAAAAGGCGTTAGCCTTCTGTTTCTGGTAATGGTACTCCCGCAGGTAGCCGCTGGTAACAAACAGGTTATTCAGAACACCTTTCAGAAACATCCCCCGATGCAGGTGAAGCAGGGCAGTCAGATCTGCCATGACACCATCCGCGAGGAGCGGACTGGGGGCCAGTAGCGAGTAGAAGATCTGGTGATTGAAAAGATGTTCCTGCTTTGTACGCTGTTCATCGCCATAGACCACAGCGGTATCACGCAGCATCTGCAGGTGAAGGGTATTGCGGATCAGTTCAGGGCAGCCGGCCTGAAAGAACGAGCGCTGGATATGCAACGCGAGCCGGTCATCCGCACCGATGGAGAAGAGCTCCCGTCCCTCCTTGAGGATCTGGGAACGCAGCGGCTGCAGTTCTCCGTTTATTTCTAGTTGTACAGAAACCTGGCTGTAGAGCACCGCCAGCACCGGATCCGCTTCGATCAGACGCCTCAGGACATTCTTTTCATCGGCAAGGTCGCTTGGAAGCAGCAGGCGCGGGACCACCGGCAGGCCGGAGCCGGCGACCTGCTCGACCGCCAGGGCCGGATGCATCCCCAGGGTATACTCGCGGGCCGCCTCCTTTTGCTCCGCCCCCTCCGGCAGCGCTGGATAGCAACGGGGCTGATCGCGGTAGAGGGCCTTCTGCAGGGCGCAGGTGTAGGAGCGGGATTGGGCGGAGTGGTGCTTGACCACCGGACAACCGCTGTGGCAGATCTGCAGATAGCGGCAGGCGGCACATTCCGGGTCCAGCCCGGCCTGCTGGTGCAGCAGGGCGATCTTCGAGCGGCCGGCGGCCAGGATCTCCGCCAGCGGATCATGCAGGATATTACCGTAGTGGCACTCCTCCAGCCGCTGTCCCCGCACGCAGGAGTACACCTCGCCATCGGACTGCAGCAGCAGGAAACGCACGCCGCAGTTGAAGGCATTGGTGCAGTAGGAGGGTTTGAACTCGTCAAACCAGTTGCGCAGCAGCCCCTCCTCCAGTTCTGTGCCAAGGAACTCACCCCGCATGGCCTCGTAGAAGCGGACCTGTTCCGCATCCGGGATCGTCCGCAGGGCACCCGTCTCGCCACCCCGATCCGCCGCTTCGAAGCCGAACATGAAATTGAGGTTGTTCATGTCAAAACCGATGTCGCGATGGATTCTCCAGATGTCCCCAATCAGGGCCGGCAGATCCTCCAGGTGTTCACGGTACAGGGTGGCAGAGATCTTGGCGGCGTGGGGGTAGCGGGCCAGCAGGCGCAGATTGTCCTGGGTCTGCTGCATCCATGATTTTCCGTCCCTGGTGGTGCGGTACCGGCCATGCAGCGCCAACGGAAGGTCGATGCTGGCGCTGATGGAGACGCGCTGTCGGTCAAACAGCTCATACATCTGGTGGAAGTTGTAGAGATTGGTCTTGATATGCGGGGAGAACTTACGGAAGCCCCGGGCCGACAGTTCGTCAAAATGATCGCGGTAGTGCTGCCGGATGATGCCGAACAGCTCCTCCAGCACCGCCTGGGGGAGCATGGTCGGCTCGCCGCCATGCAGGGAGACATTGAAGGGGAGCACCCCGGCTGCCAGAAAGGTATCCAGGGCCTGTCGCAACGTGGCGGCAGCCCGCTGACTATCCTGCTGCAGGGTCGCAGCACTGGTCTGGTCACCCAGGTAGCAGTAGCGGCAGCCCAGATTACAGGCCAGGGTCGGTACGTACAGCAGATGGATAGAGGAATTAAAAACGGGAGTCGTCATGGCAGCTCAGGAAATCTCAGCGTCGGGCGCGGCCGCCCGCAGACGGGTGATGATCCGTTCCGCCACCTTGTCGAACTTGGCACCCCTGTTGACGCGGATCTTGTCCGGTTTACGGGCATTGGTGGGGAACTTGTCGGCTGCGATCACCAGCGGGGCACCTCGTTTGGGGGTCAGGGTCAGGGACTGTTTCTCCTTATCCAGTCTGGCGCGGGAAACGCTGCCAAAGTAGATGATGCGATCCCCCAGGATCAGATAGCGGCTGGCGATCAGGAGCGGCTTGTCACAGCCGGAACGCTTGATGTACACGAGGATGCCGACCGGCACCAGCAGAAGCAGCAGGAACCAGGCCGAGCGAAAAAATGCCGTACAGGCTATTGCCGAAAAGACCGCCAGAACTGCCGTGCAGCCAAACCTGCTCATGGCGCCGCCGGTCTGATACCCGTAGGCTGCAAATTCCCTGCTTTCCGCCATAACCGCCCCCCTGCAGCGCTGATAGCTTTCAGCCGTAACGATACCACCCGGAAAAGCTGCCGTCAACGTACTGCGTCCATATCCGGGCTTGCAATTTTTTCAGCTGACGGTACACTGCCCATCATTGAATCCAACTCCCACCGGCAGGTAGCCATGGACAGATCAACCTTCATTTTCTGGTCGTTAATCGCCGTATTACTCTCGGCCTCCCTGTTTTTCGGCCTGAACGCCGAGCAGCGCCGCAAGAGCGTACAGGCCGGCAGCGGCAAAATCGAAAGCGGCGATCTGGTACGGCTCGTCACGGTCATCGACGGCGACTCCGTACAGGTCCGACGCGACGGGCAGGAACCGGTCACCGTGCGGCTGATCGGCATCAAATCCTTCAACGCCAAGGTTGAGAAGGACGTGGTCACCCCCTTCGGCCAGGCCGCCATCGAAACCCTCCAGCGCCAGATGACCGACCGCTCCGTGCGGGTTCTCCTGAATACCACCCCTAAAGACAAGAACGGCCGCTATCTGGCCACCCTGTTCGCCAATGACCAGGATATCGCCCTGCATCTGGTGCGCCAGGGGTTGGTGCTGGTCTACACCGTCTACCCTTTCCCGGCCATGCAATCCTACCTGCAGGAGCAGGAACAGGCCCGGGCCGGCCGGCGCGGCCTGTGGGCCAGCTCGGCCGCCACTGAACGGGCGCTGGCCATGATGAATGAGTGGCGAGGACAAAGCCAATGATGACCCAACTGATTTCATATTTCATGAAAAATGTGGTCCGCAACCCGGCCCAGCCCTTCCGGGTTCTGGTGCTGATGCTGGCGATCCTGGCCTACGGCACCAGCGGATTCCTCTATTTCGAGCTGCCTGCCAATCCCGACCTGAGCTGGGGAGACGGCCTGTGGTACACGGTTGTCACCATTGCCACCGTGGGGTACGGCGATTTTTTCCCCAAGACACCGGGGGGGCGTTTCCTGGTCGGGTGGCCGATCATGGTAATCGGCATCGGCCTGCTGGGCTATGCCCTGTCACTGCTGGCAGCAGCACTGGTAACATCCAAGACCCGGGAGGTAAAGGGCATGTCATCCTTCAACCTGAACAATCATCTCGTCATCTTCAATTTTCCCGGCCTGGGCAAAATCCAGCGGGTCCTGGAAGAGCTTTGCCTGGACCCCTCCTTCGACCGGCACCGCCAGATCGTGCTGATCGACGAGCAGCTGGAAGAGTTGCCCCCCGAGCTACAGAAACGTGGGGTGCACTTCGTCCGCGGCAACCCGGCCCGGGACGAAACCCTCTCCAGAGCCTCACTTGACCGGGCCTCCCACGCCATCGTGCTCTGCAAGATACCCGGCGATCCGGCCTCCGACAATCTCAATGTAGCCATCACCCTGGCCATCGAAGCCCGCTGCCGCAGCGTGCAGACCGTGGTGGAATGTGTCGACCCGGCTTCGGAAGAGCTGCTCCACAAGGCCGGCTGCGACCGGGTGGTCTGCACCTCACGCTTCGATTCACTCTTCATCAGCCAGGAACTGCTCAACCCGGGCGTCCAGGGGGTCATCGCCGACCTGTTCAGCGCCCGGGGCGGGCAGCAGATCTATTTCACCCCGGTTTCCTCCGCCGGCTCATTCCGGGAACTTTCGGAACGCTGCCGCCAGGCCGGTCATCTGGCACTGGGACTGGGGCGCAATGGCGGCGTCAGGCTCAATGTTCCGGATCAGGAAACGGTCGCAAGCGGCGATCAGGTCGTCACCATCGGGGCCTCGCGGCTGGAATCGTTTTAGGTGACGGCATTACAGCTATTTTTGTCCGTACTATCAGGTACAAAATCACAAATTCTCTAACACCCTGCCGTATCCCCTCACCCGGCCTTCGGCCACCCTCTCCCAGTGGTAGTGGGGATCAATGTTTCCCTTCTACCTCTGGGAGAAGGTGCCCCGAAGGGGCGGATGAGGGGCACTTTTGGCGTACTTAATAGACTCTATCGGTCATAACTAATTTTCCACATCCCCAAGGAGCACTCCCATGAGCACCGTCTATTTCGCCGACATGCGCGCCGGCCACAAAGAGAACCTTTTTGACAAGATTTCCAAACTCCTGACCCTGGCGGGCCTGGACAAGGCCGTTGCCGGCGATGACCTGACCGCCGTCAAGATCCATTTCGGGGAAAAAGGGAACAGCGCCTTCATCCGCCCGATCTTTGCCCGACGGGTGGTGGAGGAGATCAAGAAACGGGGGGCCCGGCCGTTTCTGACCGACTCGTCGACCCTCTATCCCGGCGAGCGCAAAGAAGCCATTTCAGCCCTGACCTGTGCCATTGAAAACGGCTTCGGCTACGCCTGCGTCAATGCCCCGCTGATCATCAGCGACGGTCTGCGGGGTGTCACCGAGACCGAAGTGGCGGTCGCCGGAGAACTGCTGAAGAAGGTCTATATCGGCACCGAAATTGTGGAAGCCGATTCCCTGGTGGCCATGACCCACTTCAAATGCCACGAGTTGACCGGCTTCGGCGGTGCCATAAAAAACCTGGGGATGGGGTGCGCCAGCCGCAAGGGGAAACTGGTGCAGCACTCCACCGTAGCCCCCAAGGTTGCCGAGAAACACTGCACCTGCTGCGGCCTCTGCCCCCGTTCCTGCGCCCACGATGCCATCGTCATCACCGGCGGCACGGCGGTCATTGATCCACAGAAATGTGCCGGCTGCTCCCGCTGCATCACGGTCTGCCCGGTCAAGGCCATCAACATCCAATGGAACGAGGCCGCCGACCTGGTCATGAAGAAAATGGCCGAATACGCCCTGGGCGCCGTCAACGGTAAATCGGAACGGACGATCTACATCAACTTCATCACCCAGGTTTCACCGGCCTGTGATTGCTACGGCCACGCCGATGCACCAATCGTCAACGACATCGGCATCTGCGCCTCAACCGACCCTGTGGCAATCGACCAGGCCTGCGCCGACCTGGTCAACGGCGCCCGCGGCAACGAAGGGAGCGCCCTGCAGAGCGGCCACGAACCGGGCGGCGACAAATTCCGCGGCTGCTGGCCGGAAATCCCCTGGGAGGTGCAGCTGGAGCATGGCGAGAAGATTGGTCTCGGGAGCAGAAAGTACGAACTGGTGAGGATTTAGTGGTAAGGGAGATAGAAAGCAGGTCGCGTTACGTTTCATAACGCGACAAATGCAAGAAATTGCTGCAGATTAAACGTCGCGTTGATAACTCCAACGCGACGTTTAAAGCTACCACGTTTGGGTGGCGGAATCGATGGTGACGGCCACTGTGGCCCGCAGCCATTCAAATTTTGCCTTGAGAACATCAAAATCCGGTCCAGAGGTAACAAACTGGGCCTTCCCCTTGATCAGGAAACCAGCACCCGGGCCATACAACCCTTTGACTTTGCTACTCCCCATGGTTATCAACACCTCGGGGTTGTGGGCAATGTTCGCCTCCGTACGGTTCATGTAACCGGCGGGGATCAACAGGCGTCCATCTTCGGTGGTTCTCAGATAACTGTTCCAGGTGTTAACCATGTGCGGGCCATCCGCCCCCACTGTTGCAATCGCAACCACTCCATCCTGTTTCAAAATTTCCTGTAACTTTTCCGGGATCATTATACGTTCCTCCTGTGGTTTGTGGGGATATCAGGTTTAACTTCAGAGATGCCAGAATATGAGTTATCTGCCACCAATCACAGTAGCAGTTTATATTTATTTTATGGTGTCAGATTGGATAATATACGAGTATACAGGGAACAATCCAACGTCAAAAAACTACTAAAACTCGCTGAGATGTCCGAGGGCAACATGTTCATCCTGAACAACAATAGTTCTGTGCCGTTGTATAAGCAACTCTACAATCAGATCAGGGAGCAAATCCTGTCAGGCAAGCTGTCCGCCGATTCCAAACTACCGTCGGTCAGGCATATGGCCAACGAACTTTCAGCCAGTTGCAACACGATTGATGGGGCCTACCAGGAGCTTTTCGCAGAAGGATATATTTACAGCAGGCCGCGCAGCGGATATTTCGTATCGGCACTTGACCAGACGGCTGCGCCGCAATCCCAATCCGGCAAGTCGGGTAAAAACGACTATCTCCCCGGGCCACCATCCAACTTTGCCCATGATTTCCACCCTGCCCGCCTCGACCCGGGAAGTTTCCCCACGGAACTCTGGCGTAAATGTTTTGTTGAAAGTCTGCGCCAAAACAACCAGCAGCTTGTCCAGTATGGCGACCTCCAAGGCGACTGGGGGCTGCGTAGCTCCATTAAAAGCTACCTGGAACGGTCACGCGGAGTGGTCTGCGAGCCGGATCAAATTATCGTATGCGCCGGACTTCAGCAGAGCCTTGATATTGTCGCACACCTGCTGAAGGAGAGTCATTCCGTGGTGGCGGTTGAGAATCCCGGTTACCACCTGCCGCGCTCTGTTTTCCAAAACCATTCATACACGGTCTACCCTGTTCCGGTCGGTTCAGGCGGGATTGACCTGAATCTGCTTAAAGCCAGTAACAGCGACATCGCCTACGTCACCCCTTCACACCAGCTACCCATGGGTAACGTGATGCCGGTGGCTAACCGCCTTGAGTTGATTGAATGGGCAGAATCGGGTGGCAAATTCATCATCGAAGACGACTATGACAGCGAACTTCGCTACCATGGCAGACCCATTCCCTCTTTACAAGGACTACGCCCAGCTGGAAACATCATCTATTCCGGAACGTTTTCAAAAATACTCTCCCCGGCACTCCGCTTGAGCTACATGGTACTGCCGTACTCATTGCTTGCAACGTACCGCCAACGGTACCGAGAATACTTTCCCTCGGTGTCACTGCTGGAACAGAGAACCATGGCTACATTCATGGAGCAGGGACACTGGGAGCGTCATATCCGGCGGATGCGCATGATCTATAAAAGGAAACATGATATCCTGCTACAGTCAATCGACACCCATTTTGGCAAACGGGCAGTCG
This sequence comes from uncultured Geobacteraceae bacterium, assembly GCA_942493195.1. Classification (GTDB taxonomy): domain Bacteria; phylum Desulfobacterota; class Desulfuromonadia; order Geobacterales; family Pseudopelobacteraceae; genus CAIPTY01. Next base: position 257,240 of record OW818669.1, on the reverse strand, counting down.
TCATCGGCCAGGGCGCCGGACTCCATGTTGTTCTGATGCTGCCTGGCACGTTGCACAGCGAGGCAGAGATCATGGATCGGTCACGACAAAAGGGAATTCGCCTGTTCCCGTTTTCGGAATTCCACGTCGTTGGACACCCCGAAACGACAACATTGCTGCTTGGGTTCGGCGGAATGGACAGCAGCGGGATTGAGCGCGGCATTGCCATACTTTCCAAAATCTGCTGAGCAAGCGCAATAGACCATACGTCCCCCCGCCCCTTGCGGGAGGGGGTTAGGGGGTGGGGGAGATTGCCACACAGTTACCCTGTTGAAGGAATTAGGTCGCGTTTATAAACCGTAACACGACCTACGAGACTTTTTTAAAAACATTCTAAAATAATCCACAAAGGAATCGCCATGAAAGCTGTCATTCAAAGGGTTGCATTTGCATCGGTCACGGTGGAGCAGGAGCTGATGGCACGGATTCCCCATGGGATTCTCGTACTGCTGGGGGTTGAAAAGGGAGATGACGAGGCCAAGGCCGACTGGCTGGCGGAAAAGATCGTCAGCCTGCGGATGTTTGAAGACGAGGCCGGTAAAATGAACCGTTCGGTGAGCGAGGTCGGGGGGGAACTGCTGATCGTTTCCCAGTTCACTCTGGCGGGCAACTGCAGCAAAGGAAAACGCCCCTCTTTCGACTCGGCAGCGCCGCCGGAGGAAGGCAAACGGCTGTACGATTATTTTGTGGAGACGGCCAGAAAGCCGGGAGTTCCGGTGCAGACCGGCATCTTTCAGGCCGACATGAAGGTGCATCTGGTTAATGACGGGCCAGTGACATTTATTCTGGAACGCTAGGGCGCCAACGCTAATCTGTTGACAGGGCATCTCAACAGGCTTTACATTTGCACGACCTCGAGGCGCCCATGATATCCAAGGAAAAACTGAAACAGCAGTTCAAGACGATCATGTCACTGGACAGTCATCCGGGGCATATCTCCGTCGGTTTCGCCGTGGGGGTCTTCATCAGCTTCACCCCCCCCATTCCGGGGCTGCACACCGCCCTGGCCCTGATTATCGCCTTTGTCTTCCGCCTCAACAAACTGACCTGCATCACCGGTTCCTGGATCAACTCCCCCATTACGGTGGTACCCTCCATGATTCTGGCCTACAAACTGGGGGCCTGGATCCTGGGGGGAGAGACGGCAGATCTGAACATGAGCAGCCTGGATTGGGAACATCTTCAGGCGGTGCTGGTAACCCACTCCAAACCGCTGCTACTGGGGTGTTCCATCATCGGCTTTGTGGCAGCAATTATGGCCTATTTCATCTGTTATCGGCTGGTGGTTTTTTTCAGGAGAAAGGATGCCGCCCTGGCGGAACTGACACGGGAGATGGAAGAGGTGGGGGAAGAGCTGAACTAAGCATTTCTACAGAGCGATATGAAAAAGGGCGGGGATTTCTCTCCGCCCTTTTCTTGTGCTATCTCCCCAAGAGAGGACTGAGCACCTGATAGGTCAGGTAGGCCACCAGGGCCGAGGCGGGGATCGTCAGTACCCAGGCCACCAGGATCCGTTGGGCCACGATCCAGTTGACCGCCGTAATCCGTTTGGAAAGACCGACCCCCAGAATGGTGGAGGTGATCACATGGGTGGTCGAAACCGGCATCCCCAGGGAGGAGGCCCCCAGGATAACGCCGGCTGAAGCGGTTTCAACACAGAAACCGTGTACCGGCTGCAGCTTGACGAAATCACTACCGATAGTCTTGATAATCCGCCAACCACCTGCGGCGGTGCCAAGTCCCATGGCTATGGCGCATGAGAGTTTGACCCAGGTGGGCACATCGAAGGTTGGAATGGCACCATAAGAGAGCAGCGCCATGGTGATGATACCCATGGATTTCTGCGCATCGGCTGTCCCGTGGGAGAAGGCCATGAATGCGGCCGAAAGGGCCTGCAGGCGGCGGAACGTATTGTTGAGCGGTCCCGGCGGACGGCGGGCAAACAGCCGCAGCACCAAGATCATGAAGAAAAAACCGATGATTGTACCGATAATCGGCGACACAACCAAAGCGGTGACAATCTTTTTCAATCCGGCCCATTTCAGGGCATCCACACCGGCATGGGCAATCACCGCCCCCATGATACCGCCGATAATTGCGTGGGACGAAGACGACGGCATACCATAATACCAGGTGATGATATTCCAGAGAATGGCCCCGATTACGCCGGCCAGTACTACCATTTGGGTTACGTTGTCCTTATCTACGATCCCCTTGCCGATGGTACCGGCCACCTTGGTGGATACCATGGCTCCGGCAAAATTGAGCACAGCGGCCATGATAATGGCAGAGCGGACTGACAGTGCCCGGGTGGAGACACAGGTGGCAATGGCATTGGCCGTATCGTGGAAGCCGTTGATGTAATCGAACACCAGGGCGGCGATAATCACCAGAACCAGCACGATCAGGGTGGCATCAAGCATTTTTCACTACCACGCTTTCCAGTATGTTGCCGGCATCCTCACACTTGTCGGTGGTGCGCTCCAGTATCTCGTAGATCTCCTTCCATTTGATCAGCTGGATCGGATCCCGCTCATCATCGAACAGGCGGCTGATAGCCTCGCGGCAGACGCGATCGGCCTCGTTTTCCAGCGAATTCAGCTCCACCAGACAGTCGTGGATATCGGCATGCTGCTTGCCCAGGTGGTTGAGGGCCCGCTCGATGACATGGCAGCAGCGTACGATGATGAAGGCCAGCTCACGGGCCTCCACGGTCGGCTGCTCCACGCGGTACATGACAAAACGCTGGGCCGAGGCATCGATCAGATCAAGGATATCGTCCAGGCCGGTGGCCAGGGCATAAATGTCCTCACGGTCAAAGGGGGTGATGAAGGTCGAATTGAGTTTGCGGATAATCTCGTGGGTTTTGGAGTCACCCTTGTGCTCGATATCCTTGACTGCCCGCTGACCGGCAACCGGATCGGAGTAATCATCCAGCATGGCTTTCAGGCTCTCGGCGCCGCTGATAATGACGCCCCCCATTTCGCGGAACAGCTCAAAAAATTTCTCATCCTTCGGAATCAGTCCAAACATTGTACTCTCCTCTTTCGATAGGTATCACGCAATCGTGTGTCGAATATCCTTGCCCTTGACCATAAAGATCACCATCTCGGCTATATTGGTGGCGTGGTCGGCAATGCGCTCCAGGCATTTGGAAACATAGGTGATCTTCATGGCACGGGAGATAGTGCGCGGGTCTTCGGTCATGAAGGTCAGGAGCTCACGCTGGATCTGTTCGTTCAGCTCATCCACAAAATTATCGTCGTGGCAGACCTTTTCCGCCAAGGCCACATCACCGCGAACAAAGGCGTCCAGCGCTTCGGTAACCATGGTCCCGGCCCAGCTGCTCATGCGCGGCAGATCGATATACGGTTTGAGCGGCGGCTCCCCGTTCAACTCACGGGCCCGTTTGGCGATGTTGGCGCACTGGTCACCGATCCGCTCGATATCGGTGACAATTTTCAGTGCCAGGGTGATAAAACGCAGATCACGGGCAGCCGGCTGGCGCAACGCCAGCACCTCCAGGCAGCGGCCGTCGATCTCCAGCTCCAGGGCATTGATTGTGTGGTCGAAGGCTATGGTGATCTCCGCCAGCTCCGAATCGCGCTCAACCAGTGACCGCATGGCATCGGCCAGCATGAACTCAACCTTGCCCCCCATCTCGAGCAGCCGGGTGCGAATACCCTTCAGCTCCTCGTCGTACTGTTTACTGAAATGTTCCCGCTCCATTATCCGAATCTCCCTGTGATGTAATCCTCGGTCTGTTTTTTTTCCGGATTGGTGAAAATCTGCCGCGTAGCACCCATCTCCACCAGTTCGCCCAGATAAAAGAATGCGGTACGGTCGGAAACCCGGGCCGCCTGCTGCATATTGTGTGTGACAATCACAATCGTATAGTTCTCCTTCAGTTCCTCGATCAGCTCCTCGATCTTGAGCGTTGCCAGGGGATCAAGCGCCGAGCAGGGCTCATCCATGAGGATAACTTCGGGGCGTACAGCAATGGTACGGGCAATACAGAGCCGCTGCTGCTGTCCACCAGACAGTTCCATGGCGCTCTTTTTCAGACGGTCCTTGACTTCATCCCACAGGGCAACACGCTTCAGGGCCGACTCGACAATCTCTTCCGCTGCCGCCTTGTCAACAACACCGTTAAGGCGATATCCGGCAATGACGTTATCGTAGATCGACATGGCCGGGAAGGGATTCGGTTTCTGAAAGACCATGCCGACCCGGCGACGGATACTGACCGGGTCCACGGAATCCCCGTAGATATCAATACCGTCCAGCACGATCGAACCACTGACCCGGGCCGTCGGCGTCAGATCATGCATGCGGTTGATGCTTCTCAATACCGTTGATTTACCACATCCCGAGGGTCCGATAATGGCGGTGACGCTCCGGTCAACCATCTCCATGCTGGCATCTTTCACGGCATGGGTGGTCCCGAAATGAATATTCAGATTTTTTATACTAAGCTTATGTGTCATTTCGACAGCCTCGTTTCTCACGACTTCCTGCTTCCCAGCCAACGGGCACTCATACTGAGGGTGAACATCATCCCGACCAGCACCAAAGCACCGGACCAGGCCAGGCGGTGCCAATCCTCATAGGGCGATATGGCAAAGCTGAAGATCTGCAGCGGCAGAGCGGCCATCGGCTCGCTCAAGCGGCTGCTCCAGAACTGGTTGCCCAGGGCGGTGAACAGCAACGGTGCCGTTTCGCCCGCAACCCGGGCGATGGCCAGCAGAATTCCTGTTGTCACACCGGCCAGGGCACTTCGCAGGGTGACCTTGAGTGTCGTCCGCCAGAGCGGAACCCCCAGGGCCAGCGCAGCCTCACGCAGAGAGGACGGTACCATGCGGAGCTGCTCCTCGGTTGTCCGTAAAACAATCGGAATCATGATCAGTGACAGGGCGCACGAACCGGCCAATGCAGAAAAGCCCTTCATGGGTACCACCAGCAGGCTGTAGACCACCATGCCGGTAATGATGGAAGGAATTCCGGCCAGGATATCGGCGCTGAAGCGGATTATAGCTGCCAGTTTGCCACTTCCGTACTCCGTCAGATAGATGGCTCCGGCCACCCCGACCGGTATTCCAGCCAGCGAAGCCATGGCAATCATGATCGCAGAACCGGCCATTCCATTGGCCATGCCCCCCCCGGCCACGCCGGTCGGCTGGGGGATATGAATGAAAAAGTCAGTGGTCAAGGTTTCCGCCCCCATCTGTACGATATGCCAAAAGATGAGGACCAGCGGCAGGAGCACCAGCACGGCCGCTGCCCACAGCAGCATTGTTGCAGCGGCGTTGACAGACTTTCGCATGAGCAGGGAACGCATCTTCACGTCACGCCTCCCGCCATACGGCGCGACACGCTCCAGAGCAGCAGACGCGCCAGGGCATTTATCACCAGGGTAACCACCAGCAGTATCAGCCCGATTTCCATCAGTGCCGCCCCGTGTAGTTTGGAGGTTGTTTCTGCAAATTCGTTGGCAATAACACTGGGCATGGTATAGGCGGGAGAGAGCAGCGACAGGGATATCTGGGGGGTATTGCCGATCACCATGGTGACCGCCATGGTTTCTCCTATGGCACGCCCCAGCCCGAGGATAACCGCTCCGAGAATGCCGGACAAACCGTAGGGCAGAACCGCCATGCGGATCATCTCCCAACGGGTGGCCCCCAGGGCGATGGCGGCCTCTTTCTGGCTGGTCGGCACCGCCAGCAGCACTTCGCGGGTTATGGACGTGATAATCGGTACGATCATGATCATCAGGATCAGCACAGCGGCCATCATACTGACGCCATAGGGCGCACCCCGGAAAAACGGCAGGAATCCGAGATGCTCGATCAGTGCCGGCTGAACCGTACTCTGCAGCCAGGGGGTCATGACCAGCACACCCCACAATCCGTAGATTACACTGGGAATCGCGGCCAGCAGCTCCACCAGTGAAGCCGCGACCGCCCCCGCTCTGCGGGGCAGGACTTCGGTTATGAGCAGCGCTGTACCGACACTGAGGGGGGTGGCCAGGGCAATGGCCAGCAGTGATGAGACCACCGATCCGTAAAGATAGGGAAGCGCTCCAAATTCACCCTGAACGGCATCCCAGTTGCTGCCGGTGATGAAACCGACACCAAAACGGCGAATGGCAGGGAGGCTCTCCGTGACCATACCGGCTGTCATCACCACAAGGATTACCAGGATGACAAAGGCAAACAGCATGCAGATCGTGCGGAAAAGCGTGTCGCCGTTAAGACGTATGGCCGGTGGCGGTACATTCATGATCTCAGGGTAACGCAGGAGTGTTACAGGGATGTTACGGGAAACCAACTAGAACGTGACAAATGCCGGCTGCGGTACGAAGCGTTCCGTACCGCAGCAAACAGATCCGGCTATCTGATGGAATTGATGGTTTTTTCGACCATCACAGCAACCGGTTCCGGTAACGGGGCATACAGCATTCCGGCGGCCATCTTTTGCCCCTTCTTCAGCTCCCACTTCAAAAACTCAACCAGCTTCTTCCCTTTGGCAGCATCCTTCTGGTTCTGGTAGACCAGCAGCCAGGTAAAACCGACAATGGGATAGGCGCTGTCGCCGGGTTGGTTGACCAGAGAAATGCGGAAATCGGCCGGCATATGCTTGACGGCGGCTGCCGCTGCAGCACTGGTCGTTGTGATAGTCGGCTCGACAAACCTGCCGTTTTTATTCATCAGGGTCGCATAGGAAAGTTTATTCTCAAAGGCATAGGCCAGTTCAACATACCCGATGGAATGTTTGGTGTTGCGGATCTGGCCGGCAACCCCTTCGTTCCCTTTCCCGCCCAGACCGAGGGGCCACTTGACCGAGGCGCCGGTCCCCACTCGCTTCTTCCAGTCATCGCTGACCCCGGACAGATAGTCGGTAAAGATATTGGTTGTGCCGCTGCCATCGGAGCGGTGGACTACCACGATCGGCTGATTGGGCAGGGCAATACCGGGATTGTCGTCGGCAATACGCTTATCGTTCCAGCGGGTGATTTTACCCAGAAAGATATCGGCCACATCGGCAGATCGCAATTTGAGCCCCTTGGGCACGCCCGGCAGGTTGTAGGTAACCACCACGGCCCCCATCACCGTTGGGATATGCAGAAGTTTGCCGGGTGCGCTCTTCAGTTCTTCATCACTCAGAAACTTGTCACTGGCCCCAAAGTCTACAGTGCCGGCGGTGATCTGCTTGATACCGCCGCCGCTGCCGATGGATTGATAGTTGAATTTGACACCCGTATCAATCCTGGCGTACTCGCTGAACCATTTTGAATAGAGTGGATAGGGAAAGGTGGCTCCGGCGCCGTTGACAAGGATTTCAGCCCTTGCTCCGGAGGCCATGAGGGTTATGCCGAGAATGAGTCCGAGAATGGTGCGCAGCAGCATGTTGTATCTCCTTTTGTAATGTCGTTGGAGATACTGTGACAGACCTCTATTACAGGCGGGTTACAGTGCTGATAACAGTATACTACGATCCGGGGTGTTGAGTAGGCATGAGCTTAACCGTAAAGGTCGAGCCTTTGCCGGGAATACTTGTTACGGAGATCTCACCGCCGTGAAGCTGGACAATATGTTTAACAATGGCCAGGCCGAGACCGGTCCCCCCCAGTTCGCGGCTGCGGGCGTTGTCCACCCGGTAGAATCGTTCGAATATACGTTGCAGATCTTTTTCAGGGATGCCAATGCCTGTATCGGCAACACGGATCTCAACCCCGGAACCGTGCCTGTGGGCACTGACTGTGACACGTCCCCCGGGAGAGGTGTATTTTACTGCGTTGTCCAGTAGATTAACCAGTACCTGCTCAAGACGGGCTTCGTCCCCCTCTATCATCATATCCGAGTCACCCTGCAGACACTCGACCTGCACACCCTTTTCCGCTGCAACATGTTCGACCAGATTAGATCCGCTCTGCAGCAGGTCGACAAGTCTGATTCTGGAAATATTCAGGGACAGCTGGGACGATTCCAAACGGGACAGGGCCAGAATGTCATCCAGAAGGTGTGCCAGGCGCCCGGCGTGGGAGTGAATTACTCCGATAAAGCGCTCGGCCTGGACCGGGTCTGCGGTACAGAGATGCCCGGTGGCCAAAGTCTCGGCATAGCCACTGATGACACTGATCGGCGTGCGCAGTTCGTGGGATACGTTGGCGACAAAATCACTGCGCACCATCTCCAGTCGCTTGATCTGGCTGATATCGTGAAAAACCGCCACCACGCCCTGCAGTTCGCCCTCGACATTCAGAGGCACCCAATGGGTCAGCAGCGTACGGGGCGGATCCAGAAGTTCCAGTTCGTCATGCAGCTCCAATGAACCGGCCACGACCGTACGGAAAGACTTCACCAATGACGGGTGCCGGCAGATTTCAATGAAAAGGCTCCCTTCAATCGCACCCTCGAGGGAAAACATTTCACGGAAGGCCGGATTGACAAGCTGAACGGTGCCGGCATTATCCGTGACGAGTACCCCTTCCCCCATGCCCCGCAGAATACCGTCCAGGCGGTTTTTCTCATCGGCCATGACATCAAGGTTCCGCCTGATATCGGCCGCCATATCATTCAGCACCACAGCCAGCTCACTGACCTCGTCATTACCGGTCACCTGGATGCGCTCGTCAAATTCACCCCGTCCGAAACGTCGGGCGGCCGTAACCATGCTGCGCAGCGGGCGAACGGTGTAGGTGGCCAGAAGCCAACTGAGTGCAAATGACAGCATGACCGCCGCCAATGCCGCAGCTCCCAAAATTGCATGCAGCTCGGCCTTGGTGCGATCGAGACTGGCCAAGGGCAGGGCGGTCCTGATGTAACCATTCCCCCCGGCGGAAATGAATGGAATGGCAACATACAGCATTCTACTCTTGATGGTTTCCGAATAGCGGATAGCGGTTCCGACTCCCGACTGGATGGCCAAGCGCACCTCCGGACGATCAAGGTGGTTCTCCAGCAGTGCCAGATCGCGGGCAGCAACGCCTGAATCGGCCAATACCGTGCCATCGGAGGAGATCAGGGTTACGCGGGATTCAATGGCGGTACCGGCCGATCTGACTAGCATATTCAAATCAGCCGATGGTGTGTTCTGTGCGAGCAGGGTTGCAGCCAGTCGGGTCTGGGCAATCTGGTTGCGGTGGATTTCACTGATAAGATTGGAATCAAGGCGGCGATACAGATACCCCATCAAGACCCCGCCGCACACCAGGGTCAACAACAGGTATGACAGCATAAGTTTCCACTGGAAGGTCAGCCTCACACTCCCTCCAGGGAATAGCCGAAGCCGCGCACCGTGCGAATGGCATCACCGGCAGAGCCCAGTTTTCCACGCAGTCGGGTGACATGCGTATCAACGGTGCGGGTATCACCCACATAGTTGTAACCCCAGACCTGCTGCAGCAGCAGCTCACGGCTCTGCACCCGGCCGGGGCGCTGGGCCAGATAGAGCAGCAGCTTGTACTCGGTGGTCGTAAGGGCAGCCTCGCCATCTGCGGTTTCCACCCGGCAGCGTTCGGTATCGATGGTGATGCCGGCGAGTGCAATGATTGCAGAGGAATCAGGCGGCATCTCGGAAGGTTGAGCACCCCGCCGCAGGACCGCCTTGATGCGCAGAATCAGTTCGCGGGTGGAGAAGGGTTTGACCATATAATCGTCGGCACCCAGCTCGAACCCGACCACCCGGTCGATCTCTTCTCCGCGGGCGGTCAGCATGATCACCGGCGTGGTAGCTGTTGCCGCCTGGTGGCGCAACTCCCGGCAGACATCGGTACCCATCATGCCGGGCAGCATCAGATCTAGCAGAACCAGATCAGGCGGATTCGCCAGGGCCTGCTCCAGCCCAACAGCACCGTCATAGGCGCAGACTGTCTGAAAGCCCTCCTTTTCCAGGTTATAGGCCAGCAGATCCGCCAGATCCCGTTCATCTTCAATGATAAGAATTCGTTTCATGGCCACAAGCCTACCACGCTTTTGTTACATTTATGTGCCGGATACAAAAAAACCTCCATCGGAATGGAGGCTTGTAAGTGGGTACGTGTGAACCTGACTATTTTCCCAGCAGCGGACTCAGCACCTGATAGGTCAGGTAGGCCACCAGTGCCGCAGCCGGTATGGTCAGCACCCAGGCGGTCAGGATCCGCTGGGCGACCTTCCAGTTGACTGCTGTCAGGCTTTTGGAAAGCCCGACCCCCAGGATAGACGAGGTAACAACATGAGTTGTACTGGTGGGCATCCCCAGCAGGGAAGCACCCATAATGACACAGGTGGACGCTGAATCCACTGAAAACCCGGTCATGGGCTGCAGTTTAACAAAGTCACGGCCGACGGTCTTGATGATGCGCCAGCCGCCGGCGGCGGTACCAAGGGCCATGGCCAGCGCGCAGGTGAACTTCACCCACATCGGCACGTCAAAAACCGGAATGGCGCCGTAACTGAGCAGTGCCATGGTGATAACACCCATGGATTTCTGGGCATCGGCGGTTCCGTGGGAAAAGGCCATAAATCCGGCCGAGAATATCTGGGCACGGCGAAACCCCCGGTTCACCCCGGTAGGGGAACGGCGCTGCAGAACCCGTGAAAAAATTACAACGAACACAAACCCGGCTATGGTACCCAGGATCGGGGAAAGGACCAGCGCCAGGATGATTTTTTTCAAGCCGCCCCACAACAGCGCTGAAGGGCCGAAGTGTGCAATGACGGCACCGATCAAGCCCCCCACGATGGCGTGGGACGACGAAGAAGGCAGACCGTAATACCAGGTAATGATGTTCCAGATGATGGCACCGACAACGCCGGCTAGCACGACCATCTGGGTAAGCTGGGCCGGATTGACGATACCGGTTCCGATGGTTTTGGCAACCTTGGTGAAGGCCATGGCACCGATGAAGTTAAGGGTTGCTGCCATGAGAATGGCGGCCTTGACTGACAGCGCCCGCGTCGAGACACAGGTGGCGATGGCATTGGCCGTATCGTGAAAGCCGTTGATGTAGTCGAAGAGAAGCGCCGCCAGTATAACCAGGCAGAGCATCACCAGGGCGGGATCAAGCATTCTTCACCACCACGCTCTCCAGAATATTGGCGGCGTCCTCGCACTTGTCGGTGGCCTTCTCCAGCGTTTCATAAATCTCTTTCCACTTGATCAGCTGAATCGGATCCTTCTCTTCATCAAAGAGTCGGCTGATGGCTTCACGGGAAACCCGATCGGCCTCATTTTCCAAGGCGTTGATATCGACACAGGCTTCAAAGATCTGGTCGTTGGTCTTCTTGCCCAGCATGGCTACGGCCTTATCCACGGCATGGCAGCACTGCAGGATGATAAAGCCCAGGGACTTGGCTTCCGGTGGGATCGACTCCACGTTGTACATGATGACTCGTTGGGCCGAGGCATCGATCAGGTCGAGGATGTCGTCCAGTTTGGAGGCCAGAGAGTAGATGTCTTCGCGGTCCAGCGGCGTGATGAAGGTTTTGTTCAGCTTCTGGATAATCTCGTGGGTAATCGAGTCACCTTTGTGTTCCACATCCTTTATTTTGCGCTGGCTCTCGGCGGGGTTCTCGAAGTTGTCCAGCATGTCCTTGAGGAGTTCGGCACCCAGAATAATATTTTTTGTCATCTCCTTGAAAAGAAGAAAGAATGATTCGTCCTTGGGGATAAATCCGAACATGTATGCCTCCACGGGATGCGTTGAAATATCGACACTATAAACCCTGTTTTCATAGCATACTTTTTTCAGGCTGCCCATAAAAATTGTAGTACTGCTAAACCGCTTTTCCGGTCAAAGCACTGTCGTATTGCCTTTGCAGTGACATTGAAGTATTGTTATTTTTTGCTAAAGGAGCCCCACCCCATGAACCTTCTCCATGCCTCCATACTCGGCGCCCTGCAGGGTTTCGCCGAGGTTCTTCCCATCAGCAGTTCCGCCCATCTGATCCTGGTCCCCTGGCTGATGCGCTGGCCCGAATCGGGGCTGAACTTCGATGTGGCCCTGCACCTGGGAACCTTTCTCGCCATGGTGCTGTACTTCCGTCGGGATATCATGGAAATGACGGTTTCCGGGATCGATGCCATTACCAACCGTTCCCTGGACACTCCCGCCCGCAGACTGCCGTTTCTGATCATTGCCGCCACTGCTCCGGCCGCCATTGTGGGCAAGCTGTTTGAAGACCAGATCGAAGCGATCTTCCGTTCCAATCCCCTCTTGATAGCATCGGTTCTGATTGTTTTTGGCATCATACTGGGGATAGCCGATATTGCCGGCCGCAAAAGTCTGACTCTGAGCGAGATCAAGCCGGCCAGCGCGCTGACGATCGGCCTGCTGCAATGTCTGGCACTGATCCCGGGCGTTTCCCGCTCCGGCATCACCATTACCACCGCCCTTATGCTGGGCTTCACCCGCGAAAGCGCCGCCCGTTTCTCGTTCCTGCTCTCCCTGCCGATCGTAGCCGGAGCAGCCCTACTCAAATCAGTATACCTGGTCAGGAACGGCATCCCGGCCGGCGAGGGACTCCCCATGCTGGTGGGTATCGCGGTTTCGGCGGTCACCGGCTACATCAGTGTTGCCTTTCTGCTGAAATTTGTGCAGAAGCGCAGTATCTCGCCGTTTGTCTGGTACCGGGTTATCGCCGGCGGTGTGGTTATTTCTGCAGTCATGTCGGGCTTTAAGGGGTAGGAAATGGACGGTGGCATCAAGGAATGGCCGGAGGACGAGCGGCCGCGGGAAAAGATGCTCAAGCAGGGGGCCGGCAGCCTGAGCAACGCAGAACTGCTGGCGCTGATCCTGCGTACCGGCGATACCGCCACAAAAAAATCTGCCATTGATCTGGGGCGGGAAATCATCGCGCATTTCGGCGATAACCTGCGTGAACTGGGGAGCGCCGAGCTCTCCGAAATCTGTGCCATCAAAGGGATGGGGCCGGCCAAGGCCACCGGCATCAAAGCGGCCTTCACCCTGGCGGCCCGCTTCCAGGCCCGCAAACTGGAGCATCTCGATCGCTTCACCTCACCCCGCCAGGTCTTCGACTATTTCCACCACGAGTTTCGCGACTGCCGCAAGGAGTATTTCCTGATCCTGCTGCTGGATGGCAAGAACCGCATCATCCGCCGGGTGCAGGTGTCTGAGGGGAGCCTGAACCAATCCATCGTCCATCCGCGGGAGGTTTTCAGTCCGGCGGTCAAGGAGTCGGCCGCTGCCATAATTCTGGTGCATAACCACCCCACCGGCGACCCGGCCCCCAGCCCGGAAGACCTGGCCATCACCCACCGCCTGCGGGAGGCCGGGGATATCATGGGGATCAAGGTGCTGGACCATATCGTCATCGGAGATGGGGATTTTACCAGTTTTGTAGAACGGGGGCTGATGTGACATCGATAACCCGCCCGCCAGAAGGAGGCCATTGATGCAACCCCAGATTCTGCTGGCTGTAGCCGATGATCGCCGACGCCAGCGTTACGAAGAATTTCTGCGCAAAGAGCATGTGATCTGTCAAATAGTCACCTCATTGCGCGAAGTTGCCACTCAAACGGCTAAACAGCCCTACCATGCAATTTTTCTTGATATGCCGTTAATTGCGAAAGGCTCGCACTATGAAAAAAGTCTGGTGGAAGATTGCCTGCGTGCCCTGCCCCACGCCCGCCTCAATCTGACTCCTGCCGGGGAAATCAGTATCCTGGTATCGGACGCAGGTCATAAAAGCTCAGGTACCCCTGAAGAGTACCTGCACTACTGTTGCCAGCAGCCGGTGAAGGTTGTCCTGCCCCGCAAACGAATTGCCCTGCATATCAATGCCCTGATGTCCGGCTCCGACGACATGGCAGCCCCCGGACGGACCGCCTGCATTGACATATCACCGGGCGGCTGTTTTCTGTTCAGCACTGATGAGGAAACCGGTGTGCATGATACCATCTGGGTTCGACTGATGTTGCTGAATGATCCAACTCCGATTCAATCAATGGTCTGCTGGAAAAGGGAATGGGGAGTAACAAACGATATGCCCGGGGTGGGCATACGTTTTGATGCGATGAGCGACAGGCAACGGGAGCAGCTGGCGACACTCTGTCGGATAAAACCGGTCGAGTGATGCGCTAGGGGTTTGTATCCACAGCTTTGGATTGCGCCCGGGCGGCCTTTTCAGCCTTGCGACGACGACGCCCACCCAGAAATGTTTCTTCGATTACAATGGCAACAAAGCAGACCAGAAAAAGGGCAAAAATCACCCCCAGCCCGATATGCATCTTGTTGCTCCAGAACTCCAGACCGCTTATATCCATATTACGCCTTCCTCATCTTTTCGATGGCCTCATCCGAGGCCCGCTGTGCCGCCGCCACACAATCATTCAGACCGATGCCGCGATAGGAGTTGCCCGTCAGGATCAGGCCGGGATGCTTCTTCAGCGATCCATCCAGGGCCTCCAGACGCCGGCCGTGCCCGACGGTGTACTGGGGAATCGCCTGGGGATGGCGGAAGATGCGTACAAAAGAGGGGTCGGCATCGATTCCCATGGTGGCCTTGAGGTCCTTCATAACCCGTGAGCGCACCTCGTCGTCACTCAGCGTCACGTACTCCGGGAAACAGGCGCCCCCCATCATGCTGCGCAGCAGAACCTTTCCCTCCGGGGCGCGGTTTTCAAACATGCTGGAATCCCACAGGGTACCCAGGGTACTGCGCCCCTCCTTCTTGGGGATCAGATAACCGAAGCCGTCCAACGGATGGGCGATGCGCTCGCGTTCGTAACCGAAACAGATCACCGTCATGCTGGCGTAGGGTATCTGGCGCAGCACGCCGGAGATATCGCGGTCCAGACCATCCAGCATGTCGGCCACGGCAAAGGCCGGCGAGGCGGCGATCACCAGATCGGCTACCTGTTCGCTGCCGTCACTGCACTGCAGACGATAGAGACCATCGGAACCCTGCTCGACGCGTGAAACAGCGCATCCCGGACGAACAATGCCACTCAGAGACGCCTGCAGGGCATCGGAGAGATACTGAATACCTTCACGGAAGGAGGTCAGAACACCGCCAGGGCCGGCGGCGCTGGAGACAACCTTTCCGTCGGCGATATCCTTTTTCTTCTTTTTACCCAGCATGATCATGGCCTTGATCAGGCCGCCGTATTCCCGCTCCAGCTCGGCAATGCGGGGGAAGCAGGAGATCAGCGACATGGTTTCGGGATCACCGGCGAAGATGCCCGATACCATCGGGGCGATCAGCTTATCGAGGGCCTCCTTACCCAGGCGACGCCGACCGAAGTCGGCCAGGGTTTCATCCACACCGGCCGGAGCCGGGGCGATGAAGGGGGTCGGCTCCAGGGCCAGTCGCAGTTTGCCCGGCCAGGAGATCAGGGAGCTTTTGAGGAACGAGGGACCACCCTCCGGCAGACGGTGCAGTTCACCACCCGAAAAGATGAAACGCTTGCGGGCATTGTCGTTGCTGCGGTGCAGATTTTTTTCCACATCAATGGCCCGGCACAGATCCAGAGTCTGGGGCTTGCTGTCCAGAAAGCCGTTAGGACCCCACTCACAGGTATAGCCCTCCTCGCGGATGCTCCAGATCTTGCCCCCCACGCGCTGCTCTTTTTCCAGCAGAACGATCTCAAGTTCGATTCCGGCTTTTTGAGCCTTGTCCCGCAACAGCCAGGCTGTTGATAACCCGGAAATACCGCCCCCGATGATGATGGCTTTTTTCATGAATAGCTCCCGATACTGAAGGCATGATCAGTGTGATAGAGAAATTTCTAACCGGGAGATACTACGTCCATGTCCGGGAGCTGTCAAGGTATACACCACCACCCCGGTTGACATGCCGTCCAAGGGAGCTTACATTGTCACCAGAAATGAAAAAGGATGGTGAGAACGATGGCCAGCACGGATTACTACAAAGCATTGGGAGTTGACAAAAACACCTCGCCCGAGGACATCAAAAAGGCGTTCCGCAAGTTGGCGGTCAAGTACCATCCCGACCGCAATCCGGACGACAAGGGTGCCGAGGACAAGTTCAAGGAAATCAACGAGGCCTACGCCGTTCTCTCCGATCCGAAAAAGAAAGAGGAATACGACACCTACGGCTCCAGCGGATTCCATAAGCAGTACAGCCAGGAAGACATCTTCCGCGGCTTCGATTTCGGCAATGTCTACAAGGATATGGGGGCCGGCGGCGGAGACGACATCTTCTCGCGCCTGTTCGGCGGTGCCTTTGGCGGCGGGCGTGGAGCCGGCCGGGGCGGTTTCCGGGCCGGGCCGCAAAAGGGTGGCGACCTGGAGATGGAGATCGACGTCAGCTTCCGCGATGCCGTAGCCGGAGCCGAGCGCTCAGTGGCCTTCCGCCGCAGCGGCAAACGCGAGGAGTTACGGGTCAAGGTTCCAGCCGGTGTCGATAACGGCAGCAAGATCCGCATAACCGGCAAGGGGAGCCCTGGCGAAGGGGGCGGCCCGGACGGCGACCTGTACCTGATCATCCGTGTCCTGCCTGACCCGGTCTTCACCCGGGACGGCGGAGACCTGGTGGTGGAGCGCCCGATTCCATTCAGCGCCGCCTGCCTGGGGACCTCACTGGATGTACCGACCCTGGAGGGGGATAAACGCATCAAGATTCCGGCTGGCATCCAACCCGGCACCAAAATCCGCCTGAAGGGCTTCGGGGTCAAACCTCTGGGATCGAACACAAAAGGGGATTTGTACGTCAAGATAGCACTGCATATACCGGAGGCGTTGAATAGTGAACAGACCAGGCTGGTTGAAGAGCTGGCAAAAACGGGGATGTAATCTGGATATGTCGCAGCAACAAACTTCAACCTCCGGGGCTTTAAAACCCCGGAGGTTTTTTAATTTTATCAGGCCAGCATCAGCACCACGGCGTGGGCCGCCATCCCCTCGCCCCGACCGGTAAAACCGAGCCCCTCTTCGGTGGTGGCCTTAACATTGACCTGATCCACCGTAACATTCAGCACCGCGGCGATATTTTCACGCATGGATGGAATATGGGGGGCCATCTTGGGCTGTTGGGCGATGATGGTGGCATCCACATTTCCTACGCAATACCCGCGCGTATGGGCCAACTCACTGACATGGGCCAGCAGTTTGAGGCTGTCGATCCCTTTGTAGGCCTTGTCAGTGTCCGGGAAATGCTTGCCGATATCCCCTTCGCCAATGGCCCCCAGGATAGCATCGCAAATGGCGTGCAGCAGCACATCCGCATCGGAATGCCCCAAAAGCCCCTTCTCCCAGGGGATATCAACCCCGCCAATAATCAGTTTTCTGTCTTCCACCAACCGGTGGACATCATATCCATGTCCTATGCGCACTGCTTCCTCCCCATACGTCGACACTACTTGAATTTTATCCTAGAAAAACAGTTTCACGCAAAGCTCGCCAAGAACGCAAAGTAAAATCAACCCGTTATATGAATATTGCCTTTCACCTGTTGGGTTAAGGTCTTTTGCTTTGTAAGCATCTGTATTTCTTTGCGACCTTTGCGCCTTTGCGTGAGTAACAGCCGTTTTAAGGTTTATTGTACTGCTACGGCTTCCAGCTGTAAATCTCGTTTACCTGCATCCGCTTGAAGACCGTCTTGAGGTTGCGCTTCTTCATGGCCTGTTCGAAGGCCTCCGGGGTACCGGTCAGGGCGGCAAAGGTACCGAAGTGCATGGGGATGACGACCTTGGGGCGGACCATTTCCACCGCCAGCGCAGCGCGCTCCGGCCCCATGGTGAATTTGTCACCGATGCAGGCCATCATCACATCCACCTGGGACAGGTCTCCAATGAACTTCATCTCCCCGAACACGTCCGTATCGCCGGTATGGTAGAGGGTCGGACCGCCTGTTATGGCAATCACAAAACCGCCGGGATTACCGGCATAGGCCAGGCTCTTGGGCAGGCCGCTCTTGTCATCATACTCCAGTGAGGAGCTGTGCAGGGCATGCACAAAGGTGATCTTCACCTCGCCACCCAGCAGCGAGACCGTACCTCCGGCATTACCCGTACCGGAAAAATCGGCCTGTTTGGCGGGGAAATCGGCATACTTGACCATGGCCTTCATCAGGTCGTTGCTGGCAACCAGCTTGGCGCCGGTCTTTTTGGCAATCTCAACCGTATTGCCGATATGGTCGCCATGGGCATGGGTCAGCAGAATCTGGTCGGCCCTGTCGAGTGCCGCCAGAATTTCCTTCCCTTTGGGGTTGGCCGGATTAGCCAGCCAGGGATCAATCAGCAGCACCTTGCCGCTTGGGGTCGTCACCTTGAAAGCGGAATGGCCATACCAGGTGATATCGGTGGAACCGGCAGCCATGACCGGCAATGAAGTCAACAGTGTCAAAGCGCAGGCATACAGCGTAATCAGCATCTTTTTCATGTCACATCCTCCTTTGAATCACGTTGTAAAGCGATGAAGATTGTCTTTAATCTAGCCGTTTTGCAGATTCAGGTAAACATGATTCTTAAATGACTGAATACAGGTCGATTCCGCTCCCGGCTACTGAGCCGTTATCCTGACGCAGTCGGCATTCAATCGGCCGGACGTGATCTTCAGCGGGCCGACAATGTTTGAGTGACCGCTCTGCACCGTGAAATTGAATTCCGCATCAATGGCATAGCCCCCCTTCAGGGTCACAATTTTTCCTTCGTTCATCAACAGCTCAGAGTGGCTGCCGGAAACTGCCAGAATAACCTGATCTGCCCCGGAGGCCTGATAGGCACTATACACAGAGGTGTAGCCGGTTCCGCTCGACTGGATTCGGGCTTTCGGCCCAGTATCGCCCGCTCCCTGGCCAAAAGCAGCACCGACATTCCGGTCAGCCGTCATGGCAACCAAGCAGGGAGCCACGCCGGAGCAATCCTGAGACCAGCCATCGAAGGTGGATTTAGCGGTCAGGGTAGCAGCGGTCAACGACACGACCGTATCGTGCAGATAGGTTGCAGCGCAGGCCGTGCCCGAACCGCTGACACAGTTGATCCCGCCGCCGTCACTGCCGACCTGACCGCTGCCGCTGCCGCCGGTGGCGACCGTCAGCAGATAACCGTAGTCATAACTGAAGAGCGTACCGCTGGCAGTGCCGCTGTAAACCGTCTGTCCGTCGGGACTGACCGCCAAAGCGGTGACAATCCGTTCACCGGCACCGCTGCCAAAAGGACCATCACCGATCCAGGTGTTGGGCAGCGGTGTTGCAAAGGCTGTGCAGGTAAAAAATGCCACCACTGCAAATATTGTAGCTGCTGTAATGATCGTACGCACGATTCCATCCTCCATATTCATACTAACTTGTTCAGAGAGCATTTCATATTTTACCGGTCATGGTAAACCGTTGTTGATTGCAGTCCATGTACCACAGCCGTCCACACTGACAAACACTCCGGCCTCGGTGCCGGCATACAGTGTGCCGGTGGGGTCGATGGTCAGGGAAAGCACATTCAGGTTGCTCAGTCCGGTGGTGCCGCATGCGCTCCAGTTGATGCCGCTGTCGACGCTTTTGTAGACTCCGCCGCCATAGGTGCCGGCAAATTGTTTGGCTGCATCACCCGGCTTGAGCAGCACCGCCTTGACACGGTTGTTGGTCGGCTGGGTTGTGGCTGCGTTCCAGGTAGTACCGCCGTTGAGGCTGAAATAGACCCCGGCATTGTCAATGCCGGCATACAGATGCTGCAGGTTGAGTGGGTCGTAAACCATACCGGTGACCGCCTTGGGGATGGCAAGGCACGTCGCCTGGCCGATGGCCGGTTGCAGGGTGCCGGCAGAGCAACTGAAGCAAATGGTGGTGCCGCTGCCAGACTGGGCCGTGCCAGCGGCACAGGCGATCGGCTGGGTCGCTCCGCCGGAAGGGACGTAGCTTCCGGGCGGCGCCTGGATACAGCTGCGCTGACCACCGGCATTCTGATAGCTGCCGGGAGGGCAGGGTGTACAGGCCGTGCCGTTGTCGTAGCTTCCGGCAGTACAGTGTTGCGGATAGATGTCGTAGGCATAGACAACACCCTGGCCGCTGTTCAGTCCGACCGTCTTGGTATAGGCCCCAATCAGGGCTATGGTGCCGTCTGCGGAGAGACTGACAGAACGGCCGAAGCCGTCACCCGGCAAGCCGTCAACGGAAGTCAGGGCGGTGCCCTGCTGATTCCAGCTTGCCCCGTACATGAAGATATAGGTGGCACCCTGGCCGCTGTTGGCCCCGACACTCTTGCCGGAGGCGCCGATCAGGGCTGTATTGCCGTCTGCGGATGCCGCCACGGAGAAGCCGAAACTGTCGCCGGCGGTGCCGTCGGAGGCGTTCAGCTGTGTCTGTTGGCTCCAGATGCTGCCGGAGCGGGTAAAGACATACGCCGCCCCCTGATTACTTGTCTTGCCGGGGGCACCGATCAGTGCCGTGGATCCGTTAGTGGCAAGGGCCAGCGAGCGGCCGAAAAGATCGTTGGCCGCTCCGTTAACGGCAGTCAGACGTAACCCCTGCTGGCTCCAACTGCCGGCGGCATTTATGAAGGGGTAAACCGTGCCCTGCTGGGCATTGGCGCCGATGGTCTTGCTGTATTCTCCGACCAGGGCGGTGCTGCCGTCTCCGGAAATGGCCAGGGCAGCTCCGAAATGGTCATTGATCGTGCCGTCCGCTGCGCTCAGGCGTGCTCCCTGCTGGTTCCAGAGGGTGCCGGAACGGCTGAAGGCGTAGGCGGCGCCCTGCCCGGCATTGGCACCTACGACCGCTGACGGTGACCCGGCCAGGGCGCTGTTGCCGTCAGCGGAGAGCACCACCGAACTGCCGAAGGTATCGCCTGCTGCACCGTCAACAACCGTCAATTTGGCCTGCTGGTCCCACAGGTATCCAGTCCGGGCAAAGACATAGGCCGCTCCCTGACTGCTCGCCTTGCCGGGAGCCCCCAGCAGGGCGGTGGAGCCGTCGTAGGACAGGGCCAGGTCAAAGCCGAAGGCGTCGCCACCGGTCGCGTCACTGGCCAGTAATTTGGCCTGTTCACCCCACAAGCTGCCCAACCGGTTGAATATATAGGCCACACCTTGCCCGCTGTTCGCCAGGGTGTTCTTGTTTGCGATAGAAACCAGGGCTGTGGAGCCGTCACCGGAGAGGACCACCTTTTCGCCGAAATGGTTGTTGGTTTCTCCGTTCAGTAAGACCAGCTTGTCGCGCTCGGTCCAGCTGTTGCCGGAACGGCTGAAACCATAGGCGGCCCCAGGTGTAATAACCGATTGGAAACATTTCTGATAGGCCCCGATCATGGCAATGCTGCCGTCACCGGAAAGTGCCAGAGAGCTTCCGAAAGAGTCGGAAGATTCACCGTCACTGTTGTTCAGCATGGCCTGCTGGCTCCAGACGCCTGCCATACGGGTGAAGGTATAGGCTGCGCCCTGAGAGCCGTGGCTGTTTACCGTGCTGTTTGATGCTCCGATCAGGGCGGTATTACCGTCACTGGAAAGGGTCACAGGAGAACCGAAACGGTCATTGACTCCGCCGACTGTCGATGTCAGCATGGCGCCTTGTTGAGTCCAGGTGCTGCCGCTGCGGGTAAAGGCGTAGGCCGCGCCTTGTAAAATATTGGCGTTGATGGTTTTGTTGGACGCTCCGATCAGAGCGGTGTTGCCGTCGCTGGAGAGAGCTACGGAAGAGCCGAAGTAATCGTTGATTGCACCGCCGGAGGCGGCCGCCAGAGAAGCCTGCTGGGCCCAGGTGCTGCCGGTGCGGGTAAAGGCATAGGCACCGCCCTGTTTGGTGTTACTCCCGACTTTCTTATAGTAAGCGCCGATCAGAGCGGTAGTGCCGTTGCTGGAGAGGGCTACGGAATAGCCGAACCCGTCACTGGCGGCACCATCGCTGGCGGTTAAGCGGGCCTGCTGGGACCAGATGTTGCCGGAGCGGGTGAAGGCATAGGCTGCGCCCTGTCCGGCTTTTGCCGAGATAGTTTTGCCGGAGGCGCCAATCAGGGTGGTGTTGCCGTCGCTGGAGAGTGTCACCGAATTGCCGAAGACATCGTTGGCCGCTCCGTCACTGGCGCTCAGTCGGGTCTGTTGACTCCAGGTAGTTCCGGAACGGATATAGACATAGACTGCTCCCTGTCTGGCATTGCTCCCAACCGTTTTGTTTGCGATCGCAACCAGCGCTGTGCTGCCGTCGCCGGAAAGGGCCACACGACCGAAATTATCATTGGTTTCACCGTCATTGGCGGTCAGACGGGCCTGGCTGGACCAGGCCTGGCCGGAGCGGGTAAATATGTAGGCAACCCCCTGCTTGGTGTTACTCCCGACGGTTTTGTTGGCTGCTGAAATCAGGGCCGTGCCACCATCAGCGGAAAGGGCCACGGAGCTGCCGAACATGTCATCCGGGATGCCGTCATCCAGAGTGGTCAGGCGCGCGGTCTGGAAAACCGGATCGATGGTTACGGGATAGCGGGCCTCCCGGTCGTCCACCTGCAGCAGCACCTGCCTGCCGGCCAGCTCCAGCTGCACCGGCAGTACCCGGCCGTCTGCATCCCAGGCGGCCAGTCCGCCATAGCGGAAAGCCTCGCTGCCGTCGGAGCGGGTCAGGGACAAGCCGCCTTCACCAGTCGGGACCGGTTTGAGTCCCGATCCCACCAGGGCGACCACCACTCTGCTATCACGGGGGCCGGCTGGTCGAGCCGCAATACTGAAGCCCTGTTCCAGGCCGATTGGGCCATTGATGTACCATTCGGTCAGCCCGGGCCGGTGGTATTCCACCCGGTTGGCTTCGGCCCTGACCACTGCCGGCGGCAGCGGAGCCGGGGCAGACTCGCGACCGAAGGCTGTCAGGGTCAGAGACCAGCTATCTAGGCCACGGGAGATTGTGGCGCCTGTCGGCGAAAAGGAGGCTGCCAGCCCGTAACGCCGATTGACTGCGCTGTGGCCGATCGCGGTTCTTGTCAGATGATAGCCGGTGTCGTCCCGACCGAGAGTTGCCGATATACTGGCCCGGGCGGCCGGCGGCAGATCGTTCAGCGACGTGCTCGCCAGCTGGGCGGCACAGGCCGGGGCGGCAAGGGCGGTGATCAGGATCAGTGCGAACAGGTATGCGGCTACAGCTGCTTTGAACATTGCCGAGGGTCTCCTTGACACAGAAATACGGGAATCAAGCCGTGGCGAACAACTCATGGTTTTACCTTAATCCCGCCGACAGCGACCTTGCCGCTGATTATTTTCAGTGTACCCTGCAGTGTTGAGTAGCCCGAGCTGTTCCAGGTTGCATCTTTGCCGCCAGCCAGCATGACGTCGACAGACCGGTTGAATGTCACACCCCCTGAAAACGTGCCAACGGCCTTGGCCTCGATCATATCGCCGTCGACTGCGGCGGCATAGGCCGATTGCAGGGTGCCGTGAAAGGTTGCCGGTGCGGTGTTGAGGCGGAGCCAGCGCAGCGAGTCGAAGCTGGCGGTGATGCCGGTATCACTGCTCATGGTCAGGTTGCAGGCGCCGCTGCCCGCATCGGGGCAGGCCGGATTCCACGAGTTGAATGACGATCCGGTGGCTGCTGTCGGGGAAAGGATGACACTAGCCCCCTTGGTAATGGTGGTGGATGGACAACTGCTACCGGACGTGCAGTGTATCCCGGTCGGATTGCTGTTAACTGCACCCTGGCCGTCGCCAGCCAGGCTGACGGTCAGGGTGCTCACGGCGTTGACCACGGTCACTGCAAGGGACTGGATGGCAATGTAGTCGCGGTCAAAGGCCATCACCAGGATGTCATAGTCGTTATTGCCCCCGGCATCAGCCGGGGCGGCGATATCTGTGGGTGTCTTGAAGGTCAGTACCCCGCTGTTCTTATCAATGTTGAATCTGGACATATCCTTGCCACCCACGTAGTAGGTCAGGATGACATTTGCGTCGGCATCGATTGCCGTAACGGTTGTCACGGCAGTGGAGCCGCTGGCAACGCTGATTGTAGCTGTAGGGCTGCCACCATTGCTGGTGATGACCGGCGCAAACTCATTCACATTGGTCACGCTGACCGCAATGGTTTTCTCATCGGTCAGTCCGGTGTTGTCGATGACGCGAACCGTAACCTGATATACATTGTTGCCGACGGTATCAACTGGTGCTTCAAAATCTTTGGGGGTTTTGAACGAAAGTACGCCCGTGGCAGCATTAATAGTGAACAGGGTCTGATCGGCACCGCCGACGATGCTGTAGCTTGCCGTCGCACCGGGGTCCGGGTCAAGCGAGGTGACTGTCATGACCGTGGTCTGGTTCTCGGGCACACTCACGGCGGTGTCACTGTTGATGTAGGGTGTATCCTCGCCGACACTGTCAACGTAGATCACAAAGTGCTTGGCAGTGTGGCGCCGGACCGATGCAGGGTGATCGGGGTTGTCGACAGCGACCATCAGCAGGTGATTTATCCCGGCATTGCCTACGCCGGGGGTACCGGATAAGTCAATCGTCCAAGGGGCCGTCGGATTGCCGCTGCCCGGGTCGAAGGGATTACCGGCGGTCGGGCCGTTCAGTGTCCAGGTAAGCCAGCCCAGTTGTCCGGTCATGGGAGTCGTACCAGCTGTTTGTCTTCCAAGATTTGCATCATTCAGGGTCTTGGTGTTCATCGCTAGAGTGCTGGTCAGCGAAGCCGCATCGCTGCCGGCAAACACAAAGTATTTGAGGACGTTCGGGTCCGCCTGAAAGTTGTCGGAAGGTACGCCACCGCCAGAAGTGGTATCCAGACGGTCAAAAACGCTGGTTGTCGGGAAGCTGTAGATGAATGACGCCTCGGCATGCGCGATTCGATCAGCACTGGGAGCGCCGGCAATCACGAGCGGGTTGTCGTTGACGCCGCTTTGCAAGGTGATTTGTGCGTAATCAGAAGTGGCCGTCAGACCCAAACTGTCAGTTGCTATGATTTGATATTGAAAGGTGGTCGGTAAGGTGGTGACCTCTTGTGTGCCGCCAACCTGGCCGCCGGAAAATGAATTAAGGATGGTATCATCCGGTGTCCAGATATACGCGCCGGTCTGCACGTACAGCGTCAGGGTACCCCACTGGGAAATTGACGAGGTGAGACCGTCATTGCTGAGTGTACCGCCTTTGAGCTGGTAGTTGACAGCAGCATCGGGATTGGTGGCAGAGATTGCCGATACAAAGCCGGCCAGTTTCGGGAATGTGTCATAAGCGAAGCTGTCCTGATAGTCGACCGCTCTGCCGGTGCTATACGTTGGCGGCAGCGTAAATGTGAAGCCTGCGGCATGTTCGGCAGCGATCGTCCCAAACAACATCGGAATCATCAGTAGACACGCGAATGTCGTCGATGCTCTCCGCTTTCGCAGGTTACCTGTTTCGTTGTTGAAATTCATTGCCATACCCTCCACAAGGCATCTGTTTATGTCAGTTCGGCAGGCCGCTGTTCTTCGCTGCCCAGCTTGCGCAGCCGTCGCTGCTGGCAAACACCCCGGCCTCGCTGCCGGCGTAGAGAGTGCCGCTGTTGTCCATGCTCAGAGAAAGCACATTCAGGTTGCCCAGCCCGGTAGTGCCGCAGGCGCTCCAGGTCATGCCGCTGTCAACACTTTTGTAAACCCCGCCGCCGTAGGTGCCGGCATATTGTTTGGCTGCATCACCCGGCTTGAGCAGCACCGCCTTGACCCGGTTGTTGGTCGGCTGGGTTGTGGCTGCACTCCAGGTAGTACCGCCGTTGAGGCTGAAATAGACCCCGGCATTGTCGATCCCGGCATACAGGTGCTGTTGATTGAGCGGATCGAGGACCACGCTCCCCACAGCCTTGGGGATGGCCAGGCAGGCCGCTTGTCCGGTGGCCGGTTGGATCGTTCCGGCCGGACAGCTTGTACATGATGTCTTGCCGGTCTGGTTCTGAAATGTTCCGGCCGGGCAGGGCGTGGATGCCGCAGCGCCCGGATTGAGGATAAAGGTACCGGCCGGTGCCGGTAGACAACTCGCATTGAAGCTGAATTCCGCCTGATAGCTTCCAGCCGGACACGGGGTGCAGCCGCTGCCGGTGTCAAACTGCCCAGCGCCGCAATACCTGATGCAGGAAGACTTTCCGGTCAAGGGCTGGATAAGTCCCGGAGCACAACTCAGGCAGACATCATTGAAACCGGCCGTCTGGTAACTGCCGGAAAGGCACGGCACACAGGCGCTGCGGTTATCATAGTAGCCGTCATCGCAGAACCTGAGTCCGCTGAAAAGGTAGGCTGCACCCATAATTGAATTTTTCTTGTACGCACCCATCAGGGTTGTGGCGCCATCGCCGCTCAATGAAACGGAATTGCCAAAATTGTCGCCTATCACATTGTCCGATGAGGTCAGTTTCTGCTGCTGGGTCCAGATTGTAGAGCTCCTCGTAAACAGATAGGCGGCACCCGCGTACTGATTCGTGCCATGAGCTCCGATAAGCGCTGCGTTGCCATCACTGCTCAACGATAGTGAGTAACTGAAATTAGTACCTGTGACAGCATCCAAGGGTATCAAGTTCTTCTGTTCTGTCCAGGTTGTGCCGCTTCGCGTATATACATAGGCTGTACCGGTAAAATTATTTTTTTTATACGCTCCGACCAGTGCGGTGGAACCGTCGTTGTTCAGGGCAACAGAACAGCCGAAATAGTCGCCTGATACACTGTCCGAGCCGGTCAGGATCTGTTTCTCAATCCAGGTCGAGCCATTCCACCAAAAGTAATAGGCTGCACCCTGTAAGGTTTTGCCGCTGACCGTTTTATGGTAGGCGCCGACCAAAGCGGTACTGCCGTCACCGCTCAGGGAAACAGAATTGCCGAAATTGTCGCCGGTGGCAGGTGCTGCAGCGGTCAGTGTCTGTTCGATCCAGGTTGCACCGTTCTTGGCAAAGACATAGGCTGCCCCTGCGCCTGAGTTTTTAGCATACGCTCCGATCAGCGCGGTGCTGCCATCACTGTTCAAAGAGATGGATGAACCGAAATAGTCGCCCGTTGCAGCGTTCGAGGAAGTCAGTTTCTGCTGGCTCCAGGTTCCGCTGTTATTGGTAAATACATAGACGGCACCGGTGTATGAGTTTTTACTCTGCGCTCCAACAAGCGCCGTGCTGCCATCGCTGCTCAAAGCGACAGAGTTCCCGAAAAAATCACCTGCTGCGGAGTCAGCGGCGGTCAGTTGCTGCTGCTGGGTCCAGGTTGCACCACTCTTGGTAAAAAGATATGCGGTGTTTTTTACCGGAGCTCCGATCAGCGCCGTGCTGCCGTCACTGCTTACGGCAACGGACCAGCCGAAATAATCACCTGCTACGCCAGTATCGGCGACAAGTTTCTGCAGTTCCAGCAGCGGGGCATTGGCGGCAATGGCTGGCATCCAAAATAACAGTACCAGCATAAGCGGCAGAAACATGAATGAGGCGAATCCTATCCAGTTTCGGCAGCCCAACCCCTCTTTTTTAGTATTCATTTAAGTACCCCCCTGTTAACCAGGCCATCAGTCAACGGCCATATGTTGCCGAATTATAGATGAATTTGTGGAGTCTGCATATCCAGATTAATTTCAACGACAAAAAAATGTACTATCGGAGTCACAGACCATCTTTAAATGGCCTCAAAACTCCCAATCATTCCAGCTCAACACGCTCTGCAACGTCGCTACAGGCCTGAACAATCTGCGTTTTTAACTTGTTGCAGCAGCGCTAATTTGATATGGTACCGGATCAAATTTTCATGTCTGGAAGGGGATGGAGAACAATGAAATTCACAAAAATGCAGGGTGCCGGAAATGATTACGTTTATGTCAACTGCTTCGAGGAAACCATCGAGGATCCACGGCAGGTAGCAATACAGGTTTCAAACCGCAATTTCGGCATCGGCTCGGACGGGCTGATCCTGATCATGCCGTCTGACAAAGCCGATGTGCGCATGCGCATGTTTAACTCCGACGGTTCCGAATCGGAGATGTGCGGCAACGGCATCCGCTGCGTGGCCAAATATGCCTACGATCACGGCATCGTCTCGAAGACCGAAATCTCCGCCGAAACCGGTGCCGGCATCCTGACCCTGCAACTGGTTCCCGGTCCGGATGGAAAAATCATAAAGGTACGGGTCAACATGGGACCGCCGCGCCTGACCCGGGCCGAAATCCCCATGACCGGCGATCCGGCCGCCACCGTGACGGCCGAGTCGCTGACGATTCTCGATCGCACCTTCCAGATCACCTGCGCCTCCATGGGCAACCCGCACTGCGTGATCTTTGTGGATAACGTGGAAACCTTCCCGGTTCTGACCTACGGGCCGCTGATCGAAAACCATGAGCTGTTCCCCCGCCGCACCAACGTGGAATTTGTCCAGATCATCTCGCGGACGGAAGTCCGTCAGCGAACCTGGGAACGCGGCGCCGGCGAGACCTTGGCCTGCGGCACCGGCTCCAGCGCCGTCACCGCCGCTTGCATCCTGAACGGCCTGACGGAGAAAAGGATTCTCAACCACCTTTCCGGCGGCGACCTGGAAATGGAGTGGGCCGATGACGGCAACATCTACATGACCGGACCGGCGGTAGAGGTATTCAACGGAGAGATTACGCTGTAGAACCTGAAATGTGACCCGCATCCACCCAACCAAGGAATCACTGTGGCCGACATCCTGATCCATTGCATTTTGATCATTACCATGCCGCCACTCCTGTTCGGGGTGATCAACCGTACCAAGGCACTGTTTGCAGGGCGCAGCGGGGCGCCGCTGCTGCAGCCCTATTACGATCTGTTCCGGCTGCTGCGCAAAGGGAGCGTCTTCAGCCGCACCACCACCTGGGTCTTCCGCGCCGGACCGGTGGTTACCCTGGCCGCCACTCTGGCCGCCGCACTCCTGATACCGCTGGGCAACCACGTCCCGCCTCTCTCCTTCAATGGTGATATGATTCTGTTTGTCTACCTGCTGGCTCTGGGGCGTTTTTTCACCACAGCAGCAGCCCTTGACACCGGCTCCAGCTTTGAGGGAATGGGAGCCGCCCGGGAAGTGACCTTTTCCTGCCTGGCAGAACCGGTCATCTTTGTGACCCTGCTGGTGTTGTCGCGCATGTCCGGTTCCCTGTCACTGAGTTCCCTTTTGACGCACTCTTCGGCAACGCTCTGGGCAACCTCCGGTGCCACGCTGGTTCTTCTGATTACCGCCCTGTTCTTCGTTCTGCTGGCCGAGAACTGCCGGATCCCCTTCGATGACCCCAACACCCACCTGGAACTGACCATGATCCACGAGGTCATGGTACTTGACCACAGCGGCCCGGCCTTCGGCATGATACTGTATGCCGCCTCCCTGAAGCTCTACATCTTGGGGGCCTTCTTTCTGCACGTGCTCTTTCCGCTCCGACTGGCACATCCGCTGCTGGACTGGCTGTTCTTTCTTGTTTCCATACTGCTGCTGGCCGTCGCTATTGGTGTCGTGGAATCCTGTATGGCCCGCTACCGCCTGGTGCGGGTACCGCAGATGCTTCTGGTGGCCTGCGTACTGTCGGCCTTTGCAATGATGCTCGTCCTGAGGTGACCGTGAACAGTGCCGCTGACCAACTGCTGGTGTTTGTCCTTTTGATCAATATCCTCGTCCTGGGGACACACCGCACCAGCGTTGCCATCCGGGCCATTGCTGCTCAAGGCATCGTGCTGGGATTGATGCCGCTCCTGACCCACCCCTTTAACGCCAATATCCTGGCAATCACCATTATCGTACTGCTGGCCAAGGGTTTCTGTATCCCCTATCTGCTGTTGAATGCCCTCGGAAAAATCGAATTTGGCGAAGACCTGCACCCGTTTTTCGGCTACAGCGGGAATATCCTTGCCGGTGCTGTCGCAACGGTTATTGCATTTATCTGCGCCGCCAAGCTGCCTCTGGCTCCCCAGCACCAGGACCTGCTGATCATACCGGCCTCCCTGGCAACCGTTCTGACCGGATTCATTGCAATTGCCAGCCGTCGCAAAGCCATCAACCAGGTGGTCGGCTACCTGATGCTGGAAAACGGCATCTTCATCTTCGGACTGCTGCTGTCCGAAACCATGCCGCTGATGGTGGAGGCCGGCGCGCTGCTGGACCTGATCGCCGGGATCTTCGTCATGGGGATCATCATTAATCAGATCAGCCGCGAGTTTTCATCCATCGACACCGGCCGCATGACCGCCCTGCGGGAGGTGGAGTGAGATGCTGATACCGTTACTGGTACTTGTGCCTCTGACCGGAGCACTGCTGGCCTGGCTGATCCCAGCCAACGCCCGGCGCCCGCTGGTGCTTCCGGTAGTTGCCACTCTGCACCTGATACTGACAATCATCGCCACCACAACCCAGAGTGATCCGGTTCCGGCCGAGAGCTGGATCAGCCTGGATGCCATTGGAAAACTGTTTCTGCTGGAGATATCGCTGCTGTTTGCGGCCTGCGCCTTTTATTCAGTCAACTACCTGGCCTATCGTAAAGAGCGTGACAACCGGGTACTCTGCATGGGCATGCTGGCCTGCCTGGCAGCCATGTCCCTGGCTACGGCCTGTCACCACATCGGCCTGCTCTGGCTGGCTATCGAAACCACGACCCTCGCCATGGCTCCCCTGGTCTATTTTAACCGCAATGCCCGCTCAATTGAGGCCACCTGGAAATACATGCTGATCTGCTCGGTTGGCATCGCCCTGGCCCTGCTGGGAATCCTGTTTCTGGGATATTCCATGGTTGTCGCCGACCTGCCCCCCTCCCTGGTGCTGACAATCGTGCAGGGCCATGCCACACAACTGCCGGCAGTCTGGCTGAATGGTGCCTTTGTTCTGATGCTGGTCGGCTATGGCACCAAGATGGGACTGGCTCCCATGCACACCTGGAAACCGGATGCCTATGGTGAGGCGCCCGGCCTGGTTGGCGCCATGCTGGCGGGAGGGCTGGCCAACTGCGGATTTCTCGGACTGATCCGCATCTATCAGATCTGCATGGCATCCGGTGATGTGAATTTTTACCGCAACTGCCTGGTCGGCATGGGACTGTTCAGCCTGGCTGTTTCAGCGGTATTTCTGGTGCGCCAGACCGATTTCAAGCGGATGCTGGCCTATTCCAGCGTCGAGCATATGGGGCTGTTCACCCTTTCCCTGGGATTGGGTGACACCGCCCTGTACGGGGCCATGCTGCACCTGATCGGCAACGGCCTGGCCAAGGGGGTGCTGTTTCTGAGCGCCGGCAACATTCATCGCGCCTTTGCCTCCAAGAACCGTGAAGCCGCACGCGGCACCCTCAAGCGCGCCCCCTGGACCGGCGCACTGTTCCTGGGCGGCTTCCTGGCCATGACCGGCAGTCCCCCCTTTCTACCTTTTTTCAGTGAATTTGCCATCTTTTCGAGTGCCTTCGAACAGGGGCATATTGCCGCCGGCTCTGTCATGGCACTCCTGATGATGATCGCCTTTCTGGGAATGACCCTGACCGTGATACCGGTCGTTTTCGGCGACCCGCCCAAAGACCGCGAGCGCACCAAATACCGGGATACCATTCAGCTGGTGGGACCGCCGCTGGCCCTGCTGGTCATACTGGCTGTCATCGGGCTCTGGCTGCCGCCTCCGCTGTACCGTCTGGTATCTGATGCCGCCATGCTGCTGGAGGTGACGCGATGAGTTTTGAGACACTGTTGAAAACATTCGCCAACGGCAACAGTATTCCTGTTAACACAGTACCGGAGATGGCTCTGGACTCGTTTCTGCAAGGGATTGTAGATCTGACCGGGCTGGGGTGGCGCATCTGTTCCTATTTCGGAGTGCCGGACCGGGAAGGGGTGACGTTGTGGTGCATTCTGGCCGGCAGCAATGAACGGCTGGGGGTCTATCGTTCATGGATCGAAGATGACCTGCCGAGTATCACATCGGCCTGTCCCGAAGCACACCTGTTCGAGCGGGAAATAGCCGAACAGTGCGGCCTGACGGTGGAGAACCACCCCTGGTTCAAACCGGTGCGCTATCAGCATTCCCTGCGACCGGGACGGGACGCCTGGGGAAGAACGCAGGATAAGCCCTATCAACCGGCAGTCACCGATTTCTACCGCATCACCGGAGATGAAGTTCATGAAGTGGCTGTGGGACCGGTACACGCCGGCGTCATCGAACCGGGGCATTTTCGCTTTCAGTGCCACGGCGAAACCGTCTTTCACCTGGAGATCGCCCTGGGCTACCAACACAGGGGGGTCGAGCGGGCCCTGCACGGTGGACCACATGCCGCCACTATGGCACAGATGGAAACCGTGGCCGGAGATACCACCATCGGTCATGCCTGTGCCTATGCCATGATCCGGGAAGGGCTGACGCAGGCGGAGATACCCCGTCGGGCGGAGATCCTGCGGGCCATCGCACTGGAACTGGAACGCCTGGCAAACCACTGCGGTGATTTGGGGGCCTTGGCCGGCGACGTGGGCTTCCTGCCGACCATGTCGTACTGTGGCCGGATTCGGGGGGATTTTCTCAACATGACCGCCCTGCTGTGCGGCAGCCGTTTTGGGCGGGGACTGGTGCGGCCGGGCGGGGTAAACTTTGACTGCGAAAAACAGACTGCGGCGGAACTGGTCAAACGACTGGAACAGGCCCGCCACGACTACGCGGGAGCGGTTGACCTCCTGTGGAACTCACCCACCGTTATGTCACGCTTCGAAAAAACCGGGCGGGTTTCAAACACCGATGCCGTCAACCTTGGGCTGGTCGGCCCGGCCGCTCGGGCCTGCGGGATCGTGCGGGATGTACGCTATGACCACCCGTTTGGATTTTACAAGACCATGAAGCCTTCCGTAATCGTGGAACCGGGTGGAGACGTGCTGGCGCGGGCAAGGGTGCGCTGGCGGGAGTCATGCGCCTCTATCGACTATATCATCACCCTGCTGGATTCCCTGGAGGACGGTGGGAGCATAATCCCTTGCGAAAAACCGTCTGGCGAACATCTGACTGTAGCGTTGGTGGAAGGGTGGCGTGGCGAGGTCTGCCATGTCGCCATCACTGACCCGGCCGGCACATTTCTGCACTACAAGATCAAAGACCCTTCTTTCCACAACTGGAGCGGACTGTCCATGGCACTGCGCAACGGGCAGATTTCAGATTTCCCGCTCAACAACAAAAGCTTCAATCTTTCCTACTGCGGATTTGATTTATAGGGAATTGCGGCGGGAGAACTAACGTTTGAAGCGCTTGTTGAGTTCAAGGACGTGCTTGACGCGTGATACGACCCGCGCCGATTGAACCGGCTTGGGGATGAAATCCATGAAACCCTGCTCAAGAGCGCGCTGTTCCTCTTCGGAAGTGGCCCTGGAGGTCAGCATGATAACCGGGATGTCAACCGTCAGCGGATTCACCTTAAGGGCTCGCATCAGCCCGAAGCCATCCATGCGCGGCATCATGGCATCCGTGATAATCAGCGCCGGCCGTTCCGCGATGGCCAGCTTGAGCCCTTCCAGCCCATCGCAGGCCAGCAGCACGGAATAACCCTCCTTTTTCAGCGCCGTCTGGATCACAGCGGCCACAGCCGAAGAATCCTCCACAACCAGAATCAGATCACCGATATGGATATCGCAGCTGCTCTTCAGATAGAACTTGGAGATCGCCGCCAGGATTTCCTTGCGGGTAGAGATAACCGGCATAACCTGACAGCCGGTAATGCGGGTCAGGAGTTCCATGGTTTCCATATCAAAGGGGTCGGTAATGGCCACAGCCAGCATGTGGTCCTTCTGTTTAAGCGGAAAGACCAGCTTCTTCATGACCATGTCGGAGGGGAGCAGATCGAGCAGTTCCTGCGGAAAGTTTTGGTTGACGAAACTTTTGATGGTCTTGAAATTGAACTGGGAGCCAAGTGCCTCGGCCAGCTCATCCTCCGTCAGAACGCCCATCTCTTCCAGCACGGTTCCAAGACGCATTTTGGAAATTTTCTGACGTTCAAGGGCTTTTTCAAGGGTTTTACGGCTGATGATATCCGCTTCAACAAGTATGTCACCCAGATGCTTCATATCCGTCCGCCTTGGAATCAGCCTCATATTTTTTGATGTTCTTTAACACAGTCGATTAAAAAACAATAGAAAAACATTATGTGACCGGACTAACGAAAACTGGCAGCACTCAATCCTGGGGAACCAGATAGCCGACCCGGATGGCACCCCAGTGCCGGCCATTAATCACCAGGGGAAATGACATGTCATTGAGGATTTCTCCCGTGTCGCGGCGATAGGTCTGTAACAGGAATCCGTCCGTATTGCGGGCACAGCGGATACCGGTACGGTCATTGAAGATGCGCTTGGTACGGTTATTGTTCTTGTCCTGCTCGGGATCTCCGGTGAGCGGCTTGGTATAACGCAGATTGTGACAGGGGCAGTACCCGTTGTTGTCGACGCAGATCGAAAACAGAACCTTGCTGTCACGGGCAATGATTTTCTCCTGAATCGGTGAAATCGTCCGGTCAAAAAATCCATCGAATTTTGTTGTAAACTTTTGCGGGTCGGTGTTGGGAACGGGAGCATAGTTACGGTCGAACAATCCATCCACAGTCAGCGTTCGATCTTTCAGAGCCGCTTCAATGGCCGCCATGACGTCACGCTCCATCTCACGAATATAGCCCTTGACCGAATCATGGTAGTTGCCCACTGAAAATTTGCCGACGGTACTGTAAATCTGCTCAACAACCTCTGAAAACCGCTCGAAGGCCTCTACCGTCGTTTTCATCGTCGAATAGGTAACAGTCGCCGCTTCCGAGACATGATGAATCTTCTCCGTGATTTCATGGGTCGTGGCGCTCTGTTCCTCCGAAGCGGTCGCAATCTGAACGATCATGGAGCGGGATTCGGCGGCATGGCTCTGAATATTTGCAAGTTCACGACTGGCCTGCTCGGCCTTTGCCAATCCGGTTTGAACCAATTGGCTCTCCTGGGTTATCATGTCGGCCGCCTTGCAACTCTCCTGCTGGATCGAAGCCACTACCCGTTTGATCTCGCGGGTTGAATGGGTGGTTTTTTCCGCCAACCCCTTGACCTCGCTGGCCACAACGGCAAAACCTTTTCCGGCATCACCGGCCCGCGCCGCTTCGATAGAGGCATTCAACGCCAGCAGATTGGTTTGATCGGCAATATCCTCAATCAGCACCACCATCTCACCAATTTTTGATGAGGACTGCTCCAGATGCCGAATGGTTTCCAACGTACTGTTGACACTGTCACTGATCTGCTGCATACAGTCGCGGGTTTCCTGTACAACCGCCATTCCGCTGCGGGCAGCATCATCCACGTCAGAGGAGAGTGTCGCGGCCCGATGCGTGTTGCCGGCAACCTCGTTCAGGGTCATGGCCATCTCTTCCGAACCAACTGCAACCGCCATGGCCTGATCCTTCTGGTCCTGGGTCATCTGCAATGTTTTGGAGGTTCCCGCCGACAGCTGACAGACGCTGGAGCCGATCAGACAGGTCTGCTGATAAAGCAGCGAAATGGTAGTGCGAATCTTGGCCGTAAGGTTATTCACCTCGGCGCCCAGCATACCGATTTCATCGTCCGAACGCACTTGAACCACTCTGGTAAGATCCCCTTCGCTGCCGGCCAGATCACCTAACTGTTTATGCAGTTCTGATATCTGAGACACGACCGAGCGTGAGAAGAAAAGATACAGCGTTGCCAAAATCGCAAAGAAGAAGAAAACACCCACTGCCGACAGAACCATCGTAAGTTTGAGAGCGCTTTTGAAACCCTCCTCTACGGAGGTCGTCAGGACCATCCCCCCCAGATACTTACCTTCGGGCTTGTGACAACTGCGGCAGCGTTCCTCGTTTGCCATCGGCATGGCCAGGCTCAGCACCCGCCTGCCATCAACTGTGCCAGCGGCTTCAACAACAGCACCGCTTGTCATGGCACTGCGCAGCTCATTGTTGGTGGTACTGCCTCCATATTCCTTACCGTCGGCATTAAAAATCCTGATATCGGCGATCCCGTCCTTGGAACGCATCTCCTGTAGATATGCCCCAAGCACCTTCATATCCCCCTTCATCATCTGGTTGAGAATGTCATGCGACACGACCGCAGCCAACTGTCGGGCGTTCTTCTTTTGCAGATCAATTGTTGCAGAATATTCCAGATAGATGGAGATGGCTCCCAGACCGGTGAAACCAATGAAGAGCGTTATGCCGATTATAAACAGCACCTTGCGGGTCAGCTTGGATGCAAACATGGGAGGATCCCTCCAGATCTTAGTATTTCTGTGCAGCACAAACCGGTCCACAAACTGGCGGCCGACATTTTAATGAACTATAGCCCAAACATCCCACACCCGCAATTGCTAATATAAACATTGTTTTAAATCCACTTCCCCACGCAAAAAAAATAGCCCGCAAGTCAAAGACTTACGGGCTATCAGCAAAATTAAGTACTGTTCTGTCTAGTTCGGGTAGACGGAAACCTTTTTACGGTCCTTGCCCAAACGCTCAAACTTGACGATGCCTTCGATCAGAGCAAACAAGGTGTAATCCCTGCCGCAACCGACATTATTTCCTGGGTGAATCTGGGTACCGCGCTGACGGTAAATAATGTTACCGGCTTTAACGAGCTCGCCGCCAAATTTTTTACAACCAAGTCGCTGACCATCCGAATCTCTACCGTTTCTTGAACTTCCGCCCGCTTTCTTATGTGCCATTTCCGTATCTCCTCGGGAAAATTACGTGTTATTTATGCGTTGATTTTTTCGATTTTGAGGACCGTTCTGTGCTGGCGATGACCGCGCAGCTTACGGGTGCCTTTGCGACGCTTGGACTTGAACACCAGGATCTTCTTGTCCTTGCCCTGAGCAGCAATCTTTGCGGTAACCAGGGCACCGGCAACAACAGGTGCACCGATGGAAACCTTCTCGCCACCGATCATCAGTACTTCTGCAAACTCGATCTTGTCGCCGATCTGCCCCTCAAGCTTTTCAACTTTAAGGAACTCGCCCTCAGCTACTTTGTATTGTTTTCCACCGGTTTTAATAACTGCGTACATAGCCATCTCCATCCCAATCATTTTTAAAAGAGTTATGGACTATAGTGAAGAGCGAAATGCATGTCAAGAACAATTTTGACAGAACAATTTTGATCCGTCCACCGGAAACGCCTCGCCCCCCATAGATTGAGGGGGAACTAAATTCCGCCCTATAATATATTTCTTACCACGTCAGCAAAACCCACAGACAATGTCGGTTAAAATCGAATTATGGACTAATTTCTACACAGGTATAGGAAGTACAAGGTAGACAGGGCTGGCAGACACCTTTGCTGGGAATTGCTTGACTACCGATCAACACTTTTCCAGGACCACAATCGGGAGCAGCAGGACAGAAGATGGAGGTGGCTGGTGGACAATATTCAGGATTTAGTTCACATGACTGAACTGGGCAACCAGGACAGCCATCGTAACCAACTGATGGAGTGACCGTTTTTATATATCCAGAGGGGCAAAGCAGATCGGCACATGCGGGTGGTGGGCACACTTTTTCTCTGCATATATAACGAGGCGGGGCCGGGCAACCATTAAAATCCCTCTCAATTGCAAATGTAGGAATCACCATCGGAATTGATCCATCCGGACAAGTCGGCAGGACCTGTATATACAGTGGACAATTAAGTTCAACACACTGAGCCTTGGGACAACGCATTTTGATCTCACCTGTCGATACTGGCGAACTGACAACAAGCTGAGTCCCTGGCTTGCATGAATTCGGACTAGGCAATGCTGGACAGACGCAAAAGCCATTCATTAGATCTGTGCTCTCGTTACATATTGGCAAGGGAGGCATTACCGTTACGCATTCTCTTCTAGTTGAGTCCCAAAATGGCAGAACTGGAGGGCACTGACATTCTCCATCCATTACTATACGATTACCATCACACAATTGAAGTGGAACAGAGATATCAGGTCTATATACAAAAGTCTGACCACCATTTGCCGCGATAAGTTGAAGTGCATCAGAATACGATGTAACTGTGGACACCAGCGTGGCTCCGGTATCACCAAGCAGACCTTTAGCTCCTAGTTTTTCTGAAACGGCTGCAACAATTGAAGTCGTTTCCTGATTAACTGTAACAGCAAGTGGATTTTTGGCAGGAGTTTCTGGAAATAATGGAAAACCACTGAAGTCAATCGGAACTACTGTGCGATAATTCCCATGACTTCCTGTTGTTTTAAAGACGAGGATCGATTTTTCAGAAGGCAGCTTAAATGAAAGCTTACTAAAACTGCCATCAGCGTTTACTGATGTTGAGCCAAGCTGTGATCCATCCTGAGCATTGATGGCGTAAATGAAACTTTCATTTTCCGCAGCGGG
This sequence comes from uncultured Geobacteraceae bacterium, assembly GCA_942493195.1. Taxonomy (GTDB): domain Bacteria; phylum Desulfobacterota; class Desulfuromonadia; order Geobacterales; family Pseudopelobacteraceae; genus CAIPTY01. Next base: position 219,005 of record OW818669.1, on the reverse strand, counting down.
CTGTACTGCCTTAGTTGTTGCCGCACCTGGAGTATTCACCGTACCACTAACGGTAACTTCAACGCCTTTCGCAGTTACATTGGCAGTTTCTGCGCTACCACTACTGCAACTCATCATAAACGGCAAAATAAAGCATGTCGCAGCTACTAAGATGAAGCTATTTTTGCAGCGCCTGTGATGTTTCATTGGTAACCACCAGTGAAAAATTATTTTTAGAGCCGTTTAAAACTACCTTAATTCACCACAATAGCAAATACATTATCTCCGATATACACGTTCTGTCATAGTCAGTTGCCATGAAAAATCTCTTGCAATTTATACCGGCTAATAAACATTCAGGCCATCCGACACGGCAAAGCAGATAATCCTGACAGCGGCTTCCAGATACTTCCATGCCGAGCAAATATATATTTACCAGCATGTGCCATTTGTGACACAATTCGCAAGTGCACCACACACACAGTCCAGTCCCTGTTCAGAATTTCATCAGGAGCCACCATGGAACCAATCATCACCTATAAAGAACGTTGTCGCCGCTGCTATTCCTGTGTTCGCACCTGCCCGGTCAAAGCCATCAAGGTTGATCAAGGCTTCGCCCAGATTATATATGACCGTTGCATCGGATGCGGAAACTGCCTGAGCTGCCCACAAAATGCAAAAGTCATCGTAGATCGCATGGTCCGCACCCAGGAGCTGCTGGCCTCCGGAGCACCGGTCGTAGCTGTTTTGGGTTGTTCCTTTCCGGCCTTCTTCCATTCAATCACCCCCGGCCAACTGGTATCCGCCCTCAAAAATCTTGGCTTCCTGGAGGTACACGAAGGGGCTTACGGCGCCAGCATGATTGCTGACCAATATCGTCAGACCATCGCCGGAGCCCAGCTTCCGGTGCTGTCCTCACACTGTCCGGCTGTGGTTGACCTGATTGAACGCCACTTTCCCAAACTCCTCCCCAATCTGATCGGGATCGTATCCCCCATGATCGCCATGGGGCGTTTCATTAAAGGAATCCTGGGCGAAGACACCAAAATTGTCTACCTCAGCACCTGCATAGCAGCCAAGTTTGAGGTTCAATCAGCTGAGTCAGCCGGCGCAATTGATGTGGTTCTGACCTATCAGGAAATTGACAAGCTCTTCAAGAACCGAGGAATTAACCCGGCCTCCCTCAACGAGGCCCCCTTTGACGGCATCGATCCCGGCGAAGGCCGGCTCTTTACCCTCACCGGCGGACCGCTGAAAGTTTTCAGGATCAACCAGGATCTGCTGGATACCGAAACCATCGCCAGCGAGGGCGAGTCTCACACCATCGATATCATCCGTGATCTGGCTGCCAACCGCATTTCGCCAACCTTTACCGATCTGCGTTTTTGCGACGGCGGCTGTGTGGACGGTCCGGCCCGCGACCGGGAACTCAACCATTTCTACAAACGCAAACTGATCGTCAACCATGCCGAAAGTGCACTCCCCTACGCTACGGCAGTTCACTACCTGTCGACACCGGCACAGCCCGATCTCAGGCGATCATATTCTGACAAATCCCGCAAACTGCCCAGCCCCGGCAAAGACGATATCAAACATATTCTGCATTCCACCAACAAATTCACCCAGGGGGATGAGCTCAATTGCCGGGCCTGCGGTTATAACACCTGCCGGGAGCACGCCGTGGCCGTCTTCCAGGGCCTGGCCGATATAGAGATGTGCCTGCCGCATAATATCCAGCAGATTGAAGAGGACCGCGGACGCCTGATCCAGAAGTATGAACTGGTGCGACGCGAACTGGATCGCCAGGCCGGCGACGACCTGATCGTGGGTGAGGACCCCGGCATCCAGGAGGTGCTGCGGCTGATCAGCCAGGTGGGACCTACACCAACAACTGTTCTGATTCGAGGTGAAACCGGGACCGGCAAAGAGCTGACAGCCCGCGCCATTCACCGTGTCAGCCAGCGTAACGAAAAACCGCTGGTTACCGTTAACTGCACGACTATTACCGATTCACTGCTGGAAAGCGAACTGTTTGGACACAAGAAAGGGTCCTTTACTGGGGCCGTGGCTGACAAAAAGGGGCTTTTCGAGGCGGCCGACGGCGGTACGATTTTTCTGGATGAAATCGGCGACATCACCCCGAAGTTGCAGGCCGAGCTGCTCCGTATGCTGGACCTGGGGGAAGTCCGTCCTGTCGGGGGCACCTCTCCCAAAAAAGTCGATGTCCGCCTGATTGCCGCAACCAACAAGGACCTGGAGCAGGGGGTACGCGAGGGGTGGTTCCGTGAAGATCTGTACTATCGCCTGAACGTGTTCACGATATTGCTGCCACCGCTTCGCAGCCGGATCGATTCCGTTCCGGCCCTGGCCCAGCACTTCCTCGAAAAAGCCCGTAAAAAGCTGAACAAAAACATCGCCGGAATCGATGAACGCGCCATCAAGGCCATGCAGCACTACCCCTGGCCCGGCAACATCCGCGAAATGCAGAATATTATTGAACGCTCGTCGGTTCTGGCGCAAAACGGCATCATCAGACTGGAAAATCTGCCGACCGTCTTTGCCGACACCTATGAATGCTGCGGTGATGGCGAAGTAAATCGCCGGCGGGCCTCTTTCAAGGCCGAACGGGAGCTCCATGTCAGTCGCACCGAAAAGAACCTGATTCACCGCTACCTGGAAGAATCGGGGGGCAATGTCGCCAAAGCAGCCCGCCAGGCCAACATTCCCCGCCGCACCTTTTACCGCCTTTTGGAGAAGCACGGCATCGAAGTCGCCAGGGGTCCGGAAAAGGTTCTAAAATAGTGTATACTTTTGGCCACCAGTGTGCCATTTTGTGCACACTAATTCTGTTTACACAACAAGATTCATGAAGTCCTGTTTTGTATCATACTGTTTTACATATTGAAAAATTATTTTTACAAAGTTGGCACGGTATTGGCTAATAGTACGGGATGAATGTGCACACAATCAGCACGACAACCATACAATCAAGCCAAAGGAGAACAACACAATGGGAAGAATGAGAGAGAATCCGCGTTACAATGTCATTTCAATGAGGATCAGTGATGAAGAGCGTGAGCACCTGGAAAACATCATGGACCAGACGCACCTGAGCATCTCCGACATCATGCGCGAAGCAATGGAATACTTTGCAGCCAACTACAGCCAGATCGAACAGCAGCGCAAGGCCGCCTGACCAGGCACATCAATAACCATTTAAAAAAGGCAGGGGAATTTTCCCCCGCCTTTTTTTGTTTCACCACCCAAAATCGATTATCAGTTAATCAGGATCTCGAATTGTTCCTGATGAAAACCGGGCTTGGCCCGAACGGTAATACGCTTCTTGAATTTCTTTTCCAACTCCTCCAGACCACGGCGCTCCTCGTCATACAGCAGATCGGCCACCTGCGGATGCACTGTAACCATGGCCTTGGTACCACGGATATCCAACATCTCGCGGCGCAGCTCCCGGAAAATCTCGTGGCAGACGGTTGTCTTTGACTTGATATATCCGCGCCCTTCACAGTACAGGCAGGGCTCGCACATCATCCGGCCGATGCTTTCCCGCACCCGCTTACGGGTCATTTCCACCAGCCCCAGCTCCGAAATCTTGAGGATATTAGTCTTGGATTTATCCGGTTTCAAGGCCTCTTCCAGCGCTGCAAACACCTTGTCGCGGTTGACCTCTTTCTCCATGTCGATGAAATCGATGATAATAATCCCGCCGATATTGCGCAAACGTAACTGATAGGCGATCTCCTTGACCGCTTCCAGATTGGTTTTAAGGATCGTATCCTCCAGATTGTGCTTGCCCACAAAGCGCCCGGTATTGACGTCAATGGCGGTCAGGGCCTCGGTCTGTTCGATAATGATATAGCCACCGGATTTGAGCCAGACCTTGCGCCCCAGGGCGCGGCTGATCTCAACCTCCAGACCGTAATGATCAAAGATCGGCTCTTCCTCGTCATATAGCTCAATGGAGTATTTCATCTTGGGAACAAAGGTGGTGATGAACTGAACAATGCGGTCGTAATCCGGCTTCGAGTCGACCACAATCTTGTCAACCTGCTCCGTAACGATATCGCGGACCACCTTCTGGACCACATCCAGATCAGAATGAACCAGAGATGGCGCCGTAGCATTGTCTTTACGTTTGGCGATCTCCCCCCACAGGGTCGAGAGGTACTGCATGTCCGAAATAAGGTCCTCTTCGCTCTTCCCCTCGGAAACGGTGCGGACAATATAGCCGGAGCCGCTCTGTTTGAGGCGGTCGACAATCTCCCGCAGGCGCTCACGCTCTTCCTCGTCCTCAATGCGACGCGAGATGCCGATGTGATCAACCGTCGGCATATACACAAGATGGCGCCCCGGCAGGGAGATGTGCGAGGTTATGCGGGCCCCTTTGGTGCCCAGCGGCTCCTTGGAAACCTGCACCAGCAATTCCTGCCCTTCCTGGAGAAGTTCTTCAATCGGATGCAGCGGCTTGAAATCGGGGTGGGTCGGCGGGGGCTGGTCGCCATTAACTTCGTGGTCTTTCTTGCCGTCATCCAGCAGCGACTCGTACTCCTCAATGGCATCGAACACATCGGCCACATACAGAAAGGCAGCCTTCTCCATGCCGATATCCACAAAGGCAGCCTGCATACCGGGCAGCACCCTGATGACCCGCCCTTTATAGATATTACCGACAATCCCCTTCTCGCGGCTACGCTCGATATACAACTCGGCGATAGTACCGTTCTCAATCAACGCAATCCGCGTTTCGTGAGAAGCGGCGTTAATAACCAGCTCTGCTCCCATAGTGAACTCCTGTATCTGAAATTAAAACGAAATCGTATCAGCGTGCGGTGCCGTCGACAAACAGCACTTCCAGCTTTTCAATCCGGATGTCATCGGCCTGCAGAGCATCATTGCCGCAAATGGCCCGGGCAAATTCAAGCGGCTTGCCCCTTCCGGCCACCAGCTCCACAACAGACCCCGCCACCGATAATGAGGCCGTCTCGGCGCGCAAATCAACGGATTGTACTTCACCCTTTTTCTTTCTGTGAATGACATAGTGATTGTGTGCCATAAACTGCACACATAGCTCCGAAAGCCCGTCTTCAGCGGCTTCGCCAAACGTGATGCGATAACGGGTCTTATCGATCAGCGTCGAAAGCGAGGGCGCCTTGAGATCGGCCTGCTCCGCGGCCAGGATTTCAAGCCCGCGCGGCAAAACGGCATTGAGCCGGCGCTGCACCTCTGCCGGCGCCACGCCATCTTCCACAAACATGTCCATATATTCGGCCACGGACTCAACCCCGACCGAGGTTGCCGTCGCAAAAGAAAAACGCGGGTGGGGATGAAATCCCTGGGAAAACAGGATCGGAACAGCGGCTTTGCTGACAGCCCGCGTAAACACCGTCAACAGTTCCAGGTGACTGAGGTATCGCATGGCACCGGTTTTGCCGAAGCGGAGCCGCAGACGGGCCTGCGTTATTTCACGGGCAACCCGTTCAGGCCGAACCGGTTGTGCACCGGCAGCCGGAATACTGTTCTTCACTACCTTGAAATCACAGACTCCACAGGCTCCGCAGTCGCCATGACGGCAATCTAGGGTAGCAGCTTCATCCAGTGCGGCCTGACGCTCCTTGAGCAGAAAGTCGCGGGTAACCCCGCACTCAAGATGGTCCCACGGCAGGGTTTCATCCAGCCCGCGGCGTCGCAGATACCATTCCGGCTGAAGACTACACTCTTCAAAGGCCTGCTGCCAGAGCTCCGGCTTGAAATGGTCACCCCAGCCGTCAAAACGACAACCCAGCTCCACCGCCCGCACGATCACCGCCGCCAGCCGGCGGTCCCCCCGCGCGAAGACCCCTTCCATAAAGGATAGCGGTGCATCATGCCACTTGAGGCGCAGTTTGCGTTTTTTAAGTTCGGTATGCAGCAGGTACTGTTTTTCCAGAATTTCATCTTTGGAGATCTGCGGCTCCCACTGGAAAGGGGTATGAGCCTTGGGGACAAAGTTGCTCACGGCAACGTTGACCTCGCCCGGATTACCGGCACGCCGGGACTGATCCTTGACCTGTCGCGCCAGAACGGCAATCTGCTGAACATCTTCAACCGTCTCACCCGGCAGACCGATCATGAAATACAGTTTGATCGTGCGCCAACCGGCACTGTAGACATTGAAAGCCGTCTCCAGCAGGTCGGCCTCGGTAATCCCCTTGTTGACAACCCGGCGCATGCGCTCACTGCCGGCTTCGGGCGCCAGGGTAAATCCGGTCTTGCGCACCTTTTTGATTTCGTCAATCAGCCCTTCGGTCAAGGTACCAACCCTCAGCGACGGAAGCGAAACCGCAACCCGGTCATGGGCATAGCGCGCCATCAGCTCCGTCAGCAGCGGTTCCACGCAGGAATAATCACCGGTCGACAGTGACAGCAGCGAGATTTCATCATAGCCGGTAGCCCGCAAGGCATCTTCCGCCACCTTAAGAATTGTATCAGCTGAACGTTCGCGCAGCGGGCGATAAACATAGCCGGCCTGGCAAAAGCGGCAGCCACGCGTACACCCCCGGGCTATCTCCACGGCCACCCGGTCATGGACTGTCTTCATGAACGGCACCACTGTCTCGGTCGGAAACGCTGCCTGATCAAGATCAGTGAGGAAACGACGACGAACCGTAGTTTTTTTGCCACGGGCAGCCATAGCAGCCAGCGTACCGTCCGGATGATAAGAAGGCTCGAAGAAATCAGGAATGTAGACCCCTTCAATCCCCTCAAGCCGCTCCAACAAAACAGTACGTGATTCTCCTGCCTGCCGGGACTGGCGAACCGCCTCGGCAATCTCCAGAACCGCCTCTTCGCCATCACCCAGCAGGATGGCATCAAAAAAGGGTGCCAGCGGTTCAGGGTTGTAGGCGCACGGGCCACCGGCAATCAGCAGGGGAAAGGAGGAATCACGCTCGGCTGCCAGCACAGGCACACCTGCCAGATTGAGCATATTGATAATGTTGGAATAGGAAAGCTCATACTGCAGGGTAAAGCCAATGATTTGGCAATCCCGCAAGGGCGTAGCCGTCTCAAGCGTGGCCAGGCGTTCACCGCCCTCCCGCATCTGCTGTTCCATATCCGGCCACGGGGCAAAGGCCCGTTCAGCAGCAACGCCTTCAACAGAGTTCAGCACATGGTACAGGATTCTCAGACCGAGATGGCTCATACCAACTTCATAGACATCCGGAAACGCCAGGGCAATGCGCAGATCGGCAAACTCCTTGCGGACAGAGCCCATCTCACCCCCCATATAGCGGGCAGGTTTTTCAACAGCAAGAAGATTCATGGAATAGTAACGGTTCCTCTAGTAATTTTGACGGTTTGAGACAATATCAAATAGGGCATGACAAAGGCAAGGGAATTACATTTTTTTCTTGCATCCATCAAAGGCCGATGATATAAGGCTGTTTCACTTGCCCAGGTGGTGGAATTGGTAGACACGCAAGATTCAGGTTCTTGTGCTCGCAAGGGTGTGCTGGTTCGAGTCCAGTTCTGGGCACCACAAACAAATAAACCCGCTGACATTCAGCGGGTTTTTTTGCGTCCAGACACCGGCTACCATCCACCCCGCATTCAGGATTGCATTCAGGATCGCAATAACGCCAAATAACGCACCGCACCACTCAAAATCACCAAGTCACACAACCGCCAATGAATCTCCGCGCAGCTGCGCTTCGAGAAAAACGTCGATCATATATACATGCAAGATTCCCCACGAAGGTTCCAGCACCTGAATCCGCCAAAAAATTGTATCACCGGTAGATTCCGTACAAAACTTTTGCTACTGCCGCTTCAACCTAATCCGTGATTATAGGACCATGCGCAAAACACCCTGTTCAGGCAGTATTATGACTTCAATACAGTGCAACGAGACCATGCCGCGTAACCCTTCAAAAACGCCCCGCTATTTTTTTTTAAATCTGTGTTGCATTTTTTCAAAACTTAGATATTATAGGACACGCTCACTTTAATTTTGGCATCAAGACCCCAAAAACAAGCAAAGGCACGGTTTGTGCATTAATGATTTAATCTATAAACCGACAATTAAGGACACACAACCCAAGGAGGACATTATGAAGAAGAGAATTTCACTGTTGGTAAGCACATTGGCATTGGTAGCACTGGCAAGTTTCGCACAGGCTGCACCGGGTACAAAGTTTGCTGTTCAGGGTCCAGATGGAGCTGTAACCCCAGTTGACAAATTCACCGTTAGCGACACTGGTGTAGTAAACGCCACTAAAATCGGCGTAAACACAGCAAACCCTAGCGCTTATGCAGAAGTTGTTGCTCCATGGACAGTGTCAGCTGGCACAAACTTGACGGCCAGTTTTACGAGCTACGCAGACACAGCCCGTCTCACTGTCCGTCATGCTCAGGGTACCCCCACAACCCCCCTCAATACCAAGTCCGGCAACCAGATCGGTAACATCAACTTCCGAGGACATGACGGTACAAATTTTAGTTCGGTCGGTATCGCAGCTATAACCGTCAACGCCGAAGAAAACTTTACGGCGACAGCTCAGGGCACTCGTATTGCTTTCCTAACTACTCCGATTGGCGCTGCTATACCTGCAGAGAGACTGAGAGTTGCAAATGACGGCCGCCTTCGCATTTCCAATCAGCCTGCCGCTCCTGCTCAGGGTTCCACATGTGTTGCCGGTGATTTGATTCTGAACGCAGCCAGCGCTACACTGTACCTCTGCTCCGCCGCCAATACCTGGACGAAGACCACGTTCGCAGCCTACTAATTCAGGCTACCTTGTATTATTAAAAAGCGACTACGCAGGTAGTCGCTTTTTTTTTGCATTTTTGATATGGTGCGCTAAGTAAATCAGAATTTCTGCGAGGATGATGACGTGGAGTGGAACCGTTTCTGGAATGAGTATCCTAAATCCTGCGGTGAAACGTGCTTTTATCATCAAGTAGGTAAAACTCTACATAAACAACCGGTGTCTGCCGAAACAGTACACGCAATAATCTCTTCCATCGTAGATAATCTTGCAATCAAAAACACTGATACGGTTCTGGACCTCTGTTGCGGAAATGGCCTGATCACATCACACATATCGGAACACTGCAATTCTATAGTTGGTGTTGATTTTTCAGAGTATCTGATTCAAATCGCCAATAAATACCATCCCCGTCACAACATCTCATATCTTTGCGATGACGTTTTCCATTTTATGGAATCAAAAAATGTCACAATAGATAAAATTTACATGTATGAGGCACTGCAACACTTTAAACCTCGCGACTTTGCACATATACTTGAAAGCGCCAAAAGGTTATTTAAGAATGACATACACATTCTACTCTGCAGCATCCCCGACAGATCCCGCAAATGGACCTATTATAATACTGTATCCAGAAAGTTGTCTTACATAATGGACAGTTTATCGCCTAACCGGAGATGTTTGGGAACGTGGTGGGATTCATCGCGGATTATTCAGTCATGCAAAGACGCCGGATTGACTGCCCGCATCATTCCCCAGAATTCACTACTGCATACATCGCACTACAGGTTTGATGTGCTCATAACAAATTAAGATATGTATACCAAGATAATATATATACTTGGCATGCCACGATCTGGAACCAGTTGGTTAAGTCAGATATTTGATAGTAGTCCGGACACCAGGCTTAGATTGGCACCACTCTTTTCCTATGCATTCAAAAATAGAGTTTCAGAGCACTCGTCCCGTGCAGAGTGGGCCGCTTTTTTACACGATGTGTACCTGTCCGATGATGCATTTATCAACCAGGAAAATCAGCGTATGTCCGGGCAGTACCCGACGTTCCCCATCAAAGCATCGAACCCGCCATTCATGGTAATCAAAGACACCCGTAATCACCAGCTTACTCCAATAATGCTCGAAAAGTTTTCTGACATCACAGTGGTTGCCATTATCAGGAATCCCTGTGGGGTCATAAATTCATGGCTGAAATCCAGCCGTGAGTTTCCGGGATCTGCTGATCCAATGCTGGAGTGGAGAACCGGAAAGTGCAGGAAAACATCCCGTGGGGAATATTGGGGGTTTGACGATTGGATTGAAGTTACCAAACTATACATGCGTTTAGCTAAAGAGCATCCGAACAGAGTACTCATTACCCGGTACGAGGATATGATCGATTCCCCACGCATCGAAACACAAAGGATTTTTGAATTTTCCGGCATCGCTTGCACTGAACAGACAGAAGATTTTTTGAAGCAATGCCATTCAAGGCATGATCATGATGACTACTCCGTTTTCAAGGATCGGCGGGTAAAGAACAGTTGGCGCACCGAACTTGACAGCACAATCATAGCAGCAATTCATGCTGAACTTGCAGGCACCGAGTTAGATGTTTTCTTGTCATAAGAGTACATTGAAAGAGTTTGGGGGCGGGATGACGGGCTTTGCCCATCCCGATTTCGCCCGTTCATTCGAGGAATTTGGAGTGCCCCGCAAACTCGATCACTGCGGCGGTTGGCTGGTGGATCGATCCATTCCCGGATTTTCTGATACTGACGCTATGGGGTGCTATCCACTTTTTGCCTGCCGGGACTGGTCACAATTAGGCAAGGATCTTGATAAACTGCCTAAGGGTCTGGTGTGTGTATTTCTGGTAACTGACCCGTTTGGTCAGTATGACGAACACCTGCTCAACAGAAGTTTTGATTTAGTCATGCCATTTAAAAAACACTTTGTCGCTGACCTCAGGCAGCCTGCCACTACAATCGTCTCTGCTCACCACAGGAAATATGCACGCAGGAGTTTGCGGAACATCACCGTGGATATCTCTGACCAGCCTCTCTCCCATTTTGAAGAATGGATAACATTATTCGAAAATTTGGCGAACAGGTTCAAGGTTACCGGGATGCGGGCATTTTCAAGGAGTGCTTTTCAAAAGCAATTGTCTATACCAGGGGCCTATTTGTTCAGAGCTCTCCATAAAGGCGAGGCAATTGCAGCGCACTTGTGGTATTCCGTTGGAAATGTGTGTTACGGATATTTGGTGGGCGACACCCCTGATGGACATGAGCAACTTGCAGCGTATGGGTTGTATTGGTCTGCAATAGAGTTTTTTTCAGATAAAGTCAGTTATTTGGATTGGGGCGGTGTGGCTGGCCTGGCAGATAACGAAAATGATGGTTTGGTTAAATTCAAACGGGGATGGTCAACTGACACCAGAATGTCCTATTTCTGCGGCCGCATTCTTGACAGACAGAAATACAATTATCTGGTTAAAGCAAGCGGAGTTGGAAATACATCCTATTTTCCTGCATACCGTCTCGGAGAGTTTGGATAATCTGATGTGGGTGGATCGATAATATGGCACGTGTGGATATCGGATGCTGATTACCAATGAATTTGTAATGCTAAATTTCCCAAAAACAGGGAGCTCCTTTGCCCGTGAGGCGGTCAAACGCCTCTACGGCGACATCAAACAGGGAAACTCGCAAGATATTGATGTCGATTATGAGCTGACACGCTATTCGGCAATCGAGCTTATGCTGCCAAAAATTGATGAGGAAAATCATTATTCTATTGCTGACCAACATGGCACATACCGTCAGATACCTCAGCTGCATCGAAACAAACCAATTGTCAGTGTCGTTCGGAATCCGGTATCCCGAGCCTGGTCGGCTTACAACTATCAGTGGTGGGCCAAACACCCCCCCGCGCACCTATCGGAGCTACTCACGAAATATCCGAAATTCCCACAGATCTCGTTTAGTGAATATTACGAAATCATGCAAACATATGGTCGGGAAAACCGGTTGCAGGGAATACATCCTAAGATTGACTTGGGAATCCAGACTATTCAGTTCGTACAGTTCTTTTTCAAGAACCCAAGGGACGTTCTTGCCAGGATAGATGATGACTATATTGAATCAAAACAGTACATGGATGATATGGCGCCGGTGGAGTTTCTGCACCAGGAGAATCTGCGCAGCGAGCTGATTAATTTCCTGATTACTGCAGGAGTGCCAAAATCCAGGGTCGAGTTTATTTCTGACATGGATGACATCAACGTGACGGAAAGCAAACCGAGCTCGAATGATAAACCGCTTAGTGTGGACAGCACACTGAAAAAAAAGATGCTGAAACAGGAGAAACTGTTGTTTTCAATATTCCCAGAATATGCCGTTCTACTTGAGCAGGGAGAAGAAAGGATTACAGAATGAACCGCATTAATCCTTTTCCGGATCCAATATTTGTAACCAAACCGGTACTGCCTGAATTTGATGTATTCAGCGATAAACTGAAATCGATCTGGGAAACAAGTAAGCTGACCAATAATGGCCCGCAGTTAAAAGCCTTGGAAAGCAAACTGCTTGAAAAACTCAACGTTAAGCATCTGTCATTATTCAACAACGGCACAAGTGCCCTGCTGCTGGCATGCAGATGCCTGAATCTTGAGGGAGAAGTAATTACAACACCCTTCACCTTTCCAGCCACACCACATGTGCTGACGTGGAACAAACTTGAACCTGTTTTTTGTGACGTTGATCCGGAAACCTTTACTATTGATCCGGAGTTGATTGAATCCCTCATCACCCCAAAAACTTCGGCGATACTTGCGGTCCATGTGTTTGGTATCCCCTGCAAAGTGGATAGAATTCAGGAAATTGCCAACAGTTTTGGACTGCGGGTAATATATGATGCTGCCCATGCTTTCGGCGTGGAAATCGATGGCAAAGGGATCGGCTCGTTCGGCGACATTTCCATGTTCAGTTTCCATGCGACAAAACTGTTTCATACAGCAGAAGGTGGAGCTCTGACGTTTAATGATCCGGAGCATAAGCGGCAGGCAGACTTACTGAAGAACTTCGGCATCTGGGGTGAAGAAGAGGTTTTACTGCCGGGACTGAACGCCAAAATGAATGAAATTCAGGCTGCGCTGGGTATATGCATGCTGGATTGCATCGATGAGGAGATGGCAAAGAGAAAGAAACTGTTTGAAATATACAGGCGATGCCTTGAAGGGGTTGAAGGAATCAGATTAATCGAACAGGCTGATGCCCGTGTTAAACCAGGCCACCAATACTGTGTTGTTCAAATCGATGGTGACGCGTTTGGATGCACCAGGGACCATGTTCATTCAGAATTTAAGAAGTTCAACATATTCGCCCGCAAGTACTTTCACCCCCTGTGCAGCAATTATGACTACTACAACCAGTTGCCTTCTGCTGATGCGAACAACCTGCCGACAGCAAATAAAATAGCACATGAGGTCCTGTCACTACCATTTTATGGGGATCTCGGGCCGGATGCCGTAGAAAAAATATGCAAGATACTGATCACGATGAAAAGGTAGAAAATCTTGAAACTCAGTGTATGTATCACAACGTTTAACCATGAAGAATATATCGTCCAGGCGCTTGACAGTGTTCTTATGCAGCAGACTGATTTTGATTTTGAGATTCTGGTCGGTGAGGATCAGTCCGATGATGCCACGCGTGACATCGTCATCAGCTATCGGGATCGCTGTCCAAATCTACGATTGTTTCTGCATAACTATCCCCCGGACTACCAGCGGATAAACGGCCGGGCAAATTTTTTCAATAATATGGAAAAATCGATTGGTCAGTATATCGCATTGCTGGATGGTGATGATTACTGGACCGATCCGCTCAAACTTCAAAAACAGGTTGACTTCCTGGATGCTCATCCGAACTGCTCAGCCGTATACCATAAGGCCGATGTTGTCGAAAACGGCACCATCAGACCCGGCGGCTGCGGTATTAAGGTAATTAAGGATTTCATCACCACCGATGACCTCCTTGAACACAGCAATTTCATTCCCACCTGCACAGTGATGTTCCGGCGGGAAGTGATGGATCAAATGCCAGAGTGGGTAAATATTTCTCCGTATGGGGATCTGCCGACTCAAATACTCAACAGCCTGCGTGGCCCGATAGCATTTTTGAATGAATCCATGGCCGCTCGCCGGATTCACCAGAAGGGAATGTTTTCCGGAAAGAGCCAGGTCCGACAGATACTGAACAACTACATTACGTTTGAGATCATGTCATTCCATCTGAATTTCTATGACAATCCCTATTATCAAGGGTATATCAGCAGAATGCTGACGCAACTGGAGGAACTGACCCGGGACCCGGCGACACTGAACGATGCACTCATGCTGCTTGATGAAAAGAGAGAAATTTACAGATCCTATCCCGCTATAGCTAACTTGGGTATTCAACTAGTTAAAAAAAGTGCAAATCTATGAGAGTATCCCGGAAATGATGATGCTATATAACAGGCAGAAATAACCTGTTGAAAGACCGTAAGACAACACTTCAAAGGAATCCGCGGAAATGAACGTTGTTCTAACCATTTTGTGCAGAAATGAAGCTGATATTATTGCCGATGTAATTGATTTTCATCTTAAATGCGGTGTGGATTTTATTATTGCAACTGATAATTCTTCCGATGACGGCACCGCCGAAATATTGCTGGAGTACCAGAAGCGCGGCTGTTTGCATTTAATTTCTGAATCAGAATTCACCCACGACCAGGCTGTATGGGTCACCCGCATGGCCCGCATAGCTGCGGTTGAATTTAATGCCGACTGGGTAATCAATACCGATGCCGATGAATTCTGGTGGCCGGCCAATGGTTCGCTGAAAAAAACTTTTGAAGCAGTTGCCGCTGACATTGATGTCCTCGAGGTCAATAGAACTAATTTTGTACCGAGACTTCATGAGGAAGGTTCCTATCTCAGCAGAATGACAATTAGGGAGACCTGCTCGTACAACAGTCTTGGCGCTCCGCTCCCCCCCAAGGTATGTCACCGGGCCTATGCGGAAATACATGTTGCCGATGGCAACCACACAGTTACTCACGGCAGCGGCGCACCAATAAAGACAACCGCGAAGCATGATTTGGAAATCCTGCATTTCCCGCTCCGGACGTATCAGCAGTTCGAAAACAAGATCCACTTTGGTACAGAAGCCCTGAGACGCAATGAGCGGGCAAACGCCATCGGTGCCGGCGGAACATGGCGTTATCTGTATGATGAATATTACCAAAAAGGCAGACTTCTGGATTATTACAAGAGTCAATGCCCACCTGATGACGACATTGCTGCGGGTCTGCGTGATGGCCGTTATGTCGCCGACTGTCGTCTGAAACAATTCCTGTCTGGTATAGACAAATGAAAGTCGCGGTCATTACCCCATACTACAAGGAATCTACGGAGATTCTCCGGCAATGCCACGAGAGTGTGATCGGCCAAACCTATCCTGTCACACACGTCATTGTCGCTGATGGTTTCCCCAAAAGCGAGATCGACAGCTGGACGGCAGACCATGTGGTCCTTCCGCGGGCTCATGGTGATATCGGCTCCACCCCGCGCCTGATCGGCAGTTACCATGCCATCGGGCTCGGTTTTGACGCTGTGACCTTTCTCGATGCCGACAACTGGTTTCGTCACGATCATGTTGAAAAACTTGTGCAATCATGCCGGGAGGCTGGAATAGGTTTTGCCTCCTCCAGCCGTATGCTTTGCCGGCTAGATGGAACCGAAATGGGACCCTGTCCCTTGATACACCCGGAAACGTTTATTGATACCAATTGCATGATGTTTACCCGTTCAGGTTTCGCCGTCCTGGCTCAGTGGGTATTGATGCCATCGTACGGTCACCTGATCGGAGACAGAATCATGTTGTACCACGTCCATCAATACGGCTTGAAGCATGTGCACAACGGCGAGCACAGCGTGTATTACCGCTGCGGCAAGGAAGGGCTGTATCGACGTATGAACGAGGAGATACCGGAAGGGGTGCAGCCGCGTCCCGACTACGAAGCTTCTTTTGCCCAATGGGTGGCTGAAGGCAACCCGCCACTGAATTGAAATTATAGACCTGTTACCTGCATGAGGTTTTATGACCGTTCCCAAAGCTAATTATTCCGCATATCAGCTCAACTTTTACAGCGAGCTTGCCCTGCCGGAATTCCTTCCTGCCCCTGCTGGAGGAGATTTGACTCCAGATGTCCGCATTCTGCTGGGTGATGTCTCTGAAGCGGGGATTCCGGGTGGTACGCAGATTGGACCTTTTCTCTGGTGTGACACGGAGTGCTTATGGCTCAGGGTGCCACATATCGCCAGGTTTCTGGTCACAGGAGGCAGCACCATAACAATTGCACCAGAACCGGATGCCGATGAAGACAGCATCAGGGTATTCCTGCTCGGTTCTGCCCTGGGTGCACTGCTGTCACAGCGCGGTTATCTGGTACTGCATGGCAATGCTATCCGAATCGGCGACCAGTGCATGATATGTGTAGGACCAAGCGGATGCGGCAAGTCGACCCTTGCAGCGGGATTTTCACAACGTGGTTATGATGTGTTGGCAGATGACGCCGTGGCTATCGATGCTGATTGCTGTGCAATACCCGGATTTCAAAGGATTAAACTCTGGCACGATGTAGCAGAAAAATTGGGAATAGATATCTCTTGTTTGAGTCGAATTAGACCCAAAATGGAAAAATATAACGTTCCATTACAGCAACAGTCCGATTTCACAGCATTGCCTGTACGATGGGTATACATTTTAGACAGTGAACATGTTGGCAGTACAAGGGTAGAACCGATCAGTGGACTGAAGCGATTTCAACCTTTACATAACAACACCTATCGAATCCGTTTTCTTAAAGGTATGAAACTAGAGCAAAATCATCTGCAACTCTGCGGCCTGCTGGCAAGTCGAATCCGTTTGGCACGCATTGGCCGACCTAACTTTGGCTTCGAGCTTAATGAGTTGATCGATCGAATACTTGTGGACATCAAGGAGAATCCTTGATGGGAGGAATATACTGGATTGCTTCATACCCTAAATCAGGCAATACTTGGTTCCGTGCGTTCTTGCAGAATTTTTTGGAAGATGGAGAACAACCAGTAAATATTAACAACCTTTCGACTGGCTCAATTGCGAGTAGTCGTAACTGGCTGGATGAAGTACTCGGTTTTGACACTGCAGACCTTGATTTTGATGAGACCGACCGTCTTCGCCCTGATGTTTATAAATGGTCATTGAATGATACCGATATTGGCTATCACAAAATTCATGATGCATACATATCAACAGTGGATAATGAGCCACTCATCTGTCCTGAGTCAACGTTAGGTGCGCTCTATATCATTCGAAATCCATTTGATGTCGCGCTGTCATACGCCAACCACAATCTTTGTTCTATTGATGATGCCATTAAACTGTTGGGGAAATCAGATCACGCTCTGTGTAGAAGTCAGAATAAAATGTTTAGACAGACCCGCCAGAAACTGCTCAATTGGTCCAATCATGTTCTGAGCTGGATAAATGCTAGAGAAATAAATTGTCAAGTAATCCGCTACGAGGATATGCTCACTAGACCATTTGAAACTTTTTCCAAAGCAATTCAATTTTTAGGTTTGCCCGAAGATTTTTCAAGAATTGAAAAATCGATCCGCTTTAGTGATTTCAGCGTACTGCGTAGCCAGGAAGAGGCAGCAATTTTTGAAGAAAAGCCACCCAAAGTTGAATTTTTCTTTCGCCGTGGGAAAATCGGTGAATGGAAGGATAAGCTTACTTCTGATCAGAAACAGTTGATCATCGATAATCATGGTGATGTTATGCACCGTTTCGGCTATTTAGATATTTGCACCTAGTATAACAATCGAGGGAGAACACAATATAAAAAACTTGTTCTTTTCAATTAAATTTTATATTGTACCAGCCGTTGATGAAGAGCACATCGTGTCAATTAATCACAGGCTACAACAAACTAAAAACATTTGGGTACAGACCCTTAGAAAGGTGCTAAAAAATGAAGCCATACATAAAGCCCGTACTGAATAAGCTAATTATTGGGGTGAGTACTCAAGGCGGAGAAGTATATGCATTAAAAGAAAGTAAATCAGGCTCAGCTTCCTAATTCTTCACAATAAAACTTAATCGTTCTTCGCTGGTTGGACTCCAACACTTTCATCGTTATTGTTAACGTGTACTTTTATTGTTCTAACGGAATGTTACTATTATTTTGATTTAACCATTTAGTTAGCCAAACAATTGACCACATATTTTTTCTGCATACATGCATAAGTTCATCATCTTCTCTGTACTGTAATGACCACTCGATTTGTTGTCTGAAGTGCACATTATCAATTAATTCCTCCAAAGCTGGCGGCATACTATCTCCCAAATATTTTGCCATAGTAGCAAGCATAATTGTATTCGCTCTTTGAGTCTTCCTAAAATGTGAGTTATAACCCATGTTTTTACAAGATTTCCAGGTTACTCGCTCTGGTACGATTCCATTTACTGCTTTGCGATGCAGATAACGTCCAATCCCATTTCCTCCCACTCTTCCAATTGCCGGAGTAGAAAGATATTGTTGCACTAGGCGTATATCCCACAAAGGCCACCGATATTCTGTACCGTATGATGCAGCCATTAATGTACAGTTTTCCAGTCGTTCTGATATGTATGGCATCCTCAGTAAATGTTGGAGAATAAAATCACTTATTGAACGATAGGGCGCGTCATATCGGGCCGTCTCCATGTAGCGTTGATATATATTGTGTTTTTCTGCAATCTCATTCCTTAATATCCGGTGTGGCCAGCGAGCCTGCCAGGCTTTATAGAAAGCAGGACGGTATTCAGGGCTAGGGTAGCCGAAAGCAATTGCCTTAAGTAAACGCAGTGAGCGCGTAACCACATTGCCTGGTAACAATTCCCACAACAGGTTATATTTTTTTCTGTCAAGCAGTTCGTATCTCAATAGGTGTCCTTGATTGGACACCACCTCATCGCCACCAAATCCGGAAAAAAGCGTGCGAATATTGCGTCGTTCGCATTCAGTGTAGAAGGGGATATGGTAAGATGCCAAGTTATGTTCTTCCGGATATCCAAGCACCTTAAGGCCACGCTCGATTGCTTGATGAGGGTCTTCATTGTTTCGAGAGGTGATCAGATAATTATGCACTATCCCTTTTGCCTGGCTAGTTTCCAGAATATAGCCAGGTTCCTTATCACACAAGGCATACCCAAAACTATGGAGCCTATTGCCCGGTGTACACCCCATAAAATGCGCCAGGTATGCAGTTATAGTTGCAGAATCAAGCCCCCCGCTGTTTTCGGTGCCAAGGGGGTAATCACTCTCCATCCGGCACCGGATGGCCTCTTCCAATACCTCCCGATATTCGGACACCCACCGTTCATCTCGTTTATCCGCCCAGGGGGCATCATCGCGCCAATGGTGCCATTTCTTTAACTGCTGATTGCCATATTGATCAACAGCAAGTGTATGTCCCGGCGGCAGCTTGAATATTTCACTGTAAGCGGTTTTGTCGTGGCTCATCGACAAGAACCAGAGGTAGCAGGCCATCCATTCCTGATCCGGGGTCAGCGGAAGTTTTTTTAGCGTTTTCAGGGCGGCGGCGCTGGAGGCAAAGGCAAAAACATTAGCATCCAGCCGGTAGTAGAGCGGCTTGACCCCTACGGGATCTCTGGCCAGAAAGGCATAGTTGCGCCTGGGATCGATAACCGCAATGGCAAAATCACCAATGAGGTGCTCTGGCAGGGATTCCTGCCAGGCGCGCCATCCTTCAAGTACCAGTTGGGCATCCGTATGGCGTGCAAGGGTATGGACGTCCAGACCCAGTTTATCGGCCAACTCTTTGCGATTGTCGATGCGACCCCAAAAGGAAAGGACAACTCCGGTTTCCTGACAACGGAGCGGCAGTACAGAGTCGCGGTTACGGCTGCTGATATGAGTACGGATTTCCAGCAGGCAGGCGCTTTCTGTTTGCCAGTAACCATCGTTATCGGGAGTACGGTAAGGGGAAAGACTGGTGCGCACCTCTTCTGGGGAAAACAGCTGTTCCGGTGCGTAATTATTATTGAAACTGATCAGGCCGGCAAACATACTGGCAGAGTTCCTTTTTGTCGGTTGGCGTGGGTTATTGGTTAAAGTGTCTGGCACATCGAGGTGCAATGAAACAGCCGACCGAAGTGAATTTCTGAAAACTGGCACCACCGGTGACGGTAACCCTCCCGGCTGTTACCCAGGCGTGGGCATTCATGTTGTGCGTTTCCTGGCCCGGTTCCAGACCAAAGTACAAGGCATAGGGAATTTTATAAACCCCCAGCAGCACCCTTGCTGTCACAGCCTGTGGAAAACAGTTGGACTCCCATGGTGTGTATCTGGAAGCCAGTTTGACAACCCGGCTAATCTGTAAGGCGTGTATTTGTTGCTGCTGATCAAGAAGGGGCAACCATTGCTTTGTACCGATATGGTATCCCAGTTTCGGTGCAACGTATTTGAATGGTATCAAGTGGATTAGAAGTTTACTGATGCCCAGCAATGTCCAGGTCGGCAAAAACCAGCATTGCTGAAAGATCGGGATACGAAAAAAACTGCGAATTTTACGAATTATAATGGCGAGGGGGTTCAAACAACAGCGACCAGTTCATTTTTTATTAAATCTTCAATAAATTCAATCATGTCGTTTTGGCATGTATCTTCATCAACGGCATATTCCATGCGGACAGCCTGAACAATTTCGCCAATTGTTTTGGGGTGCTCCAGTATTTTCCATACCAACGTGCCTACAGCGCCCATGCCGTAATAATTGCCCTGCTCGATGCTCATGATTACGGTATCGCCATCCATATCAGTAAAAACGCTGTCAGGTCTGCGGACTACGGTTGTATCAAGAGCTAGTTCCATCGTTTATACCTTTTTATAGTGTCTATCAATTGAGATCTAAGAATGATGCACATTTCAAGCACACCGGATTACAAAAGTCAACAACCTCATCAGAATTGAACTTTCAAAAAGCATAGACTGTCTAGATTGTGCTCTCTAGACAGTATTCATCCACATATAAATAGACACTGGCTTGTTTTCGATGGTAAAATGCCCGCCCGCTGAACAAAACAAATTCTGTCGCTTGCTGTGTGACAGCAAAGACCTGACCGTAATTTAGGTGTGGCTCTGGCATTCAAACATTAAGGATGAATTGCTGAGTGCTCTTGCCAAATACAACTTTCAAACTACTGGACCTGCCCAATGCCCAACAAACTCGCCCTAAGTGTCCTCGACCAACTGGAATCGGAATCAATCCATATCTTTCGTGAAGTCGCCGCCGAATTCGAACGCCCTGTCATGATGTACTCCGTCGGCAAAGACTCCTCCGTGATGCTGCATCTGGCTCTGAAGGCCTTTCACCCCGCTCCGGTCCCGTTCCCGCTGCTACATGTAGACACCACCTTCAAGTTCCCCGAGATGTACGGTTTTCGCGATCAGCGTGTGGCCGAAACCGGCTGCCAGCTCAAGGTCTACGCCAATCAGACCGCTCTTGCGGCAGAGGCCAACCCGTGGGATCTGGGCACGGTGCGCTGCTGTGCGCTGCTGAAGACACAAGGCCTGCTGGATGCCCTGCAAGAAGGACAATACCAGGCAGTAATCGGCGGAGCCCGACGTGAAGAAGAGCGCTCCCGGGCCAAGGAGCGCATCTATTCCTTCCGCGACCAGCATGGCCAATGGGACCCGCGCCGCCAGCGCCCGGAGATGTGGCAGCTCTACAACGGCCGCATCCTTGATGGCGAAAGCATCCGTGTCTTTCCACTTTCCAACTGGACTGAGCTGGATATCTGGCGCTATATCGCCCGTGAGAACATTCCCGTAGCGCCGCTGTACTTCGCACAAGAACGCGAGGTCATCGAACGTAATGGCCAGCTGATACCGGTTGGCAAAGGGACGCGACTACTGCCGGGCGAGAAGATTGAAACCCGGTTGTGCCGTTACCGGACCCTGGGGTGCTACCCCTGCACCGGTGCGGTGCCATCGTCGGCGACGACCGTTGAAGAGATCATTGCCGAACTGGTTGAAACGCGCCTGTCAGAACGCACAACCCGGCTGATCGACCATGACCAGGATGCGTCCATGGAAAAGAAAAAACAGGAGGGTTACTTCTGATGCCGCTGCGTGGAAACCGGGAACCGGACCTCCTGAGAATCATGACCGCCGGAAGCGTGGATGACGGCAAATCAACCCTTATCGGCCGCCTGCTGTACGATGCCGATGCACTCTACGATGACCATATCGCCTCTCTGCGGACCAAAGCCGGAACAGAAGACGAGAGCATGGACTTTGCCCTGGTGACGGACGGCCTGAAGGCCGAGCGGGAGCAGGGCATTACCATCGATGTGGCCTACCGCTACTTTTCCACGACAAAGCGCCGCTTCATCATAGCTGACGCCCCCGGCCACGAGCAGTACACCCGCAACATGGCAACGGCGGCCACCAGCGCCGAACTGGCCATACTGCTGATTGATGCCCGCCAGGGGGTTGTCACCCAATCCCGCCGACACGCCTTTATCTGCGCCCTGCTGGGGGTACCGCGTCTGGTGGTGGCCATCAACAAGATGGACCTGGTCGGCTACGATGAAGAGATTTTCTCCGATATCGAAGAGGAATACGCTGAGTTCGCCGTTCGGCTGGGATTGAAAAACCTGATGTTCATTCCCATTTCGGCCCTCAACGGCGACAATGTTGTCACTGCCAGCAACCAAATGCCATGGTATCAGGGGCCAACCCTGCTCTCCTACCTGGAAGATGTCTATGTGGCCGGCGACCGCAATCTGGTCGACTTCCGCTTTCCGGTCCAGTCGGTTATCCGCTCGGCCCCTGATTTCAGGGGCTACTGTGGACAGATTCCTTCCGGTATTGCCCGTATCGGCGATGAGGTGGTCGTGCTGCCGTCCGGCCTGCGAACCCGCATCAGCGACATCAGGGTCATGGACGAGTCCTGGGACAGTGCGGCGGCCGGGCAATCCGTCACGCTCTGCCTGGAGGACGATGTGGATGCCGGCCGCGGCAGCCTGCTGGTGCACCCGGGCAACATCCCCCGCGAACACCGCCATCTGGAATCCATGCTGGTCTGGACCGGCACCGAACCGCTGATCGGCGGCGAAACCTACTGGCTGAAGCACTCCACCCGCTGGATCAAGGCCCGCTGCGAGAAGATCCACTACCGGGTCGACCCCAACACCCTGCGCCGTGAGCTGGTTGATACGCTGAGCCTCAACGATATCGGCCGGGTCCGCTTTTCACTCTTCAATCCGCTCTACGCCGATGAATACCGCAACAACCGTTCCCTGGGTGCATTTATCGTGGCCTCCCAGCAGACCAACGACACCCTGGCAGCCGCCACGATTGTCAATCGCACCGATTTTGACGAGGAACTCAAAACCGAGCGGAAACCATCGACCGAGCGGGCCATTGTCTGGCATGCCGGACAGGTAGGAAGTGCTGACAGGGCGCGACTGTTGCGGCAGAAACCGGCCACAATCTGGCTGACCGGTTTGAGCGGCTCCGGAAAATCGACCATCGCCTTCGCCCTGGAGCGGCAGCTGCTGGACCAGGGGCATGCGGCCTACGTTCTTGACGGTGACAACATCCGCCACGGCCTGACCAGGGATCTGGGTTTTTCTCCCCGCGACCGGGCCGAAAATATCCGACGGATTGCTGAGGTTGCCCGGTTGATGAACGACGCCGGCCTGATCGTTATAACCGCCTTTATTTCACCCTATCGCGAGGACCGCGAGATGGCCCGCACAATCATCGGGGCCGACGATTTCCTCGAGGTTCATGTTACAACCGCCATCCAAGTCTGCGAAGAGCGGGATCCCAAGGGGCTCTATAAACGTGCCCGTACGGGAGAAATTCCGGCCTTCACCGGTATATCGGCACCGTATGAACCGCCCCTCGATCCGGTCTGCAGCATCGACTCTGCGGTAAACAGCATCGAACAGAGCGTAGAACAACTATTGGCTATCCTGGGCAAAAATCTTCGAGTGGCTTCCCACCCATAATAACCCGTGTGCGATATTGCGCTGAACTGCAATTCAGATTGTCTTAAAGACCAATCTATGCTATCAAGATTGCTCATGTTCTGCTGAAACAGCAGACGGTTCACCCACTTCGAAAGCACATTGGATTATCATGGAACATATTGAACCTGCTGAAACGACTCCGATGCCGATTACGAAAACGAAGCGCCGCAGCTCTTTCATGCAGAGGCTGTTTGGAATCAACCGCCTGTTCCTTGCAACCGTCGCCCTGCCAACTACCTTGGCCATCATCTACTTTGGCCTGATTGCCTCCGACATCTTCATTTCAGAATCCCGCTTCATCATCCGCAGTCCCCAGCGTCAGACCACCACCGGACTCGGCGCCATCCTCCAGGGGGCCGGTTTTTCCCGGGCACAGGACGACACCTATTCGGTTCATGATTACATGCTCTCCCGGGATGCCCTGCAGCAGCTTGACAAAAAAATGGGGTTGTCCAGATCCTTCAGCAGTACATCCGTTGACCGTATCAACCGCTTTGCCGGCATTGACCCGGACAACAGCTTTGAAGCCCTGCACCGTTATTACCAGAAAAGGGTGATCATAACCCACGACACGGCATCATCCATCTCGACTCTCCGCGTCAGCTCCTTTAACCGTGATGAAGCCCAGAAAATAAACAGTTCATTGCTTGAAATGGGGGAAACGCTCGTTAATCAGCTCAGTGAACGAGGGCGTCAGGATATGATGCGCTTTGCTGCAGCAGAGGTTGCACAAGCAGAAGCCAAAGTCAAAAGCACTGCCTTGGCGCTCTCAAAATATCGTACTCGTAAAGGGGTTTTTGACCCTGAACGCCAATCAGCCATCCAGCTCCAGCAGGTTTCCAAATTACAGGATGAGTTAATTGCTGCCCGAACACAGCTTGCTCAGATCAAAACAACTTCCCGTAAAAATCCACAAATAGCGACACTGACCGCGCGAATTGAAATGCTCAAAAAAGTAATTGCCGAAGAGACCGCCAAGGTAACCGGTGGAGCGGCCTCCTTGACCGACAAAGCCTCTGAGTATGAAAAACTTGCCTTAGAGCGTTCCTTCGCTGAAAAGCAACTTGCCGCAGCCTTAGCAACCCTCGAGCAGGCTCGCAATGACGCTCTGCGCAAACAGTTCTACCTTGAGCGCATTGTCCAGCCGAGCAAACCTGACACAGCGGTGGAACCTCGCCGTTTCAGGTCGATCATTGCCACCTTTGCGGTAGGAATGATCTGTTGGGGCATTTTGACCATGCTTTTGGCTGGAATCAGAGAACATCATGACTGAAGGGCACTGACCATGAGCCAGCCCTCGACACCCCTGCTTCGCTCGGTACAAATCCAATTTAGAATAATCGGTGCTCTATTAATGCGTGAAGTTCTCACACGCTACGGACGCCACAACATTGGTTTCATGTGGATGTTCGTAGAACCTATGCTGTTCACTCTTGGAATCACTGCTTTGTGGACTTTTGCCAAAATGAACCATGGCTCGAACATTCCGATAGTCGCTTTTGCAATAACCGGCTATTCATCCGTCCTGCTGTGGCGAAATATGCCGTCACGATGTGTCGGTGCAATTGAGCCTAACCTGGCGCTGATGTATCACAGAAATGTCAAGCTCATTGATATTTTCGCCGCACGTATAATTCTTGAAGCCGCAGGCGCAACCACATCATTTATGGTGTTGTCGTGTTTTTTCATCTCAATTGGGTGGATGCAGGGCCCACAAGATATTTTTAAAATTTTGCTGGGCTGGTTCATGTTGGCATGGTTCGGCTCTTCCCTTGCTTTTCTGCTGGGCTGCCTGAGCGAGCGTTCTGAAATTGTGGATAAGCTGTGGCACCCAACCGCATATCTGCTTTTCCCCCTATCCGGTGCAGCATTTGTTGTTGACTGGCTGCCTCCGACAGCTCAGAAAATTCTCCTTTTTTTCCCTATGGTTCATGGAGTTGAGATTTTGCGTGAAGGTTATTTCGGCAGCCTTGTACGATCCCACTACAACATTCCCTATATGGTTTCAGCGTGCCTGTGTCTTACCGTACTGGCCTTTGCCCAAGAACGGGTAGTCAGCAAACAGGTGACTCCAGAGTGATCTGCATACACGACCTGGTGAAGCAATACCACACACGGCATGGCGAAGTAACCGTGCTAGACCATGTTAACATGACGATACTACGCGGTGAAAAGGTAGGCATACTTGGCAGAAACGGGTCGGGGAAATCAACCTTGATTCGGCTGATCAGCGGTGCAGAACAGCCAACCTCTGGTACTGTCACCCGTAGCATGAGTATCTCTTGGCCACTGGCCTTCAGCGGTGGATTTCAGGGCAGTCTGACCGGACTGGATAATCTGAGATTTATATGCCGAATTTATGGGGTGGATGCCAGCAGCCGGGTTGCATATGTCCAGGATTTTTCCGAATTAGGCAAATACCTACACGAGCCCCTCAAGACATATTCTTCCGGCATGCGGGCCAGACTGGCCTTTGCAATTTCAATGGCGATTGATTTCGACTGTTTTCTGATTGATGAAGTCACTGCCGTGGGAGACAGCCGTTTCCACGAGAAGTGCCAAAGCGAGCTGTTTGAAAAACGAAGCGATCGTACTATGATCATTGTTTCTCACCAGCCCGAACAGATTATTAAGCACTGCTCAAAAGCAGCGGTACTGCAAAATGGGCGTCTTCACTGTTTTGACGATGTTGTTCAGGCATATGAGTTTTATCAGACGAGCTGATTTACCCCTAAATCATGCTTTCATTCGCATACTTTGTACCAACAGGTAAATTATGAACTCCGGAAAATCCTTGTTTGTCCACGCTGGTGGAACCAAAACCGGCTCAACAGCCATTCAAAATTTTTGCGAACTTCACGCCGCTGAACTGTCTGCGCATAATTTTGCCTACAAAAATACGATCGGCTTGACCCATGATCACCAGTTTACATTTGGCAACGGCAAACCCCTTTTCGATGCACTTCAATCCGCAACAATCTCGGAAGAAAAACTCGATGAAATAGTCTCAGGCTATTTTGGCCCTTGCAATAACGCCATCTGTTCAAGCGAATACTTTGAAAACCTCACAAAGCAGGGCTGGCAAAATTTAATACTTTCCTCCCGGCGACTGAATATCGTAATTAATGTCGTTTATTTCATCCGAAGCGTCGTTCCGTTTTTTTTATCTGCCTACGATCAGGCAATTAAACATCATGGTGAATATCGCTCATTAGATGAGTGGAGTTCATGCATTAATGTCAGCTGGAATCACGTCGACGCATTACACCGCCTTGAAGGTATGATGGAGGAACTCCATCTCAAAGTGCTTTCCTACGACCACCTGAAAAACGCCCTACTGGATAATTTTTTTACATCAATCGGGTGTTTGTTGAAAGTTCATGATCCAAAGGGGCAGCGCCGTGAAAAGATTGTAAATCGCTCCCTTTCAAATATCGAACGGAAAGTATTGCGTACCGTCAACCAGGCATTGGGCTACACGTATTCCGCCGAACTTTCCGATCTGTTGATCTATTCCGAACCAGAAGCTGCAACCGAACACGTTGATTATAATACTTCGTGGCTTGAAAGCATGGCGGCTCGCTATGAAACAGACGTCAACTGGGTAAACGAAAAATTCGGCGACGGCTTGGAACTGGTATACATACTGCCCCCGAAAACACAAACGTCCAAACAGTCAAACAACAAAAAGCATAATCCCCAGTCAAGCGAAAAGGTTATGCAACAAGTTCTGCAATGGGCCATATCAAAACTGGAATCAATCCAGGTCGAAACTCGAACTCTTCTGGTCAGAAGACTTCAGGAAACTGTTATTATTGGCAGAAATCCTGCTTTCCCTGATTTACCGGCCGATTTCAACCCCCTGGCGTATCTGATCATGAATCCCGACGTTCTCTTTGCAGAGCTTGATCCTGCTGAACATTATTGCAGCTCGGGAAAACGGGAAGGAAGATCATATCTCTTCAAAAATTCGGCATTACCCGAACAAGTAACAGGAACTTTGATAAATGATCAGCAAATGCAGACCCTGGCCTGCACTCTCAAACGCTTGAACGCACAAATTCACGATCTGTATCGTCTGGGCAGTGAATGTGCTGACGCGAACCAACCAGTAGAAATACAGCATCTTTCTCAAGACCATCCCCTCATACAGCAAACCAGCTTCTCACGACTAGCTCCGTTGGCAACCATACCCGGAATCCATGCCGGCACTCGCACCAACAATTCATTGATCGTTGTTTTGGGGATGCACCGTAGCGGTACAAGTGCCATAACTCGCGCACTGCAAGTATTCGACATTCGACTGGGTGACCGCCTGATGGAGGCGCTCCCGGACAATGAAAAAGGGTTTTGGGAAGACCTAGACCTGAATGCTTTGAATATGGAAATGCTGGATGCTGTCAACGCAAGTTGGCACACACTGGGTCCGATAGACGCCAATGACCTAGCAAGGCTTTTGAAGTCCAGTTACTTCCTGCGGGCTGTAAGCATGTTATGCAAGAAGACCGACGGAATACCACTCTTCGGATTCAAAGACCCGCGCATAGCCAAGTTACTGCCATTCTGGAAAGCGGTTTTTGCCCACTGCGGGTTTGGCGTCCATTACGTCATCGCACTGAGAAACCCGCTCAGTGTCTGCAATTCATTGAGTGTTCGAGATAACTTTGACCATCGTAAAAGCTATGCGCTCTGGATCAGCCACCTCATCAGCAGCCTGCAGGAAACCAGAGGAGCCGACCGGCTTCTGGTCGACTATGATCAACTGATGAATAAGCCGGATGTTGAATTGGATCGTATTGCATCTGCATTTAACCTGGCCATCGACCTGGCTCATAAAACAGAATTCACACAAGAATTTTTGGAAGAGGGACTGAGGCACTCCGTTTTCACGCAAGACGACCTCGCCGCAGACCCACATACTCTGCCATTGGCATTGGAGATGTATGGTTATCTGACAAATGTAGCCACTGGCCTCACTCCTATGGATGCAGGTCTGGATGCCCAGACAACTCTATGGGCGTCAGAATTTGAGCGGCAGGGGCCATTATTGTTCTTGGCAGATGATTTATATCATCAACAGACCACGACAAACGAATTGTTGAATGGACTCAACGCGACGATAGTTCGTCTCGAACGGGAGCGCGCAGAAATTGATGATACCTTTCTGGAATTGAACGCAAAACTGGCTGAAAACGAAATAAGATTAGCTGCGAAAAGGAAAGCCTTGTCTGAACGGGACAAACGCCTGGAGGAACTGGCCCGATTATTATCCGAACGGGATATTCGATTGGCCGACAAGGCCCAGGCCATCGCCGAACGTGACAGCCAAATAGCAGAACTGCTCCAAACAATTGATACACTGAACAGATATCAGGAAGAGCTTGAAAAGGATCTGGCTAAACGGGATGAGCAACTGAAAGGCCGACACCATGCGCAGGAGGAACGAATCAAACTGTTGGCTGAAAAGGAACAGACCGAACGACGGCTTGCAAAACTCAACGAGATCCTGGAAGACCGCAACCAGCAATATGTAGAAATCCGAAAGGCAAAGGAAAACCTGGAGCAACTTCACATGGATTGCCTGGCAGAGCTTGCTGCAAGTAAGCTTTTTGTTGAAGAATCCGTGAAAAAGATTGATCTATTTGCTGAATCAGCTTCTCAAGCAAAAAACTACTCGGATGTACTATCCGAAGAAATCAATAAACTTCGAGCCGAGCATTCAGATACTTCCATTATCAAACAGATTATTGTGTCGTTTCGTACCAAACCGCATTTTTAATGCAATTAACGCGGGTCACTGCAATACCATCGGATTATAAAGAAACTATCAACATTCAAGGCGATCACATGGCAACAACTACCGCAACAAAAACAGCCGTATTCACCATAGTATCCAATAATTATCTGCACTTTGCCCGAACTCTTCTGCAAAGCATCCGCGCTGTCCACCCCGAGTTTGACCTGCACTGTGTCGTGGTCGATAAGAACATGAACATTGCCCAGAGTTTGAATAACGAATTCACCGCTGTTGCTCTTGAAACACTGAATCTCCCCATGGGGAACGAATTCCTCTTTCAATATACGATCTTAGAACTGAATACAGCCGTCAAACCCTGGGCATTCGAATACCTGCTCAACCAACACTATGACAATGTCATCTATATTGACCCGGACATCTACCTGTACGCGAAGCTTTCATCAGTCCTTGACCTCTTGAATTGCACCTCTGACATAGTCGTCACCCCCCACCTCCTCGCCCCCATCAATGACGACAAAAATCCGACCGAATTGGACATCAGGCGTTCAGGAACCTATAATTTCGGGTTTTGTGCTGTCAAAAATACGGAAAACACTCGACGCTTCATTCACTGGTGGCAGGGTAAACTTGAAACGGAATGTGTTGTTGATGTAGAACGCGGCATATTTGTCGACCAGAGCTGGATCGACCTTGTACCCGGGTTATTCGATAATGTCTCAATTTTGCGCCATCCTGGCTACAACGTTGCGTACTGGAATCTCGCCCAGCGTACAATGGAAAAACTCAAGAATGGCAACTGGTATGTCAATGGCTGGGTCTTGGTATTTTTTCACTTCAGCGGATTCGACCCCTTTAAACCGGAACAATTCTCAAAACATCAAAATCGTTTTGTATTGGACGACCTCGGAAATGTCATTGAGCTTGTGCGCACCTATTGCGAAAAGTTGATTGAAAACGGTGCACGCGATTTCAAGTCTAAGCCTTACGGCTACGGCTACTTCGAAGATGGCACCCCGATCCACGAGGCCTTCCGGGCGTTATACAGAAAAGATATCCGACTCAAAGTAAACATGGGTTCCAATCCCTTTGGAGCTTCTGAGTGGCTCATGGCCAAAGTTCCCGGTGTGGCACACCAGGGCCTAGCTCTGACATATGCCATGTATTCTGTCTGGAAAATCCGGACTGATCTGCAGGCGGTCTTCGCCTTGGAAAACGCTCAGGGAATTCGGGATTATTATCATTGGTTTTTGTCCGAAGGCGAAGGGTATTTCCCAGCCAGCATTATCGCGCAACACAAAGAATTGATTGTGAAGTGGGATGCTGAAAACGGACAAAACGAACCCCAGGCAGGACATGATCCATATGCCGAAAACAGTTGCAGCCAATCACGCCTCAGAAGAATTTATCACCTTGTTTTAGGACGAAAACCAGACCACAATTCATTGAAAACGTATGCTCTCAACTGCAGGACCAGAATCGGTTATCTGGGAGTCTGGAAATCTGTGGCCTATTCCAGGGAAAGTAAATCCTATCCCCACTTTATGAAAAGGTTATTTTTGGGATTTCCATGGGATTTGCTGCTCAACGGTTCTCCCGGCTATATGACGGAAGCCGCCCCGTGCTGCGAGATACTCACCCAACCCGCTACAGCAACACCGGAGCACAATAGTCCCGTACAGCGTGCACTGGATTGCTGGCGACGACGAGAAGATCTTCGCACAGCATTTCCCCACGCATTTACTACCGTTGAAGGATCTGAAGCCTATGCAAAATGGATTACAGGAAGCGGGCAGCTTGAGGAACATTTTTCAACCAATGCCGCCCATGTTTTACTCTTGCATCGCAAAGGTGTTTTACGCGTATTGATGCTTTATTTGCAGGATAATAACCTGCAAAACGAATTCAGATTTCTGTTTTTACAGAAAGATCGCAGCCGTTTTTATCATTGGCTCATAGCAGAAGCCTGCCCTCGAAACATCGTCTCCCTTGATGACGTGGCCTGGTTTGACGGTTTTGCAGAATCCTCACCACGCATACTGGCCGAAATAACCCTTGGGCACGGGACGTGGCTGCACTCCAGTCTGGTTGGAGGTGGCACCGTATTTGACCTACGCCAACTCCAGGATATGCTGGGTGACCGCAAGGCCCGCCTCTCAGGGCAGCTACTTACGACACTGTATTCCAGCACCATTGGATATGATCTGTTAGCCCAGGCAGAACAACACTATTTCTATAATTCCGAACTGCGTGAAAAATTTTCGTCGGTTTTTGAATCCGGCAATCAATATGGTCAGTTCATCGAGCAAATGGTCGGAAAGATCGACACATGGCAAAAGGACACCAAAGGACAGAGTGAACTTCAAACCCGACTTCAGCCTGAATTGAATGGAGCTGCCCCCACCTCATCCACACTTGATCCGGAGGAGCTTAGAACCCGCTTTACGTCAGCTTTCAAGCGAATACAGAACAAACAGCGCGGCGTAAATCTTGCCGGCTATTTTCACACGACATCCGGAATGGGAGAATCTGCCCGCTCCATGTCCCGCACCCTGGCTGCAGCCGGAATTGAACGCCGGGAAATTCCGCTCCCGACTGTGAATCTTGCCCCATGGCTCGATTTGCCGGCTCTTTTTTCGGGAGAATTATTGACCGCCCACGACCCAGCACTGCGAGTCAACATAATTGTAGCCAATGGAGATGACTTTCCCCATGTGCGTTGCCGTTTGCCCTACGCATTCTGGAAAGACCGTAAAAACATCGGTTATTGGGTTTGGGAAACGGAGCAATTACCGGAGTACAATGCGGACGCAGACGCACTCTCGGAAATCTGGACACCCAGCGAATATTCCGCTGCCGCCATACGTGCCTCAGTCAACCTGCCGGTCCGCGTAGTGCCGCATATTCTGGATTTCGAAGAAATCGACTCGGCAGTGGTCAACCGGACAAAATTTGATATTCCAGAAGACATATTATCGTTCGGTTTTTTCTTTGACTGCAAAAGCGTCATGGAGCGTAAAAATCCCGTTGCAATTCTTAAGGCATTCCGCAAGTCCTTTGGAGAAGGCTGTAGTGATGCCCTGCTTGTCCTCAAGGTAAGTTCCCCCGAGGCTGCCCCTCACGAGTTTAAGCTCCTCGAGGAAGCGGCTCACGGCTTGAATGTCGTCTGGATAACGGATACCTTGTCACGACCTGACACCCTGAGTCTGATGAAATCCTTGGATGTCTATGTTTCACTGCACCGCTCCGAAGGATTCGGATTGACACTGGCTGAGGCAATGGCCATGGGCAAGCCGGTAGTTGCGTCTGCCTACTCCGGAAACATTGACTTTATGACCGATCAGAATTCCTGCCTGGTTCACACTTCCGTTATTGAAACGGATAGAGAATTTGGCGCCTACCCGACAGGTACCCGCTGGGGGAATCCTGATATAGACCATGCAGCAGAATTATTATCACATTTAACAGATTCAGCTTTGCGGGCTCGAATTGGAGCAAATGCGGCTCAATCAATCAGGGAGCAGTTGGATCCCAAAACAGTGGGTCAAACGGTATCTAAAATCCTAGGATATGAGGCAGGAGCATAACATGACCATCAATTCCCTTTCCCAGTTGAACGAACATTACCAAGAAATCGTGACAGATTTTTACAGCTTTCTCCCCGAAGAGTTCCGAGGGCTTTTCTCCAAGGATGCGGGTTACCATAGAAAGCGCTATCTGGACCTGCTTAATCGAATCTATGGCAAAAACGTCGTGGAGCTTGGTTCTGACAAACCCTTTATAACTCACTGCCTGAAAATGATTCATGCCGATTCAACCTTCCATACGATTTCAATGGATATACCGCATTCGCCTTACCCAATCCTGCGGGTCGACATAGAGAGCGAAGTTTTTCCGTTCCAGGATGAATCTGTCGATGATATCATCTTTACGGAGGTACTTGAACATCTCTTCCGTGACCCTTCATGGGCAGTTTTCCAGATGAACCGGGTTCTCAAACCGGGTGGAACTCTCTTTCTCACGACTCCCAATGCTTGCGGATACGACGTGTTGCAAAACATAATTCAGCAAAAAAACCCAAACGAAAGAAACCAGTTTTACGCCCGGATGGAATCAGGACACCCCCATCTCTGGACCGCCCACGAGCTCACACTTCTTCTGGAAAACCACGGTTTTTCCATCAAAGAAATAACTACGGTTGATTATTACGAAGTTCCATGTCATCCAGCAGTAACGGAACTCATCAATACCTATTCCGTTAACAAGGAGCTCCACGGTCAGGCATTACGAATAGAAGCAAAACGTACCGAGCGGTGCACCGAAGCTCAGTACCCCCTTGAGCTTTTTCCTAATGGTGTACCCGTCCAGAAAATCGGGGCCCTGTCCTGTTGGGCTGATGCTCCAAACCAGTAAGGTTGCGCCTTACAACCAAGGATACTTCCATGACCCAGCCGGCTGGCCGACACCCGATTAGCATCCAATTGAAGCTTGAAATAACTGCAAAAAAATATTTCACGTCAGAATTACGTCCGTACGTTTTCGTACACCTGCTTTTTCTATTGTTACTGCCAGTTACTTCGATTTCTGCTGCAGCTGAACCCATCCCCCCCAACCTCACTCGTTTCAATCCGGCCGGATTATCCCATGAATGGATCTATGAAGGTTCCGCCTTTAATGCTCTGCGTGCTCCAGACAATTCACATAAAAGTGTCGCCGTTATCCGCCTACAACACATCCGCTCAGGATTCTTTCTGACCGTCTCCGAAACTGAGGCCAAACAAGCTGAGGCCTCCGGCTTTATCAGACAGGGTATTGCTTTCCACACACCGGCAAAGAGTTCACTCCCCGTGCACCGCTTCAAAGATTCCGATAGTGGCGCATACTACTACTCTACCTCCCATAAAAACCTGCCCAACAAACGGATGAAGCCCGAAGGAATTGCATTCTACGCCTTTACCGATGCCCCGTCAGCTCACAAGCAAAAAAAAGCTCCATCAAAACAAGATGTACCTGTTCCTGTAGCCCGCTATCGAAATAAACTGACACAGAATTATTTTTTTACGGCTGGTAAAGAGTCACCTTATCAGGTTGGCGCGTTCTACTTCGGCTCCTTCAGTCCAAGCGCACAAAAACAGATCGATGGCACCGCCAAGATTTACGGTCGCCGGGGAGACTGGTGGGGCGGTGTTTCTGATTTTTATGGCAAAGAGCCCGGTATTCCTGCCAACAGACGTAAATGGGACGGTAACTGGGATCATCTGAAACCTGCCATCGGTTACTACAACCAACAGTCAGTCGAAACCTTGAAGAAACACATTCAGCAGGCTTCGGATGCGGGTTTGAGTTTCTTCAGTTTTTACTGGTACTGGAGTAATAAGAAAAATAACGAATTATTTCCGGAAGCACTTGATTCTTTTCTCAAGGCCAATGTAGATGGTCGTTTGAAATATAACTTTACACTGTATGCCCACCCTTGGAACGAAGATCTGGCCATCACCCCGGTAAATTCAGCTAAAGTGATTGACACAATCATCGGACATTTCGCCAACAAGAACTACCTGAGGCTGCCGGATGGAAGACCCGTATTCAGCATGGGAGATCACCGCAACATCCGTAATCAGGAAGGAGCCATGTGCTCCGACACAACCTGCTACACAACCGCTGTCGATACATTTCTGGCTGCATTGAAACGTGCTTCTCTAAAACGCCTCGGTGTCGAACCCTACATTCAGATTCAGGCGGGAGCACCCGGCTGGGATAAAGCCCGAGAGACCGATAGCATTACATGCATCGTCCCGCCAATAAAATACAAGGGGGGGCTCCCCTATCCAGAACTTGAACCGAGCGTGTTTACCCCGCTTACCAATGCAAAGAAACCGGTCAGTGCCTGCATGTTTCAAAACTTTGATGAACGCCCACGTCAAGATGTCCTTATACCGGATCGCGGAGATATCCGCTATTTTGTCGGTAAAACTGCGGCGGCTCTGCGTCACAATATGGAAACCACGAAGCAGTTTGTCGATACCGAATATGCCAAAACAAATAACCCGATTGCACGGGTCATTTATCTCTATGCCTGGAACGAATGGCATGAGGGCGGCATCCTGGAACCGAATGTGGCCACCGGCGCACAGGACCTGAACATAGTTACCGATGTATTTCAGCTGCCCCGTAGCCCTTCACGATGTCTGGAGAAAGGAGACTGCCTGTAAAATGCAGGCGGTCTCCCAAAACATTGCGACACATCGTGGTGCGCTCCCATGCTGAAACCCGACTCTCACCACCTCAAAACGCCCCCCATATCAAGCCGACTGGAAAATTTTCTGGACACGCTGCTCCGCATGCTGCCCCGCAGCGCCCAGCGCGTTACACTTTTGCCTGAAAGCGGCCTCACGGCCGATGCCGACAGCGGCAACGGCTGGTGGGCGGAAGGCCCCTCACCGGACTTCGCCCTGACAGGCGAGGCGGCACTGTTTGAGCCGGGCCAGCTGTATATCGAAGGGCTCCTGCAGCGTTACTCCCTCAGCAAGGCCCGCCTGTACCTTGACACAGGCAACGGCTGCACGAAAGAATCATCACTGGTCATTCCGGTCACCCGCCGGGGCTATATCCGCGAGGTCGTCCAGCTGCCGCCCGGTGTTGTCGGATTGCGCTGGGCGCCCATCGATTCCAGCGGCTATTTTGTGCACCAGGGACTGGTTATAACCCGCATTAGCCGGATCGAAGCCGGATTGCGCTCACTGTACCGGGTGCTGTTCGACCTGGCGCGTTTCATTCAAACCCGAGAGCGCCGGAATAACGCCATCGACACACTGCTGAAACCGCTGCTGCGATTCCGATTGCAGGCGGCCTACCGCAACACGGTTAATTTCCGGGTCTTTGACAGCACACCCAGAAGCCCGTCAGAGCTGTGGGAGAGCTATCAAGCAGCCTTTCAGCGGCTTCTCCCTGCCATCGTACAGGAGTGCGCCACCCTGCCACAGCCCCCGCTGATTTCCTGCGTCATGGCTGTATCCGGTGGACT
The DNA here is from genome assembly GCA_942493195.1 of uncultured Geobacteraceae bacterium. Taxonomy (GTDB): domain Bacteria; phylum Desulfobacterota; class Desulfuromonadia; order Geobacterales; family Pseudopelobacteraceae; genus CAIPTY01. The sequence goes on along the minus strand of OW818669.1, from coordinate 182,345 downwards.
GCTCCCGGACCAGATCAATGAAACCATCCGATCGCTGCAGCAGCAATGCTACCGCCCGTGGGAGCTGCTGATCGTCGACGACTCCGCCATACCGCACAGCGGGCTTCCCGCAATGGACGATAAACGGATTCGCTACGTACAGGGAGATCCGGGGACGGTCCTGCCACAGACCAGCGGGCAGTATCTGCTGTTTCTGGAGCAGAGGGTACAGTTGGAACCCCAGGCCCTGTTCCGTATGCAGCAGACCTTCCAGAAGCAGGGGGCCGAGCTGATCTATGCCGACGGCGTAGTGACAAACGCTGATGGAGATACGGTCGAGGAGTTGATCTGCCATCCCGCCTTTTCCCCCGAACTGCTGCGCGGTCGCCAGTACATCCGTCATCTGATCGGCTATGACCGACAGTTTCTGGAAACCCTGGGAGAATCTCAGCCAGCCTCCCCCCGCCTGCAGCAGTACGACCTGCCGCTGCGCGCCGCTGAAAAGGGTGCCCGCGTGGCCCACATCCCACAGTTCCTCTACCGTACGGCACGGGAAGATTCCGCTGATGCAGCTGGGGAGCGTGCTGCTGACAGTATCGTACAGCGCCATCTGGAGCGCTGCGGCCGGGCCGGTCAGACCGAAACCCGGAACGGTTCTCCGATGACGCGCCGCATCAGCTACCGCTGTGACCCCGCCTGGCGGGTGGCGATCCTGATCCCGACCAGGGATGCCGCGGAACTGGTGCGCCAATGTGTGGAGAGCCTGCGCCGCACCATCCTGGACGCAGCCTATGACATCATCATCATTGACCACGCCTCGCAGGAGCCGGCCACCCTGCAGTATTTTAAGGATATTTCCGACAAACACACCATCCTGCGTTACAGCGGCGACTTCAACTTCTCCCGCATCAACAATTGGGCGGTAGATCAGATCGCGGGACCGTACTCCCATTACCTGTTCTGCAACAACGATGTGGAAGCAACGACTGCCGGTTGGCTCGAAACCATGCTCGGCTTCACCGGAGAGGCGGACGCGGGTATCGTCGGGGCCGAACTGCTCTACCCCGACCGCAGCCACATCCAGCACGCCGGGGTCGGCATCGGCCTGCACGGCCTGGCCGAGCATTATGGTAAATTTCTCCCGATAAGAATGAAAACCCTGGGGTCTCTGAATGAAGCGGCCCGGATAGCACTGACCTGCCCACATGAAGTCTCGGCCGTGACCGCCGCCTGCATGCTGGTGCGCCGGGAGGCCTTCGAGGCGGTGGATGGCTTTGATGAGCAGATGGCGGTCGGCTTCGGCGATGTCGATCTCTGTTTGAGAATCGGTCAGGCCGGTTATCGCTGCATCTACTCGCCGGACAGCTCCCTGATCCACCATGAATCACTGACCCGCGGCAAGGATGGCGGTGACCCGCACCCCCTGGACACGGTCTACTTCAAAAAACGCTGGCAGCAGATGCTGGATGATGGCGATCCCTATTTTCACCCGGCCTACTCCCGCTACTCCTTCAGCTGGCAGTATGCCGACCCGCTGCCCTGTGTCGCGTTCCCCGAAGCCCGCATCTGGAAACGGAAACCATATTGAAAATCTCCGCATATCACCAGATTCCACCCCTGCCGGCCCATGTCCATTTCAGCCGGGAGTTCCTGCTGCTGGCGGCCTGTTCCTGGATCGCACCACCCGGACTGCAGCAGTTGCAGGCGGATACACTTGCCGCCCGGCTTGCTGCTGACATAAACTGGGAGCATTTCATAGATCTGACCGAACGGCACCGCGTCCAGGCTCTGACCTGCAGCGGGCTGTCACGTCATGGTGCCGGAAAGGTGCCTGAGCTGGTGCTGCGGCACCTTAAGGAACGCAGCCAGAAGTGCCGCATGCAGGCTCTGATGAACGCCGCCGAACTGACCCGGCTGTGTCAGCTGTTTGTTGACAACAACATCATGGTCATGCCACTCAAGGGGGTGGCACTTTCGCTGCGCCTCTTCGGGGATGTGGGCATCCGCCAGGCCCGCGATCTAGATCTCCTGATCCAGCCCCGCGATTTGGACCGGGCCTACCTGATTCTGGAATCGGAAGAGTATCGAACAAATTCTATCAACTTCACCATGACGGAAAAACAGCGCAGCTGCTTCATCCGCCATTTCCATCATTTCGAGTTTTTCAACAGCACCGGGCTCTGTGTGGAACTGCACTGGAACCTCTACGCCTGGCCGACCGTGCAGGTGGAATCGATCTGGCAGGAAAGTTCAGTAGCGGAATGTGCGGGTGCACCGGTACAGCGCATGGACGACGACACCCTGCTGCTGATGCTGTGCGATCATGGCGCCAAGCACGCCTGGTTCCGCCTGAAATGGCTGAGCGACATCGTCATGCTGCTGACGGAAGAGCGTCCGCAGGGGTGGCACAGCCTGATCGCACGGGCGGAAGAGCTGGATTTGAAACGGACCCTGGCCCAAGCTGCACTGCTGGCCCGTTGGATTTACGGAATACCGTTAGCTGAGGAACTGAGCGCTATCATTCGGGAAGAAAAACATTGTGCATCCTTGTGTAAGCCGGCCCTGGAAGGGCTGCAGAAAAGCCAGGCCGATCTGGAATCATTCGGAAAACGCATGGAAGGGTTGCAGGCGGTGCTGCAGATCTGGCAACGGCGGCCCAGCCTGTCGTGGCGGACCGTCCTGATGCCGATCCTGACCCAGCCGGCCGATTACCGTGATTTCCCTCTTCCCGACAGTCTGTTCTGGCTGTATATTCCGTTGCGGCCGTTTTTCTGGTTACGTCGCCACTACCTGAAATAAAGCGGCAGCCGCCCCAATTCACTAACAAACACGAGACCCCATGCCATGATCCGACGTGCCCACCAGGAACTCTACCGCTGCCTCCCCCTGATGATTCAGGGGCTGCGCTTTGTCTGGGATGCCGCCAGGGGATGGACCGTGGCATGGGGATTCCTTCTGCTGCTACAGGGTCTGATCCCGGCAGCGCTGATTCACCTGACCCGTGTGACGGTTAACCAGCTGTCTGCCGCCGTCAACAACTCCGCCGGACTGGCGGCCATCGAATCGGTCTGGCTGCCGGCCGGGCTGATCGGCCTGCTCTGGATGACCGGCCAGCTGCTCTCCAGCCTGATCGACTGGGTGCGTACGGCCCAGGCCGAACTGGTGCAGGACAGCATCCACACCCTGATCCACCGCAAGGCCCTATCCCTGGATATCGCCTTTTTCGAGAATCCCGAATCCTACGATCTGCTGCACCGTGCCCGGGTGGATGCCATCTCCCAACCGGTGGCCCTGCTGGAAAGTCTGGGAAGCCTGCTCCAAAACGGTCTGACCCTGATCGTGCTGGCCGGCATGCTGGCCTCCTACTCGCTCTGGCTGCCGCTGGCACTAATCGGCAGCGCCCTGCCGGGACTCTGGATCGTGGGGCGCTTCATCCTGCACGAGCACCGCTGGCGGGTGGCCAACACCTCCAATGAACGCCGCACCCGCTATTACGACTGGATCCTGACGGAGCGTAACAGCGCCGCCGAGATGCGTCTGTTTGAGCTGGGGGAGCACCACCAGTCCGCCTTCCGCACACTGCGGGCAGAGCTGCGCGACGGCAGATTGTCCCTGGCCCGGGGCGAGATGAAGGCCGAACTGGGGGCAGGCATGATCGCCTGGCTGGGCGGCCTGGCCGGCATGGCCTGGATGCTGCTGGGGGCAGTCCGCGGAGTTGTGAAACTAGGGGATCTGGTGCTCTGCTACCAGGCCTTCCAGCAGGGACAGAGGCTGCTGCGTTCACTGATGGAGAGCGCCGGCCGCATCTATCGCAGCACCCTCTTCCTGGAAAACCTGTTCGTCTTCCTGGCCCAACAGCCGCTGATCAGCGCGGCGGACGATCCCCAGCCACCGCCGCAACCGCTGCGGGACGCGATCCGCTTCGAGGGGGTTTCCTTCCGCTACCCCGGCAGCGAACGGGATGCCTTGCAGGAGTTCTCCCTGACCCTGCCGGCTGGGCAGGCCACCGCCATCGTGGGACACAACGGCGCGGGAAAAAGCACCCTGATCAAACTGCTCTGCCGCTTCTACGATCCCCAGCAGGGGCGCATCACGCTGGACGGAATACCCTTGGAACGCTTCGACCTGCAGGCGCTGCGCCGGCGCATCACGGTCCTGTTCCAGGAACCGGTGCGCTACCACACGACGGCCGGCGAAAACATCGCCATGGGCGATCTGGCCGCGACCTCGGACCCGGCCCGCATCCAGGCTGCCGCCCGGTCCGCCGGGGCTGCCATGCCGATTGAACGGCTTCCCAAGGGGTACGATACGATTCTGGGCAAATGGTTCGGCGGCTCAGAACTGAGCGTGGGGGAGTGGCAGCGCCTGGCACTGGCCCGGGCTTTCCTGCGCAACTCCGACATCATCGCCCTGGACGAACCCACCAGCGCCATGGATTCCTGGGCCGAGGCCGACTGGCTGGGACGCTTCCGTGAACTGACCGCCGGACATACCGCCCTGATGATCACCCACCGCTTCACCACCGCCATGCACGCCGACATGATCCATGTCATGGAACAGGGGCGCATCACGGAGTCCGGCAGCCATGCAGAGCTGGTGGCGGCCGGTGGTCATTATGCCCAATCCTGGCAGCAGCAGATGCGCGAAATGGGACGCCATTGAGCGTCAACAACAATTTTCTTGCTGATAACGCATAGATAGCTTAAACTGATCAACTCTGATCCGGCTAACGATGCACGGTTGCACCCATCTACTTCATGTTCCGCAGGCAGCATAATTGAGGCGTCCTCATGCCATCTAAAATAAAATCAGCATGTTACATATTCAGCCTGGTAAGCTTGGCACTGTTTCTGGGCCTTTCAGCCGGCTGCAGTTCGCTCCCCAAAGGGTACCTGCCGGCCGCCGGCCCCAATACCAGCAACGTTCTGGAAGAGGCCCCGGTCAGTCCGCGCCTGAACGGCATCCAGGTGGTGGATGTCAATGACGGGGTCGCCCGCAAACTGCTGGAAGGGCGCAAGCAGAAACTCTTCTCCGAGGCCCTGACCAACCCGACCGTACCCGGTTTTGTGGTGGGCGCCGGTGATGTGCTGGAAGTCTCCATTTGGGAAGCTCCGCCCGCCACCCTATTCGGCGGTACCTCCTCGGATACCCGCGGCGGTACGACCACCTCCAAGGCCAACACCTTCCCCGAGCAGATGGTCGGCACTGAAGGCACCATCATGATCCCCTTTGCCGGCCAGATTCCGGTAGTTGGCAAGACCCTGCAGCAGATCGAGCGCACCATTGAAAAACGTCTGGCCGGACTGGCCAACCAGCCTCAGGCCATGATCCGCATGCTGCGCAATACCACCCGCAACGTGACCGTGGTGGGTGAGGTCGGCACCAGTGCCCGCGTTCCCCTGACCCCCCGCGGCGAGCGCCTGCTGGATGCCCTGGCGGCGGCCGGCGGCGTCAGACAGCCGGTCAGCAAGATGACCCTGCAACTGACCCGCGGCAAGTCGGTGCACTCCCTGCCGCTGGATACGGTCATCCGCGATCCCAACCAGAATATCCTGCTGCAGCCGGGTGATGTGGTCACCGCCATTTTCCAGCCGCTCAGCTTCACCCTGCTGGGAGCTACCGGCAAGAACGAGGAGATCAACTTCGAGGCCCAGGGGATCAGCCTGGCCCAGGCCCTGGCCCGCGGCGGCGGACTTCTTGATAACCGCGCCGATCCAACCGGCGTCTTCGTCTTCCGCTTTGAAGAGCAATCCGCCATGGAGTGGCCCAACAAGCCGGTTGTGACCACGCCGGAAGGCAAGGTTCCGGTGGTCTACCGGGTCGACCTGAAAGACCCGGCCACCTTCTTTGTGGCCCAGAGTTTCCCCATCAGGAATTCGGACGTGCTCTACGTTGCCAATGCTTCCTCGGTAGAGCTGCAGAAATTCCTCAACATCCTGATGTCGATGGTCTATCCGGTCATAAATGTAATACCACTGGCGCGAACACTGTAACGGGTCGTTCCCTTACACCATGCCTGAGATTCTTCATCCCGCAAATCAGAAAACCACCCGACTGTATATTGACGTAACCCGCCTGCTGGGGCGCCTGATGAAAGGGCGCCTGCCAACCGGCGTCGACCGGGTCTGCCTGGCCTACATCCGCCGCTACGGCAGTTATGCCAGGGCGCTGATCCACTGGGGCGGCCACGGCTGGATGCTGACTGCGCGTGCCTCCGGCGAGCTGTTCGAGCTGCTGCTGGAGCCGCCACCGCGTTTCCACCGCTGCGCCCTGCGCATCATTGCCACTTCACCGCCGCAGCCGCTGCCCGACCACAGCAGCTCCGGCACGTTCCTGTTCAATATCGGCCACAGCGGCCTGGAACGCCCCGGCTATGCCGACTGGATCGCCCGCAAGAACCTGCGGCCGCTCTTCATGGTCCACGACCTGATCCCCATCACCCATCCCGAATACTGCCGCCCCGGCGAGCTGCAGCGCCACATGGCCCGCATGGATGCCGTACTGCAGGCCTCCGCCGCCATCGTCACCAACTCCCAAGCCACCCTGGACGAGCTGACGATCTACGCAGAATCACGCGGGCTGCCGCTCCCGCCGGCCACGGCCGCCCTGCTGGCACCGCCCCCCACACTCTGCCCGGACAATACTCCACCGCTGGACAAGCCCTACTTTGTGATTGTCAGCACCATCGAACCGCGCAAGAACCACTGGATGCTGCTGCAGGTCTGGCGCCGGCTGGTGGAGCGCTATGGGGCCGATCAGGCACCACGCCTGGTGGTGATCGGTCAGCGCGGCTGGGAATGTGAAAATGTGGTGGACCTGCTGGAGCGCTGCCAGGAACTGCGGGGGGTGGTGACGGAACTGCCCTGCTGCAGCGACCGGGAGCTGGCCACCTGGCTGCGCCACGCCCGGGCCCTGCTGTTTCCCTCCTTCTGCGAAGGCTACGGTCTGCCGCTGGTGGAGGCGCTGGCCCTGGGCACCCCGGCCATTGCCGGCAGCCTGGCGGTCTTCCGCGAAATCGCCGCCGATATCCCCGAATATCTCGATCCACTGGACGGCCTGGGGTGGCAGGCGGCAATTGAGGAGTATGCCCTGCCGGACAGCCCGGCCCGGGCAGCACAGCTGGAACGCCTGGAACATTACGCACCACCCACCTGGAAAAGGCATTTTGCCGCCGTTGATCAGCTGCTGGGGGAGCTTGCATGAGCAACCATCTGCAGACAGCGGCAACTCCTGTACCGGAGAACAGTACCCTGCCGGAGCTGGTCTATTCCTGGGGGCTGTCCCGCCGCAAACGCTCTTTTCTGCGTGACTTTCTGGGGAAAACCGCCGTTCGTTTCGTGGACCGTGGCATGGATGTACCGCCGGGATCCTGTCTGCTGCTGTGGGGCAGCACTCCGGCGCCCGGGGGGCTACCGACGGATGTCCGGATAACACGGATGGAGGATGGCTTCCTGCGCTCCGTTGGCCTGGGAGCCGACCTGGTGCGGCCGCTCTCCTGGGTACTGGACAGCCGCGGCATCTACTTTGATGCCAGCCAACCCTCCGATCTTGAACACCTTCTGCAGAACACCGATTTCGAACAGCCGCTGCTGGAGCGGGCCGCCGCCCTGCGCAGCCGCATCGTGGAACAGGGCGTCACCAAATACAATCTTGAAACCGGCCGCTGGCAGCGACCACCCCATGTGCAGCGGGTCCTACTGGTGCCGGGCCAGGTGGAGAGCGATGCCTCCATCCGCCTGGGTGCCCCCGGTATCTGCACCAATATGGGACTGCTGCAGGCGGTGCGCCAGGCCCATCCCGACGTCTATCTACTCTACAAGCCGCACCCCGATGTGGTGGCCGGCCTGCGCACACAGGGGGCCGCCGAGGACCAGGCCCTGGCCTGGTGCGACGAGGTTATCCACGACACCTCCATGGGGGTTCTGCTGCCGCAGGTGGACGAGCTGCATCTGCTGACCTCCCTGGCCGGTTTCGAGGCGCTGCTGCGCGGCAAGCCGGTGGTCTGCTACGGTCAGCCCTTCTATGCCGGCTGGGGCCTGACGACCGATATGCTCTCCGTCAGCCGCCGCACGCGCCGTCTGACCCTTGATCAACTGGTAGCCGGCGCACTGATCCTGTATCCGCGCTATGTGACTAGAAGCAGTGGACGACTGACGACGCCCGAACAGGCCCTGGACGAACTGCTGGTCTGGCGCAGTCAGAGCGGCCGGGAGCAGACCCTCTGGCGCGACATCAAGCGGGGCTTCCTGCGACGCATCGTGGGGGTGCGCTGATGACGGCCATGCGTTCCTTCCTGTTCCTGCAGGGGGTCTGTTCACCTTTCTTTCCCCGTCTGGCCGACCGCCTGGCCCATGAAGGCCACCGGATTTACCGGGTCAATTTCACCGGCGGCGATCTGGCCTACTGGGGTGCTCGTCCGGCCTGTTCCTTCAGAGGGCCCCCCGACACTCTGGCCGCTTTTCTGGCACCGATCTTCAGCTCCCACGAGATCAGCGACCTGGTGTTGTTCGGCGACCGGCGCCCCGTGCACATCCCGGCCGTGGAACTGGCCGTCCGCAGCGGCATCCGGGTACATGTCTTCGAGGAGGGCTATTTCCGCCCCTACTGGGTGACCCTGGAGCGCAACGGCGTCAACAGCCATTCGCTGCTCCCCCGTGATCCGGCCTGGTACCGCTCCGTGGGTGGGCGCCTGGCGGAACCAGGTGACGGGAACCCCTTCAGCTCCCCCTTTCGGCTGCGGGCCGGACACGATATGCTCTACCACTTGGCGGGGGCCCTCAATCCGCTGCTGTTTCCCGGTTATCGCACCCACGCCCCGGTCAGCGCACCGCTGGAGTACGCCGCCTACGGCCGCCGCTTTGCACTGCTGCCGGGGTATCAGAAACGCGACCAACAAAGCATCGCCGATCTGATGGCACAGCCCGGTCCGTTCTACCTGCTGCCGCTGCAGCTCAACAGCGATGCCCAGATCCGTGACCACTCCCCCTTCGAGGATATGAGCGGCGTCATGGAGTATGTCATGGAATCCTTTGCCGGCCATGCTCCCACCTCGGCCCGACTGGTGATCAAGAACCATCCCCTCGATATGGGGCTGGTGGATTACCCTGCCGTGATTGCCCGCCTGGAGCAGCGCTTCGGCCTGGCCGGCCGGGTGATGTATCTGGAAAGCGGTGACCTGGAGGCGCTGCTGCGCCAGGCCGCCGGGACCGTGACAGTCAACAGCACCGTGGGGGGCTTGGCCCTGGGGCTGAGCTGTCCAACAGTGACCCTCAGCGATCCGATCTACAACCTGCCCGGGCTGACCTGGCAGGGTGATCTGGACAGTTTCTGGACGGAGCGGGAGCAGCCCGACCGGGAGCTGTTCCGCTGTTTCCGTGCCACCGTGATCCATGCCACCCAGATTAACGGCGGGCTGTACAGCCGCCAGGGCATCGAACTGGCGCTGCAGAACGCCGTCGTTCCCCTGACCGCCGAACGTTCACCGCTGGAGGAACTGCTGTGAATCCCAACCTACCGCTCACAATTCTGATCACCGGCGCCACCGGCGCCATCGGCCGGGCCCTAGCCCTGGAGTATGCCGGGGCTGAGCGGAGCCTGCTGCTGCTGGGGCGCAACGAGTGCGCCCTGGATGAGGTGGCACAGGAATGCCGCCAGCGGGGGAGCCGGGTCGTCACCCTGGTGTTGGATCTGCGAAAGCGCGCCGCCTTGATGGAACAACTGGGAGAACTCGGCAAGCGCGAAACCATCGACCTGGCGATCATCAACGCCGGCGTCAACACCAACATCGGCCCGGACGGGGCCGGAGAGCAGTGGGACAAGGTCGAGGAGCTGCTGGAAGTCAACGTCATGGCCAGCCTGGCAACCATCCAGGCCATCCTCCCGGCCATGCGCAGTCGCCGTCGGGGGCAGATTGCCCTGATCAGCTCACTGGCGGCCTATTACGGCCTGCCGCTGACCCCCAGCTACTCCGCCAGCAAGGCGGCCCTCAAGGCCTATGGCGAGGCGCTGCGCGGCTGGCTGGCACCGGAGGGGATCCGGGTCAACGTGGTCATGCCCGGCTATGTGGAATCGGACATGTGCCAGGCCATGCCGGGCCCCAAACCCTTCCTCTGGAGTGCCGAGCGGGCCGCCCGCGTTATCCGCCGGGGGCTGGCCGCCGATCGCCCCCGCATCAGCTTCCCCTTCCCGCTCAACCTGGGGTGCTGGCTGCTGTCTGTCATCCACCCCTCCCTGGCCCAGAGAATCCTGCGGCTACTGAACTACCATGCCTGAACTGCTTCTGATACAGATTCTCCTGCCCCTGGCCGCCGCTATTATTTGCTCGTTCCTTCTGGAGCTGATGCTGCAGCCGCGACCGCTACCGCTCTGGAACCGGACAATCGCAGCCCTGGCTCTCCACAAAGGCATCGTAACGCTCCTGTTCACCCTGGAGCTGCTCCTCTTCCGGCGCCCCTGGTTTGCGGCCGCCAATGTCCTGGCCCTGCTGCTGTTCCTGGCGCTGGTCAACAACGCCAAGTTTCAGGCCCTGCGCGAACCGTTCATCTGCCAGGATTTCGAATACTTCAGTGATGCCCTCAAGCATCCCCGCCTGTATCTGCCCTTCCTGGGGATCGGCCGGGCGCTGGCAGCCGTGACCGGCATCAGCGGCGCCATCATTGCCGGCATGCTGCTGGAAGCGGCTATTCCCAGCGCTCTGCTGCTGCTTGCCGTAACGGTGCTGGGAATCCTGGGGGCATTCAGCCTCTGGCTGGGGAACCTGACGGCACCGGCCATCAGCTGCCATCCGACCGAAGATCTGAACCGGCTGGGGCAGCTGACCTCCCTGTGGCTCTACGGCCGGACCGAACGAACGGAGCGGCCGGAGCGGCTCCCCGGCTGCCCCGCCTTCCGCTCCACAGAACCGGTGGATCACGGCCGGGAGCTGCCCGACCTGATTGCGGTCCAGAGCGAATCCTTCTTTGACCCGCGCCGCAGCTACCCCCTGATCCGCCCCGAGGTCCTGGAGCAGTTTGACCGCCTCAAGGCCTCCTCCCTCCACGGCCGGCTGAAGGTGCCGGCCTGGGGCGCCAATACGGTCCGGACGGAATTCGCCTTCCTGTCAGGGCTGGAAGCCGCCCGGCTGGGCATTCATCAGTTCAACCCTTACCGCTGGTTCGCCCGCCAAAGTGTCGCCACCCTGGCCCGCTTCCTCAGGAAGCAGGGATACCACACCGTCTGCATCCACCCCTATCCGGCCGGTTTTTACAATCGCGAGGCCGTCTACCCCAACCTGGGCTTTGACGAATTTATGGATATCCGTGAATTTAGCGATGGGGACCGCTCCGGCCCCTATACCGGTGACTGTGCCGTGGCGCGCAAGGTCCATGAACGTCTGAACGCCCGCCGCCAGCGCAAAGGGGACGGGCCGCTGTTCATCTTTGTCATCACCATGGAAAATCATGGTCCGCTGCATCTGGAGCGGGTCGCGGCCGGTGAGGTCGAACACTATTATCACCAGACACCGCCGGCTGGCTGTGACGACCTGACGATCTATCTGCGGCATCTGGCCAATGCCGACCGGATGCTGGGGATGCTGCGGGATACGCTGAAGGATTCGAAACGGGAGGGGCTGCTCTGCTTCTTCGGCGACCACCCCCCCATCATGGCGGATGTCTACCGGGCGCTGGGAGAACCGGATGGAAGCTGCGACTATCTGATCTGGAGCAACCGGGGCGGAACGGAAGCTGCTGGTGCGGAAACGGACCTGGATGTGTGGAATCTGGGGGAAGTGCTGCTCAGGCAGGCTGGATTGGTGAAGTCATAAGTTTTCTCATACTATTCCCTTCTCCCCCTGGGAGAAGGTGGCCGAAGGCCGGATGAGGGAAGCTGTCGTCGGACAAAAGGAAACCTTCCCTCACCCTAGCCCTCTCCCAGAGGGAGAGGGAACTCAACCTCAAATCAACATCCTCCACTTCAGATCTTCTTCAACAACTCCGCCAGCAACGAAATAGTCGATGAAATCTGCTCCTCGGTGTGGCTGCTAGAGATGAAGAAACGCAGACGGGCAGCCTTCTCCGGTACGGCCGGATGCAGGATCGGCATAACATTGACGCCCTGCTCGAACAGGGCCGAGGCCAGACGGGTGGCTCGCAGCGAGCTGCCCGTAATGGCGGGGATAACGGCATAGCCGGCACTGGTGCCGGTGTCAATCCCGGCGGCCTTGGCCTGTGACAGGAAATACTGCCCGCGGGCCTGCAGCGCTTCGATGCGCTGCGGTTCACGCTGCATGCATTTCAGGGCCGCCAGCGAGGCGGCCGCCAGGGGTGGCGCCATCCCGACGCTGTAGAGGAAGCCGGGGGCCAGAAATTTGAGGTGCTCCACCAGGGCAGTCTCGCCGGCGATGTAACCGCCGCAACCGGCAAACGATTTACTGAGCGTCCCCATCCAGATATCCACATCACTGCCGCGCAGGCCGAAGTGTTCCCGAATCCCCAGTCCGCTCTTGCCCATGACGCCGAAGGAATGGGCCTCATCCACCATCAGAAAGGCGCGATGCTTGCGCTTGACCTCCACAAACCGGGGCAGATCCGGAAAATCGCCGTCCATGCTGTAGATCCCTTCCAGTACGATCAGGATCCGCTCGTACTGGTGGCGCTGCCCCTTGAGCATACGATCCAGCGCAGCCCAGTCGTTATGGGGAAAGGGAAGCCGCTTGGCACCTGACAGCTGGGCCCCCTGCATGATGCTGTTGTGGATCAGCTCATCGTGAATGATCAGATCCTTGGGACCGAACAGATACCCGATGGAGGTGATATTGGTGACAACCCCGCTGACAAAGGCCACGGCATCGTCCACATCATAGGCCCGGGCAATGGCCTGCTCCAGTTCACGATGGATCGGCCGTTCGCCCGAAACCGGGCGACTGGCGGAGACCGAGGTACCGTAGCGGTCGATGGCTTCCTTGGCCGCCTCGCAAACGGCCGGATGGCCGCACAGGCCCAGATAGTTGTAGCTGGCAAAGTTGATGTACTCCTTGCCGTCGATGCGGGTGGTGGCACCGGCCGTCCCTTCGTGCAGCTTGAAAAAGGGGTTGCTGATACCGAGCCGCTCAGCACCGTCGTTCATGATGCGCAGCTGCTGATAACCAGGCAGGAGATTGAAGCGGTAATATTTTTCCGGAATCGCGTCGCCGTCCTGATCCATGCTTTCAGCGATGGAATCCGAACGTTCCGATTGTTTCAGGCGCCGTTCCAGCGCCTGCAGGATGAGGGTGTCCTTGATCTGGGCCGAAAGGCCGTGCAGTCCCTTGCGTGACATCAGCGGATCATCCTTCCCGAGGAAGGTGTGTCGCCGGACTGCAGATCCTCGGCAAAACGCTCCACCGCTTCGGTTGACACCTCGGCGGCATGCTGCGACACCACCTGCTGCACCTGTCCCAGGATTTCGGTTTCCTGAGCGGACTCACCCACCTCGCCACTGCCGCGCAGCTGGAGAATCAGACGAGCAGCCAGTTTGGAAACAGTCGGGCTGTCGCTGAGCGCCATGACCGGCAGTTTGACACCGAAGAGCGCCTCAATGGCCACGGCCAGCTCGACCCCCATGAGTGAATCCAGTCCCATATCATAGAGCGCCTTATCGGGATCGATCTTGTCGGCCGACACCCGCAGCACCTCACCCACCTCGTGCCGCAGCATTTCCATGACAGCACTCTGCAACTCCTCCTCAGACAATTCCGCCAGCAACCGCTGGATGTCCACATCGCTCTCTTCCCGCACAGCACCGTCGCCGGAGAGACGGGCCAGCTCACTGAACTTGGCCGAAGAGGAACGCGGCAGGAAGCGACTGAGCGCCCGCCAGTCCAGCTCCAGGACACCCAGGCCGCTGGCTCCCGCCAGCAGCATGATTTCCAGGGCATCCAGGGCCGTAGCCGACGTGAGGGCCGAGCCCCCCATACGGCTCTGCAGGGCATCCTTGATCTGCTGGTTACGGGCCAGGAAACCCACATCGTCGATGGCGCCCCAGCCGACACAGGTCACCGGCAGGCCGGCAGCCTGACGCCGGGCGGCCATGGCCTCCAGCCAGTTGTTGGCCGCTACGTAATTGCCCTGGCCCGGATTGCCGAACAGGGTCGTACCGGAGGAGAAGATGATGAAATACTCCAGCGCCAGACCCTGCGTCAGTTCGTGCAGATGCAGTGCCCCCAGCATCTTGGGAGCCAGTACGCTGCGAATCTGCTCTTCCGTCATGGAACTGATCAGCGCATCGTCGATCACCATGGCGGCATGCACAACGCCGGTCAAGGGGGGCATTGTCCGGCCGATTTCATCCAGCAGGGCACTCAGGGCGCACCGATCGGTGATGTCGCAGGCGACGGCCTGCACTGTGGCACCCAGTTCTTTCAGACGGGCGATGCCCTGCAGCGACTCATCCGAACCGGGACCGCTGCGGCTGACCAGCACAAGGTTGCGGACACCCTTCTCAACCAGCCACTCAGCCGTTCGCAGCCCGAAGCCGCTCAGGCCACCGGTTACCAGGAAGGTGCTCTCGGCCGGGAACTGCAGGGTCGCGGCAAGCGGGGTGCTGGTGGCGTGGATGGACGATATGCCGTTGCGATAGGTGACGACAATCTTGCCGATCTGGCGGGACTGCTGCATGTAGCGGAAGGCATCCACGATTTCGTCCGCCTCGAAGGAGTGATAGGGGAGCGGATGAAAGATACCGTCATTGAAGAGCGCGATGATCTGCCGGAACAGGGTGCGGGTCAGTTCGGGACGCTCCGACATAAGCTGGTCGGCGTCGATGCCGAAGTAGCTGATGTTGTTCCTGAAAGGCCGCAGACCGATATGGGTATTCTCGTAAAAATCCCGTTTCCCCAGCTCCAGGAAGCGGCCGAAGGGGCGCATGACCCGCAGGTTGCGGTTGATGGCCTCGCCCGACAGGGAGTTGAGAATCACATCGACCCCTTTGCCGTCGGTCTGCAGCAGAATTTCGTCGGCAAAGGTCAGGGAACGGGAGTCATAGATATGCTCGACCCCCAACAGCCGCAGGAAGTCCCGCTTTTCGTCCGTGCCGGCCGTGGCGTAGATCTCGGCCCCGCACCAGCGAGCGACCTGAATGGCGGCAATCCCGACACCGCCGGCGGCGCCGTGGATCAGAACCTTTTCCCCCTCCTGCAGCCGCCCCAGATGATGCAGGGCGTAGTAGGCCGTGAAGAAGGCCGCCGGAATCGTGGCCGCCGCTTCAAAGGAGAGGCCGGGGGGGATCGGCGATACGGCCGTGGCCTTGGTGATGACCCGGTTGCCGAAGCTGGCCGGACCGAAGCCGACCACCAGGTCGCCGACGGAGAAGCCGGTGTTCCGGGAGCCGCAGGCCAGGACTGTACCGGCAAACTCCAGCCCCAGAGTCGGGCCGGCAAAACCGTTCTCCACCGCTTCGTCGGACAGCAGACCCAGCGTGTACATGAAATCACGGAAATTCAGCCCGGTGGCCTGGACTTCAATCTCCAACGAATCCTCATCTAACAACGGGGCAGGGTGGGATTCCCAGCGCAGATTGCGCAGCTGGCCGGGGAGCTGGAAGCCGAGCCGGATAATCGTATCGACCAGTGCAGCCTGATCGTCAACCGGCACGCTTGGCCGCGGCTGCAGCTGCAGGCGCGGGGCAAAGCGCTCACCGGAGGCCGTGATGAAGACCTCCTGCTCAGGGTCCTGCTGCTGCAGCTCCCTGGCAAGGCAGGCGACCAGCAGTTCCGGATTATCGGGACTTTCGAGATCGACCAGTCGCAGGGCCTGTTCGCCGGTTTCGTTCAGCAGTGTCCGTCCAAAGCCCCAGACAGCCGCATCGGCAACCGAAGCAAGCGCGGCTGGATGCTGTCGCTGCAGGCGCCCCGGCAGCAGGTGGGCCGCCGCGCCGCAGGTAACCAGCCAACAGGTGCTGACCGTCTGGGAGGCCTCGCAGGCCTTTATAATCGCAGCGGCGGTGAAGCAGCGCTTCGTCTGGATGGCCAGCTGTTCTTCCGGTGTAGCCGTCGAAGCGGGGCGATTCAGACCGGCCAGATGAATGATGCCCTGAACCCCGCCGTACGAACTCTTGATACGCCGCAGCTCCCTGGCAATCTCGGCATCACCGCAGGGTACCAGATGGACGGTGCGGTCGCCCCGCTCGCGCAGGGCCGTCTCCAGTAATCCGGCCAGACGGAACTCATACCCCTGGGCCTCGGCAATCACCAGCCAGGAGCGATCGGCCGAGATAAAGGGGGCCGGTTCCGAACTATCCATGGCGGCCGAGCGACGGGCCAGCAGCAGGTAGGGACCCGAGGCTGTATCGGGCAGGAATTCCAGGCATTCGACGGCGGCAAAGCCGTAATGTTCCATGCGTTTCTGCCAGAACAGAGCCGGCTGCTGCCGGGAGACCGGTTCGCCGCCGGGGGCGGTGAACCACCACTCCGGCCGACTGCCGTAGACAAAATCTACCCAGCGGGAGGGGTGCTGTCCGACGAACAGTACCAGTCCTCCGGAGGCCAACTGGCTCCATGCATAGCGCAGCGCGGCCGAGGCCGCCGCGATGGTGGTGAAGTCACAGGTTACGATGGCCAGGTCGTGCAGTCCGCCCGTGAGCGGCAGGCCGGAGATTTCACCGGTGGCCGGGTCCAGCAGGCGCACATCCATGGCCGGAAAACGGTCCAGCAAGCGGCGCGATTCATCGGCGCTTTCGGCATTGGTGGTCACAAAACGGTAATCACTGCGGTCGGCATCAATGGATTGGCAGATCGACGAAGCAAAGACCGGCACACCATCGGATATTTCCAGCACCCCCAACCGCCTCCCTTCGGGGAGCGTGTCGAGCACACCGCTCAGGATGTTGCGCACCGCCAGGGCGATCTTCATCCGGCCGCTCTCACCAAGCACATTCTGGGTCAGGGGTGCCAGCGAGGTGGCCGGCGGCAGCTGAATCCGGCAATCGTCTCCATCCAGAATCGCCCGCAGGTGGAGTCCCACCCGGGCTACGCTGTGGATGATGCGGAAATAGTCGGGATAATCGTTAAAGAGGCTGTTCCAGATATCCAGGGCCGTAGTCTGCAGGCGCTGATCGTGGGTCAGGGCGTAACCGCCCGCCACCCGTGTCAGGGAACCGTCCCCCTGGGACATGGAGAGCAGGTGATCAATGAACGGGGCGCGCTCCGGATGTGCAATCCGCAAACCCTGAATGCGCTCATCCGTCAGGGAGGAGCCATCGGCCATGGCCTGCAGCGTCTCCAGGGTAAAGCGGCTGCAGAGCACGTCCAGCAGCGGATCCACCTCTTCGGAATAGCGACGGTAGGCGCCCTTGACAACGGATCGCCGCACGATCTCGCCGATCTCCTGGCGCAGGCGCTCGAAGGGTATCGACGAAACATTGGGCCGCGCCAGCGAATGGGGAGCCGGTATGGCACGATACTGGAGGTAATCCAGATGATGACCGGCCGGGCCGCTCCCCAGCCGCACTGAGCGGAAACGGGCCTCGCGGATGGTGGCCAGCAGCGTGCCATCGGCGTTGAACAGGGCAAAATCAGCCGTCAGGGAATGTGGGCT
This sequence comes from uncultured Geobacteraceae bacterium, assembly GCA_942493195.1. Lineage (GTDB taxonomy): Bacteria > Desulfobacterota > Desulfuromonadia > Geobacterales > Pseudopelobacteraceae > CAIPTY01. The sequence goes on along the minus strand of OW818669.1, from coordinate 164,817 downwards.
GTGGCGCCTCAAGGTAGCCCTGGCGACACTGATCTGTCCGGAACGATCATACAGGCGCAGTTCGCCAATGCGCACCGGGACAAAAACCGTCCCTTCGTTGCTGATCAGACGCTCACGCAGGAACTGGATGATCAGCTGGAAGGAGCAGTCCAGCAGGGCCGGATGGAGGCGATAGTTCGCCAGATCGGCCTCGATAACAGCGGCGGGCTGGAGAACGGCGGTAACAGTGGAACCCTCCTGCCAGCCATGGCTGACCGCCTGGAAGGCCGGCCCGTAGGCCAGGCCGGCGGCCACCGTCAGCAGCCCGTGACTCTGGCCGTTGAAATCGGGCTGGCGGATCGGCAGACAGAGTGCCTCCTGCGCACTGACGTCGGCCCGGGCCCCCTTCAGGATGCGTCCCTTGGCATGCAGCTCCCAGGGATCGTTTCCGGCAAAATCACGGCCGAAAACCGTAAAACTGCCGTCGACGCTGTCAATGGCGGTGCGTACTGCTTTGGGGCGGTTCTTGCTCAGGATCAGCGGGGTCGTGATTTCCAGTTCCTCGATATCGATGGAACCGTCCTCAATCCAAAAACCGGCAGCAGCTACAGCCATTTCTGCAAAACCCGATCCGGGAAAAACTATGGCATCGCCGACCACATGGTCACCCAACAGCGGGTAGAGGGTCGTATCCAGCTGATTTTCCCAGGTCAGGTGGTGCTGCGGCAAGCGGTAGCCCAGCAGCGGATGCACCTTTTCGCGGCTGAGCAGCCCCAGCGATTCGGAGGTGCTGGCATGCCAGTGCCGCTCGCGCTGCCAGGGGTAATTGGGCAGTTCCACAAAGCGGCCATCAACCGGGAAGGTTTGTTTCCAATCCAGGGGCACACCGCTCAGGAGGAGTTGGGAGGCGCCGCCCCAGATCCGCTGGGGACCGTCGTCATTTCTGGTTCCGGTGGTGATGACCCGTCCGGAAACCCCGGCGTCGTTGAGGCCGTCGTTGAGATAGCCCCGCAGAATCGCGCTGGGGCCGATCTCTACGAAAACGTTGATGCCGGCGGAGATCATGGCTGAAACAGCCTGCTCGAACAGAACCGGTTTGCGGATGTTGTGCCACCAGTAGGCGGCGTCCAGCCCCGCACCATCATGCAGACCACCGCTGACCCCGGAATAGAAGGGGATTGTCGAGGCGGTCGGCGCAATTCCGGCCAGGGTCGCCATGACGCCGGCTTCGGTGGGGTCCATGGTGGGACTGTGGAAGGCATAATCGAGATCCAGACGCTTGTGGAAAATGCCGCGCTTGGCCAGCTGAGCCTCCATGCGCTCCAGATCCTTGGGCTTTCCGGCGACCGTAACACCACGCGAGCTGTTGCAGCCTGCCAGCGTCAGCACCGCCCCACCCCAGGACTCCTCCAGCAATTTCCGGGCATCATCCTGCCCCAGGCCGACGGCGGTCATCTGACCGGTACCTTTGGTGGTACCTTGCAGCTGGCTGCGGTGGTAAATGACCTGCACCGCTTCATCCAGGGTCAGGGCGCCGGCGGCCCAGGCAGCGGCAATCTCGCCAACGCTGTGACCGGCCACAGCAGTCGGCATGATACCGCGCTGCCGCAGCATGCGGGTAATGCCGACCTGAATGGCAAACAGGGTCGGCTGGGCAATCTCGGTGAATTCATAGCGGTCCACCCCGCTTTTCCCCAGCAGCTCGTCGGCAATCGACCAGTCGGCATGGCGACGGAAGAGACCATCAATTTCGGTGATGGTTTCCCGGAAAAGCGGCTCATCCAGCATGGCCCGCCCCATACCGAACCACTGGGAACCATTGCCGGAGTAGATGAAAGCCGGACCGGCCGGCGCCTCCATGCGGGCATTGCCTTCCAGCCGGTTGGGTTCGTCATCGGCAAAGGCCTGCAGCTCATCAGCCAGTTCTGCGTGGCTGCTACCGTAGATCACGGCCCGCTGCTCGTGCCAGTCACGGCGGAAGAGGGAGTGGTAGCTGATGTCATACAGCGAGGTGGTCGCATTGGCCCGCAGGTACAGGGCAAAATCCCGGGCGGCGGCCTTGAGAGCCTTGGCGTCCATGGCGGAGATCAGAATCGGCAGCGCCGAGACCAGATGGGGCAGCGAAGCGTTTTTCGATCCGGACTTGCCCCCCTTGATGACCACATGGGCATTGGCACCGCCGAAGCCGAAGGAGTTGACTCCCACGATCAGGTCGCTCTTCCCTTTGAGGGGGCGGTTTTCCATAACCACCTCCAGGTTGAGCTCCTTGAAGGGGATGGCCGGGTTCAGGGTGGTAATACCGGCCGTCAGCGGGATACTGCGGTGCTGGATGCAGAGTAACGCCTTGATCAGACCGGCCACTCCGGCGGCCGGTTCAAGGTGGCCGATGTTGCTTTTGATTGAACCAATCGGCAGCGGTTTGGAGCCGGGACGCATCCGCCCCAGGGCTTCACCAAGCGCCCTGGTTTCGATCGGGTCGCCGACGGCGGTCCCGGTGCCATGGGCCTCAACATAGTCGATCTCTTCCGGATTGATCCCGGCCTGGACGTAGGCCTGCTTCAGCAGGTCGGCCTGGGCGTTCGTGCTGGGCACGGTCAGGCCCGATTTACGGCCATCGGTATTCACAACCGAGGAAGCCACCACCGCCAGAATCCGGTCACCGTCGCGAACAGCGGCATCGTACTCCTTCAGCAGGAACAGACCGCCCCCTTCGGAGCGGACATAGCCGTCGCCGGCGGCGTCGAAGACATTGCATAATCCCCGACGGGAGAGCATGGAGGCCTTGGAAAAGGTGATGAAACCGAAGGGGTGCAGGTGCAAACTGATCCCGCCGGTGATGGCTGTGTCGGTTTCACCGGAACGGATCGAGCTGCAGGCCTGGTGGAAGGCCACCAGGGAGGAGGAACAGGCCGTGTCAATAGCCATGCTGGGGCCGCGCAGGTCAAAGAAGTAGGAGAGCCGGTTGGCGGCGATACTGGAGGTGTTGCCGGTGGCGGCGGAGGAATCGATGGCCGCCAGGTCATCGGCCAGGCGGTAGGCATAATCCACGGTGGAAATGCCGATGTAGACGCCGCACTTGCTCCCCCGCAGGGTCGAGGGGCGGATGCCCGAATTCTCGCAGGCCTCCCAGGCCATCTCCAGCAGCATGCGCTGCTGCGGGTCCATCAAGGCCGCCTCGCGGGGCGAGATGCCGAAGAAAGCGGCATCGAACAGGGAGACATCCCCGACGGAACCGGCCTTGAAGGTATAGCTGGTTCCGGGGTGATGCTTGTCGGGATGCAGGAAACCGTCCTTGGCCCAACGCTGCGGATCAACTTCGGTTATAAGATTACGGCCGTCCAGCAGGTCCTGCCAAAGGTGGGCCTTGTCCGTGCCGGGAAGCCTGAAGGAGTAACCGATGATGGCAATTTTTTTGCTCATGGGATTCCAGTTAAAATGAAGTGGTTTTTAAGCGTCCTTTTTAGCATATACAGTGCTTTAATGCACTATTTTTGCTGAATTCCTCCGCCACCTCATATTTTGTATACGGATGGTGCCGCCGCAGTGCTTGACAAACGATACCGTTGCCCTCTATACCTACCGATAGGTAGCATTATGGGAAAGGATGCCATGAAAAAGATTACCTCGATTACAGAACCTGCCCACGAAAGCCGCGAACGACTGATTGGCGCTGCGCTGGAGCTGTTCACCCAACGCGGCTATTCAGCCGCCTCCATTCGCGAGATCTGCCAGGCCGCCGGCGTCAGCAAACCGGTGCTGTATTATTACTTCAAAAGTAAAGAGGGGTTGTACCTTGAAATCATGAACGGCGTCAGCCAGCTGTTCGATCAGCGGGTGTCCGAGCTGAGTTCATCGACAGGAACCGTACGGCAACGGCTGCATTATTTTCTGTGTGGCATGCTCGAGAGTGCCGGAAGCAGCCTGGGCGTCGTCCGGTTGGCCTATTCCATCTACTTCGGCCCACCCCAGGGCGCTCCCTTCATCGACTTCAACCGTTTCTTCGACCTGACCATCGCCCTGGTGAACGGCCTGATCACTGAAGGGGTCAGATCGGGAGAGCTCCACGACTGCGACCAGGAAGCGCTGTGCTGGAGCCTGGTGGGAAGCTATCAGACCATCCTGGAAGAACAGCTCTGTCACACCCCGCCCCGCATCGGCCACGACGGTCTCGTACGCGTCATCGACCAGATTCTGAGCGGTGTGACGCCGCCCGAAACCCATAAAGGAGCATTGCAATGAAATACAACTACCTTGGCGCGCTGCTGCTAACCTGCTGCGCCCTGAGCGCCTGCAACAAAGGGGCGGAAAGCGCCCCCCAGACCGTTAAACCGCCTGTAGCAGTGGATGTACTCAAGGCGGCGCCGGCCGCCTTGACCGACAGCATCGAGGTGACCGGCAGCCTGGACCCTAAATTTTCCGTGGATATCAAGACCCAGATTCCCGGCCTTGTGAAGCAGGTCTATGTGACCGAATGGGTGCGGGTCCGAAAAGGGCAGACCCTGGCGCGCATCGACATCGCCGAGACGGAAGCCCTGGTGAAACGGGCCGAAGCGGTGGTGGAAGCTGCCCGGGCCAGCCGGGCCCAGGCCAATGTGGCCGCCACCCGGGCCGAGCGCGAGCTGGCCCGCATGCTCAAACTGAAGGAATCGGGGTTGGCCACCCAGCAAGCTGTGGATGACGCCAGGAGCGAGGCGGAAGCGGCTAAAACAAAGATCGATGCCGCCCAGGCCCAGATCAGTGCCGCCGAAGAAGAGGTGCGCCAGGCCCGTGCTCGCCAGAACAAGGGTGCCGTCGTTTCCCCCCTTGATGGCATCGTGGCTCTGCGTGACGTCAATGTGGGCGACCTGGCCAGCGATGCCGCCGCCGGCAAGCCGATCTTTCGCATTGTAGACAATCGCCTGCTCAATCTGACCGTGACGGTTTCATCGGCCGATTCAGCCCGGATCAAGGTTGGCCAACCGGTGGAATTCACCGTCGATGCCCAACCCGGCAAAACCTTTCGTGGCCAGGTCATGTTCATCAACCCGGAACTGAGCGCCGCCGACCGTTCCCTGAAGGTCATTATCGAAGTAGCCAACGTCCCCGAAGTTCTCAAGGGGGGGCTGTTTGCCAAGGGACGCATCATCACCGGCAGTCGCGCCGACGTCCTCCAGATTCCGCGCAGTGCCATCGATCGCTTTGACCCGGCCGCCCGCAAGGGTTCCCTGTTCGTGACGGACAACGGCCTGGCCCGCCTGCGGGAGATCGCCACCGGCACGGTCAACGGTGACCTGGTGGAGGTCCGCTCCGGTCTCAAGGCGGGCGAGCAGTTTGTGGTGCGGGGCGGCTTCAGCCTCAAGGATGGTGATCGCGTCGCCGTAACAGCGGTGAAATAGGAAACCTCATAACTCCCCCTTCCCCCTCTTAATCTTAAGAGGGGGAATCAGAGTCCCTCCGCTTTGTAAAGGGGAGGACAGGAGGGGTTAAAGCCGTGAATTTGAGAAGTGAGATAAAGTCGGAATTACTCCGTCGAGGTAGCCCATGAATATGATTACGTCCAATATCCATACATCCCGCTGCAGCTGGTGCGGCAGCGATCCGCACTATACAGCCTACCATGATCAGGAATGGTGCGTACCGCTGCATGACGACCGCACGCTCTTCGAATTTCTGACCCTGGAAGGGGCCCAGGCCGGCCTTTCCTGGATTACGATCCTGAGAAAACGTGAGGCCTATCGTCGGGCCTTTGCCGGTTTCGACCCCGAACAGGTGGCGCGCTTCGGGGACCTCAAACAGGCCGAACTGCTGGGCGATGCCGGTATTGTCCGTAACCGCCTCAAAATCGCCTCCACGGTCAGCAACGCCCGTGCCTTTCTGGCAGTGCAGGAAGAGTTCGGCAGTTTTGACAGCTACCTGTGGAGCTTTGTCAACGGCACCCCGCTACAAAACAGCTGGACGTCCTTGAAAGACGTACCGGCCAGCACACCACTCTCCGATGCCATCAGCAAGGAGCTGAAGCGGCGCGGGTTCCGTTTTGTCGGATCGACGATAATCTACGCACTCATGCAGGCCGTCGGCCTGGTCAATGACCACACCACGGACTGTTTCCGCTGGAGGGAACTGCAATGAAGCGACTGATAGCAATGAGCACAATCTTGATAGTCACCCTGATGCTGACAGCTGGTTGCCAGAAAACAGAGCAATCAGTTCCACCGCCGGCGGCCCGCAGCGAGCAACAACTTGATACGGAGTACCGTGCCATTCTGGCAGAGGTCGGACTCTACAGGGAAGGGGCCATTCCGGCTCCGGCCCAGATTGCCCTCGGCCAGTATGGACAGGTGCTCTGCAGTGCCGCCGGCCACGCCAGCACCGAGATGTTGGTCCGACTCCTGGATGCCCGCCCGGATGTTAACCTTAACGAGCGCATCGATGGACGCACCATCCTGCACTGTGCGGCTGCGTCACTGCACTCAACCAACAGCAATCTGCTGCTGGAGCGCGGCTTGGATCCCAATATCCAGGACAACCAGGGACGTACGGCACTACATCTGGCAACGCCGCAGAAAGATGGTGTCAACCTTGCCCGGCTGCTGCTTTCACGCGGCGCCAAAGCGGATGCCAAAGACGAAAAGGGTGTTACAGCACTTATGCACTCCCAACCAGAAGCCATCAAACTGCTGGTAGACCGGGGGGCCGACCTCTCTTCCCAGGATGCTAACGGCAATACGGCCCTGCACTGGGCGGTTCACCGTAAAGCGGTAGATGCCGCCGCCCTGCTGCTCTACCTGGGGGCCACCCCCGAGGTTCAGAACAGTGCCGGAAAAACACCCCTGCTGCACGCGGTCGAGAACCGTGATGCGACCATGACAGAACTGTTGCTGCGGGCCGGGAGCAACCCGGACACCCCCGATATTTCTGGTTTAACTCCCCGCCTGGTCGCTGAAAAATCCGGCAACAGGATCCTCATGGGAAAATTTGCTGCATCTGAAACAAACGACAAAGGAAGCACAGCTCAATGATCCTCTCCAACACCTCCATCAAACGCCCCATCTTTGCCACGGTCATGATCCTGGCCCTGGTGGTGCTGGGCATCTTCTCCTACCGGCGCCTGTCGGTTGAGATGTTCCCCAACGTCGAATTCCCGGTAGTCTCGGTGGTCACGGTCTTCACCGGTGCCTCCCCGGAAACCGTCGAACGCGAGCTTTCCAAACGTATCGAAGAAGCGGTCAATCAGGTAGCCGGCGTCAAGCATGTCTTCTCAACCTCCCGCGAGGGTGTCTCCACGGTGGTAGTCCAATTCCGCCTGGAGGAAAAGGTCAATGATGCAGCCCAGGAGGTGCGGGCCAAGATCGCTTCGATCCGCGGAACGCTCCCCACCGCCATTGAGGAGCCGATCATCCAGAAGCTGGACTTCAATGCGGCCCCCATCGCCGCCTTGGCGGTGGAATCCAGCACCCTGACGCCCCGGGAACTGACCACTCTGGTGGAAAAGAAGATCAAAAAGCGCTTCGAAAGTGTGGCCGGCGTCGGCAAGGTCGACATGGTTGGCGGCCAGAAGCGCGAGATCAATGTGGATATCGATCCGGTCCGCCTGGACAGCCTGGGGTTGGGGGTTAATGACGTCGTCAACGGCATCAGGTCCGAGAATACCAACACCCCCCTGGGACGCATCACCAAGGGGGAGGCCGAATATCCCCTGCGGATTGACGGTAAACCGGAACGGGCCGAGCAGTATCGCGGCATGGTAATCACCCAGAAGGGCGGCCGCCCCATCACCCTGGGGGAGGTGGCCCACGTCAGCGACGGCATCGAGGAGAAGCGCAAGCTGGCGCTGGTTAACGGCAAGCCGGCCATCGGCCTGGATATCTACAAGCAGTCCGGCGGCAATCAGGTTGAGCTGGTGGATACGGTCAAGAAGGTCATGGATAAGCTCCAGAAAGAGCTGCCCCCGGGCGTAACGCTCAGCCTGGTGCGCGACGGCTCCATCATGACCCGTGAATCCCTGGCCGACGTGAAGGAGACCCTGATCATCGGCGGCATCCTGACCGTGCTGATCGTGTTCTGCTTCATCAACTCCTGGCGCTCCACGGTCATCACCGGCGTAACCCTGCCCATCTCGGTGATTTCCTCCTTCATCATCATGAATGCCATGGGGATGACCCTGAACGTCATGACCCTGATGGCCCTCTCACTGGCGATCGGCATGCTGATCGACGACGCCATCGTTGTGCGCGAAAACATCGTGCGGCACCTGGAAATGGGCAAAGACCATATGGAGGCGGCCCGCTTCGGCACCTCGGAGATCGGTCTGGCGGTCTTTGCCACCTCCATGTCGATCGTGGCCGTGTTCATCCCGGTGGCCTTCATGAAGGGCATAGTCGGACGTTTCTTTTACCAGTTCGGCATCAGTGTGGCCTTTGCCGTGTTGGTCTCCCTGTTCGTCTCCTTTACCCTGGACCCGATGCTCTCCTCGCGTTGGCACGACCCCTCCATCCATCTGCAGGGCAAGCGCAAGGGCATTGCCCGCTGGCTGGAGACGTTCAACACCTGGTTTGACAGATCCGCCGATCGCTACCGTAGCGCCATCGCCTGGGCCCTGGATCATCGCAAAACCGTCATGGCCCTGGCCTTTGCCTCGTTTGTGGCCGGGATCATGATCTTCGGCACCCTGGAATCCTCCTTCATGGCCCCGGAGGATAAGGGAGAGTTCCAGGTCGCCTTCAAAACAGCTCCGGACGCCTCCATGGCCGAAACCGAGGGGCGCATGAAGGATGTGCTGGCGGCTGTCACGGCGGCTCCCGAGATTGACCACACCTATGCCACCATCGGTGCCGGTGACAGCGGCACCGTGCGCGACGGGCTGTTGTACGTCAAACTCAAGGAACGGAACCAGCGGGTCAAGAACCAGTTCATCCTGCAGCGTGAGGTGCGCGAACGCCTCCACACGGTGCCCGGCATTACCTTTTCCATTGAGGAGGTCGGTCAGATCGGCGGCTCACAAAAACCACTCAATGTCAATCTCAAGGGAGAGAATCTGGCCACGCTCAAGCAGATCGGGGCCCGTCTGAAGGAAGAACTCTACAAGGTGCCCGGCATCGTCGACCTCTCCATGACCCTGGAGAACGACATCCCCGAATACCGCCTGCGGGTCGATCGCGACAAGGCCATCTCGGCCGGTGTCACCACTAATGATATCGTCGGGGCCGTCGGGCGCCTGATCGGCGGAGAGGCCATCTCCACCTACGAGGATGAGGATGGCGATGCGGTGGATGTGCGCGTGCGCCTACCGGAGCAGCTGCGCCAAAATCCGTCGCAAGTACAGGATTTGAAGATTTCCGTTCCGGATGGCAACGGCGGCATGAAGCTGCTGCCGCTGGCCAGCCTGGTCACAACATCCGTGGCGGCTTCCCCCACCGAAATCAACCGGCGCGACCTGGCCCGCCAGGTTACGGTTTCAGCCAATCTGGACAGGCTCCCCATCGGCACGGCCGCCAAACATGTGGAAACAGCCTCCAAAAAGATCAACATGCCTCCCGGCTACAGCATCGACCTCTCTGGCGAGGCCGAGGATATGGCCGAATCCTTCGGCTATATGGGTGAATCCCTGATCCTGGCGGTCCTATTCGTCTACCTGATCCTGGCGGCCCAGTTCGAGTCATTCTTCGAACCGTTTGCGATCATGCTCTCCCTGCCGCTCTCCATCGTCGGCATGGCCGGCATGCTCAAACTGACCGGCGACACGGTTAATATCATGTCCCTGATCGGCCTGATCATGCTGATGGGTCTGGTCACCAAGAATGCCATCCTGCTGGTGGATTACGCCAAGGTTCTGCAGCACAGGGATGGCCTGGGCCGCCGCGAGGCGGTGATCCAGGCCGGTCGAACCCGTCTGCGCCCGATCGTCATGACCACCCTGGCGATGATTTTCGGCATGCTGCCGCTCTTTCTAGGACTCGGAGCCGGGGCCGAAGGACGCGCCCCCATGGCCCGTGCCGTGGTAGGCGGCCTGCTGACTTCCACCTTCCTGACCCTGCTGGTGGTACCGGTCATGTACACGGTCATGGATGATTTCGGTGGTTGGCTGAAGAGGAAATGGAAGGGAGAACGTCATGTTTAATTCTTTTCAACACAGAGACACAGAGATCACAGAGAACAACACAATTCAGAAGCAACAGGCCGTTAGCAGCTCGTTGGTTCTGCTATCACAATACACGCCATCTACTATTTTTAGCACACAGCGAGTATTTTCTCTGTGTGCTCTGTGTCTCTGTGTTTCAATGTTTTTTTCAAAAGCCCACGCCGCCGAAACACGCACGCTGACCCTCGACCAGGCCCTTTCCATCGCCATGGAAAAGAACCGGGACATCGAGAAAGCCCGCGAGTACGCCAAGTACGTCCAGGGGCGCTATGTGGAGGAGCGCGCCGCCGCCCTGCCGCAACTCGCCCTGAATGCCGGTGCCACGCTATCCAAAGACGAAAGTCAGGGTTTTATCGGTATGACCTCCCGTCAGTTCAACCGCACTGCCGATGTCACCCTTTCCCAGCCGCTCTACACCTGGGGCAAGATCGGCGCCGCCATCCGGGCCGCCGAGGTGGGGCTGAAGACCGCCGACGAGCAGCTGCGGCTGTATCGCCAGGCGGCCTACCGTGACGTTTCAGCGATCTTCTACGACATCCTGCTGGCAAAGGAGCTGAACCGGCTGGCCCAGGAAAACCTGGCTCAGAAAATTCGCCATCAGGACGAGGCCCGCAGAAAATTTTCCAGTGGAGTTGCGACTGATTATGACGTTCTTGCTGCCGATGTAGCAGTGGATAACGCCCGTCCGGAATCGATCCGCAGCGCCAACAGCATCAGTATAGCCAAGGAACGTTTGCGGTTTCTTCTGGCGCTTGAGGGTGGAGAACCGGATGTAACCGGTACGCTGGACGGCGCTGCAGAAAGGAGTCCGGAAGGCGGCGCAGCCCTTGAAACCGCCCTCAAACAGCGGCCGGAACTGGGCGATGCCCGTCTGCGCATCGGTATTTACAACGAACTGGTCACCATCGCCGCTGCCGACGACAAACCGCGCCTGGACCTGCGAGGGTCAGCCGGTTGGCACTGGCAGGAGATGCAGGGCAGTGGACCGAACCAGAACAGCAACGGAGCTGCATGGAATATCGGTGCCTACCTGACCTTTCCCTTTTTCGACGGACTCCGGACCAGTGGGCGGGTGACCCAGGCCAGAAGCGATCTGCGCAGCCGCCAGATCGACGAATCACGCCTGCGTGACTCCATTGCGCTAGAAGTACACGACGCACTCAATGCGGTTAAAGAGGCCTCGGAAATCGTTCAGGCACTCTCCAGCACGGTCCGTCAGGCCGAACGCCTGGTGCAGATGGCTGAAAAGGGATACGAATTCGGTGTAAAAATCCGACTGGAGGTTGATGACGCCCAGCTGAACCTGGTGCAGGCCCGCAGCAACCTGGCCCGCTCACAGCGTGACCTGCATGTGGCGCTGGTGAATCTCAAATGGGCCATGGGTGTGGCAGGGGAGTAGACCTTGAGTCCCCCTCTCGCCCCAAAAACCGCAGTTCAATAACACAGAGGCACAGAGGCACAGAGAACACAGAGTAAAATCTGTGGTTACACGTAAAATCATAATCTTTGTAATTCAACAAACAGTTTTTTTGTTTTATGCCTCACCTTTTGATTTCTCTGTGTTCTCTGTGTCTCTGTGTTTCACATTTTTCTATTTGGATACTGTTTTTTGACCAGGGTTCACGATTTCGTGAGCCCTGTTTTCGTTTTTACGCAGCTGGAAATATTCGGCAGGGGTATTGATGTTGCTGAAGGAACAGGCTTCCGGGTCGATCGCCGCCATACGGGACTGATCGAAACGGAGCACACTGACGTGAGGAAAGAAGGAAATGATTCGGCGGCGACCGGACAGCAGGGCGGCCTCCATATGCGGCAGACAGGAATGCCTGTAGATTGCATGCAACGGTTCCAGACCGTGATCGCTTTCGGGGATGATCACCTCGGCCTGGTGGCGGCGGGCCAGCAGTGCCCGGATAAGATCTGTATTGAGATATGGCATGTCACAGGCCACGACGAAGATCTGCTCCGTCCGGCTGTGATGCAGTCCGGCGTGCAGTCCGGCCAAGGCCCCCATCCCCTGATGGACATCGGCCACCTTGGGGCACGGCAGAAATTCGTACTGCTCGGGGGTATTGGTGACCAGCAGCACATCATTGAACAGTGCGGTCATGGTTTGATAGATGGATTCGATGAAACGTCCGCCGCGATAGGGGAGCAACGCCTTGTTGCTCCCCATGCGGCTGGACTGACCACCGGCCAGAATGACACCCGTCACCCCGGCCATCTTTGAGTATATTTTTGAGCCAGTCATTCGTTTATCTCTTTCCTATCCCTTCTCCCTCTGGGAGAAGGTGGCCGCAGGCCGGATGAGGGAGCAACGATGTAACACGAATTCAAATATCCCTCACCCTAGCCCTCTCCCTGAGGGAGAGGGAACTGACGTAACAATCAGTGGGCAACTTCTTTGGCATGTTGACCTGCGTGACCGTGGCCGGCGGTAGTCTTGTGGGCGTGATCAGGGAGTGAATAATCCACGGTTTCGGGATGATGCTCGAAGATCGGGAAATATTTGGCCAGCAGTACGAAAAACAGTACATGGGCGGCGATAATACCGATCGTGACCAGCGACTCGATGATCGACGGATAGTAGATCAGCTGATCAGGCTGTTCCATACCGAACATGGAGACGTTGAAGCGGTTCAGCACCAGGCCGGCAATCACCAGCGAGGCCCCGCGCAGCTGCATGCGTTGATCTTTACGGCAGGCCTTCTTCATGAACATGAACATGGGAATCAGTAAACCAATGATGATTTCCGCCAGAAACAGCGCCAGCAGACTGGGGCGGTCGAAGAGCGGGCCGTGGGACAGAAATGCCGTGGCTGCCATTTTAACAACCAGATAAACACCCAGTACCCAGGGAAGGATCCTGGTCAAAATCTCCAGCAGTTCCGATTCATCCGGCTGGCCCATGAAGCGGTGCACCATGGTGGCCTCCAGGATGATGATCGAGATGCCGGTAAAGATGGCCGACATCCAGAACAGCAGTGGCAGCAGCGGGTTGTACCAGAGGGCGTGAAGCTTGTCCACGGCGATCAGGAAGAAGGTACCCAGAGATGACTGGTGCAGGGTTGAGATGGATGCCGCCCCGATCACCAGCGGCATCTCCAGCCAACGCAACACGCGCAGCGGCAGGTGATAGCCGAACTTTTCGCAGACCGGCGAGAGAAATTCCAGGAACAGAACCGTGGTGTAGGCCATGATGCACATGGAAACTTCGAACATGGGGGAATGTACATTCCAATAAACCATGGTGTGCCAGGCGCGTTGAGGCTGGCCAAGGTCCAGCAGCAGACCGACGCTGACCAGTGAGTACCCCAGGAATCCGGTTACGATGGCCGGACGCACAAGTGGTTCCAGCTTCTTGATGTGGAAACAGTGGACGATGGCACCCAGGGTAAAGGCCCCGGCGGCCAGGGGGACAGCGGTAACGACGTCGAAAGAGATCCACAGCCCCCAGGGATAGACGTCATTCAGGTTGGTGGTGACTCCCAGTCCCAGGATGAAGCGCACGGCTGAGGCCAGGGCACCCAGCACCACCAGGCCGATCATGAATTTGAGGAAATTGTGATAGCCCTTGATTTCGTCGAGTATGATACGTGCTGCTGCGGTCATCGGTTCTCCTCCTTTGTCTCCTGGCTGGCGGTTTCCGGCTCAGCCTTGCTGTTCTTGAAGAGCTCTTCCCGACGGATACGCTCCTTGCGGTGGGTAAACCATGACAGTAGCGATAGTCCGCCGCCGACAGTCAGGAAGATGCCCGGAACCAATCGCAGTGCCTGCCAGGTGTAAGAAGGTAATGCACGTTTGGTGACCGGTTTGAAACCCAGCTCATCCAGCGGCTGCTGGGTCAGATAAAGCACGCTGGTGCCACCAGCCTCCTCCTTGCCATAGATGGCCTGGTGGTAACGGGTCGGCCGGTTCTTGAGGCGCTTCTCGGCCTCTTTGATCATCTCGGCTCGCGGCCCGTAGGTGATGGCGGTCGGACAGGCCGTGGCGCAGGCCGGTTCCATCCCTTCCTTGATGCGGCTGAAACAGCCGGTGCACTTGCGCACCAACGGAAAGGCCTTGCTCCACTCGTACTTGGGTACGCCAAAGGGGCAGGCGATCATGCAGAAACGGCAGCCGATGCAGCGTTTGGCATCATAGACCACCGGTCCTTCGGCGGTTTTATTGAAGGCGCCCACCGGACAGACCGAGGCGCAGGCCGGCTCGTTGCAGTGCATGCACATCTCTTTGTAGAAGGCGAATTCGTTCTGGCCATCCTTCTGATAGTCCTTGAACTTGACGCGTGTAAAGGTGAACTCGGACATGAGAGGCGGGTTCTGATACCCCTCGCCGCTGAAGAATTTCGTGTTTTCAGCCTTAAGCTGGTTCCACTGTTTGCAGGCCACCTGACAACCACGGCAGCCGGTGCATTTGGTTGTATCGATCAAAAAGGTCTTGGTCTTTTCAAAATTTACGGGTGTTGAACTCATGCCTTGTTACCCCCTTTTTCAAGATTGCAGAGAAACGCCTTGAACTCGGGGATGCTGGTGTTGGCGCAGCCCACCGATGGTGTCAGCATGTTGGCGCTGTCACCCGTAGCCAGACCGGCGTAGCCGAAATGCCAGGGCATACCGACCTGTTCGATCTGCTTTCCGCTCACGTTAAAGGGCTTGAGACGAGAGGTAATCAGGGCAATGGCTTCGATCGAACCACGCTCTGTAGTAACTTTCACCTTGTCACCCCGTTTGAGCCCCTTCTGCTTGGCCAGGGTTTCGCTGATCTCTACGAACATGTCGGGGACCAGTTCGTTAAGCCAGGGCAGACTGCGGGTCATACCGCCGGTCTGCCAGTGCTCCGTCATGCGGTAGGTGGTACCGATGAAAGGGAACTTGTTCAGATCGCTGGAGACATTCTTGGGAATCTTGACGGCCGGGTTGTGCTGTACCGTGGACATCAGGTTGCTGGCCGGACTCTCGGCCGGTTCGTAATGTTCGGGGAACGGACCGTCCTTCAGATCCAGGGCGTACAGACGGGCATGCCCTTCCGGCAGCATGATGAAGGGATATTTGCCTTCCTTGTCGTCCTTCATGGGTGGCCAGGGACCGTCGGGCACATCCCCCTTCCACTTCTTCTCCGTGGCATCCCAGGCGATAACGGAACGCTTGGGGTTGAAGGGCTCGCCGGCCGGATTGACCGAGGCGCGGTTGTAGATGATGCGGCGGTTGACCGGCCAGCACCAGGACCACTTGGGGAACAGCCCCAGCCCGGTGGGATCGGATTCGTCGCGGCGGGCCATCTGGTTGCCGTCCTTGGTATAGGAACCGCTGTAGACCCAACAGCCCCCCGTAGTGGAACCGTCGTCCATCAGGTATTTGAAAGCCGGAACCTGATCACCTTTTTTGAACTCCAGGGTCTTGTCCTTTTCCGTGACGGTCACATCCTTGGTAAAGTAGCCGTTGATCTCCTTGGCCACCAGGTGCACATCCGGCTCATGGCCAGTGCCGTAGTTCCAGGCCAGTTTGGTGATCGGCTCGGGGAAGGCCCCCTTTTCCTTGGTGTACAGATCCTTGAGGCGTTTATAGAACTGGTCGATGATCCAGAGGTCGCTCATGGATTCGCCCACCGGCTCAACGGCCTTGTAGCGCCACTGGGCCCAGCGACCGGAGTTGGAGATCGAACCTTCCTTCTCCACCGACGAGGCGGCCGGCAGCATGAAGACCTCGGTCTGGATGTCCTTGGGATTAACGCCGGGACGCTTCCAGAAGATGGAGGTTTCCGTTTCCCACAGGTCCACAGTTACCAGCCATTTCAGCTTGCCCAGAGCGGTACGGGCATGGCCCGAGTCGGGACCGCCCACCGCCGGGTTCATCCCCATGCAGACCATTCCTTCCAGCTCCCCTTTGCCCATCTTCTCGATAATCTTGTTGTAGGCGTAGCTCCCCATGCGTTTGGGGAGATAGGAGTAACAGAAGTCGTTGGCGGCCGTGGCGTTATCGCCGTACCAGGCCTTGAGCAGGCTGGTGATGTACTTGGGGGTATTGCCCCACCAGTTGGCACTCTTGGAATCCTTGCTTTTCGGCGTCCATTTCTCCACATAGGCCTTGAGGTCGACATTATCGAACTCGGGGGATTTGAGGTAACCGGGCAGCAGATGAAACAGCAGGCCGTAATCGGTGGAACCCTGTACGTTGGATTCACCGCGCAGGGCGTTGACACCGCCGCCGGCGATGCCGATATTACCCAGCAGCATCTGCAGCATGGCTACGGCTCGCACATTCTGGGTGCCGTGTGTGGATTGTGTGATACCCATTGCATACAGGATCGTACCGGCCTTATCGGGCCGCCCGGTAGCGCAAAAATTCTTGGCGACCTTGAGGTAGTCCTCCATCTTGGTTCCGGTGATAGAGCAGACCATCTCAATGTCGTAGCGTTTGTAATGGTTCTTGAGCAACTGGTAGACGCTACGGGGATGTTTCATGGACAGGTCGCGCTTCGGCTTGCCGTCAGCGCCGGTTTCATACGCCCAGGCCTTCAGGTCGTAGACCTTCTCCTGGTCGTCAAAGGCACAGAACATGCCGTCTTTGAAGTCATATGTGTCGCTGACAATAAAGGTGGCATTGGTGTAATCCCGCACATACTCCTCGTGGATCAGGTCATGCTGCAAGGCGTAGTTGATCATACCGCCTAAAAAAGCGATATCGGTGCCGGGACGGACCTGGGCGTAGATATCGGCCTTGGAGGCGCTGCGGGTATAGCGCGGATCAACGACAATCAGCTTGCCGCCGTTATCCATGGCCTCCTCGATCCATTTAAAGGAGATCGGATGGTTTTCGGCCGGGTTACAGCCAATGATAAAGATGCTGTCGCTGTTTTTCAGGTCGATCCAGTGATTCGTCATTGCCCCACGTCCAAATGAAGCCGCCAGACCGGCGACTGTAGAGGAGTGTCATAATCGGGCCTGATGTTCCAACTGTCCGACACCCATGGCGCGGGCGAATTTGGACCAGAGGTAGCATTCCTCGTTGTCCAGGCCGGCACCACCGAAGAAGGCCATGCCGTCCGTGCGATTTACAACGTATTCCTTGTTGTCCTTCTTGTTGAGCTCGCTGATCTTGAAGGTTTTGTCGCGGGTTTCTTTCATACGCATGGCGATACGGCTGAGGGCCCAGTCCCATGATTTTTCTTCAAAGCGGTCGGAACCGGGCGCGCGATACATGACCTTCTGCAGGCGACGGTCATTGTTGGCGATCTGGAACATCGAACTACCCTTGGAACAGAGCGAGCCCTTGTTGATCGGATGTTGGGGATCCCCCTCGATGTTGATGATCTTGCCGTTCTTACTGTGAACCAGCAGTCCGCAACCGACTGCACAGAACGGGCAGATCGAGGTGCTGGCCTTGATCCCCTTGATGCGCGAAACCGGTGCATCGGCATTGGCCTCGCCCGGTGTGCTGCTCAGAGCAACACCGGCTGCCGCCAGTGCCCCGCCCTGCAGAAATTGCCTACGTGACATTCCCATACTGATTGATACTCCTTTCCCTATGTGTGAAGCGGCATAAATGCCCAAATTAATGAGTGACAGGGCGTATACGGCAATTGGTGTGCCAATTGTGTTTACACGATTGCGGATAAGCGTCTGAATAGCTGCTGGTATTGGGATAACAAGGGGTCCTTAATCGCGGGGGGGGGGCACATCGGTCAGCAGCATCTTTAGGATTGTGCAAATTTGCCAAGTAATGTACAAATCTGCCGAGTGGATCGTTTTCGCTTGTACCCCCCCTCCCTTGACGGGAGGGGGCTAGGGGGTGGGTGAAGCTGCCACATGCTAATTCCATAGCAACCTCCCCCCCATCCTAACCCTCCCCCGCCAGGGGGGAGGGGACTTTTAGATAATTACAAAAGTTGAGTTTGCAATTCCTGTTAAAGAGGTTCCCCATGGCACACATCTGCATCTGCGACGATGAAGAAGGCATCCTGAAATATCTGAAAAAACGCCTGAGCGGGCATCAGGTTGAGACGTTCAGCCGCGGCAGCGACTTGCTGGCACGCCTGCAGGCACCCGACGGCGGTACTGTGGATCTGCTGCTGCAGGATGTGCGCATGCCTGACATGGATGGCCTGCAGGTATTAAAGCAGCTCAAGAAGTCCCGACCTGAGCTTCCGGTAATCATGATGACCGCTTTCGGCACGGTGGATGATGCCGTTCAGGCCATCAAACAGGGGGCCTACGACTACCTGCTCAAGCCCTTTCCCAAGGAGAAGGTACTGGCACTCGTCGAGCATGTGCTGGAGCACCGCCGCCTGGAACGGGAGAACCGACTGCTGCGCGAGGAACTCTCAGTGAGCGGCAGCCGCGAACCGACGGTCTTTGCCAGCCCCAAATTCCGGGCGGTTTACGACCTGACCCTGCAGGTGGCGGCCAGCGACGCCAACATTCTGATTCTGGGGGAGTCGGGCACCGGCAAGGAACTGATCGCCGGGACCCTGCACCGCAACAGCCTGCGCCGTGACCAGCCCTTCGTCTCGCTCAACTGTGCCGCCCTGTCGGACACCCTGCTGGAAAGCCAGCTGTTCGGTCACCTGCGGGGGGCCTTCACCGGGGCGATCATGAACCAGAAGGGTTTGCTGGAAGAGGCCGACGGCGGTACCCTCTTTCTGGATGAAATCGGCGATGTCAGTCCGGCTGTTCAGGCCAAACTGCTGCGCGTCATCCAGGAGCGCGACTTCATCCCCATCGGCTCGACCCGCCCCAAAAAGGTGGATGTGCGTTTTGTGGCCGCCACCAACAAGGACCTGCAGCGTGAGGTCAGCGAAGGGCGCTTTCGGGAGGATCTCTACTACCGCCTGAACGTCATCACCATCGAACTGCCGCCGCTGCGGGAGCGCCCCGAAGATGTGGCCCCCCTGGCGATTCACTTCATGCGCAAATTTGCCGGCCGCATGTCCAAAGCCATCCACAGCTTCGAACCGGACGCCATGGAGGCACTGCAGCGCTACGGCTGGCCCGGCAATGTGCGCGAACTGGAAAACGTCATGGAGCGGGCCGTTATTCTGACTAACGGCCCCAGCATCACCACCGCAGCGCTCCCCCTGCGGCCCGCCTCGACAGCACTGGCGCAACCGACCGTACTGTCGGCGCTTTCAGTGCCCCCGGCAACGGCACCATCCCGCATGGTCCCCCTGGAGGAGATGGAGCGTCACCATATCGAAGCGGTCCTGAAGGGGACCGGCTACCACAAGAGCCGCACGGCCGAGATCCTCAAGATCTCGCGCCGCACGCTGGACCGCCGCATTGAAGAATTTGGATTGATGGACCCGGAGCCCTGATGCACCGCGTTCGCACCTCTATACGCCGCAAGCTGTTATTCGCTACCCTGACCCCGCTGAGCGTGGCAATTCTGCTCTCCTGGTTCATCGGCGCAACCCTGATCACGGACCGGGTTTTCAAGCAGGCCCAGCAGAAGGTCATCGGCGACCTCAACTCGGCCCGCAAGGTCTATCTGGACGAGATCAACCACCTGACGGGCATCGTCAAGATAGCGGCCCTGAACTCCCAAATGGCCGCCTCACTGCAATCAGGGCAGGTGACGGATCTGGAAAAAATCTCCCGCCAGTTACTGAAAAGCGAACAACTCAGCTTCCTGAACGTCCTGGATGATACGGGGATTGTCCGCTACCGGGCTGCCAATCCTTCCCGGAAGGGTGATGATCTGGGACAGGATCCGCTGATTGCCCGTGCGCTGACCGGCTCCCAATGGGGCGGCACCCAAGTGTATTCCAGGGACCGCATCGGCCGAGAGAATCCGGCCCTGATCAAGGATGCCACCATTGCCATCAAAGCAACGCCCCGCTCACGGCCGGCCCCCGGCAAACTGCAGGAACAGGCCTTGATGCTGGTGGCAGCAGCGCCACTGCGTGGGGACGATGGTCGTGTGGTGGGGGTTTTGCAGGCCGGGCTGATGCTGAACGGTGATGAACGGGTGGTGGATACCATTACCCGGATTGTCTACGACCGCGAAGCCAAAGGGGCCGCGACGGTATTCCTGGGGGATGTGCGCATCGCCACCAGTGTGCGGGATGCCGATGGCAATCGCGCCACCGGCACACTCATGTCGGCCGAGGTAGCTGCGGACGTACTGGAAAAGGGGGGGCTCTGGAGCGACCGCGCCTTTGTTTTGAACGACTGGTTCATCTCGGCCTACGAGCCGATCCGCGACCCGGACAACCGAGTCGTGGGGGCACTGTACGTGGGCATGCCGGAAAAGCCGCTGATGGAACTGCGCACCAACCTTAACCTGATTTTTGCAGGGGTGCTGCTGTTCGTATCCGTCATCGGTGTAACCCTCTCAACCTGGATCAGCAGCCGCATGGCCCGCCCGGTGCGGGATCTGGCCGAGGGAGCCCGCCGCATTGCCGCCGGTGAGCATATCGAACCGATCAACGTGCACACCAATGACGAGATTAATCTGCTGGCCGAAGAGTTCAACACCATGAACCGCGAGGTCAGCACGCTCAAGAACACCCTGGAACAGAAGGTACAGAAGCGCACCCGGCAGCTGGAGGAGTCCAACCAGCAGCTGCTGACGGCTCAGAGAGAACTGGCCAAGGCCGAGCGACTGGCAGGACTGGGGCTCTTATCAGCCGGTGTTGCCCACGAGATCAACAACCCGCTGGCGGTCATCCGCGGCAACGCCGAACTGCTGCAGGACACGCTGCCGGCAGATGCCGAACAGCAGGAAGAGGTGGATGAGATCATCCAGGAGACAGCCCGCATCGAGCGGATCGTCGGCAACCTGCGGGTTTTCTCCCGCAGCGGTTTGAAGCGGATAACCCCCTTCGAACTCGGGAGGTTGCTGGACGATATCCTGGATCAGGTCGGCCATCAGATTGTGTTGGAACGCTATCGTATTGTCAGGGGATACTGGGGCAAGGAGTGCAGCATTGAAGGGGATCAGGACCAGCTGCGACAGGTTTTCACCAATCTGATCCTGAACGGACTGCAGGCCATGCCGGAGGGAGGCGAGCTGCTGGTGGATGCGATACAGAAAGCAGCGACGGCAGAGATAACGATTCAGGATCGTGGCTGCGGTATCCGCGAAGAAGATCTGGACAAGCTCTTCACACCCTTCTTCAGCACCAAAGCGCGCGGCACCGGACTGGGACTGGCGGTTTCCTACGGCATTGTCAGCGACCACGGCGGGGAGATCCGGGTGGAGAGTACGGTCGGAGTCGGCACCACCTTCACAGTGGCCCTGCCGCTGCAGCAGAAAGCCTCCAGCAGCATGCCTGCCTGAATGCCGACTCTCATACACTGAACAGCAAAACGGGGCCCACACTAGCGGACCCCGTTTTGGCATTCAAAATTATGTACCGGTAGTCAACAGGTGCCGACGGCGCTGATTACATGCCCTGCGGACCGCAGTTCATCCACCACCAGCTCAGCCAGCCCCGGCAATTTTTCTTCCAACAGCGGCGTCAGTTCCACGCCGGCGTCGTAGGATTGCGGTATGATCCCGAACAACGAAACCTGATCGGGGGTGCGCCCGCGCAAGTCAGAGAGGGTCAGGACCTCCTGAATGCCGATCTGGTGCGGCGACATCTTGATTGGCAGCCTGCCCAGCAGAAATTCTTCCTTCTCGTAGCGGAAGACATCCCCCGGTTCACCGGGGGCATCGACCACATCAATCAGAAAAACCCGATCAGCATCCTCCAGCAGGTGGGTCACCATGATCCCCAGGGTGCCGCCATCGTACAGCTCCACGTCATCCTGAAAGACATAATGCTTTTCCAGATACTTGATGAAATGCACGCCAAAACCTTCGTCCGAACAGAGCAGGTTACCCGCCCCAAATATCAATGTCTGCATTATAGGGAATCCTTTTTCACCACGAAGACACGAAGGACACGAAGAAACCACAAAGCAAATACTTTTGATTTACCCCAAAAGATTTTGATTCTAAACTTCGTGATCTTAGTGCCTTCGTGGTGGATATACCGTTTTTTTACATCACCTTTACTTTGGTAATCTCTTTGCCTTCCGGATCGATCGTATGCACAGCGCAGGCAATGCAGGGGTCGAAGGAGTGGATCGTGCGCAATACTTCCAGCGGTTTGTCACTCTGAGCCACCGGGTTGCCCACCAGCGAGGCTTCATAGGGACCCATGGCACCTTTCTCATCGCGGGGCGAGGCATTCCAGGTAGACGGAACGACGGCCTGGTAGTTCTTGATCTTCTGGTTCTTGATGACGATCCAGTGGGAGAGCGTGCCGCGCGGGGCCTCGTGGAAACCGACGCCGCGATACTCACCCTTGGGAATTTCGGTGTGGTTGGCATAGGCCTTGTCACCCTTGGCAACGTTTTCCACCAGTTTGTCCAGATACTCCAGGGAGTAATCGGCCATGATGTGGGCACGGATGGCACGGGCGCCAAGGCGGCCCATGGTGGAGTGCAGGTCATTCACGCCGATGCCGATCTTGGCGCAGCTTTCGTCCACCAGCTTCTTGACCTTCTGGTTGCCGCCGGCATAGGCGGCGAACAGCTGGGCCGGAGGGCCAACCTGAACCGGCTTGCCATCCAGACGGGGGGCCTTGCACCAGGTGTACTTGCCGTTGTCCTGAAACTCGGTGTATTTGGGCTTGGTCTCACCATCCCAGGGATGGTGACTGCTGCTCCCTTCGTACCAGGCGTGGGCCACGTTCTCGGTGATACCCTTGATGAGCGCCTCATCCTGATGATTGGTAATGATGCGGGCACCCTTCAGGTCAGCATTGTTGATGATAACACCCGGAATGGCAAACTTGGTGTTCTTGGTATCTTCCGGCATTTCCGGCACAGCCAGATAGTTGACCACACCGCGCCCGTACTTGAACCACTCCTTGTAGGCCGATGCGATGGCGATCATGTCGGGGTAGTAGACCTTCTGGACGAACTCACGGGTCTCTTCCATCAGCGAACGAAGGGCAGCAATACGTTCCATATTGATGGTGGCCAGATTCTCCATATTGACGGCAGTGGCAACACCACCGACGCACAGGTTCTGGATGTGGGGGTTCTTGCCCCCCAGGATGGCGCCGACCTGGGCGGCCTTGCGCTGGTAATCAAGGGCCTTCAGGTAGTGGGCCACAGCCATCAGGTTGGCCTCAGGGGGCAGTTTCATGGCCGGATGTCCCCAGTAACCGGAGGAGAAGATCCCCAGGCGGCCGGTCTCAACAAAGGATTTCAGTTTGGTCTGGACCGCCTTGAATTCGGTCTCGCTGTTGCCATGCCAGTCGGAGATGCTCTGGGCCAACTGGGCGGTTTTCTTGGGATCGGCCTTGAGAGCCGATACAACATCAACCCAGTCCAGGGCCGACAGATGGTAGAAATGAACGATATGGTCCTGCACGGAGTGCTGGGCCATGATCATGTTGCGAATGTACTGGGCATTCATCGGCACTTCCACACCCAGAGCATGCTCAACGGAGCGGATCGAGGAGATGGCGTGCACAGTGGTGCAGACACCACAGAAACGTTGGGCGTAGATCCAGGCATCCTCGGGCGGACGCCCCTGCAGGATCGTTTCAATGCCGCGCCACATCTGGGCCGATGACCAGGCGTTAGTGACGCCTCCGCCATTAACTTCCACATCAATTCTCAGGTGACCTTCGATACGTGTGACCGGGTCAAGGGTAATTCTTGCCATGTATAATTCCTCCAAAAATTAGATTCTAAATTGTTTAAACACAGAGTCTCAGAGGACTCAGAGGAACCCAAAACATTACGTTCGGGTTATAACAAAAAACAGACTTTGACGTTCTCTGTGTTCTCTGTGCCTCTGTGTTAAATAATGCTTTTGAGTTACGCCTTTTCCGCCACAGCATGCCCGGCATCAAGCTGCTGCCGCGTATGCAGCTTGGGCAGAACCGGCAGGATCTTGACCAGTACCTGGTAGCCCAGGATCTCGAAGGCCACAATGCCGACGGTGATCAATAATTCAGCCAGGGCCGGGAAGTAATGCCACCCCTTACCGGGGTTGAAACCGATCAGGTAGACGTTGAAGCGGTAGAGTGCCCCGCCCAGAACGATTAGAGCGGCGGAGACGAACAGCCAGCGGATCGACTCGCGCTTCTTGCCGCTGAACATCAGCAGCGAACCTCCCGCCACCAGACAGAACTCCAGCAGGAAGAAACCTGAGTAGAAGTCAAGGGAAAGGGCAGCACCGAGCTGACCGCGCCAGATCAGGTCACCCACCACGACACTCAGCCAGATTACCGTCAGCCACGGAATAATCTTGGCCATGCCGGACAGCTCCTTGGTCTCAAAGGGGCGCTTGAAGGCATAGCAGGAGATGACCGATTCCAGGATGGCGATGGAGTAGCCGATGAACATGCAGTTGATCAGGAACAGCAGCGGAAGGAAGCCGGTATGCCACAGCGGATGCAGCTTGGTGGAGGCGATCAGCAGCAGTGACCCCAGGGATGACTGGTGCATGGTCGGCAGGGTGATTCCCAGCACGATGACGAAGATCAGTACCTTGTCCAGGCGCGGCTTCAGCCAGGCGGCCAGATCCTTGACCGCCTCCAGGCGCTCTTCCATGCGCTCGGGGCGGTTGATACCGGTGTATTTGTGCAGCCAGTCCATCAGGTTCTGCAGGGTCTGCCATTTGGTCTTTTCCAGGGTAGTCAAGACGGCCGGCAGAAACTCAAGCAGCAGTACGGTGGTGTAGGCCATGACGCACAGCGCCACCTCGAACATGGCCGAATTGGCCTGCCATTTGGAGGGGATGAAGAAGTTGTAGGCGTTCCAGGGACGACCGACGTCCACCATGACCGAGAAGCCGGCCAGGCCGTAGCCGAACATACTGGTCAGGATAGCCGAGCGGATCATGGGGTGGTAGTGCATATGGTTGCGGATGTAGATCAGGATCGCCATGGCGTAGCCGCCGCAGGCAATGGCCGTTCCGGTGGCGACATCATAGGTGATCCAGATGCCCCATGGATAACCGTCGCTCATGTTGGAAACGGCGCCGATCCCCTTGATGAAACGCACGGCGATCAGGGCGAAGCCGATCAGTGTCAGGGTCAGCAGTACGATAAAGGAAGGGGTCAGAATCTTGGCGTCATGTCGTTGAAATTCATCATGGCTCATTGTGGTGCTCCCCCTTGCCGGTTGATTCGTGGTCCTGCTTGTCGGCTTCGCCATGCCCCTTCATGTTCTTGAGGGCAATGAAGCAGAGCGTACTATAGAGCGCCACCGGGGCGATAAAACCCTTGTAGATGGTGTGCTGGATCTTTTCGGAGAACTCGGCCGGGGCCTCTTCCTTCAGCTCCGGCAGACCCAGCTTTTTGAACTGCATGGCTGACAGGTAGAGGTGATTGGCGCCCCCCACCTCTTTTTCGCCATAGATGTGATTCTGGTAGGCGTTCGGTTTCTCGGCGATGCGGCGCTTGGCCTCGGCCAAAAGATCCTTGCGTTTGGCGAAGGTGATGGCACCGGCCGGGCAGACCTCGGCGCAGGCCGTGATGCCCTTCTTAACCAGGTTGGTGTCCTTGCACAGGTCGCATTTGACGATCTGCGGTATGGCCTTGTCCCACTGGAACTTGGGAATATTGAAGGCACAGGCAATCTGGCAGTAACGACAGCCGATGCAGGTGTTCTTGTTGTAGTCGACTGTGCCGGTCAGGGCATTGCGGGTCATGGCGCTGACTGGGCAGACTGAAACGCAGGACGGCTTCTGGCAGTGCATGCAGGAGTACTTGACGTAGGACCACTCCTTGTCCGACTCCTTGAACAGCTTGATCAAGGTGCGGGTGCTGCCGGACAGATCCTGGGGGGCATCCCACAGGCCGTCCTGGTCGAAGCTGGCCCGCTCATAGGCCAGACTGCCGTAATCGCCGTTGACCTGCTTGCAGGCCGACATGCATGCCTTGCAACCAACGCATTTGGTGGCGTCATACAGCATGCCGATGGTCTCGTTGTTGACCTGATGGGTTTCGGAGGCCTGGGCGGCGCCACGCCCGGCCAGCAGGGCTGCGCCGGTGGCACCCATGATCTTGAAAAACTGACGTCTACTCGGTTTTCCCATGGTCATCCCCCTTTTCAGGCCCGTCCGGGAGTTTTTTGGACATCATCACACCGGCACCGATGGCGGCACCGGCCGCCAGACCGATCACGCCGGTGGTCAGCGGATCAGGCCCTTTGCCCTTGCTCTTCAGATCAACCGGAGCATAGCTGTCGAACGGTGTCGGCTCGTGGATCTGGACCTTGTCGGCGATGGCGGTTTTGAAGAGCAGGTCCGGCTCGGTGCAGCCGATGCAGGGATGGCCAATACCCACCGGCCAGGCCACGCCGTCGTTAAACTTGAGCACCGAACAGTTGGCATAGGTGGCAGGACCTTTACACCCCAGCTTGTAGAGGCAATACCCTTCGGCATGGGTCGGATCGCCGTAGGACTTGGCAAAACGGCCGGCGTCGAAATGGGCGCGGCGCTCGCAGTGCTCGTGAATCTTGCGACCGTAGGCGAACATGGGGCGTCCCATTTTGTCCAGCTCGGGCAGTTTTTTGAAGGTCACGTAGTACAGCACCGTGGAAAGGAAGTTGTAAGGGTTGGGCGGGCAACCGGGGAGGTTTATGATCGGCTTGTCCTTGATAATCTCACCCACGCCGACGGCGCCGGTGGGGTTGGGGCCCACGGACTGAATGCCGCCATAGCTGGCGCAGGTACCGATGGATATGATGGCCGCGGCTCCGGCAGCGGCCGTGCGCAGCGACTCCAGGGCGGTCTTGCCGGCCACCTTGCAGTAAATGCCATTGTCCTTGGTGGGGATGCCGCCCTCAACCACCAGGATGTATTTACCCTTGTTAGCGGTCATGGAGTCATGCATGGACTTCTCGGCCTGGTGGCCGGAGCCGGCCATAAGCGTTTCGTGGTAATCCAGGGAGATCATATCAAGGATCAGGTTGGCCACAGTCGGATGCGATGAACGGAGCAGCGACTCGGAACAGCCGGTACACTCCTGAAAATGCAGCCAGATCACAGCAGGACGGTTATCCGCCTTCTGTGCCGCCGCAGCCACCTTGCTGACCATACCGATCGGCAGGCCCAACATGGCCGAGACCGTTATGCATGTCTTCATGAAGTCCCTACGGTTTACACCGGGGAACAGCTCTACTTTACCCATACAACCCTCCGCTTCCGTGTATTTGTGTACATCCATGATGTCATCTGGAGTAAATCCCGACGTATACGGCAACGTACGTGCCAAAATTGCACAACTTGGGTCAATCGGATTAATTGGAATAAATACGGGCAGTTATTGGAGTTTTGATAATGAGGTTGACTTGGAGAGAGAAACAATTGTTGATTCTTTTTGTCTGGGTATGTATCTTTTTGTCCTTAAGACGGCCTCAATATTTCCCCGAAAAGTCGAGAATTGTATTTTTGTCTTGAGCAGCGCTGTCCGATTAGTTTTTTGCTCCATTTGTCTTAAGTCCTGTAGGGGCGTGTGATGATAGCCGTGGGATTTATCCCACGGATCAAAATACCGGATATTCATTCGTCACGTACGTGACAAGATGAAATGTACCTGCAATTTTCGGGGAATAAATTCCCCGGCTACCATCAATCAGTCGCTCTGCTACGTACGCAAAAATCTAACTACAAAACTTGAGCAGCGGCAAAAATTTGCCAGACTGAAGTGACTAATGAGGTAAGACATGAACAGTGAGCCACTGCCCCAATCGGAGATAATTCTCTACCAGACCGAGGATGGCCGGACCCGCATACAGTGTCGTTTTGAAAATGAAACGTTGTGGTTAACGCAGAAGCAATTGGCCGAACTGTTTCAAATCGGAGTGAATACAGTAAACCATCACCTAAAAGAGATTTTTTCTGAAGGAGAGCTTCAACCGGGGGCAACTATTCGACGTTATCGAATAGTTCAAACCGAGGGTTCACGACAGATAACGCGTGAAGTTGAACACTACGACCTCAAAACCGTCCTGGCCGTTGGCTATCGTGTTCGCAGCCACCGCGGCACTCAGTTCCGTCAATGGGCAACGGCACTGTTGAGTGAATACCTGGTCAAGGGCTTCACCATGGATGACGAACGACTCAAAAATCCGCCGGGACAAGGTCAGAAGGATTATTTTGATGAGCAACTGGAACGGATTCGTGACATCCGTTCATCTGAGCGGCGCTTCTATCAGAAGGTGCTGGACATTTATGCCACCAGCGTTGATTACACGGCCAACACGGAGCTTTCACAGCAGTTTTTTGCCACGGTGCAGAACAAGATGCACTGGGCCTGTCACGGCCATACGGCAGCAGAACTGATCCATCAAAGGGCCAATGCGGCCATGCAGCTCATGGGATTGAAGACGACTCGTCCTGGTGGAATTGTGAGAAAAGGGGATGTATCGGTTGCCAAGAACTACCTGAACGAGGATGAGTTGCAGGTTCTCAACCGCATTGTAACAGCCTACATCGAATTTGCCGAACTCCAGGCGCTCCGGCGCAAGGTCATGACGATGCAGGATTGGATTACGAAGCTGGATGATTTTTTGAAACTGTCGGAGCACGAGCTGCTGGATCATGCCGGGACGATTTCCGCAGAAGCAGCCAAGGCAAAGGCGGAGCAGGAATATGAGCGTTACCGTGCATCCATTGATGCAGAATCACGGCTGGTCGATCGCGATTTTGAGCAGGCGATTCAAAAGATTGGGAAACTGCCTGGATCAGGCACGTCACTGGTTGAATAAAAATCGGAACTACAACCAATAATCAGGCAGCTATACTCACCACAACCGGAGAAACACATGCATCACCAGCTGCTCCAGTTAAAAATACTGTTCATCATAACAGCCCTCACCCTCACCCTGACCACCATCACCGCGGCCCGGGCCTCCGATGGTGTCGAACTGGCCGGCGATGTACTGGCAATTACATTGCCGGTGGCGGCGGCCGGGGTGACGCTGGGACACCGCGACGGGACCGGAGCCATCCAACTGACGGAATCGGCGGCCCTGACGGCCGGCACAACCTTCCTGCTCAAATATACGGTGCATGCCCCGCGACCAAACGGCAAGGACGACCACTCCTTCCCATCGGCCCACGCCTCGGCTTCGTTCGCCTCGGCCGAATACCTGCGCAAACGCTATGGCTGGGAGTATGGTCTGCCAGCCTATCTGGCCGCTTCGTACGTGGCCTACAGCCGGGTCGATGCACACCAGCACTATGCCCTGGACGTGATCACCGGAGCGGCCATCGGCATCGGCAGTAGTTACCTCTTCACGCGCCCCTATGATGGCTGGCGGGTGCAGGTCGAGTACGACCCCGGCTATTACGGATTGCGGATGAGCCGCGTTTGGTAGTTACGAGTCGCGTTGTTGAACTGTAATGCGACCTACATCTAAACCATATTGCAATCTGAAACATATTCCCCCTCCCTGGACGGGAGGGGGCTAGGGGGTGGGTGAAGCAACAACAGTGAGCATTCCATTGCAACCTCCCCCCCACCCTAACCCTCCCCCGCAAGGGGGGAGGGAACTTTTCCAGCAACTACGGGCGTGTCAGCAAAGAATTACGAAATCGATTAACGAGGAACCACCCATGCCAACCATATTCATCTGTGACGACGAGCAGGAGATCCTGCGCTATCTGGATAAACTGCTGCGGGCCAGCGGCTATTCCGTGGAAACCTTTTCCCGCGGCACCGACCTGCTGGCCCGACTGAAGGGGAGCGCCTCTGTCTCCTGCGACATGATCCTGCAGGATGTGCGCATGCCCGACCTGGACGGCCTGCAGATGCTGGATCAGCTCTGCAAAAGCTGGCCGGACATCCCGGTGGTGATCATGACCGCCCACGGCACCATCGACGATGCCATCAACGCCATCAAACAGGGGGCCTACGACTACATCACCAAGCCCTTCCCCAAGGAGAAACTGCTGGGGATGCTGGAACGGCTGCTGGACCACCGCCGTCTGGCCCGCGAGAACAAACAGCTGCGAGAGGAACTGCAGCGCGGCAGCGGCACAGCCGACGACATCATCTTCCGCAGCACCGCCTTCCGCGAGGTATATGACCTGACCCTGCAGGTGGCCGAAAGTGACGCCAACATTCTGGTGATGGGTGAATCCGGCACCGGCAAAGAGCTGATCGCCAGCGCCTTGCACCGCAACAGCCCGCGCCGCACAAAACCATTCGTCTCTTTGAACTGCGCAGCCCTCTCCGACACGCTGCTGGAAAGCCAGCTCTTCGGCCATGTGCGCGGCGCCTTCACTGGCGCGGTCATGAACCAGAAGGGACTGCTGGAGGAGGCCGATGGCGGCACACTTTTTCTGGATGAAATCGGCGATGTCAGCCCGGCCGTGCAGGCCAAACTACTGAGGGTCACTCAGGAGAAGGATTTCATCGTGCTCGGTTCAACCCGGGCCCGCAAGGTGGATGTGCGTTTTGTGGCGGCCACCAACAAGGACCTGATGACGGAGGTACGCGAAGGGCGTTTCCGCGAGGATCTCTACTACCGTCTGAATGTGATTTCCATTAACCTGCCACCGCTGCGCGAACGCCGCGATGACATCGAGCCGCTGGCCCGCCATTTCCTGAAAACCTGCACACGCCGCATGAAAAAAGAGGTGGCCGGCATCGATGAGGACGCCCTTCAGGCCCTGCTGCAGTACGACTGGCCCGGCAACGTGCGTGAACTGGAAAACGTCATGGAGCGGGCCGTGATCCTGGCCCGTAGCGGCACCATCACCGTTGGCCTGCTGCCGCTGGGTGCCCGTCGCGAAGCCTCAGTCGCTGCCGGCGGCACGGCCGCACAACTGATACCCCTGGATGAGATCGAACGCCAGCATATTACATCGATCCTGAAAGAGACCGGCTTCCACAAGAGCCGGGCGGCGGAGATTCTGGGGATTTCCCGCAAAACCCTGGACCGCAAGATCGCCGAATATGAGCTGGGTGGTGGCTCCAAATGAGGCAGCACCTGCGCTACTCCATACGCTACAAGCTGACGGTGGCCACACTGGCGCCGCTGGTAGTGGCCATGCTGATCTTCTGGATCATCGGCGTTTCGGTGCTGCACCTGGGACTGCCGCAGCATTACTACGAAGAGCTGCACACCCGCATCAACGTTGTCTTCACCGCTATCCTGATTTTTGCGGCACTGATCGGCGCCGCCATTTCGGCCTGGCTGGGAAGCAGCCTGTCGCGCCCCATCAAACAGGTTGAGGAGGGAGCCCGGCTGCTGGCCCTAGGCGAACATATCCCGGATATCGTGGTGGGGGGGCATGACGAGATCTCCATCATGGCCGAAGAGTTCAACATCATGAAGCACCGCCTGATCGAGCGCGAGTGTGACATTCTGCTGCTGAATACGACCCTGGAGGAAAAGGTGCGCGAACGCACCGCCGAGCTGGAAGAAAAAAACAACTGGCTGCTGGTGGCGCAGCAGGAGCTGGCCCGGGCCGAGCGCCTGGTGGGCATCGGCCTGCTGGCCTCCGGCGTGGCCCACGAGATCAACAACCCCCTGGCGATTATCCGCGGAAACGCCGAACTGCTGGAGATGTCCACAAGTCTGGACGAGTCGGACAAGTACGAGGTGGAAACCATCATCAAGCAGGTCGGCCGGGTGGAGCGGATCGTCTCCAACCTGCTGACCTTTGCCCGCACCAAAAAGAAATGCCTGCGCAGCTTCCCCATGGAAGCGCTGCTGGATGACATCCTGGAGCAGTTGGGGCACCAGATTCCGCTGGAACCCTACCGGATCGAGCGCAGCTACGAAACCGCCGGCTGCCTGGTGGAAGCGGACGAGGACCAGCTCCGCCAGGTTTTCACCAACCTGATCGTCAACGGACTGCAGGCCATCGAACCGGGCGGCGGGCTCAAAATTGCCGCAACCATTTCGCCCGATCAGCAGTGCCGTGTCTCCATCAGTGACTCGGGAGCCGGCATCAGCAAAGAGTCGCAGGAAAAGCTGTTCACCCCTTTCTACACCACCAAGCCCAAAGGGACCGGCCTGGGGCTGGCGGTCTCATACGGTATCGTCCTGGACCATGGCGGTGACATCAAGGTCGAGAGCGAAGTCGGGCAGGGGGCCACCTTCACCGTTGTGCTGCCGCTGCGGCAGTCGGCCGGCACCTCAGCAGATCCCAAGCATGACTAGCGTCCCGAACCGACAGCGCCGGCGCTGGATCATCTTTGCCACCCTGGCACTGATGTACATCCTGGTCTATTTCTACCGCGTCTCACTGGCGGTGGTAGCCGGCGATATCTCCCGCGAGCTGCATCTGACACCGCAACAGCTCGGCTCCCTCTCCGGCATCCTGTTCTATGTCTACGCCGTGGCCCAGATTCCGCTGGGGCCAATGATCGACCGATTGGGAAGCCGTCTGGTGATCAGCGCCAGCGGGATTCTGACCGCCGCAGGCGGAATCCTCTTTTCCCAGGCAGAATCGCTCTCCGGAGCCATGGCCGCCCGGGTCCTGATCGGCATCGGTACGGCCTCCGTTTTGATGGCAACCTTCACCGTTTTCAGCCACTGGTTCAGCAAGCAGGAGTTTGGACGGGTCTCCGGCTTCATGGTGGCGGTGGGCAATCTGGGCAACCTGCTGGCCACGGCGCCGCTGGCACTGTCCGTGGCGGCGATCGGCTGGCGCAACTCCTTCCTAACGATCGGGATTGTTCAGATTGCTGTGACTCTGCTGGTCTACGGGCTGGTGCGGGATAAGCCCACCACGGCCTCCACCGCCGAAACCACGCCAGAAGAGAAAAAAGTCGGCATGCTGGCGGCCTGGGGTGAGATCTTCGGTAGCCGCGACTTCTGGCTGTTGGGGATCATCGCCTTTGCCTGGTACGGCAACTACCTGGCACTGCAGGGGCTGTGGGGCGGCCCCTACCTGATGGAGGTGCTGCAGCTGTCCCGCGAGGCCACCGGCCGCATGCTGATGTGTACCTCACTGGGCTTCATCGCCGGCAGCACCGTGACCGACACGGTCGCCCGGCGCGTTTTCCGCTCATACAAAAGGACCCTGCTGGCCGGCCAGCTGATCCTGGCGCTCCTCATGACCGGTTTCCTGGGGTGGATCGACGCACTGCCGCAGCCGCTCCTGATGACACTCTTCTTTGCCATCGGCCTGGCGGTTTCCAGCGGCGTCATGATTTATCCGATCATCCGCGCCATGTTTCCGGTACGGATCGTGGGTACGGCCCTGACCTCGCTGAACTTCTTTGTACTGATGGGGGCCGCCACCACCCAGCAGGCCATGGGGCTGATCGTCGGAGCCGGCCGACGGATTCCGGCCGGCATCGATCCCGCTGACTACCACAACGCCTTCCTGCTGCCGGTGCTCTGTCTGGCAGGTGCCCTGGCCCTGTTTCTGTTTGCCCGGGATTACTGGGAAAGCCCGTAAAGCCGCTTGCCTTCACGATTAAAAAAAGGCACAATAACGGACATTTTTTCGTCGGGAGTTCGCACCTATGTCACTGCGCGTCTACAACACCCTCACGGGTGAAAAAGAAACCTTCGTCCCCCTGACCCCCGGCAAGGCCGGCATGTACGTCTGCGGCGTCACCGTCTATGACTACTGCCACATCGGCCATGCCCGGGCTAACGTGGTCTTCGATGTTATCTACCGCTACCTGAAATATGCCGGCTACGATGTCACCTACGTCCGCAACTACACCGACATCGACGACAAAATCATCAACCGTGCTAACCAGGAGGGGGTCGATTACCGCACGATCGCCGACCGCTACATCCAGGCCTTTGACGAGGACATGGACCGCCTGGGACTGGCCAAGCCGACAGTGGAGCCCAAGGCCACCGACCACATCGGCGGAATCATCGCCATCATTGAAACCCTGATCGACAAGGGGCACGCCTACGAATCGGAAGGGGACGTCTACTACGCCGTGGAGACCTTCCCGCAGTATCTCAAGCTCTCCGGCCGCAACCTTGATGAAATGCTGGCCGGCGCCCGGGTGGAGATCGGCGAGAAGAAGCGCAACCCCATGGACTTTGCCCTCTGGAAGGGATCCAAGCCGGGCGAACCGTTCTGGGAATCGCCCTGGGGCCAGGGCCGGCCGGGGTGGCATATCGAATGCTCGGCCATGAGTGAGGAGTTCCTGGGCAAAACCTTTGACTTCCACGGCGGCGGCAAAGACCTGGTCTTTCCCCACCACGAAAACGAGATCGCCCAGTCCGAGGCGGCCAACGGCTGCCAGTTCGTGCGCTACTGGCTGCACAACGGCTTCGTCAATATCAACAACGAAAAAATGAGCAAGTCCCTGGGCAACTTCTTCACCATCCGTACGGTGCTGGAGCAGTACAACCCGGAGACCCTGCGCTTCTTCATCCTTTCGGCCCATTACCGCTCCCCCATCGACTTCTCCGACCAGAACCTGGACGACGCCCAGGCCGGGCTGGAAAGGATCTACAGCAGCCTGGCATCCGTGGATGAAATTCTCAGACTGCAGCCCGAATCCAGTGAACTGCCGGTAATGGAAACACTGCCCGAGGCAGGTATGGAATTGCGCGAGAAGCTTGATCAGGCCGCCGCGCGCTTCAGCGAGGCCATGGATGACGACTTCAATACCGCCCAGGCCCTGGGGGTCCTCTTCGAAATCGTGCGGGCGACCAACCGTTTCCTGGCGGAGACCAAGGACCAGGGGCCGGTGGCAGTGGCCCTGCTGGCACGGGTCCGCCACCACTTCAAGGAGACCGGCGGAGTACTGGGGCTGTTCGGCAGCCGGCCGGCGGAATGGCTGGCCGGGATCAAGAGTGCCAAGGCAGGACAGATCGACATCTCTCCCGAGGAGATCGAAACGCTGATCGTCGAACGCAGCGAGGCCCGCAAGGCCAAGAACTTCAAACGGGGCGACGAAATCCGGGACATGCTCCTGGAAAAAGGAATCCAGCTGCTGGACTCGGCCCAGGGCACAACCTGGAATGTAAAATAGGCGTAGGCTCCCTTCGACTCCGCTCAGGGAGCGGGGTGACTGTCGGCTGAGCGGAGCCGAAGCCCGGTTGCAAACTCGTCATTCATTGCTATAATTTCCACTACTACATTTTGACAAGGACCATTGTGGACTGGGAATGCTGTTGGGACAGGGATATCATCGCAATGGGCGTCTGCCCGAACATTCGGGAGGGTGACGAAGATCTGCTGGCATCGAAGCGTCGCAGAATCCTGGAAAAATGTTGCGACTGCGAAAACTTCAAACGCGATCTGGCCCGTTTCCACGAAAGTGGCCACCCGCTAGCCCCCGTCTTCAGTCTGGTGCACACCGAACACCAGCGCCAGAAAAATCAGATCCAGTCCTTGGTCAGTTTCCTTGACAACAAAACCCTGGAAGTCCGTTTCCTCCACGAATTAGGTTCCGTCCTGCAGAGCTCTGTCGATCTGGAAGAGGTCCTCTCAGTTGCCCTGACTGCAATAACAGCCGGCAAGGGTTTCGGCATGAACCGCGCCTTCCTGCTGCTGGTGGATCGCGACCACGCCATGCTCAACGGTTATCTGGCCATCGGCCCCCGCAACTACGAGGAGGCCAGTCAGGTCTGGGACGAGATTGCCGGCAACGACCTGGATCTGCAGACCCTGGCACAGAATTTCCGCACCAACAAGCTTTCATCTGAACGGGCCAAGTTCCATGACATTCTGGAGCAGCTCATTTTTCCGCTGGCAGACACGGAACACCTGATCGTAAAAACCCTCGACAACAAGCACCCGGTTCTGATCGAAAATGCCTTCTGCAATCAGGACGTACCACCGGGGCTGGCGCAGCTGCTGGGGGTGGACACCTTCCTGCTTATGCCGCTGCACTCACGCAACCGACGCATCGGTATGATCATCGCCGACAACTGCATTACCCACCAGAGCATCTCCCCGGAGGACATGCACTCCCTGGAGACCTTCACCTTCCCGGTGGCCTTCGCCATCGAACGGGCATCACTGTACGAGCGCCTGCAGGTTGAGCTCAATCGTGTGACCGAGGCCAGTAACAAACTGAAGGAACAGCAGGAGCTGATCGTACGCATGGAAAAGATGGCACTGGTGGGACGCATCACCTCCAGCATCGCCCATTCCATCCGCAATCCGCTCATGATCATCGGCGGTTTCGCCCGATCCATGCTCAAGAGCACGCCCGCATCCGACCCCAAGCGCGACTTCATTGAATCCATCGTCAGCGAGACCCGCCAGCTGGAAGGGGTCCTGGATGAAATTCTCAACTACTCCGATTCGCTCTACCCCACCCGTGATTTCTGGGATGTGAATCAGGTGGTGGAAAGCGCCATCCGGGATATTCAGGATCTGCTGATGCAGCGTAGCTGTGAATGTCACTTCGAGCCGGATCAGGATCTGCCCCAAGCATATATCGACATCAAGCAGGTCTCTTACTGTGTACGGACCCTGATCGTCAGCGACATTGACGGGCGCACCGGCGAGACGGTCAATGTCCAGGCTTACCGAAATAATGACAAGATCCAGATACGCATTGAAGACAGGGGACGGGTTGTTTCCCAGGATGAGCTGGAATCCCTGCTGACCCCTTTCTCGATCACCCATGACATGGGTTCCGGGCTGGGACTGGCACTCTGCCGCACCATGCTGGAGAAGCTGGATATTCCGATGGTTGTCGTTGCCCCGCCGAGTGGCGGCATCACCTATACAATCACACTTCCCACCCGTAAGGAGGAATCGC
The DNA here is from genome assembly GCA_942493195.1 of uncultured Geobacteraceae bacterium. Taxonomy (GTDB): domain Bacteria; phylum Desulfobacterota; class Desulfuromonadia; order Geobacterales; family Pseudopelobacteraceae; genus CAIPTY01. Next base: position 128,054 of record OW818669.1, on the reverse strand, counting down.
AATGAACAGGATACTGGTAGTAGACGACGAAGCCAACATCCGTCTGCTGTACGCGGAAGAGCTCAAGGAAGAGGGCTATGAAGTCGTTACGGCGGCTAACATCACCGAAGCCATGGACAGGTTGCAGGAAAGCAGCTTCGATCTGGCGGTGCTGGACATCAAGCTCAAAAACGAAAGCGGTATTGAGCTGCTGCAGAAGCTGGTCAAGGAGCGTCACAACATGCCGGTGATCCTCTGTTCGGCCTTTTCCTGCTACAAGGATGACTTCTCGGCCTGGCTGGCCGACGGCTATGTGGTCAAATCCGGCGACCTGACCGAACTGAAACACGAGATCGCCCGGGTGCTGGCCAAGAAGGCCCAGAAGCTGAAGGCGGGATTGTAACAACAGGGTCAAGGGTCATGGGGCAAGGGTACAGCTTTTTTTTCGTCGCTGGTTTTCCTTGACCCTTGACCCTGGCCCCTTGACCTTATCCTCAAGGAGCACTTCTATGAAAGCAGTCATCATGGCCGGCGGATTCGGCACCCGCATCCAGCCGCTTACCAGCAATATGCCCAAACCGATGATCCCGCTTTTCAACCGCCCGATCATGCTGCATATCGTCGAATTGCTGAAAAAGCACGACATCACCGACCTGGTGATGCTGCTGTATCACCAGCCGGACGTGATCAAGAAGTTCTTCCGGGACGGCTCCGATTTCGGCGTAAAGATCACCTACGTCACCCCGCTCCAGGACATGGGAACGGCCGGTGCGGTCAAGGCGGCAGAAAAATATCTGAATGAACGTTTTCTGGTTATCAGTGGCGACCTGCTGACAGACTTCAACCTCAAGAAAATCGTCGATTTCCATCACGACAACAAGGCCATGGCCACCATCACCCTGACCTCCGTCAAGGATCCGCTGCAGTTCGGCGTCGTCATCACCGACAAAGAGAGGCGCATTACCCAGTTCCTGGAAAAGCCGGGCTGGGGCGAGGTGATCTCCGATACCATCAACACCGGCATCTACGTGCTCGAGCCGGAGGTCTTCAACTATATTCCTGAGGGCGAAAACTTTGACTTCTCCCACGACCTGTTCCCCAGGATGCTGAGCAACAGCGATCCGCTCTTCGGCCTGCCGGTCAAGGGCTACTGGCGCGATATCGGCAACACAGATTCCTACCGCGAGGCCTACCACGACATCTTCAAAGGCAAGGTCAACCTGAAGATCGACGAACCCAAGCAGGATTTTGTGGGCAAAGACCTGCGTCTGGGCGCCGACGTTAACGTAGAGAATGCCGAAGGTCTGGAAGGAACCGTGGTGGTCGGCGACAACTCCCAGATTCTGGGTGATGTGAATATCAAAGATTCGGTCATCGGACGCAACTGCACCATTGAGCCGGGTGTTCGGCTGAACCGCTGCGTGATCTGGGATAACGCCTATGTCAAAAAAGGCGCCCGCATCGTCGACGGCGTGATCTGTTCCAATGTGCGCATCGGCCAGGGGTGTACCCTGGAAGAGGGGGTAATCGTTGCCGCCGACACCTCCATAGGCGATGGTTCCGTCATCAAATCCGGCGTCAAGATCTGGCCGCGCAAAACCATCGAAGCCGGTTCAACGGTCACCGCCAACCTGATCTGGGGCGAAAAGTGGAAAAAAACCCTCTTCGAAGGGGCCATCATCAAAGGGCTCTCCAACGTGGAGCTGACCCCAGAATTTGTGGCCAAGCTGGGGTGCGCCTACGGCACAACCCTTCCCAAAGGAAGCTTCGTGCTGGGCGGCCGCGATTCCAACCTGGCCTCACGCATGCTCAAGCGCTGCTTCGTGGGGGGCATCCTGTCGGCCGGCGTCAACGTGCGCGATATGAAGATGACCCCGCTGCCGGTGCTCTGCTACAAGCTGAAAACCTTTGGCGAGGTGGGGGGCTTCCACTTCCGTCAGGGGCAGGATGATCCGACCTCCATGGAAATCGTCTTCCTGGACGGCGACGGCCTGGACTTTTCCAGCAGCATGGCCAAAAGTGTGGAGGGGGTCTTCTACAAGGAAAACTTCCGCCGCGCCCATCATACCGAGCCGGGCGCCATTACGGACATCAACAATGTGGTGGATTTCTACCGTGAGGGTTTCTTCCGGGCGCTGGATAAGGAGCTGCTGAAAAAGGCCGCCTGGACTGTTGTTGTGGATTTTAACTATTCGCCGGCCAGCCAGATCCTGCCGCTGATCCTGAACGAACTGGGATGCAACATCATTGCCCTGAACGCCTATGTGGACGAGGGTCGTGGCGGCAAGCAGACCAAAGACAAACAGGCCGCCCTGGTGCAGCTCTCCAAGATTGTCAGCTCGCTGGGGGCCCAGGGCGGGTTCTGGCTTGATCCCAACGCCGAAGCCATTACCCTGCTGGATGAAACCGGTTCGATCCTGACCGGCATTGAACTGCTCTCACTGGTGACCTTCCTTAATCTCAAGGCGGGTCAGAAAGGTGTCATTGCCGTCCCGGTTCAGGCCCCATCCATCATTGAAACCATGGCCGGGCAGAAGCGCTGCCAGGTGATTCGCACCAAGAGCAGCGACAGAGCCATGCTGGAAGCAGCCGGTTCTTCGGAAGTCATGTTTGCCGGCTCCACTGACGGCCGCTTTGCATTCTCCCGATTCCAGGCTGCGTTTGACGGTATGTTTGCGATTGCCAAGCTGATCGAATTAGGCATTGTCGGGGGCATACCGTTTTCAAAGGTTCTGCAGGATGTGCCGGAACGGGCCTTCCTGCAGACCAGCCTCTCCTGCGCCTGGGAGATGAAGGGTGGCATCATGCGCCGCATGAGCGAAGACAGCCTGGACAAGGAAGCCACCTTTATCGACGGCATCAAGGTCCATTTCGGCGACGAGTGGGCCCTGGTGCTGCCTGACCAGTATACCCCCCATATCCATATCGTGGCCGAATCCAAGGACCAGAAGGCGGCCCAGCGCCTGTTGAGTGAATATCAGGGCAAGGTGGAAAAGTGGAAGAAGGAACAGGAATAGAGGAGTAGCAATGTCCACCCCGCTCGACGTCGTCATCGTATGGCATATGCACCAGCCGTACTACAAGGATCCGCTGAAAAATGAATACGCCCTGCCCTGGACCTATCTGCACGGGATCAAGGATTACTTCGACATGCCGGCCATTGTTGAGGATACGCCCGGAGCCCGGGCGGTTTTCAACCTGGTGCCTTCCCTGATCGAGCAGTTGCTGGAGTACGCCAACGGCACGGCCGTTGACCCCTTCCTGCAAAAAGGAATGGCGGCACCGGCCGACCTGAACCGGGACGACCGTATCTTTCTGCTGGAAAACTTCTTTTCCGCCAACCGCCAACGCATGATCGAACCATCCCGCCGCTACCTGGAACTGCTTTACATGGCCGGCGAAGGGAAACCGGGCAGTGCCGGCGAACGGGTGCGGCACTTCAGCGACCAGGATCTGCTGGACCTGCAGGTCTGGTTCTTCCTGGCCTGGACCGGTGAGGCCGCCCGCAGACGCTACCCGCTCTTTGCCGAGCTGGTCGCTAAGGGGGAAAACTTCACCGCCGAGGATAAACAGCAGCTCTTCGCCACCCAGCGCGAACTGCTGCAGGCTATCATCCCGCTTTACAAACGTCTGCACGAAGAGGGACACATCGAACTGTCCGTCACCCCCTACTACCACCCGATCATGCCGCTCTTATGCGACATCCGCCTGGCCAAGACCGCCATGCCACAGGTCAACCTGCCGGCCACCAGCTTCCGTCACCCGGAGGATACCCGCGCCCACATCCGCCGCGGCCTGGAATATTTCCGGGAGATTTTCGGTTTCACCCCCAAAGGGATGTGGCCGTCGGAGGGATCGGTCAGCAACGAGACCCTCGGCATCATCGCCGAGTGTGGCATCCAGTGGATCGCCACGGACGAGGAGATTCTGGCCAAAAGTCTGGAAGGGGGGCTGGGGGATCACAAGGAACGTCTCTATCGCCCCTGGCGCTTCAGCGGCCCGCACGGCGAAGTAGGCACCTTCTTCCGCGACCACCAGCTTTCCGATCTGCTCGGCTTTACCTATTCCCAGTGGGATTCAGGCCGGGCCGTGGCCGACCTCTGCAGCCGCCTGCACGCCATCAAAGCCCGTGTGGGTGGTGACGGGCGCGTGGTACCGATCATTCTGGACGGGGAGAATGCCTGGGAATATTATCCCGACAATGCTTACGCCTTTCTGCAGGGGATGTACCACGGCATTGCTGAATCCCCCCAGTTGAACCTGACCACATGCTCGGATGTTCTGGCCCATACCCGTTTTGACGGGCGCCTGCACACCATCTTCCCCGGCTCCTGGATCAACGGCAACTACGGCATCTGGATCGGCCACCCCGAAGAAAACCTGGCCTGGGACCTGGTGGCAGCGGCACGTACCGCCGCCGTAGCCGCCAACCCGGCCGTTGCCGCCGCCCTGGAAAGCGGCACACCATCTGCCGACGCCACGGCTGAACTGATCTGCCGCTCCCTGTACGCCGCCCAGGGGAGCGACTGGTTCTGGTGGTACGGCGACGACCATTTCTCCCCCCACAGCGACCGCTTTGACCGGCTGTTTCGCCAGCATCTGCTGAACATTTACCGGCTGTTGGGACAGGACCCGCCCCGCGAACTGCTGGAACCGATCAAGAAAAAAAACCCGGCCGGCCTGATCCGCGAACCGGCAGCCTTCATCGATCCCGATATCAACGGCCGCACCAGCGGCTATTTCGAGTGGCTGGCGGCCGGATTGTACGACCTGACCCGCCAGGGCTCGGCCATGCACTCATCCGACCGCATGCTGCAGAGCTTCTACTACGGCTACAACAAGAGTTCGCTCTTCTTCCGCATCGACGGTGTCCAGGAGCTGTCCCGGCTGCTCCGTGATGGCGATGTGCTCAACCTGCATCTGATCTTTGACCGGGAATTCCGCCTGCCGATGCAGCTGCGCTCCGATGAGGGGCTGCTGCAGGTCAAGGAGAACGGTGTCTGGGTTCCCACCAACGGGCACTGCCTCTGGAAGATTGGCAAAACCTGCGAGGTTTCCATCCCGCTGAACACCTTGAAACTGGTTCCGAAAAACAAACTGTTTGCCTCAATCACCCTGGTGCGCGACAGCGAGGAAATCGGTCGCTGGCCGACCGATGCCCCTTTGATGCTGTACTATGCCGGGGCGGAGATCGAGCTGGATAACTGGTTGATATAAATTCAGGGTCAAGGGGCCAGGGTACAGGGTCCAGTAGATCAAAACCTTGACCCTTGACCCTTTTAAACCCCACACAACCGACCCTTGGAGAAATTATGTCCGAACTACGCTGGGACCCCATAAAGCTGCACTGGGTAATCATTGCCACCGAACGGGGCCGCCGCCCCCGTGACTTCCAGGTGGAGGACGAATCCACCCGCATGACCGCCTGCCCGTTCTGCTATGGCAACGAGGACAAGACTCCGCCCGAAATTTTTGCCATCCGCACCAGCGGCCTGCCGAATACCGCCAACTGGCAGGTGCGGGTGATCCCCAACAAATATCCGGCACTGCGGGTGGAGGGGGAGCTCAACAACCGTGGCTACGGCATGTACGATGTCATGAACGGCATCGGTGCCCATGAGGTCATAATCGAAACCCCCGATCACAACCGCACTCTGGCGGACCTGAGCCCCGGCGAGATCACCGATGTACTGACCGCCTACCGGGCCCGCTACCTGGACCTGCGCCGGGATTTTCGTTTCCGTTACATGGTTCTGTTCAAAAACCACGGCACCCGGGCCGGGGCCACACTGCACCATTCCCACAGCCAGCTGATCGCGGTGCCACTCCTGCCGCCGGTGGCCTCCACCCAGCTCAAGGTGGCCCGCACCTATTTCAGCGACAAGGAACGCTGTATATTCTGCGACATCATCGAGTTTGAACTGCGTGAGGGCACCCGCATCGTGCGCGAATTTTCCAACTTCGTGACCATGACTCCCTATGCCTCCAGCTCACCCTTCGAGCTGCGTCTGTACCCCAAACGGCACAGCCACGACTTTGCCCTGATGAATGATGCCCAGTTGGCAGAGTTGGCCGTCGCCATGAAGGACATGCTGATGCGGGTCAAGCTTGTGCTCAACGACGCGCCCTACAACTTTATCCTGCACACCGCCCCCCCCATGCACCGCCGGCCGGGCAAACCGAGCCACTGGAACTCTCTGGAATACGATTACCACTGGCACATCGAACTGGTGCCGCGCCTGACACAGGTAGCGGGATTCGAATGGGGCACCGGCTTCTACATCAACCCGACCTCGCCCGAGGATGCCGCCCAGTTCCTGCGTGAGGCCGATGTGTAGCATGTCCGTGAAATCTGTCCTTGATGAACTCTACACCTCCCGTTCACCCGCGCATCTGGCCAATGACCCGCTCTCGTTCTGTCATCGCTACGACGACCCGGCCGACCAGGAAATTGCAGCCGTAATTGCCTCTTCCTTCGCCTATGGCGGCATCAAGATTATTCTGCGGACACTGGAAACGATTTTTGCAGTAATCGGCCCGGCACCCCGCAGATATATTGAAGCATTTAACCCCCAAGAGGGTCTGCGGGACTTCAGGAACTTCAAACACCGCTTCAACGATGGCCGCGACCTGGTGGCCCTGCTCTGGGCCATCCGCTCAATGATCACCGAGGCCGGTAGTATCAACGGTTTCTTTCTGCAAGGGTATGATCCCGCAGCAGCAGACATTACCGCGTGCCTGGACAGCTATTCTGCGGCGGTCCTGGCACGCGACTACTCCCCGGTCTTCGGTTCGACAGCCATTCCAGCCGACTCCTATTTCAAGTTCCTGTTTCCCGCCCCATCCTCCGGCAGCGCCTGCAAGCGCCTCTGCATGTTGCTGCGTTGGGTGGTGCGGCCGGAGGACGGTATTGACCTGGGAATCTGGCGCAATATCTCCCCGGCCCAACTGGTTATCCCGGTGGACACCCACATCAGCCGCATCTGTTCCTATCTCGGCTTCACCACTCGTCGCAGCGCCGATTGGCGTATGGCCCAGGAAATAACCGCGGCACTGCGACGGCTTGATCCGGATGATCCGGTCAAATACGATTTTTCACTGGCCCATCTGGGAATTACAGAAGGATGCAACGGCACTGACCCGCTCCATTGCCAGCGATGTGCCATAGTCGGTATCTGCCCGCAAAGCGGCTTTCAGCCAAGAAAATCCCGAACTTTAATAAATTGACACCCTTTTATCTTTCTGATATAGAGACTAGCGTTGTTTCAGGCAGTTCCACCACTTAATCTACTTCTAAATTTCAATCATCACCGGGGAGTCGCAGATGATTATCCAGTGTGAACAGTGCAGGACAAAGTTCAAGCTCGACGATTCCAAGGTTCCTGACAAAGGCGTCAAGGTTCGCTGCGCCAAATGCAAATCCGTATTCTCCGTAACCCGGGAACTACAGGCAACTGCTGCAGGCTCGAGTTTTGAATCCATGCTGGAGACCTCTGTCGCTTCTGAGCCGGAAGCAGCTGAGCTCCAGGCCGAATATGCTGTTCCTGAAGACTCCACGTCGATCGAGTTCAGCGACGACACATCTGTCGTTGAATCCGTTACACCGGAGGAGCTCGACGAAGATGACCAGGAAGACAGTACCCTGTTTGAGGTTTCCGAGGATTCGAAACCGGACTTTGCACCGACAGTTGACAATGATGAGATTGAATTCCTGACATCTGATCCCACTGTAACGGAGGATCTTTTCCCATCGGTACCGGCGGTTGAGCCTGAGCCGGAGGGGGATCTGGATTTCGGTTCATTTGCCTTCAATGAAGAAGACGAAACCCTTCCGCCAACCCCCACGGAATCGTTTGATTTCGGAGAAGCCCCCAAGTCACCACCCCCTTCCGAAGATGATGGTTTCGGTGGTCTGGACTTTTCCGATGACGATATGTTTGGTACCGTTGCGACCACTCCGCCGGAAGAAGCGGAAGGAGATGAGGGCTTTGATTTCGGCATGGACGACTTTGCATCCTCCATGGGAGTTGAAGATACTTCTGCAACCCAGAAAAGCGCCTTTGCCATGACTGACTCTGCTTCCGAGTCTCCTTTCAGTCTGGATGAGATTGATTTTGGCGATGAGCTGACCTCTGTCGGTGTTCAGCATGTCAACCCGGAAGAGCTCAAGCCGAGCCAGGAACTGCTTTTTGCGCCTCTGGCCGAAGCCCAGAATAAACCATCCTCTGCGCTGGCAGACGGATCGGCGTTCAAAATCACTCCATCTCAGGAGGAACTGCCGCCACTTCCAATTGCTTCACGCCGTAAACAGAGCCCGTTCATGAGTGCTGTGTTCGTAGTCTGCGGTATCGTAATTGCGGCGGCCCTGAGTATCTACGGTTTCTCCATGTTTTCAGGGGGCAAAGGTGACGGGTTTGAAGGGGGACAAATTGCTATCAACAACGTTGAAGCATCCTTCGTCAAAAACAAACTGACCGGCGAGTTGATCGTGATCAGTGGCGAAGCCGTCAACAACTACAGGAAACCTCGTGCTTCCATCAAGGTCAGAGGCGTTGTCTACGATGCAAAAGGGGATGAAATCACCAGTAAAGCTGCCTTCTGCGGCAACCCACTCACCGTTGAGCAGCTTGCCACTATGACCATGGAACAGATTGAAGCAGCCATGGCCAATCAGTTCGGGGACTCTCTCGCCAACATGGAAGTCCCTCCAGGAAAATCCATTCCGTTTGTTATCGTACTTGCCAAACCGGCTTCCGGTGCAAAGGATTACGGTGTAGAGTCTGCCGGTTCAACAGTGGCCTCCGTCAAACAGCAATAAACCCGAAACGATATTAAATAGAAAGGGCACTGACTGTAATGTCAGTGCCCTTTCTATTTAATACACGTACCCGTTACGGATAATTCTTAGAGAATTTCCACAAGTTTGATGTCAAAGGTCAGGTCCAGACCAGCCAGCGGATGATTGGCGTCCAGTGTAATGGTAGTTTCGGTAACCTCGGTCACCATGACCGGCATGGGAGAGCCATCCTGCATGATTACCTCAAGATGGTCGCCGACTTCTGGCTTCATGTCAGCCGGAATTTCACTGCGCTCGATCACGGCAACCAACTCTTCTGCACGCTGACCGTAGGCGTCATCAGCAGGAATTGCAACCTTAACACTCTGGCCCGGCTCAAGCCCAATAACAGCCACTTCAAATTTTGGGATCAGGTTCCCCTGTCCAATCACGAACTCCATTGGACCTGAACCGCCCCCACAACCGCACTCGTGATCGCCGCTGTCATCATCATGCTCACCGCAACCATCTCCACAATCTTCGCCGCATTCGTCACCGCATCCGGCCTCTGTGTCTTCCGATGAATCGAATATGCTGCCATCCTCCAGCGTACCGGTATAGTGGACCCGGACTTTATCGCCGTTTTTTGCCTGTGCCATGTGTACTTCCTTTCATTGTGTATTTCCGGATTTCTAATGAAACCAGGAAGTGGTGTTATCGATAGTACCAAATCAGGATGAGATCCTGGAAACGACCTGCGCAAGTCGGTCGACATCACAACTTGTGATCCTGACCCGTTTGTGACGGGATGCTTCACCAGAGATAATTTCAACCGCAGATTTCGGCACACCAAACAGGCCTGCCAGAAACTCGCGGCACAGCTTGTTGGCAGCGCCATCCACCGGGGGAGAGGTCAATCTAACTTTCAAGGCCTTTTCCTGAACCCCGCAGACCTCGTTCTTCGAGGCACGCGGCTGAATGTGGAGGGAGAGAATGATGCTGTCGCTGTTAACGACGCAGAATGCGTGTTCAGACCGGTTCATCGCCGGAAAGCTGGCGGGCGAAGCTGTCAAGCAGGGCCTTAAGACTCATCTCAAACTGAACCTTCTGGCGCCGCACATCTTCTATTCTGGCCTTGAGCTCACCCAGTTGGCGTTCAGAATCGGACACAATACGTTCAGCCCTCAACTCGGCCTCCGAGACAATCAGGTCAGCCTCCTTGCGGGCATTGCTTTTCATATCTTCGGTAATGCGCTGAGCCGACAGCATAACTTCACGCAGTTCCTTCTCCTTCTCGGCTATATCCTGCATTTCCCGGTTCTGACGGGCCAGCTGTTCCTTGATCTCATTATTTTCCCTGACCAGACTTTCCATTTCAGCAGCAACGCTTTGCAGAAAGCCATCCACATCCTCCTGGTCCAGTCCGCCGAACATCTTTCCCTTGAACTGCTGCTGCTGGATATCAAGCGGGGTAATTTTCATAACCAAACACCTTTCGTTGTCAGCGCAGCTTGAGCGCCATACTTGTTGTCATCAGATAATGATATGCGGTGTTGAATACAACAATCTGCAGAATGTATATGGCCGCAAAGGCAACCAGCGGCGACAGGTCAAGCGCCCCCGTGTCAGGCATGTGGCGGCGGATCCTTCGCAACAATGGATCTGTAACCCGGTTAATAAAATTGACTATCGGGTTGTAGGGATCGGCGTTAACCCACGAGATAATCACGCTCGCCAGAAGAATATATTTGTAGATTGTCAGCAGGCCATCGATCATCTCTACAATTTTGGCCAAAGCCAGAACTATGTTCCCCATGAGCACCACGGTATCGCTCCCCTGTCCTGCTTCAGACTCTCAGAATCTGCACAGCCAAATGGTATCAACTCCTGACAAACACGCAGAAATATGCCCTAAAGCCGCCACAATGTCAAAGCAGAAAGATTGCCTTCACCGGGGCGGTCTGCTATAAACGGAGTTCCACAGGTACCCTGTTGATCCAGGAGAAGTATCAGGAGTTCGATATGAACAACTACCAAGCCCAACTTGAAGCAGCAATTGAAGCAGCACATCTGGCCGGCAGTTATCAGCGATATCGCTTTACGTCAGCACTGGAGATAGAACAGAAGGGGGATAAAGACCTTGTCACTGAAGTCGACCGGGAATCCGAACGACTGATTGTCAACCACCTGTTGCATTCATTTCCTACTTACAATGTTGTAGCTGAAGAGGGCCGCTACCTGCAGGGCGACTCTCCCTTCCGCTGGATCATCGACCCAATCGACGGCACAACCAATTATGCCCACGGCTTCCCATGGTTCTGTGTTTCCATAGGGCTGGAATTTGATGATGATATTGTGGCCGGTGTTATATACAACCCGGTGCAGAATGAGCTGTTTACCGCATCAAAGTGTTGTGGTGCTTACCTCAACGGGCACCCGATGTCTGTATCAAAGCGCTTTCCTCTTCAGAGTACGCTTCTGGGAACAGGCTTTCCCTACGACTGTGCCAGCGAACCCGACAACAATTTCGACGACTTCATTAATTTCCAGAAATTGGCCCGGGGCATTCGCCGTGCCGGTGCCGCTGCGCTCGATCTGGCATATGTTGCGGCAGGGCGGCTTGATGGATTCTGGGAATTGAAGCTGAAACCGTGGGATGTGGCTGCCGGAACCCTGATGGTTCGTGAAGCGGGTGGAACAGTTACAACATATGATGGCTCCCCCTACCATGTTTCCATGCACCGGATTGTGGCCAGTAACGGACTGGTCCATAGTGAAATGATCAAGCAACTGGGTTCTTCCGTCACAGCCGGCATCAATTAATTCGCACCCGCCAAGAAAGGCTACACATGAAACGCACTCTTAACGCAGTTCTGTTGAGCGCCCTGATTCTGCCGGGGCTCGGCCAACTCTATCTGGGCCGCAAGGGACGCGGCATCGTACTTGTCCTGTTGGTAAATCTGCTCCTGCTGTTGTCGGTGTTCGTCCTTCTGAGGGGTCTGTCTCCTGTTATCGCATCACAAATGATTTCCGGGTCGATCAACTCAGAGGCGGTGCTTTCTGCACTGGATAATGCAAGCGGTTTTGGACGGGCACTTCTGGCCGGCTTTGCCCTGCTCTGGGCGTACTCAGTCGGGGATATCCTGGCCTGTCGAGACAAGGGCGAACCACCGAAACCAGATTAACCTGATTCTCTGCGCACTTTGGCCTGTTGCGCAAAGCCGGCATAAATTACATTAGAACAGCCATCCATACCTAAAAGGAGATCCCCGATCATGGTCACGCACATCGTACTGTTTAAACTGTCCGACCCCACACCTGAAAACATTTCGACAACCCGCAAAAAGCTGCTCAGCATGCAGGGCAAAATCGAGCAGTTACGCCATCTGGAAGCGGGTATTGACGTGATCCGCTCCGAACGGTCTTACGACATTGCGCTGGTGACAAAATTCGACTCCCTCCAGGCTCTACAGGAATACCAGGTCCACCCTTACCATGCCGGTGAGGTTGTTCCCCATATGAAATCAGTCTGCGCATCCATTGTTGCCGTCGATTACGAGAGCTGAAAATGGTAACGGTAAAGCGGGCCACTCGGAGCATTCTGGAGATTCAGGATAGTGTATACTTTTAACTTGACTATGCTATCTCGTATGAGTAAAATCCGGTTCTACTAAAAACTGAAGTGGCGTATATACTTCAAATTATTGATAATATTGCTGTTTTTAATCGGTTTGCCACTTATTTTTTCGTATGATTCAGGGCGTGCATTCTAGCCTGTAGACAGCAAATACAAACATGGAGGTAGTCAGATGTCAGATTACGGAACCCTGCAAGACCGCGTACGTCACAAGTCACTATTAAGCAAGGTCATGACGGCCGAGCAAACCATCCAGTTTTTCAAACCGGGCATGAACCTGGGCTGGTCGGGCTTTACTCCTGCTGGTTACCCCAAGGTAGTACCCATTGCCGTTGCAGAGCATGTAGAGAAAAATAATCTGCAGGGCAAGTGGAAATTTAACCTGTTTATCGGCGCTTCAGTTGGTGCAGAAACGGAAAACCGCTGGGCTGAAAATGACATGATCGACCGTCGCTGGCCTTACCAGACCGGTAAAAACATTGCTGCCGGCATCAATGAAGGCCGCATCCGCATGGGCGACAAGCACCTCTCTCTGTTTGCGCAGGACCTGGGCTACGGCTTCTACACCAAAGACTCCGAAAGCGGCAGACTGGATCTGGCAATCATCGAAGTTTCCGCCATTACCGAAGACGGTAGCCTGGTTCCAACTTCATCCTGTGGCGTTATTCCCGAGATCCTCATGATCTGTGACAAGATCATTATCGAAGTGAACACCGGCCAACCTTCCTTCGAAGGTATCCACGACCTGCTGACCCCGGCTATTCCGCCTAACCGTCAGCCGTTCAACATTGTCAAGGCCAACTCCCGCATCGGCTCCACATCGATCCCCTGTGATCCGAAGAAAATTGTTGCTATTGTTGAATCCAAACTGCGCGACCAGGGACGTGCCTTTGCCGAGCAGGACGACACATCAGAGGCAATTGCCGGTCACGTCATCGACTTCTTCCAGGCAGAGGTTAAGGCAGGTCGCCTGCCGGACAACCTGCTCCCAATCCAGTCGGGTGTTGGCTCCATTGCCAACGCTGTTATTGGCGGCCTGGCAAAAGGTCCGTTCTACAACCTCTCCGTTTTTACCGAAGTCCTCCAGGATACCATGCTGGACCTGTTTGACTCCGGTAAACTTGATTGCGCATCATCCTGCTCGCTCTCACTGTCGGCTGAGCCGGGCTTCCCGAAATTCTTTGCCAACATGGACAAGTATTTCGATAAGATCGTTCTGCGTCCGCTCTCCATCTCCAACGCACCGGAGCCGATCCGTCGTTTGGGATGTATTGCCATGAACACCCCCGTAGAGATCGATATCTACGCCCACGCCAACTCAACCCTGGTCGGCGGTACCCGTATGATCAACGGCCTGGGTGGTTCCGGGGACTTCCTGCGCAATGGTTACCTGAAGATGATGCACACCCCTTCCAGCCGCCCAAGCAAGACCGATCCAACCGGTATCTCCTGCGTTGTGCCACACTGTTCGCACATCGACCACACCGAGCACGACCTGGACTGCGTCATAACAGAGCAAGGCTTGGCAGACCTTCGTGGCCTTGCACCAAAAGATCGCGCACGCCGCATCATCGAGAAGTGTGCTCACCCTGACTACAAGGACCAGCTGACCGAATATCTCAATATCGCTGAGGCTGACTGCCTCAGACGTAAAGTCGGTCACGAGCCGCAGCTGTGGGATCGCGCCTTCAAGATGCATCTCAACCTTGAGAAAAACGGCACCATGAAGCTCAAAAACTGGGATGTAAAAGTTGATCTCTGCGAGTAACAATTAAGTTCCATTTCATTAAAGCCCCGCTGGATTTCCGGCGGGGCTTTTTTGCGTTCAGAGAATTATTTCGTGCTTGAACTTATTACGAAGGTATGGTTTAAATAGCGAGCTTTGCTGTTTGAAGCGGGTACACATATCCCAATATCAGGCTGGCACACATGGCAGAAAACATTAGTGGATTTCAGGGTGCGGTAGCGGGACTTTCGCTCACCGATGTCATCCAGCTCAAAGGACATAACAAGTACACTGGCTGCATTACTGTCAATTATGACGGCAGCGAAGGCGTCATCTATTTTGCCGATGGCGAGATCATTCACGCTGTTCAGGGTGATGACACCGGTGAAGAGGCCATCTACAAAATTATCAAATGGCCAGGCGGCAACTTTAATATCCATCCGGAAATGACCACTAACGTCTGCACCATCCACTATCGCACAGACTTTCTTCTGCTTGAAGCCCTGAGGCGCTTGGATGAAGAGCGGCTTGGGGGAGTTGACCCCGGTAACGGTAAAAGTCCATCTGTAACCCCACGCCGCACTATGAGTAAAATCGCAGCTCGCCTGCAGGATATTAACGGTATCACCTATGCCGTTTTGCTGGACAAAGATGGTGCCCCGTTGCAAGACTCCAGTTCCGAGGCAACCGCTTTGGCGGCCAAAGGTTTTTTTCTTGCAACCACAGGAAACCGGATTGGCGAGCTTATGGGGCTGGGTGATATAAAAGCGGCAGCCATTCAAACTCATAACTATCATCTGCTGATGTACGACTCCAAACAGCACTACCTGAGCATCGCTGTGAAACCGGACTTCAACCTCGACAATGTCGAAAGTGAAATCAAGTCAGCCCTGATGCCGGGCAAGTAGGAGGATGGACTTATGCAGGACATCCTGCGTCACATAAACAGTATTGACGGAGTTATTGGTAGTGCCGTGTTCAGCGAGACAGGCACTCTACTGAGCCACGCATTCCCCCCCCTGGTTGATGCTGCCGCCCTGAAAAGTTCTGCTGAACTAATCATAGAATGCACCCATGGACTTCAGATTGCACAATCAGTTGAAGCTCTGGATATGCGCTATGCCGATGGCCGCATTATCATCAAATCCTTCCCCGGCGCCTTTCTCTGCTTAATGTGCGCCAAGACCATCAATCTACAGGTACTGTTTATCACCCTTAATTTGGCTGTAAAAAAGCTTGAGTCGCTAGCCCCTTCTTCACAGTCACAATCAGCAGCCCCCGATGAAGCACCTCACCAGAGTACGACAATTGCAGAGGAATCCGGCGATGGCAGCACCTTGAGGCTCAAGATCAGTCATCTGGCTAATCGCGATGCCAGCAGCAGCTTTGACTCTCTGGGAATGATCGCCGTCAGCCAGCCGACTTCCAGCTATATCAGCGACTTTTACAAATCACCTTTCAAGAAGCTGCTCCTTACCAATACAACAGCCGGAACAAGCGGCACCTTTCCGGTAATGGTCATGAAGGAAATGGATCCACAGTTCGACGGAACCATCATTGTCGGACCGGGAATTGAAAAAAAGCTCAAGGTAAGTGAAGGGGATAAAATCGAAGTTAAACTGGCATAATCAGTTTTGCCTGTATGATCAAGCGGAGGGGTGAGGAAACTTACCCCTCTTTTTTTGAATGCGCTTTGGGATGAGCCTTGTCGTAGACTTCCATCAGACGGTCAATTCCCACGTGGGTGTACTTCTGAGTCGTTGAAAGGGATGCGTGGCCGAGAAGTTCCTGAATAGCCCGCAGGTCTGCTCCTCCTTCCAGCATGTGGGTCGCAAATGTATGTCGCAACACATGGGGTGAAATCCGTTTAAAAGCAGCGATCCTCAGTACGTGAACATCAACTATCCGGGCCACACTTCGGCGGTTAATGCGCTGGCCGCGTGTATTCAAAAAAAGTGCCCCGGTTCCGGCCTGTTCTCCTCGCTCCTCCAGATATTCACATATGGCGGTAACCGCCCGGCTCCCCACCGGGACGATGCGTTCCTTGCCCCCCTTGCCCATCACCCGCACCATGCCACCGGCAAGATCCAACTCGCCGATATCCAGACCTGTCAGTTCAGACACACGCAAGCCGCATGAATAAAGCAGCTCGAGAATTGCCCTATCTCGCAGCATATGCTTCTGACCCTCTGAAGGCGCCTCAACAAGAGCGGTCACCTGATCTATGTCCAGATGGAACGGGAGACGGTTTTCCTTCTTGGGCGTCGCAATCAGCTCGGCAGGATTTCTGGCAATAATACCGGTACGCAGCAAATAACGGAAAAAGCTCCGAATGGCGGCCAGCTTGCGCCCCATGGAGCTTTTCTTGGCGTTCCGGCCCAGTTGCGCAAGATAGCGCCTTAGCAGCAGGTGATCAACATCGACAGCCCCGGCCTGCTCCCCTTTCTCCTTCAGTACGTAAACAGCAAATTGTCCCAGATCACAACGATAGGCGGCCAGTGTATGGGGAGACACATTCCGTTCGGTTTCGAGATACGTGCAAAAATCCACTATCTGTCGGGTAAACACATTCATTCCGGCTCAGTCGAAACGGGGCAGCAGACTTTTGATCTGCCACCCCTTTTTCTCTTCAGTATCAAGGTATATCCACTTCTGGCGGTAGGACAGTGTTTTAATGCGATTGGAAGGGAGTGCGAAGTAGTCGAAATCAACTACCACCTCAGCTGTCCCTTTTTCTGGAAGACATTCTGAGGTAACGATCCGGTAATCCGTAATGGTCACTCCCCGCTTTTTGATGTCTTCGGCTGTCTTCATGAAGACAGCCCGCAATTCAGGGTCCAGGTAAACCATACCGGCGCTTTCGATATCACGCCAGCGCAACATCTTGTTGTACCCCTTCATACTCTGGTCAAATTCTTCACGAATGTTGACCTGCCTGGTATAGGCACAGGCGCACATCATCAACAGCACAAATCCTCCCACCAGATTCCGTAGCCAAAGCCGCATCAGTTCACTTCCTTTCTAAATCGTGAATGTACTCTATCAACTCCAGCGCCAGCTCATATTTCCCGAACGGAGGAATCAGGTAAAAACCACCGGCATCCGCAAATATCGCATGGATGAATTCCTTGGCAATCGCCAGCCCCTCACGCACCCCGGCTTCTTTCTCCAGGCCCTTCATACGCGCCCGGACGCCTTCCGGCACTGAAATCCCCGGCACCTCGTTATGCAGATACTCGGCATTGCGTTCACTGACTAACGGCATGATGCCCGGAAGTAGTGGGATAGGGCTATCGCCAATCAGTTCCAGTGATTCGAAGAACAGCCGCGGATCGTAGATCGGTTGACTCTGGGTAAAGACTGCACCATTGGCAATCTTTTTCCGTAAACGCTCAACCTGAACCGCAGTGTTTTTTGTGTTGGGGTTGAAGGCTGCGCCGATGGTAAATCCGGTACCGCATCCGATCGGATTTCCAATGGCATTGACCCCCCTGTTAAGATCGGACAGGAGTTTGATCAGTGTAAAGGAGTGCAGATCAAAGACCGATTTGGCACCGGTATGATCCCCCATGGTAGCCGGATCACCGGTCACCGCCAGAATTGAGCGAAGCCCCAGCAGACTGGCCCCCATCAGGTCGGACTGCATGCCGATCAGGTTGCGGTCACGACCGGTAACGTGAATGATCACCTCAATGCCAACCTCACGTTGAATCAGGCTTCCCAAGGCCATATTGCCCATGCGTGGACGGGCCAGCGGGTTTTCAGCCAGATTGATGGCATCGGCCCCCGCAGCTTTAAGATGCCGGCATCCTTCCAGGATTTTGCTGCAGTCCATCCCTTTGGGTGGATCAAGCTCCACCGTGATGACTTTGCGTTTTCCCCATGAGTCCAGAAACGACGTCTTACCGGGTGGAACGACATCACCGGCCTTGATGGAGCCGAACACCCCGGTCCGGGTGCGTTCAGCGGGCACCCGACCGCTCAAAACCGCGGCCATGGCATGGATATGCTCGGGGGTTGTTCCACAGCAGCCGCCAATCAGATTGGCGCCGGATGCCGCCATCTCTCCGGCCATGGCGGCAAAATAATCCGGTGTAGTCCTATAGATGTATCGGCCGTCGTGATATTCGGGGAAACCGCTGTTGGCGTAGGCGGCAATCGGTTTGTCAGTCAAGCCGGCCAGTTGCCTGACCACCTTGAGCAATTCCAGTGGTCCGGCCCCGCAATTTGCCCCCAGCATATCGGCACCGGCCTGTTCCATCGCCAGGCAGAAACTCTCAACGGAAGTTCCGTCGCCGCTGCGACCACCTTCCAGAAAGGCCATGGACGCGCATACCGGTAGTCCGGTGGTCCGGGCTGAACGGACGGCAGCCGCGAGTTGAGCCAGAGACGCAAAGGTCTCCAACAGAAAAAAATCTACACCCCCATCGGCAAGAGCACGGCATTGCTCCAGGAAGAGCGCCTCCATCTCCTCGGCATCAAGTTCGCGTTCCTCGCCCTTAACCCGCACCAGCGGACCAATCGAACCCGCCACCAGAACATCGGCAGCGGCGTCGGCCGCCTTCCTGGCAATCCGGGCGCCGGCACGGTTGATTTCAGCAACTTTGTGACCAAGGCCAATGGAAGCCAGTCTTGTGTAATTGGCACCAAAGGAATTGGTCTCAATCACCTGGGCACCAGCCGAAACATATTCTGTAGCAAGTTCCAGCACCACGTCTGGGCGTACCAGATTCAAATGGTCTAAATTGCTGTCAAGGCTGACCCCTTTGGCATACAGCATGGTCCCCACGGCGCCATCACCGCACAACACTCTGTTTTTTAAACGTTGCAGTATCTTCATCATGGCTTTCTATTGCCGGAAACAGCAAGATGGAGTATAAAGTTTATCTTTCGCTCACGTTACATGATTATCGGAGACGCTTCAATGTCTGAAATCGTTCACAGCCTGCTGATCACACTGGTAACCACCATCAAGGCCTGGGGCTACCCCGGCATCGTCCTGCTGATGGCAATGGAAAGCTCCATCATCCCGGTCCCCAGTGAGCTGGTCATGCCGCCGGCCGGATATCTGGCGTATCAGGGAAAAATGAACATGGCGGTTGCGATTCTGTGCGGAACGGTTGGAAGCCTGATCGGCGCCTATGCAAATTACTTTGTATCCCACTACCTGGGGCGACCGCTGATACTCAAGTACGGAAAGTATGTGCTGATCCCGCCAGATAAATTCGAGCGGGTGGAGCAGTTTTTTCTCAAACATGGCGAGATTTCAACCTTCATCGGCCGCTTGCTGCCGGTGGTTCGCCATCTCATCTCAATCCCGGCCGGGCTGTCCGGCATGAACCACCTCAAGTTTTCACTCTACACCCTGGCCGGTGCCGGAATCTGGTGCACTATTCTGGCCTGGATCGGGTACGCCATCGGTGAAAACCAGGATCTGATCATGCAGTATTCACACAAGGCCCTGGCATGGGTGCTGCTTTTCTGTGCCCTTCTGATTGCAGGGTACATATGGCTGCACCGCCGCAGGCAGAAACATTTAACCGTAAAGTCCTGAAGAAGGCAAAAGGAATCGCAGATCGGTTCCTGCAGAAAACAATCGTATGATTACCACACTGGCCCCGCAGCGGGTTTTGGAGAGTAACAGCATGTTGATGACGCGCTCTGGCCGTATCCACTACATTAAAGCAGAATGTGACAGTTCCGATTGTTCTGTTCAAGGCTTTACCACCCGCCATGAAGGGGTTTCCCGTACGCCGTACAATTCACTCAACCTGGGGACCAACACCCAGGACCAGGCCCACAGCGTCGAAGGAAACCGCAGTCTGCTGGCGCGGGCATTTGGCATCACCCAGGAAAAGATGGTAACCGTCAAACAGACACATGGCTCGGACATTCTTGTCATTGACGAGCCCAATGATGATGTCAGCCACTTCCTGGGAATTGAAGGGGATGCCATCATCACGAACCAGCCGGGGATCATGATCGGCGTATGTGTGGCCGATTGTGTCCCGATTCTGCTGTGCGACCCGGAGAAGAAGGTTATTGCTGCGGTGCATGCCGGCTGGAAGGGGACCGCCGCCAAACTTGCTTCAAAAACCGTTGCCGGTATGAAATCCCTGTTCGAGTGCAGTCCCAAAAAGCTCCAGGCATTCATTGGACCCTGCATCGGCAAATGCTGCTACGAAGTTGATGCCCCGGTCAAGCAGGCCTTCATCCAGAATGAACTTGACTGGAACGCATATACTGAGCCGGTCGGTACAGACCGATGGTCCCTTGATCTGACGGCTGCCAACCAGGCCCTGTTGCTGGCAGCAGGCATACCGGCCCTCCAGATTCAGGTATCCGGCATGTGCGTCTGCTGCCATCGTGAGCTTTTTTTCTCCTATCGGCGTGACGGAGCAGAAACCGGCCGCCAGATGGGATTCATCATGCTCAAGGAGCAGTAATGCTTGCCAAGGTCCTCAGCAGCGCCCTGATCGGCATTGATGCAATTCTGGTAGATGTGGAAGTCGATCTTGCTCCCGGGCTACCAGCCTTTGCGACTGTCGGCCTGCCCGATGGGGCAGTTAAGGAGAGCAAGGACCGAGTCCGGGCGGCACTGAAGAATTCGGGCTACGATTTCCCGGCCCGACGTATCACTGCCAATCTGGCCCCGGCTGACATCAAAAAAGAGGGCGCCGCCTATGACCTGCCGATCTCCATCGGCATCCTGGCAGCCACCGGTGTAGTCAAGCCGGCACTCCTCCAGCAGTACAGCCTGTTGGGCGAACTCTCGCTGGATGGCGGCCTGAAGGCGATCCGGGGCGCTTTGTCCATGGCTGTGGCGGCCAAACGGGCCGGCCTGAAAGGCATCATCCTGCCGATCGAAAATGCACCCGAAGCCGCCGTTGTGGAGGGTCTGGAAATCGTCGGTGCCGCAACCCTCTCCCAGGTAGTGGAGTTTCTCTGTGACCGCGAGGTCATTGAGCCATGCCGGATTGACCTGCAAGCCCTGTTTACCAACGGCTGCGAGTACGGAGAGGACTTCAGCGAAGTCAAGGGGCAGGAACACGCCAAACGAGCCCTGGAAGTCGCTGCCAGCGGTGGCCACAATCTCCTGATGATCGGCCCGCCCGGCTCTGGAAAGACCATGCTGGCCCGCCGCATTCCCACCATCCTGCCCCGCATGTCCTTCGACGAAGCCATTGAAACAACCAAGATTTTCAGCGTCAGCGGCATGCTGGAAAAGGAACGGGCCCTGCTGGCAGTCCGACCATTCAGAAGCCCCCATCACACCATCTCCGACGTCGGCCTGATCGGCGGCGGCACCACACCCAAGCCGGGCGAGGTTTCACTGGCCCACAACGGCGTCCTGTTCCTGGACGAACTGCCGGAATTCAAGAAGAACGTTCTCGAGGTTCTGCGGCAACCGCTGGAGGACGGGCGCGTCACGATCTCACGCTCGCTGGTTTCACTGACCTATCCGTCACGTATGATGCTGGTGGCGGCCATGAATCCCTGCCCCTGCGGCTATCTGGCCGATCCGATTCACCCCTGCAGCTGCGCGCCGCTGGCCATCCACCGCTACCGTTCCCGCATATCCGGACCGCTTCTGGACCGCATTGACATCCACATCCATGTGCCGGCCGTCACGTACCGCGACCTGTCAGACCGGAGTGAGGGCGAGAGTTCATCCGAAATTGCGCGGCGTGTCGAGCGTTCGCGGGACATCCAGCTGGAACGCTACAAAGGCACAAAAATCCACTGCAATGCCCAGATGACACCGCGCTTCATCAAGAAATACTGCGAACTGGATGCGGCCGGCAATCGCATGCTGGAGCTGGTCACGGATCGTCTCGGTTTTTCCGCGCGCACCTATAACCGCATTCTCAAGGTGGCCCGCACCATCGCCGACTTGGAGAACAGCAGCAGTATCCATGAACACCACATTGCCGAGGCCATCCAATACCGCAGCCTGGACAGGAAAACCACATGAAGGTGCTCGTAACGGGAGCGGCCGGTTTTATCGGCTTTCATCTTGCGCAGCGACTGCTGCAGCGGGGCGACGAGGTCATCGGTCTGGACAACCTGAATGACTACTATAAAGTCAGTCTCAAGGAGGACCGGCTTCAACTGCTGAAGAAGCAGCCCGGCTTTCGTTTTATACAGGCCGGGCTGGAGGACCGCCCAGCCATCGCGGCGCTGTTTGCCGAAGGTCAATTCGACATGGTCGTAAATCTGGCCGCTCAGGCCGGCGTGCGCTATTCATTGCAGAACCCCCACGCCTACGTCGAAAGCAACATTGTCGGCTTCATGAACATTCTGGAGGGGTGCCGCCATACTGGCGTCAAGCATCTGGTATATGCCTCCTCCAGCTCAGTGTATGGCGCCAACACCACTGTGCCGTTTTCGGTTCATCACACGACCGACCATCCGGTCTCACTGTATGCCGCCACAAAGAAATCAAACGAGCTGATGGCCCATACCTATGCCCACCTGTTCGGCCTGCCGGTCACCGGCCTCAGATTCTTCACAGTCTATGGCCCCTGGGGACGCCCGGACATGGCCTACTTCTCTTTTACCAAAGCGATTCTTGAAGGCCGGCCTCTGGACATTTTCAACCACGGCCGAATGAAACGGGATTTCACCTATATTGATGACATCATCGAAGGCGTTGTCAGGGTACTTGATCACTCGCCGCCCCCGGATCCGGAGTGGGATGCGACCAACCCCGATCCGGCCGCCAGCAGCGCCCCTTTCCGTCTGTACAACATCGGCAACAACCAGCCGGTTGAGTTGGGACGTTTCATCGAGATACTGGAAGAATGCCTGGGCAGGAAGGCGCACAAAAACCTGCTTCCCATGCAGGCCGGCGAAGTTTTGACCACCTGTGCCGATGTGAGCGAACTGGCACAGGATGTGGGCTTCAAACCGGATACGCCGATCGAAGAAGGGCTACGTCGTTTTGTAGAATGGTACCGCGGCTACTATCAGGTTTAATTGTAGGGACTTCTTATAAATTCCATGCTACAGGTTTACGTTTTTTGCCACGAACAACTTTTCATTTCACGGGAGAAATTTCATGAAAAAGGCACTTATAACCGGCATTACCGGACAGGATGGTTCCTATCTGGCAGAACTTCTGCTGTCAAAAGGGTACGAGGTTCACGGTATCAAGCGCCGGGCCTCGTCACTCAACACCCAACGGGTTGACCATATTTATCAGGACCCGCACGTTGAAAACCAGCACTTTATCCTGCACTACGGCGATCTGACCGACGCCTCCAACCTGACCCGCATCGTCCAACAGGTTCAGCCGGATGAGATCTACAACCTGGGCGCCCAGTCCCATGTGGCCGTCAGCTTTGAAGCCCCTGAATATACCGCCGATGCCGATGGCCTGGGCGCACTGCGACTCCTGGAGGCCATTCGCCTGCTGGGGCTGGAGAAAAAGACCCGCTTTTACCAGGCCTCCAGCTCTGAGCTGTATGGACTGGTACAGGAGATCCCTCAAAAGGAAACCACGCCCTTCTACCCCCGTTCACCCTATGCCGTAGCCAAACTGTACGCCTACTGGATTACGGTCAACTACCGGGAAGCCTATGGCATCTACGCCTGCAACGGCATCCTCTTCAACCACGAATCCCCCCGCAGGGGCGAAACCTTCGTAACCCGCAAGATTACCCGCGGGTTGGCCAACATCGCCCAGGGGTTGGAACAGTGTCTGTTCATGGGTAATATAGACTCGCTGCGCGACTGGGGGCACGCCAAGGATTATGTCCGGATGCAGTGGATGATGCTGCAGCAGGAACAGGCCGAAGACTTTGTCATCGCCACCGGAGTACAGTACTCCGTCCGCCAGTTTATCCACTGGTCGGCCGCCGAGCTCGGCATCACCCTGCGTTTCGAAGGGCAGGGAATCGATGAGCACGGCATTGTCGACTCCATTCAGGGCGACAAGGCGCCGGCGCTCAAGCCGGGCGATACCATCGTGCGGGTGGACCCCCGTTATTTCAGGCCGGCCGAAGTCGATACCCTGCTGGGTGATCCGGCCAAAGCCAAGGCCAAACTGGACTGGACACCGGAAATCACCGTCCAGGAGATGTGCGCCGAAATGGTTGCCCAGGATCTGCATGTAGCACAGCGTCACGCCCTTCTGAAAAAACATGGATACGAGCTTCCCGTTGCCATGGAGAACTGATATGGCACCCAAAATGCCCTCATCAGCGGCATCTCCGGCCAGGATGGTGCATATCTGGCCAAACTGCTGCTGGCGAAAGGCTATCAGGCTTACGGCACCGCCCGCGATGCCCAGATGGCAACCTTTATAATCTCAGGAAGCTGGGCATTCGGCAGCAGGTGGCCCTGCTTTCCATGGCGCTCAACGACTTTCGCAGCGTACTGCAGACGATATCCCGGGTAGATCCGGATGAAAGCCGGCCAAAGCTCGGTCGGAATCTCTTTCGAGCAGCCGGTGGATGCCCTGGAAAGTATCAGTATCGGCACGCTAAACCTTTTGAAAGTCATTCGATTCCTGCAGAAACCGATCAAGCGGCACACCGCCGGCACCAATGAACGTTTTGGCGACACCGATGGCGCATCTGCAAAGGGATGCATTGTAATCATGAATTGCCCCTGCACCCTGAGCGTTTTGTGACCCGTAAGATCATATCGGCAGCCTGCAGGATTGAGCCGGCAGCAACGAGGCCATGTGGCGCATGTTGCAACAGCCCGAACCCGGGGATTATGTCATAGCAACCGGGGAGACCAATAGCCAGGATGAATTTGTCGCTGAAACTTTTTCCCGGTTGGGTCTCGACTGGAAAGAGCACGTAGCCACCGATCCGTACTGCTGCGCCCCTCGGAAATCATGGTCAGCAGATGCAAACCCGAAAATGCCCACAAGCTGCTGGGTTGGCGGGCGCAGCAACATATGAGAAACATCATCCGCACAATGATTTCAGCTGAACAGGAGAGCACCTGAAGCCATGGCCAATAATTCTGCCGCAACACCTTTCGTACCGTTCGCCGCCCGCATTTTCATAGCCGGACACCGGGGTATGGTTGGCTCCGCCCTGGTCCGTCGTCTGCAAGCAGAGGGCTACACCAATCTGTTGACCTGCAGTTCAGCCGAGCTGGACCTGCGGGATCAGGACGCTGTTCAACGGTACTTTGCCGACAAGCAGCCGGAGTACGTGTTCCTGGCGGCCGCCCGGGTCGGCGGCATCATCGCCAACAGCACCCGCAAAGGCGAATTCATCTACGATAACCTGATGATCCAGACCAACATCATTCACAGCGCCTACAGCTCTAACGTCAAACGCCTGCTCTTTCTGGGCAGCACCTGCATCTATCCCAAATTTGCCGAGCAGCCGATCAAGGAAGAGTGTCTTCTGACCGGTACTCTGGAACCGACCAACGACGCCTATGCCATCGCCAAGATCGCCGGCATCGCCATGTGCCGCTCGTACAACGAGCAGTACGGCACCCGCTTTCTCTCCGCCATGCCCAACAACCTCTACGGCCCCAATGACAACTTTGACCTGACCGGCTCCCACGTCCTACCGGCGCTGATCCGCAAATTTCACGAGGCAAAGGAGACCAACGCGCCGACTGTCACCGTCTGGGGCACCGGCTCCCCCCTGCGCGAATTCATGCATGTAGATGACCTAGCCGATGGCAGCCTGTTCCTGATGAATCTGCCGGAAGAGACCTTCAACGCACTCCTGACTTACGCACCGGCTCCGGCCCTGATAAATGTCGGCTCCGGCCAGGAGATCACCATCGCCGGCCTGGCCAGGTTGGTAAAAGACATCGTTGAGTACCGCGGTGAACTTGTCTTTGACGCGACAAAACCGGACGGCACCCCCCGTAAACTGGCCGACTCGTCACGCATTCATGCATTGGGGTGGAAGCACCGTATCAACCTGCCGGAAGGTGTGCTGGATGCTTATCGCTTCTACGTAAAATCCTGCACTGCTCCCTGATCAACAAAATTCCAGATTCTGACTTCCAATCAATTCGGGCACCCCGAAGCAAGGAATCTTCCCATGAATGACCATATAGTCCGTGCACTCAGCTCCGCCGGAGGCATCCGTATTCTTGCCTGTGAGGTGCAGACCCTGGCCCGGGAAATCTGCGGGATGCAGCAGGCATCACCTACGGTACAGGTTGCCCTGGGACGTGGTTTGGCAGGAGCTGCTCTGATGGGGGCACTGCTCAAGGGTGATCAGCGCATTGCCCTGAAATTTGAGGGGAACGGTCCCATGCGCAAAATGATTGTCGAGGCCGACGCTGACGGGGCCGTACGTGGTTGTGCAGGCGAACCTTCCGCCGATATTGAACCACTCAAAGATCGCTGGAACGTGCCGGGGCTGCTCGGTCGGGCTGGTTTCCTGACGGTAACCAAAGATATCGGCATGGGCGGCGAACCCTACCAAGGCATGGTACAGCTTCGCAGCAGTGAAATCGGCGACGACCTGGCCTATTACCTGACCGACTCGGAGCAGACCCCCTCTGCGGTTGGACTGGGAACAACGCTCGGCACTGATGGCTTGATTACATCCAGCGGTGGTTTTTTGGTGCAGGCCCTTCCCAAGGCTGACGAGCACGAGATCGAAACAATCATGGCCAACATTGCAGCACTGCCCCCTATGTCAGAAATTCTGACTTACGGGGGGCCAAAGGCCTTGATCGGCCGGCTATTTGGAAAAATTCCTTACACATTGTTGGAATCCCACGACCTCTTCTTCCGCTGCGGTTGCAGCAGGGACAAAGTGGAACGGGCTTTACTGTCATTTGATTCTGCCGAATTAAGAGACATGATCGAAAAGGATGGCGGAACATCAGTTACCTGCGAGTTCTGCCGCCAATCCTACAGGTTTGACCAAAACGATCTGGAACAACTCTCCGCCTCATCTCCACCCGCCACTTTGTAAAGCATGCGAACAATCCTCCTGACAATCGAGTACGACGGCACTTCTTACGCGGGCTGGCAACGCCAGCCAAACGGCCTGGCAGTCCAGCAGGTCATGGAAGAAGCACTCTTCCGGTTGCTTGGTCATACGCCGAACCTGCGTTCTTCCGGCCGTACCGATGCCGGTGTTCATGCCGGTGCCATGCCAGCGGTATTCAAAACATCTTCAACCATTCCTTTGAAGGCCTTTGTTGACGGCACCAACCGTTTTCTCCCCGCTGACATTGCAGTCATAAATGCCCGTGAAGTGCCAGGCAGTTTTAAACCGATCAGCGACGCACTGGCAAAACATTATCGCTATACGATTCTGGCTGCGCACGTACGCTCCCCCTTGAAACGCTTTCAGACCTGGCACGTCCGAGAAAACCTTGACCTTTACGCCATGCAGCGCGCAGCCGTTTTTTTTATCGGTCATCACAATTTTACAGCATTCAGAGCTTCAAACTGCGCCGCAAAGACAACAATAAGACGAATTGATTCAGTACACGTCTCAAGAGAGCAGGAGCTTATTATCATTGATGTTATGGGGGGGGGCTTCCTGAAAAACATGGTGCGGGTCATGGCCGGAACGCTTGTGGATGTGGGTAGAGGCAGATTTAAACCGGAATATGTGCAGGAACTGCTTCAGTGTGGAGTAAGAAAACAGGCCGGAGTAACCGCTCCGGCCTGTGGATTATGTCTGGTAAGCGTAAAATATGCCCTCTTGGAAGCAGATGAGCTTATTTCTCAGCCAGAAGTTTCTTGATCAATTTATCAGAAGACCGCCCTATTTCAGGACTGAACCCCCGATAAACCTCTGCAACCTTACCCTTCTTGTCTATAACAATCATAACCGGCACGGAACGGACGCCATAATCTGCCAGGGTTGTTTCGCCCGCCAGCGCTACCGGATAGTTGATTTTCTGCTCACTGGCAAAGTTCTTTACCATTTTTTCTGCGTCTTCATCGGCACTCAACCCCAGCACTTGCAACCCCTGCTTGCCGTACGTACGGTTCAAGTCGATCAGGTGTGGAATAGATTCACGGCACGGTTGACACCAGGTTGCAAAAAAATCAAGCACCAGCACGTACCCACGGTAATTACCCAGTGAAACCGACTGACCGGAAGTGGTAGTTACTTTGAATGCAGGAGCAGGCTGTCCGGCACGAGCTGCCGCCTGCAATGGGGAGGCAGTCGAGAGAAAGAGTGCGCTTACAATCACCAGCACCACAATTGAAGCAAGCGCACGATGCAGCATAAATCAGAGCGCCTTGGCGATCATGGCGTCAAGCTGTGATTTCGGGACAGCACCAACGATCTGTTCAACAACAGCGCCGCCTTTGAAAAGGATCAGGGTGGGAATGCCACGAACATTAAATTTGGCCGGTGTTGCCTGGTTTTCATCAACATTGACCTTACCCACCTTGATTTTACCAACATATTCGTCGGCAACAGCATCAACAAGAGGAGCAATTGCTTTGCAGGGGGCACACCACGTAGCCCAGAAATCCACAAGGACAGGGATTTCAGACTGAAGAACCTCCCGGTCAAAATTAGCATCAGTGAATGCCATAACATTTTCGCTGGCCATAACGTAAGTCTCCTTTGAATAAATTAAATCAGCGCTGGAATGATATACCAGGCAATGAAAAAATCAAGAGCAAACTCGGTCGTTCCCCGTTTAGTTGAAATGCCGTCAGTATAGGAGTATGCTCTGACGCACTCGCATTCCCAGAGGAGTAACTCGTGCCTTATCTGCCCCTGAATATAGATATTCGCGGCAAGAATATTCTGGTTGCCGGCGGAGGGCCAGTGGCATGCAGAAAAATTCGTGCCCTGTTAAATGCCGAAGCTATCGTGCAGGTTGTTGCCCCTGATATTTCTCCCGAAATCCACCTACTCGCTTCTCATTCTGCTTCGCTCACACTTGCCGACAGACCATACCAAAGCCGCGACCTGACCGGCAGATTCCTGGTTATTGCCGCAACCAGCGACCCACAGGTAAATAACTCGATTGCTACAGAGGCATCTCAGCAAGGGATACTGGTCAACGTAGTCGATGCTCCTGATACTGGTAATTGTCACTTCCCCGCCACGCTCCATCGCGGTGATCTGGAGATCAGTGTCTCCACCAATGGCACATGCCCGGGTTTCGCCGCAGCAATCCGGAATTTGATTGCAGAAACGATCGGCGATGAGTTTGGAGTAACGTTAAAAACTCTTGCTAATGAAAGAGATAAACTGTTGACTGATGGCAGCCTGAGCACTTACAATGCTCAAGTTTTGCGCTCCCGCATCAAGGAGCTTCTAGACGAGCTTATCAAACACAAGGATCGTGTGCCATGACGCACCTCTTTTTCTCACTCACACTCGGATTATACTTCTGCGCAACGATCGCCTATCTGGCTTGCCTTTTCCGCACATCACCACTGCTGTCACAGTGGTCAACCCGGTTGCTTGGTGCCGGTTGTATCGCCCATGTACTTTCCACGGTTCATCTGGCCAGCACCGAAAAACACCTACCTCTGACTAATATGCAGGAATCACTTTCTTTTTTCAGCCTGCTGATCATAATTGTCTATCTTCTCTTTGAAAAACGCTACAAGGTAACCACCCTTGGATCATTCGTCACACCGATTGCCCTAGTCATGTTGGGTGTATCAAGTACGTTGCACAGTGGATCCCGTCATCTTCCTCCCATATTGCAGAGTAATTGGTTCTGGATTCATGCGCTGCTGGCATTCGTCAGCTATGCCGCATTCACAATTGCATTCGGCGTGGCGGTCATTTATCTCATCCAGCGCTACTTTCTCAAGAAAAAACATTTTGGGGGTCTCTTCCAAAAACTCCCATCACTTGAGACTCTCGACGATATCAGTTATCGCTGTTTTGCAATCGGATTCCCCATGTTAACAATAGCCATCATCTCCGGTGCCATCTGGTCGGAGCAAGCCGTTGGAAGCTACTGGGTTTGGGACCCCAAACAGACCTGGTCATTAATAACCTGGTTTATCTACGCCGCCCTGCTTCATGGGCGCCTGACCATTGGCTGGAGGGGAAAACGAGCAGCAATTCTCTCAATTATCGGCTTTGTCGTACTTTTAGTCACATTTTTTGGCATGAAACACAGCATAACCTGGTAACCATAGCAACTGACTTTTGATTGAAATCTTTATGGAAAATTCTACCCAATGAACATTATCGTAATCGGACTCTCACATAAAACAGCATCAGTTGAGATACGAGAAAAGGTTGCCTTTTCACCCAATCTGATCGAAAAGCCGTTACGTGATCTGATTGCTCTTGACGATATTATTGAAGGCGTCATTGTTTCGACCTGCAATCGTGTTGAAATATATGCCACAACGAGAGATATTGCCGGCGGCATCTCCCGTATTAAGCGATTCATGGCCGACCATCACCGTATACCCGTGGAAACACTGGAACCCCACTTATACAGTTATCACTCTGAAGCCGCAATTCGTCACGTATTCCGGGTGGCTTCCAGCCTGGACTCCATGATAGTTGGAGAGCCACAAATCCTTGGGCAGATCAAAACTTCTTACGGCTATGCCGCAGAATACAAATCATCCGGAATCATTCTCAACCGCTTCCTGCACAAAGCGTTTTCTGTGGCCAAGCGCGTCCGCACTGAGACCAAAATTGCCTCTTCTGCCGTATCGGTGGCATTTGCTGCAGTTGAACTTGCCAAAAAAATTCTTGGTGATCTTACCGATAAAACTGTCATGCTGGTCGGTGCCGGTGAGATGTGTGAACTTGCCGCGAAGCATTTTATGAATTGTGGAGCCAAAGGCGTTATGGTGACTAACCGTACCTTTGAACGTGCTGAGCGTCTGGCTGCTGAATTCAGTGGTGAAGCAGTACGATTCGAAGAACTATTTCAGCATCTCCATCGAGCTGACATCGTGCTTTCCTCGACCGGTGCCCCACATATCATCATTGGTCCAAAGGATGTTGAAGAGGTTATCAAGCGACGCAGATTCAAGCCGATGTTCTTCATTGATATTGCTGTACCACGTGACATCGACCAGAAAGTTGATACTGTCGATAACGCGTATCTTTTCACTGTTGATGATCTTCAGGAAATCGTTCAGGCCAATCTTGCCCAACGTAGCCTTGAAGCCGAAAAGGCCGAAGAGATAATTGATCAGGAGATCGGTCAGTTTTATAAATGGCTTTCGTCATTAGAGGTGACTCCAACTATTGTTGCCATGCGCAACAGATTCGATGAAATCAGGCGGGCTGAGCTCGATAAGACCCTGGCCTCCTGGAAGGATCTGACCCCCGATGCCCAAAGGCGTCTGGAAGCGCTCACTAATGCCCTTATGAACAAGCTTCTGCACACACCTTCAACAGTCCTCAAGCTGGCTGGCCAGGGTGGCAGGGTTGATTTGTATGTCGATGCATTGCGACAATTATTCGAGCTTGAGGCTGCACCTGAAGAGAAGGAAGAGCTTGATTTGGAGACGGAGTGATTCTTCCGACTCTCCTTTCAGGAATTCTCGTTCGACGCTACAAGCGATTTCTGGCGGATATTGAGCTGCAGGATGGCAGCACCATAACGGTGCATTGCCCAAATTCCGGCAGTATGAAAGGATGTGCGATTCCCGGCAGTCCCGTGCTCCTTTCCAGCAGTTCAAATCCAGGCCGCAAGTATCCCTTCACCTGGGAGATGGTACATGTCGATGGGTTTTGGGTCGGTATCAATACAGCACTTCCTAATCATCTCGTACACGAAGCGATTGAAAACGGCACTATCACAGAATTACAGGGCTATTCGACAATACGGGGCGAAGTTCCGTACGGAACGCACAGCAGAATTGATCTGCTACTCGAAGAACGTTCACATTGCTGTTACGTAGAAGTAAAGAACGTCACACTGGAAGAGAATGGTCGAGCGCTTTTTCCCGATTCTGTTACTATCCGTGGGCAGAAACATCTGAACGAGTTGATGGAGGTTGTACGCAACGGACATCGAGGTGTGATATTTTTTACAGTTCAACGCGAAGACTGCGTCAGCGTATCCCCCGCCGATGCTATTGATCCTGAGTATGGCCGTCTTCTCAGGGCAGCATTGCTGAACGGAGTGGAAGCATTCGCCTATCGGGCAAGAGTTTCACCATCATCAATCATCTTAGCTGAACGTATTCCCGTGATCGTATAGGTATCTGATTTTTATCTGTTTATAATTTTGATGTGAATAGGAGATCATCATGGCCCCCAAACTACTTCGTATTGGTACTCGTGCCAGTCAATTGGCGCTCTGGCAGGCAAACTGGGTAAAGTCTGAACTTGAGGCAAAATATCCGGATATGGAAGTCACACTTACTAAAATCAAAACAATCGGCGACAAAATCCTTGATGTACCACTTGCTCAGGTTGGCGGCAAGGGGCTGTTTGTCAAAGAGATCGAAGAAGCCATGCTTCGGGATGAAATTGACATCGCCGTACACAGCATGAAGGATGTACCAACAGATTTCCCGGAAGGACTGGGGCTGTACTGCATCACAGAGCGTGAGGATCCCCGCGACGCCGTCATTTCAAGAAATGTCAGATTTGCAGATCTCCCGCAAGGCGCCCGAATCGGAACTTCTGCACTACGCCGGCAGGCTCAACTTCTCAAAGTACGCCCTGATCTTGAGATGTGCATCATTCGAGGAAATGTTGAAACACGAATCCGTAAACTTGAGGATGACAAACTAGATGCGGTAATTCTCGCAGCAGCCGGATTAAAGCGCCTTGGCTTTACTCAGCACGTTTCTGAATATCTTGACGTTGACCTATCGATTCCTGCCATAGGCCAGGGCGCACTGGGGATTGAATGCCGACTTTCCGACCCTGTTATAACTGAGACCATTGCATTCTTTAATCACCCTGCTACCAGTTATGCCGTACGTGCCGAGCGGGCTCTCCTGAAGCGATGTGAAGGCGGTTGCCAGGTTCCTATCGCGGCTCACGGAACGGTCTCGGGAAATCAATTGCGCTTGGTCGGCTTTATAGCCTCAGTTGACGGCAGCAGATCGGTACACGGTGAAATCAGTGGCACAATGGAAGATTGCGAGAAACTTGGGTGTGAACTTGCTGACCGGTTGTTGGCTGAAGGTGGAAAAGTTATTCTTGAAGAAGTATATCAACGTGAGATCAATGCCTAACGGCATTGTTTATCTTGTAGGTGCCGGGCCAGGTGACCCCTCGCTGATAACTCTGCGAGGGGTTGAGTGTCTTCAAAAGGCTCAGGTTGTCGTTTACGATTATCTTGCAAACGAGCAGTTGCTTAACCACGCACCGGTTCAGGCCGAGAGAATTTATGCCGGTAAAATTGGTGGTAAACATAATCAGGATCAGAGCGAAATTAATCAGCTGCTTGTATCAAAAGCCTCTGAAGGTAAGACAGTTGTTCGCTTAAAAGGTGGCGATCCTTTTGTTTTTGGCAGAGGTGGCGAAGAATGTGAAGCCTTACATAGTGCCGGCATTCCATTTGAAATCATACCCGGTGTTACGGCTGCTATCGGCGCATCTGCTTATGCCGGGATTCCTCTGACACATCGTGATGTAACCGCGTCAGTAACTTTTGTAACTGGCCAGGAAGGTAAAAATAAAGAGGACTCTGCTTTAGATTGGGGAAAGCTGGCTCTCGGTAACGATACGGTTGTTTTTTATATGGGCGTCACCAATTTGCACAATAATATGCAAAAGTTGATCGACAACGGCAGATCCCACAAGACACCTGTTGCTCTTGTAAGATGGGCAACCATGCCCAATCAGCAAGTCCTCATCGGTACAATTTCTGATATAGCCGAGAAAGCACAACAAGCCTCGTTTAAACCTCCTGCTGTTACTATAGTCGGTGAAGTGGTCAATCTTCGGGATAAGTTACGGTGGTTTGACTTACGCCCGTTGTCCGGGCGTACGATTATTGTCACTAGGGCTGCGGAGCAGGCTAGTGAATTTTCGACTCATTTATCTGCCTATGGAGCTACCGTGCTTGAATGCCCCACGATCCAGATTTGTGACCCGGAATCATGGGACGGAATCGATCAGGAACTCAATAATCTTCATTCTTACGACTGGCTGATATTTACATCTGTCAACGCAGTTAAATATTTCTTCAATAGACTTCATCACAACAAACTTGATAGTCGCGCATTGGGCTCTACAAAAATTTGTGCCGTTGGCCCTCAAACGGCAGACTCAATCAAATCCTTTGGGGTTATTCCAGATTTAGTACCTAATGATTATAAAGCTGAAGGTGTTGTAGCTGCCTTTGAACTGTTAGGTGTATCAGGGCTGCATGTTTTATTTCCATGTGCCGACCTGGCGCGAGATATTATACCTAAACGCTTGGCGGATTTAGGGGCAACTGTTACTGCACCTGTTATTTATCGAAACATTTTTCCCGAGCGACTGTGTCCTGAAACAATCTTTGCACTTGAAAAAAGAATAGTAGATTGCATCACCTTTACTTCATCCTCTACGGTCAAAAACTTATCTCGAATGCTGGGGGCCGAACTTTTTGTGACTATGTTACAAGGCGTGACAGTAGCGTCAATTGGCCCAATTACATCGAGAACGTGTAGAGAACTTGGTCTCAAAGTTGATATTGAACCTGATGAATACACACTTACAGCCCTCGCGTCCTCCATCGCATCCCACCTAAATTCCACTAACAAGTGTAATTTTTCACGACCATTCCCCCACTTTTTGACCTGATTTTTCAAAAGCATTCCCCCACCTCTTTTTCAAGAGCATTCCACCACCTCTTTTTCAAGAGCATTCCACCACCCCGGCAACAATATCCGCACGGCGCTCACAACAACCTGTAGCATCGTTCCTTCATAAATTTCCTGGAGGAAGCGATGGCACACAAGGAGTATGGCGTGACGGACATAACCGATATTTTACGCAGGGCACGTGCAGGTGACAGTATTCGGCGGAGTTCCAAAGCCACCGGCCTGGATCGCAAGACCATCAGCAACTATCTGCGGCTTGCCGCCGGACATGGTTTTTCTGTTGATACTGCTGATGATCAGCTGGATGGCATCGCGTTGGCGGTATTCCGAACCGTGCATGGTATCGAGAACAAGATGCCACCCCCCGGTGGTGCCTCCGCACCGCTCATCCCTCACCGCGATTCGATCAGTGACTGGTTGGAGAAGGACGGTCTGACCCTGACCAAGGCGCACATAAAACTGGGGCGGATGGGAGTTACGGTTTCCTACAGCGCCCTGTACCGCTATGCCCGCGAAGAACTCGGTTTCGGCGGCCCCAAGGTAACCGTCCGGATGGCGGAATCGTTACCCGGCGAAGTGGCCCAAGTGGATTTCGGCCAGATGGGGTTGGTCTATGATCCCGAAACCGGACGGCGACGCAAGCTGCACGCCCTGGTGGTGACACTGGTGTACAGCCGCCATCAGTATGTCTACCTCACCCACCGCCAGGACCTGGATGCCTTGGTTTGTGGCATCGAGGAAGCCTGGGAGTTCTTCGGCGGTGTTGCCAGGCGTCTGGTTCTGGACAACATGAAGGTGGCTGTGGTGAAGGCGGATCGTTATGAACCGGTGTTCAACAAAACCTTTCAGGAATACTCCCAACACCGGGGTTTCATTATCGACCCGGCACCGGTACGACACCCGGAGGCCAAGGGGTGTGTTGAGAACCAGATCAAGTACGTCCGCGGCAACTTCTTTGCCGGCGAGGAATTCACCGACCGGGAGCATACCCAACGGTCAGCAATTACCTGGTGCCGCACCACTGCGGGTCTGCGGTTGCACGGCACCACCCGCAAACGCCCCCTGGTGGTCTTTGAGCAGGAAGAGCTGAAGTCACTCCTGCCGCTGTCCCCTGAACGGTTCGACGTACCGGTCTTTGCCGACTGCATAGTCCACCGGGATCACCACATCCAGTTCAAGCGGGCTATCTACTCCCTGCCGACTCAATACATAGGCAAGGAGGTCTTCGTACGTGGTGACAAGGCTCTGGTTCGCATCTATTACCAGCAGCAACTGATCAGAACCCATCCAAGAAAAAAGGCGGGCGAGCGTTCAACCATCTACGAGGACTATCCGCAGGAGAAGAGCGCCTACGCCATGCGTGACGTGAACTACTACATTCGCACAGCAAAGGAGAAGGGCGAACAGCAAGGCGTCTTCATGGCCGAGCTGCTTTCCGGTGATGTCCCTTGGGCGTTTCTGCGTCAGGCGCAGAATCTGCTCAGACTGAACGATAAATACGGCAGCGCCCGGGTGGAGAGTGCCTGTGCCCGGGCGGTGAACTTTGGTCTGATGAACGTCAAGCGGGTCGAAGGAATCATCAGGCAGGCGATGGAACGGGAATCAACTCCGGCAGCACACATAACATCAACAGTCACGCATCTGTCACCGGCACGGTTTCAGCGTCAGGCTGACTACTTCACTCATCACACCACCAAGGAGAATGACCATGGAATCAACCATTGAACTGAGGCAGTACCTAAAAAAACTGCGACTGTCACCAATCATGGACACCCTGCCGGAGCGGGTGGCCTATGCCGCAGGTAACAAACTCTCGCATCTGGAGTTTCTCGAGATGCTGCTCTCCGATGAGGTAGAGCGCCGCAATCACGGCGCACTCGCACGGAGACTCCAGCAGGCAAAGGTCAATCTCGACCAGGTGCTGGAGCGCTTTGACTGGGACGCAAAAATCACCCTCGACCGGGACCGGGTGAAAGCGCTCATCGGTCTCGACTGGATCGACCGGAAAGAGAATGTGATCCTCACTGGTCCGGTTGGTGTCGGCAAGACATACATTGCCAATGCCCTGGCCCATGTCGCCTGTCGTCGCAACAAAAGCGTACTCGTCGTAAAGGCGGTTCAGATGTTCAAGAACCTTTACGCCGCCAGGGCGGACAGCTCACTGGAGAAGGAGTTGATCAGGTTGATTGCACCAAGCCTGCTGGTTATTGATGACTTCGGCTTGGGGAAACTCACCCCGGAACAGGCCCATGACTTCTATGAGATTGTCAGCGAGCGGTACGAGCGGGCATCAACTATCATAACCAGTAACCGGGACATCGCCGAATGGGTCAATCTCTTTGACGACGCAATCCTGGCGAATTCGGCACTCGACCGACTGGCTCACAATGCTCATCAGATGGTCATCGAAGGAGAGAGCTACCGGAAAAAGAAGGGAACATTGAAGACGATTATGTGATATAGGGGA
Source organism: uncultured Geobacteraceae bacterium (assembly GCA_942493195.1). GTDB lineage: Bacteria > Desulfobacterota > Desulfuromonadia > Geobacterales > Pseudopelobacteraceae > CAIPTY01. The sequence continues at coordinate 90,783 of OW818669.1, read as the reverse complement.
ACAATAACTCAGAGCGCCGTGCCTGGTGGAATGGTCTTGAAAATAGGGTGGCGGAATGCTCGTGAAAAATCACAAACAAGTGACGATTCGACATATCCTTGTTTGCTGGCAGTTTTTAGCTCACATTGTTACGCTGAATTCCTAAAACTATATCCATGTCTGCTTCACTGTTCGTGAGATTCAAGTCTTAATTTGGTTTAAAACCGCATTTCTAAGTTGATTTGTACGTCGAAACGTTTCCGTATTCTCCTCTATCCGCTGCGCATCATGCTGTGGATTTGGCAGAGTTTATTTCAATGCATTTCCCTCTACACACTCTCTTACTTTGGTGCACGTTTTACCATTAATACAACAACTCATTCTTCAATATTGATTCACATCCGTAATCAAGCATCTAGTCTAAAAATTAAAAGGGCTCACACGCTAATCGCATGTGAGCCCTTTTGTTCAATGTATATGACGGTTAAACTACCACTTAGGTGTTCTCTGGAAGTGGCAAGCAACGTTAGAGCAATTTCCAGGAACATGTGCTGCACCATCCAGACGATTTGATGAATATTTACCCATAGATGGTACGTTTGCAAAACGCACTCTTGAATCAATTCGAACTTTAATATTTTTGCTCGGTTTAAATTCGAGTGGTGCTATGACATGATCTGCTGGATTGTGGCATTTATTACAATTCGACCATTCCTGCCCCGGCATCGCTGTTGGCGGGACATGACCTGCTACTGTATGAGCCCCACCACTTCCTGAATAACTTTCCTGACGCGCAGAAGACCAATTATTGTGCGTTCCTTTGAAGCGTTTATTCGCGGGCGGATAGCCATGACAGGCATTACAATTTCCATCTCCATCAACCTTACCGTCAATGTGTTTTTCACCCTTTGAACCGACTTTGAATATATTCGCATACGCAGAACCGACTGGGTTAAACGTCGGGTGGCATCCGCAGCTGGTTGCCGGGAAGCCCGTCGGTGCTTGCAAACCAATATGCGAAGTTGTAGCAGGCGGGAAGCCATGACATGTACCGCAGGCTTCAGGTGTCAGGGTAGTTGACAAGAATGGAGCATTCCAGCTTGGCGATCTTCCGGCAGTGGTGCCACCAGCAAGTCCAGCACCGTGACAGTAGGTATTGTCGCATCTGCCTGCAGTATAAGACGGCGTAAGTGCGCCGTTATTTGTTGCTAAAGAACTCCAGACTACTTCTGTTGAACCATTCATGTGACCAGGAGACTTCAAGGTTACATTTGCATGGCAATCTGTACAGGTAAGTGTAACCCCGCCAATGAAAGTGCTCGTCAGGTGTGCAGTATGTGCACCGGCTTTTGCGTCAGTGTTTGATGTTTGCTTTGTTGGGAACGACGTTGAATAAAAGAGACCACCAGTTGCAGGCCCCGCATGACATTTTGCACACTGATCTGTTGTGGAATGCAGTGTACCACCCCAAGGCATTGCAGTTGCGGAACCGTGGCAAACTGTAGCAGAACAGGTGCCAAAAGTGGATCCAGATGCAATAGGTGCAGATTTTGAATATGTTCCAGGAACTGAGAAACCAAGGTTTACCTTCTGGTCAACGTGTGTAGCGGTAGTCACTGTAGAATCGGTATAACCAGTGTGACACATCTCGCAGCCATACTGACCACCTGTGGTACGAGCACTACTGGAATGGGCAAGATGGCTGCCAGTAGCTAAGAGACTTGTGCTCATGTCCTGATGGCATGAACCGCAGCTTAATTTTGCTCCTCCCCACATTGGAGCAACGGCAGGGTAAATTCGTGTTGATCCGTTCGGACCACTGTTGCTATGACAGTAGCTCGTTGTACAAGAGGCATAACCGAATCCGGGAGTTCTGCCACCTGCATTTGTTCCATCGTATTTGCTACCGGCTGAAATTCCGGTTGCAGGGAAAATAACATCAATTGCAGTATTTTTTGTATGTAACGTAGGGTTTGCAGTAGATACGGTATATCCTGTATGGCAAACACCGCAACCGATATTGTAGCTATTTGCGTGGGTTACATGATTTCCAGTCGCATTCAAATCAGTAGCCATGTTTAGATGGCAGCTTCCGCACGTCAAAGATGATTTACCCCATGTAGGAGTAGCATATAATGTTGGTGCGCCAAAACCTGCAGATCCCTGAATGTTACTATGGCAGTATACATTACTGCATGATCCATAAGCTGTACTGGGTGCAAGCACGTTAGTAGCGCCTTTGACAGCATAAATTCCGCCATTAGCCTTATACGCTGGTGCTGCGCTACCGGCTTGTGGAGCAGCCAAAGGCGACACATCCCAGTTAGAAACGCCGTTAACATGGTTAGGCCCAAACCATCCACCTGAGCTAGTAACAGAAGGCAACAAACCGTGGCAGTTATCACAACCCAGATTTAAGTTTGCTCCACCGGCACCGGCATGGCGAACGTGACCAGCAGTCCCAGGGCCTTCTCCGAAAATTGCATGACATGAGTCGCATTGGGCCTGAGCTGAACCCAACGTCCAATTCGGCTTTGTTGACGAACCAGTTGGTAGGCCTGCATCATTTTTTAATGTAGCACCATGGCAATAGATGTTTGCACAGGTCTGATTTGGAGCAACTACCCCCGTCCGGTCAACACTTCCTGTGAATGTGTAGGGTACATTCAGAGTATTAGTATTTCCGTATGTACCAGTATTTGCAACACTCTTGAATCCAGGAAATTTAGTTGAATCTACAGCAAATCCAAGATCAATGGTACTGTTTGGCATCGTTCTGTTGGAGTAACCATCGTGACAGGTACTACAATCCATCTTTCTCAAGTTGACATGTGTTCCATGTGCACCAGCTGAACCAACGGCGTTGGTTGCAGGTGCCGCTATACCATCTGCTCCACCAACTGTAGAAGTCGTGGGAGGATGGCCATGGCAGGTATTACATGCTCCGGCAAATGATCCACGTGTGTTGCCATGTGCATGACAGTTATTACAAACATTCGCATCAAGACTGGCATGCTCGGACGGATACAGCCCGCCTGGTGCCGGGACGTCATGACATCCCTGACAAACTCCCGTATTTTGAGCATTTACGTATTCACGTTTACTGCCTGTGTACCGGAACATAATTTGATTAGGCTGCCCAAACTTCGTTACATTACGACGAACAAGGTATTTATTATTACCTTTTGTATTAGTAGGGTCGTTGGGATCAAATTCTACGTGTGCTCCGTGGCAGTCGTCGCACTGAACATTTTGATTATTATAATTGTGATTCTTTTTGCCGGCATGGCAACTCGTACATATATTAATATTATCAGTGGCACCGCTGACTACTGCCTTGCCGCGGCGGTCTGTACGCAACAGATAGCCATCACCAGTACTCAAGTTATTAAAATTCCGACCGCGACCAGCAGAAGAAGAAAATCCATCAAAAGTCGAACTTCGGGAGTCAGTTACATGGACACCATGGCAGGTGGTACAAAGCACTTTGCCACCACTTTTGGCAAGCTGTGCGCTCATATCTGAAGTCACATTAGCTGGATTTGCATTTTTTAGTACATAAGCCGAATTAGCCGGAACTGTAACATTTACTGGGTGACTTCCACCCTCATGCGAATTCACTGCGCGTGATCTGTGGCAGTCCATGCACAAAGCGTCGTTAGTATTACTGATTCGCAAAAATTTACCATTGGTATTGTCGTGCTGGTTATGACAGATCGAACAATTTAACTGACTTGATGAGCGATTTGTAACACTTGACATTAGTGGATGTATTGGAGCCTGAGCACCAGCTACCGGGACATCCAGCGGACCATCCCAACGATGAGAAGTTTGGTAAAACTTCTGAATACCGTACGAGGTATGATTATTAAAAGGATTAGCTGCATCGGCCGATGTTATCGGCTTTGCCCCTGCTGCTGAGTCGCCAACCCTATGACAGGTTTGGCAAACATTATTAAATCCGGCTGCATCACTGCCTAGTGTCAGATGGTTCGTGTGGCAGGTTGAACAGCTATACGAAGTGACAACACCCGAATGTGGCTGGTCAACCGTTACCGCATGTGCAGTGAACGGAATGATTAGTGTGCAGAGCACAAACAACACTAACGCGGCATATGATCTCTTCATGTATGACTCCTTGACAACAGTGGCACCTGTCGAAGCATTGTTTCAAAACACTACACTCTACTCTAGATCAACCTTCAGCTACTTAATTTTTATGTTCTGGAAAACAACTTTTCCAGATTTAAGATTGACTCTACCCTGAACAGTTGTAAAACCGCTCGATGAGACATACTCTGAATCGTAGCCACCAATTATCGTAACATTGATATTATTATTGGCAGACATCTCTGCAAAAGCATTAACATCATACGCTGGCGCTACGCCAGACATAGCCATAATAGTTTCACCCGTCAGAGCCTGTGAATAGATGTCCTGCAAGATATCGTCGTAAATTGCCCGAGATGCAATTTTAAATTTGTGCTGAGCCTCAAAATTTGCCACTACATTAATTTGCTTAGTTAAATTAAATACACAGTTTCCTGATGGCTGGTTGTTACAGGCATCACCAGTCCACCCTTTAAAAATCGAATAAGCATCATGAGTAGGCATTAAAGTGACTTGAGTCCCGGACTTGACAGATGCGGTGTAAACACCATTTGAGTTTACCAAACCAGGTGCTGGCAAATCACTTGATATTGTACCAGCACCAGTACCGGTAACCGTCACTCCGAGCAAATACGATATCAGAGTTTTACCTGAGTACTGATCTGTATTAGTGGTTTCAGCCGAGCTTAAATCTACACCTCTGACCGTAAAATAATATGTGGTATTTGCCAGCAATCCAGTGCTATCGAAAGAACTCCCCACTACATTGGACCCTACTTTAGTTCCCAGCTGTTCTGATATAGCCGACCGGTAAACATTTACCGAAGAAAATGTAGGAATTGAAGGGTTTGTCCACGCAACTGTTAACTGCCCCCCAACGGTAGCTGGTAGCACCTGCACATTGGTCGGCGCATGACTATCAATACCATATCGGGTTACCATACCTGTTTCATTGGCAACCAGCAGTGCAGGCGTCAACGGACTTGACTGATCTATCTGCACATCAGATGGAGCGATCAAATCTCCTTGTGAATATCCATAACCGCCAATGTAGCTTCGAAATGTCCTAGTCGCTGCATCTACTACCTGTATATTACTTTGAAACGAATCCACAATATAATAACGCGTAGCAACCGATCCCGAATATTCAAATGCAATACCTTTCGGCATCGTAAACTTTAGTGGCCCAGATCCAAAGCTTCCTAGACTGCTTACCCACGCACCCGCCTGAGTAAAAAATTGAATTCTGCCATTTAGCGAATCAGCTACTGCCAATTGGCCAGACACCTTTTCATATACTATTCCTGCTGGGCGCTTAAACTGTCCATTAAATGTCCCTGTTGCCCCGAAACTATTTGAAGGACGCCCAACTGCAGCCGTTGCTATAACCACTGGGTTATAACCCGCATCAAATTTTTGAACACAATCATCCAGGCTGTCAGTAACATATACTGCCCCTAATGCATCAACTGCAATGCCGTGCGCCTTTTGGAAACTACCAAATGACCCGACAACAGCACCTGTCGATGCGTTCAGCCGCATGACTGTGTTACCATGGGTAACCAGCAACTCACCGTTTTGCGCAAACGCCATACCAATGGCGTCCTTGACCGCAGAGTACACGGCCAGCCGTTTTCCATTTCTGTCATATTTTACTATTCCACCACCCCGTGGGTCAGAGACAAAATAATTGCCTGTGGCGTCCACAAGAATTCTGACTGGTGTACTAGAGCCATCAATTATCGGAGGCAAATTACTTACAATCGGTGCTGACGCACACTGTGCACTAACCGCAAAGTACGTCATGCCAAGCGCCACACATACACCCATGACGGCTCTCTTCATTATTTTGCCACTAAGGTTCATAAACTTTGCCTCCAGATGTAAAGCGGTTATCCAATACGTGATATAACTGCATCACGGGCGGCTCGCTGAGCCCTATAAAGGTCTTCCAACCCTTATTTATTGCAATGTTGTCTCACTTTTACCCACTCAGCTCATTTGCTGTGTTTTATGATATTTGCAATTTGCTTGCCGACTTGTTGATACCAAACATTTTTTATACTCAAAGTCTGCTTATTTCCAAGATCTGTTTCCGGCACCATCTGTTCTACCATGGCAAGTTCCAGCAGCGCATGTCCAGTTGTTACCAACTGTATAACCAAATGAACCAATAATTGAGCTCTCGGCACCAACAATTGCTGGAGTATTCAGACCCGAAAAATGGCTAGACGCTAAGAGTGTTGCATCGTGACAATCCGTGCATACAATACCACCAAACGCTGTGAAATCGAGTTCCAAGCCGTTTCCAAGCCCAAGATGCAGCGTATGATAGCTGTTACCCAAAACATGCCCCCTTGCACGACCATCGCCAGACCAGAAGCTGTTGTACTGCGGAGTAACCGGTGAAGGCGCGTAGGCTGCTGGAAGTGCCGGAATAGTATTATTTGCAGGACCGTGACAATTGTAACAATCTGCAAGAAGATTAGCTGCACCTGCGTTCCAATCGGGCGTTGTATTGACTGAGTTTGGATTTGTCCCACCGTGACAGGTAATATTCGCACATCTGCCGGTTGTTGAATTGTAACTTGCCGCGCCTCCGGTCTCAGCTTGATACGTTGAGGAAATCGAAATATTAGTCGTTCCATTGGCATGAAGCGCAGTACCGCTACCAGCTCCGTTATGACAGGCACTACAATCGCCAGCTGCAAAAATCACATGGTTAGCATGCGAACCTGCATTGTTCGGATGTACAACTCCATTAGGCGGAGTACCATGGCAAACGGCGCACCCACCACCCGTTGCTGACCATACTGGTGTCGTCGTTCCTGAACCTCCGTGACATACAGTATTAGAACAGGTCTTAGTAACTGTATTGAATGACCCGCCAGAGATTGTGGCTACGAAGAAAGTAGTTCCATCCGCATGCGTACTGGACCCACTTGTCGAACTACCGTGACATAGCGTACATGTTCCCGCCGTAACAACAGTATGTTTTGCATGCGCGCCGGCAGTATTCGGTGCAGATGCGCCATTTGGGCCACTTGGTGCACCTCCATGACAAGAGGTACATTGGACATAGACCGGACTTGTTGCCATGGTAGTATTTGCATGACAACGTATCGTTACCCCACCAAACACCATTGTTCCCATACAAGAAGGGGCAACCCCTCCGGCTCCATCCAACGATGCTCCATGACAAAGCCCGCACGAACTCACTAAGTCCTTCGCGGTTCTATGGTCTGTATTAATTCCCGCTACACGCCCAGGCAACCAGACATACGGGTGGGCAAGACGCACATTTTGATCATGGCAACCAGCCGACGAGCATCCAGCCGCCATGCTTCCCAATGGTTTTGTAAATAATGGATTTGCCCCTGTGGCTGTCGTTGCATGGCAAGACCGGCAAGCTTCAATACTAAATTTAGCTCCTGGACGGGCAGCCGACTGAGGGTTTGCACCATGATTAGCTGGATTCAGCCATGGCTGCGGATCTGCGGCATGTCCAACAACACCATGACACAGAGAGTTATTGAAGCATCCCGGGGGATCTGTTTTAGGGGTTCTGGCGTGACATATGGCACACGTAGACGCATTAGCCTCTTTTACAACAGTATGGGTTCTTGTGCCTCCCCGCCACGGGCCTGCAGGGTGCGGTGCACTAACAGCCGCACCATGACAACCAGCCGTATTCAGGCATGATACTTTTGAGATCCCACCAGCAAAATCCCGTCCATGACATTCTTGACAAGAGGCCATATCCTTAGCGGCACCAAACTCGAGCCCGCCATGACGTTGCGCTGACGTATATGACTCTTGTCTCCAATTCGGCACAATATGTTTACCGGTACTCGGATCAATCACAGGCGGGGCGTCATTATTACCCTTGCTGCAACCCCAGATCATCAGGCAACACAGGAGAACGGTGGCATATTTCAATAATTTCATAGCTAAATCTCCTATCGGTGATGACACTGAATGCAGCGTTCATTATTTCCACGGCCGTGGCAGCGGTTGCAACTGGCGGGGTCAAGCTTGCCTTCAATTTTATGCAATGTGGCAAAATTTCCACGATGGGGCATTTCACGGTCCGGTCGATTTCCAAATTTAAGCGATGGCTTCATCTCAACCTGATTGGTATGACAATCCGCACAGAACGAGCTTTTATGACAGGTCGAACACAAACGATCATCAGAAGAGGCATAGAAACGATGATTTTTTACAAATGACGGGGTGTGGCTAAAGGCATCATAAGCCTTCAGCGTGCCCTTCTGGTTGTCTTCGTGACACTCGGCACAGCTGACCTGCTGTCCTACAGTCAGCGACTCGGGGTGTGATGCCGGCAAACCTGAAACAGTTTTCATCTGGGCGCAGGCCGCAAGTATAGCCATCAATCCGGCAAGAGCCAGAACAGGCAAAATCATTTTAAAAAATTTCATTTCATCCCTCCTTTGTTATCAAAGGTCATATTCATATTATAGGTCAGACGAGCAAGCCCTTTTACTTCCTGAGTAAACAGAGCATTTCTGCCATAGCTGAAATCACCAGAGACCGTTAGCCCAGGCGTTATGTGATATCCGAGAGATCCAATCGCCTCCCAAGCGTTCTTTTCGTTATAAATTTTTTCTTTGAATAGATAATTCAGAGCATCTGCAGATATGAAATATGTTTTTGTATCGTACAGTGCGTATACGCGCATTTCATGAAACGAAGCGCTTGCGTTATCTGTTTCACGTATCGCAAACTCTCTGCCGGCATTCAGATAATGATACCCGATTCCGCCTCTAAAACTATTATCCAAAAACGATACTTTGACGTCAGCGCCATACCGGTCAGCCTTGCCAATATTGCGCTTAAAGTGTTTGTAGTCACCTGTTATTTCTAAATTTTTTGACAGTTCGTATGTAACATTACCGCCAAATGTTTTACTTTTTTCAGCCGAATCAGGAGCGGTTTCCGGAAACTGAAAAGATGAAAACAAATAATTTTTTTCACGATGCTCGTTATATTCGCCTGACAACCTCAGATGCCGTGTTGGCTTGATATTCATCATATATGTGTGTTCTGCAACACCTTTTGTCTCAATGTTGTAACTTGTATGCCCCATAATCTCCATCATTCTGAAAGGGCTAAACCAGACATCACCACCAACAAGACGGCGATCACCCCTTGTATTGCTTAGAAGTACCGGAACATTCGTCTCGTATACACCTGATGCCCCTAATTCAAGAATTCCTCTGTAGCGGTAATTTACTCTACCACCGAAAACCGCCTCACCTTTTCCATCGGACTTTTCACCGTAGATTTTCTTGGTGTGAACATTTGCACCGCCAAACGCCGAAAGACCAACACCAAAAGGAAGCTCGGTTCTCACACTTAATCCATCAATGTGCTCGTTCGCAATTCCTTCATGAATAAAAAAGCGGCCCAAACGGGCATCGGACGATTTGTTAAAACGATATTGAAGATAGCCATAATTCAGACTGCCAGCGCCTCTATCACTGTTAAAGCTTTTTTCGCGAACATCATACCGCCCCCACCCGGAGGCATGTAGCGAGAGATTGCCATCCGCCAGCTTGTCAACATCCAAGCCAAGGAACTGTGTGACCGGAATCACATCCTTTTTAAATTTGTTTTGGGGATCGGCGTTCTGCTCGAAGCGTACAATGCTGGTTGCATCAACGGAGACTTCCGCTGACATTGCGACCCCCGGAAGGGCCAGGAGAATACAAGCGGAGATAAAACGGGTACATGATAATTTCATGAAGGCGCTCCTGTTGTGTAGTGAGAAAGCCTTTGTAGGATTCACCGTAATGATATAAACAATACGAAAGAAGAATGCAATAAAATGTTTACACTAAGCTTTTATTTTCAAGCGCTTTATGCCACATTAGCCCGCACATGGAACGCTTCTTTATTAAGTTATTTATATTTTTTATTAACGAGTTACGTAAATTTGGCCGACAGTGCCCATAGTATCCTGTGCATTAAATGAATTTAAATGTTTCTGAGGTATATGCATATTAAAGATCTTTCCCTTCTATATTCTTTCGTTAAAAAGCTTCGATGGCGATATGCTGCCGGCGGCATATTTCTTCTGGCCACCAATGGTTTTGCACTTTTAATCCCTTGGTACATGAAACTTGCTGTAGAAGCCATACAGTCCCCCGGTATTTCGAATCGAACACCTGGAAATTGTGCATTTGCAATCGTAATTCTGGCAGTACTGCATTGTATTACCAGAATCTTTTCGAGAACGTTCGTGTTGAATGCCGCACGTACTGTAGAATTCCGGATACGGGAGGAAATGTTTCGAAGGCTTGTTCTGCTGGATCAGAATTATTTTTCAACCAACAGAACGGGAGACATTCTGTCACGCTTCACTAACGATTTAACGAATGTACGCATGCTCGCCGGATTTGGCGCAATGAGCGCCATGAACTCATGTATCATCTACATCGCAGCTGTAACGCTCATGTTGCGCATTCACCCCTGGCTGACAGTTTGTGCAATCGCACCCTTCCCTGTCATGGTGCTGATTGTTAAAAAAGTAAGCCATCGCCTATTTCATCGATCCCTTGAAGCTCAGGAAGAACTTGCCAAACTATCAAGCCTCACTGAAGAATCAATCGCTGCAGTTCGTTTGATCAAATCCTATTGTCGAGAAGATCTTTTCCAGGAACGTTTTGGCGGAATAGCTGCACAATATTTACGCCACAATCTTCGTCTGGCTCGCCTACGTGGTCTTACAATGCCGGTCATAGCATCCGCCACTGGTTCAGGGACGCTGGTTGTGCTTTTTCTTGGCGGTCAATTGGTGATCAAAGGAACCCTATCGCTGGGTGATTTCGTAGCATTTAGCGGATATCTCGCCATGCTGGTCTGGCCGACAGCCGTTATGGGATGGATTCTCACCCTGGCACAGCGCGGAGCTGCATCAATGACACGGCTGGCGACGGTTCTCTCGGCCAATCCAGATGTGTCTGATGCCCCCGATACTGATACGCTCGCCGGTTTTCAACACGGGATTGAATTCCGGCATCTCACTTTCTGTTACGCTAAAACGCGAGTCCTTGACGACATTTCGATCAAAATCAAGGCCGGAGAAAACATCGGAATAACCGGAGCTGTAGGCAGCGGAAAAACGACCTTGATCAAATTACTTCCCCGACTGCTCCCGGTTGCCAGCGGCACTCTGTACATAGACGGCCTTGATATCAACAGAATTTCACTCGCCAGCCTGCGCGGCCTGATTGGCTACGTCCCACAAGAAGCATTCCTTTTTTCTCGGTCGATTTCTGAAAACATTGCGTACGGATTGCACAACCACAACACTGAAGCTATAAACAACTCCGCTCGACAGGCGGGTTTTTCTGAAGATATCGCCGCGTTCCGCGATGGCATGGAGACCTTGGTCGGAGAAAAAGGTGTTACTTTGTCCGGAGGACAGAAACAACGCTTGTCTATTGCCCGGGCACTTGCAACAAATCCGCGTATCCTGCTGCTTGATGACCCGCTCTCAGCAGTTGATGCGGGGCGAGAAGAAGAAATTCTGGAAGAATTAAAGAGGTTCTACACTGACCGGACGGTTCTGATCATATCCCAGAGAATATCAGCTTTTCGAGACTGCAGTCGGGTGATTGTCCTTAAGAACGGTGCGATAGCAGAAGAAGGGCGGCCTGAAGTGCTGCTCGCCAAAGGCGGGCTCTATTCAGAAATGGATCGAATGCAACGGTTGCAAAAAGAAATTGGGTAACACCAACCGGTTCACAGCACGTCTAAAATGGATAGCCCAAACCGACAAACACCGCAGGGCCGTCGCTTCCTATACCGACATCCACCCTTCCGATGATATTGGGTCTGACAACAGCCCGCACTCCAATACCGGGATTAAATTCAAACTGCCGGCCGTTCGATCGGTCCAATCGCTCCATAACTGCACCAAAATCAATAAATGGTGCCAGCTCCCAGTCTGCCTTAACGTTAAAGACTTCCCACCGGAAAAGCCTGATGCGCTCCTCAAGGTTTACCAGGAAATAACTGTTATCGATAAAACGGTTACGGCCATATCCCCGTAATGTTGTCTCCCCCCCCAAAATACTTTGTTCCAGAAAAGGGACCTGGTTGCCCAGAGTTTGATTATAGACCAGCCGAAATACACTTATATATCGGGCATCATCGAAAGGAATATAGCCTTTGAGCTCACCTTCGTAGTGCCGGTAGTCCGCATTGCCACCTAACGCCTTGGAGCTGTTTTCAAAGGAAATCTTGGCAAAACCACCGAATGACGGCGTCACAAAAGAATCAAGTGTACTATACACCAGGGAGATCCTTTGGGCATGGGCGACAAAACCATTCACCCCAGGGACAGGCTGGCCACTGAAGAGGTCCTTCATGTACGGTATATTGGAAACAGCCCCCTGCCCAATTTCCACATCACGATACCGTTCCCCGAAAATCAGCTGAAAGTGCCGACCAACGTCGTAACCAACGGAAAGATTAAATCCCTTTTCCGTATCAGTGTAATTGGATTCCTGTTGTCGGGGGCTTTTGGCGTTAAATCCGAAAAAACGGGCGGAACCATCGCTGAAAGCATAGGCGAACAGATTCACTTCCAGTTTTTTATCAAGCAAGGTTTTATCCCGCAGTTTGATCTCATAATCTTCATTTATTTTTGTGGATTTGGAAAGGTTTACCTCCCAGGAGCGCTCCGGGGTCGGATAAAAAGCAGCATACAGCGTTGAAGTTACGCCAAAGTTCTTGTTGTAGTTCACCTGTGGGGCGACAAGCGTGCTGATATTGTCGGCTCTATCGTGCAGTAAAAAAGCCGTCAGCACACCTGCTGTAATCCCCTCATTGGGGCTCGAGGCAATGACTGGCAGGGGAATGCTGACGACCTTGACTTCATCATCAAAAGACGAATTTGTCAGCGGATATGGCAAATTTTCACGCGGGATATGACTGGTGCACCCTGCCAGCAAGACGAGGGATGCAACCAGCAGAAAACGGATATTTGTAGTGAGGTGATAAATCATGGCAGGAGTATGTAGCATTGAGGCACCAGCAGTGTCAACCACCCTCTGCGACGGGGAGCTTAGCGCTTGTTTCTGGCACTTCACTGCGTTATAATCCAGCCAAATCCGCCGTTCAAGGGTCGCCATGAAGCTTAATTCCAAACTCATCATCATCATGCTCTCCCTACTGGTTCTGGCAATGCTGACTCTTTTTACACTCAATCAGTACGCCCAAAACGATCTGGTAAAAGAAATCCAGGAAAGTTCCCAAGAAATTTCCAAAGCCGTACAGATGAGTATCGAGGATCTGACTTCGGAAGCAGAAACTTCGCGCCTTAATGAATATCTCAGCAAGGCCCGTGAAAAGGGCATAAACGAGATTAATATCATCAACAGCGAAGGCGAAATCATCGACTCCTCGGACCCTGAAAAAATCGGTAAAAAACGAGAGATCAAAAAACTGGAAAAGGGTGTTCATGCTGCGCCCACCCTCGGAAGGTCGGCATCAATACTTTCACAAAAGCCCTATGAAGTCGTAGTACCGGTTATTGTCGGTGACGAGCATCTGGGTTACGTTCAAATCAATATGCTGCTGGATAATATTCGGGACATTCAGCATGCAAATTTTATTCGAAGATTATTCGCCACCTGCATGGTATTTGCAGTCGGAATTGCACTGACTATAATACTGGCCCGGCATTATACCGACCCCATCCAGCAGTTGGTTGGCGACTTCAAACGAGTCTCGGCCGGGGACCTTTCAATGTCGAGCCCAGTAAACAGCCATGATGAAATCGGTGAACTTGCTGACGGTTTCAACAATATGGTTGAAAAACTGCGCGAGCGGGAAGCGCTTGAAAAAAGGCTCTATGAGGCTGAACACCTCTCACGGGTAGGACAACTAGCGTCGGGAATTGCCCACGAGATTCGAAATCCGCTCAACTACATCAGCCTGGCAATTGATCATCTAAAAACTGAGATACTGCCGAATTGTGGCAACAAGGGCGCCGAACTGACCGAGCTAACGGAGAAAATCAAGGAAGAGGTGCGCCGGGCGAATTATATGGTACTCAACTTCATGAATTACGGGCGACCGCTTAAATTGCGCCAAGCACTGACGCCTTACAACGAAATACTCTCCAAGGTGCTGCCGCTGATCAGCGATCGTATGTCTGAACAGAACATCCGCGTGGTACAAGAGATCAGCGCTGATTTACCACCCCTATGGGTAGACCAGGAACTGTTGCGCAACTGTATTCTTAACTTCATAAACAATGCAGCCCAGGCCATGGACAATGGCGGTAGCATATGTTTGGGAGCTTCATTTGATGCGGAAAACAACCGGGCGCGCCTGACCTTTTCCGACCAGGGCAAAGGTATCCAGCCTGACGATATCAATAAGATCTTTCAACCCTATTTTACGACAAAAGATGTCGGAATCGGCCTGGGACTGGCCATTACCGAGCGAATCATCAAGGAGCATGGCGGTGAAATATCAGTCGAAAGCTCTCCCGGTCAGGGCACGACATTCACCGTAACATTGCCGTTTCAGCAGGAACAACAGGAGGCAAGCTGAGTGGGAGATATAAAAGGTAGAATTCTCGTCGTTGATGACGAAAAGCTTCAACGCGAAATCATCATTCTTACTCTCAAAAAAGTGGGGTATGAGCTTTCTGAGGCCGCCAGCGCACGGGAAGCGCTCTCCCTGATGGACAAACGTGAGTTCGATCTGATTCTGACCGATTTGATGATGCAGGGGCAATCAGGCATGGAACTGTTGGAGCAGGTGCAGAAGGTCGATGCAGAACAATGCGTGATCATGATGACCGCCCACGGTTCCATTAAAACGGCTGTCGAAGCTATTCAGAAAGGTGCTTTCAATTACCTGGAGAAGCCGATCGAAGGCGATCAACTGATCCTGGCCGTCAGTAAAGCCTTGGAGCATATCGGCTTGATCCGGGAGAATCGTGTCCTGCGGAAACGTCTGGAGGCGGTGCAATCAATCCCTTATATCCATGGCGAGCACCCCAAGATGAAAGAGGTTTTCCGGATCATCTCCAAAATCGCCGCTTCCAGTTCAAGCGTGCTGATTGTAGGTGAGTCGGGAACAGGGAAGGAACTCGTGGCGCGTGCCATCCATGACGGGAGCCATCGCAAAGACAAACCGTTCATTGCTATCAACTGTGCCGCAATACCTGACACCCTGATCGAAAGCGAACTGTTTGGGCATGAGAAAGGCAGCTTTACCGGAGCCAATGCCCGAGAAATCGGCATATTCGAAGCTGCAAACGGTGGCACGGTCTTCCTGGACGAGATTGGCGAGATGAACGTAGCCATGCAGGCCAAACTGCTGCGGGCATTACAGGAAAAAGAGATTCGCCGGGTTGGAGGAAAGGTTAATATTCCGTTGGATGTGCGAATCCTCGGTGCCACCAATCGGGAGTTGGAACAGGAGATCAAGCGTGGGGCCTTCCGAGAAGACTTGTTTTACCGGTTGAATGTTATCCGCATAAACCTGCCCCCCCTGCGTGAGCGCGGCAACGACCTTAAAACCCTGGCTGAATATTTCGTCAAAAAATATTGTGAAATCTCAAACATTGAGGTGGAGGGAATCTCAAAACCGGCACTGCGACTGATCATGAATTACGGCTGGCCCGGTAACGTGCGCCAACTGGAATCCGTTATCGAGCGCTCCGTGCTGATGGCTGAAAGCAACATCATTCAGCCCGAAGACCTGCCAATCGAGATCAGCTCAACATCCAGCCTGACAGGCGGAATCAATATAGATCTGCCCCCGGACGGCATCGATTTTGAGGCGCTGGAAAAGGGGTTGATCATTAAAGCCATGGAACGGGCCGATTGGGTCATTGGCAAAGCGGCACCATTATTGGGGATGAGTTATAAAACCCTGCAATATCGATTGGAAAAATTTGAGATTGATCGACCGGAAAAGCGGGGAAAGACGGCTTAAGGCGACGAGTCATTTAAATTCGCCTGAGACATCAAACATAACAAGCTTCATTTTTTGCAAGCTTCAGCCGATATACATCATAGGATTGATATAATAACGGGATAATGGACCATGGCTACTTTTGATTTCGACAAATTCAACGCCAATGCAGATGCTCTGGCATCAGCATATCAGAATGTCCAGAGCCAGCGTGCCCAGATGGCTCAGTACGCAATTCAAAAAGCGGCCGGATATCTGCAAAACAACAAGAATGACGAAGCACTCAAAGAATTCAGGAAGGCACTGGCTTTCGACCCGCAGAACGCGACAGCCCATACCTACATCGGCAAGATTTATCAGGGCCAGGGTAAACTCAACGAAGCGATCAAGGAATTTAAGTCCGTTGTCCAGAGTGATCCAACTTCTGTGACTTCCCGCAATAATCTCGGCAATGCTTACCTTCAGGCAAAGCAGTACAAAGAAGCCGAGAAAGAATTCAAAACCGCAGCAAAGATGGATCCAATCAACCCGCTTGCTGACTACACGCTCGGCATTCTTTACAGCCAGACTGATCGATTCAGCGAAGCCGAAACGCAGTTCAACAAAGTTGCCAAAGTTTCCCCAAAGGACGGCAATGTTTTTTATGCTTTGGGTGCGCTATTAAATAAGATGGGGCGATCAGAAGAAGCGGTAAAAAACCTCGAAAAATCACTGGTACTTAAAAAGGATTTTCCTTCTGCTAATTTTGAACTTGGATCAGCGTATTCAAAGTTGGGAAATACCGACAAAGCACAGGAACAGTTATCAATTCTTCGTACAAAAGATACTGCTCTTGCAAACGACTTAAGCTTCATTCTTGAAAAGCCTAAAATGCTCTTTATGGATGCCGGCAATCATAAAAACTTCAACCAACTCCTTGGACCGAGAACACCGCTTTGGATGCTTGATCCCGCTTTGATGAATGCAAATTCCAGCAGTAAAATCACGGTTGCGATTCAGTTTAGCAACGAGATGGACGTAGCCTCTATTACCAATCCGGCGAATTGGGAAATATCCCGGGCTAAGAGTGCTGATGGTGGCTTTTATTTTACATCGCCTAACTCCGACGAGGTAAACATTCCTAAACGGCCATTTTCAGTGACCTACAATCCAACAACGGGGCAGGCAAATGTGACGTTCACGGTGAAACAAAACGCAGCTATTGATTTTGCTAGCGGAAATATTGGTGCCACTATAGATCCATCACACCTTGTATTTAAATTTTCAGGCAAGGACGCTTCCGGCAGGCAAATGGATACTACGGGAGACCAGATTGATGGATATGCTGCAAAAGCGTTCTGAAGCATTTGATAAGGTGTTTTGCGAATGGGGATTCATATCAAGGATCCCCATTGGTTTGTAATTGATTTCTTGGACACGAACCCTTTACCAAAGCCCTCGGGCAAGGAGTTAAAATGAATCAAATAGCACAACAGGGACTTGTCGTAATAGAAGGCAGAGCCACTTACGAAAGGATTGTAGCCTATATCAGAGAAGTGGAGGTGGAGGAAGCGACCCGCCATATTCAGAATTTTCTTAAGATATATCCAGAGTTTGGTCAGGCTCATAATGATCTGGCGGTGCTATACTACCGTTCAGGAAATGGTATGAAGGCCCTTGCTCATTATGAAAAGGCGCACAAACTTGAACCGTCAAATGTGACGTTCCGCAAAAACCTTGCAGATTTCTATTTTGTTGAACTGGAGTGGGCTGACGATGCCATACAGACCTACCTTGACATCCTGAAAGACAACCCTTTTGATGTTGAAACCCTAAACGCCCTTGGGACAATCAGCGTCCAAATTGGTCGACGAGAACAGGCACGTCAGTATTTTACACGAACTCTCCAGTTAGATGCCGTCAATAACCAGGCTCGATCAGCACTCCTCAAACTCGGAGAGCCTTTGCTTTCACCTGCCCAGCAACCGAACATTGATGTGGCTTCCCCATCTTCCCGTTCCGGGGCATCACCGCTTAACCTAAAATTTCATCCCGTCAGTAACAATCAACCAGCCAATCCTCAACAACTTCACAACCAGGCTCTAGAAATTTTAAAATCGGGTGACTCTTCTGAAGCACGGCGTCTTCTTGAGGAAATTCTTGAAATACATCCCGATTTAGCTGTTGTGCAAAATGACGTTGGGATCCTGTATCAGCAGGAAGGGAATATCCATCAAGCCAGATACCATCTGGAAAAAGCACTTTGTCTGCAACCAGACAATCTAAATTACCAAAAAAATCTTGCTGACCTCGTGTATATAGCGTTCGGTGAAACTGAGGAAGCCTTGAAGCTGTATGTCAGGATACTCGAGAACAACTGCCAAGATATCGAAACACTCATGGTTATCAGCAGGATATGCATTGAAACGGGACAAATGGCTGATGCCCTGACATTTCTTGAGGCAGTGATAAGAATTGATCCATATAATGCCGATGCTCTGGACGCTATAGCTAAGTTGGCAGAAGCAACAGATTATGAGACCTCAACTATTTCGGAGCAACATACTATTGAAGATATTTACGCCAAGGCGCAACGGCTTGTTCAGCAGGAGCAACTTATTGAGGCTCACGCTCTTTTAGAGGAACTGGTACATAACTCTTGTACTAATCCACTTTTCCAAAACGACCTTGGAGTCCTGCGATATCAGCTTGGTGATGTTGCAGGAGCTCAAGCTGCTTATGAGCAGGCACTTGTTCTTGATCCCGCAAATCCCACCTTCCGAAAAAATCTGGCGGATCTTTATTTTACCGAACTTGGCAGGGTAGATGACGCTATCGAAATGTATTTGGAACTGTTACGATTATACCCCCGTGATCTGGAAGTATTATCTGGATTGGGAACAATTTGTGTGTCAATTGGGCGTCCAGAAGAAGCAAAAGCCTTTTATCAGCGAGCGATTGAAATAGAACCATGGGATTCTAATCTAAAGTTGGCACTGCAAAACCTGCAATCATAGACACAACAAATTCGGCCAGCACCTTCAGATGCTGGCCGAAAAGTATAATGCTTACGGTTTTTCGGACAGGTAGTTAAGTTTGGTTTGCCCATAATCGCGGAGGCAATTATGATGGCAAGCATGAGAACGAAACGTACGTCCGAATTCAAAGCAAAGGTTGCTTTGGCTGCAATCCGGGGAGATCAGACCATCACCGAACTGGCTTCCCTCTACAAGGTGCATCCGAACCAGATCACCACCTGGAAGCGTCAAGCACAGGATCAACTGGTGGCAGCCTTTGATTGCAAGAAAGCCAGGTCGATAAA
Source organism: uncultured Geobacteraceae bacterium (assembly GCA_942493195.1). Taxonomy (GTDB): domain Bacteria; phylum Desulfobacterota; class Desulfuromonadia; order Geobacterales; family Pseudopelobacteraceae; genus CAIPTY01. The sequence goes on along the minus strand of OW818669.1, from coordinate 71,429 downwards.
AGCCGACGAGAAGCTCAAAGAGGAACTGTACCGCCAGATAGGCCAACTCAAAGTTGAACTTGACTGGCTCAAAAAAAAATCTGGTCTGTAGAACCGCTCAAAAGCGTCTGCTGATAGATACGAAGCATCCCGAGATCAGCGTTGTCAGACAGTGCCGTCTGTTGGGTTTGAGTCACTCCAGTCTGTATTATCGGCCTGCTCCGGTGTCGGCTGAGAACCTGACCTTGATGCGGTTGCTGGACGAGGAGTACACCCGGCATCCCTTTCTGGGCGTTATCAAGCTGACGGACTGGCTCAAGAAGCAGGGCTATCCGCGTGTAGGAACACGGCGCACCAGACATCTGCTACGTTTGATGGGGCTGATGGCGATTTACCCCGGCCCCAACTTAAGCCGCCGTGCACCGGGTCACAAAATATACCCGTACCTATTGCGCAACGTACCGATCGTACGAGTCAACCAGGTCTGGAGCGTAGATATAACGTACATCCGGCTCAAGGATGGCTTTATTTATCTGGTGGCGATCATTGACTGGTTCAGCCGCTATGTCCTTGATTACGGATTCAGTATCACCCTGGAGGCTGACTTCTGTATCGATACACTGGAGCGGGCACTGGTCAGAGGAAAGCCTGAAATATTCAACAGCGACCAGGGTTCACAATTCACGAGCCCCCGGCACACAAAGATTCTGAATGATGCCGACGTTCTGATCAGCATGGACGGCAAAGGCCGCGCAATTGACAACATCTTTGTCGAACGGCTCTGGAGGTCACTGAAGTACGAGGAAGTCTACCTCAAAGATTATGAAACGGTCCAAGAAGCAAAAGACGGCATCAAGATCTATTTCAATTACTACAACAATGAACGGCCGCATCACTCGCTGGACATGAAAACCCCGGCAGAGGTACACTTCAGCGAACTACTTGAACAGGCTGATCTTTCAAAGAACAGGGACAGTTAAACTGGGCTGAACCAAACTTAAATTCTTCATTTTTCTGTCTAGACAACCGTCAGTACCTTAAAGTATTATGGAATATCTTCTGCTGAGTATTGCTAAATTGCAGACCAGATTTTCTTATTGTACGGTGATATCATTCATACGAACAGTTCCGGCATTTATTGTGGTTTTGCCAATCGCTGTTTTTGTACTTGTCGTTGTAAAGGTGCTTTCATAGCCCCCCTTGATAGTAACAACAACGTTCTTGTTAGAAAACAGTCCTCCCACAAATGCTCCCGCCTTCAGCCTGATTTCATCGTTGTTCACAGCAGCATCATACGCATCTTGCAGGGTTGTCTTAAACGCAATATTATTGCCATTCACAAGCATTACTGGGAGATCAAAGATTGCTGCTCCTGGAATAATTATGTCATCTAACCAGGCCGAATCCACCTCACCACCGACGGTGAATCCCTTGGAATATTGCCATTTAAAGGAATGTATTCCCGCACCGATTTGGTAACTTGCCTGCGTCCAAGGTGTCTCAATATCCCATTCAGATGGTGACTGCGAAGGAGGAGGTGCATCATCAATCAAGAATTTCAATGTGCTGCCTCCTGCAAACGAGGCCACCCTGTACATAAAGGTCATCGTACAATCAGCCGGGACTGATAAAGTGGTTTGAAGTGTACTGCTCCCTCCATCAATCAGAGATAACGGAGCCTGAACGGCATAGCTACCCGCATACCGGTTTGAGCTGTTGACGCTCCACAATGTAACCGGATACCAGGGGAATTTAGTAAGATTGCCGGTCTCGAAATCCTCGACATAACTATCGCTGACAAATGAGACGGCGATGGTATGATTGTTCAAAATAGAATCTATCGTATATTCGCCCAACGTAGGTAAAGACATCGATTTTGAGTTGTCGATAATGGAAGCGAGGTGGTAACCGGGAGCTGCTACAATAGTACAGATAAGTGGATCACCATGAGCAGCTGTCGAGGGACAGGTAACAGTTCCTCCCACGCCGCCCATACCGCCGGTAACATATGCGTTAATGTCATACGTGGGCTTATAAACTACGCCGGGGAAAACAACATCATCAATCCAAGCCTTGTCGCTTCCAAAGTCAACAGAACCATCTTTCGAGTACTCCCACTTAAAGGTGTGTTGCCCAGCAAGAACCGGGAAGCTTGCAGGTAACCAGTCTATTTCTCCTGACCACCCGGTACCTTGTTCAATGCCGTCAACATAAAATCTCAGAAAATCACCAAGGCCCACTTCTTTGGATATTTCAGAAGACACCTTGTACCTGAATGTCAGGTCTCCATCCGCTGGAACAAAAAACCGGGTTTCAATACTGCTTTTCTGGTCAGAGCCTATAGAACCGGACTCGGCAGCAAAAAAACTTTGATAGCCCGAGCCCAGCGCAGAAATGTTCCAATTTACATCACCAACATGGGCCCAAGGAAAACGGAAAAAATCACCCGTTTCAAACGTCTCGGTGTCGGTAGCATCGGTAAAGACGGGAACAACTCCTACAGGGAAAGTGATGTCGTCAACCCAAGCCCTGTCATGGCCAACTCCAGCTACGTTGTTTTTATAATATTCCCATCGAAAGGTATGCGGCCCGGCTGTATCTATTGTGTGGTTATACTGCCCCCACCCCAGTTCACCATACCAAACTTGATATGAAACCGGTACTCCATCAACGTAAAAATCAAAAAAATCTCCACCATCCGGGTCTGAAGACACTTTGAACCAAAAGGAAACTATATCTCCATCATTTGGAATGTATACACTGGTTTCAAGATAACTTTTCTCAAAAGCTTGCAATGTTGCGGGAGATTCAGCTGCATACCCTCCATTGTTTCCAGAAAGAGTTACACTCCATCCAGGAACATCCGTATTGATATTCCCATTTGCTATTACCCCGGTTCTCCAAGGTAATTTTCTGAGATTACGCGTTTCAAACGTTTCAATGTTGTCGGCGACGTTACTAAAAGTTCCGACAATGGTGTGATTGGCCGAAACATTTGTGAGTATGAAATTGCTGCCAAGCAACCGGCTCCAACTGTCTTTATCGTTATCGAATAGCGTTTCCAGATGGTAACCCGGTTCGGGAGTAATGGTACAAGAAGTTTTATCTCCATGAATAACATCAGTAGGTGGACAGGTAATAGTTCCGTGTCCACCTGTTACCGAAGCATTGACGGTGTATGTTGGAGTTGATGCGTCGGTTATGGCTATGTCGTCAATCCAAACCTTGTCAAAAAGAGCCGTACTTAATATGCTATTTTTTTTGTATACCCATTTAAAAGTGTGCAATCCTGGCAGTTCAATCAGATAGCTGGCTTGCGACCAAGGGATCTCTCCAGACCATCCTTGCATATTCAAGTCAGTAATTTGTGGGTCTATAACTTGTGGAGCATCATCTAAATAGAATTGCAGAAAATCGCTTCCTGCTTCTGATGAAACGCGGTAGTTAAATGTAATAACGGAGCCTGCGCCTGCCTCAAGTGACAACTGAAGATAGCTCAACTCATCTTTGTTTAAAGTGGCTGGAGACTCCGCAGCATAGTTACCGGAGTAACTTCCTGTGGAGACAGTCCAGTTAGCCGGCCCTCCGGTGACCCATGGGAGCTTCGTAAAATTTCCAGACTCAAAACCATCGGAAACAATTGCGGCCTGTGCCTCGGCCGCGCCGGTCTGCAGTATCCCGTAGGAGGGTGCTCCACATATTGCTACAACCAGAAAGAACACTAAAACAAGACGATGTACCATGGGAATTCTCCTTTGGCATGACGATACGGGACACCAGCATACTTATACATCTATTTAGCAAGTTTACCAGCTGATATAAAAATATACTTTTGTAGCTTAAGCTGCGGGACCACAAGACATGTCATCCTATTTGCTGGGCACCGCAAAGCGCCCCATTTGCCCAACGCTGGCCAGTAGCTGTAATCGTCCCGAATGCCATTCAGCCAGACACCGCACCCTCTCCTGCCAGGCATCCGCAAGTGCCGCCTGGGTGCTCAAAACTTCGGAGATATCGGCGGCACCCTTGTCATATTTACGTTGTGAAACAACAAGAGAACTTTTGGCAGCATCAAGCAATATGGCAGATGACTCAAGATTTCGCAGGGCTGATAATGTGTCAGCATAGGCCTTGATAACGCCCAAAGCGGCCTGCTGTTCCACATCAGCAAGTTCCGCAGTTGCACGCTCCACCTGAGCCTCAGCGCCACGCAGCTTGTACGTAGAAGCAAAACCGTCAAAAATCGGTATGGAAAGTGCGACCAGCAGAGTTGTACTCATTGAACTGACAGAGGAGACTGATTCCCCGAGTCGGTTGTTCAAATAATAGTTACCTGTAAGGTTAATAGCAGGCCGACCAGCCGACCGGGCAACTGTTACTTGTTGCTGAGAGGCTTCAAGCCGTTTTCTTGCTGCAACAACAGCCGGGTGGTTTTTCTGGGTGTCTTCCAGCCAGGCACTTAATTCCCTGTTCTGTGCCTCTGCAGACTCATTTAAATCCTGAGGTAATATTAGATCGGCTTTCCGCGTCAATCCAAGCACATGTTCCAGAATAGCGAGAGATTTTTGATACTCGCCTTGCGACCGATTTTTGTCCAGGCTTGCCTTGGCAAGAACGGTTGTGGCCCGCAGTGTGTCAGATTGCGAAGTCGCTCCCTTTGCTTCCTTGGATTTAGCTGAGTTCAGGATGTTTTTTGCGATTTCTTCGTTATCGGTCTTAGTCTTTAGGGTTGCACTGGCGGTCATGGCACTAAAATATGCTTGAATTACTTCAGCCAGCGCTCTTTGCAGCGTGGCGTTATGAGTGGAGAGGGCTGCTTGAAGATTGCTTTCGGCAGCTTTCCTGTTTGCAGTTCTTCCACCAAAATCGAAGATACGCATTGTAGCAGACGCCTGGAGAGTAAAGCCGTTCGTATTGCCGGAGGTTGCTTTTGAGCTCAGATAGTCAACCCAGTCGCTCGTCCAACCGGGTGTTGCTGTGACTGTGGGAAGATACGCTGCTTTTGCTTCACCAAGCATGCTAGCCCTGATCTTGATGTCCGCCCAGGTAGTTTTTATCTGTTTGTTGTTGCAGAGAGCCAAATCCACTGCGTTGCCCAAAGAGAGCGGCTGCATAAAATCATAGGAGGTATCACAAGAAATAGGGACCGAATCTCCCGGCAAAACGACCCCGTTCCCGACAATACTTGGGGTGGATTTCAGAGGGTCGGTAAAAAAGTAGGGGGGATCAAAAGAAAGCGCCGACGCTGGCCAGCTCGCTAGAATCAGGATGAGTGCTTTTACGCCTGCACGACTCAACTTAACGTTCATGGAGACTTTCTTTCTTATGCTGAAGAAGCGGACTCAGGAAATATTCAATAACCCGTCGAGAACCGGTCTTGATATCGGCTCTGACTGTCATGCCGGGACTTAGAAAAGTTTTCTGTCCGTTTACAACGAGATAAGACTTATCCAACTCCAGAATAACGGAATAGAGCAATCCTCTTTTTTCATCTTTAATAGCGTCGGAAGATATTTGGACCACACGGCCTAGTACATAGCCATATTTGGTGAATTCAAATGCGTCGATCTTGACCGCAGCGGCCTGGCCTCTCTCAACAAAACCGACATCGCGATTTTCCAACATAGCCTCAACTTCAACCTTGTCTTCCTTTGGAACTATCTTCATCAAAGGCTGAGCCGCTGGCACAACCCCCCCCACGGTATAGACTGACAATTGCTGAACAGTGCCGTCAACAGGAGAGGTAAGCCTGAGTAATTTGCTATGGGCAGCATTCCTTACGACATCCTGCTGAGACGAAGTCAGAATTTTCTCTGCCGCGGATTTCTCCTGGTGGGCATTTTGTTTTGTCTCAGCAATCAGGGCTATCAGCTGTTTTTTCGCATCGTTGAGCTGGCCTTCCACTTCAACACGTTCCTGTTCTTTCTCCAGGTAGGTATGCTTGGGAATATCTCGATTTTGAGCAAGTTCCTTGAAATCTGCTGCCCGCTGTGAAACAAGTGCCAACATTTCTGAATACCGTGCTATTGCTCCTTCTATGCGATGTAGTTTGGCAGTGAAATCATTATACTGACCATCGAGGTACGCTTGGGCCTCCCGTTGTTTTTGCGCCGAAACACCCGCAACTATTGTCATCCGGGGAGGCTTGCGGCTGTCGGTTGCCAAGATAAGCGCCTGGCTCCGTGCAATTTGCAGTTTAGCCTCTATCTCGCTGCCTTTCGCCTTGTCATGTTCAGCATTCGACGCACTGGCATCAAGTTCAACCAGTAGATCACCCTTTTTGACAGCTTGCCCTTCCACGACATGTATCGCCTGAACACTTGCTGTTTCTACTGAGGCAATTGATTTTGTTCGGTCGTGAGGTTTGATCTCGCCAGCCACATTAACAACAATGTCCAAGCGACCAAATGTAGACCAAACAGCAAGCACAACAATAAGAATGATGAGTACTTTGGCTGTTACACGCAGCGTTGGTGAAACCGGCTTTTCCTGGATTGACAGTGCTGCTGGCAGATACTCCGCCTCATCTTCAGAAAAGAGATTGTCTTTCCTCTGATCGCGATTTTTCCAGTTATACGCGATAATTTGCCGATAGTGACCTAACAAAGCCACTGCAGCCATAATTTTATGTCTTAGGCTCATTCTACTCTCACCGCCTATAGTGCAGATGAACTGCTGAATTGCAATTGGTAGAGGTGCGAATAAATACCTTGCTTCTTAAGCAGTTGTTCATGGGAACCGTTTTCAACAATTTGTCCCCTGTCCATTACCAAAATCCTGTTAGCATCACGCACGGCTGAAAGACGATGGGCGATAATCAATACCGTTCGTCCGGCACAAATCATACGCATATTCTCCTGGATAATCTTTTCCGATTCGTAGTCCAATGCACTGGTAGCTTCATCAAAAATTAGTATGCGCGGGTTGGTTATTAATGCCCTGGCAATGGCAATTCTTTGTCGCTGGCCACCCGAGAGACCGGTTCCATGTTCTCCAACCCGGGTATCATAACCCTCGGACAACTCGCAGATAAACTCATGCGCACCTGCTAACTTGGTGGCTTCAATAATGGTTTCTATCGGCAGGGCTGGATTGGACAGGGCAACGTTGTCTCTGATGGTGCCAGTGAAAAGCACGTTTTCCTGCAGAACGACACCAAGCTGGTGGCGCAGTGACGTAGTATCAATTATTGATATATCCTGTCCATCAACCAGTACCCGCCCTTGGGCTGGCACGTACAGTCGTTGGACCAATCTGGTCAAGGTGCTCTTGCCGGAACCGGAGCGACCCACAATACCGATAACTTCACCGGGAGCGATTTTGATACTTACCGACCGCAGAACGTCCTGTGCTTCAGGGTTATAGCGGAAGGAAACCTGATCGAACTCAATGGCACCTTCAAGGCGCGGTATGCGAGTTTTATTGCCAGCAACCTCGGTCGGTGCATTGAGGATGTCTCCCATGCGTTCAACCGAAACCCCCACCTGTTGAAAATTATTCCATAATGCGGCGATACGCAGGATCGGGTCCGTAAAACGACCTGAAATCATGTTGAAAGCAATCAATTGCCCCAAGGACAATTTAGAGTCAATGACCTGCGCTGCACCGAACCAGAGAATAGCCACCGTGGTGAGTTTATTGACCAACGTAACCCCAACCGTGGCAATGGTTTCGATACTGGTTGTATTCATACTTGCCGTTACATATTTTGCAAGCTGCTTCTCCCAGATTTCTACCCAGCGTGGTTCAACAGCCATTGACTTTACCGTGTCAATTCCGCTGAGGGATTCCACCAGGAAGGACTGGTTGGCAGCAAAATGGTTGAATTTTTCCTTAAGTCGATTTCTGAGTATGGGTGTCAGAAAAAATGACAGAATGACATATAGCGGGAGAGAACAAATGACAATCATAGAGAGTTGAACGCTGTACCAAAGCATGACAAACAAATACAGATACGAGAAAATCATATCCATCACCAGCGTTACTGCATTGCTGGTAAGAAAAGAACGGATATTCTCCAGTTCACGCACCCTCGCCACCGAGTCCCCAACTCTCCGGGCTTGAAAATAGGCAGTTGGAAGGGCCAAAAGGTGCCGGAAAAGTCGAGCACCCAGCTCCACATCAATTTTACTCGTCGTTTGGGCAAAGACCCAGGTTCGGATTCCAGTCAGGACATTTTCAAAGAGAGTGGCACACAGCAGACCGATGGCGACAACATTGAGCGTCATCATGGCTTGATTGACTAGCACTTTGTCCATTACCACTTGAAAAGCCATCGGTGTCGCCAAGCCAAGGAGCTGTATTATGAATGAAATGACGACGACTTCAGTAAACAACTTTCGATATTTGATGATAGACGGAATGAACCAGCTAAAATCAAACTTTGCCAATTCCTTTATAAACTGTGCCTTTGACACGCAAAATATGAATTTCCCAGACCACATCTCCAAAAAATCAGCCTGATCCATGATAACAGTTTCGGTACTGCCTGGTTGCTGAGTTGCAATTTTGGGCTTATTCTTATCTCCCTGCTCAAATCCAAACTTTACGGCAATAAAATAATTTCCCTGCTTGTCAATTGCAATTGCAGGCATAGGCGTACGATCAAGTCGTTCTGGAGACTGTTCAACAAGCTTGGCCGTCATTCCAAGGTGCTTGGCTGCCAAGAGGATCGTGTCTGTTGAAAACGGCTTTCGACCAAACTCGTGAGTTAGTTTGATTTCATCAGCAGCGATTCCATGGTATCTGGCCATCATGAGCACAGCCAATAATCCCGAATCTTTTATCATTTCAAACCCTTACTCAGCTGCGCCGAACCCTTTCCAGAAAATTTTAGCCTTAAGATACTGGCTTCATAGCTGCGACAAACCATATTGAGATCCAATCTCCATGTGCTCGATAAAACAACACAGTCGCAACACTTTTTCTTCCTGAGACAGTATAATGCCTATCACTAATCGTCAAGCAGATGTTGCTGGATAAAGCTGATTTTATTGAGTTCTACAATAGTAATCCTGAAGTTACATTCATTTCCGGAGAGCAACTTAAGGACACTTAGTTTTTGTCAACTAAAAGGCGAGAGAGATTCTTGGTTGTTAATGGACCTGATTTGTAACAAGTAGACAAGACAGTAAATTTGTTCATGGGGCAAACCATATTTGACACGTCAACTTTCTCGCTTGAAATGTGATCAGAAATGTGTTGAAACTGAAGCAATTTCGCCATCACATCCTATCCATCGGAGTAGAATTGATGAACAAGCAACGATCGTTAATATGCCGGCTAAAGGGTGGCCTCGGCAACCAGTTGTTTCAATATGCATGTGCTTTCAAAGTTGCGAAACGACTTGATGCTGCATTGTCATTCGATGCATCTATTCTTACACCCGGAGACGCTATTGGAAGACAATTAGAACTGAAAAAAATTTTCGAAGAAAAAATTTCGGAAAAATCGGTTCAACCGGATATGCCATTTGTTACTGCAGAAAATCCAGTTGGGCTCCTTGATGATGTGGAAAAACTTTTCTCATCAGGAAATTCAGCGGTTGTACTTGATGGCTATTTCCAGGAAGAGGGTTTTTTTTCCGAAGCTTGGGAAGAAATAAAGACTGATTTAGTATCCTTCCGCAGTCGCTACTTGTCCGGACGTACTCTTTCTAAACAACGGGCCAATACCGTCGGCCTGCACTTAAGACGTCATGACTACCAGCATTTAGGCTTGTGTGCCGACAATTACTATCTTGAGGCAGTAAAATGGTTTGTTTCAAAATTCGGCGGTGATGTCCAGTTCTTCGTTTTTACCGACGAGCCACTATTTACCTCAGATCTATTTAAAACTCTTGCCGGCGATGCACTTATTTCCGTTGTGTCCACAAGGGATCATCTTGCCGATTTCCTGCTGCTTTCTCTGTGTGACCACTTTGTAATTGCGAACTCCTCCTACTCGTGGTGGGCGGCCTACCTGGGAGAAACATCTGAATCCATCGTTTTTTCACCATGCTCTCCATGGATTGTGGGATCTGAGATGGACCCGGCCCCTCGTCGGTGGTGTAAAGTTGCAGGAATTGTTGCACGGGACCAACACCCCACGGATTTAAAAGAAAAAATTCGATGGGCACGTTTCGAAAGTTCGTACTACAAATTCGAATCGACAGTCCTCGTTTTAAATGATGAGACGATCATGCATGCTGATCCAAAGCAGCTTTTCCCCTGCATGGATGATGAGGTCGTAAATCATCCTATTGAACCACATTATCTTTATCACCCGGCATGGGCTATCAGAAAACTACTGGAGTATGGCATAAAGGAACATTATGATTTTGGCTCTACACTGGTATTTGCTACTATGGCCTCCTCAATTTCAAATGTTACCTTACATGATTTTCGCCCTCCGCGTATTTTTCTACCAGGGCTTGCCTGCAAAGCATGTGATTTAATGAAACTCGAATATGAAACTAATTCTCTACCGAGCATCTCTTGCATGCATACGATAGAACATATTGGTTTGGGGCGTTATGGTGATTCACTCAATCCTTTGGGAGATAGAATCGCGGCATCCGAATTAGTACGGATACTGAAACCTAGTGGCCTCCTGTTTTTTGTTGTCCCGGTGGGGCGTCCGCGACTTCAGTTTAATGCACATCGTATCTACTCCTTTGATATGGTACTTGAATTGCTCAAGCCACTCGTACTGGTAGAGCATAGCTTGATTCCTGATGATGCCGTCAATGTTGGAATGAAAGATAATCCGTCGCCGGAGTTAATTCTTCAGCAAAACCATGGTTGCGGTTGTTTTGTCTTCAAAAAACCGGCGTAGTCTCAATACAATCCACGCCAGAACCATCTAAAGGGAGTCTAATCCATGGCACTAGTAGATATTTGTTTTGTAATTCCCCCCTCACCATTTTTGAGTGACGAGAGGGTCTTCATGAGCTTAGGTATACTCAAGGTTGCAGCAGCGATTGAAAGCAAATATTCTGTAGATGTACTCGATCTGTCAGGAGTATCTAATATTGGTGATGTAATAAGTGATTACTTGAATCAGCATCAAGTAACCGCAGTTGGAATAACGGTAACAACTCCACAGTTACCGGCAGCAGACTCCATTATCAGTACAATTCGCCAGCAAGCACCAAACACTAGAGTCATATTGGGTGGTCCACACATTACATTGGTTCATGCAGCGTATATTCGGGAACAGCAGCAGAATCGGATTGCTAGAGCAACCAAGGCCTTTAGTGAGCTCACAGAACTGTCTGATGTGCTTATCGCTGGCGATGGTGAAAAAGCAATTACTATTGCTTTGGGACTAAACCCACCAAAAGTTATAAACGCCGACGACCCATCCTCTAGCCTCTTTCTCAGCAACAAAGAGCTGGATGAATTGCCCTTACCGGCAAGACATTTGATAGACGTTGACAGTTATCATTATTCAATAGACGGCGAACGTGCTCTTAGTATTGTGTCGCAGTTAGGATGCCCCTTTGGATGTGGATTTTGCGGAGGTCGCTATTCGCCGTCACTGCGTAGAATGCGGAGCAAATCCTCTGACAATGTCATAGCAGAGATGGAGCACCTTTATCGTACGTATGGCAATAAGGGTTTCATGTTTTACGATGATGAACTGAACGTGAACCGTTCCGTTATCGTTGAATTGATGACAAAGGTCATTGAATTACAGAAAAAACTGGGGGTTGAATTCCGTCTGCGTGGTTTTGTGAAATCACAGCTTTTCAACGAAGAACAAGCAGAACTTATGTACAAAGCAGGTTTCAGGTGGCTACTTACAGGTTTTGAATCAGCTTCACCTGAAATTTTATCCAACATGAACAAAAGGGCAACAGTTGAAGAAAATACGCGATTTATGGATATTGCCAAATCTCACAATCTGAAAGTAAAAGCTCTCATGTCATTAGGACATCCGGGAGAATCTCACGAAACGGCACATATGACCAGAGACTGGTTGTTAGAAACAAAGCCGGATGACTTTGACATCACTTTAATTACCGTCTATCCCGGTACACCGTATTACGACGATGCTGTTCCGCACAAAGAGAAAGAGAACGTTTGGGTATATACCTATAACGGTGCAAATTTATACAGCAATGAAATTGATTACCGCAAGGTTGCAGATTACTACAAAGGTGATCCAAATATAGGTTATAAATCCTTTGTTTACACCGACTATCTTACTGCAGATGAAATTGTAACTCTCAGAAACAATTTGGAGTGCGAAGTACGAGACAAGCTTAAAATCCCCTATCCCACAAGCACTCCGGCGACTCTATATGAACATAGCATGGGCCAGAGTTACGGAATTCCCGCATCTATTCTTCGCTCATCAAAGTAATGAATTAAGACCGTTTGGGAGGATAATGTGGGTAAGGAAATTTCGAGATTTTTTGAAGATTTCACTGAAAAAAATCAGCAAGTAAAACAAGTGTCTGATTACATAAGTTTTTCACAGAATGAGAAGTATTTCCATCTGGGGCTATTGAAAAATGATCGGGCCACAAGAATCAAGAACCATTTTGCCTCCAATAAAGTTCGAAATATTTTTCTCAGTTCAAATATTTCCGGATTTGAGTATGAATTCCCCGGCGCAAATGTGTCCATATTGGAAAAGGGGTTTTTCCATGAATCAGAACCGACCGAGTTCGAGAGAAAGCGACGTTATCTGGAGGACTCTGTTGTTATTTTAAATAACAATGATGTTGGACATGGAGGGGGATTACCGCTTTATGCCAACTTCTTCAGTAATTGCGATAAAACGATCTTTGTTGTCTGGGATTGGGATAACCACCACTGGATGGATGTCAGCATGTTTTTAGCCGCCCACTCCGATCTCTATGTTCCCGTGCACCACGAAAATCTTTACGTACTCAGCCGATTCAATTGGAAGATTGCTGGCCCGATTTATGCCGGTTCAGTTCAATGGTCCAAGAGGTTTCTCTATTCTCACATTTCTGAAATGCTCAATGCGACCCGCTCAGATAATCCATTGGGCAAACACATCCCGTATTCTACATTCCGCTTCCGAAACCAGGTAGTATTGACGCTAAACAACCATTATTCGTCAATTGGGTTTAGCGACAGAACCTTTCATGACCGTTCACCTGAAGACCGTTTCGATGAATGGTGTTCATACAAGTCTCACTGGATTGTTCCTGTCTTAAACGATATACCAATTCGAATTTTTGACGCCTTGATCACGGGTGGAATTCCGATTGTCCCAGAATCTCTCAGGTTTCTGCCTCCCGTGAATGCCATTGGGAGAAAACATATACTTTTCTACACGCCACATGACATTATTGCACCGAAAGCAGTCGCAGAAAAAGCGGTGGAACTTTTCGACCAAGGCGGAAAGGAGATGATGCTGGAAAGACATAGTTACGCACGTGACAAACATCATGGTGACACATGCATTAACCAGATTATCGATTTTATTATTGAGGCGTATGAAATTCTCATCTAAGTTCTTGTGTCGCGATAAACTGAACTTGAGATGCTTTTAAACTGCTATGCTCGGAAAATGTTCCGAAAGGATTCTGGAAAAATCTATATAATTCATCTTTTGTGATGTAGTGAATAATTTATTAACGGTAGGACCCTCTGACATTTTTTCAAAAAGATCATCGCTCAATGAGAGCAATTCATGCTCCGAAAGATAATACGGCATGTTTTCTGGTGCGTGAAAACCGAGGGTTTCACCATTACGCTCACCAGTTTCAAACGAAAAACGACTTGCCACATCTTTAGGGGCGAACTTGAAGCCTTTCTTCTCAAAGAATTCTCTATATAGTCTGCAAATAACAATGTCTTCCGCGTGACCGAACAATACTTCGGGATGTCTTCGCACCGAAGTATCACTACAGGCTCTGATTAAGGCATTACTTCTCAAACAAAATCCACCATTACCAACACAATTGGAATCAGGAACCCAAGCCCATGGCGCGCCAATATAATCGTATTGTAGAAAATCATCGCTCCATAGGGATTTGTTGGCAGCAAATCCATCCCAGTGAACAATAAGTGAATGCCCTTCTTCAGGTAAAAACGGCCACATACACTTCAGCAAAAACTCGCTATACTCTCCTATTGAATTAAAACGGTTGATTTTTACAAAAGTCTCTCCCAGATCAAAAGGAGCAATACCAAAGGAAATAATATTATCAATATCGAGACATTCCATGGTTTTTTGCAAGGCAAATTTCGTCAATTTCTGTGACTTTGGATCTGTATCAATAGTAAGCAATGTAATGTCACTTTTTTTCGATTTTTTTCGTGGAGATATCGCTTTCGGAACATCCGGAAGAGGATTAACCAAACCCATGTTCTCTACAAAGAAACTCTCAGGATTTTTGTTACTCTGATAGCGTTCCCACATTACAGTGTATGCACGTTCAAGATTTTTGCAGAATCGACCAGTATCGTACAGTGGTGTGGATTCAAGGTTTCTTGAAAGCTGGTTCTTGATGTTTTGCAACATTTCACTGTCTTGTGCCAACTGCATGGCCAAAGACTCGTACTCTTCCAGAGTATCGGTTATCAAATCCGGTAAACCTACAACAGTGAGCAGTCCAGCAGCCACACGGCTGGCAAAGGATTTACCACGGCACGAGAGCACAGGCAGTCCGGCCCGAAGAACGTCACTGGTTGTGGTATGTGCATTGTATGGCGTAGTATCAAGAAAAAGGTCAGCCATCCGGTATCGCGCCAAATGGTCTTCAATCCGTGGCACTCGAGTCGCAAAAATGATTCGTTCTGCTGCGATTCCTCTAGTGGCGGCCTCTTTGTACAGGTTCCGTTCCGCCGACTCATTGAGCTTCATAAGCCAAAGAACACTGCCGGGAACCTTATTGAGTAGCCGCATCCATACATCAAAAATTTCTGGAGTTATCTTATAGTCATGATTGAAAGAACAGAATACAAAGCCTTCTGCAGGAAGCCCGTATTCTGCGCGTGACGGTGTTGTGTCAGCGATGGCTACAGTTGAATCGGTCGGCATGTAAATATCCGGCATGTACGCGACCTTCTCACTGTAACTGTCTCGCAATTCTTCAGGTATGATATGTCTGTCCGCAATTATGTAATCAATATAATCACTGCCCATTGTGCTGGAGTAACCAAGAAAATTGACCTGGATTGGTGCAGGTCGGTGGGCCAGAATGTCTGTGCGAGAATCTGCCGTATATCCAGCTAGATCAACCACAATATCAATCTCCATTTTACGCATCATATCTACTACGTCACGCGTGCTCATCTGCCTGACATCGATAAACTGGTCAAACGCTGCAACCATACGCTTTCTAAGGTTGCTGCTGTCATCAATTCCCAGTGAAATTGCAATTGTTTCAAATCGAGACTTATCGTGATTTTCAAATATGCCGGCAGTAAGGTGCCCTACGGGGTGTTCTCTAAAGTCCGGTGATATGTAGGCAATGCGTATCTTGGTATGATTGTATATTTCACCTTGCCATTTTGGTGTTTGAGGCGGGCAGTGTTGTTGTGCGAAGATTCGGGCACACTTCAAATGATCGCTGGGGTCGCCAGTGATTGCCAGCAGTGCCTGCGTTTTACAGACCCTTTTTCCTGCGCGAACGCCCTCGATAATTTTCCTGTGAATATCATCAAGCCCGCTCCAATCACATGCATGCATCTTGGTGAAAGCAAGTTGCCCAAGAGCGTAGTCATATTCGGGCGCTACTTGCAGAACTCGCTCAAACGTCTGTATAGCAAGGTCATACATTTTGAAATCAGTTAGAATCAAACCTCGATTGTTTAACGCCTTATCATCCGTCGGGTCAATTTTTAAGAGTTCTTCATAATTCAGCAAAGCATCCTTGTGTCGTTTCATTTCAACAAGTACTGTTCCCTTATTGTTCAATGCTTCCTTATACTCAGGATTAAGCGAGATAGCTTTATCATAACTCTCGATCGCTTTTTCATGTTGCTTGAGCGATTGCCTTACAACACCGCAGTTGTACCACAGGGCCGCATAGTCCGGTTTCGCCTCCAGCCCTCTCTCAAAATAATTTAATGCCACTTCCGGTTTACTTCTCGTTTGTGCGATTACTCCCAGAGAATACAGCGATGGAATATCATTGGGATTGACATCAAGTAGGGCAAGGAAGATAGATTCAGCCTCATCCAATTTTTGCAGTGCCTGGAGTTCAAAAGCTTTACCAAGTTTTTCAGTATATGAAACGGTTGCTGCGTCAGCAGGAAAATGACCAGCATTCATCTTCAAGGTATCAGATATTGCAGTTCTATGATTACGTGCTTCTTCATAGTTTGGCTCTATTGTGAGCGCTTGGTCGAGATTTGCTAATGCATCATCATAACGAGAGAGTCGGCTTAATGTGAGTCCCGTGTTATACCAAAGCGGGGCAAATCCAGGCTGAACCTTCTTGGCACGCTCAAAGTGGTCAAGAGCTACTCCGAAATCGCTTCTTGTAAAAGCCATCACTCCGAGTGAATACAGTGAGACAAACTCGGAAGGATTGCTTTTCAATATTTTGCGGAATAGAACTTCGGCCTCTTCAACTCTTCCCGATTCTTGAAGTTTAATAGCTTTATTAACCCGTTTGTCTGTATTCACTGAACGTCCTTTAATTGCATAGTGTTAGTTCAAATAATCTGAACTAATTAAACGAATGCGAAAATTCGCCTGCTCTCACCGATTCGAAGCCCTTACGCGAGCACAATAATCCATAGCTATCTGGATTTCAAGAGTAATGGGTTTTCATACCCACATATAAACAAACAAAAACGTGGTGCCGGTAGAAGTAATCCGGCACCACGTTATTAGGTTTAAGCTCTAACTGTCAGAGGGACTCTGCCGTCACAACAGATCAGATTTACCAGCGGGCAAATTACCCGAAACTACTGATTGATCCTGACCAAAGGCCATACTCTTTAGCTTCTGCTGATCATCGGCAATAAATCCACTTGCTCCCAGCTGTTCCTGGAGCGAAGCCAACTGGCAATCATTCGTACCGATTGGGGCCGAACCAGTTGCAATCTGGCTACCCAGCAGTGTCATTGCACCCAAGCCCGGTTGCGCAACTGCAGCTGGTTGGCTGGCATCCAGTAGGTTGTTTGTTAGTCCTGCCGACTGAACCGTTGAGATCTCAACAACAGGTGCCAACTTTGCAGACTGGAGCCAAACATCAGTCATCTGGTGCTGCGTTCCATCTGTTGTTGTATAGGTAGAATCAAGCAGTCCCCAGTTACCATTGTTGTTTATCTTTGTGGCTGTTGCGCTCAGGTTCAACTGTGTAATACCGAGCAGGTCCAGTGAGTTCAGTTCACCTGACTGAGTGAGCCCATCCTGATTGCTGTCAATCCAAATCTGAAGATCTTTAAATGATGAGTCTTTTGAGTTTAGAATACCGTCATAATTGGAATCCAGTTCTCTCAGAGCTACAAATCCATCCTTAGCAATCTCACCCGAAGTCAGCTTTGTTGAGGATCCAAAGAGCTCACTACCATCGTTAATAATACCATCATGGTTCAGATCTCTGACCAGCAGACCGTCGCTTGGTGAGACCCATCCGACCTGTAGTTTCTGACCGCTTGCTGTCAGGTCGAAGTTTACCCCGGCAGAAATACTTGTGGTCTGAACACCATCGCCATTCAGATCAAGCACTATTGGACTCTGTATCCTATCAATTGCTAGTAATTGCTCAGGTGTCATAACCATTGTCTGAGTTGTGGAGAACGCATTTGCATTTCCCGCGTCATAAATGGCTGCAAGATCCTCAAGTTCCATAACCTGAATCTGAGCCGTAGTGAGAGTTTGAAGATCAACCGTTTCCATTGCAGCATACTGAGATGTTGTCATTGAAATCACTTGATTAATCGTGAGAGCCTCAATCTGGGCCGTATTCAGTGCAACAATCTGTTCAGCAGTCAGGCTCGTGATCTGGTCAACAGTAAGAGCTCGAATATGTACCGTATCCAGTGTAGTAACCTGTTGCGTAGTAAGAGCTGCAATATCCTGAAGTTCTATAACCTGAATCTGTTGCGTGGTCAGGGTATTGAGCGTGCTAGGTGTTACAGCCATAATTTGATCTGAGGTCAGAGCCACTAGCTGATAATCCTTCAAACCGCTGATCTGGGCCGTTGTCATAACAGCAATATCAGTCGTTGAAATTGCACTGATCTGTTCGATGGTCAGTGCTTGCGTCTGAGCAACGGTCAGGGCCTTGATCTGAGCGGTTGTCAGTGAAGCAATGTCAATTTCTTCTATAAATCTTATTTGAGATGTACTCATTGCAGCAAGATCAGTGGTATTTAGAGCTGTAATCTGCTCGGTCGTCAAAGCAATTATCTGATCAGGTGTAAGGGCATATGCCTGAAGAGTTGTCAGCACAGCAATATCTGTCGTTTCGATTGCACTTATTTGATCAACCGTCAAGGCAGGAATCTGCGTGCTTGTCAACGCCTGAATCTGATCGGTCGTCAATGCTGCGATGTTCGGCAGCGTAATAGAGCTTATCTGCAAATTGCTCATGGCAGCAAGATCTACTTTGGTGATTGACATTATTTGCTCAGTACTGAATGCCGCAATCTGCTCAGGTGTCAGTGCAAAAGCCTGCTTGGTCGTTAGAGCATCAATGTCGGCAGTATTCAGATAACCTATTTGCTCGACCGTGAGGGCAGCGATTTGGGCTGATGTCAGAGACTGGATCTGAAGTGTCGTCAATGCGGCGATATCAACCAAATCGATAAAGCTGATCTGCGACGGGCTCATTGCCGCAAGATCTGTAGTTGTAATTGCCCTGATCTGGTCTGTAGATAGAGCCACTATCTGATCAACCGTCAAGGCGTGCGCCTGTTGGGTGGTCAGTGCATCTATGTCGTCTGTTCCCAATGCGCTAATCTGGTCCACGGTTAGAGCCGCGATCTGGGCTGAAGTTAGAGTCTGGATCTGTTCTGTAGTCAGGGCAATAATATCACCCGTGGTTATGGACGAAATCTGTGATGCATTCAGCATTACCAGATCCCTCGTTTCCATCGCTCTTACCTGAGCCGTAGTAAGGGCAGCAATCTGATCCACTGTGAGCACCTTGGCCTGATTAGATGTCAGAGCTACAATCTGGCCGGTGGTCAGAGCGGCAAAATCCAACGCACTAATATTTATTATCTGCGCAGTAGTTAAGGCTGCAAAATCAGCTGCCTCTATGGACTTGATCTGGGTTGTGGTCAACTCAGCAATTGCAGAAACCTGGATAGCCTGAATCTGATTGGAATCCATAGCTGCTATACTGGCAGTGCTCAGAGCCTTAACCTGACCTGGACTCAATTCAGCGATATCTCTCGTCTCCATAACAGCAATCTGGTCTGTTGATAGCGCCGAGAGGGCTGAAGTATTGAGCAACTTTACCTGGGCCGTTGTTAGAGCCACAATATTTCCAGTTGTCAGGGCTTTTATCTGAGTGGCCTTTATTGCCGCGATATCCGCAGCGTCAATTGCCTGCACTTGAAGTGAAGTCAGGACCGAGATACTGTCAGTGTTCAATACACCAATTTGTTCTGATGTAAGGGCGGTAATATCGGCTACCTGAATAACCTGTGCCTGGTCGGTGGCCAGGGCAGCAATTGCCGCTGTGCTTAGCTGCTGAATCTGGTCCGTCGTTAGAGCGATGATGTTGTCGGTTGATAAAGCTTTTATCTGCTTAGCTGTTATGGCCGCAATATCCGCAGCGTCAATTGCCTGCACTTGAAGTGAAGTCAAGACCGAGATACTGTCAGTGTTCAATGCACCAATTTGTTCCGATGTAAGGGCGGTAATATCAGCTACCTGGATAGCCTGTGCCTGGTCGGTGGCCAGGGCAGCAATTGCTGCTGTAGTCAACTGCTGAATCTGAGCTGTTGTTAGAGCAATGATATTGCCTACTGTTAGGGCTTTTATCTGTTTTGCTGTTATGGCGGCAAAGTCTGCAACATCGATCGCCTGCACTTGAGCCGACGTCAACACCGAGATGCTGTCTGTGTTCAGTACACCAATCTGATCCGATGTAAGGGCTGTAATATCAGCCACCTGGATAGCCTGTGCCTGATCGGTGGCCAGGGCAGCAATCGCCGCTGTGCTTAGCTGCTGAATCTGGGCAGTAGTTAATGCGATGATGTTGTCGGTTGACAGAGCTTTTATCTGCTTAGCTGTTATGGCGGCGATATCTGCAATATCGATCGCCTGCACCTGAGCCGACGTCAACACTGAGATGCTGTCTGTGTTCAATGCACCAATCTGTTCCGATGTAAGGGCGGTAATATCGGCTACCTGAATAACCTGTGCCTGGTCGGTGGCCAGAGCAGCAATTGCCGCTGTGGTCAACTGCTGAATCTGGGCTGTAGTCAATGCTATGATATTGTCAGTTGTCAGGGCTTTTATCTGCTTGACTGTCATAGCTGCAATGTCGGCAGTGGTGATTGCCACAAGTTGTGCTGTGTCAATTACACTAAGAGCTGCAGTACTGATTGCTGCAAACTGATCGGACGTGAGCCGCGCGATATCAGCAACTTCAAATACTTTTGCCTGGTCTGAGGTCATTGCAGAGATTGCAGACGTTGTCAGATGAGGTATCTGAGATGTCGTAAAAGCCTTAATACTGTCCGTGGACAATGCCTTGAACTGGGCGGAACTCAGAACTGAAAGCTGACTTGGCGACAGGGCGATAACATCGCCAGCTTGTAACGCACCCATCTGAGCGGCTGTCAGTGCTTCAATTTGGTTTGTATCCATAGCATTAAAGTCAGCAGTTGTCAGGGCTATGATCTGAGCGGTACTCAAGGCTGCTATTGCAGCTGTTGTTAAAACCTTCACCTGGGTTGAAGTCAGTGCTGCCACGTTTGTGGTTGTCAGCGCTTTAATCTGGGCTGCAGACATGATAGCCATATCGGCAGTATTTAGGACCTGAACGTCCCCAACTCCCATCACCTCAACCTGAGCCGTTGTTAAGGCTGCGATTTGTGCCGTTCCCATGGCTTCAAAATCATCGGTTTCCAGTGCAACAATCTGATCTGTGGTGAGAGCTGCAATTGAGCCAGTCGTAAGGGCTTGTGACTGAGTCGAAGTGAAAGCCTGTACCTGTGCTGTAGTCAGTACGGATACATCTGTAGGCGACAGTACCCGTATCTGAGCCGTAGTCAGAACAGCTATATCGGTTGTATGGATTGCTTGTGCTTGTGCAGTGGTCAGAGCAGCAATATTGGCCGTACTTAGAGCGGCGAACCATGCCGTGGTCAGAGCATTGTTGGAAAGAGCATCCGTGGAAATAGCTGCAAACTGCGCTGTGCTCAAGGAGTTCATTTGTGCCGTATTCAGCGCAGCGACATCTACTCCATCCAGAACACGCACCTGAGAGGTTGTCAACGCAGCTACGCCACTATTGGAAAGGCCTCTGATCTGATTTGAGCTCATGGCAACAAGATCACCAGTTTGGAAGGCTCTGATCTGTGCCGTCGACATATTACTAATATCAATCGACTCAAGCGCCTGAACATTTTCTGTGGTCAAGGCAATTATGGCCGCCGTACTCAATGCTTTGACTTGGCTGGTTGTCAAAGCGACAACATTCGCGGTGCTAAGTCCGGAAGCTTGGGTAGTTGTCAGCAACGCAATATCATCCGTACTAAAGGAGGCGAATTGCACCGTTGTTAAGGTATTCAAGGCATCTGAGGTCAGTGCCGCAAATTGGGCAGGACTGAGAGCCTGTAGTTGTGAAGAGTTAAGTGCTGCAATGTCAACACCTTCAAGAACCCTGATTTGAGATGTGCTGAGGGCGGCAATGGCAGCAGTATTGAAGGCTGCGACCTGGTCAGAACTCATGGCCACAAGAGCCGAAGTTGTAAATGCTCTGGCCTGATCTGTATCCAGCTGGGCAATGTCAGTAGTTTCCAATCCCCGTATATTGCCCGTGGTCAATGCTGCAATAGATGCAGTATTCAAGGCCCGAGCCTGGTGCGTTGTCAAAGCAGCAATATCGTCACTACTCAAACTCCTGATTTGGTTCACTGAAAGAGCTGCAATAATTTCGGTCTTTAATGCAGCAAACTGGGAAGTATTCAAGGCATTGAGAACGGTCGTCGCTAAAACCGCAAACTGAGCCGCATCCAGTGCTGCAATATTGGCAGTACCCATGGCTACGATGTCGGCTGAGGACATGACCTTCACCTGAGTTGTTGTCAGTACGGCAATGCCGGCAGAGTTCAGTGACGCAAGTTGACTAGAACTCATCGCCTTGATATCTACTGTCTCAATAGCGCGAACCTGGGCTGTATTCAGCAGCTGAATTTCATTGGTCTGCAGTGCCACAATGTTACTGGTTGTCAGGGCTTCAATGCTTGCAGTAGTCAGGGCCTTTACCTGCAACGTTGTCAAAGCTGCAATATTGCTGGTGTTCAAGCCAACGACCTGTGCGGTAGTCAGTACCGCTATATTGGCGGTATTCAGGGCAGCAAACTGCAAGGAGCTCATCAATTGCAAAGCATTGGAGGCGAGTGCGGCGAATTGCTCTGTTGACAACACCTTCATCTGAGCTGTTGTCAGAGCTGCAATATCTTCCGCGGCCAGCACCCTAACCTGGTCAGTAGTAAGAACAGTAAGTGCTGCCGTACTCAGCGCTGAAATCTGGTTTGAATCCATGGCTTGCAAATCAGCGGTTTCAAAGGCCAAGACCTGGGATGTGTTCAACTTAGCGATGTCTATTGTTTCCAGAGCAACAACGTTGTTGGTAGTCAGGGCGATAATAGAGTCCGTAGTCAGGGATTTAACCTGAACAGTAGTAAGTGCGGCCACATCTGCGGAGCTGAGGCCGGCTATCTGAGCGGTTGTCAGCCCGGCAATATTTGCGGTGCTCAAGGCTGCAAACTGTGCAGTATTCAGGGCATTGAGGGCTGTTGTTACCAATGTGGTAAACTGTGCAGTATTGAGAACACCAATGCTGGCAGCACCCATGGCAACGATCTGTGCAGTGGAGAGTATACTGATCTGCTTCGTGTCAAGAATGGTGATGTTAGCTGTGGTTAACGCATTGATCTGGGCAGTGGTCATCGCCCGAAGATCGGAGGTTTCAATGGCCTGAACCTGTGCCGTAGTTAGTTGCTGAATATTTTGCGTCTGTAAAGAGACTACGTTAGCAGTTGTCAGAGCTGCAATGGCGCTAATGCTCAGAGCTTTGGCCTGTGCAGTTGTCAAGGCGTCAATTTGTGCAGGCACGAGTCCAGCCACCTGAGCGGTAGTCAGGGCGGCGATGTTTTTGGTGCTCAAAGCTGCAAACTGGACAGTGGTCATGGCATTCAAGGCTGCCGCACTGCTGGCGGCAAATTGCGCTGTATTGAAAGCTCCC
The DNA here is from genome assembly GCA_942493195.1 of uncultured Geobacteraceae bacterium. Taxonomy (GTDB): domain Bacteria; phylum Desulfobacterota; class Desulfuromonadia; order Geobacterales; family Pseudopelobacteraceae; genus CAIPTY01. Next base: position 48,097 of record OW818669.1, on the reverse strand, counting down.
AGCTTACCGGCCGTTTCAATTGCACCGAGGTCTTCACTGGAGAGTGCAGCGATTTGATCTGTTGTCAGGGCGGCCAGAGCTGCGGTGCTCAAAGCAACAATCTGCTTGGAGTTTAAAATCTGTAAATCCGCGGTATCAAAGGCCCTGGCCTGGGCGGTATTCAACTGGGCGATATCTGTGGTTTCCAGAGCAGTAACGTTATTGGTTGTAAGGGCTGTTATTGAACCGGCAGTAAGTGCCCTTGCCTGAGCAGTTGTTAGGGCAGCCACATCGGCAGTGCTGAGACCGGCAACCTGATCGGTGTTCAGGCCGGCGATGTTAGCAGTGCTCAATGCAGCAAACTGGGCAGTACTTAGTGCATTGAGTACTGTAGTAGCTAAAGCTGAAAATTGGGCCGTATTGAGTACGCCTATACTGGTAACACTCAGAACTGAAATTTGATCGGTGGTGAGTGCGCTCATCTGGTTCGTACCAAGGGCAGATATTCCTGCAGTGGTTATGGCCCCAATTTGAGTCGTTGTCATCACCTGAAGATCTGCCGCCTCAAACGCCCGTACCTGTGCCGAGTTCATGAGGCTGATGTTTTCTGTTGCAAGGGCACCAACATTGTCCGTCGTCAGAGCGGCTATTGAACCGGTTGTCAGGGCCTTGATTTGAGCGGTTGTCAATGCATCTATGTGCGCGGTGTCCAGACCGGCAACCTGAGCGGTAGTCAGAGCGGCGATGTTCGCGGTGCTCAAGGCTGCAAACTGGACAGTGGTCATGGCATTCAGGGCGTCGGCACTATTGGCCGCAAATTGTGACGTGCCAAAGGCACCCAGCTTGCCGGCGCTTTCAAGCGCACTGAGGTCTTCACTGGAGAGCGCAGCAATCTGATTCGTTGTCAGGGCGGCCAGTGCCGCGGTACTCAAGGCGACGATCTGTTTGGAGTCTAGTGCTACTATGTCGTCAACTTCAAGTGCTCTGGCCTGGGCGGTATTCAGCTGGGCGATGTCTGTTGTTTCCAAAGCTATAACGTTGCTGGTTGTGAGGGCAGCTATTGAACCGGCGGTCAGGGCTCTTGCCTGGGCGGTCGTCAGGGCGGCAACATTGTCGGTACTGAGTCCGGCGATCTGCGCGGTGTTGAGCCCAGCAATGATGGCGGTGCTCAGACCGGCAAACTGGGCAGTATTCAGGGCATTAAGAGCGCTTGCAGACCAGACAGCAAACTGTGCCGTATTGAAGGCTGCTATGCTGGTGGCTCCCAGGGCGGTAATCTGCTCTGTTGTGAGGGCACTCACCTGATTTGTAATAAGGGCCGCTATACCTGCGGTGGTCAGGGCGTTGATCTGGGCGGTGGTCATTGCCCGGAGATCATTCGATTCAAAGGCACGGACCTGGGTTGTGGACAGCTGTTGGATATCTCTTGTTTCCAACGCGACTACATTGTCCGTCGTCAAGGCGGTAATCGAGGCGATTGTCAGTGCCTTGATTTGGTCGGTTGTCAGTGCCGCAATATTATCCGTGTTCATTCCGGCGACCTGTGCTGTGCTCATGGCAGCAATACCAGCAGTGCTGAAAGCGGCAATCTGGGTCGAATTCAGTACCTGAAGATCTGCCGCCTCAAACGCCCGTACCTGTGCCGAGTTCATGAGGCTGATGTTTTCTGTTGCAAGGGCACCAACATTGTCCGTCGTCAGAGCGGCTATTGAACCGGTTGTCAGGGCCTTGATTTGAGCGGTTGTCAATGCATCTATGTGCGCGGTGTCCAGACCGGCAACCTGAGCGGTAGTCAGAGCGGCGATGTTCGCGGTGCTCAAGGCTGCAAACTGGACAGTGGTCATGGCATTCAGGGCGTCGGCACTATTGGCCGCAAATTGTGACGTGCCAAAGGCACCCAGCTTGCCGGCGCTTTCAAGCGCACTGAGGTCTTCACTGGAGAGCGCAGCAATCTGATTCGTTGTCAGGGCGGCCAGTGCCGCGGTACTCAAGGCGACGATCTGTTTGGAGTCTAGTGCTACTATGTCGTCAACTTCAAGTGCTCTGGCCTGGGCGGTATTCAGCTGGGCGATGTCTGTTGTTTCCAAAGCTATAACGTTGCTGGTTGTGAGGGCAGCTATTGAACCGGCGGTCAGGGCTCTTGCCTGGGCGGTCGTCAGGGCGGCAACATTGTCGGTACTGAGTCCGGCGATCTGCGCGGTGTTGAGCCCAGCAATGATGGCGGTGCTCAGACCGGCAAACTGGGCAGTATTCAGGGCATTAAGAGCGCTTGCAGACCAGACAGCAAACTGTGCCGTATTGAAGGCTGCTATGCTGGTGGCTCCCAGGGCGGTAATCTGCTCTGTTGTGAGGGCACTCACCTGATTTGTAATAAGGGCCGCTATACCTGCGGTGGTCAGGGCGTTGATCTGGGCGGTGGTCATTGCCCGGAGATCATTCGATTCAAAGGCACGGACCTGGGTTGTGGACAGCTGTTGGATATCTCTTGTTTCCAACGCGACTACATTGTCCGTCGTCAAGGCGGTAATCGAGGCGATTGTCAGTGCCTTGATTTGGTCGGTTGTCAGTGCCGCAATATTATCCGTGTTCATTCCGGCGACCTGTGCTGTGCTCATGGCAGCAATACCAGCAGTGCTGAAAGCGGCAATCTGGGTCGAATTCAGTACCTGAAGATCTGCCGCCTCAAACGCCCGTACCTGTGCCGAGTTCATGAGGCTGATGTTTTCTGTTGCAAGGGCACCAACATTGTCCGTCGTCAGAGCGGCTATTGAACCGGTTGTCAGGGCCTTGATTTGAGCGGTTGTCAATGCATCTATGTGCGCGGTGTCCAGACCGGCAACCTGAGCGGTAGTCAGAGCGGCGATGTTCGCGGTGCTCAAGGCTGCAAACTGGACAGTGGTCATGGCATTCAGGGCGTCGGCACTATTGGCCGCAAATTGTGACGTGCCAAAGGCACCCAGCTTGCCGGCGCTTTCAAGCGCACTGAGGTCTTCACTGGAGAGCGCAGCAATCTGATTCGTTGTCAGGGCGGCCAGTGCCGCGGTACTCAAGGCGACGATCTGTTTGGAGTCTAGTGCTACTATGTCGTCAACTTCAAGTGCTCTGGCCTGGGCGGTATTCAGCTGGGCGATGTCTGTTGTTTCCAAAGCTATAACGTTGCTGGTTGTGAGGGCAGCTATTGAACCGGCGGTCAGGGCTCTTGCCTGGGCGGTCGTCAGGGCGGCAACATTGTCGGTACTGAGTCCGGCGATCTGCGCGGTGTTGAGCCCAGCAATGATGGCGGTGCTCAGACCGGCAAACTGGGCAGTATTCAGGGCATTAAGAGCGCTTGCAGACCAGACAGCAAACTGTGCCGTATTGAAGGCTGCTATGCTGGTGGCTCCCAGGGCGGTAATCTGCTCTGTTGTGAGGGCACTCACCTGATTTGTAATAAGGGCCGCTATACCTGCGGTGGTCAGGGCGTTGATCTGGGCGGTGGTCATTGCCCGGAGATCATTCGATTCAAAGGCACGGACCTGGGTTGTGGACAGCTGTTGGATATCTCTTGTTTCCAACGCGACTACATTGTCCGTCGTCAAGGCGGTAATCGAGGCGATTGTCAGTGCCTTGATTTGGTCGGTTGTCAGTGCCGCAATATTATCCGTGTTCATTCCGGCGACCTGTGCTGTGCTCATGGCAGCAATACCAGCAGTGCTGAAAGCGGCAATCTGGGTCGAATTCAGTACCTGAAGATCTGCCGCCTCAAACGCCCGTACCTGTGCCGAGTTCATGAGGCTGATGTTTTCTGTTGCAAGGGCACCAACATTGTCCGTCGTCAGAGCGGCTATTGAACCGGTTGTCAGGGCCTTGATTTGAGCGGTTGTCAATGCATCTATGTGCGCGGTGTCCAGACCGGCAACCTGAGCGGTAGTCAGAGCGGCGATGTTCGCGGTGCTCAAGGCTGCAAACTGGACAGTGGTCATGGCATTCAGGGCGTCGGCACTATTGGCCGCAAATTGTGACGTGCCAAAGGCACCCAGCTTGCCGGCGCTTTCAAGCGCACTGAGGTCTTCACTGGAGAGCGCAGCAATCTGATTCGTTGTCAGGGCGGCCAGTGCGGAAATACTCAGAGCAGCTATCTGTTTGGAGTCTAGTGCTACTATGTCGTCAACTTCAAGCGCTCTGGCCTGGGCGGTATTCAGCTGGGCGATGTCTGTTGTTTCCAAAGCTATAACGTTGCTGGTTGTGAGGGCAGCTATTGAACCGGCGGTCAGGGCTCTTGCCTGGGCGGTCGTCAGGGCGGCAACATTGTCGGTACTGAGTCCGGCGATCTGCGCGGTGTTGAGCCCAGCAATGATGGCGGTGCTCAAAGCGGCAAACTGGGCAGTATTTAGGGCATTAAGGGAATTCGATATAATATTGAATTGTGACGTACTCAGTGCGGCTATGCTGGTGGCACCCAAGGCGGTAATCTGCTCTGTTGTGAGGGCACTCACCTGATTTGTAATAAGGGCCGCTATACCTGCGGTGGTCAGGGCGTTGATCTGGGCGGTGGTCATTGCCCGGAGGTCGGTCGATTCAAAGGCGCGGACCTGGGTTGTGGACAGCTGTTGGATATCTCTTGTTTCCAGCGCTACCACATTGTCCGTCGTCAGGGCGGCTACGGACGCACCACTCAGAACCTTGATCTGGGCGGTTGTCAATGCTGCAATGTGAGCGGTATCAAGACCGGCAACCTGGGCGGTAGTCAGCGCGGCGATGTTCGCGGTGCTCAAGGCTGCAAACTGGACAGTGGTCATAGCATTCAGGGCGTCGGCACTATTGGCGGCAAATTGTGACGTGCCAAAGGCACCCAGCTTGCCGGCGCTTGCAAGCGCACTGAGGTCTTCACTGGAGAGCGCAGCGATCTGATTCGTTGTCAAGGCGGCCAGTGCCGCGGTACTCAAGGCGACGATCTGGTTAGAGTCAAGTGCTACTATATCGGCAGCTTCAAGTGCCCTGGCCTGGGCGGTATTCAACTGGGCAATGTCTGTGATTTCCAGAGCAATAATGTTGCTGGTTGTGAGGGCCGCTATTGCCCCGGTGGTCAGGACCTTAACCTGGGCAGTAGTTAGAGCAGCAACATCGTCCGTGCTAAGCCCGGCAATCTGCGCAGTGGTTAGGGCGGTGATAATTGAGGTACTCAGGGCAGCAAACTGGGCGGTACTGAGAACATTAAGGGCCGCTGGAGTCAACGATGAGAACTGAACAGCACTCAGCACCGACACATCTGCAGGTGTTAATACAGCAATCTGGTCAGTACTTAGTGCGTGTAACTGTGCAGTTGACATGACCTTTATGGCTGCAGTACTCAACGTAGCCACCTGAGATGTACTCAAAGCAGCAACACCTGCTGTGGTTAGGGAAACAACCTGAGCCGTACTCAGAGACATATTCGAAGTATTTAAAGATGCTAACTGGCCACTGTTCATTGCATTTAACTGGGCATTACTCAACACTGAAATCTGTGCAGAGGTAAGAGCTGCGACATCTATAACTTCCATCGCTGCAATCTGTGATGTTGTCAGTGCGCTAATAGCCATGGTGGTCAATGCAGCGAACTGAACAGAGTGCATGGCCACGATATCCGTAGTTCCTATTACCCGTACTTGAGATGCACTGAGAACGGCAACATCTGAAGTTCTCATTGCAGCAATCTGGTCTGCCGTCAAGGCACGTATCTGGGTCGTGGTCAACCCCGTTACCTGAAGCGACGTCAATGCGGCAATATTCTCAGTTGTCAGAACAGCAAACTGACCCGTGGTCAACACTTTTATCTGCGCAACCGTCAAGGCTGCAAAATCCGCTGTTTCCATTGCCACAATCTGGTCTGTTGTCAGAGCGGCAACCGAAGCAACACTCAAGACGCTGATCTGGTTACTGTCCATGGCAACGATGTCACCTAACTCCATGGCAGTAACCTGGGTAGGCAGCAAAGACTTTATTTGCACGGTTGTCATGGAAGCAAAATCAACAGCTTCCAGAGCGAGAATTTGTGATGAGGTTAATGCCAAAATGGCTGCTGTGGTGAGCGTTTGCACCTGAACAGAAGTAAGTGCCGCAATATCCGCTGTTTCCATGTTTTTGACTTGAACAGCCGTTAAAGCGGCAATATCAGCTGCTTCCATTGCTTGCACCTGATCAGTTGTTAAAGCGACTATTTGGGTGGTACTCAACCCGGATACCTGCGCAGAGTCCAGTGCATTGATCTGCAATGTCCTCATGGAGGAAATATGATCACTATTCAATGCTCTAATCTGGGCAGCACTGAGTACGGCGATTCCATCTGTTGAAAGTACGACAAGTTGCTCAGTGGTTAGTGCAGCTATGTCTTTTGTGCTCAGTAACTTCACCTGCCCAGGAGTCAAAGCGGCAATCCAGGCGGTTGTCTGGTTGCTGATTCCTCCCGTGGCATCTTGGACGAATGGTATGTTCAGTTGTCCCTGATTGGTGCCAAAGGCCGCTAAATCTGCGGTTGAGATCGCTGCCACCTGGGCTGAGCTGAGAGCCACAACCTGACTTGAGGTCATGGCGGCGAAATCGTTGGTTTGCAAAGACTTTATCTGTGTGGTGGACAAAGCCTTTATTTGGACTGTCGTCATGGCCTCAACCTGATTGGAGGTTAAGGCAACAATTTGCTCTGTGGTCAACGCAGTGATCGCCGATGTGCTCAAAACCTTTACCAACGCGGTAGTGAACGCAGCAACGCCACTCGTCCCGAGTATGGCAATCTGAGCTGATGTGAAGGCTGCCACATCGCTCGTCTCCATGGCATTCACCTGAGCCGTTGTCAGGGCAGCAATCTGGGCTGAATTCAAACCAGCAATCTCTTGCGGAGTGAAGGAATTCAACTTTGTCCCTAGCGCCGATATATCAGCTATTTCCAGTGACTTTACCTGCGCCAGGGATAGTGCTGCAATCTGGGCCGTATTCATGGCAGCAAAATCCGTCGACTCCAATGCAACAATCTGGAAAGTGGTCAGCGAGCCAATTTGAGAAACCGTTAGCGCAGAAGATTGTGCCGTTGTCATCGCCGCCACATGGGTCGTGCTCAGCGCTTGAATCGTAGTAGGGTTCAGAGCCGCAATCCACGGAGCAGACAATTCAGTTATATCGGCAATGCCCGTATTCAACTCTTTCATTTGCGCCGCAGTCAGGCCAGCCACAATGCTCGTTTTCATGTTTGTTATCTGGGTCGTGGTCAAAGCTTGTACCTGGGAAGTTGTTAATGCCGCAATCTCAGTCGATGTAAAAACATTTAGATTTGCACCCAACGCAACGACATCTTCCGTACTTAGAACGGGAATCTGAGTAGCAGTTAGAGCCTCGACTTGTGCCGAATCCATGGCCGCAAATGCTGCTGTATCCAAAGCAACAACCTGAGCGGTGGTCAGGGATTTAATTTGAGAAGGAGAAAGTGTACTAATGGACATCGCACCCAGAAGCGAAGTACTTATGGCGGCGCTCGCCGATGGGCTAAGAGCGGCTATCTGGGATGAATTCAGCGCCATGATACCTTCTGTATTCAGTACTTTCACCTGAGCGGCGGTCAATGCAGCCACGTCAGTGGTTTCCATCGCGGTTATTTGAGCCGATGTCAACGCTCGGATCTGCTCCGTAGTCAGAGCGGCGATCTCTGCAGCAGAGAAGGCGTTCAGGTTAGTGCCCAGAGCGACTAAATCCGCAGTAGTCAATTTTGGGAGCTGCGTTAGCGTGAGAGCTGCCACCTGAGTTGTATTCATTGCAGCAAAATCAACATCCTCTAATGCGGTAATTTGGGTCGTTGTCAAGACCTTTATCTGTGAAGCTGTCATCCCTTTGATCTGATCAGAGGTCAACATAGCTATTTGTAACGTACTTAAGGAGGTAATGCTGTTCAGGGCTCCGATCTGAGACGACGAAAGCACCAGAATCTCGTTTGTATTCAGCAACTGTTTGACCTGATTCAGCGTCAGCGCTGCAATAGCCCCAGTTTGTATGGCTTGCACCTGCGTGGTAGTCAAGGCATCTATTTGGGTAGTTGTCAGGGTGGCAACAACTAACGGATTCAATGCCGCAATCTGTAACGTGGTAAGACTGCTAATGCGGGTGGAATCCAACATTTGGAGCTGTTTTGATGTCAATGCAGCGAAATCACTGGATTCAATTGCCGCCAGCTGGTCCGTACTCAGTGCAGATATTTGGGTAGTGCTAAAAGCAATGATAGCAGCCGAACTCAAGGCAGCAATCTGGGCTGTAGACAGAGCCTGCATATCGGCGGTGTTAAAGGCTTTCACCTGATTTACCGTCAGTACAGTTACATCAGCCGTCTCCAACGCTTGAACCTGGAGCGTCGTCAAGGCATCGATCTGAGAGGTGGTCAAGGCTGCAACAACGGCCGTACTTAAAGCGGCAACCTGTGAGGTGGTCAGGGCCGTTATCTGGGCGGCGCTTAACGCCTGAACCTGAGTTGAAGACAACACCGCCACATCCCTGTCTTCCATGGCTGCAAGCTGCTGCGTTGTGAGTTGTGCAACTTGAGCCGTAGTGAGGGCCTTTACCTGCCCTTGTCTGAGGTCAACAATTTGTGTTGTTGTCAGCCCGATTACACTTGCTACTGGACTGTAGATGCTTTCATTCGACAGAGCCGATATCTGAGTTGTACCGATGGCAGCTACCTGTGCTGACGTCAGTGCTGCCAATTGGGTTGTCGTAAGGGCGGCTAAGTCAACAGTGTCCAGAATAACAATCTGAGCGGTGGTCAAAGCGGCAATCTGTGAAGCTGTCAGCACTTGAATCTGGGCAGTTGACAGGGTGTTAATCTGCACCGTATTCAGAGCTGCAACCTGTAAATTAGTCAACGAGGTGATCTGATTTGCGGACAGGATACTAATCTGCTCAGTCGTGAGCGCAGCAACTGCGGAGAGGTTCAGGGCCCCAACTTTTGTAGACAGGACACTGATGTCCGCTGTATCCAGGATTACCACCTGAGCAGCATTCAGACCTGCCACATTGCTGGTTCCCAAGGAGCCCACTTGAGTTGTTGTCAGCACTGCAATCTGATCCGTACTCAAAGCAGCTATTTCTGACGGGGTAAACGTATTAAGATTTACGCCCAATGATTTTACGTCACCCGTCTCCAAGACCCTGATTTGTTTTACTGTTAGTGCTTCCACCTGAGCAGTATTCATTGCTGCAAAATCAGCCGTATCCAGCGCTATTATTTGACCCGTTGTCATTACTGCAATTTGAAAGGCCGTTAATGCTTGAATCTGGCTAATGGTCAAAGCATCAACCTGGATTGTTGTAAGAGAAGCAATGGCTGAAGCGGATAGTCCGGAAATATTGGTTGTGGTCAGGGCCCTGATATCGGCGGTATCCAATGCAACAACCTGGGTTGCATTTAGTCCTGACATATTACTGGTCCCGAAGGCGCCCAATTGTGTTGTTGTCAGGGCAGCCACCTGGTCAGTATTCAATGTACTTATTTCAGATGCTGTAAATGTAATAATTTTTGTACCAAGAGCTGCTATGTCAACAGCATCCATAAGCTTGATTTGTTTGGCCGTCAGTGCACCAACTTGTGACATACTCATGTCCGCAAAAGTAGTGGTTCCAAGGGATGCAATTACAGAGGTACTCAGAACTGAAAACTGTGTTGAATTCAGATTATTAACGGTCGAAGTATTAAGTGCTGCATATTGATCCACCCTGAGTACTGCAACATCATTCGATGTCAATGCCGCCAGTTGCTGCGTAGACCAGCTGTTCAAGGCAGCAATCTGCACCGTGCTCAAGGCATTAATTTGTGCCGTGCTTAACGCTGCAATCTGCGCTGACCCCAATGCAGCAATCTGGGCGGTTGTCAATCCTCTGGCAGCCGTCGTTGTCATATAACTGACTTGTTGTGCGTTTAAAACGCTCAGATCAACTATCTCTATTGCCTGTACCTGAGAGCTACTCAGGAACAGAATTTGTGTGGGGGTCATCGCTTTAATCTGCTCAGTGGTCAAAGCAGCTATGTCCTGAGTTTCAAGAACCTGTACCTGAGATGTAGTCAGATACCTGATCTGGTCCGTTCGAAAAACTGAAATTTGATCTGAGGTCAATGCCACAATATCTCTGGTTTCAATCGCTTTTATCTGCAGGGAGGTCAAAGCCTGGATCTGGTCCGTTCTCAAGCTGGCAATCTCAGCCGTAGTTAAAGCCACTATGTCCGTCGTTGTAAGAGCTTGAGTTTGCGTGGTGGTAAGATCTGCAATGGCCATGAGTTGATACCTCCCGTATCTGGTTGAAACATTTATTCATTTTGATCAATTAGATTTTTGGTCGTTTTATTGAGGTCTACTGTGTTGTCATCTATAACGTTAGAGTTGGTGTGATAACTCTGTTTTTGCGTATCGGATGCCTGTCTACGAATCTTTAATTTTATTTTCTACCACAATAATCTGAAATTACAATTTCAACCTGATATGGCCGTTTCCAACCATCACAGAGTGAATATCACGTTTACATTTCTTACGAAGAAATGTTACCAATGCTCGTAGCTGTTTTTGCTTTTGGAATGCCGGTATCACGATTCCGTCCATGGCTGGCAATGTAAAATTCAGCACGAAGAATTAAATCCTATTTAGTGCGGCAATGCCAATGAATGAACGATTTATCAAAATCACCATTGAAAAAGCTGAACAGATTGAAAAACAGGGAAATACCTCCCAAGCACTTGCAGTGTTAAACGATGCACTGGCGATATATCCTGACGACGTCGACCTAAATTTTCAGCGAATAGTCCTATTGATTAAATCTGGAGATTTTGATGCTGTCAGTGAATATCTTGACGCGGTCTCACAAAATTTATCAGATCAAAGCATGACCTTGTTCCGTATTGGACGTTTGCTGTATAAGAAGGGGCTTTATCAAGTTGCACTGACGGCCTTCTCAAAAGTAATCACGGTAGATAGCTTCAATGCCTGGGCTTACAACAATCTCAGTCTGTGCTACATAAATCTAGGTAACCTTCCGGAAGCATATACTTCTTTTATAAAAGCTATCGAACTAAAGCCTGATTCTGCTGAATTTCATAATAACATCGCAAATCTTTATATGATGGTTTTCCGCTTGAGTGATGCAGTTCGTCATTATCAACGGGCTCTCATTCTAAATCCTGAATGTGTTGAGGCTTATGCCAATCTTGGACGTGCATACCACCTCTGTGGAGATATCCGGGGATTTGCCACCGTGCTCAAGGCCCTTGAGCGAGACCCAACATCACGGGCTGCCGTTGACGTTCTGCTACTTACGCTGCATTACTTTGAACAGAATCCTTTGAAAATATTTGATGAGCACGCTCGGTGGGCAGTTTCCGCCTACAACGCCGCGCCGGAACCCCTAAATTTCAGTAGAACTGATCGAAATAATATCCGCGTGGGTTTCGTCTCTGCTGATTTTAAAGCACATCCGGTAGCTATTTTTTTTGCCCCCGTTCTCCTTCATTATGATCGGAATAACTTTGAAGTGTACTGTTATTCCCACGTCTCGAACCCCGATACGACTACCTTGAAACTGAAAGAGCTGGGAGGATTGTGGAGATCGGTCGTAGGTTTATCCGACCACGAAATGGCAGATCTGGTTCGTCAAGACGGCATCGACATCCTCGTTGATCTCAGTGGTTTCACAGAAGGAAATCGGCTGGGAACGTTTGCTCTTAAGCCGGCACCAATACAATGTACCTGGCTTGGTTATCCCAACACAACCGGATTGCCGCAAATTGATTACCGCATTACCGACGCAATTTCTGACCCACCCGGCATAACCGATCATCTTTACACCGAACACCTGGTGCGATTACCACAAACTTTTCTCTGCTATTCTCCAGAAACAACTGACTTTCCACTCCATAGCCCTGATAGCCCCATAACATTCTGCTGTTTTAATCATCTCCCAAAGCTGTCAGAACCACTCATTTCCATGTGGGCTGAAATCCTTAATGCACTGCCCGAAGCAAAAATTCTCCTCAAGTCAGCATTTTTTTGCGATCAAGAGGTCTGTAATATGACTCTTTCCCGTTTCAAGGCTCGGGGAGTTGACACAAATAAAATCGACTTGCGAGGGTTTACCGCCACAAAAAAAGAGCATTTAGAACTATACAATGAATGCCACATCGCACTTGATACCTATCCGTACCACGGCACAACCACAACATGCGAAGCTCTTTGGATGGGTGTTCCGGTAATATCTCTGGCTGGCCCCAGTCATGTTTCCCGAGTAGGGACCAGCATTTTGACGAACGTCGGGATACCCGAGCTAATCGCTGTTAGTCCCGACGAATATGTCAAACATGCGGTGGAGCTTGCACACGACAAAGATCGTATTGACATCTACCGAAATACTCTGCGGATGAAAATCCAATCTTCCGTGTTGATGGATGCCCCGAGCTTTGTCGCAGAACTTGAGACCGCATTCAAAGAGATGTTGCACCGCAAGAAACGGGGCAATGTTAATGTCAATTTTAAATGCTGCCAACAGAGTATTTCTTGATACTTTATCAAATACACTTTCAACACTATTCGACTACACGATTGAAATCAAACTTGAAACCGTAGCGAAAGGATCAGACCTATGATCTCCTTTATTATTCCTGCCAGAAACAATGCTATTTTAACGTCTCGATGCCTGTCATCCCTGGATATCACTATTAATTCACTTGGAATTACACCACAAATCATTTTTATTGATAACAATTCAGAGCCAGAGGAAGGCTTGAGACCGATATTCGGAGATTTTCTAAAAAAACGCCCGACCTCACTACTTCTTCGGTTTTCCAAGGATCGTAGCTACACTGGGGCGTTCGCACTCGGCCTTCAGCACGCGACACACCAGAACGTCATATTTGTTAGCAACGACATGATGATAACTCCAAGTTATGTGTGTTCTCTTCTTGCAGTCGCTGCTCTGCGGGAAACCTACGGAATAATACGGGGCACATCAGCTCATACGGATTCGCATCCTGAACACAAAATTGTTCCGCCTGTTCCGTTAAGGGGATATGATGATATTCTGCACTTTTCCGAGATGATTTCAGCAACAAACGGCTTACACCATGTTGAGGACGGAGTGCTCGCCGGAGATTCAGTATTGATTAAACGGCAGGTGATTGAAAAAATTGGTGTTCTTGACAACCGATTTTTTGGATACTTTGGTGACGTTGACTACGGTTTAAGGGCTCACTTGGCCGGTTTTAAGCTCATTTGCTCCAAAGGGGCCTGGCTGCATCATGAAGGGGCCGGATACATTAAGGGCGAGGCTGCAGCCAGTGGGACAGATAACATATCAGGACCTCACCAGAAACGAATGAAAGTTGTGCAAACCGCCTATGAAGTATTTCGTCAGAAGTGGGACATGTCTCTTCCCGAACTGTACTGCGATCTGAAATCACTCCACTTGTTTGAAATGGCTGAGCGCAACGCACATAAAATTGACTTGAAATGCAACCTGGATGCCGATCTTGTTAGAGATGTTGAATACATTAATGCGTTCAACCTCTAACTGCTACGGTAGTAGTCATGGGCACGGGCGTGGGGCATAAGCAATCGGTTGTTTTCAAAAAATTTGTTTAAAGAAAAGTCTGATACTTCAATGGGATATGCCCGTATTTTAATAGATAAAGCTTGTATCCTCCACAAGCAAGGTCACCTATCGGAAGCGTTAAGCCTGCTGGAAGAGGTGATTGCATTCGACGCCGACAATATTTCGGCACTCCAGCATATTGCCCTGCTTTATTCCCAAAATGGCAATCATCATGCGGCGTTGAACATCTACCAACACTTGAACAATATTTTGCCGGAAAGTTCTGAATCCCTGATGCTGCTTGGTGTTGAATTCGCAGAAACCGGTAATTACGAGAGTGCAGTAAATTGTTTCTTGGCTTGTCTCAAATCAGAAAGCGCTAATGCCACCCTGCATCTCATGGTCGGTATCGCCTACGATGAACTTGATAAAATGGACGAAGCTCTGAAGCACTTCAGTTCGGCTTTTGAACTCAATCCCGAAGACGATACGACACTTACCCATTTGGCAAAGAGTCTCATAAGTAAACTGAGAATAACTGAAGCCGAGCAGTACCTGCTAACAGCACTGAAAATCAATCCTGCAAACGCATTGGCCTACAATAACCTGGGGCGGATCTATAAGTCTCAGGGGAAATCTGCGGAAGCCGTCACAGCATATAGAAATGCCCTTAAACTTGATCCTCAAAACCCTGTTGTCGTCAACAACCTGTTGTTATGCCTAAATTATCTCTCTGACTTGTCCCCAGAAGCAATTTTTTTGGAACATCAAAAGCTGTGCAATCAGGTGTATCATGTACATTCAAAATTTTCCGAACAACATCCACAACCCGAAAATGGCAAGCTACGGATTGGGTATGTTTCAGGAGATTTTCACAATCATTCGGTTGCCTTTTTCTTTGAACCAGTCCTGCTCCACCATGACCGCCGGAAGTTTCACATCTTCTGTTATTCAAATGACAGTCGAAGCGATGACACGACCAATCGGCTCAAAGCAACGCCAACTGAATGGCGCTCGATCGTTGGGCTATCTGACGAACAGGCAGCGAAAATAGTTAGACAGGACTGCATAGATGTACTGGTTGATTTGGCTGGCCACTCTTCTGAAAACCGGCTGGGTTTGTTTGCCCTCAAACCAGCGCGCATACAGGTTAGCTGGCTCGGCTACCCGCATTCTACGGGCCTGAGCCAAATGGACTATTACTTGAGTGACGTCTTGTGCGACCCGAACCGTGTGACGGACCATCTCTATACTGAAAAAATCATCCGCCTTCCTGACGCTTTCTGTTGCTATCTGCCACCGCTCCAATTTCCGGCGGTAAAACCTCTACCATCGACTAAATCAGGCGTTGTTACATTCGGTAGTTTTAATAATTTTGCAAAAGTAAATGACAGACTCATTGAGCTCTGGGCAGGAATACTTTCTCAGGTCTCAGGCTCTCGATTATTCCTCAAAAGCATGTCCCTTGGGGATCAAGTGACACAGCAATCGGTACTGGCAATGTTTCAATCACATGGTATACCAGCAGACCGAATTGCCCTGTTAGGCACTGTAAAATCAGCCATCGACCACTTGGAACTCTACTCCCAGATTGATATTGCTTTGGACACATATCCCTACCATGGCACAACAACAACCTGCGAGGCCCTCTGGATGGGGGTTCCCGTAGTAACGCTTGCTGGCACGACTCATGCGTCACGAGTTGGTGTATCTTTTTTAACCGCTGTTGGGTGTCAGGAGCTCATTGCAGTGACAGCTAAAGAATATATCAATATTGCCGTGTCACTTGCAGGAGCCCCTTACCGGCTATATTGGTACAGAGAAAATCTTAGAAGCATGATGGCGCGGTCGCCACTCATGGACGCTGGTAGACTGACAAACAATGTGGAGCTAGCATTCGAATCTATGCTACAGAAAATGTGGCCTCGGTAAGAAATTAGCTCATTGAAAAAATCTCTAAAGTTGATGAAATGTATTCCGATAAGATACTCAAGAACGATGAAGAATGGTCAGAAGGCCATTCACTAAAACCCAGAAAGGGGTAACAACTCATGGCAATCTCAGATATCTCCTTAACAAGCGGAATGCGCAGCAACCTCCTTCAGCTGCAGGGTACAGCAAAATTGATCGACCGTACTCAGGAGCGTCTCTCCACTGGCAAGCAAGTCAACAGCGCACTTGACAACCCCACCAACTTCTTTGCGGCTCAGGCTCACCAGAACCGCGCCGCTGACTTCAGTGCTCGTAAAGATGCAATGGGCGAAGCCATCCAGAATGTTAAAGCCGCTGACGCTGGTATCACCGCCATTTCAGCTCTTGTCAGCGCCGCAAAAGGCTTGACAGAAGCCGCTCAGGGAACCGCCAACACAACCGACCGCACAGCTTTTGCAGCCCAGTACACCGAGTTACAGAATCAGATCGACAAGCTGTCTCTTGACTCCGGTTACCGTGGCACCAATCTGCTGGCAGGAAACACCCTGAAGGTAAACTTCAATGAAGATGCAACCGCCTCTCTGGATGTTGTTGGATTCACTGCAACTGCAACTGGCATTGGCCTTACTACAACCACCGCAGCATTTATTGATGCTGATATTACAAACGTCCAGGCTGAGCTGAAGTCTGCCTCCGATGAATTGCGTAAACAGTCAAAAACACTGGCCGGTAACCTGAACATCATCACCACCCGCCAGAACTTCACCGATCAGATGATTGGTACCCTGCAGACTGGATCTGATAACCTGACACTAGCCGACATGAACAATGAAGGCGCCAACATGCTGATGCTGCAGACTCGCCAGTCTCTCGGCACAACCGCTCTGAGCCTCTCTTCGCAGGCAGCACAATCGGTTCTCAGACTCTTCTAGTCGTAACTGAGTAGATGAATCATTCAACCTGAGCGGGGAGAGGGCAACCTCTCCCCGTTTGTGCATTCAGTAGGTAAGAAGTTATTGCTGTGTTGTTTGCAGTAACAATTTCTTTAACGCTCTTATCCTGTTTATCTGGGCTAAGCTTTGGAGGTAATGAGTCATGAAAATCGAAGGCAATGACCTGAGGTTGGCAGCTGCAATGGCAACTCAGATGCAAAACACCGGTGCCGATAAAATTTTCGCGCCAAGAACTGTTCAGCAGCAAGACGCTCAAAATTCCAGCAAAGGAGACTCGGTCCAGTCGTTGGGTGCTGACAGGATATCCATCAAAGTTGACCTGCCAAAAAATACTGCAGAAACCTTGCAGAAGATAGGAAGCATTTCAGATTTTCTGAATTCCGTGGCAACAAACATTCGACAAAGTGACGAAGGACTGAAGGCGGCAAGCGCAATCATTGACCAGATGAAGGAGTCGCTAGATAAAATTATTAAAAATTTCCCCCCCTATCCACTTGAGAGCAAGCAAAGGATGGAGCAATTGATGAGCTACTCAGCTTTGCAAAAACAGATTCTGAGTATGATGACACCTGCCCCTCCTCAACCCATGTACGAGCGGGTAAAACATTTATGGGAGGGACTCGCCACCGGTATTGGCGGTACAATCCAGACGCCATCCCTGCCGCAGGACGCCCCTGACTCACATGTTTTAGCGGCATCAAAACAACTTGACTCCATTTCCAGCCAGATAGGTTTGGTCCGGGACTCGTTAAGCAACTCGGTTTCACAAAGTTAGCTCATGCCCCTAAAATTATCCTTAAAACCAGGTGAGCGGGTCATAATTGCTGGTGCGGTTATAACCAACGGTCCGACAGTCGCGCACTTGCAGATTGAAAATCGTATCCCACTCCTCAGGCAAAGGGATGTTTTGACTGAAAATGAGGCGACTACTCCCTGTAAAAAGATTTATCTGGTAATTCAGCTGATGTATATTGGCGACGGTTTGACATCAGAACTTGCACAGGTATACTGGGAGCTGATTCGTGAAGTTGTTGTTGCTGCTCCAAGCACAAACGACTTGATTTCCGAAATTAGCGCGTATATTGTCGAGTCAAGCTTCTACCCTGCTTTAAAAATAGCCAAAAAGTTGATTTCTTACGAAGAGGAGCTCATCAAGCATGCAACACAGCCAGGTTAACGCATATACGGCAATTCAAAAGGAATCTTTAAGTGGTAGAGAGCTGGAAGCTTCGGTGCTATCACGAGCCGGAATTATGCTGAAGAGTGTCAAGGAAAACTGGGGTGCGCCAGATTGCGATCAGAAATTATTAGAAGCAGTTAAATTTAATCAAAAAGTTTGGAGTTTTTTTCAGGCTGAACTTTCTGATCCAGAAAATCCGCTCCCCAAAAATCTTCGCGAAGACATACTTAATCTAAGTCTGTTCATAGACAAACGTCTTTTCGAAGTTATTGCGTTCCCGGATCCTGACAAATTGTCTATAGTAATAGACATTAACTTCAACATTGCGGCAGGGTTGCGGGCAAACAGCTCTGAATGACCCTGTTAATTGAGTATATTACACAAAAAAACCCTTGATAAAACATGGGTTTTTTTGTGTAATATACTCACCTGACTTGCACTAATCTTCCGTTAAGCATGGCTAGGGTGCTAATCAGGGATTTTCATACCACCGTCAGGTTATAACCCTTTTCTTCCAGATAATTGACGATCTCCTTGATGTGTTCGTAGCCACGGGTTTCCAGTTCAAGCGAGACATCGGTCCTGCCTAAGGCAAGCGATTTCGAGCGACGATCATGGTTGATATGAAAGATATTGGCTCTCGTAACCGCAATGTTCTCAGCTAAGGTGGCCAATGCCCCCGGATGATCGTCCAGTTCAACAGTCAGCTTGAGATACCGTCCTCCGGCAATCAGGCCCCGTTCGACAACCTGCGAAATGGTTTTTACATCTATATTGCCGCCGGAGAGCAGACAGACCGTTTTTCCTTCCAGATCCTCTACGCCCTTGTTCAATACCGCCGCCAGCGTTACCGCACCGGCCCCCTCCACCAGCAACTTGGTTTTTTCCAGCAGCGAGACTATCGACAGAGCAATATCCTCTTCCTGCACCTTGACAATCTCGTCTACACATTGATGGATAACCGGTACAGTAAGGCTTCCCGGGCGTTTGACGGCAATACCGTCGGCAAGTGTGACACTGACCGGTTTCTCAATCGGCTTTCCCGCCATGAATGAGGCCGACATGGAGTGGGCGGCATAGGACTCAACCCCGATAATTCGCATCCGGGGGTTGATCTCACGCAGTATGGATGACATCCCCGCAATCAGACCGCCCCCCCCTACCGGGATGATCAGATTTCGTACATCGTGCAGTTCATCCAGTATTTCAAGTGCAATGGTCCCTTGGCCAGCCATGACCAGTTCATCATCAAAGGGATGGACGAACAGGGCTCCGGATTCACGTTGCGCTGCCAACGCGGCTTCACATGCCTCATCAAAATTCCGGCCGGTCAGCACAACCTCTGCACCGTAATCGCGGGTCGACTGAACCTTTTGCGGCGGCGTAATCTCCGGCATGTAGACCGTTGCCCGGACCCCCAGCAGATCGGCAGCAAAAGCGACACCCTGAGCATGATTTCCCGCCGAGGCGGTGATTACACCGAGTGCAAGCGCCTCCCGCGGCTGGGCCGTCATGAAGTTCAACGCACCCCGGATTTTGAAAGAACCTGTTCGTTGTAGATTTTCACATTTGAAATACAGCGGTACGCCGAGCTTTTCAGTGTAATAGTGAGAATATATCAGCTCAGTCCTGCGAACGCGCTTTTTGAGACGATCATAAGCTTCGTATATGAGTTCGTTTAATGACATGATCAGTTACCCCTTGAGAGAAGTGAGCCATAGTATCAGAGCCATGTCATCGGGTCAAACAGCGATAACGAGGTTTGGCACTTGGCAACCTGCCATATTGCTGGTACATTTGGCACAATTACTACACTGCCGGAGGTACCATGGACACCATACACCACCCACTTATCATACTCGGCGCAGGACCCGCCGGTTATACTGCGGCCATATACGCTGCACGAGCCAACCTCAATCCTGTCAACATCACCGGGCTGCAACCGGGCGGCCAGTTGACGACGACAACGGAAGTTGACAATTGGCCCGGTGACCACGAAGGGGTACAGGGACCGGACCTGATGGAGCGCATGCGGCTCCACGCCGAACGCTTTAATACACAGATGATCTACGACTCAATCAAGACCACTGATCTTAAACAGCGCCCCTTTCTTCTTGAGGGAGATTCTGCCCACTATACCTGCGATGCCCTGATCATTGCCACCGGGGCTTCGGCCAAATACCTGGGACTGCCATCGGAACAGGCTTTCAAGGGCAAAGGGGTTTCGGCCTGTGCCACCTGCGATGGATTTTTCTATCGCGGCAAGGATGTAGCTGTCATTGGGGGCGGCAATACAGCTGTTGAAGAGGCTCTCTACCTCTCCAACATCGCCCGGCACGTGACCGTTGTGCATCGCCGCGAAACGTTCCGCTCAGAAAAGATCCTGGCAGACCGCCTGATCGCCAAAACTCGCGGCGGCAACGTTACCATCGAATGGCTCCATACCCTGGACGAAGTGCTGGGTGATGAGAGTGGTGTGACCGGCATCCGGATCAGACACCGCAGCGGCTCAACCAAAGAAATTCCAGTCCATGGTGCATTTATAGCCATTGGCCATTCACCCAATACCGGCATGTTTGAAGGGCAGCTGGATATGGACAACGGTTACATCAGGACCATGTGCAGTCTGGATGGCAACCGGACCGCCACCAGTATTGAGGGAGTCTTTGCGGCCGGTGATGTGCAGGATTATATCTATCGCCAGGCCATCACATCGGCCGGAACCGGCTGCATGGCCGCACTTGATGCAGAACGCTATCTGGAATCGCTCCATAAATAGGGATAAGCCATGGCACAGGAAACGGATGATCTTGAAAAACTTCTTGTGGATGTTCGCAAAACCATCTCGGAAAACAAACAATTTCTCGAGAAGCTTCTGGATGAAACCGAGGATGAAAAAGATGGAGAAGAGACTGAGTCCGAAGCAGAGGGTGATGCAACTATAACGGAAGAAGACTTCGAAGAATTGTAGGTTTCACATACCATACCAGCCAGAACAATGAAGGCCCCCGGAATTTTCCGGGGGCCTTCTTGATGCACGTTGCAGCCATCAATCTCAGTGCTGATTTTTGTCCTTGCCGCTGCCGGCCACGTCATGGCCACCTGCTGCGTGACACTCGCTGCAGTTGGTCTTATAAAGCTCATCACCGATGTCAACCGGATGAACGAACTCTGTGACCTGCTTGCCCTTCGGAATGTTTTCCTGAACCTGGCCAAGCATATCGTGACAGACTTTGCAGTCCTTGGAGATCACACGACCTTCCGGTGATTTGTGTTTGCCGTCATGGCAGCGGAAACACCCCGGAGTATAGAAGTGACCGATATGGTTCGGGTAGGTACTCCAGGACACCTTCATTTTCGGGAAGTAGTTACGCTTGTAAATCGCCTTGATTTCAGTAATCGCCTGTGCCAATGCCGGCCCTTTCTTGGTCACGACATCAGGGTAATTCTTGGCGTAATATTCTTTGAGTCCTGCTTCAATAGCAGCAACAGCCTCTTCAGATGTTTTGTAAGGCTGTTCCAGCAAGTCCACTGCAACCTTTTTCAGATACGGAATGCTCCGGTCAATTGTGTTGGATGCGAAGTGGCGATCCATCTCTTCACTGGGTGAGTGGTAGATGTGGGTCGGCTTGTTGTGGCAGTCGGTGCAGTCCATCAAACGCTTTTCAGCCTTTGCAATTTCCTCTTTGCTAAGCGGCTTGGAAGGATCCATATACTCGGTGATCTTTCCATCGACACCCTTGACCGCAATATAGGGAATCGTCAGACGCTTCTTGTCACCGGCAATAAAGGTAACCTCGCGGCCGATATGCCAGTGGATACCCATGGCATTCGGAGTCTTGGGGGTTCCGCCGATCTTGATCAGCATATTGACTTCACGCGGAGTGTTCTCTTCATTGGGAGCATAATGATAGAAAATTTTCTGTCGACCGGAATAGAATTTCTCCGGCCAGTGGCAATGTTCACAGGTACCCCTTGCCGGACGCAGATTTTCAATAGGGGTATGGATTGGTGTTGGCCATGAATGGGTCAGAACCGCCCACACCTGACGCAGACCTGAAATCTTTGCCTTGACATACCAGGCAGCGCCCGGTCCTACATGACACTCTACGCACTTGACTTTGGCGTGAGGTGAATTTTTCCAGGCAGTGTGCTCAGGTTCCATGACCACGTGGCACAGTTCGCCGCAGAATGTGGTGGACTCGGTGAATTCAAAACCTTTCAAGGTCGCAATACCGACCACCAACACAAAAACCACCGATGCCAAAATAAAGAAAATTGTCAGTTTAAGTTTCTTGGGGTCATTGAGATCCAGTCGAGGCAGAGGCGGTATTCCGGCCTCGGGGTCCTTGCGGAATCGGGTCCTGACCAGCCATCCCCCTGCAGGAATCAACAGCAGACCAAAAATCAGCATGCCCGGGAAAGCAAAATAAACAAAAATGCCGATATAGGGATTGTCCAGGCCGGTAAATGCTTCCAACGCCAGGAACGTAATAATCAGTACGGTTGCAATCAGTGCCAGTACAGCACCGATTATACTGATCGGGTTCATCAGGTAGCGGTAGATAGTTGGTTTTTCTTGAGCCATTCTTTCCTCCTGTATTCTATCGATTACGTCAAGTACCAGCAAAAAGACCTAATTTTCTAAACTGCCGGCCGTTCAATGTCAAATAAAAAATAATTTCATTTTCTTTAATTGGGCCGGTTTCCTCGAATATTATTGCTATTTTGAACGCATTACCCTCCGAATAATTAAAATTTTGCTAACAATTCTGCCGTAAAGCTCTGCTTGTCTTTTACAAAAAATGCGGGGATAATAAACGCCGTTCTAAATATTCACACCGATCGTTCATACCAGCAGGGGGCACGTCATGCAAAACCATGTACTGCGGCCGTTCTTGGTAATTGTGGTGATTATTGCGCTTGTTCTTTCCGCCAGGGCCGTGATTGTGCCGGCCGACTTCGGCACCCATGAACGCGGCTATATGTACGGCTGGCACCGCAAGTCCAACGAGCAGGAATGGAAAACGGTGCAGGTTCGCTACAAAACATCTTCCGGCTGCCCCCAGTGTCACCCCGATAAACACGAAGAGCTGTCTCACTCACCCCATACAATAATAAGTTGTGAAAACTGTCACGGCCCCGCCCTGGAACATCCCAAAGACCCGGTCGGCTATACGATTGACCGCAGTCGGACACTGTGCATCCGCTGCCACGCCAGACTGGCCTATCCGGATTCAACCCGCGGAAAAATACGCGGTATTAATCCGGAACAGCATTATCCCCAGGCAGAATGCGTAATGTGCCATGTCCCCCACAATCCCAAACCCATGAACCAGAAGCGGGAGGTGCACTCATGATCAGCCGCCGCGAATTCTGTAAAAAATCCATTATCGCAGTCGGAGGCATCACCCTGCCGCTGGCAGCCTTGGAATTGTTTGATCCCCGCCGCCTGGCGGCCGAAAAGAATGAGCCGGGTAAAACCCGCTGGGTTTTCCTGGTAGACACCCACACGTGCGTAGGGTGCGGCTTCTGCGTCAAGGCCTGTAAAATCGAGAACCAGACCCCCTATGACGCCAACGTTTCCCGTACATGGGTCGAACGCTACGTCGTGCTGAAGGACGGCAGCACAACCATCGATTCTCCCAAGGCGTGCCGCGACGGCTTCACAACCGCTAAAATCGACCAGAACCACAAAGGAATGAAGGAGATCAAAGAAGATGACATCAGCAAGGCCTTCTTCGTACCGAAATTGTGTAACCAGTGTGACAATCCCCCATGCGTCCAGGTGTGCCCTGTCGGTGCCACCTACCAGACCGAGGATGGGGTGGTGCTGATTGACCGTTCATGGTGCATAGGCTGCGGCTACTGCGTCATGGGCTGCCCCTACGGTGTCCGTTTTTTCCACCCCGAACACCACGTTGCCGAGAAATGTAACTTTTGCTATCACCGCATCACCAAAGGCATGAAAACCGCCTGTGTTGACGCCTGTCCGTTTGGCGCCCGCCGGATCGGAAATCTGAGGGATGCCAACGATCCCGTCACCAAAATCATCATGACTGACAGGGTCAGTGTACTGAAGGAAGAGTATGGCACCAAACCCCAGGTATTCTATCTGGGACTCAGCATGGAGGTGAAATAGCCATGGTACACGGTGAGGCATGGACACTTAAAGAATTCTTCGTCTACCCCAATGAATACATCTACTGGTCGATTCAGATCGTGATGTATCCCTTCATGACCGGTCTGGTGGCAGGTGCTTTCGTACTCTCCTCGCTCTATCACGTTTTCGGTTTCAAGCAGCTGAAGGAGATCGCCCGGTTTTCACTGGTATTCTCTTTTGCCCTGCTGCCTTGTGCCCCGATGCCGCTGCTGCTGCATCTGCAGCAGCCACTGCGGAATCATAACGTCCTGATGACACCCCATTTCACGTCGGCCATAGCCGCCTTCGGCATTGTTTTCATGACCTACGGAGCCATCGTGGCGTCGGAGTTGTGGTTTGTCTACCGCAAGCATTTTGTGGAAACCGCCCTGAGACTTCGTGGAAAAGACCGAAATCTTCTGGAAACCATCCACTATTATCTGGCCTGCGCCCTGACTCTGGGAGCCTGGGATGTAGCCGAACACGCCCTGGAAAAGGATGAAAAAGCGGTCAAGGTACTGGCAGCCGCAGGCATCCCGATTGCCTGCTTTCTGCATGGCTATGCCGGCTTCATCTTCGGCTCGGTCAAGGCCAACGCGCTTTGGATGACACCACTTATGCCGGTGATCTTCATCTGCTCGGCTGTTGTTTCCGGAATAGCGCTCTGCATCCTGACCTTCATCGTTGTTTCTCAGCTGCGCATCAAAATCAACACCTGGAAACTAAAGCATGACATCGGCACACCCAGCGTGGACGAACTCAAGAGTGCTGAGTTGTCAATTGTCACCCAGACGTCGCGCTACCTCCTGATATTTCTTGTGCTGGCAATAACACTGGAACTGCTTGATCTGATTTTCAGGGGTTACACGGCGGTCAAATCCTGGGATATTCTGCGCAGCGTCATCTATGAAAAAGACTTCGTAAAAATATTCGTGATGCAGTATGGCCTGGGGAATGCCGTTCCGTTTTTGCTGCTGCTTCTGCCCGGGCTGACGATTCGGCGGGCGGTATTAGGAACCTTACTGGTCCTGATGGGTGTTTTCATGATGCGCTGGAATGTGGTTATCGGTGGTCAGGCCTTTTCCGGCTCTTTTGCAGGATTCATGGAATATCAAATGCCTATATTCCCAACGAGCCTCGAAACCTTCAAAGAAGGATTGTTTGGAGCGCTGCTCGTCATCACAACCCCCTTTGTGCTGTTCTTCCTGCTAACCCGGGTTATGCCGGTCTTCGGGACCAAGGACTCACATTGAAACATCGAGAAACATTGCTCTCAAGAAACAAACACTCAATCTCAGGCGCACACATGCTCTTCGTATTCACGCTGGACAGATTCATTTGAGGCGCACCACCGGCAGGGCCTTGATCTTGAATGATCACTGTGCTGTACCCTACCTTTTTATCGGTAACAAAATCTGGTGTCCCGGCTGATTATACTTCAGCATATTTTCCAGTGCATTTTTCTCCAACAGTCAGCCTGTAACTATAAAGGCCACACCCGATCAGGGTGCGGCCTTTATAGTTTACGTCAGGATGTCAAGCGCTGGCGATTAGTGTCCGCCACCACTTGCAAAGGCCAGGATCATCAGCAGCAGCAGACCGATTCCGATGAAGAGAGCTGTAAATCCGAAACCCTTGACCAGGAAGTCATAGACGACACCACTGGTCCGCTTGCAGGCAAACTGCTCTGTAATTCCTTCAGCCTCATAGCGCTTCCACTGATCGCCACGTTCTTCGATCATCTCTTCCTTGGCAATCTGGCCATTGAAAATGACAAAGTCCATGGGGAACTTCTCGGGGCGACCATGGGTATTAAAGAAGTGTACCGAGAAGATGAAACCGGTAGCCAGAAGCGCCTCGTCAGAGTGAACGATGGTAGCAACATTGAAGGCCCAACCCGGCAGGAACATACCGAATAATTCCGGGAACCAGAGCATCAGACCGGAACCACCGATGGCGAACATACCCCAGAAGACTGCAACAAAGTCGAATTTCTCCCAATATGTCCAACGCTCGAAAGTCGGCTTGGGCCCCTGGAAGAAGAACCAGCGAACCATACCATAGACATCCTTGATATCGCGCAGGTTGAAGCAGAGCGAATCCGGACCAAAGAGACGCTGGATCGGATTGCCTTTGATATCCTTCTTAATAAACAGGAAGTTGATACTCATGGCCAAGGCAGAACCGAAGTAGACGAATGTAATGAGAGCCCCCAGACGATGGAGCAGGCCAGCATTGGCGGAACCACCATACAGGTTCATCATGGAGACGGCCCAGGGCTGCGTGCTGAACTTCAGCGGCAGACCGGTCAGAGATAAAATCAGGAAACTGGTAATAACCAGAATATGCAGGAAAATGTGTACCCTGTTGAAGCGACGATACTGCTTGTGGGCATCAGGAATAACATGGTGATGAGTTCCCGCTGACAGCAAATTGGCCTTCTCTCGGTTCTCAACAAATCCACGGAACATCCAGAGCAGGGTATGAACCCAGAACACTGCAAAGGTAGATAGCAGCAAACCGGTCATGGCAATAAAGGTGTAGAACAGGATCGGGTAGTTGTGACGATCCGTCATCTCGCCATGTGAATAGAATTTTGCAAAAAGTGGCGTTGCCCTGGGATGGCAGGGGGCGCACTGCTTGACCATGTTTGCCGGATTAACGCTCGACTGGGGATCGGATTTCGGAAGAACCGAGTGAGCCGTATGGCAGTCGGCACATCCGGCAACCTTCTCAGGGAAACCAAGACGGTAGTTCTTGCCGTGGTAGCTTTCCATGTACGATTTGACAGCAACATTGGTGACTTTGTTTCTGGACATCATCTTCTCGTCACTGTGGCATTTCATACATACTTTTGTATGGAACTCGCGCCCTTTGTGATCATTAGCACCAGCCAGTTTGTCAATCGCGTGCAGATTGTGGCAGTCATGGCAGGCTGCTGAATCCATATTGCCGGCAGCAACCGCTTTACCATGGACGGACTTGCGATAAACCGATTCCTTGTCGTGGCACTGGATACATTTTGCAACCGCTACGCGCTTGTCATTTTTCCAGTACGTGTGGGTATGTACATCCGTGTGGCACTCGGCGCACGTAACACCCTTTTCGGCATGAACACTGGCATAATGTTCCGAGTTCTGTTTTTTGTGGCAGCGTTCACAGTGTACCTTGTCTACCTTGACCTCTTTCCGCATATGCTTGGCGAGATCGGTAATATCAATATGGCAGCTGGTGCAGGCGTTTTTACCATGAACCGATGCGGCGAAATCATGGACCGAAAACTTGTTGCTGTGGCAGCCCAGGCAGGTAGCCGGATCAATGGCCATCCCCTGCTCAGCCTTAACCGGAAGCGCCCAGACAATCATCAGGGCAAAAAGAAGCATGAATCTGAACATTGCTGAAGACATTGACGTAATCCTCCAAAAATTGGTTTTTAAATAACAGTACAAGTGCAGATTTAATTATAATGGAAACAGTTTACGTAGCACTGCGATCCGGAGGTGCCCGACTATGGGAGGACTCGACTATCAGAATGGTGGTCGGCACACATCGACTTCCCAGTCTGCGATTGTATGGGCAAATGGTATCCAGGTCAGAGGTTGCCGAAGATGCGAGGCCGAACAATTCCTGTTTTACATGGTCAAGATACACGGAAGGAGAAAACGAATGGAGGGAATCTTCATCATCATGAAATGAGAACGTATGATGGTGATGAAGCACAAGCGCAAGCTGCATCAACAGCAAAAATGCCGGAGCGGCCAACAGCAACCTGCACCCTGTCACGTATCTCCTCATATCGCTGCCCTTCACGCCACACAACCCCAGCGCACTGCATGACACACACGTGTGAAAGTCCTAAAAAATCTTTTAGTGTATATACTAACTTCAACCCCAATAGCAACGAAAATTGAATACAGTATACAGGTATGCACATATGATTAATTGAGGCTTCAAACATCCACCAAATTTTTGCTCTTCTTTTCCACTGGCATCCTTCCACGCATCACACACAACATAACTTCCCGATTTAACGCATTTTATTTAACAGCTGTGCTGTTGACTTTACAGTATTGATTTGATAGGTTGTAAAACTAATTTTATACGCCACTCACACGACCTATCTGCCAAATCTGGAGCATCGCATGCATAAAAAACTGTTCATTCCCGGTCCGATAGAAATTGCCCCCGAAATCCTGGCCGCCATGGCAAGGCCGATGATTGGTCATCGCATGAAGGAATATGCCGAATTGCATGCCAGGGTAACATCGCGTCTTAAAAATCTCATGTTCACCGAAGAGCGTGTCTTTCTGGCAACCTCCAGCGCCTTCGGGGTTATGGAAGGCGCCATTCGAAATCTGGTGGGAAGGCGCTGTGTTAACTTCTGCAATGGCGCCTTTTCCGACAAATGGCATGACGTCACCCTGCGCTGCGGAAAACAGGCCGATGCCGTCAAGTTCGACTGGGGCACCCCGGTAACACCCGAAGCTGTTGAAAAAGCGCTGTCTACCGGCAAATATGACAGCATGACCATGATCCACAACGAGACGTCCACCGGTGTCATGTCGCCCCTCGCAGAAATTGCCGAGATCATGAAAAAATTCCCGGATGTCATGTTCATTGTGGATACGGTTTCATCCATGAGCGCCCTCAAGATTCCTGTTGCCGAACTGGGCATCGACAGTTGCATCTTCGGCGTACAGAAGGCCTTTGCCCTCCCCCCAGGTCTGACGGTTTTCACCGCCAGCGAAAAAGCCCTGCAGAGAGCCGCAGGTATGGAAGGTCGCGGATATTACTTCGACTACGTAGAATTTGCCGCCAACGATACCAAAGACAACACCCCCTCAACCCCTTGTATTTCCCAGATCTATGCCATGGATGTCCAACTTGACCGCATCTTTGCCGAGGGACTGGAGAAACGTTGGGAGCGCCATCAGCTATTAGCGGAGCATGTCCGCGGATGGATTTTGTCGCACGGCTTTGAACTATTCCCCGAAAGGGCCTTCTGTTCACAGACGTTAACCTGCGCCCGTAATACTCGCGGCATCGATCTGGCTGGATTAAAAAAGAAGCTGGCTGAACAGGGCTTCGCCTTTGATGACGGATATGGAAAAATCAAGGGGCAGACTTTCCGTATTGCCCATATGGGTGATATGGTACAGTCTGATCTGGATGAACTTTTACGTACCATTATAACAATTATGCCTGAACTGGCATAAATATACCCTGGCAGCAAAGTTTACGGAGGTAGTACCATGAAGTGTCCAAATTGCGGCGACAGAACAGCTGTGGATCTTGATACCCACTCAAGCGGATTTACATCGGACGAATCACCGGTGAAAGAATGTGGTTCCTGTGGGCTGGTCTGGCGGGTTAAGGTCGAGGGCGGTGTGACCAAACTCGATATTATCAAGCAAGCCGAAAAGAAATAGACAAAAAAAGCCCCCGTTAACGGGGGCTGAACTGCTGGTTATTCCTTTTCAAAAACATCCTTGCCGGCTCCACACAACGGGCAGGCCCAATCATCAGGAAGAGACTCGAATGGGGTTCCAGCGGGAATGCCTTTGTCCGGATCGCCTGTTGCAGGGTCATAAACATACTGACAGATGGTGCATATCCAACGTTCCATGTGTTGCTCCTTTTTATTGTATATTTTCCCAGCTGATACACTGAACCGGGCAGCCGTCAATCGCCTGCTGAATCTCCTGCTCAGTAGCACCGGATGGATCGTAACACGTTGATTTTCCGGAGCTGGTAAATCGAAATACTCCGGGGCAGACTGAAATGCAAAGACCGCAACTAATGCAGCTATCCTGGTCGACAACAGGTATTTTACTCATAATAGCCTCCTTGCTGACAGTGGGCTATTGTATCAGCTTTGGGAAACATGTCAATCGCACGGAGAAACCAATGATTTTTGAAACACTTGAAGTCGGCCCACTGGGCGTCAACTGTCTGGTCCTCGGAGATGAGGTCACGAAAGAGGGGGTCGTCGTCGATCCGGGTGGCGATGTGGATAAGATTGCCGCATTGGTTAAGAAACATGGCTTGAAGATCCGCTACATCATCAACACCCATGGCCATTTCGACCATGTCGGGGGCAATCTTCAGGCTGTAAAGACCTTTGGTGCTCCGCTTCTGGTTCATACAAATGATGCCGAAATGCTGGGAAGATCCGCCGAAGTTGCCCGCATGTACGGCATGCAGGGTGAAAACTCGCCGGCGCCGGATCAACTACTGACCGATGGCATGGAACTACCCTTCGGCAGCCATAACATAAAGGTTCTTCACACCCCTGGGCACACCCAGGGAGGCTGCTGCCTCTATCTGGAAAACGAGCGCAAAGTCATCACCGGCGATACACTTTTTGCGGATTCCATCGGCAGAACCGACCTGCCGGGTGGATCGCACGAGCAACTCCTGGCGTCCATCCGCACCAGACTCTTCACCATGCCGGATGATGTTGCCGCCTATCCGGGCCATGGACCGGCCACCACCATCGGCCACGAAAAACGCAGCAACCCCTATTTCTAAATTTCATGGAACGGTGTCCGAATCAATAGAGACATCCGAGCGAGTTCCCGTGCTAAAAAACAAACAGATCATCCTTGGAGTATCCGGCGGCATTGCCGCCTACAAAGTGGTGGAACTGCTGCGACTGCTGACGAAAGCCGGTGCCGATGTTCATGTAATTATGACCCGTTCGGCCCAGGAATTTGTCACCCCGCTCACTTTTCAAACCCTTTCGGCCAATCCTGTCCACACCGAACTTTTTAACCTGATTGCTGAACGTGAAATCGGCCATATTGCCCTGGCCGATCGTGCCGACCTGTTTATCATTGCACCGGCCACAGCCAATGTCATCGGCAAGATCGCTTCCGGTATCGCCGATGATATGCTCACGACCACCGTCATGGCCACCAAGGCACCTGTGCTGATCGCACCGGCCATGAACGTCAACATGTACACCAATCCTCTGTATAAAGATAACGAGGACAAACTGCGACGCTACGGCTACCTGTTTGTTCCGCCGGAAAAGGGGACCCTGGCCTGCGGCTGGGAGGGTGACGGTAAACTTGCCACACCGGAATCGATTTTCGAAGCTGTCATGACAACCCTGTCACCCCACGACCTTGTCGGTCGAACCATCATGATCACAGCCGGACCAACCCGTGAGGAACTCGACCCGGTTCGTTTCATCAGTAATCACTCGTCCGGGAAAATGGGCTACGCCCTGGCACGGGCTGCCCAGCACCGCGGGGCACGGGTTATCCTGGTGAGTGGCCCGGTGCAGTTGCAGCAACCATTCGGCGTTGAACTGATTGCAGTCACCAGCGCCCAAGAGATGCATTCAGCGGTTATGGAGCGGGTGGAAGAGTGTTCTGTTGTTATCAAGGCGGCCGCTGTGGCGGACTACGCACCGACGGAGCGGCACGAAGAAAAAATCAAAAAAAACAGCGCAGGGGTTTCATTGCAGCTTGTCAAAACCCCCGATATTCTGGCCGAACTGGGTACCCTGAACAAGCGCCCGTTTTTGGTGGGCTTCGCCGCTGAAACCGGCAATCTGGCTGAATTTGCCACCAGAAAGCTGCACGGAAAAAATGCGGACATGATCATCGCCAATGACGTCAGTCAGTGCGATGCAGGCTTCAACGTCGACACCAACCGGGTCAGCCTGTTTTTCCGGGATGGACGTCAAAAGGAACTTGAGTTGATGACAAAAGAACTGCTGGCCAATGTCATCCTCGATCAGATTACGGCGGAGTTACTGTCTTCTCACAACCGATAATTCAGAAAACAGTCTGTCAGAACGACTTCCCATTATGGAGATCATCCAGCAGATCCGGCGTATTGAGAGACTGGCGCAGTTTCATCCGGAGATGCTCCACCTGCTCCATCCCCTCAGCCTTGGTCAATTTCCCGCTCCTGTACAATAATCTCAGGTTTTTCCGCACCGCTTCGGCCATGGCCAGCGCCTTTTCACCGGTCGGGTCAGCCATCAAAATCTCCGACTCCTCCGGTTGCTGCAGAAATCCAAATACCGCCTCTTCCGTCAGCATCAGATATTCATCACGATCACTTGTCGCCAACTGGTAGCGCGAATTGTCCGATAGTGTCCGCATGACCTTCTGCCATTTCTCCAGCCGTGACAGCAGCATGATGGAATTAAAAATCCGCTTGTTGGTGCCAAAGGAGAAAATCGTATTGGTTAGAACCCCCCGCAACAATGCATCATTTGCGCACTGATCAGCCCGGCAGACATCCTGGGCGGTCTCCCAGATATCCTTGGCCACAAAGGTTTCAAAGCGCATCTCCCAATAGGCGTGCTTCATGGTAACAGAGGAAAATGAGCGCATGATTTTGTAGGGGACATAGTAGTTGTGGGCAATGACATCAGCCGCCAGATGCGATAAATATCCATAGGCGCAGGCCCGCTCGCTGTTGGTGCGGGCCGCTTGCAGCACCTTGCGGCCGATACGCCAGCGGTGGCAATTCAACATGGAGTGGGTAAATTTTTTGCCCAGAGTGATGTCTGCGGAAATACAACCGTACAGAAAATCATGGGGGTGAGCGGCCAATAATGAAGCCAGATTGGTAGAAAGCCCCGGCAGGTTTCCCAGAACCGTTGCACCGAGCTGCAAATGTATCCCGCCCCCCCAGGCATGGGCCTGTTCAGGCAGGAGCAGAAACAACACCGCTAAGTAAAATGCATGCAAGATCATCGTCACTCTTTCGTTTTGACAGAACGCGGGACTTACTGCTAGAGTCCTCATTCTGATGGTACTCCAGATACTACAATCATTCAACAGGAGCGGTACATTGTGACGTCTACCCCTGATTCTTCCGTACTGAGATCATCACTGTGCGCCTATCTGGAAGAGCTAGCCGATAGCGGCGTCGAAGGCTACCCGGCCGATGATCTAGCCAGCATTCCGGCTGTCCTTGCAGTACGCCCAAAAACCGTTAAAGAACCTGTGTACCCCACTGAATCCGGCCCGCCACCGTCACAGCAAGAAGCCGGCGGCACCCCGGAAAACCTGGAAAAAATCCGCAAGGACCTGGGTAACTGTCAACGCTGCAAACTCGGTAAGACACGACAGAATCTGGTGTTCGGTGTCGGCAATCCACACGCCCGCCTGGTCTTTGTCGGTGAAGGTCCGGGGGCCGATGAGGATGCAAAGGGTGAACCGTTCGTTGGAGATGCCGGCAAGATGCTTAACCGCATCATCACAGCCATGGGAATCACTCGCGAGGATGTCTATATCTGCAATGTGGTCAAATGCCGACCGCCCGGCAATCGCGACCCTGAAGCAGATGAAATCAGTGCCTGTTCACCGTTCCTGCTGCGCCAGATACAGTCGATCAAACCGGAAGTCATTGTGGGATTGGGGAAATTTGCGAGCCAGACACTACTGAACAGTAAGGAACCGATTTCAAAACTGCGGGGGAAATTCCGCGACTTCCACGGCATACCGCTCATGCCGACCTACCACCCTTCCTACCTGCTGCGGAGCGGCGGCAATCAAGATGCCTTCTGGGATGTATGGGATGACGTGACTCAAGTCCTGCGACTGCTCAAACTGCCGGTTCCGGAAAAGAGCCGCAAAGGCTGAAAAAACTTTTCAACTGACCTTCCAAAACGACTCCGGACCAGGGTTTTCAAAACATTTCCCTGATCCGGAATCGCCTCAAATCATCCCCCGCTCCTTGACTTCTGCCTTGAGCCAGGCATACACCACCGGAGCAGCGACCAGACCAACCATTCCGAAGACCGCCTCCAGCAGCAGCATGGCACTCAGAAGTTCCCAGGCCGTGGCCTGCACCTCATGCCCGACGATCCTGGCATTCATGAAATATTCAGCCTTGTGGATCAGCACCAGAAACAGCAGTGACGCGGCACCGACCACCGGGGAGACACCCAGACTGATCACCACGATCACCGTATTGGAGATGAGATTCCCCACAACCGGCAGCATTCCCACCGCAAAGGTCAGCAGGACCAGGATCATAGCCATTGGCATCTGGACGCCGAACAGCGGCAGGATTATCAGCAAATAAACGGCCGTCAACGTTGCATTGAGTCCGGAGATCTTGACCTGGGCAAAGACAACTTTATCAAAGGCAACCGTGAGGGTCCGTAAGCGCGACCGCAGGGCGTTTATGAGCGGAGGGGCGGTGTGATGCTCCGTAAAATGATGAACGGCCGCCATCCCCCCCACCACCATACCCAGGAGAATATGGGCAAAGACCTTGAGACTTTCCATTCCGACTACGGAAATCTTCTGGACATGATCCCCCATAAGTTCAACAAGTTGCTGACGCAGATCCTCAATGGTGGCCGGCAGAATTTCCGCAACCGATGCGGGCAGTGTTTTGCGCAGACTCCCCAATGTTTCAACGATAGTTGTCAGCAAGGCCGCTATGCCGTTACTACTGCCGATGAACGACCAGATGGCCGCGCAGGCACTGGTCAGACATGATATTACGCAGACAACGACCACTCCCAGCGCCGCCTTGCGGGCAAAACGGTTCATATTTTGTGGCAGATGGCGGGACAGCTTCAGGGTCAGCACATACACCGCCAACCCGGCAAATACGGCCGGCAGCAGATGAAAGCGCAGCACCAGCAGGACTGCCGCCACGGAGAGCAGATAACTTATGGCAATGGGATGAGGTATCATAAATCCTTTATATATCCACTAACTATCCGAGTGCATTGTACAAACCGACCGCCACTGCGTCAACTGATCCTTTCGCCCTGCCGGATCAGCCGCACATTTCTACGTTACTTGGCCATCTGCCTCAAAATCTGTTCCAGCTTGCGCAGCTCCTCGCCATACCCGGCCCAATTGCCCTGGCGTTGGAGGGTGGTGGCCTTTTCATAGATCGCCATGGCCTCTTTGGCCAATTGGGTTGGTGAGGCCTTGGCATCGGCAGACGCATCCCTGGCAGCAACTGCGGCGACACTCTTTTTACCGCCGAAGAGACGCTGCAGAGCCAATTCCAGATTCTCCTCCATCACAACCTCATCGCCAAATGCCACAATTACGCGTTTCAGTTCCGGCAGGCCGGCCTTATCGGCCGCCAGAAACAGCGGCTGGACATACAGCAGCGATTTTTCGATCGGAATCACCAGCAGACTCCCCCTGATAACCTCTGATCCGCGCTGACTCCAGAGCGTCAACTGCTGGGAGATAAAGGAATCCTGATTGATGCGGGCGTCAATCTGCTTTGGTCCGTAGATCAACCGGTCACGCGGGAAGGTGTAGGCCCGGATCTTCCCGTAATTGGAACCATCGCAGCGGGCGGTCAACCAGGCCGCCAGATTGTCCCGTTTGGACGGCGTGAACGGCAGCAGCAGGATATACTCCTCCATCTTTTCGCCCGGCAGTTTCATGATGGTATAGTACGGCTCCATCGGTTTTTCGCCCAGGGCTGGAACTTGCCAGAGGTTCTCCTTATTGTAGAACACCTTGGGATCGGTCATATGGTAGGCGGCATACATGGCCGCCTGTAGCTGCAGGAATTGATGCGGGTAGCGAACATGCCGGCGCAGATCCTCCGGCATGGCTGTCAAAGGCTTGAAGAGCGACGGAAACACCCGG
Source organism: uncultured Geobacteraceae bacterium (assembly GCA_942493195.1). Taxonomy (GTDB): domain Bacteria; phylum Desulfobacterota; class Desulfuromonadia; order Geobacterales; family Pseudopelobacteraceae; genus CAIPTY01. Next base: position 12,745 of record OW818669.1, on the reverse strand, counting down.
CTGTAGACCTTTACCAGGAAATCATCGGGGTCACTGATATAAAAGCTGAGCGTACCGTCATAGGCGTCCACAACCGCCTTGACCGAGTTGCGCATGTAATTGATGCCCCCCTTGATCGGCTGGGAATAGGGCAGCCGGTTTGAATGGGTATAGGCGTCAATGATCCAGTGTAGTTTTCCGCTGTCATCCACCACCATATAGGGGTCACCGTCAAATCGCAGGAACGGTGCGACCTCTTTGACCCGTTCATTGATGTTGCGGTTGTAGATGATGCGACTCTCCGGCGTAATGTCGGACGAAAGCAGAATCTTTTCCGTTTTGAAATGGACGGCAAACAGGGCCTTTTTCAGCAGGGAATCAATCGCAACGCCCCCTTTACCGGCATAGGTCGTGTTGATATTCCCGGTAGCGGTCGGGTAGCTGAATTCCGGCACCTTGGTCTTGACAACCACATAATTGTTGGAAAGTTCACCGAAATAGATTTCCGGCCGGGTCACCTTGATATCGGCCAGACTGACGGCAGGAATATCCTTGACGAAAAATTCCGGCAAGCCCTCCTTGCTGATTCGGCTGACCGGACCGAAGGTGATGCCGTTGCCGTGGGTAAAGATCAGCCGTTCGTTGATCCAGTTTTTGCTGGGAAGATCGGCATAGGACAGTTCGCGGGGCGAAAGCATGACCTGTGAATAGGTTCCGTTCACCTTATAGCGGTCGTTATCCACATCAAAAAATTTGTAATAGGTTCTGATCTGCTGCAACTGGCTGTAGGTCTTGAGCAACGGGGCATGGTCCCAGAGTCGGATGTTTTTGATGGTGGCATCATTAGCAGCAATGTCAGCCGCGCTTAATTTGGTATCCACATCAAACGGAACGGTTTCAATCTTTTCAAGGTCATATCCGAAACGGGTAAATTTAAGATTGTTCTCGATATAGGGGGTTTCCAGGGCCAGCTCATTGGGAGCAACCTTGAATTTTTGCAACACCCCCGGATAGACCCGGATTCCGACAATGTACACAGCGGCAATCACGATCGGGGGCAGCAGCGCCATCCGCCAGGTGCCCTTCCAAAGTCCCAAAGCCAGCGCTATAGCTGCCAGAGGTGTCAAAACCGTCAGCGCACGATAGGTCAACAGGCGTGAATGGACATCCACATATCCGGCACCATTAAAGGCGACGTTATTGGAATACAGCAGCCTGAAACTGTCCAGATAGAAGCCGGCAGCCACCACACACGCTAACGCCCCCGCCAGAACCGCCATGTGACGGCGTACCCGCCCGTCGACCTCCAGACCGCGCTCCGTCAGAACAATGCCGCCCCTGGCATAATACACCACAGCGGCGACAGCCGCCGACGCCAGCAGCATAAAGCCCGCAAAGGCCTTGATGCTTTCCAGCAGCGGCAGACTGAACAGATAGAAACCAAGATCTTTGCCCATAACCGGATCGACGGTGCCTACCGTAATCCTGTTCACAAACAGCAGCAGATCCTCCCAACGCAGTGCTCCCCACTGGGCGGCAGACAGAGCCAGAACAGCACTTGCCAGAACCCCCAGCGGCTTGACAAGATGCAGCACCTCATCGCGGTGAAGCCTGATAGCGCCAAGCTGAAGCAATCCGCCCGCAGCCGGAAAAGAGGCCCGAGTTGCAACAACGATATTGACGAGCATGCTGCCGAAAAGCAGGAGACCGAAAAAGGCCCCGGCGGCGGTCCGGGTATAAAAGGTCGTTGTAAAGACCTGCAGAAAACCGGTTTCGTCAAAAAACAGCCAATCGGTGTAAAACGTTACCAGATAGGAGAAGAGGGAAAACACAACCGAAACCAGAACAAGAACCGGAATAAGTTTGCCTTTAAACATAGCTGCCCTCCATGAAATAAGACCTGTTGAAAACCTCGTACAGACCGTACGCAATCATTATATCCCACAACGCCCGTAAAGGCATGACACATGTGCTCGAACCCTGAATCTACTGTTCAGCCGTACCTTCCAGATGCGGCTTGTGCAGCTTGACCGGCGTACTGCGGCGGGCGCGCAGGTTAAGCATCTCCACCAGGACAGAAAATGCCATGGCGAAATAGATGTACCCTTTCGGGATATGCATATCAAAGCCGTCACCGATCAATGCCACACCGATCAGCAGCAGAAAACTGAGCGCCAGCATTTTGATGGTGGGATGTTTTTCAACAAAAGCGCTGATTTTTCCTGAAAAGAGCATCATGAAACCGACCGCTATCACGACGGCGGCCACCATGACAGCCAGTTGACTGGCCATCCCCAGGGCCGTGATGATCGAATCGAGGGAGAACACGATGTCAAGCAGCAGGATCTGGACAATCACCGATCCGAAGGTCGTACCCACCCGGGCGGAGGAAATTTCCTGTTCACCTTCCAGCTTCTCATGAATCTCCATCGTACTCTTCCAGAGCAGAAACAGACCGCCGGAAATCAGGATCAGATCCCGCCCGGAAATCTCGTTTGCCATCACGGTGAAGAGCGGTGAGGTCAGCCCCATCAGCCAGGTCAGGGAAAACAGCAGTGCAATCCGGATGAACATAGCCAGTCCAAGTCCCACCAGACGGGCCTTCTCCTGCTGGTGGGCCGGCAGTTTGCCGGCCTGAATGGATATGAAGATAATGTTGTCAATACCAAGTACGATCTCCAGTGCACTCAGCGTTACCAGCGCCATCCAGACCTGCGGATCATTCATCCACTCCATGTGTACATCCTCCTCGTTGTAATTTTTCGAACATACTGCAAAAAAAAAGACCATTATCCCCGGCATAGCACGTTCCTACGCTTCGGATAAAGGTCTTGTTGACAGGTTAACTGCCCCGGTTCCGGGCCTTACGGCCGTATTGACGAATACCGGGTCGGCCTTTTCTCCGACCGATAACTACTCCCCTTCATTGAGCGGGTACAATAAATGAACTATCCCGGAATTGTCAAGGTGTGAATTTTGACTGATGGGCACTTCCAGTAACAGCTAACGTCCATACCACCGCCGCACCACAAAGACACCTCGCTGTTTGCCACCCGGCTGCCAGCTGTCCATCGGTTTCCGGGTCCGCATGATTTCCATCAGACGTTGTTGCAGGGGTGTAACCATCACACCACCATTACCCTTTTTGCCGCATTCAAGCCTGCTTTCTATAACCGTTTCCCCGTCCAGCACGATAATCACATGTCCGTTCCACACAATCAGGTCCAACGGTTCCAGCAGCTTAACAATTTCTTCTGCTAACTTCCCGGCTATGGGCACCGCTTGGCCATATGAAACCAGCTGAGATGTGTTGCGGGGTGTCCAGCCATTGGTGGCCTGATAGAGCAAGCCGGAGCAATCCAGACCTGCCAGAGTCAGACTGTGTTTGGCCGAAGCCGGTACCCTGCCGCCATAGAAAAGTTTCACCAGATCGGCAACACCATCCTGCAGATTCCCACCCCAGACATAGGGCTGGCCGACAGCTCCCTTCAGCGATTCAAGTATCTCCTGCCTGGGCGGCAGCCGTCGCGCCCGTTGGGGCGGTCTGGATTCAACCAGATCAACAAAACGGCTGTCCACATACAGTGCTTTCTTGGACGGGGCGGGATAGTCGTCCGTCTCCACCCGGAAGATCGCCGCCGTCCCATCGCGATGTTGTTCACGGATAGTGAATACGGTTCCCGGCAGGGCAATATATTCCAGTTCCCGCACCTGGCCGCAACGGTCCGTCTTCAATGTTTTTCCGTCAGCACCACCAAATGCAGAAGTAAACGCCGGCACATTCAGAACCGGAACCGCACTTCGGGCAACCCCGAACGAGGCGGCCTGGGCAACGGCCATATGCCCGAACAACAGGACAAAAAGAATGATCTGTTTCATGATGGTCGCTTTCCGGCCAGGGCCTGTCGAACAAGATCCTTCTGGGCAAAGGTCAATCGCGGGGCCGCCAGCAGCTCCTTGAGAAGAGTGGGGGGCAGCCCCGGCAGAAAAACAGTAAACCAGACCGTCGGGGTGCGGGGGTTCTTGAGAATCGCCAGGCGGATATTGGGACGGCTTTTCCAGCGGCCGTTACGGGCCACAATCGAAATGGTTTCCGCCGTGGAGGTGGGGCCGGTGATGAACTGGTGTACCGAACCCTCTTTCAGATGCGGGTTGTCAAGGCAGGCCTCCATCAGCTGCGGGGTGCCCTCCCGCAGGAGTGCCTCGACCACGGCGGCGGTGGCGCGCCGGGCCAGGGCAATCTTGTTTCCCAGCGGCTGACTGGAAAGCCTCTGAATGATACAACGCTCAGCCGCCATACGATGGTCGGGACTGACCCCGGTGATCTGGCAGATTTTCATCAGCTCGAAGATATTCAGCTGTGGCAGCAGGGTCGCCGCTATATGCACAGGCGTCTCAGGATTGATCACCAGAGCAAACTTGACACGACTGCTCTCCAACAGGCGCTTGGACGCATACATGGCGCTGAAAAAATCTTCCGGCAGACCACGCTGTTTCAACAACGCCAGCAGATGGTATTCATCAAGGACCGGATTGCGCAGGTGTGCCAACAGGACATCCGCAGGCTGGCCGGACAGCAGTGAGAAGAGCTCATCCTTGTCAGCCGTCAGGGCCTGGTGCAGAAGGAGTGACAGATTTTGATCCATCCCCGCATTTTTTGCAGAAGTTTCCATAGCGATCCAGAGCGCCTTCAACGATACAGAAGTGCGGTAACAATGTATGTGCCATTCAGGTGAGCGTGCCTGCCGTTACGTCCCTACGGTCTTTCTGCAATCTACCTGCCATGGCAACAACGTTTATGCGTGTTGTTCTGGCAGTTGCGCTGATGGCGGCTTCGTGATAGAGATATGAACCCCGTGTGCCTTGCAGGCACGCTAGGCACTACCACCACAGCACATGGACAGATTGTAATGGCCGTGAAGATCACATCAACGGTTAGCATGACCGACCCGCAAGACGAAATAACGGACGAAGAACTTGCGGAAATCGGCATGATTCTGAATATGTACCGCCATTTCGACCTGTCTGTCTACAAGGACAAGTGCATGAAGCGGCGCGTTTCCATACGCATGCGCTCCATGCGCTGCCGCAGCGGGTCAGAATACTGCAATCTGCTGCGCCAGAGTCCGCTTGAACTGGATCTGCTGCAAAAATCCCTCACCATACATGTCAGCCAGTTTTTCAGAAATCCCAGCATGTTTGATAAACTTCGGGAACGTATTTTTCCAGAGCTGTTTGGATCAACCTCGCGGAACGGGGCCGAACCGCTGCGGGTCTCGTGCCTGGGATGTGCCGGCGGCGAGGAACCCTACAGCCTGGCCATACTGCTCCGCGAACACTTCAGCAAGGAGTTGCGCCGCATCCCGACACTTCTCCAGGGAACTGACATTGACGCCCAGACTCTTCAATTCGCACAACAAGGCGAATACATCGAAGAAAGGCTGAAGGAAGTTTCAGGAAATCTGCGGGAGCGATACTTCCGCCAGAACGGATCTCGCTTCCGTCTTGTGCAGGAGATCCGTGACATGGTTACCTTCACACAGGGTGACATAAGCAACATAACTGCAGACACCCCGAGCAATCTGGTGCTGTGCCGCAACACGCTGATCTACTTTACCCGCCCGGACCAGGAAAAAATTCTGCGGGGCATTGCGGACATTCTGCCGACCGGTGGTATACTTGTGCTCGGCAAATCGGAGACACTGGTCGGCAGTTCCCGACCCTGTTTTGAAGCAATCTGCCCGGTGGAGCGTATGTATCGACGCATCTAAGGCAGTTTTTACGTTCACACAAAGCAAACCGTTCACGGAGGAGCACCATGCGGATCCCCATCGGGTATAAATTCATCATCGGATTTGTCGTTGTCGTAGCAGCAGTGGCCTTCAGCCCCAAACTGGTTTCACTGCTGGGGTACTCCCCCGAAGTTTCGACTCTGCTGGGATACGTGGTTGCATTGACTATTGGCCTGATCCTGGGATGGCTGTTTTCAAGGGGCTTTACCGCCAACATCGGCCGGCTGACCGATTCCGCCGAATCCATCAGCCGGGGCGACCTGACCCGCGATGTTGTTATCAAACCATCCAGCACCCCTGATGAGACCCATGAATTGGCGGCCCTGATCAACATCATGGTGCAAAACCTGCGAGACCTGGTGGGACATATCAAAAGAACTTCGGGAAAGCTTTCCGACTCTGCCCGCGAGATAAATTCCAATGCACTGGAAATAAACGCCTCGACTGAAGAGGTGGCCCAGGCCATCGAATCCATCTCCCGTGGAGCTGAATCCCAGGCCGAAATGGTCGAGAGAAGCTCACGTACCATCCGTGAAATGGCCATTTCCATTGAACTGGTGGCGGCCCGTGCCCGGGAGACGGCTCAGGCGGCCCGGGAAACCAGTCAGACGGCACAGCAAGGAAGCAGAGTGGCCAGCGACTCACTGGAGCGCATGAAAGATTTTTTCGAGAATCAGGAGATGGTCGCCCGGCAGTTTTCCGCCTTTAATACCAAACTGCAGAAGGTCGGCAAGATTGCCGAGTTCATTGGCGATGTTGCCCGTCAGACCAATCTGCTGGCTCTGAATGCCTCGATTGAGGCGGCCCGGGCCGGTGAATACGGCAAAGGGTTTGCGGTGGTAGCAGAAGAGGTACGCAAGCTGGCCGACGGTTCGGCAAAATCCGCTTCCGATATCAATGAAATGATTCAGGACCTGCGGGAAGAAAGCCACCAGGTCCATGACGTAATCGTTGAGAGTACCCGCACCATTAAGGCAGGCAAGAAGAACATCGACGCCACCGCCAGTGCCTTTCAGGAAATCCTCAAAACAGTTGTGGAAACGGAGCGCAAGGCCTCAAGTATTGCCGATCTGTCAGGTATGCAGCTGGAAGGTTCTGAAAAGATGGTGCAGGCCGTGGATGAGATTGCCAAGGTAGCCGATGCCAACGCCGCCTCCACGGAGCAGGTTTCTGCGGCCACCGAGCAGCAGCTGGCCGCCATGCAGGACATGGCTCTGGCAACCAAAGAGCTGGCCCAACTGTCCGACGAGCTTTTGGCGGTAGTCGAGCGTTTCCAGGTAGCACCCGGATCACAGCCGCAGGCATGAATCAGCCGTCCAGCAAATATCTCATCTTTCAACTTTCAGGCAGGCGCTTTGCCCTCAATCTGGCCCAGGTGGCAGAAGTGGCGGAACTGCCCGAGACCTGGCCGATCCCCATGGCACCCCGCTGTTACCAGGGCGCCATGAATTTCCATGGTACCATTGTGGCGGTTATGGATCTGTCCATGTTTATGGGACTTGAAACCACTGATTCCCCTGAAAAAACCATTGTACTCGACACCCGCATCGCCGCTCTGGCCTTACAGGTAGATCACGTCATCAGGATTGAGTCTGTCAGTAATGCGGGATTGCGGGAGAGTTCAGACAATCCGTTTGCGATCGGAATCCTAAGTCTTGCGGATGGCGGCGCCCTCTTGCTGGACGCCTCAGCCATTGCCAAGCGGGCCGGCGAAACCATCAACGTCTGAAAATTTATTCCCCGACCCGATACTCCTCCAGTACAACAGTTTCCGCACCATCCTTCGACCTGTCCGGCAGGATCGAAACCACCATCCCCGCCAGAATCAGCAGGGCCCCGGCCAGACCGTACCATCCCAGGCGCTCGTTGATGGCAAACCAGGCATAGATGGCCGCAAAAACCGGCTCGGTGCAGAAAATGAGGGCCGTATTGCTGTGGCTGATGAAACGCTGCATGGAGGTCTGCACCAGAAAGGCGAAAACTGTGGCAATCACGGCACAGATCAGCAGTGGCCAGAGCAGATGGGGATGCCAGACAAAGACCTGTTTGCCGCGGGCCACTGCAAAAACCACGCTCAGCAGCGCCACAACCCCCAACTGAACCGTTGTCAGCCAATAGTAGTCACTGCTGCGGGCATATTCCCCGGTATAGATCAGGTGCAAAGTCACACACAGGGCACAGATTGCGGCCAGCAAATCCCCCTGATTGAAATTCAGGCTGCCATTGCCACACAGCAGGAACAGGCCGGCCACCGACAATGTCACGGCAATCTTGATTGTGGCGGGTATGCGGTGTTTCAGCATCAGGGAAGAAAGCACCGGTACCATGACCACATTCAGACCGGTCAGAAAGCCGGTGTTGGAGGCGCTGGTGAACAGAAGAGCCACGGTCTGGAAGGCATAGGCTCCGAACAGAAACAATCCCATGACACAACCCTGACGAATCGTACGGGCATCCAGTTTTCCCCCCTTGAGCATCCCGATCGGCAGAATCAGCAGAAAGGCCAGGATAAACCGCTGGGAGAGAAAAACGAAGACATCGACACTCTCCACCGCCTGTTTGACAATGGTAAAGGTCACACCCCAGAAGAATGTGGTAGTCAGCAGCAGCACTGCTGCCTTCAAGCGGTTCATGTCTGCAATCTCCAGCATTCGTTTTATCCACATCAAAATTTGTGCGGGGCCATGTACATAAACGATGGACTGTTTGAGGGCAAGAAAAAAACTGAAATCCGCACTGCAAGCCGGCTTGATTGTTACAAAAAGGAGTTTTTTGTTGACAACAACGTTTACATTTCATAAAAGAGCAATCTGGTCTTACCATTTAAGTTTACAGTCTTAATGAAAAGGAGCTTCCTATGAAATTTTTCCGCACGCTGATTACACTGGCAGTGGTTTTTGCTGCCATGACCGCCTTTGCCGCCCCCAAGAGCATCAAAGTAGCAACCGACGCAACCTGGCCACCAATGGAAATGGTTGACGCCAACAAACAGATCGTCGGTTACGACATCGACTTCCTCAATGCCGTCGCCAAAGAGGCCGGTGTCAAGGTCGAGTTTAAAAACACCGCCTGGGACGGCATCTTTGCCGGCCTTGATTCCGGTCAGTACGACGCCATCATCTCTTCAGTCACGATTACAGAAGAGCGCAAGGCCAAGTATGACTTCACCGACGCCTACACCAGCATCGGCCAGATCCTGGTTGTCCCCAAAACCGACAAAACCACCAAAACCATCGCTGATCTGAAGGGCAAGAAGGTCGGCTCACAGATCGGTACCACCGGAGCAATGGAAGTCAAGAAGGTTGCCGGCGTGGAATCCAAGACTTATGACGAAATCGGCTTGGCCTTTGAAGACATGGCTGCCGGCCGCATCTCAGGTGTTGTCTGTGACGAACCCGTCGCCGCCCACTTCGCACTGCAGAAGAAAGAGTACAAGGAAAAGTTCAAGATCGTAGGCAAGACCTTTACCAAAGAGGGATACGGCATTGTTGTCAAAAAAGGCAACAAGGAGCTGGTTGACCTGCTCAACAAGGGCATCAAAGCCGTTAAAGCCAAAAAGATCGACACCAAAATTCACACCAAGTGGGTTAAGTAATCTGACTGTCCGGGCGGTGGTAACCTAAATTGCCCCGCCCGGCATTCTTCCCATGTCCGATAACCAATCAAATCATACTCCAATAGCCGTGGGTGACGGAGCCGCCATCCCGCACAAAAGCGATGCCGGCCTGTTTACCGCCTGGCGTATCGCTTTTTTCGGCGCCATACTCATGTGCGTGTATCTGGCCTTTGGTCGGCCGGATCAGTACATGGCGATCTTCAAGTTCATCCCGGACGGCATCCTGGTTACCTTCAAGGTCACGGTGGGAGCGATCCTGCTGGCGATCGTCTTCGGGCTGGTCGCCGGACTCGGCCGCATCTCCAGTAACCGTCTGATCAACGGCGCCGCCTCTCTGTATGTGGAGGTCATCCGCGGCATCCCGTTGCTGGTGCAACTGTTCTACATCTACTACGCCTTGGGGCGCTTCGTTAAGATTCCGGACATCCTCAGTGCCATCATTGCCATGGCCTTTTGCTACGGCGCCTACATGGCCGAGATCTTCCGGGCCGGCATCCAGTCGATCCCCAAAGGGCAGATGGAAGCAGCCCTCTCCCTGGGAATGTCGCGCAAACAGGCCATGCAGCAGGTCATCCTGCCACAGGCATTCAAGGTGGTGCTGCCCCCCATCGGCAACGAGTTCATTGCCCTGTTGAAGGATTCCTCGCTGGTCTCAATCCTGGCGGTGGCCGACCTGCTGCGTCGCGGCCGTGAATACGCTTCGGAAACCTTCAACTATTTTGAAACCTACACCGTCATCGCCCTGATCTACCTGATTATGACACTCTTCTTTTCAAAACTGATCAGTCTCATGGAGGAACGACTCAATGAAGGCCGCTAGTCGCCCCATGATAGAGGTCAGTGGAGTCTCCAAGTTCTATGGCAGTTTCCAGGCCCTGAACAACGTCTCCTTTGATGTCAGTGACGGCGAAAAGGTTGTCATCATCGGCCCCAGCGGTTCCGGGAAAAGTACCATCCTGCGCTCCATCAACGGGCTTGAGACCATCGACCGTGGCCACATCAATGTCGGCGGCATGGATGTCAGCGATCCCAAGACCGATATCAGCAAGGTGCGTGAAGAGGTCGGCATGGTCTTCCAGTCCTTCAACCTCTTCCCCCACAAAACCGTACTGGAGAACCTGACCCTGGCCCAGATCGTTGTGCGTAAACGGGATCGGAAAGAGGCAGAAGCGATCGCCATGGAACTGCTGCGCAAAGTTAACATCGCCGAAAAAGCGGACGCCTACCCGGCCAAGCTCTCCGGCGGTCAACAGCAGCGCGTCGCCATCGCCCGCTCCCTGGCCATGAACCCCAAGGCGATCCTGTTCGACGAACCGACCTCGGCCCTGGACCCGGAGATGATCGGCGAGGTTCTGGATGTCATGAAGAACCTGGCCCGTGAAGGCATGACCATGGTGGTCGTTACCCACGAGATGGGCTTTGCCCGTGAAGTCTCCGACCGGGTCATTTTCATGGACCACGGTTCGATCGTGGAAGAGGGGACGCCGGAACATTTCTTTACCAACCCGACCCATGAACGGGCCAAGCTGTTTCTAAACCAGATACTCTAATGCAGTTCTCCCTTTGGGAGTTTACTTAGCAGGCACACCACACAAGGAGGAAGTACCATGAAAAAAAGCAGTGTATTGGCAGCAGTCCTGACTCTGGGCATCGCTACCGCAGCAACCACCGCATGTGCATTTGAGAACGAGTTCCACGGAATGTTCGCTGCACGCTACATCAACTCTAACTTCAACGGCACCGGCACTACAGCTGACCTCGTTACAAACCCTTCAGGAAACAGCGCTGTATGGGGTGGAGATGGCCAGTATTTTCCGGCCAACAAGCCCAAAAATGTTTATTCCTCCAACTTCATTGAGCAGCGCGCCCGTCTGCAGTACACCGCCAAGGCCAGTGCAGACCTGAAACTTGTTACACAGTTTGAGTTGGACTATACCTACTGGGGCAACAGTTCCTATGCTACCGGACGTAACCAGGGTGGAGCTATCGGTGCTGATACCATCAATATCGAAACCAAGCACGTTTACCTGGATGCTAACCCCTTCAAGAATGTCAACATGAGACTTGGTATGCAGCCTTACAATGACTCATTCAAAGGAGTTTTGTTTGATGCAGACATGGCTGGTATTGCTTTTTCCAGCAGCTACAAGAACGTCACGCCGTCAATTGGTTACTTCCGTTTTGACGATTCAGGGGTCTCCCAGGATAAAGTATTGGGGCACATGACAAACGATCTTTTCCTTTTAGATGCAAAATACCAGGTCAACAAAGAATTGAAAGTTGGAGCCGCATACTATCTTTTCAGAAACAATGCAGAAACTACAGATGCCAACACCATTGGTTTTAATCCTCAGCGTCAGGATGTAAAGATGTCCACTCTCGGCCTGAATGCCGAGTATTCCAGCGGACCATTAACTTTAAACGGATTTGGTGTATTTCAGGTTGGTACCGCTAATCAGCGTGCAACTACCGCCTGGGCTCTCAACACGGGGGCTAAATACAAGGTCGGCCCCGGAACTGCCCGTTGCGAATTCCTCTACATCTCCGGTGAAAATGATGCATCCGGCCACAGCAATGCCTTTTACTCCGTCTTCAATTCTTTCGGTGCAGAACACGGCTACTACGACAATGATATGGCAATTCTTGGCCGTGACAAAAATGCCTATACAACCGATAACTCGATCATTGGTACTGCTGGCAACCTCGCACAAGGCCAGATCGGCGGATACATTGGTTATGACCTCCCTGTATCTTCAAAGTTGACCACTGCATTCAATGCCGGTTTTGCAGCTGTTGCTAAGGAAAACGGCAACAAGCCTACAAATAACAAAACAGGCCGTAAAAATGAGAGCAACTACCTGGGCACCGAGCTTAATGCTGAAGCCACCTATCAGCTGTTGGATGGCCTGAGCGTCGGAACTCGCGTTGCCTACGTTATCCTGGGCGATTACTACAAGGATGTCGCTACAGACGGTACACCGGTTAACCCCTACGATGTTAAAGTAATGTTCAAGTACGCGTTCTAATCAATCCGATCACCGCCCCGACATTCATTCACGAATGTCGGGGCTTTTCACTACCACTCATTTCCAGGGAGGAAAGAGCATGAAACTGAGAAAAATTGCATTGTTTTCTGCAGTTGTGACAATTGCTGCAGGCCTGATGGTCTCCGGCTGCAAAAAGAAGGAAGAAGCTGCACCGGCCCAGGCCCCCAAAGCCGCCGGTGACACCGTAAAAATCGGCTTCATGGGCGCCCTGACCGGCGACGTGGCCATGTTCGGCAAGCCGACCCTCGAAGGCATGAAGATGGCTGCCGACGAGATCAACGCTGCCGGCGGCATTAACGGCAAGAAGATCG